>NZ_CP115900.1:657500-2452500 GCF_027945725.1 Sphingomonas sp. CV7422 | reverse complement strand
GTGAGGTCGTAGGTTCAACTCCTACTCGGCCCACCATCATCGGCGTTGTGGCCTTGCCACGCCGCCGTGCGCAATAGCGTCGCTATTGCGTCTTGCTGCTGGCGCATGGGGCCTTAGCTCAGCTGGGAGAGCGGTTGCTTTGCAAGCATCAGGTCATCGGTTCGATCCCGATAGGCTCCACCATTCTTCCGCCCGGACGATTATCCAGTTTGATGAAGACACGAGATCCGCTGTCGCAAGGCAGCGGTATTTGGGAGCAAGCCTCCCTCTTTGACATTGTGAATGGGTTCTTAAAATCGATGCCGTGATGGTGTTGGTTGGGACAAGCGAAGCGCGGATGCGCTGGCTCGCAAGGGCCAGGTATCGAGCGGGCGTCTCCCATACCGACTTCAATCACTTATTATTTGGCTGAGATTATAATCATCCGCACCAGGATGACGCCGCAAGGCGTCTGGTAGAACCACGCTGCACTGCTCTGCCGAGTTTCGTGTCGCCCCTCTTCGAGGATGGCGATCCAGTGTTGTCGTTGGTGGTGTGGACTCTCAAGCGTGAGGTAAGGGCAATTCGTGGATGCCTTGGCATGTACAGGCGATGAAGGACGTGGCACGCTGCGATAAGCTGCGGTGAGGTGTGAGCAACCTTTGACCCGCAGATTTCCGAATGGGGAAACCCACCTATCCGTTTAATCAGCTGAGCCGCTCGGCGGCACGCGTCATGCGTGTCGCCCGGGGGCGCAACTGGTTAGGCGGGAACAGGTATCATGGAACTGAATACATAGGTTTCGTGAAGCGAACCCGGTGAACTGAAACATCTCAGTAGCTGGAGGAAAAGACATCAACCGAGATTCCGTTAGTAGTGGCGAGCGAACGCGGACCAGGCCAGTGCTTCCTATTCAACTAGCAGAACCATCTGGAAAGTTGGGCCATAGCGGGTGACAGCCCCGTATGCGAAAGTGATGTAGGAAGACTCGAGTAGGGCGGAACACGTGTAATTCTGTCTGAACATGGGGGGACCACCCTCCAAGCCTAAATACTCGTACATGACCGATAGCGAACTAGTACCGTGAGGGAAAGGTGAAAAGCACCCCGATGAGGGGAGTGAAACAGTACCTGAAACGGATTGCCTACAAGCAGTTGGAGGGTCCTTGAGGCCTGACAGCGTACCTCTTGCATAATGGGTCTGTGACTTAATGTTTCAAGCAAGCTTAAGCCGTTAGGTGTAGGCGCAGCGAAAGCGAGTCTGAATAGGGCGACTGAGTTTGAAGTATTAGACCCGAAACCCGGCGATCTAGGCATGACCAGGATGAAGGTGCAGTAACATGCACTGGAGGTCCGAACCGATTAACGTTGAAAAGTTACCGGATGAGTTGTGTTTAGGGGTGAAAGGCCAATCAAGCCGGGAAATAGCTGGTTCTCCGCGAAAACTATTGAGGTAGTGCCTCGGATGGACACCCTAGGGGGTAGAGCACTGGATGGATGCGGGGGTCGCGAGATCTACCAACTCTAACCAAACTCCGAATACCTAGGAGTGATATCCGGGAGACAGACGGCGGGTGCTAAGGTCCGTCGTCAAAAGGGAAACAGCCCTGACCTACAGCTAAGGTCCCCAAGTTATCACTAAGTGGGAAAGCATGTGGAAATCCCAAAACAACCAGGAGGTTGGCTTAGAAGCAGCCATCCTTTAAAGAAAGCGTAACAGCTCACTGGTCTAAACAAGGGTTTCTGCGGCGAAGATGTAACGGGGCTCAAGTGATACACCGAAGCTTAGGGTGTGGCGCAAGCCACGCGGTAGCGGAGCGTTCCGTAAGCCTGTGAAGCGATCTGGTAATGGGTCGTGGAGGTATCGGAAGTGCGAATGCAGACATGAGTAGCGATAAAGAGGGTGAGATGCCCTCTCGCCGAAAGACCAAGGGTTCCTGCGCAAGGCTAATCCGCGCAGGGTGAGCCGGCCCCTAAGACGAGCCCGAAGGGGGTAGTCGATGGGAACCACGTTAATATTCGTGGGCCTGGTGGTGTGTGACGGATGGTGTGAGTTGTTCGGCCTTAACGGATTGGCCGGGCTTCGAAACTGTTCCAGGAAATAGCCCCACCGTATAGACCGTACCCGAAACCGACACAGGTGGTCAGGTAGAGTATACCAAGGCGCTTGAGAGAAGTGTCCTGAAGGAACTCGGCAAATTGCCTCCGTACCTTCGGAAGAAGGAGGCCCAGCATAAGCGCAAGCTCTTGCTGGGGGCACAGGCCAGGGGGTAGCGACTGTTTAGCAAAAACACAGGGCTCTGCTAAGTCGGCTTCAAGACGACGTATAGGGCCTGACGCCTGCCCGGTGCCTGAAGGTTAAGTGGAGGGGTGCAAGCTCTGAAATGAAGCCCAGGTAAACGGCGGCCGTAACTATAACGGTCCTAAGGTAGCGAAATTCCTTGTCGGGTAAGTTCCGACCTGCACGAATGGCGTAACGACTTCCCCACTGTCTCCAGGACATGCTCAGCGAAATTGAATTCTCCGTGAAGATGCGGAGTACCCGCGGTTAGACGGAAAGACCCCGTGCACCTTTACTGCAGCTTCAGAGTGGCATTAGGAAAGAACTGTGTAGCATAGGTGGGAGGCTTTGAAGCGTTGGCGCCAGCCGGCGTGGAGCCATAGGTGAAATACCACCCTGTTGTTTTCTGATGTCTAACCTCGCACCGTTAGCCGGTGCAGGGACCCTCTGTGGCGGGTAGTTTGACTGGGGCGGTCGCCTCCTAAAGAGTAACGGAGGCGCGCGATGGTGGGCTCAGGCCGGTTGGAAACCGGCTGTTAGAGTGCAATGGCATAAGCCCGCCTGACTGCGAGACTGACAAGTCGAGCAGAGACGAAAGTCGGTCATAGTGATCCGGTGGTCCCTCGTGGAAGGGCCATCGCTCAACGGATAAAAGGTACGCCGGGGATAACAGGCTGATAACCCCCAAGAGCTCATATCGACGGGGTTGTTTGGCACCTCGATGTCGACTCATCACATCCTGGGGCTGGAGCAGGTCCCAAGGGTTTGGCTGTTCGCCAATTAAAGTGGTACGTGAGTTGGGTTCAGAACGTCGCGAGACAGTTTGGTCCCTATCTGCCGTGGGCGTCGAAATTTGAGAGGAGTTGACCCTAGTACGAGAGGACCGGGTTGAACGTACCTCTGGTGTACCTGTCGTCGTGCCAACGGCGCAGCAGGGTAGCTATGTACGGACGGGATAACCGCTGAAAGCATCTAAGCGGGAAGCCTCCCTCAAGATAAGATTTCATAGGACGGTGAAAGACCATCACCTTGATAGATCGGATGTGGAAGTGCGGTAACGCATGGAGCTAACCGATACTAATTGTCCTAGTCGCGCTTGAGAGTTACACACCATCAATGACAACCTTGGGTTGCATGAGGCGGATGATACACTCCCAGCTGAAACAATAAGTGCACGCATCGATTTTGAACCAACCGGGGATCCGATGGCCCGCCGCAAGGCAATCGCCAGACGACCCTCGGCACTCCCGCATCGAAGTCCCACTTCGATGCGAGATTCATCCGCCCGCTCCATTGCCTGGTGGCTATAGCGTCGGTGTCCCACCCGATCCCATCCCGAACTCGGCCGTGAAACCCGACTGCGCCAATGGTACTATCGCTCAAGCGATGGAAGAGTAGGTCGTCGCCAGGCATTGTAGCCGGCGGATGAATATACAAGAACCCATTCACACACCCTCTCCCACAGAGAGGCACACCGTGCCGGGCACAACCCCGCACAACACCCAGTGTCGCGGGGTGGAGCAGCCCGGTAGCTCGTCAGGCTCATAACCTGAAGGTCACAGGTTCAAATCCTGTCCCCGCAACCATCCCAAAACACCACCAATGCCCCAGCCCCCACGGCCCGGGGCTTTCGTGCGTTCCCGACGGCCTGGCCTCACCCCAGCAGCCGCTCCCGCTGCTGCTCCACCCGCGCGCGTGCCGGGCGGGGCAAGCTGATGGGCTCGCAGATGCGTCGGATCAGTCTTCCGCGTCGCCGGCAGAGGGCGTCGCTCGGGCCGACCGGCGTTTCTGCCACGGCCAGCGCCCGTCTATTTCGACTTCCAGCGAGAAACTCAGGAAGGTCCGGATCAAGACGATGCCGGCGAGGACCAAGAGGCTCTCCAATGTCGGCTCGACCGCCACTGTATTGATGATGTCCGCCGCGACGAGAAACTCCAGACCAAGCAGGATCGACCGGCCAAGTCCCGATCGGAAATCGGCGATCAATACTGCCCGGTCGGTCGCGCCTTTGATCATCCCGATGAGGAACGCCCCCAGCGTGGCGAACGCGCCGACGACGATGATCGCGGTGCCGACGATCTCGACGGCATTGGTCGCAAGGTGGATCCAGCCGCTTTCGCTCGTGAACATCGCACCCCTTGCCCTTACGGGATCGACCGCGCGGATCGCTGCGCGACGCCATCGTCGTCAAGGCAGCGACGCGTCGCGCTATCCGTTCCCGGATGCACGACGCGCGACGGGCGGCTCACGGCCCCTCGTCGCTGGCGCGGGTCTCGACGCGTAGCGCCTTGCCCGCCTTGAAGCCCAGCGCCGCGCCGACCCGGTCATCCCAGCCATAGGGATCGTTGCGCACGATCGGTTCGCCGGCATCGTCGAACAGCACCGTCTGGTAGAGCATCCGCACCGGTATCTGCTTGGGCAGCTTGACGAACGTCTCCTTGCCGGTGGCGCGTGCCTGATGCCATTGATCGGTCACGCCCTCGTCATGCGCGAGGATTTCAGCGAAACCGAGCGCGTCGTCGACGCGCACGCAGCCGTGACTGCGCTGCCGCTGGATCATCGCGAACAGCTGCTTGGCGGGCGTGTCGTGCAGGTAGATCGCCTGGTCGTTGAGCATGTCGAACTTGACGAGGCCGAGCGAATTCTTCGGCCCCGGCTGCTGCACCAACCAGCCGTCCTTGCGCGCGATATTGTTGGCCTTGAGATAGGCCGCGCCCTTCGCCGCCGTCTCACCCTCGATCGAGCGCGGGATCGTCCAGGTCGGGTTGGCGACGAGGCGGAAGATCGGCGAGCCGAGTTGCGGCGTCTCGCGGTCGGGTTCGCCCACCACGACCTTGCGGCTGTCGGCGATCTTGCCGTCACGCCAATAGGTCAACCGTGCCGCCGCGAGATTGACGTCGATCCGCGTCGCGGGCGGTGTCCGTTCGAGCCAGCGCAGCCTTTCCATCGCGATCGCAATGGCGCGCGCGCGATCGGTATCGGACATGTTGAGGATCGCGAGCACCGCGCTGCCGATGACGCCGTCGGGCTTCATGCCGTAATCGGCCTGCATCTGCTGCACCGCCTTGGCCATCGTCGGCGTATATCGATCGCCCTGCGCCGATCGCTGATCGAGATAGTCGAGGATCACCAGTTCACGCGCGATCGTCGCGACGCGCGGATCGACCGCGCCGGGCTTGATCGCCTCGCCATTGATGGGGATCGCGGGGGTCGGCGTGCCGGGCTGCTGGCGCAGCGCGAGATAGGCTTTCGACAGGCGCGTGTAATTCTGATCGGCTGGCGCGAGGCTGGCGAGCCAGCCTTTCACGTCGTTGGCGCGCAGCGCATTGGCCAGCCCGGCGCGCAGGTCGGGATTGGGCCGCGGCACCGTATACACCTCGTATAATTTGGTCGGATCGGTGGCGCCGCGCGCCAGGGCGGCGGCATAGGCGAGCGCCTGCTGCGTTACGCCGGCCTCGTCACCTGCGTTGCTGGCGAATGCCATCTGGTCGAGCCCGTGCGCCGCCCGCGCGTCGATCGCCTGGCGCAACTGCTCGCGCGTCTCTTTGGTCCATTGCGCGGCGGCCGCGGATGCGCCCGTAGTGGCGCTCGTCGTTTGATTGTCGGGGGCGACGCTGATGCTGCATCCCGCCAGGAGCAAGGCGACTATCGATAACTGACCCAATTTCACAATCACATCCGACTCCTGTCGTTACGCTGGCAGAACGCGCGGGACGGGTGTCTGCTCCCCCACGCGCGATCGCCATGGGTGGTGGCTCCTGAGGGCCAGCCTGCTGCCGTCGTAAGCCGCATGACCGCACCTGTGACGACCGGCGCGCGGCACGGCCGGCGACGCCGGATTGACCGCGGCCCATTCCAGCCTCCGGGCGCAATGTGCACGATGATTTGGCCGTTGCCTCGTCGATCCAAGCCGAATGCCTGTCAGCGTTCGATCCTGTATCGGATTGCTTCGCCTGGCTGGCGCGTCGTTCTACGTCTCGAAGCGGGCGGTCAGCACGATCACCTGCCCGTAGCGTCTGTCGACAGACGGGTCATCGCGATATCTCGACGAGGTTTCTTTCGCCCGGACCTTGGTGGGGTCTTCCCGAACCTGCCCCGGGGCGCCGGGGGGGGGCGCACCTTATGGACCAGCCATAGGCTGGCCGCGCCTCGCGGAGAGCCGAGACGTCAGGCCGATGCAGGAGAATGGTTGCGCCGCCATGCGACCGTCACCGTCACCGTCACGGTCACACAGCGGCGAGACCCCACGCTCAACGCCTCAGGATGGAAAGATCGGCGATCGCGATAGCGCCGGCGGGCCGTGCGGTCTGGTGGAAGACGAAGCGCAGCCATGTCACAGCCGCACGGGACGCGAAGGCAATATGCTGCGGTGACAGTGCGTTGACGATATTGGAAAACTCGCCGTCTGCGAGCGGATGCCACCTGCTGCCGTCGGGACTGGCCTCGACCGTATAGCGTTTGGGCGGCGCGGCATCGTCCATGACGGCGCGTGAAGGCGTCAGGATGAAGCCGGCGAGGCGCTGCGCGGTATGGAAGCGAAGCGTGACCGCCGCCTCTGCCGGGCCGCCCGACACAGGCATCCGCCAGACCGTCCCGGCATCCGCGTCGAACAGCGCCTGCACATCCGGCGCGGAACTCGACACCAGCGTCCACTCCGCCGGTGAGACCGCGTTCTGATCGGGCGCGGCAGGGCGCGCGACCGGCAGTGGGGTCACCTGCCGGAACAGGGCGATCTCGCTGATCGCGGGACATGCCGGCGCCTCGGTGATGCGCAGGCGCAGGCGACGGGCCTGTACGGGCGCGGGCAGGCGGACGATGCGTTGCGCGGCGATACAGGCACCTGCGGCGACCTCGCCCCAGCCGCTGCCGCGGTCGAGATCGATCGCGAAGCGGGTGACGCGCACGCCGAGCGGCAGACATTCGCGCAAGCGGATCAGGTCGAAGGCGCGTCCGGGCGGCAGCTCGAGGACCAGCGATGGCGTATGGACGGCATCGGGCGTCGACCAATAGCTGCTCGGATCGCCGTCCAGCACCCGCGCCGCGGCATAGGCGCTGCCACGGACATGGTCGGCCTGCGCGACGGCACCCCGGGCGAGATCGTTCGCGAAGGTGGCGCGCTGCGCATCGCCGAACGACCGCAGCACCGCGCAATCGATGTCGGCGAGCCGGCCGCGCCGGTCGGGCGGCAGGTTGAGGATCAGATTGGTGCCGCGCGCGACGGACTCGTCGTACAGCCGCACCAGCCGCTGCGTATCCTTGACCTTCGAATCCTCGTCTTCATGGTAGAACCAGCCCGGCCGGATCGAGGTATTGGTCTCTGCCGGCCACCAGAGCGGGCCGTCGCGCAGCCCGGCATTACCCTCCGCCTGGCTCGGCTTGTGGTTCGGCATGGTCGGCCAGCAGGGATCGCCGGCGACGCCATCCTCATTGCCGACCCAGCGCGCATCCGATCCGAGCGGTTCGAAGGTGCAGGCCATCGGCTGATGGCGATGCACCAGCGCGACGATCTCGGGCCACTTGTAATAGGCCTCGGCGTCGATCTTCCGCGTCTCGCGCGCGCCGCCATAATAGCCGTCGCCGCCATTGGCGCCGTCGAACCAGAATTCGAACAGCGGGCCGTAGCGGGTGCAGAGCTCGACGATCTGTCGCCGGTAATAATCGATATAGGCGGGCCGGCCATAATCGGCATGATTACGGTCCCATGGCGACAGATACAGGCCGAAGGCGAGCCCAGCCCGGCGGCAGGCCCGTTCGAATTCGCGAACGACGTCACCCTTGCCGCCGCGGAACGGGCTGTTGCGCACGCAATGCTCGGTAAGCCGGGTCGGCCACAGGCAGAAGCCATCATGGTGTTTGGCGGTGAGGATGAGGCCGCGCAAGCCGCCCGCCTTGGCCGCATCGACGATCTGATCGGCCGAAAAGTCGGTGGGGTCGAACAGCGCCGGGCTTTCGTCGCCATAGCCCCATTCGCGATTTGTGAAGGTGTTGATCGAAAAGTGGACGAAGGCATATTGCTCGCGCCGGTGCCAGGCGAGCTGGCGGGGCGAGGGCGTCGCACCGTAGGGGGCCGGGGCGGCCGGCCCAGGCGGTGAGGCCTGGGCGAGGCTGATGCCCGCGCTGGCGAGGCCCGAGGCCATGAGGGTGCGACGCGATAGGATCGGCATGAAAGGTCCTGAAAGGAGGTTCGGTCAGGCCGCAGTCGCCGGAGCGGGCGGCACAGGACGCAGGGTGATCGCATAACGCAGCCAGCGCCGCGTGCGCACGCGGGTGACGCCGTCACCGCGCCCGAAGTCGCAGCGGCGGTGACCCTGTCGGATCGTCGCCACGGCGAAGCCCGGCGGCGCGCGCAGGACGAGCGCATCGCCGCCTGCCGTCACCGTGGCGTGGATCGCGTCCGGCTGCCACGTGATGTCGACGGTATGGCCGCCGCGTGCGCGCAGGCCGGTGACATTGCCCGATCGCCAGCCCGCCGGCATCGCCGGCAGCAGCGCGACGACATCGTCGTGGCTCTGCAGCAGCATCTCGGCGATGGCGGCGGTGATGCCGAAATTGCCGTCGATCTGGAAGACGGGCCGCGGCTGCATCGGATGCGTGTCGAGCAGATTGGCGGCGACCGCATGGCCGAGGAAGGCGGTCAGCGACCGGGCGGTATCCTCGCGCCGGCCGAGCCGCGCCCAGATCGCCGTCGCCCAGGCACGGCTCCAGCCGGTGCTCGATCCGCCATGCGCCTCGCGTCGTGCGAGCGACACGGCGCCCGCGGTCGCCAGCGCCGGCGTGCGCTGCGGCGTCAGCTCGGCGCCGGGATAGAGCGGGTAGAGATGCGAGACGTGGCGGTGGCCGGGGTCCTGCTCCGCATAATCTTGCGACCATTCCTGCAACTGGCCGTAGCGGCCGACCCGATAGGGCTCCAACCGGTCAAGCAGCGCGGTCAGCCGCGGGGCGAGATCGCTGGTGTCGCCGACCAGCGCGGCCGCGGCGATGCAATGCCGGAACAGCTCGCGGATCAGCGCGAGGTCCATCGTGCAGCCCGCGCTGATCGCCGCGGTCTGGCCGGGCGCGACGACGAACAGGTTCTCCGGCGAGATCGACGGTGCGGTGGTCAGTCGCGCGCCGGCCGGATCCGCGACCAGCCATGCCGCGCAAAAGTCGGCGCAGCCGCGCAGCAGCGGGAAGCCGCGCTCGGCGAGGAAGCGGCGGTCGCCGGTGAACTGATAATGGTCCCAGACATGGCGGGTGAGCCACGCCCCGCCCATCGGCCAGTTCGCCCAATTGGGGTCGCCCGCGCCTTCGCCGACCGGGTTGGTCATCGCCCACAGATCGCTGTTGTGATGCACGCACCAGCCGGGCAGCCCATAGAGCGTGCGCGCGGTGCGCGCGCCATTGACGGCGAGCCGCTCAATATGATCGATCAGCGGCAGGTGGCATTCGGAGAGATTGCAACTTTCCGCCGGCCAGTAATTCATCTGCACGTTGATGTTGGTGGTGTAGTTGCAGCTCCACGGCGGCCGCAGCTTCGCGTTCCACAGGCCTTGCAGGTTGGCGGGCATCGTCCCGACGCGCGAGGCGGCGATCAGCAGATAGCGGCCGAGGTGGAACAGCCGCTCGACCTGCGCCGCCTCCGCATCGTCCGCCGCATCGGTCAACGCCAGCGCGGTGCGCCGGTAGAGCGCCTGATGATCGCGCAGATGGCGCGTGCGCAGCGTCGCGAACGGTCTGCCGCCGGCCGCCAGGACGCGCGTCGCCTCGGCGACGACGGTCGCGGCGGGCGTGTCGGGCATGCGGTCGAAACCGCGGAAGCCGGTCGCCGCGGCGATGCGGATGACGATGGCATCGGCGCCGGTGACGTGCAGCGCATCGCCCCGGCTCGCGACGCGGCCGCCCGTGGTCTCGACCGACAGGATCGTCGCAAAGGCCATGCCGTGGCCGGGCCGGTCCGAATAGGCGACCGGATCGGCGACGTCGCGATAGTCCGGCGCGCAGCGTGTCGGCGCCTTGCCGGTGAGCGTCACGCGGTCGTCCTGCGCGACCGCCTCGCCCTGCAATAGCGTCGCCAGCGTGATCCGGCCGTCGAGCGCGCCGGCGCGATCGGCGGTGAGGCGCAGGACGAGGATCTGATCGGGATGCGAGGCGAACAGTTCACGGCGAAACGTCGTACCGGCGCAGCGGTAGGAAACGGTGGCGATGCCGCGGTCGAGATCGAGTTCGCGGCGATAGTCGCTGACCGGCGCATCGTGCGGCAGGTCGAGCAGCAGGTTCGCCATCGGCGCATAGCTCTGGCTGAAGGCGCCCTGCAGGCGCTTGCTCAGCCGGTCGGCCGCGCGCGGATCGCCGGCGAAGACCGCGTCGCGCACCGCGGCGAGTGCGGCGCGGCCGTCATGGTCGGGCCGCTCCGCCGGCTGGCCCGACCACAGGCTGTCGTGATTGAGCGCGATCACCTCCTGCGCGACGGCGCCGCCCATCATCGCGCCGATCCGGCCGTTGCCGACCGGGTGGCCGAGCAGCCATTCGCTGGCGGGCGTGGCGGCGACCAGCCGATGCCCGCGCCGCCCGGCGGGCTCGCCGGCCTGCGCCGCCCCGTCCACGGCGGTCAGGCCGAGCAGGAAGGCCGCACCGCCCCCGACGAGCAACTCGCGTCGCGACGCATCGGCCGGTGCGGCGCCGGGGTGAGGATCATCAGAAATTGAGTGTCGCCCCCATGTTGATCGATCGGCCGAGCGCGTCATAGACCGACGGCGAGGTGTTGACCCGCTCCGCCGCTTCGAGCGGCGGGCTGGGCCGCACCGGCGGATTGGTGTTGAAGATATTGTTGACGACGACCCGCAGCGTCAGGCTGCGCGATACGGTGACGCTGGTGCTGAGATCGAACAGATCATAGGCCGGCAGATATTTGTATGCGTCGGGAACGCTCGCATCGTCGGCGCCGAAGATCGGATTGCCGTCGAGCCGTGAATTCTTGAGCCCCGAATTGTGCCGCCAGTTGAGCGACACCAGCCCCTGCGTCTTCGCGCTGTCCGGCGAGGCGAGCGTTACGCGGACATTATGCTGGTAGCGGCGGTAGCCCTGGCCGGCATAGGGGCCGAACAGGCCGACGACGTTGAAGTCGGTGTCCGGCAGGCCGAGGTCGCCGCCCTTGGCGGTCTGCAACGTCGCGACATAGCTGGTCGACAGTTTCGCCCAGCCGCCGAGCCGCCGATCGTAATTGGCCGAGAAGTTGAAGCCGCGCGCGTTGGTCTTGCCGAGATTGCTGTAGCCCTGATTGATGTAACCGCTCGTCGATCCCGTGTTGCTGAACAGGCTGCCGTCGGCATTGCGGACGAGCTGGCCGCAGAAGAAGTCGTAGCCCGTGTTGGCGCAGGTCTGCAGGAAATCGATCGCGCGATAATAGCCGATACCGTTTTCGATCTGGATGCTGTAATAATCGGCGGTGAGCGACAGGCCACGCAGCCAGTGCGGCGTCACCACCAGACCATAAGTATAGGTATGGGCGATCTCCGGGGTGACGAGACCCTGCGAGCCGTTGCGGACGGTGCAGAGATTGTCGGGACATTGCGGGATCGTGCCATATTGCGCGGCGGTCACGCCGCTTCTCTGGCAGACGGCGAGGCTGGCGGATGGCGTCGCACCGGCGCACGGATCGCCCAATGTATTGGCGTCGAGCGTGCCGTAGCTGACCGAGGCGTTGGACGAGAGTTCGTAGATGCTCGGCGCGCGCGTCGCCTTGTTGTAGCTGGCGCGCAGGAGCAGGTCCTCGACCGGGCGCCAGCTGCCGTCGATCTTGTAGGTCGAGCGCATCTTGTCGACGCCGGAATAATCGGAGCCGCGGATCGCCGCGCCGAAGCTCAGATCGCGGACGAACGGCCGGTCGCTGACCAGCGGCACGTTGATCTCGCCATAGATGTCGAAGGCGTGGTTCGACAGGCTATTGGCCGTCGATCCGAAGGCTGCGGTATAAGCGGCGTCCGGGTTGGAGCGATAGGTGTTCCTGCGATATTCGGTGCCGAGCGCGACATTCACCCCCTTGCTCGAGAACGGGCTGCGGATGCCATATTCGCCGAGGTCACCGGTGATATTGGCATTGCCGACCCATTGTTCGTAGCGTTCACGGAACAGCCCGCCGCCTTCGGGATAGGAGACATAGTCGATCGCCGCGGCGCTCGGCCCGGCGGTGGTGAAGATATCGAGCGGGACGCAGCCGGGATTGCTCGCCGCTGCGGCGCAAGTCGCGACGCCATTGACGTCCACCACCTGCAAGGCGTTGGCGACCTTGACCGGATCGACGCGATTGAGCTGGCGCTGGCGATACAGGGTCGTCGAATAGACCCCGCCGACGTCATAATGCCAGGCGCTGCCGAGATCGCCGCGGACGCCGGCGACGCCGCGATAGATTTCGTTGCGGGAACGGGTGATCTGCGGCGCGCTGAAGCGATAGCGCACGTCCGTGGTGACGCTGGTCGCGGTGCCCGCCGCCGTGCCGCACAGCGATTGCGCCTGCTGCGCAGACAGCAGCGGATTGTCGCAATTGATGCTGTACGCCACCGACCCGGGTTGGATCGTCGCCGGTGCCGACTGGCTGGTGGCGTCCGACCGGAGATACAGGCCGTTGGCGTAGAGCTGGATCGCCGGCGACACTTCGTAGTTTAGGAAGACCGCGCCGTTGTAGCGGGTATTCTGACGCTGGAAATAGAAAGCGTCGTTGTAGTTATAGCCGTTGGTGCCGGTATACGGGGCAAAGGCACGCGCGCCGTCGGCGGCATTGGTGAAGATGGCGCCGGTCTGGGCGGGGCCGGACAGCGCCTGGAAATAACCGGCCGGTGTCGCCGACGAGGGGGAGGCGCAGACCACGGTCTGGCCCGACAGCGTGATCGGACAGACCGAAAAGGAGCGCGAGGTGGCGAGCACCGGCTCGACTTGGCTGTACGCCCCGAACAGCGCGATATTGCCGCGACCGCCGGCAAAATTGTGGCCGATGCTGATATTGGCGTCGAACCGGCCGCCGTCGTTGCGCGCGCCGGTCGGCACGGCGAAACCCGAATTGCGTGCCGCCTGGGCGGCGATGTTGTCGCGATTGTCGGCGTTGTAGAAGCCGTAGTTGATATTGGCGTTGAGCCCTTCGAAATCCTTGCGCAGGATGAAGTTGACGACTCCGCCGATCGCATCCGAGCCATAGACCGCGGAAGCGCCGCCGGTGAGCAGGTCGACGCGCTCGATCAGCCCGACCGGTATCACCGACGCGTCGATCCCTTCGGTCACGCCGATCCGCTGACCGTCGATCAGCGTCAGCGTGCGGTTGGTGCCGAGGCCGTGAAAATCGAATTGCTGGCGACCATTGCCGTTCGACAGATTGGTGTCGCTGTTCTTGATCGCGGGTACGCGGTTGAGCACCTCCTGCACGCTGAACGCCGATTGCAGCTTGATCTCGGCCTGGCCGACGCTGGTCACCGGTGCGGTCTCGACGAGGTTCTTCGAGCGGATGCGCGATCCGGTGACGACGACATCCTCGCCATCCGGGCTCGGATCGTCCTGACGATCGGCCTGCGCATCGACCGGGCCGACCGTATCGCTCTGTGCGGTCAACGCGGCCGGCACCAGGCCCGCGGCGCGGCTGATGACATAGACGCCCTGCGGCGTCCGCGCGACGGCGAGCCCGCTGCCTTGCAACAGCCGGTCCAGCCCTGTCTCGACGGTCATGCTGCCGACGAGCGGGGGGGCGGTGCGCGTGCCGAGCAGCGCTTCGTCAAAGGCGAGCTGGATATGCGCCTGCCGCCCGAACATGCGGAGCGCCTGGCCGAGCGATTGCGCCTTGATGGCGATACGAACCGGACGCTGCTGCGCGACGGCAGGCGATGCGATCGTCATCGTGGCGAGGGCCGCCAGGCTGACGGCGGTGAACAGATGGCGACATCCGGCCATGTATCGAAACCCCTCTTATGTTGTGTTTTTATGACGCACGAGGGCTCCGGATGCTCAGCACGTTGCGCGAAATTAATACCTGTCCTGCAGATTGGTATGGGATTGGCTATTAGCGCGCGACGAGCGTGAGCGTGTCGCGACCGGTTTCGACGCGGGTCGGCAGGGTCGCCGCGACCGCCTGGGCAAAGGCGTCGCTGTCACCGGCGTTGAACACGCCGCTGATCCGCAGGTCGGCGACCGCCGGCGCGACGACGATCCGGCGCGCGCCGGCAAAGCGGTTCATCCGCTCCGCCGCGATCGCGAGCGGTTCGGCGGTGAAGCTCAGCTGCCCCTCGTCGAGCCCGTCCCCCGCGGCGAGCGGCGTGATCGACGCCGCGGCCGCACCCGCCGCCAGCCGCAGTTCGCTGCCCGGCACCAGGGCGCGCTCGGCGGGGACGAGCCGGTCGCCGCGGCGGGCCAGCGTCGCGACCGGGCCGCGCCCGGCATCGCGGAGGATGGCGACATGGCCCTCGAACAGGCCGACGCGGATTTCGCCGGTCAGCGCCTCGACCGAGAATTCGGTGCCGGTGGCGACCACCACGTCGCGGCCGACGTGGACGGCAAAGGGGCGCAGCGGGTTCTTGGCGACCTTGAAGCGCGCGCGGCCGCGCACCAGCGTCAGGTCGCGGCGCTGATCGGTGAAGGCGGTCGAGACCACGCTGTCGGCGTCGAGCGACAGTCGCGAACCGTCGGCGAGCGCGACGACGCGCCGCTCGCCGATCCCGGTCCTGTAGACGGCGCCGCCCTGCTGCTGCCAGAGCAAGGCCGCCAATGCGACGGCGACCAGCGCCAGCGCCGCTGCGATCGCCTGCCACAGCGTCCGGCGCAGCATGGCGAGCGGACGCCGCGCGGCGGCGCACGCCATCGCGTCGCGGGCCTCGTGGCGCAAGGCGATCAGCTCGGGCGTCTCGGCGTCCGCCTCGATCCCCGCCCATAGCGCCAGCGCCTGATCGAGATGCGACTGACGGTTCGCATCGCCGGCGAGCCAATCGCGCAAGGCGCGATGTTCGGCGGGGCTGAGGTCGCCTGCGTCGAGCCGGATGCACCAGCCGATCGCCGCCTCCCGGTCGGCCATCGCCGCGTCGCCGCTCATCGCCGCTCCTCCGCATTCGCGAGCAGCGCCTGCATCGCCTTGGCGATATGCTTCTCGACCGCGCTGACCGAGATGCCGAACGCCGCGGCGATGGCTTTGCGTTGCAGGTTCTCGAGCCGGTAGAGGATGAAAATCTGGCGGGTCCGGTCGGGCAGGGTGGCAAGCGTCGTCGCGACGCAGCCCACGCTCTGCCGCGCGGTGAGCAGGCGTTCGGCGTCGAACGTGTCGACGTCGGCGCTGCCGTCTTCCGCCCAAGACTGGATATAGCGCACCCGCGTCGCCTCGCGGCGGACGTGATCGCGCAACAGATTGGCCGCGGTCTGAAAGATATAGCCTTCGGGATTGCCGGCGACGCGTCCGTCCATGCCGCTGATCCGCACGAACATGTCCTGCACCAGATCCTCGGCGAGCGTACGATCGTGCAGGCGGCGCAGGAAGAAGGCGAGCAGCGCCGGCCGCATCTGCCGCAGCACCGCGAGCAGGTCGGGCGTGCCCCCCGCCGGATCGGATCGTACCAGTCGCATGATGGTGAGACGTACGGGCGGGCGATACACTCAGCAAATATTTGCGGACGATCGATCCTCTGATTGCTTGGAATCGGTCCGGTTCCGGCAGTTGAGGCGATGTGGTGGTCGGCGCGGTGACCGACACGATCGCATCGGTCGTGCAACCGGCCCCGTATTGAAAGCTGGATCGTCCAGGAACGCTTGTTCAGCCGGTTCGCTATGGTCGATCGCCTGTCGCTCGCAGGCACATCGAAAGTCACGCATGTTAAACGGTCTCAGCCTACCGGTCCTGCTCGCGATCTTTGCCGGCTGTGCGGGCGTGATTTGGGTCGCCGGCGTGAAACTTGCTGATACCACCGACATCCTCGCCTCGCGGCTTCATCTCGGCAAGGCGCTGGGCGGCATCATCGTGCTCGCCGTCGCCACCAACCTGCCCGAGATCGCGATCACGGTCAGTGCGGCATTGGCTGGCAATCTGGGGGTGGCGGTCGGCAACATCCTGGGCGGCATCGCGATCCAGACGGTCGTGCTCGTGGCGATGGATGTCGCCATGACGGAACGAATGCCCCTGACCTACCGTGCCGCCAGCCTCACGCTGGTCGTGGAAGCCGTTTTGGTCGTCGCGGTGCTGATCGTGGCGATCATGGCGACGCAATTGCCCGGTACGCTGATCGCGGCCCGCCTGACTCCCGGGGCGGTGTTGATCGCGGTTCTGTGGGTGATCGGCGTTTGGCTCTCCAGCAAAGCCAGTAAGGGGCTGCCATGGCACGACGCGAGCGGCACCGCACCCGATGGCCAGGACGAACCCAAGGGTCACTCGCAGGCCAAGAAGGACGTTGCATCCGGTCGGAAGGGTGAGAGCACGGTCCGCGTCGCCTTGGTCTTCGGCGCGGCTGCGCTGGCCACGCTGGCGGCCGGTGTGCTGCTGGAACGTAGCGGCGGTGCCATCGCCGAGACCATCGGGCTCAGCGGGGTCCTGTTCGGCGCGACGGTACTGGCGGCGGCGACGTCGCTACCCGAATTGTCCACCGGTATCGCGTCGGTCCGGATGAAGGACTATCAGCTCGCGGTCAGCGATATTTTCGGCGGCAATGCCTTTCTCCCCGTCCTCTTTCTGGTGGCCGTCGTCATTTCCGGCAAGGCGGTGCTGCCAGACGCGCAGGCCAGCGACATCTATCTCGCAGGTCTCGGTGTCCTGCTGACCTGCGTCTACGCCGCAGGCCTGATCTTCCGGCCCAAGCGGCAGATCTTGCGGATGGGGATCGACTCCCTGACGGTGCTGGTCCTCTACGCTCTCGGCGTGGGCGGCCTGTTTGCGATCTCCGGAGGAAACGGCGGCTAGGCCAGGCGCCCGAACCGCATCTCTGCATGAAGGCCGCTGACCACGCCCATCCGCCGCGCCGGTCAAATCGCGCGGGCGCGCTCCTCGACGATCCGTTGCAGCATCGAGAGCGGCATGGCGCCGGCCTCCAGCACGTCGTGGAAATGTTTGAGATCGAAGCGGTCGCCGGCGATCGTCCTGGCGGTTTCGCGGGCGCGCAGCCAGGCGGCGTGGCCGATCTTGTAGCTGCATGCCTGACCGGGCGAGACGCAATAGCGCTCGACCTCGCGCTGCGAGCGGCCGGGCGCGAAGCCGACGGTGTCGACGAGGTATCGTGTCGCCTGGTCATGCGTCCACTGCTTGGTGTGGATGCCGGTATCGACCACCAGACGCGCGGCGCGGAACAGGAAGGACTGGAGATAGCCGGCGCGCTCCACCGGTGAGGCATAGCCGCCAAGCTCGTCGGCGAGCTGTTCGGCATAAAGCGCCCAGCCTTCGAGATAGGCATTGAAGAAGGCGATCTTGCGCAAGGGATGCGTCGGCGCGCGCTGCGCCGTCGAGATCTGCAGGTGATGGCCCGGCACGCCCTCGTGATAGGTCAGGCTCGGCAGCGTGTATTTCGGCCAGTCGTTCACGCTCTTGAGGTTGATCCAGTAGATGGCGGCGCGCGAGCCATCGAGCGGCGCGCGGAAATAATAGCCGTTGGGGGCGCCGTCCTGGATCTCGGGCGCGACGCGGCGGATCTCGAGCGCCGCATTGGGCGGATTGCTGAACGCCTGCGGCAGCCGGGCCTGCATCGCCCGCACGCCGGCGTTGAGGCTGGCGAGCAATGCGGTGCGGCCCGCATCGCTGTCGGCGAAGAGCTGCGCGGGCAGGCGGTTGAGCTGGTCGAGGCGGGCGCCGACGCTGCCCTGCGTCAGCCCCTGGCTGCGCAGGATCGGATCGAGCTGCGCGGTAAGCTCCGCGACCTGTTGCAGGCCCATGCGATGAACTGCCTCGGGTGACAGATCGGTGGTCGTCGATTGCGCCAGGGCGGCGGCATAGATCGCCGCGCCGTCGGGAATCGCCCAGATGCCGGCCGCCGACCGCGCCTTCGGGCGCAGCGCGCGGAGCAGCGCGATCTGCCGGTCGAGCGCGGGATAGACCTGCGCGGCGACGATCCTGGCGGCGCGGGCCTGCCAGTCGCCGGGGATGGTCGCCGCGGCGGTGCGGCGGGTCAGCGACTGGACCAACTGGCTGTCGGCGGGCGCGGGGGCGCGCAGCTTCGCCATCTGGCCGAGCGTGAGATCGAGCGAGAAATCGGGCGCGACCCGGCCCTTCGCCGCCTCGCGCCGCTGCACCTCGGTCTCATTGTCGAGCTGGCGGCCCATCAGCGCCAGCCGGTCGAGATACGCCTCCGCATCGTCCGCGGTCTTGACCGGATGGGTCGAGGCGAGAAAGTCGGGCAGCGAGAAATAGACACCGTCCTGCTGCGAGATCGGATAGGGCCCCTGCGGCGAGGCGAGCCCGAACCGCTCCGGGCCGACCATGTTCGATTCGATATTGTAGAGGACGACCTCGCGATCGATCCGCGCCTGCGGCGACAGCGAGGCGGGATCGACCGCGGTGATCAGCGCACGCGCGCGGCGGTTGCGGGCGAGATCGTCGGCGATCGCCTTGTAGCTGTTGTCGCCGAGCGTGTGGCGCAGGGCGGCATTCTTGCCGGTGTCGAGGCCGAGCGAGGTGGCGAATTCGGGCGACTGACGGACGGTTTCGTCGAGCACCTGATCGAAGGCGGCGTTGAGCCGCGCGTCACCCGCCGACGCCGGCGTCGCATTGGCAGGGGCGGCCTGCGCGAGGGCGGATCGGGCGGGCAGCAGGCTCAACCCGGCGGTGGCGGCGGTGGACATGATGAAGACGCGACGATCCATGCCGATGATCCTGATAGGAGGCCCGAAACGCGGCACGCTAGGCGACGATGATCGACCTGTGCAAGCCGGTTGCGCGCCGGCGGCCGCCCTATCGCAGCTACGTCAAGCAACCCCTTGTGCACGCGGGCGAAGCTCGCGAGGATCAGCGATCAACGTCGGGAAGATCCATCATGCATCGTCGTACGTTCCTTGCCGCCCTGCCGGCGGCGGCGCTGGGTCCCGCTGCCGGCGCGGCGGCGGGGCAGGACGGCCGCGGCGTGCCGGGCGGACAGGGCGCGCCGGGGCCGGGGCAGGGGGGCGCGCGGTCACCGGCGGCGCCGGCGCTGCCGCCCCGATGGGAGGCGGGCGCCGATCGCTTCCTGCGCCCCGACGTGTCCGCCGGTGATCGCCCGGTCGGCGCGAGCTTCGCGTCGCGCACCGCCGTCTACGGCCTGCACGGCGCCGCCGGCACCGCGCACCCGCTGGCGACGCAGGCGGGAATTGACATCCTGCGCCGCGGTGGTTCGGCGGTGGATGCCGCGATCGCGATCAACGCCTGTCTCGGCATGCTCGAACCGACGTCGAGCGGCATCGGCGGCGATGCCTATGCGATGATCTGGGACCCCCGGCAGCGCAAGGTCGTCGGACTGGCGGGATCGGGCGCGTCGCCGCGCGGGCTGAGCCTGGAGACGGTGCGGTCGCGGGCGCGGGGCGGCGCGCTGCCGCCGCTCGGCGCGGTGTCGGTGTCGGTGCCGGGGGCGGTGGATGCCTGGTGGACGATGCACCGGCGCTACGGGCGGCTGCCGTGGGCGCAGCTGTTCGAGCCGGCGATCGCCCATGCCGAGGCGGGGGCGCCGGTGCCCGACATCATCGCCTATTACATCCGCCGCAGCATGGCGGCGTTCCGCCGGCCGGGTAACGGCATCGAAGAGACGGCGAACGCGCTGCGCACCTATGGCCTCGCCGATGGCAAGGGACCGGCGGCGGGGCAGGTGTTCCGCAATCCCGATCTCGCCCGCACCTATCGCGCGATCGCCGCCAGTGGCCGCGACGCCTTCTACACCGGCGATATCGCGCGGACGATCGACCGCTATTTCAAGCGGATCGGCGGCTGGTTGCGCTATGAGGATCTGGCGGCGCACCATTCCGAATGGGTCGAGCCGCATCGTACCGGCTATCGCGGCGTCGACGTTCACGCGCTCGGCGCCAATACGCAGGGCATCGCCACGTTGCAGATGCTCAACATCCTCGAGACGTTCGACCTCGGCGAGGCGGGTTTCCAGTCGCCGCTGTCGATCCATCTCCAGGCCGAGGCCAAGCGGCTTGCCTATGAGGACCGCGCGCGCTTCTACGCCGACCCGCGGTTCAGCAAGGTGCCGGTCGAATGGCTGATCTCGAAGGACTATGCGCGCCAGCGCGCAAAGCTGATCCGGCCCGATCGCATCCTCGATCCCGTCTATCCCGGACAGGCGCCGAGCCATGGCGATACCACCTATTTCAGCTGCGCCGATGCGGACGGCATGATGGTGTCGATGATCCAGTCCAACTTCCGCGGCATGGGATCGGGGCTGGTCGCCGACGGCCTCGGCTTCATGTTCCAGGATCGCGGCCAGCTGTTCAGCCTCCAGGACGGCCACCCCAATATCTATGCGCCGGGCAAGCGCCCGTTCCAGACGATCATCCCCGGCTTCGCGACGCGGGGACGCGATCCGTGGATGAGCTTCGGCGTGATGGGCGGCGACATGCAGCCGCAGGGCCAGACGCAGATCATCGTCAACCGGGTCGACTATGGGCTGGAGATCCAGTCGGCCGGCGATGCGCCGCGCTGGCATCACGAGGGCTCGTCGCAGTCGATGGGGGAGGATGCCGCCGGGCTCGGCCCGCGCGGCCTGCTGCGGCTCGAGACGGGCGTGCCGCACGCGACGCGGCAGCGGCTGGCGGAGATCGGCTGGACGATCGGCGAGCCCGACGGCGGCTTCGGCCGCTACGAATGCGTCGAGCATCGGATGGACGGCGACACCCGCGTCTATGCCGCGGCGAGCGAGATGCGCGCCGACGGCTGTGCTTTGGCCTATTGAGGGGGATGACGATGCGATATTGGATGACGGCGCTGCTCGCCGCGACGGCCATGCCGGCCGCCGCCGCGACCTATGAGCTGAAGGCGACGCCGCAGACGGTCGCCTGGGGCCATTATGACGCGACCGACACGCCGGTGCTGACGATACGGTCGGGCGATACGGTGGTGATCCACACGCTGCTCACCAACAGCCCGGCGGGGCTGGAGAAGGCGGGCGTCGCGCCGGCCGATGTCGAGCCGGCGTTGCGCGCCGTCTATGACGGCGTGCCGGCGAGCGCGCGTGGGCCGGGCGGGCATATCCTCACCGGCCCGATCGCGATCGAGGGCGCGGAGCCCGGCGATATGCTCGAGGTGCGCATCCGCAAGATCGATCTCGCCATTCCCTATGCCTATAACGCCTTTCGCTACGGCGCGGGATTCCTCACCGACGATTTCCCCTATGCGCGGATGAAGATCGTGCCGCTCGACGCCAAGCGGATGATCGGCCGGTTCGCGCCGGGGGTCGAGGTGCCGCTGGCGCCCTTCTTCGGCAGCATGGGCGTCGCGCCGCCGCCCGCCTTCGGCCGCTACGATTCCGCGCCGCCGACGATCAACGGCGGGAATATGGACGACAAGGCGCTGGTCGCGGGGACGACATTGTTCCTGCCCGTTCACGCCGCGGGGGCGCTGTTCCAGGCCGGTGACGGTCATGCCGCGCAAGGGAATGGCGAGGTCGACATCACCGCGCTGGAGACGTCGCTGACCGGCACGTTCGAATTCGTGCTGCACAAGAAGACGGCGATCGCCTATCCGCGTGCCGAGACGCCCAAGGCCTATATCGCGATGGGCTTCGACGACGATCTCAGCCATGCGACGCGCAAGGCGCTGCGCAACATGATCGACTTCCTCGTCGCCGAAAAGGGCATGAGCCGCGACGACGCCTACATGCTGGTCAGCGTCGCCGGCGACGTCGAGGTTACCGAATTGGTCGATCGCAACAAGGGCGTCCATGTCGTGCTGCCCAAAGCGCTGTTCACGCAGCGATAAAAACCGGCCGGCGGCTTCCGGCCGCGCGCCGATCGTGCATTATGGTCTGCAATCGTTGGGGGACATATCATGAGACTGGGGCATCGGATCGTGTTCGGGGCGGCGGCGCTGGCCGTGCCGCTGGCGGCGAGCGCGCAGGTCGCGCCCGCCCCGCCATCGACGCTGCGACCCGATCAGCAGGCGTTCCGCGCGCTCTACCAGGAGATGGTCGAGACCGACACCAGCATCACCACCGGCAGCTGCACCGCGCTCGCCGACAAGGTGGAGGGGCGGCTGAAGGCGGCGGGCTATACCGACGCGGCGATCACGCGCTTCGCCGTGCCCGATCATCCCAAGGAGGGCGGCATCGTCGTGGTGCTGCCGGGCTCGTCCAAGACGATGAAGCCGATGCTGATGATCGGCCATATCGACGTCGTCGTCGCCAAGGCCGAGGACTGGACGCGCGATCCCTATAAGATGGTCGAGGAAAACGGCTATTTCTACGGCCGCGGCACGTCCGACATGAAGGCGATGGACGCGATCTGGGTCGATTCGATGATCCGCTTCAAGCAGAGCGGCTATACGCCCAAGCGGACGATCAAGCTGGCGCTCACCTGCGGCGAGGAGACCAGCTGGGCGTTCAACGGCGTCAAATGGCTCGCTGAGAACAAGCCCGATCTGATCGCGGCGGAATTCGCGCTCAACGAGGGCGGTGGCGGTCGGACCGACGGCAAGGGACGGCTGGTGATCGCCAACATGCATGTCGGCGAGAAGGCCGCGGTCAATTACCGGATCGAGGCGACCAATCCCGGGGGCCACAGTTCCGCGCCGGTGCGCGACAATGCGATCTACGAACTCGCCGACGCGATCGGCCGGATCCGCGACTATGACTTTCCGGTGCAGATGACCGATACGACGCGCGCCTATTTCCGCGTCGCGGGCAAGGCGCGCGGCGATGCGATGGGCGCGGCTATGGTCAAATTCGCCGCCGATCCCACCGACCATGCGGCGGAGGCGCTGCTCAACAGCGACAAGAGCTATCATTCGATGCTGCGCACCACCTGCGTCGCGACGCTGCTCGACGGCGGCCATGCCAACAATGCGCTGCCGCAGCGTGCCGGGGTCAACATCAACTGCCGCATCTTCCCCGGCGTCTCGTCCGATGCGGTGCGCGCGACGCTGGCGACGGTCGTCGCCGATCCGCGGATGACGGTGAAGCAGGTCGACGATCGCGGCCCCGCCGCGGTGCCGCCGCCGCTCGATCCCAAGATCGTCGGGCCGGCGGAAAAGCTGCTCGCGCGTTATTATCCGGGCGTTCCGCTGGCGCCGCTGATGTCGACCGGCGCGACCGACGGCATCTATCTCGAGGCGATCGGCATCCCCTCCTACGGACCGCCGGGCCTGTACGGCGATCCCGACGGCAATGGCGCGCACGGACTCAACGAGCGGGCGATCGTCAAGGCGGTCTATAGCGGGCGCGACTATCTCTACGACCTGATCAAGGTCTACGCCGGCTGAGGCTGCTGCCTCCTGCTGGCGCCGACCTCCCTTTGCCCGCTGCGGCTATCCTCATCCGGAGACCCATGTGATCCGATCTTCCCACCGCGCCGCGATCCTGGTCCTGCTCGCGGCGCCGACGCTCGCCGCCGCACCCGTCGCGCCGCCGCAGGCCATTGCGCCCGCCGCGGCCGCCGACGATGCGCGGCTCTACGCCTTCCTCGATCAGGAATTCGCCGCCGAGCTGCGCGACCGCCCGCAGCTCGCCACGCAATTGGGCATGAAGGAAGGCCAGGACCGGCTCGACGACATCAGCGACGCCGCGGCCCTGCGGCGGCTCGTCGCGCGGCGGGCGAGCGTCGCACGGATGAAGGCGCAGTTCGTGCGCGCGCGCCTGTCGCCCGCGGCGCAGGCGAATTACGACATCTGGGCGTTCGAGCTCGATCGCGCCGAACTCGCCTACCGTTACCGGCAATGGTCGCCGCCCTTTTATTCGTTCCTCTATTCGCTGCACGCGCAGCTCCCCAATTTCCTGATCAACACGCACACCGTCCAGGATGCCGCCGACATGCGCGGCTATATCGCGCGGCTGCGGGCGATCCCGGCGGTGCTCGACGAAGCGATCGCGCAGAGCCGGGTGTCCGACCGCGCGGGCATTCGCGCGCCGCGGTTCGAGATCGAACGGGTGATCGCCGGCAGTCGCGCGATCGTCACCGGGGCGCCGTTCGACGCCGGCACCGCCTCGCCCTTATGGGCCGATGCGCAGGCCAAGGTGTCGCGCCTGCAGACCGCGGGCAAGATCACCGCGCCCGAAGCGCAGGCCCTGCTCGCCGACGCGCAGGCGGCATTGCTGACGATCCGACCCGCCTATCAGCGGGTGATCGCCTGGGCGGACGGCGACCTCGCCACCGCGCCGTCGGGACGGGTCGGGGCGCTGACGTTGCCCGACGGCCAGGCCTGGTATGCGGCGGCGCTGAGGCTCAACACCACCACCGACCTCACCGCCGACCAGATTCACCGCATCGGCCTCGACGAGGTCAAGCGGATCGAGGGCGAACAGGATGCGCTGGCGCGGCAGGCGGGCTTTGCCGACCGGGTCGCTTATTATGCGGATCGCGCCAGGCGCCGGCCGCCGCAGCCGTGGACCGACGCCTCGCGCGCCGACTATCTCCGCAACGCCAACGCCGTGATCGCGCGCAACCGCACCTTGCTCGCGCCGCTGTTCGGCACGTTGCCCGAATATCGGATGGAGGTGGTGCGCGAACCCTCGTTCAGCGAGGTCGCGGGCGGCGCCGCGCATGCCGCCGGGCCGAGCCGCGACGGCGCGCGACCGGGCCGCGTCTACGTCCATCTGCTCGGCACCACCGACGATCCCTCGCCCGACGCGATCGTCGACCTGATGTGCCACGAAGGCGTGCCCGGCCATGTCATGCAAGGCGACATCCAGGTCCGGCAGAGCGGCGGGCCGAAGTTCCGGCAGGCGACGCGCTATGTCGCGTTCGGAGAGGGCTGGGGCCTCTATGCCGAGGCCTTGTGCAAGGAGATGGGCGCCTATCCGGACGTCGCGTCGGATTTTATGCGGCTCGAGGCGGAGCTGTTCCGCGCCGCGCGCCTGGTCGTCGATACCGGGCTGCATGCGCAAGGCTGGAGCGAACAGCAGGCGGTCGACTATATGGTCGCGAGCGGGCGCGCCTCGCCGGATCAGGCCCGGTCGGAGGTGCGCCGATACATCACGCTGCCGGGGCAGGCGACCGGATACAAGATCGGCATGCTCAAGATCATCGAATTGCGCCGCAAGGCCGAACGCGCGCTCGGCCCGAAGTTCGACATCAAATCCTTCCACGATCTGCTGATCGGCACCGGCTCGCTGCCGCTGTCGGTGCTCGAACGGCAGGTCGACGACTGGATCGCCGCGCGCGCCTGATCGCGCGGCGGGGCGGCGGAGCGGTGCCTTAGCCGCCCGGCCGCTGCGCCGCGCTCGCGTCGCGGACCGTCTTGAACTCGGAGCCTGCGTTCCACGTCGGCCAGACGTCGCCCGCCGCCAGATCGAAGCCGATGCGGCGCAGCAGATCGACGTCCGCCGCGGCGCCGTCCAGCTTCCAGTCGCGCGACCAGGCGTCGCAGGTCTGGTGGTAGCAGCGCATATAGTCGTCCAGCCAGCGCTGCCCCGCGGCGCGGCCGCCCGTGACCAGATCCGGCGCGCCGCTGATCGCCATCAGCAGCAGCGTCGGCACGCCGCGCCGCGCCAGCGAGAAATGATCGGCGCGGTAGAACAGGCCCCGTTCGGGCAGGGCCTCCGGCGTCACCGTGCGGCCCTGCGCCGCCGCGGCGGCGGTAAGGCGCGCCTCGAGCGCATTCTGGCCGGCGCCGACGAGCAGCACGTCACGCGACGGCCCCGCCGTCTGCAGGATGTCGAGCGTCAGATTGGCGACCGTCTTCTCGACCGGAAACAGCGGATGCGCGGCATAGGTTTCCGAGCCGAGCAGGCCGCGCTCCTCGCCGGTCCACAGCGCGAACACCTGCGTCCGGGCGGGGCGGGGCGCCTTGGCGGCGGCGCGGGCGATCGCGAGCACCCCGGCGACCCCGAGCGCATCGTCATTCGCGCCGGGCCGGATCCGTCGCCCCGACGCATCCGGCGCGCCCTCGCCATAGGCGTCCCAATGCGCGCCGTAGATCACCGTCTCGTCGGGACGGCCCTGTCCGGTGCGTTTGGCGATGACGTTGCGGCTTTCGGCGCGGGTCACCGCGACCGGCAGATCGGCGGAAAAGCCGCTGCCCTTCAGCGTGACCGGCCGGAAGTCCGCGCGCCGCGCCGCGACCTTCAGCCGGGCGAGGTCGAGCCCGGCGTCGGCGAACAATCGGGTTGCGGCCTCACCCGCGATCCACCCCTGCAACGTCACCCGCGACGCGGACGGCGCGGCGACATCGTAGTTCTCGCCACCGGGTGCGGTGACGGTGGCCCAGCCATAGCCGGCGCCGGCGGTGTCGTGGACGATCAGCGCGGCGACCGCCCCCCGCCGTGCCGCCTCCTCGAACTTGTACGTCCAGCGGCCGTAATAGGTCATGCGCCGATTGCCGAAGCGGTCGAAGGCATCCTCCCCGGCGGTCGCTTCGAAATCCGGATCGTTGACGAGGAAGACGGCGACCTTGCCCGTGAGGTCGACGCCCTTGAAATCATCCCACTGCCGCTCGGGCGCGCTGACGCCATAGCCGACGAAGACCATCGGCGCGTTCCTCACCGTAGCGCGGTCGACGGGGCGGACGGTCGACAGATAGACGTCGCGCGCGCTCGTCCATGCGGTGCCGTTGGCGGTGACGGCGCCGGCGCCGAGCCGGGTGCGGATCAACGGCACCGGCTGGGTCCAGCCGCCGTCGGGACCGCCGGGTTCGAGCCCTGCCGCCTTGAATTGCGCGACCAGCCAGTCGACCGTCTTCGTCTCGCCCGCGGTGCCCGGCGCGCGACCTTCGAAGGCGTCCGACGCCAGCACCTTGACGTCGGCGGAGAGGCGGTCGGCCGATATCGCCGGCGCGCCCGGCGTGGCGGCCGCCGCCGGCGCGGCGAGAAGCAGGGCGGCGATAACGGCATGTGATGTCATGGTGATTCGATCCGGAACCAGTGTGGGGGAGCGCGATTCGAGGACCGCTCAGCGCAGGCGACGCACCCGCACCGACCGCCGCCCCGGCGCCGTCGCGACATAGCTGCCCAACGATCCCGCCTTGATCGTCACGGTATCGCCCTGGCGCAGCCCGACCATCGTAGCCTCGGTCGTCTCCCACATGCCAGCCCCTTGTAATGTGAACCGCATCAGCCCGCCCGGCAGACCGGTTGTCGTTTGCAATACGCCGACAAGTTGTTTCAGCGGCTCGTCCGCTTGACCGTCCCCGAACAGGCGAATGGACGGCAGCGAGAAGCCAAACAGATCGCGCTTCGCTTTCTGTACCTCGCCACGCTCCAGCACGACGAAATCCTTCTTCGTCTTGGCGTCATCGATCGCCACCACGGTACGATCGTAACAGGCAAGTCGTTCGGCATCGATTTTGATGGTTCGACAGTCGCTCATCTTTTGCAGCAAGTCCCGGCCGGGCGCTGGATCGGACGCCATGGCAAAGAGGATGATGGACAGCATGACGTACCTTTCAGAAGGAATATTAGGTCAGGGTCTATTAGGTAAATGACGTAGGATGATGGGCGGCAAGATGATACGATGTGACTGAAATGTCACGTTTGATTTGTCTTCGTCACAGATGGGCGATTCAATATTGTGAACGTTTCGCGACCCTGCGACTGATCTGCTGCGACCGGCCAAAAAGGCACGGCGCTGCGCCGACTTACGGGAAGCGGCGATCAAAGGGGTAATTATGACGCGACGCCATCGTTCTTATCTGCTCAACTCGACCCTGCTCGTCGGTGTCGCGCTCGTCGCGTCGCCGGCCCTGGCGCAGACGGCGCCCGCCACGCAGGAAACCCAGCAACAGACGGACGATCCCAATACGCCGCCGCCGGCCGCGGAAGGGCAGGACATCGTCGTCACCGGTACGCTGATCCGCAACCCCAATCTCGTCTCGTCGAGCCCGGTCAACGTGGTCTCCGAGAACGAACTGACGCTGCGCAACGTCAACAATGTCGAGCAGATCCTGCGCGAACTGCCCGGCTCGGTGCCGGGCATCGGCTCGGCCGTGAACAACGGCACCGGCGGTTTCTCGACGGTCAACCTGCGCAACCTCGGCTCGCAGCGCAACCTCGTGCTGCTGGACGGCGACCGGATCGTGCCGGCTCAGTCGGGCGGCAGCGTCGATCTCAACAACATCCCGACCGCGCTGATCCAGCGCCTCGACGTCCTGACCGGCGGCGCCTCGACCAGCTATGGCGCGGACGCGGTGTCCGGCGTCGTCAACTTCATCACCAAGAAGAACTTCTCGGGCATGGAGGCCTCGGCCAGCCAGCAGATCACCGAGAAGGGCGATGCCAATTACTTCCGCGCGGACCTGACCGTCGGCGCGAATTTCGACGACGGCCGCGGCAACGCCGTGCTGAGCCTCGGCTATCAGGAAGCCGATCCGCTGTATCAGGGCGCCCGCGACATCTCCGTCTACGGCATCGATTCGGGATCGGGCGTCGCCTCGGGTTCGTCGCGGACCAGCGTGCCGACGACGCTGACCTTCAATCGTGCGCAGGCCGCGCTCGCCGGCGTGCCGACCTCGGGCAATCTGCAGGTCAATCCGGCCGGCACCGGGCTCGTCGCCTTCTACAACGGCTTCAATTTCAACCCGTACAACATCTTCCAGACGCCGTATAAGCGCTACAACTTCTTCGGCCAGGCCAATTACGAGATCAACGACAATCTCGAAGTCTATACGCGTGGCCTGTTCTCGAAGAATACGGTGCAGCAGATCATCGCCCCGTCGGGCGTGTTCGGCGAAAACCTGACCATTCCGGGCAACAACCCCTATCTGCCGTCGGGGATCCGCGATCAGCTGTGTCTGGCGAACGGCATCGCATTAGGCGCGACCTGCAACACCAACACCGCGATCCCGCTCGGTGCGGTCTATCGCCGGTCGGTGGAGCTCGGGCCGCGCGTCTCGACCTACACGACGACGGTGTTCGACTATAAGGCGGGCCTGCGGCTGCGCTTCTCCGATCACGTCAAGCTCGACGTGTCGGGCGCCTATGGCGAGAGCGACCTCAACCAGTCGCAGACCGGCTACGTGCTGCGCAGCCGTGTCCAGCAGGCGCTCAACGCGACGAACACGACGACCTGCAACAACACGGCCAATGGCTGCGTCCCGGTCAACCTGTTCGGCGCCGCCGGTTCGATCAGCTCGGACCAGGCGAACTTCCTGAGCGGCCAGAGCAGCATCGCCGTCCACACCGCGCTGTCGCAGGCCAAGGCCGTGCTCAACGGCGATTTCGGCACCACCTCGCCGTTCGCCAACGAGCCGATCGCCTTCGCGGCGGGCGGCGAATATCGCAAGTACAGCTACAGCCGCGTGCCCGATGCCTATGCGCTCAGCCCGGGCGAACTGGGCGGTGCGGGCGGTGCGGTGCTGCCCTTCTCGGGCAGCTATGACGTGCGCGAGGCGTTCGGCGAATTGATCGCGCCGCTCGTCGCCGACAAGCCGTTCTTCCACTCGCTGACGCTCGAAGCGGGCGTCCGCTATTCCGACTATAAGGTGCAGGCGACCAACAGTCCGAAGTTCTCGGCGACGACCTACAAGGTCGGTGGCAGCTTCGAGCCGGTCGAGGAGATCAAGTTCCGCGGCAACTACCAGCGCGCGGTGCGTGCGCCCAACATCGGCGAACTGTTCTCGCCGGTGGCGACCGGGCTCGACAATCTGTCGCCAGGCCTCGACCCCTGCGTCGGCGCGCTGCCGTTGACCAGCGCCAATCTGGCGCTGGCGTGCCGCAACCAGGGTGCGCCCGCATCGAGCATCGGTTCGATCAGCGAGCCGATCTCGGGCCAGCCGAACGTCACCGGCGGCGGCAATCCCGACATTCGTCCGGAGATCGCCAAGACCTATACCGTCGGTGTCGTCATCCAGCCGCGCGGCGTGGTGCCGGGGCTGAGCGTCGCGGTCGATTATTTCAACATCAAGATCGAAAACGCGATCGCATTCGCGACCCCGGCGGACATCCTGTCGGCCTGCTTCGGGTCGAGCCCGGCATCGATCACCGCGGCGCAGGCGGCGTCCTCGGCCTGCACCAGCATCCGCCGCAATTCGGCGGACGGCAGCCTCAGTGGCTCGTCCGCGTCGGTCGCCGGCCTGCCGCAGCCGCTGACCAACCGCGGGCGTCTGCGCACCGACGGCATCGATCTCAACGCCAACTACAAGCGCACGCTGGGCGAGATCGGCCTCGACGTGGGCTTCCAGGGCACCTGGACCAACCACAATTACTTCCGTGCGTCGGAGACGTCGTACGATCGTGATTGCGTGGGTTATTTCAGCACCAGCTGCGCCTCGATCCAGCCGGCCTTCGCCTGGAACCAGCGTACCAGCCTGAGCTTCGGTCCGGGCACGCTGTCGCTGTTGTGGCGGCATATCGGTGCGGTGAAATATGAGGCCCTCGCCCCCGACGCCGCGCTGCGTCAGGTGACGACGCCGCTGTTCTCGGGCGTCGTGACCGGGCCGACCCCGCTCGCCGGCGGCACCTACAACTTCAACCGCATCGGTGCGTACAACTACCTCGACCTCAGCGCGCAGGTCGAAGTCAACGACCATCTCACCTTCACGTTCGGCGTGCGCAACATGCTCAACAAGAAGGCGCCGCTGGTCGGCTCCACCGCGGGTTCGACGTCGTTCAACAGCGGCAACACCTATCCCTCGACCTATGACGTCCTGGGACGGCTGTTCAACGTGTCGGGCAAGCTGCGCTTCTAAGCGCTGGCGTCGCACCGATCGTTGCGGAGGGGCGGCTCACTGCGGGCCGCCCCTTTTTTCGTTGATCCCAAGCCCCTGCTGCGCGAGGCTTCTTTAGACAATGACCGACTTATCATCGCGCGCCCGCACCCTGGTGGCCCAGTCGATCGCCGCCCGCGAGCGCGGCGATGCCGCCGGCGAGCGGCAGCTGCTCGATGCCGCCCTGGCGCTCTCGCCCCGGCATCCGCAGCTGTTGAATGCCCGCGGCATGCGATCGCTCGCCGACGGCGCGCTTGCCGAGGCGCTCGGCTTTTTCGCCAGCGCGGCGGCGGAGGATCCGCAGGCCGTCATCCTCTGGATCAATCAGGCGACGGTCCATCGCATGATCGGCGACGACGCGGCGGAGCGCGATATGCTCGAGCGGGCGCTGTCGATCGACCGGCTCAACTTCACGGCGCAGCTGCGCATGGCGGAATTGCACCAGCGGTGCGGGCGCGAGATCGACGCCGCGCAAGCCTGGTCCGGCGTGGTGCAGATGGCCGCAGCGATGCCGGAACGCCCGCCCGCCATCGACACGGTGCTGGAACGCGGGCGCGCCTATCTCGCCGATCATACCGCCGCCCTCGGCCGCCGCATCGACGACGCGCTTGCCGGCAATCCGTCGCCGCGCATGGCCGCCTGCGTCGATCATATGCTGGGGCGTCGCGCCATCTACACCAACCAGTGCGCCGGCATCCATTTTCCGTTCCTGCCGGCGGACGAGTTCTTCGACCGCGCGCTGTTTCCCTGGTTCGCCGACCTCGAGGCGAAGGCGCCGGCGATCCGCGCGGAGGCGCTGGCGCTGGTCGCGGCGGGCGGCGATGCGATCCGGCCCTATGTCCGGCAGGACAAGGGGACGCCGGCGAACAAATGGTCGCCGCTCGACGGCAATGCCGACTGGAGCGCCTGTTTCCTATGGGAATATGGCGAACGGAACGAACCGGTCTGCGCGCTCTGCCCCGAAACGGCGGCCGCGCTCGCCGCCGTGCCGCAGAGCGACATTCCGGGCAAGGCGCCGACGGCGTTCTTCTCGATCCTGAGGCCCCATGCGCATATCCCCGCCCATACCGGAGTGACCAACACGCGAGCGATCGTCCACCTGCCGCTCGTCGTGCCCGAGCCGTGCCGCTTCCGCGTCGGCGGCGAGACCCGTGCGTGGCGCGAGGGCGAGGCCTTCGCCTTCGACGATACCATCGAGCATGAAGCGTGGAACGACAGCGACCAATCCCGTATCGTGCTGATCTTCGACGTCTGGAACCCCCATCTGACCGGGGCGGAACAGACGATGCTGCAGGAGGTCTTCCGGCTGACCGGTCAGGGCGGCACGGCGCCCTGACCGGTCAGCCGCCGGCCTCAGTATCGCGTCGTTCTGATCCGCACCGTCAGGGCGAGCTCGTCCCGCGCCGTCAGCACCTTGCGGCGGACGTCGACCGGCAGGTCGGGATGGTCGCCGAGAAACCGGTCGACGATCTGAAGCGCCGCGGCATCGCGCTGGCCGCCGATGAACGCCTCGATCCACGCGGGCAGGAAGAAGATCCGGCGGTTCTGACGGATCCACTCCAGCCGGTCGAGCGCCGGGCGGAGGAAGGGGAGGGTGAGCGTCGCCTGTTCGATCGTGTTGAACGCGCCGAGGCTTTCGCTCGCCCAGGCTTCGTTGAGCGCCGCATCGTCGAAATAGCGGGTGAAATAGGATGATTTGACGGACCGGTCGGGGGTCGCGGCGCGCGCGACGAAGGCGTCCTTCACCGCCTCGCTCGACTGGTCGAGCCGTTGTTCGCTCGCGTAGAGCGCGGTCGCGTCGGGTGCGCCGATCGCGATCAGGCGGCGGACGATCGCCCAGCGCGTCGGCTGACGGATCGCGGCACCGACCAAGGTCGCCCGGCCGGCCAGCAGGTCGCGCAGCCGCGTCAGCGCGAGCGGCGTGCGCGCGGTCGCGATCAGGCGGTCGAGCGCATCCTTGCGCAGGCCGTAACCGAGGCGAGGATCGTCGATGCGCGCGAGCAGCGCCTGTTCCCAGCGGCCTCTCAGCGGTGCAGCGCCTTCCTCCGGCAAATAGAGGTCGAGCGCGGTGGCGCCGCGCGACAGGATGGTGCGCGAGATCTGCTCGTCGCGTTCGCCGGGCAGATGATCGAGCAGCATGGTGACGTAGCGGGCGGGCGCGAAACGGCCTTCGCGCAGAATGTCCCAGATCGCGCTCCACAGCATGGCGCGCAGCAGCGGGTCCGACACCGTCCCGACCTGCGCGACGATCCAGGCGACGGTGCGGTTATCGGGCAGGAACAGGCCATAGCCCTGATCGTCGTCGTTCGGCCAGACATAGTCCGGCACGGGCAGTCCCGCTGCCGCCGCCACGGTGGCGGTCTGGCCGTCGAAGGTCGCGTCGAGCACCACGTCGGCGCGGTCGCGATAGCCGAGCCGCACGCGCACCTTCATCGGCCACGCGCCGCCCCGGTCGTCCGGCAGCGACCGCGCCGGCCGCTGGACGAGGGCGAGCGAGGCGATGCTGCCGCCCGCCAGCCGGAGCTGCGTGTCGATGCGCGGCAGCCCGGCACGCAGGACATAGTGCTGACCGAAGGCGGTCAGATCGACGCCCGAGGCTGCACCGACCGCGCCGAGCAGATCCTGCCAGGTCGCGTTGCCATAGGCATGGTCGGTCAGGAAGCGGTTGAGGCCGCGACGAAAGCCTGCCTCGCCGACGAGGAAGGCGAGCTGTTTGATGACCGCCGGCGCCTTGTTGTAGACGATCGGGCCGTAATTGCTCTTGGCGGCATCGAGATTGTCGAGCGGCTGCCACAGCGCCTGCGTGCCGCTGGTCGCATCGGCGCGATAGGCGGGCGTCTTGGTCGAGAGCAGGAAGGTGGTCCAGGCGTTGCTCTCCGGCTGGAGCTCGGCCTGGATACGCGCGGCCATATAGGTCGAAAAGCCCTCCTTCAGCCACAGATCGTCGAACCAGCGCATGGTGACGTCGTCGCCGAACCATTGGTGGCTGATCTCGTGGTAGATCGTCGCATCGCGCGCCAGCCGCTGCGGCAGCGTCGGCGGTTCGCGGAAGATGAAGCGATCCTCATTGTAGAAGACGGCGCCGACATGCTCCATGCCGCCGAAGGGGAAGGCGGGCGCGAGCAGCAGGTCGAGCTTGGCGAAGGGGAAGGGGATATCGAACCAGCGGCTGAGCCAGCCGACCGCGGCGCGGTTGGTCGCGATCTGCGCCTCGGCATCGACTTCCGCCCGGCGCGAGGCGCGGCCGTAAAGACTGATCGGGCGCTCGCCCGCGGGCGCCGACGTCCAGCGTGTCCACGGGCCCGCGGCGAATGCGGCGAGATAGGTGGAGATCGGCTCGGTCTCGGCGAACCGCCAGCGGGTGCCGGCGGATGTCGTCTCCTGTCCCTCCAAGGCGCCGTTGGCGATCACCGTCCACCCGGCGGGCGCGGTCAGCGTCCAGCGGAACCGCGCCTTGAGGTCGGGCTGGTCGAAACAGGGGAAGAGCAGATTGGCGTCGGACGGCACGAGCAAAGTGTAGAGATACGTCTGGCCGTCCTTGTCGTCCTGATAGCGGATGATCGCCGCGCCGGAGGCGGCGATCGGCGTCTCGAACCGCGCGGTGACGCGGTTGGCGCCCTTCGTCAGCAGGCGCGCCGGCAGGACCAGATGCCCGTCGGTGCGCGGCCCGATGTGCAGGGGATGGCCGTTGACCGTCAGATCGGCCAGCGTCGGGCCACGAAAGTCGAGGATCAGATCGTCGGCCGAAGCGACCCGATCGAAGCGGATGGCGACGGTGCCGACCGCGACCGCCGCTGCCGTCACGTCGAGCGACAGGTCGTAGTGTAACCGGGTAAGCTGCGTCGCCCGCCGCCGCGCGAGATCGAGCGCGATGCCGCGCCCGAGGCCGGCCTCCGCCGACCTGCCGGCGGCACCGGCCTGCGCTATCGTCCGGACCCCCAGCGGCGCGAGCATGGCGGAGCGCAGCAACGCGCGGCGGGTGTTGAGGAACTGCAGGTCGGCCCCCTGTGGTGGTGGAGAGATATCCCTAACGCGACCGGGCGTCGCCTGTCGATGATCGGGGCATGGCCGTTCGCTCCCGTCGACGGCCGGCGACGAGGAGGGCAGGCGCGGTCTACCCGGCGACCGGCCGCCGTGTCGTCGCACCGGATTGCGCCGCCGGCGTCACCATCAGCAGCGTCACGCCCTGACGCGGCAGATCGAACGCCAGATCGGCCGTCCCGCTGCGCAGCGCCAGCCGGGTCGGCCTTGCGTCGGGCGTCGTCAGCTCCGCCGCCTTGAGCAGGGTCGCGCGCTGCGCGTCGGTCGGCGCGAGCGGCGATCCCATCGCGCGCCATGCGGCGAAGCTGTTCGCGTGGCGGTCGTCGATCCGATATTGCGTCACCAGCGCGCCGCGCGACAGAGCCGGCGGCAGGCGGCGGAGATGCAGACGGACCGCCGCGTCCGGACCGGGCCGGTCGTCGTCGTGATAATGCCAGACGAGCACGGCGAGCGAGCTTTCGTCCCGGCTCGCCACACTGCCGACGTCCGCCGCACCGCGCACGCCATCGCGCATGACGGTATCGAGGTCGAGCTGATGGTCGGATGTGGCGGGCACGTATCGGCCGGTCATCTTGGCGAACAGCTTGAACATGTTCATCACCGGCAGATCGATGCCGTTCGAGGTCAATTGCCGGAAGCCGGCGAACGGCGGCTGATCCTCGAACTCGAACGCCCAGGTCAGGATGCCGGCCAGCGACAGGCCCCGCCGCTGCGCCAGCGCGAGCAGGCGCGGAAACACGGCGGCGGTATAGCTCGAATACATCGTGCCGTTGCGATAGGCGTTGGCCGGCCCCTGACAGGCGGCGCAGCCTTCCGGATCCGACTCGCCGATGATGATCGGCTTGGACCGGAACGCCGGATTGGCGGCGATCGCGGCGAATTCGTGGTCTGCGGCCTTGAGATGGGTGCTGAGGCCCATGCGGACATGGCTGCCGGTCGCGTCGGTGACGACCTCGGGCTGTCCCTTGGCGTGGAAGGAGAGGAAGTCGGTCGGCGTGCCGGCGGCCTGCGCATGCGCCATGAACGCGCCCAGGAAATCGTCACCCGCGCCGGCGCTGTCCGGCCCGCCGACGCGCGCCTCCGGCAGCGCCCGGCGGACGCCGCGGACGGCGGCATCGTGCAGGCGGAAGAATTGCTCGCGGCTGCCGCCCCAATAATATTGCGGCAGGTTCGCCTCGTTCCACGTCTCGAAATACCAGCTGGCGACCTCGGCGCGGCCATAGCGGTCGATGCAATGCCGCACCCATTGGTGGATCAGTTCCTCCCAGCGCGCATAGTCGCGCGGCGGATAGGCCCAGCCGGTGCGCAAGGTGCCGCTGCCCGGCCGCCAGTCATGCTGATAGGGGATCGGCTTGGTCGACATCGCCTCGGGCATGAAGCCGAGCTCGACATAGGGTTTGACGCCGCGCGCGCGATAGGTGTCGAAGATCCGGTCGACGATCGTCCAGTCATAGACCGGGCGCCCGTCCGCATCCTCGCTGTAGATGCCGGTCGACCCCCATTTGAGCGCGGGCGTGCCGTCGCCGGACGTCAGCAGATTGTGCGTGCGGAAATAGACGCGGCCGGGCGCCAGCGCGCCGAGCGTCGCCAGCGTCGTCCGCCCGTCCTTCATCGTCGCGTAATTGGGCTCGTCCGCGCCGAAGAAGCGCCAGACGGGATCGACCGCCGCGCCGGGCCGGCCCGCGTCGACCTCGATCGTCACCGGAAAGGCGGGCGCGGGGGCGGGGCCGGCACCGGCCGGCGCGGTGGCGAGGATCGCAGCGAGTATCAGCCGTTTCATCGTGTCGTGCTCCTGCGGAACCCGATGATGCGGGCCAAGAGCATCATGGTCAACACGGCTGATCTATTTGCCGGTTTCGAGCGGGACGGCCGCTGCCGCCCCGCCCGCCGCACCCCGCGCCCGCCAGGACAGCGCGACTAGCGGGTCAGCGTGAAGCTGCCATGCACGCCGTCGGCCTGCGCCGAGGGCGCGATCCACACGTCGAACAGCCCCGGCTCGACGGTCGGGTGCAGGTCCTGGCCGAGGAAGGTCAGCTGCGCGCGGGTCAGCGTGAAGCGCACCGTCTCGCTGGCACCGGGGGCGAGCGCGAGCCTGCGGAACGCCTTGAGCTCGCGCACCGGCCGGGTGATGCTGGCGACGCGGTCGCGGATGTAGAGCTGGACCAGCTCCTCGCAGGCGCGGCTGCCGGTGTTGGTGATCGTCGCCGCCACCTCGATCCGCCCGTCCCATGCCAGCGTCGCGGGTACCACCGGCACCGCATAGCTCACCTTGCCGTAGGTGAGGCCGTGGCCGAAGGGGTAGAGCGCGGCATTGGGCGACGTCCGCCACTGTGCCTTGTACGGCTCGCGCGGGCCGTCGGGGGCGGGCCGGCCGGTCGCCTTATGCGCGTAATAATAAGGCTCCTGACCGCTTTCGTGCGGGAAGCTGAGCGGCAGGCGGCCCGACGGCCCGACCTTGCCGAACAGCACGTCGGCGATCGCATGCCCGGTCTCCGAACCGAGGAACCAGGTGACGAGGATCGCCGGCGCATCCCGGACCGCGCCCTCCAGCGCGAGGCCGCGGCCGTTCTTGAGCAGCACGACGATCGGCTTGCCGGTCGCCGCGACCGCCTCGGCAAGCGCCATCTGCGGTGCGGGCACGGTGATCGACGTGCGCGACTGCGCCTCGCCCGACATCGTCTCGCTTTCGCCGATCGCGAGCACGACGACATCCGCAGCGCGCGCCGCCGCGACCGCCGCGTCGATGCCGCCGGCGAGCGGCGCCTCGACGCCCGAGCCGAGCGTCACGCTGACCGCGCGCGCGCCCGCCGCTTTGACGCCGGTGGCGAGATCGATCGCCTGATTGTTGTCGCCATAGACGACCCACGGCCCGTTGAGATCGTGCTGGCCGCTCGCGAACGGGCCGATCAGCGCGATCCGCCGCGCCGGATCGAGCGGCAGCAGGTCGCCGTCGTTCTTGAGCAGCACCATCGACTTCTGCGCCGCCTCGCGCGACAGCGCCAGCGCCGCCTTGGTGCGCGAGCGCGCCGTCTCGCGCTTGGCGTCGATGCGGCGGAACGGATCGTCGAACAGGCCGAGCCGGTGCTTGACCATCAGCACGCGCCGGACCGACCGGTCGAGCGTCGCCTGCGGCACCGCGCCTTCGCGGACGAGGTCGGCGAGATGCAGCGCATAGAGGTTCGACTGCATGCTCATGTCGACCCCGGCGAGGAAGGCGAGGCGCGCCGCGTCCTTGCCGTCCCTGGCGAAGCCGGCGGCGATCATCTCCTCGTCACCGGTATAGTCGGAGACGATGATGCCGGGGAACTTCCACTCGTCGCGCAGCACCTGCTGCATCAGCCAGGCGTTGCCGGTCGCGGGCACGCCGTTGATCTCGTTGAACGAGGCCATGCCGCTCAGCGCACCGGCGTCGAACCCCGCCTTGTACGGCGGCAGGTACACTTCGCGCAGCGTCCGTTCCGACAGGTCGACGCTGTTATAGTCGAGCCCGCTTTCCGCCGCGCCGTACGCGGCGAAATGCTTGATGCACGCCATCACCGCGTCGGCATCGGCGAGGTTCCTGCCCTGGAAGCCGCGGACGCGCGCCGCGGCGAACATCTGCCCGAGCAACGTGTCCTCGCCGGCGCCCTCCATCGTCCGGCCCCAACGCTGGTCGCGGGCGATGTCGACCATCGGGAAGAAGGTCCAGTCGATCCCCGCCGCGGCGGCCTCATAGGCGGCCATGCGCGCGGTGCGCATCGCCAGATCGGGATCGAAGCTCGCTGCCTCGGCGACCGGCACCGGAAAGATGGTGCGGTGGCCGTGGATCACGTCGGCGGCGAAGAGCAGCGGGATCTTGAGCCGCGACTGGCGCATCACCGCCTGCTGCATCCGCCGCGCCATCACCGCGCCATTGCCGTTGAACACGCCGGTGAGCTTTCCCGCAACCGCGTCGGCGAGCTGGTCGTCGAAGCTCGGGCCACCGCTCGACGGCGGGTTGAGTCCGGTGGCGATGCCGCCGCTCCACGCCGCGGCGTTGAGCTGCAACTGCCCCGCCTTTTCCTCCAGCGTCATCCGGGCGAGCAGCGCCTCGATCGCGGCGGGCAGGGTCTCGCCCTCCGCGGCGGCGAGCGACGCGCGCGCCGGACTCGCCGCCCATGCGGCGATCGTTCCGGCGCCGAGCAGCGCCGCGCGCCGCGAGATGGTGAAGTCGCTCATATCCAGGTCGTCCCCTCATCGCCGTCATAGCGCGTGCCCGGCGGTACCCGTGAACGACCCCGGTGCTTTTCGCGTTGACGCTGTCCTGTAACCGGTTACACAGCTCGCAGGCGTCGCACAAGATGTGTCGCGACGATAGACGGCCGGGGATGGCTTGCAAGGGGAGGGTATGAAACAGGCATCCGCCACGGTCCGCGACGTCGCCCGCGTCGCCGAGGTATCGGTCGCATCGGTATCGCGCGCGCTCAACGGGCACAGCAGCGTCCACCCCGACATGCGCGCGCGCGTGCTCGCCGCCGCCAAGACGCTCGGCTATGTGCCGCATGCCGGCGCGCGCAGCCTGTCGCTGGCGCGCAGCCATGCGATCGGCGTCGTGCTGCCCGATCTGTACGGCGAGTTCTTCTCCGAGATTGTCCGCGGCATGGATCGCGAGGTCACGGCGCGCGGCTATCACCTGCTGCTGTCGAACATGCATGCCGATGCGGCGCTGGCTGCACAGGCGATGCGGTCGATGCGCGGCCGCGTCGACGGGCTGATCGTGATGGCGCCGCAACTCGACACCGCCGAGCTCGACGAGGCGCTGCCGCGCGACGTGCCGGCGGTGCTGGTCAATTGCCGCGAGACGGTCGGCCGCGCCGCCTACCGGATCGACAATACCGCCGGGATCACCGCCGCGGTCGCGCATCTCGCCGCGACCGGCCGTCGCCGGCTGCTGCACATCAGCGGCCCGGAGGGCAATATCGACGGACGCGAACGCCGTGATGCCTTCCTCGCGGCGATGGCGGTCCATGCCCCCGGCATCGCCCCGATCGTCGTCGCGGGCGACTTCCGCGAGGAATCGGGCGTCGCCGCCGTGCGCCGGCTGATCGAAAGCGGCGAGACGTGCGACGGCATCGTCGCCGCCAACGACATGATGGCGCTGGGCGCGATGAGCGCGCTGCGCGAGGCGGGGATGGCGGTGCCGGGTGATATCGCCGTCACCGGCTTCGACGACGTGCCGCTCGCCCGCTACCTCGGTCTGACGACGGTGCGGATCACCCTCGCCGAGATGGGCGCGCGGGCGACCGCGCGACTGATCGACGCGCTCGACGGCGGCGCATTGTCGCCGGACACCGAGATCATCGCGACCGAGCTCATCATCCGTTCCACCACCGGACCTTTGCCGACATGACCTTCGCCCCGATCGACCGCCGCGCGCTGCTCGCCCGCGCCCCGCTCGCCACCGCCGCCGCCTGCTTGCCCGCGGCGGCGGGGGCGGCGCCGGCGCGCGTCGTCCTGCCCGGCTGGTTCGACGACCTCGAAGAGCGCACCTTCCGCTTCTTCTGGGATCTCGCCAATCGTGACAACGGGCTGGTGCCGGATCGCTGGCCGACCCCGTCCTTCGCCAGCATCGCCGCGGTCGGCTTCGCGCTGACCGCCTATCCGATCGGCGTCGCGCGCGGCTGGATTCGCCGCGAGGAGGCGCGCGACCTGACGCTCGCCACCCTGCGCTTCTTCGCCACCGCGCCGCAAGGCGATGCGCCGGCGGGGATGAGCGGTCACCAGGGTTTCTTCTACCATTTCCTCGATATGAAGACCGGCACGCGCTTCCGCGACACCGAACTCTCCAGCGTCGACACCACGCTCCTCTTCCTCGGCATCCTGTTCGCCGGTGCCTGGTACGATGCCGCCGACCCGGCCGAGGCGGAGATCCGGCAACTGGCGCAGACGATCACCGATCGCGCCGACTGGCCGTGGTTCACCAACGCCCGCGGCAACGTGTCGATGGGCTGGCACCCGGGGCAAGGCTTCATCGACCGGGCGTGGGAGGGGTATAACGAGGGGATGATGGTCTATGTCGTCGGCCTCGGCAGTCGCGGCAAGCCGCTCGCCGACGGCGCGTGGGAGGCGTGGACCAAGACCTATCCCGCCTTCTGGCGCGGGCGGGGCAAGACGCGGCACCTCGCCTTCGCACCGCTGTTCGGCCATCAATACAGCCAGATGTGGATCGACTTCCGCGGCATCCGCGATGCGGTGATGCGCCGGGCGGGGATCGACTATTTCGAGAACAGCCGCCGCGCCACTTATGCCAACCGCGCCTATTGCATCGCCAATCCAATGCGCTGGGACGGCTATGGCCGCGATATCTGGGGGCTGACCGCCTGCGACGGGCCGGGCAATCTCACCTTGCCGTTCAAGGGCCGGACCGCGACCTTCTTCGGCTATTCGGCGCGCGGACCGCTCGGCCAGCCTGACGGGCGCGACGACGGTACGCTGGCACCGACCGCCGCGCTCGGCAGCCTCGCCTTCGCGCCGGAGATCGTCGTCCCTTGCGCCGAGGCGATGAAGGCCCGGCCCAGGCTGTACGGTCAATATGGCTTCCTCGACAGCTTCAACCCGTCGTTCCGCTACACCGACGCCAGACTGGAGGCGGGTTCGGTGGATTCGACGTCGGGCTGGGTGGATGGCGATTATCTCGGCATCGATCAGGGTGCGATCCTCGGCGCGATCGCCAACACGCGCGACGAGGGCGTGTGGCAGGTGATGCGCCGCTCGCCGACGATCCGGCGCGGGTTGCAGCGCGCCGGCTTCGCGGGGGGATGGCTGGGATGAGGGCACGCCTCGCCACTGCCGCAAAGTCGCGGCCGACGGAGGAGCGGGCCAATCCCGCAGCGCACGTCAGTATTCCTGCGCAGTCGGGGATCCAGTGGCCGAGCAGAGCACCGGTGCGTGGCGGTAAGAACACTGGGCTTCTGCCTGCGCGGGAGCACTGGTGGGTCCGGCGCCGTGAGTCCAAGCGCGCGCGGCCGACCGCGACAGGGCAGGGCGCATGACCGCCGCCCATCCCAATCCGCCGCTCAAGACGGTCACCATCGTCGGTGGCGGCACCGCCGGGTGGATGACCGCGGCGCTGCTGTCGCGGCTGCTGCTCGGCGCCTATACCATCCGGCTGATCGAGTCGGCGGAGATCGGCACGATCGGCGTCGGCGAAGCGACGATCCCCGCCATCCGGACGTTCAACGGACTCGCCGGCATCGACGAATTCGAATTCGTCCGCGCGACGCAGGCGACGTTCAAGCTCGGCATCGAATTCCGCAACTGGGGCGGCGTCGGCGACAGCTACATCCACGGCTTCGGCAAGATCGGCCAGGATCTCTACTGGCTGCACTGCCACCAATTCTGGCTCAAGGCGCGCGCGGCGGGCGATGCGCGGCCGTTCGACCATTACTCCCTCAACACGCTCGCGGCGCGGATGAACCGGTTCGCGCTGCCCGATCCGGCGCATCCCCATTCGCCGATCGCCGACCTCGATTACGCCTATCATTTCGATGCCGCCCTCTACGCCGCCTTCCTGCGCCGCCGCGCCGAGGCGGCGGGGGTCGAGCGGATCGAGGGGCGGATCGTCGCCGCCAACCGGCGCGGGCAGGACGGCTTCCTCGATCATGTCGTGCTCGCCGACGGGCGGACGGTCGACGGCGACCTGTTCGTCGATTGCTCGGGGATGCGCGGGCTGCTGATCGGCGACGCGATGGGCGTCGGCTATGAGGATTGGGATCGCTGGCTGCTCTGCGACCGGGCCATCGCGGTGCCGAGCGCGCGGCAGGGGCCGCTGACGCCCTATACGCGCTCGATCGCGCACGATGCCGGCTGGCAATGGCGCATCCCGTTGCAGCATCGCACCGGCAACGGCCATGTCTATGCGAGCCGCTTCGTCTCGGACGAGGCGGCGGCGCGGACGCTGCTCGCGTATCTCGACACCCCGGCGATCGGCGATCCCCGGCCGGTGCGCTTCCGGCCCGGCAAGCGGCTGCGCGCATGGGAGAAGAACGTCGTCGCGCTGGGCCTGGCCGGCGGTTTCCTCGAACCGCTCGAATCGACCAGCATCCACCTGATCCAGACCGGCATCCTGCGGCTGCTCGCGCTGTTTCCCGGGCGCGGCTTCCATCCCGCCGACATCGCCGAATACAACCGCCAGACCGACTTCGAATATCGCGACGTGCGCGACTTCATCATCGCGCATTACAAGGTCACCGAGCGCGAGGACACGCCGTTCTGGCGCTACGTCAAGCATATGGAGGTGCCGGACAGCCTCACCGAACGGCTTGCGCTGTTCGCGGCGTCGGCGCGCTTCTTCCTGCACGGCAGCGCCGAACTGTTCCGCGAGGAGAGCTGGGTGCAGGTGCTGCTCGGCCAGCGGCTGCACGCGACCTATGATCCGATGGTCGACATGGTGCCGGCGGAACAGGCCACGGCGTTCCTCCACGATGTCGAGGAGGTGATCGGCGAGGTCGCCGCCGGCATGCCGACGCACGAAGCGTTCATCGCCCGTCACTGCCAGGCCTGACTGTTGCCGGGCGGCAACACTGCCAGCCTTTAGCATCAGCCCGGTTGTAACCGGTTACGGACGCGAGTAACCGGTTTCATACGCCCAGCGCGATCCGCTGCCGTCGCTCGTCGACGTGCCGGCGGGAGCAAAGATCGGGTAACGGATGGAGGGGTTTGCAATGGCAGCAGGGATTCACGCCGCACGGTTCCGTCGCGGCATTTCGGCCGTGGCGCTGGCTGCGGCGCTCGTCGTCGGTGCGCCGGCGCTTGCGCAGTCGACCTCGACGTTGCGCGGCAAGGTGGTGGGCGTCGCGCCCGGCACCGCCGTCGTCATCACCGATCTCACCACCGGGCAGGTGATCCGCGGCCGTACCGACGATACCGGCACCTACACCATCCCCGGCATCCGCCCGAGCACCTACCGCGTCGCGGTCGACGGCCAGCGGCCGCAACAGGTGGTGGTGCCGGTCGGTCAGACGATCACGCTCGACATCAACATCGCGGCCGCCGCGACCGAGGCGGGCGCGACCGAGACGACGACCGCCGCCGATGCGGGCAGCGGCTCGGGCAGCGACATCGTCGTCACCGGCCGCCGTACGCAGGAGGTGCGCACCGCCGAGGTCGCCACCAACGTCTCGCAGCAGCAGATCGAGAGTCTGCCGCAGAGCGACCGCAACTTCCTCAACTTCGCCGCGCTCGCGCCGGGCGTCGCGGTGACGCCGGGACGCAGCAACCGGCAGGTGCAGGCGGGCGGGATCAGCGCCGACAACGTCAACGTCTTCATCGACGGCCTCAGCCTCAAGAACCAGGTCAATCACGGCGGCGTCGCCGGCCAGAACTTCAGCCAGGGCAATCCCTTCCCGCAGCTCGCGGTGCAGGAGTTCAAGGTCGATACGCAGAACTTCAAGGCGGAGTACGAGCAGGCGGGTTCGGCGATCATCACCGCGGTGACCAAGTCGGGCGGCACCTCGTTCCACGGCACGATCTTCGGCGAATGGCAGCCCAAGGGGTTTTACGGCACCAAATATTTCGACCGGCCGGGCAAGGCGAACAATCGCGACGGCTCGCTCCAGCAGGGCGATTACGACCGCAAGCAATATGGCGGCGATTTCGGCGGCCCGATCATCAAGGACGTGCTGCATTTCTACGGTGCGTTCGAGGCGACCGACCAGAAGGCGCCGTCGACCGCGGTGTTGCTCGGGGCGACCAATACGACGGACGAATCGCAGCGCGTGCCGCAGGCGATCATCAACCAATATAACGGCAGTTATCCGCAGGACTTCCACCAGAAGCTCTATTTCGGCAAGCTGACCGCCTTCGTCAGCAATGCCGACACGGTCAATTTCAGCGGCTTCTTCCGCCGTGAAAGCAATCTGGCCGACTTCAGCGGCACGTCGGTGCCGTCGCACGGTCATCTGCTGCAATCGAAGATCGACCTCTATCAGCTCGAGTGGAACCACCGCGGCGACAATTGGCTGAACGAAGCGACGATCGCCTATAATACGGTGTTCAACGGCACGCCGCGGGTCACGTCAGGTCCGGAGATCATCCTCGGCCAGCCCGGCACCGTGCTCGCTGCGCTCGGCGCCAATGGCTTCGAACAGGCGGACGAGCAGAAGACCTGGACGTTCAAGAACAACGTCACCTTCTTCAGCGGCGACCACGTCATCAAGGCGGGCGCCAAGGTGTCGCTCAACGATCTGTCGCGCGCCGAGGACAATCTTGGCAACGGTTCCTATTATTTCACCCCGGCAACCTATACGACGTTCGATGCGTCGACGCCGACGCAGGCGGCGGTGTCGGTGGTTCCGGTGACCGCGGCGAAGGTCAAGGACACGCAGATCGGCCTGTTCATCCAGGACGATTGGACGGTCAACGACCACATCACGGTCAATGCCGGCATCCGTTGGGATTACGAGACCAACGCCAAGAACGATAACTTCGTCACCCCCGATGCGATCGCCACCGCGCTGCGCAACTATCAGCCGTGGCAGGCGGCGGGGATCAATCCGGAAGACTATATTTCGAACGGCAGCAACCGGAAGCCCTATTGGAAGGCGTTCCAGCCGCGGCTCGGCATCTCCTACGACATCAACGGCGATCGCGACACGGTGCTGTTCGCCGGTGCCGGGCGCTATTACGACCGGCCGCTGTTCATCACCTCGGCGATCGAGACGGTGAAGGCGTTGTACCAGCGCACCGTCACGCTCAACTTCTGCGACGGCGCCGGGCAGACGACCTGCGCCCAGGTCCGTAACAACAACGGCGGTGTGCTGCCTGCGACGACCCTGGTGTGGAACGACAGCTACAAGAACGTCGACAATCTGCGCGCCGCCGCGACGGCGACCGGCGTCGGCGGCGACGTCTGGCTGCTCAACAACAACACCAAGCTGCCCTATTCCGACCAGTTCAACTTCGGCGTGCGCAAGCGGCTCGGCGTGGTGCAGACCTCGATCACCTTCAGCCACATCCGCAGCCACAACATCTTCAAATATGTGCGCGGCAACCGGCTGCCGAGCGGCCAGTACACCAGCCAGGGCGACCAGTGGATCGAGGACAACTTCCCCGCCTCCGGCATCCTGCCGGGCTATAGCGGCAAGCTCAACATCGGTTCGAACGACGGCAAGGCCGAATATAATGCGGTCTATTTCACCGCGGAGAAGCCGTTCGTCACCGGATCGAAATGGGGTTTCACCGCGACGCTGACCTTGCAGCAGGCGAAGAGCAACGTCGCGCAGGAATTGCAGAGCGACGAATTCTACAACGGCCCGCGCGTCGATGCCTATGGCTGGAATTACGTCGCCGGCGTCGAGAAATGGCGTTTCGTCGGCACCGGCATCGCGCGCGGGCCATGGGACACCAAGCTGTCGCTCACCGGGACGTTCAGTTCGGGGCCGTCGTTCGGGCAGGTCATCTTCCCGGCCGTCAAACCCGAGAACGCCTCTGCCTACGGCAATTTCGGCGGCGTATTCTGGCCCGACCAAATCGTCGGCTATGCCTCGGTCGATGCGCGCATCTCCAAGACGTTCCGGATGCCGTGGGGGACCGACCTCGAGGTCAATTTCGCGGCGTTCAACCTGTTCGATTCGGTCAACCGCACCTATTCGGCGTGGGGCGCGGGATCGGGCGTCAATCCGAGCAAGCGCGAGAATGACACGCAGGGCGTGCCGCGCTCGTTCCAGGTCGGCGCGAGGTACAAGTTCTGAGGCCAGTGCGATGACGCCGAGCCTGCTGCGCGTCGGGCACAGCCGGAGCCCGGTCGTCATCGTCGACGATGCCAGCGGCGACGTCGACCGGATCGTCGCCAGTGCCGCGGCGCTCGCGCCGTTCCCGGTGGCGGGTGGCCATTATCCCGGTGTGCGACGCGTGCTCGGCACCGGCGACGGCGCGGCCTATGACTATGCGGCGGCGCTGCTCGATCGCGTCGCGCCGTTCATCGGTGGCGCATTCGATGTCGATGGCTTCGACTGGATCGAGGCGAGCTTCTCGATCGTCACCGCCGCGCCCGCGGCGCTGACCCCGGTGCAACGTGCGCCGCATTTCGACGCGACCGACGAGGGCTATATCGCCGTGCTCCATTATCTGACCGATCAGCCCGCGGGCACCGCTTTCTACCGCCAGCGTGCCACCGGCATCGAGCGGGTCGACGCGGGCAATTGCGCCGCCTTCGTCGCCGCCGCGCGCGACCAGGGCGCGGCGCCTGCCGGCTATATCACCGCGAGCAACGCCGCGTTCGAGCAGATCGGCCGGGTCGAGGCGCGGCGCGACCGCGTCGTCATCTATCAGGGCTGCCTGCTCCATTCGGGGATCATCCCGGACGACCTGCCGCTTAGCGCCGATCCGCGGCAGGGGCGGCTGACCGCCAATCTGTTCGTGCAGGCGCAATGATGATCGCCTGGCTCGCGCTCGCCGCAGCTGCGCCGGGCCAGACCTATGCCAATCCGGTCGACCTCGACTATCGCTACAATTTCGAACAGATCAACGAGGGCGTGTCGTACCGCACCGGCGCCGATCCGGTGATCGTGCCGTTCAAGGGCGCCTATTATCTTTTCCTGACGCTGGCGGACGGTTATTGGCGGTCCGCCGACCTGGTGACGTGGCGCTTCGTCACCCCGAGCCGCTGGCCGGCGGAGGGGATCGTCGCGCCGGCCGTCAGTTCGGACGGCGAGCGGCTGCTGATCATGCCGTCGATGACCGGGCAGGGGGCGATCTACGGCACCTCCGATCCGGCGAGCGGCCGGATCGACTATGTCGTCCGGCGCATGCCCGTCCTGCCGGGGGCGGTGAAGTCGGGGTTCGAGGACAGCATCACGGGCGATCAGGTGCCGCCCGGCCCGTGGGACCCGGACCTGTTCCGCGACGACGACAAGCGCTGGTACCTCTATTGGAACTCGTCCAACGTCTTTCCGATCTATGGCGCGCCGGTCCGCTTCGCCGAGGGCAGGATGACCTATGGCAGCCCGCGCAAGGCGTTCATCCGGCTCGATCCCGACCGGCATGGCTGGGAACGGTTCGGCCAGGATCACAGCGGCACCCTGCCCGACGGCACGCCGATCAACCCGTTCATGGAGGGCGCGTGGATGACCAAGGTCGGCGGGCGCTACTATCTGCAATATGGCGCCCCGGGCACCGAATATAATTCCTACGCCACCGGCACCTATGTCGGCGCGTCGGCGATGGGGCCGTTCACCTATGCGCCCTATAATCCGGTCGGCTACAAGCCGGGCGGCTTCGTCCAGGGGGCGGGGCACGGCAATACCTTCCAAGACCTGCACGGCAATTGGTGGAACACCGGTACGCCGTGGATCGGCTATAACTGGACGTTCGAGCGGCGCATCGGCCTGTGGCCGACGGTGTTCGACGCCGACGGGCAGATGCGCGTCTCGACCCGGTTCGGCGACTTCCCGCAGCGCATGCCGACGACGCGCGTCACCGATCCGGACTCGCTGTTCACCGGCTGGATGCTGCTCTCCTACCACAAGCCGATGCAGGCGAGCGGCAGCGTCGCCGGGCATCCGCCGAGCGATGCCGCCGACGAGAACCCGCGCAGCTTCTGGCTGTCGCCCGACGCGGCGCCGGGCGCGACGCTGACGATCGATCTCGGCGCGGTGAAGACGCTGCGCGCGGTCCAGGTCAACTTCGCCGACTATCAGGCCGGGCGGTTCGGCGACGCCCCCGACATCTATACCGAATTCCGCCTCGAATCGTCGCGCGACGGGCGGACATGGCGGCCGCTGGCGCGGACCGGACAGCCGCGGCGCGACCGCCCCAACGCCTATGTCGAACTGCCGCGACCGACCGCCGCACGCTTCGTCCGCTATGTCCATGGTCATATCGGCGGCGCAAATCTCGCGATCAGCGACCTGCGCGTCTTCGGCACCGCCGGCGGAGCGGCGCCCGCCGCCCCCGCGCTGATCGCGGCGACGCGCGCCGCCGATTCGCGCGACGCGACGATCCGCTGGCGCCGCGTTCCCGGTGCGGTCGGCTATAACGTCCGCTGGGGCATCCGCCCCGACCGGCTCGCGCTGACCTATCAGGTGTTCGCCGATCGCGTCGCAACTGGATCGGCGGCGACGCTGCCGCTGCGCGCGCTGACCAAGGGGCAGGGCTATCATGTCGCGGTCGAGGCGTTCGACGAGAATGGCGTTTCCCCGCTCAGCCGCGTCGTGGCGATGTAGCGCGTCAGCGCGTCGGATCGCCGGGGCGATAGCGACGCTCGACATGGCCGGAGAGCTCGTCCGGGTAGAAATAGACCGGGCGCAGCCGTCCGGTGGCATAGCGGTCGATCTGGTCGGCGAAATGCGGCGAGGCGGGATCGCCGCTCTGGCCGCCGGCCATCACCGCCATCGCCCGCACCCGCGGGCCGAACTCGACGATCGCGACGAAGCTGTTGCCGCTGGTGCCATAATAGCGCTGCGTCCCCGGCCAGGTCTTGGCGCCGAACGACGCGAGGCTGCCCCATTGCGCCGAGGTGAAGGGGACCGGGGTCGACGGTCGTGCGTCGTCGAAATGCGGCTGGATCGCGTCGTCGAGCCGCTGGAACCGGTTGATCGCGCGCCACGGCGTGCGCCAGCTGCCGAAATCGCGGGTCAGCCGCGTGACCGCGGCGTCGAGCGCGGCGAGTTTGGCCGCGGGGGTGACCCGCGTGGCGATATAATCGGGTACGTTGATCCGCTCGGCCTGGGCGAAGGCGCCGACCTCGCGCCATAACTGGTCCCCCCAGATGATTGCGAGGCTGGTCGCGACCGAGTCATAGCCCCAGCGGTCATCCCAGCTTGCGAGCGTCGCGACCGGCGCGGCGAGCGTGCGCCGGCGCGGATCGCCCGCCGGCAGCGACCGCCACGCCGCGACGAGGCCGGGCAGCAGCCGCGCGAAGGCGGGCAGATATGGGTCATAGGCGGCGGCGCGCAGTCGCTCGGGCGTCCAGCCGCTCTTTCCGGTCAGCAGCAGGTCGGCATGGTCGCCGCGCGCATTGCCGCCGATCTGGTCCATGTAGCGCGGATAGGCCGCTGCCTTCGGACTGTCGGGGCCCGCCGCGCTCCACGGCCAGTCATTGGTGTTGTGCACCCAGCCGACGCGCGGATTGGCGACGCTGGGCAGCGTGGCGAGCGCGTGCAGACCCTTCCAGTCGGTGGCGGGGTCGCTGCCGTCGACCGGGCGGGTATAGTCGAAGCGGTCGTCGCGCACCGGCATGAATTGCGGCATCAGGAACGCGATCTCGCCGCGATCGTCGGCGAACAGCGTGTCGTTCGAGGAATTGGCCTTGCGCTCGGCGATCGCAGTATAGGCGGCGAGATCCCTGGCCTTGGTGCGCAGCCAGCTCTGTTCGAGCGCCGGCACCGGGCGCCACATCAGAGCGGTGGCGATCCAGCGGCCGTTCTTCGTCGCAACGATCGGGCCATGATGCGTCGCCCAAGTGGTGAACCGCCGTTCGCCCAGCCTGCCATCGGGCTGGCGGACGCGGATCGTCACGCTGCGGGTGGTGACCGGCCGCACCTCACGGCCGTAGCGATAGGCCCAGCCGTCGCCGCGCCGGACCACCGCCTCGGCGAACTGGTCGACGTTGTCGACGGTGGCGGAGGTGTGCATCCAGCCGGCGTGCGCGTTGAATCCCTGGTAGACGAAGAACTGCCCCCAGGTGCTGGCGCCATAAGCGTCGAGCCCCGCATCGCTGGTCATCTGCGCTTCCGAGCGGAAGTAGAAGCTGGTGTGCGGATTGATCAGCAGCAGCGCATGCCCCGCCTGGGTCAGCCGGGGCGCGATGGCGATGCCGTTCGATCCCGACGGCTCGCGCGGGATGGCGCCCAGCTCCTGCGGCGAGGGCGGCGTGGGCTGCCCGTAGAAGGTCTTGAGGTCGGCGAGCGAGATGCGCTCAATATCGCCGCCGATGCTGCCTTCGGTGAAGCTCAGCGCCATCCACGGTTCGAACCGGGTCAGCACCTTCGGCTTGGTCTGCGGATGCGTCGCGAGATAGAAGTTGAGCCCGTCCGCCCAGGCCGCCATCAATGCCCGCAACCAGCCGGGGCTGGCGGCATATTGCGCCTGCAATTCGGCCGGGTCGACGAACAGCCGCTGGCGCAGGTCGCTCCAGACCGCGCTCTCGCCCTCCGCCTCCGCGGTACGGCCGAGCGCGGTCAGGTAATTGGCCTCGATCCGCGCGAAGTCGTCCTCGGCCTGCGCATAGATCATGCCGAAGACCGCGTCGGCGTCGCTGCGGCCGCGGATATGCGGCACGCCCCAATCGTCGCGGGTGATCGTCACCCGCGCCGCCTCGGCCTGCCATCGCGCCATCTCCGGCAGCGGCGCGGCGGCGGTCGTCGCCAGCAGGCTTGCGAAGATCAGCGGATTGCGCGCGCGCCGGAGCAGGGTAACCATGAGGCGAGCCTAGAACGAGGAGTGGGACATGGCCAAGCGCTGGTTGGCGATCATGATGGCGGGGCTGCTCACCGGCGCCGGCGCGCCGCCGGACGCGCCTGCCACCGGCGGCGCCATCCTGCTGCGGCCCGCGGCGGTGTTCGACGGCGTCGACGGGACGCGCCAAGCCGGCTGGCAGGTGCTGGTGCGCGGCGACCGGATCGTCGCGGTCGGACCCGGCCTTGTCGCGCCCGCGGGCGCGCGGAGCATCGATCTGCCCGGCGATACGCTGATGCCCGGCATGATCGAGGGGCATGGCCATCTCTTCCTCCACCCCTATGACGAGGCGAGCTGGGACGATCAGGTGCTGCACGAGCCACTCGCGCTCCGCACCGCGCGCGCGGTGGCGCAGGCGCGCGCGACGCTGCGGGCCGGCTTCACCAGCGAGCGCGACCTCGGCACCGAAGGCGCTGGCTATGCCGATGTCGGGCTGAAGGCGGCCATCGATCAGGGGATCGTCGAGGGGCCCCGGCTGAGCGTCGCGACGCGCGCGATCGTCGCGCTCGGCGCTTATGGCCCCAAGGGGTTCGAGCCGGGCGTCGCCATCCCGCAGGGGGCGGAGGAGGTTTCGGGCGTCGAGTCGATCGTCGCCGCGGTGCGCCGCCAGATCGCCGCCGGCGCCGATTGGATCAAGCTCTACGCCGATTATCGCTGGCGGGCCGGCGAGGACAGCCGCGCGACGCTGAGCCTCGCCGAGATCGAGGCGGCGGTGGCGGCAGCGCATGACGCGGGCCGGCCGGTGGCGGTCCATGCCGCGACCGCGGAAGGCATGCGCCGCGCGATCGCTGCGGGGGTCGACACGATCGAACATGGCTATGGCGGCACGCCAGCGATCTTCGCGAGCATGGCGGCGAAGAAGATCGCCTTCTGCCCGACGCTCGCCGCGGCCGACGCGAGCGCGCGCTACCGCGGCTGGAGCGGCGCCGAGCCGGCGCCCGCGGCGGTGCGGACGAGCCGTGAGGCGTTCCGCCTGGCCCGCGCCGCGGGCGTGCCGATCTGCATGGGCGGCGACGTCGGCGTCTTCGCACATGGCACGAATGCGCGGGAGATGACGCTGATGGCGGCGGCCGGGATGACGCCGGCGCAGGTGCTGCTCGCCGCCACCTCGGGCAATGCGCGCTGGATGCGGATGGGCGACCGGCTCGGCGCGGTGAAGCCGGGCCTGCTCGCCGACCTGGTCGCCGTCGCGGGCGATCCGACCGCGGACATCGATGCCGTCCGGTCGGTACGGCTGGTGATGAAGGGCGGTATCGTCGTCGACGGATAGCCGCCGGCGATTCGCCCCGCCCGATGAAGCCGCGACGCAACCGATTGCCTAATCCTGCCCGCCATGGCTACACTCGCTTCAACGACGAAAAAGACAGGGAAGGATCGGACATGGCGGCACAGGGGCACGATGGCGGCGGCAGGGGCGCCGCGCGTGCGGTGAAGGCCTTGGTCTTCCTGATGTTCGCCGCCTTCGCGATGACCACCGATTCGGTCGGCACGGTGATTCCGGAAATCATCCGTGAGTTCCGGCTCGGGCTGACCGCGGCGGGCGCCTTTCAATATGCCACCATGTCGGGGATCGGGCTGGCGGCGATCGGCCTCGGCTTCCTCGCCGACCGGATCGGACGCAAGCGGGCGATCCTCGCCGGGCTGGTGCTGTTCTGCGCGAGTTCCGCCTTCTTCGCGCTCGGCCATCGCTTCGGCCTGTTCGTCGTGCTGCTGTTCGTCGCCGGGATCGGTATCGGCGTGTTCAAGGCGGCGGCGCTGGCGCTGATCGGCGACATCTCCACCTCGACGCGCGAACATGCGCGCACGATGAACCTCATCGAGGCGTTCTTCGGCGTCGGCGCGATCGTCGGTCCGGCGGTGGTGAGCGGATCGCTCGCGATGGGGGCGAGCTGGAAATGGGTCTATCTGGTCGCGGCGGCGCTGTGCGTGCTGCTGATCGTCGGCGCCGTGGTGACGCCGTTTCCTAAACCGGCGGCGGCGAAAGCCGACGCGCCGGTCGACATGCGCGGCAGCCTCGCGCTGCTGGGTGATCCGATGGCGTGGTTCTTCGGATCGCTGCTGATGCTCTACGTCGGCGCGGAAGCGGCGATCTACGTATGGGCGCCGACCTATTTTGCGGGCTATCAGGGCCCGGCGGCGTGGCTGGTCGCCTATACGGTGTCGGTCTTCTTCGTGCTGCGCGCGGCGGGGCGGTTCCTCGGCGCGTGGCTGCTCGCGCGGCTCGACTGGAGCATCGTGATCGCGGCGTGCAGCGGCGCGATGGCGGTCCTGTTCTGGCTGGCGGTGGTGTTCGGACGCGATGTCGCCGCCTATGCGCTGCCGGCGACGGGGCTGTTCATGTCGGTCCTCTATCCGACGATCAATTCGACCGGGATCAGCTGTTTCGAGCGGCAGCGGCATGGCTCGATCGCCGGGCTTCTGCTGTTCTTCACCTGCATCAGCGCGGTGCTCGCGCCGCTGGCGATGGGCGCGGTCGGCGACCTGATGGGGACGAGCGTCTACAGCATCGTGCTCGGCGGCGGCTTCGCGACGCTGCTCGCGGCGCTGTGCGGCTGGAACCTGGTGCGCAAGCCCGCCGCGGCGCGGCTCGCGCGACGGAACCGCGAGGATTATGCCGCCGATCCGGCCGACACGCTCGCCACCGCCGTGCCGGCCTGACCGGCACGGCACGGCACGGCGGTTCAGCGGAACAGCGTCGGCGGGATCGCCCGCGCCATAGCGGCATTGCCGGCGTCGTTGGGATGGACATGGTCGCCCGGATCGAACGACGGGCGCAGCCGCAGCGGATCGGCGGGGTCGCGCACCGCCGCGTCGAAATCGACCACCGCATCGAACCGGCCGCTGCCGCGGATCCAGGCGTTGACCGCGCCGCGCATTGCTTCGCCCGCCGCCGAATAGAAGGGCAGGCCCTTGGTCGGCAGGATCGTCGCGCCGGCGATGCGGATGCCGTGCTGATGCGCGCGGGTGATGAGCTGGTCGAGGCCGGCGATGATCTGCGCCGCGGTCACGCCCTCGCTGGCGGGGACGCCGGGGATGATGCTCATGTTGATGTCGTTGATCCCTTCGAGCAGCAGCACCCAGCGCACGCCGGGCCGCGCCAGCACGTCGGAGTCGAAGCGTTGCAGCGCGCTCTCGCCCGCGCCCATCTTGAGGATGCGATTGCCCGAGATGCCCATGTTGACCACGCCGAGCCTACCGCCGCCCTCTGCCTGGAGGCGGGCGGCGAGCAGCTCGGGCCAGGCGCGGTGCGCGCCGGGTGTCGTCGCATAGCCGTCGGTGATCGAATCACCGAAGGCGACGATGGTGCCGGCATCCGCAGCGGCGGCGGGGACGCTGAGGCCCGACAGCCAGAAATAGGACCGGACGGTCTGCGGTGCGGTCAGCGTCGTCGCGGCGGTCTGGTCGCCCGCGGCGATATAGGCGGGATTGAGCCCGAGCGGATGGACGGTGTTGGTCGGGGTGGCGGCCGGCAGGTGGATCGAGACCGCGACGTCGGCGAGCGGCGCGACGGCGAGCGGGATCGGATCGCTGACGATCGTCGCGCCGGGGAACATCGTCACGCTGCGCCGGCCACCGAAGGTGACGACGCGATCGCTGGCGGTGCTGATGCCACCGTCCGGCTGGGCGAGGGCGGCGTGGATCGCCCCCAGCGTCACCGTCGGACCACCGGCGGCATTGCGGAAAACCAGCCGGACCTGCGGTCCACCGACGCTGGCGCGGACGATCATCCGCACCGTCTGGTCGGCGAGGGTCGGCGGGACGGGGACGATCGGCGAGGGCGGCGTCGGGGCCGCATTGCGGGACGGGGCGGGCCGCGCGAAGGCGGGCGGCGGCGGCACCGGGCCGAGCGGCTGGGCGGTGCCCCAGCTTTCGATCCAGCCGGCCATCGCCGGGGTCTGCAAGGCGACGGGCGACGCGGCGGTCTGCGCGCCGGCCGGCGGGGCCAGTGCGATCAGGATCGTCGATGCCGCCGCGGCGATGCGCCCGTTTGCCCGTGTCTTCATGCCCGTCTCTCCTGTTTTCCGGGGAGATTAGGACCGCTCCAGCCCCTGTGCAAACCATTACGTCCACGACCCGGGGAGGCGACATCTCGCGCTGTCAGGCTCACGACAATCCTTTGCCTGACCGGCTCCCCCAGCTATGCTGGCGCAAAGACAGGAGGGGATATGCCGCGTATCATGATACGGGCCGCCATGATCGCGGCCCTGGGAGCGACCACCGCCATGGCGCAGGCACCGGTCGCGCCGCCGACGCCGCAACTCGGTGAAGCCTTTCCGGCGGTCAACGGTACGACGATCCGCTGTCCGTTGCCGGTGCCGCCCGCCGCGGCGCAGCAGGCGGCGCAGTTCGAGACGCGGCCGCGCAACCTCGACGAGATGTCGGCGATGGCGCAGCGCTTCATGGACCCGGCCAATCCGATCGGCGCGGGCTTCCGCAAGACGCAGGCGGAGCAGCAGGCGAACGACTGGCCGTTCCTGTGCCGCTATCGCGACGCCAATGCCGCGCTCAAGCAATCCGGCCGGCGTCCGGATGTCGTATTCATGGGGGATTCGATCACCGAAGGCTGGATCAACGCCGACCCCAGCTTCTTCACCAGTTATAATTACGTCGACCGCGGCATCAGCGGGCAGAGCAGCAGCCAGATGGTGGTGCGCTTCTATCACGACGTCGTCGCGCTGCATCCACGCGTCGTCCATATCATGACCGGCACCAACGACATCGGCGGCGCGACCGGTCCGGTGACCGAGGACGAATCGATCGACAACGTCCGCGCGATGATCGACCTGGCGCAGGCGAATGGCATCACCGTCGTGCTGGCGAGCATTCCGCCGATGTCGCGCCTGCTGCCGCGGCCGGACTTCAACCTGCGGCCCGTGGTGCGCGCGCTCAACGCGCGGCTCAAGGCGCTCGCGGCGGAGCGGCGGATCGCCTTTATCGATTATTACACGCCGTTCGCGCAGCCGGACGGCGCGTTCGATCCGCGTTATGCCAATGACGGCGTGCACCCGACCCGCGCCGGCTATGCGGTGATGGAGCCACTGGCGCAGCGCGCCCTGTCGAGCGCGCTGGCCAAGGCGCCGCGCTAGGGCGCCTTCCGTGCTCCTGCGAACGCAGGATCACGGCGGCTCCTGCCCCCTCGGCAGGAGGGGGCGGCCAGCTCATTGGAAGTTGGCGCGCAGGCGCAGGCCGATCGTCCGCGGGGTCGGGCGCGCGCCGGCGTTGGGATTGTTGTTGAGGATGATCGTCGGCCCCTTGGCGTCCGACAGATTGTCGCCGAACAGCACCAGCTCATAGGGCCCGTGACGCACCCCGACGCTGGCGGTGAAATTCTCATAGGGCCGCGCGGTCAGGTTGAGGCTTTGCAGGCGGTTGCCGGTGTGGCTCCACGCGGCATTGGCGAAGCCCTCCCAGTCGGTGGTGATCGCATGGGTGTAGGCGGCGTCGACGCGCCAGTTCTGCTCGATCGTGTTGACCAGCCGCGAGCCCTTCTGGAGATAGGGCAGCGCCGCCTGCACGACCGGATCGACGCGGTCATATTCGCCGTGGTTGAAGTTGGCGACCGCGCCCACCGACAGGCCGGTGACCGGCGTGCGCCAGTGGACGTCGATGTCGACGCCGCGCGTCGTGCCGTCGCCGAAGTTGGAGAAGCCGGAAACGCTGGCGTTGAGCGTCGGCGTCGGCGTCAGCAGGTCCTTATATTGCGTGATATAGCCGTTGAGGCCGATGCTGAGGTTGCGGTCCGGCGTCCGCCATTTCACCCCGACCTCGTAATTGCGCGAGCGTTCGGGCTTGGTCTGCGTGCCGGCGGGAATGCCGATCTGGCCGAGCAGATCCGCCTGCACCTGCGACTGGACGATGCCGGCGCGGAAGCCGGTCGCCGCGGTGATGAACGCGGTGAGCGCGTTGGTCGGCAGATAGGAGAGATTGAGCCGCCACGTCGTCACGTCGCGCGTGTTGCTGTTGGTCGTGCTCGCATCCTCGAAGGTGCGCTTGTCGTGATAGAAGCGCAGGCCGCCGAGCGGCACCAGCTTGCCGTCGAACAGATCGTAGCTGACTTCGCCGAACACCGCATAGTTGCGCGTGATCGTATTGTTGTCGGCGTTGATCGAGACGAAGGGCGGGATGTCGAGCTGGTTGGCCTGCGGCCCCTTGCCGTTCTGATAGGCACCGCCGAACAGCCAGTGGAACGGCCCAATGCCGTTCGAATTGATCCGCACCTCCTGGCTGAACATCGTCGGATAGAATTGGCTCGAGAAGAAGCCGGCGGGCGAGATCGGCACATAGATGCCGAAATTGCCGTCGAGCTGGCTGGTCGCGCTCGTCACCGAGAAATGCTTGAGATCCCAGGTCGCCGACAGGCTGTACAGCTTGAAGTCGCCGTTGCCGAAGCTCGGCTGCGCGGCGGTATTCTCGTAATAGGGCGGACTGACCGATTGCAGGCTGCCGAGGAAATCCTGCCGCGGGCGGAAATGCCAATATTGCGCACGGAAGGTCAGGTTGCTGGCCGGCTTGAACAGCGCGACGACGCGGATGTCGTCGTTCCGTACCTTGTTGACGCCCTTGCGGTCCGGCGTGCCGTCATAGGCGCCGTAATATTCGTCGGCCCAGCCCGGATTGAACGAATGGCCGCCGCTGACGCGGATCGCGAGCAGGTCCTTGACGATCGGCACCGAGATGACGCCCGCGACGCCGTAATTGAGCGCGTCCGCCCCCTTGGTCGACGATCCTTCCAGCTCGACCGCGCCCTCGATCTTCTTGAGGTCGGGATCGCGGGTGTGGAAGATGAACACGCCGCCGGCCGAGCCCTGACCGTAGAGCGTGCCCTGCGGGCCGCGCAGCACCTCGACGCGGTCGAGGTCCTGGAAGCGGATCGGCGGCGCGATGCCGAAATTGGTGACGACGAACGGCACGTCGTCGACGTAATAGCCGATCGGCGAGTCGCCGTTGGCCGCGCCGGCGCCGGCGCCGCGGATGCTGTAGGAGCGCGAGGCGACCGACTGGCGCTGGCTTTCGAACGCGCCGGGAATGTTCGAGATCAGGTCGGCGACATTGTTGATGTTGCGTTCGCGCAGGTCTTCGCCGCCGAACGCCTGGATGGCGAGCGGGACCGTCTGCAACGTCTGCGCGCCGGTCTTGGATGCGGTGACGACGATGTCCTGCGTATCGGGCGAGGCCTGTTCGGGCGCCTGGCTCGGGTCGGCGGAGGTCGTCTCCTGCGCGGTGGCGCTCGGCGAGGTGATCTGCGGCGCGCCGTCGGTGGTCGACGTCGTCTGTGCGCCGGCGGTGCCGGCGGCCAGGCCGGCGGCGAGCGCGAGAATCGCGGCTCCCGTCTTCAAATGCATGTTCCTCTCCCTGATGATCGTTTTGATCTATCGTGACAATCGATTGCGTAACCCAATCGACGCACAATGCAAGGGGAAGTCCGTTATCCTGGCTAACGATTGCAGACGACACCGCGGGTGCGTCTTCGATACCACAGCCGCCGCGTGCAGGACGCGGCGGGCGGCGGATCAGCCGGCGCTGGTCGAGGCGCGCTCGGTGACGGTCGGTTGCAGGCTGATCGCCTCGGCCGGCGCGCCGGCGAGGCGGCGCATCAGCGCATCGACCAGCGCGCCCGCACCCGCGGCGAGGTCCTGCCGGACCGAGCTCAGCGGCGGCAGCGTGTGGCGGGCGATGTCGAGATCGTCGAAGCCGATCACCTTGACGTCGTCGGGCACCGCACGACCCTGATCGGCGAGCGCCTGGATCGTCATCATCGCGATCGTGTCGGAAGCGGCGAAGATGCCGTCGATCCCCTCGGCGATGGCGAGATAGTCGGAGATGGTGGTGAGTGCGAGTTCCGGTACGAAATGCACCGGCAGCAGCGCGCCGACATGGCCCGGTCCGGCGCTGCGGATCGCATCGCGAAAGCCGTGCAGCCGCTGCTCGACCTCCGGCACGCGCGGATCGCCGAAGAAGGCGAGCTTGCGGCAGCCGCGGGCGAGCAGATGCTCGGCGCCGATCCGGCCGCCCAACCGGTTGTCGCTGCCGACCGTGGTGTAATGATGCCCCTCGATCCGCGCGCCCCACACGACCATCGGGGCGTAGCGCTGCGCGACCTGATCGAGCACCTCCGCCTGATCCGACTGGCCGACGACGATGACGCCGTCGACGCGGCCGGCGTCGACGATCGCGTCGAGCCAGGCGGGATCGTTGGGCACGACGCGGGTGAGCAGCAGGTCGTAGCCGCGCTCGGTGACATTGTCGGCGATATGGCCGAGCAGGGTCATGAAGAACGGGTCGGAGATATGCTGCGTCCGCTCGTGCCCCAGCGGCACGACGACGCCGATCGCCCCGGTCCGGCCGGTGCGCAGGTTGCGCGCCATGCTGCTCGGCCGGAAGCCGAGTTCCTCGGCCAGCGCGCGCACCCGCTCGCGCGTCTGTACGGACAGATTGCCCGTGCCGGCCAGCGCGCGCGACACCGTCGCGGAGGAGACGCCGGCGATCCGGGCAAGCTCCTGGATATTCTGTGGCTTGGCGCGGGTGGCGGCGGGGGAGGGATCGGGCTTGCGGGCCAAGGGGCGCCTCTTCGTCAACGGGCGGTCACCGAACGCGAAGGCGGCGGCCCCGTCAAGGCCGGCCGCCCCGCCGTCCGGCAAATCAGCGGCGGTCCGCCTGTTGTTCGAGATCGAGCAGGCCGTTGATGATGCCGGTTTCGGCGCAACCCTGCTTGAGCCGCGACGACACGACTTCGAAGGTGTTCTGGCCATAGGCTTCGTCATTCGGGATATAGCCGGTGCCGGCCATGCCGTTGGTCAGCGTCGCCATCATCGTCCGCGCCGAGCCGGCCCGTGCCTTGAAGCGCTGCGCGATCGGGTTGAACACCTCGGCATTGACGCCGCCGATCTCGATATGGCCGATCTTGAGCATGCTCAGCCGGATCGGCAGCGGATCGCCGTCGGTATAGGTGCCGGGATAGCCGGCGCGCCCCTGATCGGTGCGGGTGCGGCCGGGGCAGGTGATCGTCTTGCTCGCGCCGAACAGGCGCGGCGCGACCTCCGGCCGGTCGAGCGTGTCGCGATTGACGCGCAGCACCTCCTCGCCGAGCATCTGGCCCATGGCGTTGGCGAGCTGGCGCTGCTGGTTCATCAGCCGGACGACCTGCGGGTCGCGCTTGTTGAGGCCCTGGCCGCCGGGCGGCATGGCGTTGCTGATATCCTCGCCGCGCTTGGCGTAATCGGCGACGCGGATCGCGCGCAGGTCGTAGGTCTGCTGGAAGAAGATCGGGTTCTGGTCGCCCGCGGCGCCCTCGCTCCACAGTGCCACCGCCTTGTTGTCGAGCGAATCCTCGATGTAGCGCGAGGTCGCACCGGGAATGTCGCCGCTGACCTGGTCGAGCTGGCCGTTGATGACCGCGTGGACGGCATAATTGTAATAGATGGCGATCGGCTGGCCGGCGGTGGTCTCGATCCGCACCACGGCGACGGTCTTGTCCGACGGCCCCTCGTAGTTCGGCCCTTCCCACCAGCGATGCGTCTTCGAGTCGATAATGTTGCGGTTGACGTTGATGTAGGAGACGCCCTGGCCATAAGCGATCCGCGCCGGCTGCAACCTGCCCGCCGCCTCGCGCAGCGCGGTCATGATCTTGCCGCTCATCGTCGGATCCATGCGGAAGGGGACGCTGTGGGTGTGCGTCGCGGTGATCATCAGCCGTTCGGGCGCGATGCCCAATTCCGTCTGTGCGCCCTGCGTCACCGCCGACCAGATCTCATTGGGGATCGCACCGGCGTCGACCGAGATCAGCGCGGCGCGGCTGCTGCCGTCGTCGAGCACCGCGACGCGTGCGTAGATCGGATCGTTGACGCCTTCGAACCCCTTGGGGAGCGAGGATTTGGCGGGGGTGATGTCGATCTTGGCGGCGCCGGCGCGGAACGGCACGGCAGCCGCCGGTGCCTCGGCCTGCGCTTGCGCCTGCGCCATGGCCGGGCTCTGCAATGCGAGCACGCACGCAGCCATCGCCAGCGGAATCCTTGTCATCGACCTCTCCTGTCTGCTTGTTTTACCGCAGCATAACCGCTCGACAATCGATTACAACAGCGCTCGATAGCTATCGACGGGCCCCGGTCATCGTGATTTGGCAAATCGATTGCCAAAGCGAACGGGGTTGCGCAGGATGGTGCGATACCGCGGTAACGGCGGCGACAGGAGAGACGGATGCGGCACGGACAGGGGCGGGCAGGGCGCGCGGCGATGGCGGCGATCCTCGCTGGCGGCATGGCGGTCACCGCGGCGGCGCAGACCGCGCCGGCGCCCAAGCCCGCAGCGGCGCAGGACGGCACCGTCGCGCTCGACGGGGTGCGCGTGCCGCTCTCCGACCTGATGAGCCGCGAGGGCGCGGACTATCTGCGGCACCTGATCGTCGACAAGCCGTTCGGCGCCCCCGCTGCCGACATCAGGGTGGAGCGGGCGCGGCAGGACGGCATCATGCGCGACTTCCTCGCACCGATGCGCCGCCGCTATGCGGTCGATATCGCGGAGCAGCGGATCGGCGGCATCGTCACCGACGTGGTGACGCCCTCGGCGGGGATCGCGCCCGAAAACCGCGACCGCGTGCTGATCAACCTGCACGGTGGCGGCTTCACCACCGGCGGCCGTTCCGCCTCGCTGGTCGAATCGGTGCCGCTGGCGGCGATCATGCGGATCAAGGTGATCTCGGTCGATTATCGCATGTCGCCCGAATATGCCTTTCCGGCCGGCAGCGAGGATGTCGAGGCGGTCTATCGCGCGCTGCTCAAGACCTATCGGCCCGAGCATATGGTGCTGTACGGCTGTTCGGCAGGCGGCATGCTGACCGCGGAGGTGCTGTCGCGCTTCCACCAGCGCAAGCTGCCGATGCCGGCGGCGGCGGGCGTGTTCTGCGCCTCGCTCGGCGCTTTGGCCGCGGGGGATTCGGCGGTGCTGGCCGGGCCGCTCAACGGCTTCACATTTCCGCCGCCGCCACCCGGCCAGCGGCCGGCGATGCCGCCGATGGCCTATCTCGCGGCGGCGCGTGCCGACGATCCCCAGGCCTATCCGCTGGTCTCGCCCGACACGCTGCGCGCCTTTCCGCCGACCCTGTTCATAACCGGCACGCGCGCCTTCGAGATGAGCGCGGCGCTCAACTCGCATAACGCGCTGGCGCGGGTCGGCGTCGAGTCGCAGTTCCACGCCTGGGACGGCATGTTCCACGGCTTCTTCTACAACGCCGACCTTCCCGAATCGCGCGAGGCCTATGCGGTGATGGCGAAATTCTTCGCCACCCACATGACGCGCTGACCGCGGCGCTCAGTCGCCGGCGAGGGTCGCGCGCGCGCCGTCGAGCGTCAGGTGCAGCACCGGCGCGAAGGTGGCACCGAACCGCCGCGCGCCCGCGTCGGCGGTGCCGCGACCCCAATCGTCGATGAAGCTGATCACCGACAGATCCGGCAGCACCAGCCAGCTATACGCCTGCCGCGGTGCGTCGGCAGGGTTGGCGAAGACCAGGCCGCTGCCGTTGAGCGGGGTCCAGTCGCCGTCGAGGGACTCGGCGACCATGCCGTACAGGCCGGTCGGCGCATGCGCGCAGGCGGGAGCGAAGACGTGGCGCTGCGTCGACCAGAACAGATAATAACGGCCGCCGTGGGCGACGACATGCGGCCGTTCGAGCTCGTTGTTGACGTCGGTCGCGTCGACGATCGGCGGCTGCAATTGCCAGTGCGGCGCAGCGTCCCGATCGGCATCGATGCGGCCGATGACGCCGTTGAACTCGCCCGTCGCCTCGGCGCGCGATCCGGCGAAGAACAAGGCGCGGCGGCCGTCGGCCGGGTCGCGGAAATAGGCGGGATCGCGGAAGGCCTTGATCGTGCCGATCGCGCCGGTGCCGGCATCGCTCGCCATATAATAGCGCGGATCGCGGACGACGATCTCGGCAAGGTCGCGCCAGTCGCGCAAGGCGGGCGTGTCGTCTTCGATCACCAGCCGCGCGTGCGCACGGAACAGCCGCTGTTCGAAGCTCGTCTCTGCCTCGCCGCGACGACCCGCGGCGGTGAAATAGAGCGTCAGCGTCGCTCCGTCGGCCTCCAGCACCGCCGATCCCGACCATTCGCGGCTGCCCGGCGCGAAGCCGTCGGGCATCGCCGGGCCGAGGTCCTGCCATCGGCCATCGCGATGGCGCAGCAGGTGGATCCGGGCATGGCCGTGGCGTGCGTCCGGATCGTCGAACCGCGGCGCACCGAGCGCCATCCACAAGGTCTCGCCGGCGCCGATCGCCGCGGGCGTGCCGTCATCGTCCTGCACCGGCCAGGCATCCCAGATGTCGAGATCGTCGGAAATCCGCGTTACATCGTCCGCACCGATCAGCGGCGCGGCAGGGCAGCGGGCCGGATCGATCCGGGCGACGTCGCCCACGGTCCAGCGTGCCGGCGCCGCACGCACCCGCCCCGACGTTTCCTCAACCCGCAGCATCTTCTCTCCGTCGCTTCGCCGACCCCGGCAAGCTGCTGGCTTATCGCGAAGAAGCGCGGGTGGCAAACGATTGCTCATCGTTTTGGAGCGATCATCGCCGGGTGGACTTCGATCGATGAGATGGTAGGTCTGTTTCGGATGTATATCGGTGCGCCGGCCCATTGCGGCCGGGGGACGGACACCTGTCTGGGGGGGAATACGCTTATGCCGAATCGGCGTTCCGTGCTGCTGGGGGGCGGTGCGGGTATGGCCTTGTGGCCGCTCGAGTCCGGGGCTCTCGCCGCGGCGACGACGCCGGACTGGGCGGTGGCGGCGTTGCTGGTCGACGGCCTCTTCGATCCGCTCGGGCTGCACAGCGCCGCGCCGCGGCTGTCGTGGCAGTTGCGCAGCGAACGGCGTGGCGCGCGGCAGACCGCCTGGCGCGTCGGCGTGGCGTCGAGCCGCATGGCCGCCGAACAGGGGCAGTTCGACCTGTGGGACAGCGGCCGGATCGCGGACGATCGCTGTTTCGACGTCGCTTATGCCGGAACGCCGCTCACCGCGCGGCAGCGGGTCTGGTGGCGGGTGACGGCCTGGGACGAGCGCGGCATCGCCGCGACCTCGCCGGTCGCCTATTGGGAAATGGGGCTGCTCGCCGCGTCGGACTGGTCGGCGCAATGGCTGTCGGCGGAGACGGCGGCGCAGCGGCAGGACCGCGCGACCGGGCTCGGCTGGCGGGTCGGCCCGGCCGGCAAGGCGGGCGCGACGCAGGCGTTCCGGCTGCGCTTCACGCTGCCGCAGCCGGCGGCGCTGACCGCGCTGACCGCGTGCAGCGCCGGCAGCCGCATCTGGCTCGACGGCGAGGAGATCATCCCGCCCAAGCGCGGCGGCTGGGGCTCGCCGGGACCGCGCAGCGCGATCGCCTCCGCCGCGGCGGGACCGCATGCGCTGGTGATCGAGACTTGCAGCCGCGGCGAGACGCCGGTGCAGGCGGCGGCGCTGGTCCGCGCGACGCTCGCCGACGGCCGGACGCTGCGCTTCGACGGCGAGACGCTGGACAGCGCGCTCGCGCCGCGCGGGGCGTGGCGCGCGGGCGGCGCGGACAGCGACTGGACGACGACGAGCGCGGCCGCGGGACAGGCGGTGATGCCGGCGCGCGCGGCGACGCTGCTGCGCAAGCCGTTCCGCGTCGCCGGCCGTGTCGCCAGCGCGCGCCTCTACCTCACCGCGCTCGGCCTGTACGAGGCGGAGATCAACGGCAAGCGCCTCGATGCGGCGCTGCTCCGCCCCGAATTCAGCGACTATCGCAAACATTGCCTCTATTGCGTCGAGGATGTCGCCGACCTGCTGGTGCCCGGCGACAATGTCCTCGGCGTCCATGTCGCGGACGGCTGGTACGGCAGCTATATCTCGCCCGACGGCCGCTTCTCCTACGGCGAGCCGCCGCTGCGCCTCTTCGGCCAGCTCGAGATCCGCTACGCCGATGGCCGCGTCGTGCGCGTCGCGACCGGGCCGGGCTGGTCAGTCGCCGAATCGCCGATCACCAGCGCGACGATCTATGACGGCGAAGCCTATGATGCGCGCCGCGAACAGCCCGGCTGGAGCCGTCCCGGCTTTACGCCCGACGCGCGCTGGAGCGCGGCCGAGCCCGCCCCGCCCGCGACCGCGGCGCTGGTCGCGGCGACGGTGCCGCCGATCCGCCGCAAGGAGCAGTTGCGACCGCAGGCGATCGTCCGCCTCGCCGATGGCGCCAGCGTCGTCGACTTCGGTCAGAATGTCGCCGGCTGGGTGCGCATCGCGCTCAGGAGCCGGCGCGGGCAGACGATCCGGCTGCGCTACGCGGAGCTGCTCAACCCCGACGGCAGCGTCGACCAGAGCAATTTGCGCGCGGCGGATGCGACCGATCATTATACCTTCGCCACCGACGGCGCGGTCGAACGCTACGAGCCGCGCTTCACCTATCACGGCTTCCGCTACGTCCAGATCGAAGGCGCGAGCCAGCCGGTCACCGCCGCGGACATCACCGGCATCGTCATCCGCACCGATCTGCCCGAGACCAGCGCCCTGCAACTGTCCGCCTATGTGCCGCAGCGGCTGTGGATCAACAGCCGCTGGAGCCAGCGCTCCAACTTCATGGGCATCCCGACCGACTGCCCGCAGCGCGACGAGCGGCTCGGCTGGACCGGCGACGCGCATGTCTTCTGGGACGCGGCGAGCTTCAACATGGACACCGCCGCCTTCACCGCGCGCTTCATGCGCGACATGCGCGATGCGCAGCGCGACGACGGCGCCTATTCCGATATCGCCCCGGTCGCGCGCCGCGACCATTTCGCCGAGCCGGGCTCGTCCCCCGGCTGGGGCGACGCCGGGGTCGCACTGCCGTGGACGGTGTGGCAGCGCTATGGCGACACCAGCCTCATCGACCAGCATTGGGCGTCGATGACGCAGTTCCTCGAATCGATCCGGGCGAGCAATCCCGACCTCGTCTGGTCGCACGCGCGCGGCGTCGATTACGGCGACTGGCTCGCGCTCGACGCCAAGCAGCCGGGAGATCCGACCACGCCCAAGGACCTGATCGGCACCGCCTTCTGGAAGGCCGCCGCGGACCAGATGGCGGACATGGCGCGGGCAAGCGGCCGCACGGGCGAGGCGGCGCGTTACGCCGCGCTGGCGGCCGATCTGACGCGCGCGTTCCGCACCGCCTTCGTGCGCGGCGACGGCAGCATCGGCAACGGATCGCAGACCGGCTATATCCTCGCGCTGCGCTTCGACCTGCTCGACGCGGCGCAGCGCCGGCCGGCGGTTGCGCGGCTGGTCGCTGATATCCGGCGCCGCGGGACCTTGCTGTCGACAGGCTTCCTCGGCACGCCGTACAGCCTCGACGTGCTCGCCGATGCGGGCGAGGATGCGCTGGTCTACGACCTCTTGCTGCGCACCGACTTTCCGTCTTGGGGCTATATGATCGCCAAGGGCGCGACGACGACCTGGGAACGCTGGAACAGCGATGCCGGCGACCGGTCGATGAACTCGTTCAACCATTATGCGCTCGGCGCGGTGGTCGGCTTCCTGTTCCGGCGCGTCGCCGGCATCGCGCCGACCGCACCCGGCTTCCGCCGCTTCGTGGTGCGACCGGTGCTCGACCCGCGGATGGAGCGCGCGGGCGCGCGCTACGACTCGCGGCTCGGCCGGATCGAGACGCGCTGGCGCCGGCAGGGCAGTGCGGGGCTGAGCCTCGACCTGCTGGTCCCGCCGGGTGCCACCGCCGCCCTGTTCCTGCCGGACGTGCACGAGGCGGGAGCGGCTCCGTCGCGCTTCGCGCCGGTGGTCGACCGCGACGGCCGGCCGGGGATCGAGGTGCCGTCGGGCCGGTATGCCTTCCGCACCGGGATCGGGTGACGGGCGCGGCTCATCGATCAGCCGGCGAGCGGAAAGGCCAGCACCGCCATGCCGACCAGCGTCATCACCACGCACACCAGGGCCGCGGGCACCAGGGTGAAGCGCTGGTGATCGGCGAGCTCGACGCCGGCAAGGCTGACGAGCAGATAGGTCGAGGGGACGAGCGGGCTGAGCATGTGCACCGGCTGGCCCATCAGCGCCGCGCGGGCGATCGCCATCGGCGCGACGCCGTAATGCGCCCCCGCCTCGGCGAGGATCGGCAGCATGCCGAAATAGAAAGCGTCGTTCGAGATGAAGAAGGTGAAGGGCAGGCTGAGCGCCGCGGTGATCGGCGCCATATAGGGGCCGAGCGCCGACGGGATCAGCCCGACCACTGTCTTGCTCATCGCCGCGACCATCCCGGTCCCCGACAGGATGCCGGTGAAGATACCCGCCGCGAAGATCAGCGACACCACCGACAGGGCATTGCCGGCATGGGCGGTGATCCGCGCCTTCTGCTCGGCGACCTGGGGATAATTGACCAGCATCGCCACCGCGAAGGCGAGCATCATCAGCACCGACAGCGGCAACAGGCCGAGCACCAGCCCGGCGAGCAGCGCGATCGTCAGCGCGGCATTGAACCACCGGAGCCTGGGCCGGCGCGCCTCCGGCCATTGCGACACCGCCATCGCCGGCGCGTCGCCCGATTGGGGCTGGCGGACGATCCCGATCCGCGCGCGCTCGCGCCGCCCCAATATCAGCGCGAGCGCGACCAGCGCGGCGAGGCCGGCGATCATGCCGGGGATCAGCGGCAGGAACAGCGCCGCCGGGTCGAGCTTGAGCGCGCTCGCCGCGCGCGCGGTCGGGCCGCCCCAGGGCGTCAGGTTCATGATGCCGCTGGTCGTCATCAGCAGGCAGCACAGGTACAGACGGTTCATGCCATAGCGGCGGTAGAGCGGCAGCATGGCGGCGATGGTGATGATATAGGCGGTCGAGCCGTCGCCATCGAGGCTGACGAGCGCGCAGAGCAGCACCGATCCGACCAGGATCCTGAGCGGATCGCCATGGACGAGGCGGAGCAGCCGGTTGACCAGCGGATCGAACAGCCCGGTATCGGTCATCGTCGAGAAGAACAGGATGGCGAACAGCAGCATGACGCCGGTCGGCGCGAGCGCGGTGATGCCGTCGATCATCATCGCGCCGACGCCGCTGGCGAAGCCGGCGATCAGCGCGAAGACGGTCGGCACGACGATCAGCGCGACGAGCGGCGTCATCCGCTTGGTCATGATGAGCGTCATGAAGGTGGCGACCATCAGGAAGCCGAGCAGGGCGAGGTTCATCGCAGGAAGGTCCGTCTTGGTGGAAGATCAGCGGGGCGCGCTATCGCCGCCAAACTTCGGGGTGGGTGCGCCGCATCGTCGCTGCTACAGATGGCGCGGGGGCGACGGCCCGACCTTCCACGACGGGATCGGATCGGTCGCTTGTGGAACCGGCTGCGTTGCGATCGGCCGTGGGCGCAGAGAAGCATCGTGACGGGATCGGCCATGGTTCGAGATGATGCTTACGGCCGATCGGATGGGTCGACACGATGGCGCCCCGGTCTCGGGCACATCGCTGACGGTGGAGACGATCTCTCCCTTATAGGACGCGCCGTGCTTGCGATGGTCTCGTCGGTGAGATTTCCGGCCTCGCGCGATTGACCATGCCGTGGGCCCGCAGTGCCGGACGAGGGGCACGGCCTATCCGAAGGCATACGGAAGCGGCTGGCCTCAGCGCGCGCGACGGACCGCCGGCAGCACCTCGCACACCGCCGCCCCGCCCAGGCCGACCGTCGGCGCATCGGGATGTTCGCGCTTGGCGACGGCGGCGGCGAAGCGCGGATTGTCGGCGCGGCGATATTGGAAATGCGGTCGGCCGGCGGCCGGCATATCGCTGGCGAGCCGCACCGACACGATGCCGGTGCGCTCGGCCGGATCGGCATAGACACCCATCGGTGCGTCGCTGCGCGGCAGGGCCGACAGATAGCCCATGCCGTCGACGATCCGCCCGACGACGGTGTAATTGCGATCGAGCCGCCGCGCCGATTGGCCGATCGGCGTGAACAGCTCGGCGCCCGAGCCGGTGCTGGGCAGGGCATCGCGCGCGACGCCGACCATGCCATAGCAATGCGTCAGCCACGCCTGCCGCCCGTTGGTCGCGACCGGCCAGCCATCGGCGGTGATCCCGCTCGCGCTCGAATAGCTGTCCGCCTTGGCGAGGCGTACGGCGGGCTGGAAGCCGGCGATCTCGAATTCGGCGGCGGGGTGATCGGTGATCCCGGCGGGCAGCGGCTTTTTCTCGGTCGCATCGCCCCATTGCGCGACCCAATTCTCCTGCACGCGATAGACACTCGCATCGTCCCACCAGCGCGCCCGCGCCAGCGCACGGATGTTGGCGACATGGGCCGGCGCGAAGGCGGGGGCGAGGCGGATGACGACCTGCTTGCCCGAGGCGAGCGTCATCACCAGCAGCTCGTCATCGGGGACCGCCTGCCAGTCCGCGTCGATCGGATCGGCGGGCGTGGCGGCAGCGGCTTGCAGCGGCGCGGCGGCGAGGAGCAGGCTGATCATGGCCGCAAGATTGGCGCAAGGCGACGGATCACGCAATCACTTGCGAGCCGGCCCAGGAGCGGCTAGGCGCGCTGTTCCAGGACATGCGGAGCGGTGGCCGAGTGGTCGAAGGCGCTCGCCTGGAAAGTGAGTATACGTCAAAAGCGTATCGAGGGTTCGAATCCCTCCCGCTCCGCCACACCGTCCACCGGTGTCTGAACTACTCTGAAATTTTCGCAATTTTCTGAGGGCGTTATGCCTGCTCCAGGGCGTCTATAGACGCCCTCATCCGCACCTATGCCCCCTGTGCGATCCGATCGCGTCTCCGAGGGCGCAAATCACCGTTTCTAAAGCGGGTTACGTGCGGCGACTGCAAGGGCACGGCAAGCGTCGGTCGCATAGGATTTAGATTGGTGGTCACGAAGTTATCGGAGTACTAAAAAAAGGGGGCGTCAAAGCGCGGCCTGCGGGAACGAGGTTTTGGGTCAGCGGAGCACCAGGCGCGGCAAGCCTCATTGCGAGGCCTTCCCGGCACTCGACATATTGCAGGCGCTGCGAAGCTGGAGTGCCGGCAATGGTAGGTGCGAATGGCATGACGAGCGCGGCGTCTTGGTGGGGCGCGGGCAAGTGGTTGCCTTCGAGCAGACAAGCGCCAGGTATGCTTATCATATGGCTGGCAGCGCCAACATAGCTGCCAAAGATGACGTCCTGAATGTCGATATTACCGGCAGTCGAAGAAATCCGAACGTCGTTCGTCCAAGCTTTGCCTGCCCTGGATGTCAGGCGCCAACGCAGAAGCTCTTCTACGTAGCGGAAAAATGGGCGTGCAGAGGCTGCCATGACCTGGTCTACTTAAAGCAAAGACTTGGATCTGTAAACAAGCGTATCCACAAGCGTGATGTTCTGCTTGCTGTGCTCCAAGAGGTGCCTCAGCAGGAGCAGCGCAGACGCTGGTTTCATAACCAGCAACGTCATCTCGATCGCATCAACCGCGAACTTGCGCGCGAGGGGTTTACCTCGCTGCCACAGGAACTGCTTTTTCGGACCTATTCGGACTGGCCCACAGAAGACGTTGCTAGTGGAACCGGCGAGGCGGCGAGGCAAGGCGTTCTGCGAGTCGACGACGGTACTGCTTCGAGCTCTGATAGAGGGCTGGCGTTTTTCCGACCTCTGCCACCGGCATGCGAGCCGGCTACGCCTGGTCAGCTGGTCGGCTCGCTGATCCTCGACCGTCCTCTCTCTCCATGGCTTACCCGCCATAAAGCTGACTGCGCGAGGCAGCTGGTGCGGGATCTCAGGAAGGAGGCGGGTACTACGGCCAGCATCACGGTCCGGGAGTTTGCCAATTTGCTTGCCGAGCGGCTGGTCACGCGGCCGCTGGTCATCACCTGCGCCTGGAGCGACGTGACAAGCATCATTGGGGAGGCGGGCCGCCCAGAGTTCGTCGTGACGGCAACCTATACCGGCGACCCAACGCTATGGCGCGTTGGTCCCGGTACCAAGCCGTACAGGCGCGTCCTGCAGGCTGTGCTCGACGAGCATATCATCATGCTGCGAGTGCGACCGTCGCTGGAAGGGAGGTCAGACCCACACGCTGACCTCGAGTCGGCCCGTGACGAGGTCAGCTGCCGACTAGCGCGGGTCGAGGAAGCCCTCACCTTGTTCAACAATTCGCGTCACGATCTGGCGCTCGGCTGGGTGAGGCACAACCGGCGCCGGCTACAGAGGGCATAATCTCATTTTTGTTGTCCTGGTGGGGATCGCCCGCAAGCTTCCACGAGGGGCGATGCTGGCGACCTCACCGTTTACGCCTCATCATCCTGTTGCCACGGGTCGATCTCGTACCATCCGGCGCGCATGTAATGTTCGTGGAACACCTTTTGGGCTTGCGTCGCGGCCAGGATCCAGAAGGCAGGCATGACGATGACCAGAAGCGGTGCAAAGATCATGGAGGTGATGGTGATCACAACGAGCATGAAGAGGGCTGGGCGCCAAAGGCCGCGAAGGGCCAGGTAGAAGCCGCCAAACAGCAGCAACCATACCCAGGCAAGTGTCGGCACGGCTTCGCGCCAGCCGGTGGCCGGGTTTTCGTAGATGGCGGTGACACGCATCGGATCGAAGTAGCGCTGGCGGCGCTGCAACCGGCGGCCACCCTGGTGCTCGCTCACAGACATGCGCGCACCTCCTCGACCCGGTGACGATCGTTATCGGACCATGCCGTTTTGAACTGATGCATGACGAGGTGGGTGCCGGTCGGGATCGGCGTTGTTTCCACCATAAGGAGCGGGCAATTGTCGCCCACGACCAGCATGGCGCCGGTTTCCCGCGGCACCGACTTTGGCGTCGGACCACCGAGCTTCAGCCAGGCCGCAGTCACGCAGGTGATGATGGCATCACTACCGCGCGGACTGTCAGCGACCAGGACGGGCGCTCGCTTTTGCATGCCATTGACTGACATGGCCGGCATGCAAGCGCTGATGGCCAACGGCAGCAAAGTTGTGATTATTTTTGTTTTAGCTTTCACGAGGCACTCCCCTGTTGCAAGGCGCCTCGCGCAGCTTCGCCGATGGTCGCCCCTATGTTCCTCTCGGGGCGACGGCCGGAGCCGGATGTTGGAAACCTGCCAAACAGTCAGGCGCATGCGCCTTTACCGGCAAGCCGGCTGGACATGCGCGCATGCCACCCGGCAACAGTGAAACTGTCGACCGAGTTCTGTTTGGAGAGGTTTCCACGCCCCGCTCCCGCGTATCTCGGGAGCGGCACGGTGATCGTCTGACGTCTGAAAAGACGCAAGCGAAAACGACGTAAAAGCGTCAGTTTTGTGCGGCGAAGAGCGCGCGCTGTGCCGACCAGTCCGCCGGCAGCGGGAGCATGTCGGTCAGGCGGGTGAGGGTCAGCCACGTTGGCTGACGGCCTTCAACGATGCGGGTGACGAGATCAGGCGCTAGGAAGCCTGCGCCGATATGCTGCCTGATGTAAGCAGGTGTTACTCCAGAAGCCTTTGCCACCCCATGAATGGAAGTCTGCCGGCCGCTGGTCAGCTCGCCCAGCCAGCCGCGCGCCTGGGCGATAACTGCGATGAGGCTGCTATCCGGCTTCGGGTTGCTGTGCCCTGGCACAACCAGGCTCAGCCGAGCTTTAGCCCGGCCAAGGGTGGCTGGCGTGACGATGCAGCCGGTCTTTCCGACGAGGCCAAGCGGCTCTAGGCGAAAGGTGGTGGTGACGCCGGTTTCGGTGACATCGATCCGCTCGACCATGTCCCGAATTGGCTTATGCTTTGCCTCGATATCGTTGCCGGCGAGGGGCGTGGCCAGCGCGGCTGCTTTGGCGATTACTGCGGGGGACACGAAGTCGAGGCTTGGTAGTGCGGTGGCAAGGCGGGCAGGGGAGGTTAGCGTCTCTCGCAGCTCACCGAGAACCAGGCTGTCGAGGTCGCCCGACGGCACCCGAGTCATGGCGGAGGCATAGTAGCAATAGCGACGGTTGGCCTTGCCGGTATGCGTCGCGGTCATCCTGTTGCCAGCTGCATCGTGGACGAGCCCTGACAGGATTAGGCCCGACCCTGTCGATGTTGACCCAAGCGCCTTACGGCGGTTCGTCGCAAGGAGCTGCTGCACGGGGTCATAGAGGTCAGCTGGAACGATGCGCTCATGCTGTCCGGGGAAACGCTTGCCCTTGTGGCCGATCTCACCGGCGTAGATCGGATTGGCAAGGATGCTGTAGAGTGAGCCACGACCGAGCTTGCCGCCGCCTGACGTTCGGCCACTGGCGAAGGTACGCGACTTCGAACGGATGCCCGCCATGTCGGCAGCGGCGACAAGCGCATCGACGTTGCGATGTTTGAGGTACAGCCGAAAGAGGTCGCGCACTTGCTCGGCTTCGGGAGCGTTGATGACGAGCAGGCGGTCGACGACGTCATAGCCGAGCGGCACGGCGCCACCCATCCACATGCCTTTGGCCTTTGAAGCGGCAATCTTGTCGCGGATGCGCTCGCCGGTCACCTCGCGTTCGAACTGGGCGAAGCTCAGTAGCACGTTGAGGGTCAGCCGCCCCATGCTCGTGGTGGTGTTGAACGCCTGTGTCACGCTGACAAACGAGACTTTGCGTGCATCGAAGCGGTCGACCATGCGGGCAAAGTCCGACAAGGCGCGGGTCAGCCGGTCAACCTTGTAGACGACGACGGTGTCGATAAGCCCTGCTTCAACATCGGCAAGCAGCGCCTTCAGGCCCGGCCGTTCCATGCTGCCGCCAGAAAAGCCACCATCATCATAAGCGGTGAGAATGAGCTGCCAGCCTTCATGCTTCTGGCTGGCTATATAGGCCTCACACGCCTCACGCTGCGCATGCAGCGAGTTGAAGGACTGTTCCAGGCCTTCCTCGCTCGACTTGCGGGTATAGACCGCACAGCGGATTGTCGGCTCAGTCATGACGACGAGGCTTTGGCGGATAGCTGCGGCGCTTCCTCAGACCAAAGAAGAGCAGGCCGTTCCAATGCGTGCCGGTGATATGCTTGGCGATCGCCGACAGCGAGCTAAACACGGCCCCTTCGTAGCGGAAGCCGCCTTCTTCGACGGCGACGATGTGGTTGCGGCCGCCGTGCGCCTTGATGAGCTGGCTTCCAGGCAGCAGCTGACTTGCGGCGGGGGGTAGTGCGGCGGCCGTGCGGGCGGTGGTGCGATTGCGAGAGGAGGGCGCCGCCTTTCTCGACGATGCTGCTGTATCTGGCGTTGCTGTCGCAATAGAAACGTCAGCATCGTCGATCAGTGCCGGTGCCAAGCTAATGGCATCGCTATTCGCAGTAGCGCCATCCTTCTGGCCAACGCCGCGCCGTGCCAGCGCATGCTCGGCAGCAAGCTTGAGGTCGTGCACGACGGCCAGCGAAACATCGCCATGCTGCATGGCCTGCTCACGCCAGGCGACCGCCTGCTCGATCAGGCTTGGCAGTCGCTGAGGTGCCGGACAGCCGAACAACACGGTCCAGCGCACGTTACTGTCCGATGATCCGGCACTCGACGTCAGCGTTGCCGGCATGGCCGGTGAGGCCTTGCTCATTCTGCTTCGCTCGCATCAGTAAGCCGGTCCGCAGCATCGCTAAGTCGCCTGCGCCAAGCGAGACGCTCCAGCCAATGGTCCGGGATGGCGCTGGCGCCGTAGAGGGCGCCAGCAAGCTGCCCGGTGATGGCGGCGGTCGTGTCGGCATCATCGCCAAGGTTGGCGGCAAGCAGCACCGCATCGGCAAAGCTGGAGGTGCGAGCAACACACCACAAAGCCGCTTCCAGCGAATGCGCGACATAACCTGAAGAGCGTATGTCGCGGCGCGACTTGCCTCGCCAACTACCCGCTACGATAGCCGCAATGGCGGGCGCATCGCTGCTCCGCTGCGCAGTCAGTACATCGTGACGTGCCATGCCTGAGAGGGCGTCAGCCAGCAGTTCGGCATAGGCAACGCAGCCAGCGATGGCTTCCGGCGCGGCATGGGTGGTGCGGCTTTGCCGCGCGGCAACGTCGGCGAGCTTCGTGCGGTCGCGCCAGTGGCGCACGGCGATAGGAGCAAGGCGCATCAGCGAGCCATTGCCAGCGCTCATCGGATCATCGCTGCCGGCATAAGGGTCGAGATCCCGCTCGAAGCGCGCCAGCGCCTGCCGCGTGGTGACCCCGATATCGAAACAGCGACCGGTGCAGCTATATTCGCCCTCGCGCCACCAGCTGACGAAGCGGCTCATCAGATCACGGGCATCGAGGTCGGGCGCTTCACCGAGGCTGTCGGCAACCGCGAGCGCCATTGCCGTGTCATCGGTCCATTCGCCTGCGCGAAGCTTGAAGGGGCCGCCGCCGACCATATCAGACACCACCACGCCGCTATCGCGCCGGGCAAACTCCAGTGTTGTCCCAACTGCATCGCCCACTGCCAGTCCCAGCATCGCGCCAAGGCTGCGGTCGCGAATGCTGGCCGCCGAGCGATCTGGCTGCGCTTGCGGTAGCGGCGTTAGCGCCAGCACATAGGCTTCCTGTGCCTTGGTCTCGACCGCACCGGGGCGTACCCCACGAACGGCGGACAAAGCCGCGGCGGGTGACCAGCCAAGATCTACAAGCAGGCGCGAGGCAATTGTGCCTGCGCGGCCGAGACCGCCCTTGCAGTGCACCAGCACGTTGAAGCCAGCTCTCAGCTGGTCGCGAATGCCTGGTCCAATAGCAGCCCACGCCGTTTCAAATGCAGGTGAGGGCAAGGACACATCGCGGATGGGAAGGTGGTGCCACTCCATCGCGGCGGCCTGCACTGCTGTCCCCAACCCCGTAACGCCGAGGGCGGCTAGCTCGTGGTCCTCCACCAGCGTGATGACACTTGCGGCGCCCCAGTCAACGATAGCCGCAACATCAAGAGCAAGGTCGCGTGCCCAAGCGCCCGTGGCGCTATGCGGCTGCTGTTTGCCGGGGCAGAAGGTGATGCCAACGCTGCCAAGCCCCGGACCTGCGGCAACGATCGCAATCTGCAGAGGGTGAGACACGCTGGTACGCGCTTTGGCTGTCTGGCCGCGCATCGGTTTAGTCTGTGGCATGATCGCTTCTCCTTGCGCGATACAGTTCGGCCGGCCGAAAGCCCTTGCCGGTCTCCATCTCTCCGGTGGCTTCGAGGCGGCCGCTTTCGATGAGGCGTTTGCGAAACGCCGGCTTGTTCAGCGTCTGGCCACGAATAGCCTCGTGGAGCGCCTGCAATTCGCGCAGTGAGAAGGTGGCCGCGAGCAGGCCAAAGGCCCAGTCATCGCGGTCGAGGTCGCGGCGGAGATCCGACAGCGCGCGGGCGATGATGGCATCATGGTCGAAGGGCAAGGTGGCGCGGCGCCCGGCCGCGGTGCGCACGCTGCCACCGGTGATGGCGAGTAGCTCGCATCCGCCAAGCGAGTCGCAGGCTGCCGCCATGGCCTCAGCATTAACCACGGCCATGTAGCCGATGCTGACGATGCGCATGCGCGGATCACGGTCGACCGCGCCAAAGGCATGGAACTGCCGCACTGGCGCGTCGAGACCCGCCTTGTCGCGCAACGCACGCTGAGCCGCTGCACCCAGCTCCTCATCTGCACGGACAAAGGTTCCGGGGAGGGCGAGCCGCCCGCGCGCGGGCTGTTCGGCGCGCTTGTTGAGCAGAACGTGAAGCGCGCCGTTGGCGAAAGTGAGCGGCACGATGTCGACCGCAACCGCCAGGGGCGGGAATGCGGTGGGGTCGTAGCTCGCGAGGAAGGTGGCATCATCCATGACGACGTTAGTTAGACGTCAAATGGATATACGTCAATTACATATCATTGGCCACGGTGCATTCGATGATGGCTCTCGCTTCCTCAGCCTGCTCCTCGTGGATGATCCTAGATTGCGCGAGCGTGCTACGAACCTCACCCAGAGCCTTTTCTATGCCCCGCTTGAAACCGTCGTAATCTTCAACATCGATGTACTGGCGTATGCGAACAACAGACGGGCCGATCTTACCATGGTAGCCGAAGGTGTCTGGCTCTACCATCTTGTTGCGCCAGTAAAATTTGCTTCCCTGGTACGGAACTTCAGCTTCATGGAGGTGAGCTGACATGAGGGAATTGTATTCGTTCCAGAAATCGCGTCGGATCAGCTCAACACGTATAGCGCTAACGGGGCAGATGACGAGAGGCTCGATTGCGAACTCCTCAATCAGAAGCGCTTGCAATACGTCAGGCTCTAGGTCAGGCTGACTTACGCGCAACTCCCGCATGCGCTCTTCGACGTTGCGCGGTAGCCTCTGCAGTACCTTGTACACGAGGTGAGGCGTGGCGAAGAGCCGCCTTCCCAGAACTTCAATGCCTGTCTTTTCCCTCATACGGCGACATCGTGGGGTGCCACGGGTCTGAGAGCAAGCCATCAGATTAAAAGGTGAGCCGGCTACTCCCTTCGATCGGTGCGCGTCGTCGGGCTGAAAGCCACCGCCGCGGCAATCATCCTCGGGCGTTGCAAATGGTGGAAAGCCTCCTGTCCGCTCTCGGGAGGCGATCGCCGGTAAGCGGCCACTCGTTCAGGGAGCGGGGCAGGGACCTCGAACGCCTCTGGTTGGTGGAAACCGGCCTGTCCGCTTTTCGGCGGTGATGACAAGATAGCGGCCGTCTGCTCAGGCGGCGGGGCAGGGGCCTCAGACGTCTTCGGATGATGGAAGCCGCCGGTCCGCTTTCCGGCATCGATCGCGACAAAGCAGACGTCCGGTCACACGGCAGGGTCGGGCTAGAATGCCGGAGTGGTGGCGAGCAGAACAACCGCTCTCGTGACCTACCCGCGTAAAGTAACATTCGTTACTATAGTGGGAAAGATAGCGCACATTCGGCCTGCCGCTTGTTCTAGCTTCGTCCTTCACTAAGTTACGACCTGTGAATTTTTTGGGTTTCGCATGATGCAGATTACCAACCGAGGCACGCCATCCACTCCGCTGACGCTTGGCGTCTCAAAAGACGTGTGGCCTCAAGCGGCACCCGTAAACCTCATACAAAGGTCGATCGCGGAAACGGCACTAGCGAATTCGGAAGCCTCTCATGGACAGCAACCACGACTTAGCGACGACGATGTCCTAGCATACTGGGACCGGATGCTCATCTCGTTCGTCTGAAGTAAGCCGACCGAAGTCGCACCACACCGGCGCAACCGTGGAAGATGCCTCATGCACTCGTTCAGAGCACAGCAATATGGTGGCAGCTGATGTGCCAGTCGCTGCCTACGCGGCGGGCCCACATCGTCCTTCGGGTGCTCTTCGGCTCGGACTCTCCGCGAATGCTGTCCGGAGACTTGGATATAAGCTGATCGTCCGGGACGGGCTTGCCCGTATCTCCGGCTACAAGCAATTTGGCTTGCGCTACCGCTACGCCCAACTGTCATTTTCGGCAAACAAGATTGCAGAGCTGACCTGGTTTTCCGATGGCCGTGCGGCCTGTGCCAGCCTCGAGCTGGCGACTTACCGGTTTTTTGGGACGCCGATCCGCGAAAGCGCCACCGGAAGCCATTTCGGCGCAGCATGGCGCATCTCAGACGGCGTGAGGCCGCAATGGGCGCTTTACAGAAGCCTAACCACAGACGTCGGTTCGTCCTGCTGGTATATCGAGACCACCTCCGTTCGTCCGCCCCTCCCATAGCGGGCATGATCAAAAATGGGTCCATCTTCGACGCCGGACGCCCCGCCTAGATCGTCCAGGCCTCAACGGGCAGAGACAGATAATGGCATGAAAAGCGGCCCGCAGGAACTGGGTGTAAAACGCGGGGCTGTTCCGTTCCGATGCGGAAGGTCGTCGGACGGCTACCGAAGGTTCTTCTTCATCAAGCAGGTCATCAATCCAAGCACCGGGCGACGCCAATCGTCCCTCGTCTCAATTTCTTCCGCCTCGCGCATACACTGGCGACGCGAGAGATGTTCCCCTCAGTCCCTATCCACGTGATACGAAGCCGTTGCGAATTTCAGCGCTTCTTGCAAGTCGCTTCCGTGATCCAAGTGTTGTCGGTCATGAAGGTCTTGGAGCCAAGGGCGCGGCTGGACCAGTGGATGCTAAGAACCTCGGGCTGAAATTCGATAAACTCGATCGCGGCGTTCACCTCCCCGTCCCCCAGCAGGTATCGCTCCTGCTTGAAGAGGTATAGCTCTGGGGGCTGGCTGGCCTCGATCGAGACGTGGATCGGCGTAGGATCCTCAAGCGTCGAAATCGTGCCGCCATCCAGATCAATTTTGAGTTCGGCGCGAAATGGCGCAGGTCGACTGGTCGGAACGACATCCTTGTCGTCGGTCAGCTTCGCGGCTGCCTTCGTTCCGACGCAGACCAAGTCGTATCGCGTCTCCTGCGCCTCGGCCGGCAGGATCCACCACGACGTCCACGTGAACAGCAGCATGGCGATCAGCCTACCCATCGTGGCTCCCTTCCAGCCCGCCACGGACACGGCCCACGGCGACTTGAGCAGTTCGCATCCGGCTTGGCAGACGCGCCGACTTGCCCCATCATCAATCTAGCATATTCCGACCGGCGGCCGGCTGGAAGAGGCGAAATCCACCGAGAACGCCGGAGCGCAGATGTTCCCTGCCAAGACCGTTCTAGCGATGCTACCTGCCGCCATAGGTCTCTGCGGCCTACTGCCGCCCCACCCGGTCGCGGCGATCCAGCATAAGCAGCGGTCCGAGGCGGACGAGACGGCAAAGATCCGCGCCGAGCGGGAGTTGAAGGAGACGTTCGACGCGGCCGGCCTCCCGCCGGAGTTGTCACCCCTGCGCAGTCGGCTTGAGGACGCGTTCGCCCGCCGGCTCGCCGACGGTCTCATCAAGGCAAGCTCCACCTACTGGAGCACCATCACGGCGGAGGGGCGCGCCTATAACGTTGGAGAGGACGTCCTTGCCGCTTGTCGCGCGGCCGCGGCACAGTTGAAGGACCTGCCGGCTGGGGGCGGCCCTGCCGCGATAGCCGAGCTGCTGAATCGTATCGCGCGGGCGAAGACCGACTTCGTCGCCCACCACCCCGACACTGACGGCTTCGCGTCGGCGACCTTCAGCGAACTGCTGCAAGACATTCGGGCCCTGTCGCCCGAGGCCGGGCCGAAGCCCGAGCGTCCCGCCCGTCGGCCTCTCGAGACCTTAGGCGAGGATAAGCCCGAACTCGCCGCGGCGATGAACGCCGCGACTGCGGCGTTCAGGGCGGGGCGGCTAGCCGAAGCCGAGGCCGGCTTTCGAAGCATCGCCGCCATTCGCGAGAAGACCGTCCCCACAGACCGCTATCTCGCTGCCACGCTGAACGATCTCGCTGCGGTACTCTATCGCGCGGGCAAGCCGCAAGAGGCCGCATCGACCTCCCAGCGGGCTCTGGAGCTCAGCCGTCGTTTCTTCGGGGAAGAGAGTGAGCCCACCGCCACGGCCTACGTCAACGCCGCGGCTGCCCTCGTCGAGCTCGGCCGCAACGAAGAGGCGCTCGATTGGCTGGACAACGCCCGCGAAATCCGACGCAAGGTGGCTCCGAAGGGTAGATACGAGCTTTCTGTGATCGATAACGCCACGGGCATGGTCTACCAGAACCTCGGCAGACCCGAGGAAGCCAAGGCGTTTCTGTTCGCCGCCTTCAGGACCAGGAAGGAGATTCTAGGAGACTACGACCCGGCGACCGCAACGACGGCGGACAATCTCGGTCTCGTCCTGGACGACCTAGGCGACCTTCAGACCGCCTACCAGCTCCATCTCGCCGCGCTGCGCGTCCGCACCGCGCGTCTAGGCCCAACGCACCCCGACACTCTGATCTCGCTCGGCAATCTTGCCCGGACGGTATCTCGGCAGGGGAAGACGCCCGAGGCCGAGCGCCTCTACCGGCAGCTGGTGGCGGCCCAACGGTCGTCGAACTCCAACGGCATCGTCGAGGCCACCGCCCTCGACAGCCTCGCGCAGCTGCTGAAGCGGCGGGGCGAGCTGGACGAGGCGGAGCAGTGCGCGGGAGAGGCGCTGACGATGTTCAAACGCCTGCTCGGTGACGCGGACGCCCGCGTCGGGAACAGCTACAACACGCTGAGCGGCATCTATATCGAGCGGGCCAGGTGGGGGGAGGCTGCGGACGCCGCTTCACGAGCGGTTTCGATCCGCGAAAAGGCGTTGGGAACACGCCATCCCCTCATCGCCGCCTCCTACAACAATCTCGGCATCTCGCTCATCGGCCTGCATCGGAACGAAGAGGCCGAGGGCTATCTGCGCAGGGCGATCGCCATCGATCAGGCCGCCCTCGGTCCCGACAGCCCGCTACGCATTCCGGCGTTGACGTCGCTCGCCACCTCACTCGCGACCCACGACCCCAAGGGCGAGGAAGTGCTCCGGATCTCGCGTGAGGCGGTTGCACTGGCGCGTGGGCAGGTCCGACGCGCGTCTGCTCCCGGAGGATCGCCGGGGGTCACCGCCTCCACGACGACGGACGACGATCCCACGGCATTCGCGTTCGCGACGTTTCTCGACGTTTCGACCAGACGTGGAAGCGGCGAGGCGATTCTGACCGACGAGTCGTTCCAGGTGATGCAGGATCTTGTGAACTCCACATCGGCCCGCGCTCTCGCTTTGGCTGCGGCGAGAGAGGCGGCCAAGACTCCCGCGCTCGCCGCGATGGTACGCCGCAAGCAGGACCTCGAGCAGGAAGCTCGCAGCATCGACGAGAGAGAGCTCGCTGCCATCTCCAGCGAAAACGTCCTCGCAGGGCAAGTCGACATGGCGAGACGGACGCAGGTCGCCGAGCAGATCGCCTCGATCGACGCAAGCATGTCGAAGGCCTTTCCCGACTATCTGCAGCTCGCCAGCCCAACCCCAAGGCCTCTCGCGCAGACTCGTGCGGCCCTCCGACCCGGAGAGGCGGTGATCGTTCTCGTGCCGCTACTTCAGGACGTCTACGTGTTCGTCCTCTCGCAGACCCGAGTGGCGAGCTACAGGGCACTCGGACAGAGAGGAGCCCTGACGGCCCGCGTCCGAAAGCTCCGATGCAACGTGGACGCGTTCAACTGCTCAGGCGTCGCCCTGGGCGCGGACGATGCGTCGGTCTACGATCTCGACGCCTCATACGGCCTCTACCGCACCCTGATCGCTCCGGTGGAGGACGCCCTGCAGGGAGTGAACAGGCTGTACGTGGCTGCGACGCGGGAGTTGGCCGATCTACCGCTGGCGCTCATTTCGACGAGCGAGCCGCCGCCGGGGGGCGATCGGACGGCCGCTTCCGCGTTGGAAGGCGTCTCGTGGCTCGCGGACCGGTTCGCCTTCACCTACATCCCATCGGTTTCAGCACTGACCGGCAGCGGAAAAAGCGCCAGCGCGCGAGCGGGCGTCAACTTCGTCGGCTACGGCGATCCGACCCTATTAGGCGAGGGAGAAGGATGCGGGCGGGCCGCCCCCACGACGGCCGCGTCGCCGGCGGCGAGTTCCTCGAAGGCGAACGCCGACGCCCTGCGGACGCTCTGCCCTCTGCCAGGCACCCTCGTCGAACTCACGGCGCTCGGGCGCGCGGCAGGCGCTACCGGGGACAGCATACACGTCCAGGACGCGGCGTCGGAACGGGCCTTCCGGGCCGATCGGACGGTCGCCGAAGCGCGCTTCCTGGCCATCGCTACTCACGGATCGCTCGCCGGCGAAGGGCGGGGCGCCGGGTTCACCGAGCCTGCACTCGTGTTCACGCCGCCGGCGTCCGGCGTCGACTACGATGCGGACAACGACGGCGTTCTGACCGCGTCCGAGGCGGCGCGGATGACGTTCTCCGCCGACTGGCTAATCCTCTCCGCCTGCAACACTGCCTCCCCTCAGAACGATGTCGGAGGCGACAACCTTTCCGCGTTGTCACGTGCCTTCATCTATGCGGGCGCACATGCGCTCCTCGCAAGCCACTGGCGGGTCTCGGACGCTTCGACGGCGGCCCTCACCGTAGAGGCGATGCGGCAGAGGGAGAGCCGTGGAACAGGCCGCGCCGAAGCGCTCCAGTTCGCCATGCGTGCCGTCCGCATCGGTCGCACAAGCGACGGAAGCCCCGTCCCCGGATGGTCGGAGAAATGGCGCCATCCGAGCTACTGGGCGGCGTTCACCGTCGTCTCACGGGAAGCCGACTGATGCGAGTCAAAGCTTGCCGATGCCGAAGTAGATGGCGCCCCCCGTGGTGGCGATGGTCGTCACGGATGTCGCATACCTACTCAGACGCTCGATGGTCGGGGGCGACAGGACAGTCACGAGCGATCGCCCGATGAATGCGAAGTTGCTCTTCAAAAAGGCGTTCTTCGGATGGTCCGGCAGCCGTGCGCGAAGATACAGCACCGCGAGCAGCATACCCGTCGTAAAGCTGAAGAAGACGCTGAGGGCGTAATGGAAGTCCTGCAGCCACCCCGCCTTCGTCTGCGGAAGCGGCGACATGAACGCCTCCATTCCCGGTACGAATTCCGCAGAAAGCCGCACGGACCAATACGTGCTCACTCCCATGACGATCACAGAGACAAAGGAAGCGATCAGAAAAGCGGCGCCCCAATAGATCAGGCCGCGCTTTGTGCGGGCGATAGCGAGGAAGCCGAAGGGGAGAGGTATAAGCAGCGTGGCGAACAGTAAGGCAACCGGGTGCAGCCCGAGGTGCAGAGCAAAGAGGTAATGGGCGCCGATAAGGAGAGCCGTCGGCCCCAGCGCCAACCCGGCTAGATCAGCGACATCAACGGCGATCGCCGTTCCTTTCGGCGCCGATCGTTCCGGCTCGATCTTCGGCGGAGCGGTCGTCGCCAAACTATCTGCCGCTGCGAGCCGCGACGTCAGATCAGCGACGGCCCGTTGGAGGTCGGCTACCTTGCGCAAGATGTAAACCTGGTTCGTCAGGTCGCGTGTGCAATGCCGGCACGCAAGAGCGTCATCGTCGATCTCAGCGATACAGAACGGGCACTCGATCATTTCGCAACGGTCAGAGTGTAAACCGCCAAGCGACTGTCGCCGTTGCTGTCGGTGACGGAGATCAGGAGTGGAAACCGTCCGGCCGGCAGTGTCATGACTGGCAGATCTATGCCACCGGAGGTGATCGACTTTCCAAGGCGCGAGGTCAAGTCGACCGAGGGCTGCTTCATAAGGTGGACGGCGACCGCCGATGGGGCGATCGTCGCGCTGTTGCTCGGTACGAATGCGACCTTGAAGTGAAGCGGCGACGTCAGCGGCCGGCTGAGATCCTGCGGCGTCGGTGAAAGCAACCGGATCGCCGGACCTGGAAATAGGCTGCGCCGCGGCTCGATAGTGGCGTCGGGTCGTGCTGCTTCTTCGGTTGTGACGAGAGGCTGTCCGACTTTAGGAGCAGGCTCGTTCATCGGCCCAAGCAAAGCGGACGCTGCTAAGCAGAGCTTCACGAAATCCATGTACCCTCGCCTCGTATAACGGATCGCGCGAACTCGTTACCAACGATCGCCTGTGTATTCTGCTCGAGGGTAGCCACCGTAGCAAGGCCTTCCTCTAGGTCGTCTACTCGGGCCGCCGGATCGGTAAACGTGAGGTACGCCTAAACGTAGGAGCCACAGCCCCTTATCAAGGTCTACGTTTTCCACTGAGATCGATTGAGGAGCTGCCTGCCCGCTTCCGGTTGACCCAGCGTGGTAAGCTGTTGTCGGTGCAAGGGAGGGGAGCTCGGGCGCCTGCCGTGGTGGAAACCGGCCCGTCCGCTTTTCGGCGGTGATCACGACATAGCGGCCATTCGTTCAGGTGGCGGGGGAGGGGCCTCAAATGCCCGTCGATGGTGAAATGTCGCCAGTCCGCTTTGGGATGGCGATCGCGAGAAGTGGACGTATTCGTCCTTCGGGGCGGGGGGCCAAATGCCTGCCGGTGGTAGATAACGGCTCGTCCGCTTTCGGCTGGCGCCCGGCGCGATCGGACATTCGTTTAGTGGTAGGGCAAGTGGCTCGATCTTTTGCGCGTGACGAACGGCAGACCGACGGTTCCCGGCCGGCAATCATGAGAGGCGGAGGCTCAACTGAAGGTGGGGAGGGCGCCTGACTGGCCGTCTCGTATGTATCGCTAGTTGCACGTGGAAGCGGTGACTCCATTGACGGGATTGACGCCCGGATCAGAGGTATCGCGATTGTCGCGCACCATCATTGCAGCAATCTCATGCATCAAAGGTGGGGGCGCAAACCGCGCAGAGATAATCGGCTGATACTGGTAGGCTATCTCGACGAACATAGCTGGAGCACTCGATCCTGCTACGATGCGGGCATTGGCAGGTCCCATGCCCGTGACCGTCAAATTGCCCTTTCCGTCACCCTGTTTGCCATAGGTCGAGGGATAGGTGAGCATACCATAGCAGCGCTGCCAATGTAGGTACTGACCGCGCGGTTGGTCGGCGTCGACTTCTAAGCTCGTCAGGATCACCCGTCCATTGCGTGCTAGGTTAAGCGGGCCGCTCTGCAACCCGGCACCGACGAAGAGGTCGTTGATCTGCTTTTCATCGATCTCTGTTTGCACCGAATTTTGCGTGCCGATGCGTGCCGCATTGTCTGAAATTTGCAGCGCTAGTTGGCTGATCTGCTGGCGAACGATGCAATAGTTGCCGAATTCGAGCAGCCACAGCGATCCTATGATCAGCAGCGGCAGGCACAGCGCGAATTCCATCAGCGCGAGGCCGCGCGTATCCTGCCTGATGTGCTTTAGGAGCATCGAAGATACGGTCATGAGCAGTATCCTGTAGGGGGATCGGCTTGCTGATCGTTCGGCTGATTGCGGATGAGTGTTTTAGCCGTCAGCACCGTCTGCGGTGCTGACGGAAGAAGGGCGGTCAGACCAAGGCGATTGTAGCTCGCCGTAGCAACCAACAAGACAACGTCTCGCGCGCCGCCTCTTCCGGTCACTGACCCGTCGACGTCCCAGTTGCCATTCCGATTGCTGTCGACAAAGGCCTCTCCGTGGTCGCATCGACCGTCATGATCCGCATCGTTATATTCTTCGGCAGGATTTGCTGCGTTGCTGTAGTCATGATAGCTCTTAGCGACGAGGCTGACGTTGGCCGCTGGCATGATCTGGTGGACTGCGTCCGTGACGCTCGCGGTGATCGCATTAACCCTTACCGATGAACTCGCGCCCTCAAGACTGAGGTCGCGCGCGGCCTTCTGCAGAGATCCGACAAGCGCCGATCGAACGTACATGGTGTGGCATGTCTCAAGGCCACCGAGGAGCAGCAGAAGCAGTAGGGGCGTGACGATCGCGAACTCGACCAGGGTTGCTCCGCGCGTCGATCGAGCCAGTCGCTTTAGAAGCGGCATCGTCATCGGGTCAGCCTCAGTTGTGCGATCTTCGCCGCGATTTCAGCAAAGGTGTCGTTGAGCTGCTGGGTGTTGTTGGCCTGGAAAGCCCGCCCCGTCGATGCGCAATTCTTAAGCAGCGGGGTGAGGGTGGTGCCGAAGGCGATCACCCAGACGGTAATGCCCTTCTGGTTTTTGGCGATGCCGCAATATTTGGTCAGCCGGTCCTCGACGATCGTATTCTGATCGTTGTCGTTCGGTAGAGAGCCGGTATCGGTGCGGCGTCGGTCGAGCGCCGACAAGCCGTAGGCATCATAGTCCTGAATGTGCGACTCGGTATCACCGTCGGTCATAAAAATGATGTTGCGGGCGATCGAGCTGCCATCCGGAGCGGCGGTGTTCTCGCTGCCGAAGATGCCTTCCTTGGAGATCAGTCGAAGTCCCCAGAGGAAGCCGATGTCGTGATAGGTATCGCCGCGCGTCAGCAACGCGTTCAAGTACGATTGCACCACACTAGCGGTGAGGCCCGCTTCCTTGCTCTGCAGTTTGCGCGCCGCGCTAGGGCAGGCGGCGCGGCTAGTCGTGTAACTCGAAAGGAGGGTATAGCCCGCAGTCGTATTGACCGCGTTGACGTTCCAGCCTGTCGGCGTGCTGGTGTTATAGTTCGAGACCTGACGCGCGAAGACGAGCGCTGGGAGGAACGGGCGCCACTGCGTGTCAGGGTTGGACGGATCAGGTTTGCTGTCGACATCCATGTCCCAGGCTGTGCCGGTTTCGTAGGGCCGCAGTGTCTTCCGTTCCTCGATGCAGGCGTTCGATGCAGTCCAAGACACTTTCTGGTCGCTGCCGACGGTGTCTGTTCCAGACGGTGCGTTGACGTTAGCCATCGACACATTGGAGGCGCCTGCCATGAGTCCGGTGCTGGCCGAACCCTTGAATGTGGCTACGCTGTAGCTAACCGGGCGATACCAGAAATAGTTGTAGGTTGTATAAACTGGCTGGCCGGCGTTTGGATTATTAGAGACAGTCTGGGTCTGTTGCTGCTGTGTGCTGGCATAGCTATTCTTCGTGATGACGCATTGTCCACCACTGTTAACCGAAGCCGAATAGGTGTCGCCCCCATAGGTTCTGTAATTGGTTCGTGAGCGTGGAACCGCGGAGGCGGACGGGTCCCATGCAGAGCTGGAGGTATTGGTGCTGGTAGCTGTATTCGCGGGGGCCGTGCAGTTTTCAGGGTCACCATAGCTAGTGGATGTGGTTGGCGTGATCGAAGGAGACCAAGCCGAATAGCTTGTGGTCGTCGCTCCCTGCGTACCCGTCTGGGTTTGCTGTTGACGATCGAACTGGCGAGACTGGTAGGTCCAATTGTCCACCATCCACTCGCGCCGCAAAAGCAACCCGACGTTGACTGTATTGGAATACGGCACAAAGCCATACCGGACTTGCGTACCGGCGATCTTCGCTTGCTCAAGCGTGTTGTAGAAATTGAGAACGGCATTGCGCAGTCCGGTGATCTTGTTAGCCGAGTCGCCAGGATTTGTGTCCGTCATCGAGCCGGTCGTATCAAGTACGAACATGACGTCGGTGTTGGGTAACTGTAGCTGCGCATCGCATTTGCTGACGAGATTGACCTGCCTGACGCCGAAGATCTGCATGATCGCCATCGGCACCGAAGTTGAAGCGGTGCCGTGAACGACGACATTCGCATCAACGCTGGGCTGTGGGAACTGCGTGTTGAACGATCCGTATCGGCCCGGAGAAAAGTTAGCGTTGAAATAAGCCAGCGCCGTAGGATACGTCGTTGGTACGACGTTCGTACCTTGCATCGACTTACGATAGGCAAGCACACCAGCGTCGCAGCCTTGCTGCATTCGTGTCTTGATCAGGTAAATGCGACTTAGATCCAGCGCACCACCACCCATTGCCAGTAGCAATGACATACCTAAAGCCGAAAGGATCATGACATTGCCGCGCTCGTCACGTGCGATGCGGCTGAGCAGGTGTATTGAGCCAATAGCCATAGTGCCCCGTTGGCCATCCGGTGAGTTGCTCGGTATGGCTTGAAGCGGAACTAACTCAGATTGGTTAATAATTAGGCCGTATCGGCGTGATCTTCATCATACGACGAGGCGGGGGCCACGCTTCACAAAGCCATTGCTTTGGGTCTTCACTGCAATCACGAGAAGCCGACCACCGCATGGGGTATGTAAGGTGCCTCCAGCCTCCCGATTTCTGCATCTGATAAGGTCAGGTCGAGGGCTGCTAGCGCGTCAGTCAGATGGGTCGGCTTGGATGCCCCGATAATTGGCGCCGAGACTTCCTGCTTGGCAAGCACCCAGGCCAGTGCAACCTGCGCGCGGGGAACGCCGCGTTCGGCGGCAATGACGGATACCGTCTCAACCACTTTGCGATCAGCCTCAACAGTCGCGGCGTATAGCGTCCGACCAAATTCGTCGGTGTTTGACCGTTCGGTAGCTGCGTCCCAATCACGGGTTAGTCGCCCTCGCGCAAGTGGACTCCACGGGATCACGCCGATCCCCTCTGCAGCGCACAAAGGCAGCATTTCGCGCTCTTCCTCGCGGTAGAGCAGGTTGACGTAGTTCTGCATCGTCGAGAAGCGCGTCCAGCCGTTCGCCTCTGCCACATGGAGCATCGTTGCAAACTGCCAAGCGAACATCGACGATGCGCCGATGTAACGGGCTTTTCCTGCTTTAACGACGTCGTGCAGTGCCTCCAGCGTCTCTTCGATAGGAACCTCATGATCGAAGCGGTGGATTTGGTAGAGGTCCACATAGTCGGTCCCGAGCCGAGTAAGGCTGGCGTCGATTTCGGTCATGATCGCCTTGCGGCTAAGCCCTGCACCGTTCGGACCAGGACGCATGCGGCCATGAACCTTGGTCGCGATCACGACGTCATCGCGGCGAGTGAAATCCTTGAGCGCGCGTCCGACGATCTCCTCCGACGTCCCGTCCGAATAGACGTTTGCCGTATCGAAGAAGTTGATGCCTGCTTCCACCGCCTGGCGCAGGATCGGACGACTTGCTTCCTCATCAAGTGTCCAGGCGTGATTGCCACGATCCGGGATGCCGTAGGTCATGCAGCCGAGGCACAGAGGTGATACGTCGAGGCCGGTGTTGCCCAGCTTGATGTAGTCCATAGTTTGCCTCACTCATCTGGTTTTCCGTCTGAACGAACAGCGCGTGATTACGGCTCAAACCCATCGCGAGGAGCGATGAGCGTGCTCACGGGATGCCAGTGACAGCCTGATTCCACGAGCGTCATGCCCTTTCAATCTATGTCGGATTATGACACATAAGTGTGATGATTTGCTCATCTGATATGCGTGCCGCTATGGCAGAAGTGGAGCTAGAGCTGCGGCGTCACGCGGAGCGGGATAGGCTTCTTCCAGAAATCGCCAACGATGGCGGGGCCTGGAGCATTTTGCTCTATCTTTTCTCAAGGCAGGCCAGCCCGGTAAACGTCGGCGCTATATGCGCCCATTCGAGTGAGCCACGAACGACGGTACTGCGACGGCTTGCTGTACTCGAGTCGTATGGATTCATCGAGCGGCGCGGTGGTCATGCCGATAAACGTGTCTCATTTATCAGGCTGGAACAGGACGCTGCCAATCGAATTTCACGTTATACTGAAGCTGTCAAAGCAATCGCCTAGTTACGGAATGTAGACCTAAGCCGGCTGCAATGATGGATCGTCAAGGGTTTTCTTCCATGCTCCACGAGCGTTCAAAGCCCTTGTTGTGAGACAAGCCTACCCATCCCGTATCGAAGTCAACGACGAGGCGTGCGCCGAGCTGCCTCAGCAGCATGTTGCATTTCACCCGCACGGTATTTTCGTAGATTTCCTCGTCCAGGTAGGCTGCCAGTTTCGATGTGAGCTTCACAGCCTTAGCGTTGAATCCATGTTCATTGAAAATAAGGTCGTCTATCTGATCTTCTAGTTTTGCCACCTCGGCATAGAAGGTGGCGCCTGCTCGTCGCTTTGCACCCCCGGGCGATCTGGGCGAAAGGCTGCTTTGAAGGTCCGATAGTTCTTGTACGGCTCGGAACACGTGTTGATTGGGGTCGGAAACTTGGTGCCATGGAAGGTCGTCGTGAATCCATCGGCTAAGCTGCTTCTTGGTGATGATCTCGAAGGCGTCGTAGTCAAAGCCGGATGCGTTGCATCCATGAAGTATGCGAGCTCCGTCGCATGCTAAAATGGCACGGCCATACTCACCATATGAATGGTGTCGTACCGGTGCGCCGCAACCGGCGCAAAACAGCATGTTGGCAAAGACGTTGAGTTTAGCCGCGTTCCCTCCGCGCCTTCTCGTGCTCGCCAGAGCCTGCACCTTGAGGAAGGCTTCTGGTTCGATCAGCCGCGGGAAGTAGTCCGCAAGAAGCTTAATCGGACGCCTGCTAGTCTCTCCATTATCGTGCGTCGCGATGTACAACGGGAGAACGCCCGTCACCCGTCTATTCCGCAATAGCGTCGACACGGTCGGCCGTGTCCACGGCTGCGACCCCCGCCATCTGCAGACGCCTCGCGCATTGAGGTGATCCGCAATCTCGAATGGAGATCGGCCATCCAAGGCCAATTGGAAAATGGTCGAGAGAACCTCTGCGCGTTCGGATCGCGCTACGATCTGTCCTGTTGCCTTACAGACGATGAGCCAGTCTGGCACCCGGCTCGTCATGACCTGGGTGCCGGCGCTGTCACGCTTTCGGATCCAGGCCTGCTTCGCTCGGAACGACTTCAGCGAGCTTTCCTCGTTGGCGCGGATGAAGACAATCAGGGCAAAAATCAACGCGAGAGGATCGGCGGTTAGCGATGCTTCTGAATAGGTCCGATTGTCGACCAGCGAGACGACGTTGATCTTGGCGAGGATCAACTCGGTGAGCAGGTTCTGCGCCTGCAAGATATTCGATCGACTGAGGCGATCAAGGCTCTCAATCAACAGGTAGCTGCCGGGTGCGATCCGGCCATTCCGCACGGCAGTCAGGAAATGGCCTAGCTCGCCGTGAACGGCATTTTGACCTCGATAGCCTGATACACCGAGATCACGAATGGTAAGGCGGTTATCCAGCTCCAGCTCATGATCACGCGCATACGACTCGGCAAGAGTGGACTGACGAGTAAGGCTGTCCCCTCCAATCTGATCCAGGCTGCTGAAACGCTGATACGAGTAGGCGACGATTGTCATGGTAGACCAAGCATTAGATGAGCCCATACCGTAGCATTAGGACTATCGCGTAAAAAGCTTATCACTCAAAAAAAGTCTAGCACGGCTATCCGAGGGCGAGCGTATATATGACATTGAGTCATATATCCCAATGATGCCGGCGTGCCGGTGCTGAGTTTCTTGATAATCGGTATCGTTCTCAAGATGCGAGCGTCGTGTTCATTCGTCATGGAGCTCGGAAGGCAGATGCTGAGGGGCAGGGGCGCTATCGACCGTTTCGTGGATACCTTAGACCTCGGTGCGTTCTGCTAGCTCTAAGGCATCCTCTACGTCCACACCAAGATAGCGGACTGTACTGTCGATCTTTGCATGGCCCAAAAGGATTTGAACAGCGCGCAAATTACCTGTCGCCTTGTAGATGATCGAAGCTTTTGTGCGCCTCAGCGAGTGGGTGCCGTATTCCTGGGGTGCGAGGCCGATACCGATGACCCACTCGCGCACCAAGCGGGCATATTGTCTGGTGCTCATGTGAGCCATGTAGTCATTGCGGCTTGGGAACACGAAGTCGTTGAGGGTGCCTCCTCGACGCTCGAGCCATGCCCGCAGGGTCTTGCGAGCCGTCTCCATCAATTCAAACTGCACCGGCCTCCTCGTCTTCTGCTGCACAATGACGGCGCGGTCACGGATCCGACCGCCTGAGACCAAATCTCCTATACGTACCTTGACCACATCGCATCCACGTAATTTGCTATCGATAGCCAGATCGAAGAGCGCACGATCTCGCAGTCGTCTATGCTGGTCGAGGTAGAAGCGGATCGCCCATACCTGTTGCTGCTTCAGCGCCCTCTTTGCGCCAATCAGGCGACCCTCATTCCAGGGACGAAGCTCATTAAAGGCGGGATCCACCGATGAATGTCCCATCACCGATATCCTTCATGTCGAGTCGAATGCACGGGAATATCAACTTATGGTATAAAGATCGTTCAAGAATGTGGTTCATAGACGAGGGCGGGGTTCTAAACAGATCATGCAACATTGAAGCCGACAGCGAGCGGACCAGATGTTGCTAAGGTCCGCCCTTATCGGAGCAGTTATTTTTCGGAGCTACGCACCGCCTGTATGTGATGATGTTGCTTGGCCTATCGCGCTTACCACAAGCCCACGGCGACTCCGAAGGAGGGCGAAAGGAAGGAATTTACCGCAGGCGGATCGCGCCGGGTAGTCAGTCAGTGCTGAAGGGCGGCGGTCGAATGAGGCGTTATTAAAGCGGTTTAGCAGCCTCGGGCGCAGACCGAAGGCTCATGATAAGGGAAGCTCTATAGCTCCCTATTGATCACCCCCCGGCACGACGCTCAGACAAAGCGCCGGTGTGATACGACGGATCGTAGATCCCGCGCATTTCGCCAGTCAGTGATCGTACCGATACGACTGGCGGGGTTGTATCCCCCCTAGATGGGCTTCGCTCCCGGCGTGCCGCACTTTACAAATTTGCCGTTGCTGGCTTTGCAGCGGGTCGCCTTCACCGGGGCCTTCGGAGGGCATTTGATGAATTTGCCTCTGGCATCGCGACAAGGCGCGGCAATCGATGGGGTTGCTGACGCGAGAAGACATACGCTGACGGCGGCGAACACAAGCTTATGCATTGGGCATCCTCCATTCGGTGAACGGGTCTAGCAATGCTGCGTATAATCTTTAGCAACGTCAAATACCAATGTGCGCGTGGCGCAGCCCGCCTTCTGCCGGTCGAACGTCAGTAGCAACCTCTTCGGTACGCTAACTTGAACGAGCGGCATGTTTCGGCGGCTGAATGCGGGTTGGGGATGGCCGATAGTGGGTCGTTCAAGAAAGTATCGTCTGCGGCACTTCTTCGTGGCCAGATTTACCGCCCGTCCGTGCCAGGGACGGGCGTCGCCTCAGAGCCGATATGCGACGGCTATAATGACTTGGGGAAATGGATCCCACAAAGCTTATTGCCGTCGGGGTCGCGGAAATAGGCAAGCTCTATCGTACCCATTGACGCGGTCTCTCGAGGGCCGGGCGGCGCTTCGATCGAGGTGCCGCCATTGGCAACTGCGGTATCGTGAAGTTGCCTGACCTGCTCGGGCGAGTTGCACGAAAAGGCGACGGTGCTGCCGTTCGCGACGGTCGCCGGTTCGTCGTTGATAGGCTGGCTGACGATGAAGTTCGTGCCGTTGCCGTTATTGTAGATGAGCCGGGTATGGCCGCTATCGGCGATATTGCGCGCCGGTTCGCCGACACCGAGCGTGCCGAGCACCGTGTCGTAGAAGCGCTTCGATCGTTCGATGTCGTTCGATCCGACCATGGTGTGAAACAGCATGATAACTCTCCTGCTTGGGACGTACTTAGCGAAGACGAATGACGCGGATGCTACGAGCGGTCATCCAGTTCCGGGACACCGCTCTGCCCATCGGCATAGGCGGCCCTGAAGGCCGGGCGGGCCTGCCACCGCCGCCAGAGCGTATCGATATGCTCGAAACGCTCGTCCAGCGGGGTTGCGTTCACCGGGTATTTGGAAAACGCGATCGCGGTGGCCAGCGTGATGTCGGCAAAGGTCGGCTGGTCCCCGCCGAGCAGCCATGCACGTCCATCGGCAAGATGCTGGTCGACCAGTGCCGCGTGGGCCAGCGCCACCTTGCGCGAATGCTCACCCCATGCGGGGTTGTGCGTCAGTTCCAGCTTGGGACCGAGCCCCTGATGCATGACATGGAAGGCGGTGACGATCGGGTAGAGGATGTGAACCCAGACTCGGCTGTCCCACATCTGGTCCAGGCCACGCTCATGCGCCGTTTCGCCCATGATCTTGCGGCCCTCGAAGCTGTCGTCAAGGTAGCGCGCTATGGCGGACGTCTCGCTCAGGAACGAGCCGTCGGCCAATGCCAGCGTCGGCGTTTCGCCCCAAGGGTTCATCTTCAGATGCCGCCACCCGCGCTGTTCCCCCACAGGCGACATGTCATACACCGTCTCGGCGAACCGGTCGGCGATGCCCTTCTCATGCATGAAGATGCGCAGCCGCTGAGGGTTGGGGAAGGCGGAGGGGGAGGTGAAGAGCGTCAGCTTATCGGCCATCGAGGGTCTCGCGTTCATCGATCACATCACCTGCCTGTCAGATGACAGGTAATCATCTGCGTCTTAAATCTTGCCATGTCAACCCCTGCCTGCCATATGGCAGGTGGAGGCGCGACGATGGCGGTAGCAACGAGAGAGAATGCGCGGGAGGCGATCCTGCTTGCCGCGCGAGAGGCGGCGATGACGCGCGGCTATGGCGGCATCAACTTTCGCGACCTCGCGGCGACGGTCGGCATCAAGGCGGCCAGCATCAACTATTACTTCGCCAACAAGGCGCTGCTCGGGGAGGCTGTGGCGCGCCGCTATCAGGAAGATATCGACCATGATCTGGCGGCGATCTCGGCCGACGCGAAGGATGCTGTGGACGCGTTAAAGCGATATCCAAGTATCTTTCGGGCCTCGCTGGAGCGCGACAACCGGATGTGTCTCAGCAGCTTCATGGCGGCGGAGCGTGACGAGCTACCTGGACCGGTCTTGAAGCAGGTCCAGGCTTTCGCCGACGTCAACGTGGCATGGTTGACAAAACAGCTCGTCGCCGCGGGGATCGGACTGCCGGAAAGCGTGGGGGCAAGGGCACTCGCGATTTATGCGGCCGTTGCCGGCGCGCAGATCATCGCGCGTAGCAGGTCCGACATCGCCGTGTTTGACGCCCTGATCGAAAGCTACCGTGAGGCGGGGCCGCTTCCGGGCTAGTTTGTTATGCCCCCCTAACTCGCGTAGCTACACACTCGCTCGATATGAACGAGTGGCCGGTTTGTGATTTGGCGGGGTACGGGCTGAACGGTCGCAATTGGGTCGTCGGCGAGCTTCTGATTTTAGCAGATGGTTTTATCGGCTTAGCCGCTGCCGGGTGAGGCGAGGATCCTCATAGAGGTCGCGGCAGGCACGCAGCCGGAAGCGGTTCCACCAGCGCTGCCAGCGATGTTCGGCGGCATCGTGAAGGATATGGCAGCGCTGGCATAACGCCTTGAGATTGCCAGGCGTGCTGTTGCCCGGATCATGGTCGAGATGCGCGCAGGCAAGTACCACCTTGGTCATCCGAACCGCACCGAGCGCGACCCCGGTTCTGATCGCGATGCGCCGGCCGCGGTCGCTCCGCCAGCAGCGCGCCTCGCCATCCCACCAGCGCCCATCACCGAGATGCGCGACACGGCGCAGATGCGGCCTTCCGCATTGTTCGCAGCGCGCGCCGGCGCGGCGGAAGCGCACGGTCGCCGACAGCTGCTGCCAGTCTATCGGATAAAGCCATCGGTTCTCGGGGCGGATCGGCATGCTGATTCTATGAGTCAGTCGCGGCTGGAACAAAAGGGAAATCTGCCGGCGAGGTGATCGTTCGGTTGACGAGCTACTCAGATGAGACGGAGTGGGTGTAACCTTTATCCTACGCTTGGTTGCGACGCAGGCCCTTGAGAATGTTGCCCTCGGTCGACAGGTAGTTGTCCGAATAGTCGAAGCGCGGCGTATCGGCGAACAGTAGATAGTAATACTTCATCTGCTCGGACCACCAATAGCCTGGGCAGTGATCGGCCTGACGCTTCGGCGTTGCTGTCACGTCGGCAAGGTCTGTGTAGCCATAGGGAGCCTTGTTCCACCGCTTCATCGCCTCAAAGTGGAGGCGACCGATCTCGCGCCAGCGTGGGCTTCGATCGATCAACCAGAGTGTAAAGGCCGCGTCGGCGAGTTCGGGGCGCAGGGCGTTGGTGACCTGGGTCGGGCGTGATGTCGCATAATCATAACCTTCCGGCAGAACACCGTAGCGCGCCTGCACCTTGGCCCAGCTCTCGGTGTAGGCGGCACCCTGTCTGAGCGCGCCACCCTGGCCGAGCAGGCCGCCATAGAAGGAGGCGAGCTCGTCCTGCTCGGTCGAGATCACGGCGCCGGTTTCGAAGTCGACGTCGGCGAACCACAGCTGACGATCCTTCCAGACCTGCTGATGCTTGAGGATGGCGGCAGTACACACATCGTACATGCGCTTGCACTCGGCATCGCCGAACAGCTGCCAGCTATCCCACAGATACTCGAAGAAGCTGTCGCAATAGGAGCCGATCGTCGCGGTGCGGGAGCGCCAGGCACCGCTGATCACGTCGATCTTGGTCGCCACAAGATCGAGGGGCGAGCGCCGCTCGAAGACCGCGATCACCGCCTTGCGCGCGGCGGCCGCATAACGAGGATCACCGGTCAGGCGGCTGAGCGTGCCCCATTCGGGTAGATAGGTGGCAATATCGGCAGGGCTGGTGACCGCCTCGCGCGGCGCGCCGGTTCTAAGGTTGATGAAGCGGTAGGGCATGCCGGTCGGCGTCGCGAAGGCCGGCAGCAATCGATCCGCCAGATCGCGCGCCTTGGCGAGCAACACCGCGTCGCCGCACGCGAGGTGGGCGGAGAGCAGCCCGCCGACGAGACGGATCGATGTCTCGAACACCGAGACCTCGCCATCGACGTCCGCGTCGAAGTGGGTTTTGACCCACGAGACGCCGTCCTTGAACCGGGAGTCGAGACCCATTACCCACAGCGTGTCGAGCGCTTCGATGAGGCTGAGCCCGAGATGATGCGTCTTGAGCTGAAAGCTTGAGAAGGTGCCACTTACCGGCTTGATCTCGTCCTTGCCCCAGGCATGATCACAGTAGCAATCCCAGGACCATGCCATTTGCGCTTTCACATCCTGCGCGAGAGCATGCCATCGCGTATCGTCTTGCGCGTGGGATGGGCTCGATATCACTGTGCCGGCCAGCACGGTTGTCGCGCCGATGACGGTTCGCCTGGTAATCTGCACGCGGCCTCATCCTCTTTTCATTGCGACTTTATGTAAGGGAATGCAGCCTACCGTTCCCGACGTCTACCGGCGGTGATTGCTGCAGGCTCATCCGAGTAGGGTAAGCGGCTCGTTCAGTCGGCGAGGGAACTGCCATTCAAACAGATTAACGAATGTCCGGAAGTGAGAGGCGGGGAAGGGGCCTCGAATGTCCACTTGTGGGTCCTCGCCGTCGCCTTGTCATCGGAGCTAGCCTGCTCGATCGGTGACCTTTGCGGTATGAGAAAGGGCCGCTGCGATCATCGCGGCTAAAGCTTCCTCAGCCCGCTGGCGCCCGGCAGGATCTTTAGCGAGCAGATCGTGCCTGATCCATTCGGGCGCTCGACGTAGGACGCTCGTGATCGAAGCAAGCTGCTCATCAGACATTGCGTTTGCAGCACTCTTTCGTTCGATTGCGATAGGGTGTGAATGGACACACCCCTGCGGCTAGATCTTAACTTATCCTGCCACTTTGTCGGTCGACGCGTTGGGAACGGGCTCATTGCTGCGGCCAAAGCGTATGGCTGACGCCAACGCTGCGGCGTTGTATGGCTTCGGCAGAACGACACAGTCGATCTCGTTCGCCACGGCTCCGGGATCGCCGGTCGCGAATATGACGATGGCATCAGGCCGCAACGCGCGTGCTTTTTCGGCGAGCTCGCGTCCGGAAGCTCCTGGCAGGTTGAGGTCGGTGACCAGAACGTCGACAGGGGCCGTCTGCAGCGCCATCAACGCTTCTTCGGCACTGGCTGCCTCGACCACGACGAAGCCGGCCTTCTCCAGCATCTCGCCAGTGTTGCCGCGAATCAGATCGTCATCTTCGACCAATAGTGCGGTCTGACGGATCGTCGCCGAAGATGCGATCGGCGTGGAGCAGGTGGTGACAAGCTCGGCGTTTGCAGCTGTCGTGGCAAATGTTTGCTTCCGCTGGCGCTGATTGGCCAGCACGTGCCGAAACTTTCGAGCCAACGCATCGCGCGTGTATGGCTTGGAAAGCAGCTCGACCCCTTTGTCGAGCTTGCCGCCGTGCACGATCGAGTTCTCGGTATAGCCGCTGGTGAATAGCACAGCGAGGTCGGGTAGCCGCTCACGGGCCTTGCGAGCGAGTTCCGGGCTCTTCAATGCTCCCGGCATGACCACGTCAGTGAACAGCATGTCGATTGCCACACCGCTTTCGATCACCGCCAATGCGCTGGTCGCTTCGGGCGCCTTGAGGACGCTGTAGCCAAGATCGGTCAGCATCTCGACGACAGTGGCACGAACCTCCTCGTCATCCTCCACAACGAGCACTGTTTCCGTGCCGCCAGTGACCGGTCCTGCATCGCTGACGACCTCAAGGTCCTCGGCCTCGGTCGCGCGCGGCAGGTAGAGCCGGATGGTCGTGCCCTCGCCGGGTTCCGAGTAGATCTTTACGTGACCGCCGGATTGTTTGACAAAGCCATAGACCATCGACAGGCCAAGACCTGATCCCTTGCCCTCGGCCTTTGTCGAGAAGAATGGTTCGAACACCTTGGCGATGATCTCGGGCGACATGCCCGACCCGGTATCGCTCACCGCCAGCATGACGTACTGGCCCGGCGTCACCTCGTCATGGGAGCGCGCATAGGCGTCGTCGAGATGCGCATTGGCCAGCTCGATGGTCAGCTTGCCGCGACCCTCCATCGCATCGCGCGCGTTGATCGCGAGATTGAGCAGCGCGTTCTCGATCTGCGCGGGATCGATAAAGGTGTTCCACAGCCCGCCGGAAAAGACGGTTTCCACCTCGATTGCCTCACCGATCGCACGGCGCAGCATGTCGTCCATTCCCTGCACGAAGCGCGTGACGTTGACGACCTTCGGCTCGAGCGCCTGACGGCGCCCGAAGGCCAGGAGCTGGGCCGCCAGCTTTGCACCCCGTGACACGCCGGCCATCGCGTTGTTGACGCGTTTCTCGGCGCGCTCGTTACCGGCAACGTCGCGGCTGAGCAGCTGAAGATTGCCGCCGACCACCTGGAGCAGATTGTTGAAGTCGTGCGCGACGCCGCCTGTCAGCTTGCCAACCGTCTCCATCTTCTGGGATTGAGCAAGTTTAGCCTCAGCCTCTCGCCGATCAGCAATTTCCTGGATGACACGGCTTTCTAGATTTTCATTGAGATGTCTGAGCTGATCCTCTGCCCGTTCGCGATGCCGGACCTGCCGTGAGAGGCTTTCGGCATGCTCGCGCAAGCTCGCCTCCGCCGCGCGTTGATGTGAGATATCGGTATGGACGCCGACCCACTCGGAAATCTCGCCGGCATCGTCGAGGATGGGCAGGGCCCGAATAGCAAAGGTCCGCCATTCGCCATCGTGACGGCACACGCGATGTTCGTGCACGAACATGCTGCGGGCAGACACGGCCTGATTCCACGCGATGACGGTTGCCGCTGCGTCATCCGGATGAACGGCCGATGCCCAGCCAAATCCCTGATATTGGTCTTGGCTCTGCCCGGTGAGCGCACTCCAGCCTGGCTGTTCGCCCACCATCCGGCCATCGGCGCTATTGGTCCAAAGCACGCCGTGCACGGCCTCCATGGCAGTGCGGAAACGGCTGTTGCTCGCCTTGATCTCTGCTTCGCGCTCGGCGCGATCGCCGATATCGATGCCGAGGATATAGACGCCGAGCGTCTCGCCGCTGTCCCCGACATGGGGTACATAGCGGATCTCGGTCTGACGTGGGCCAAGGGTCCGGTGATGCAATACCGTCTCCGCGACGAGCGGGCTGCCCGTCAACGCGACGTCGAGATCCGTTGCGCGGGTGCGGTAAGCCTCGTCACCGATGACTTCCCGCACGGACTTGCCGACGACCGCATCGGGCGAGATGCCGAACCAGCTTTCATAGTCGGCATTGGCGAAGCGGTAGACGTGATCGCGATCCACGTACGACACCAGCATCGGCACGGCATCCGCGATCCGGCGCAATTCGGCTTCGCTTGCGGCAAGTTTTTGCTCGGTGGCAATCCGTTCGCTGTTGTCGACGATGGTACACAGCACGCCACCGGGCGTTCCATCCGCATCGTAGACCGGTGTGTAGAACAGGCTGAGGCCCAGCGTCTGCGGGCCATTGGCGCGCTGAAAGACGATCGGCTGATCAAGGTAGGATTGCGTCTCGCCCTGACGCACCGCCGCCAGTATCGGACGGTTCCAGTCCCATACTTCGGGAAACGCCTCCGCCACCGGTGTGCCAAGCGCCAACGGGTGCCGCTCGCCGGCGATCTCCCGATAGGCATCATTGTAGAACATGATGTGGTCTGGTCCCCACATCAGCACCTTGGCGACCGGCGAGTTGACGAGATTGGAGATGGTGGCGCGCATTTCGTGCGACCATGCTTCCGGCATTCCGAGCGCCGTGCGGCTCCAGTCGCGGTTACGGATCAGGGTGCCGCACTCACCACCGCCCACGGGCCAGCCATCCACCACCGTCTGAGAGGCGCGGCGCGGACCGTCTCGCAGCGCACATAACCCCGCTCGCACGACCTCGCTGACATTGGCGTAATCACCCGTGGCCAAGCTACTTGAGATGAAGCTCTTCAGCTCGGGGGTCAGCGATACGTTGCAGGAAAGGCGCGTGATCATCACCCGGCTCTGCGTACGTACCGCGATCGTGTCAACAGATGGCACACCTCGACATCTGGGAGTACAGCTAGGTTATACGCGCAACCACAGCGGTCCGCGCCGCGTGCGCTTTGTCTAATCGGCGCGCTCATCCATCGCCCCTGGAATCCGCCTGCCCACGCGGTGACTTCCCAGCGAAGTTTCTTGGCTTCTGGTGCTCCTCACTATGCTCAGCGCTCATGAATGAATGGCAGAATCCGGGAAGCGGGCAGGGCGCTCCGAGTGGCCGGTTTTGGGTCGTCGCGCTACACATACCGAACGGAAAAATCCGCCCCAACACCGGGCCGAGATCGTATCCGCAGGCATTCTTTTCGGAATTATTGCTTCAATCGCACCATGACGACACCATGAGGTGCGACCGACGCCTCGAAGCGGCCAGAGCGTTTGCCGAGGCTCTTGTGCGCCCAGAGGTCGCGCACCTCCATCCGTACTTGTCGTGGCAAGCTGAGCATTGTCCAGTCGGCGGCGATGGCCGCGGCGGCGTCGCCGCGATTGAACAGCAGCAGGGCACGCCCCCCGTCTGACAGAGGTTTGGACCAAATTTCGCGGTCACCGTCTTTCCACACCCGGTGGCCTTGTATGCCAAGCCGATCCTGATCGACGGCAATGACGTCCGTGTTGAGAAGGATCGCGCGGGTCGCATTGGTCATGCCGACGATATCGTTGCCGGCGATCAGCGGCGCGGCCATGATCGCCCAGAGCGAGAAATGCGAACGATATTCGGTGTCGGTCATGCCGCCGTTCCCGACCTCCAGCATATCGGGATCGTTCCAATGACCCGGTCCGGCGTAGGGCCATAGCGGCTCGTTCATGTCGGCGATCGACGCCACACCCCAGCTATAGCCATAACGGCCAGTCCATTTATCGGTGATGTCGCCGGTCGTGCGCCACATGTTGCCGATCTTGGACGCCCATATCCACGGCCTCGAATTCCCCCATTCGCACATCGAAAACAGGATATCGCGACCCGACGCACGGAGCGCGTCCGACATGAGCGCATAGGCTTCTTCGGCGTTGCGAACGCCTGTCGAGCACCAGTCATACTTGAGGTAGTCCACGCCCCAGCGTGCATATTGCAGGGCATCTTGATATTCGTGTCCCTGGCTACCCGGACGCCCCCCGCACGTCTTCGTGCCGGCGTCTGAGTAGATGCCGAACTTGAGCCCCTTGGCGTGGATATAGTCCGACAGCGCCTTCATCCCGCTGGGGAAGCGCGTCTTGTCCGCGGTGATGAATCCGTTCGCGTCGCGGGCGCCGTGCCAGCAATCATCGATAACGACATAGTTATACCCGGCGCCCTTCATCCCGTTAGTGGCGATCGCGTCAGCGGCCGCACGGATAGTGGTCTCGTCCACCTTGCAGGCGAACTTGTTCCAGCTGTTCCAGCCCATCGGCGGCTGCTGCGCCAGGCCGTTCGCAGTACGCCTCGGGTCCTTGGACGGTGCCAGCGTATTCGGGTCGGGATCGAGCACCTCTTGTGCCCGAAGCGGAGTGGCCATGTGAAGCAGCAGAACCGCAGTAATGACGCGGAGCAACACCTTGTTCAGCACGCCGAACCTCTTTCGTTTCCTATGGACTGCACGTGCAGCACCTTCGCACGCGATTCCAGCCTCAACTTTGCAGGCGGCTGCTATCGGAAGGCCGGAAGGGGCAGAAGGGGCTGCGACACCGAAGTGAACGAATGGCCGAAGTTGGGAGGGCTCGGCGTCACCGAGAACGGCCGGTCGTGGGTCTTGTCGCGGGCGACTGTACTGCACGCCGGCTCCTCGTTTACCGGCCAGAGATCGTTAGGGGGTAAAGCGCCAACGTGGTAATGAAGGTCATCGTCGCTTCCGCCCTGGGCACCGCGACGACTGAGAGACCGTCAGCGCTCCCGCTTACCAACGGGAGACGGCTATGCCGCTTATTCGCCGCAATCATCTCGCTCGCGCACGGTTCGAACGGAAGATGGCCGAACTCTCAACTACCAACATGGCGCGCATCATCCATACCGAGCTTGCCGACCTGCACTGGGCGGCCGGCCACACTCGAACCGGTAGACCGTCGGCGGACGGCGGGTCGGCTTGAGCATGGACGCGCTGCTCGAACGCTCGCCCCTCGGGAACCCTCACACGGACATCCGCGCGGCAGAGGCGTCGCCGCTGTCGCCGGATTTGCTGCGGCGGATGCACGGCTACTGGCGGGCGGCGAACTACCTCTCGGTCGGCCAGATTTACCTGCGCGCCAATCCGTTGCTGGAACGTCCTCTGACGCTGGCCGACATCAAGCCGCGGCTGCTCGGCCATTGGGGCACCACGCCGGGGCTGAACCTCCTCTACGTCCACTTCAACCGCCTGATCGTCGAGCACGACCTCGACATGATCGCGATCATCGGGCCCGGCCATGGCGGCCCCGGCATCGTCGCGCAGACCTATCTCGAAGGCTCCTACACCGAGCGCTACCCCGCAATCGAGCGCAGTCGCGGCGGCATGGAGCGGCTGTTCCGGCAGTTCTCCTGGCCGGGCGGCATCCCGAGCCATGTCGCGCCGGAGACGCCGGGATCGATCCACGAAGGCGGTGAGCTCGGCTATTCGCTCGCCCACGCATACGGCGCCGCGTTCGACAATCCCGACCTGATCGTCGCCTGCGTCATCGGCGACGGCGAAGCAGAGACAGGCGCGCTCGCGGCAAGCTGGCACAGCAACAAGTTCCTCAATCCCGCGCGTGACGGCGCGGTGCTGCCGATCCTGCACCTCAACGGCTTCAAGATCGCCAACCCGACCGTGCTCGCCCGGATCGGCGACGAGGAGCTTGCCAGCCTGCTGCGCGGATACGGTCACGAGCCGTTCTTCGTCGAAGGTGACGACCCGATGTTCGTCCATCAGCAGCTGGCGGGGGCGCTCGACACGGTGCTCGACCATATCCGCACGATCCAGCGCGAGGCCCGGTCGGCCACGCCAAGCGGGTTGCGGCCACGCTGGCCGATGATCGTGCTCCGCACGCCGAAGGGCTGGACCGGGCCGAAGATTGTCGACGGCAAGCCGGTCGAGGGCACCTGGCGCGCACATCAGGTGCCGATCGCCGATTTCGACAATCCTGAGCATCTCGTCCTGCTAGAGGCGTGGATGCGGAGTTATCGCGCCGAAGAGCTGTTCGACGCCACCGGCAAGTTCCGCGAAGAGTTCGCTTCATTGGCGCCGACCGGTCACCGCCGGATTGGCTCCAACCCGCACGCCAATGGCGGGGAGCTGATGCGCTCGCTGGCGCTGCCCAATTTCCGGTCGCACGCCGTCGCGCTCACGGCGCCCGGGGGCGTCAGGGCGCCTGCCACGGCGACGCTCGGCAGCTACCTGAAGGAGGCGATGGCGCTCAACCTGGGCGCGTCGAACATGCGGCTGTTCGGCCCCGACGAGACCGCCTCGAACCGCTTGCAGGCGGTGTACGACGTTACAGGCAAGACGTGGATGGCGGAAACGGAGCCGAACGATACCGACCTTGCTCAGGACGGCCGCGTGATGGAGGTGCTGAGCGAGCATCTCTGCCAGGGCTGGCTGGAGGGCTATCTGTTGACAGGACGCCACGGCCTGTTCTCGTGCTACGAGGCATTCGTCCATATCGTCGACTCGATGGTGAACCAGCACGCGAAGTGGCTGACGACCACGCGCACGATCCCGTGGCGCAAACCGATCGCCTCGCTCAACTACCTGCTGACGTCGCATGTCTGGCGGCAGGATCACAACGGCTCGTCACACCAGGATCCGGGTTTCCTCGACCACGTGGCGAACAAGACGGCCGAGGTCACGCGCATCTACCTGCCGCCCGACGCCAATTGTCTGTTGTCGGTCGCCGATCACTGCCTGCGCAGCCGCAATTATGTAAATGTCATCGTCGCCGGCAAGCAGCCCGAATGGCAGTGGCTGACGATCGACGAGGCGGTGCGCCACTGCACGACCGGTGCCGGCATCTGGGACTGGGCGAGCGACGACGGCGACCCCGATGTGGTGCTTGCCTGTGCCGGCGACGTGCCGACGCTGGAGACGCTCGCGGCAACGACCTTATTGCGGGAGTATGTGCCCGATATCCGCATTCGGGTGGTGAACGTCGTCGACCTCATGGTGCTGCAACCGCAGTCGGAACATCCGCACGGGATGGACGATCGTGCGTTCGACGCGATGTTCACCACCGACCGGCCGGTGATCTTCGCCTTTCACGGCTATCCTTCGCTGGTGCACCGGCTGGCCTACGCCCGTCACGGTCACCACAACTTTCACGTTTGCGGCTACAAGGGCGAGGGTACCACGACGACGCCGTTCGACATGGTCGTCATGAACGACCTTGACCGATACCGGCTCGCACTCGACGCGATCGAGCGCGTGCCGCGCCTGAAGGATCGCGTGCCCGCGGAGACTGCCCGCTACTGGGGGATGATGGAGCGCCACAAGCTCTACGTCGCCGAACAGGGTGACGACCTGCCCGAGGTGCGGGACTGGCAGTGGACACGCTGATCCTGGCGATCAACGGCGGCTCCTCGTCGCTGAAATACGGTGCATTCACCGTCGGGAACGACCGGATGGAGACGGTAGTCTCTGGTGCGATTGAGACTGCGCACGATCACAGCTTCGACGGGATCGCGGCGAAGCTAGACAGGTTGCCCGATGCGATCGGCCACCGCGTCGTCCACGGCGGCTCAAAGCTGTTCCGGCCGACGCTGATCGACGACGGTGTCATTGCCGACCTCGAGGCGGCATGCGCGTTTGCGCCCCTGCATGGGCCCGCCGCGCTGGACCTGATCGCGGCGGCGCGGCGCCGCTATCCGGGCACACCGCAGATCGCCTGTTTTGATACAGGCTTCCACGAACACCTACCGGCGATCGCCGCCGTTCTGCCCGTTCCCAAAGCGCTCCGGACGGTCGGGGTCAGACGCTACGGCTTTCACGGCCTATCCTGTCAGTCGATCGTGCGCCAGCTCGGCGCCGACCTGCCCGAGCGGCTGGTGATCGCGCACCTCGGCAGCGGGGCAAGCGTCACGGCGATCCTGGACGGCGTCTCGGTCGATACCTCGATGGGACTAACTCCCTCGGGGGGCGTCGTGATGGCCACCCGGAGCGGCGATCTCGATCCCGGCCTGCTGATGTTCCTGCTGCGCAAACACGGAATGACGGCTGGTCGGCTTGAGGAGTTGCTCGATCGTGAATCCGGCCTCCTCGGCATCTCGGACCGGAGCGGCGACCTGCAGACACTCCGTCGGCTGGCACCCGCCGCTCCCGACGCCCGGCTTGCCATCGACATCTTCTGCCGATCGGTCGCCAAGCAGATCGCGGCGATGACCGCCAGCCTGGGCGGCATCGACCTGCTCGTCTTCAGCGGTGGCATCGGCGAGCATGATGCCGAGACGCGGAACGCGATATGCGCCGATCTCGCCTGGGCCGGAGTCGCAGAGGGTGCAGATGCGGGGAACGTCAGAGTCTGCTCGGCTGATGAGGAAGAGCAGATCGCGTGGGATGCGTCGAAGCTTATGCGGGCGGACGTCGCGCGTGACACGGCGGCGTGACATCGCCTGCCGGTGGCAGCGCGCCGATTAGCAAATGGCCGAAGTCGGGAAGCCGGCAAGTCGGTCTGAATGTCGTCTTCTGGGTCAAATTGCTGCGACGTGAATCAATCGGCTTGAGCAATTTGCCCTTTAATGAATCTGGCATCAGGGGCATGCTCACATCCCGAATATTGGGCGGGCGCGAGGGCCCGCCTCACATCCATCAAGACAGCGGCGGTTGCCCGTTTGAGGCAGTAAGGCCGCCATCGACTGGCAGGTTCACGCCCGTCACGAAATGCGCATCCTCACTCGCGAGGAACGCGATTACCCCCGCAATGTCGGCGGGCTCGGCACCGCGGCCCAATGGGATGCGTTCTTCGAACTTGGTGATCAACTCGGGCTGCTCCTTCATGCCCGCGGTCAGCGCGGTGTAGGTGAGCGACGGGTTGACCGCGTTAACGCGGACGCCGTGCTTCGCCTCGTCCATCGCCAGCGCACGGGTGAAGTTGCTCACTGCGCCCTTTGCCGCGCAGTAGAAGCTATGGTTCCAGTCGCCGCCCAGCCCGGACACCGACGACACATTGACGATGCAGCCTTTCGATTGGCGCAGATGGGGGATCGCCGCGCGGCTCATGTGAACGACGCCGTAGAGGTCGGTCTCAATCACCTTGGTGAATTCGGCGAAGTCGCCTTCATCGACTTTGCCGAGATGATCGACGCCCGCATCGTTAACCAGCACGTCTATCCGACCGAAGCGATCGATCGCAGCCTGGACGAGCGTCTCGCATGCAGCGTGATCGGACACGTCGGTCTCGCGGGTTTCGACTGTGCCGTGCAGTTCGCCCGCCAGCTTGTCGAGCGCGGCCTTGTCGATGTCGCCCAATACCAGCGTTGCGCCTTCCTCAGCGAAGCGACGCGCGACCCCTTCACCGATCCCCGAGGCGGCACCCGTGATGACGATGACCTTGTTGGAAAAGCGCGCCATTATGCATTCCCCGCCTGAGCGTCGTGGTTGCCTTGCAGCTTCATGATTGTCCTCTCACTGTCGTCAGGACTGGTGTTCAGCTCAGGCTGGAATGTCCTGGATGGTAGCGGTGTTGGCGGCGGCGATGCCGTTCTCACGGTGACGGAAGTCGCTGAGCGCCTGGTAGACCTGCATGCGCGCGCGCATCACGCCGCCCAGCGGGCGATGGACCTCAAGGCTATGGGCCGGGCGGAACGTCATCACTTCGTCGAAGTAGCGGACGCGGTCGGGGCCATAGGCCGACTGCCGCGGCAATCGGATCGTGGCGACGGTACGATATGGGCTTTCGCTTGTCGGCCAATCGACGGAGGTGTCCTCGATCGGCTGCGTCTCGGCATCGGTCCACAGCTGCGCCCGAAGCTCGAACACCGCTTCCTTGCCCTCGAAGTACTCGACCGAGGCATGGCGGAAGCCATCCTCATCCTGATGCGGGTCGAGCTGCCAATCGGCGAGCGCATGTTGCTCGGCTGAAACGGGAAAGGCCCCGATCTTCGCGACATGGTCGCCGTAGCGCACCGGGCACTGGCTGAAATATTCCTCGATCAGCGGGTGGCTGAAGGGGTGGCCATAGAAGTCCAGCGTCGGGCTTGGACCCGCACCAACGGCGTTCAGCACCTTGTTGATGTTGCGAGCGACAGAGGCGGCCGCGCTCTTCACTCCCTCAGGCATGGGAACCGTCAAGCCTATCTTCTTGGCTTGCGAGAGGAAGCCCCCGGCGGTCCCCGCCGGAAAGGTTGTCCCGCTGGCGAGAACGAAGTCCTGCGTCGGTGCGTCATGGCCAGGCAGCTTGGCGCCCTCGACGCCGAACACCTTGATCGACATGCCGCGATGGGTCGAGACACGGTCGCCAAGCTTTTCACCGGGTCCTTGCGCGAAGCGGACGGCGACATCGAACGTGCCCGGCTCCGCGAACAGGCCCTGTGCGAGTTCGGGCGGCAGCCCGGGCGCGACAGTGAGCTGGCCGATCACACAGGCCGTGCTCTTGGCATGGCTTGCCCGTACCGCGTGCCCGTCCCGCTTCTCCACCGTCTGGCTTTCCTGGGTCATACCCTGGATGATGCCGTCGATGCTCTCCTGTTCATCGGGCTCGCGTGTCTCGATGTCGGCCGAATAGCGGAGATAAGTCATGGGATGTCCGATCACTTGGCGGGTGTGAAGGAGAACAGCTGCGTCTTGATCGACGGCGGTGCGCCGGGCGTGAACCAGTTGGTGTCCTGGATATGGCTGGCGGTGACGTACATCGTCCCGTCACGCCCTTCGGAGAAGGTGTCGGGCCAGCGCAGCCGGCGGTCGGTCAGAACCGTCTCGACGGACGCACCGTTCAGCCGCTTGATCGCATAGTCGGTCGGTGAGGTCAGGTAGAGCACGCCTGCCTTGCTCATCCACAGGCCGTCAGCGACGTGGGTCTGCGCGACCGTCTTCACAGCAGCTGACCTGTCGGTCTCGCTGACGTCCGACCGCAGCTTGGCGGTGTCGATCGAATAGAGCGTCTTGCCGGTCAGCGCCTGATAGTAGAGCGTCTTGCCGTCCTTGGAGATCGCGATGCCATCGGCGGCGAAGGCGGGCTGGCGGCCATCGGGACGGACGAGCGGCTTGCCGTCCAGCGTGACCTTCACCGTCTTGTCGATCTGCGTCGAGGCGTGCCCGTCGAGCGCACGGTGGCTTTTGCCGCTTTCCAGATCGACGACGATGATCGCGCCGCGCGTGCCGCTGTCGGTGATGTAGCCGGTCTTGCCATCGGGCGAGAAGCGGATGTCGTTGAGATAGGTACCCTGCAGCGCGACGTCGCCGGGAACCAGAATCGTCTTCGTCACGGTGTTCGATGACAGATCGATGCGGACGAGCTTGGGCGCGCCTTCGAGGATCTTCTCGTTTCCGGGCGCGCCAGGATCCAGCACCCAGAGGTTGCCATGGCCATCGGGTACGATCGACTGCACGCAGACGAAATAATCACCGACCGGCAGTTCGTTGGCGCGGGCGTTGCGCCAGCTGTTCCACTTGGCGTCGGGATAGGGACGCAAGGATCCGTCCTTCATCACCTCGGCAACCGAGATGGGCGCGTCGTCGGTCCAGCGGGGAAAGTTGACGAAGCGACGGCCATCCTCGGTCACGGCGACGCCCGTCGCCTGATGATCGAACTGGGCCACCTGCGTCAGCTGCGCGCTGCGTCCCTGGGCATGGGCGACGCCGGCTGCGGCAGCGGCGATCAGGCCGATGGCGGCGATCCCGGCGGCATAGGGGGCGGCTTTCTTCATGGTCAGGCTCCTGTCGGTCGTATCGGTGAGCGCGGCGGGGTCGCCGGTAAAGAGGGTGAGAAGGTGGCGGACGACCGCCTCTGGGTTCTCGCGCTGCGGGAAGTGACCCACGCTTGCCAGCGTGACGGCCGCGAACGGGCCGGCGAACTTCGAGGGGACGTCCTCAGTTGTAGAGGGCGGGTTTACACCATCCGCATCTCCATGGAGGTAAAGCGTTGGCAGCGACAGCGTCTGAGCCGCTTTCACCTTCTCCTCCAGCCATGCACTGCCCGGGTCGGGCGCCGCTTCATCCCACCGGGAACGATAGCTATGGAGCGTCACGTCGACCCAGTCGGGATTGTCGAACGACCGCGCGACACGAGCGAACGTTGCTTCGTCAAACCAGCCAGGCGGCGACCAATTGACCCAGTGGAGATGGGCGAAGCCGCGGCGGTCTGCACGGACCGCCTCCGCCCCGCGCGCGGTCGCCATAAACCAGTGATACCATTGCAGCTGGGTCTGCTCGAAGGGCGGATTCGCCATGCCGCCGAGCCGGGGCGGGGTCGACAGCATCGCCAGCCGTTCCACCCGCTCTGGCCAGCCTACCGCAAGCGCTTCAGCGATGTTCGATCCCCAATCGTGACCGGCCACCATGAACCGGTCGATCTCCAGGCCGTCGAGCAGCGCGACCACGTCCATGGCATGGATCGCGCTATTACCCGTCCGGGGCGATGCATCGTTCCGGAACCGCGTCGCCCCAAAACCACGAAGCGTCGGTACGATTGTACGCAGGCCAGCCTCGTTCAGGCGTCCTTTGACATGCTCCCATGTCGAGGCATCGTCCGGCCAGCCATGGAGCAACACGACTACCGTACCGTCCCGCGGGCCCTGGTCGCGATAAACGATGTCGAGCGTGTCGGTCGCAAAGTATGCCAAACCTTGGTCACCGCTCACGATCGGTCCCCGGCCGCTTCCTCTCGGGCGTCGTCGGGCAAGCCCTCCTCGCGGCCGGGCACGGACATGTCGTATGCGTTGAGCAGTAGCGACACGAGGCAATAGCCACCGACCAGGTAGATCAGCTCTGCCGTCTGATCTTCGCCGAACGCGCGAACGGCGCGACCATAAGTAGAGGCGGGTAACTGGCGTCCGCCGGCCAAGGTCGCCGCCACGTCATAGGCGGCCTGTTCTTTCTCGGTGAGATCGGCGGGCCGCTGCCCTGCGGCGATCGCGGCAATCTTCTCGTTAGACAGCCCGGCGGCCTCGCCGACCCGTTCGTGCGCGTAAAGTTCATAACGGGAATTCATCGCCGCGCCGGTGGCGAGGATTGCGACCTCGTGCGCTGCCTTGGGGAGGCTCGCATTGTCGATCAGCGCCTTTGTGTAGATCCAGGCGGCGCGACCGAATGCCGGGAATCGGAGCATCGGTGCGAATGGTCCGATGAGCGCGCCATCGGTCCGACGAGATACGAACCCCTTGAGGTGCTCGGCGATGTATCCGCTCATCTCATCGTGCAGTGAGCGGAGATCCTCCGGCATGTCTGCCGGAGGAAATGGAGGCGCGCGCATCAGGCGGCCTCGTCCATCTCACGCTTCAAACTGGCCATGTCGATGACATAGCGGAACCGCACGTCCTCGTTTTTGACCTTCTTGTAGGCCGCATTGACGTCCTGGATGTCGATCAACTGGACGTCGGGCGCGACGCCCTTCTCGGCGCAGAAGTCGAGCACCTCCTGCGTCTCGGCGATCGACCCGATCAGCGAGCCCGCCAGCGTCCGGCGGTGCATGATCAGCTCCTGATTGTTGTAGCCGGGAATCTGGTCGAGCGCGCCGACCGCGCAATAGGTCGCGTTGCGCTTCAAGAGCGTGATGAACGGGTCGACCTTATGCTTTTCCGGGATGGTCGAGAGGATGAAGTCGAAGCTCAGCTCGAGTTCCTTGTAGGCATCCTTGTCACCTTCGATCACGACCTGGCTGGCGCCCAGCGCCTTGCCTGGTTCGACCTTGTCCTTGTCGGTCGTAAATATGGTGACGTCCGCGCCCATCGCGACCGCGAGCTTCACCGCCATATGGCCCAGCCCACCCAGGCCGACGATGCCGACCTTGTCGCCCGCCTTCACGCCCCAGTGCTTCAGCGGCGAATAGGTGGTGACACCTGCGCAAAGGATCGGTGCCGCCGCTTCGATCGGCAGGCTTTCGGGCACCTTCAGGACGAAATCCTCAGGCACTACCATGACGTTCGAATAACCGCCGTAGGTGTTATCCTCGGCGTAGGTGTTGACCCCATCCTCGGTCTGCGCGGCGGGCTTCATCGGGCCGTTGTAGGTCGCCAGCCAGCTGTTATGCCCCTCGCAATAATGCTCGTCGCCCTCGCGGCAGGGCTCGCACTGCCGGCAGCTGTCAATCATGCAGCCGACCCCGACGAGGTCGCCGACCTTGTGCCGCGAAACGCCCGCCCCGGCAGCCGAGACGCGGCCGACGATCTCATGCCCCGGCATGCAGGGATAAACGGTATTGCCCCAGTCGTTCTCGACCTGGTGAATGTCGGAATGGCAGACGCCGCAATAGAGGACGTCTATCTGCACCTCGTTGGCCTTCGGCTCGGGGCGATCGAACTCGAGGGGCTTCAGGCGGCTGAACGAATGCTTGGCGGCGTAGCCGAGGGCTTTGGTCATGGTGCGTCTTCCTCGTTCCGGGTGATCAAGCGCGAGCGCTGGTAGGTTCGCGGTAGGGGCAGCCGTTCACGCGCGCCCGGAAGTCCGCGGAATGGCGGTAGGTTTCGTTGCGTGCGCGATTGACGTTGCCGAGCGGCTGGTGTGCCGCGAGCCCGGTCCAGATGCTGAAGCGTGTTTCCTCATCGATCTGGCGCACCTGGGCCGGATCCCAGCTATCTTGCGCCGGCACGCGCAGGACGGCGACGCGCTGGAACGGCGAGACCTCCTCGTCCCATTCGACCGTGGGGTCTTCGATCGGCTGCTTCTTGAGGTCGCGGCAAAGCTGGACCTGAAATTCCCATTCCGCATCGAGCCGGGCCATCTCGACACGCACATCCTCACGGATCGCATCCGGGCGATCTGCCGCTTCGACGGTGCGCCCGGTGAGCGCGACCTGATCGGACGCGATCGGTACGAGGCGATACTTGGCGATGTAATCGCCCCAGCGATATGGCGTGACCGAATTGTAGGTTTCGCCCAGTGGATCGGCGTTGGGCGTACCCCCCAGCGTGTCGACAGTTGGACTGGAAAGCCCGACCGCTTCCAGCGCGTTGTGTACGCCCCGCAATGTGGTCGAGAGTACCTCCTTCACGCCCTCCATGCGGTCGGTTGTCTTGGCCAGCATCTTGACGTTGCCGAGGAAGGTTTTGGCGTCCTTCGCCACGAACACCTTGCCGTTATTGGTGACGAAATCCTGTGCCGTTCCATCGGCACCCGGAAGACGCTCGCCCTGGACATTGAGAACCTTGATCGCGAGACCCCGTGGCAGGCTGATGCCGTCGCGCAAGATGTCGCCGGCATTGGTCGAGATGCGGATGAGCGCCTCATGGGTGCCGGGAGAGGCGAACGCTCCCTGCGCCAACTCATGCGGCAGGGCATCGTCGATGACGAGTTCGCCCTTCAAGACGCCATGCGCCTTGGCATGGACGGAGCGGACCGCATGGCCGTAATCCTCCGCCGTCCGTTTTAGGATGACGTCGAACGCCTCGTTGAGCTGCTGGATGGTATCAGCTTCATCGGGCTGCTTCTGCTCGACGTCGGGTGCATAGCGGACAGGGGAACCGGTCATGGCACGGCCTCGTGATTAGAAAGGGGAGAAGGGCGGCAGTCGCCGCCCTTCCATATCGATCAACGCGCCAGCGCTGCTCTGAGCCGCGCGACAGCGAGGTCGTTCGCCTGCTTGGCGCCGTTCACGACCTTGGCCATGCCGAAAAACTCATGGGTGACGCCCGGGAAGGTCTTCTGCTCGACCTTGTCGCCGGCCGCCCGCATCGCGGCCGCCAGCGTTTCGCCATCCGAGCGGAGCGGATCGATCTGCGCGTTGATGATCGTCGTCGGCGGCAGACCACGCAGGTTCGAGGCGACCAGGTTGAGACGCGGATCCTGCGCATCGGCCTTGCTCATCTGATAGTAATAGCCGAACCACGGCAGCATCGCAGTGTTGAGCGGCTTGGCGTTCGCCGAGTCCCGCCGCGAGGGAAGCGTCATACTGCTGTTTGCGATCGGATAGACCGACACGACGTGTCGCGGCACCGTCAGGCCGTTGTCCCGCGCGTAGATCGCGGTCGCGACCGCAAGATTGCCGCCGGCACTCTCGCCGACCGTCGCGATCCGTGCAGGGTCGCCACCCCAGCTTGCCGCATTCTGGAGCGTCCAGCGATAGGCAGCGGCCGCATCGTCATGCTGCGCCGGGAACTTGAACTCGGGCGCATGGCGGTATTCGACCGAGACGACGATGGCGCTCAGCGCCTTCGCCATGGCCCGCGGCGCAGCATCGTAGGTGTCGACGTCGGCGATGACCCAGCCGCCGCCATGGTAGTAAACGATGACCGGCATGGCCTTGCCACCGGCGGGTGCACCGGCCGGCTTGTAGATGCGCGCGAATTGCTTGGGGTCGCTGCCGTACGGCAGGTCCTTCGTCGTTACCGACGGATCAGGCGCCGTCGACATACCCTTCTTCTGCATCGCCGCTTTGGCTCCGTCCGCAGCCGAGGGCTGCATCCGGGCTTCGGCCGGCGTGAGCGTCTCGATCGGCTTGCCGCCGAGCGACGCAAGCGCGTCCAGGACCGACTGCATGTCGGGTGCGGCTTTCGGGGGCTGCACGGATGTCGGGGGCGGAGGTGGCGGAGGAGGGGCCGTGACCGAGCGGGCTGACTGGGCGAGAGCCGGAACGCCTGCGATCGCCGTCGACGCGGCGATCAGCATGGAAATGGTTTTGCGCAAAAATCCCTCCTGTAACTATCCGTTTCTCAACCATCGAGCGCGCTTCGGCGTTTCGGTACGAAAGTAGACGCAAGCGTTTGGGCTGCGAAATTCGGGAGTATGGGCGGCGGCATGGATGATCAGGCTTCGATCGTGGATGGGACGCGCAGGTCTAACGCGTTGCCCTGTGAGGCGAATGGGCTGCTGCGTCTCTTGAATGACGCTGACCGCGCCGCCCTTGCGCCGAATCTGGAACCGGTACCGTTTCGCAATGGCGACATGATCGCACGCGCTGGCGATGCGGCCGACAGCATCTGCTTTCCGTTGACCGGTATCGCTGCAATACTTGACTCGGTCGAGGGTGACCGCCGCTACGCAGTCGCGCTGGTCGGCAGCGAAGGGTTCATCGGTTGGCAGTTGCTGCTTGGCAACGAGCGTTGGTCGCATGACGTGGTGATGAGGGCCGAACACGGCACGGCGATGCGGCTGTCGGCTGCGGCGTTGAACGAGATACTGGCCGACCGTCCGGCGATCCGAACCGTTCTGCTCCGTTTCGTCGACGTGGTCATGATTCAAATGTCTAGGACGATCGTCTCGTCGCTCGCGCATTCGATCGAGCGGCGGATGGCGCGATGGATCCTGCTCTACCACGATCGTGTGCAGGAGGACGACATCTGCATGACGCACGAGGAGTTCAGGCTCATGCTCGGCGTCCGCCGTAGCAGCGTGACCGACGCACTGCACAAGCTCGAAGAGGATGAGGCTGTCCGGTCCGTGCGCGGGCGCGTGATCGTGCGTGATCGCGAGCGGCTGCTGAGGCTCGCCGGCGACACCTACGGGTTCGCCGAGGCGGAACATCGGCGCCTACTCGGCCTCTGATCAAATTGAATCTGCCGACTGCCGCCCCCGGATGACCCCATGAGTGGCTTGAAATACCCATATCTCGCCGACTTGCCCTCACCGGTGAGATTGGACGCTTACTCGAGATGAACAAATGGCCGAAGTTGGGGCGGGGCAAATACTTCGCCAACGACCGAATATGGGTCATCGCCGCGAAGGGGAGGGCGGCAGCTTTCGCTCAATAGCGCTCGCGCTCGGGGAGACATCTTCGTCGAATGGACCCATCGCGTCATTCGTTGAGCAAGCCTGAACCAGCCCCAAACGGCGGGCATGCCCATTTCCAGCTCGGCCCACCTTGCCTGCGACGGCGACGACGCTACTACAAAGGTCATTCAGACGTGACCGACGCCTTGGAGGTCGCATATGGTCCATGGAATCGACGAAGTTGCTCAGCTGATTGAGCGGGCGTTGATGCTTGCGGATGAGCTCGGTCTTAGCCTCACCAGCATCCAGCTCGAAGAAGCCCGTGTCGCGCTTGGAAAAGACGGCAATGCTTGGGCGGACGCGTTGGAATCCAAATCAACCTTGCCACCCGTCCTCAGCGAAATGGGCGGCCGTCATGGTGAAGGCGAATTTGTACAACTTCGCAACAGCGACTCTTTACAGCAACTTTTACTCGAACATGAGAACCTCGACCGCAGGCGTAAGTCGCTGCTGCAACTCGTCAGAGAGGAGCCTGATCCAGGTGAGGCATGGCGGCAACTGACGGAATTTAAGGCCCTTATCGAGGCTCATCGCGCGTCGGAACGGCGTTGTTTTTATGGGCCCCTCGAACGAGGCAAGGTGCAACTCTTTAGTCGCTTGAACGAAAATTGACGAGTCTCACCGGCGAAATCGAACGAGACTGGAAGCAGTACCTTTTCTACTGGGATGAGGGGCGTATAGCCAGCCGCTGGTCAAGCTTTGCTTTGGCAACCAATATAATCTTGGTAAGAGCCGGCGACCGTATGCGGCTTGAAGAACGCGTTATCTATCCTCTTGCGTTCTTGGGAGGTAACATCGAGCTGAGGCAGCCCGCATCTTGAGAACATGCCTCGGCGCTCATCACGGATCGTTCGAACGGTGCCGCGTCCGCTTCGCCTAATGGCAGCCGTTCACCCACACAACGTGGCCTAAGGTGGTGCGTCATTCTGAAGCTGAACGAATGGCAGGAGCTGGGAAGACAGCAGAGCACTTCGAATGACCATAACTGGGTCTCCTCGGCGGCAGAGCAGGGCGGCTGCTTCCGCCCAAACATTGCCATTCCGACAGCGAACCGCGCCACCTGAAACCGGATATTGCGTAACGACGGGCTTCACACAAACCTTGTACGTAACCGCGTGACGCATCTGGTAGGCGTATCGCTACGGCGGCCTACCGAAGGGTGCCGGCTGGTTCCCCGGCCGTTTGCAACTTTGCCATTTGGCGGCTGAAAGCTAGCAGCCTTTCTCTAATAGAATACGGCGTTCCCCCCGCGCTGAGCGCTCCCTGGTCGGAACGCTGACAACCCACCATGGCCTCAGCATACTTCATCTGAATCAGCCATCATCGCATGCGCAGGCTGTTATCTCGCAGGCTTATTGAATAACGATTTGACTAGCGTCGCGCACAAAAACGGTGTGCTGATATCGATTGAGGCTACGCGGTTGCCCCGCCAGCATGTTGGCTACCGGAAGAAGCTTCAGCTCGCCTTTGACTGTGATGTTCTTTCCAATCAGCGCAATTTCCGGTTTTGAACCCAAACGCTTTTCCAGCATATTCGCTACTATTGGTGTGATGTTGAACGTGATGTTATTTGATGACCAATAATCGGCGTCGGATTTTAATTACAGAGCGTTTGGCCGTCTTTCAGCAGCAGCTACCTTCATCGTAAAAACGCCCGTAATTGCCCAATTAGGGTGGGCTTCGGCCAACGCTATTGCTTGTGGTGGGGGCACTGGGATGGTTGCGATTTCCGCTGTTGCGGTAGCTACACTGAAGCTGAGAAGTGCGATCACTGTCGTCACCTTTTTCTTACAAGACTTTCCCTAGAGGTAAACATCGGCACTGATACTGGCTCATGACAATTCATTCATAAGATCAATCTGCGCCGGCATCGGCGCGATGCCAGCTATCGCCCCCACATCCCCAAAAGCAGACGGGCCGATTTCCTCCCAGAAGCAGACATTAACCGCCAGACGCTAGACGAGCGGCATGAAATCATGTGTTCGGCGGCGATGGCCGTTTCAAAGGCGGTGCGCGGTTGGCGGTTTCAGTCTCACGATCGCGGCACTGGCTTTGAGCGGTTGCGACTTCTCGGAGTTCTCGCGCCGCGTGGCGGAGTGAGAACGAGAGCGATCTCGCCTTGCGGCCGATGAGCAGAATGCGTCGTGACGTGACCCCTGTCTTTCATCCAGCTGCGACCAGAGACCGACGGGTGTTGTCGCGCATGAGCGCAGGTGAAGCAATGGGCGGGGTTAACCCCGCCCGTTGCTGTTCGAGCCCGGCAGCGAATGCGGCCGGGGTCGCGTAGCCGAGCGATGAGTGCGGCCGCTCGGTGTTGTAGTCGTCGACCCAGCGCGCCAGGATCGAGCGGGCCTGACCGATGGTGAAGAACAGCGTCTCGTTGAGCAGCTCGTCGCGCATGCGACCATTGAAGCTCTCGACGAACCCGTTCTGCGTCGGCTTGCCAGGCGTGATGTAATGCCACTCAATGCCGACATCTCCCGACCAGGCGAGCACCGCGTTCGACGTCAGTTCAGTCCCGTTGTCGCTGACGATCATCTTCGGCTTGCCGCGCTCGACGATCAGATCGGCCAGCTCGCGCACGACCCGCCGGCCCGAGATCGAGGTGTCCACCACCGCCCGGAGGCATTCGCGCGTCACGTCGTCGACGATGTTGAGCACGCGGAACCGTCGGCCGGCGACGAGCTGGTCGTGGACGAAGTCCAGGCTCCACCGCTGGTTGGGGAGTGCCAGCACCGGTGCAGGCACCCGCGCGCCCACGGCGCGCCTTCGCCCCTTCCGGCGCCTGACCGTCAGACCCTCCTCGCGATAGAGCCGCTGGGTCTTCTTGCGGTTGATCGTGATGCCGTCCCGGCGAAGCAGGATGTGTAGACGTCGATAGCCGAACCGCCGGCGCTGCTGCGCCAGCTCACATAACCTCGACCGAAGGTCACCATCATCTGCTCGACACGAGCGATATCGCATACTCGTGCGATCCGCTCCGACGACAGCACACGCCCGCCGCTCGCTCATCCCCAGCGTCGTCTGGAGATGCGCGACTGCTTGCCGCTTCGCGGCGGGCGTCACCATTTTTTTGACAGCAGGTCCTTCAGACCGGCGTTGTCGAGCATCGTGTCGGCGAGCAGGCGCTTGAGCCGTGCGTTCTCTTCCTCGAGCGACCGCAGACGCTTTGCGTCGGATACCTCCAGGCCGCCGAACTTCGCCTTCCAGGCATAGTAGGTCGCGCTCGACATCCCGTGCTTGCGGCACAGCTCCGTCACCACCGCACCCGCCTCGGCCTCCTTCAGGATGCCGATGATCTGCTCTTCCGAAAACTGCTTCCGTTTCATTCCGTCCGTCCCTCCAAGGGCCGGTCTCTAGTTCCAGGTGGATGAAGAAACGGGGGGCACGTCACCGCGCGCCTCCTCGACCGAAAGCTCCAGTTGCTGCATCAGTTCGACGAGCCGGAGCGCCAACCCAACATCCCCTCCTTCTGCTGCAACCGTGCTCCAGTTCCAGTCATAAAGCTGGCGGTGCAACGCGAGGTCCCCAAGTCCTGCGGGAAGGGCGGTGCGTGCATGTTCCTGAAATGCCAAGACGGCATTGGGATTGGCTATCATCGGTAGCCGCTCCAGTGCCTTGGCGGCATCGGGTAGGTACATCAGCACGCGCCGGCCGACGATCGCGTCAAAACGGCCAAGATCGGGCAAGTCACCCGAAAGATCGACCGCGCGATACTGGATGCGCGCGACACCCAGGTCTGCGTCGGTCTCTTGCGCTACCGCCAGCGCCTGTTCACTCCGGTCGATCGCCACGACTTCGCCGTCTGGCCCGGCAAGCCCAGCCACAAATCGACTGAGGTCACCATTGCCGCAACCGACATCGAGCACCCGCGCACCGGGAGTTATGCCGATGTCGCCGAAGAAGCGTGCACTGGGAGCATTGGCCGGATTGGGCGGGGAGCGTAGGAGTGGGTGAGACATTGTCTCATAATACAGAAGGTTGCGCTCGTGCCAAGTGCGGCTGTCCAGGGGGTTCGGACAATCACGGACACGGGGCGGGACGAGAGGCCTATTTCTTGATGCGATGAACGAGTGTCCGAAGTTGGCGTACAGGAAAGGGAGCTTGAACGTCTGGTAGTGGGTCATCGTGACAAAGGGGGGCAGTCTCTTTTGCCCCACCGCAGACATTCTGCCTCTTCGTCTTTTGCGTTATCGAGACAAAGTGGCAATTTCCGGCGATAGCCATAGCATATAGACCAGCGCAGCCGCCTAGACGAAACATCAGAAAGCAGCGCCCATCGGGCCAAAGAGAGCCACACGACCTGGATCGCGGGTATCATAGAAGACTCGCATGGTGGGCATCACCGTCTTTCCGCGCCCGAGTTCGAGGCGCAACGCCTTCAACAGGTGATGCCGTACCCGCCCGTCAAACTGCGTGCCAGCGAACGAACCCGATCGGCCGCTCGCGTCGCGCACGCCCGTAAACGAGAACATATCGTGGCGAGCCGCCAGCCAGAACGGACGGAGCGAGGCCATCAAATTGGTCCGCTTGTCAGGCGTAGCCTCGATCCCCGCGCCCGGACTGACGAAATTGCTGCGGATGATGGCGTTGTAGAGCCCGGCATGTGCGAGGTCGGCGCGGCGCATGCCGAACAGCGTGTCGAACCGTTCGTAGTCGCCGCCCGGCCGATCTCCGCTCCCATGGTCGTATTCGACCGCGACGCGCGGCTTCCAGCCGCCCTGGAACGTGTAGCCGATGTCGCCATGCAAGAACCATGGAGCGACGTCCTGGCGCGGCGCATTGGCGGCGAGGCTTGTGGAGATGCGTCCGCGCGGAATGATCCCCTCCACTTCATAGTCGACGCCGCCTGCAATGGGTTCGGCAATGACGCGCAGGGCGCCCGTGTTGAGCGACCGGTCGCGGGTCGGTCTGCCTGGCCGGTCGCGTTCGCCACGATGGAAGAGCGAAGTTTCGACGGTCGCACGCCCGATTGTCTTCGAGCGGCTCAGCAATCCGCCCCACAGGACGAGATCGAAACCCTCGCGATCCGGTGCGACGCTGTTCCGTCGCAGCGAGGGCACGTCTTTGGGGCGGCGCTGTTGCGGCAGCACGTAGATGGCGGTCGACCTCCACCCACCGCGCCAGGCGAGATCGGCGCGGACGCCGGTGTAGCCGTTGGTGGTATTTCGATAGTCGTCGGCCGCGACCAGCCGGCGTGAGCCGAGATTGAGTAGGAACCGCCCAGCCTGGATCGTCGCGTTCGTGTCGCGCCCGAATGGGGCGGTCGGCTTCCATTCGACATAGTAGGCTTGGATGAGCTCGAACCTATTCACCTCGCCGGTCAAAAGCGGCGTCCCTGCATTGTCGCCGGAGACGCGGCTGTCCCACAGCTCGCCCACCACCTTGACGGGGCCGTCCTCGTACCGACCGATGCGACGAGGCGGGCGAGCTTATCGGGTGTTATTGCGTTTGGAGCAGGCATGATGCGTCCCTTGCGTGATCGTGCTGGACGCGATGCTCTGGCTGACGCCTCGTGGGGAGGTCGCAATCCCCATGCGCCTCATCAGCCATGCTTATCGTGCGATGTCAATCATCAGTCCCGCGTCCCGATGCTCGTTAGGGCCGAGTTTTGAGAAGCCTTTTATTCCCATCGTTCGATCCTTTTTGAAAAAGCTGGCGGGGCAGCCGGCAGGGCTGAGGCTCAGTACCTCCTTCGCTGCCAACGTGAATGAATGGCAGAAGGTGAGGAGCCGAATAAGAGGCCGCGAATGTCCGTTTTCGGGTCACTTTGTCCAAACCGTCAGTTTTGTCTCATGCTGTTATCCATGCCGGTTATGCGATCCACAATCATCCGAATGGCATCTTCATCAAGCGGCTCGGTGTCGATTGAATTGTGGATGCCGATGCCCTCGACCAGCGCGTCCAGCGCCCTTGCCGTCAACGGATCAAAGAAGCGCTCGAGCGCCGCGCGACTGTTGCTCATCCACCGCCGCATCACCGCGGCGACGGGCGGATGGCGTGCGGCAAAGGCATAGAGTTCATAACTGAGCAGCAAGGTGCGCGGTGTGGCCCATATCGATCCCGCGATGATGGCGACGATCGCCGCCTTGGCGCTGTTCCGATCGCCTGCCATTGCCATCCGCTTCGCAAATTCCTCCGACGATTGCTCGGCCAATTGCAGAAATGCCGCTGCGATAAGGTCGTCAAGTGTCGCGAAATAATAGGTGACGGACCCTAGCGGCACGGCTGCAGCCGCCGCGATGCGACGATGCGTGGTGCCCGTCACGCCGTATTCGGCGACGACATCCAGCGTCGCTTCGATGATCCGCTGTCGACGTTCAGGATCGTTCCGCTTCGTCCCGCCGCTCACGGCACCCCCTTTGCAAAGCATATGCACATATGTACATTTGTACATATCTTCAGTCAGCGGGCGTCGCTCGCTGCCGTAGCCTATAGGGAGGACGGGGGGCATGCAGGAAGCAATAGTATCGCGGCGCACGGTCATGGGTGGTGCGACGGCGCTGGCGGTCCCGTCGATCGCACGCGGCAGCGGTAGCTTGGTACATACCGTACTGGGGCGAGGCGACGGCGTCTGGCTGAACGCGCCCCGTCGCTGGAACGTCGATGCGAGCGGAGAAGTGACACTGATCACCGATCGGGCCACCGATTTCTGGCGCGAAACCCATTATGGCTTCGCGCGGGATTCCGGTCATTTCCTCGGTTTCGCCACTCCAGCCGCGTTCACGGCGCAGCTGCGCATTCGCGGGGAGTATCGACAGCTTTATGATCAGGCAGGCATCATGATCCGGATCGACGAGCGTCGCTGGATCAAGGCCGGAATCGAACTGTCCGATGGCCGCGCGATGTTGAGCAGCGTCCTGACCGATGGTCGCTCGGACTGGGCGACCAGCCCTTACGCACACGATCCACGCGATTTTTGGATGCGGGCCACGGTCGCCAACGGTGTGCTGCGCTTGCAGGTCTCGGCGGATGGCATGACGTGGCCTCTTGTTCGATTGGCACCGTTTCCCGTGGTGTCTTCCTATCGCGTCGGCCCCATGGCCTGCACGCCCGAGCGCGAGGGGCTGGGTGTACGGTTTTCCGATCTGCGGATTACCCCGCCGCTCGGCAAAGACCTGCATGATCTGAGCTGAGTGTGATGAGCGAGAAGACCAAGATGCTGGCGGGCGAGCTTTACACCGCCGACGATCCCGAACTGACCGCCGACGCGGCGCGCACGGCGGCGTGGATAGCTCGGTACAACGGCATGGCTGACGCCTCAGCGGCCGATCGCGATCAATTGCTACGCGAGGCAATCGGGGACGTCGGAGAACAGGTTACCGTCCGAGCGCCATTCTACTGCGACTATGGTTATAACATCTATCTCGGCACGGGAGCGTTCCTAAACTTCGGCTGCGTCGTGCTCGACGTCGTGCGCGTCGATATCGGTGCCGGTACGCAGATCGGGCCGGGCGTGCAGATCCTGACCGCCGACCATCCCCGCGACCCCGCTCTGCGGGCGCGGCGGCTGGAATTCGGACGGCCAGTCCGGATCGGCGCGAACGTTTGGATCGGCGGTGGCGCATTGATCTTGCCCGGCGTGACGATCGGTGACGATGCGATTGTCGGCGCCGGCAGCGTGGTCACCCGTGATGTCGCAGTTGGAGAGACAGTCGTGGGTAACCCCGCACGAGCAGCACGACGATGATCCCGCAGTGTCCACCGGATGCCGTGGTTATCCGCGACGGCAAGGCTCATTTCGAGGTTCTCGATGGGCTGCGCGGCACCGCAGCGCTGCTGGTGGTAGCGTTCCATATCCAGGGCATCACGGTGCTGTTCGACGCGCCGCGACTGCTGCTGCCGCATGCGTATCTGGCAGTCGATTTCTTCTTCGCGCTGTCGGGCTTCGTCGTCGGCTATGCCTATGACGATCGATGGGGAACGATGTCGACACGCCAGTTCCTGGTCCGCCGGTTGATCCGGCTGCATCCCCTCGTCGTGCTGGGCGCGGTGCTCGGGCTGCTCAGCTATGTGGCGGACCCGTTCGCGGGCAATCGGCAAAATGCGCCGGGAATACGCATCGCATTTGCGTTCGTCATGGCGTTGTTCGCTTTGCCATCCGCGCCGCTGGCCAACCGCTTGGGGGACAGCCATCCGCTGAATGCCCCCGCCTGGACGCTGTTGCAGGAATATATCGGCAACCTGGCCTATGCGCTGGTGCTCCGGCGGCTCGAAACGCGTGCGCTGGCGATAACGGCGCTTATCGCCGGACTGATGTCCGCGGCGATGGCGCTGTCGCTGGGGTCTTACGATACCGGTTGGGGGCTCGCCAATTTTTGGGGCGCGCCCGTGCGGCTTGCTTATCCGTTCATCACCGGTCTGCTGATCTTCCGCCTACATGACCGGCTGCCGCGATGGCGTATCGGCTTCGTGCCGCTCAGTCTGAGCCTCGGCGTCATCTTCGCCGCCCCCGTGTTGCCCAGCTACGGTGGCCTCAAGTTGAACGGCCTGTATCAGACAGTGTGCGTGCTGCTGTTGTTTCCAGCAATCATCGTGTTGGGGCGGCATTCGGGCGGCGGTCGGGTGGTGAGCCGCCTGTGTCGTGCGGCAGGACAGCTATCCTACCCACTGTACATCACGCATTACCCCTTCGTGTACCTATACATGAATTGGATCGCTGCCGGTGGCACGACGACATGGGTGACGGTGTCGGTTGCGGCGGCCCTCTATGCTTTCACGATAGCCTTCGCCTTTGCCGCTTACCGCTGGTGGGACCTGCCGCTTCGTCTGGCCTTGCAGCGGCGACGGGTCGCGCAAAGGGGCCGCTACTGACATGTCACCGTTGGCCAGAGCGGTTCCGGCGAATGCCCCGATGCTGATGTCCATGGCATCCCACCCGAATGAATGGCCGGAGTTGAGGACGAATCGGGAGGTGACCGCGGGCTTCGTCACCAAGGCAAGGTCGTGTCGAAGCGATCGACATAGCGAAGCCCGGGTTTGCCCCGATTGGCGTCGATCATATCGACGACCAATGGAATACTCTCCTCGATCGAAAGGGAGGCGTCGCTGCCGCCCATGTCCGTCCGCACCCACCCCGGTGCGACGAGGAGGAGCGTGTGGCCGTCGCGCGCCTGCTTGGCGGCATACCCCTTCATCAGCATGTTGAGCGCGGCCTTGCTGGATGCGTAAAGCTGCCAGCCGCCGTTCGCATTGGCGATGCTGCCGAGTTCGGACGTCATGACTGCAATGGTCCCGCCCTCCGGAACCAGGTCACGCAGCACCTCAGCCGCGCGGATCGGCGAGAAGGCATTGGTCAGCATCATGTCGAGGAAGTCGCCCTCGCTGGCGGTGGCGGGGCTCGCTTCGATCGCACGGGCGATGCCAGCGTTGATGAAAAGCACGTCGAGGCGGCGATCGCGCAGCCGGTCATGCAGGGCGCGCACGCCGTTCCCATCGTTGATGTCGACCGTCTCGACGTCGATCTTTCCGGGATGTCGCTCGCTCAGGCGGTCGAGCGCGTCCGACTTTCCGCGTGCGGTGGCGATGACGTGCCACCCCCGCCCAAGCCATTCTTCGGTAAGCGCAAAGCCCAGGCCTCGCGAGGCGCCGAGGACGAGAACGGTCTGTAGGGTCATGATCTTCTCCAATATTGTTTTGCGGTCAGAACGCGGCCTTGCCGATCGAGGCTCCGCCATCGACGTGTAGCGTCTGGCCGGTGATGAACCCGGCATCGTCCGACAGCAGGAAGGCGATCGCTGCGGCGATCTCGTTCGGCTGGCCGAAACGGAGCATGGGCACGTTCGCCAGATACCGGCGTTCGCCTTCGCTGCCCGGCGGATTGTTGGCACGGAAGAGGTCGGTTTCGGTCGGGCCCGGCGACACGGCGTTAACGGTGATGCCTGTTGTCGCCAGCTCCAGCGCCCAGCTGCGGGTGAAGCTCGCGAGCGCGGCCTTGGCGGCGGCATAGGCGGTCCGATCGACCGCACCGAGGACGGTGAGGCTGGTGATGTTGACGATGCGGCCCCAGCCACGGGTGCTCATGCCGGGCAGCAGCGCCTGCACCGCCTGAACCGCCGGATGGAGGTTGACGCGAAGCACCTCATCGAGCGCTGGCAGCGCGATCTCACCCAATCGCTGGGGCGCGACCAGCCCGACATTGTTGACGATCCCGTCGAACGCGAAGCGCGTCGTCAGGTCGGTAAGGGCCGCCTCGGTCGCCTCGGCATCCGCAAGATCGACCTGGCGGAATGTGCCGGGGAAGTCCGGCGCGACGCCACGCGCAAGACCGACGACATGATCGCCGGCGCGCACCAGGCGGTGGGCGAGCGCCAGGCCGATGCCCTTGCTGGCGCCGGTGACGAGGAAGGTGCGGGACATGGAATGCTCCGTCGGGAAGGCCCGGTCGCGATCGCGACCGGGCCGATCGGTCAGGCGGCGACACTGGCGGCGCGGCGAAGTGCCGGCAGCATGTCTTCGGGCTCTGGGCGGCGCGTATAGTCGGGGTTCACCTCGGCATAGAGGATGATGCCATCCTGCCCGATCACGAAGCGGCCCGGCATCGGCAGCGTCCAGCTCGGATCGCCGTTGAACGAGGGCAGATCGTTCTTCAGCGCCTTGTAAAGCTCGACCAGATAGTCCGGCAGTTCGAAGCGCAGCCCGAAGCTGGCCGCGACATCGTTGTGCGTGTCCGAGAGGATCGGAAAGCCGAGCGCGTTCTGACGTACCGACTTGCGGCTGTTGACGGCGGTCTGGGGCGAGATGGCCACGAGCTTTGCGCCCAATGCTTCGAAGTCCGGCAATGCGGCCTGCAAGGCCTGCAGCTCCATATTGCAATAGGGGCACCACACGCCGCGATAGAAGCTGACGACGAGCGGCCCCTGGGCGAGCAGCTTCGCCGAGGAGACGGGCTTGCCATCGGGATCATCGAGCGTGAAGGCCGGTGCCCGGTCGCCCGCCTTCAACGCGCGCCCCGCTGCGCCACTTGCGATCAGTTCGGCCGTGGCGCGGTGCATCGTCTCGATGACCGATGGCGGGACGTTATAAGGCGGTTTGCCGGCTTCGAAGTCGGTCTTGAAGGCGTCGAGCTGGGCTTGCAGGGTCATGGGTCTTCTCCTCGGATTTGAAGTTCAGGCAGAGGGGGCGAGAGCGTTGACGCGGGCGACCGCGCGCTGGACGGCGGGGCGGGCGTCGATCGCGGCGAACCAGCGGGCGACATGCGGCGCATCGTCGAAGTCGATCCCGGCGAACTCACGCCGCCACAGCCAGCCGTAGTGGGCGATGTCGGCGATGCTGAATTCGCTACCGGCGACGAAGCGGCGCGCGGACAGTACACCGTTCAGGACCGTCACGACCCGACGAGCTTCCGTGGTGAAGCGGTCGATCGCGATCGGCTGCGGCTTTGCGGCAAAGCGCTGGAAGAAGCCGGACTGGCCGAAGGCGGGGCTGAGCGCGGAGGCATGGAAGAAGAGCTGCTCGAAGACACGCGCCCGGTCCTCGCCGCTTTCGGGCAGCAGGTGGCCCGTCTTCTCGGCGAGATAGACGAGGATCGCCGCGGACTCGGTCAGCACGAAGCGTTCGCCATCGGCCGCCGTGTCGACCAGCACCGGCACCTTGGCATTGGGATTGAGCGCGACGAACGCAGCATCCTTCTGCTCGCCCTTACGAACGTTGACGCCGTGCAGTGTGTAGTCGAGCCGCAGTTCCTCCAAACCGATCAGTACCTTGATGCTGTTAGGGGTGGCGAAGGCGTAGACGTCGATCATGGCGGGCTCCTCGGCGGTGTGAGGAACAGATGCCGCGCTCCCGCTCGACACGGCAGCAGGCCATGAGCGATAACGCTCATTCCGAGGAGGAATGACGTGGATCGATATCAAGCGATGGCGACGCTCGTGCGGGTCGTGGAAACCGGCTCCTTTTCCGCGGCGGCACGCCAGCTCAATGTCGGCCAGCCCGCCGTATCCAAGACGATCGCGCAGCTGGAGGGGCGTCTGCAAGTCAGCCTTCTGATCCGCTCCACCCACGGGTTGACGCCGACGGAGGCGGGGCTGCGATTCTATGAACGGGCCAAGGCGGCCTTGCGAGAGGCGGACGAGGCGGAGCTCGCTGCCCGCGGCGCTGGGGCAGGGCTATCCGGTTGCCTGCGGGTGTCGGCCGCGACGACTTTCGCCCGGCTCTACATCTTGCCGCTGCTGCCGCGATTTCTCGACGATCATCCCGATCTCGAGATCGACGTCATCCTAGACGATCGGGTGATCGACCTGATCGCAGAAGGTATCGATGTCTCGTTGCGGATGGGCAATTTACCGGATTCTGCGGCCGTCGCACGCAAGCTGGCGACCGGCGGGCGGTCGGTGTTCGCAACGCCCAACTATCTGGCGCGAGCTGGCGAGCCGGAGAGCCCAGCCGATCTCGCCGTCCACGAGACCATCATCTACAGCCAGCTGACCGACGTCTGGTCCTTCACGCGGGAGGGTACCGAGGCGTCGGTGACCGTTCATGGCCGGATGCGCGTCAATGCGGCGGAGGGCCTTCGCGCGGCGGTGCTCGCCGACATGGGGCTGACGATCGGGTCAGACTGGATGTTCGGTCCCGAACTGGCCGATGGCCGGATCAGGCGTCTGCTGACCGACTGGTCGCTGCCGCCGATCGATCTCTGGGCCGTATTCCCGGCTGGGCGCATGGCGAGCGCGAAGGCCCGCGCGTTCGCAAGCTTCGTCGCAGCCGCACTCGACGAGGTCTATTCCCAACCGGCATAAGCCTTATCGCCACACGCCGTCGTCCGCTTCCGCGCTCGACGGCCTAGCTGATCGTCATGCCGACCAACCCGGTCGCGCCAAGATCAAGGATCAGCACCATGGCCAAGTTCGACACCTATCGCGATGCCTTTCCCAATGCACACCTGACCCGGAAGGACAACGGTGTGCTGGAAGTCGCGCTGCACACCGATGGCGGCAAGCTCGTCTTCAATGGGCACACCCATGAGCAGTTCGTGGAGCTGTTCCACCAGATCGGCGAGGACCGGGATACCCGCGCGGTGATCCTGACCGGATCGGGCAATGCCTTCATGGATGCGATCGAGCCGGACGGCTTCGACTTCTTCACGCCGCAGGGGTACGATAAGATCCTGCGCGAGGGGCGCAAGGTGCTGTCGAACATCCTCGATATCGAGGTGCCGATGATCGCCGCACTGAACGGCCCGGTGCTGCTCCACAGCGAATATGCGCTGCTTGCCGACATCGTCCTGGTCACCCCCGACACCGTTTTTCAGGATAAGCCGCATTTCGACTTCGGCATCGTACCCGGCGACGGCGTTCACATCCTGTGGCCGCATGTGATCGGTTCGGTACGTGGTCGCTACTTCCTGCTGACGCGGCAGATTCTTGATGCGCGGACAGCCAAGGAATACGGCGCCGTCAACGAGATCGTCCCGGCCGACCGCCTGCTCGCCCGCGCGCATGAGATCGCCGACGGTATCGCTGCCTTGCCGCCGCTGACCGGCCGCTACACCCGCATGGCGCTCACCCATCGGCTGCGTCGCCTGGTTGAGGAAGGCACCGCCTATGGCCTTGCGCTTGAGGGTATCAGTGCAGCTCAAGTCGCGAGGGAAGTGGCCGCATAGCGCTCTTTATTGGGTGCCACGCATAATCGCCGGGTGGCACCACCTATGCCTGAATGAGTGGCCGTTTTCGAGAAGGTGACGGTCGGACCCCGATGACTGGATTTGGGTTAGGCCGCAAGATCGGGCGCTTTTACCGACCAACCATCCCAGTGCATCACGGCATCGCGCGCGGTTTGAAATTTGGCGGGGTAAGTGCCGATCGCCCCGAGCTGGTCTGCATGCCGCTGCAGCTGTCCAGCCACTTTGTGCGTACCTTGCTGACGTCGCTTGGCAGAAGATAACGATGCCACAAGCGTGCGACGCAATGTCCGGCAAAGAGGCGCTCAAGAACATCATGCATACGGGCTAGAGAAATGTCGGCGTGCCGCTTGACGTCCCCCCTGTTTTTTCATCCATGTTGAGTGAGAGTTTTCCGGCCCTTTGAAGCCTGCGGGCGAGGAGCTGGACATGAAGAAGATGAGGCACACGGAAGAGCAGATCGCGTTCGCGCTGAAGCAGGCGGAGACGGGTACGTCGGTTGCGGAGGTGATCCGCCGGATGGGGATCTCGGAGCAGACGTTCTACTGTTGGAAGAAGGTGTACGGCGGGTTGGGGGTGGGCGAGCTGCGGCGGTTGAAGCTGCTCAAGGAGGAGAACCGCAAGCTCAAGCAGGTGGTCGCGGACCTGAGCCTGGACAAGCATATTCTGCAGGACGTTCTGGCAAAAAAGCCCTGACGCCTGGACGACGGCGCGAGCTCGTCGCGCACGTCCAGGCGTCTCACGGCGTCAGCGAGCGACGCAGCTGCCTGGCGTTGGGCGTCGACCGGTCGTCGGTGCGCTACGTGTCGCATCGGCCGGATCAGGCACCGCTGATGCTGCGCATCCGTGATCTGGTCACGACGCGAACGCGGTACGGCTACTTCCGCATCTACATTCTGCTGCGCAGGGAAGGATGGATCGTGAACCACAAGAGAGTCTACCGGCTCTACCGGGATGATGGACTGAGCCTGCGGCTCAAGAAGCCTCGCCGCAACGTCAGCGCCGCCAACCGCGACCGGCAACCCGCGGCTGCGGCGGCCAACGAGATGTGGTCGATGGATTTTATCTCGGACGCGCTGTTCGACGGTCGGCGGCTGCGGGCGCTGACGGTGGTGGACGCGTTCACGCGCGAGGCGCTGGCGATCGACGTCGACCAGGGCATCAAGAGTGAACAGGTGGTCGAGGTGATGGCGCGGATCTCGTCGATCCGCGGTGCGCCCCGAACCATCCGGGTGGACAATGGGCCGGAGTTCATCTCGAAGGCGCTCGACCGATGGGCCTATGAGAACGGCGTCATGCTGGACTTCAGCCGTCCAGGCAAACCGACGGACAATGCCTTCGTGGAATCGTTCAACGGTCGCCTGCGAGACGAGTGCCTGAACACGCACTGGTTCCTGTCCCTGGAGGACGCGCGGGCCAAGATCGAGGCCTGGCGGCGGGACTACAATGAGAGCCGCCCTCACACATCGCTTGGCTGGCTGACGCCGGTAGAATATGCTGCTGCCACGGCCAAGATCGCGGCCGAATGAACGCCGGAAACTCACCCTCGACCCGGATGAGAAACCGGGGGACCCTCAACACCCGGTCGGTCTCTGGTTGCCGCTGGATGAAAGACTGGGGTCAGGTCACCGCCGGTCGCCAATTCGGGGCTTGCGGTAGCTCTCGAGACAGAACGGCCGCAGATGCTCCATCTGTTCGTCAGACAGCCAAACAGCTCGCCCAAACCGATTGCCTCATGGAGCCTGAAATCAGATCGCTTCCCTCACATCATCGGGTCCCGACCCGAGCGTCTGCAGGTGGGCCGAAGCTGTCGCGCAGCAAGTGCACCGCCGCCCTAAGCCGAACGCGTGGCCCCTCGATCACACCCGAAGCTCGTCGAGCGTGAGAGGGTGTCCCAAGCGCCGAGTTCCACCTTCATTGCCTCCAACTTCTGTTCGACCAAGTCGAGCGCGTCATCGCCCAGGAATAGCCGGACTGGCGGATTTGCTGACTCGACCAGTGCGAGCAGGGCCTGCGCGGCCTTTGCCGGATCGCCGGGCTGGTTGCCGCTCTTGGCGTGCCTGGCGGCACGGATCGGGTCCATCACCGCGTCATAATCGCCGATGGTGCGTGGCGTGCGATCCATGGACCGGCCGGCCCAATCGGTGCGGAACTGGCCCGGCGCGAGCGCCGTCACCCGGATGCCGAAACTCGCTAGTTCCTTGCCGAGCGCTTCCGAAATGCCCTCCAGGGCAAACTTGCTGCCGCAGTAGAAGCTGATCCCCGGCATGGTGATGAAGCCACCCATGGACGTGACGTTGATGATGCGGCCGCGACGCCTTTCGCGCATCCCGGGCAGCACCGCCTTCATCATCGCGACCGGACCGAACACGTTCGCCGAGAATTGCCGCTGCAGATCGTCGATGGACGATTCCTCCAGCACGCCCTCATGGCCATATCCGGCGTTGTTCACCAGCACGTCGATGATGCCGACCTGCCGCTCGGCCGCCGTCACAGCTACCGGAATGGCATCGAAGTCGGTCACGTCGAGCACCAGCGGATGCGCGCGGTCGGGTGCGAGTGCGGCAAAGGCTTCGGCATCGGCAGCCCGGCGCACGGTGCCGATCACCCGATGGCCGGCGTGCAGCGCGCCTTCGGCGAATGCCCTGCCGAGGCCGGAGCTGACACCGGTGATGAGGAAAGTCTTAGAAGTGGGGATCGTCATGACTACACTCCGCAAACTCACGATACCTATATCATGATATAGATGCGGACATGGCGAACAGCAAGGTCGATCCTCCTTCCCCCGGCTCCAGAGGCGAGCCGCTGCGTCAGCGCGTGATCGACGCCGCCGAACGGCTGCTCCGCGACGGCAAGGCCGACTTTTCGATGCGCGACCTCGCAGCGGAGGCCGGGGTTAGTTTCGCGACACCGTTCAATCAGTTCGGATGCAAGGCGGCGATCATGCAGACGCTCTCCCAGCGTCGGATCGACACGATGGAAATCCGCTTCGCCGCTGCGCCGCGGCTGACGGATACGGCCGCGCGCGTCATGCTGGCCATCGATACGGCGGCGGCGGTGATGCTGGAGGAACCTGCGATCAACCGCGCGGTGATGGGCTTGCTCGGCACCGCCAGTTCGTCGCCCGGACAGGTCTGGGCGCGCTCGACGGCGCTCTGGACGCTCGCGCTCGGCGCGGGAGACGGGTTGATCCCGGCCCGGCGGGAAGAGGCGTTACGATCTTTGCCGGGGCAACTCGCCTTCGCCTTTCGTGGGGTGCTGTCGTTCTGGACTGCGGGCGAATTGCCCGACGGGGCACTCGCGTCCACCGCGCGAGACCTCGCTGGCACCTTGCTGCTTGGCTTTGCCGAGCAGCAGTCGTCTTGAAACTCTGGCTTATGAAGCCGCCAGAGCGGCCATACGAGCGTCTACCAAATCACGCAGGGTCGCAGGAGCCGGACAAGCGTCGTCGTCACCTGAAGCTGTCTTCATAAGCCGAGCCGCGCCACCCGAACCACGGATGTCTTCATCCGCCGAACAGCTGCCCCAGTTTGACGTCGATACGCACGCCGAGCACGATGGCGCTTGGAATGTTGGTCGTGCGCCTGGACGCATAAATTGGGTCGGGATTGATGACATATTGCACGTTGGGGAGGATGCGCAGACCGGGCAGCGCGGCCCAGCCGTAGTTGATCTCGCCGACGATCTCGTCGTGGTGCGGTGAGCCGGTGCCGCCCGCCTTGGCGCGCAGGTCGCGCAGATAATCGATCTGCTGATCGCTGAAATGGGTGTTGGAGACGATGAACCCGATCGTGTCATTGTCCTGGCCCTTGAACGTCCCGGTCTTGACGAACCCGGCGGAGGCGAACCAGTCGAGCTGCTGCACATTGCCGACGTTCCAATAGCCGCGCGCGAACAGCGCAAGGTTGCGCTTGCTCGTACCGGCGGCGCGCGCGATCGTCTGATCGACCATCGCGTAGAGGCCGACGCGACGGCCGCCGAGCGCGATGCGCGGCAGGCCGGTGAGCGCCGACGACCCGCCGTTGCGATCATAATAGAGACTGCTGCCGCCGTCGGTGTTGAGATAGAAGCCGAGCTTATAGCGGCGCGGCAGCCGTTCCTGCGCGAAGCTCGTCTGATAGCCCGCCTCGCCGGCGATCAGCACGCCGGTGCCCTTGCCGAGCGAGAAATCGAGCCCGCCCTTGCCGGTGGCGTTGAGCGCATTGTTGTATTCGAACACGCCGATCTGGACGTAGCGCCGCTGATCTACCGCGTAGCGCGCCTTTGCTGCCCAGGAGGAATTGGGGAAGGCGGTGATGCCGATGTCGCTGATCCCGCCATAAGCGGTGAGGCAACTGGTGTTCGTCATGAACACGCAGTTGAGCGGCGAATTGTTGAAATAGCTGTTCACGGCCGCACGACCGACCATCAGGTTGAGCCTGCCGAAATCATGCTCGATGTTGAGCTGTGTCAGGCGCGGACCGGATACCGGCCGCCAGGTCTGCTGGAAGCTGATCGAATTGCCGATCACGTCGCGGCCGAGGCTCTCGCCAGTGAACCATGCGCCCTGCACGTGGACGCGCGTGTCGGACCAGCCGAGCAGCCTGTCGAGATCGAGATCGGCCGCGCCGCTGACCCAGTGCGATTCGCGCACGCCCTGGCGGACGCCGCCGACCGGATTGCCCGCGACGTTGTCGACCACATCCAGCGCGAGCGTGACGCCGTCCGCCTTGAGGCCGCGCAGCGTCTTACCGATCGCATTGTCGCGCTGCCACCGGGTGAAGCCGCGTGGCGCCGCGCTCTGCTCGGCGGGCGCCGCGTCGGTTCGCCCCGACGAGAAGGCGGTCGCCGGATCGCGCACCGTCTCGCGTTCGCCCTCGCCGGTCAGTGGCGGCGCATTGCTCGTCGGGGCTGCCGGATCGGTCTGCTGCGGCGCGGTCGGGCCGGTCGATTGCGGCATGATCGCCTGGGCGGCGAGCAGGAGCGCGAGGGTGGCGGACATACGTCTCTCCTTCACCGGTCGCGATGTCGCGCGACCGGTCTATGTCATTGGCGGGGGCAGGGCAGGGTCAGGCGGCGGCAATGCCCCATCGCCGCCGGGCCGCATCGGTGCCGACCGCGGCGGCGAGCGTGCGCTCGTCGAGCTTGCCTTCCCATTTGGCGATGACGATCGTGGCCACGGTATTGCCGACGAGGTTCACGAAGGTCAGCCCTTCGGCGAGGATGCGATGGATGCCGAGGATCAGCGCGATGCTCGCCACCGGGATCGTCCCGGTCGTGTTGAGCGTCGCCGCCAGCACGACGAACGCCGCCCCGGCGATCCCCGCCGCGCCCTTCGACGTGAGCAAAAGCACCGCGATCAACCCCAATTCGTGCCAGAGGGTCAGGTGTGTGTTGGTCGCCTGCGCCAGGAACACCGCGACGGTGGTGAGGTACAGGCAGGTGCCGTCGAGATCGAACGAATAGCCGGCCGGAATGACGAAGCCGACGACGCTCTCCTCGCAGCCGAGCTTGCGCAGCTTCTGGATGAGCCGCGGCAGCACCGTCTCGGTCGACGTCGTGGCGGCGACGATGACGATCTCGTCCCAGATATAGCCAAGCAGCCGCCACAGGCTGACGCCGCCATACCAGGCGACCCCGCCCAGCACGGATCCTGGCTAATGACGCCATACACGGAGCACCGTCGCCTCCAGGACTTTCGCCCGTTCTTATCGAGGCGGCGGCCCGTATGCGGTGTATGCCGGTTGCATCAGCGCCGCCATCGGTGCTCGGCCGCGTCAGGCACCAGGTGACATATGAGCGCAGTCTGGATCATGGCGGCCGGGAAGCCCGAGTCGGATAGCGACTGCGAATCGGGATGAATAAAAGACCGCTTTTGAGTGAAGACACAGTGCTTCTGAATGGTCGATAATGGTCATCCGTCATCGCGCGCCATACAGTCGCGCCGAGCAGGGTCAGCTTGGCTTACGTAACCTATTGGCGTAGCCTCCCGCCGAAGGGAGAGAATACCATGATAGCTCTTGCGTTGATGGCCTCCGTCGCACTGACTTTCACTGGCCAAGCCGCTCCATCCCCAAGCCGCAACGACGGCAGCGAGAAGAGGATATGCCGCCAAGATCCAAGCACCGGCACCATTCTGCCGAAACGGATCTGCCACACGAAAGCGGAATGGAACGCCATTCGGGCGCACGATGCTGTCGATACCGACAATGCCTTTGATCGGCGAGGTAATAACCGGTTGCCCGACGTTACGAAGTAGCGGCACGCAGGCGGGGCAGCATCTGCGATCGAAGCGCCTGCCGTGCAGCACGGGCAAAGGCGCGGAACGCAGCCTGCCACTTCGCGTCGGCTCCATCCCCCGGGAGATGTTCGTGGATCGTGGCGATGCGGCTGTGCCACAGCGTCTCGACATGAAGCTCGTCGACGGCTTCCACGGCGTTGCTTGGGCAGGGGCGACAGCGCGCGATCATCGTTTCAGCAGATCGGGGCATGGGTGCGGTTCGTGGACGTCCCATTCGCCGACGCGCGAATAGGCGCCGCCCGTCAGGTCGGGTTGCAGGATCACCGTTTCGCTGCGCGGCTCGCCCATGATTCGCTGAACCAGATCCTCGGCCACCGCATCGCGCGCTGCCTCGTCGGTCAGGCCCATCACCCGCTTCGGCGCAGGCTTCAGCACGGTGAACGCCACCCGGATCAGTGTCCGCAACTCGGAGCGTGTCATCAGCCTCAATGTGCCGGCTCCCATGGGTCGCGGGCGTCGAACGTCCGCTCTTCGACGGTGCGACAGCTCACGAGGTGGAGGCAGCCATCCGATGGCAGGCGTCCAGGCAATCCTCGCGTGACAAATTGATCGGAATAGGTGGCGGACCGCCCGATCAGCGCAGGCAGATCGGCGAGGCTCTCGCCGCACGCAGCAGCGAGTGGACGAAGGTTTTCGCGGGGCGACATGGGCGACTCCGAGTTCATCGATACCGACGATGTTCTACATATGTTCTGACAATGGCAACCCTGTCGTGTCGCGGAAAATGGGAACGTCCTCGGTCGCTCAGAGCTTTGTGCAGGCGATGACGCCGTCGATCGTGACGGTGTCCGTACCATCGCGCCAGGCGCGGAATGGGTGAGGAGCGTGCGATGCGGTGGCTTCTGGTGGGGATGGGAATGGGCCTGGCGCTGGCGGCATGCTCAAGCCCGGCGAAACAGGCTGAGCAGACCTACGACCTCGCATTTGCCAAGGGCAGCGCCGCCGAGCGCTGCGCGGCTGCGCGGGCGGTGAAGCAGGCCTATCAGAAGGCGGATGATACAGGCCAGGCAGAGACCTGGCGCAGCGAGGAGGAAGAGGAGTGTCGGACGGCCCGGCTCGTCGGCAAGGGCAATGCCTCGCCTGCCGTAAGTGCGGCCCAGCTCGGACCTAATCCACCACAATTCCACGAGACGCACTGAGCGGGATCGTTGTCGGGCTCGGCGGCACCATCATCGATGGCACCTTGCCCAACTCCCGCCTCAAGACCCTATGTCTGCGTCATCCGGTTTTGCGTCCACGCCGCGTGCCGCCAGAACGTCCCGCAGCTGACGCTGGATGCTGGCCCCGTTGAGATGACCATGAACGCCGTCATGGCCTTCCGCGGTCAGCTGTGATCGGATGTCGCCGACCGAATGGCACGCTCCGGCACGCGCAAGCTGGAACGCCCGTTCGATCGTGCTGATGGTGTTGTCTCTGCTCACGCTTTTGCCCCTGCCTTGGATTATTCTTTAGCCTTTTTCGGATCCGTCGCTCTGCGTCCCGTCGTACGCTCCGCGGCGACGAACTCCGAGGAGCGCAGGTTGATACGATCGTAGAGCTCCAGCAGCCGATTGACATCATCCACGACCGCGGCCTGCTCTCGTCGCCAGCGATCGGAAGCATCGGCAGTGGCGATACCGTCGCGACCGTCGTGGATCGTGAAGCCCTGATCGAGCAACCATAACGCATCCTGCGCCCGCGAGCGTTGCCGCCTCAGATGGGACACCCATTGATCAATAACCCCTGATGGGACCAGTCTTTCAATCTCGCTCATTCTGGCCGCCTATCCGCGTTCCAATGCTCCTACCAGAAAAGGTTGGGGGTCAATTTGGGACCCGCGCCGTCCATGGCGATCCGAAACCATGCACGCGGCAGGATCGATCGACCTCACAGCCTCATCATCGCCAGAACCAGTCCGGTCGTCGCGCCGTAAAAAGCCACCTGCCACAGCGCCAGAAAGCCGAGCGCCAAGCCCGGATTGCCTTGAGCATATTCGCGCCTGACCGCATTCTTCACGACCGCTGGAATGAGCCAGCTACGGTGCAAGACGTGCAGCATCCTGCGTTCGGCCGGCGACAGTGGATCTTGCATCATACCCCTCGTGATCGTCGCCCGCCGGCCGCATCAAGCGACGGTCAGACCTCGCTTAGAACCCACGCCTTACGATCCGCCACCAGCGTCTGATCCGTTCCAGCCAAGGGCGGCGAACACCTTTTGGCGGCCTTGGCGTCATGCGGCGTCGATCGCGGTAAGTGGTCTTCCGGCGGGCCATGCCCCCTGATGGCGAGCTCGGATTGCATAGACCGTGAACACGATCGTCTGACGCGGTTCAGCTACGCCTGCCGCCGACACAGCGATGATCAAGGCGAGCCGCAGGATTGGCGCGACGTTGCTGCTTGACGTCGCGAAATGGTCGACGCGGTATCGCGAGGCTCGATCAGCGGGCGGAGGATGCCCAATGGCTCCGTCAAAGCAGGTGCACCGGCTGCCAAGCGAACGCGGGTGGGGCGGGCATATGTTCCGCCCGCGCAAGCTCGGCAGTCCGTTTCGCTACGTCAACGCGTCACCTGCGGTGATCCGCTTGGCGGTGCTGCTGTCCGTGCGCCTCCCGCAGTCGCTGCGGACCGTCGAGAATTTGTGCCCCGGGCGGGGGATCGATAGCCGCCCGTTGCGTTCGACGAAGATGATGCCGCGCAACATCCGCGGGTTGCTCACCAGAGGCTTGCCATGGCTCTTGGGACGATACGGTTACAGCCGCTCAATCGGTACGATGCTCACATCAAATGGGTCCCAACGTTGGACCAGCTTGCGACAGGTCGATCCGATGGCCGGCCACCGACAATCAAGAGCCAATCTCCAGACGTATCGGGCGCGGCTGGTCGACGTGATCAAACGGGTGAACGATCTTGCTGTCGGGTCGAGGCGTATTTTCCCGGCGGTGTGCGTACCTCCAGACCCCGAATCCGATCAGAGAGACTGGAGCAGCCTTGTCCAAGCGATCAGCGGAGACCGATTTTGCGCGACTCGCTCTTGCCGAACTCGAAGCAGCAGCGGCTTCCGCCTCGCCTCAAGAGAAGAAGGCCCATTTGGATCAGGCTGCTGTCTATGCAGCCAGGGACGAAGCCGAGCGTCGTGTCATAGTCTCCGCATCGTCACGGCGGCTCGATACGAGACCATGACCCGCGGACCTTACGATGGAATGGGCGGGCTATCGGCCGGCTGAGGCGCCGGCTTCCGGGGTGGCCGCCGCGCGCGGCAGCACGCGGTCCTCATCGACGAACGGCATCGGCAGGGACGCAAGCCGTTCGCCTCGGTCGGCCGAATGTGGGTCTTCAGGGGCGGGTCGGTCGGCGGCCATCCTCGTTGACGACGGCAGCCGACACGCGACCGTCAATCGAGCCTGCCGGTCAGCATCAGATGACGAACAGCCTCATCGGCCTGATTGACCGCGCCGAGCCGCTCGATGAGCTGCGCCGGCCGGCTGCCCCTCAGACCGGCAAGCGTCAGCGTCTTGTCGCGGACATAGGTGTACATGCCGCTGACCGCGAACGCCGTGACGTGGCCGATATGCTGCTTCTGCGCCTCGACCGTATCGGAGAAGACGTCGGACGCGAAGAAGCGTCGCCGAACCAGCGGCGTGGCGAAGGTGAGATCGAGGATCGCCAGGCGCTCGCGTTCCGGCGGAACGGTGTGCGCCACGTCCGGCGCGGGGGGCGCGGGATCGCCATTATCATAGACTTCTGGCAGATGCAGGCGGACGCGCAGCAGCGCCGGGTCGGCGGCGAGCGTTTCGGCGAAAGCCGTCATGAACGCAGCGAACGCGTCCGGGTATTTGGCACCCGGGCCGAAGTGGATGTGCATGCGATCGAACGCATCGTTGCCGTTCGGACTGGGGTCGACGATCCGGTCGACCAACGTCCGCGAGCCGTGCGGCAGCGCATAGGCGATCGTCGCAGCAAACATATTCTGCTCGTCGGAGAAGAGGATCGACGATGCTTCGTTGAAGGTCGCCTGATCGGCAGCATCGGCGAAGCCGATCTCCACCCCGCCATCGAGCACATAGTCGGGGAAGGGTTCGATTCCCGCCTGCGCCGGCCAGAGGTGCGCGTCCTGTTCGCGGTCGAGATGATATTGCACGTACCACCCCAATCCCGGCACCCGCGAGCAGAGCGGTCCGTGTACGTCCCGCCAATAGGTCGCGAACACCTCATGGGGAACCTGCGGCCGCTTCAGGACGGTGGTGTAGGTGTTGATCGCGATGGCAGCGTCGCGGCTGGCGTAATCGGCATCGTGGCGATGATCATGGGTCATGGGCGTTCTCGTATAAGTCGGGTCAGGGGATCAGGCGATCGACACGCAGCTGCTCGAACAGCGCGAAGAAGGCATCGTCGGTCGGCTGATAGGCCGTGAAGCCGAGCCGGCGGCTCTTCGACATGTCGGTCACGACTTCGATGGGGCGGCCGAGATCGGCATCGGTATGCCAGGGGGAGGCGAGCCGGGTAAGATCGGGTTCGGCCAATCCTTCGCGTTCGGCGATGCGACGCCACGTCGGGCCATCATTCGCCATTTGCTGTTCGAGTGGCCGCGGTGTGCCATCGAAGGGCGCGACCTCCAGCCCGAACCAATCGGCAATGCGACCCCACATCCATGCCCAGCGGAAGACATCCCCGTTGACGATGTTGAACGCCTGATCGTGCGCGGCCGGCGTCTCTGCGGCCCACAGCAGCTGTCGGGCCAGCTGGCCGGCGTCGGTCATGTCGGTCAGCCCCGACCATTGGGCGGCCGAGCCGGGGAAGGCGAGGGGGCGGCCGGTCTCGCGGCAGAGGGTGGCGTAGACGGCCAGCGTCGTCCCCATGTTCATGGCATTGCCGACGGCCTTGCCGATCACGGTGTGCGGGCGATGGACGCTCCAGCTGAAGCCGTCCCGCGCCGCCGCCGCGAACACCTCGTCCTCCTGCGCATAATAGAAATTCTCGACGTCAAGCCGGCCCTGTTCCTCGCGGAACGGCGTCTGCGGCAGCGTGCCTTTGCCATAGGCCTCGAACGGCCCGAGATAATGTTTGAGGCCGGTGACGAGCGCGACGTGTCTCGGCCCGGTCGGCTTGGGCAAGCCATCGAGGAGGTTGCGCACCATCGCCGAATTGACGCGAATGTTCTCCGCCTCGCTGTCCTGACGCAGCCAGGTGGTGATGAACACGGCGTCCGGATGGATGCCGGAGAGCGCCGACTTCGTCGCTGCGGCATCCTGCAGATCGGCCGCGATCGGACGGAGGCCGGCTTGTCCGGTGGGACGTCGGGCGAGCCCGTATACCGTCCAGCCTTGCTCGACGAGCAGCTTTGCCGTCGCGCTGCCGACAATACCACTCGCGCCCACCACCAATGCTGTCTTGGCCATGATGATCCTTCCCAGTGTCTCGATCGTCCAGAGCTAGGCAGCGGATCGCCCGGGTTCTAGACGGCACCAAACAGGGGGCCAGGCACCGGGAGGTAACCACATATGCAGCCGGGATCGATCGAGGACGAATGGCGTGAGGATTGCGCGCCGCGGCGCGTGCTGGCGTTGTTCGCGACGAAGTGGACGAGCATGGTTCTGCACACGCTGCACGCCCGGCATCAGGGCGCCTGCCGGACCGGGGCGTTGCAGCGCAGCCTGCCCGGCGTGTCCAAGAAGATGCTGACCCAGACCCTGCGCGAGATGGAGGAGGTGGGACTCGTCACCCGTCATGTGCTCAGCGCCATTCCGCCGGCCGTCGAGTACAGGCTCACGGCGCTCGGTCAACGCTTCGTCGAACCGGTGGAGCTGCTCTACGCCTGGGGTCGCGACAATGCGGACGCGCTCGATCAGCTCGGAAGCCGCCCGACCGCCCGGCGTATCTGATCGAGGCCGCGTCAGGGGTGTTTGAATCGACCGCCGTGCCGCCTCATGCCCGCGACGATGGTGCCGTTTATATCTCGGCTGCGACGTCTGCGGCTTCGCATAGTTTTGCCACGAGCAGCGTTTCGCCGTGTTCCTCGGCAACGGTAATCAGGTAAGCCAGGCATTCGCGGAGATTCGTCATGGCGGATGGATCGTCCGTTCCCGCAGCGCGTGTCCCGCCCCCGTCACCGTCGAGCAATGCCTTGACGATGCAGGATGTATCGATCGGTTTCTCACACCGTTTGAGCAACGCATAGGCGGGGGGGACATCGGCGCGATCGTTGCCCGTGGCGAAGACGCATCTGGCGCCGCGGGCGAGCAGGACGTCGACGACCGGATAGACCTTCGCCTCTCCCAGATTGATGTCGAGCACGGCGGAATCGACATCGTCGTGTTCCAGCAGCAAGGCCAGCGCCCCTTCCACGTCCGATGCGGGGCCGATCACCGTCGCGCCGGCCTTGCGGAGATTGCGGCTCACCGCCTCGGCGATCATATATTCGTCTTCGACGACCAGAACGCGACGATCGTGCAGCAGGGCTTCGCTCATCGGTCTTCCTCACTCTCGTGGCGATCCGCGACCACCGGTACGCTGATCGTGCAGCGGAGGCCGTCGTCGGTAAAGGTGTAGCTCGTTCTGGCTTTCAACTGGAACGGGAGCGCCCGTTCGATCAGCTCGCGTCCGTAACCGACGCGCGTATCCTTCCCGGCGGCGCGGGGCGGTGCCAGCCCGCTTTCGATCCATTCGACCGTCAGGATCCCGCGTTGGCCATCCTGCCGCGTCACCGACCAGGCAATCGCCAGCCTGCCCGATGCGACGGTCAACGCGCCGTGCTTGACCGCATTCGTGGCGAGCTCGTGCAGCGCCAACGCCAAAGCCTGCACGGCGCCCGACCGCAGCGGAATGCCGGATGGCCCGCGCAGGATGATGCGGGCATCCAGGGTATCGCCATCGTTGGCGCCGAGCGCGCACAGTTCGGATTGCAGCAGTGCGTCGAAGGTGACCTTCCTGCCGGCGCAGGCGTGCGAGAGCAGGCCCTGCACACGGGCGAGGGCCGACAGGCGATCGGCGAAGCGCGTCTTGAAGTCGGCGAGCGACGATGCGCCGTCGAGCGTCTTCTCTGACAGCGCCTGCACAACCGCGATAAGGTTGCGGGTCCGGTGCTGGAGCTCCGCGACCATCACGCCTTGGCGCGCCTGCGCCTGACGGAGATCGTCGATGTCGTTCGCGGTGCCGAGCCATTCGACGATGTGTCCGGCTGCGTCGCGGATCGGCTTGGCGCGCATCGCGAACCACCGATAGGCGCCGTCCTGCCGGCGCAACCGGTGCTCACCCTCGAAGCAGCCGACCGCTGCCGCTTCGGTCCAGGCGGACAAGGTCGCGGCCCTGTCCTCGGGATGGAGGATGCGCAGCCAGCCGAAACCTCGGCTGTCCGCCTCGGACTGACCGGTGAAGGTCAGCCATTGCGGGCTGGCCCAAGTCCATTCTGTGGAGCAGTCCGCCCGCCAGAGCAGCTGGGGGATTCCCTCGAGCACGACTCGGGTGCGGCGTTCGCTGCCCTCCAGTGCCCGTTCCAGCCGCTTGCGCTCGTCGATATCGATGTTCATGCCGAGCCACTTGACGACGTGACCCGCCTCGTCGCGCAGCGGCACGGCGCGGACATTCATCCAGCGGTAGGTGCCGTTCGCCTTGCGCAGCCGATATTCGGCGTCGATGCTGCGCCGCTTACGAACAGTCTCGCGCCACTTCTCGCTGATGGCGGTACGATCGTCCGGATGTATCGCGCTGAGCCAGCCCTGGCCCTTCCACTCGTCGAAGCTTTGCCCCGTATAGGCGCGCCAGTTCGGGCTGTCCGTCTCAACGAGCCCGTCGCTGGCCGTTTCCCAAGTCGCCAAAGCGACGCCGTCGATCAGCAGCTGCGCACGCGCCTCGTTTTCCCGCAACGCCTCGGAGGCGCGCTTCAGCGCATCGATGTCGCTGATCACGCTCGCCTGGCCAGTGACCCGTCCCTGTTCGTCGTGAATGGGAACGGTGGCGACCCTGGTCCACACATGTCGATCCTGATCGACGCGGAAGAGCATTTCCTGTCCAGGCACGGTGCGCTCACCGCGCAAGGCGCGGGCGCCGGGATAATCGTTAAGCGCGAGTACCCCGCCTTCGTCGTTCCATGCCTGCCATCGGCCCCGGTTGGCCGGATCGCGCGACGGCATGATACCTCCCGGCAAAAAGCGGCGATATTCGCTGTTCGCGACGACGATGCGGCCCTGCGTGTCGAGCATGGCAATCCCGGCGGGTACGCTTTCGAATGCCGCCGCGAGCTGTGCCTCACTGATGCGCAGAGCGGCTTTGGCGCGCGAAGCATCGATGGCCGTCGACAATCGGTCCGACGTCTCCTGCAGGATTTCGACATCGGCATCCTTGAAGGTCCGGGGATGCCGGTAGTGCAGGAAGATGAAGGCGCGCAGCGCGACACCTTCGAACAGCGGAAGGGCGATCGCGGCTCCGACCCGCATGCCGGCATAAGCGGCTTTCTCGACAGAGGTCAAAGCGGGATCATCGGCGACATCGCTACGGACATCGACCGCGCCCCGGCGAAGTCGGTCGCATAACGGTATCGCGAAAGCGGCGGTTTGATGATCCCCGATCAGATATGGAGAGACGATGGCGGTGTCGCTGACCACCGTCACCGACCCGTCCGTCGCCGAGATTTCCGCATAGCCGCTCCGATCCGCCCGGAACTCCTCGTCCAGCATGGCGCAGGCCGTCGCTTGGATCTCCGCGGCGTCGTCGATCGGTCGAACGGCGGCGCCGAGGCGTCGCATGAAGCTCGGCCGATCCCCGATCTCGCCGATAGGCGACACGGAGGGGCCATCGTCGGAGGGTGCCACGCCTTCGGCTCGGTTTCGCATGGTCAATCCAGCGCTCGCTGAGCCGCGTACACGGCCTCCATGGTGGCGATGACGAGCCGATGCCCTTTCTCGCTGAGCGCCAGGAACCTGTCCCGCCGGTCGATCAGCCCTTCCTTTTCCAGTGCCGCCACCCATCGTGCCACGACTCTTGGCGACGTCGCGCCGGGAACGTCGAGTTCGCCGATCTCGAGATAGCGGGCGTCGTCCTCCGCCACATGGAGCAGCAGGAGTGTGTCGAGCGGCGTCGACGCGTGATAGCCATGGGGGAGGGAGGCTGCGATCTCGCGAGACGCACTCAGCATGCGCTGGGCAAGCTTCTTGGTGGTCGTCGGCGCGAACCGTGGGTCTACTCCCGCCGCCTTGAGAACTCTAGACAGCTGACACCCCCTTCGCCGTATCGCGGGAGGCTACCATCCGCCTGTTCGTCCTGTCGATAACCTATTGTTGACGTTGCGTTTGCGCCTTGCGCCGCGGCGTGTCGGGGCGCCGCCGGGCCAAGATTGATGAACAGGTGCCGGACGTCGGGCGGCGTATGCAGCGAGTCGAATGCCTGCAGTTACAGCGATCAGGCCGATGATCACTGTTGAACTATAGTCGAGGCCAGTGCGCATGCAGGATTCCCGCGACCGTGACGTGGCGGCACCATCGCCCGTGACGCTGCCGCCAGCTCCGATGATCGCGTCATCGCCGATCCAGACGGTGCGCCAATCCTTGGGTCGACATCGATCGACAAAGGCTCACCGGTGGAGGCTGCGACCGCCGTCAGCGCTCGCAGCCGTCGGCAATCGAGAAAGGCATATCAAACGGAATTCGTCCAACCTATCTCGGTTCTTGCCGGGGCTGCAGGCTGGCCTCCGCGGTTCGCAGCGCTGACCTTCCGTACGCGGACGCCTTGGCTAGCGTGCGCTCCGCCTTCTCCACCGGCAGTTCGGCAACGGACCAGCGGTGATCGGCCTCGCCCATCAGCAGTCCGGCCCGCCCGTGATGATCGTTGCGCCGCGCTCCAACTGTTCCTACCCTTCCGGCAAAGCGTCGCGTGACAGACGGCGATGGTGGGAGAGGGCGGCATGAAAGCACGGTTTGGCATGGCGGCGATCGCCCTGGCGACGGTTTGCAGCGCCGCGCCGGCGCAGCAGGCTGCGGTAAAGGTGACGGTCACCGGCAACGGCACCGGCCCCCGGATCGATCGCAACATCTTCGGTCAGTTCGCCGAAAATCTGGGGTCGGGCATCTATGGCGGCATCTGGGTAGGGGACCACTCGCCGATCCCCAATGTCCGAGGGATCCGCAGCGACGTCGTCGGCGCGCTGCGCGCGCTCAAGGTGCCGAGCGTGCGCTGGCCGGGCGGCTGTTTCGCGGACGAATATCACTGGCGTGACGGCATCGGCCCACGCGCGAAGCGTGCCGTGACGGTGAACGGCAGCTGGGGCAATGCGCTCGAGAAGAACGATTTCGGCACCGACGAATTCTTCGACTTCCTCGATCAGATCGGGTCCGGCGCCTATATCTCGGTCAACATGGGATCGGGCAGCGTCAAGGAGGCCGCCGACTGGATGGCCTATATGACCGCCGATCCCGGGACGACGGCGGGCGCGGAACGCGCCGCCAACGGTCACCGCGCGCCCTATCGGGTCAAGTTCCTCGGGATCGGCAACGAAAGCTGGAGCTGTGGCGGTGCGTACAAGCCGGACTATTATGTCGACGAGATGAAGCGCTACGCGCGCTTCGCACGCAATCTCAACATAGAGCAGAACGGCACCGACAATCCGGCCGGCGGCTCGGTCGCCGGCACCGACCCGATGCGCAGGATCGCGGTCGGCCCCGGATCGCCCAACACCGATTATACCGAGGCGGTCATGCGTGCCTGGAAGGGACATGACTGGGCGTGGAGCATCGAGGGGCTGTCGATGCACAATTATACCTGGGTCGCCTGGCCGCCAAAATATGCCAGCACTGGCTTCGGCGAGCGCGAATATGCCACGCTCGTCAAGGATACGCTGAAGATGGAGGACATGATCCGCATCCATTCGGCGGTGATGGACACCTACGATCCCGAGAAGAGGGTGCCGCTCGTCATCGACGAATGGGGCGTCTGGCTGGAGAAGTTGCCCGGCAGCCGCGACGGCTTCCTGCACCAGCAGAATTCGATCCGCGACGCGATCATCGCGTCGATCAACCTCAACATGTTCACGCGCCATGCCGACCGGGTGCGGATGACCGCGATCGCCCAGATGGTGAACGTGCTCCAGGCGATGATCCTGACCGATGGTCCGAAGATGATCCTGACGCCGACCTATCATCTGTTCAAAATGTATGTGCCGTTCCAGGATGCGACGCGGCTGCCGATCAGCTTCGATGCCGGCAGCTATCGCTTCGGCGACGTGACCGTGCCACGCATCGATGCGATCGCGGCGCGCGGCACCGATGGCAAGGTGTGGATCGCGCTGACGAACGTCGATCCCAATCAGCCCGCGCGGATCGACGTGCAGATCGACGGTGTCCGTGGGCGTTCGGCGTCGGGAACCGTGCTGACCGCGGACCGCGTCGACGCGATCAACAGCTATGAGCATCCCGATAGCGTGGTGCCGCGCCCGATCACCGCGCGCGTTGATCAGGGGCGTGTGCAGGTGACCCTGCCGTCGAAGTCGGTGGCGGTGATTTCTGTCGAACCATGAGGTGCGGCAAGACGCGCGAAAAGGTCGGGCATGTCGATCGACGACATGCATCCTGCACCTTTTCGCAGCACGCGCACCTCTGTCCGGGCTTGCCCGGCCTTTCCACGGCACCTCAGGCGAGGGGAGCCCAATGAGCCGCATCACGCCGGCGCAGAACACGCGCGGCAGGCATCCGGTCAGAAACGCAGCGTGAGCGCCCGACCTTCATAGGCGGTTTGGCGTGTCTGCGGTGGCCGCGCCGGCGCTCCGCCGGCACCGGCCATCAGCGTGACACGCAGCGTCCGCCGCTTGACGAGGGTAGGGAAGGTGCCACGGCGCTCCCCGATCGTCAGGGTCCTCCGGCCGTCATCCCAATGCAGATCGTAGCGCGCCGACTGGCCCTTTTCATAGGCGTAGGTCTCGTTATCGTCCTCGTACAGCGTGAAATCGCCGTCCGCGCCCGGATAGATGCGCACGTCATACGGCGCATCCGGCTGCTCCGTCGCATAGTGGAGAACGGGTCCCATCGGCAGGATCGTCCCGGCGCGCACGTAGAGCGGGATCACGTCCAGCGGCGCGGCGCGTGCGACGGTCTGACCACCCGGATAGCGGTCGTTGGTCCAGAAATCATACCAGCTGGTGCCGCGCGGCAGATATGTACGCATCGTCAGATCGCGCGGCGCGTTGCGCACCGCCGCATCGCGGGCCAACGCACCCGGCGTCCGCCAGATGAAGCGGAACACGCGTCCGCCTTCGGGGTGGAAGAACTCCAGCCGCACCGGCAGCCGTTCCCCCTTCTTGAGCGTATAGCGCACCGTGCGGGTACGGGTGGCGCTGCGATTCCAGTCGTCGATGGCGGGCTTGCCGTTGAGGAACAGGCGCATGCCGTCGTTGCCGGTGAGGCCGATCTCATATTCGCCATCCTCCGGCGCGATCAGATCGCCCTGCCATCGCGCGGAGAAATGATCGAGCGAGCCGAGGCCCGGCGGCAGTTCGGCGAGCGGCGGATCGGGCCAGGTGTGATCGATCGTCGCATCGAGCGCACGCCCGGCGGGCCTGTCGAAATTCTCGCCGGCGAAATATTGGACGGTCAGCCCGGTCTTGCCGTCTGCGCTGCGCAAGACGTCGGCCGGCACCGTACCCGCCGCGGAGGGCAGGATATGGTACATCGCGCGCGTCACCGGGTGGACGAGCAATGACGATCCGAACATGAAGCTGTCGTTGATGCTGCGCACCGCCGGGTCGTCGGGAAAATCCATCGGCAAGGCCCGCATCAGCGTATACCCGTCCGACGTCACCCGCGCGCTCAGGCTGTAGATATAGGGCAGCAGGCGATAGCGCAGGTGCGCGCTGTCGAGCAGGGTCTTGTAGACCGCCGGATCGAGCGTCTTGAAGATATACGGCTCGCGCTCGACGCTGGTACCATGGACGCGCATGATCGGGTTGAAGGTCGCATATTGGAACCAGCGGGCGAACAGCTCGCGCCACGCCGGATTCTTCCCGCCACCGGGAAAGTCGCTGACGAAAAAGCCGCCGGTGTCCTGCGTCCAATAAGGGTTGCCGGTGATGGTAACGTTGACGCCGCCCGACACCTGTTGCGCGAAGGTGCGCCAGTTCGCGTAAATGTCGCCCGACCACGATGCCGCCGCGGTACGCTGCGCACCCGCCCAGGCCGAGCGCGTCAGAGTGAAGACGCGCTTGTCGCTGCTGGCGCGCTCGCCGTCATAGGTGCCCTGCGTCGTCAGCAGCGAATAGGGACTGAGGTAGCGCGTGAAGTCGCCCAGCGCGTTGCGACCCAGCGCCTTGGTGTCCCGCACATTGTCGACCGGATTCCACATCGCCGAGCTGACCTCGACCTCGGTGCCATCCATCCACAAGGCGTCGACGCCTTTGTCGAGCAGGCCGGACTTGACGTAGCGGAAATAGATCTGGCGGCCGAGCGGGCTGTACGCGTCGTAGACGCGCGCTTGCTTGGATATCCAGTGCAGCGGCTGGAAGCGAAGGCCGTGGCGGTCGAGCGCGCGGGCGAGCGGCGTGTCGTTGCCGACCGAGGGCCAGATCGACACCATCAGCTTCATGTGCAAATCGTGGATGTCGCGGCTCATCGCCACCGGGTCCGGATAGCGTTTCGGGTCCCACATCATCCCCGACCAGGTGCCGTCCTTGTCGCCGCCCCAATATTGCCAGTCCTGCACGATGTAATCGAGCGGGAAGCCTTCGCGCCGGAAGGTGCGCGCGACGTCGACGAGGCGGTCTTGCGTCGGATAGCGCTCCTTGCTCATGAACAGCCCGAAGGCCTGTTTGGGAAACATCGGCGCGTCGCCGGTCAGCCAGCGATAGGCACCGACCACGCCGTCCATCGTGTCGGCGGCCATGACGTAATAATCGACACCGCCCGGCGCGCTCTCCGCCCAGAGCCGGGCGCCGTCCGCATCGTCCCTGAAGCGCATCTGCGAATAGCTGTCCCACAGCACGCCATAGCGTTCCGTCGAGACCATGACGGGGATGATGATGCCGACGTTGGTCTGCACCAGCAGCAGATCCTTGCCGCGCCGGTTGACCTCGTCGTCGCCGGTGAAGCCGAAGCCATAAATGCCTTCGTCCGGCTTGAGCGTGAACCGGTTTTCCACCTCGTAGGTCGGCGCGCCGGAGATCATGCGTCTGCTGATCGTCTGCGGCGCGTCGGCTTTCTCGCGCGTGAGCAGCCGGCCCGCCGCGTCATAATAACTGGCGGCACCGGATCGTTTGTCAATGACGATGCGCAGTCTGGCGTCGCTCACCGTAAGCGTGTCTGCGTCGTCGCCAACGGTGAAGGGCACGTTGCCGGGCGCGCGGATCACGACGAGGCTGCGGGCCGTCCAATAGGACTTGCCGAGGTTCGCGCTCACCCGCACGACGCCGGGGGCGTAGAAGATCAGCGATTTGGTCACGCCGCCGAGCGTGAACTGCACGCCGTTGCGCAGGCGCCGGTAGTGGAATCCGGCATCGGCCGGCGCCGGCGCGACCGCCTGCACCTGCCCGAGCGCATCGAGGCCGGTGGGCGCCTGCGCGACGACGGGGGCCGCCGCGCACAGCGCCGCAGCGGGAGCGATCCAATACCCCTTCATGCCTTCGCTCCCCTCGGCATCGCATCGAACTGCCAGCTATCCACATCCACCAGCGACGCGGCGTCACCGCCGCGGAAGATCAGGTACAGATCGTGCACGCCGCGCGCGGCGGAGACGGCGGCGGTCTTCTCCCGCCACGCGCCCGCGTCGCCGACCGGCAGCGTGCCGATCACCGGCCCGTCGGTACGATCCAGCCGCAGCTCGATCGTCGCGCCGGGCGTGCCGTTGGCGATGCGGGCGCGGAACGCGCGTGCGCCCGCGCCGAAATCGACGCCGGCGACCTTGATGTAGCTGCGATCGCCGGTGCGGGTGACATAGACGGCGCCGTTGCCATCCCCGGCGGTGGTGACGCCGGGCGTCCAGGCATAGGGACGATCGCGGTCGCGTTTGATCCGCGACGTCCAGGCGATCGTCTCTGCCTCGACCCGTCTGTAGGGATCGAGCGTGCCGATCTGCGGTGCGCTGGTCCTGTCCCACCAATGGAGGTTGGGGATGGTGCCGTCGGCATTGTAGCTGAACTTCGCGACCGAGACGGAGCGACGCTCGTGATGGATCGGCGTCAGCGCGAAGTTGAGATCGTAGCTGAAGCCGAACAGATAGGACCCGCCCTTATAGTCGATGATGCCGGGGTGGTTGCCGGTGGCGCGGCTGTCGTGGTCCATGATCGGCCCCTTGTACGTCCACGGGCCGGTCGGCCGCTCGCTCATCGCATAGCCGATGCCTTCGGAGCAGCAGGTCGAGGCGAAGGCCATGTAATAATGACCGTTGCGACCATAGAACCACGGCCCTTCCTGATAGTCGGTGAGGCGCGGCTGCACCTTGGTGACCGGTCCGGAATAGCTCACCATGTCGGGGTTGAGCCGGACGTACCACAGGTCCGGATTACCCCAATACAGATAGGCCTGCCCGTCCCCGTCGATCCAGACGGTGGGATCGAAGAAGCCTTCGCCCGGCGCGATCAGCGGCTTGCCGAGCGCATCGCGGAACGGCCCGGCGGGACTGTCGGCGACCGCGACGGCGATCACGTTGCGCGGCGATCCCGCGACGGTGATCGGCGCGTAGAGGTAGAATTTGCCGTTGCGCGCGATCACCTGCGGCGCCCAGGCGTCGTTGGTCTGGTTCGCCCAGGGGAAGGTCCTCAGCGAGGCGACCGTACCGCGATCCGTCCAGTTCGCCATGTCGGTCGAGCTGTACAGGCGCCAGTCGAGCATCCTGAAGCCGTCGGCATCGTCCTCGTCATGGCTGGTGTAGAGATAGACGACGCCGTCATGCACGATCGGCGCGGGATCGGCGGTGAACCGCGTCTGGATAATGGGGTCTGCCTGCGTGGGGACGGGCAGGGTCGCCGCGAGCAGGGCGAGCGCGAGGGGATGGCGGAAGCCTGTCATCGCGGGCGTCTCCCTGAACGGTGCGACGGCGGCCGGTCCGCTGTCGGACATTCGGCGGCGCGGTGCGGGGGAACGGGCCGTACCTTGCGGTGGGTGCGCGTCTTGCGCCGGGCGGAGGCGGAGCCGACCGTGGACTTGGCGCGCACGACCGGAGTCATGAACATCCTACCGACGTCGCCATCGTTCGACACCTTCGGGGTGCGCCGGGTGACGGCAGCGGCGCGAGGCGCTTGGCGAACGGGGATCCCGCTCAGCATCGTTGCGCATCCCGGCAGGACCAGAATGTCCGCACCCTTGATCTCCCGTAGCACCGTGTGTCCGGCTTTGCCGGATAATCTAGCTCGGGAAGCGGCAATTGTCCTACCAAATGTTCCTGTAGTGGGTTGTGTCCGATCAACCTGCTGCGTGCGGCCAGATGAGGCGGCGGCGTCGGCCAAGCCGGTCCGCCCGCGTCACCGCAGGATCGTCGGTAGAGCGTGCGCAATGAGACGCTCGGGTGCGGCTATGCGCGCTCAGCGTCTCCGCCACAGCAGGCCGCCGACCACCGCGAGCCCGACAGCCGCCCCGACGCCTGCCGCAGTCGCAGCCTTGCGGCGTCGCTCCGGATGGCGGCGGCCGCCCTCGATCCCGCTGGGCGCGGCGGGCGGATCGAACAAGGTGCCGCTGCCGTCCTCGCCGGGCGCGGCCTTTCCGCTCCAGCTGTCCATGAAGCCGTTCATCATCGCGGCGGCGAGGTTGGGGACGAGGAACTGGCTGACCTTCAGCGCCAGGGCGGGGGCGCCGATCGCCGTGGTGTTGCGGGGATGATCGGCGAGGCGCACCACCGCCTTCGCGACCGTCGCCGGGGCGAGCGAGCCCGGCGGCAGCGACAGCGCCGCCCCGGTGTAATTGGCGGCGTGATCGATGCCGGGCGTGTCGACGAAGGTCGGATAGACATCGCAGACATGGATGTGCGGGCGCTTCGACAGCTCGCCGCGCAGCGCCTCGCTGAACCCGCGCAGGCCGAATTTGCTCGCCGAATAGGCCGCTGCATAGGGCGTCGCGACGAAGCCGCCGACCGAGATCATGTTGATGAAGATGCCGTGGTCCTGCGCCAGGAAGATCGGCAGCACGGCATGCGCATCGTTCATATGCCCGACGAGGTTGGTGGCGATGACCTGCGCGTGCTCGGCGATCGGCACGTCTTCGTAGCGGCCGACGACGCCGACCCCGACGTTGCTGAACCAGACGTCGATCCCGCCGAGCTGCTCGCGCGCTTCGGTCGCGAGCCGCGCCACGGCCCCGGCGTCGGTGACGTCGACGACCCGAACGACCGCCTCGCCTCCCGCGGCGCGACAGCGGTCGGCGATCGCCTCGAGGCCGTCCTGCCCGCGGGCGGCGAGCATTAGCCGCGCGCCGCGCTCGGCGAACGCCACCGCGGTGGCCGCGCCGATGCCGCTGGAGGCACCGGTGATGACGATCCGTTTCGCTGTCGTGCTGTCGGTCACGCTATATCCTCGCTGAGACGTCACCAAGCGGGACGATCGGTCGCGCGCATCGTTCCGGGCGGCGGCTTTGGCTACATCGTCAGCGGCGTGGTATAGCCGGTCAGCTCCAGATAGCCCCGTCCGCCGTCGGTCCGCACGGCGCCCTCCCAATAGATCGGCTGACCGGCGGCGCGCGCATCGACCTCCTGATCCGGGAAGACCGGGCGGAGCGGAAAGGCGCGGATGCCGCCGGGCAGCCGTATGCGCAGCATCTGCGCGACCGGATAGCGGGCGCCGGTCCGGGCCGAGCGCCACGTCGCGGTGGGCGAGAAGGCGACATCCGCGGGGGACAGCCGGGTCATGCGCCCATCGGCGCGGCGATAGGAGCCGCCGGCCCATAATATGCCGCCGCCCTTGCGGCGGATGCGGAAGGCCATCAGCGCACCGCCATCGTCGAGGTTGAGCCCGGTCCAGTCCCAGCCGGCAGCGTCACTGGCGAGATAGTCGGACGACCATTCCCGGTCGAGCCAGGCCTCGCCCCGCAGCCGCTCGGTCCGGCCTGCGCGGACGACCGCCCCCGTCACCGCGAGATGCGGCATGGAGTAATAATAGCTCGCCTGTTCGGGCTTCGGCCCCTTGCGGCTGTACCCGTCCTGCCCCTGCGGCAGCGGCTGCTGCGTCGGCCGGAAGGTCAGGTCGAGCGCGAAGTCGCGGCCGCCCACCCGACTGGCGAAGCGGCCATCGGCCAGCCGGCGGAAGGTCCAGCCGTTGAGCCGCACGTCCGCATCGCCGGTCGCCGCACCCGCGAGCCCGAAGCCGGCGCGCGCGGCGCGCTCGGCGTGGAGGATGTGGCCGACCCGCGAATCCGACAGGGCCGCATGGGCAAAGATCACCTGACGCGCGGCGAAGCGGCTGGGATTGTCGCCGGCGGCATGCGGATTGACGCGGAAGAAGGTGATCTGGAAGCCGATGTCGCGGCCGTCCTCGCCCTTCAGCCAACCGGTGACGTACCACCATTCGGTGCGGAACGCGGGGTGCGCGCCGTGGTCCGCGGGGAAGGACAGGCGGATGCCGGGACGCACCACGGGATAGGGCGCCGGCGCCGCCAGCCCGGCGGCGGCGGCCAGCGCGAGGAGCGCGCGCATCACCAATCCTCCCTCACCGCGGCGACCGCATCGCCGGCGGTCGCGCGCCGGCCGGCCAGCATCGCGGTCAGCGCCGCCGCGCCGGTCAGCGCCGCCGTCACCCCGGCGATCGTGCCGACCGGCCAGAGCGTCGTCATCGTCCAGTTGAACGACTGCGGATTGACGACATGGATCAGCACCTGGCCGAGCAGCGCGCCGAGCGCGACGCCGGCGACCGCGCCGATCAGCCCGAGCAGCGCGCCCTCGCTCGCCAGCATCGCGGTCACCTGTCCGCGGGTCAGGCCGAGGTGGCGGAGCATGCCGAACTCCTTGGATCGCGCGATCGTCTGCGCCGACATCGTCGCCGCGACCCCTGCGAGGCCGACGAGGATCGCGACCGCCTCCAGCACATAGGTGATCGCAAAGCTGCGATCGAACAATTGCAGCGCGAAGCGGCGCAGCGCGGCGGGCTCCGCGATCGACACGCCCGCAGGCAGCACCGCCGCCGCCGCGCGGCGCACCGTCGCGATATCGGCATGCGGGGGGAGGGTGATCGCCGCCTCGTCGCGGCCGCGGTCGTCGGTCAGGCGGACATAGTCGCCATCCCGGATCACCAGCGCACCCTGCTGGCGGGCATAGTCGCGCCAGACGCCGGCGACGAAGAAGCGCGCCGGTCGACCGCCGATCGGAAGCTGCAGCGTGCGGCCGGGCGACCAGCCGTAGAGCCGCGCCGCGGGCTCCGACACCCAGACCGGCGTCGCGCCGGCGGGTACCGCCGCCCGGTCGAGCAGCACGAGCAGCGGGTCGCCGGCATCACCGCGGACCGGCCGGGCGATCAGCGTCACCGGCGGGCGGTCCGCCGCGACCGTCAGCGGCAATTGGCGACTGAACGCCACCCGGCCGATGCCGGGGATCGCCGCGATCCGGCGTTGCGTCGCAGGATCGAGATCGCCGCTTTCGGCGCGCAGGTACAGATCGGCCGACAACACCTGTCCGAGCCAGCTGTCGACGGCGCCGCGGAAACTGGTCACCATCGTCGCCATCGCGATCATCAGCGCGGTGGAGGCGACGATCCCGCACAGAGCGATCGCCGCCTGGCCCGGCGCACCCTGCACGTGGCGGATCGCCAGCAACCGCGGCACCGACGCGATCTCACGCTCCCGCCACGGCCACAGCAGCCAGCGGACCAGCCACGGCACGCCGGCGACGCCACCCGCGAGGAGCAGCGCCATGCTGACGAAACCGAACACCGGCAGGCCGCCCACGGCCGGCAGCAGCGCCGTGCCGCCGCCGGCGAGCAGCAGCACGAGCGCCGGTCGCCACGGCACCGGGGCGCGCGGATCGAGCACGTCGCCGGCATTCTTGAGCGCCGCGGCGGGCGCCGCCCGTGCCGCCGCACGCGCCGGCAGGATGCTGCCGAGCAAGGCCGCCGCCAGGCCGAGCGCGAAGAAGGTCGCGGCGGCGACCGGCTGGAACACGACCCGCGCGGTGCCGCCGCCGAAATAGCCGCCGCCGAGGTCGCCGCCGAACAGGCGCAGCGCCGCCGACGCCATCGCATAGCCGGCGATCAGGCCGAGCGTCGCGCCGACGAGGCCGATGATGATCCCCTCCAGCGCCACCGCGGCGACGATGCCGCTGCGGGGCAGGCCGAGCGTGCGCACCAGCGCAAAGGCGCGCAGCCGGCGGGTCACCGAGAGCGTCTGCGCCGAAAAGACCAGAAAGCCGCCGGTCAGCAGCGCGACGAGCGCGAGCATGTCGAGATTGACGCGATAGGCGCGGCTGAGCGCGTCGCCTTGTCGCGCCTGACTGTCGTCCGACACGATGGTCGCGTCCGCACCGATCAGGGCGGGCAGGGCGCGCTCGGCGGCGCTGCGGTCGGCGAGCTTGAGGTCGAGCCGGTCGATCCGCCCGAGCCGGCCGAAGCGCCATTGCGCCGCGGCGATATCGATGGTGCCGAGCGCCTGACCGGCCGCCGCGCCGGGCAGCGTGCCGGCGACGCGCAGGCTCACGGTGCGGCCGTTGGCGGTGACGGGCAGGCGGTCGCCGACGCGGGTCCGGGTCGCGGTCAGCGCGGCGCGTGACAGGAACAATGCATCGTCGGCGAAAACGGCGTCGCTGCGTGCGTCGGGTCCGGTGGGCCGCGTGCCGATGAGGCTGGGCGTCACCGCGGCGGCGCGGATCGCGTCGAGGCCGAGCAGCGTGAACCGACCCGACCCGACCCGCGCCGACAGGCTGATCACCGGGCTCGCATCCGTCACGCCCGGCGCGGTCGCGATGCGGGGATAGCGGCGTTCGTCCAAGCCGAGCGGGGTGCGGGCGCGGACCTGGAGGTCGGCGGCGCCGTTGACGCCGGTCACCGCCTGCTCGAACGAGGCGAGCGCCGAGCCGTTGACGAGATGCACCGCAAAGCCGAGCGCGACGCCGACGGCGATCGCCACCGCGGTGGCGGCGAAGCGACCCGGATGCCAGCGCCATTCGCCGAGGACGAGCCAGGCGAGCGCCAGCCGCGAGCGGAGCAGTCCCGCCTCAGCCATCCACGGCCACGAGCGGCTGCTCGACCAGGCCGTGTGCGGTGAGCCGGAGCACCCGGTCGGCGACCGCGGCGGTGGCCACCGAATGCGTCACGATCACCGCCGCCGCGTCTCGCGAGCGCACCGCGCGCGCGAACAGGTCGAGGATGCGCGTCGCGGTATCGGGATCGAGATTGCCGGTCGGCTCGTCGGCGAGGATCACCGCCGGCCGGTGGACCAGCGCCCGCGCGATCGCGACCCGCTGCAACTCGCCGCCGGACAGATCGCGCGCATAGTCGCGGCCACGATCGGCGAGGCCGACCTCGCCGAGCATCGCGCGCGCCTGATCCCGAGCAGCGGCGGCGTCCGGCGAGATCAGCGCGAGTGGCAGTGCGACATTCTGTTCGAGGGTCAGATACGGCAGGATGTGGAAGGCCTGGAAGACGAAGCCGATCCGCTCGCGGCGCAGGCGGGTGCGCGGCGCTTCGGCCAGACCGGCGAGCGCGATGCCCTCGATTCGGACCTCGCCCGCATCGGCATCGTCGAGCCCGGCGAGGATGTTGAGCAACGTCGATTTGCCGACGCCCGAATCGCCGGTGATCGCGACGAGCTCGCCCGGCGCCACCGCCATCGACAGGTCGTGGAACAGCCGGCGGTCGCGCCCCACCGTCTTCGCCAGCCCCAGCGTCTCGATCGCATGCATCGTCACAAAACGGTCCCGCATCGGCTTCGGTCCAGACGGTCCATAGACGGTCAGGCGCGCCCGTCGACCGCGATCAACGGATCGCCGGAGCGCCCGTCCGCCAGGACCAGCGGCCGGATGTCGTGGAAGCCGGCCGTCTCCATATAGAGCCGGATGAGCGCGGCCTGACCTTCCATGTCGAGGTGGCGCCAGACCGCCACCGCCTTGGTGGGAAAGCAACGGTTCGAATAGCTGGCGACGACCATGCCACCCGGGCGCAGCACCCGCCGCAGCTCGCGAAAGATCGTCAGCGGCCGTTGCAGATACTGGACGCCGACGCAGATCAGCACGGCATCGAAGTTGTCATCGGGCTCGGTCAGCCGGGCATCACGGTTGAGGTCCTGGACGAACCAGCGGGACAGGCGCGGGTTGGCGGCGAGCTCAGCGGCGTTCATGCCGTGGCCGACGACGTCGAGGTCGAGCGTCTCAGGCAGATGGCTGATCCAGCTCGACATCAGGTCGAGCACGCGATCCCCCGGCGCGAGCAACGCGGCATAATGGAGGGTGAGCGCGGCGATGGCGCCCGCGTCGATATGCGTGACGAGGCGCGGGTCGGCGTAGAAGGCAAGATCGCCCCCGTCGTCCTGCTTGTCGAAGGCATGCGCGGGCAGGCCCAGTTCCTCAGCATCGCTCACAGCGCCTCCCGGTCTTCGCATATTAGCGCGCGGTCGGCTGCGGAGCTGGCCGGGCGGCATCCATAGGTTCGAGACGCAGGCCGACCTGCAACGTTCCGCAAGCCCTGCACCCGGTGGCTACCCGGCCTGCGCGTTCCCATATCCGGGCGATGGCGTTGCCGCGGACCCTGATCGACCCGAAGCTCATCTATCTGGAACCGGCGGTGCGCGACTATTCGCGCGGTCGGGAGGTGCTGGCACGCTTTCCCGATGCGGAGCTGGTCGAGGTGGCGAGCCACTGGAAGATCCCGCAGCTCGCCGACCCGGCGCTCGCCGGGGACTGGCTGCGCGTCAAACGCGAGATCCTCGTGCTCGGCGTCAAGAAGGGCATGGCGATGCGGCCGAACGGACGCTCCGCCGATTTCATCGCGCCGTCGTCGTCGAACGGCTGCGCGATGGCCTGCGCCTATTGCTACGTCGGGCGTCGGAAGGGCTATGCCAATCCGATCAGCGTCTTCGTCAACATCGACGATGTGACGCGGGCGCTCGCCCGCCATGCCGCCAAACTCGGGCCCAAGCCGAAGCCCGACACCATCGATCCGCGCGACTGGGTCTACGACCTCGGCGAGAATGGCGACCTGTCCGTGGACGCCTCGCTGTCCGACAATGTCCGCGACCTGGTGACCGCGTTCCGGGGCATGCCGAACGCCAAGGGCTCGTTCGCGACCAAATACGTCAATCGCGACCTGCTCGACTATGATCCGCAGGGCCGCACCCGCATCCGCTTCAGCCTGATGCCGGAGACGATCGCGAGGGTGGTCGATGTCCGCACCTCGCCGATGAGCGAACGCATCGCCGCGATCAACGACTTCGTCGCGGCCGGCTATGAGGTGCACGTCAATTTCTCGCCCGTCATCGTCCACGAGGGGTGGGAGGCGGAATGGAAGGCCTTGTTCGCCGAGCTGGAGGCGGCCCTGTCGCCCGCGGCGCGGGCACAGCTCAAATGCGAGATCATCTTCCTCACCCACAATGACGGGCTGCACGACCTCAACCTCCGCTGGCATCCGCGCGCCGAGGACTGGCTGTGGCGGCCCGACATCCAGGAAGCCAAGTGGAGCCAGTCGGGCATGCGCAACCTGCGCTACAAGGCGGCGTGGAAACGGCAATGGCTCGACCGCTTCCTCGGCTGGCTCGACGCGGCGCTGCCGTTCTGCGAGGTCCGCTACGCTTTCTGAAAAAGGCCGATCGACCGCGCCGGCACGATGGCGTGGCCGCAGCGTCGTCCTAGCCAGAGCCATGGAGGCGTTCTTCCGCGACCGCGGCGGTGGCGGCCTGCAGGTCCGCGATCGAGCCGAATTGGAACGACACCTGCGATACATAGGCCGCGCACATCGCGAGCCGGTCGGCGCGATCCTGCCCGGTCAGTGTGTGGCGCAATCGCACCGTCTCGTCGGGTGCGGCGGCGGCGCGGCGAAGATAGGGCCAATCCTCCCAGAGCAGATGGTCCGCGCCGGTCGCGGCGAGCGCGTCGCGGACCAGCCAATGGTCGACGTGATCGCCGATCGCGAGCGGACCGAGCAGCCGATCGGGCGCCAGTCGCTCGATCTGCTCGCCGAGCGCGACGGTCAGCGGCGCGAGCAGCCCGTCGTCGCTCCGCCGGTCGGCGAACAGGGCGGGGGCGCTGGCATAGCCGCGGTGCGGCGCCTCGAGAAACGGCAGGTGCACCGCCTCGGCGCCGATCACGGCGCAGGCATCGCAATCCTCGCCACGACGCAGCGCCATATAGTCGACGTCGGCGGAAAGGCCTTTGTCGAGCTGACAGGCGAGCGCGAAGCCGGTCGGCCGCGCGACGTCGCCGGTGAAGCAGGTGACGATGGTGACGCGGTCGCCGGCACGCGCCCGCGCGGCGAGATACCCGCCGACCGAGAAGGCGGCGTCGTCGAGGTGCGGCGAGATGGCGACGATATGGGTCACAGCAGGTGCGGCTCCGCGCGAAAACGGCAGGGCTCGAGCGGTATCGCGGCGCTGACCCCGGCCGGCGGCGGCGCGGCGCGCACCCTGTCGTAGATCGCCATGATCTGCCGGCCCACCGTGTGCCAGCTGTAGGTCCGCCGGCATTCGATCAGCGCCGCGTCGGCAAGCCAATGGCGCAGGCCCTCGTCGTTGACGAGGCGGGAGAGCGCGGCCGCCTGCGCCGCGACATCGCCCGGCTCGATCAGCAGGCCGTTCTCCCCGTCGCGGATGCAATCGACGACGCCGACCGACCGGCAGGAGAGGACCGCCTGTCCGCTCGCCATCGCCTCGAGGATCGTATTGGAGAAGCCCTCCGCATAGGTCGGCGAGACGAAGACGTCGTGATCGCGATACAGGGCGGGAACGGTGTCGTAATCGGCATAGCCGCTGAAGGTCACGCGGTCGGCGAGGCCGAGGTCCGCGGCGAGCGTGCGGGCGGCGTCATAGTCCGGGCCGATCCCCGACACGGTGCACCGCCACTCGCCTTCGACGGCGCGCAGGGCGTGAAGCATGTCGAGCACGCCTTTGCGGCGATCGACGCGGCCGTGATAGAAGAGGCGGACCGGCCCGTCGGCAGGCCGCGGCGCTGCGGGCGGGGTAAAGCGCTCGGTATCGACCGCGCCGGGCACGATCGTGAAGCGCGCCAGCGGTGTGCCGAGCCGCGCGTGCACCTCCTGCGCGAAGCTGGTGCCGCCGATCAGCAGCGCATTGGCGTGGGCGAGTACCCGCTCCATCGCGATCCGGTGCGTGGTACAGCACGATCCCACCCAATGGCCGTCGCCGCCCTGGATCGAGACGACGCAGGGCAGGCCGAGCGCCTGCGCGGCGAGCAGGGTCGCCCAGCCGGTGGGATAGCCATATTGCGCGTGCAGCACGTCGAACGGCGCACGCGCATGTTCGGCGGTGATCGCCGCGACGATCGCGTCGACGTCCCGCTCGAAATCGCCGCCCGCCTGTTCGCCGAGCGCTTCCAGTCCGACGACGCGCACGCCCGCGACCGCCGGCGGCGGCCCGCCGCCGTAGACGCGCGCGCGCGCCGGATCGCCGTAGAATTGGCTGATCATCGTCACGTCGTGACCGGCCGCGACGAGCTGGCGCAGCAGGTTGATCGCATAGATCGACATGCCCGAGATCGCGGGAAAGAAGCGGCGCGAGACGAAGCAGATCCTCACGCCGCGATCCCCCGCAGATAGGCGATCGACTGGGGAATCGCGGCATGCGCCCGCGGACTCTCCCGCGACAGCTCGACGCAGACGAGCCGGTCGAAGCCGATCGCCTCCAGCGCCGACAGCACCGCGGGCATGTCCATGTCCCCCTCGCCGAACGGCAGATGGGTATGATCGCCGCGCCGCATGTCCTCGATCGCGACCGTGCCGATCCGGTCGGCATAGCGACGGATCGCCTCGGCGGGCTCGATGTCCTGCGTCACCAGGCAGTGGCCGGTGTCGAGCGCCAGCCGCAGGCGGGGATGACGCTCGGCCAGCGCCGCATATTCGCCGACCGTCTCGATCAGCATGCCGGGCTCCGGCTCGAAGCTCGCCTCGACGCCGACCGCCTCGGCATGGTCGAGGACGCGGTCGAGACCCTCGTCGAGCCACAGGTGCGCCTGCTCCCGCCCGACGCCGGGCTTCGGCACCCCGGCCCAGAAGGACATGGTCTCGCTGCCCAGCCGCGCCGCGACGTCGAGTGCGCGGCACAGGAAGGCGACGCGCCGGGCGCGCCCGTCCGCCGTCGCGGCGATCAGCGTGGGTTCGTGCTTGTCGCGCGGATCGAGCAGATAGCGCGCGCCGGTCTCGATCACGCTGCCCAGCGCGAGCTGGTCGAGCAGATCGGCGACGCGCGCCGACTCGCGCTCCCAATCGGGTGCGAAGGGATCGAGGTGGTGATGGTCCAGCGTCAGGGCGACGCCGGCATAGCCCGCGTCGGCGATCAGCCGCAGCGCATCGTCGAGCCGGTGATTGGCGGCGCCGTTGGTGTTGTAGGCATAGCGCAGGCTCATGCCGGCGCTCCCCGCCAGCCGACGTGATGCGCCTCAGGCTCGCGATAGAGCGGGTAGAGCGGCCCGACGAGGCGATCCGCCGCCTCGGTATCGAACAGCGGATGGCCGAGGCGGTCGGCATCGGCGGCGGGCAGGCGGATGCGCTGCAACGCCGCCCCGGCCTCACCGAACTGGATCAGCGGCGAATCCATCGCCAGCAGCTTCTCGGTGTTGCGCGTGCCGATGCGGTAATAGCTCATCGTCTCGACCTCCATGCCGGGGACGATCACCTTGACCACGCTGACCGCGCGATCGTCGGGCGACATGTCGACGTAGAGGACGTCGAACCCCGCTGCCTCGACCGCGGCACGCGCGGCTGCAGCGCGGGCATGGCCGTCCGGCGCGGGCGCGGAGGGCAAAGCGGAGAAGGCGTGGCGCGACCGTTCGGAGAGGACGCTGTCGCCGAGCCAGTCGCGCAGCGTCGCCGCATCCTGCCGCGTCCATTCCTGCATCGCGGTGAAGGCGCGCGGGTCGCTCGATTTCGCCGCGCCGCCGGCCTGCGCCATGAAGCGACGGACATAGCCATCCGGCGCGACGGTCTCGACCAGTGCGCGCGGGCCGTGGGCGAAGGCCTTGCGTGCGCGGCTGGCGGCATATTCGGTCAGGCACTTGTCCAGCGCGGCGGTGCGATCGGGGTGGCAGGCCTCGCCGCACGCCGTCACCATGATCGGCGCGGCGGGTTCGCCGCGCGTATCGACGCCGACGCAATAGAGATTGGGCAGACCATATTGGTCGGTGGCGAATTTCGGCATCGCGCGGATACCCGCCGCGTCGAACCGGGCGAGGATCGCCTGCGTCGCGGGCGGCAGCGGTTCGTCGAGATCGAGCATCACGCCCTGGTCGAGCGCGCGGAACAGCAGGCCGTTGCCGTCGCGCTGCAGGATCTCGCACAGGCCGTGGCCGATCGCCCAGTCGAGATCGGGACCGGCGCCCATACCGTTCGAGATGATCGTGGTGAACGGCACGTAGCCCGGCGCCAGTTCCTTCGACGAATACGCCGCGAGGTCGATCGGCACGAGCACGGTCGAGCCGTCCGCCCAGCGCTTCGCCTCGACCCAGTCGAGTTCGCTGTCCCAGTCGACCGGCGATCCCGCGGGCAGGCCGAGCGTCAGCGGGTCGGCGACCGCGCGGCTCCCGAGGGTACGGACGAGATCGGCGTAGCTGCCCCGCGTCTTCGCCCGGCGGGCGAGCGTCAGCGTCGGCCAGACCATCTCCGCGATCTCGCCGAGCCCGCCGAGGATCGCGGCCTCGTCGGTCGCGCCATAGCCGACGCCATAGGGCATGATCCCCGAGAGAGCCGGATCGTCCGGGAAGAGGGCGACCACCCACACCGGCAGGCCGAGCCGGTCGAGCGCGTGGATCGGGAAGGCGACCACGTCGCCCTTGGGAAAGGCGGCGAGATACCGCTGCGCCGCGGGGCCGAGGTCGGCCGGCATTCCGGTCATTCGCGGGGTCGATGTCACAGCGTCATCCTCTTTACGCCGGGCGCCCGCGCCAGCCCGTCGTCGAGCGCGCGCAGCGCCAGCGTCCGGTCGATGTCGGGGGCGAATTCGAACGGCGTCAGCACCGCGTCGAAGGCGAGCGGTTCGATTACCGCGCGGTACCGGCGCAGCTCGGCATGGGTCAGCGGAATGTCCTTGTGGAACGCCTTGTGGCTGGAGATCGCGTAACTGCGTCCCTCGCCATCCTGGTCGATCTTGAACATGTCGCCGCAGAACAGCCGCCGGCCGGGGGCATCGTAGAGGCAGGCCTGCCCCTCGTAATGGCCGCCGACGTGATGGAGGCTATAGCCCGGAGCGAGCTCGAGCGCGTCGTCGAACGGCGCGGTGACGCGGAACGCCTTGGTCATGCGCAGGTCGTCGCGCTGGATCGCGACGATCTCGGGCTCGAACCGGCGTTGCAGCTGGAACAGGGCGCCATAGCCGTGCGCATGGCTGGCCGACAGACAGGCGATGCCGCCCAGGGCGGCGATCTGCTCCAGCATCGCGTCCGAATAATAAGGCGCCGCCTCGAAGGCGATGTTGCCGCCGTCCCGCACGATCAGCCAGCCGGTACCGGCGAGGCCGAGCGCGGGACGGGTGGTGAATGCCCACAGCCCCGGCGCGACCTCGCGGCCGCCGCCGTCATGCGTCGCGGCGACCTCCGCCTCGGGCAGGAAGTGCCAGCCGTCCTCGGGCAGGTCGTTGCGCACGTCGCTGCACACCGGGCAGTCGGGCGGGGCGAAATGATGCTGCCAGAAGCCGCAATTGGCGCAGGCGAACCAGCTCAAAGCCATGATCGGGCCTCTCCATAGGCGCTGTCGAACAGCCGCATCAGCGCGAGGTCGCGCGTCATCGAGAAGTCGTGCGGCGCGCCCGATGCCGCCCGCATGAACGCCTTGGCCTGTGCCGTGAAGGGCGACGTCGCGGCATCGAAGGTGATCGGCGTCTCGTCGCCGGTCGTCGCGCAGCGCCGCACCAGCGTGCCGCCCGCGGTCTGCCCCATCGTGTCGGTGGCGACGAGCAGACCACGCTCGCCAAGCACCTCCAGCCGGCGGCGCGGGAGGACCTCGGCGCAATTGTAGGCGACGTGGCTCTGGAAGAGCACGCCGCTCGCCGTCACCCCGGTCAACATGCCGCCGTCGTCGACCGGATAGGCGTGGATCCGCCGTTGCAGCGCGATCGACAGCCGCACCAGCGGCTCGTCGAGCAGGCGCTGGCACAGATCGAGGCCGTGCAGCGCCAGATCGATCACCGCGCCGCCGCCCGCGCGCACCGGATCGGCGCGCCAATTGTCATGCGCCCCGCCGTCGGGCGTCCAGGCCGGATCGACCCAGCAAGCGTAGACGATCCGCACCGCGACCGGCCGCCCGATCCCATCCTCGGCGATCACGCGCGCGAGCGCGTCATGCGCGGGATGGTGACGCTGATCGAAGGCGGTGCCGTAGAGCATGTCGCCCGACACCGCCGCCGCCATCGCCTCCGCCTGATCGAGCGTCGCGGCGATCGGCTTCTCGCACAACACCGGCACGCCCGCCGCGGCGCAGGCGCGCACCGGATCGAGATGCGCGTCGTTCGGCGTCGCGACATAGACGAGGTCGCAGGCGCCCGCGGCGAGCATCTCCGCCACGTCGTCGAACACCGCCAATCCCTGCGCCTCCGCTCGCGCGCGGGCGGCGGGCGACGGGTCGGCAATGGCGGTGATCCGGCCGCCGGCCGCGGCGATGCCGGGTGCCATATAGTCGCGTGCCACCCAGCCGTATCCGGCGATGCCCCAGCGCATCACCAGCGCTCCGGCAGATCGACGAGCCGGCGCAGCCGGGCGGCGTCGGGGGTCGGTACAGCCGCATCCGGCTGCGCCCACAGGCAGCCCTCGCCATATTCGTCGCGATAGCGATCGGACGGCCACACCGCCCCATGCGGACCCAGTAACGGGTTGGGGCGCAGCGTCGCGCCGGGGAGCGGCATCGCCAGGCCGCCGTCGACGGGGCGGGCGGGGGCGTCGCCGTGCCGCTCGACCAGCGACCAGGCCTCGACGCCCGTATCTGCCACCCACCCGACCGGGCCCGGCGCGGTCCGTCGCATCAGCGCGTCGAGCAGGGTGCGTTCATCGTAGACGATCGCGTCGGCGAAAATCGTTTGCCATGCGTCCGCGCGTCGCGCCGGTCCCTTGGCGCCGCCGGCATAGTCGAGATTGTGGAGATGGCTGATCGCCAGCACGCCGCCCGGTGCGACCGCGGCGCGCAGGCTGTCCGCCACGCGCGGCTGATCGGGCAGGAAGTAGAAGGCGTCGTGACAGGTGACGAGATCGAAGCGCGCATCGGCGACCGGCCACGGCGCCGCCGCATCGAACACGACGTAATCGGCCGCCGGCGCTACCCAGTTTTTGGCGAGCCAGCATTTGGCGAACACGACGTCGGCGCCGGTGCACGCGACCCCGCGGGCGGTCAATTCGCGGAGGTAATGGCCGATACCGCAGGCGAGTTCGAAGGCGGTGGCGGGGGCCTGCCAATGCGCTTCCACCAGCGCGAGGCCGGCGAGATAGGTCGGATCGCTCCAGCGATAGGCGAAATAATCCGCCACCGGCCCCAGCCGCAGCAAGGCCATCGCCTCGCGCAGCGTCATCTCGTCGCGTCGGCGGACCAGTTGCTTGAGCTCGCCGAGCTCGGTCGCCGGGCCGGTCCACCAATCGTCCTGATCGGTCAGCAGCGCGACGAGCGCATCGTCCGGACAGCCGGCATCGAGATGGTCGAGCGCGACCGCGACCAGCCCCTCGCTGTCGGTGCGCAGATAGGCGATGCCGTCGACGACCGGCCAGCGCTCGCCCGGCGCGGTCAGCGAGTGGGGGCTGTCCGCAACGAGCAGGCGGCCGGTGACGGGCGAACGATAGCTCACGCCAGACCTGCGTCCGCCAGGATGCGGTCGTGAAACGCCTTGACCGGGCCGTAGTGGACGAGCCCGTACTCATCGAGCACGATCCCCATCGACAGGCGCGCGGCGCGCAAATGCTGTTCGATCTCGAGGACGCGATCGAGCACGTCCGCGACGTGGAAGGCGCGCGCCTCCGGGGTCTGGTCGCCGGCGATCGGCGCCAGCGCCTCGCGTATCGTCTCGGCCAGCGCCGGGTTGGCCGCGGCGAGTTCGTCGAGGCTGGCCTCTCGCGCCCGCTCGATCACCGCCTCCAGCAAATCACCGAGCAGCATCTCGCCGGAGTAACCGCTGTCCGGCATGTCGGCATTGTGCAGGTGATGCGCCATGCCGGCGAGGAAGACGCGCACCGGATCGGCGCCGTGCCACGGGCTCGCCAGCACGCCGTAGACCGCGACCATCAGGCAGTGTTCGGCATGGTTCTCGGCCGGCTGCAAAACGATGCGCGGTGCGCCGGGGCAGGTCACGCCGGCGCGCGGCTGGCGCGCCAGCTTGCCGACGAAGGCCGGCGTGGCGCCCGGCGTCGGCCTGCCCTGCGTTAAGGCCCGACGCAGCCGCGCGCGCAGCGACGGATCGAGATCCGCCGTCATCGCGTCGAAGGCGCGGGCCAGCACGTCGACCGCGCCGTCTCCCGCGCCGAGCGCTTGCAACGCGGCCAGATCGAGGTCGCCCAGCCGCGACGATACCAGCGCCGCGCCGACGACCTGCGCCATCACCTGTGCCGGGGCGTCGCCGCGGACCAGTGCGGCCCAGCCGGAGACGAACAGGCGCTCGGCGATCGATCCCGGCGCCGTGGCAGAATGAATCCGCTTCAGGTCGCCGAGTTCGCGGAAGAGGGGGAGGGCGGCCGGCGAGAGCCTATCCGCCCCCGCCGCGTCCGCCGCCATCAGGCTCACGCGCGCGTGCCGTTCAACCAGGTGTCGAGGATCAGCTGCTGTTCGGGCACGCCGTGCACCGGATCACCCGCGCCCTGCGTCTGCGGCAGCTTGAAGAACAGGCCCATCTGTTCCTGCACGCCGCCCTCGCCGCGCTGCTGCGCGAGGTCGAGGCAGCGCGCGATCTCGATCGCGAGCGGTGCCGCCAGGATCGAGTCCTTGCAGAGGAAGTTGAGCTTGAGCTGCATCTTCTGGCCGATGAAGCCGGTCAGGTCGATATTGTCCCACGCTTCCTTGTCGTCGCCGCGCGGCCGGTAATAATGGATCATCACGATATGATCCTCGACCGGATAGCCGAGGATGGAGTTGAGCACGCTGCCCTTGGTGCCGAGCTTCGATTGCAGCGACTTGGGATCGTCGAGCGCGAGACCGTCCGAATTGCCGAGGATGTTGGTCGAGAACCAGCCGTCGACATGCAACGCGCGGTCGCGCAGCGCCGGGGCGATCACCGTCTTCATGAAGGTCTGGCCGGTCTTGCCGTCCTTGCCGGCGATCGGCACGTTGCGTTCCGCCGCCAGCGCGGCGAGCGGCGCGACGTCTGCCGCGACCGAGGGCGTGAAATTCGCGTAGGGCGTGCCCGCGTCGATCGCCGCATAGGCGTAGAGCATCGCCGGACTGATCGCGGCATCGTCGGTATCGAGCCCGCGCTCGAACCCCTCGAGCGATTGCAGCGCCGCCTCCGCGAAGTCCGGCACGCGCTCGGTCGAGGCGAGGTTGACGACGACCACCCGGTCGAGCTGGCGGTCCGCGGCGAAGCGCTTGAGATCGTCCTGGATCTGGCGAACCGCCGCCCGATGGCCGCTGGCCAGCTTGTTGCCGCCGTCGATATTCGCGCAATAGCCGGTCGAGCCGGCCGCTTTCCATGCGCGCATGTCGTTGAGCGCGGAGGCGCCGTCGGCGAGCTCTTTCTCACCGATCACACCGTGGCGCAGCGCCAGCGTGCCGAGCGTTTCCTCGGATAGGTCCCAGCCGCCAAATTCGAGATCGCGATAGGCGATCATCCCGGCGATGTCGCGATGCGCGAGCGGCAGGCCGTCGAAGCTGTTCGACCCCGCCTTGATCATCTCGATCCCGGCGATCGCCGTCGTCGCCACCGCGCCGCCGACCCCGACGATCGCCACACCCAAACGTTCCGCCACTTATCGTCCCCGCCAACACCCGATCGGGCCAGTGGGGCGGAAAGGTCGGGGCGGATGCCCCCGTTCCCGCGTTTCGCGCGAACCGGAAGATATTCGGCGCTGGCGATGACCTACGTCACCGAGCGGCGCTTTCGCGGTGACTTAGATCATTTTCTTACGCCGGTTCTGCGCCGACCGGCGGCAGCCAGTCGACGTCGATCTGGCTATGCCGGTCGTTGAAGTCGACCAGCGCCGCGAGCTTGTTGATATCGCTGATCCGGATCACCCGACCGACACGCGAGACGAGCCCGGTCGCCTCCAGCGCCTTGAGCGAGCGATTGACGTGGGTCTTGGTCAGACCGACCGCGTCGCCGAGATCCTTCTGCGTCAGCGGCAGTTCGAACGAACAGCCTTCGAGATTGTCGACGACGCGCAGCCGCGACCGGATGTCGAGCAGCAACGTCGCGATGCGGGTGAAGCCGTCAGTCTTGCTGATCGAGGTGAGGCGATCGGCCATCGCGACCTGTTCGGAGGAGGCAATGGCGAACATCAGCGCCCCCAGCCGCGGATGCTTGCGGAAGAGATGGCCGAACGCCTCCTTCGGCATCTGGAACAGGGTGGTGTGGCTCACCGCCTGTAGCGTGGCGGCGCTATAGCCCCAGGCGATCGAGAAGGTGGTGGTGACATCGCCGACGAAATAGAAGCGGAGGATTTGCCGATCGCCGCCCTTCATCTCGGTCGAGCCATGCAGCCAGCCGCTCGCGACGATGTACAGGCTGTCGAGCCGCTCGCCCTCGCGCACCACGACTTCCCCCGCCTTGAACGACCGCTCCCGCCGCTCCAGCGCGCGCAACGTCTCACGTTCAGAAAAGGTGAGGTCGAGATGCGTGGCGAGACGGGCTTCGAGCGGGCTTGACAGCATGGGGGCCAAACGCGGCAGATGACGAAGCTTTCCCGCCATGGCCGTTTCCCGCAACGGCGCGGCCGGAGGTGTCGCATCGGCGGATATGCAAAGCGGGTGACATCCGTTGATGGGGACAAAGCGCGCCGCTCGCCGATGCCGGCCGTGCGCCGGCCGGCTTGCGAGTCCTGAAGAACCGGCGCCGGTCGCTGTGATGGCCGACCGATGCCCGGCAACCGCTTACGACTTGCCGGGTCCCTTCAGCTTGTCGAGCAGGGACTTTGCCGCTTCCTCGGCGTCCTTGCCTGCCTTTTTGGCGGCGTCCTGGACGGCTTGGAGCGCGCTCTTGGCGGCATCGTCGGCGGCCTTCTGCGCGTCCGCGGCGTCTTTCGCCGCCTTGGCGGCGGCATCGGCGGCCGCCTTGGCGGCGTCCTGCTGCGCGGCCTTGGCCGCCTTCTCCGCATCTTTCGCCGCCTGATCCGCCTTGGCCTTGGCAGCCTCGTCGGCGGCCTTCTGCGCGTCCTTCGCCGCCTTGTCGGCGTCCTTGTCCGTCGCCGCCTTTGCCGCATCCTTCGCCGCCTTGTCGGCGGCGGCGGCGGCGGCATCGGCATTGGCCTTGGCTGCGTCGCGCGCGGCCTTGTCCGCCGCCGCCCGCGCCGCATCCTCGGCCTGTTTGAGCGCCGCGGCGGCCTGATCCGCCGCCGCCTTTTGTGCATCCTTGGCGGCGCGATCGTCGGCGGCCTTTTGGGCATCCTTGGCGGCCTTGTCGGCGGCGGCAGCGGCAGCGGCCGCATCGCGCGCCGACTGCGCCGCCGAGGCCTGCGCGGCCTGATTGGCCGCTGCGGCGGCCGCGGAGCGGGCGGCCTGGTCGGCGGCGGCCTGCGCCGCGTCGTGCGCCGCCTGTTCGGCCGCCGCGCGCTGATCGCCGGTTGCAGCCTGTGCGGCGAGTGCCGCCTGCTCCGCCGCATCGCGCGCCGCCTTGTCGCTGGCGGCCTGCGCCGCGGCGAGGGCGGCGGCATCGGCGGCAGCCTTGGCGGCGGCGGCGGCGTCCTGACTGGCCTTGAGCGCCTGCGTCTGCGCGGCGGCGTTCGTAGCCTCCTGCTGCGTCTGGGCGGCGGCGGCCGCGGCGGCGGCGGCCGCGGCGGTCTGCGCGGTATCGTTCTTCGCGGCAGCCGCAGCGTCGTCCGCCGCCTTGGCCGCCGCGACGGCGGCCGCCTGCGCCTGCGCCTGCGCGGCATCGCGTGCGGCCTGTTCGGCGCTTGCCTTGGCGGCGTCTGCTGCCGCCGCGGCGGCGGCCTTGGTCGCCTGATCCGCGGCCGCCGCCGCGGCCGCCTTGGCCGCCTCGCTGCGATCCTGATCGGCCTTGGCGGCGGCGGCTTCGGCCGCGGATTGTGCGGCGGCGGCGGCGGCCGCCTGCGCGGTACGGTCGGCATCCGCCTTCGCCTTGGCAGCGGCGTCGGCCTCGGCGGCCGAACGTTGCGCCATTTCCGCCGCCTGCTCGCCGCTGCGCTGCGCGGCGTTGAGGGTGGCCGCGACCTCGACCACCTTGACGGTCGCGGTGGAGGCTTCGGTGGCGACCCGCGTCGCCTTGGCGACTTCCGCTATGTCGGCGCCGCCGCCGAGCATGCCGTCGACCAGCCCGCCCGTCGTCCCCGACAGCGAGACGGGTTGTTCGTACACGGCGGCGGTGATCGTCGGAACCGGCGCCGCGGCCGTCTCCACGACCGCGGTCGCGGCAGCCGTCGTCGTGGTGGTGGCAGCGGTCGTCGTTGCATCGGCCGTCGGCGCGGCGGTCGCTTCGGCCGGCGTGGCGGTCGAGGCGGAGGCGGCGGTCGCCGTCGGCGCGGCTTCCGCCGGCGCGGCGGGGGAGGTGATCACCTTGGTCACGCCGCCGCTCTCGACCTGCATGCGATAGCGGTTGCTCGAGGAGATCAACGCGACCGCGCCCGGCAGCACGAGATCATGCGCGCCCCCGTCGACCGTCGACACATCGACCGCGCCTTCGAGCACCTGGAGTGCCGTGCCCTGCTCGCCGACCCCGACGCTGAACGTCGTGCCTTTGACGACCGCGGCAAGATAGGGCGTCTTGACCTCGAAATGCGGCGTCATCTTCTTCTTGATCATGAAGACGACGTTGCCGAAATCCTCGAACACCCGGGTGAAGCCGCCGGCTTCCTCCTGCGCGGCGGGGAGGCGCAGCTGCGACGCGGGGGCGACCATCATATATTCCGTACCGCGGACGAGCACGGCGCGTCCCCCCTTGCCGGTGGTCACCGTATCCCCGGCGGCGACCACCAGGCCGCGGGCGCCCGCCTTGATGAGCCCGGCATGCGACACCTGCACCGGCCCGGAAGCTTCGCTGAGCGTCCATTCGCGCGGACCGGCCAATGCCGCCGATGAACAGGTGACGGCCAGCATCACCAACAGCTTGCTACGCATTCCCAACTCCAGACCTGGGGGGCCCCTGTTCCACCCGATTTGACGCTATCTGTCCCCGCAGCTTTCGAGGACGTTGCGTGCCAAGGTAAACGGCCGCTTAGGAGCTCGCTTAAGCTAACTAAATCCAAAGACTTCTCCGGATAGGCGCAGGCATGTTCAGGGGAAGCAGGATGTCGGCGGCGGTGCGCATTTCACGTCTTATTGGTTCTATCGGAGCGGTCGTACTGGGAACGTCGGTCTCCGCGCAGGTGCGACTCGATCAGGCGGATCCGACGATCGTCGAACAGGCGCTGCCCCGCCCGGTCGCACCACCGCCGCAGCAGCCCGCCGTCCAGGTCGACACCGCGGCGGCCGGCAAGGCAGCAGGTCCCGCGGTGACCGGCATGATCAACGCCGTGGTCATCGACGGGATCGATCCCGCGGATGCCGCGCGCTACGCACCGGCCTATCTCTCCGTCATCGGGCGTGAGCTCGGTGAGGCCGAGCTCGCCGGCCTGGCCGGACGGATCGCCGACGTGGCGCGGCAGGACGGCTATCCGTTCGCCGTCGCCTCGATCGGTGCGCAGCGCGTCGAGAATGGCGTCGTCCGGGTGACGCTCGATCTCGGCAAGATCGATGCGGTGCGCGTCATCGGCGCGGCGAGTCCGCAGGCCGACGCGATCCTCAATCGCTTGCTGGTGACGGATAAGCCCGTGCGGCGCGACCAGCTCGAAAAGGCGATCCTGCTCGTCGGCGACGTGCCGGGCGTGCGCGTCGTCAACAGCCGCTACGTCCGGCAGAATGGCTTCGGCATCCTGCTCGTCACGATCAGCGTCGATCGCTTCAGCGCCTATGCGCAGCTCGACAACCGCGGCAGCGCCGAAGTCGGACCGATCCGCTCGACGATCCTCGCCAGCGCCCGCAGCCTGCTGCAATCGGGCGACGAATTTGCCTTCCTCGCAGCGCAGACGCCGGTGCAGCCGACCGAATTCGCCTTCGTCCGCGGCCGTTACAGCGCGCCGGTCGACGATGTCGGCTCGGTCCTCTCGGTGGCGGCGTCCTATGGCCGCTCGCATCCGGGGGCGTCGCTCAAGCCGCTCGATGTCATCGGCCATAGTGTCGACGTGGCGGTAGCGTACAGCCGGCCGATCGCCCGCAGCCGCGCCACCAGCCTGTCGTCGACCACCGAATTCCGCGCGGCGTCGATCGATCAGACGCTCGCCGGCCGGACGATCCGTCACGACCGGCTGGCGACGCTGACCGAATCGCTGATCGGCTTCACCGCCGCGGGGCCCGGTACGCTGCGCGGCGAGGTCGGCGTGACCGCCGGTCTGCCGCTGGCGGGGGTGACGCATCAGGGGGACGCGATGACGTCGCGGTTCGACGGCGACGCGCGTTTTGCGCTGGTCGGCTATACCGTGGACTGGACGACCAAGCTGGCCAAGCCGCTGACGCTGGTCCTCGCGTCGGCAGGGCAGCTCGCCTCGCGGCCGTTGCTGGCGACCGCGGAGATCGGCATCGGCGGCCCCGCCTTCGCCCGTGCCTATGATTATGCCGAGCGCACCGGCGACAACGGCATCATGGCATCGATGGAGATCCGGGCCGACGCCGGGCGCGTCATTCCGGGGGTGATCGAACGGCTCCAGCTGTACGGCTTCGTCGACGGCGGCAAGGTCAGCAATCTGCGCGACGGCTTCGGCGGCGGCGAGCTGTTCTCGACCGGCGCCGGCGGCCGGTTCGGGATCGGTACGGCGGACGGCATGATCGAGATCGCGCTGCCGCTCAACGCGGATCGCTTCGACACGGGCGATCGCAGCCCGCGTGTTTCGCTGCGCCTGTCCAAGGGCTTCTGATGACCGTCCGAGCGCCGCGCCGATCGTCCATCGCCATCCTGATCCTTGCCGGGCTCTGTGGTGTGTTGCTGCTCCTGCCGGGGTTGGGCGGGCCGATCGATCGTGCGATCGACCCGCTGCGGCTGGCATTGCGCAGCGGCACGGCGAGCCAGAGCGTGGCGATCGTCGAGATGGATGCCGCGAGCGTCGCGGTCATCCGGAGCTGGCCGTGGCCCCGGCGCCATTATGCCACGGTGATCGACGCGCTGCGGCAGGCGGGCGCCGCCACGATCGTCTTCGACGTCGATTTCTCCTCGCCCTCCGATCCGGCCGACGATCGCGCGATGGCCGACGCGTTGCGCCGCGCCGAGGGGCAGGTCGCCCTGCCGACCTTCGCGCAAAAGGCCGGCGTCGCCGACAGCCGCAGCCTCGACGCGCTGCCCATTCCGGCGTTCCGGCCGCATGTCGCGCTGGCGTCGGTCAGCATGGCGCCCGACGCCGATGGCCTCGTCCGGTCGGTGCCGCTGGCGACGATGACCGCGGGCCTGCCGCGCCCGACGCTCTCCGCCTTCATCGCCGGCCGGTCGGGGCGCGCGGATCAGACCTTTCCCGTCGACCTGTCGATTGATCCCGGCACGATTCCGCGGCTGAGCTTCGCCGCGGTCATGCGGGGCCGGTTCGATCCGGCGGCCGTGCGCGGCAAGACCGTGTTGATCGGCACGACCGCGATCGAGATGGGCGACCGCTATGCGGTGCCGCGCTGGGGCGTGTTGCCGGGCGTCGTCATCCAGGCGCTCGCGGCCGAGACGCTGATCGCCGGCCTGCCGATGACCGGGTCGGCGGGCCTGCCGCTGCTCGCCGCGCTGCTGCTCGGGGTCGTCATTCTGTGGCGGCGGCGCACCGTCGGTCTGGTCCTGACCACCTCCGCGGCGCTGGCGGTGCTGATCGGTTCGATCCTGATCGCGCAATATCGGCTCCATGTGATCTATCCGATGGCCGGCGCCGTATGCACGATCCTGCTGGTCGCCGGCGGCTGCCTGATCCGCGACATCGTGCGCCGCTTCCGCATCCAGCGGCACACCGACGGGGAGACCGCTCTGCCCAACCGCGCCGCCTTCCTCGATCGCCGCTTCGCCGCACCGGTCGATGTCGCGGTGGTCCAAATCGGCAATCTCGACGCGATCATGGCGGTGGTCGGTCCCGACGATCTGAAAAACGCGCTGATCCGCACGGCCGAGCGGCTCAAGATCGTCAGCATCGACCAGCAGGTCTATCGGGTCCGCGGCCACCATCTCGCCTATGTGATCGGTCCCGATCAGCAGCTCGACGAGGCGATGGCAGGCCTGCGGGCGTTGCTGATGCAGCCGGTCGAGGTCGGCGGTCGCAGGATCGATATCCGCACCTGCGTCGGGACGAGCCAGGGCAGCGACCCCGACCGGTTGCTGACCGAGGCGGCACTGGCCGCGGAACAGGCAGAGGCGGCCAGCCTGTTCTGGACGCGCAGCGCCGCCCGGCACGACGATCTGGAACGCGCGCTGTCGCTGATGAGCGACCTCGACGACGCGATGACGGCGGGCCATATCGAGGTCTTCTATCAGCCGAAGCTGTCGCTCACCGTCGATGCCGTCACCAGCGTCGAGGCGCTGGTGCGCTGGCGCGACCCGGAGCGCGGCTTCATCGGCCCCGACCAGTTCATCCCGCTCGCCGAGAAATCCGGCCGTATCGAGAAGCTGACGCTCCATATCTTCGATCGCGTCCTGCACGACGCGGCCGCGTGGCGCGCGCGCGGTCATGACCTGGCCGTTGGCATCAATATCTCGGCGACCCTGCTGACTTCCCGCTCGTTTAATGATGCGATCGAGCGGCGCATCGCGGCATCGCCCGTACCGCCGGCGACGCTGATCTTCGAGGTGACCGAATCCGCTGCGATGGACGATCCCGACGCGGCGGTGGCGGCGTTGCGGCGCTATCGCGACCTCGGCGTCGCGGTATCGATGGACGATTACGGCACCGGCCAATGTACCTTGAGCTATCTGCAGCTGCTGCCGCTCAACGAGCTCAAGATCGACCGGAGCTTCGTGCAATTCGCGCACACCAACCACCATGATGCGATCCTGGTGCGCTCGACGATCGATCTCGCCCACAGCCTCGGCCTCAAGGTCGTCGCGGAGGGGATCGAGGATGCGGAGTGCCTGCACTTCCTGCGGGCGAGCGGCTGCGACATGGCGCAGGGCTATCATATCAGCCGGCCGACCCCGTTTGCGGAGCTGATGACGTTCGTCGAACACCGGAAGGCGGCGGCCGCATAGCCGGCCGATCCGCCTCGGGGGCGTCGCGACGTAGACGACGCTCCATAAACAAAAGGGCAGCGCCGCGGCGCTGCCCTTCGCATTTTCAACGTATCGGCGCGACGGCTTAGTAATTCGCGCGCAGGATGACCGAGAACCGGCGATCGTTGGTGAAGTAGGAGCGGGGGGCCAGATCGTTGGAGCCCGCCTTATACGCCTGAAGCAGTTTCGTCGTCGTGTTGGTCAGGTTGACGCCCTGCACGCCGAGCTTGACGTATTTGGTCAGGTTGACGAACGCCGAGGCGTCAAGCTGGCCGGTCGCGTCGTTGAAGATCGACGTATAGGGGAAGATCACGTCGGCGGCGGTCAACAGGAAGCGCGAGCGCCAGTTATAGGCGGCGCGCAGCGAGATCGGCCCCATTTCGTAGAAGGCGGTGGCGTTGAAGTTATGCTTCGACAGGCCTTCGAGCGGCAGATTGCCCTTGGCGATCGTCGAGTCGGACGAGGGCGTACCGCCGTTGAGGAACGAGTTGGGCAGGCCCGAGCTGTCGATATAGGTATAGTTGCCCGCGAAGCCGAGGCCCTTGAGGAAGCCGGGCAGGAAGTCGAAGGTCTGCTGATAAGCGACCTCGAACCCCTTGATCTTGCCCTTGCCGGCATAGTTCGCCGGACCACGCGCCTGGATGTTCTGCGTGATGCCGTTGTTGGTGATCGAACGGTTGACCAGCGACTGGTAGAAGAAGCCGTCGACCGTCTTGTAGAAGGCGTCGACCGACAACTGGCCGACGCGGGCGAAATACCATTCCGCGGTGGCGTCGAACTGCCAGGCGGTGGCGGGCTTCAGATAGGGATTGCCGGCGTTGATGGTGACGGTGCCCGAACCCGGCTCCAGCGCATAGGTGACATAGGGCCGGATGTTGGCGAAGTCGGGACGCGTCAGCACCTTCGATCCCGCAAGGCGGAAGATCACGTCGCGCGACAGGCCCAGCTTGAGGTTGGCGCTCGGCAGGAAATAGCCGTAGCTGTTGGTGAAGAACGCCGGTTGCGAGGCATAGCCGTCCGTCGCGAAGTTGCGCAGGCGGTTGTATTCCGACTCGCCTAGGCTGCAGACGCCGCCGGGCTGGGTGGTCACGACCGTCCCGTCAGGCAAGGTCCGCGTCGTCGCGACGCAGCGTGTTGCATAGGGATCGACGACACCCAATTCGGTGCGGTTCGGCACCGCCGTCTGCGTCTGCGACAACACCGTGGTGTGCACGTAGCGCACGCCGACATTGCCCGAGACGCGGATGTTGCCGAACATCGGATCGTTGCTGCCGAATTGCAGCATCGCATAAGCGGCGCTGTCTTCCTGCGTCACGCGCGAGACTTCGGAGGGCAGGAACGCGGTGCCGGGGATCGCGCCGGCGCGCTGGCCCGCCGCGAGGAAGCGATTGGTCGCCGTCGCGCCGTTGGTGTTGCGCCAGATGTCGTTCTGCGTCTGGAAGAAGCTGACCGCCGAATTGTAGCCGTTGATCAGATCGCCATTGTAATAATAGGCGCTCGGCGGTGCGTTGGTCTTGCCGCGGAAGAAGTTGTCGAAGCTGTAGAGCGACGAGCGGCTGGTGTCGCCCTGGTTGAACGTCACCGGCGCGCCGGACCAGACCTCGCTGATCGCACCCCAATTGTACGCCGTGTAGCGCACGTCCTGCGTCCGCTCGGCGTAACGGGCGCCGAACTTGATCCGGTTGAGGAACTTGCCGTCGTCGAACTTGTAGGCGAAGTCGCCCTTGATCTGATATTCCGAGCCTTCGCTATGCTCGATGTGATCCATCGCGGCACGCCAGAACTGGAAATCCCGGCTGGAGAAATACTGGCTGTCGGAGGCTGCGGCGAGCGCCGGATTGGGCGTCGCCCAATTGGCGGCGAGCGTCAGCGGCTTGTGCGGGATGACGACCGGGATATTGCCGGTCAGATCAAGCTCCGAGTCCGCGAAGGTCGAGCCGAACACGCTGAGATCGGTGACGTCGTGCTTGGCATACGTATAGTCGACGTCGAGGTTCATCGACCAATGGTCGTCCGGATTGAACTTCAGGTTGAAGCCGGCATCCTTGACGAGGTTTTCGTCATAGACCTGACGCCGCGACAGCGACTGCTGCGCACCGCCGGTCGGGACGGTGGTTGTCGCCGTGCCGCTCGACGCAGTCCGCCAGCCGGAGCCGGGCAGGGTGACGAAACCGCTCTGGAACAGGCCGTTGTTGTCATAGACGAAGTTCGGATAGGCGCCGGCATCCGGATTGTAGCCGTTGCCGCGCTGATTGGCGCCGAACTGAAACTGACCCGAGCCGTTGAGCGCGCATTCCGCGCGTGTCGTGGCGTTGCCGGCGCCGTTGAGCGGACCGTTGCCGTTCTGCTGACAGCCGGCCGGATAGGTATTGTATTCCGACAGGTCTGGCGCGGTCTCGAACGTATGCTCGCCCCACGCATTCGTGGAATGGGTACGGAGGAACTGCGCGGTGAAGGTGGTGCGCTCGTCGTTGCTCTCCCACTGGACGGCGAGCGCCTGACCATCGCGGCGGCGATCGTAATCCTGGCTGCGGAACTGGCCGCCGATCGGCGCATAGGCGAGGCCCATGGGATCGGCGAAGCCGTCCGCTCCCGCCGTGCCGGCCGCGCCGCAGACGTTGGCCGGATTGGGTACCGCTTCGCCCGCGGCGTTGTTGACGGTGCCGGGGATGAGGGTGAAGGCATCAGTGGTGCCCGGCAGCTGGTTGCGGCAGGTCACGGTGGTGTTGGTACCGGTACCAGTCGCCGCCTGGACGCCGTCGCGCGTCTGATAATTGGTGACCTGGATGCCATCGGCGCGGCTGCGCAGGCGCGAATAGGAGCCGTTGGCGAGGATGCCGAACCGGCCGAGCGGCGTGTCCCAGGTGTTGGAGATGAGCAGCGATCCGGTCGGCGCCCACTTCTTGGCGAAATCGCCGTAATTGGCCTCGATCCCGCCGCCGATGTGGAAGCCCTTGTTGTCGAACGGCTTACGGGTGTTGAGATTGACCGTGCCGGCAAGGCCGCCCTCGATCAGATCGGCGGTCGCGTTCTTGTAGACCTCGACCGAGCCGAGCAATTCGGACGGCACGTCGGCGAAGTTGATCGCCTGGCCGCCGATGCCGGCGGAGAAGGTGTCGCGGCCGTTGAACTCGGAGCGGACGAAGTTGAGGCCGCGGACGTTGACGCCCGAGCCCTCGACCGAGAAATGGTCTGGATCGTTGTTGCCGGCGAAGCGGTTGATCGAGACGCCTGGGACGCGCTGCAACGCTTCGGTCACCGACCGGTCGGGCAAAGCGCCGATGTCCTGCGCGGTGATCGCGTCGACGACCGTATCCGAATTGCGCTTGATCGTCTGGGCGTTGGCAAGGCTCTGCCGGATGCCGGTGACGACGATGTCATTGGCGCCGGCATCGTCGGTGGCGGCGGCATCGCCGGTCTGCGGCGCGGCCGGATCGGTGCCCGGCGTATTGGGCGAGGTCGCGCTGCCCGCGGTATTCTGGCCGCTCGCCGCACCCGTCTGCGCATAGGCCGGGGCGCTCAGGGCGAACACGCACATCGCGGTGACGGATACACTGGTAAGAATTGCTTTGCTGCGAAACCGCGTCTGAACCACGCGCGCAAGCTGCCTATCGTCGGCCATCGTCTAGCATCCCCAACTTACAGTCCCTATCGATGTCTCGTCGCGGCACGCCGCGCGGCATCTTGCTGCATTGGGTACGAGCCCGGCGGCCTCGACGCAAGCAATTTTGTTTGCGCTACCACGATTCTAAAACATTGATCTAAATGACGGTTTGCGGACGCCGAAACTACGGTATGACACGGCTCATCACGGCGCGGGACAGGCGCCGGTCATGGAAGGGGCGGATGGACGGCAAGCGGCAGCGGGTGGTGGTCGTCGGCGGGGGGGCGTCTGGTTGGATGGCGGCCACGGCGCTGGCCAAGCTGCTGCCCACCCGGTGCACCGTCGAGCTGGTCGAATCGGAGGCGATCGGGATCATCGGGGTCGGCGAGGCGACGCTGCCGCATATCCGCGCCTTCAACGAGCGTCTCGGGATCGTCGAGGCGGAGTTCATGGCGGCGACGCGGGCGACCTTCAAACTCGGTATCGAATTCCGCGACTGGGGGCGGGTGGGGGACAGCTATATCCACCCGTTCGGCACCTTCGGCCGCGGCAGCGGCGAGGTGCAGTTCCACCATTATTACACGCGCCTGCTGCGCGCCGGCGTGACGCTGCCGCCGATCGAGGCCTATTCGATGGCCTGTTCGCTGGCGCGGGCGAATCGGTTCGGCCCGCCGGCGCGCGATCCCCAGCAGATCGCCTCGACCTTCGGCTATGCCTATCAGTTCGACGCGGTCGCCTTCGCGCCCTATCTGCGCCGCCTCGCCGAACGGCTCGGCGCGCGCCGGACCGAAGGGCGGATCGTCGCCGCGGAGCGTGACCCGGCGAGCGGCAGCGTGACCGCGCTGATCCTGTCGGACGGCCGGCGTGTCGAGGGCGATCTGTTCGTCGACTGTTCGGGCTTTGCCGCGATCCTGATCGGCCGGGAGATGGCGGAGCGGTTCGAGGATTGGTCGCAATGGCTGCCCGCCGACCGCGCCGTCGCGATGCCGTGCCGGACCGAGACGGCGGTGACGCCCTATACCAGCGCGATCGCGATGCCGGCGGGCTGGCGCTGGCGCATTCCGCTTCAGCATCGCACCGGCAACGGTTATGTCTTCGCGAGCGACTTCCTGTCGGAAAGCGCCGCGACGGATGCCCTGCTCGCCTCGGTCGAGGGGACGCCGCTCACCGATCCGCGCGTGCTGCGCTTCAAGGCGGGGCGGCGCACGCGCAGCTGGGTGGGGAATGTGGTCGCGATCGGGCTCGCCTCGGGCTTCCTCGAACCGCTCGAATCGACCAGCCTGTATCTGGTCCAGCAGGCAATCACCGCGCTGGTCGAGCTGTTCCCCGAGCGCACCATCGCCGATGTCGACCGCGACGCGTTCAACCGCCTGATCAACATGGAATATGATCGGGTCCGCGACTTCCTGATCCTGCATTATCACGCCACCGAGCGCGACGATTCGCCGTTCTGGCGTCACATGCGGACCATGGCCGTGCCCGACAGCCTTGCCGAGAAGATGGCGCTGTTCCGCCGGCGGGGGCGCGTCGTCAAATATCGCGAGGGCGCGTTCCTCGATGCGAGCTGGGTGTCGGTCTATCTGGGCCAGCGCATCGTGCCCGCGGCGGCGGACCCGCGCGCCTCGGCACCGTCGACCGACAGCCTGCTCGCCGGGCTCGAGCGGATGCGCGGCGAGATCACCGGCGCGGTCGGCGCCATGCCCGATCACGCCGCGTTCCTCGCCGACTATTGCCCGATGCCGGCGGCATGACCGCGATCGACGCACCGATCGAGCGGATCGTCGTGGTCGGCGGCGGCATCGTCGGCTGGTCGGCGGCGGTGGCGTTGCGCCGGCGCGTGCCGGACGTCGCGGTGACGATCGTCGCGACGCCGCCCTCGCCCGACGCGCTTGCCGACCGGATCGCGCAGACCTTGCCCTCGACGATCGGCTTCCACGACGATCTCGGATTGCGCGAGGAGGATGCAGTGCTGCGCGCGGGCGGCGTCTGGCGGCTCGGCACGCTGTTCGACGGCTGGGCGGAGGGGCAGCCGCCCTATGTCCATGCCTATGGCCCGTGCGGTCAGCCGTTCGGCACCGCGTCGTTCCACCATCACTGGCTGCGGGCGGCGCGGGCGGGGACCGCGGCGCCGTTCGAGGCGCACGCGCCCGCGGCGGCACTGGCGCGCGCCGGGCGGATGCCGGTCCCGCCGGCCGGGCCGATGGCGGAGGTGCAGGCGGCGCTGGTGCTCGACGTGCCGCGCTATCGGGGGATGCTCGAGGCGTTCGGACGGCATCTCGGCGTCGTGGTGCGCGACGGCACGGTCGCATCGGTGCGGTTGCGCGGCGACGACGGCTTCGTCGCTGCGCTGGCGCTGGCCGATGGCGGCGAAGTGACGGCCGATGTCTTCGTCGATGCCTCCGGTCCGCGCGCATTCGTGCGGACCGCGATCGACGCGCAATGGGAGGATTGGCAGCCATGGCTGCGCTGCGACCGTCTCGTCACCGGAGAGGGCGCAGCCGCACCGCTGACCGCCCTCGATACGGTGTCGGCGCTGCCCGCCGGCTGGCGCTGGCGATCGGCAGCGGTGGGGCGGACGCTGCATGGGCTGTGCTATGCGGCGGAGTTCCTTTCCGAGGCGGAGGCGCAGCAGGCGCTGACCGCGGCGGGCGCGACCATGGTGACCCCGGCGGCGTCTTTCCGGCAGGGGACGCGGCCTGCGCCATGGGCCCGCAATTGCGTCGCGATCGGCGATGCGGCGACGGTGATCGAACCGCTCGACTTCACCCATCTCCACCTGGCGCAGAGTGCGATCGACCGGATCATCTCGATGCTGCCGGGGCGCGCCTGTCATCCGCTGGAAATCGCCGACTATAATCGCCAGGCCTCGGCCGAGGTGATGCGGGTGCGCGACTTCGTGCTCGCTCATTATGCCACGGCGCGGCGGCCCGAGCCCTTCTGGCGCGAGCCGGTCGCCTTGCCGCCAAGCCTCGCCGAGACGCTGGCGCTGTTCGGCGCGCGCGGGCGGCTGCCGTTCTTCGAGGAGGAGACCTTCTCGCGCGACGACTGGCTTGCGGTGCTGATCGGGCAGGGTGCGCTGCCGCGGCGGATCGACCCGTTGATCGACGGAACCGATGCGGCAGACAGCGACCGTGCGATGGCGTCCTATCGCGGCGCCGTCGCAGAGGCGGTGATGCGCTGTCCGACGCTCGACGACTATTATCACTCACAGCGGAAACGGCTGAGCAGATGAACGAACATACGATCCGCAGCGTGGTGATCCTCGGCGGGGGAACGGCAGGCTGGATGGCGGCGGCGGCGCTGTCGCGCTTCCTCAACAATGGCGTCACGCGGGTGACGCTGATCGAATCGGAGGAGATCGGCACCGTCGGCGTCGGCGAGGCGACGATCCCGCCGCTGCGGACCTTCAACACCATGCTCGGCATCGACGAGCATGAGTTCATCCGCCAGACCGGCGGCACCTACAAATTGGGGATCGAGTTCGTCGACTGGGGCGGCCTTGGCGAACGCTATTTCCACCCGTTCGGCGCCCATGGTCACGACCTTGCCGGCGTGCATTTCCACCAGCTCTACCTGCGCGAGCGGCAGCGGCGGGTGATGCCCGACATCTCCGCCTGGTCGATGAGCGCGGTCGCGGCGCAGGCCGGCAAGTTCGCACCCCCGGCGGCACAGGCGCAGTCGGCGGTGAAGGACCTGTTCTACGCCTATCATTTCGATGCGGCCCGCTATGCCGCCTTCCTGCGCCGCTTCGCCGAGCAGAATGGCGTGCAGCGGATCGAGGGCAAGGTGACGGCGGTGGCGCAGCGGCCCGAGGACGGTCACGTCACCGCGCTCAAGCTGGAGGACGGGCAGGTCGTCGTCGGCGACCTGTTCATTGACTGTTCCGGCTTCCGTGGCGTGCTGATCGAGGAGACGCTGGAGACCGGATACGAGGATTGGCGCCACTGGCTGCCGTGCGACCGCGCGGTCGCGGTGCCGAGCGCCTATGCCGGCGATCCCGATCCCTTCACCCGCGCGACCGCACGCGGTTCCGGCTGGCAATGGCGCATTCCGTTGCAGCAGCGGATGGGCAACGGCCTCGTCTATTGCAGCGACTTCCAGCAGTCCGAGCAGGCCGAGCGCGAGCTGCTCGCCAACCTGGAGGGCGAGGCGCTCGCCGCGCCGCGTCACCTGTCCTTCACCACGGGACGGCGCAAGCGGAGCTGGCATCGCAACGTCGTCGCGCTCGGGCTGGCGAGCGGCTTCATCGAACCGCTCGAATCGACCTCGATCCACCTCGTCCAGTCCGGCATCGCGCGGCTGATCGCGCTGTTCCCGGACCGCCGCTTCAACCCGGTCGAGCGCGACGAATATAATGCGCAGATGGACGAGCTCTATGCCGACGTCCGCGACTTCGTCATCCTCCACTATAAGGCGACGCGGCGCAGCGACACGCCGTTCTGGGATCGCTGCCGGACGATGAGCGTGCCCGACAGCCTCGCCCGCAAGATCGAGCTGTTCCGCGCCAAGGGCCGCGTTTTCCGCGAAAACCGCGAGCTGTTCGCGACGACCAGCTGGGTCAGCGTCTGCCTCGGCCAGCATATCGTGCCGGACGATCACGAACCCGCGGTCGATGCGCTCGACGAGGAGAAGGTGGCCGGCGCGCTGGAAGAGATGCGTCGCGGCTATCTCGACGTCGCCGCGCGGTTGCCGAGCCATGGCGACTTCCTGCGCCATGTCGCCGGCCGGCCGGCCGCGCCGCCGCCGCCGCCGCCCACCTCGCCGGAGACGCCGACCTTCTCCTTCGCCTCCGAATCGCCCTTCGATTTCTCGGCCGATCCGCTGTGAGGCAGGACGCGATCCGCCGCGTCGTGATCGTCGGCGGCGGGACCGCCGGCTGGATGGCGGCAGCGGGGATCTCCCGCATCCTCGGCGACATGCCGGGGCTGAGCATCGAGCTGGTCGAATCGGAGGAGATCGGCACCGTCGGCGTCGGCGAGGCGACGATCCCGCAGATCGTGCTGTTCAACACGATGCTCGGCCTCGACGAGGCGATGTTCATGCGCGAGACGCGGGCGACCTACAAGCTCGGCATCGAGTTCGTCGACTGGGTCCGTCCCGGCCATCGCTACGTCCATCCCTTCGGCAGCTACGGGCTCGACATGAAGGGGATCGAGTTCCACCATTTCTGGCTCAAGGGGCGTGAGCTCGGCGACACGACGCCGCTCGACGCCTATTCGCTGGCGATCGTTGCCGGCCTGCAGGGGCGGTTCGGCCACCCGCGACCCGATCAGCCGGGATCGCCGCTGTCGAAGCTAGGCTATGCCTTCCAGTTCGACGCCGGTCTCTATGCACGGCTGCTCCGCCGGCTGGCGGAGGCGAACGGCGTGCGCCGGACCGAGGGGCGGATCGTCGGCGTCGACCGTGACGGCGAAAGCGGCCATGTCGCCGCGGTGACGCTCGCGTCCGGCGCGCGCGTCGAGGGCGACCTGTTCATCGACTGCTCGGGGTTTCGCGGGCTGTTGATCGAGGGCGAGATGCAGGCGGGGTTCGAGGACTGGCGCGACTGGCTGCCGTGCGACCGCGCCGTCGCGGTGCCGTGCGCCAATGGCGGCGACCGGCAGCCGCTCACCCGCTCGACCGCGCGCAGCGCGGGGTGGCAGTGGCGCATCCCGCTCCAGCATCGCATCGGCAACGGCTATGTCTATGCGAGCGAGCATCTGTCCGATGACGAGGCGGCGGCAACGCTGCTCGCCAATCTCGACGGCGCACCGCTGGCGGAGCCGCGCTTCCTGCGCTTCACCGCCGGGCATCGCCGCCGCGCCTGGGTCGGCAATGTCGTCGCGCTCGGGCTCGCCGGCGGCTTCCTCGAACCGCTCGAATCGACCAGCATCCACCTCGTCCAGTCGGCGATCGCCCGGCTGCTGACCTATTGGCCGACGCGGGCGTTCGACCAGCGCGAGATCGACCGGTTCAATGCCGCGCATGTCGAGGACTATCGCGACATCCGCGACTTCCTGGTCCTCCACTATAAGGCGACCGAGCGCGACGACACCGCCTTCTGGGACTATTGCCGCACGCTGCCGCCGCCGCCCGGTCTTGCCGACAAGCTGGCGATCTTCGCCGCCAACGGCCGTATCTTCCGCGAGCATGAGGAATTGTTCACCGAGACGAGCTGGCTGTCGGTGATGGTCGGGCAGGGGGTGAGGGCGGGCGGCTATCATCCCGCCGCCGACCTGCTATCGGACGCGGAGACGCTGTCGCGGCTCGGCCATATTCGCACCGTCGTCGCGGAGACGGCGCACCTGCTGGCGCGGCAGGACGATATCCTCGCGCATTATGGCTGCACACTGACCGGAGCCGCCGCATGACCGCGCACCCCCTTCCCGAAATCACCGGCATCGACCGGCGTACCTTCGATACGGAGATCCGGCCGGCCGGGCGCCCCGTCGTGCTGCGCGGAATCGCGCGGGACTGGCCCGCGGTGCGGGCGGCGCAACGCTCGGCGGAGGAGGGCATCGGCTATCTGCGCCAGTTCAGCCATGCGGAGCCGGTCGCGGCGATCCTCGGCGAACCGTCGATCGGCGGGCGCTTCTTCTACACGCCCGACCTCGGCGCGATGAACTTCATGCGCGGCCAGACGCCGCTCGACCCGTTCCTCGAACGCCTGCTGCGCGATCGCGACCGCGCCGAGCCGTTTGCGATGGCGATCCAGTCGGTGCCGCTGCCGCAACTGCTGCCGGGCTTCACCCAGGCCAATACCACCGATCTGGTCGCGGCGGAGGTGGTGCCGCGCATCTGGCTGGGCAATGCGATCCGCGTCGCGACGCATTACGATCTGATGGAGAATGTCGGCGTCGTCGTGATGGGGCGGCGGCGGTTCACGCTGTTCCCGCCCGATCAGGTCGGCAACCTCTATATGGGGCCGCTCGAGCTGACACCCGCGGGCACGCCGGTCAGCCTCGTCGATCCGGACGCGCCCGATCTGGCGCGCTTCCCGCGTTTCGCCGAGGCCGCCAAGGTCGCACAGACGGCGACGCTGATGCCGGGCGATGCGATCTACATCCCGTTCCACTGGTGGCATGCCGTCGAATCGCTCGATCCGGTCAACGCCTTCGTCAATTACTGGTGGAATCCGGCGCGCGCCGATCTCGGCAATCCCTATGATGCGCTGCTCCACGCGCTGCTGACGATTGCGCCCCTGCCGGCGGACCAGCGCGACGCCTTTCGCGCGATGTTCGAGCATCTCGTCTTCCGCGGCGAGGGCGATCCCGCCGCGCATCTGCCGGAGGCGGCGAAGGGCGTGCTCGGCACGATCCATCCCGCCGCCGCGGCGCGGATCCGCGCGACGCTGCGCGACAGTCTCGCGCGGAGCTAACGCCCGCCGCCGAGCAACCGGATGAGGAAGCCGCGCAGCCGTTCGGTCCGCGCCGGACTCGCGGGGGAGAGGATGCCGCGCGCCTGCTCGGGCAGATGGGCGACGGCGTCCTGCGCGTCGTCGGCGAAGATGTAATGATCGAACCAGCCGCGCCACGCGGCGCGCTGCGCCGGCGGCAGGTCGCGCACCGCCAGCAGGCCGTGGACCAGCGCGCCGAACGGCGAGGGCGCCGCCGCATCCGCCCACCAGTAATTGACCAGCACGTTGAGCGGATCGAGCGCGGCGACATGATGCCACCAGAGCGCCGGCATGAAGATCGCGTCGCCGGGTTCGAGCTCGGCGACCTGCGCGTGGCGGAGCGCCTCGGCGAAGCGCGGATAGCGGGCGAGATCGGGCCGTTCGGGATCGACCATGCTCGACGGCGGGCCGGCCATCGTCTGGTCGAGCGGCCCGACATAGAGGTTGGCGATCTGGTCGGGCGGGAAGAGCGTGAACCGGCGGCGGCCGTGGACGACGCAGGCGACGTTGCTCGATTCGTCGTAATGCGTCGCGACGCGGGTCGCATTGCCGATCCACAGGCGCGCCGGAGCGTCGCCCGTCGGCAGGTCGAGCCAATTGTCCTCATCCCATCCCGGCAGATGCTCGGGCGCGGTCGCGGCATTGGCGTAGAGCGCATGCGCATCGGCCGCCGCCGCCTCGCTGTAGCGGACGAGCTGGCCAAGCAACTGGCCGAGCGCGACCTTCTGTTTGTGAAAGTTGAAGCCGCTGAGATCGTCGTTGTAGAAGAAGCGGCCGCCGATCTCCGGCGGGCCGATCATCACGTCGAGCGGCTGACCGCCGCCGAACCGGGCGAGATAGGTCGCCATCGCGCGGTCGCCACCGCGGCCGGCGCGCACCGCCGCCCAGTCGCGGACCTGCCCGCGCAGCACGACGGGGACGTAGCCGTTCGCGATCTCGCCGGCGAAGGTCGCGGCGTCGACGGCGGGCCGGTCGATGACGGCGGGCGTCATCGGCCGGAACGCTCGGCCAAAGCCGCCGTGCGTGGCTCTGTTCTCATGCAAAATGCGTAGGTTAGTCGGGTGGTCTGGTCAAAGTCATTCACCGGCAAAGCCACGATCCCGACCGCTGCCTTCCAATGCCGCAGCGCGACGAGCGGCAGGGCAGCAATCGACCGGGGCGCCGCTGTACCGACGCCCCTTCGGCGTCGGAAACGATTGTAGCGCTGTCGATTCCGTCCGAACGTACCCGGATGTTGCAGCATCGCAAAACCGGCGACACAGACGCCGGTCAGCCTTAGACATGCTTCCCATCGCCGATCCCGTCTGGACCCCTGATCCCATGGCCGCTGACACCCGCCTGCTCATTGTCGATGACGATCCGGGCATCCGCGAACTGACCGCGGAATTTCTCACCACGCACGGCTATATCGTCGATACCGCGGCGGACGGCGCGGCGATGCGGGCGGCGCTCGATCGGCAGAGCTATGCGCTCGTCGTGCTCGACGTGATGATGCCGGGGGAGGACGGGCTCACCATCCTGCGCTCGCTCGACCGCAGCAGCGCGCCGCCGGTCATCATCCTGTCGGTGATCGGCGAGGAGGTCGACCGGATCGTCGGGCTGGAGATGGGCGCCGACGATTATCTCGCCAAGCCCGCCAACCCGCGCGAGTTGCTCGCCCGCATCCGATCGGTGCTGCGAAGGCAGGCGGGTCCCGCCGCGGCGGAAGCGGTGGCGGCACGGCCGCTCAAGCGTTTCGCCGGCTGGCGGCTCGATCCGCTCGGGCGGTTGCTGTTCGATCCCGATGGCGTCGCGATCAACCTGTCCGACGGCGAGTTGCGGCTGATGATGACGCTGGTCGATCATCCCCGCCGCGTGCTGACCCGCGATTTCCTGCTCGACCACGCGCGCGGCCCGAATGCCGAGCATTTCGATCGCGCCATCGACGTCCAGATCAGCCGACTGCGCCGCAAGCTCAGCCGGACCGACGGCAATGGCGGTGACGATCTGATCCGCACCGTACGCAACGAAGGCTATATGTTCGTCGCCGATGTCGAGCAGCGCTGACCGCGCGGCGCCGGCGCGGTCGATCGCCCAATCGATCTTCGCGCTGGTCATCGCCTCGGTGCTGGTCGCCACGGCGGTGTTCTTCGTCGTCACCTTCAACGGGCCGCCGCCGCGCGACGCGCCGCAGTCGCTGTCGTCAATCGCCCGCACGCTGCGCACCGGCCGGTTGCCCCGTGACGGCGACAGGCGCTGGCGGCTGAGCATTGCCACGACCCCGCCGGTCGCGGACGAGCGATGGCATGCCGACCCGCGGCTGGCCGCGGCGCTCGCCGGTGAACTCGGCGTGGCGCGGGCCGATGTCGTCGCGCTGGCGCGGGCCGAGGGACAGGCCCCCGGACCGGGCGACGCGCTGTTCGGCGATTATCGCCTTTCTTCGCGGATAGGCGACCGCTGGCGACGGCTCGACAGCGTCGAACCGCCGCTGCTGCGCCGCTGGCATTGGGTCACGCTCGCGTCGATGCTAGTTGCGATCCTGCTGCTGGCGATCCCCGCCTGGTGGCTGGCGAGCGCGATCTCGCAGCCGCTCCGCCGCCTCGCCGCCGCTGCCGATCAGGCGCGGGCAGGGGCACATCTGCCGGCATTGCCCGACAGCGGATCGCGCGAGGTGCGCGAGCTGGCGCGCGCCGTCGCGACGATGCACGCGCGGCTCGCCGGTCATGCCGAGGGGCGGACGACGATGCTCGCGGCGATCGCGCACGATCTCGGCACGCCGCTCGCCCGGCTCGCCTTCTGGATCGAGCAACTGCCCGATCAGGCCCGCAACCGGGCCGCCGCCGATATCGACGAGATGAGCGCGATGATCCGCACCGCCCTGGTCTTCGCGCGCGACGACAGCGAGGCGCAGGCGCAGGACCGGCTCGATCTCGGCAGCCTGCTCGACAGCCTCGCCGACGACATGCAGGTGGCGGGCATGCCGGTGACGCTCGATCCCGGTCCGCGTGCGGTGATCCGCGGTGATTCGGCGGCGTTGCGCCGCCTGTTCGGCAATCTGATCGACAATGCGATCCGCTATGGCGGCTCCGCGGCGATCGGCTGGCGGGTCGATCCCGGCATGGTCGAGGTGACGATCGACGATCGCGGCGCGGGCATCGATGCGGCGACGGTCGAGCGGTTGTTCGAGCCGTTCGTCCGAGGCGATCCCTCGCGCAACCGTGCCACCGGCGGCACGGGCCTCGGTCTCGCGATCGTCCGCGCGATCGCGGCGCGGCACGGCGGCGGCGCGACGCTGGAGAACGGCCCTACCGGCGGCCGCGCGCGGGTGACGCTGCCGCTCGCCTGACCGGCGCAACATCCTGCAACACTGCTACCATCGATGACATACGGCGGTGCGGTAGCGCGGTCATCCTGCTGCCACGCCAACAGGACAGCGGATGCCATGACCTTCCAGCACGACCAAGATCACGACCACGGCCACAGCCTCGCCGAAGACCTCGAACGGATGGAGGCGCTCGTCGCCCGGCGGCGCGCGCTCAAATGGTTCGCGGGGGTCGGCACCGCCGCGCTCGTCGCCGGCTGCGGCGGCAGCGACGGCAGTTCGAGCGACACCGTCGCCGTCACCACCGGCAGTACCGCCACGCCGACGCCGACCGCCACCGCAACGGCGACGCCGACACCGACCGCCACGTCGACCAGCACCGCCTGTATCGCCGATCCCACCGAAACCTCCGGTCCTTATCCCGCCGACGGGACCAACACGTCGGGAGGATCGACCTCGAACATCCTCACCGTCAGCGGCGTCGTGCGCAGCGACATCCGGCCGAGCTTCATTTCGAGCACCACGGTCGCGACCGGCGTGCAGCTGACGATCACACTGACCCTGGTCAACGTCAATGCGAGCTGCGCCCCGCTCGTCGGCTATGCGATCTATCTGTGGCATTGCGACCGCAACGGCAATTATTCGCTCTATTCGGGCGCGACCGCGGAGAGCTATCTGCGCGGCGTGCAGGTGACCGACGCCAACGGGCAGGTGACGTTCACGACGATCTTCCCCGCCTGCTATTCGGGCCGCTGGCCGCATATGCATTTCGAGGTGTTCTCGAGCCTCAGCAACGCGCTCGGCGGCAAATATGCGGTGCTGACCTCACAGCTGGCGATGCCGGCGGCGACGTGCACGACCATCTTCGCGGACACCAGCGTCTATCCGACGAGCAAGACCAATTTCGCGCAGGTGACACTCGCCAGCGACAATGTCTTCGGAGACAACAGCAGCGCGCAGCTCGCGGTGCAGACGCCGACGATCACCGGTTCGGCATCGGCCGGTCTGGTCGGGACCGCGACGATCGGCATTGCCACCTGAGTGCCACCATCGCCCGCCGCCGGCCGCCGGCGGCGGGTGATACCGGGTCGCGCCGGTCGGCGGCAGGCACCCTGAACGCTAGTGACGAAACCAGCCGGGAGCGCGGCTGGCCGGGCTGATGCAGGATAAGTTTCGAGGATCGGGACACAAAAAGTCACACACGCCGTTATGCGCTTGGGTCGACATTGGGTCGTTCCCGGCAAGGGATGACACCCTATGGACCAGACTGCCTTTCTCCTCGGATTCGCCATCATGTCGCTCGCCTCGCTGGCGATTTATGCGACGGGCAAGAAGACCCCGCCGTCGGGTCATCATACGTTGCTGCATTCGAGCGTGCCGTTCATCGCCGCGACCGCCTATCTGGCGATGGCGTTCGGCATCGGCACATTGCTCAAGGTCGACGGCTCGGCGGTCTATGTCGCGCGCTATCTCGACTGGTCGGTGACGACGCCGATCCTGCTCGCCGGGCTGGTGCTGCTCGCCTTCCACGAACAGGGGCGTACCGGCGAAGTCGGCGGCCACCTGACCGCGATCATCGTGCTCGACGTGCTGATGATCGTCACCGGCCTCGTCTCGGCGCTTGCCGGACCGCCGCTGATCAAATGGGTCTGGTATGCCTGGTCGTGCGTCGCCTTCCTGGGCGTGCTCTACCTGCTGTGGGGACCGTTGCGGGCCAAGGCGGTGGAACGCGGCGCGGCGCTGGGTGGCGCCTATAACAAGAACCTCGCCTTCCTGACGGTGATCTGGTTCCTCTATCCGATCGTCTTCCTCGTCGGGCCGGAGGGGCTGAAGATCATCAGCGATCCCGCCTCGGTCTGGGCGATCCTCATCATGGATGTGCTCGCCAAGGTGGTTTACGCCTTCTACGCGGCGAGCAATCTCGAAAAGGCGCTGGCACAGCACGCCGACTCGCGCGGCGACCGGTGGTGAGCGGGCGCGCTCCGGCGATCGGCTGGAGCGCGCTCACCGTCGCGGCGGTGGTCGCCGCATGCGGACCGCTGCTGCTGCAACTCGCCTTTGCGGGCGTCGCGATCGGCGTCATCGGCATGGCGCACGGGGCGAGCGATCTGGCAATCGTCGCACCGCGGCGGCGCCCGCTGTTTCTCGCCTGTTATGGCCTGGTCTGCCTGATCTGCCTCGGCTGGTGGATCGCCGATCCGGCGGTGGCCCTGCCGGCCTTCCTGCTCGCCTCGGCGATCCACTTCGCGATGGAGGACGCACCGGAGGGGACGTGGGTGGAGCGGGTGGCGCGCGGCGTGAGCCTGATCGCCACCCCGGCGACGCTGCACGCCGCTTCGCTGACGGTGATCCTGCAGCATGGCGGCATTACGCCGGCAATGCTGCCCGATCTGATCACCGGGTTGACGTGGCTCGGCGGGATCGCCGCGGCCGGATTGCTGGCGCTCGCCATCGTGCGGCGCGACCCCCGGCTGTTCGCGGGAACGGCGGCGCTGCTGCTGCTGCCGCCGCTGATCGGCTTCTCGCTCGGCTTCCTGATCCTGCATGCGCTGCCGCAGACGTGGCAACGGTGCGAGCGGATCGGATGCATGACGGCGCAATCCTATCTCCGCGCGATCGCGCCGGTGCTCGGCGCGGCGATGCTGCTGGTGCTGCTGATCGGCGGGATCGTCTGGCGGTGGGATGATAGCGGTGTCCGGCCGCTGTTCGCAGCCATCGCGGCGCTGGCGATGCCGCACCTGCTGGTGACGCCGTGGTTCGAGGCGGAGGCGGCGGATCCCGTGACGACCCCGGCGCGATCCGTCCCGGTCTGATGCAGCCGGGGCCGTACGGACATGCCGGTCATCCCTCCCAGTCTTTCGCATTGAGGCGGATCAAGTCGGCGGCGGAATCCCGGAACGCTGCCCTCCGCCGGGTCGTTTCCTACCCATGCTACCCTCGAAATCGATGTTCAATTGGGCGGATCCGCATGAGGACGAGGCCAGGACGATGCTGTCGGATTATATCGCCGACCACGGCTTTCCCTGCGTCGGGGCCAAGGCCGCGCTGGCCAAGGGGACGCTCGACGTGCTTGGCGCACGCGATATCGCCAGCGCCTGGGATGATCTGCGTATCCATGAGCGGCTGCGCTGCTTCGCCGCGCGCTATCGCGCCGAACCGTCGCTGTTCCGCAGTTTCGCGGTCGTCTTTTCGGGACCCGACGACCTCAGCGAAGAGGCGTTCGAACAGGCGATCTGGCAGCGTATCCAGTCGCTGTCCGACAAGGACGTCTGGCTGGGGCAGGAATGGGACGAGCGCGTCAGTCCCGATCCCGCCAATCCGCATTTCTCGCTGTCGTTCGGTGGCGAGGCCTTCTTCGTCGTCGGGCTGCATCCGCATGCCAGCCGCCCGGCCCGCCGCTTTGCGCGCCCGACGATGATCTTCAACCTCCACGACCAGTTCGAGACGCTGCGCGCGCAGGGACGCTATGAGACGATGCGCGAGAAGATCATGGTCCGTGACGAGACGCTCGCCGGTTCGCGCAATCCGATGCTGTCGCGCCACGGCGAGATGAGCGAGGCGCGGCAATATAGCGGCCGCGCTGTCGACGGTGACTGGCGCTGCCCGTTCCGGTATGCCGGCGAATGAGCGGCGCGGTGCACGAGATCGCCGAGCGCAGCGGCGTCGGTTTTCCGCTCAAGGCCGGGCAGCGGCTGACCGTGATCGACCCGCGCGGCTGTCAGGTCGCCGATCTGCTCGCGTTCAACGCGGCCGATCTCGGCGAGGTGCTGTCGTCGGGGCGGACGCTCGATTATGCCGAGACGATCCGGCTGACCACCGGGCACAGGCTCTATTCGAACCGATCGAACGTGATGCTGGAGATCGTCGAAGATAGCGTCGGCGTGCACGACTTCCTGCTGACGCCCTGCTCCTATGCGACCTTCGACCATTTCTACCCGGACCTGCCGCGGCATCGCGGCTGTTTCGGCAACCTGGCCGAGGCGCTGGCGCCCTATGGCGTGGTGCCGGACCAAATACCGGTCGCCTTCAACTGCTTCATGAACGTGCCCGTCGACGCCGGCGGGCGGCTGTCGGTGCTGCCACCGGTCAGCCGCGCCGGTGACCGGATCGTCTTCGTCGCGGCGATGGATCTGGTGATCGGCCTCACCGCCTGTTCGGCGCCGGCATCGAACGGCGGATCGTTCAAGCCGATCCACTATCGCGTCGAGGACGCCGCAGCCTAGGCCGCCACCTCGACGAGATAGGGATGGGCGAGAACGCGGGCGGCGTTGCGGGCGCCGATCGCGGTATCGTTGACGAGCCGGCTACCCGGCACGGTACGATAGAGCGCGACACAGGCGTCGATGCGGACGAAGCGCGCGCCCGCCGCCGCGGCGCGGGTGTAGAAGTCCCAGTCGTTGCAATTGTGGAAGCTCGGGTCGAAGCCGTCGACCCGCTCGACGATCGCGCGGCGGACGATCGACCAGCTCGGCCCGATCACCCCGCCGCTGGCGAGGCCGGCGCGGATGCTCGCCCCGTCCCAGCCGCATTCGGGCGGCTGCGGCGCGCCGTCGCCTTCGATCCGCGCGAAGTGCCCGACGACGATATCATGGCCTCCGGCCGCGCCGCTCAGCAGCGACCGTGCCGCGCCCGGCAGCCAGATGTCGTCGCTGTCGAGGAAGGCGATCCAGTCGGCGCGCGCCAGCGCCGCGCCGCTGTTGCGCGCCTGCGATGCGCCGACGTTGCGCGGCAGGATCATCGCCACCACCGCATCATGCTGCGCCGCGAGCGCGCGGATCATGGTGGCGCTGTCGTCGGACGAGCCGTCGTCGACGACGATGACGCGCTGCGGCGGGTGATCCTGCGCGAGGACGCTGGCGACCGCGTCGGCCACGACATGCGCGCGATTGTGGCACGGGATAACGACGTCATACGCCGCGAACGGCGCGAAACACGATGAAGCATGGAGCATCGCCGCCCCATGCCCGATTTCACCGCCGCGGCAAAGGGGCCGATCCGCGTCAGCGGCCGCCGAACCGGACCTTGGCGCCGGCGTAGAAATAGCGGCCGACCGGCGAGATCGGCACGTTGGTCTCGAAGCCGATATCGGGCTTCTGGTCGGTGACATTGTTGACGCCGCCGTAGAAGGCGAAATCGCGCCCGACCTCGACCTGCCCCTGGATATCGTGCTGCCACAGCGCCGCATGGCGGAAGTAGCGCGGATCGACATAGGTCGGATTGCCGTCGGTCTCGAAGCGGGTGAAGCGGCGGACGGCGTCCTGCCAGCGCAGATTGTAGCTCAGGGTGAACGCGCCGTTGATCCAGGTCGGCGACAGCGTCGCATTCCACCGCGGGCGGAAGGGCTGGTCGACATTGTCCTCCGCCTGCGCGCCCGGCGTGGCGATCTGTTCGAGCTTATGAAGATAGCCGCCGACCAGGCGCAGGTCGAAGGTGCCGGCGCTCGCCATGGTGACGCGATAGGCGATGTTGAGCTCGGCGCCCGAGGTGCGGAACGCCGAGACGTTCTGCGGGCTGATCGTATAGCCGTTGATGAAGCCCGTGCCGGTCTGCCGGCTGATCTGGCCACAGAAGGCGTTGTCGAGCGACGGCTGGTCGACGCAGAGCGCGGCGATGCTGTTGGCGGCGCCGCCGTCCGGGTTGTTGATCGCATCGCGCAGGCGGATGTCGTACCAGTCGACGCCGATCGACAGATTGGGGATGAAATCGGGGCGGAGCACGATGCCCGCGGTCCATGTCCGCGCGATCTCCGCCTTCAGATTGGCGTTGCCCGAGACCGTGCCGGGGATGAAGATCGTCGCATTGGGATTGTTCTGCGCGGTGAAGGTCGCCGAATTGCCGCCCAGACCGTTGATCAGCGCGGCGCAATTGGCGGCACGGCTGCTGCTGCCGGCATTGCGGTTGCCGATATAGCAGGGATCGGAGAAGAAGGCGCTCGACCCGGTTGCCGGGCGGAACAGCTCGCCGATATTGGGCGCGCGGACCGATTGGCCGTAGGAGCCGCGGAAGCTGATCGCGCGGATCGGCGCCCAGATGCCGTTGAACTGATAGGCGCGCGTCGAGCCGACCGTCGAATAGTCCGAATAGCGCCCTGCCGCCCCGACCGACAGCAGGTGAAAGAACGGCTTGTCCTTGATCAGCGGCGCGTTGAGCTCGCCGAACGCCTCCCACACGTCGAATTTGCCCGACGACGGCGTCGGGATGATATATTCGTCGTATTGATAATAGAGATTGTCGACCAGCGATTGCGACGGCGTGAAGCGGCTCGTCTCGCGCCGGTATTCGCCCCCGACGGCGAAGGCGACCGGCCCGCCGGGCAGTTCGAACAACTGGCCGAAGTCGCCGGTGACCGAGGCGTTGGCGACCTGCTGGGTGATCCGCGCGTCGCTGACCGGATTGTCGAGATAATAGGCGTAGGACGCCGGATCGACGGTGGTGCCGCCGAAGGTGTTGACCGGCACGCAGCCCGCCGCCTGCGCCGCGGCCGAGCGGCAGACGATCGTGTTGTTCGGCCCGCGCACCGCGTCGAGCGCTTCAAGGAAGCGGCTGTTGAGCCTGTCGTTGAGCTTGGTCGCGCGGACGTCGGTCTGACCATAAGTGTACGACACGTCGTAGCTGCTATGATCGTTGATCCGGCCGGTGACCGCGACGACACCGCGATAGGTCCGGCGCCGGTCGGTCTCGCCGCGGCGCGGGATGTCGAAATTGTTGCGGTTGACGTCGACCGAGGTCAGCCCCGCCGCCTGTGCCGCGGCAAGGATGCTCGCCGGGATATAGGGGTTGTCGAGCGCGATCGTCGCCGGATAATTGCCGCCATAGCCGCTGAAGCTGGTGATCGTCGACTGGACGAACTTGCCCTCCAGGCTGATCTTGAACGCGTCGGAGGCATCGTAATGCGCCAGCGCGTTCACCGCATGGCGGCGGGTGCGGGGATAGATGTCGCCGATATAGCCGGCGACCGGAGTGTCGTCGCCGCCGATGCTATAACCGTCGTTCTGCAAATACCGGCCCGGCGTGTAGACCGCGCCGTCGCCCCGGAACGTCTGGTCGCCGATGTAGACGATACCCTGGTTCGAGCTGTACGGATAGCGAAGGTCGCCGAGCGGCGCCTTCTGGTAGCTGCCCGCGACCCCCGGTGTATAATTGTCGACATTGACGAAATAGCGGCGCTGACCGGCGGCGAGATAGCTGCGGCTGTCGTTGGCGAGCGGTTGGTCGGCGTTATATTCGTAGGCGAGGGTGACGTTGGCGCGACCGTCGGCGAAGTTGCGCCCGGCGACGATCGAGGCGAAGCGGTTGGCGGCGTCGCCGCGCTGCGAGATGCCGAATTGCGAACGCGCGGTGATGCCGTCGAAATCGCGCTTCATCACGAAATTGACGACGCCCGACACGCCATCGGCACCATAGACGGCGGAGGCGGCGCCGGTGAGCACGTCGACGCGGTCGATCAGGTCGGTCGGGATCGCGTTGATGTCGACCGCGGCGGTGTCCGGCTGACCGGCGACATGCCGGCGGCCGTTGACCAGCACCAGCGTCCGGTTGGGGCCGAGCCCGCGCAGGTCGAGCAGGTTGAGGCCGACCTGTCCGAAGCTGCCGTCCGCCTGATTGCTGCCGGCGGTACGCGTGTTGTCGAGCGAGTTGGTGAGCGCCGGAACCCGCTGGAGGAAGGTGGTGACGTTGGTATTGCCCGATTGCTGCAGATCGGCGGCGCCGAACGAGACGATCGGATTGGGCGCGGCGTAATCGGGCCGCTGGATGCGTGACCCGGTGACGACGATATCCGCCGCCGGGGCGTCTGCCTCCGCCGGGGTCGCCTGTGCGGGTTCGGCAGCGGGAGCGACCTGCTGCGCCTGGGCGAGCGGGGCGACGAGTATGGCCACGCCGGACAGCAGCCAGCGGCTGCGATGGAAACGCGACATACTCTTCTCCCTGTGTGCCGGCTCGGGCCCCCGCCGGCGTCTCGTCACCTATGTTGTACGGCCATGTTACAGGCCGACACAATCGGACATGCCGCCGCTAGTAGAAAAAACAGTCATGATCCTAGCGCTTTACCCGCTTGTACGGGTGGTGCGGCGGCGATGGATGCGCCATCGTCGCGGGGATGGGAGCGGGGATCAGCGAGGGCGGGTGGACGCGCAGGGCGATGCTTTCGGCGGTTCCGGTGATCGGCCTCGCCGGCTGTCAGGCCCGCGCCGACCACCGGCCGCTGTCCTTATGGGCGATGAGTTACGAAGGCGATTATTCGCCGCTGCTGATCCCCGCCTTCACCGCCGCGACCGGGCTCGATGTCGAGGTCCAGTCGCTGCCGACCACGGCGAGCCATGAAAAGCTGCTCACCGCCTTCGCCGGCGGCGCGCTCCCCGACGTGCTGATGCTGTTCAACAGCTGGGTGCATGAATTCGCGACGATCGGTGCGATCGCGCCGGTGACGCGGCCGGCGCTGCTCGCGCAGATGGTGCCGGGTATCCTCGCGTCGACACGCGTCGCCGGGCGCGACTTTGCAGTGCCCTGGTCGGTCGCGCCGCAGGTGCAATTCTACCGCCGCGACATCCTCGCCGCGGCGGGATGGGACGCGGCGCCGAGCGACTGGGCGGGCTGGCGGGCGATGGCCAAAGCGGTCAAGCGCCGGCGGCCCGACGACTACGTCTTCCTGATGCTGCTCAACTGGCCGACCGCGCTGATCACCATGCTGGTGCAGGCGGGCGCGACGATGCTGCGCGACCGCGATACGCGCGGCGCCTTCCAGACGCCGGAGGCGCGCGCAGCCTTCGCTTATTATGTCTCGCTCTACACCGACGGCTATGCGCCGATGGCCTTGTCCACCGAGATACAGGACCCGGTCGCCGCCTTTGCCGCCGGCTATTGCGCGGTCTGGCCGAGCGGGCCGACGACGCTGGTCGATTTCACCCGCCGTGCCGATATCCTGCCGCGCGAGCGTTGGTCGACCGCGCGCCTGCCGGCCCCCGACGGCCCCGGCGCGGTGTCGGGCCTCGCCTCCAGCCTGTGCGTCTCGACGCAGACGCGCCGGCCGGATGCGGCCTGGGCGCTGGTCCGCCACCTCACCTCGATCCCGAGCGAGCTGCGGTATCAGCGGCTGATCGGCAACCTGCCGGCGCGGATCGACGCCTACCAGTCGCCACAACTCGCGACGGCGGTGCTGCGACCCTTTGCCGAACAGATGCACCAGCCCGCAACGCTGCCGCCGGTGATCGAATGGGAGCGTATCCAGATCGAGATCCAATATGCCGCCGAACGCATCGTCCGCGGCGTGCAGACGATGGACGCCGCGCTCGCCGCGCTCGACGACCGGGTCGACCGGCTGCTCGCCAAGCGCCGCGCGCTGCTCGATGCCGGGGCGATCGCATGACGCGGCAGGAGCGGGCCGCCTGGCTGTTCACCGCGCCGGTGCTGGCGATCATCGCGCTCGTCTTCGTGCTGCCGACCAGCTTGGCGCTGGCCCTGTCGGTGACCGATTATTCGATCTACGCGCTCGCCGACTGGTCGAACCTGCGCTTCGTCGGGCTGGGCAATTTCACCGAATTGCTCTCGACGCCTTTGTTCTGGCGCGCGCTGGGCAATACAATGCTGTTCGCCGGGATCGGCGTGCCGATGGCGATCGGCACCTCGTTGTTCACCGCCCTGCTGCTCGACGACGTCACGGTGCGGTGGAAACCATTGTGGCGCGTGCTGCTGTTCGCACCCTATGTCACCAGCGTCGTCGCCACCGCGGTGGTCTGGCGCATCCTGTTCAACGAGCGCTTCGGGCTGATCAACCGCGCGCTCGGCGCGATCGGCATCGCGCCCGTCGACTGGCTCGGCGATCCGCATCTGTCGATCCCGGCGATCCTGATCTTCGTGACGTGGAAGATCTTCGGCTACAATATGATCGTCTTCACCGCGGCGCTGTCGGCGGTGCCGGGCGAGCTGATCGAGGCGGCGCGGCTCGACGGGGCAGGGCGGTGGGGGCGGTTCCGCCACGTCACGCTGCCGGCGATCGGGCCGACATTGCTGCTCGCCACGGTGATGAGCGTCGCCGGTTTCCTGCAGATCTTCGCCGAACCCTATGTGATGACGCAGGGCGGCCCGGCGCAGAGCACGACGACGGTGCTGTATTTCATGTTCGACGAGGGCTTCAAATGGTGGAACCTCGGCCAGGCGAGCGCGGTCGCCTTCATCCTGTTCCTGATGATCCTTGCGGTGACATTGGTGCAGACGCGGATCGGCAGGCGCTACGAATGGCTGTGAGACGCCTGCGCCCGCTGCTGTCGACCGCGCTCGTCGCGGGGATCACCGCGCTGACGATCGCGCCCCTGCTCTACATGGTCGTCGTCTCGTTCATGCCGCGCGGCGAGTCGACGACGCTGCCGACGCCGCTGTGGCCGTCGCACTGGTCGGGCGAGAATTATTACGAGCTGCTGGTACGGCGGTCGATCGACGGCGCGTGGTTCGATTACCGCATCGTGCCCGCGCTGGTGAACAGCCTCGCCATCGCCGCGATCGCCACCGCGCTGGGGCTGCTGCTCACCGTCCCGGCGGGCTATGCCTTCGCCAAGCTGCGCTTCCGCGGGCGGGCGCGGCTACTCCAGATCCTGATCGCCTCGCTGATCGTGCCAGGGCAGGTGGCGATGCTGCCGCTGTTCCTGATCTTCAAGGAGTTGGGGCTGGTCAACAGCTATGCCGGCGTCATCCTGCCGAGCCTCGCCGGGATATTCGCGATCCTGTTCGTCCGCCAGGCGACGCTCGCCATTCCGGACGAGATGATCGACGCGGCGCGGATCGACGGCGCGGGCGAGGTGCGGATCTTCGTCAGCATCGTGTTGCCGCTGCTCACCCCGATCGTGGTGACGCTGGCGCTGTTCCTGTTCCTCGGCAGCTGGAACGACTTCCTCTGGCCGCTGATCGTGCTCGCCGACCAGCATCTCTATACGCTGCCGGTGGCGATCGCGGCGATCGGGCGCGAACATGCCGCGGACGGCGAGCTGATGATGGCGGCGGCGGTGGTGACGACGATGCCGGTGCTGCTGCTCTTCCTCGCGCTGCAGCGTTATTACCTGACCGGGCTGCTCGGCGGCAGCATCAAGGGATAGGCGCGGCCGTCGCCGTCGAACAGGTGCGTGTCGACCGGCGCGACGGTGAATCGCAGCGTCTCGCCGAGTGCGACGGCGCGGTCGCCGGGCAGTTGCGCGACGATCGTGCCGACCGCGCCCTGCGCGCCGAGATGCGCGAAGGATAACGGCCCGAGCCGCTCGAACAGCTCGACCGCCCCGGCGAACGGGCCGTCGGCCGCGGCGACGAGATGCTCCGGGCGGACCCCGAGCGTCGCCGTCGCGCCGGTCGCGGCGGCGGGGACCTGCGCATCGGTCTGCACCACGCCGCCATCGGGCAGGCGGATCCGCGCGCCCGCGTCGCTGGCCTCGACGATCGTCACCGGCAGCAGGTTCATGCCCGGCGAGCCGATCGCCGCGGCGACCGCGAGGCTGGCGGGCCGGCGGTAGACGTCGATCGGCGCGCCGACCTGCTCGACCCGGCCTGCGCTCATCACGACGATGCGGTTGGCGAGCGTCATCGCCTCGAGCTGGTCGTGGGTGACGTAGATCATCGTCGCGCCGAGCTGCTGGTGGAGCCGGGCGAATTCGTGCCGCATCCGCGCGCGCAGCGCGGTGTCGAGGTTGGAGAGCGGCTCGTCGAGCAGCAGCACGCGCGGCCTGCGGACGATCGCGCGCGCGATCGAGACGCGCTGCCGCTGGCCGCCGGACAGCGCGCGCGGCTTGCGATCGAGCAGCGCGACGAGGTCGAGCATCTCGGCGACCGCGGCGACGCGCGTCGCGATCTCCGCCTTGGCGACGCCCGCGACCTTGAGCGGGAAGCCGATATTCTGCGCGACGGTCATCTGCGGGTATAGCGCATAGGATTGGAACACCATCGCGACGCCGCGGTCGGACGGCGCGGCATCGGTGACGTCGCGGCCGCCGATCGCGATCCGCCCGGCGCTCGGCTGTTCGAGACCTGCAATCATCCGCAGCAGCGTCGACTTGCCGCAGCCCGATGGTCCGACGAGGACGAGAAACTCGCCCTGTTCGACGTGCAGGTCGGTGGGGTGAAGCGCGACCGACTGGTCGAACCTTTTGGTCAGTCCGGCGATGTCGACCGTGCCCATGTCCTCTCCCTCACGCGCTCGCGTGGCGGGGGACTAAACCTATGTCAAACCTTAGTTATGCCGCGACCGGTCAGGCCGGGTCCTCGAGCGAGAACTGATCCTCGTCATCGTCGAAGGCGAACAATTCGGCATAGCGGCCCCATTCGATCACCGCGCGCAAGGTGGTCGCGGCGAAGTCCGGCGACATATGATCCTCCAGTTCGTCGCGGAAGCGCCGCGCCGGGGCCTGATGCGAGCGGCGCTCGTCGAGCACCTTGCGGATATGGCTGGCGAGGCGGACGTGCTGCTCCAGCGTGCGGCGGAAATTGGCCTTGCGCTGATCGACACCCTGCTGCGCGAAGGCCGCACCGCGCTCGGTCAGCACGGCATCGCCGTCATCGACGTCGAGGAAGTGGAGCATCTGCAACGTCTCGATGATCGGGAACAGCTCGTCGATCTCGAGCTGCAACGTGTCGGCGAGCGTCGACAGCGGCGCGCGGCCCGAGAAGGGCGGCGCCTCGACCTCTTCGATCAACCCGGCGAGGCTGTTGACCGACACCTCGGGCAGCGGCCGGTCGAGGCCATGATCGACCGGCAGCGCCGGCGCCGCAGCGCGCTGCGTCATCCGCGCATAGATCTGCTCGACGAGATCGCGGAAGCGCGGATCGAGCCGGTCGCGCGGCTGCGGCAGGTCGACCCGGAACTCCGCCGCGATCCGGCCGGGGTTGGAAGAGAGGACGAGGATACGGTCGCACATCAGCACCGCTTCCTCGATATTGTGCGTGACGATCAGGATCGAGGCGATGCCGAGCTGCCCTTCGCCCCACAATTCGATCAGGTCGCTGCGCAGCGTTTCGGCGGTGAGCACGTCGAGCGCGGAAAAGGGTTCGTCCATCAGCAACAGCGACGGCTCGACCACCAGCGCGCGGGCGAGGCCGACGCGCTGGCGCATGCCGCCCGACAGTTCCTTGGGAAATGCATTCTCGAAGCCGTCGAGGCCGATCAGGTCGATCGCGGCGATCGCGCGGCGGCGGCGTTCGTCGGCGGGGACGTGCTGCGCCTCCAGCCCGAGCTCGACGTTCTGCAGCACGGTCAGCCAGGGCATCAGCGCGAAGGACTGGAAGACCATCGCGACCGAGCGCGGCTTGCCCGCGGCGTCGGGAACGAAGCGCAGCTCGCCGCGGCTGGGCTCGACCAGCCCGGCGATCGAGCGGAGCAGCGTCGACTTGCCCGAACCTGAGCGGCCGAGCAGGCCGACCACCTCGCCCTCGCGCACCTCGAGCGCGACATCGTCGAGGATCGGCGCGCCACCCTCGGCGCCGCCATAGCTGTGACCGAGTCCGGAGATGGTGACGACGGGATTCATGCGCAGGGGCTCCTTCACGACAGGCGCAGCCGGCGTTCGGCGATACGGTAGAGCGGTCGGAACAGCAGGCGGTTGATTGCGATGACGAACACCGACATCACCATGATGCCGAGGAGGACGCGCGCACCGTCCCCCGCCGCGGTCGCATCGGCGATATAGCTGCCGAGGCCGCGCGCGCGGAGGTGGGTGTCGCCCCACGATACCGCCTCGGCGACGATGCTGGCGTTCCACGATCCGCCCGACGCGGTGAGCGCGCCGGTGATGTAATAGGGGAAGATGCCCGGCAGGATCAGCCGCCGCCACCAGAGCAGCCCGCGCACCCCGAACATCCGGTGCGCCTCGAGCAGGTCGTTGGGGATCGCGCTCGCGCCGGCGATGACGTTGAACAGGATGTACCATTGCGTGCCGAGCACCATCAGCGGCGACAGCCAGACGTCGGGATCGGCATGCCAGCGGACGATCGCCACCACCGCGATCGGGAAGAGCACGTTGGCGGGGAAGGCGGCGAGGAATTGCGCGATCGGCTGGACGCGCGCGGTCCAGCGCGGGCGCAGGCCGATCCAGACGCCGATCGGCACCCAGATCAGGCTGGCGATGGCGATCAGCACGACGACGCGCAGCAGCGTCAGCAGACCCGATCCGAAGGCGGTCCAGGCGTCGGCGAGCGTCAGCGTCGTGCCGAGGAAGCGCACCGCATAGACGGCGGCGGCGGATGCCGCGATCAGCACCAGCCCCGTCCATAGCCGCAGCCCGAGCGGACGCGCCGCGGCGCTGGTGGTGAAGCGACGATGCTGGACCATCAGCCGCGGCGCCGGCTCGGCGAGCGCGACGAGCGCGGCGACGCCGCGGAACGGCGCGGTCAGCGGGGGGAGCAGCCGCGCGCGGCGGAACAGGTCGAACACCCAGGATCGCGGCGGATCGCCGCTTGCGGTCTGTTCGACGCGGAAGCGGTCCGCCCAGGCGATCACCGGGCGGAAAACGAGCTGATCGTAGAGCAGGATGACGATCGCCATCGCCGCCACCGCCAGCGCCACCGCGCCGAGATCGCGCCGGTCGATCGCCACCGCGAGCCACGAGCCGATGCCGGGCAGCATCACCTGCGTACGGCCGACGCTGATCGCCTCCGACGCGACGACGAAGAACCAGCCGCCCGACATCGACATCATCGCATTCCAGACGAGGCCGGGCGCGGCGAAGGGCCATTCGATGCGCAGCAGCTTGCGCAGCGGCGACAGGCCGAAGCCGCGCGCCACTTCCTCCAGGTCGCCCGGCACCTGGCGCAGCGACTGGTAGAGGCTGAACGCCATGTTCCACGCCTGGCTGGTGAAGATCGCGAAGATCGCCGCGCACTCCACGCCGATGCGGCTGCCGGGGAAGAGCCCCATGAAGGCGGTGACGGTGAAGGTCATGAAGCCGAGCACCGGTACCGATTGCAGGATGTCGAGCGCGGGGATGATGACCAGCTCGGCACGGCGGCTCTTGGCGGCAGCGGTGGCGGCGACGAGCGTGAAGACGAACGAGGCGGCGAGCGCGGCGAACAGCCGCAGCGTGGTCAGCAGCGCGTAGCGCGGCAGCGCGGCGGCATCGAGCGTGATGGGTTCGACGCGCAGCCGGCTGAGCGGCTCGACCGCGTCGCGTACGCCCGATACCGTTCCGACCGCCACCGCCGCGAGGATCGCGAAGACCGCAAGATCGGACCAGCCGAGTGTCGCTCCCAGCCGCCGCGGGCTGAAGCCGAGGAAACCGATGCGATGGAGCGCGCGTGCCTCAGGCCCGGCCACGGCCGCACCCGATCGGCAGCGCCCCGGCGGGGGCGTCGGTTGACGAAACGCGCGCAGCCGCGCGAGCGAAAGCGAGTGTCATGCGACCTCCAAGGCGGTTCGGGCCCGGTGGATCGCTGGCGGTCAGCGTGTCGCTGGCGCGTGCGCCCCGTCAGGCCCGGGGAAGACGATCGGATGCAGAGACGCCGCAGCGTCTACTGTCTCCGTCGCCGGTGGTGGGGCTGGATCGGGGCATTGTCGTCCTGTGTCCGCCGGGCGATCCGCTCGCCCGGCTGTCGCGCCCATACACCCGGGCCGAAATGGATCAAGCTGGAATATGGACGTCGGCGACCGGCATCGGCACGGCGACGCCGAGGTCGGCCAGCGCGAGATCGAGATAGCGCCGCGCCGCCTCGCGCCACCGGAATCGCGCGGCGCGGGCGCGGCCTGCGGCGGACAGCGCGGCGCGCGCCTCCGGGTCGGCGAGCAGGCGGCGGATCGCGGCGCGCCACGCCGCCGCATCGAGCGCGGGGACGAGCATCGCGCCGTCCGCGCACACCTCCGGCATCGCGCCGGCGTGCGAGGCGATCGTCGGGCAGCCGAGTGCCATCGCCTCGAGCGGCGGCAGGCCGAAGCCTTCGGTGGTCGAGGGGAACAGGAACAGCGCGGCGTGGCGCATCAGGGCGGCGAGGTCGGCATCGTCGACGCGGCCGGTGAAGCGGACGCCGTCCGGGACGCGCAGCCCGCGCTCGCTCAGCGTTCCGCGATCGGGACCGCCGAACAGCACCAGCCGGCCGGCGAGATCCGCGTCGGGCGCGACCGCGTCGAAGATCGTCTGTACGTTCTTATGCGCATGGAAGCTCGAATTGGTCAGCACATAGCCGCCGGGCATCAGGCCGAAGCGCGTCAGCACCGCGTCCGACACCGGCTGGGTCAGGACGTGATCGATGCCGTTCGGCACCACCTCGATATCCGCGCGGTCGCAGACAGCATAGCGGACGAGCTGCTCGCGCGAGAAGTGCGAGACGGTGACGAGCCGCTGATAGTGCCGCGCGACATAGGGGGTGATCATCCCGTACAGCACCTTGCTGCGCAGCCCGTGCGAGGCGGGGCTCGACCGGAATTGCGCATCGTGGACGACGACGCAGCCGCTGCGGCGCACGACCGGCGCGGTATTGGTGAAGTTGATGCAATAGCGGCCGCGCAGCGCGCGCGGCAGGTCGAGCTGTTCCCACAGCAGGCCGGTATGACGGCCGACCTCCGCGACCGCGATCCTTTGAAGCGTGATCCGTTCTGCCCCGCCGGGCGGCGCGAGCAAGGTGACGGTGACGCCGCGATACTCCGGCGCAGCGAGCAGCGTATCGATCGCGCCCGTCACCTCGCGCGCGACGCGCGGCATGCCCTCCAGCGTCGCGAGCAGGAATTTGCCGTTGATGACGATCTCGGCGGCGGTACGCCGGATGGGATCGTAGAACATGCCGCAGGCCCTCGCCAATGATCGTAGCGGCGTTCCTGTAGCGGCGGCGGCGTTAAGATTACGCTTCGGTCCCCATCACGTAGCGACGAGGGCGCTGGCGTCGAGCCGATCGATCGCGGTGCGACCGGTCAGCGCCATCGCAACGCGCATCTCGGCCTCGACCAGTTGCAGCATCTGCGTGACCGCCGCCTCGCCCCCGGCGGCGAGCGCATAGACCCAGGCGCGGCCGAGCAGCACGCCATGCGCGCCCAGCGCCAGCATCCGCACCACGTCGAGCCCCGATCGCACGCCGCCGTCGGCGAGCACGGTCAGGCGGTCGCGCACCCGCGCCGCGATCGCCGGCAGCGCCGCCGCGGTCGAGGGGACGCCGTCGAGCTGGCGGCCGCCATGGTTGGAGACGACGATGCCGTCGGCGCCGAGGCTGGCCGCCGCCTCGGCATCCTCGACGTCGAGGATGCCCTTGATGATCAGCGGCCCGGTCCAGCTCTCACGGATGAACTCGAGATCGCGCCAGCTTACCGTCGGATCGAAATTGTCGCGCATCCAGGCGAAGAAATCCTCCAGCCCGGTGTTCTTGCCGAGCACCGGCGCGACGTTGCCGAGCTGATGCGGTCGGCCGCGCACGCCGACGTCATAGGCCCAGCCGGGCCGGCGCATCGCCTGCCACGTCCGCCGCGCCGCGCCGCGCAGCCCCGCCGCCCCCGCGAGACCGGACCGGTAATCGCGATAGCGCGATCCGGGCACCGGCATATCGACGGTGAAGACGAGCGCGCTGCACCCCGCGTCGCGCGCCTGCGCCATCAGCTCGCGCATGAAGCCGCGGTCGCGGATCATGTAGAGCTGGAACCAGAAGGGCGCGTCGGCCGCGGCGGCGACCTCCGGGATCGGGCAGGCGGAGACGGTCGACAGGCAGAAGGGGATGCCGGCCTTGTGCGCCGCGCGCGCCGCCTGCACCTCACCCCGCCGCGCGTTGAGCCCGGCAAGGCCGATCGGGGCGAGCGCGAGCGGCAGCCGCTGAGTCGTGCCGAACAGGCGGGTCGAGAGATCGAGTGAGGAGACGTCGGTCAGCACCCGCTGGCGCAGCGCAATCGCTTCAAGATCTTCGATATTCCGGCGTAGCGTCACCTCCGCATAGGAACCGCCGTCGATATATTCGAACAGGAAATGGGGCAGGCGGCGGCGGGCAATCTCGCGGAAATCGAGCGTAGAGGCGGCTTTCATGCCGCGCGTTATGCCAGAGCACCGCCGCCGCGGCGAGCATCAACCGTCGTTCGCCTCGCGGATCCGCTCGCTGAGTACGGTCGCGAAGCCGAGCCAGGCGACCAGCGGCACCGCCGTCGCTGCGGCGGGGCGATCGATCTTCGCCGCGGTGGCGGCGAATCCTGCGCTGGTCACCAGCATCGCCCCGGCGGCGGCGGTGCTGCCGGCGAGCGCGTGGCGGCGGAAGAAGATCTCCGTCCATCCGCCGATCATCGCGCTGGTGCCGAGCCACAGCGCCACCGCCCCGGTGCGTGTGGGGCCGGCGGGCTGACGCAGGACTCGATAGCCGCCGATCGCCATGCCGGTCTCGAGCACCGGCCAGACCGCGCCGAATACCGCATCGGGCGGCGTGAAGCCGGGCTTGTCGAGCCGGCGATACCAGCGCCGGATCGCAGGATGGTCGCCGGCGGGCGCATTGCGGCGGCCGAGCCAGGCACTGGCGCCGAGCACGCCGGCGACGATCCCCAGAGCGGCGAGGCGCGGCAAGGCGGGGCGGGGGGCGTCGGTCATGGCGGATCCTCGTGGCGCGGCGCGGCAGGCACCGTCCTCGACAGAGCGTCGGGGCGGCGGCGAGGTTCCGGCACGAGGATGCTTGCCCGGCGCGCAGCGGTCGCTACCAGCGCGGCGATGGACCTCGACGATCAGATCCGCCATTATTTCGGCAGCGACACGCTCGATGCCGTGCCGCCGCCGGCGCTCGCCGCCGGAATCGAGCGGATGACGGTCGACCTCTGGCTGGAGCGCGACCGCGCCCGCCGGTTCGCATTGTGGACACTGCTTTACATGTTCGACGCGGCGCCGCCGCTCGATGAGGTCTTCGCCGAGGCGGCGGATCGCGACGCGGCGCGAAACTGGATGGACCTGTCGGCGCGGCTGCTCCCGGAGGACTGAGCCTCAGCTGCGGGTGAGGGCGACGCCGAGCGCCACCATCCCCGCCATCGCGACGGCGAGGCAGACGATCGCCAGCAGGATGATGCGGCGCACGGCGGCGGCGTTGCGGTCGTCGGGCATCAGGGCGTCTCCTTGGCGGGGCTCAGCAGCTCGGCGAGCGTGACGGGGGCGAAGCCGCGCGGATCGACGCCGACATCGAACTGGCGCGGCATGGGCTTGAGGCGGCCATGGCTGTGGCCGTGCAGGTTGAGCGCACCACGATGCTGGCCGTTCCAGCTGCGGAAGGGATAATGGCAGAGGACGAGTGACTGGCCGTCGAGCGTCAGTTCGGCATAGTCGCCGACGCTCGCCCAGCCGGCGGCGGCGCGCGTCGCGTCGGGATCGTTGTTGCCGGCGAGCAGATGCTTGGTGCCGTTGAGTTGGGCGAGTAATGCGGCGACATCACCGGCGCGGCGCGCGACGTCGCCGAGATGCCAGACGGTGTCGTCGGGGGCGACGCGGGCGTTCCAGCGTGCGATCAGGCCTGCGTCCATCGCCGCGGTATCGGCGAAGGGGCGGCGCTGGATGTTGATCGTACGGTGATCGCCGAAATGGGTGTCGGCGGTGAAGAAGACGGCCATCAGCCGCCAACGCGCGCATCGTAACGGCGTTGCGCCGCCTGCACCTCGGGCATGCGCGTTTCCGCCCAATCGATCATCAGCCGCAGCGCCGCGCGCAGATCGCTGCCGAGCGGGGTGGCGCGATAGCGGACGGTGACCGGCACCGTCGCCTCGGCATGACGCGTCACCAGCCCGTCGCGTTCGAGTGCCCGCAGCGTCTGGCTCAGCATCTTCTGCGAGATGCCGCCGATCCGCTGCTTGAGCTGGCCGAAGCGCAGCTCGCCATCGCCGAGCAGCAGCAGGATGAGCACGCTCCATTTGTCGCCGATCCGGTCGAGCAGCCGGCGCGTCGGACAATCGGCGGCATAGGCGTCGCCGCGCAGGACAGCCGAGGTTACCTGCGGGATACCAAATATGGTCGAAGTGCCGTCTTGCGTCATCGGTCACCCATAGCGACGTTGGTCACCAACGGAAACCATGAGGTGAGTCGACATGACGGTGACGGTGCTGGGGGCGAGCGGGCGCGCAGGCGCGGCGATCACGCGGGAGCTTGCGGCGCGGGGGCATCGCGTGCGCGGTGTCGCGCGCAGGCCGGAGGCGATCCCGGTCGCCGACGGGGTGGCGCCGGTGGCGGGCGATGCGCAGGATGCCGGGGCGCTCGCCGAGCTGGTGCGCGGCAGCGACGCGGTGATCAGCGCCCTGCATTTCGACGTGACCGCGGACACCTTGCTCGCCGCCTTGCGCAAGGCGGGGGTGCAGCGCCTGCTCGTCACCGGCGGGGCGGCGAGCCTGGAGGTCGCGACGGGCCAGCGGCTGTTCGATACGCCCGACTTTCCGCCCGAATGGAAGCCGATCGCCGCCGGCGGCATCGCCTTCCTCGAATCATTGCGGCAGGAGCGCGCGATCGACTGGACCTTCCTGTCGCCACCCGCATGGATCGAAGAGGGGCCGCGCACCGGCTCCTATCGCACCGGCGGCGATCGCCTGCTTACCGATGCGCAGGGGCAAAGCCGGATCAGCTTCGCCGATTATGCCATCGCGATGGTCGATGAATATGAACGGCCGCAGCACAGCCGCAGCCGCTTCACCGTCGCTTATTGAGCGGCGCGCAGCGGCGCGAGGCGGCCGCGCAGCATCGTCGCGAAGCGGGCGAGGTCGCACCTGTCGGGCGCGCAGCCGGGGATGGCGAGCGGCGTCACATCGACCGCCGGCGACAGCGCGCGCAATGTGTCGGGGGATTGCGTGCGATAGCTCGCCCGGACGAACCGGCGGCCGCTTGCCGGATCGAGCACGCGTTCGAGCCAGATCGCGCCACCGGGGGCGACATCACCTTCGGCATAGCCCGGCGCGCGCAGCGGCACATGGAGCACGGCTGCGAGAGCGGTGACGTTGGTATCGTGGCCGACGAGCACCGTCACCGCCGGCGCCTCGGCGTCGGTCAGCGCGGCGAGCAGGGCGCGACCGAGCGCCGCGCTCTGGTGCGCCGCCATATAGGGGGGGCGGGTGAAGACGTCGAACAAGGCGGCGTGCAGCGCGCCGACGCGTTGCAGCGCGGCGGCATCGACCGGTGGCCAGCCGGGCAGCGCCAGCCCCTCGGCATATTGCAGCAGCAACACCTGCGCGGTACCCGAGGTGGTGCGGATCGGCCCGGTCAGGTCGATGCCGCGTCCGTCCGCCGAGGGCGTGACGCGGGACGGCAGCATCGGGCTGCATCCCTGCGGGTCACCGCAGCCGAGCAGCCGGTCGAGCGCGGCGATGTCCGCGGCATGGCGGCGGGCAAGCGCATCGACGCCGCCGGTGTAACGCCGGATATCGGCGACGGCCGCGGCGGCGTCGAAGCGGGTGACGCCGGCGCGCAGCGGCTCGAACAGCGGATCGGCCCGATCGGCGGTAAGGTGCTCGACCGGAAGCGGACAGCCGGGCGCGAGACCGCGCGCGAACGCCTCGCCGCTTGCTATCGTCCGCTCGGCGGTGTTGCTGTGGATGCGGATCGCCCCCGCCGCCGGACAGCCGTCACTCGGCAACAGGCCGTCGGCGAGCAGCACCGCACGATCCGCCGCGGCGAGCAGCGTCAGCGCCTGCGCACCGTGCGGGGTGAGATGCTCCGCCGGCACCGGCCAGTGCGGCCAGGGCGCGGCGGTGCGCGTACCGGCGGGTGCCTCGCCGTCGATCGGCGCACGCACCCCGTGGCGGACCAGCATCACCACCCGCTCGACCCGCAACGCCGGTCTGGCGGCGAGCGGTGCGGGGATCAGCAGCAGGGCGGCGGCCAGCAGGCGGGGCAGGGTCATGGCACGCGCCTATCGCGGCTGTAAGTCAGCCCGGTGACAGATCAGAACAGCCCGTCCTCGTCATGGGCGGGGTGGCCGATCAGCGCCATGCCCGGCAGCAGGAAGTCGACGTGAATGTCGCGCTCGCTCGCCATCGTATAGAGATCGGCGATCGCCGGCAGCAGCGTCCGCAACGCGCCTTCGTCCGCCGGGGCGGGGACGGGCGCCGCCTCCGCCCGTTCGCTGAGCAGCGCCTGCACCTGCGTGATCGGTCCGCCGAGTGCGAATTCGCGGCCCAGCTCCGCCGCGCTCGTCTCGAGCAGCGCGACCAGCCGGCGCGCATCCTCGCTGCCGTCGCGGACCAGCCGCTCGGTCCGCGTCACCGCGGTGCGGATCGTGGTCAGCGCGCGGCCGAGCCGCGCGCCGCCGTCGATGCCGCCACCCTCGTCGCCGAGCAGGCGCTGCGCGGTGCCGAGTTCGCCGATCGTCCGGCCGACTTCGGTCGCGGTCGTGCCAAGTCCCGACGCCGACAGCTCGACCTCCTGCGCCACCACCGCGACGGCGCGACCGATGTCGCTATGCTGCCGGCACAGCAGCCGGGTATTGGTGGCGATCTCCTGCACGTCGGTGCGGATCGCGCCGAGCCCGTCGAGACGCGCGGTCAGATCGCTGACGGTCGCCGCGATCAGCCGGCCCATCTCCTCCGCCTGCCGCTGCGCCGCCCTGAGCGGGACGATGATCCGATCGGCGTCGCTGACGCTGCGGTCGAGCCGGATGAGCGTTCCGCGATCCACTTCCCCCGCCCGATCGGCGAGGAGCGCGCCGAGCGCGGCGACGTCGGGGAGCAGACCCTGGAGATTGCCGATCAGCGCGCCGGTCTCGCGCTCGAAGTCCTGGACGATCTGGGCGAGCTGCGCGGCGAGCAGCCGCTCGACATGCGCGCGCGCCGCGGGCGGGTAGGCGCGGGCATCGAGCAGCTCGAGCGCGGCGACGACATGGTCGAGCCGCTGGCGGGTGCGATCGCCGATCTGCATCGCGTGCAGCAGCCGCGCGACCTTCGCCTGGATCGCCCGCGCGATCGCGCCGACGCGCACGGCGATCTGCGCGCTGCCCGAACGATGCTCGCCGAGCGCGCGGGCGTCGGCGAGCAGCCGCTGCGGCAGCGCCGGCACCGCATGGGCGCAATCGCCGGCGAGCCGCCGGTCGGCCTGCTGCACGCCGACGACCGCCGCATCGAGCGCGTTGAGCGCGCGGATCACCTCGATCAGCAGCGCCTCGCCCGCGGCGATCTTGTCCTCCATCCCCTCGACGAAGCTGACGAACTGCGCCTCGCCCGCGGCGGCGATCTTGATGTTCATGCCGTATGCGCGGAGCATGCGCAGCGAGCGGTGCATGTCGAGCACGTGCGCGCGAAGCAGCGCGGCGATGTCGGTGATCGTCGCGATCCGCCGGCCGCGTGCCGTCAGCGCGGCGGGCAGCGCGGTGATCGCCGCGGCGACCTCGGCAAGATCGTCGGTGGCGGCGTCGGCGTCGCGCGCATCGAGCGCGGACACGATCGCGTCGAGCCCGCCGACGATCTGCTCGCTCAATTCGATCGCCGCCGCCAGCGCGTCGCCGGCGCGGACGAAGCGCGCGTCGAGCTCGGCGGCGATCTGCGTCAGCGCGTAGCGGATCGGCGGGGGCGGGGGGCTGGCGACGACCAGCTCGCGCGTGCCTGGCGACATCATCGGCTCCTCCTAGCGGGTGGCGGCGAGCAACAGCTCCGCCGCAATCGATTCGAGCGGGACGACACGGTCGGCGGCGCCGCGCGCGATCGCCTCCTTGGGCATGCCGAAGACGATCGAGGTCGCCTCGTCCTGCGCGATCGTGCGGGCGCCCGCTTCCTTCATCTCGAGCAGGCCGCGCGCGCCGTCGTCGCCCATGCCGGTCATGATCACGCCGACCGCATTCGCCCCCGCACTGCGCGCCGCCGACCGGAACAGCACGTCGACCGACGGCCGGTGCCGCGACACCAGCGGGCCGTTGCGGACGGAGACGACATAGCGCGCGCCCTGGCGGTTGAGCATCGTATGGTTGAGCCCGCCGGGCGCGATCAGCACGCGGCCGCGCAGCACCGAATCGCCGTCCTCGGCCTCCTTGACGTCGACCTCGCACATACTGTCGAGTCGTTTGGCGAAGGCGCGGGTGAAGCTTTCGGGCATATGCTGGACGACGACCATGCCGGGCGAGTCGGCGGGCAAGGCGGTGAGCACCTCGCGCAGCGCCTCCGTCCCCCCGGTCGAGGCGCCGACACACACCACCATCTCGGTCGTGCGGCTCATCGCGCGGCCGCTCGGCGGCGGCAGCACCGCATCGGCGGTGAGCCGGCGCTGCGGCGTGCCGGTCGCCGCCGGTCGCCGGCCGAGGCGTGCGCGCGCCGCGCCCTTCACCGTCTCGCAGATCTGGGTATGCGCCTCGATCAGATGATCGGCGACGCCGACCCTCGGCTTGAGGATGACGTCGACCGCGCCCGCGTCGAGCGCCTGGAGCAACGTCTCCGATCCGTCCTCGATCAGCGAGGAGCACATCACCACCGGCGTCGGGCATTGCGCCATCAGCCGGCGCAGGAAGGTGATGCCGTCCATCCGCGGCATCTCGACGTCGAGCGTGATGACGTCGGGCACCTCCGCCTGGATGTAGCGCGCCGCGGCGAAGGGGTCGGCGGCGGCGGCGATCACCTCGATCCCCGGGTCGGCGGAGAGGATCTGCGTCATCGCCTGGCGCACGCTGGCGCTGTCGTCGATGATCAGCACGCGGACCGGTTTGGCGCCCATCTCAGCGCTTCCGGAAGATCGTATTGCCGACCAGTTCGAGCGGCAGGCCGAGATCGGCGAGCGATTCCGAATGGCCGAGGAACAGGTGGCCGCCCGGTTGCAACGTGTCGAGCAGCCGCCGCACCACCCGTTCCTGCGTCGGCCGGTCGAAATAGATCAGCACGTTGCGGCAGAAGATCATGTCCATTGGCACGCCGACCGGATAATGATCGTCCATCAGGTTGAGCCGGCCGAAGCTGATCGCCTGGCGCAGCGCCGGGACGATCCGGACCTCCTCGCGATCGGGGGCGGTCGCCTGCAGTACGTAGCGCTGGCGCAGCGCCGGCGGCACCGGGTCGACCGCGGCGCGCGGGAAGATGCCGCGCCGCGCGATCCCCAGCACCTCGGTATCGATGTCGGTGGCGAGGATGTCGAAGGCGGGGCCGCCGCGATCCTGCATATAGGCGTCGAGCAGCATCGCCAGCGTATAGGGTTCGGCCCCGGTCGAACATCCCGCGCTCCAGAGACGCAGCCGCGGGCGGCGTTCGGCGGCGAGCACCGGCAGCAGCGTCCGCGTCAGAAAGTCGAAATGGCCGGGCTCGCGGAAGAAGTCGGTCTTGTTGGTGGTGACCGCGTTGAGCAGATGCTCCGCCTCGACCGCAAGGCCGTCGTCGTCGAACAGCCAGGCGCAATAGTCGCCGAGCGTCGCATGGCCGGTGGCACGCAGCCGCCGGCGCAACCGTCCGCTCAGCATCGTCGTCTTGTTCGAGGGCATCTTGATGCCCGACATGTCGGTGACGAAGGCGGACAGGCGGGCGAAGTCGCGCGCCGACAGCACATCCTCGGCGATCGGCTGCGAGGCGAGATCGTTCACGTCGCCACCACGCTCGCGCCGGGGGCGGTCGATTGCGTCAGCACCGCCTCCATGCCGTCGAGCACGCCCCGCAGGTCGAGCAGTCCGACGAAGCCGCCCTCGCGCCGCAGCACGCTGACGACGTAGCGCGAATGCCAGGCGGTGCCGGTGTCGGGCACCGCCTCGATCGCCTCGGCCGCCCAGGTACTGACGTCGAGGACGCGATCGACGACGAGGCCGATGACCAGCGGCCGGTCGGCAGCGGTCACCGCCTCGACCACCAGCACGCGCGTCGCCACCGTCGGCGGCACGGTCGGCAGGCCGAGGCAGGTGCGGAAATCGACCAGCGGGACCGACAGGCCGCGCACGTCGCACAACCCGATCAGCCAGTCGGGCGCGTTGGGGACGCGAAAGGCATTGGTGTGATCGAGGATTTCGCGGACGACGGCGATCGGCAACGCGAACAGCTCTTCGCCGATGCCGAAGACGATCGTCTGGAGCGGCGCGGCGGAGGCGGAGGCGGAGGCGGGGGCGGGGGCGGGGGCGCTCATGCCGCGCGTCCGAAATCGGCATCCTCGGCATCCGCACCGCCGGCGCTGAGGTCGAGCGCATAGCCGCGCACCTGCGTCGGATCCGACGCATCGGGGCGGGCATGGGTCAGCCGGGCGGTACGCGTCGTCCGCGGCAGGGCGTCGCGCGATGTCCGCTCGGCGCGGGCCGCTCGCCGCGGCGCGACGGCGGCGGTGGCGCCGCGGGGCCCTTCGACGCGGAAGAAGCCGATATTCTGCTGCAGGTCACCCGCCTGATCGGCGAGCGTCGCGGCGGTGGCGCTGATCTGGTCGGAGGCGGAGGCATTCTGCTGCGTCACCGTATCGAGCTGCTGGATCGCCTGGTTGATCTGCCCGGCGCCGATATCCTGTTCGCGGCAGGCGGCGCTAATCTCGGCGACGAGTTCCGCGGTGCGCGAGATTTCGGGGACGAGCCGGACAAGCATCTCGCCCGCCTCCGTCGCCGCGCCGACCGTATCGGCGGCCATCGCGCTGATCTCGGTCGCGGCGCTCTGGCTGCGCTCGGCGAGCTTGCGCACCTCGGCGGCGACGACCGCAAAGCCCTTGCCGTGGTCGCCGGCGCGCGCCGCCTCGACCGCGGCATTGAGCGCGAGCAGGTCGGTCTGCCGGGCGATCTCCTGGACGATGCCGATCTTGCCGGCGATCGTCCGCATCGCGCCCGCGGCGCGCTGCACCGCCGCACCGCTGCGCTCCGCCTCCGCCGAGGACTGGCGGGCGATCTTCTCGGTCTGCATCGCGTTGTCGGCGTTCTGTTTGATATTGGCGGCCATCTGCTCCATCGAGGCGGAGGCCTGTTCGGCGGCGGCGGCCTGTTCGGTGGCACCCTGGCTGACCTGTTCCGAGGTCGAGGAGAGCTGCTGGCTGCCGGCGGCGACCTGATCGGCGGCGACGGTCGCGTTCTGCGCGACATCGCGCAGCCGCGCGGTCATCGTCATCAGCGCCTGACCCAAGCGGTCCTTGTCCGACAGCGGCCGATGATCGACGGTCAGGTCGCCGGCGGCGATCCGGTCGGCGAGCGTCGCGCTCTGGCGCAGCGACGCGACCATGCGGTTGACCGTGTCGACGAGGTCCTTGATCTCGTCGTTGCTGGTGACGACCACCTGCTGGTCGAGGTCGCCGATCGCCACCGCGTCGAGCGCGGTGCCGACCCGCTTCAAGCCGCGCGACACCGCGGTCGAGATCCATATCGCAGCGCCGCTGGACAGCAGCACCGCGATGAGGCCGACGCCGAGCAGCAGGTTGCGCGCGTCGGCATAGAGCACGTTGGTCGCCTCATCCGCGTCACGCATCGCCGCGCGTTGCCGTTCGACGATCGTCGCGACGTCGCGCACCAGCGCCTCGACCAGCTTCTTCTGCTCGATCTCGGTCAGCTCCGCGGCCTTGGCATTCTCGTTGTTGACGCCGAGCGTGCTGATCCGGTCGAACACCGGCTTCAGCGTCTGCCAATCCTGCGTGGTCTGCCGCCACAACGGCTTGTTCCTGTCGGGTGCGCGCGCTTCGCCGGCGGCGAGCAGAGCCTCGAACTCGCGCTGCCGGCGCGACGTGTCGGCGCTATAGTCGGCCATGATCCGCTGATCGGTGTTCAGCGCCAGCGCCTTCTGGTTCGACAGCATATAGCCGAGATCGGAATCCATCTGTCCGGCGGTATCGAGCTGTTTCGCCGGTCCGGCGACGATCGCGCTGATCGCGGTGTTGAGCGTGTTCGACCGGGATATGCCGAGGGTGACGACGACGAGCAGCAATATGGTAAGCAACGCAAAGGTGCCCGCCAGTTTCATTTTCAAAGTTGCACGCACGATATTGTTCCTTGTCTGTTCGGTGGCCGGTCGGCGGGTCATGTCGCGCGGAGGATCATCCCCGCGCGGGCGGCGGCGCTTATGCCGCGCGGCCGAAATCGGCGTCCTCGGCGTCGCCCGCGCCGTGGCTGAGGTCGAGCGGATAGCCGGAGCGCGACGGCAGCGGTGCCGGGATCGCCCGGGTCCGCGGCATCGGCGCCTTGCTGCCCTTGACCAGCTTGGCGGCGCGGCGCGGCGGCGCGGCGGGGGAGACGCGCGTCACCGTCGCCTCGCGGCGGCGGTCGTCGATCCGGAAGAAGGCGATGCTCGCCTGCAATTCCTCCGCCTGTTCGGTGAGCGAGCCCGATGTCGCGCTGATCTGTTCGGAGGCGGAGGCGTTCTGCTGCGTCACCGTGTCGAGCTGCTGGATCGCCTGGTTGATCTGCGTCGCGCCGACGTCCTGTTCGCGGCAGGCGGCGCTGATCTCGGCGACCAGTTCGGCGGTGCGGCGGATTTCGGGGACGAGGCGGGTCAGCATCTCGCCCGCTTCGGCGGAGGCATTGACGGTGTCGGACGACATCGTGCTGATCTCCGCCGCGGCGGCCTGGCTGCGCTCGGCGAGCTTGCGCACCTCCGCGGCGACGACGGCAAAGCCCTTGCCGTGGTCACCGGCGCGCGCCGCCTCGACCGCGGCGTTGAGCGCGAGCAGATCGGTCTGGCGGGCGATCTCCTGGACGATGCCGATCCGTTCGGCGATCGTCCGCATCGCGGTGACCGCGCGGTTGACCGCGACGCCGCTGCGCTCCGCCTCGGCGGAGGATTGACGGGCGATCTTCTCCGTCTGCAACGCATTGTCGGCGTTCTGTTTGATGTTGGCGGCCATCTGTTCCATCGATGCCGAGGCCTCCTCGGCGGCGGCGGCCTGTTCGGTCGCGCCCTGGCTGACCTGTTCGGAGGTCGAGGAAAGCTGCTGGCTGCCGGCGCCGACGCTGTTCGAGGCGGCGATCGCGTCGCTGACCACCGCGGTCAGCCGGTCGATCATCAGCACCAGCGCAAGGCCGAGCGTGTCGCGATCCGACAGCGGGCGATGCTCGACGGTCAGGTCGCCATTGGCGATCCGGTCGGCCAGCCCCGCGACGATGCCGAGATTGGTGGTCATCGTTGTCAGCAGCGTGCCGACCTCGCTGCTCAGCCCGCCATAGTCGCGCTCCAGCCGCTGCGACAGGTCGCCGAGCGATACCGCGCCGACCACCCGCGACACGTCGCGGAACGCCGCCTCGACCGCCTGCGCGCTGCCCATCATCCGGCCGACCTCGTCGCGGCGATCGCTGGCGAGGGGCGTCGCGAGCCGCCCGAGCATCTCGGCGACCCGTCCGACCGGGCGGGCGATCGTCACCGTCATGCCGATGCCGATCAGCACCACCGTCACCAGGGTGAGCCCGGTGCCGATCAGGATCGTCGTGACGATCGTCGCGAAGGCGGCGGCCTGCGTCTGCGACCGCTCCGCCATCAACCGATTCTCCTCGCCGATCACCGCGGCGATCTCGCTGCGCAGCGCGTCGAACACCTGCTTGCCGCTGCCGCTCGTCTCGATCGCACGCGCCTGCGCGACGCTGCGCGGATCCTGCATCAGCGCGATCGCCCGTTCGGCGACGCGGCTGCGCCAGTCGTCGACCAGCCCGCGGATCGTCTGCAACCGCTGCTGCTGGCGCGGATTGTCGGCGGTCAGCCGCTGCGCTTCCTGGACGGCGGCGTCGAGCGCGCTGGCGCCCTTGCGATAGGGATCGAGGAAGCGCGTGTCGCCCGACAGGAGATAGCCGCGATAGCCCGTTTCCTGATTGACCGCATTCTCCTGGATACGGTTCGCCGCGCCGATCACCGCGAAGGTGTGCTGGTTCATCTCGGTCGCCGCCCTGAGCGCGTTCGACTTGCTATAGATGACCGCATTCGCGCCGATCGCGCAGAGCAGCAGGACGGTGAAGCAGACGAACAGCTTCTGGGGTATCGACAGGTTGGTAAAGGCGTTCACGAGGCGGGTCCTCTCCGATACTTTGGTTTGGCGGGGCGGGATCAGGCGGCGGAAAAGATGAGGTCGAGATCGGGCAGCACGACGATGCCGCCGTCACGCTGGACGAGGCCGCGGACGTGCTCGCGGCGCCAGCGCAGCCCGACCGCGGGCGGTGGCTCGCAATCGGTCGCCGACAGCGTCGTCACCTCGTTGACGCGATCGGCGCGCAGCCCGACGAGTTCGCTCGTGTCGCCGATCTGCTGCGAGATCACGACGATGCGATTGTCGCGCCCGGTCGCCGCCGGCGGCATGTCGAACGGCTGGCGCAGGTCGACCAGCGGGATGACGCGGCCACGGAAGTTGATGACGTGGCCGACCAGGGGATCGGCACCCGGCACCACGGTTTCGGGCATCAGGTCGAGGATTTCCTGCACCTTGACCGCTTCGAGCCCGAAGGTCTCGCCGCCGACGTCGAACAGCAGCATCTCGAGGTCGCCATGGGCGGACCAGGGCAGGGAAGTCGTATCGGTCATGGCTTATACCGCGGCGTAGCGCCGCTCCTCCCGGGGCTGCGCGAGATCGACCAGATGGCCGATGTCGAGAATGAGCGCGACGTGACCGTCGCCGAGGATCGTCGCGCCGGAGAAGGCGCCGACGTTGCGGTGGAGCATCGACATCGACTTGATGACGGTCTGATGGTTGCCGATGATCTGATCGACGACGAGGCCGACGCGCTCGCTGCCGATCGAGACGACGACGATCTTCTGATAGGGGTCGGGTTTGGTGCCGGTGGCGAACAGCTCGCGCAGCCGGACGAACGGCACCAGCCGGTCGCGCAGGCTGATCAGACTGCGGCCGTGCGAGCGGCGGTCCTCCTCGGCACTGAGTTCGAGGCATTCCTCGACCGCGCCGAGCGGCAGCACGTAGCGCCCGTCGCCGACCCGGACGAGCAATCCGTCGATGATCGCCAGCGTCAGCGGGATGCGCAGCGTGATCGTCGAACCCTCGCCCTCGATGGAGGCGAGGTCGATCGTGCCGCGCAGCGTCTCGATCGTCCGCTTGACCACATCCATGCCGACGCCGCGCCCCGACAGGCTGGTGACCTGCGTCGCGGTCGAAAAGCCGGGCGCGAAGATGAGCGCGAGCAATTCGTTATCGGTGAGCGGCTGGTCCGGCTGGATCAGGCCGTTCTCCTCGGCGCGGGCGCGGACGCGGGCGCGGTCGATGCCGCGGCCGTCGTCGTGGACGGTGATCACCACCTCGCCGCCGGCATGATGCGCCGACAGGCGGACGGTGCCGGTGGCAGGCTTGCCGGCGGCCTGGCGCACCTCGGCGGGTTCGAGGCCATGGTCGCAGCTGTTGCGGACGATATGGACGAGCGGATCGAACAGCCGCTCGATCACCGTCTTGTCGATCTCGGTCGCCTCGCCCTCGGTGATCAGATCGATCGTCTTGCCGGTATCGCGGGCGAGATCGTGGATCAGGCGGCGGAAGCGGCTGAACAAGGTGCCGACCGGCACCATCCGCAGCCCCATCATCGTCGCGCGCAATTCGTCGGATAGCCGCTCGATCTCCTCGGAGACGGATCGCAGCGCGACGCCGCCGTCCTGCTGCGCGAGCTGCGACAGCCGGCTCTGCGCGATGACCAGTTCGCCAACGCGATCCATCAGCAGGTCGAGCCGGTCGGCGGGGACGCGTACGCTCTGCGCCGCGGTGCGGACGAGGAGCTTGGCGGCCGGCTCGCCGTCGTCGTCGTTCGCCGCCTGGCCTTGCGCCGCGACGACGGGATCGGGTTCGTGCGCGACCGGCGCCTCGTCGACCGGCGCCTCGTCGATCGGCAGGGCGTCGGCCCCGGCCGGCACCGCCTCCGCCGCGATCGGCGCGATCTCGAGCAGCATGTCGTCCATGACGAACAGGAAGACGTCCTCGATCGCCTCGCGGCCGACGTCACCGATCAGCGTCACGTCCCAGCCGAGATAGCAGTCGCGCACGTTGAGCGCGGGCAGCGGCGGCACGCGATCGGTCCGCACGGTGACGGTGCAGTCGCCGAGCGCGCGCAACTCGTCGAGCAGCATCAGCGGATTGGTGCCGTTGCGCATCGAATCGCGCGGCAGCTGGAAATAGAGGCGCCAGCCGCGGCGCGACACCGGCGCGGGCGGCTCGGCACCGGCGGCGGCGCTGACCGCGGCCTCCAGTCGCGCAAGGATCGCCGCATCCTCGCCCGGCGCGGCATCGCCGTCGAGCAAAGCGCGCATATGGTCCGCCGCCGACAGGATCACCGCGACCAGCGCGGCGGTCGCCGGTACGACGCCTTTGCGCACCTTGTCGAAGGCGCTTTCGCAATGGTGGGTGAAGGCGGCGAGCGCGTCGAAGCCGAACATCGCGCCCGACCCCTTGAGCGTGTGCAGCCCGCGGAACACCGCATCGACCAGCGTCTTGTCGCCGAGCTGATGGTTGAGATCGAGCAGATCCTGCTCGAGCCCGTCGAGCAGTTCCTCCGCTTCGACACGGAAGGCGGCGGCGGGATCCTCGCTCACCGGCCCAGCACCTTGCGCGCGGTCTTGATCAGCTGCTCGGGCTCGAACGGCTTGACCAGCCAGCCGGTCGCGCCCGCCTCGCGCGCCTGCGCCTTGATGTCGCCATCCGATTCGGTGGTGAGGAACAGGATTGGCACGCCGGCCTGATCGGGCTGTTTGCGCAGCTCGCGGATCATCGTCAGCCCATCCATGTTGGGCATGTTGAGATCGGTGACGATCAGGTCGAACCGCGTCTCCGCCGCTTTCGCCAGCCCTTCGAGCCCGTCGCCCGCCTCGGTCACCGCATAGCCCGCGCCGGTCAGCGCGATGCGGATCGCCATGCGCAGGCTGGCGCTGTCATCGACGGTGAGGATGGAAGCGGTCATTGCGGCAGATCTCCGTGGAACCAGAATGTTGCGTCGGCAGGGACGATGGCGGTGAGGAAGCCCGCGGCATCGAGCAGCGTGGTGAGGCGGGCGTCGGCGGGCTGGGCGAGGCGCAGATCGTGGCCGATCTGATCGGCATGCCGCCGCGCCGAGACCAGCAGTTGCAGGATGCTGAGGTCGATCCGCGTCGCTTGGCTGAGGTCGATCACCGTATCGGCATGCGCGTCGATCGACTCGAGCAAAGGACCGGCGATGTCGCCGATCGATTGCAGGCACGCATTCTCATTGAACACCAAGCTATTGGTGGCCATCATCTTTGCCTCACTGACCCGATCCTACTGTCGCCCCGCGACTGCGACGAAGCGTCAGCCGGAAGCGGGTGTAAGAGAAACTATGTCGGATATGGACAGGATGAATTGATGATAGGTTAACGCTGCCGCGCGCGCGGCGGAAAAGCGCAGCCGGCGCAGCGGCGTGCCGCCCGCTGTCGGGGGGCAGGCGGGCCGCATCGTCACCCGATGCGGCCGGAGCAAGACTTAGCGGTGGGTGCGGATCTTGGTGCCGAGCAGCACCAGCCGCGGGCCGCGGATGCCGAACCAGTGCGGCACCCCGGCGGGGACGAGGAAGACGTCGCCGGTCTTGAGCGGCTGGGTCGTGCCGCCGGCGATGCGGCTGCCCTCGATCAGGTCGGCGCGCGTCGTCTTGGCATCGACGAGGCTGCCGCCTGAGATCATCTCGCCGGCGCCGTCGACGACCATGACATATTCGGCGTCATCGGGATGTACCGCCGGCCGGCCGGGCGCCTTCCAGATCTCCAGCGCCGCGGTCTGGCCATCGGCCTCGACCAGCGGCTGATAGGCGAAGCCCTGGCCGGGCTTCATCGCGCGGTCCATCGCCGCGACCTGCGCGTGGAGCGCCTGACCCGTCGCATGGCGGGCGGGGGCGCTGCTCTGGGCCGCGAGCGGCACGGCGGCGACGACCGCGCATAGCAGCGCGGCGGAGCGGGCGGCGATCACGCCCGGCCGTCCAGCCGGATCGTCCGCCCCTCGCGCGCCGACCGGTAGATCGCCTCGACGATCCGCATGTCGCGCAGCCCCTCTTCGCCCGAGACGATCGGCTCGGCACCGCTGCGGACGCATTGCGCGAGGTGATCGAGCTGGCCGGCGAATTGCGTCTTGGCGGGGCCGGCGGGCGGCGTCACCTCGCGCTCGCGGCCGTCGCGGCCGGTCCACATGTGATTGCCGTCGTAGCGCGTTGCCGGTTCGAGCTCGATCCGCCCCTTGTCGCCCATCAGCAGGATATGGTTCTGGTTGGCGCTGTACATCGACTGGCAGCCGGCGATCGCGCCCGAGGGGAATTCGAGCGTCCACTCGATCATGTCCTCGACCTCGGTGAAGCGCGGATCGCGCCGGTCGGTGGATTCGCGGGCGGTCACCGCGATCGGCTCCTCGCCGGTCATGTAGCGCGCCGCCTGGAGGCTGTAGACGCCCATGTCCATCAGCGAGCCGCCGCCGGCGAGCGCGCGCTTGAGCCGCCAGGCCGAGGGGCTGCCCTGGGTGAAGCCGTGTTCGGTGCGGACGTAGCGGATCTTGCCGGCCGCGCCGCTGCGGGCGAGGCGCATCGCCTCGAGGTTGAACGGCTCGAAATGGCAGCGATAGCCGATCATCAGCTTGCGATTGGCGCGCTTGCACGCGGCGATCATCGCCTCGCATTCCGCCACCGACACCGCCATCGGCTTTTCGCACATGACGTGCTTGCCGGCCTTGGCGGCGCGGATCGTATATTCGGCGTGCATTGAATTGGGCAGGCAGACATAGACGATGTCGACATCGGGATTGTCGCGGATCGAATCGAAATTGGCGTAGGAATAGACCGAGCGCGCGGGCAGGCCGTGCTCCGCGGCGACGCGCTGCGCCTTGGCGGGATCGCCGCTGACCACCGCGGCAAGGCGGCTGTGCGTGCAATTGGCGAATTGCGGGATGATGACGCCGAGCCCGTAGGTGCCGAGCCCGACGATCGCATAGCCGAGCGGACGATCGGGCGCGGCACGCGCGATGCCGCTGGCGCCGACGGTCAGCGCAGCGGCCGAGAGCAACAGATCACGACGGGCGATATCCAAGCGCTTCCTCCCCTGGCGAAGACGCGCTCCGCCGTTTGACGTCGCTCCGACGAGCGATCTGTCCCGGGCCGCGACTCACGACCCGGCCTTGTGGTAGTCGAGGCGGTCGGACAGATTCAAGCGCGATTATCGCGACTTTCGCGAGGGTTAGCAGAAAGGCGGCGGTTGCCGCGGCCGCCTGTCGGACAGGATCAGAAATTCAACCCGACGCGGATGCCGCCATAGCGGCGAAAGTCGCGCGGCAGCAGCGCGGCGGTGGCGACGTTGAGGCCGAAATTGCCCGCGACGTTGACCATCGAACTGTAGTGGCGCTGGTCGAAGACGTTGTCGAGGAAGGCGACCGCCTCCCAGCGATGATGATCGTCGCGCATGCCGAGGCTGCAATTGACGATCTGATAGGCGGCCTGGGCGACTTCGGGATCGCGCGGTGCATAGGTCATCGCGCCCTGATATTCCCACGTCACCTGCATCACGCCGCGACGGTTGCCGCCGATCGCCGGCGCATAATCGGCGGTGGCGTTGAGCCGCCAGGTGGGCGCCTGCGGAAGACGCTCGCCCGACAGGTCTTGCCGGCGCGTCCGGTCCGGACAGCCGCCCGCGCTCGTCTGGAGCGGATAGCAGGGCGCGTCGGCGAATTTCAGATAATTGGCACGCAGGTAGCTGGCATTGCCGTTCAGGGTGAGGTCGCCGGTCGGACGCGCCACTCCCTCGACCTCGATCCCGCGGGTCACCAGGCTGCCGACATTGGCCAGGCGGTTGATGAACCGCCCGTCGGCGAAGGTCTCGATCGTCTGCGCCTGCAGATCGCGATAATGGGTGTTGAAGAAGGTGACGTTGACCGTCAGCCGCCGATCGAGCCACTGGCTGCGGATGCCGATCTCCTTGTCGCGCGAGCGTTCCGGACGGATCGGCCCGGAATCGGCGCGCGCCTGATCGAAGCCGGTCGACAAATCGTAGGATTGGCCCTTGTAGCCGGTGGCGTAGCTGGCGAACAGCATCAGGTCGCGCGTCGCCTGATAGTTCATCCCGAGGTGATAGGTGAAGGCGTCGTCGCTGTCATGGCCGGCATAGCTCTTGCCGGTGAGCTGGGCGTCATAGGTATAATGGACGCGTTCGTTCTGGACGCGGGCGCCGGCGGTGGCGGTGAGATCCGGAACGAATTGCCAGTCGATCTGGCCGAAGCCGGCGATCTGCCGCGAGCCGGCGGTGGCGTGGAGGCGCGACAGGGCGAAGCCGGGGCCACGGTAGAAGGGGCGATCGAACCCGGTGTCCGCGTAATAGACGCCGAGCGCGTAGCGGAAGGCAGCATCGTCGGGGGACAGCAGGCGGAATTCCTGCGTGAACAGTTCCGAGCGGAAGATGCCGATCTCCTGCGAGATGCCGGTGAATTTGGTCGCCGCGGTATCGTCATAGTCGAAATAATCGTTGAGCTTGAACCGGTCGACGTTGGTCAGGCTGAGCAGGCTGATCTTGCCGAGCTCGAGCTCGCTGCGCAGCAACGCGCCGCCGCCGTGATAGCGCGTCGCGGAGGGCGAATTATAGGCAACGGTGTGATTGTCCGGGCCGATCGCGACGCCGGGAAGAACGACCGCTCGGGTCAGCTCGGGGTCGCCGCGCAACCGTGCCTCGGGCGACAGGCGGATGAGCGGGCGCGCCGCCGTCGTGTCGCCGGTCAGATAATTGCCCGACAGCGTGAAGGTGAGCTGCGAGCTCGCCTTCCAGCGTAATTTGGCGCGGCTGTTGAGCGTGTTGCGGCCGTTGACGCGCTTGCCGTTGATGACGTTCAGCGCATTGCCGTCCCAATGCGTATAGCCGCCGGCAAAGACGAAGCCGAGCGTATCGGTCAGCGGACCGGTGATGCTCAGCGATTCGCCGAATTCATGGTCGCCGGTGACGCGGGCGTTGGCGCGGATGTTCAGATCGTCGGTCGGTTGCGTCGTCATGATCTTGATGAGGCCCGCCGACGCCGCCTTGCCGTAGAGGGTGCTTTGCGGGCCGCGCAGCACCTCGATCTGCGCGACATCGGGCAGGTCGTTGATCGCGCGGGCGAGGAAGGCGACGGGCGCACCGTCGATGGTGACGGCGACGCTCGATTCGACGCCGATCGCATAGGCGAACGTGCCGATGCCGCGGATCGACACGTTGGTGTTGACCGGGTGATTGGCCGGCCGCACGACCAGCGACGGCATCACCCTGTCCAGATCCTGGAAGGTGGATGCCCTGCGCCTCAAGCTGCGTCGCGGTGATCACCTGCACCGGCAGCGGCACGCGCTGCATATTCTCGAACCGCTTCTGCGCGGTGGTGGTGACGATGATCTCGCCGTCGTCGCCGGCCGTGACGACGCCGAACTGGCCGGGCTTCTGCGGCGCCAGGGTCTCGGCCGCCGCCACCTGCGCGGTGGCGAGCGCGGCGATGGACAGGGTGAGGCGGCTCATCGTCCGCGTCGACATCGAAACGTTCACCCTATCCCCCTGTGGTGTTACTGATCCTCATGAGCATTGTAGAGGGGGATGCGGGGGCGCCGCCGTCGCGGCTGCGTTTCGCCGGCGCGCGCTAGAAATCGACGCCGACGCGGATGCCGCCATAGCGCCGGAAGTCGCGCGGCAGTAGCGCCTCCGTCGCAGAGTGTCGGCCGAAGTTGTTCGCGACGTTGACCAGCGCGGTATAATGCTGCTGATCGAAGACGTTGTTGAGGAATGCCACCGCCTGCCAGCGATGCTGTCGGTCGCGGACGCCGAGATCGACGTTGACGATATGATAGCCGCGCTGGAACAGTTCCGGGTCGCGCGCGGCGAATTGCATCGCGCTCTGATATTGCCAGGCGATCTGCATCACGCCGCGGCGATCGTGACCGAGCGCCGGGGAATAATCGGCGCTGGCGTTGAGCCGCCAGCTCGGCGCCTGCGGCACGCGTTCGCCGCTGAGGTCCTGGCGCAGCGGATTGCCCGTACAGCCGAGCGCAGGACTTTGCAGCGGATAGCAGGGCGCGCCGGGGAAGGAGAGATAATGCGCACGCAGATAGGCGGCATTGGCGGTGAGCGTCACCGCGCCGCTCGGTCGTGCCGCCGTCTCGATCTCGATGCCGCGGGTCAGCAGCCGGCCGACGTTGGTCATCCGGTTGATATAGGTCCCGCCCGGCAGGAACTCGATCGTCTGCGCCTGCATGTCGCGGTAATGCGTGTTGAAGAAGGTGAGATTGGCGGTCAGGTGACGATCGAGCCACTGGCTGCGGATGCCGATCTCCTTGTCGCGCGAGCGTTCCGGGCGGATCGGCCCCGCATCGGCCCGCGCCTGATCGAAGCCGGTCGACAGGTCATAGGCTTGCCCCTTGTAGCCGGTGGCATAGCTGGCGAACAGCATCAGGTCGGGCGTCGCGCGATAGTCGAGGCCGAGCCGATAGGTGGCGGCATCGTCGCTCGCCGCACCCGCCCAGCTGGTCGTCGCCGCCGGGTGGCGGCGCGCGGCGAGCCGGTCGGTGAAGGTGTAGGCGACGCGCTCGTTCTGCAGCCGCCCGCCGACGGTGGCGGTGAGCCGCGGCGCGAACGCCCAGTCGATCTGGCCGAAGCCGGCGATCTGCCGCGAGCCGGCGGTGAAATGATAGTCGGACAGCGCGAAGCCGGGACCGCGCGTCGCCGGCCGCTCGAATGCGGCGTCGGCATAATAGAGGCCGAGCGCGTAGCGGAACGGCGCGTCGTCGGGCGACAGCAGCCGCACCTCCTGCGTGAACAGCTGCGAGTGGAAGGTGCCGCGTTCGACGACATAGCCGGTCGGCGCGGTCGAGGCGGTGTCGTCGAAGTCGAGGAAATTGTCGAGCCGGAAGCGGTCGACGCTGGTCAGGCCGAGCAAGGTGATCTTGCCCAAGGCAACGTCGGTGCGCAGCAGCCCGCCGCCGCCGTGATAGGTGGTGCCGGCCGGTGAATTGTAGGTCACGGCCCGGTTGGTCGGGCCGACGCGGACGCCGGGGAGCACCACGTCCGCGCGCTCGCTGTCGACGCCGCGCAGCCGCGCCTCGGGCGCCATATGGACGAATGGCCGGCCGACGCTGGTGCTGCCGGTCAAATAATTGCCCGACAGCGTGAAGGTCAGCGCCGGGTTGACCTTCCAGCGCAATTTGGCGCGTGAACTCAACGTATCGTGACCACCGACGTGTTTGCTGGTGACGAGATTGGTCACATTGCCGTCCCAATGCGTATAGCCACCCGAGAAGACATAGCCGAGCCGATCGGTGAGCGGCCCGGTGATGCTCAGCGTCTCGGCGAATTCGTGATCGCCGGTGAGCCGGGCATTGGCGCGGATATGCAGATCGTCGGTCGGCTGCACCGTCATGATCTTGATCAGGCCGGCCGACGCCGCCTTGCCGTACAGCGTGCTCTGCGGCCCGCGCAGCACCTCGATCTGCGCGACGTCGGGCAGGTCGGTGTTGGCGCGCGCCAGGAAGGCGACGGGGGCGCCGTCGACGGTGACCGCGACGCTCGATTCGACCGCGACGGCATAGGCGAAGGTGCCGACGCCGCGGATCGAAACGTTGGTGTTGACCGGATGCTCCGCCGGACGGACGACGAGAGAGGGCATCACCCGGTCGAGCTCCTGGAAATGGTGGACGCCCTGCAGCTCGAGCTGCGCCGGCGTGACGACCTGCACCGGCAGCGGCACCGACTGGATGTTCTCGAACCGCTTCTGCGCGGTGGTGGTGACGATGATCTCGCCGTCCTTGCCGCTGGTGACCGAGCCGCTCTGACCGTGCTGCGGCACGGGCGCCTCCGCCCGGGCGATCTGGCTGGCGGCGAGTGCGGCGGCAGCGAGCGTGCAGCGGCTGACGGCGTGGCGATCGATACAAAAAGGCACTGGAACCCCCGGCGACGAGAAGCGTCGCCCCCATTGTAGAGGGAGGGGGGAAGCGCCGGAGGCGAACGGCCGGTTATTCCGTGATTTATGTCCCGCTAACCACAGCCGCGCTCAGCGTCCGCCGGACCGCATCGTGCCAGCCGGCGGCGAGCGGCGCGCGCGTCGCTGCGTCCATCGCCGGGGTGAAGCGCCGTTCGCGCGACCAGAGCCGGGACAGATGGTCGAGCCCCGACCAGACACCGGTCGCGAGGCCGGCGTGGAAGGCGGCGCCGCGCGCGGTCGTCTCGAGATCGAGCGGCCGTTCGACCGGCGTGTCGATCATGTCGGCGAGGAAGGCGCACAGCCAGTCGTTCGCCGCCATGCCGCCGTCGACCCGCAGCGTCGCCGGCCGACCGCCACCGTCCGCCGCCATCGCGCCGATCAGGTCCATCGTCTGGAACGCCACCGCCTCCAGCGCCGCGCGGGCGAGATGCGCCGCGCCGGCGCCGAGCGTCAGGCCATAGATCGCGCCGCGCGCGTGCGGGTCCCAATGCGGCGCGCCGAGCCCGGCGAAGGCGGGGACCATATAGACGCCGTGATTGTCGGGCACGCGCGTCGCCAGATCGTCGGTCTGGCTGGCATGGGTGATGACGCCGAGGCCGTCGCGCAGCCATTTGACCGCCGCGCCGGCGACGAAGATCGAGCCCTCCAGCGCATAGACCGTCTCGCCGCCGAGCCGATAGGCCGGGGTGGTGAGCAGGCGGTGGTGCGAGGCGACCGCCGTCGCGCCGGTGTTGAGCAGCATGAAGCAGCCGGTGCCATAGGTCGATTTGGCCATGCCCGGCGCGAAGCACGCCTGACCGAACAGTGCCGCCTGCTGATCGCCGGCGATCCCCGCCACCGGCACCGCCGCGCCGAGCAGGTCGGGCAGGGTGGTGCCGTAGACGTGCGCATTGTCATGCACCTGCGGCAGTATCGCCGCCGGCACCCGCAGCAGCCGGCACAGATCGTCGTCCCATTGCTGGCGGTGGATGTCGAACAGCATCGTACGCGCGGCGTTGGTGATGTCGGTCGCATGGACCGCGCCGCCGGTGAGTCGCCAGAGCAGGAAGCTGTCGATCGTGCCGAAGGCGAGTTCGCCCCGCTCCGCCCGCGCCCGCGCGCCGGCGACGTGATCGAGCAGCCAGGCGATCTTGGTCGCGGAGAAATAGGGATCGATCAGCAGACCGGTGCGCGCGCGGATCAGCGGCTCGGCACCGTCGGCTCGCAATCGCTCGCACTCGCCCGCGCCGCGCCGGTCCTGCCACACGATCGCGCGGTGGATCGGCACGCCGGTGGCGCGATCCCACACCACCGCCGTCTCGCGCTGGTTGGTGATGCCGATCGCGGCGAGATCATGCGCGGCGACGCTGCTGTCGGCGAGGGCGGCGCGCGCGGTGGCGAGCACGTCGCGCCAGATGTCGTCGGGATCATGCTCGACCCAGCCGGGGGCGGGATAATGCTGCGCGAACTCCGCCTGGGCGATGCCGACCCGGCGCGCCTCGCCGTCGAAGACGATGCTGCGCGTCGAGGTCGTGCCCTGATCGATGACCAGGATATGCGTCTTGGCCAATGCGATCCCCTCCTTCGACTGACCGGCCGACGCTCCGCCGCTTTGGCGTGACGGTCAAGCCTGTCGCGCCACGGCTATAGCCGCTAGGCTATGCTGCGGAAGGACAGTCATGGAAACGGTCGATCTGCTCGTCGTCGGCGGCGGCATCAACGGCACCGGCATCGCGCGCGATGCGGCGGGGCGTGGACTGTCGGTGCTGCTCGTCGAGCAAGACGATCTCGCCAGTCATACCTCGTCGGCATCGACCAAGCTGATCCACGGCGGTCTGCGCTACCTCGAATATGGCGAACTGCGGCTGGTCCGCGAGGCGCTGATCGAGCGCGAGCGGCTGTGGGGAATGGCCCCGCACATCATCTGGCCGCTGCGATTCGTGCTGCCGCAGACGCATTCGCCGCGGCCGGCGTGGCAGGTCCGAGCCGGACTGTGGCTCTACGATCATCTCGGCGGGCGCAAGCGCCTGCCCGCGACGCAGACCGTCTCGCTGGCCGATACGCCGTTCGGCGCGGGGCTGGCGGATCGCGACGGGCGCGGCTTCGTCTATTCGGACTGCTGGGTCGAGGACAGCCGGCTCGTCGTGCTCAACGCGCGCGACGCGGCGGATCGCGGCGCGACGATCTGCACGCGGACGCAGTTGCTCAGCGCCGAACGCGAGGGGGAAGGCTGGCGCGCGCAGCTGCGCGATGCCGCCGGCGGCTCGCGGCAGGTGGCGGCGCGGGCGCTGGTCAACGCCGCGGGACCCTGGGTCGGCGCGGTGCGCGCCCGCAGCGGCAGCGCAAGCGCGGATCGCGGCGTCCGCCTCGTCAAGGGCAGCCATATCGTCGTGCCGCGGCTCTACGACGGCGACCATGCGCTGATGCTGCAGAACGCCGACCGGCGGATCGTCTTCGCCATCCCCTATGAAGGGCGGTTCACGCTGGTCGGCACCACCGACGTGCCGTGGCAGGCCGCACCCGGCCCGGCGGCGATCGACGCGGCGGAGACGCGCTACCTGCTCGACACCATCGCCCGCTATTTCGCGGGCCGCGTCGGGGAGCGCGACATCGTGTGGAGCTATGCCGGCATCCGGCCGCTCTACGACGATCATAGCGCGAATGCGTCGGCGGTGACGCGCGACTATAGGCTCGACCTCGACGCGGGCGAGGGTCGGGCACCGCTGCTCAGCGTCTACGGCGGCAAGATCACCACCTATCGCCGGCTTGCCGAGCAGGCGCTGCACGACCTCGCGCCGTTGCTCGGCAATCGCGCGCCGGCGTGGACCGCCGGGGCGGTACTGCCGGGTGGCGACCTGCCCGACCGGGATATCGCCGGGCTGGTGGCGTCGCTGGTGGCGCAGGCGCCGGACGTGCCGGAGGCGCTGCTGCGGCGGCTGGCGCGCGCCTACGGGACGTTGGCGATGCGAATCCTGGCCCATGGCCTCGGTGGCGACCTCGGCGGCGGGCTGTGCACCGGCGAGGTCGATTATCTGGTCGCGCGTGAATGGGCGCGGACGGCCGAGGACGTGCTGTGGCGGCGCAGCAAGCTCGGGCTGCATGTCCCGGCAGGGACGGAGGCGCGGCTGGCCGCCTATCTCGCCGCGGGGATCCGCGATCTACTACCATGAAGGCGTTGCCCGACCGGCCGCCGCCGTGTCATCGGGGGTCGTAAGCGATAATCCGGAGAGCGGTGTATGACATGGAGAGCAGGACTGGCGCTGGCGGCGTTGATGAGCGCCGGCGCGGCGTCGGCCCAGCAGGGGCCGGTGGTGCGGACTACGGCCGGTCCGGTGCGCGGCGTCGCCGATGCGTCGGTGATCGCGTTCAAGGGCATTCCCTTCGCCGCGCCGCCGGTCGGCGCGTTGCGCTGGCAGGCGCCGCAGCCGCCCAAGCCGTGGACGGCGGTGCGCGACGCGAGCAGCTATGCCGCCGATTGCATGCAATTGCCCTTTCCGAGCGATGCGGCGCCGCTCGGCACGGCGCCGGCGGAAGACTGCCTCTACGCCAACGTCTGGCGCCCCGCGGGCAGCGCGAAGCGGCTGCCGGTGATGGTGTGGATCTATGGCGGCGGCTTCGTCAACGGCGGCTCGTCGCCGCCGACCTATAGCGGCGCGGCGCTGGCGCAGTCGGGCATCGTCGTGGTCAGCTTCAATTATCGGCTCGGACGCTTCGGCACGTTCGCTCACCCTGCGATCCGCCCGGCCGATGCCGATTACGGGCTGCTCGACCAGCTCGCCGCGCTGCGCTGGGTCAAGGCGAACATCGCGGCCTTCGGCGGTGACCCCGATCAGGTGACGATCATCGGCGAGAGCGCGGGCGGCATGTCGGTCCATGCCCTGGTCACCTCGCCCGCGGCGCAGGGTCTGTTCCGCCGCGCGGTCGTGCAATCGGGCGGCGACGGATCGTCCAACGGCAAGACGGTGGCGACCGCGCAGCAGGCGGGTGTCGCCTTCGCCACCGCCCAGGGCATCGCCGCCGACGATCCGCAGGCCGCCGCCAAGCTGCGCGCGCTGCCGGCCGAGCGGGTGATCGACGGCCTCAATCTCGCGGCGATGAACCGGCCGGGCTATAGCGGCCCGGTACCCGACGGCCGCACCTTCGTCGACGCGGGCGAGGCCTATCGCGCCGGTCGGTTCGCGCACGTGCCGGTGATGATCGGCGCGACCAGCGCCGACATCGGCGGCCCCGACGGCTATATGATCGCCGGTGCGCGCGATCTGGCCGGGGTGCTGACGCAGCAGGGCGTGCCGGTCTATCATTACCGCTTCGACTATGTCGCGACCTCGGCGACCACGCCCGATACCAAGGGTGCGGGCCATGCCACCGACATCCCCTTCTTCTTCGACACCGCGGCGATCAAATACGGCGCGGCGACGAGCGCGACCGATCGCGCCGCGGCACGGACGATCAGCCGCTATCTGGTCAATTTCGTCAAGACCGGCGATCCGAACGGCGCCGGGCTGCCGACGTGGCACCGCTATGACGCCAAGACACAGCCGCTGCTGACGCTGACCCGCGCCGGCACCGCCGAGGAGACGAGCCGATGACCTGCCCCGACCGTCGCACCGTGATCGCCGGTGGTCTGGCGCTGTTCGCCATGCCGGCGGCGGCGCAGACCCCGGATGCTCCGCGCGTGCGGCGCCTGTCGCCGGCGCTCGACCGGATGATCGCCCCCGGCACCGAGCCAGAGGTGATCGCGACCGGCATCCGCTGGGCGGAGGGGCCGGTATGGGTACCGAAAGGCGGCTATCTGCTCTTCTCCGATCCGCCCGCCAATCTCATCCGCCGCTGGCAGCGCGGGCGCGGTGCGGTGCCGTTCCTCAACCCGTCGGGCGCGGCGGGCACCGATCCCAAGCTGGTGCGCGAGGCGGGGTCGAACGGTCTCGCGCTCGACGCCGGGGGAGGGCTGCTGATCGCCAACAGCGGCGGGCGCAGCATCGACCGGTTCGACCTCGTCACCCGCAAGCGCACCGTGCTCGCCGATCGCTATGACGGCAAGCGCTTCAACAGCTGCAACGACCTGCACGTCGGGCGCGACGGCAGCATCTGGTTCACCGATCCGCCCTACGGCTTTGCCGACGGCGACGCCTCGCCGCTCAAGGAACAGTCGGTCAACGGCGTCTACCGGCGCTTCCCCGATGGCCGGGTCGTGCTGATCGAGGGCGGGCTGACCCGCCCCAACGGCATCGCGCTGTCGCCCGACGAGCGCCGGCTCTACGTTTCGGTTTCCGACGAACAGATGCCGCGGATCATGGTCTATGATCTCGATGCGGCAGGCAAACCGGGTGGCGGCCGCGTGCTGCTCGACGCACGGGCGATGAAGGCAAAGGGCGGCGCCGGCCTGCCCGACGGGATGAAGGTGGCGCGCGACGGCACGCTCGTCTGTTCCGTGCCGGGCGGGATGATGCTGATGACCCCGGCGGCGGAACCGCTCGGCCTGATCGAGAGCGGCGCGGCGATCGCCAATTGTGCGTTCGGGGAGAATGGCCGGGCGCTCTACCTGACCGCTAACGATCGCGTGCTGCGGCTGGCGCTCCGGCCGGGGTGGCAGGGCTAGGGGGTCAGCCGCCCGGCTCGGTCGGCGAAAGCCGCCACGTGCCGCGGCCCGAGCGTTTGGCATCGTAAAGGGCGAGGTCGGCGAGCTTGTAGACCGCTTCGGTCGACAGCCCCTCGGCCCGCGCCACCACTGCGCCGATGCTGAGCATCACCTGCAACCGGTGCGGCCCGGCGATCACCGGATCGGCGAAGGCGGCGTAGAGGCGGCGGCACATGTCGCCGATCGCGCGGGAGCTGTCGAGACTGGCGATGATGATCGCGAATTCGTCGCCGCCGAGGCGGAAGATACTGTCCTGCTGGCGGATCGCTGCGGTCAGCCGGTCGGCGACCTCGACCAGCAGGGCATCGCCGACGTCATGGCCCAGTTCGTCGTTGACCTGCTTGAACCGGTCGAGGTCGATGAGCAGCAGCGCGAACGGCGCATGCCGCGCCGCGCCGAGATGGCGGCTCAGCGTCTCGCCATAGAGCCGGCGGTTGCCGAGGCCGGTGAGCGTATCGGTATAGGCCAGCTTCTCGAGCTCTGACTGGCTGGCGAGCAGTTCGGCGGTACGCCGTTCGACGAGTCGTTCGAGATGCTTCTGGCGGGCGCGGGCGTGACGCAGCCGCAGATGAACCAGCATATAGACGATCGCGAATGCGGCGACCGCGGCGAGAATGCGGAACGCGATGGTCTCGAACCACCGCCGCGCGACGTCGATCTCCAGCGTCAGCGGCGGTGCGGCGATGCGCCAGCCGCCATGCGCCCCCGGGGTCACCGTCGCGATCATCAGCGTCGCGCGGCCGGGCGGGATATTGGTGTAGCGGGCGACGCGGTGCAGCGCGTCGGTGCGCGTCCAGCCGGTCTCATAGGGCAGCAGCCGATAGGCGTAGATCTGGTCCCGCGCGCCGGCATAATCGAGCCGCGCGAATTCCGCGGTGAGGCTGCGCTGCCCGGTCGGCACGGTCAGCGGCTGTCCGGCCGGTGCGATCACCGGCTGGCCATTGGCGCGGATCGCGGTGAAGCGCAGCGGGGCGGTGGTGGCGGGGCGGGCCGGGGCGGCGGGATCGACCAGGGTCAGGCCGCCGAAGCCGGCGAACATCAGCCGCCCGTCGCCCATCGTCGCGCCGCCGCCGGTCCAATAAGCGGTGAACGGCACGCCGTCCGCCGCGCGGAGCGGCGTCACCGTCAGGCTGGCGGGGTCGATCTGCGCGATGCCGCCGTCGGTGCTCGCCCAGATCGTGCCGCCGCGGTCGGCCAGCAACTTGTCGACCGTATCGTGCGGCAGGCCGTCGCGCCGTCCGATATGCGCCACCGCCCGCCAGCCCGCCGGTCTTCGCGCGAGGATGGTGATGCCGCCGCCGACGGTGCCGGCCCACAGCCGCCCCTGCCGGTCGGCGAGCAGGGTGGACACGTAATTGCCGCGCAGGCCGGACATTGCGTCGCCGCGGACCAGCCGCGTCACCGCGTCGCTGGCGAGATCGACGCGATTGAGGCCGCGCGCGGTGCCGACCCAGAGCAGGTTGCCGGGCATCATTGCCAAGGAGCGGACGCGTGGATCGGTCAGCCGGCCGCTCCATGGCGTCGGCACCGGCGCACCGGGGTGCCGCAGGTCGACCGTCGCGACGCCGCCGCTGCGTGCGCGTCCATTGTCGCTGCCGCCGCCGACGAACATCTGCGTCCCCCGGATCAGCAGCCGCGACCAGGGCAGCGGCGACAGCATGCGGCTGCGCCGCCCGTCGCGCGACACCTGATACAGGCCATCGCCCCCGGCGACGAAGCCGTCGCCGGCCGGGGTGAAGGCAAAGCTCTGCGCGTCGCGGCGCGCGCCGGACAATCGCCGGACAGCGCCGGGCTGGCCCTTGCCGCTCGGCGCCAGGCGGGACGCGGGACCGTCGGGCGAGCCGTACCAGATCGCGCCGTCGGGTGCGGCGCCGAGCGTCCAGGCGACATCCACCGCCTGCGTCGGCGTCGGACGCAGCGCGCCGACCAGCCCGAGCACCCGGCGCGGCGCTGGATCGACGTAGCTCAGCACGGCATCGCTTGCGACCCATACCAGCCCCGATCGATCGCGGAACAGGTGGTTGATGCCATTCTCGGGCAAGGTCGCCGCCAAATTGGCGTCGTGGACGAGCCGGTCGATCCGCGCGCGAACCGGATCGATCGTCACGATGCCCGCGCGCGAGGTGACCCAGAGCTGGCCCGCGCCGGCATCGATGATCGCGCCGAGCGGCGGCGACCGGCCATCGACGCGCAGCGGCCAGTGGCGCACGGTCCCGGCGGCGAGCCGATGCAGCCCCGATCCATGCGTCGCCAGCCACAGCCCGCCGGCGGCATCGTCGTGCAGCCCGGTGATCTCGCCGTCGACGCCGGCGAGCGCGATCGGGACGAAGCGTGCGCCCGCCTGACGGAACAGCCGCGTGCCGACGGCGACCCATAGCGCGCCGCTGCGGCTGCGGTGGAGCGCGGTGATCGCGCCGGCGGGCAGATCGCGAACCATCGTGGCGCGATGATCGGGACCGCGCACACGGCCGAGCCCGACGTCACTGCCCACCCACAGGCCGTCACCGCCGTCGTCGACGATCAGCGTGATATGCGCCTGGTCGAGTGCGGTGCGGTTGAGCGGGCGTCGGAACCGGTCGCTCTGCGGATCGCGCCACCACAGGCCGTCGGCGCTCATGCCCAGCCAGAGCAGCCCGGCACGGTCGGCGTAGACCATGTTGACCATCAGCTCGGGCAATGCGCCCGACCCGTCGGTCGGATCGGTCACATAGCTTTTGAAGCCGGTGCCGTCCCAGCGCGCCAGTCCGCCATCGGTGGCGAGCCAGATGAAACCCTCGCCGTCCTGCGCGACCGCGCGCGGCACGCCGGCGTCCGGGATCGCATCGTCGCGCGCGGCGATCTTGAAGAACAAATCGGCGGCGGCGACCCAGGGATCGGTGCGCGCGGCCGCCGCGGCCGGCGCACGCACCGGCGCAGCGATCATCGCGACCGCGACCATCATCGCAGAGAAACCATAGCGCCACGCCATGATGCTTCATTGCTGAGAGGCGGTTGAAGACTGCTTAATGTAAGTTATGTGATCCGTTTGGGATCACTTTGTTTCTTATCATCAGAACCAGCTTCGCACGCCGAGCACCAGCGCCGCGCCGTCGCCATCCCCGCGGCGATGCTCCCAGCTGATGCCGGCATAAGGCGCGAACTCCCGCCGGATCTCGTAGCGCAGCCGCACCCCCGCCTCGGCCTGCGACAGGCCCGCCGCGATTTCGTCCTGCGGCACGGCCTGGGCGGCGAGGTTGAGCTCGACACGCGGTTGCAGGATCAGGCGCTGGGTGATGCGCTGGTCGGTATAGGCCTGCACCCGGCCGAGCAGGTCGCCGCGATCGGACAGGAACAGCGCGCCCTCGACCTGGAACCAATAAGGGGCGAGGCCCTCGACCCCGATCGTCGCATAGCTGCGTCGCGACGCGGCGCCGACGTCCTGGCGCAGGCCCGCCTGAAGATCGAAATAGGGGCCGATCGCACGCGAATAGAGCGCCTGCACCTCGGCGCGATCGATCCGGTCGATGCGGCCATCGCCTTCGCTCTTGACGACGAGCCGGTCGCGATCGCCGCCGAACCAGCCTTCCCCGTCCCAGCGCAAGCCGTCGCGGCCGTCGCGGATCTGCACCTCGGCGAGATCGAACATCACTTGCCCGAAACGCATCCCGCCATGGTCGCGGCGCATCTGCCGATCCGCCGCCGCCATCGCTGCCGGATCATAGAAGCGCGCGGCGGCGCGATCGCCGGGCGGGGCGGGTGGCAGCGCATCGCCGGCGGGCTGATCGGTACCGATTGTGGCGGCGGCTGCGGGCTTCGCGGGAGCCATGGCCATGCCGGGCCTGTCCGGCATGGCGGGCGCTATCCGGGGTGGCTGGCCGGCGGCGGCGCAATGGCCCATCGCCGCATGCTCCGGCGGGCAGGGGGCCGGTGTCGCCGGGGCAGCCTTGTGGAGAGGCGCGGCTTTCGGCCGGGGCTTCGGTTTGGCGCGGGCGGGCCTGGCCTGCGGCATCGGCATCGTCATGCCGGGCATGTCATGCATCTGCATCTGCGCGACCGGTGCGAGCAGCAGGGCGAGCGCGATCATGCCCCCGCCACCGCGCCGTCGGGGCGGACGCTGACCACCTGCATCATGCCCGCATGCATATGATAGAGAAGATGGCAGTGGAACGCCCAGTCGCCGAAGGCGTCCGCGGTCAGGTCGAAGGTCACCGTGCCGCCCGGCGCGACGTTGACCGTGTGCTTGCGCGGCGCGTGATCGCCATGGCCGGTGACCAGCTCGAAAAAATGACCGTGCAGGTGGATGGGGTGCGCCATCATCGTATCGTTGACCAGGGTGACGCGGACGCGCTCGCCCTGACGGAAGGGGATCGGCGCGGTGACGGCGTTGAGCTTCACCCCGTCGAACGCCCACATATAGCGTTCCATATTGCCGGTGAGGTGGATGCGCAGCTGCCGCGACGGCGCGCGGGTATCGGGATTGGCGGCGAGCGCGACGAGATCGCGATAGACGAGCACGCGGTGGCCGGTATCGGCGAGGCCCTGCGGCGGTTCGCCGGTGCGATCGGTCGGCATCGGCGCGATTGTCTGGACTGCGGGCGTGCGGGGCAGTTCGGGCGCGGTGGCGAAGTCGCGCATGCCATGCTGCATCGGCGCCGCGTCGTGCGTCATCCCCGGCATGTCGGGCATCGCCGCCATGCCGCTCATGCCGCTCATCGCGCCCATCCCCATGTCGCGCATCGTCGCGAGCGGCCGGGCGCGGAGCGGCGGCACTGCGGCGGTCAGGCCGGGACGCGGGGTCAGCGTCGCGCGTGCCATTCCCGAGCGGTCCCAGGCCTCCGCGACCAGGGTATATGCGCGATCCTCCGGCGTGACGATCAGGTCGTAGGTTTCCGCCACGGCGATCTGCAGTTCGTCGACCGTCACCGGCCGCACATATTGCCCGTCCGCCTGCACGACGGTGAGCGCAAGGCCGGGGATGCGCAGGTTGAAGTTGGTCATCGCCGCAGCGTTGATGACGCGCAGCCGGACGCGCTCGCCCGGCGCGAACAGGGCAGTCCAGTCGTCCTGCGGGCCATGGCCGTTGACGAGATAGGTATAGGTCGCGCCGGTGACGTCGGAGACGTCGGTCGGGTCCATCCGCATCCGGCCCCAGTCGCGTCGCTCGGCAGCGGGCTGGTCGCGCCCGGCGATCAGGCCGGCAAGCGTCTGCTTCTGATAGTTGAAATAGCCGCCCTGCTGCTTGAGCTTGGTGAAGATGCGGTGCGGATGCAGCGGGCTATGATCGGACAGCACGACGACATGCTCGCGCTCCGCCGCAACCGGGTCCGGCCCGGCCGGGTCGACGACGATCGGGCCGTAATGCCCCATCTGCTCCTGCAACCCCGAATGGCTGTGATACCAATAGGTCCCCGACTGGACGACGGGGAATTCATAGGTGAAGGTCTCGCCCGGAGCGATGCCGGGAAAGCTGATCCCGGGCACGCCGTCCATCTGGAACGGCACCAGCAGCCCGTGCCAGTGGATCGAGGTCGGCTCGGCGAGGCGATTGGTCACCGCCAGCCGCGCCCTCTGCCCCTCGCGGAGCCGCAGCAGCGGCGCCGGCCAGCTGCCGTTGACGCTGATTGCATGGCCCGTGCGGCCGTCGATCGTCGCCGGGACATGGTCGACGGTGAGCGCGATGTCCGGTCCGGCGAGGGTCGGCCGGGCGGCCAGGCCGGACGAGACCCGCTGCGCCCAGCCCGGTACCGCGATCGCAGTGAGCCCCAGGCCGGCGTGACGCAACAGCCCGCGACGCGACGGACGGAGAGGGGATGTCATCGCCGACATCTGCGCATCGCGACGGCCGCTGGCAAGGTGTGTCACGTCGCGCGCGCGCGATGGCGATGCACCGCCACGGAACATCGACACGCGCCTTGCGCTATCCGGCGATCCCCGCCAATCGCGGGGCAGTCAGAACCAAAGAGGTATCCCGTGGCCGCAGACAAGCTCGACATCGACACCGCATCCGTGCTCGACAATCCGAACGAACGGCAAGTGGAGTTCTCCGGCGAGGTCGACGCCGAAGAATTGCAGTTCGCGGTGCAATATGACGTGCTCGAGGCGCTGAGCGGCGATGCCCCCGAAGACGACGATGCGGTCGAGATGTTCAACCGCTTCTCGGACGAGATCGCCGAGGCGGGGCTGGCCGCGCTGGCGCGCAATCCGGACCAGTCGCTGATCGTGATCAGCGAGAACGATCTCGAATAGGCGGAATCTTCGGCGCTTGCGGGACCTCCCGCAGGTGCCCGGCCTGTGGCGGCGGTGACCGCTTCGGCTTAAACCGGAGGCGGCACGGTCCTTTTTTCTGCTTCGGCTGGTTCAGGTTTCGAGCGAAGCAAGACGGTCGCAGACCTGCCAGTGCTCCAGCGAAGGCGGGCGCCTAGTGTTCTTCGGCCCGCAAGCGGTGGGTCTGATTGGCCTTTCGATTCCCGCCTGCGCGGGAATATCGGAGTGGCTTGGTGAAGCGCCCGATCATCGACCTGGCGGAAAGCCTAGACGCCGCGTGCGCGGGGCAGGGGCGGCAGCGATAGCGGTGCCGCCCCGACTGTCTTATTCTTCGGTGCCGAGCGTATCCTTGGCGGCCTGCAACGCCGCCTTGGCGTTCTTGCGCGGCGCCTTGGGGGCGTCGGTGCCGTCCTCGCGCTTCTGGCCGGACTTGCGGCCGAGGCCGATCGTCTTGGCCATCGCGCTGCGGCTCTCGCTGTAGGAGGGCGCGACCATCGGATAATCCGACTTCAGGCCGTAGCGTGCGCGATAGTCGTCCGGCGTCAGGCCGTGCGTGGTCAGGTGGCGGCGCAGCGTGCGATAGGGCTTGCCGTCGATCATCGAGATGATGTGATCGCGCGAGGCGAGCGACTTGCGCACCGACACCGCCGGCACATGCTCGGGCGAGGCCGTATCGCCGTCACCGGCTTCTGGGCTGGCGAGTCGTTCGACCGCGGCGTGCATCGACTGGAGGAAGGCGGGCACGTCATCGGCGGTGGTGCGGGTGTTGGGGTTGCTGAGCCAGGCGATCGTCAATTCGGTGGCCAGCTCGACCGTGTTGGTTTCCGTCGTCATCGGGGGGTTCTCGCTTAGTCGGACATATCGCGCCGACGTCTTGGGGGAGACGCGGCGACAAGCGTTCATGCAGTTGATCGAGGTAAAGTCAAAGGTCAATTTGCGAAAAACGGTGGACCGCGCAAATCTTGAAACATTTGTAACACACGTTTGCCGTTTTCGCCTCTTGTCGGAGCAATGTATCGGCGCGGGCCGGCAAGTGGCAGCGCGACGAACGTGGGTTCGATCAGGCGGCGGGGAACGCATGGCGGCGCTTAACCGTATCGATAACGTCCGCTTGGCAAACAGGATTATCATGGCTCTCAACCCCCGCCTGTCCGGGCGTGTCGCGGCACGGGCGCACCATTCGCCCGCCGCGGCGATTTTGCAGAAGATGGAGCCGTTCTTCGCGATCGGGCAGGTATCGGGTGGACCGTTGCTGATCGCCACGATCATCGCGCTGGTCGCGATCAACTCCCCGATCGGGGCCGATTATGCGCGGATGTGGGATCGGCCGCTGCGACTCAGCTACGGCGCCTGGAGCGTCGCCCGCCCCGCCGCCGAATGGATCAACGATGCGCTGATGCCGTTGTTCTTCCTGATCGTCGGCACCGAGGTGAAGCGCGAATTCGTCAAGGGCTCGCTCGCCTCGCTGCGTACCGCGGTCTTCCCGATCGCCGGCGCGATCGGCGGCCTCGTCGTTCCCGTCGCGCTCTACGTCGCCTTCAACCACGGCACCGATGCGGCGCATGGCTGGGGCGTGGTCGCGGCGATGGATACCGCCTTCAGCCTCGCCATCGTCGCGATGTTCACCACCCGGCTGCCGATGGCGGTGCGCGCGGTGCTGCTCGCCTTTGCGGCGATCGACGACGTGTTCGGGCTGCTCGTCATCGCCTTCGCCTATACCACGTCGATCGCATGGGGCTTCCTGGCGCTCGCCGGCTGCGCCTATTCCGGCATCCTCGCGCTGCTGCGGCTGCGCTGGGTCGCATCGGTGCCCTATGTGCTGCTGGGACTGGTGGTGTGGATCGGCGTGTTCGGATCGGGCGTGCATCCGACGATCGCCGGCGTCGCGGTCGGGCTGCTGCTGCCGACCAGCTCGCGCCTGTCGGAGGCGGTGTTCGCGAAGCGCGTGCAGGACCCGGTCGACCGCTTCAAGGAAGCACAGGCCGCCGCCGAACGCGCCGACGATCCGGCGGAGGAGGAAGAGCAGCGCGACAAGGCGCAGCGCCGGCTGGGCTATATCCACGAGATGGCGGCGGCGACCGACGAGGCGGCGGACCGGCTGGTGCGGCTGCTCACACCCTGGGTGTCCTATGTCGTGCTGCCGCTGTTCGCGCTGTCGAACGTCCGCATCCACTTCTCCGCGGAGCTGATCGGCAAGGCGGTGCACTCGCCGCTGACCGGCGGCGTCGTCGCCGGGCTGGTGATCGGCAAGCCGCTCGGCTTTCTCGGCGCGAGCTGGCTGGCGACCAAGATCGGTCGCGCCGCCTTGCCCAAGGACGTGACCTGGCCGATGGTGCTTGGCATTGGCGGCGTCGCCGGCATCGGCTTCACCATCTCGCTGTTCATCGCCGAGCTCGCCTTCACCGATGCGGTGCAGACCGAAGAGGCGGCGCTCGGCATCCTGGTCGCCTCGATCGTGTCGGGGCTGTTCGGCTATGCGATGTTCTGGAAGGTCAGCCGCCCCGCCGCCGACGCCGGCTGACCGCGCTCAGCGCCAGCCGAGCGCCGGCGCGACGTGGCGCAGGATCGCCTCGATCACATGCGTGTTATAGGCGACGCCGAGCTGGTTGGGCACGGTGAGCAGCAGCGTATCGGCCTCGGCGATGCCCTCGTCGGCACGCAATTGCTCGATCAGCGCCTCGGGCTCGGCGGCGTAGGACCGGCCGAAGACGGCACGCATATTGTCGATCACGCCGATCTGATCGCTGCTGTCGCCGCGGCCGAAATATTGCCGGTCGCGATCGGTCATCAGCGCGAAGATCGAGCGTGAGACCGATACGCGCGGGGTGCGGGCATGGCCGGCCTCCGCCCAGGCGGCGCGATAGGCGCGGATCTGCTTCGCCTGCTGGACGTGGAAGGGCTCGCCGCTCTCGTCCGCTTTCAGCGTCGAGCTTTGCAGGTTCATCCCCTTGCGCGCCGCCCAGATGGCGGTGGCGTCATTGCCCGAGCCCCACCAGATCCGCTCGCGCAGGCCCGGCGCATGCGGTTCGAGCCGCAGCAGCCCCGGCGGATTGGGGAACATCGGTCGGGGATTGGGCTTGGCAAAACCCTTGCCGGCGAGCAGCTCGAAGAACAACTCGCCGTGGCGCCGGCCCATGTCCGCATCGCTCTCACCCGCGGCCGGTCCATAGCCAAAATGCCGCCAGCCCTCGATCACCTGCTCGGGCGACCCGCGGCTGATGCCGAGTTGCAGGCGACCGCCGCTGATGAGATCGGCCGCGCCGGCATCCTCGACCATGTAGAAGGGATTCTCATAGCGCATGTCGATGACGCCGGTGCCGATCTCGATCCGCTTCGTCCGCGCCGCCACTGCGGCGAGCAGCGGAAAGGGCGAGGCGAGCTGCTGCGCGAAATGGTGGACGCGGAAATAGGCGCCGTCCGCGCCGAGTTCCTCCGCCGCGACGGCAAGGTCGATCGACTGGAGCAGCACGTCCTGCGCGGTGCGCGTCGCCGAACCGGGGGCGTCCGACCAATGGCCGAAGGATAGAAAGCCGATGTTCTTCATCGCACGAAGCTGGGCGTTGGCGCCGCCGGCCGCAAGGCTTCACCCGGAATGGCAGCGTTTCGCAAATCAGCCCGGCGCGGAGCCGGTCTCCGGATCGAACGCCGGATTGGTGAAGTCGAGCGGCTCGGGCGTGATCCGTGCGGGCGGCGTCGCGCTCTCCGCCCAGGCGCGGCACAGCATGTCGCGCAGCATCGCCGCCCCCGCGCCGGTGCGTTCGTAGACGAGCGCGCGCACGTCCGGATCGGCGAAATCGTGGAAGCCGTTGCGCTGTTCGAGCCGGTAGACCTCCTCCATCCGGTTGCCGGCGGTATCGAGGAAGGCGAGGATCGCGTCGAACATGTCGCCGGTGCGATGGCCGGGCGTGCCGAGCCGCGGCGCGATGTCCGCCACGGTCAGCTTCATGCCGTCGACGAAGCCGCTTTCGAAGCGGCCGTGGATCGAACGGTCGGTCGTGTAATGCCGCGGATTGGGGCCGCGCCAGCCGTCGCTGTTGACGGAATCGTGCAACGGTTGCGCGCCGTCGCCGATATAATGGCCGAGGCGGATGACGTCGAAGGCGCAATGCTGTTCGGCGAAGGCGGGGTCGCCGCCGGTCGCCTGCGCGGCACGGACCTGGCGCATGCAGACGATGATCCGCTGATAGGCCTCCATCGCCGCATAGGGCAGGGTGCCGGTCCAGCGTACGTTGGTGCGCGCCGCGGTGGCGGGGTCGCTCGCCTTGATCGCCTCATAGCGTTTGAACAGCGCGATCACGAAGGCGTAGCGCGAGCGCGGGATCGGTTTGAGGAAGGCGAATTGCTCGCGGAACCAGCCGTGGTTCGGGTCCTCCTCGATCTTGGCGAAATTCTCCGCATTGTTGCGCCATCTGTCGGGCAGCGCGGCGGAGGCGGCGATATAATCGACGTGGCGGCGCAGGAAGACCGGGCCATCGGCGGGAATCGCCTCGATCGCGGCGCGGTCGATCACCGCATGCGCGGTGCCGCCCCAGGCGAAGGCCGGGGTGGGCAGCAGCGCGAACGCGAGGGCGAGGAGGGCGGGGCGCATCGGCAGGCTCCGGGTCAGGGATCGAGCGGGTCGCGCGGGTCGATCCGCAGCGACGACGGCGAGGGGCGGAATTCGACTTCGGTCGGCGACAGCCGTGCACCGATGCGGCCCGGCATGTAGCCGAGCTCGCTCTGATTGCGCTGTGCGAAGGCGGCGCTGGTGATCATCTCGCTTTGCCCGGGATTGCAGACGATCAGCGCCTCGCGATCGAAGGGCGCACCGACCGCGGCGAGCAGCCGCGCGGCATTACGCAAATTGGTGGTGGTGTGCCGCGCATAGGGCTCGATCAGGATCGCGTCGGCGGGAATGCCATAGCGGTCGATCAGCGCCTGACGCATCTGCTCGGCCTCGGTGAAGCGCGTCGCGCGCGGATGGGCGCGGCCGCCGGTGACGATGATCGTCGCGATATCACCGCGCGCGAACCGCTCGGCGGCGAGGCGGATATGGTATTTGCCATAGGGGCTGAGCGGCATGTCGGGCGTTTCCGGCCCGACGCCGGTGAGGATCAGCGCGGTGTAGTGCCAGCGTGTCCAGTCCAGCCGCCTAGCGCGCGCGGTCGCCGCGGCGTTGCGCCCGCCGGTGAGCGGGTCGAAGCCGATCGCGTCGGTCCGGTCGCTACCGTCGAGCAGGGCGAGCGCGAAGTCGACGCTGGGGTCGATCGCCTGCGCCGATCGCGCCCGCGGGGTCCGCGCCAGCCAATCGGCGGCCTGCACCCGCGCGCGCAGTTCGAGCGGATCGATCGGTCCGGCGCCGTCGATCTGCGGATAACGCGGCACCTGCGCTAAGCCGTAATCGCGCAGGATCGTGTTGATCCCGCCCGTCTCGCGCAGCGCCTGGGCCGCCGCGCCGTCATCGGCATGGCTGAGCCCGGCGGGCAGCGCGGCGGCGAGCGTCGCGCTCTCCTCCGGTGTCCAGACCAGCGCCTGCACCAGGCAGGCGAGGTCCGCGGCGCAGGCGGTACGCCGCGCCGCACGGCCGGCGAGCATCGCGGCGATCTGCGGCTGCGCCGTCAGCCGGGCGGTGGCGGCCGGATCGGCGCCGACCGCGTCGAGCAGCGGGAACAGCCGCGCCGACAGCGCCGCGGTGACGCGATCGCCGACCGGCGCCTGCATCACGGCCTGCGGCGCGCCGGCGACGGCCGGTGTCGCCAGCATCAGCGCGGCCGCCAGCGCGGCCCGCCTCACCACGACCGACCGACGACGAGGCGGACGTTGCGGCCGAAGATCGGCCGGCCATAAATGGCTTCGGGGCTGCCCTGGCCGCTGACCTGATCGGTGCGCGTATTGCCCTCGGTCAGGCCATGCGCGTTGAACAGATTGTCGCCGACCACCTGCAACTGCCAGCTGCCGTGCCGCACGGTCACACCCGCGCCGGTCGTGCCATAAGCGGGCAGCGCCGTGCGATTGTAGAAGTCGACATAGCGCTTCCCCATATAGGTGTAGCGGCCGTAGAGCGAGATCGCATTGTCCCCAAGATCGAAGTCGAAGCTCGGGCGGATGTTGCCGTAGATCTTGGGCTGGCGGATGATCTGCTTGCCCTCGGCGAGGGCGGGGTCGGCGCCGTTGGCGTTCTGGAAGTTGCGATAGGTCGGATCGCTGACGGTGAGCGCGCCGTTGAGCATGAACCATTTGGTCACCGCCAGCGCACCGTCGAACTCGACGCCCTTGACCTTCGCCTTGCCGATGAACGGCACGTTGACGTCGTTGCGTCCGGTCGTCGGGTCGAAGGCGAGGAAGGAGGCGTTGAGCGGATCGAAATTGGTATAGAAACCGGTGACGTAGAGGTAGGACCGGCCGGCGGCGAGCTTGAGCCCCGCCTCATATTGGTTGGCGATTGTGGTGATGATCGTCGGGTTGATGCTCATCACCGTCTGCACGCTCGGCGGCGTTTCGAGGTGTGCGGCGCGGCCATAGATGCCGATATGGCGGTTGAAGTCGTAATTGGCGCCGACCGTCCAGTTGGTCGCATGCGTGCGCAGCCGCTGGTTGAGGATGCCGCCGGTGAAGGCGCGCGTCGAATCATCGGCGAGCGTCGTCGGGTCGCCGAGATTGGCCGCGCCGGTGAGCAGCGCATAGCCCTTGTAGCTATAGCCTTCGTAGCGGATGCCCGCGTCGATGCGCAGGCCGGGGATGATCTCCCACGTGTCGTTGGCGGACACCGCCGCCATCTTGGCGTCCGAGTCGCCCTGGGTCAGCGTCGCGGCATAGTTGAGCGCACCATTATCGGTGACGCGGCCGATCCGCGCGCCGGCGGCATTATAGGCGACGAGATCGAGCAGGCGCGGGCGGCTCGCCACCTCGATCAGATAGTTCTGATAGATCGTGCGGCTGTCCTCACCGTACAGGCTGCCATAGACGCCGAGCTTGAGGTCGTGGCTGCCGATCGGCGTGTCGAACTTCTTGGCGACCGACAGATTGGCCTGGTTCGAATAGAAGCGCGAGCGCACGTCGCGATACTGGCCCTGCATGACGAGACCGGAGGCGGCGGCGGGATCGTAGATGGTGTTGGTGCCGGCGAGGACATAGCCGAACGAGGCGACCGGGCCGAAGGCCGCGGCGGCCTTGCTCGCATAGCTGCTCGGGAAGGTGGTCGCATCGGCCGGATTGGTGGTCGAATAGAAAGCGGTGAAGTCGAGCCGCCCCATGGTGAAGCCCGCCTTGGCGGAAACCAGCCAGCCGTCGAATTCGGCATCATATTGCGATCCGATGTTGACCATCCGCATATGCCGGCCGTCGCCGAGGTCGCTCGCCTCGTTCTGCACGACGCCGGCGCCGTTGCGATAGCGCAGATCGACGTTGCGCAGCGCCGGCGAATTGAGCGTGCCGCTGAAATAATCGATGTAGCGATCCAGCGACACCGCCGGGTTGCGCGGATCGGCGGTCGGGATCGGCAGATAGAAGACGTTGTGATCGTTGACGTAGTTGACGCTCAGCCGCAGCGAGCCGTTGGCGAGGTCGTGCTTGATGTTGGCGCGGAACTGGCCGCCCTTGTCATTGGGGAAGCCATTGTCGCGATAGCCGTCGTGATAGCGGACGAAGCCGCCGAGCGCGTAATAGGTATCGTTGCCGAGCGGGCCGGACTGGACGACGTCGCCACGATAGAGGCCGGTGTCGCCGAGCGTCAGCTGCGCCTTGCCGCGCACCGTGTCGCGCCCGGTCACCTCGATCGCGTTGACGATCGCACCCGAATAGCTGGCATAGATCGGCGCCGGGCCGCCGCGCACCACCTCGACCCGCTCGGTCATCAGATCCGGCTTGAGGATGGCGTCGCCGCGGAAGAAGACGCCGTCATTCTCGTGGAACAGCGGCAGGCCGTCCTGCTGGAAGCTGACGAAGCCGCCGTCATTGGGCAGGCCGCGGATGCGGTAGATGTTCTGCACCTCGCCGCCGGTGATCTCGGTCTGGAAACCGGGAAGCTGGCCGATCAGGTCGGCGAAATTGACCGGCGCGATCTTCTCGATATCGGTCTGCGTCACCGTGTTGATCGCATAGGAGGCATCGAAGCGGCGCTGCGCGCGCGTCGATCCTGTGACGATGATGTCGCGATCCGCAGGCTCGGGCGTGGTCGCGCCGCTCTGCTCGGCCGGTGCGGCGGCGGTGTCGGCGGGTGCGCTGGTCTGCGCGGTGGCAGGCGCGGCGAGCGCGACCGACAGCGATGCGAGCGCCGAGCCGGCGGCGAGAGCGGATGTCAACATAAGGCCCCATTGATGATGATCGTCTGATCGGTGCCGCCGTTGCGGCGTGCAGGGGCTCTTTGGTCATTGTTTGTGACATTTCCGCGCAATCACGCGGAAAAAGTCGGGCGGCGCAGGATCTTCACCCGCGCCGCCGGTCACCGTTCAATAACGGATCGCGTCGAAGTCGCTCGCGTCATGCCGTTCGCGCAAGGTGGCGGCGGGATCGCCGTTCACCTTGTTGACGATCCGTCCGCGCCGCACCGCCTCGCGCGCGCTGAGCTCCGCATGCCAGCGGCGCAGGTTGGGGTAATCGTCGAGCGACAGGAAGGTGCGCGCCGAATAGATGTCGTCGAACAGGCCGCCGTACCAAGGGAAGATCGCCATGTCGGCGATCGTATAGGTGTCGCCGACCATGTGGCGCCGCTCGGCGAGTTGCGTGTCGAGCACGTGGAGCTGGCGCTTGGTCTCCATCGCATAGCGGTCGATCGCATATTGGATGCGGAACGGCGCATAGGCATAGAAATGGCCGAAGCCGCCGCCGAGGAACGGAGCCGATCCCATCTGCCACATCAGCCAGTTCATCGTCTGCGCCCGCGCCTGTGCGTCGCGCGGCAGGAAGGCATCGAACTTCTCGGCGAGGTAGAAGAGGATCGAGCCGCTCTCGAACAGCGGGATCGCCGGATCGACCGAGCGATCGAGCAGCGCCGGGATCTTCGAATTGGGATTGAGCGCGACGAAGCCGCTGCCGAACTGGTCGCCCTTGGCGATCTCGATCAGCCAGGCGTCATATTCGGCGCCGCTGTGGCCGGCGGCGAGCAGCTCTTCGAGCAGGATCGTCACCTTCTGGCCGTTCGGCGTCGCCAGCGAATAGAGCTGGAGCGGATGCTTGCCGACCGGCAGCTCGCGCTCGTGCGTCGCGCCGGATATCGGGCGGTTGATGCTGGCGAATTGGCCGCCGTTGCCGGGCTCCCACGTCCACACCTGGGGCGGGACATAGCCGGCGGGCTGATTGGCGGATGCGTCGTCGCTCATCGTGATCTCCTTTGCTCCCTTGATAGGAAGCGGTGGAGCGGTTCGCAAAGCGTCACGCCGGATGCGAGCGGAGCAGCGCGAGGCCGAAGCCGACGAAGATCACCGCGGTGACGCGGTTGAACGCCCGCTTGACCCGCGGCGCGGCGAGATGCGCGGCGAGCGAGCGCCCGCCGAGCGCATAGACGCCGTACCAGAAGCATTCGAGCGCGGCGAAGGTGACGACGAGGATCGCGAACTGCGGCGCCTGCGGCGCGACGCGGGTGACGAACTGCGGCAGGAAGGCCGCGGCGAACAGGATCAGCTTGGGGTTGCTGATGCCGATCGCAAAGCCGCCGCGGAACAGCGCCGCGAGCGAGACGGTGCGGGGCAATTGCGCCGCGCCGACGTCGATCGGTGCGACCTCCGCCCGCCACGCCCGCCAGCCGAGGTAGAGCAGATAGGCGACGCCGGCATAGCGCAGCAGCGTGAACGCGCCGGGCATCGCCAGCAGCAGCGTGGTGAGGCCCGCGGCGGAGGCGGCGAGCACCAGCACGAGGGCGGTCAGGCACCCCGCCATCGCCGCGACGCTGCGCCGGGCGCCGAGCTCGACGCTGCGCGACAGGATATGCAGCATGTTCGGGCCCGGCGTCCCGCACAGCAGGAACACCGCGCCGACGAACAGCCACCAATGATGCAAGGTCATGCGCCGCTCCCTCCGGGGTCGACGCCTATAGCGCCCAGTCGAGCTGGAGCCATAGCTTGCGCGTATCGACAGCGAAACGGTCGGCGCGATAGTCGGCATAGCGCAGGCCGGCGACGGTATGGCCGATCGTCGCCTGAGCGAGCAGGTCGATCTCATTGCCGTAATGGCGGCTCAGCCGGTCGCTGTCGAAACGGTGGTAGATCGCCTGCACGCTGACTGCGCGCAGGCCGGCCAGCCGGGGCCAGCTCCAGCCGGCGCTGCCATAAGCGTCGCGGACTCCGTCGGCCGGGGTGGTGGTGAACTTGTCCGCCCAGCCCTGGAACTTGAATACCGAGGCGACCGGCGTCTGGAAGCTCGCCAGCGTCGCGCCGCGGCTGCGTCCGCGTCCGGCGCCGAGCACTTCGTAGCCGCCGCCGAGCTTCGGCCCGGCGAGATCGAGCGCGACGTCGGCGAGCCAGTAATCGGCGGCATAGGCGTTGGGGTTGCGGTGATAGCCGGATTGCCGCGCGTGGCTGGCGCTCCAGGCGAGCGTCGTGCCGCCGATGCGGCGCGAGCCGACGAGGCGCGCGCCATAGGTCTGGCTCGACAGGCGATAGCCCTGGACGAGCCGCTCGTCCTGATCGACGAGATAGCCGAAGCCGGTCAGCGTGCCGACCGGCGTCGCGACGCCCAGCGTCGCGAAGACGTTGTCGCCGGCGACCGCCTGCTGCCGCGCACCGGCGCCGTCGATCCCCCAGATCGTGCGGACGCTCCACGCATAGGTCAGGTCCGCCTTGACGCCGCGCAGCGGTTTGAGCTCGGCGCGCACGGCGTCGAACGTCTGGCCGTTGTTGCGGAAGCCTGCGGCACCGACGAAACGCTCGTCGTCGATCTGCAACCGCTGGCGTCCCGCGGTCACGGTCAACGGATCGCTGCGATATTGCAGCTGGGCGCGGTAGAGCGCGATGTTCTGCGGATCGCCGATCTGCGGACGCTGCGTCGCCGATCCGTGCAGCCCGTCATGATAATCGCCGACGATCGCGAGATTGCCCTGCGCCTCGGCCAGCGCGGTCCAGGCGCCGTGCTTCGCCTGCACGCCGGCGCGGATCCGCGCGGTCACCGCATCGGAGCTGTCGGGCAGGCCGTCCTGCACGACATGCTCTTCGCGCAGCCGCGCCTCGACCAGCGGCGTCAGCGTCTGTGCCGCCGCCGGCATCGCGATCCCCGCCAGCACCGGCAGCGCGCAGGTTAAAGTGATGCGTCTCAACGCCTTAGTTCCCCTATCTGCTCGTCCGCCGCCCCTAGCGTCGCGAGGGCGTGCGCGGCCAGAGCGGCGATGTTACAAAAGATGGCCCGGGCGGCGATCGCGATGGGCGCCGCGGCACGGGCTCCGCCGCGATATAGATTTTCTTCGCCCGCAAACTCAGCCCGACCGGTCTATGCTGCGCTGCACGCGTAATAGCGCACCAGTCCAAGGGGTTGTTTGTGACGATCATCAGCGAACTATTGCTCGCGGCAAGCTCCGCCGCGCTCGCCGCCCAGGCTGCGCCGGCGCCGGCCGGTCAGGAGCAGCCGCCCGCGATCGATCAGGCCGCGCAGGCCGCGCCGGTCGCCGATGCCGCGGCTCAGCCGAACGAAAGCGACGATATCGTCGTCACCGGTACGCGCACCGCCGGCCGCAGCCGCCTCGACAGCGCCGCGCCGGTCGACGTGCTGAGTGGCGCGACGCTGCAGCGGCAGGGCACGACCGAACTCGCCAGCGCGCTCGCCGCCGTCGCGCCGTCGATCGATTTCCCGCGGCCGTCGGCGACCGACGGCACCGACGCGATCCGCCCGGCGACGCTGCGCGGCCTGTCACCCGACCAGACGCTGGTGCTGATCAACGGCATCCGCGGCCATGCCTCATCGCTGGTCAACACCAACGGCAGCATCGGCCGCGGTTCGGCGGCGGTCGATCTCAACACGGTGCCGACCGCCGCGCTCGACCGGATCGAAGTGCTGCGCGACGGCGCCTCGGCGCAATATGGCTCCGACGCGATCGCCGGCGTCGTCAACCTGCGCCTGCGCGAGGCACGCAGCGGCGGCGGCGCGTCGGTCACATACGGCTTCTACGACACGCAGATTGACACCGCCAACAACCGGCGTAACGTGAAGGGCGAACATGCCGTCACTGCGAGCGGTTGGCAGGGGATCGGCTTCGGCGACGACGGCTTTATCACCGTGTCGGGCGAATATACCAAGCGCCAGCCGACCAACCGCGCCGATATCGACCTGCGCGTCGCGCCCAATCGCGTGACCGGCCGCTATGGCGATCCCGAGGTCGAGCAATATACCGGCTTCGTCAATGCCGGCACCTCGCTCACCGACAATCTCAAACTCTATGCGTTCGGCGGCTATCAGGATCGCGACAGCCGCAGCGCCGCCTTCCCGCGCATCAGCCCCGCGGCGCAGACGGCCGCCGCCGCCGCCACCCGCGCCCAGCTCGCGCTTGCCGGCTATGCCGACGGCTTCCTGCCGATCATCAACACCAAGTCGCGCGACATCAACTCGGCGGTCGGGCTGAAGGGTGACGTGTCCGGTTTCACGGTCGACCTGTCGCTGAGCTACGGCCGCAACAAGATCGACTATCGGACGCTTAACTCCGCCAATTATGCTTATGGCTCGGCAACGCCGCGCAACTTCTACGACGGCGCGACGATCTACGACCAATATGTCGCCGGGCTCGACGTCAGCCGCCAGTTCGACGTCTTCCAGTCGCTGAACGTCGCCTTCGGGCTCGAAGGACGGCGCGAGGGCTATCGGATCGTCGCCGGCGAGCTTGCGTCCTACGGCTATCCGGCGGCGGGCACCGTCACCGGTGCTCTGGCGTCGGCGGCGCCCGGCGCGCAGGGCTTCGGCGGCTTCTCGCCGGACAATGAGACCAAGCGCAGCCGCCGCAACGGCAGCGCCTATCTCGACCTTGAGGCGCAGGTCACCGACAAGCTGCTGGTCGGCCTCGCCGGTCGGTTCGAGGATTATTCGGACTTCGGTTCGACGGTGAACGGCAAGGCATCGCTCCGCTATGACCTGACGCGCTGGTTCGCGCTGCGCGGCACCGCCTCGACCGGCTTCCGCGCGCCGTCGCTCCAGCAGCAATATTTCACCCAGACCGCGTCGGTGGTGACCAACGGCGTGCCGATCCTCACCGGCACCTTCCCCTCGGTCAGTTCCGTCGGCAGCGCGCTCGGCGGCCTGCCGCTGCAGCCCGAGAAGTCGACCAACTTCTCGGTCGGCACGGTGATCCGCGCAGGCGGCTTCGACCTGACGGTCGACGGCTATCTCATCAAGATCCGTGACCAGATCGGCCTGTCGGAGAATATCCAGGCGACCGCCAGCACCCAGGTCGCGGCACTGCTCGCACCGTACAACGTCTCGGCAGCGCGCTTCTTCCTCAACGGCCTCGCCTCGACGACCCAGGGCATCGACGCGGTCGCGCATTACCGGCTCGCCACCGACGGAGCCGGCGCCTTCGACTTCACGCTCGCCGGCAACGTCAACACGATCGACGTCACCCGCGTGCCGACCTCGACCGCGACGCTCGATCCGGCACCGACCCTGTTCGCGCGCAGCCGCATCCTGACCCTCGAACAGGGGACGCCGGGCGAGAAGGTGACGGGGCAGATCGACTGGTCGCTCGACCGGCTCGGCGCGCTCGCCCGCGTGACCTATTACGGCGACGTCAACCAGCCCGGCACGCTCGCCAGCGGCACCGCCGACGTCCACACCGGCAAGCATGCGATCACCGACCTCGAGCTGCGCTATGCCGCTCCCAAGGGCGCGCAGATCGGGCTCGGCGTCAGCAACCTGTTCGACGTCTATCCCGACCGAACGATCGCGGCGAACAACACGACCGGCGTGCTCGGCTTCCCGTCCTATTCGCCGTTCGGCTTCAACGGCCGCTATCTCTACGCCCGCGTCGGCCTCAACTGGTGAGGCGCGCGGGTTAGAGGCCCTCGCCGCCGACCCATTGCGCATGGGCGAGGCGGCGGGCCAGCGTCCAGTTCTGCTGACGGATGTCGGGGACGGCGACGACCTCCCACAGGCCACCGCGGGTCATCGGCCCGATGCAGAACACGCGCGGATCGGCCCGGCCGTCGGCATCGATCACCTGCGACTGGGCATCGACGTCGAGGCCGATGCGCAGTGGATCGGGCCGGATCAGCCGCTGGCGCAGCAGGCCGCGCAGCAGCGGCTCGTCCGAGCGAAGCAGATCGCCCTGGGGGCCGGTGCAGTTGACGATCCGCGCGACGCGCGTCGTCGTCACCGCGTCGCTGCCGCGCGGTCGCCAGTGGAAGAGGGCGTGATCGCCGTCGGCCGCCGCTGCCACCGATTTGCCGGCGACGAAGTGCAGCCGCCCCGAGTCGCGCAAAGCCGCGATCTTCGCGGCGACCGAGGGGGCGAGGCGATGGCGATGCACGTCCCAATAGGGGCGGAGGTGCCGCAGGAAGCGGCGGCGCGTCGCCGCATCCGCCGCGCCCCACATGATCTGCGTCATCGGTCGCAACGCGTCGACCGCGGCGCGCCAGCCGATCGCGGCAGCGCGCGTGCGGAGCTGCGCGACCTGCTGCGCGAGCCCGCCCGCGGGGCGTTCGCGCAGGCCCGGTTGCGCCGGCGTATCGGCATGCGCACGCGGCACCAGCCCGCGGCGCGACATGGCGACGATCTGCCCGGTGAAGCCGGCCGCATCGAGCAACAACGCCGCATCGATCGCGGTCAGCCCGGTGCCGATCAGCAGCACGCTGTCCTCCGCCGCCAGCCCCTCGCTGATATCGCCGGCCCAGGGGTCGGCGCGGTAGCAGCCCGGCGGCAGTGCGGCGGGATCGAGCCCGGGCGGCGTATGCGGCGGCAGATTGCCGATCGCCAGCACCGCGACATCGGCGGCGACATCGCGGCCGTCGTCGAGGCGCACCGTCACGCCGCCATCGTCCCGCGCCAGTCCGACGGCTTCCCCCTCGATCAGCGTCAGCCGCTGCGGATGCGCGGCCACCGCGGCATCGAGCATCTCGCGCAGATAGGCGCCGTAGATGCGCCGCGACACGAAGGTGCGCGCATCGCCGAGCGCCTTGCCCTCCAGCCAGCGGACGAAATGGTCCGGATCGTCGGGGAGGGCGCTCATATTGCCGGCGCGGACGTTGAGCAGGTGATCCTGATGCGCGGCGCTATAGGCGACGCCGCGCGCCATCTGGGTCGGGCGGCGCTCGATCAGCGTCGCGCGCGGCCCGTCGTGCCGCATCAGGTTGATCGCGAGCAGGCTGCCCGAAAAGCCGCCGCCGACGATCGCGACATGATCGCCCTGCACTTCGTCGCTCCACGTCTCGCTTGTCGTCACCGCCGGTCTCCTGTCCGCCGCCCGTAGGCGCTCGGCGGCGTCGCGGCAACGGGCCGGCGGTGGACATGCGCGGGGCCGGTGGCCATGGTGCGACAGAGACGGATGCGGCAGGACGGAGCAGGGCAGGGACGGATGACGGTGACCATCGACGACCAGAGCCGCGACAGCGGCGCGGCGACGGTGCAGCGGCGCGCCGGTCGGCCGAGCCGTGAGGAAGCGCTGGCGATCGAGGCCTTGATCCTCGACGGCACGATCGATGCGATGCGCGACGCCCGCTATGCGACGCTGTCGATCGACGCGCTGGCGCAGGATATCGGCGTCACCAAGCAGACGATCTATCGCCGCTTCCCGAGCAAGGATGCGCTGATCGACGCGGCGATCCGGCGCAAGATGGACCAGCTCCACGCCTTCGCGCGCGATACCGCCAGCGCCGCCGCTGATCCGATCGAAAGCCTGCGCGCCTTCGCCCGCCATATGTTCGATATGATGCGCAAGCCCGAGAATGTCGGTCTTGCGATCTTCATCGATCATGCCTCGCTCACCGATGTCGCGTTCGCCCGCCGCCGTCAGCAATGGCACGTCATGCTGATGGAGCCGATGAAGACCGCGATCGCCACCGCCCAGGCGCAGGCGCGGCTCGCACCCGGCGATGTCGAGGTGATGGCCAATATGCTGTTCGATCTGCTCGCCGGGCCGGTCAACCGCATGCGCTATTGCGTCGCGCCCGACACGGCGCTCGGCGGGATGTGCGAGGACCGGGCGTTCTCCGCCCGCTTCGACGTGTTCCTGCGTCTCTACGCTCTGCCGCCGAATTGCTGCGCTGCAATAAAATAAAGGAACCGGGCGGTATTGTAATCGTTCAGGATCGCAGCCTAAGGGCAGCGCCCCGCGTCACTCATTGTGCGCGCGTCCCGTGTCGAGAGTTCCGCATGACCACCGCCGCCCTGCTGCCAGACGTGTCGACCGAACGCGGCTTTGTCGCGGCGATCGACGCGGTGCTTCCCGCGCTGCGCCGCTATGCGCGGCAGCTCAGCCGCGATCAGGGCGACGGTGACGATCTGGTGCAGGAGACGATGGTCCGCGCCTGGGCGGCGCGCAGCCGCTTCCAGCCGGGCACCAACTTCCGCGCCTGGCTGTTCCGTATCCTGCGCAACCTGTTCCTCAGCGGTCGTCGTCGCGCCGGTCGCAGCGTATCGTGGAATCCGGCGGTCGACGACGACCGGCTGGTCACGCCGGCGGATCAGGAATCGGGCGTGATGCTCGCCGATCTCGATGCGGCGCTCGACAGCATCACGCCGGGGCAGGCCGAGGCGCTGGTCCTCGTCGCACAGGAGGGGCTGTCGTATGAAGAGGCGGCGCTGCGGCTCGGCGTGCCGATGGGCACGGTGCGCAGCCGCGTCTTCCGCGCCCGCGCCGCGGTGATCGACCGGCTCGGCGGCAGCATGCCGGTCGCGTCGCTCCCCACGCCGGTCGTGGCGGCGTCGGCGGGTCATGCCTATCAGCAATGGAAACAGGCCGGCACCGGCCTGATCGGCTGATCCGACGCTAGGCGTTGGCGCCGTCGCCGAATGGCGGCGGCATCGTCACCCATTCGACCCGCTGCGGCACCGTGCCGAGGTCGATGCCGTCCTCCCGCATCCGTCGCAGCAGCGTCAGCAAGACGTTGCTGCGCGCCTCGCCGGTGCTGCGCGGGCTGGAGACATGGGCGAGGCAGTTGAAGACGATCCGCCCGTCGGCGATGCCGTCGACCAGCGCCACCGGGCCCGGCGTATCGAGCACCATCGGCTCGATCGCGAACGTCTCCAGCACGATCGTGCGGACCCGATCGGCGTCGGTGGCGATCGGCACCGAGAAGTGGATCTGGATCCGCCCCATCGGCCCGGCGAGCGTCTTGTTGAGCACCGACTTGGTGATGAGCTCCGAATTGGGGACGATCAGCGTCGAATGATCGGCGAGTTCGATCTCGGTCGAGCGCACGCTGATCCGCTTGACGTCACCCTCGTCGGTGCCGACCCGGATCAGGTCGCCGATCTTGATCGGCCGCTCGGCCAGCAGGATCAGGCCCGACACGAAATTGGAGGTGATCGCCTGCAGGCCGAAGCCGATACCGACCGACAGCGCCGAGAGCAGCAGCGCGATCCGCTCCATGCCGATACCGAGCGAGGCGAGCGCCCAGACAACGGCGAGCGCGATCGCCAGATAGCGCGCGACCAGCCGGATCGAGTTGCGCACGCTCATGTCGAGATCGGTGCTCGGCAGATAGCGCTGGTCGAGCCAGGCGGTGAACTGGCGCACCAGGAACAGGCCGAGCGCGAGTACCGCGACGAATTTCAGGATCGTCCCCGGCGATATGGCGATGCCGCCGACGGTGACGCCGCGCGCCAGCCCGCCGACCCGGTCGAGCAGCGACCCGAACCCCGCGCCGAACGGGTAGAGCAGCAGCCCGAGCGCGACGACGATCACGGCGAGCCGCAGCACCGCCGACAGCAGCACGCCGAATTGATCGACCGCGCTGCCGCCGATCCCCATGCCGTGGCGCAGCGTCAGCCCAATGCGGCTGTCCCGCTGGAACAGACTGGTGGCGACATCGTCGATCACCACCATCAGCAGATAGGTGCTGACCGCGAGCAATGTCGCCCACAGCACCGCCTGCACGGTGACGATCGCCAGCCCGATATAGCCGATCAGCAAGGCGATGGCGGCGCCGGCGACGACCAGCCACAGCGCCAGCGTGATCGCGCCGACCCCCGCGCTCGCCGCCGCTTCCGCCGCGCTCTCGCCGTCGGCCGCCTCGGCGGCGCGCAGCCGGCCGATGACGATCAGCGTGCCGGCGATCAGGATGAGGTGGAGGATGATCTCGATCACCTGCGTCGTCACCAGCGCGGTCGGGCTCACCCCGGCCGCGGTGTTGAACGCATTGACGAGGATGACGAAGAAGGTCAGCGCCGCGCAGCCCCAGGCGACCGGACGCAGCGCCGCCGCCGTCGCGTCGGTCAGCGCCACCACCCGCCAGGACGGCTGCCGCGCCATCAGGAACGCGGCACCGACCGCGGCGATCAGGCCGCTGAACCCGGCGGCGGCGACGAGCGCGTCGGCGAGCCCGTTCCACGACGGCGCGAGCAGCGACGACCAGCGCAGCCCCTGGACGAACAGGAAGGCGGCCCCCATCGGCATCACCGTGCCGACGAACACCCGCCACAGGGCATTGGCGGAGCGGCGGACGCGATGCCCCGGCGCATCGGCCACCAGATAGCGCTGGCCGAGCCGCCGCAACGCCTGCCGCACCGGCAGCAGCAGCGCGAGCGCCGCGAGGCCGCCGAGCAGCGCGCCGATCGGGAAACCGCCGCGCAGGCCAATCTGCACCTGCGACCAGCCGCGCCCGACGAAGCTCGACACGCGCCGTCCGTCACGGGGCAGCGCCGAGACGATGTCGCTCCAGAAATGCGGCGAAAGCGGCGAGGGCGTCCGCGCGGCGATGCGCTGGTTGATCTCTTCCGCCTGCGTCTCGTCGATCTCGGTGACGAGCTGTCCCGCCTCGACGGTGACGAGCTGACCGCGCTTGACCTTCGAATCGAGCGAACTGCGCGCCTGCGCGAGCAAACGACGTTCGGCGCGGATGTCGGGAGCCTCGACGACGCCGGCGACCGGCGGCCCGAGCCCGGCGATACGCGCGTCGATCAGCGCGAGCTGGTCGCGGAGCTGTTCGGCCGCGTCGCGCGCATCGCTCTGCGCACCGAGCGCCTGGTCGCGCAACTTGCCGCGCGTCTCGCGATCGACCTTGGTGTCGAGCGCCTTGTCGACCGCATCGAGCGCCGCCTCGGCGGCGGCGAGCTGCTTCGTCGCGGCATCGACCGGCGAAGTCTGGGCGGCGGCGGGGAGGGCGAGCGCCAGCATTACCAACGCCAGCAAACCGATCCACCACCGCCGCGCCAATGCCGTCATCACGCCCTCCGTTCGATCGTCCGTCTACGGAGAGATGAGCGACAAAGCGAGGGATCGAACAGCGCAGGGCTCCGATCCGTGCCCGGCCCGGCCAACCACCCAAGTCCAGCCCCCGCAGATGCGATCGGCGAGCTATCCCGCCTCTCGATTGCCGTTTACGAGTGTCTACTTCTCGCGACGAAGGGCTATGTCGTGATACCCCTGCGGATGGAATGCGAACCAAGCGATTGAAAAATCTTCAGCGTGTCCAAGTTGAAACTCGCATACCGCCTGCATCACGCCGTACGGGATCATTTCCAAAGGCGACCATGATGTAAAGTCGTTGAATATGAGATAGCCCCCCGGTTTTACTTTGTCCCAAGATGCAACGATATCCTTGGTTACGCTCTCGTAGTCATGACCGGCATCAATGTAGATCCAATCAAAGCTATCTTGTTCAAAATCGTTGACGATAGACCACGATACGCCTTCATGGAGGATTACTTGAGACGATGAAATGTAGTTGTCGAACCACGGCTTGTCGAAAAGATCGTAAGTTATATCGACGAGATGAAGTTGTTCAGGCTCGGCAACCTGGAGCATATGTTTGGCGAAATTCCCCCGTTGCGTACCGATCTCCAGTCCGCGGCCGCCTTTTGGCAGCCGAGCGATGATGGCTTCCCGATTCGGCAGTAGCTGAGCCTTCTCCATGACGGCTTCTGGGAGAGTCGGTGGCAAATTTCCATAGTATTGCAGGATAGGAAGCTGCTTTGTGCACGCGTAATAAGCTGATATCGCCGTTTGCGAGCATGTGATGGAAGCATTTACCGCCTCGCCCAGTCTTCGCTCAAGCTGTTCTATATAGTTGTTTAGGTCATCCCGACTAATTTGATCTGTCATTATGCTGTTCCGTCATCCACGCCTAATTGGCAGGCAAGAAACGCGGTCGCCCGTCAACGGCCACCAAGATGGCCGGGTTACAATTTGGAGCGACCACGCTCTGCTGCATTATAGGGCGATCAGGAACGCTATCGCGTAATCGAATCAAATTGCACAATCCGCCGGTATGGTAGCCGGAGGCGCATTCGGGGTGCTTATCTGTTGGGTGAGGCGGTGCCCGTCCGCCCTCACCTTTGAACGGTTCACCGCCAGCCGGCGTCCATCCAGTAATTGTGCGCCGTGCACATCCTCGCGTCGTCCGAGGCGAGGAACAGCACCAGTGCCGCGATGTCCGCCGGCTCGATCCGGCCGTCGAGGCATTGCGCGGCGACGATCTCCGCCTCGCCCTCGGGCGTGTACCATTTCTCCTGGCGGGGCGTCTTGACGTTGCCGGGCACCACCGCGTTGACGCGGATATTGTCGCGGCCGAGGTCGCGGGCGAGGCTGCGGGTCAGGCCTTCGATCGCCGCCTTGGCGGTCTGGTAGAGGACGAGGTCTTCGAGGCCGAGATGCCAGCTGATCGAGCCGAAGTTGATGATCGATCCGCCGCCGGCGGCCTTCATCGCCGGGATCACCGCCTGCGCCGCGAAGAACTGATGGCGCAGGTTGACGTTCATCCGCTCGTCCCAATAGGCCGGCGTCACGTCCGCGACGGTATGGCGATCGTCGTTGGCCGCGTTGTTGACCAGCACGTCGACACCGCCGAGCTCGCCCTGCAACTCGGCGAACACCGTCGCCAGCGCGGACAGGTCGGTGAGGTCGAGGCGGCGGAACAGCGGCGGATAAGCGGCATCGCCGAGCCGCGCCACCAGCGCCTCGCTGTCCGCCACCGCCACGTCGACGAAGGCGACGCGCGCGCCCTGCCGCACGAACGCCTCGACCAGTCCGGCACCGATGCCCGATCCGCCGCCGCTGATGATCACGCGCTTGTCGCGCAGGGATGGGTAAACCGCACGCGCGTCGGTGGTCGTCAAGGTCGTCTCCGTCGTAAGGGTCATGCGAGCAGGCCGCGGCCGGCGAGGTTGCGGATCAGCGCCGATATGCCGAAGCGCCACGCCGGTGCCGCCTTGGAGGTGCTGACGGTGTTGATCAGCCGGCCGAGCCGCGGCGTCGCGATCGCCACCGTGTCGCCGACCTTGTGGGTGAAGCCCTGACCGGCGACGTCGCGATCCTGCGTCGGCGCGAACAACGTGCCGAGGAACAGGACGAGGCCATCGGGATAATGATGCTCGCTCAGCGCCTGGCGGAGCAGCTCCCCGGGATCGCGGCTGATCTGGTTCATCGAGCTTGCGCCGTCGAGCGTATAGCCGTCGGTGCCTTCGATGCGCAGCGTGATCTCCGCCTCGCGCACGTCGTCCATCGTATAATCGGCATCGAACAGGCGGACGAAGGCGCCGAGCGAACAGGAGGCGTTATTGTCCTTGGCCTTGCCGAGCAGCAGCGCCGAACGCCCCTCGAAATCGCGCAGGTTGACGTCGTTGCCGAGCGTCGCGCCCACCGCCTTGCCGTCGGGGCCGGCGAGCAGCACGACCTCGGGCTCGGGATTGTTCCAGGTCGAGTCCGAGCGGATGCCGACGTCCGCGCCCCAGCCGACCGTCGCCAGCACCGGCGCCTTGGTGAAGATCTCGGCGTCGGGGCCGATCGCGACCTCGAGATATTGCGACCACAGGCCTTCGTCGATCAACGCCTGCTTGAGCGCCGCCGCTTCGGGCGAGCCGGGGACGACCGCGCGCATGCTGCCGCCGATCCGGCCTTCGAGGCGGCTGCGCACCTCGGCCGCCGCGCCGGCATCGCCGCGGGCGCGCTCTTCGATGACGCGCTCCATCGCCGAAACCGCGAAGGTCACGCCCGCCGCCTTGACGCATTGCAGATCGATCGGGCTGAGCAGCCGCGGCAAACCGTCGACGGACAGGCCGATCGCGTCGAGGGCGCCAACCGCCTCGCCCTGCGCCGCGTCGAAGCGACCGCCGGCGACGAGGTCGGCGACGGTCGGGGCGACGCGTGCCATGTCATGCACGATGCCGTCGACGATCAGCACCGGGCTGGGGCCGGCGCCGAAGTCGATGCGGCCGATCCAGCGCGCGCTGCGCCAGTCGCTGCCGAGCGCATCGGCGGGGTCGAAGGGGATCGGCATAAGCATCTGTCTCCGGATCGGTCGCGTCGACCGTCGGAGCGGCCGGCGCGGCGGTGGGGCTGGCCGCGACGGGATTGGCATCACCGCGGCGGGCGGGCAAGGTGCCGCGCGCCCGTGGCTGTCGCCCTCCATCCTCCCAGCTCGTTATCGCTACCATTACCTGCCCACTTCGCCGCCGCAAGCCGAAACCGCATACCATTTGTACACGGGGCGCCCCGGATCGCAGCGGCCGGGGGCCGCGATCGGTCGCGCGGGTTGCCATTTTGCCCCCTCGCTGGTAGGGGCGGCGTTCGAACGGCGCGGACCATCGTCTGCCGCCGCTATTGCTATTGACCGAGGTGTTTCAGTTCCATGCAGATCGTCGTCCGCGACAACAACGTCGACCAGGCTCTTCGCGTGCTCAAGAAGAAGTTGCAGCGCGAGGGCGTGTATCGCGAGATGAAGCTGCGTCGTCACTTCGAAAAGCCGTCGGAAAAGCGCGCGCGCGAGCGTGCCGCGGCGGTCCGCCGTTCGCGCAAGCTCGAGCGCAAGCGCGTCGAGAAGGACGGCGCGCGCTAAGTACTGCCCGCGCCCCGTGGCCGCGCCGGTCGGGCGCAGCCGCGGGGCGCGACGTGAACCTCAACCGGTGACGGCCGGCCCGGCACCGTAACCCTCAGGTGCCCCAACGATGTCGACTGTCACCGCCGTCCCGCTGCGCCCCGTCAAGCGCACCTATCTCATCTACCTCTGGGTAGGCATCGCGGTCGCGATCCTCGCCGCCTTCCTGCTGGCCCGGCAGGGCGACGATTTCCTCGCGCGGAACGCGCGCCGCAGCGACGTGGTGACCACCGCCTCCGGCTTGCAATATCAGGTGATCCAGCCCGGCGCGCCCGGTGCCGCCAAGCCGACCGACAGCGATGTCGCGCTCATCAACTATGAGGGCAAGCTGCTCAACGGCACCACCTTCGACAAGTCGCAGCAGCCGACGCCGATGCCGGTCGCCGGCGTCGTCCCCGGCTTTTCCGAGGCGCTGAAGCTGATGCCCAAGGGGTCGAAGTATCGCGTCTGGATCAAGCCGTCGCTCGGCTATGGCGCGGAGGCCAAGGGGCCGATCCCGGCCAATTCGACTTTGGTCTTCGATATCGAGCTGATCGACTTCCTGCCGGAGGCGGTGGTCCGCCAGATGCAGGCACAGGCCCAGGCGCAGCAGGGCGGCATGCCCGGTGGCCTGCCGCGCGGTGCGATGCCTCCCGGCGCGATGCCGCAGGGCGCTCCCGGCGGTCGCTGATCGATCCGCTCACGCCGGCGGCGGATCGTCCGCCGCCCGCGTCTTTTCCGCTCGCGTCGATCTGCGCCGGACAAAAAAATAGCGGCCCCGGTCGGGGCCGCCATCCTTTCCGCCGGAGCGGACGATCAGCTTAGTTGCTGTCCGAATTGTCGCTGCTGTCCGCAACCACGACGATGCCAGCGATCACCGCAGCCGCCGCGATCACCGCGACGATGATGCCGCCGCCGGCAAGCTCGTTCTTCTTCGCCGACGCCGAACCGGTGCGCACCGACTTGGCGACCGACAGGCTGGCGGCCGGATTGGCCGACGCCGCAGCGGCGGGGGCGACCGCCATGGTGGCGGCGGCGAGGGCGAGGATGGTCTTGCCGAAGGTCATGTCAAATCTCCCGAATAAGCTCGTCCGTTCGGCGCATGACAGATGATGGGAGCGCCAACAATCGTTAAGCCGCAGCGGCGCGGTTTCGAGCGACGGTGTTGCCGCCGCGCCACAGAGCAATATGTCAGCCGTCGCGCCGCGCCTGCACCAGCCAGCGCGCGGCGCCCTCCAGCCCCAGCGCGCTCAACACCCCGGTATCATAGGCGCCGGTATCGACCCCGATGCGATGCACCTGTTCGTCGAGGCCGTCGCTGATCGTATGGCCATGGACGATCATCTTCTCGAGCGCGCGATCGTGGTCGAGGAACGGATTGCGGATCCAGCGCAGGTCGGCGCCGCGCTGCGAGGCGAGGTCGGTGCCGGGGCGCACCCCGGCATGGACGAAGGCATAGTCGCCGATCGTCACCATATTCTCGAACTGTTCGAGAAAGGCCTGATGGTCCGCCGGGATGCGTGCGCGCATCGCGACGTGCAGCTCCTCATAATCCATCCGGTCGTAATCGGCGGCGTCGATGCCGTAGCTCAGGATCGTCTCGCGCCCACCGATCCGGCAGAACATGCGCAGCGCCTTGGGTTCGCCCTTCAACGCTTCGAGGAACACCTCCTCGTGATTGCCGAGCAGGAAGTGCGTGTCCGGCCGTTCGGCGGCGAGCGTGCGCAGCCGTTCCAGCACACGCGCCGAGGCGGGGCCGCGATCGACCAGATCGCCGAGGAAGATCATCGTCGTCCGCGCCGGGGCGCGGCTGCGGTCGTCCGCGTCGATCCGGTCGAGCAGATCGTCGAGCAGATCGGCGCAGCCGTGCACGTCGCCGATCGCATAGACGCGCTCGCCATCGGGAATGGCGGTGGTGGGCGCTACGGGAGCGCGGCCTACCTTGAGCAGCTTCTTGAGCATGGAATCCTGTCGATCGTGAGCCAAGGCAGGTAGAACGGCACGAGTCTGGCTGCAACCGTCTGAACGCGACGTGACGCTCAGCCGACGAGCCGCAGCGACTCCGTCTGCCGTGCCGCGGCGGGCTGGTCGGGCCAGATGCCGCGGGTGTCGAGCACCAGCTTGTCGCTGCGCTCCTCGACCGGCACCGATCGGAACACGTCATGATCGACCAGCACGATCATGATCGGGCAGGCCTCGATCGCGGTGTCGATGTCGATCAGCGTCGCACCGGTGCCGTCGAACGCCGCGGGCAGGCTGCTGGCATAGGGTTCGACGATCCGGACCCGCTCGCCGTAGCGCTGCGCCAGCGCCTGCGCGACCTTGAGCGCCGGACTCTCCCGGAAATCGTCGATGTTCGCCTTGAAGGCGAGGCCGAGGCAGGCGACCGGCGCATCGGGGCGCGCCTCGATCATCGCGCTCGCCTGGGCGATGACGTGATCGGTCTTGCCGTCGTTGACCAGCCGGGCGGTGCGGATCAGCGGCGTATGGTCGGGGGCGGCATGGACGAGGAACCAGGGATCGACCGCGATGCAATGGCCGCCGACGCCCGGACCGGGCTGGAGGATGTTGACGCGCGGATGGCGGTTGGCGAGGCGGATCACCTCCCAGACGTCGACGCCCATCGTATCCGCGACCAGGCTGAGTTCGTTGGCGAAGGCGATGTTGACGTCGCGGAAGGCGTTTTCGGTGAGCTTGGTCATCTCCGCCGCCCGCGCGGTGGTGGTGACGCAGGCGCCGCGGACGAAGCGGCGATAGAAGGTCAGCGCCTTGCGCGCGCACCGCGGGGTGATGCCGCCGATGACGCGGTCGTTGTCGATCAGCTCGACGAGGATGCGGCCGGGCAGCACGCGCTCCGGGCAATAAGCGATGGCGACGTCGGCGGCCTCGCCGGCACGCCCCGGCACGCGCAGATCGGGGCGAAGCTGCGCGAGCAGGTCGCGGACGCGTTCGGTGGTGCCGACCGGCGAGGTCGATTCGAGAATGATCGTATCCCCCGCCTTGAGCACCGCGGCGATCGTCGTCGCGGCTTGCAGCACATAGGTGATGTCGGGCGCGTGATCCGCGGCGAAGGGCGTCGGCACCGCGATCACGAACACGTCCGCCGGCGCGATCTGCGTCGAGGCGCGCAGCGCGCCGCGCGCGACCACGCCCGAGACGAGCCCGTCGAGATCGACCTCCTCGATATGAACGCGCCCCGAATTGACCGTTTCGACGACCGACTCGGTGACGTCGACGCCGAGCACCTTCGCGCCGGTGCGGGCGATCACCGCCGCGGTCGGCAGGCCGATATAGCCGAGGCCGAGCACGACGACGTTCAATTCAGTGTCCGATAGCATCGGCGATGATCCTCGCGATCCGGGTGCTGGCGTGGCCGTCGCCAAACGGGTTATGCGCGCGCGCCATCGCGGCATAGGCCGATGTGTCGTCGAGAAGCGTGAAGACTTCGGAAACGATGCGTTCTTCATCGGTACCGATCAGCCGTGCGGTGCCGGCGGCGACCCCTTCGGGCCGCTCGGTGGTGTCGCGCATCACCAGCACCGGCTTGCCGAGCGCCGGGGCTTCCTCCTGCACGCCGCCCGAATCGGTCAGCGCGAGATCGCACCAGCCGAGCGCGCGGATGAAATGCGGATAGTCGAGCGGCGCGATACGCGCGACATTGTCCGGTGTGCCGAGCCAGCGGTCCATCACCGCACCGACGTTGGGATTGGGGTGCATCGGGAAGAGGATGGCGACATCGTCACGCGCCGCGATCCGGGCGATCGCCCGTGCGATCGCCGCCATGCCGTCGCCGAAATTCTCGCGCCGGTGCGTGGTGACGAGGATGATCCGCTTGCCGGCGAACCGCTCCGCCAACGGGTCGAGCGTGGCGGCGAGGGTCGGGTCGGCGGCGATTCGCTCGCGCGTCCAGTGCAGCGCATCGATCACCGTATTGCCGGTGACGTGCACCCCCGCGGTGACCGTCTCGCGTGCCAGCGCCGCCGCGGCGGTATCGGTCGGGGCGAAATGCAGGTCGGCGATCGGTGCGACGATGCGGCGGTTCACCTCCTCCGGCCACGGCTGGTAGATGTCGCCCGAGCGCAGCCCTGCCTCGACATGCGCGACCGGGATCTTGCGGTAATAAGCGGCGAGCGCGCCGACCATCGCGGTGGCGGTATCGCCCTGGACGACGACGCGGTCGGGCTTCACCGCGTCCATCACCTCGCCGAGACCGGTGAGCAGCCGCGCGGTCAGCCGGTCGAGCGACTGGCCCGGCTCCATCAGGTCGAGGTCGATGTCGGGCGTCAGGCCGGCGATGGCGAGCACTTGGTCGAGCAGGCCGCGATGCTGCGCGGTGACGCAGGTCACCGTCTCGACTTCACCGGTCGCATCGAGCGCGCGGATCACCGGGAACAGCTTGATCGCCTCGGGCCGGGTGCCGAACACGGTCAGGATCTTGGGGCGGGCACGGGTCATCGGCGCTGACTAGCCGACCGGGCTTAATTTCGGGCTAAGCCGCAGGTCGGGCAGCCGGGGTCCTTGGGCAGGGTCAGCGTGCGGAAGCGCAGGCCCAACGTGTCGGCGAGCAGCAGCCGGCCAGCGCTGTCGTCACCGAACGGGTGCAGCGCGCGCATCACCTCGAGCGCGGCGAGGCTGCCGATCATCCCCGCCATCGGCCCGAGCACGCCGTCCTCGGCGCAACTGACGCCGGGCCGGTCGGGATCGGCGCCGACGAAGCAGCGATAGCAGGGCTTGTCCACTTCCCAGCCGCGGAACACGCCGAGCTGGCCATCGAACTGGCCGATCGCCGCCGAGACGAGCGGGACCCGTGCCGCATAAGCGGCATCGGCGACGAGGAGCCGGGTGGTGAAATTGTCGCAGCCGTCGAGCACGACATCCGCCGTCGCGACCAGCGCCGCGACCGTGTCCGCAGCGACGCGCGTCGTCTCCGCGACGGCCGCGACATGCGGATTGAGCCGCCGCGCCGCCGCTGCCGCACGCTCGGCCTTGCCGGCGCCGATGTCGTCGCTGGTGTAGATCGTCTGGCGCTGGAGGTTGGAGAGGTCGACGTGATCGTCGTCGACGATGGTCAGACGTCCAATACCGGCGGCGGCGAGATACTGGATCGCCGGCGAACCGATGCCACCGGCACCGATCACCAGCACCCGCGCGGCGGCGAAGCGCTGCTGCCCGGCGCCGCCGACCTCCTTCAATACGATATGACGGGCGTAGCGGGTCAGCTCCGCGTCGGACAGCGTCACGCCGGCCAGGTGAAGGTCAGGCTGGTGCGATACCAGCTGTCGGCATCGGTATCGCCCGGGGTGACATTGCCGCGCGCCATGCTCGACACCAGCCCGGCGGCATATTGCTCAACCGAAGGACAGGCGATGGCGCGGGGCACGACCCGCTTCGGCGTGCCGCCGGGCCCGACCAGCACCGCCAGATCGACCTTGAGCACATAGCCCTGCGCCGACAGCGTCGCCGCGTTGCAGCGGCCGGCCTTGACCTCGGCGCGGACGAAGCTGGACAGAGTGCCGCCGTCATCGGGATCGCGGCTGTAGGGGAGGGGACGGAGCTGGCTCCAGTCCTGCGGCGGCATCGGCGGGGCCGAGACGCCGGCAAGCTGTGCCGCCAAAAGCCATGCTGTAATCATCGGCCGGTCGATCCAAATCCTCCGCTGCCGCGCGCGGTATCGTCGAGTGCGTCGACCAAGACCAGCGTGGCGCGCTGAACCGGGGCGGGGACGAGTTGGGCGATCCGCTCGCCGCGCGCGATATCGACCGGCTCGGCGCCGAGATTGGCGAGGATCACCTTGATCTCGCCGCGATAATCGCAGTCGATCGTGCCCGGCGTGTTGAGGCAGGTGATGCCGTGCTTGAGCGCGAGGCCGGACCGCGGTCGGACCTGCACCTCATAGCCTTCCGGGATCGCCACCGCGAATCCGGTCGCCACCGCCGCGCGCGCGCCGGGGGCAAGCGTCAGCGTTTCGGCAGCGACGATATCGAGCCCCGCCGCGCCTGCGGTCGCATAGACCGGCGGCGGGAGTCCCTCGCCATGGGGCAGGCGGCGCAGGCGAAGCTCGATGTCAGGACTCATCCGGGTTGAGCTACTCCGCCTTGTCGAACGGATCAAGAACCAGCGCCGCCGCGATCCGGTCGGCGAGCCGGCGTGCGACCGCCGCCTTCGGCAGCCGCTCCCATGATTCGACGCCATCGGCGGTGACGAGGTGGACCGTATTGGCCTCGCCGCCGAATACGTCGCCGGACACGTCGTTGGCGACGATCCAGTCGGCCCGCTTGCGGATGCGCTTCGCCGTCGCCTGTTCGACGACGCGTTCGGTCTCCGCGGCGAAACCGACGACGAGGCGCGGCCGCTGTGGCCCTTGCGCGAGCGTCGCGAGGATGTCCGGGTTTTCGGCGAGCACCAGCGCCGGCGGGGTATCGCCCTTCTTGACCTTCTGCGGCGCGGCGGCGACGTGCCAGTCGGCGACCGCGGCGACCATCACCGCGGCATCGGCGGGCAGCGCCGCCGCCACCGCCGCCGCCATCTCCGCGGCGGTGACGACGTCGATGCGGCGTACGCCCGGCGGCGTGGCGAGCGTCACCGGACCGGCGACCAGCGTCACCGCGGCACCCAGGTCGGCGAGCGCTGCGGCGATGGCGAAGCCCTGCCGCCCCGACGAGCGGTTGGCGATATAGCGGACCGGATCGATCGGCTCGTGCGTCGGCCCGGCGGTGACCAGCACGTGGCGCCCGGCGAGCGGTCGTTCGCGCGGGGCGAGCATCGCCGCCACCGCCGCGGCGATCGCCGCGGGTTCGGGCAGGCGGCCGGGGCCGAACTCGCCGCAGGCCATCGCCCCGGCATCGGGTTCGAGGATGGTGACGCCATCGGCGCGCAACTGCGCGACGTTGCGCAGCGTCGCGGGATGCTGCCACATCCGCACGTTCATCGCCGGCGCCGCCAGCACCGGCGTGTCGGTGGCGAGCAGCAAGGTGGTGGCGAGATCGTCGGCGAGGCCGCCCGCCATCCGCGCCAGCAGATCGGCGGTCGCCGGCGCCACGACGATCAGATCGGCCTGCCGGCTGAGCTGGATATGCCCCATCTCGGCCTCGTCCTTGAGGTCCCACAGGCTGGTGTAGACCTTATCCTCGCTGAGCGCGGCGAGCGTCATCGGCGTGACGAAGTGGCTGGCGCCCTCGGTCATCACGCAGCGCACCTGATGCCCCTGCCGGCGCAGCAGCCGGATCAGCTCGCAGGCCTTGTAGGCGGCAATGCCGCCGCCGACGATCAGCAGGATACGCGTCATCGCACCACCCTCTTCACCGTAATCCGCCGCCGGTCGCCCGCCGCCTCGATCAGGTCGCGCAGGCCGTCGGGCGCGAAGACGAGGCCGACGAGCAGCAGCGGCGCGATCAGCAGGCCCCAATAGAAGGTATCGACGCGGCCGAACACGCTCAGCACCACGGCATAGCCGAGCAGCACCGCGAGCACGCGCAGTCCCGTCCGGTCACGCCACGCCGCCCAGCCGAACAACGCGAGTCCGACCAGCGGTGCGGCCAGCCACAGGGGCGCGATCATCAGCGCGGTCGACACGGTCATCGTCCGCACGAAGAAGCCGAACCCGAGATGCCCCGACCAGCCCGGCGACGCCGGATCGAGCGGCCCGACCACCTGCGCCACCGCATGGGCATGCGCCGCCAGCGCCAGCGTCAGGATCGCCGCGGCGACCGCCCAGGCCGCCGCCTCGCGCCGCTCGCCCTCGACAAGCGCGCCGACCGTCATCAGCAGCAGGTAAAGTCCCGCGGTCTCACGGATCACCGCCGCCGACAGGCCGAAGGCGACCGCGGGCAGCCACTGGCCGCGCCGGTGCACGCCGAGCGACAAAGCGATCAGCAACCCCGCCCAGATCTCGTGAAAGGCGAGCAGTTCGCGCTGGACGAACGCCATCAATCCGCCGGCGAGCAGCACCATCGCGATCACCCGCGGCGGCGGTCGCGCAAAGACGGGGGCAAGCCGCTGCCACCAGGCGAGCATCACCGCGGCGGCGAGCAGATAGAGCAGCAGCACGACGATCGCATGGGGAACCGAGGCCTGGACGATCGCCAGCGTCGGCAGGCGCACGGTGACGAACGGCCGCAGCGGATAATTGCCGGCGCGCATCGCCTCGGTCGCGGTGTCGTAATAGCCGGCGCCATGGCGGACGTTGGCGACGATCGTCTCGTACAGCACGACATCGGCCTGATCGTCGTCGCGCCGCCCGGCATCGCCGCTCGCGGCGGGCGGCGTCGGCGCAGCGAAGACGAGCAACGTCGCGAGCAGCAGCAACGCCAGAGCCGCCAGCGCCGCCGCGGCATTGCGCGGCGACAGGCCGGCGAACCGCGACGGCTGCACCAGCCATAACGGGGCGGGACCGCGCCGCATCATCGGCTCAGTGGACGACCAGCCAGGTCGCGCCGACGCTCGCCACCGCCGTCGCGGCGGCAACTGCGGCATAGCGCCAGCCACCGCCGATCCGCACCACCTCGATCTCGCGCAGCGGCGGGGCGGGGGGCTCGCCGCCCGGCGCCGGGTAGCGCGCCTCGATCCGGCGGATGAGTTCGGGCAGAGCGGCGATCGTCTTGACGTCGGCGATCAGCCGGTCGGCAATCGCCGCCTCCGGCCCCAATTCGGTGCGGATCCATTCGCGTACGAACGGCGCGGCCGACTCCCACAGATTGATGTCGGGATCGAGCCGCGTCGCGACGCCCTCGACCATCACCATCGTCTTTTGCAGCAGCAGCAGATGCGGCTGCGTCACCATGTCGAAATCGCGGGTGATCGAGAACAGCCCGTCGAGCATCATCCCGATCGACATGTCCTTGACCGGCAGGCCGCGCATCGGCTCGCCGACCGCCCGCAGCGCGGTGGCGAATTCCGCGACATTGTGGTGGCTCGGGACATAGCCGGCCTCGAAGTGGATTTCGGCGACGCGGCGGTAATTGCCGGTGATCAGGCCATAGAGGATCTCGGCGAGCCAGACGCGCGCGCGCCGGTCGATCCGCCCCATGATGCCGAAGTCGATCGCGGCGATGCGGTTGCCTGGCAGAGCGAACAGATTGCCCTGATGCATGTCGGCGTGGAAGAAGCCCTCCGCGATCGCCTGGCGCAGGAACGCCTGGACCAGGGTGTTGGCGAGCTTGGGCAGGTCATAGCCCGCCGCGACCAGCGCGGCACGATCGGACAATTTGATGCCGTCGATCCACTCGACCGTCAGCACGCGCGCGGTCGACCGTTGCCAGTCGATCGCGGGAACGACGAAATCGGGTTCGGCGGTCATCGACTCGGCGAGTTCGGACGCCGATGCCGCCTCGCGTCGGAAGTTGAGTTCGCGCGCGGTCCAGCGTTTGAAGTTCTCGACCGTCAGCCGCGGCCGCAGCCGCCGCGCCTCGATGCTCATCCCTTCGAGCTGCGCCGCCGCCCATTCATAGGTGGCGATCGCGCGAGTGAAATCCGCCTCGACGCCGGGGCGCAGCACCTTGACCGCGACGGTGCGGCCGTCGGTGGTCACCGCGCGATGCACCTGCGCGATCGAGGCGGCGCCGACCGGCTGCTCCTCGATCTGGCGGAACAGATCGGACGGCGGGCGGCCGAGGCTTGCCTCCATCGCCGCGGCGATGGTCGCATAGGGCACGGGCGGCAGCTGGTCCTGCAGGCGCAGCAGATCCTGCGTCGCCTCCTCGCCGACCAGATCGGGGCGGGTGGCGAGCGTCTGGCCGAGCTTGATCGCGGCCGGCCCGATCGCCTGGAACGCATCGGCATAGCGCGGGGTCTTGGGCACGCGCGCGCCGAACCGGGCGACGCGGGCGAGCCGGCGCACCGGCGCGGGCGTGTTGGGATCGCGCTCGATGCCGCGCAGCGCGCCGTGACGGGCGAGGATACGGCCCCATTTGAGCAGCCGCCAGACGTGGGTGACCGCCGCGGTCATCGGACGCGCCTTACGATCGTCAAATCTTCCACCCCGAATGGATCGCGACCAGCCCGCCGAGGATCGGCTCCGCCTTGGTGCGGACGAAACCGGCCTCGCCGATCATCGCCTGGAAGCGCGGCATGTCGGGGAAGCGGCGGATCGATTCGATCAGATAGCGGTAGCTGTCGGCATCCTGCGCGAGCAACTGGCCGAGCTTGGGGACGAGCTTGTGCGAATAGCTGTCGTAGACGTCCTTGAACCCCGGCCAGGTCGTCGTCGAGAATTCGAGGCAGAAGAAACGGCCGCCGCGGCGCAGCACGCGATGCGCCTCGCGCAGCGCCTTGGGAATGTCGGTGACGTTCCGGATGCCGAAGGCGATCGTATAGGCATCGAAGAACCGGTCGGGGAAGGTCAGCGTCTCGGCATTGGCCTCGGTCCACACCAGCCCGTCGATGCCGCGCTTGGCGGCGCGCTGCATGCCGACCTCGAGCATTGCCGGATTGATGTCCGCCACCGTCACCGAGGCGCCCGATGCGGCAAGCCGGAACGCGATGTCGCCGGTGCCGCCCGCCATGTCGAGGATCTGCTGGCCCGGCTGCGGCTGCACGCGCCGGACGAAGCGGTCTTTCCACAGGCGATGCATGCCGCCGGACATCGCATCGTTCATCAGGTCATAGTTTTTGGCGACGCTGGAGAAGACGCCGCCGACGCGCGCGGTCTTTTCGTCGGGGGCGACGTCCTCATAGCCGAAGGAGACGGTTCCGGGGGGGGCGGTGTCGGTCATGGCTCTGCCCTAGCCGCCGCTTGTGGCGGGGGCAAACGCAACCTAGCTGTTTGACGTGCCTGAACTCCCCGAAGTCGAAACCACCGTCCGCGGTCTCACCCCGGTGCTCTCCGGCCAGCGGCTGACGCTGGTCGAACCGCGCCGCGCCGACCTGCGCAAGGCGATCCCGCCCGACCTGCGCCAGCGGCTCACCGGCGCCACCGTCACTGCGCTCGGCCGTCGCGCCAAATATGGCCTGATCGACACCGATCGCGGCGACACCCTGGTCTTCCACCTCGGCATGTCGGGGCGCTGGCGCGTCGATCCGGCCGAGCCGCTCGCGCACGATCATCTGCTGATCGAGACGGCGGAGGGACGCAGCCTGGCGCTCAACGATCCGCGTCGCTTCGGCTTTCTCGATCTCCTCGAGACGTCGGCGCTGGCGTTCTATCCGCCGTTCCTGGCAATGGGGCCGGAGCCGCTCGGCGAGGATTTCACCGGCGCCTATCTCGACGCCGCGCTTGCCGGCCGCGCCGCACCGATCAAGGCGATGCTGCTCGACCAGCGGATCGTCGCCGGGCTCGGCAACATCTATGTCTGCGAGGCGCTGCACGTCGCCCGCATCGCGCCGACCCGCGCCGCCGGGCAGATCACCCGGCCGCGACTCGACCAGCTCGCCGTGGCGGTGCGCGATGTGTTGCTCGCGGCGATCGAGGCGGGCGGATCGACGCTGCGCGACTATGCCCGGCCGGATGGCGAGCTCGGCTATTTCTCCAAACAGTTCCTCGTCTATGGTCGCGAGGGCGAGCCGTGCCATTGCGGCGGCACCGTCCGGCGGCGCGTCGATAGCGGCCGTTCGACCTTCTATTGCCCCAAGTGCCAGCGGAATTGAGGTGCGTCGCCATTTCGCCGCACGACCGGGATGCTCGGAGGGCGAAGGAAGGAGCGAGGTTGACCTCGCACACCGCCTTCGCTAAGGGCGCTGCCTTCGAGAGGGCGTAGGGTGATCCGGCGCCGCTCTGACCAGACCCTATACTCGCAAGGACGTACCGAATGGCGAATACGCCGCAAGCCAAGAAGCGCATCCGTCGCAACGATCGCCGCGCCGAAATCAACGGAAACCGCGTCGGCCGTATCCGCACCTTCATCAAGAAGGTGGAGGCGGCGCTCGCCTCGGGCGACAAGACTGCGGCGACGACGGCGTTGGCGGCGGTGCAGCCCGAGCTGCAGCGTGGCGTTGCCAAGGGCGTGCTCCACAAGAATACCGCGAGCCGCAAGTTCTCGCGTCTGACCAAGGCGGTCAGCACGCTCGCCTGATCCGTCTGTTTCAGGTCGATTTCGACCCGTCGGGACACGCGTCCCGGCGGGTTTTTTGATGTCGATTTCGGGTCGATCGGGAACGAAAACGGAAAGCACGGACTTCCCGCGATTCGAGTGCCGCGGATTTGCGCCCTTCCGCGCGGTCCGCCCGAAAAATCGAGCAATAACAAGCACTTGTCATTTTCCCGGACGCGTTTCTGCGGGGCAGGGGCTGTCAATCCCGTTTATTTCACCAATGTGACCCGGCGAGGGGTTGATCGACTCGCCCCAGGCCTCATAACTCCGCTCCACCGCAGCGATATTCATCGCCGGCGGGGACCTGAACAGCGTGGGCATGCCGAACGGCCGTTGGCCGTCAGGGGGATTTGTCTGTCTTGAATACGGCCGCCGGGCGACATGCGTCGCTTTCGGCAACGAAGGGGTATGCATTGAACGATCGGCAGGCAGTGGCGGTGACGGAGAGCGAGGCGCATCGCGCCTGGACCCGTGTCCGCAGCAACCTGCGTGAATCGGCCGGTGCGCGCCTGTTCGAACAATGGCTGAAGCCGATGGAGCTGATCGAGGACGGCGACGCCGAATCGATCCGCCTCGGCCTCCCTTCGGCGTTCATGACCAACTGGGTCCGCAACCATTATGCCGACCGGCTGCTGCTCGAATTCCGGGCATTGCTGCCGCAGGTGCGCGGCGTGTCGATCGAGACGCGGCTCGCCGCGCCCGCGGCGATCAAGCTGGTCGCCGAGACGCCGGCACCGGTGCCGGCTCCCGCTCCCGCCGCCGCGCCGGTTGCGGCCCCGGTGGCCGCCGCCGCGCCAACGCGCCCGGCTGCCGAGCGCCCGCCGCTCGATCCGCGCTTCACCTTCGATCGCTTCGTCGTCGACGCGGCCAATCGCGTCGCCTTCAACGCCGCGCGGATGCTCGCCGAGCCGGGCGTGCCGCGGTTCAGCCCGCTGTTCCTCCATTCGGGGACCGGGCAGGGCAAGACGCACCTGATGCACGCGATCGGCCATGCCTTTCTCGCCGCGCATCCGGACGCCATCGTGCTCTGCATGTCGGCCGAGCGTTTCATGTTCGACTTCGTCGCGGCGATGCGCGCGCGCGACACGCACAGCTTCAAGCAACGGCTGCGCGGCGCCGACCTGCTGCTGATCGACGATCTCCAGTTCATCGCCGGCAAGGACGCAACGCAGGAGGAGTTCTTCCACACCGTCAACGAGATCATGAGTGCGGGCAAACGCCTCGTCATCTCGGCGGACCGGTGCCCGCAGGCGCTCGACGGGGTCGAGGCGCGAATCGTCAGCCGCATGTCGGTCGGCCTCGTCGCCGACATCAAGGCGCCCGACCTGACGTTGCGCCGCACGATACTGGACAGGAAACTTGCAGACCTGCCCGAGGCAAAGGTCCCCAACGACGTGCTCGACCTGCTCGCGGCACGCATCCACGCCAATATCCGCGAGCTGGAAGGCGCGCTCAACCGCGTCGTCGCCTATGCGCAGCTGACCGGCGACAGCATCGATCTCGACTTTGCGGTGGCGACGCTGGGCGAGGTGCTGCGCGGCGCGCAGCGGCGGGTGACGATCGACGAGATCCAGAAGCTGGTCAGCCAGCATTTCGAGCTCAAGCCGCTCGACCTCGTCTCGGCGCGTCGCAGCCGCGCGGTGGCGCGCCCACGCCAGATCGCCATGTACCTCGCCAAGCGGCTGACGACGCGCTCGCTCCCCGAGATCGGCCGCAAGTTCGGCGGTCGTGACCATTCGACGGTGATCCATGCGGTGCGCAAGATCGAGGAATTGCGCGATCAGGATCGCGACATCGATGCAGCCGTCCGCACGCTGATGCGCGAGCTCGAGGCGTAACGCGGGCCTGGGGTTCGCGGCAAGGCGCAGAGGTCTCGGAGGCAGTGCCTGCCGCGACAGCGGCACTTCACCATGTCCCGTCGTGACGGGCGCACTAGCTCCTCAACCGCCGCTTCTCCGCGCCCCCGCGCCTCCGCGCGAACGCGTAAAGAATTCTCAGCGCCCCTTGCGAAGCACGATATAGAGCGCGCCCTTGCCGCCATGGCGCGGATGCGCGCCGCGGACGGCGGCGATCGCATCGGCATGGCGGGAGGCGGCGAGCCAGTCGGCGATTGCCGCGCGGATCGCGCCGCGGGCGTGCGGACGCTCGCTTTCGGGGCGCGGCGGCTTGCCGGTGACGAGCAGCAGCACGCGATCGCCGCGCGCGATCGCCCGGCCGAGGCCGTCGTCGAGCATCGCATAGGCGGAGCTCAACGTATGGCCATGCAGATCGAGCGAGGCGTCGGGATTGACGATACCGCGGGTCAGCCGCTTGTCCCAGCTGCCGTCGAGCGTGTTCTGGCGCGGCGGCGGGGACGCGACGAGCGGTTGCGGCGCCGGCGCGCGCGTCGCCATCGCGCGGGTCAGCGCCTTGGAGGCCTTGGTCGGCTTGGCGGCGGCGGCTGCCGTCGGCGGCGGCGGCGCGACCGGGCGGACCGGGGTCGCGACGGCGCGCAACGGCTTCACCGTCGCCATCACCCGCGCCCAGAGGTCGGCTTCGTCAGGGTTGAGCTGGCGCATCGCTGCCCGATCCATAGGGCGTATAGCGATCGGGCTGAAGCCGCGCGACCGTGCCGATCGGCAGCAGCAGGAAGGCGGTGCCGCGCGCCGCCATACCGCCCGCCGTCGCCTCCGCCACCGCGCCGCCGCCCCAATAGGTATCGAAGCGGTTGGCGCCCTTGATCGCGCCGCCGGTATCCTGCGCCACCCACAGGCCGCTGGCATCCTGCCGGTCCATCGACAGGAAGACGGGCGCGCCGAGCGGCACGTATTTGACGTCGGCCGCCGCGCTGACTCCGCCGTTGACGACATAGCCCATCGCCCCCACCGGCGGCGTGTTCAGTTCGCGGAAGAAAACGAAGCTCTTGTTTTCCTGCATGATCGCTCGGCCCTCGGCGGGATGCTCGCGCAGCCAGGCGACGATGCCCTGCATCGAGGTCTGGCCGGGCTGGAGCAGGCCGCGTGCCTTCATCAACGCGCCGATGCCGGTATAGTCGCGCCCGTTCTGCGTGTCATAGCCGACGCGCATCACCGAACCGTCGGGCAGCCGCAGCCGGCCCGAACCCTGGATCTGGAGAAAGAACACCGCTGCCTCGTCGGCGCCCCAGGCGAGCACCGGAGCGCGGCCGTCGAGCGCGCCACCCTCGATCGCCGCACGATCATAATAGGGGACGAGGTTGCTGCCATCGACGCGACCGCGGATCTTCTTGCCTTTGAGCGCATCGCTGAACTTGCCGAGATCGACGTCGATCAGATCGTCGGGCCGCGCGTAGATCGGGACGCTATAGCCGGTGCGGCGTTCGCGCGAGGCGGCGATCTCCGGCTCGTAATAGCCGGTGGCGAAGGCCTTGCCGTCGCCGACCTGCACCGCTTCGAAATAGCTTGCGAAGAAGGCGCGCGCGCCACCGCGCGGGACGCTCGCGGCGGCGGTGCAGGCCGCCTGCCAGTCGCTGCCGTGGGTCAGGCCGGAGGCATCGGTGCGCCGCATCAGGCCGGGGCAGCTGGTGACGAACGCCTGCCGTGCCGCCTCCGCCTGCGCCTCGGTGATCGGCAGCGACGCCAGTGCGGGGCCGGCGGTGATACCGGCGGTCGCGGCCGTGGTCGCGCCGGCGTTGGCGACGACGGGGGCGGCGGGAAGCGGGGAGGCGGGCTGGATGCGTCCATCGAAGGCGCGACCGCTGGCGATCGGCTGTGCGCCCGCACCGGCGCCGGGGCGCGGCGCGGGTCTGGCCGGCTGACGCACCGGCTGACGACCGGGCTGCGCGACGGGGGTATGACCGGGGGCGAGCGGCACGACCCGGCCGCCGCAGGCACTGAGGGCAAGGGCCAGCGCGATGCTGGCGATTACGCGGTTACCGGTCATGCACATCCCCGTATGTCCGCATCGTGATTGCGGAAAGATGCGGCTGTGCCGAACCGCGGAGGAGACGACAAGGGCTATGCGGCTGATCGCAAGCGGCGCCGGTTTTGCGGAGCGCAGGCGGAGTCAGATACGAGCCGTACATCCGCCCCAGACGCCCGTCAGTCCCGGCCCACCCGGCGTGAAGATCGAGTGTGGCGATCAAATGACACTGATCACGTGCGTCGGCTCCCGCGAAGCTGGTTCCGACACACGGACGCCAAAGCAGCCGGAAGCGAGCTTTAACAGTCTGCCATGCTGCGGCCCGGGTCGATCAAGGGCCGATCGGACCGATCAGGCCTCGTCGGTATCCGCCAGCTTCCAGTTCGGGTCGCGGCTTTTCAACGTACGGGCGAAGGTCCAGACGTCATGCGTCTCGACCGCATCGGTCAGCGATCCGGCGATGACGTGCCCCTCGGCATCGCGCGTCACCGCAGCGATGTCGGCATCGAAGCGGACGGTGATCCGCGCCTCGCGCCCGTCGAGCGACGCATCGGCAATCGCCGCGCGCTCGATCGAGACGAGCCGGTTCTCCAGCGTCTCGCCGGCAGCGCGCCGCGCCGCGATCGCCTCGCCAAAGGCATGCGCCACGTCCGGCTCGGTAAGTTCGGCGAGCGTCGCTTCGTCGCCCGCCCAATAGGCTTCCAGCGTCATGCGATAGGCGCTCTGCGCCCCGGCAAGGAACTGATTGACGTCGAAGCCCTGTTCGCCGGCGATGATCGCCCGCAGCCCCGCCTCGGCGCGCGGATCGATGTTCCGGTTGACCGGCTCGCGCTGCTCGACCGTCGTATCGAGGGGACGCGGGGGCGCGGCGATCGCCGCGGGGCGATCCTCGGCGGCCCGCGGCAACGGCTGCTGTTCGTGGCCGGTGCGCTTGCCGAGCACGCTGTAGAGGCGCAGCGCCAGGAACGCCGCCACCATCGCGAGAAGAACTACGTAGAACACCGTGCCTCCGATCCAACCCGATACATAGGCGCAAAACCCCTTCGATTCAAACCTGCCCGCGCATCGGCCAGGCTTTTGCGCCCAGCCCGTTGAAACCGCGTCGGCACGCTGCTAGCGCGGGCGCCATCGGCATCGAACGCCCGACCCCGGGCTTCGGTCCCCCTCTTTTCGTTTCATTTGAGGATCATCTCATGGCCGACCAGGACAACGGCACCACGATCGACACGCAGCCGCTCAGCAACGGCGCCGACGATGCGCCCGCCGCCGGCCTCATCTCGCAATATGTCAAGGATCTGTCGTTCGAGAATCCGAACGCGCCCGGCATCTTCCAGAACCCGAATCCGCCGGCGATCGACGTGCAGTTCAACATCGGCACCGCGCAGGTCGGCGAGGAAGTGCACGAAGTGCTGCTGAAGATCGACGTCAAGGCGGAGGCCGAGGGCCAGACCGCGTTCATCGTCGACCTGACCTATGCCGGCCTGTTCGGGCTGCGCAACGTTCCCGCCGATGCGATCCAGCCATTCCTGCTCGGCGAAGCGCCGCGGCTGCTCTTCCCCTTCGCGCGCCGCGTGCTCGCCGATTGCGTCCGCGACGGCGGCTTCCCGCCGCTGCTGCTCGAGCCGATCGATTTCGGCCAGCTCTACCTGCAGCAGGCGGAACAGGGCGGCGCTTTCTCGGTCGGCGAGGTCGGCCACGCCTGATCACCGCGCGGGGGGCGTCGCGGCGTGAACCTGACCAAGGCCTTGGGCTCGGTCGGCGGGCTGACGCTCGCCAGCCGGGTGCTCGCGCTCGTCCGCGACACGTTACAGGCGACGTATGTCGGGGCGGGCTTTGCGTCCGACGCTTTTTTTGTCGCCTTCCGTCTTCCCAACATGTTCCGCGCCCTCTTTGCGGAGGGGGCGTTTTCCGCTGCCTTCATCCCGCTGTTCAATCGCAAGGTCGCAGAGGGCGGTGGGACAGCTGCGGGGATTGATTTTGCCGAACGGGCGCTAGCCGTACTCTTCCCGGTGCTGCTTGGCTTTACCTTGCTGATGCTGGCGGCCGCCTATCCAATCACCTGGGGGCTGTCAGGCGGCTTCGATCGGCAACATCCTACCCCCGAACAATTTGACTTCGCCGTGACGTTGTCGCGCTTTACTATTCCGTATCTGATGCTGATCAGCCTCGTTTCCTTACTCGGCGGCATTCTTAATTCGATGCACCGATTTTGGGTCAACGCAGCAGCTCCGATTCTGCTTAACGTTGCGATGGTCGCAGCACTTATTTTCTTTCACGGCGGTGATCCTTACGCGACCGCGCGGGCGCAAGCGATTTCTGTCACTGCGGGCGGCGCTTTACAGCTGGCATGGCTGTGGTTCGCGTGCCGCCGCGCCGGTGTGAGCCTCCGCCTCCGCCGCCCGCGTATCGATGACGACGTCAAGAAGATGCTCAAGCTGATTATCCCGGCGGCAACAGGCGCGGGTGCGGCGCAGATCAATCTCGCCATATCTACTGCACTGGCGGGGCATCTGCTTGCGGCCGGATCGATTTCCGCAATCTATTACGCCGACCGACTCAATCAATTGCCACTCGGATTAATCGGGATAGGATTAGGGACAATCCTCCTACCCGTCGTCTCGCGACAATTATCCGAGGGGCGTGAGGCAGAAGCGATGGAAATGCAGAACCGCGGTCTGGAACTTGCGCTGTTTCTTACGCTTCCCGCGACTGCTGCCTTTGTATTTGCTGCCGAGCCATTGGTCCGCGGTTTGTTTCAGCACGGCGCATTCGGTGCAGGCGATACAGTTCGCGCGGCACAGGCACTTGCCGCCTTCTCCCTGGGTCTTCCTAGTTATGTACTGGTTAAGGTGCTGACGCCCGGCTTCTATGCTCGGGCCGACACGCGCACGCCGGTGCGGTTGGCGCTTTATTCGGTCGCGATAAACTTCGTCGGCAATCTCATTTTAATCCCGGGCCTCGCCCATTGGAATATCGGTCAGATTGGTCCGCCCCTCGCGACGGCGATCGCCTCGACTGTCAACGTCGTATCGCTCTATGTCGTGCTTGGTCGGCGTGGGCACTTCGCGCTTGATCCCGCGCTGAAACGTAAGGTGCCGCGCCTTGGCCTTTCCGCTCTGCTCATGGGTGGGGCCTTGCTGCTCGTCACGCCGTGGATCGAGCCTTACCTAGTCGGGTCGCTGCCCGTGCGTGCGATTGCCCTTGCCGTGCTTGTCGGCTCGGGCGTCGCGATATACGGGCTTGCCTGTTTCGTGACGGGTGCGTTTCGCGTCTCCGATCTCCGTTCCATTCTCCGTCGCAGAGCCACTTCATGACTACAAAGCGCGTCGTGTCCGGTATCAAGCCCACCGGCAACCTCCACCTCGGCAATTACCTCGGCGCGGTGAAGCAGTGGGTGGTGCAGCAGGACGACATCCAGGCGGAGGGGGGCGAGACGCTCTTCTTCATCGCCGATCTGCACGGGCTGACCGAGTGGATCAGCCCCGCCGAGCTGCGCGCCAATACGATCGAGATGACCGCGACGCTGGTCGCCGCGGGGATCGATCCCGACCGGTCGATCCTGTTCAACCAGGCGCGGGTCACCGCGCATAGCGAGCTCGGCTGGCTGCTCAACAATGTCGCGCGGGTCGGCTGGCTCAACCGCATGACGCAGTTCAAGGACAAGGCGGGGAAGAACCGCGAGGGCGCCAGCGTCGGCCTCTACGACTATCCCGTGCTGATGGCGGCGGACGTGCTGCTCTACAACACCACGCACGTCCCGGTCGGCGAGGATCAGAAGCAGCATCTCGAACTGGCGCGCGACATCGCGACCAAGTTCAATGCCGATTACGAGACCGACCTGTTCACGCTGCCCGAGCCGCTGGTCAGCGCCGACGCGCCGCGGATCATGTCGCTGCGCGATGCGTCGGCGAAGATGTCCAAGTCCAACCCGTCCGAGCAATCGGTGGTCAAGCTGATCGACAGCGACGAGGTGATCGCCGACAAGTTCCGCAAGGCAAAGACCGATCCCGACCTGCTCCCCGACACGATCGAGGCCTTGGCGGAGCGGCCCGAGGCGCGCAATCTGCTGACGATCTTCGCGGCGCTCGCCGATCGCAAGCCGGCGGACGTGCTGCGCGACTATGCCGGCAAGGGCTTCGGCGTGTTCAAGCCCGATCTCGCCGATCTGGCGGTGGCGACGCTCGCGCCGATCCGGGACGAGATGGTGCGGCTGCTCGACGATCGTGCCGCGATCGACGCGATCCTCGAACAGGGGGCGGAGAAGGCGCGGGCGCTCGCCGCGCCGATGCTGCGCCGGACGCAGGAGACGATGGGGCTGATGCTCTAGGCGGCGAGGCGGGCGATCACCTCGGCGTAGATGGCGGTGAGCGTGGCGAGGTCCGCCACCGCCACCGCCTCGTCGACCTGATGCATCGTCGCATTGACCAGCCCGAACTCGACCGTCGGGCAGAGCCGCGACAGGAAGCGTGCGTCGGAGGTGCCGCCCGAGGTCGACAGTTCGGCGATCAGCCCGGTCCTGGCCTCGACCGCGCCGCTGACCACGGCGGTCCACGGCCCCGGCGGGGTGAGGAAGGCCTCGCCCGATACCTTGCCGGTCACGCTTGCCGCGGGCGCATGCTCGCGGACCACCGCGGCGACGCGTTCGATCAGCGCCTCGCCGCGTTGCAGATCGTTGAAGCGGATGTTGATCCGCGCCTCGGCACGCGCCGGGATGACGTTATGCGCCGGATTGCCGACGTGGATGTCGGTGATCTCGAGGTTCGACGGCTGGAACCAGTCATTGCCGTGATCGAGGCCCAAGGTCTGAAGCGCCGCGAGCGCACGCGCGAGCTTGCCCGCCGGATTGTCGGCGAGATGCGGATAGGCGACATGGCCTTGCCGCCCCGGCACGCTGATCCAGATGTTGACCGATCCACGGCGACCGATCTTGATCATGTCGCCGAGCTGGCGGACCGAGGTCGGTTCGCCGACGAGGCAGACGTCGGGGGCGATGCCGCGCGTCGCCATCCGGTCGATCAGCGCCGGCGTGCCATAGGTCGCCGGCCCTTCCTCGTCGCCGGTGATCAGCAGGCTGAGCGTCGGTCCCTGCGCCTGCGCCGCCGCCGCGACGAAGGCGGCGACCGCGCCCTTCATATCGACCGCGCCGCGCCCGTAGAGCAGGTCGCCGCGGATCTCGCCGGACCAAGGCGAGCCGGTCCAGCCGTCGCCCGGCGGCACGACGTCGACATGACCGGCGAAGGCGAGATGCGGGCCCGCGCCGGGGCGCAGCGCGATCATATTCTCGACCGGCCCGTCGGGGGCGCTGCCGCTGACGAAGCGATCGACGGCAAAGCCGATCGGGCGCAGCGCGGCTTCGAGTACGTCGAAGACGGTCCCGCGCGCCGGCGTAACGCTGTCCGCCCGCAACAAGGCCTGTGCGAGCGCGACGACGTCGGTCACGCGGGCTGCTCGAACTGCTCGATCACCCAATCCTCTTCCTGCGCGCCGGCGATCCAGTCCTGCATGAACGGATGGCGGATCATCGCGTCGAGATAGCCGGCGGCGAAGCGCGCGATCGGCAGCTTATAGGTGAGGATGCGCGTCACCACCGGCGCGTACATGATGTCCGCCGCGCCGAAGTCGCCGAACAGGAAGGCGCCGCCACCGCCCCAGCGCGCGCGGGCCTGCGCCCACAGCTCCATGATCCGCGCGAGGTCGGCGACCACGTCGTCGTCGGGGCGGCGCGCGTCGAAGACCTGGCGGATGTTCATCGGATGCTTGCGACGCAGGGCGGTGAAGCTCGAATGCATCTCCGCCGCCATCGAGCGGGCCATCGCCCGCGCCGCCTCGTCGGTTGGCCAGAACCGCTCGCGCGCGGTCTTGTCGGCGAGATAGTCGACGATGGCGAGGCTGTCCCATACCACCGCCTCGCCATCCCACAGGATCGGCACCTTGCCCGAGGAGGGGGCGAACTCAGCGCCTTCGCGGCGGCGGTCCCATGCCGCATCGTAGAGCGGCACGACCACCTCTTCGAAGGCGAGGCCGGATTGCTTGCACGCCAGCCAGCCGCGCAGCGACCAGCTCGAATAGGCCTTGTTGCCGATGATGAGCTTCATGACCAAGGGCCTAGCCGGGGGCGGGCCACGGGTCCAGCCGTCCACGCACCGGCGAACATGGACAAGTTGGACACCTTAACGGAAACGATCCGCATCGATCGTTTCCGTTTGCGACCGGTGGCGGCGCGGCGGCAGGGCAGGCGGATCATGCCGCATCATATGCGCGGCGCGGGGGAGATAGGACAGGAGGCGTCATTCGGCGGCCGATCCCAACGGCTTGCGGCCGCGGGCAACCAATGGCGCCGATCAGCCGATCGCTTCGAGCACCGCGGCGCGTAATTCGGCGATGCCCATGCCGCCCTCGCTCGACGTCGCGAGGATATCGGGATGCGCGGCCGGGCGCTTGCGCGCTTCCGCCGCGACGCTGTCGGTCACCGCGGCGAGTTCGGTCGCCTTGACCTTGTCGGCCTTGGTGAGGACGAGGCGGTAGCTGACCGCGGCCTTGTCGAGCATTTCGAGGATCTCGCGATCGACGTCCTTGATGCCGTGGCGCGAGTCGATCAGCACCAGCGCGCGCTTGAGCGTATCGCGCCCGCGCAGGAAATCGTTGACCAGGAACCGCCACTTTTTGACGACATCCTTGGGGGCCTTGGCGAAGCCATAGCCCGGCATGTCGACCAGCCGGAACGCAAGCGGTGCGCCGACGTCGAAGAAGTTGAGCTCCTGCGTCCGCCCCGGCGTGTTCGAGGTGCGCGCCAGCCCGTTGCGCCCGGTCAGCGCGTTGAGCAGTGACGATTTGCCGACGTTGGACCGGCCGGCGAAGGCCACTTCCGGCACCACCGGCGCGGGCAGATGCTCCAGCGCCGGCGCCGATTTGAGGAAGCTCACCGGCCCGGCGAAGGTCTTGCGCGCACGTTCGAGCAGCTCGGGCGAGAAGCCCTCGTCCTCGGGGATGATGACGTCCTCGCTCACTTGGCGGCCGCGATCTTGAGATCGGGGTGGCGCGCATAGAGCACCCGCTGCTGCAGGATCGCGAGGAAGTTGGAGGCGATCCAATAGACCTGCAGGCCGACCGGATAGCTCGCCATCACGAACATCAGCACCCAGGGGATGACCGCGAACACCTGCTTCTGCGTGTCGTCCATCGGCGCCGGGTTGAGCTTGAACTGGAAGTACATCGAGATGCCGAGGATGATCGGCACCACGCCGATCGCGATCATGTGCGGCGGGGTGAAGTGCAGATAGCCGAACAGGTTGAGCGGGGTCAGCGGATCGGGCGCGCTGAGATCCTTGATCCAGGCGACGAACGGCTGGTGCCGCATCTCGATCGTCAGCATCAGCACCTTGTATAGCGCGTAGAAGATCGGGATCTGGATCAGCGTCGGCAGGCAGCCGGCGACGGGATTGACCTTCTCCGTCTTGTAGAGCGCCATCACCTCCTGCTGCATGCGCGGCTTGTCGTCCTTATACCGCTCCTGGATCGCCTTCATCTTGGGCTGGAGCGCGCGCGTCTTCGCCATGCTGGCGAACTGGCGCTGCGCGATCGGGAACATCAGGCCGCGGATGGTGAGCGTCAGCAGGATGATCGCGACGCCGAAATTGCCGACCATGCGGAACAGCCAGTCGAGATAGGTGAAGATCGGCTTTTCGAGGATCTCGAACCAGCCCCAGTCGATCGCCTTGTCGAGCTTGGCGACGCCCGCATCATTCTCGTAATGCTGAAGCGCCTTGACCTCCTTGGCGCCGGCGAAGAAGCGGCTGGTCTGGGTCAGCGCGCGGCCGGCGGGGAGCAGCTTGGGCGCGAAGGCGTAATCCGCCTGATAGGCGGTGTTGGCGCCGGCGCGGAACTGGCCGTCGAACTGCGCCGCCTGATCGGGGACGAGCGCGGTCAGCCAATATTTGTCGGTGAAGCCGAGCCAGCCGCCCGTCGTCGTGAACTTCTCGGGTGCCTTGTCGAGGTCCTTGAACTTGGTGCTATAATCCGCACCGCCGCCATGAACCGACATCGGGCCGGTGTGGATCTGCCAGGTGCCGGGGTCCTTCGACACGCCGACGCGGTTGACATAGCCATAGGGGGCGACCGGCACCGGGGCGTTGCCCGCATTCTGCACCGTCTGCTTGACGGTGAACATATATTGATCGTCGACCGACAGCTCGATCGCGAAGCGCTGGCCGGTCGCATTGGCGGCGGTCAGCGTCACCGGACGGCCGGGGGCGAGCAATGGCGACGAGGCGGTCCACACCGCATCCGCGGCGGGCGGCTTCAGCCCGTCGTCGCGCCAGCCGAAGCCGGCGAAATAGGCCTCCGGCGCGCCGGCGGGGGACAGCAGCCGGATCGGCGGCGAATCCTTGGTGATCGTTTCCTTGTATTTGACCAGCACGAGATCATCGATCCGCGCGCCCTTGAGGTTGATCGAGCCCTGCAAGGTCGGCGTCTGGATCCGCACGCGCGGCGATTCGGCGAGCACCGCCTGGCGGCTGCGCGTCGCGGCGGGGGCGTCGGCGGTCGGGTCGGCGGTCTTGGTGGTGACCGGCACCGACTTGCCGTTGACGATCTTCGTCACCGGCGGATTGGCGACGGGGAAGAATTTGCCCTGGATCAGCGGCCAGCCGAACAGGATCACCGCCGCGATCACCGCGAACAGGACGAAATTCTGACGTTCTTTGTTCAAAGTACAGCCCCGTAGCTCAAGGGACGGGATCGGGTCCACACCCGCCCCAGGGATGGCAGCGCGCTATCCGCTTCGCCGCCAGCCAGCCGCCCTTTGCCGCGCCATAGCGGCGAAGCGCAGTGATTGCATAGGCAGAACAAGACGGTTGATACCGGCAGGAGGGCGGCAGGATCAGCGACGGCCCCAATTGCCAGCCGCGCGCCACCCAGATCAGCAGCCGCGCGATCACCGGCGCGGCTTTCGCGGCCCGCGCGGCCGCGCCGGCGCATCCTCGCCGCGGGCGATCTTGCCGAGCGCCTTGCCGAATTCCGCCTTCAGAAGATGGTGATCGCGCTCGATGCCGCCATCGCGGCCGATCAGCACATGGTCGGCGCCGCGGATGCCGCCGACGGGCAACAGCTCACGCGCCAAGGCACGCAGCCGCCGTTTCATGCGGTTGCGGACGACGGCGTTGCCGATCTTCTTGGTCACGGTAAAGCCGACGCGCATCGTCGGATCGCCGTCTTTGCGGTCATGCACGAGCAGGACGAAGCCCGGCATCGGTGCGCGCCGCCCGGCATTGGCCGCGAGGAAGTCGCGGCGCAACGTCAACGTCCGGATCGTGGCATCGGCGTGTGCCGCCGCGCCCGCGGACGTCTGGACGTCGGCAGCGCCGACGTCCGTCACGCAGGTTACGCCGACAGCTTCTTGCGGCCACGCGCGCGGCGCGCGTGGATCACCGCACGGCCGCCGACCGTCGCCATGCGGGCGCGGAAGCCGTGACGGCGGGCACGCACCAGATTGCTCGGCTGAAAGGTCCGCTTCATGATTCATTCCCTGATCGTCTGAATAGAAAAGGGCCGCCACGCGGACGGCCTTGATGTGGCGCGCTTACCCAGACGGGCCGACGAAGTCAACGCGAGCGGGCTTTGTTCGGCCATGATCCGCCAGATAGGGAGCGTGTGTTACCGGAACAAGACGGTGCGGCGATCCTTGTGCGCCGCACCGTCGCGCCCCGCGACGCCGCTATGGTGGAAGGGCAGGGGGTGAGCGGATGGCGGCGATCGTGCAGACGGTGGCATATCTCGGGCTGGAGGCGCGCGGGGTCGAGGTGCAGGTGCAGCTCGTCCCCGGCGTGCCCGGCTTCTACGTCGTCGGGCTCGGCGACAAGGCGGTGACCGAAAGCCGCGAGCGGGTGCGCGCGGCGATCTCCGCGCTCGGGCTGGCGCTGCCGCCGAAGCGGATCGTCGTCAATCTGTCGCCGGCCGACCTGCCCAAGGAGGGATCGCATTTCGACCTGCCGATCGCCCTCGCGTTGCTCGCCGCGATGGCGGTGATCGACGTCACGCTGCTCGCCGACTACGTGGTGGTCGGCGAACTGGCGCTCGACGGGCGGATCGCGCCGTCGCCGGGCGTGCTGCTCGCCGCGATCCACGCCAATGGCGAGGGCAAGGGGTTGATCTGCCCCGCGGCGCAGGGGTCGGAGGCGGCGTGGGCGGGATCGCTCGACCTGCTTGCCGCGCCGGCGCTCCTGCCGCTGATCAACCATCTCAAGGGGCATGGCCGGCTCGCCCCGCCGACGCCGGGGGAGGTCGACGCCGCCGCCGCCGGTCCCGACCTGCGCCAGGTGCGCGGGCAGGAGACGGCACGCCGCGCGCTGGAGATCGCCGCGGCGGGCGGGCATAATCTGCTAAGATACGGTAGGGCTACACTCGTGTAGGAGAGCCCCATGGATTGCATCATCTACATCCGCTGGTCGAGCGCCATTCAGGCGCGTGGCTCGTCCTTGGCTCGACAGAAGGAACTGTGCACCGGGCACGCACAGGGGAAGAAATGGCCCATCAAGGACGTCATCGTTGACGACGGTGTGTCGGCCTACACCGGCGTCAACGTGACAACAGGCAAATTGGGGAGGTTCTTAGAGGACGCCGAGGCAGGGGAATGGCCCGACGGGATCATCCTGCTGACCGAACGTCTAGACCGAATATCGCGTCAAGGGTTCGACGAGACATATTCCTGGATCAAGAGGGCGACGTCTGCCGGTGTGAGTTTAGCGACGGTCGACGGCGACGAGTTTTTCGAACGCCTGCGTAGGCCCGACATGCTTCAGGTGATGAAAATACTGGTCAAATCTGAATTGGCGCAGGACGAGTCTCGTAACAAGTCGAACAAGATCGCAACAGCATGGAAAGTGAAGCGGGAACGGCTCGCGGCTGGTGAAAAGCTTGTAGCAACCTCACGCGCTCCCGCCTGGGTCAGGCTCGAAGGCACGCCGCCAGCGTTCGTGCTGATCTCCGAAAGGGCCGCTATCGTGCGTCGCGTCTTCGAGGAGACGGTAGCAGGGCACGGAAAACACACCATCGCCCGGCGTCTTAATCAGGAAGGCGTCGCAACGTTCGGCCGGGCATCGGGATGGCACGCGAGCTACATCCAGAAGATCCTGTCGTCGCCGACAGTGCTGGGAGAAATGCAGCCGGGGCGGAAGCCGCGTGGCACCGCGCGCGAGGCGGTCGGTGAACCAATCCCCGGTTACTATCCGGCCGTCGTCGACGCCGATCTGCACGCACGGACGATGCGAGCGATGGCAGGCCGGTCCCGTCGCGTTGCCGGTCGCGGGCGCCGCCTTGTCAACATCTTCTCAGGGATCGCGAAGTGCGGCGACTGCGCCTCCCGGATGACTTTCCGCGGCAAGGGCGAGAAGGTACGAGCCGACGGCGAACGCGTGAACGAGGATTATCTGGTGTGCGACAGCTACCAGCGGGGCCGCGGCTGCGGGAACGGGCAGCACTACCACTACGGGGCCTGGGAGACTGCGATCCTGAACGCAATCCTGACGAAGGCGATGGGGGACGGACACTTCGCATCGAGGCGCGAGGTCTTGGCGATCGAGGTCGAACAGGCGGAGACTGTCCGACGGCGCGACGCGGCCGAGAGGAAGGCCACGACGGCACTGACGCTGTACGTCGAGACGAGCAGGGACGAAGCGAAGTCCGAATGGTCGCGGCTATTGGCGGAAAAGGACGAGTGCGACGCGGCGCTGGTCGTGCTGCGGAAGAGGATTACGGCGGCAAGAGGCGCGGTCACGCCGGCAGAGCATCAACGGCGAATCGAGGGCATGTTCGACCAGATGCAGGACATCGACGAAGACGTCCGGTTCGAGGCTCGATCACGCGTCATGGACGCAGTCCACGAGCTGACGGCTTCGATGGCGTTCAAGCGGGAGCCGACCCGCGTTGAGGTGATGACGAAGGCAGGGCTATCGATGGCGATCGATCATGTCGGCGGGCGCGGGCCGGACTCGGAGTTCTGGTACAAGTTCGACGAGGGGTTCCTCGACTGATTGTCGTTAGGTCCCGACGCGAGAACACGCGCCGGGACTGATCGATCATGACTTCTCCTTGTTCGTTCTGGTCCGCACCGGGAAGGTCGCGATCGACTTCTTCGGCACATGGATCGGCTTAAGAACCGGGCGAAAATGCATGCCCGTCTTGAAGTCGTCGTCTTCGGTCGCGTAGATGAACACCTCCTCGAACAGCATCTCGCCCGTCGCTTCGTTGTACGTCGGCTCCATGATCGTCGACGACTCGGAGATGGTGGTGAGAAGCCAACCCTGCTGACGCAGGGCCTCTGATAGCGACAGTTCGGCGTCCTCAACATCGCGAATGGCGCGGTCGAGCGATCCGCGCGAGTAGCGCCGCGCCCGCCAGGCGTCATCAGCGGCGATGTCGACGCGTTCGATGACGAAGTTCGCCGGCAGGGCCGGTTCGACCACGTCGCCATCCTCATCCAAGACGATGGGCTCGTCGTCGAAAACCCACTCCGGGTCGGACACGACAAGTTGCTCGTCAGTTCGATCATCGACGGCACCGAACAGGCGTCGGATATCGCGCGCGCCCCTTGACCATTCGAGCTGACGCCGACCGAAAGTCGCCTTGGCGTATTCGAGGAACAGTTCCTCGTCACGACGTTCCCCGGTGTCGAGGAGTTGGAAGGGCATCCTCGACTTGGCCTCGGCGCTGCGCTCCTTGAGGTAGCCCTTCGTCATCTCGTTCTCGGCACCCCAGCGCTTCTTACCCGCCTTCTGCTTCGCCTCGGCGGCCTCCGGGGACTTCACCGGATAGTCGGTTGCGGTCCACACGACCTTCACGTCAAGCCCGTGCTTGAAGGACGGCGGACGGGGCGATCCGGACGCGAGCACGCAGCGTTTCCACGTCTCGAACACCTCGCACTTCATCTTCAAGGCCCAGGCCGCGTCGTCTTGGCGGGTTGTTTCGCCGGCTCCCTCGTAGATTTCGATGGCATGGAAGTGGACGTGCCAGCCGTTGTCGTGACGGTCCTCGTCGAGCGCCAGCGTGATCTCCATCGCGACGAGGTGTCCGACATAGCCAAGCCCCTTTCGACGATCGCGCAGGGTGCCATGCGTCGTGAAGCGAGACATCGCGTCGCGCGCGCGGGCGATGCTCACGCGCAAGGGGACGCACTTGTCGTGCGGGGCGGTGTACGTCACCATGGCGACGCGGAAGCCCTTCTGACGGGCGGTCTCGATGATCGTCTTCACCTGCTTCGATCGGGCGACGGCGACGTGCTGTGCGCAGCACGGACAGGTCCAGATCGAGCCACACTTGAAGATACCGAGCCGGTCGACGCGTCCGGTCAGGCGGTGTTCCAGCGCCATGCCCGGTCCCCACGGCACGATGCCGCAGGCGGACACCGGGAACCACTTGCCACGGTTGCGTTCGTCCAAGACGTGGCGGTCTTCCGGCGCGCTGCCGGCGAAGGCTTCGACAGGCGACTTCCAGCGCAGCAGCAGGCCTGCGGCGGTCCTGCGACGGTTGAGGCGACGGCGGGATTCCTCGGGCTTCTCGACGGCCGTGAAGCACTCATGGCACTGCTCAACACCGTCCTCGTCGGTCCAGTCGCCGAACGTCCACCCATGCCCGCAGGGCTTGCGGGCGTCATTTCCGCAGGACTGTTCCTTTATACCATCTACCGAGAGGGAGCCCTGCGGGTGGCAGGGGTCCATGACCATCGCGGCGAGGACGGTTTCGGCGTCCTCGAACCCGACACGCGCGCTCATTTCCAGATGCTCGGCGAGGCGGGGATGTCGTACTTGGCGCGGACCTGTTCGACGAGGCTGTCGACCTCCGCCAGCGGGTCCATGTAGGCGTCGGTTGCCGGGACACGCGTCCACAGCAGGTGCGAAAGGATCTCCAGCCCGTCGAGGACGAGCGCAAGATCGTGCGCGTCGATGGCGCGATCTTCGAGGGCGCTCATGCGAACGACCTCCCCAGCAGGCGGTCGGCGAACGTCTTCTTGTAGACGATGCGCGACACGCGACCGTCCGCGAACTTGACGACGACGGTCGAGGTCGTGGCGAGAACGACGTTCTCGACCGCGACGATGTGTCCGACCTGCTCAAGCTCGTCCATGAGCTTGTGAACCTCGGACATGCCGTCGCGATAGTAGACGGCGCGGAATGCAGAATAGTGCATGATTGCCTCGCTAATTGCGCGGGCGACCACTTGATTTTGGGCGTCGATCTTGTAAGTTGTCGTTGATCAGAACGTACGACGCTCAGAACCTAGTGGGGTAACCCGCTAGGTTCTTTTTTTACTTGGTGTCGATGGAGCGGAGAGCCGCGCGCTTCGACGGGAAGGCGCGGACGATCCGGCCGTGCTCGTCGACGACGACGGCACCACCATGGGTCTTGCTCAGCCCAGTGATGATCCACGTTCCCGTGGAACGAACGAAGTAGGCGGGCACGACCTCGCGGTGCGTGCTGATGTTCTGGAGCGCTTCGGCGATGTGCGACATGGGTCGTCCGATCGATATGGTGGCGCTGACACGGGGCCTTGCCCCGCTGGTCAATCAGCATGCGACCATGGTCAGCTCACTGACCGCTATCTTTCGTACAACGCCTGCACCAACCAAAGCCGATCCAGCGCAACTAGTAAGGACCATGATCGGGCGGGTGTCAACTAGTCACTAGGCTCCGCGCGATATTTTTTTATCGGCGAAGTCGAGAGAGGTCGAAGGCAAAACAAGCGGTGCGTGCGCGGCTCTAGTTTTATGGACCGGGTTGAGGCTCTGTTGAGGGCGGCGAGGATCTATACCATGCACATGCGGCAAGGTTGTTGACGGCGATCGTCGACAACTGGCGAGTAACTCACCCCCCATTTAACGGTTCGTCGCATTTTTCGGGAACCCCTCTGGACATTCACGCGTATTACTAGTAAGATTGGGCATCAAGAACGGGAGTGAAGACAATGACCGACGTGATCAGCAGCAAGGTTCAGAAGCTCGAAGAGAACGACAACTGGTCCTTCTTCGAAACAGAGGCGTACAAGAGCAATGGGGAGGACAACGGCCGCTCGTTCATCCACATCAACGGCGCGAAGGGGGATATCGATATCACGATCGGCTTCCCGATGCCCAGCGACGTGAACGGCACGCTCTATATCGCCCGACGCGACGACGCGGAGATGATGAACGTCCCGGTGCTCGGCAAGAGCCCGATGCGCGCGCCGCTCGATGAGATCCGCGCAACGCTTGAAGCGCAGGGATTTGGCGAATTGGTATTCCTCGCTACGCGCGCTGGGATTGAGAACTTCTGCCCGTGCATGGATTTCAACTACATGGACGACGGCGTCGACCATGACGTCGTCGTCGAGGACGCAGCCCCGGTGGTGTCGTACGGCTTCACCCATGCGGCACCGCATGATCGGAAGCCCGGTGAAGCTATCGATCGGGTCACCGAGGCGATGCGCGCTCTCCGCCAGGGTGAGGTCGTCGCGGACGAAGCCGCACCGGCTTGCTGCGGCAAGTGGGTCGTCTTCGACGCCCGCGACGCTGCCCCCGCGCCTTGTGGTTGCGCCCACCCCGCGAACGACGTGACGGCGATCGACGCCTTCCTCGACGACTATGACGCGCTGTTCGGGGAGCGCGTGGCGGCATGAGCCATTCGAGGAACGCCGATTACCAGGCCGAGCTCCGCCGCAGGCGCAAGGAGGCGGGGCTCGTCCAGGTGCAGGTGTACGTCCACGAAAGCCGTCGCGATGACATCAGGGCCGTCGCGGCGAGGATGCAGGAGCCCGCGGGGCACGACGAGGCGATCGACGTGCTGGATGAAACGGAGGCGAAGCGATGATCCGTACCTTCAGCGAGGAGACCTGGATGGGCTTCGAGGCGGCGTTCGGGATGATCGCGTTTGAGAACCACGCGCTTCAACATCCTGAAAGGGCCGGTGGGGTCGCCGCTCGCATGGTCGAGGCGGGTCACATGGACGCGATGGAGGCGTTGCGCTGGCTCGCCGAGCTTGAAGCGGCACACGCGGCGCCGACCCGTGCGTGATAGGCGCCGAACCGATGCAACTTCCGCTCGACGTTCCACTCCCGTTCCACGATAACACGGTCGCATGACGGGACGATTCTACGAGTTCTTCGCGGGTGCCGGGATGGCACGCGCCGGCCTGGGCAACGGGTGGAAGTGCCTGTTCGCCAACGACATCGACCTGAAGAAGGCCGCGACTTACGACGACAACTGGGGCAAGGGCGCGATGAAGCCCGCCGACGTGAAGACCCTGACCCCGGCCGATCTGCCGGGCGCAGCGGATCTCGTCTGGGCCTCATTCCCATGTCAGGACCTGTCCCTCGCCGGTGGCGGTGCCGGTCTCCGTGGTGAGCGCAGCGGCGTCTTCTGGCCGTTCTGGCGACTGATGGAGCGCCTCGGCGCAGAGAAGCGCGCACCGACGATCGTAGCGCTGGAGAACGTTGCCGCGACCCTGACCTCGCACGGCGGCAAGGACTTCGAGGCACTGTGCCTCGCCCTGGTCGACGCTGGCTATCGGGTGGGTGCCCGCGTGATCGACGCGGTGCAGTTCGTGCCGCAGTCCCGCCCTCGCATGTTCATCATCGCGGTCCTGTCCGACGTCGTGATCCCGGACGAGCTGATCGAGGCGTCGGGATCGCTGGCCGGCATCGACGGGCGAGTAGCGGCGGCGCACGATCGCCTCGTCGCTGCGGCAGTCGATCAGCCCGACCTGCAGCGCGTCGTCGACGCATGGATCAACTGGGCGGTCCCTGCGCCAACCGCCACGCCGGTGACGTTGGCAGAGGTGATCGAGGACGATCCGGTCGGCGTAGCGTGGCACAGCGAGGCGGAGACGGCGACACTGATCGAGCGGATGAGCGAGCTGAACAAGACCAAGGTCGCCAAGGCACGCAAGGCCGGCGCGACGATCTACGGCACGGCGTACCGTCGGACGCGTGTTCAGAAGGGCGTGAAGACGGTCAGGACGGAGGTCCGGTTCGACGGCATCGCAGGCTGCCTTCGAACACCGTCGGGCGGATCGAGCCGACAGATCGTGATCGAGGTGAAGGGTCAACGCATGCGCTCGCGCCTGATGACGCCGCGGGAGGCCGCACGCCTCATGGGACTGCCCGAGGGCTATCGCCTGCCGGACGCGTACAACGAGGCGTATCACCTGATCGGCGACGGCGTTGCGGTCGGCGTCGTCGACCATCTCGCGCGACATATATTCGATCCGCTATTGGATTCGCTGGAGGCACGCGCGAAGAAGGCTGCATGAGCGTCATCCCATGCACTGCTAATGAAGAGCTTCGCGAGCGAATCCTCCAGTTCACCGAGGTCCTGAAGACCCAGGCGCACCTGCTGGGGGACCACGGCCTCGACGAGCAGGAGTTCTACGACAGCGGATTGTTCCGAGGCGCGATCGAACGCATCCGCGGCCAGTTTTCGGCGACGATGCGCGATAAGCGGGACTTCGCGTCGCGGGTACTGAACTGGCTTCAGGAACGCGGCGCGATCGTCGATTGGGAATCCGCCGGCGAAGCGAACCGACATGACTACACGGTCGAGATGCCCTCCGGCCGTGTCTGCGCGATCGAGCTGAAGGGTTGCCTCGACGGGAACAACACGAACATCTTCGAGCGCCCGCCGCACTGTCACGAATTCGTGCTGTGGTCGGTGTGCACGAACCCCGGTGCCAACCCACGGCACAATGTATGGTCCGGCATCCACACCCGGCTATCGGCAGAGATCATCTCGCGGAACCAGCGTGTCGACGGCCTGATCGTCTGGGACATGGTGTGCAACACGATCGGCCGGCCATGCCCGAAGGTCGAGGTCGATCCGACCCGCGTGACGGTGGTGGGGCCGTACCAGCTCCCGCCGCCGTGCATCTATGTGATGCCCTCAACGATACCGTCGCCGCGCAACAACCCGGCACCGGCACCGCAGACAATCGATCAGGTCGAGTTCCTGGCGGTCCTGCACGAGGCGTTCGGGGGCCATCCGCAAGAGGTCAACCGCGTCGCGTTCGAGGTCGGGTACGAAGGCGTCGACACGGTGCGGAAGACGATCATCGAGCGCGGGGGCGCGATCGTGGCGGAGAGCAACCCGACGGCGATCCGCCGGTCATAGCAGGTCGGCGGCAGCCGGCCGTTCACGCCGTCGCTCGATGCGACGGTGTGAACCTGCATCATGCCCGGAGACGCCGCCCCCACATGGCTGGGCGTCGGAGGGCATGATGATCGCCCGCTAGGGCGATTGCCGAGGGTCCAGGGAGGCGCAGCGCTCCTTGGCGAAGGGGAATTTCGAAGAAATTCCGTCCTGAGTGACGGAGTTGTCACTCCGTTCGTCCCACTTCCACTGGATGGGGGGAAGACTAGATTCGGTCGAGCGCCTATACTCGAAGCAACGTCGATTGCGAGAGTAAGAGCCATGCTGGCCGCTTATCTGCTGATACTGCCGTACATGCCGAAGAGTGTGCAGCTGACGCTCTGGTTCGTGGACGCAAAAGGAATGATTGGTCTTCTGGCCGGCGTCGGGGACGTGAAGCTCATCAGGGCAATCTATCGCGGCGACTGGGGTGTCCGCGAAAGGCTCGACGTAGCGATGAAGGCGATGGGGCTGTGACCGCCTTCGCCATCATCCGCCACGCCAAGATCAAGCACGGTCGGCACCTCGTATCGGCCGGTCTCCACAACATCCGCGGCGTGAAGACGCCGAACGCCGACAAGAACGCGCCGCCTGTTGAGATCCTCGTCGGGTCGGAGAAACCATGGCGCGACGTCGACGACGTGCTGAAGGCGCTGGAGGTCGGTAAAATCCGCAAGAACGGCAACGTCGCGATCGAGGTCTTCATGGGTGCGTCCCCGGAGTGGTGGGAGGCGCAGGGCTGGGTCCGTGGCGAGGAACCGACCGGGACGGCGGCGATCATGGTCGAGGCTTGGAAGCAGCAGCAGCTGGCGTACCTGCGGTCCCGGTTCGACGACCGCCTGATCGCATCGGTCGTCTATCATGGCGACGAGGCCTCGCCCCACATGCACGCCCTGGTCGTGTGCGCACAGCACCGTGTCGACGGGCGCGAGAAGGGCGAGGACGCGGGGCGGGTCGCATGGCGCCTTTCGGCGGAGAAGTTCCTACCCGGACCTTCCGCCATGAAGGCGATCGTGACGGAGTACGCGAAGAGGATGGCTAGGTTCGGCCTGGTGCGCGGCGAGGATCGCCCGACAGGGACCGTCGACCACAAGCCGTTGAAGGAATGGCAGGCGGAACAGGCCGACCTGTCGAGAACGCTGAGGGAGGCGAACGTGAAGCAGGAAGACGTGTTGAAGGCCGCAGAAGCGGAGGCGGAGCGCATCAAGCGCGATGCGAGGGACTATGCATCCGAGGTGAAGGCGAGGGCCGATCGTGAGGCGGAGGAAGCGATCCGTCTCGCGGGTCTCCGGGAAGAGATGCTGCGGCGCAAGGAGGACGCATCGTCGACCGCCCTCGCGGTCAAGGAACGCGAATTGGACGACGCGCGCCGGGAAGTCGGCATCTTGCAGAAGAAGCTGGAACGCATGGTCAGCGTCGTCGAGACGTTGATGACGAAGGTCCGGGGCTTCGCCGACGAGTACCTGAAAACGCCGTCGACCTTGGCGCGTCTGGCACTGGGGACAAAGGGGCCGGCGGCGGCACGCATCGCGTCGAGCGAGGAGGCCCAGGAACTGGCGGCGATCAAGTCGTTCCTTGGAGGACGGGGAACTGGCCGCTAAGCCGATGCGGTCCAGTGACGCATCCTGCGCTGCGTGGCCTCGCAAGCTCGGCTCCGCTGCTCAGATGCGACACTGGACGATCGGGCTGATGCCGGACTTCCGAACCAACGAAAGATCGAACGTGTACGTCCTCCCCTGGCCCTTCATCGCGACGCGGGTTCCCTTGTCCGTCTCGATGCAGCCGGCGTACTGAAAGCCCTGCGCGGCGAGGACGTCGACATAGTTTCCCTGAGGACGCGAGAATACAGCGTGTACTTCTCGAATAGGTGGCTGGACCGCCGCTGGCTGGCTGACGTCGGACGAACCAGAGAGGGGCCCCGGTGCGGTTGGATCGTAGGCCTGAGCAGTGGGGGCGGGAGCGGCGATCGGACAGACGTAGGTGATGCCGCCGGACGAGGTGAAGGCATAGCCGTGGCGGCGCAGGACGCCCTCGATGGCACTCGCGACCTTCAGCTGGTCGGCACGCAGCGACACGAGACGGGTGTCCTCCACAAGTTCGGTGCAGGCGACGTAGGAACGGTCATCGACCCGTTCGAGATAGACGCGGACGAGATCCGCAAGCTGAACGCCCACGAGGTCAATTCCGCGGGGGTTTAGCGACGCCGACTGAATCCGGGTCCGCGAAACGGATGGCTGCGTCGCCGATCCCTGCGCCAGGGCCAGTGACGCCGTTGCCGCCGCGCCTGCCGTTGCCAGAAGCCCGGACAGGAGCGGACCAGAGGGAAACCTGATAGCCATCGTACTCTCCTTGGGGACCGTTTTGGTCAAAATCGAGGGGGGTGTCTGAAGGGTGGAGCCTGCCTTCATCATCGACGACGAAGGTGGTGCCCGCTACGGCACCTGCGACCCGCGCGAGGGTAGGGCGACGCTGCCGAACAGGAGCCGCTGGTGCTGTTTTCGCTGTAGCAGGGGCATATGTAGCGGTGGAGGACGCGACGGCCTCCACGGGGGCTCCAGCGGCGTTCTTGGGCGTGACCATGTCTCGAATTCCCGTGTAGGTCCAATATCCGAAGACACCGATGGCGACGACGGCAAGGAACGCGGCGTACTTGATGTAGCCAAGCCGCGAATCATTCGACGCGGACGAGCGATCGTCGACGGCGCGCTCCAAGGCTTGACCGCCGGCGTATTCGAAGAGGCCGTGGATCTCGGGGAGGTGGGGGAGGATCTCAAACGCCTTGCGTTCGACGTTGTAGGCCTTCGAGCGGCGATCGGGGATCTTGTGCCCCTCGAAGGTCGAGACGCTGTAGCGTCCGTCGGTACGCCAGAACGGAAAGAGCTTCTGGATGATCGGGGGGACGGCTCCGGCCTTGTAGCTCTTGATATCGCAGATCTGATCGATCTGCTTCCGCAGGGTGCGGTTGAGCGAGCTGTAGTCCTGGGTGAGCAGCAGGATGTTCATCGAGACGAGGACGGTCCCGTCACCACCCTTGGCGACGTCTCCACCCTTGCCGGGATGCCATAGTTCGACGCACTGGCGGACGAGACCCTCGGTGCAGTTTTCGCACGAGCCGCACGGGTCGGCCATGAACCGCTCGCGGTCCTCCGCGGATCGCCAGTTGGCAGGACCCCGCCAGTGCCGGGCCATGTGCAAAGCCTTCTTGAAGCGAGGCGGGATGGACTGCGTCGATTCCAGCCAGCGCCAGGCCTCGTCGATGACGACGACGGCACCGGTCGGGACAATGGTCTCACGCCAGGCGCGACCATCGAACATGGGGCCGGCTATCATCTCGCCTTCAGGGCCCTTGATGAGCTTGATACGGTCCTCATCGGGGAAGAAGTCGTCCCGCTCGACGGCGTCGTAGTCGACGACGCGAAGACGATCTCGAACGGTATCGTCGTCAAGCAGCTCGACCACGCGGTTGACGTCGAGTGACGGGATGACGGCGACGACGAAGCGGCCGAGGCGAAGCTGCTCCAGAACGACACGCGTACCTTCGTGCGTCTTGCCGCTACCCTTCGGGCCGACGTAGGCGAAAATGGTCTCCGAGGCCATCAGCCGATCACCGGCAGGCGCTTGATGAAGAACGCGACAGCGTACGCAGGGATCAGCACGTTGAGCGCGAACGGCGCGTCGACGAACCACAAGCCCCACAGGAACGTCGAGGGCAGACCGTCGAACATCGTCGTGAGGTTCATGGAAGGAAGCAGTTCACCCAGGAGGGCGAAGGCGGCCTTGAACACGAAGATCAGCACGACGAAGGCGATCAGCTTCGAACCGATGCCCTTGGTGAGGTAGCCGACGACACCGCCGGATGCCTTGCTCGTCAGGAACGACTTTATGCCCATAGTGTCAGCTTCTCTTGAAGACGACGATCAGCGCGCCGAGGCTGTAGATGAGGTGGAGGATGCCGACGATCAGCGGACGTTGCTGGGTGAACCAGTCGCAGAGGAAGGCCGAGGACACGGGCTTGGACTCGCGCGAGTGGCCGAGGAGGGTCGGCAGGTCGATCGTCCAGACAGGGCACTCGGTCGCAGGCAAGGCGATGCCGGGGGTCATGAACTTCTTGAAGGGACCAGCCAGGAAGTCGCGGGCTGGAGACATGACGTCTCCGAGCAGTCCGGCTTCGTCGTTGTCGAGCTCAGTATCCGGTTCATCCTCCTTGGTGTTCGTTGGGGTTGAGCCGTCGTCGACCTTGGGGTTGGTTACCTCAACCTGCTGAGGCGGTGACTCAGGCGCGTCGATCGGCCCGATCTTAGGAGGCTGGCCGGGTGCTGATATCGGACGAGCAAGATCACCGAGGTTGCTCGCGCGCTCGGGGTAGGCCTTGCGAAACGCGTCAACATCCTCCTGCGTGACCTTAAGATTGTCTTCGAAAGGAACGGGAGCCGTAGCACCCTGTGCCTTCCAAACCGAATTCGCCACGGCGGACATAAAATCGAGGGATGTCAGCTTGGCGGCAGACTGGGGGGGGAGTTGCGAGCCGCTGCCAAGCCCGAGGAACGGAACCTCTTTCACAGGGACATACTGGCTCAACACTTGGCCTGCGGCACCTGGAGATCCGACCTTCGTGATGATCACCTCGCAGGCAGCATAGCCCGCGCAAGTGATCGAGGATGAAGACGGCTGATAAAATTGCCTCGAACAGGGCTCGACGCCGAAACTGCATGGAATCAGCGTGTCACGGTCCCGGACACTGCCGGGGGGTTGAATCTTGCCACCAGTGTACAGGACATCGCCGAAAATTGAACGCATCCCAGCTATTCCGGAGCCAGTATATCCGACGATCATGGCGGTGTGGTAACCGCCTTGGGAGGCCGTCACGATGAATTCCTTTCCAACGCCGTACTTTACGTACAGGCCGTCGGTCGAAATGGTCCAGTAGTAGGTGTCGAACGCCGGAAAGTCAGTGTTAGCAGAAGTCGACTTCTTTTCAGTAGCCTTCACGTCGTTACCGGTTATGCCGGTACCATCAACAGTGCCATCGCCAGTGGTCTTAACGGAGCAGTCGGCAACTATGCACATGCCGACACTGCCAAGGTACATGACGCCGCCAACCGCCATGAGGGGGCCGCCGATGGCACAGCCGTAGCCCGTTGCGCACATGATTCCGCCAACGGACCCTACGACACCAGCACCGACTCCGAGGCGCTGTGATTGTTCAGCGTGGGTTTCACCAAGAGCCACCATCGCAAGGCCAGAAAGTGTAACCCCGCCGGCCGCCAACTTACGGTACTCCAGTGGCGTCTTTTCGGGGCGACCAGCGGCGACGTCAGCGTCACGCATGACTTTGGCCTGCTTGAACTGGATGATCTGGGCCGTCTCCTGTGGGAAGCGGCCGTTCGGGGTTGTCGGGAATGCAGGCGAACGTCCGAAATTGCCAGCGGTGACGGTACCTGCGATCGACGCAGTGACGACGAAGAGCGAGGCGAGAACGGCGAGCGCGAGCCGGAAGGGCGTCAGCGCTGCGAGCCGATGATCGCTGCGAGAACGAGCGACAGGCCGGCGACCCATGCGAAAATCAGAAAGTACCACATCAGCCCCCCCTGGCTCGAATTGGACGGGTGCCGACGCGGGCCAGAGCCCGCGTCGGGGATCGTCGGCGAATTACTTCACCGAACCCTTGATCCAGTTGATGCCCATGCGGGCGAGGCGCGGGCCGATCATCACGGCGCCGACGGCCAGGAGGCCGGTGACGAGCGTGGTCGGGCTCACCGAGTTGGTCAGGCTGGTGAAATCGGGGCCGGTTGCCGCCTGAGCGAACGCGGGTGCCGTGCCGGCGATGGAAGCGGCCGCAGCCGCCAGGGTCAGTCCGATGTTACGCATGTGGGTTTCCCCCCTTCTGTGCCGGAAAGGGCCGGCGCCCATCTTCCCCCGCTGGGGTCGATTCTAGGAAATTGCTTCCAGCAGCCACCGGACGCCGAGTGCGACGAGCATCGCGATCATGGTGGGGATGAAGAAGACGACGATGGCGGTGTTGAAGGCCGCAGTGAGGTGTTCCGTCGACGGCAGCGCGAACGGGTCGAAAGCTGACGCCGGAATCCAGCGCTGCGATGCCTCCGGGCAGATGCCGTCGACGACGTCGACAGTGCAGACGAGGACGGCCCCGGCAGGCATCAGTAGAAGCCCCCATCCTTGGTACGTGCGTAGCCGTCGTCGTCGTACCAGATGCCGTTCTTCGAGGCATAGCGGTCCCACCGATCGCCCGCGCTGTCGTCAACGGTGCCCTTGATCCAATCGACACCCAGGCGGGCTACACGAGGAAGGATCATCGACGAGCCAACCACGATCACCCCGGCGACAACCGTAGTGACGGAGACGGCATGGATCAGGCTGGCGAAGTCGACGTCCACGGTCAGGCGACCTTGTCGGCCTTCAAGGCCTTGGTCTCGCGCGCGATGAAGTCGCCGATGCGGATGAGGCGCGAGCTGAAGCCGAGCGAAATGTAGCGACGATCGCGGTTCTTCTCGTCCTTGTACGAGTTCACGCGGGCGTACCTCGGGTCGACGATGTAGTCGTCGGCGGGCTCGAGAACGGCATCCGGGTTGCTGATGATGTCGAGCGTCTGGATCTCCTGCTCACCATCGCGGTCGAGCGACGAAACCTTGATCTTCTGGAAGTAGTACTTGGCGCGTCCGGTCGCGGGATCGTCGTGGGCGCGGGCCGGTACGTTCAGGACTTCGATCTTGGTGCTCATGCTAGGTCTCCGATTGGAATAGACGGAGGATAGGCCGAGCCCGAATCGCCCTCAAGCGATTGAAAACAAATATAAAACCGATAATTTTTTATCGTGTTAGCACAAAAGTGTAGGGGTATCCGATCTGCTGATGATCGGGCCGCCCGGCGCGGGCAAGTCGCTGATGGCGTCGTGCCTGCCCGGCATCCTGCCACCACTCGACGCCGCCGAGGCGCTCGAAGTGTCGATGGTCCAGTCGGTGGCGGGGACGCTCGGCCAGGGGCGGCTGACGCGGGCGCGGCCGTTCCGTGCGCCGCATCACAGCGCGTCGATGGCGGCGCTGACCGGCGGCGGGCTGCGCGTCAGGCCGGGCGAGGTCAGTCTCGCGCATCTCGGCGTGCTGTTCCTCGACGAACTGCCCGAATTCCAGCGCGCGGTGCTCGATTCGCTGCGCCAGCCGCTCGAGGCCGGCGTGGTCAGCGTCGCGCGGGCGAATGCGCATGTCACCTTCCCGGCGCGCGTCCAGCTCGTCGCGGCGATGAACCCGTGCCGCTGCGGGCATCTCGGCGATGCCAGCCTGGCCTGCGCACGCGCGCCGCGCTGCGCCGCGGACTATCAGGCGAAGGTGTCGGGGCCGCTGCTCGACCGGATCGATCTGCATGTCGAGGTGGCGGCGGTCAGCGCGGCGGACCTTGCCCTGCCACCCGCGGCGGAAGGGTCGGCCGAGGTCGCCGCGCGCGTCGCCGCGGCACGCGTGGTCCAGCGCTGCCGTTATGACGCGGATGCGATCCGCACCAATGCGGAGGCGGACGGGCTGGTGCTCGACCGCGTCGCGACGCCCGATGCGGCCGGGCGCGCCCTGCTCACCGAGGCGGCGGAGGCGATGCGGCTGTCGGCGCGCGGCCATGGCCGGGTGCTGCGCGTCGCGCGCACGATCGCCGACCTCGCCGGATCGGCGACGGTGACGCGGGCGCATGTCGCCGAGGCGCTGAGCTACAGGCGGCGCGCGCCGAGCGGCTGATCGCTGGCTGCGGCGTGGCGCCGCTGGCGGATCAGCGCGAGGCATTGGCTGAGCAGTGCCGCGATCAGGCCATCGTGATCCGCATCCGCCCGCTGCAACGCGGCGACGACGCGCGCCTCGAGCGTGTCCTGTTGGTCCGACATTCCGGTCACCCCACCGGCCAGAGAGGCGGCGAGGAAACCACGGACCCTGATCGATCACAACGACATGGATCAGTCCGCGTCAAGCAGCTTGCGAACCGCCCGTCATGCCGCTACCGCCGCGACCTTGCCACCGACGCGTCGCGTCGGCGCGCGGCCGGTGTGCGGGCGTGGCGAAATGGTAGACGCAGCAGACTCAAAATCTGCCGTAGCAATACATGTCGGTTCGAGTCCGACCGCCCGCACCATCCCCCGACCGTTGCATTCGGCCCCGCCGCGACAAAATGATGCGATCCGGAGGTTATCGTCTACCTGCCGGAAGTTGTTGGTGAAGTTGGCGCAGCTTGCGCCAGCGATCGGCCGCGATGCGGCAAGTCCCGTCCCACCCGTCATCATCGTGTCACCGTCCGCTGCTCTGGGCGGCACCATCGGCCGGGGGGTCGAGGTCGGATGAGCATTGCGACGCGCCCGCGGGGCGGCGTCGGATGACGCGCGCCGACGGGCAATGCTTGTGGAGGACGATGATGACGACGTGGCGTGGCGCATCGCGCGCGGTGATCGCTTTGGCTCTGGTGCTGAGCTCCTGCTCGTCCGATACGCCCGGCGGGTCGGGCGGCGCCACGCCCGCGCCGACCGCCGCGGCCTCGCCCGCGGTCTCCGAACAGAATGCGCTCGCCACCGCGACGCCGATCAAGCACCTCGTCGTCATCTTCCAGGAGAACGTCTCGTTCGATCATTATTTCGGCACCTATCCGCAGGCGGCCAATCCGGCCGGCCAGCCGGTGTTCACCGCCGCCGCGGAGACGCCGTGGGTCAACGGCTATCTCGCGAACACCACCCTGCTGACCAACAATCCCAACACGACCAGCGCCGCGAACCTCAAGACGTCCGTCGCGCCGGAGCTGATGAACCCGTTCCGCATCGATCGCGCGCAGGCCGATACGACCAGCCAGAACCACAATTATCTCGCCGAACAGCTGGCCAGCAACAATGGCCGGATGGACTCGTTCGTCGCCTATACCGGGCGCAGCAACCAGAATAAGCCGGGGTCGGGGGCGTTCGGCACCGCCGCGCAGGTGATGGCCTATTTCGACGGCAACACCGTCACCGCCCTGTGGAATTACGCCCAGAATTTCGCGATGAGCGACAATGCCTATACCGACACCTTCGGCCCGTCGACGCCGGGGGCGCTGCACGTCGTCGCGGGTACCAATGCCGGCGCGACGCAAGGCACCGGCACGGTCGCCGACGGTCAGGGCGGCTGGACGGTGATCGGCGATCCCGAGCCGGCGGGGGACGTCTGCACCAAGGACAGGACGCCGGTGTCGCTTGCCGGCAAGAATATCGGCGACCTGCTCAACGCCGCGGGGATCACCTGGGGCGGCTTCATGGGCGGATTCGACCTGACCGCCCATAATCCGGACATGACCACCGGCTGCCGGCGTTCGATGACCTCGCCGATCACCAGCCGCAGCGTCGTCGACTACAAGCCGCACCACGCCTGGTTCCAGTATTTCGCCTCGACCGCCAACCTCAAACATACGCGGCCGAGTTCGGTGGCGATGATCGGCCATACCGAGCCGACGCTCGATGCCGCCGGGTCGGCCACCCCGGTCCACCACCAATATGACTTGAACGACTTCATCGCCGCGGTGAAGGCCGGCAACTTCCCCTCGGTCAGCTACCTCAAGGCGCAGGCGATCGGCGACGGCCATCCCGGCAATTCCAATCCGCTCGACGAGCAGACCTTCCTCGTCAACACGCTCAACTTCCTCCAGCAGCAGCCCGACTGGAAGAGCACCGCGGTGCTGATCCTCTATGACGATTCGGACGGCTGGTACGATCACCGCTCGCCCAACATCCTCACCTCGTCCTTCGACGCGACGGTCGATCAGATGACCGCCCCCGGCAAGTGCGACGGGCTCGGCGCGGTGCAGGGCGTCGGTCTGACCGGCAAGCCGGTCAACGGCCGCTGCGGGCCGGGATCGCGCATTCCCTTCCTCGTCATCTCGCCCTGGTCGCGGGTCAATTATGTCGACTCGACGCCGATCACCCAGTCATCGGTGCTGCGCTTCATCGAATATAATTGGCTCAAGGACGCGCGGATCGGTGGCGGGTCGAACGATGCCAATGCGGGCAAGATTCTCAATATGTTCGACTTCACCAATGCGCCGCATCTGACGCCGCTGTTCCTCGATCCGACCACCGGCACCAAGGTCGCCGCCGCGCCGGCGATGTGACCATCATGACGCGCGACGCCGCGTCGCTGCGCCGGACCGGCCGCGTCGCCCTCATGCTCGCCGCAACGGTGTTGCTGGCATCGCTGGTCGGCGCGGGCGGTATCTTCGTGCAGCACCCCGAGCGGGCGCCGGCGCTGTTCGGCGACGTGCTGCAGGACGTCACCGGGTTCAATCCGCACCCGGTGACGCTGCTGCGTCCGCCGGCGCAGCCGCTCAGCTTACTCGCGCAGATCGGTCGGCGCATCTTCTACGACCGCAGCCTGTCGGCGTCGGGCCGCCAGTCCTGTGCCTCGTGCCACAGCCCGGCGCGCAGCTTCGGCCCGCCCGACGGCCAGCTGCTGCAGCCGGGCGGCATGACGATGGTGGCGCAGGGCCTGCGACCGCCGCCGTCGCTCGCCTATCTCTACCGGCAGGAGCCGTTCGGCATCGGCCCGGCAGTCGACGACGATGCGCCGCCGCCCGATCCAGCGGCGCAGCCTCCGGCGCCGGCCGGACCGCGCGCCGCCAAACAGGCGAGCGTGGCGGCCGGGCCCGCGATGGTGCCGCATGGCGGGCTGTTCTGGGACGGGCGTGCCGATACGCTGATGGATCAGGCCGCCGGACCGCTGCTCAATCCCAATGAGATGGCCAATTCCGATACCGCGACGGTGGTCAGCAAGCTGCTGCGCGCCGGTTATGGCGAGGCGCTGCGGCCGTTGTTCGGCGCTGCGATCGTCCGCAATCCGCCGCTGCTCTTCGCCGAGGCGATGTCGGCGGTGTCGCGCTATCAGATCGAGGACCCCGCCTTCCACCGGTTCGACAGCCGCTACGACCGTTGGCTGGAGGGCAAGACGCGGCTCAGCCGCCAGGAGATGCGCGGGCTGCGGCTGTTCAACGATCCCGCCAAGGGCAATTGCGCGGCCTGCCATATCAGCCGGCCGACGGCGGACGGCCTGCCGCCGCTGTTCACCGACAGCGAATATGAAGCGCTCGCGGTGCCGCGCAATCCGGCGGTGCCCGCCAATCGCGATCCGCATTTCGTCGACCTGGGGCTGTGCGGGCCGCTCCGTACCGATCTCGCCAGGCAGACGGATTATTGCGGCATGTTCCTGACGCCGACGCTGCGCAACAGTGCGCGGCGCGGCGTCTATTTCCACAACGGCCGCTATCGCAGCCTGCGGCAGGTGCTCGACTTCTACAATTGGCGCGACGTCGCGCCGCAGCGTATCTATCCGCAAGGCGTCCCCGACGATCTGCCGCGGCGCTACCGGGCGAATATTGATCGTAGCGACGCGCCGTTCGGCCGCCATCGCGGTGACACGCCGCCGCTGACCGACGTGGAGATCGCGGCGATCATCGCCTTTCTCGGCACGCTCGACGATGGCGCATCCCCGCCGCCCTGAGGGGGGTGTTCGCCTCTATAGTAGATTAAGATCGGGCGCGGCTGCGCGGGTGGACCGGTCGGGATGATGTTTTCGGCAGAGGCCGCGAACGCGGCGGGGGCAAGGCATGGATATTCAACGTAGATGCCAGATCGCCGGCACGATTGCGATCGTCTCGGTGATCGTGTGCGGCATCGTCGCCGGGGTGGAGATCAACACGATCCGCGTCGGCGGTCCGATCCAGGCGCGCAATCACGAGATCAGTGAGCTGGATGCGGATGTATTGCCGCCGCCCGCCTATATCGTCGAAGCCTTTCTGGAGACGACGTTGCTGGCACGCAACCCGGCCGCGCTCGCCCGCCACGAAGCCGTGTTGGCGCGCAAGGAGCGCGACTTCCGGGTCAGCGTCGCGCGGTGGAAGGCATCGCAGCTCAGCACGACCGCGATCGGCGCCCCGTTCCAACAGGCAACGGCCGCCGCCGACCAATTCTGGACCGAGCTCGATCAGGTCATGCTGCCGGCCCTGCACCGCGGCGATCGGCAGGCCGCGTCGCAGAGCTATATGCGGCTGACGGCCCTGTACGACAGGCATCGCCATGCCATCGATCGGGTGGTGACGGCGGCGAACCAGGTCAGAAGCGACCTGATGGCGCATAATGCCTATACGCTCGGCCGGGCGATCGCGCTGCTGACGCTGATCGGGCTGTTGCTGATCGCCGCGACGATCGCCGGCATCCTGTATCTGTTGCGGGCGGTGTTGCGCCCGATCGGCGAAACCGCTCTGGCGATGCAGCGGATGGCCGGCGGTGACCTCCAGCTGACCCTCGCCGGCGGCGATCGCCGCGACGAGATCGGCACGATGGTGCAGGCGGTGGAGGTGTTCCGCGCCGCGGCGCAGGCGGAGCGCGCCAATGCGCGCAAGCAGGAGATCGTCGTACGCGAGCTGGCGACCGCGCTCGGCCAGCTCGGCGACGGGAATCTCAGCTATCGGATCGGCGACAGGCTGCCCGAGGAATATCGGGAGCTGGCGCGATCCTTCGATCGATCCACCGAACGGCTGACGCAAGCGCTGACCCGCGTCGCCGATGCGGCGATGCGCGTGAAGGTGTCGACCACCGAATTGCGCTCCTCCTCCGACGATCTGTCGATCCGCACCGAACAGCAGGCGGCGGCGCTCGAACAGACGGCGGCGGCGATCCACCAGATCACCGCCTCGGTCGGCGAGGCGGCGCAGGGCGCGACGCGCACCGACACGATCGTGCGGACGGTGCGCAAGCAGACCGAACATTCCAGCGACGTCGTCCGTCGAGCGATCGAGGCGATGGCGAAGATCGAACGCTCGTCCAACGAGATATCCGAGATCATCTCGGTGATCGACGGTATCGCCTTCCAGACCAACCTGCTCGCGCTCAATGCCGGGGTCGAGGCGGCGCGCGCCGGCGATGCGGGGCGTGGCTTTGCGGTGGTGGCGCAGGAGGTCCGCGCGCTGGCGCAACGTTCGGCGGAGGCGGCCAAGGACGTCAAGAGCCGGGTCACCGCGTCCGGAGCGCTGGTCCACGACGGCGTCGATCTCGTCACCGAGACCGGCGAGGCGCTGGAGACGATTTTCGCGCGCATCGGCGAGGTCAGCGGCCTCGTGTCGGGGATCGCTCAATCGGCGGACGAACAGGCGCGCGGCCTCAACCAGGTCAATGTCGCGGTCGGCGAGATGGATGGCGTCACCCAGCAGAATGCCGCGATGGTCGAGCAGGCGACCGCCGCCGCCCGTGCGCTCGCTGCGGAGGCGGACGCGCTGGCGCGCGACGCGGGCAGCTTCCGGCTGAGCCAGGCGGGCGCGTCCGCGATGCCGCCGCCGGTCCGCGAGCTGCGTCCGACGATGCCGCCCGCCGCGGTGGTGGCTGCGCTGGCGCGTCCCGGCAACGATAATCCGGCGCTGGCGGCGCGCTGATTCCTATGTGCGACGCGGCACCGGCGTCGCATGCGCCTGGCCGTGTCGGGCCGGCATGGACGTGTCAGGTGCCGTAGCGACGACTGGCGATCGGTTGGTGCGGATAGCCCGAAAACGGTCTCGCAAAAAGCCGTTTGTCTTATGGTAAAGGGCGCGCGCGGCGGTCTCGACGTCGCGCAGGAAATCGGCCTTGGCGCGGACATGTGATATTGTAACCTGCCTGCGATCGGCCTAGATAGGCGCCGCAATGGTCGCTTCGACTCCTGTACGCCGCCTCGGCTGGGCCTGGCTCGATCGCGCCGCGATCGCACTGTCGGGACTGTGCGTCGTCCATTGCATCGCCAGTGCGGTGCTGCTCGCGATGCTGTCGGCGGCGGGCGGACTGTTGCTCAATCCGATCTTCCACGAGATCGGGCTGAGCATCGCGATCGTGCTGGGTGCGATCGCACTCGGTCGCGGTATCCTCGATCACGGCTATGTCATGCCCGCGTCGATGGGCGCGTTCGGGCTCGGCATCATGGCCGGCGCGATGACCCTGCCGCACGACGGCGGCGGCGCCGAGACGCTGTGGACGGTGATCGGCGTCGGCCTGCTCGCCTTCGGTCACGATCTGAACCGGCGGGCGGCACATTGACCCGGCTTGTGATCGCCCCTGACGGCTCCTAAATCGCGGGGATGGCAGCTTCCGCGCATCACGATCATCACGAGCCGCAAGGCGCCGATCTCACCGCCGCGGCGCGGGCGACGCTCGAGAAATCCGGCGAACAATGGACGCAGATGCGCGCCAACGTCTTCGCCGCGCTCACCGGCTTCACCAAGCCCGCCAGTGCCTATGACATCGCCGAGGCGATGTCGAAGAGCGAGGGCCGGCGTGTCGCCGCCAACAGCATCTACCGTATCCTCGACGTCTTCGTCGCCACCAATCTGGCAAGAAAGGTCGAGAGTTCGAATGCTTACGTCGCCAACGCGCATCCCGATTGCCTGCACGACTGTATCTTTTTGGTGTGCGATTCCTGTGGGCAAACCGTGCACCTCGACGACGATTCGGTCACGCGCGGCGTCCGTAACGCGGCGCAAGCCGTTGGTTTTGCACCGATTCGTCCCGTCATCGAGGTGCGCGGCCGCTGCGCCGACTGCGCGTGATCGTTACATCGGTCACCAATCGACACCTTTGATGCAAGCGCGTAGACGAAGGTGATGGCCGAACTTCCCGAAACGCCGCTGCTCGACACCGTCAACACCCCGGAAGAGCTACGAAAACTCGCACCGGAGCAATTGCGGCAGCTCGCCGACGAGCTGCGGCAGGAGACGATATCGGCGGTCGGCACCACCGGCGGCCATCTCGGCTCGGGGCTCGGCGTCGTCGAGCTGACGACGGCGATCCATTATGTCTTCGACACGCCGCGCGACCGGCTGGTGTGGGACGTCGGCCACCAATGCTATCCGCACAAGATCCTCACCGGGCGGCGGGATCGCATCCGCACCCTGCGCCAGGGCGGCGGGCTCAGCGGCTTCACCAAGCGCAGCGAGAGCGAATATGATCCGTTCGGCGCGGCGCACAGCTCGACCTCGATCTCGGCGGCGCTGGGCTTTGCCGTCGCCAACAAGCTGGCCGACACGCCGGGCCGCGGAATCGCGGTGATCGGCGACGGATCGATGTCGGCGGGCATGGCCTATGAGGCGATGAACAACGCCGAACAGGCCGGCAACCGGCTCGTCGTCATCCTCAACGACAATGACATGTCGATCGCGCCGCCGGTCGGTGGGTTGTCCGCCTATCTGTCGCGCATCGTGTCGAGCCGCGAGTTCCTCGGCATCCGCGACATCTTCAAGAAGTTCGCGCGCCGCCTGCCGCGGCCGATCCACGCCGCCGCGCGCAAGACCGACGAATTCGCCCGCGGCATGACGATGGGCGGCACCTTGTTCGAGGAGCTGGGCTTCTATTACGTCGGCCCGATCGACGGCCATAATCTCGACCATCTCATCCCGGTGCTGGAGAATGTCCGCGACGCCGAGGAGGGGCCGATCCTCGTCCATGTCGTCACCAAGAAGGGCAAGGGCTATGCCCCGGCCGAGGCGGCGGCGGACAAATATCACGGCGTGCAGAAGTTCGACGTGATCACCGGCGCGCAGGCCAAGGCGCCGCCGGGTCCGCCGCAATATCAGAACGTCTTCGGCGACGCCCTGGTCAGGGAAGGCGAGCGCGATCCGACGATCGTCGCGATCACCGCGGCGATGCCGTCGGGCACCGGCGTCGACCGTTTCGCCAAGGCCTTCCCGGACCGCGCCTTCGACGTCGGCATCGCCGAACAGCATGCGGTCACCTTTGCGGCGGGACTCGCCGCACAGGGGATGCGGCCGTTCTGCGCGATCTACTCGACCTTTCTGCAACGCGCCTATGACCAGGTCGTCCATGACGTGGCGATCCAGAACCTGCCGGTGCGTTTCGCGATCGACCGCGCCGGGCTGGTCGGCGCAGACGGCGCGACGCATGCCGGCAGCTTCGACGTCACCTATCTGGCGACGCTGCCCAATTTCGTCGTGATGGCGGCGGCGGACGAGGCCGAGCTCGTCCATATGACGCATACCGCGGCGCTGCACGACAGCGGTCCGATCGCCTTGCGCTATCCGCGGGGCAATGGCGTCGGCATCGACCTGCCCGCCGTCCCCGAACGGCTCGAGATCGGCAAGGGCCGCGTCGTCCGCGAGGGCAAGACCGTCGCGATCCTGTCGCTCGGCACGCGGCTGGAGGAGGCGCTCAAGGCGGCCGAGGTGCTCGAGGCCAAGGGCCTGTCGACCACCGTCGCCGATCTGCGCTTCGCCAAGCCGCTCGACGAGGCGCTGATCCGTCGCCTGCTCACCACGCATGAGGTCGCGGTGACGATCGAGGAGAATGCGGTCGGCGGTTTCGGCGCGCATGTGCTGACGCTGGCGAGCGACGAAGGGCTGATCGACGGCGGGCTCAAGCTGCGCACGATGCGGCTGCCCGATGTCTTCCAGGATCAGGACAAGCCCGAGAAGCAATATGCCGAGGCGGGTCTCGACGCCGATCATATCGTCCAGACGGTCCTAAAGACGCTCCGCCACAACAGCGCCGAGGTGCCGGCGGGCGCGCGCGCGTGAAGGGCTGGACCGCGGTCGTCGTCATCACCGGCCTCGCGCTGGTGATGCTGATCGGGCTCAACGTCCGGTTGTGGCGGATGATGAAGGCGGCGACCGCGAAGGCGCGTGAGCAGCAGGCGCGCGGTGAGTCGCCGCCGCCGGTCTGAGCTGCTATCATGGCCTCATGAAGCTGACGAAGACATCGGACGGCTATGTCGTGAAGGTCCCCGACGAGGTGGTTGCCTCGCTCGGCCTGCATGACGGCGATGACGTGCAATTCGTGCGGTCTGGGGTGGTCGTCATCCCTGTGAGCGAGGAACAGCGGGAACGGGCTTTGGAGGACATGAAGCGGCTAGCGCGACCCTTCCCCGCGGATTACAAGTTCGACCGCGAGGAAGCCAACGCACGCTAATGCGGGCGTTCCCCGACTCCAATATCCTTGCCTATGCGTTCGGAGTTGATCCGCGGAGCGCCACGGCCTTCAAGCTTGTGGAAGACGGTGGCGTCATCAGCACACAATCGCTGAACGAATTGGCCAACGTTCTTCGCCGCAAGCATCGTTGGGCTTGGGACGATGTCAGACGAGCGGTTCGAGACGTCATCGTGCGTTGCCCGGCCATCATCACTCTCATCGTCGACCTCCACCACCTCGGCCTACGCCTCGCCGACCGCTACACGCTGTCCGTCTACGATGGCATGATCGCCGCCGCCGCGGTGATCGGCGGCTGCGACACGCTCTATTCGGAGGACATGCACCACGGCCTCGTCATCGACGGGCGGGTGCGGATCCTCGATCCGTTCGCGCCCGTCTGAGCCGCATCAGCGGTGCAGGTAATGCGCCTGTGCCGCGTCCGTTGCGTTGATCGCGAGGATCGAGCGCGCGTCGCCCGGCGGGCGGGCGTGGCCGCGGCCGTCGCTGCCCGCGGTGATAACGCGGTTGAGCAGTTCCTGCCCTTCCGCCCACCAGCCGATGCCGCTGGCGGCGTTGAGATGGCCCTGCGGCCCGGCATCGACGAAATGGCTGCCCCATTGTGCGGCAAGGCTGTGCGCCCGATCGATGCCGATCCACGGATCGTCGCTCGATGCGACGAGGATCGAGGGGAAGGGCAAGGGCGTCTTCGGCGTCGGCGCGAAGCCGCGCAATTCCTCCGGTGCGCCCGGTCGGTCGACGTCGGCGGGGGCGACGAGCAGCGCGCCGGCCACCGGCCAGCCATAAGGCTGCGGGCTGAGCTCCGCCCACCAGGCGACCGCCAGGCAGCCGAGGCTGTGCGCGGCGAGGATCACCGGCGCCTCGGCGCGCGCGATCGCCTGGTCAAGCTTGGTCACCCAGGCATTGCGATGCGGCGTGTTCCACATGCCGAGCTCGACGCGCATCGTATCGGGGCGCGAATCCTCCCACAAGGTCTGCCAATGCGACGGGCCCGAGCCGCCGAGGCCGGGTACGGTCAGGATGGTCGGCTGCGCGCTGTCGAAACTGGAAAATCCGGTCATGGCTGCATCTCCCTCCGTTACGGGCGGGTGGCGGGCAGCGGCCGGAGCCGTCGCGCACCACCTCATCCCCAACGCCGAGCTTAATCCTACCGTTCCGATAGGCAATAAGCGATGCGCCCAGCCGATGGTGGCAGGCGGCGGGGCGAGGGTGCCGTCAAACGGGGTGACGATCGCGGCGCTTCGGCGCTAGGGGAGGGCATGGCAAAGACGCGTGCGGACCAGATGCTTGTCAATCGTGGCCTCGCCGAATCGAAGACGCGCGCGCAGGCGCTGATCATGGCCGGGCTGGTCTTCGCGGGGACGCGCAAGATCGACAAGCCGGGGCAGGCGCTCGCCGACGACGTGACGCTCGACGTGCGTGGGCGCGATCATCCCTGGGTGTCGCGCGGCGGCATCAAGCTCGCGCATGGCTTGGACCATTTTGGCTGGGACGTTACCGGCGCGGTGGCGATCGACGTCGGGTCGTCCACCGGCGGCTTTACCGACGTGCTGCTCCATCGCGGCGCGGCGCGCGTGTATGCGGTCGACAGCGGCACCAACCAGCTGGCGTGGAAGCTCAGGCAGGACCCGCGCGTCATCGTCCACGAACAGACCAGCGCGCGCATCCTCACCCCCGCGCATATCCCAGAGGCGATCGGCCTGATCGTCTGCGACGCGAGTTTCATCGGTCTTGCCAAAGTGTTGGAGCGGCCGATGACATTCGCGGCGCCCGCCGCGCGGCTGCTGGCGCTGATCAAGCCGCAGTTCGAGGCGGGGCGCGACGAAGTCGGCAAGGGCGGCGTCGTGCGCGATCCCGCGATACGCGCGCGTGTCTGCGCGGCGGTGGTCGACTGGCTTAGCGTTTCGGGCTGGTCGGTGGCCGGGGTCACCGAGAGTCCGATCACCGGCCCCGAAGGCAATGTGGAATATTTGGTCGCCGCAATACGTGATTGATCTACAATGGGAACGATCACCGATACGGGTGCTTTACGAAGGCTGCGCGCCGCGGCAAAGCAGGGGCGCAGATTGTTAGGGAGCATCGGGTGGGCGGTATCGCATCCAAAGGGCAGTTGCGGGTGTCGTTCCTGCGCTGGGCCGTCTTTACCGTTCCGTTGATCCTGTTGCTCGGTTTCGCCTCGGGCCGTGCGGTGCCCGCCGGTGCCGACAACAATTGGTATGTCGCCTTGCAGAAGCCGGCACTGACTCCGCCGGGCTGGGTCTTCCCGGTCGCCTGGAGCTCGCTTTACGTGCTGCTCGGACTGGCGGTGGCGATGATCCTCCACGCCAGGGGCGCACGCGGGCGCGGCGCGGCGCTCGCCGCCTTCGCGGTGCAGTTCGTGCTCAATCTCGCCTGGACGCCCCTGTTCTTCGGCATGCATCAGGTCGGAGCGGCACTGTTCGTCATCATCGCCATCCTCGTCGTCGCGACGATCACCACCGTGCTGTTCGGGCGGATCCGGCCGGTCGCCGCTTGGCTGATGGTGCCCTATCTCGTCTGGATCAGCTTCGCCGGTGTGCTCACCTGGCGCATCGGCCAGCTCAACCCCGATGCCGAAACCCTTGTGCCGGCGGCGCATACGTCCCAGATGCTGTGACACGTTACGCTGACCGGGACCCAATCCAATGCAATCCGACAATCGCCTGTTCGATGATCTCGTTAAGCTGATGAACGGTGCCGCCGGCACGCTCGCCGGCGTCGGCCGCGAGGCCGAATCGGGGGCGCGGGCGCGGGCGCGCGAGTGGATCGGCGGGCTCGACTTCGTCAGCCGCGACGAATTCGAGGTGGTCAAGGCGATGGCGGTCGCCGCCCGCGACGAGAATGACGCGCTGCGCGCGCGGCTCAACGCGCTCGAGGCGAAGCTCGGTGCCGCCGCTACCCCCTCGGCGGACCCGCTTCCCACGGCCTGAGCGACGTTTTCCACAGCTTTATCGACAGTGTTGTCCACTAAGGGGTTGCCTGGGCGTTTTTGCCTCGGCAGCCTTGTCGTGCGATAGAGGCGTAACGATGCTCGACCACGCTGAACACGAATCCGAACCCGATGCCCCGATCGACATGCTCGAGGCCTATTATGCCGCGCATGGCTGGGACCATGAGCGTCACGATGATGAGATCGTCGCCACGGTCAAGGGCAGCTGGACCAGCTACGAATTGCGCGCACTCTGGCGCGAGGATGACAGCGTGCTGCAATTCCTCGCATTTCCGGACATCAAGGTCACCGATGACCGGCGCGGCGCGGTGTATGAAGCGATCGGCCTCGTCAACGAACAGCTGTGGATCGGCCATTTCGAACTGTGGTCGTCGTCGGGCGTGCTGCTCTACCGCCATGCCGCGATGATCGACGGCGAGGAGGAGGGGACGATGTCGCTCGGCGCCACCGAATTGCTCGTCGAATCGGCGATCGAGGAGTGCGAGCGCTTCTACCCCGTGTTCCAGTTCGTGCTGTGGGGCGGCAAGACGCCCAAGGAGGCGCTCGCCGCCGCGCTGATCGAGACGCAGGGCGAGGCGTGACACGCCTGCTGATGGTCGGCGCCGGCCATATGGGCGGCGCGATGCTGCGCCGCTGGCTCGCCACCGGCCTGTCGCCCGCGGAGGTCGCCGTCGTCAGTCCGAGCGGCCGTCCGATGCCGGACGGCGTGCGCGTGCTGCGGGCGATCCCGGACGTGTGCGAGGGGGATTATGACCTGATCCTGCTCGCGCTTAAGCCGCAGCAGCTTGCATCCTTGCGCGACGGGCCGCTCGCCGGGCACAGGCCACGTCTGCTCGTCTCGATCCTGGCGGGGGTCGAGGTGGCGACGCTGGCGCCGCTCTGCCCGGCGGCGACGGTGGTGCGGGCGATGCCCAATCTGCCCGTCGCGATCGGCGCGGGGGTGGTCGCGCTCCATGCCGCCGATGCCGGGACCGCTGCGCGTGACGAGGTCGCCGCGCTGATGGCGCCGCTCGGTCTGGTCGAATGGATCGCCGACGAGGCGCAGTTCGACGATGTCACCGCGCTCGCCGGCTGCGGCCCCGCCTTCCTGTTCCGCTTCGCCGACGCGCTTGCCGCCGCCGGTGCGTCGCTCGGGCTGCCGCAGGATCAGGCGGCGCGGCTGGCGCTGGCGACGATCCGCGGCGCGGCGGAGATGGCGGCGCAGGCGGATGTCGGCCCCGCGGTGCTCGCCGACCGTGTCGCCAGTCCCGGCGGATCGACGCGGCAGGGGCTGGACGTGCTCGATCGCGCCGATGGCCTTGCGCCGCTGCTGCGCGAGACGCTCGCCGCGGCGGCGGCGCGCAATCGCGAGATGGCGGCGGCGGCGCGGCGCGCCTAGCTGCGCAGCGCTTCGATCAGCGGCCGGTCGCCGTCGGGGATCATGCCCTCCAGCACCGCCCAATAGCCCGACACCGCATCCTGTCCGGCGATCTGATAGGCCTGCGACATCTTGACGCGCACCGCCTCGAACAGCTCGCTTTCCATCCGCGTGCCCTCTTCGGTCAGCCGCAGCAGCCGCTGGCGCCGGTCGCGCTCGCCCGGTCGGGTTTCGACCAACTTGCGATCGGTCAATTCGTTGAGTACGCGACCCAGCGACTGTTTGGTGATCGCGAGCAGCCCGAGCAATTCGCTGACCGTCAGGTCCGGTTTGCGCGCGATGAAATACAGTGCACGATGATGCGCGCGGCCCAGACCCTGGGCGGCGAGCCCCTGATCGACGGAGCGGGTGAGATGGCTATGGCCAAAATACAGCAATTCCATGCCGCGACGCAGTTCGGGCTCGCGGAGAAATTGGGCGGAAGCGGTGGGAGCTGTGGCAGCCATGTTGACCGGTCTAGCCCCCGCCCGTAGGCCTTCGCAACCCCTGATGCCTGAGAGAAATCGATGACCCTCGTTTCGCCGGCCGCCGCGCCGACCTTCCGCTTCGATCGCAGCGCGACCCCGGTCGCCGCCAACGAGCGCGCCGCGCGCCTCGTCGATCCCGGCTTCGGGCGCGTCTTCACCGATCATATGGCGGTGATCCGCTATGCGGAAGGCGAAGGCTGGCACGATGCGACGATCACCGCGCGCGCGCCGGTCACCGTCGATCCGTCGACCGCGGTGCTCCATTATGCGCAGGAGATTTTCGAAGGCCTCAAGGCCTATCGGCTCGACGATGGCGGCATGGCGCTCTTCCGGCCGGAGGCGAATGCGCGCCGCTTCAACAACAGCGCCCGCCGCCTCGCCATGCCCGAACTGCCCGAGGCGCTGTTCCTGCAATCCTGCCGCCAGCTGGTGCAGACCGAGCGCGACTGGTTCCCGCAGATCGAGGGCGGGGCGCTGTATCTGCGCCCGTTCATGTTCGCGAGCGAGGCGTTCCTCGGCGTCAAGCCGTCGTCCGAATATCTTTATATGGTGATCGCCTCCTCGGTCGGCGCCTATTGGAAGGGCGGCGCGCGCGCGGTGTCGATCTGGGTCAGCCAGGATTACACCCGCGCCGCGCCCGGCGGCACCGGCGAGGCCAAATGCGGCGGCAATTACGCCGCCAGCCTGCTCGCCCAGTCGGAGGCGATCCGCCAGGGCTGCGACCAGGTCGTCTTCCTCGATGCGGTCGAGCGCCGCTGGGTCGAAGAACTGGGCGGCATGAACGTCTTCTTCGTCTTCGACGACGGCACGATGGTGACCCCGCCGCTGACCGGCACGATCCTCCCCGGCATCACGCGCGATTCGATCATCCGCATCGCGCGCGATCAGGGGATCACGGTGCGCGAGGAGAAATACGGCATCGACCAGTGGCGCGCCGATGCGGCGAGCGGCCGGCTGACCGAGGCCTTCGCCTGCGGCACCGCGGCGGTGGTGACGCCGATCGGCGAGGTGGCCGAACCCGCCGGCCGCTTCACCATCGGCAGCGGTGGCACCGGCCAGCTGACCCAGCGGATGCTCGACGCCCTGTCGGCGATCCAGCGCGGCCGCGCCGCCGACCCGCACGGCTGGCTCGACCGGCTCGGCTGATTGTCGCCGCGGCGGCGAAATAGCCGGCCGGCGGGGCTTCCCAACCCCGCCGGCCCCGCTATAAGGCCGCCTCCTCGTTGGGGCGTCGCCAAGTGGTAAGGCAGCGGCTTTTGGTGCCGCCATCCGCAGGTTCGAATCCTGCCGCCCCAGCCAGATCTCCGGTCCGGACCGTCGCAGAACTTCTCCGACCGTCCGGTCCTGCATTCACCCGTCGGACCGCGTGCAACCCGGGACAATTAGCGGCTTCGTGCGCGACGGCACGGCGGCGCTCGGGGCGAGCGCTTCCCATTCCTGCACCGCGACCCCGGCGTATCGGCCGGATCGACCCGAGGCGTCGAAGAGGGCGCGCAGACAGCGTGTCGTGATCGGTGGAAAGCGGACCGCCTGCCAGGCGTCCGGATCGGTGCCATAGCCGCTGGCGCCGGACACCGGCTTCCAGCCATCGTGCAAATATTCGAGATGCCACCCGCGTGGCGGCGCGACGCCTTCATCGGCACCGGCGGGATGATCCGCCCAGAACCGGATACGGCTGCCGTCCAAGGTCACCGGCTGCGGCCAGCGGTACTCGATCCACTGCCGGGGCGGATTGTTCGGCGACCAGCTGCCCCACAGATCGGGCGGCAGCGGTGCGTCCTTGACCACGCCGTCGTTGAGCGACTTGATCCAATATTGCACCGGCACCGGCTCGTTGGAGGCGGTGGCATAGGCAGCGCTGGCGATGTTGCGCGTCGGCGCGGCGGGCGGCTGCCGGCGGCGGGTCGGGATGACGGGCCGGATCGCGGCCGGGGTGACGCTGTCGTCCCACGCCATCCGGTCGATCGCGACGCTGCGGCGGAAATGGCCGCCGCCCACCGCATCCGCGGTGTGATAGGCGAGATACCAGTGGCCCTTGAACGCGACCGCCCCCGAATGGCTGGTCGTCGAGCTGACCGGGCGCAGCACCGTGCCGCGATAGGTCCATGGCCCCAGCGGCGACGGCGCCGATCCGTAAGCGGTGCAGGCGTGATAGATGGCGGGCGTGCAGGGCGAGTCCGGCCCGGCAGTGTTGGCGGCGTAGAGCATGTAGTAGGTGCCGCGCCGCTTCATCAGCCACGGCGCTTCGAAGAAGCCGGTGAGAGAGGGGACGGCGATCGGTGCGCCCTTCGGCGTCAGCATGTCGCGCGCTAGCTCCATGCCGCGCAGCTGCCCGAACGTCCCCCAATAGAGATAGACCCGCCCGTCGTCGTCGATCAGCACGGTCGGATCGATATTCTGGATGGCGTTGCGCACCGGCACGCGCTGCGACACGATGGGGCCGGCGGGATGCGCGTCCCGCCACGGCCCGGTGATCCGGTCGGCGACCGCGACCCCGATCGCGAACCGGTCGCGCGCATCGCTGTTCCGCTCAAGCACCGGAGCGTACATATAATATCGCCCGTCGAAGCCTTTGACGATCTGTCCGGCATAGGCACGGCCCGGCTCCGCCCAGGCGAATACCGTCTCCGGCCGCGCGATCGCCGGATAGTGCCGCCAGCGCCCGGAGGCCGGATCACTGGTCGACAGCAATTGCCACTCGTTCATAATGAAGTCGTTGACGTTGGTCGGCGCCTCGTCACGGCCGGCAAGGATCCACAAGGTGTCGCCATCGACGAACGGCGCGGGGTCGGTCGAATAATAACGCCCGTCGGCGAGGATCGGGTTGCCGGACGCCATGACCGGGCGTCCCTCGTCGGCGAGCAGCGCGGCAGGCAGCACCGCGAGCGAAGCGGCGGCGAGACACCGGCTCACGCCGCCGCGAGCGCCGGCGGCCAGCGTCGGTTCGCCTCGACCGCCGTGGCGAGATCCAACGGCACCGGTGGCGCATCGGCCGGCGGTGATGCCGTGATCCGGGCGGGAAAGCGGTTGTGCGGCGTGACGCGTCTGGTGCGGCAACCAGCCGGCGGAGGGCGCAGCCGTGCTTTCTCTGATCAACGCGCAGCGCCTCATGCCCGACATCGCCTCCCGTTGCGGTTACGTCCTTCTAAAATGGTTTGATACCGTATACGATAAGGCGCAATCCCAATTCGACCTGCGATGCCCCCGGGCGAAGCTGGTCATGCCTGGCACGATGCCAGATCCGGTTCACGCGGCTCTTCGCAGCAGTGCTTGGCTGCGCCGCGGCCATTTGCCCCGGGCAGGCGGCACCGCTAGAGTTTTGAGGGGAGGGCGGCCGCGAACGGGACCGGCGCTCCGCAGCCGCCACACCGGCGTGGCAGCCGGGCGAGCGACCAGCCTGCGCCGCGTCCAACGATGCGGCCGCCGGTCCGGTCAGTCGAGCGTCACCACGATCTTCCCGAACGCGCCGCGATCGAGATGGTCGAGCGCAGCCGGCAGCGCGTCGAAGGCATAGCGGCGGTCGATCACCGGCTGGATGGCATTGGCGTCGATCGCGCGTACCAGATCGTCGAGCGCGCGCCGGTGGCCGACGCGGATGCCCTGCACGACCGCGTTCTTGAGCATCAGATGCCGCGCTGCGCCGGCCAGCTCGACGCCGTCGATCACCCCGATCAGCGCAATCCGTCCCTGCACCGCCACCGCCTCGAGCGACCGCGCCAGATGCGCGCCGCCGACGATGTCGAGGATATGGTCGACGCCGCGATCCGCGGTGAGGCGATGCACCGTCTCGACCCAGCCGTCGCGGGCGATCGCATGATCCGCGCCGAGCGCCGCGGCCCGTTCGCGCTTCGCCGCATCGCCCGACGTGACGAAGACGGTCGCGCCATGCGCCTTGGCGATCTGCAGGCCGAACAGCGCGACGCCGCCGGTCCCCTGGACCAAGACGCTCGCCCCCGCCTTGAGGCGACCCTGTTCGACCAGGGCGAACCATGCGGTCAGTCCGGCGCAGGTCAGCGTACTCGCCGCGACGGGATCGAGGCTGTGCGGCGCGGCGACGAACCAGTCTTCGGGCATGGCGACATATTCAGCGAGCACACCGGGGTAATTGCCGCCGAGCGCAGCGCCCGGCGGGTTCGCGGCGCTGCCCGCATAGCTGCCGTCGATCCAGCCGGGGAAGAAGACCGATATCACCCGCTCGCCGACAGCGAAGCGCGTCGCCCCCGCGCCGGTCGCGACCACCGTGCCGGCAAGATCGGACCCCGGCGTGAACGGGAACGGCAAGTGCGTCCCCAATCCGTTGTCGATCACCAATTTGTCGCGATAGTTGAGCGCCACCGCCGCGACCTTGACCAGTACCTCACCCGCGCGCGGCTCGGGCCGCGGCACGCGCGCCAGCCGCAGATTGGCGCGGCCATAGTCGGTCATCTCCCAACGCGTCATCGTCATCATGCGTCTCCTTTCGTCCAGACCGGGCCGATCTAGCGTTGATCGTCACGCCCCGGTGGCGATAGTCGGGACCGGCTTTGGTGCATGGGACGCGACAATGAAGCGGGCAGATGTGTTGGCGGAGGTGCCGGTGTTCGTCGCCGCGGTCGAAGCGGGCGGGTTCAGCGCCGCCGCGGCGACGCTCAACCTCACCCGGTCGGCGATCGGCCGGTCGGTCGCCCGGCTCGAACGGCGGCTCGGCGTGCGGCTGTTCCACCGGACCACGCGGCGGCTGACGCTGACCGAGGACGGGCAGGCGTTCTTCGATCATTGCCGCCGCGCGCTCGACGAGCTCAAGGCGGCGACCGCGGCATTGCAGTCGGAGCGCTGCGAGGTGGCGGGGCGGCTGCGCGTATCGATGCCGGTCTTGTTCGGGCGGCAATGCGTCGCCCCGATCCTGATCCGGCTGGTGGAGGCGCACCCGCGGCTGGAGATCGACTGCAATTTCAACGACCGGCTCGTCGACGTGATCGAGGACGGCTTCGACCTCGTCCTCCGCAACGGCCCGTTGCGCGACTGGCCGGGGCTCGCCGGGCGGCGCGTGGCGACGCAGCATATGCGCGTCTGTGCCGCTCCCGGCTATTTCGCGGAGGCGGGCAGGCCGGCGACGCTCGACGACCTCGCCCGGCACCGCGCAATGCTCTACGGCCGGCCGGGGCGGATCCGGTCGTGGCTGTTCCCGCAGCCGGGCGCCGCGCCGCGCGAGATCGTGCCGCCGAGCCGGATGCGCTTCGACGATCTCGGCACGATCCGCGACGCCGCGGTCGCCGGCCACGGCCTCGCCTGGCTGCCCTGCTGGCTGATCCGCGACGATGTCGCCGCGGGGCGACTGGCGACGGTGCTGGACGCGCTGCCGGCGCACAGCTTCACCAGCCATGCCTTATGGCCGCAGGCACCGCGCCTGCCGCTGCGGCTGCGGCTTGCGATCGACGCGCTCGCCGCCGAACTGCCCGCCGCCACCGCGCTCAAACTCTGAATTGCATTTCATTTGACGCAGATGCGGCGCGCGGGCGATCAGAAGCGGTGGCGCATATCCTGCTCATCGAGGACGACGCGGGCACCGCCAACGAGATCGCCCTCGAACTCGTCGCGGCAGGGCATCGGCTGACCCATCACCTGACGATCGCGGCGGCGCTGGCCTGCGCGCAGGCACCGGGCGTCGACCTGCTGATCGTCGACCGGCAATTGCCCGACGGCGAGGGACTCGACCTGATCGCGCGGCTGCGCGGCGACGGCTGCCGCACCCCGGCGCTGGTGCTGAGCGCGCTCGGCAGCCTCGACGATCGCGTCCGCGGGCTGCGCGCCGGCGGCGACGATTATCTCCCCAAGCCGTTCGCGCTGGTCGAGCTGGTCGCACGCGTCGAGGCGCTGCTGCGCCGCCCCAACGAGACGCGCGACACACGGCTGATCGTCGGGCCGCTCGATCTTGATCTGCTCGCCGGCACCGCGACGCGGGCCGGCCGCCCGCTCGAACTGCTGCCGCGCGAGATGAAGCTGCTCGACTATCTCGTCCGCCGGCCGGGGCGGATCGTCACGCGATCGATGCTGTTGCAGGACGTCTGGGGTTATACGTTCGAACCCAACAGCAACGTCGTCGACGTCCATATCGGCCGGTTGCGCCGCAAGGTCGATGTCGCCGGCGAACCGCAGCTGATCCGCAACGTGCGCGGCCGCGGCTATGTCTTCGATCATGCGGGCTGATCCGCGCACCCGTGCGACGCTGCGCTGGGGCGGGGCGATCGCCGCGCTGCTCGTCGTCCAGTCGCTGGTCACCGCGGCGATCGTCTGGGCGCTGGTCAACGCCAGTCACGCGCATGCGATCGACCAGGCGCTCGCCGGCGACTGCCGCTTCTTTGCAAAGACCCCCGCCGCCGAACGCCGCGAGGAGGTGCGCGAGATGCTCACCCGCGACATCCATCGCGAACGCTTCCTCGGCCTGTTCGACGCGTCCGGCCGGTTGATCGACGGCAATGTCGCGCGTTTGCCCGATCTGCCGCCCGGCCGGGCGCGCATCGTCACCACCGCGGTGGCGCCGACCGAGCTGCCCGGCAAGACCAGCGACGTCGCCCGACTTTCGGTCTGTCCGCTGCCGGGTGGCGAGCGGCTGCTCACCGGCTTCGACCTCGACGATGCCGAGGAGGCGCTGCACCTTGCCGGGCGGGCGATGCTGCTCGGTCTGCTGCCGGCGCTCGTGCTGGCGCTCGGCTTCGGGCTCGTCGCCGGACGCCGCGCCGCGCGGCAGGTCGATACCGTGCGCGCGCTGACCGCGCGGATCGTCGCGGGCGGCCTCCACGAACGTTTGCCGGTGGAGCGCCGCCCCGACAGCTTCGGCCTGCTCGCCGAGCATATCAATGCGATGCTCGATCGCTTGCAGGTGCTGGTCGCCGACGTGCGCGGCGTCGGCGACGATATCGCGCATCAATTGCGCACGCCGCTCACCCGGCTGCGGGCGCGCGTCGAACGCGGCATGCGCGAGGCGCGCGCGCCGGCGGATTTCCAGACGGTCGCCGAGGCGGCGCTGACCGAGATCGACCAGCTGCTCGGCATCGTCGCCGCGCTGCTGCGCATCCGCGAGCTGGAGGATCATGCCCGCCGCAGCCGCTTCGCGCCGGTCGATCTCGCCCGCGTCGCCGCCGATGCCTGTGACCTCTATCGGCCGACCGCGGAGGATCGCGGCATCGACCTCGTCTGCCGGATCGACACGGCCGCGCCGATCGAGGGCGATGCCAGCCTGTTGATCGAGGCGCTGTCCAACCTGCTCGACAATGCGATCAAATTCGGTCCCGCCGGCGGCCGCGTCACGCTGACGGTCGAGCGCAGCGCCGCCGCGATCACCGTCAGCGTCGCCGACGAGGGGGCGGGGATTCCCGCCGCGGAGCGCGACTTGGTGACCCAGCGCTTCTACCGGGGCCGGCACGATTGCCAGGGCGCGGGGCTGGGGCTCAGCCTGGTCAAGGCGATCGCCGACATGCACGGGCTGAGCCTGCGTTTCGCCGAACAGGGCAGCGCCGTGCTGCTGGTCATGCCGCTGCGTCGAGACTGAACACGAATTTAGACAACCGCGCCGCGCGACGTCCGTTTGATCCGCATCAACCCCGCTGCGCCCGGCGACCCGGGCGGACAACGAAAGGACGACGATGCGCTATACCCTCCTCGCCGCGACACTGTTCGCCACCGCGATCGCCAGCCCTGCCATCGCCCAGCAGGGTGCGACAGGCGGCTTTCCGACCAACAGCCTCAGCGACCGGCCGCACGGCGGCCCGCAGGGCGCCGACCAGCGTGCCTCGATCCAGGCGCTGCAACAGACGCTGACCGAGCTTCAGCAGCTTCAGCTCCAGACCAAGCAAGCGCATTGGAACGTCTCGGGCACGCTTTACTATCCGCTGCACGAACTGCTTCAGGATCATTATGAGGGCGTCGGCAAATATGCCGACGAGGTCGCCGAACGGCTGCTCGCGATCGGCGCTTCGTCGGACGGGCGCGCCAATACCATCGTCCGCACCAGCCGCATTCCCGAATATCCCGGTGGCTTCACCGACGACGCCCAGGTGATCGGCTGGTTCGCGCGCTATTACCTCACCACCAGCACCGAGATCGGCCAGGGCATCAAGGCGACCGAGGACAAGGACCCGACCACCTCCAATCTGTTGCAGGAGGTGCAGCATGCCATCGACAAATATCAGTGGCAGATGCGCGCGATGATCCAGCCGACCCCGACCGATCCCAACACGGGCGCCGATCTCAACGCGGGCCGCCCGATCATGATGCCCGGCGCCGGCGGCTGAGCGGGCTCGACAAAGGCGCCGGCACGGGCGACTAACGCCTTGAAGGGGAATGCGATGTCCGAGCCGGTCGCCGAACATCATCTGGTCCATCGCACCGGCTGGCTACGGGCGGCGGTGCTGGGGGCCAATGACGGCATCATCTCGGTATCGAGCCTGCTGGTCGGCGTCGCCGCCGCGCCGGGTGCGACGCATGGCGGCGTGCTGCTCGCCGGCACCGCCGCTCTGGTCGGCGGCGCGCTGTCGATGGCGGCGGGCGAATATGTCTCGGTCAGCTCGCAGGCCGATACCGAACAGGCCGATCTCGCCCGCGAGCGGCTCGAACTCGCCCGCGCACCCGAGCAGGAGCGTGCCGAACTCGCCGCGATCTACGAGGGGCGCGGCGTCACCCCCGATGTCGCGTTCGAGGTGGCGACACAGATGATGGCGCATGATGCGCTCGGCGCGCACCGGCGCGACGAACTCGGCATCTCCGACGAACTGGCCGCCCGTCCGATCCAGGCGGCGCTGTCCTCGGCGGCGGCTTTCTTTGCCGGCGCGATCCTGCCAATGCTCGTCGCTACGTTCGTGCCGCGTGCCGTCACGGGTATCGCGGTGTCGTCCTGCGCGCTGGTGATGCTGGCGATCCTCGGCGCGATCGGCGCGCGGGTGGGCGGCGCGCGGATCGGCCCGGCGATGCTCCGCGTCGTCTTCTGGGGGCTGATCGCGATGGGCGTCACCGGCGCGATCGGCCGGGCGCTGGGTACGGCGGTCTAGGCGGGGCGGGCGAAGCGGGGCGGCAGCCCTGTCGGTCCGCTTTCGATCCACGATTGCGGACCATAGGCCCAGGCCGGCCGCCTCTGTCATCGACATGTCACACGCTCGCGTCATGGTGACCTCACCGACATCTGCGCGGGGTCGATGGCCTCTGTTGCCCGGTTACAACACCGACATAATGTAACCTGTTTATGTCGGGTTTGTCATCGTCCTGTTACGATCCTGACAGGCCCACACTTTCAAATTCTTCCCCAACAAGATAGCAAACAGGGGAAAATATGCGCCATCTGCTTAGCGCCACGGCCTTGCTCGGCACGCTTGCGATGCTGCCGACCATGGCGGCTGCTCAGACCACGCCGGTTCCGTCGCAGGACAGCACCGACACCGCCGTCACCCAGGACGACACCGCCAATGCCGCCGCCGGCCGGCCCGCCGCCGACGCGGGCGATGACATCATCGTCACCGGTTCACGCATCGCCAGCCCGAACCTGACCTCGCCCAATCCGATCACCACCGTCCAAGGCGGTGACTTCTTCAAACAGGGGCAGGTGTCGATCGGCGATCAGCTCAACCAGCTGCCGCAGCTTGCCCCGACGTTCAGCCAGTCGAACTCGACGCGTTTCCTCGGTACCGCCGGGCTCAACCTGCTCGATCTGCGTAATCTCGGCACGCAGCGGACGTTGGTGCTGGTCAATGGCCGCCGCCACGTTGCCGGCGACATCCTCAATTCGGGTACGTCGGTCGATACCAATACCATCCCGACCGATCTAATCCAGAGCGTCGACATCGTCACCGGCGGTGAGTCGGCGATCTATGGCTCGGACGCGATCGCGGGTGTGGTCAATTTCGTGCTCAAGGATCATTATCAGGGCCTCGAAATGCGCGGCCAGAGCGGCGTCAGCACCTATGGTGACGGCGGCGCGAGCTTCGCCAGCCTGCTCGCTGGTCGCAACTTCAGCGACGGACGCGGCAACGTCGCGGTCAATGTCGAATATGCGCACCAGGATCAGTATTTCGCGACGACCCGGCCGTACCTCGATCAGCAGACGTCGTTCGTCCAGGTCAATCCGACCGGCAGCGCCGGCAATCCCGAGAACATCCTCTACAACGACGTCCGCAATGCGGCGTACAGTGAGACCGGCGTGATCCGCTTCGGCGGCAATTCGCTGTTCAATGCCGGCACCGGCCCGAACGGCGTCGCTTATTATGTGCCGTACCAGTTCACTCCCGACGGTAATCTCGTGCCGCTGACCGGGCAGCGGGTCGGCTATGGCCCCAATGGCTCGTTCATCGGCGGCAACGGCAGCAACTTCCGCAGCGGCACCGAATTCCAGATCCAGCCGCAGCTCAACCGCTATAACGTCAGCCTGGTCGGCCATTATACCGTTGCCGACGCCTTCGAGCCGTTCGTCGAGGCGACCTATTCGCATACCTCGGTGTTCGGCTCCGGATCGAGCGGCCCGGCGTTCATCAACGGCGGCGTGTTCAGCGACAGCCGCGAAGCGATCCGGCTCGACAACCCTTATCTGACCTCGCAGGCGCTGGCGACGATCACCACCAATCTGCTCGCCGCAAATCCGACGCGGGTGATCACCGGAGCGACCACCGTCAACGTTCGCGAGATCATGGCGGGGCTCGGCAACCGGTCCGAACAGTCGGACCGCGATACCTTCCGCGTCGTCGGCGGTATTCGTGGCGAGTTCAACGACAATTGGCATTACGAGATCGCCGGAAACTACGGTTCGTTCCGCGAGAAGACCGAGGTGCTCGGCAATCTCAACGTTCAGCGCTTCCTCCTTGCCAACGATGCGACGCGTAACGCCAACGGTCAGATCGTCTGCCGTTCGCAAATCAATCCTGCCGCGGCCGTCGGCTATGCAGGGGTGACCGATCCCAACCAGGCGGCGGTGCTCGCACAGGACGTGGCCGCCTGCGTGCCGATCAATGTCCTCGGCGGCCAGTTCACCGACGCACAGCGCGCCTATCTGCTGCCCAACACCACTTCGACCGGCAAGATCACGCAATTCGACGTCAGCGCCTTCATCTCGGGCGACCTGCGGCAGTTGTTCTCCCTGCCCGGTGGCCCGATCGGTTTCTCGATTGGCGGCGAATATCGGCGTGAGACGAACCTGTACGCGCAGGACCCGCTCGTCTCGAACGGCTACACCTTCTACAATGCGATACCGGCGTTCAACGCGCCGGCGCTGAAGGTCAAGGAAGCCTATGGCGAGATCCGTATCCCGCTGCTCAAGGACATTCCGCTGATCAAGGAGCTGACCGTGTCGGGTGCGGCGCGCGTGTCGGACTATAACACGTCGGCGGGGACGGTCTGGTCGTATAACGGGTCGGCGATCTGGCGGCCGGTCAGTGACCTGACATTGCGTGCAAGCTATGCACGCGCCGTTCGGGCGCCCAATCTCGGCGAGTTGTTTACGCCGAACGGCACGAACTATCAATTCATCACCGATCCCTGCTCGGCGGACAACATCACCAAGGGGTCAAATCCCGCCAACCGCCAGGCAAATTGCGCCGCCGCCGGCCGACCAACCGGCTACAACTTCCAATATTCGAACTCGCTGCTGTATCGCAGCGGCGGCAACCCGAACCTCAGTGCGGAAACGTCCGACTCCTATACCTATGGCGGCGTGTTGCAGCCGCACTGGATTCCGGGGCTGGCGATCACCGTCGATTATTACAACATCAAGGTGCGGCAGGCGATCGCCTCGGTCGATGCGCAGACCATCATCAACCAATGCTATGATCTGCCGAGCCTCAGCAACCAGTTCTGCGCCTTGTTCCAGCGAGCGGGTGCAAGCGGCGGGCCGAGCGGAGAGATCCCGTTCCAGGTATTGGAAGGATCGCTGCTGTCGTCGGGCGTCAACTTCGGCGCCTTGCGTGCCCGCGGCATCGATACGTCGGTGACCTACAATCGCCGGATCGCCGATTATGGTGAGGTATCGCTGCGGGGCAATTACACCCACGTCTTCCAGCGGGACGATTTCACCGATCCGACCCGCCCGGATTACGTCACCCGCGATCTCGACAATCTCGGTACGCCGCGCGACCGCTTTACAATCAACGCCGACTTCAAGTCCGGGCCGTTCACGCTCGGCTATCGCCTTCGTTGGTTCGGCCGCCAGTATGTCGGCGATTACAGCTATTATAACTCGCTCAACGGCAATGCACCGACCGACCCTTATTATGCGAATTACAAATATTATCCGGTCATCGCCTACCATGATCTGCGTCTCGGCATCGATGCAACGGACAAGTTCAATTTCTACCTGGGCGTGACCAACCTCGGCAACAAGCATCCGCCGCTCGACCTGACCGGCCTCGGCCAGGGCAGCGGGCAATATGATACGCTCGGCCGCTTCGTCTATGCGGGCGTGCAGGCGAAGTTCTGATGGTTGGGACGCAGGTGCCGGTCGGCACCCGCCTCAGCCGGTGACGAGCGTGTCGAGCTGGCGCAATTGCTCCGGCCAGCCGCTCGTGCTGCCCTCCGCGACCGCGGCGTCGCGTGCGGCGGCGGTCGGATAGACTTCGGTGACGGTGACGCGGGTGGTGCCGTCCTGCTCGGCGAAGGTGACGGTGGTGACCGCGCCGTCCGCCTCTTCCTCGTTGGTCCAGACGATGCGCCGGGCGTCGATCACCTCGACATAGCGGCCGTGGAAGACCAGCGGCTCGCGGCGCCCCGGCGGCACGATCGCCAGCCGGTAGTGGCCGCCGGTCTCGACCCGCATCTCAAGGTCGGCCAGCGTCAGCCCGGACGTTTCGGGCAGCCACCAGCGCCGGAACAGCTCGGGCCGCGCCCAGGCCGCGAACACCTGCGCGGGCGGCGCGGCGACCCGTTGCTCGACGACGAAGCTGCGGTCCGTGGGCGCCTGCGTCATCGCTTTCTCTCCTCGCTTATCCGGGAGAGATCAAAGCACAAGCACGTGGCGCGTCAAGGCTTGGGCGGCGTCGCCGGCTGCGGGGCGGGGGCGGCGGCGGCGGCGGCCGGCGGTTCGGCGCGCATCTGCTCGACTTCGGCGGCGGTCTTATAGTCGAGCAACTCGACCTGGAAGACGAGGTCGCTGTTCGCCGGGATCGGCCCGGAGGCCTGCGCGCCATAGCCGAGCGTCGCGGGGATGCAGAAGCGGACGACGGCATTGCGCGCCATCATCTGCAACCCCTGCGAGAAACCGGGGATGACGCCGTCGACCGGCAGCGGCGCGCGCATGTTCTGGTCAAACACCGCGCCGGTCGCCTTGAGGTAGCCGACGTAATTGATCAGCACGACGTCGCTCTTGGCGGGCATCGTGCCGCTGCCGGCGCGCAGGACCGTATAGCCGAGGCCGGTCGGCGTCGTCGCGCTGCACAGCCGCTGGCCGGCGGGGACGATCGGGTTGAGCGGCAGCGGGATGATCGCAGTGTTGGGCGCGGCGGGCGCGGGGACGCGCTTGCGGACGGTCGCGCCGCTGGCGGGAAGGGCGATCGCCAGCATCGGCAGGATCGCGGCGGCAACGAGTGGGCGGAGGCGGGTGTGGCTGAACATCGCGCGCCTATACGCAGGCGATCGCCGCCGCGCTACATAGGTTGCACGGCCGGCGCTTATCCTTACGGGTGCGGCGCATGACCGATCCCGCCCCGACGCCCTATCCCGGCCGCCGCTTCGCCGCCTTCCTGTTCGACATGGACGGCACGCTGATCACCAGCATCGAATCGGCCAATCGCGCCTGGACCGAATGGGCGCAGGGTCATGGCATCGATCCGGATCACGTGCTGTCGATCCTGCACGGCGTGCGGACGATCGAGACGATGCGGCGGCTCGGCGTCGCCGATCCCGAGAAGGAGGCGGCGGCGATCACCGCGCGCGAGATCGAGGACACCAGCGGCGTCACGGCGATCCCCGGCGCGGCGGCGTTCCTCGCCGCACTGCCGACGGAGCGCTGGGCGATCGTCACCTCCGCGTCGCGGCCGCTCGCCGAGGCGCGGCTCGCCGCCGCCGGCATCCCGGTCCCGCCGGTGCTCGTCACCTCGGAAGACGTCGTCCACGGCAAGCCCGATCCCGCCTGCTTCCGGCTCGGCGCCGAGCGGCTCGGGATCGACGTGGCGGACTGCCTGGTGTTCGAGGATACGATCGCCGGCCTCACCGCCGCCGATGCCGCCGGTGCCGCGGCGGTCGCGATCACCGCGACGCACACGCACCCGATCGGCACGGCGCATCCCGCTATCCCCGATTACCGCGGCCTGACCGTCGCCACCGAGGCAGACGGTCTGACCATCGTCGCCGGTTAGCCGGCCGACACCCGCCACAGCACGTTGCCGGCATCGTCGGCGACGAGCACCGCGCCGGTGCGATCGATACCGACGCCGACCGGCCGGCCGCGCACCTGCTTGCCGTCGGGCGACAGGAAGCCCGACAGGAAATCCTGCGTCTTGCCGCTCGGCCGGGCATTGGTGAAGGGGACGAAGACGACCTTATAGCCGTTGAGCTCGTCGCGATCCCAGCTGCCGTGTTCGCCGATCAGCGCCCCGCCGCGATAGCGCGCCGGCAGGCTGGTGCCCGTGTAGAAGGTCAGCCCCAACGCAGCGACATGGCTGCTCAGCGCGTAATCGGGCGGGATCGCCCGCGCGACGAGATCCGGCCGCTGCGGCATCACGCGCGGATCGATATGCTGGCCGTAATAGCTGTAGGGCCAGCCGTAGAAGCCGCCGTCGCGCACCGAGGTCAGATAATCGGGCACGAGGTTCGGGCCGAGTTCGTCGCGCTCGTTGGCGACGACCCACAAGGTGTTGGTGCCGGGGTAGAAATTGGGGCTGTTGGGATTGCGCAAGCCGCCCGCGAAGACGCGCGCTCGGCCGGAGGCACGATCAATCTCCCATACCGCGGCACGGTTCTTCTCCGCTTCCATGCCGTTCTCGGTGATATTGCTGTTCGATCCGACCGTCGCATAAAGCAGGCGGCCGTCGGGGCTGAGCGTCAGGCTCTTGGTCCAGTGATGATCGATCGGCCCGCCGGGCAGTTCGGTCAGCCGCGTCGGCGCGACGGTGATCCGCGTCTGGCCGAGCGTGAAGGGATAGCGCAACACCGCGTCGGTCGCGGCGACGTAGAGATGATTGTCGGCGAAGACCACGCCGAACGGCGAGTTGAGCTTGGCGAGCAGCACGGTGCGCAACTCGGGCACGCCATCGCCATTGGCGTCGCGCAACAGCGTGATCTGATTGGTCGGCCCGCTCGGCTTGGCGCCGCTCTGCCCCGTGGCGCGCTTCTGCACCCAGGAGACGATCGGGTTCTTGGGTCGGGTGATCGGATCGAGATTGGGGCCCTGCGATTCGACGACGAGCACGTCGCCATTGGGCAAGGCCAGCATGTTGCGCGGATGGTTGAGGTTCCGCGCCATCGCCTGCACGCGCATGCCGGGCGCGGCGGTCGGCATCTCGCTGCCGTGCCAGCCGACGACTTCGGCGACGTGGATCGGCGGCACGAGATATTGCTTCGGCGCGGGCAGCACCGGATCCGGCCCGATCTGGCTGTTGCGATCGAATTTGTGCCCGCCGTCGTTGCATCCGGCGAGCGCGACGACCAATGCGCCGGCCAGCGCGACACGCGCGCTCATGAACGCACCCCGACGCGATGCTTGTAGACTAGCGAGCCACCGAGCCATGCGCTGACCGCGAGCAAGGCGACCGCGATCGCCGACAGCGTCAGCCCGGTCGGCACCACCGCGGTCCAGCCGTCGCGGCTGTGGACGAAGGCATTGACGATCTCGATCACGAAGACCGAGATGTTGATGATCATATGCGCGGTCGCCGGCCGCGCCGCGCGCACCCGCTTGTCGCCGGCATAATCGATGATTCCGGTCAACGCCGCGAACCCGCCCATCACCAGCCCGCCGGTGATCAGCCAGATCGAGAAGTTGCTCCACTGCACGTTGGCCGAATTGAGATAGGCGAGATCGGTGATCAGCGCGCCGACGAACCCGACGATGGGAAAGGGCACCAGCATCGGGTGCAGCGGATGGCCGAACAGCGATACGGTCGATCGCGGATTGCCGGAAGGATGGTTCATTCTCGCATAGCGTCACCGCCGTTGTAATGTTCCAGACGGGCCGGAACGGAGGTAAGTAAAGCTCCGGCATAACATCGATCAGTGATTTTCGCTATATTGCTTTGCCGAAGTTGTTGCCATGGCCGGAGAGGATGATCGACGACAGGATATTTTGGACCCGGTGCGGCGGCGCGATCGTGGCGGCGGTGTTCGTCGCTGCCGCGGCCGGCGCGCAGGTGCCGACCATCGATACCGAAGATGCGACGATCGGCAGCGACACAGCCGGCGCGGGGCGCTTTCATCTCAGCGCGGGGCTCGATGCGCGCAACGGCGATTTCGCCCGCGGCAGCTATGACGACGACCGCGCCGATCTCGACAGGCTGCCCGTCCATCTACAGCTCGGCGTGGCGCTCGACCTATGGCGGCGGGACGGTGGCGATCCGGGCGGCTGGTTCCTCCTGCGCACCAGCAACGGCTTCCACACCCCCCGCCTCGCGGAGCGAACGGCGCCACGCGGCTGGTATGAGAGCAACACGCTCGCCGCTTTGGTGCTCGCGCCGAGCAAGGCGCTGCGCACCGCCGTCATCTATACGGTCAAGGCCAGTCCCAACGGCATCGCCGCGACGACGCATGAGGCGAGCCTGTCGCTCGCGCACGATGACGCGCTGTCGCCGACCTTCGTCGTGACGATGCGGCCGAAGGGCGACGGTGGCGTCTATACGCAGGCGGGGGCGGAACCGGCGGTCACGCTCGGTGAGGGCGATGGGGCGGCGAAGCTCAGCCTGCCGCTCGCGCTCGGCATCGGCTGGCACGGCTTCTATGGCGCGGGCAGCGGCGACCGGGTGTTCGCCAGCGCCGGCGCCGCGCTGGTCAAGCCGTTCCGGCTTGGTGCGACGCCGGGGACGATCCGCTGGGAGGCGCTCGCCTTGCATCGTGACCGCCGCCTCGCCCGGCTGAGCGGTCCGGATGGCGAGACGGCGCGGATCGTCCCGCTCGTCACCTGGTCCGTGTCGCTCGCCTATTGACGGCGCGGCGCGGCGGGTCACCCGACCGCGCGCGTTGCCCGGCATGCGCCTGCTGCGCTATCGCCCGCCGGTGAGGAGATCCGATGGCCGATCCGCTACCGCTCGACGAACAATTGTGTTTCTCGCTCTACGCGGCGACCATCGCGATCAACCGCGCCTATAAGCCGGTGCTCGACCGGCTCGGCATCACCTATCCGCAATTCCTCGTCCTGCAGGTGCTGCACGGCGCCGCGGACGGCCGCGCGATCGGCGAGATCGCCGAGCGGTTGGCGCTCGAGCCGAGCACGATCACCCCGCTCGCCAAGCGGCTCGAGGCGGCGGGACTGGTGACGCGGCTGCGCAACCCCGCCGACGAGCGGCAGGTGCGCGTGCGCCTGACCGACGCGGGCGAGGCCTGCTGGGCGGAGACCGGCTGCCTCGCCCCGCTGATCGTCGCGCGCAGCGGCATGGCGCCGGAACGGCTCGCCGCGCTCAACCGCGAAGTCGCCGCCTTGCGCCGCGCGCTCGCCGAATAGACTGCGCCGCCGACGGGAACTCCGGCGGTGGTTCGATCCTTCACCCCATGATGAAGGAGCTATGGCATTGATCGATCGACGGCAGGGATTGTGGATGCTGGCCGGCGGCGGTGTCGCGGCGATGGCGCTCGGCGTCCGCGCCGCCGCGCAACCCGCGACCTCCGAAGCCAGCCGTCAGACGCTCGCCCTGATCGAGAAGGGGGCGGGAGGCATCGGCTTTTACGAGGTGCCGGGCGGATCGCCGGTCGCGACGCTGCACCTCGGCACGCAGCCACACGAGATTGCCGCCGATGCCGCCGGCCGCTTCGCCTATGTCGGCCATTATGGCGTCGAGAGCTGGAAGGCGCCGGGGGCGGGGGGCAGTGCGATCTGGGTGATCGACCTCCACCGCCGGGCGCTGGCGCGGACGATCGACCTGTCGCCGCTGGGTCGGCTCCACGCGGTGCGACTCGACCGGCAGGGGCGTCTCTACGTGCTCGCCGAGGCGGACAGCGTCCTCGCGCGCTTCGACCACCCGGCGACCGATGACGCGCCCTCGCGGCTGATCCCGGTCGGCGGCGCGCGCAGCCACTATCTCGTGCTCCGGCGCGACGGATCGCGCGCCTATGTCGCCGATACGTTGAGCGGCGGCGTCATCGCCATCGATCCCGAGGACATCGGCACCGCGCCGCTGCGTCGCGCTGTCGGCACCGCGCCGGAGGGCATGACGCTCAGCCTCGACGAGCGCACGCTCTATGTCATCGATCGCCCCGCCGGCACGCTCCACGCGCTCGATGCGGAGACGCTGGCCGAGCGCAATCGCCGGACGATGCGCGGCGAGGCGGTGCGGATCGTCACGGCGGCGGACGGCCGGCTGATCGTCGCCAATACCGCCGACCGGAGCCTGACGCGGCTCGATCCGGTGACGCTCGCCGAGCAGGACCGGCTGCCGCTCGACGCCGCCGCCAACGGGCTCAACCTGTTCGGCGATACGCTGTTCGCCTCGCTCGACAGCGACCGGGTGGCGATCATCGACCTGCGGCGCTGGGCGATCACCGGCGGCTTCGCCACCGGTAAGTCACCCGATGCGGCGGTGCTCGCCTGACTTCCGACAGACAAGGATCGACGATGACCGACAGCGACGAACGACCCCAGCGCGACGCACTGCCCCGCATGATGATGTTCGTCGGCGTGATCACGCTGATCACGCTGGCGATCCTCGCGTGGTTCGCGCTCGGCAACTAGCCGCGCGCCGGGGTCTCAGGCGAGCTTGGCGATCTCCACCGCATTGAGCGTGCGGCGCAGGTTCGGCTCCGGCCCTTCGAGGACCAGATAGGCCGATGCGCGCGCTGCCGCGTCGAGCCGCTGCCAGCGGTCAAGGCATTCGCGCACTGACGCCCGCCACGGCTGATGGATCGAGGCGACGAGTTGCGCGGTGATGGGGGCCGGCGATTCCACGATGAAATCCTGTTCCAGAGAGACGGTGACGCCGCCGCTCTAGACGCAATTCGTGTCGCGTGCACTAACGCTGGCTGGTCCCGCGCGCGGGACGGCGCTTATTCCGGTCTGGTGAGCTTGCGCCGGTCGACCAGCGCGATCACCACGGGGATGCTGAGCAGGGCCACGGCGGTCGCACCGATTGCCACTTCCAGGAAGACCATCATCATCGCTCTCCAGCGGGAGCGTCTACGCCCCTCGTCTGCGGGGATGATGTCGGGGGTGGGGAACGAACGCAAGCCGGTTTTCACACGCGATCGGTGGAAAATGGCTCCCTGAGTAGGATTCGAACCTACGGCCGCTCGATTAACAGTCGAGAGCTCTACCGCTGAGCTATCAGGGAACGCTGCGTCGTGGAGGGGGTCTATAGCCGCCAAAAATTGCAGTGCAACCCCGTTGTCACGTTTTTCCACAGCTTCGTGCGCTGCCGGGGTGGGCGATCGAGAATTCGGGCGGAGACGCGGAGAAGAGGGCGCGCGTGTCGAGGTACGGAGGCTTTCGGATCAGGCAGGACCCGTCTCGCTTCGGCGGATCAGCAGAGCGGGGCGCTGCCGCGTTCGATCTTCGCGCCTTCGCAGGTGTCTGACACGGCATTGGCCGGGAGCGGGATCACTTGACGGGTTGGAGCGCCGGTGGGCCTGCACGCGCGCCGGGGCGTCAGGCGACGAATTGCTCCATCGTGATCCGGTCGTCGAGCGCGTGTTCGGGATCGAACAGGAGTGTCAGCTCGCGCGCCCGGTCCATGCAGATCGACACCTCAGCGACGTCGCGGAATTCGCGCTGGTCGGCGACGGCGGAGACCGGGCGCTTGGCGGGGTCGAGCACGCGCAGCGTGATCCGCGCCTTGTCGGGCAGGATCGCGCCGCGCCAGCGCCGCGGGCGGAACGGGCTGATCGGGGTCAGCGCGAGCATGTTGGAGCCGAGCGGCAGGATCGGCCCCTGCGCCGACAGATTATAGGCCGTCGACCCGGCCGGCGTCGCCACCAATATGCCGTCGCAGGCGAGTTCGGGCATGACGATCCGGTCGTTGACCGTCACCTCCAACTTGGCGGTCTGCCGCGTCTCGCGGAGCAGCGACACCTCGTTGATCGCGGGTGCCTGATGGACGCGGCCGTCGATGCCGGTGATCGTCGCGGCGAGCGGCGTCACCTTGAACGACTTGGCGCGGTTCAGCCGTTCGGCGATGCCGTGCCGCCGCCATTCGTTCATCAGAAAGCCGACCGTGCCGAGGTTCATGCCGAACACCGGCACCGGCGGGCCGCGGCGATCGAGCAGGCCATGCAGCGTCTGCAACATGAAACCGTCTCCGCCGAGCGCGATCAGCACGTCGGCGTTGGCAGGATCGACCCAGTCGAGCGCGTCGGCGATCTCCGCCGCGGCGGCCTGGGCCGGCGCGGTCGGAGAGGCGACCAGCGCCCGCCGCTCGTAGCTCATCCGCCGGTGACGCTCATATGCCGCGCGACGGCCGGCGCCGCGCCGCTGGCGATGCGGAAATCATGCCGCGCCGGCTTGCGCGACAGGCCGATGTCGATTGCGGCGTCGAGTCCTTCGATCCCGCCGTCGCGCAACGCAGCCTTGAGGTCGACCTGATCGTCATGGCCGAGACAGAGATACAATTTGCCCTCGGTGGTCAACCGCACGCGGTTGCAGCCGTCGCAGAAATTGGCGGTGAGCGGAGAGATCAGCCCGAGCCGCGTCTTGCTGTCGCCGACGCGCCAATAGCGCGCCGGGCCGCCGGTGCGGTGCGAATCGCGGGCCATCGCGAACTGCGCCTGAAGATCGGCGAGCACGCGGGTCAGCGGCACGAAACGGTCGGTGCGATCCTCGTCGATCGCGCCGAGCGGCATCGTCTCGATCAGCGACAGGTCGTGGCCCTCGTCGACACACCAGCGCAGCATCGCCGGTATCTCGTCCTCGTTGAGCCCCGCCAGCGCGACCATGTTGATCTTCACCGCCAGCCCCGCGGCGCGTGCCGCGGCGATGCCGCGCAGAACCTGGTCGAGATCGCCGTGGCGGGTGATGTAGCGGAAACGGTCGGCGTCGAGGCTGTCGAGGCTGACGTTGATCCGGCGGATGCCCGCGTCGACCATCGCGCCGGCATAGCTCTCCAGCCGCGTCGCATTGGTGGTCATCGTCAGCTCGTCGAGCCCGGTGCCGACATGGCGGCCGAGCCGGCGGACGAGATCGCCGACGTCACGCCGGACCAGCGGCTCGCCGCCCGACAGGCGGATCTTGGTGACGCCGCGCGCGATGAAGCGCTCGGCGATGATCGCGATCTCGTCGAGACTGAGCAGCGCGGCGCGCGGCAGGAAGGTCATCTGCTCGGCCATGCAATAACGGCAGCGCAGGTCGCACCGGTCGGTAACCGAGATGCGCAGATAGCGGATGGTGCGACCCTGCGGATCGACCAGCGGCTGAGCGGATTGGGGAAGGCTGGTCATCATCAGGAGCTAAGCGGTCAACCGTTAGCGGACAAGTCCGTTCCGTTTCCTATGCGGCGGCATTGCCGCTGCGCTGTCAGCAGCTTAGGCAGGCGGCAATGGTTACAGAGGCGGAGCGCGCGACGCTGTTCATCGTATCGGGCGCCCGCGGCGCGGCGGCAGCGGCCGATTGGCCGGGCTGGCGCGTCGTGCCCGACGACGGCGGCGACGGCATCGCGGCACGCGCGCTCGCCAGCGCGGCGGCGTTGCTCGTCGTCGATGGGCGCGAGGATCCGGACGGCGGGCTCGTCGGCGTGCGCGCGCTCGGCGGCCTGGCCGCGGCGACCGGTGGTGCGCTGCTCGCCTGGGTCGACGATCTCGGGCCGCTCGAGGCACTGCACGCGGCCGGTGCGACGCATTTCCTGATCGACCGCGACGATGCGGACGAACGCTTGCAGGTCGCCCGGTTCGCCGCCCGCGCGCCGATCGACCGGCGCAATCACGGCATCGGCGAGCCGGCCGAGGCGCCCGATGCGGCGGTCTGGCTGTCCGCGCGGCGCGCGGCGGGGGATGCGGTCGGCGTGCTGCGGATCGCGCTGTCGCGGCTCGACATCCTCAACGCCGCGCGCGGGCGGGCGGTGGGCGATGCCTCGATCGCCGCGGCGCGCGCGCGCGTCACCGCGATCACCCGCGCGCTGCTCGGCCCCGCCGGCTTCGTCGCGGCGCCGGCGGGTGGCGAGATCGTCGTCGCCGCCGCCGCGTCGCCCGAGGTGATGACGACGCTCGCCGCCGCGCTCGACGCCGCGCTGGCGCAGCCGCTGCCGATCGGTCAGCGGCAGGCGGTGCTCGGCAGTCGCTGGGGCATGGCGGTGAGCGGCCCCGCCGACGATGCCGTGCGCCTGCTCCGCCGCGCCGGCGAGGCGTTGCGCGACGCCAAGGCGAGCGACGGCGCGATGATCCGCATCGCCGGTCCGGAAGGCGCGGCGCCGCTCGATTCGCTGGCGATCGACCTGCACCTCGCGATCGAGCGCGGTGAGATCGACGTGCTGTTCCAGCCGCAGGCGCGGTTCGATTCGCCGCGGATCACCGGCGTCGAGGCACTGGCGCGCTGGACGCACGGCCGGCTCGGCCCGCTTGGCGCCGACGCGCTGTTCGCCGCCGCCGACCGTGCCGATCTCGGCATCGCCTTGTCCGATCATATCCAGCGGCTGGTGCTCGCCCGCGTCGCCGCCTGGCCCGCCGCGCTCGACCATTTGCGCGTCTCGCTCAACCTCACCGCGGGCGATCTCGGCCGGCCGGGCTTCGCCGCCTTGTTCCTCGCCCGCGTGCAGGCGAGCGGCGTGCCCTTCGACCGGCTCACCGTCGAGATCACCGAGACCGGCGCGATCCGCAATCTCGAGGCGGCGGCGGCGGTCCTCGCGACGCTGCGCGACGCCGGCGTGCGCGTCGCACTCGACGATTTCGGCACCGGCTATTCGAGCCTCGCCTATCTCACCGCGCTGCCGCTCGATTATCTCAAGCTCGACAAGGCGCTCGCCTGTGCGATCGACGGCAATGCGCGGCATCGCGGCGTGGTGCGCGCGGTGATGACGCTGGCGCGCTCATTGGACCTGCCGGTGATCGCCGAGGGCGTCGAGAGCGATGTGCAGCATGGCTTGCTGGCCGCCGAAGGCTGTACCTATCTGCAAGGCTATTGGCTCGCCGAACCGCTCGACGAGGCGGCGCTGGTCGCACGGGTGGAGGAAGGCGAATGATCGCGACGATGATGCTGGCGGTGGTGACCAGTCCGGCGGTGCCCGCCGATGCGGAGACGGCGATCGCTGCCGCCTTGACCGACAGCGCCGCCGGCTGGAGCGCGGGCAATATGCGACGCTTCCTCGCCATCTATGCAGAGGATGCGGTGTTCGTCACCAAGGCGGGGCTGGTCCGCGGCAAGGCGGCGATCGCCGCCCGCTACGACCGCAGCTATGGCAAGGATGCGGCGAAGCGCGGCCGGCTGTCGTTCCGCATCCTCGGCTCGCGCGGGATCGACGCGACGCACCGGATGTTGTGGGCGCAATGGCGGCTTGATTATCCCGGCGGGCGGCAGGATGCGGGCGTCACCTCCTTGCTGTTCGAACGGCAGCCGGCCGGTTGGCGTATCGTGTCCGACCATAGCAGCTGAGCGGCGGGGGCCCACACGCCCTTCGACAAGGTCAGACTGACGGCAACCGTGATGTCCTCCTGCCTCCATCTCCGCTGAGCTGGTCGACGCGCCGCGAAATCCCCCAACGGCGCCCCGACCTTAACCCGCCGCCTTCGCCAGCCCCTTCGACAATTGCAGCGCGCCGTGCAGCCGCGACTTGGCGTCGGGCCAGGCGCGTTGCAGCACCAGCTTGCTGTCGGGGCGCAGCTTGGCGACGCCGCCGAGCCGCTCGACATAGGCGAGCAACCCCGCGACATTGGGCGGGGTATCGTCGTGGAAGCCGACCAGCACGCCGCGCGGGCCGACGTCCATCTTGGCGATGCACGCCCGCCGCGCGTTCAACTTGATCTCGATCACCCGGATCAGATTGTCGGTCGGATCGGGGAGCGGCCCGAACCGGTCGATCATCTCCGCGGCGAAGGCCTCGATCTCGGCCTTGTCCTCCAGTTCGTTGAGGCGGCGGTAGAGGCCCATGCGCAGGTCGAGGTCGGGTACGTAATCGTCGGGGATGAGGATCGGCGCATCCACCGTGATCTGCGGCGAGAAGTCGCGCGGACGCGTCGCGAGCCCGCCCGCCTTGGCGTCCATGATCGCTTCTTCCAGCATCGACTGGTAAAGTTCGTAGCCGACCTCCTTGATATGCCCCGATTGCTCGTCGCCGAGCAGATTGCCCGCGCCGCGAATGTCGAGGTCGTGGCTGGCAAGCTGGAAGCCCGCGCCGAGCGAATCAAGATCGGACAGCACCTTGAGCCGCTTTTCCGCCGTCTCGGTCATCTGCCGCTCGGGCGGTGTCACCAGATAGGCATAGGCGCGGGTCTTCGACCGGCCGACGCGTCCGCGCAGCTGATAGAGCTGGGCGAGGCCGAAGCGGTCGGCACGGTTGACGATGATCGTATTGGCGGAGGCGATGTCGATACCGCTCTCGATGATCGTCGTCGAGACGAGCACCTCGAACTTCTTGTCGTAGAAGGCGCTCATCCGTTCCTCGACCTCGGTCGGTGTCATCTGGCCGTGCGCGATGACGTAGCGGATCTCGGGCACCTCGTTGCGGAGATAGTCCTCGATATCGGGCAGGTCGGCGACACGCGGGGTGACGAGGAAGCTTTGCCCGCCGCGATAATGTTCGCGCAGCAACGCCTCGCGCAGCACCACCGGGTCCCAGGGTATGACATAGGTGCGCACCGCGAGCCGGTCGACCGGCGGCGTCTGGATCACCGACAATTCGCGGATGCCGCTCATCGCCATCTGCAAGGTGCGCGGGATCGGCGTCGCGGTCAGCGTCAGCATATGGACGTCGGCGCGCAGGGCCTTCAGCCGCTCCTTGTGGGTGACGCCGAACCTTTGCTCCTCGTCGACGATGACGAGGCCAAGTCGCTTGAAATCGATGTTTTTGGCGAGCAGCGCGTGCGTGCCGATCACCACGTCGATCGTCCCGGCGGCGAGCCCTTCCTTGACCGCCTTCGCCTCGCCGGCGGGGACGAGCCGCGACAGCCGCCCCATGTTCATCGGAAAGCCTTCGAAGCGCGCGCTGAAATTGTTGTAATGCTGGCGCGCGAGCAGGGTCGTCGGGCAGACCACCGCGACCTGCTTGCCCGCCATCGCCGCGACGAAGGCGGCGCGCAGCGCGATCTCGGTCTTGCCGAAGCCGACGTCGCCGACGATCAGCCGGTCCATCGGCTTGCCCGCCGACAGATCGCCGAGCACGTCGTCGATGGCGCGGTCCTGATCGTCCGTCTCGGCATAAGGGAAGCGGTCGACGAAGCTCGGATAGCCGCTCGCGTCGGGTTCGAGTACGTCGCCGGGATGGAGCGCACGTTCGGCGGCGGTCTTGATGAGTTCGCCGGCGATCTCGCGGATCCGCTCCTTCATCCGCGACTTGCGCCGCTGCCACGCCTCGCCGCCGAGCCGGTCGAGGCTCGCGCCCTCCTCGTTCGAGCCGTAGCGCGACAGTACTTCGAGATTCTCGACCGGGACGAAGAGCTTGTCGCCGCCGGCATATTCGACCGCGACGCAATCGTGCGGGCTCTTGCCGACGGGGATCGAGGTCAGGCCGAGATATTTGCCGATGCCGTGATCGCTGTGGACGACGAGGTCGCCCGGCGTCAGCGCGGCGAGTTCGGCAAGGAAGGCGTCCGCCGACTTCTTGCGCTTGGCGCGCCGGACCAGCCGGTCGCCGAGCATGTCCTGCTCGGTCAGCACCGCCACGTCGGGCGCGGTGAAGCCGTGATCGAGCGGCAGCACGACGAGCGCGACGCCCGCCGACTTGCCGGTATCGGCAATGCCGAGCGCGTCCTGCCAGCTGTCGGCCACCTTGCCGCCAGCGAGGCCGTGATCTTTCAGCAGATGGCCAAGCCGTTCGCGCGCGCCCGCCGAATAGCTCGCCAGCACCGGCTTCTTGCCCGCCTTGCGCAGCGCCTTGAGGTGATCGACCACCGCTTCGTAGACGTTGGCGTTGGCGGCGCGCTCGGGCGCGAAATCGCGCGGGCCGTCGACGTTGAAGTCGAGCACGCGCGGGCTTTCCGGCTCGTGGAACGGCGAGGTCAGATGCGCGCGCGCCGCCTCCAGCCCCGTCGCCCATTCCTTGGCGTCGAGGTAGAGCGTCCTGGCGGCGAGGGGGCGATAGCTGCCCGGCTGCGCCGCCTCGGCACGGCGGCGGTTCTCGAAATAATCGGCGATCGCCTCCATCCGCGCCTCGGCGGCGCCGGTGACGCCGAAATCGCGCACCATCACGTCGCCGGGCGAGAGATGGTCGAACAGCGTCGCGAGCTTGTCCTCGAACAGCGGCAGCCAATGTTCCATGCCGGCGAGCCGCCGCCCGTCGCTGATCGCCTGATACAGAGGATCGCCGGTCGCGGTCGCGCCGAACTTTTCGCGATAGCGGGTGCGGAAGCGCTTGATCGACTCCTCGTCGAGCAGGGCTTCGGAGGCGGGCAGCAAGGTGAAACCGTCGATCCGCCCGGTGGTGCGCTGGTCCTCCGGGCTGAAGGTGCGCACCGTCTCGATCTCGTCGCCGAAGAAGTCGAGCCGCAGCGCCTGCTCCTCGCCGCTCGGGAACAGGTCGACGATGCCGCCGCGTACCGCATATTCGCCTTGGTCGTGCACCGTCTCGGTGCGGACATAGCCGTTCGCCTGCAACAGCGTCGCGAGATCGTCGCGGTCGATGCGCGCGCCCGGCTCCAGCGTCGCGACGAGCTGGCGGATGCGGAACGGGGTGAGCACGCGCTGCGTCGCCGCATTCGCGGTGGTGAGCACGAGTTGCGGCGTCTTCGCGGGCTGCTGCAACCGCCACAGCGCCGCGATCCGCTCCGCCATGATGCGCAGCGTCGGGCTGGCACGATCATAGGGCAGGCAGTCCCAGGCCGGGAAGCTGATCACCTCCAGCTCCGGCGCGAAGAAGGCGGCGGTCGCCGCGACCGCGCGCATCGCCGCATCGTCCGGCGCGACGAACACCGCGCGCCCGCCCTTGCCGTTATGCGCCGCGGCGCGCGCCAGATCGGCGAGCAGCGCGGGCTGGAAGCCGACCGGCACGCCGGCGAGCGTCAGGGGCGAGGTGGCGGAAAGGATCGTCTTCAGATCGGGCATCAGAATTCCGGTCAGGGGGCGCGTACGAACGGGCGAGCTATGGTACCGTGTTGATCGCTCCCGCGAACGCGGGAGCCTAGGGTTTGGATCACCACGCCTGTTGTTCTACGTGGCTCTGAATTCCCGCGTTCGCGGGAATACCAACGCCGCGTGGCAGGGACTTTGCCGAGCTATTCCGCGACCGGCACGTAGCTCAGCGTCCGCATCCGCGCCATCATCGGCCCGTCCCAGGCAGGCGGGCAGGGCAGCGAGCCGATCGCCCAGCCCATGATGTCGACATCCTGCTCTTCGAGCAGCGCTTCGAACCAGTCGAGCTCGGCGGGCGTCCAGTCCGCCCCGAAGCGGTCGAAGAAGCCGCCGATCATCAGATCGGCCTCCTTGGTGCCGCGATGCCAGCTGCGGAACTTGAGGCGCTTCAGCCGGGTGGCGTGATCCATCGAATATCCCATACGAATTGCCCGGCAGGCGCTGGTAGCGCCGGTCGGGTGCGGTATAGCGGTCATGTAGTCATGCGCCCCGATATCCTCAATCCGCTGTTCGCCGAAGTCACCGCGCTCAAGGGGGTCGGGCCCGGGCTCGCCAAGCCGCTCGACCGGCTCGGCCTCGCCCGCGTCGTCGATGTCGCCTTCCACCTGCCGAGCGGCTGGATCGATCGCCTGCCGCGCGAGGAACTCGACGTCGCGGACGCCGGCCGCATCATCGCGATCACGCTGACGCCGCGCGATTATCGCACCAGCACCGGCCGCGGACCGACGCGCGTGCAGGCGAGCGACGCGGCGGGCAATATCGTCAGCCTCGTCTATTTCGGCGGATCGTCGGGCTGGGTGAAGAAGCTGCTGCCGATCGGCGAGCCGCGCCGCGTCTCGGGCAAGCTCGAAAGCTATGGCGAGACGCTGCAGATCATCCATCCGGAGATCGTCGGCGGCGAGGGGGACGAGGCGTTCCGCGAACGCGAGGCGATCTATCCTTTGTCGGAAGGCCTCACCTCGCGCCGCCTCGCCGGCTTCGCGGCGCAGGCGATCGCGCGCGCGCCCGATCTCGGCGAATGGATCGAACCGGGACTCAAGGCGAAGCGCGGCTGGCCCGACTGGCGCGAGGCGTTGCAGCGCATCCACGCCGATCCGGCCGACAAGCCCGCGCGCGAACGGCTCGCCTATGACGAGATCTTCGCCAACCAGCTCGCGCTGACGCTGGTGCGCGCCGATACGCGCAAGCGCAAGGGCAGGGCGCTGGTCGGTGACGGCCGGCTGCGCGATCTGCTGCGCCTCCCGTATACGCCGACCGGCGCGCAGAGCCGCGCGGTGGCGGAGATCGAGGGCGATCTAGCGCAGACCGCGCCGATGCTGCGGCTGCTGCAAGGCGATGTCGGCTCGGGCAAGACGCTGGTCGCGGCGATGGCATTGCTGATCGCGGTCGAGGCGGGGGCGCAGGGGGCGATGCTCGCGCCGACCGAGATCCTCGCGCGCCAGCATTATGAGAGCCTGCGCAAATTGCTCGCCGGCCTGCCGATCGAAATCGCCGTGCTCACCGGGCGCGACAAGGGCCGCGCGCGCGAGGCGACGCTGATGGCGCTCGCCAGCGGCGAGATCGACATCCTCGTGGGCACGCATGCAATCTTCCAGGATGCGGTCGGCTACAAGGACCTCGGCCTCGTCGTCGTCGACGAACAGCATCGCTTCGGCGTCGCGCAGCGGATGCTGTTGCAGGCCAAGGGCAAGGCGCCGCCGCACCTGCTCGCGATGACCGCGACGCCGATCCCGCGCACGCTGACGCTGGCGCAATATGGCGAGATGGACGTCAGCCGGCTCGACGAGATGCCGCCGGGGCGCGAACCGATCGAGACACGCGTCGTCTCCGAAGACCGGCTCGACGAGGTGATCAACGCGATCGGCCGCCATATGGCGGACGGCGGCCAGGCCTATTGGGTCTGCCCGCTGGTCGAGGAAAGCGAGAAGAGCGACCTTGCCGCCGCCGAGATGCGCGCCGAAACGCTGCGCCAGCGGTTCGGCGAGCGGATCGGCGTCGTCCACGGCCGGATGAAACCCGCCGAGAAGGACGCGGTGATGGAGGCCTTCGCCGGCAACCGGCTTAGCGTGCTGGTCGCGACGACGGTGATCGAGGTCGGCGTCGACGTGCCCAATGCGACGCTGATCGTCATCGAACATGCCGATCGCTTCGGCCTTGCCCAGCTGCACCAGCTGCGCGGTCGCGTCGGGCGCGGCGGCGGCCTGTCGCGCTGCCTGTTGCTGCGCGGATCGGCGCTGAGCGAGACGTCGCGCGCCCGGCTCGCCCTGATGCGGGAGAGCAACGACGGCTTCCGCATCGCCGAGGAGGATTTGCGGCTGCGCGGCGGCGGTGAATTGCTCGGCACGCGCCAGTCGGGCGAGGTGATGTTCCGGCTAGCGTTGCCCGAGATGCTGAGCGACCTGCTGCACTGCGCGCAGGACGATGCCCGCCTGCTGATCGACCGCGACGGCGGGCTCGAGGGCGTGCGCGGGCAGGCGGCGCGCGTTGCGCTCTATCTGTTCGATCGCGACGCGGGCGTCGCGCTGCTGCGGTCCGGGTAAGACGCCGCCGCGTTCCGGCGCCGCAGAACCGCTACCCTGCCATGGCCCCCAGCACGGCATGGTAGCGGTTCGCGGGGATCGGCCGCTCCATCAGGCAGCCGATCCGTCCGCCCAGCGCCCAGCGGACGGCGACGCGGACGTCACCGATCGCGGGCAGCCGGATCCAGAGCCATTCGCCGGCGGCGACCGGCGCGTCGCAGCGGATCATCAGACCCGATGGCGACAGATTGACCACCAGCGCAGGCAGGCGGCGCTGGTCGGCCAGCACCACGCTGCTGCGGAAATGCACCTCGTCGCGCGGCTCGGCGCGGTCGTCGATCGGGTCGGTTCTGGCAATCGTCACTGTCGTCCCCGATACATCCGAAAAACAACCATTTCGGACATAACCTTAGCGGCGAAGGTGTTGACGATTGCTTACCGATCCGGGGTGAGCAATCCGTGCAGCTTCTTGCCGGACGAGATACGGACGTCGTCGGTGCCCAGCGCGATCGACGCCGCCTCGTCGGTGACCTTCTCGCCGTCGACGCGCGCACCGCCGCCGGCGATCAGGCGCCGCGCCTCGCCCTTCGACTTGGCGAAGCCGAGCGCGACCAGCGCGTCGACCAGGGCGATCGATCCGCCCGCCACCGCGACCCGCGGCAGCGCCGCGCCGCTCGTACCCTCTTCGAAGGTGCGGCGGGCGGTCTCCGCGGCTTCCTCGGCGGCGGCGCGGCCGCGGCACATCGCGGTGGCTTCGTTGGCGAGCACCTTCTTCGCCTCGTTGATCTCGGCGCCGGGCAGAGCCTCGAGCCGCGCGATCTCGTCGAGCGGCAGATCGGTGAACAGGCGCAGGAAGCGGCCGACGTCGCGATCGTCGGTGTTGCGCCAGAACTGCCAGTAATCGAAGTGCGGCAGCTGGTCCTCGTGCAGCCAGACCGCGCCCGCGACCGTCTTGCCCATCTTCTGCCCGTCGGCGGTGGTGAGCAGCGGCGTGGTGACGCCATAGACCTCGCTGCCGTCCATCCGCCGCGCCAGCTCGACGCCGTTGACGATATTGCCCCATTGATCGCTGCCGCCCATCTGCAGCCGCACGCCCTGCCGCCGCGCCAGTTCGCGGAAGTCATAGCCCTGCAGGATCATGTAGTTGAATTCGAGGAAGCTGAGCGACTGTTCGCGGTCGAGGCGCAGCTTGACCGAATCGAAGCTGAGCATGCGGTTGACGCTGAAATGCTGCCCGACCTCGCGCAGGAAGGGGATATATTCGAGCCGGTCGAGCCACTCGGCATTGTTGACCATCACCGCGTCGCTCGGCCCGTCGCCAAAGCTGAGGAAGCGTTCGAAGATGCGCTGGATGCCGGCGATATTGGCGGCGATCGTCTCGTCGCTCGACAATTTGCGCGCCTCGTCCTTGAAGCTCGGATCACCGATCTTGCCGGTGCCGCCGCCCATCAGCACGATCGGCTTGTGGCCGGTCTGCTGGAGGCGACGGAGCAGCATGATCTGCACCAGGCTGCCGACGTGGAGCGACGGCGCGGTCGGATCGAAGCCGATATAGCCCGGCACCACCTGCCGCGTGGCGAGCGTATCGAGCGCGGTCGCGTCGGTGAGCTGGTGAAGATAGCCGCGGCTATCCAGCGTGCGGAGCAGATCGGACTGGTAGGTCATCCGCGCCGGTTACCGCCCCGTCAGCGCCGCGGCAACTGGCTGAGCGGATCGACCGGGGTGCGGCCTTTTCGCAGTTCGAAATGCAGCTCGGGCTGGTCGGCGAAGCCGGTGTCGCCGGACAGCGCGATCGTCTGGCCACGCTTGACGCTCTGCCCGCGCGCGACGAGCAATTTGGCGGCATGGCCGTAGACGCTGGTCCAGCCATTGCCGTGGCGGATGATGATCAGCCCGCCGAGCGCGGCGATGCCGTCACCCGCATAAGCGACGACGCCATCGGCGGTGGCATGAATCGGGGTGGAGACCGGTACGGCGATCTTGATGCCGTCGTTGCGCTCGCCGCTGCGGCCGGGGCCGAAGCGGCGGACGATCTGCCCGTCGACCGGCCAGGCAAAGCCGCCCTGCAAGCGCGCCGGCGCCGCGACCACCGCGGTCGGCGGCAGCTCTCGGCCGGGTTTGGTGATCGGCCGCACCGGGGCCTGCCGCGGTGCGGTGGCGGGCTCGCCGCCGGTGAGGATATCGTCGATGTCGAGCCGGAACGCCGCGGCGCGCTCGGCGACGCTCGGCGGCCGGCCCGGATCGCCGGGGATCAGCACGCGCTGCCCGGCGCGCAGGATATAGGGTTCGGCGAGCTGGTTGGCGGTGACGATCCGTGACCAGGCGACGCCATAGGCGCGTGCGATCGCGATGCCCGTCTCGCCCGACTGGACGCGATGATAGCGGCCGCCCGGAATGACCAGCCGCTGGCCGGGACGCAGATCATAGGGGGCGACGAGCCCGTTTGCCTGCGCGATCGGCCCGACCGCGGCACCGGTGGTCTGTGCGATCTGGGCGAGGCTTTCGCCGGGCGCGACGATATGGACCTGCTCGGCAACGGCGGGGGCGTCGGCTATAACCGGCCGCGCCTCCCACGCCGGGCGCGTCGGTCGTGGCGTCGCGACGGGCAGGGGGCGAGGCAGCGGGCGAAGCAGGGGGCGCGGGGCGGGGCGGTCGTCGCGCGGCAGCGGCGCAGGCGCGGGTGCGTCCCGCTGTGCGACCGGCGGCGGCGGGTCGGCCGGGGCATAGCCTTCGACGCTGGGGATACAGCCGCCCAGCGCAAGGGCGGCAAGCGCCACGCCGCCGGTCCGTCGCGGCCATCGCCCGGCCATGGCCAGCCGACCCGCTGACGGGCGCCGCCGGCTCAGACCGCGATCGCCCCGCGCCCCGCGCCCCGTGCGATCGTCAGACGGTGCCTCGCCCCCCGGCATCGCTCAGCGCCGGGCGACGAGCCGGTCGAGCCCGCCGAGATACGGCTGCAACACCGTCGGCACCGCGACCGCGCCGTCGTCCTGCTGGTAATTCTCCAGCACCGCGACCAGCGTCCGCCCGACCGCGAGCCCCGATCCGTTGAGCGTATGCGCGAACCGCGGCGCCTTTTCGCCCTCGACGCGATAGCGTGCGTTCATGCGTCGCGCCTGGAAGTCGCCGCAGGTCGAGCAGCTCGAAATCTCGCGATACGTATCCTGCCCGGGCAGCCACACTTCGAGATCGTAGGTCCTTCGCGCGGTGAAGCCCATGTCGCCCGCGCACAGCAGCATCCGCCGATAGGGCAGGCCGAGCGCGTCGAGGATATGTTCGGCGCAGGCGGTCATCCGCTCATGCTCCGCCTCCGATGCGTCGTCGGGGACGATCGACACCATCTCGACCTTGTCGAACTGATGCTGGCGGATATAGCCGCGCGTGTCGCGCCCCGCCGCGCCCGCTTCCGAACGGAAGCACGGGGTCAGCGCCGCGAAGCGCAGCGGCAGCTCGCCCGCCGGCAGGATGCTCTCGCGGACGATGTTGGTCAGCGACACCTCGGCGGTGGGGATCAGCCAGCGGCCGTCGGTGGTGCGGAACAGATCCTCGGCGAACTTGGGCAGCTGGCCGGTGCCGAACACCGCCTCGTCCTTGACGAGAAGCGGCGGCGCCACTTCCTCATAGCCGTGGTCGCGGGTCAGCGTATCGAGCATGAACTGGCCGAGCGCGCGTTGCAGCCGCGCCGCCTGACCGCGCACCAGGGTGAAGCGCGCGCCGGCGATCGCCACGCCGGTCTCGAAATCGAGGCCGAGCGCCGGGCCGATCGCGTCATGTTCGCGCGGCGGGAAGGCGAAGGCCGGCGGCTCGCCGCGCCGGTGGACGAGGACGTTGCCGCTCTCATCCTCGCCCTCGGGCACGTCGGCGGCGGGCAAATTGGGCAGGGCGGCGAGCGCGGTGGCAAGCGCGGCCTCCGCCTCCGCCTCCGCCGCTTCCTGCTGCGGCAGCGCGTCCTTGAGCGCGGCGACCTCCGCCATCAGCGCCTGTGCGCGCGCCTCGTCCTTCTGCGCCTTGGCGTGGCCGATCTGTTTCGACAGGTCGTTGCGGCGGGTCTGCGCCGCCTGCGCCGCGGCGATCGCCGCCCGCCGCGCATCGTCGAGCGACAGCAGCGCGGCGGCCTGCGGAGCGACGCCGCGGCGGGCGAGGGCGGCATCGAAGGCGGCGGGATCGTCGCGGATCAGGCGGATGTCGTGCATGGTGCGGCGGCTATGCCGAGACGCCCGCGCCCGCGCAAGTCGGCAACCCCGGCGCCCCCGGCGGCGTTGTCATGCCGATCGCCACGATACAGGAGATAGGTCATGCAGGTTCCCCACAATGCGTTCGTGCTCGTCGCCGACGGCCGCAAGGCGTTGTTCTTCCGCAACGAGGGCGATGCCGATTATCCCAACCTCCGCGTCGAGCACGCTGAGGAAAAGATCAATCCGGCCGACCGCGACCAGAAGACGGACGCGGCCGGCAGCGCCAGCTCGACGCAGATGGGCACGATGGAAGAGGTCGATTTCCATCAGCAGGAGGAAGACCGCTTCGCCGCCGACACCGCCGACATGCTCAAGCGCCGTGCGCTCGCCAATGATTTCGAGGCGCTGATCATCGTCGCGCCGCCGAAGACGCTCGGCGAATTGCGCAAACATTATCACAAGGAGGTGAGCAGCCGCCTTGCCGGGGAGCTCGCCAAGGATCTGACGGGTCATCCGGTGCCGGAGATCGAAAAGGCGCTCGGCGCCGCCTGATCGTCGGATCGAATTAGAAAAAGGGGTGCCGGATCACCGTCCGGCACCCCTTTTTTTCGTGCTCGCGCGAATGCTCAGGCCGCTTGCGGTTTGGCGAAGCGCTTGCGGGCGACCAGCGCCAGTGCGGCGGCACCGAACAGCAGCACCATCGGCGGGGCGGGCACCGGCGCGGGCGGACCGCCCGACGATCCCGGCGGCCCCGGCGGCGGGCCGCCGTGATGGCCGCTCGACGTCCAGCCGCCGTTCGACGACCAACCGCCGCTGCTGCTCCATCCCTTCGAGCTCGACCCATAGTTGACCTGACCCTGGCCCTGGCCCTGGCCCTGGTTTTGGCCCTGACCTTGGTTCTGGTTCTGGCCCTGGTTTTGACCCTGGTTCTGGCTCTGGTTGTTATTGTTGTTGTTGGTGTTCGTGTTGTTGCTCGAATTGTTGTTATTGTTCGTATTGTTGCTCGAGTTGTTGTTGGTGTTGTTGCTCGAATTGCTGTTGTCGATGTCGACGGTCGCGCCGCCGGTCGACGACGAGCTCGAAACATTGCCCGACGAGGAGGACGAGACGTTCCCCGAGGACGAGGACGAGGAGGAGGACGACGAGGAGACGTTGCCCGAGGACGAGGAGCTGCCCGACGACGAGCTGCTCGTCGATCCGCCGCTCGACGTCGAGGAGATGACGACGCTGCCGCTCGATCCCGACGAGCCGCCGCCGAAGAAGCCGCCGCCAAAGCCACCGCCGAACCCGCCGCCAAAACCGCCGCTGCCGCCGACCACGACCGGCACACCGCCGCCGCCCCCGCCGACGAAGCCCTGCGCGGCGGGCAGCGGCACCGGGACCGGTGCGGCCTGACTGGCGAGCGTCACCACCGTCGGCGCGCAGCTCGTCGTCGTCGTGGTGACGACGCGGCGGCGCACGCCGCGACGCTGCACCGATGCGACCTGCCGCTTGGCGACGACGCGCTTGACCTGCTTGACGTAGACGGGGCGGTTCGGCCGCTCGGCGACGTGCACGGCCCCGCCGCCGATCAACGCACCGCCGCATGCACAGGCGCATAATTTTGCCAGGGCCATCCTTACGGACATAACGTCTCTTTCTCGTTGCCGGCGCGACGGGCCGGACATTCGCTCGCAACAGGGCGGTGCTGCCATAGGATCAAGCGCCGAACAAAGGATTAAGTGCAAGCGCGTTCGGCACCGGCGGCGTCCCATATCGCGATTCCGCCATGCTCGCGCCGCGCCGATCGGCGTTAACGTGCCAGAGTGGAACACATGCCTGCCGTGCCGTTAACCGATCCCGGCGCGGTTCATCCTCGCGTCATCCTAAGTCCGTTATGGTGCAATAAAATAACGCTTGGACGTACGATTCGGCAACTCTGATCGCTTGTGGTTCGGGTTGAGCGCGATTATAGGCGCTTCAACCATTTGGGGGCGGCCCCGCGGTCTAGACCGGGCCGGAGGGAGAGTGGTATGGCAACGCTAGTGAGTCAGGTTGACGATGTAATGACGCCTCCGCCGGCCAATGATGCCGACGATGGCTATCGGCCGAGCGCCGACGAACCGTTCATGAGCCTGCGGCAACAGGCCTATTTCCGTAAGAAACTGCTCCGCTGGAAAGATGCGATCCTGCTCGACGCGGCCGGCACGCTCAACCAGCTCCAGCTCGATTCCCTGCGCGAGTCCGACCTCACCGACCGTGCCTCGAGCGAGACCGACTGGTCGATCGAGCTGCGTACCCGTGACCGTCAGCGCAAGCTCGTCTCGAAGATCGAGGCGGCGATCCGCCGCATCGACGAGGGCGAATATGGCTATTGCGAAGTGACCGGCGAGCCGATCAGCCTCGGCCGTCTCGAAGCACGACCGATCGCGACGATGACGCTGGAGGCGCAGGAGCGGCACGAACGCAACGAGAAGATCTCGCGCGAGGATTGACCCGGCCTGCGGTTCGGGCTTTGGTCTCCGCCGGACAGGCGCGCGCGCCTGACTGGTAGCGGCTATACAGGCTTGGTTTATGGACAGCTTTTCCCACGACCCGGCAGATCATGCGATGGGCGCCGGCGGATCGCAGCGCAGCGTGGCGCGGGACAGCCTGTTCCTGATGGCGCGGCTGCGCTTCGCCGAAGAGACGGGGGTCCGCGACGTCAGGGTCCGCAACCTGTCCGAAGGCGGGCTGATGGTCGATTGCGCGCGGGTCAAGGAGCCTGGCACCCCCGTGACGCTCGATCTGCGCGGCATCGGCGAAGTCACCGGCAAGGTCGCCTGGTGCACCGAGGGGCGGATCGGCATCGCGCTCGACTCGCCGATCGATCCGATGAAGGCGCGCAAGCCGGTCGGCGGCACCAAGGCCTGACCGCGACTGCGCTGTGCCGCGCGGCCGGATATGAAAAGCCCCTCCGCGACGGGAGGGGCTGGCTAAGCCTAGAGGCCGGAAAGCTCTTCCTTGAGTTTCAGCTTCTTGCGTTTCAGGTCGGAAAGGAGCGCGGCGTCGGGCAACGGGCGATGAATTTCGTCGGCGATGCGGCGGTCGAGCGCGGCATGCTTGGTCTCCAGAGCCTGTTGGTGCGTCGTCTGCATTTCGGTGTCCTCCTGATGCATGCGTTGTGGGGGACTGAGTAAACCACCGAAGCGCCCGAAAGTCCTCCCCAAAAATCACCGAACGCGACGTGCCGAGCGATTGCGCGCGACGACTTGGTGCCGCATGGCGGCTCGGGTAAAAGGCGGCGCACCGATGGGGATGTCAGGCATGGACGAAGCACAGATCAGCGCCCGCCTCGACGCGCTGCGCACAGAGCATCGCGACCTCGACGCGGCGATCGCCGCGCTGGCCGGCGCCGGCAATCCCGACCAGCTCCAGCTCGCGCGGCTGAAGAAGCGCAAGCTGCGGCTGCGCGACGAGATCGCCACCTGCGAAGATCAGCTCATTCCCGATATCATCGCCTGATCCTGTTTCGGGACGGGTGAATCCAAACGGGACGACCCGGGCCGACACGGCATCTGTGCAAGGGGCAAGGCCTGTGTCACCCAGCCTTTCATGACCGCCGGCCGCCGCGAATCACGCCTCCACGATCGTCTGATCGACTCGCTCTATACCGAGGCCATGCTGCTCGCCGACGAGGCGCGCGCCTATTTCGACGCCGCCGGGCGCAGCGAGCGTGAGGCGCTCGATCCGCTGATCCGCGTCGGCTTTTCGTGCGAATCGCTCAAGGTGACGACGCGGCTGATGCACGTCATCGCCTGGCTGCTCACCCAGCGGGCGGTCGACGCGGGCGAGATGAAGCCGCGCGATGCGCTCGATCCGACCTACCGGCTCGGCAAGGCGCCGCAATTCGACGTCGACCTCGTCCATGCCTTGCCGGTGCGCGCGCAGCGGCTGGTGGTGGCCAGCGCCAATCTGCACCGCCGCGTCGGCCTGCTCGACGATGCGCAGGAAGAGGTGCGGACGATCAGCCCGGTCCACCATCTGCACGACCGGCTCGCGCTGGCGTTCTAGATCGTCCGGCGGCGTCTGCATCGACCGGACATCGATCACGCGGAGGATGCTGTGACTGGGAGGGGCGTAGCCCGAACGATCGATCGAGGGGTGAGGGGCGTTACCGCGGCAGGTGCGACATCTCCGCGCCTCCGCGTGAATGCGCGGATCAGCGCAGCAGCCGCGCCCGTGCCGCGGCATATTGCGAGGCGAAGCGCTCGACGCGATCGGCGACGCTCTCGACCGCATCGATCACGCCGATCCCCTGGCCCGATCCCCAGATGTCGCGCCACGCCTTGGCCTTGCTGCCGTCGCCGCCGCCGAAGTTCATCGTCTTGAGATCGCCGTCCGGCAGCGCGTCGGGATCGAGCCCGGAGGCGACGATCGAGCTGCGCAGGTAATTGCCGTGCACGCCGGTGAACAGGTTGGAATAGACGATGTCCGACGCCCGGCTGGCGACGATCGAGTCCTTATAGTCCGGCGTCGCATTGGCTTCGCGCGTCGCGATGAACGGCGATCCGATATAGGCGAAGTCGGCGCCCATCGCCTGCGCGGCGAGGATCGCGCCGCCGGTGGCGATCGACCCCGACAGCGCCAGCGGCCCGTCGAACCATTGCCGGATCTCCTGCACGATGGCGAATGGCGACAGCGTGCCGGCATGGCCGCCGGCACCGGCGGCGACCGCGATCAGACCGTCGGCGCCCTTGTCGATCGCCTTGCGCGCGAACCGGTCGTCGATCACGTCGTGCAGCGTGATCCCGCCCCAGCCGTGCACCGCGGTGTTGAGATCCTCGCGCGCGCCGAGCGAGGTAATGACGATCGGCACCTTCCACTTGGCGCAGGTGGAAAGGTCCTGTTCGAGACGGTCGTTCGACTTGTGGACGATCTGATTGACCGCGAACGGCGCGGCAGGGGATTCCGGGTGGTCGCGATCGTGCGCGGCAAGCTCTTCGGTGATGCGGTGCAGCCACTCGTCGAGCAGCGCCTGCGGCCGCGCATTGAGCGCCGGAAACGAGCCGACGATCCCCGCCTTGCATTGCGCGATCACCAGCTCCGGCCCGGAGATGATGAACAGCGGCGAGCCGATGACGGGCAGGCGCAGGCGATCGAACAGCGGCGGGTTCATGCGGGGCTCCTCCATGAGATCGGTTGTTTAGCGCAACTGATTGACCTGTCCAGCGACGCGGCTTGCCCGCGCCCCGCAAAGGCGTATGGCCGGCGCATCCCGTGTTTCCGGAGTGTAACATTGATGAAGCTTGCCGCTGCCGCCGCTCTGGCGCTCACCGTCTCCACCCCCGCGCTCGCCGCCGGCAGCCTGCCCGCGACCGTGGTGCCCATCCTCTACGATATCGCGGTCACCCCCAATGCGCAGGCGATGACCTTCTCCGGCAGCGAGACGGTGCAGATCGACGTCAAGGCGACGACGCCGACGATCACGCTCAACGCCGCCGATCTCGCCATCGCCTCGGCCCGGTTCGACGGCAAGGCGGTGCCGTTCGCGCTCGACAAGGACAAGCAGCAGCTCGTGCTGACGCTCCCCGCCGCGGCGGCCGTCGGGCGGCATAGCGTCGCCTTCAGCTGGACTGGCAAGATCAACCAGTCGGCCGCCGGCCTGTTCGCGATCGACTATACCAATCAGGATGGGTCGAAGGCGCGGATGCTCGCGACGCAGTTCGAGGCGCCCGATGCCCGCCGCTTCGCGCCGATGTGGGACGAGCCCGCGTTCAAGGCGAAGTTCCGCCTGCGCGCGATCGCGCCGGGCGGCCAGCTCGCTTTCTCCAACATGCCCGCCGCATCGGTGGCCAAACAGGCGGACGGCACGCAGCTCTATACCTTCGCGGAAACGCCGGTGATGTCGAGCTATCTGCTCTATCTCGGCATGGGCGATCTCGAGCGCAAGACGGTGCAGGCCGGCAACGTCGAGATCGGCGTCATCACCCGCCGCGGCGTCGTCAACCAGGGCGATTACGCGCTCGCCGAGGCGAAGCGGCTGCTGCCCTATTACAACAGCTATTTCGGTCAGCCCTATCCGCTGCCCAAGCTCGACATGGTCGCCGGCCCCGGCTCCAGCCAGTTCTTCGGCGCGATGGAGAATTGGGGCGCGATCTTCTATTTCGAACCCGAGTTGCTGTTCGACCCCAAGCGCGCCACCGAAAGCGGGCGCCAGCGCATCTTCACCGTCGTCGCGCATGAGATGGCGCATCAATGGTTCGGCGATCTGGTGACGATGCGCTGGTGGGACGACCTCTGGCTCAACGAGGGCTTCGCCTCGTGGATGGAGAACAAGTCGGCCGCCGATCTCAACCCGAGCTGGAAGGCGGAGGCCGCCGCGGTGTCGACCGACCGTGAGGCGGCGATGGGCATCGACGCGACCGCCGCCACCCACCCGATCATCCGCAAGATCGAGACCGTCGACCAGATCGGCGAGGCGTTCGACGGCATCACCTATTCGAAGGGGCAGGCGGTGATCGGCATGCTCGAATCGACGCTCGGCCCCGATGTCTTCCGCGACGGCATCCGCCGCTACATGGCCAAGTACAAGTTCGGCAACACCGTCACCGATCAGCTCTGGGCCGAACTGTCGGCGGCGGCAGGCAAGCCGGTCGCCGAGATCGCACATGGCTATACGCTGCAGGGCGGCGTGCCGCTGGTGACGATGACCTCCGCGCGCTGCACCGGCGGCACTACCGTCGCGACGCTGGCGCAGGGACGGTTCGGGCTCGACGAGGCATCGAAGGCGCCGCAGACGTGGCAGGTGCCGCTGGTCGTCGCCACCGTCGGCGGCGGCGAGACGCGCGCCGTCGTCTCCGGCCCGTCGACCAACGTCACCGTCAAGGGCTGCGGCACGTTGCTGCTCAACAAGGGCAAGGGCAGCTATACGCGCGTGCTCTACGATCAGGCGGGGCATGACGGCATCGTCCGCGATTACACCCGCCTGCCGCTCGACGACCGGCTCGGCACGCTCGCGGATGATTATGCGCTCGCCGCCGGTGGCTATCAGGACCTGTCGCGCTATTTCGCGGTGATGGGACAGGTCGGCGCCAACGCCGATCCGCTCGAATGGTCGCTCGTCTCGGCGCGGCTCAGCCGGCTCAACGGCCTGTTCGACGGCACGCCGCTCAGTGCGCCGCTGCGCGCGCGCACGCTGGCGACGCTGAGCCCGGTGCTGCAGCGCATCGGTGCTACCGCCCGTGCCGACGAATCGCCGCTGGTCGGCAATCTGCGCGAGGCCCTGGTCGGCGAACTCGGCGATCTCGGCGACCCCGAGGTGCTGCGCCTCGCGCGCGGCTATGTCGCCAAGCTCGCCAGCGATCCGACCGCGATCCCGCCGTCGATCCGCCAGCCGATCCTCGCGACCTTCGCGACCAATGCGACCGCCGCCGACTGGGAGACGCTGCTGCGCCTGACCCAGGCGGAGACCAATCCGGTCGCCAAGAACCGGTTCGTCTCGCTGCTCGGCTATGCCAAGGACGATGCGCTCGCGACGCGGGCGCTGGCGCTGCTCAAGACCGATACCTTCACCGCGCCGCAGCGGGCGGCGCTGCTCCGCGCCATATCGGGCGAGCATCCCGATATGGCGTTCGACTGGGCGGTGGCGAACCGCGCGCTGGTGGAGAGCTTCATCGAGGACAGCAGCAAGGCCGGCTTCATCGTCGGCCTCGGCGGCGGTTCGGTCGATCCCGGCATGCCGGCCAAGATAAACGCCTTCGCGGAGACGTTGCCGGAGACCTCGCGCGGCCCGGCGCGGCGTACCGTATCTGGGATCGCGGTCCGCACTGCGGCGGCGGAGCGGCTGCGTCCGGCGGTGCAGACCTGGCTCGGCACCGGTAAGTAAGGGGCAGGGCGGGGCGGCCGGATGCCGCCCCGTACCGCATCGATCAGCCGCCGGGCTGGGCCGGGATACCCGTCACCTCGGCCATGCCGTCGTCGCCCAGCGCGACCAGCCACGCGCTGCCCTCCAGGCATCGCACCGCCCAGACCGGCTTGCCGTTGCGCGGCTTCTGCCGCTCGACCCCGGCGATGCCCTGGCATTTCTGCTTGGCGTCATCGATCGCGCGATACAGAACGCCGTTGATCTGCCGCGGCGGCAGCGCCAGCACCTTGGCGATATAGCCGGTCTCGCGCGGGGCGGTGGCGGTCGGCGTCGGTTGCGGCGACGGCTGCGATCCGCATGCGGTCAGCGCCGCGGCCAGCACCAGCATCAGTCCATTACGCATAGCGGTCTCCCTCAGATGACGGGGAGAGATAGGGGTGCCGCCCGGTCGGCGGCAAGTCGCAATGCGGATCAGCGCCAGCCGGTGATCGCACGACCGCGGTCGACCTCGTGATCGACCATCTGCCGGGTCAGGCGCAGGAACAGCCGCTGCGCCTGTCGCCAGGCGACGCCGCCCGCGTCGCGGTTGCGCAGCCGGTCGCCGACGACCAGCCGGCTGCCCCAATCCTCCACCGTCGCGGCGAGATCGTCGGCCATCTCACCCGGACGGATCACCAGCGACGGGAACGGCAGCCGTACCTTCGGCGAGGCATAGAGCGACTGCGCCGCGGCGGGCGGCGCGAACAGCAGGGCGCCGGCGATCTTGCGCACGTCGTGCGCCGGCGACAGCCGCGCCCACCAGGCGCTCGCCGCGCAGCCGATCCCCTCGGCGACGAGCAGCACGCGCGCATCGGCCTCGCGCACCGCACGGTCGAGCTTCGCCGCCCAGATCGTCCGCGCCGCCGGCGAGCGCGCGTCGACCGGGACCGCACCCGCGCCATCGTCCGCCCAGCCGAACATCCGCTGCCACGCGGGGGTCGGCGCGCCATCGCCGATCGTGACGATCGACAGTCTCTGGTCGGCGAAGGGCAGCGGGATCGCGGTCATCCGTCTCTCCTCTGTGCAAAGCGCCCGTGGGCGACTCGCATCGTGGCGGGAAGTATGAACGACGGCTGATCGCTGACCAGTGCCTTTCGGCCATGGCGCGGCGAAGCGCGCCGGGAACGGGTCATGCCGACGTCCAAGGTCGAGACATCGTCAAGCATCGTCAATTGCTTCGCAGTCGGCTAGCGAGCCGGCAGGGCGGCCGTGACGGCGGCAATCAGGGAGCGATGCGGCGATGCCGAAGACGTTGGTGACCGGGGTGGCGGGCTTTATCGGCATGTATTGCGCGCAGGCGCTGCTCGCCCGCGGCGGCGAGGTGGTCGGGATCGACTCGCTCAACGATTATTACGATCCGGCGCTGAAGCATGCGCGCCTCGCCGAACTGACCCGCGACCATGGCGACCGCTTCACCTTCCATGCGGTCGATTTCGCCGATGCCGCCGCGCTGCGCGAGGCGCTGGCGGGGCATGACGTTGATCGCATCGTTCACCTCGGCGCGCAGGCCGGGGTGCGCTATTCGATCGATCATCCCGAAGTCTATGGCCAGTCCAACCTGATCGGCCACCTCAACATGCTCGAACTGGCGCGGTCGCGCGGCGTCGCGCATCTCGTCTATGCCTCCTCCTCATCGGTCTATGGCGGCAACACGTCGGTGCCGTTCCGGGTCGAGGATCGCGTCGACCGGCCGGTGTCGCTCTACGCCGCGACCAAGCGCGCCAATGAGGTGATGAGCGAAAGCTATGCGCATCTCTACCGCCTGCCGCAGACCGGGCTGCGTTTCTTCACCGTCTATGGACCGTGGGGCCGGCCGGACATGATGCTGTGGATCTTCACCCGCGCGATGTTCGCCGGCGAGCCGATCCCGGTGTTCAACAACGGCCTGATGGAGCGCGACTTCACTTATATCGACGATATCATCGCCGGGGTGATCGCCGCGCACGACCAGCCGCCGCCCGACGACGGCGCGGTCAAGGCGGGCGGCAGCGTCGCGCCGCATCGGCTCTACAATATCGGCAACAACCGCTCCGAACCGCTCGGCCGGGTCATCGGCATCCTGGAACAGGCGACCGGGCGCCAGGCGATCCGCCGCGACCTGCCGATCCAGCCCGGCGACGTCGTCCGCACCGCCGCGGACATCAGCGCGATCGCCGGCGACCTCGGCTATCAGCCGACGACGACGATCGATGTCGGCGTGCCGCGCTTCGTCGACTGGTATCGCCGCTATCACGGAGTGTAAGCGCGGGCGGGTGAAATCCGGCAACGCAGCGGTGCCGATCCTGCTGTTTCGCCGCGCGTCGTCGCCCCCCATTTGAGGCGCAATGAGGAAGCCAGCGCTTCCGGTCGGAGTGACTTACATGATCGAACGTCGTCCCTTCAGCAGCCTCGGCGGTGCCAACCACGGCTGGCTCGACGCCAAGCACCATTTCTCCTTCGCCAGTTACTATGATCCCAAGCGGATGGGCTGGGGCCCGATCCGCGTCTGGAACGACGATGCGATCGCTGCCGGCACCGGCTTTCCGCCGCACCCGCATGCCGACATGGAGATCATCACCTATGTCCGCGACGGCGCGATCACGCATCAGGACAGCCTCGGCAACACCGGCCGCACCGAAGCGGGCGACGTCCAGGTGATGAGCGCCGGCTCCGGCGTCCGCCATTCGGAATATAATCGCGAAGCCGGCACGACGACGATCTTCCAGATCTGGATCGAGCCGCGCGCGCGTGGTGGAGCGCCGGCCTGGGGCGCCAAGCCCTTTCCGCGCGGCGAGCGGTCCGGCCGGTTCGTCACGCTGGCGAGCGGCATCGACGGCGACGCCGACGCGCTGCCGATCCGCACCGACGCGCGCGTCGTCGGCGCGACGATCCGCGCCGGCGAGAGCGCGGACTATGCGCTCGGCGCGGGCCATCATGCCTATCTCGTCCCCGCCACCGGGCGCATCGAGGTCAACGGCGTCGCACTCGACGCGCGCGACGGCGCGGCGATCCGCGACGAGGCGGTGATCCGCGTCACCGCGCTGGAGGATGCCGAGATCGTGCTGGTCGATGCGGCCTGAGCTTCGGGGCCGCGCCGGTGGGGCGCTTCTGGCGTAGCCACCGGCGCGGGAGGCGGTGGTGCTCTGCCTATGCCGTCGAACAGTCGTGCAGGCGATACGACCGCCTAGTGGCGAAACCTCGATAGGAAATTTCCAGTCGGCCACGAGAAGCCAGTATTCCCGCGCAGGCGGGAATCCAGTGGCCAAGCAGAGCAACGGCTGGTGGCGAAAAGATCACTAGGCTCCCGCCTGCGCGGGAGCACTTAAGAGGGGGCGGTGCAAGCAACGACCGCGCATTGCCCGCATACCCTTGCCTCGTCAGCGTCGCTCGTCGCGAAAGCAACCCGCTCACCCCCGATCCGCCGCCTTCCGCTCCGCGCGAAAGCGGTGGAGCAGCGGCTCGGTATAGCCGTTCGGCTGGGTCACGCCTTCGAACACCAGCGCGCGGGCGGCACGCAGCGCGAGGCTGTCGCCGCTTAAAGGCCGGTAGAGGGGATCGCCGGCATTCTGCGCATCGACCTTCGCCGCCATGCGCGTGAACGCCGCCTCGACCGCCTCGCGCGTCGCGATGCCGTGGAGCAGCCAGTTGGCGATATGCTGCGAGGCGATGCGCAGGGTGGCGCGATCCTCCATCAGGCCGATGTCGTGGATGTCGGGCACCTTCGAACAGCCGATCCCCTGATCGATCCAGCGCACGACATAGCCGAGGATCCCCTGCGCGTTGTTGTCGAGCTCCGCCGCGACCGCCGCGGGCGGCCAGTGGCGCTCGGGATCGGCGAGCGGCAGGGTGAGCAGCGCGTCGAGCGGCGCCGGTGTCTCGCCCGACCGCTCGCGTTGGCACGCCGCGACGTCGACGCGATGATAGTGCGTCGCATGCAGCGTCGCCGCGGTGGGGGAGGGGACCCAGGCGGTGGTCGCGCCGGTCTGCGGATGCGCGATCTTCTGCGCGAGCATATCGGCCATCCGGTCGGGCGCCGCCCACATCCCCTTGCCGATCTGCGCCTTGCCGGCGAGCCCGCAGGCGAGGCCGATCTGGACGTTGCGGTCCTCATAGGCGGCGATCCAGCGCGCGCTCTTCATCTCCGCCTTGGGGATCATCGCGCCGGCGTGCATCGCGGTATGGATCTCGTCACCGGTGCGGTCGAGGAAGCCGGTGTTGATGAACATCAGCCGGTGGCGCACCGCGGCGATACAGGCGGCGAGATTGGCGCTGGTCCGCCGCTCTTCGTCCATCAGGCCGAGCCTGATCGTATGCCGCGGCACGCCGATCAGATCCTCGACCGCGTCGAACAGCCGGTCGGCGAAGGCCGCCTCGGCGGGGCCGTGCATCTTGGGTTTGACGATATAGATCGCGCCGGTGCGGCTGTTGCGGCCGCGATCATGCCGCGCGATCAGGGCGGTGACGATCGCATCGACCATGCCTTCGGGCGCCTCGCTGCCGTCGGGCAGCCGCACCGCCGGCGTCGTCATCAGATGGCCGACGTTGCGCACGAACACCAGGCTGCGCCCGGGCAAGGTCAGCCTGTCGCCGTCCGTGGTGACGTAGGTGCGATCCTTCGCGAGCCGCCGCTCGACCGTCCGCCCGTCCTTGGTGAAGCTGGCGGTGAGGTCGCCGCGGATCAGCCCGAGCCAATTGGCATAGGCCGCGACCTTGTCCTCGGCATCGATCGCGGCGACCGAATCCTCGAGGTCGCAGATCGTCGTCAGCGCCGATTCGAGGATGATGTCGGCGATGCCGCCAGGATCGGTCGCGCCGATCGGATGCGCGCGATCGACGACGATCTCGATATGCAGGCCATGATGCCGCAGCAGCCACGTGTCGCCCGCCCGCCCGATCAACTGCGCGGGGTCGGCGAGCGTCGGCGTGCCGCCGTGCCAGTCCGCCCATCGTCCCTCCGTCAGCGGCACCGCCTCGTCGAGCAGCGCCTTGGCCCAGGCGATCACCGCCGCGCCGCGCACCGCATCATAGCCGGTCGTCGCCGGCCCCCTCTCGGGGATCGCATCGCTGCCGTAGAGCGCGTCGTACAGGCTGCCCCAGCGCGCATTGGCGGCGTTGAGCAGGAAGCGCGCGTTGAGGATCGGCACGACCAGCTGCGGCCCGGCGCGCTCGGCGATCTCGACGTCGATCGCGCCGGGATCGATCGCGAACGGCGCCGGCTCGGGGACCAGATAGCCGATGTCGGAGAGCATCGTGCGATACGCCTGCGGCGCATAGGCGTTGCCGCGGTGCCAGTCGTCGATCGCCGTCTGCAATCGGTCGCGCTCGGCGAGCAAGGCGCGATTCTCAGGCACCAGCTTGGCGAACAGCGCCGCGACGCCGTGCCAGAAGCGGTCGGCGTCGAGGTCGAGCCCGGGCAGCACCGCCTCGTCGATGAAGGTGGCGAGTGCGGGGGCGATCGACAGGCCGGCACGCTGGATCATGGCATCATCTCCTCACCCGATCGCTAGACCCGCAGCGATCCCATCGCTAGCCATGACAATCACCAATCACCTTTTCCGAAAGCGAACGAATGGGCTTCGATCCGGATTATGCGCTGTTCGTCGCCATCGCCGATGCGGGCAGCCTGTCGGCGGCGGCACGCAGCCTCGGCAGCTCGCCGGCGATGGTGTCGAAGCGGTTGCAACGGCTCGAACATCGCCTCGGCGTCACGCTCGTCCAGCGGACGACACGGCGGCTGGTGCTGACCGAAGCCGGCAGCCGCTTTCGCGACGATCTGCGCGCAATCCTCGATACGCTCGGCACGGCGGAGGCGCGGGTGACGGGCGGGCAGGGCGCGCCGGTCGGACGGCTGCACGTATCGGCGCCGACCTCGTTCGGGCGGCTCCACGTCGCCCCGTACCTTGGCCGTTTCCTGGCGCGCCATCCGCGGATCGATCTCGCCTTCGATCTGAGCGACGCCTATGTGGATTTGCTCACGGCCCGCGTCGACTGCGCGATCCGCATCGCCCGCGATATTCCGCCGCCGCTCGTCGGGCATCGGCTGGCGCCGAGCCGCCGTATCCTCTGCGCCGCGCCCGGCTATCTCGCCGAGCATGGCACGCCGGCGACGATCGAGGCACTCGACGCGCATCGCCTGATCGCTGCCGATGGGCAGATGCCGTGGCAGCTCGCGACGGCGGGCAGGGCGGTGACGATCGAGCGGCCGAGCCACGTTCGCACCAATTCGAGCGAAATGGTGCGCGAGCTGGCGGTCGCCGGTGTGGGAGTCGCGCTGCGATCCTGGTGGGATGTCGGTGCGGCGATCCGCAGCGGGGAATTGGTGCGGGTGCTGCCGGACTGGCACGGATCGGCGGCGGTGGCGATCCACGCGGTGCATCTGCGCCGCCCGGCGACCCCCGCCGCGGTCGCCGCCTTCGTCGACTTCCTGCGCGAAACGATCGACCCCGCCGTCTGGGAGGCGGAGGCCTGACCGCGGGATGACACCGAATTCATGGAACATGACGCTGGCGTCACGGCTTTGGTCGGGAACGGTTCGATACAGGAGAATGCCATGAAGACGCTCATGATCCTCGCCGCCGCCACCGCCGTGATCGGCGCGCAGCCGGCGCTGGCGAAGGGCTGCATCCGCGGTGCCGCCGCGGGCGGCGTCGCCGGTCATTATGTCGGCAAGGGCCATGCCGTGATGGGCGCGGCGGCGGGCTGCATCGCGATGCACCACCATTATGCCAAGCAGGCGCGCGCGCAAAAGGCCGCCGCGAAGCGCTGACCCCGATCACCCGGCGTATCAGGGTGGAGACCCGGAGCGGCCGTCGCCGTCTCCGGGTCTTGTTATATGGCGGTCAGCCCGTCGCGCGGCCGCTGAGCTCCTCGCCCGCCTTCGGGTCGAAGCGTGCATTGACGAATACCGCGGTCAGCGAGATCGCCGTCACCGTCCAGAAGGCGAAGCGGAAGTCGGCGAAGCCGGTGTTCACGCTGCCCCGCCACAGCATCGAGACATGCAGCGCGGTCGCGCCGATGCAGATGCCGAGCGACAGCATCAATTGCTGGAAGGTCGAATAGAAGCTCGTCGCCGCGCTCATCCGGTCCTTGGCGATCTCGTCATAGGCGATGGTGTTATAGGCGGTGAACTGGAACGACATCAGGAAGCCCGACACGACCAGCACCGCGAACACCGCCGGCAGCGGCCAGGCCGGCCCGAACAGCCCGCAGCAGGCATAGCCCGCGGTCCCGGCCAGTCCCATTACCACCAAAGCGTTGCGGAAGCCGAAGCGCTTGAGGATGCGCCGCGCCACGCCCTTCATCCCGAACGAGCCGATCGCCGAGGCGACCGTCATCGCGCCGCTCTGCGCCGCTGACAGGCCGAAGGCGAGCTGCATCATCAGCGGCAGCAGGAAGGGCTGCGCACCCTGCGTGATCCGGGCCAGCGATCCGCCGAGCACCGACAGGCGGAAGGTCGGCACACGCATCAGCGACAGGTCGAGGATCGGATGCTCGGTCCGCCGCGTATGCCGCCAATAGCCGAGGCCGAACGCCGCGCCGATCGCGATCAGCGTCGCCGCCAGCCCTCCCTCGCCGGGGCGGCTCGCCATTTCGAAGCCGAACAGGAGGCAGCCGAGCGCCGCACCCGACAGCAGGAAGCCGGCCGGATCGAAGCGCGCCGGATGGTCCTCGCGCACGTCGGCGATGAAATGGCCGACCAGCACGATGCCGGCGATGCCGATCGGCAGGTTGAGCCAGAAGATCCACCGCCAGTCGAGATAGGTGACGATCAGACCGCCGACCGGCGGCCCGACGATCGGCCCGATCAGCGCCGGCATGATCAGCCACGACATCGCCGACACCATGTCGCGCTTGGCGACCGAGCGGAGCAGCACCAGCCGCCCGACCGGCATCATCATCGCGCCGCCGATCCCCTGGACGAACCGCGCCGCGACCATCGCCTCCAGGTTCGGGGCGAGGCCGCAGGCAAGGCTGCCCGCGACGAACAGGCCGATCGCGGCGCGGAACACGCGGCGCGCGCCGAACCGGTCGGCCATCGTTCCCGAGGCAGGGATGAACATCGCCAGCGCAAGCAGGTAGGAGGTGAGCGCAATGCTCATCTCGGGCGCGCGCACCGCGAAATCGCGGGCCATCGTCGGCAGCGCGGTGGCGAGCACGGTCGCGTCGAGATTCTCCATGAACATCGCGGTGGCGATGATCAGCGCGACGGTGCGGTAATTGCGCGTCGGCTCGGCGCCGCCGTGATGATCCGCGGTCTGCGCGATGCCGTCGCCCGCCGGCACTATACCGTCGCGCACCTCGGCATTGACCGAGGCGATCCCGCGCCGACGCGGCCTCAGATAGAGACGCGGATCGAGCTTGGCGGGAAGGTGGAGGTGCATGCGACGGACGAAGCTTTCTCGCTGGAACGGACCTCTCCGACGGTCGCGACCGGCTCGGACGGCTCGGCTCGCGCTGCCGACAATATAGGAACGGTGACGCCGGGATTGAAGTTGCCGTCTACGCCGATCCCCCGGCAGCGCCATGGTTATTGCCGCTGCCGAGGGTCGCGGGCATGATCGCGCGGATGATCCGGACCGCCGCCTGATGTGTAACCGCGCCCGCCTGTCGAGCGAACCCGAAACCTTATGGGGCGCGAGCGCGGCGCTGTTCGACGAGCGCCCGCGCGACAATCGCTTCGACCCGCAGGAACTGCGCCCGCGCAACCGCAGCTATGTCATCCGCGAGGCGGACGGCACGCGCGGCTGGGACGTGATGGGCTGGGACGTGCTCGGCGGGCAGGCGGCCTATCCGATGACCAACGTGCGCAACCTCGGGCTCGCGCAGTGGCGGCGGCTGGCGGAACGGCCCGCCAACCGCTGCGTCGTGCCGCTCACCGAATTCTGTGAGTTCACCCCCGAGCGGCACGATCTCGGCGACGGCAAGCCGCCGCTCAAAGGCGAGATGTGGTTCGCGGTCACCGACCAGCCGCGCTTCGCCGTCGCCGGTTTCTGGCAGCAGACCGCGGCCGGCAAGGGCTTTGCGATGGTCACCTGCGACCCCAATGCGCTGGTCGCGCCGATCCACCCCAAGGCGATGATCACCATCCTCGCCGCCGATGACGTCGATCTCTGGCTGCGCGGCAGCTATGCGGAGATCGTCGCGCTGCAACGCCCCTATGATGCCGCGCGCATGACGGTGCGTGGGCCGCTGTTCCCGACCCGGCAGGGGTGATGCCGGGCGGCGCGCGCCCGGCATCGATCAATCAATTGGCCTGCCGCCACGCGCGCAGCTGCGCGGCATCGACATCGCCGGCGTAGCACTATCATCGGGCAGTGATGCGGTATAATCCGTCCAGGATTTCCTGATCCCGGCTCGATCGGCCTCAGGTTACGGCGCCGTTGTTCATCAATACTGGCGCGTCGGACTCACTCCATCGCCTTCTGCGCGGCCAAGGCGCGCTCACGTGCTTCGCGATGGCCGATGATCTTCGCCGGATAGGATTCGGGGCGGACGCCATGCTCGTCGGGATCGTGGATGGCGTCGTCGGGAACGTCGGCGAGCTCGGGCACCCAGCGGCGGATATAGTCGCCGGCGTCGAACTTCTCCGACTGGCCGAGCGGCGCCATGATCCGGCTGAACATGTTGGCATCGACGCCGGTGCCGGCGATCCATTGCCAATTGACCGAGTTGTTGCCGTAATCGGCGTCGACCAGACAATCCCAGAACCAGCGCTCGCCCGCACGCCAGTCGATCAGCAGATGTTTGACGAGGAAGCTCGCGGTGATCATCCGCACCCGATTGTGCATCCAACCCGATTGCCACAATTGCCGCATGCCGGCGTCGACGATCGGATAGCCGGTCCGCCCGCGCTGCCACGCCTTGAGGTCGCGCTTGGCGGCGGCATCGTCGCGCCACGGCAAGGCGTCGAACTTGGCGCGGCCATTGACCGTGCCGTAATCCGGCAAGGCGAGCAGCACGCCCGAGGTGAAGTCGCGCCAGGCGATCTCCCGCACGAAGCCGTCGTCGGCATGGTCCCCGAGCGCGTGGATCACCTGCCGCGGCGAGATCTCGCCGTGATGGAGGTGCGGCGACAACCGGGACGTGCCGTCCGCCGCGGGCAGGTTGCGCTGCGTTTCATAATCGTCGGCCTGTTTGGCGAAGCGCTTCGCCTTGGCCAGCGCCTCGGTCTCGCCCGGTTTCCAGTCGGCGAAACCGCCCGACCAGTCGGGCTTGCTCGGCAGCAACGCCCAGTCGGCAAGCGCGTCGCTTTTCGGCCAGTGATCGGGCGCAGGACACGTGCGTGGCGCGGCGACCGGCGCATCGGGGGGCAATTGCGTCTGCAAGGCCTTCCAGAAGGACGAGAAGATGCGGAACGGCGCGCCGCTGCCGGTGGTGATGTCCTCGATCCGCGCGAGGTGATTGCCGTCGTACAAGGTGATCGCGTCGCCCAGCGCCGCCTCCGCCTTGCGCCACCACGGCTCATAGTGGCGCAGCGCATGGATGCGCGCCGCGCCCGTCTCCTGCATCAGGTCGCGCAGGATCGTCACCGAATCCCCGCGACGCAGGATCAGCCGGCTGTGCTTGGCGTCCAGCGCATCGCCGAGCGCGGCAAGGCTGTGGTGCAGCCACCAGCGTTGCGCCCCACCGATCGCCCATTCACCCGCGGCATCGTCATCGAGGATATAGACCGGGATCACCGCCCCCGCCTGCGTCGCGGCGACGAGCGCGGGTTGATCGTGCAGGCGCAGGTCCTGGCGCAGCCAGAGCAGGGAGATATCGGTCATCGGCGGTCAAGCGTTTTAGCGGCGAGACGGGTTCCGCGCCGCATCGGCCTGATGGGCAACTCTATCATGGGTAAGCACGAGCCGAAGAGCGGGGCAGCGGCCCGATTGTGCTCGGGCAGGCGGTCGGGCACAGGGGAGGGATGAAGCGGATATCGATCCTCGCGCTGCTGCTCGCCGCCTGCGCCCCGTCCGCGCCCGACCCGGCGCCGCCGCGGCTGCCGGTGCCGATCCGTGGCGCCGAACAGATGACGCTGGTGCGCGGCGCGGCGCTCGAACGGCTGGTGCGCGGCAGCGTCCAGACGCGAGACGGCGCGGTGCCGCCGGTCGAGCATTTCGCCGCGACCGGCGATGGCTATGAGTTGCGCTATAACGACAAGCCCGATTCCGCCGGCCGCTATCGGATCACCCCCGACCGCGTCTGCCTGCGCTTCGCCGACGATCGCAGCATCTATTGCCGCTTCTATCTCACCGATCGCGCCGGCAAGACCTGGATGGCGGAGGACGATCGCGACTATCCCCTGCACGTCGCCGGGGTGCGGGTGACGCACGGCGACCGATAAGGGCCCGCCGGCGTCGGGAGCGGCGGCGATCAGTCGCCGTCCGCCCCCGAACCGGATTCAGGCGATCATCGCGCTGCCGGCGATCACCTTGTCGAGCGTGACCGGATATTCACGCACGCGCACGCCGCTGGCATTGTACACCGCATTGGCGATCGCCGCGCCGACGCCGCACAGGCCGAGTTCGCCGACACCCTTGGCCTTCATCGGCGACGACATCGGATCGACCTCGTCGAGGAAGATCACCTCCTGATGCGGGATGTCGGCATGAACCGGCACCTCATAGCTTGCCAGATCGTGGTTTACGAAGAAGCCGAAGCGCTTGTCGACCGCCAGCTCCTCCATCAGCGCCGCACCGACGCCCATCGTCATCGCCCCGATCACCTGGCTGCGCGCCGACTTCGGATTGAGGATGCGTCCGGCCGCGCAGACCGCGAGCATGCGGCGGATGCGGATCTCGCCGGTATAGGCGTGGACGCCGACCTCGACGAAATGGCCGGCGAAGGTGGATTGCTGTTCCTTCTTCGCCAGGTCACCGAACTCGATACTGTCTTCCGCCGACAGGCCCGACGTGCCCGCCGCCTGCGCCAGTGGCACGCTGCGATTCCCTGAGCGGACCTTGCCGTCGGCGAAGCTGACGTCGTTCGAGTTGAAGCCGAGCTTTTGCGCCACCGCCTCGCGCAGCTTCATGCACGCAGCATAGACGCCGGCGGTCGAGCTGTTGGCGCCCCATTGGCCGCCCGATCCGGCGGCAGTCGGGAAGCTGCTGTCGCCAAGCAGCACCGTCACCTTGTCGAGCGGCACGCCCATCATCTCGGCGGCGGTCTGCGCGATGATCGTATAGCTGCCGGTGCCAATGTCGGTCATGTCGGTGGCCACGGTGACCTGGCCCTTGCGGTCGATGCCGACCCGCGCGCCCGATTTCATCGTGATGTTGTTGCGGAAGCCGGAGGCGACACCCATGCCGACCAGCCACGCGCCGTCGCGCTTCGCCCGCGGCGTCGCGCTGCGCTGCGCCCAGCCGAATTTGTCGGCGCCCAGGCGCAGACACTCGACCAGCTGCCGCTGCGAGAATTTGCGGTTGGGCTTCTCGGGATCGACCTGCGTGTCGTTGATGATGCGGAACTGCACCGGGTCCATGCCCAGCTTCTCCGCCATCTCGTCCATCGCGACTTCGAGCGCCATCAACCCGGGCGCCTCGCCCGGTGCGCGCATCGCATTGCCCTCGGGCAGGTCCAGCACGGCGAGCCGCATTGAGGTCAGCCGGTTGGCGCCGGCGTAGAGCAATTTGGTCTGCGACACCGCCGTCTCCGGCCCGCCGCCGGGCAGATCGCCCGAACCGCTCTCATGCGCGATGGCGACGAGCTTGCCGTCCTTCCCCGCGCCGAGCCGGATGCGCTGGCGCGTCGCCGGACGGTGCGTGGTGTTATTGATCATCAGCGGGCGTTGCAGCGTCACCTTGACCGGCCGGCCCGCCTGCCGCGCGCCGAGCGCCGCGAGCACCGCATCGGCGCGCACGAACAGCTTTCCACCGAAACCGCCACCGATATAGGGCGAGATCAGCCGCACCTTCTCCTTGGGGATGCCGAGCGTCTTGGCGACGTCGCCCTTGCCCCAATTGATCATCTGGTTCGAGGTCCACAGCGTCAGCTCGTCGCCCTGCCAGCGGGCGATGCTGGCATGCGGTTCCATCATCGCATGGCTCTGGTCGGGCGTTTCATAGACCGCGTCGAGTTGCACCGGCGCGGCGGCGAACGCCTGTTCGAACTTGCCGACGCGGTCGACCGGCGGGGCGGAGCTGCCCTCGCCGCTGCTGTCTCCCTTGAGCGGCGCGGTCTTGAGCGCCTCGTCGAGGTCGAACCGGCCTTGTCCGCGCGCATAATCGACGCGGATCAGCGCCGCGGCGGCGCGCGCCTGTTCGAACGTCTCGGCGACGACGAGAGCGATCGCCTGGTGGTAATGATCGACCGCCGGGCCGCCGAGCAGCTTCGCGGTGTTCATGTCACCCTTGCCGAGCGTGCCGGCGGTGTCCGCGGTGACGATCGTCAGCACGCCCGGCGCGGCCTTGGCGGCGGCGAGGTCCATGCCGGCGATCCGGCCCTTGGCGATGCCGGCGCCGACGACATAGCCATAGGCCGCATCGGGGGCGACGTCGTGGCGTTCATAGGCATAGGGGGCGGTGCCGGTCGTCTTGAACTTGCCGTCGATCCGGTCGGTCGGCTTGCCGACCACCTTGAGCTGATCGATCGGATTCTGCCCGGCGGGCGTATCGAACTTCATGCTGCGTCCTTCGCTTGCGCCAGCACCGCGGCGAGCGTCCGCTCGACCAGCGGCACCTTGAAGCTATTGTCCTTGGTCGGCCGTGCGCCGGCGAGCAGTCGCGGCGTCACCGCCTTGGCTCCCTGCGGCAGCGCTGCTTCCGCCGCCTCGACCCGCCACGGCTTGGGCGCGATACCGCCGATCGCGACATGGCCGCTGCCGTCGCGCTGGACGATCGCGGCGACCGAGACGAGCGCATAGGCGTAGGAGGCACGGTCGCGCACCTTGTGGTAGATGTGCGTGCCGCCGACCGGCTTGGGAAGGGTCACCGCGGTGATCAGCTCGCCCGGTTGCAGGTTGGTGTCGATATGCGGCGTATCGCCCCACAGCCGATGGAAATCGGCGATCGGGATGCGCCGTGTCGCGCCCGACGGCTGCACCGTCTCGACTGTCGCGTCGAGCACGCGCATCGCCACCGCCATGTCGCCGGGATAGGTGGCGATACAGGCGTCGCTGGTGCCGATGATGCCGAGCTGACGGCTGTAGCCGCCGATCGCCGCGCAGCCCGATCCGGGCTTGCGCTTGTTGCACGGCTGGTTGGTGTCGTAGAAATAGGGGCAGCGGGTGCGCTGGAGCAGATTGCCCGCGGTGGTCGCCTTGTTGCGCAACTGGCCGCTCGCCCCCGCGACGATCGCCCGGGTCAGCACGCCGTAATCGCGGCGCACGCGCGGGTCGGCGGCGAGGTCGGTGTTACGGACCAGGGCGCCGATGCGCAGTCCGCCGCTGTCAGTCGGTTCGATCTTGTCGAGCGACAGCGTGTTGACGTCGACCAGATGGACCGGCGCCTCGATCTCCAGCTTCATCAGGTCGAGCAGGTTGGTGCCGCCGGCGATGAACTTGGCGCCGGGACGCGCCGCGACCGCGGCGGCGGCGGCGGCGGGGCTGGTCGCGCGCTCATAGGTGAAGGCCTTCATGCCTTGGCTCCCGCGAAGTCGCGCATCGCTTCGATGATGTTGGAATAGGCGCCGCAGCGGCAGATGTTGCCGCTCATCCGCTCGCGGATCTCCATCTCGGTCACGGCCGGCGCGGTGGCGATATCGGCCTGGACGTGGCTCGGCACGCCGCGTTTGATCTCGTCGAGCACCGCCACCGCCGAACAGATCTGGCCGGGCGTGCAATAGCCGCACTGATAGCCGTCATGCTTGATGAAGGCGGCCTGCATCGGATGGAGATCGTCGGGCTTGCCCAAGCCCTCGATCGTCGTGATCGAATCGCCGTCGTGCATCACCGCGAGGCTGAGGCAGGAGTTGATCCGGCGGCCGTCGACCAGCACCGTGCACGCGCCGCACTGGCCGTGGTCGCAACCCTTCTTGGTGCCGGTCAGCTTCCAATGCTCGCGCAGCGCATCGAGCAGGGTGGTGCGCGTGTCGAGATCGAGCCGGTGGGTCGATCCATTGACCTTGAGCGTCACCGGCATCGTCGGCGGCGCGGCGCGCTGGTCGAGCGGCGGCGTCTGTGCTTCGGCCGGCAGCGCGGACGCGGCGACGCCGACGGCCCCGCCCGCGATCACGCCGCGGCGGGACATGGTAATTTCGTTCTGGCTCATCGAGGCCCCCGGATGCTGTCGCAGATCGTCATAGGGCCGGACGGCCCTGCCTAGCTACGGAAAATCGCGTGGACTCACTACGCCGGAAGAGGGCCGGGGTTCCGCCGCCGGGACGGCGAAACCCCTGAATTCCCATCAGAAGCCGATATGGGCTCCGGCCGACAGGACGACGGCATGCGCATCCTGCAACGTGCCGTTGGTCAGTACGGTGGTCTGCGCGATCGTGCCGGAATAGGCCTGCGTCGCGCGATCGATCGACGCATTCTTGAAGTCGACGTAATTGGCGGCGAGATCGATGCCGAACTTGGGGGTCAGCTGGAAGGTGCCGCCGGCGCCATAATTCCAGCGGTTGGCATCGGGTACGCGCGCGTCGCGCAGACCGTTCTGCGTCGGCGTGGTGGCGTGCTGGACACCGGCGCGCAGCGTCACCCGCGGCGAGATCTCATAATCGACACCACCGGCGAGGCTGTAGCTGTCGCGATAATTCTCCGGCAGCGCGGTATTGAGCGGCGCGCCGAGGCGGATCGCGTCGAACTTGCTCCAATTGTAGCGCACCGCCTGGCCGTTGAGCGTCAGCGCCGGCGTGGCGCGGATGCGGGCGCCGATGATCACCTGCGCGGGGGTGTAGAAGCGCGCCTCGACCCCCGAGATCGTCGTGTTGCGGGTGGCGAGCGGCCCGGTCAGGCCTTCAACCAGCAGGTCGCCCTTCAGCGTATGCTCGATCCGCGACTTGTAGCTGACGCCGACCGTCGCCCAGTCGTTGTGCATCTGCGCGCCGGCGGTCCAGCCCACATCCCAGCCGTCGCCTTCGAGCTTCTGGCGGCCGTCCGTCGTCGTGGTGAGGTTGGGCAGCGCGTTGCCGAGGCTGGCATAGACATGTTCGACATTGGCGCCGCCGCCGACCCGCAGCCAGTCGGTCAGCGCGACCGCGATCGATGGCTGGATGTCGATCGTCTGGAGCTTGGTGCGGGTGGCGCTGTAGCGCGTCCAGCTCGTCGAATCATAATCGGTGGTGAAGCTGTACGGCGAGGTCACGGCAAGGCCGATCGCCACCGGTCCGAACGGCACGGCGACGGCGCCCGACGGCAGCAGGCCGTTGTCAATCGGGTTGCGCGCGACTTGGTCGCCGCCGACCGCGGCGAACTGACCCGCCGGCGTGCGCTGCACCAGCGTGCCGTTGTTGACGACCTTGCCGCGCGGCAGGATGCCCGACGCGTTGATCGCCGCCTCGCCATGATCCATCCCGGCGATCGCGGCGGGGTTCCACCACAGCGACTGCGGCCCGGTGTCGGCGACCTCGCCCGAGAAGGCGCGGCCGGCGCCGCGTGCCGACTGTTCCTGAAGGTAGAAGGCCTGCGCGTGGGCGACGGTAGCGAAGCCGAACGAGCCGAGCACCGCGGTGGCGAGCAGGGAGGTTTTGCGGAAGGTCATGGCGGGGTTCCTCTGAAAGGGATGGGAAGGGGGCTGGTGCGAGGGATGCGGCGGGCGGCGCCGGATCAGCGGATGCGCGTCCAGGTCTGCGTCTTGCAGAGCGGCACGAAGACGCAGCCGCGCACCTTGAGCGTGTCGGCGGTGAGCGGCGTCACCGTCGCCTTATAGGTCTTGCCGTCGTCGGCCTTGTAGATCGATCCGCCGGTCCAGGCGTTGCCGCTGGCGGTGAAGCCGCTGAGGATCAGCAGGCCCTTGAGCGGGCGGTTACGCTGCGCCGGATCGGGGTTCTTGCTGTCCTTGAGGTCGGGCTGGGTACGCAGCAGCTCCGACGTGACGATGCGGCCGCAGATCGATGCGCCGCAGCGCTGGATCTCGACGATGCCGCCGCGCGTCTCGGTCTTCCAGCGGCCGATCGCGGCCTCCGCGCCGGGGTCTGGCGCCGCGGCGAGCAGGGCACCGAGCAACAGCAGGGACATGGTCATTCTCCTCTCCATGATGCCCGCGGTCCACCGCGCACATCGGTCTTGCACTGGTCGGACGCCGTATCCGTACGGTCGCCCCGTCATCATCACCGCGTAAAGATGAACGATGACCTAATGGCTAAGCAGATGCCGTATACGGCAAGCTGCGGCCCGGTTAACCCGCTGCCGGGGCAAGTCAAGCGCCGCCACGCCGATTGTCCGGCGGGTGCGGCAGCGGTGCCACGAATGGCCGAATCGCGGCGTCGCGGCCTGCGACTCGGGGGTGATGGGGCGTCCGCAAAGGGGGCCATCCGCGAGACGCCAGTCTTCCCGCGCGGGCTCGAACCCAGCGGCCAAGCAGGCCGGCGGCCGGTTGCGACGAGAAAACCGGGCGCCGCCTGCGCCGGGGCACCGTGGGGCTGGCGCACCGATTCACGCAGGCCAGGAGCCGGCTGGAGCAAGCCTCGCGACGACGCGGTCGCCCGACCGTCCCCAGCAGGACGGTCGGTTGGTTTGCGGAAGCCCCGACCGATCATCAGGACCGCCGAACCACGACAGCGCGACGGCTCAGTTGCGCAGCGGCTTCCCCGTCGTCAGCATCTGCTGGATGCGCGCCTGCGTCCGGGGATCGCGCACCGCCTCCATGAACCCCTCGCGCTCGAGCGCGAGCAGGTCATCCTCGCCAACGACATCGACCAGATCGGCGTCGCCGCCGGTCAGGACGCGCGCCAGCCGGGCCGAGACGACGACGTCATAGTCGGTCGCCACGCCCTTCTTGTGGAAGCCGTCGACCACGCCGGCGATGCCGACCTGACCGCTTTCGCCGGGCAGGCGGAAGGTCGGCTGCTCGGGCGGCGCATAGCCCGCGACCAGCGACAGCGCCTTGGCCTTGGCGTCGGCGAGGAGCCGGTCGCGGTTCATCGTGATGCCGTCGTTCGGCCGCAGCAGCAGCATCTCCTTGGCGAGCGCCGCCGATTTGGAGACCTGCGCGGTCGAGATCGTCTCGAACGCCTTGGCGACCGCGGGCATCGGCCCCTTGGGCAGCATCGGCGCATGCGCGAGCCGATCGAGCAATTCGCCATTGCCGCCCCAGCCGGGCAACAGGCCGACGCCGCATTCGACCAGGCCGATATAGCTTTCGGCATGCGCCTGCACCGCATCGGCGTGGAGCACCACCTCGCAGCCGCCGCCGAGCGCCATACCCGCGGGCGCGGCGACGACGGGGAAGGGCGCGTATTTCAGCGCCTTCATCGCCTGCTGACCGCCGGCGACGAGCTTTTCGATCTCGCCCCACATGCCGGCGGCGACCGCAAACATCGCCATGCCGAGATTGGCGCCCGCCGAGAAGTTCGAGCCTTCGTTGTAGATCACCAGCGCCTTGAACCGCTCTGCGACGATCGGAATCGCCTGCTGGATCAGCGCCATGATCTCGCCGTCGAGCGCGTTCATCTTGGTGGTGAATTCGAGCGCCGCGACGCCGTCGCCGATATCCCACAGCGCGGCCGAGGCATTGCGCAGCACCGGTTCGGCGCCGAGCTTGATATCCTCGAGCAGCATCACGCCGTCGCCGCGCACCACATCGGCATAGTCGCCGTCGCGGGTGAGGAACTGGCGCTTGCCGTCGACGACGCGGTAGAAGCTGCGCTCGCCCGCGACGTCGAGGATCGCCGGCACGTCGCGGCCCGCGTCGCGCAGCCGCGCGGCAAAGGGCGCGGCGCCGATCCGGTCGATCAGCTCGAACGGCCCGAACTTCCAATTGTAGCCGAGTTTCATCGCATCATCGATCGCGACGATATCGTCGGCAGCCTCCCCGACGAGCATCGCCGCATAAGCGAGCGTCTTGCCGAGCACCTCCCAGGCATAGTCGCCGACCTTGCCGGGCGTCGCGATCAGCGCGGCGAGATCCTTCTCGGCCTTGGGCGGCAAGGCGGCGGGCTTGATCCCCTCGCGATAGTCACCGGTGGCAAGGTCGAGCGCGAGCTTGGTGCGCGTCGCCTTGTCGAAGCGGTAGAAGCCGCCCTTGCCCTTGCGGCCGGTGAAGCCCTCGGCGATCATCCTGTCGACCAGCGGCATCGGTCGCACCGTCTCGAAATAGGGGTCGCCCTGCGGCAGCGTCGACGACAGGCTCTTCGACAGCAACGGCATCAGGTCGACGCCGACCAGATCGACCAGCCCGAAGATGCCGGTCTTGGGTACGCCCATCGGCCGGCCGCCGATCTGGTCGGCCTCTTCGACGGTCAGGCCCTGATCCATCGCCGCATTGATCGCGACGGCGAGCCAATAGGTGCCGATGCGGTTGGCGATGAAGCCCGGCGTGTCCTTGGCGCGGACGATGCGCTTGCCCATGAAGCGATCGACGAAATCCTCAACCCGTCCCGCCACCGTCGCATCGGTCTGCGCGCCGCGGACGATCTCGATCAGCCGCATGTAGCGCGGCGGATTGAAGAAGTGGGTGATGAGGAAATCGGCCTTGAACTGGTCCGAGCGCCCGTCGACCAGCGCGCCGAGCGGAATGGTCGAGGTGTTCGACGAGACGGCGGTGCCGGGGCGCTTGAGCGTTTCCAGCTTGGCGTAGAGCGACTGCTTGATGTCGAGCCGCTCGACGATCGCCTCGACGATCCAGTCGCATTCGGCGACGCGGGCGAGGTGGTCGTCGATATTGCCCGTCTCGACCAGCTTCGCCGCGGCATTCGACATGAACGGCGCGGGGTCGGTCTTGAGCATCTTCGCCACCGCGCCCTTGGCGACCGCGTCGCGATCGTCGCCGTCCCTGGCCGGAATGTCGAGCAGCAGCACCGGCACGCCGGCATTGGCGACCTGCGCGGCGATGCCGGCGCCCATCACGCCGGCGCCGATTACGCACACTTTGCGAATGGCGTCAGTCATCATGCGCGCTCCAGCACCGTGGCGATGCCCTGGCCGCCACCGATACATTGGGTGGCGAGCGCATAGCGGCCGCCCTCGCGCTCGAGCAGCGCCGCCGCCTTGCCGACGATGCGCGCACCGGTCGCGCCGAGCGGATGGCCGATCGCAATCGCCCCGCCGTCCTTGTTGATCGTCTCGTCCTTGAGGCCGAGGTCGCGGATGCAGGCGATCGCCTGGCTGGCGAAGGCCTCGTTGATCTCGACCACGTCAAGGTCGGCGACGGTGACGCCCGCCCGCTCCAGCGCCTTGCGCGAGGCGCTGATCGGGCCGAGGCCCATCGTCTCGGGCTCGATCCCCGATACGCCGACCGCCTTGATCCGGGCGAGGATCTTGAGGCCGTGCTTGACCGCAAAGTCCTCCGACGTGACGAGCACGGCCGAGGCGCCGTCGGTCAGCGGCGACGAGGTGCCGGCGGTCACCGATCCATCCTGGCTGAACGCGGGCTTGAGCGCGCCGAGCGCCGCGACATTGGTGTCGGGGCGGATCGTGCCGTCCTCGCTGACCGTGCCCGCCTTGGTGGTGATCGGCACGATCTCGTCGGCAAGGCGGCCGTCGGTGCGCGCCGCGGCGGCCTTCTGCTGGCTCTTCACCGCAAAGGCATCCTGCTCGCCGCGGGTGATCTGATATTTGGTCGCGACGTTCTCCGCGGTCTCGCCCATACCCATATACGCGCCGGGCTTGGCCTTGGCGAGCGCCGGGTTGGGCAGGGGGTTGTAGCCGCCCATCGGAATGCGGCTCATCGATTCGAGGCCGGCGCAGATGAACGCCTCGCCCGCGCCGATCTGGATCTGGCCCATGGCGATATGGATCGCGCTCATCGACGATCCGCAAAAGCGGTTGACCGTCATGCCGCCGACCGACAGCGGCAGATCGGCGAGCAGGCCGATCAGCCGCGCGACGTTGAGGCCCTGTTCGCCCTCCGGAAAGGCGCAGCCGAGGATGATGTCCTCGATCGCCGCCGCATCGACGCCGGTCTTCTCGATCAGCCCGCGAATCGTCTGCGCGGCGAGATCGTCGGGGCGGACGCGGGCGAGCGCGCCCTTGCCGGCGAGGTGGAAGGGCGAGCGCGCATAACCGGCGATGACGACGTTGGTCATGGAATCCTCTCTTTGCAGGCATCCGAGACTTGCGGGATGCCGTATAGGTGCGATACCTTCCCATTACGTCAAGTGACGCGAGCGGACAATATGCTCGGGACAGAAGATGAGAGGATAGACGGATGAGCGACACCGCGAGCCGAGAGTCGAGCGCATCGCAGACCCCTTCGCTGGCGATCCGCCATGGCGCGCCGCTCACCGCCCAACCCCGCCTGCTCGGCGACCTGCTCGACCGGTCAGTGCAGCGCTTCCCCGGTCGGCCCGCGGTCGACTTCATGGGGCGGATCACCAGCTGGGGCGCGCTCGGCGCCGATGTCGAGCGGGCCGCGGCGGCGCTGCAGGCGCTCGGCGTCGTCAAGGGGACGCGGGTCGCGCTGTGCCTGCCCAACACGCCCTATTATCCGGTGTTCTTCTTCGCGACGCTCAAGGCGGGCGGCATCGTCGTCAACGTCAACCCGCTCTACGTCGAGCGCGAGCTCACCCATCTGATCGAGGATTCCGGCGCGGAGATCATCGTCACCTGCGACATCGCCGAAATCCAGGCGCGCGTCCTCAAGGTCGCCGGCGAGACCGGCCTCCGCCACGTCATCACCTGCCCGATCGCCGACGTGCTGCCCGGGCTCAAGCGGTTCGGCTACAGACTGGTCAAGCGCAAGGAGATCGGCCACGCCCCGGCGAGCGCGCAGCATCTCTATTACCGCGCCTTCATGGCGAAGGGCGGTAGGCCACGCGCCGTCGCGGTCGATCCGCATGAGGTGGCGGTGCTGCAATATACCGGCGGCACCACCGGCGTGCCCAAGGCGGCGATGCTCAGCCACGCCAATATCGTCGCCAACACCGACGCAATGCTGGTCCATTGCGGCGGCGAGGTGCCCGAGCAGGACCGCGTGCTCGGCGTGCTGCCGCTGTTCCACGTCTTCGCGCTGACCAACGTGCTGACCTTCTCGACGCTGGTCGCGGCGGAGATGATCCTGTTGCCGCGCTTCGAGCTCAAGCAGCTGCTGGCGACGCTCAAGCGTACCCGGCCGACCTATTTTCCGGCGGTGCCGACGATCTACAACGCACTCGCCAACCTGCCCGCCGGCGAGCGGCCCGATCTGTCGGCGATCAAGGTCTGCATCTCGGGCGGTGCGCCGCTGCCGGTCGAGGTGCGCCATGCGTTCGAGGCGCATACCGGCGCCAAGCTGGTCGAGGGATATGGCCTGTCCGAAGCCTCGCCGATCATAACCTGCAATCCGTTCGTGGGCGTCAACAAGGAAGGCTCGGCCGGTCTGCCCTTTCCGGGCACGACGATCGAGATTCGCGACCGCGAGGATCCGACGCGGATCATGCCGGCGGGCGAGAAGGGCGAGATCTGCGCGCGCGGCCCGCAGGTGATGAGCGGCTATTGGCACAAGCCCGCCGAGACGCAGGCCGCCTTCGCCGACGGCAGCCTGCGCACCGGCGACGTCGGCTATCTCGACGCCGACGGCTATCTGTTCATCGTCGACCGGATCAAGGACATGATCCTGTGCGGCGGCTACAACGTCTATCCGCGAGTCATCGAGGAGGCGCTCTACGAACATCCCGCGGTGGTCGAGGCGGTGGTGATCGGCGTCGCCGATCCGCATCGCGGCCAGAGCCCCAAGGCGTTCGTCGTGGTCAGCGATCCCGCCGTCACCGGCGCGGCCTTGCGCGATTTCCTGCGCGACAAGATCAGCAAGATCGAGCTTCCCCGCGAGGTGGAAATCCGCGACACTCTGCCAAAGACCTTGATCGGCAAGCTATCCAAAAAGGAGCTCGTCGCCGAGGAAGAGGCCAAGGCGGCACAGCACGCCGGCTGATTGGGGGAGTCTATGCACGACGGCGGCGAGCTGCAGGGGATCCAGGAGGTGGCCGACATGCTTGGCGTCACCCCGCGCACCCTGCGCTTCTACGAGGACAAGGGATTGATCGAACCGTCCCGCATCGGGACGACGCGCGTCTATCGCCGCCGCGAGGTCGCGCGGATGCAGCTGATCCTGCGCGGCAAGCGGCTCGGCTTTTCGCTGACCGACATCGCCGAATTCCTCGACCTCTACGATGCCGACCCGCAGCATCTCGAACAGATGCGCGCGCTGGCCGAACGCGTCCGCCAGCGGATCACCGAGCTGGAGCAGCAGCGCGACACGCTCGACCAGACGCTCGCCGATCTCGCCAAGCTGGAAGGCGAGGCGCTCGCCCGCGTCCATGCCCATGATCCGGGCGGCAAGCTTTCGTCACGCACCATCGCGACCCAGGGAATTGATGTTCGGGCGGAAGGAGGCCTATAGGCAGCGCCACATCCCCAGGACCGTTGAGGTAATCCGTGGCCAAATCGCCTGCTCCTCCCGCCGTACCGCTCACCAATCGCGAGCGCCCCGCCGATCCCAAGCCGTTCGAGGCGACGAAGGAGCAATTGCTCGACTTCTACAAGCACATGCTGCTGATCCGCCGGTTCGAGGAGAAGGCGGGCCAGCTTTATGGTCTCGGCTTCATCGGCGGTTTCTGCCACCTCTACATCGGCCAGGAAGCGGTTGCGGTCGGCCTCCAGTCGGCGCTCGACGGCGAGAAGGATTCGGTGATCACCGGCTATCGCGATCACGGCCATATGCTCGCCTACGGCATCGACCCCAAGGTGATCATGGCCGAGCTGACCGGCCGTGCCGCCGGCATCAGCCGCGGCAAGGGCGGTTCGATGCACATGTTCTCGACCGAACATAAGTTCTACGGCGGCCACGGCATCGTCGGCGCGCAGGTCAGCCTCGGCACCGGCCTCGCCTTCGGCCACAAGTACAGCAACGACGGCGGCGTCTGCCTTGCCTATTTCGGCGACGGTGCGGCCAACCAGGGCCAGGTGTACGAGAGCTTCAACATGGCCGAGCTGTGGAAGCTGCCGATCATCTTCGTGATCGAGAACAACCAGTATGCGATGGGCACGAGCGTCAACCGCGCCTCGGCCGAGGACCAGCTGTATCGCCGCGGCGAGAGCTTCCGCATCCCCGGCATCCAGGTCGACGGCATGGACGTGCTCGCCTGCCGCGGGGCCGCCGAGGAGGCGCTCGCCTGGGTGCGCGCGGGCAAGGGGCCGGTCATCCTCGAGATGAAGACCTATCGCTATCGCGGCCATTCCATGTCCGACCCCGCCAAATACCGCAGCCGCGAGGAGGTGCAGGGGGTGCGCGACAAGTCCGATCCGATCGAGCACGTCAAGAAGCTGCTCGAAGCGCAAGGGGTGGGCGAGGCCGACCTCAAGACCATCGAACAAGAGATTCGCAAGACCGTGAACGAAGCCGCCGATTTCGCCGAGAGCACGCCCGAGCCCGATGAGGCCGAACTCTATACCGACGTGCTGGTGGAGACGTACTGAGATGGCGATCGAGATCAAGATGCCCGCGCTCTCTCCGACGATGGAGGAAGGCACGCTCGCCAAATGGCTCGTGAAAGAGGGTGACAGCGTCAAGTCCGGCGACATCATGGCCGAGATCGAGACCGACAAGGCGACGATGGAGTTCGAGGCGGTCGACGAAGGGACGATCGGCAAGATCGTCATCGCCGAAGGCACCGACAATGTGAAGGTCGGCGACGTCATCGCCTTGCTGCTCGAAGAGGGCGAGAGCGCCGATTCGGTCGCCGCCCCCGCCACCAAGGACGACAGCGCCAAGGGCGACGCCCAGGCGGACGAGCAGAAGCCGGCCGATAAGGTCGAGGATTCGGCGCACCCGGCGCAGGAGAAGGTCGAGACGGGCGCGCGCCAGCTGTTCGATGCGGCGAGCAACGACGGCAGGCGCGATCCCGAGATCCCCGCCGGCACCGAAATGGTCCGCACCACCGTCCGCGAAGCGCTGCGCGACGCGATGGCGGAAGAGATGCGCAAGGACGACCGCGTCTTCGTGATGGGCGAGGAGGTCGCGCAATATCAGGGTGCGTACAAGGTGACGCAGGGCCTGCTCGATGAATTCGGCGACCGCCGCGTCATCGACACGCCGATCACCGAATATGGCTTTGCCGGCGTCGGCACCGGTGCGGCGATGGGCGGGCTCAAGCCGATCATCGAGTTCATGACGTTCAACTTCGCCATGCAGGCGATCGATCACATCATCAATTCGGCGGCCAAGACCAACTATATGTCGGGCGGCCAGATGCGCTGCCCGATCGTCTTCCGCGGCCCCAACGGTGCGGCGAGCCGCGTCGGCGCGCAGCACAGCCAGAATTATGCGCCCTGGTATGCCAGCGTCCCCGGCCTGATCGTCATCGCGCCCTATGACGCGGCGGACGCCAAGGGCCTGCTCAAGGCGGCGATCCGGTCGGAAGATCCGGTCGTCTTCCTCGAGAACGAGCTGATGTACGGCCGCTCGTTCGAAGTCCCCAAGCTCGACGATTTCGTCCTGCCGATCGGCAAGGCGCGGATCATGCGCGAGGGCAAGCACGTCACCCTGGTCAGCTATTCGATCGGCGTCGGCCTCGCGCTCGAAGCCGCCGAGACGCTGGCGGGCGAGGGGATCGAGGCGGAGGTCATCGACCTGCGCACGCTGCGCCCGCTCGACAAGCAGACGGTGCTGAACAGCCTCGCCAAGACCAATCGCCTGGTGGTGGTCGAGGAAGGCTGGCCGACCTGCTCGATCGCGTCGGAGATCACCGCGATCGTGATGGAAGAGGCGTTCGACGATCTCGACGCGCCGGTGCTGCGCGTCACCAACGAGGACGTGCCGCTGCCTTATGCCGCCAATCTCGAGAAAAAGGCGCTGATCGACGCCCGGCGCGTCGTCGCCACGGTGAAGAAGATCGTCTGAGACAGGCGCCCCCTCTCCCTTGCGGGAGGGGGCGTTTTCCGGCGGGGGCGGCTCGCCGATGCTTTCGCCTGAGAAGTAGGGCGTTGGTGGCAAAAGCCGTTGGATCACTCGGACGGTAACGTGTCCGGTTGCGTGAGCCGTTGCTCAAGCCTCACCGTCGCCCGACACGCCGTCACCCCGGACCTGTTCCGATGTCCACCGTACCGCTAAATTACCGGCTCATGCCCGTGCGGACGGGTGGATGCCGGAACAAGTCCGGCCTGATCTAACCGCTTCGAATGATGGGTCACCCCGGCTGCGGGTCTGCGTCGCGGGATGATGATGCCAATGGTCTTACCTACGCCTCACCATCAAATCCGATCAACTCGCCGTATATAGGTCGCAGAAATACTGCGTCGCCGCCGGGCTCGGATTGTAGATCTGGCTAAAGTCGCGGCGGTCGCGCACCACATAGGATGCAGTGTAGCGAATGCGCGTCGCCGAGGCGCCGCCCGGCACCCAATAGGTGCTGAACACCGGCTTATAATCGTAGCTCACCTCGATATACATCACGCCCGATCCGACCGGCGCGCTGACCCGCGTCGCGGCGGTGTCGCCCATGCCGTTCGGCATCGCGACGCCGGCGCTGGAGGGGGAGGTGCCGACGCCGTCGCCGCGATCCATCGTCCCGTTGCTGCGGTCGTAGTTCGAATCATAGCCGGTGCCGCTGCGCATGCCGAGGCAGCGCTGCCAGTGGAGATATTGCGAGCCCGCCGTCTGCTGTTCGAGGCTCGATATCGTGATCCGTCCGCGATTGGTCAGATCGAGCGCCGCGCCCTGCAACCGCGCCGAGGTCAGTACGTCGGCGATATCCGCCTCGCGCAACTGGGTGATGTTCGAAGCGCCGAGCAGCCCGACCCGCGACGCGGTATCGGCGAGGTTGAGCGCGACCTGGCTGACGCGCAGATGCGTGATCGCCAGCCACGCCATCTCCGTCCCCCACGCGCCGACGCCGAGCACCAGCGGCATGGTCAGCGCGAACTCGATCAGCGCGACGCCGCGGGTCGCGCGGAGCAGGTCTCGCGCCCGCCGGCGCGTCACGGGCACACCTGCTGCACAGTGGTGCCGGCCTGCGAGGCATAAGGCTGGTTCTTGAGGATCGTCGACGCGCTGATCGTCGCGCGCTTCGGCCAGCCGATCAGGCTGGCGATCGGGAAGATGCGGTTGAACTGGACCGTCATCGTATAGACGACGGCGTCATTCGCACCACCCTGGCCGGTGATACCGGGATCGATGTCGCGGAAGCCGTTGCCATTGACGTCGGTGAAACATTCGGTCGCGGCATCGTAGACGCCGTTCTGATTGTCGTCGGAGAAGGGTTCGGGCGCGATATAGCCGAACTGGCTGAAGCTCTTGCGCGACGAGGTCCCGGTCGCGTTCTTGGCGATGCGGTTGACCTGGCTCATCACCCGCTGGTCGAGCGTCGTTCCCGCGTCGGTCGAGGCGTTGGTCTGGATCGTGCCGTCGCGTCCGGCCTTCTGCACCGCGCCGGTCAGCGTCGCCTGCATATAGGCGAAATAGGCGAGGTCACCGAGCCCCATGATGAGCAGCAGCATGACCGGGACGACGAAGGCGAATTCGACCAAAGTCGCGCCGCGCCGATCCGCGGCGAGGGTGGGGCGGGGCGACTTCACTGGCTGATCCGCAGCATCGCCAGCCGCTGGGCGATCGTCTGGAACGCGCTCTTCAGCGCATCGGTGCTGCTCGCCTGGAACGCCTGTCCCGGTGACGCGCAATACGTCAGGTCGCTGGTGATCGACGTGCCGAGCGCGACGACGAAGATGCTGATCCCGCGCTTCTTCGCCGCATCGCACTCGATGCGGAAACGTGCGGTGTGGGTCGCATAATCGCGCGAGTCGTTGCTCGCCGAGCCGGTCCGGTTGTCCATATCCTCGACACCATATTGGCCGTAGATTTGGCCGTTCGGCGACATCGTCCCGTCGGTCATGAAGACGATGTTGCGCGACGGCGCCGGCCGCCCGGGCCACGCCGCGGTATCCGCCGCAAAGACGCCCTTCGGCGCGAGCAGCCGCACGCCCCAGATCATGCCGGTGTCGTGGTAGGTGCCGCCGAACGCCTTGAAGCTGCTGTCGTAGACGTAATCGTTGACCTGCTGCGCCGTCATCACCGCCAGACGCTGCGCCTTCGGCACGCAGGCGGCATAAGCGTTGTTGGCGAGCGTGGTCCCGGCGCGGTAATTGACGGTGTTTTCGTTGATGCTCTCGTCGGCGACGTCGACGTAGGTCCGGTTCGCCCCGCGCCACCATTCGACGTCCGGCCACATCGGCCGCCACTTGTTGGTCGACAGGCTGGGAATGCTGTCCGGGTTGAGGTCGTCGGGGAGATTGTTGACGTCGAAGCTGCTCGCGGTCGAGGTGTTGAGTTCCTCGATACACCCCGACCAGGCGCTGGTCGACCCGTCGAACCGGGTCGGATCGGCGACGGTGCCGCCGGTGAGCGTCGTCAGATAGGAGGAGACGTCCCATTGCACCGGCTCGAACCGCCAATAGGGGCGCAAGGGTTGTTCGCGACCCGAGCAGGTTCCGCCGGAGGAGGAGGACCAGCTCGTGTTGTAATATTTCATCGCCTGCGGATAGCTGGTGCTCCAGTCCGGACCGGTCTTGCTGAAGCCGCTGCTTGGATAACGTTGATCGACGCACATCGCCTTCGGCACGCCAGTCAGCGAGACCGCTTTCGTATCGCCGGACGCATAGTCGCCGGCCAGCACCCCGCCGGTACCGGTGAGCGGCGACAGATGCCGGCTCTGATAGGTCCAGCTGCCCTGCATATATTGCGACGGGATCAGCCGGCCGACGTTGACCGACGACGCGTAAGGTACGAACCCGTAGCGGATATGCGTCGAGGGATCGGCGCTCGTCCGCATCGTCTTGTCGAACAGCAGCACCGACTGGCGCAGCGATTCGATCTTCGAATAAGTCGTCGTGCCGTTGGAGGTGGTGGCGGGTTTTTCCGTGCCGTTGTTGCAGGTCGTCGAATCGTAGGGATAGCAGGTCATCGACCCGGTCACGTCGAGCACGAACATCACGTCGGCATCGCCGACGTCGAAGATCGCCTGGCAATTGACCGTCAGCGTCTGCGCGCCGATGCCGAAGAATCCCATCAGCGCCATCGGCACCGTCGTCTGCGCGACGCCGCCCATCGCATTGGCGACGCCGGGGGTGGTGTTGACCGATGCCTTGCTGGTGGTGAAGCTGATGTTGCGGTTCTGGTACCAGCCGGGGCGGAAATTGTTGTAGAAGAAGGCGGAGGCCTGTTTGCTCGCGGCGTCATCGACCGGCGTCGACATCTGCGTGTCGGTCATCGCCTTGCGCCCGGCGAGCACGCCGGCGTCACACGCCTGTTGCAGCCGCACCTTGACGACGTACAGCCGTGCCATATCGACCGCCGAGCCGGCGAAACCGATCAGCGGAATCATCGCCGCCGCCATGATCGCCAGCGTATTGCCGGCCCGGTCGCGCCGCAGCCGGGACAAAAATCCTGATCGAGACCGATTGCGAAAGATGCGCATCGCCAAACACGGCTCACGTTTGTTTACTAGGATAGTCCCGGTTAACCCCCTGGTATGAAATCACTCTCAAACGGCATGGTTAACAAATCCGATCCGGATGGAACCGCATTGGCGCTGCTCGCCGTGTCGAGGGCGATGCGGCCGGCGATGGCCGCGCTGTTCGCGCTCGACGCGCGGCTCGCCGATATCGTCCGCACCACGCGGGAGCCGCTGGTCGGGCAGATGCGGCTGACCTGGTGGCACGACGCGCTGACCCGGCTCGACGATGCGCCCGCACCCGCCGAACCGCTGCTCCGCGAGCTGCAACGGCTGTTGCTGCCCCAGGGCGTATCCGGCGCCCTGCTGGCGACGATGATCGACGGCTGGGAGGCGCTGATCGTCGCCGACCCGATCGATGCCGCGGCGCTCGACACGCATGCGCGGGCGCGGGGGGAGGGGCTGTTCGCCGCCGCGGGCAGGCTGCTCGGCGGCGACTCGCCGCTGCTCGCGCCGGCGGGGCGGGGGTGGGCGCTGGCCGATCTCGCGGCGCATCTGTCCGACCGCGACAGCGCGACGCGGGCGGCAGACTCGGCGGGCGAAGCACTTGCCGATGCGTTCTCAGGCACTTGGCCAAGAACGTTGCGTCCGGTCGGTCTATCGGCCCTAATTGCCAAGCTCGATCGCTCCGATCTTGCGCCTATCGTCAAAGCATTGAAGGTCTGGGCTTTTCGGATGACTGGCCGGTGAAGACTTGATCGTCGCCCCGCCGCTGCTAGGCTCTCCTATCGCAGGAGGGCTCGGCGATGTGGCGATATCTGGCGGCGGGTGCGGCAGTTCTGGCAGCGGCGGGTGGTGGTGCGTTGCTGCTCCACCGCCATACGCCGGCGGCTCTGCCCGCGGCCCCGACGGCGCAGGCGAGCGAGGCGCCGGCCCCGGCGGCTGAGCCGGACGTTCCCGCCGCGGCCGAGGCGACGCGCGAACAGCGTCGCTTCGCGCGCTACGACAAGGACGAGAATGGCGCGATCAGCCGCGAGGAATATCTCGCCAACCGGCGCAAGAGCTTCGCCAAGCTCGACAGCAATGGCGACGGCCGGCTCGACTTCGACGAATATGCCGCCCGCGCCGCCGCCAAATTCGTCGCCGCTGATCGCGACAAATCGGGGGCGATGGACGCCGCCGAATTTGCCGCCACCGCGGTCAAGCGCAAGCCGGGTCGGGCGAAATGTCCGCCGACTGCGGCGCCGTCGGGTGATGAGAGCTGAGCCAGCCGGCAAAGGCGGCACGACCGCGGTCGGTGTACATCTTCTTGCGGTCGGCCTTCTTGGTGCGACCGGGGATCGGCGGCATGAGGCCGAAGTTGACGTTCATCGGCTGATAGGTCTCCGCCTCTGCGCCGCCGGTGATATGGCCGAGCAGGGCGCCGAGCGCGGTCTCGACCGGCGGCGGCGCCAGCGTCTGGCCGGCGAGCTCCGCCGCGGCGAAGCGTCCGGCGAGCAGGCCGATCGCCGCGCTCTCGATATAGCCCTCACAGCCGGTGATCTGTCCGGCGAAACGCAGATGCGGCCGGCTCTTCAACCGCAGCGTCGGATCGAGCAATTGCGGCGAGCGGATGAAGGTGTTGCGGTGCAGCCCGCCGAGCCGCGCGAATTCCGCATTCTGCAAGCCGGGGATGGTGCGGAACAGCCGGACCTGTTCGGCATGTTTGAGCTTGGTCTGAAAGCCGACGATATTCCACAAGGTGCCCTGCGCATTGTCCTGCCGCAGCTGCACCACCGCATAGGGCCAGCGCCCGGTGCGCGGGTCGTCGAGCCCGACCGGCTTCATCGGCCCGTAGCGCAACGTGTCTAGGCCGCGCTCCGCCATCACCTCGATCGGCATGCAGCCCTCGAAATAGGGCGTGTCCTTTTCCCACTCCTTGAATTCGCTCTTCTCCCCGGCAAGCAGCGCGGCGTGGAAGGCGAGATAGGTTTCCTTGTCCATCGGGCAGTTGATGTAATCCGCCTCGCCCTTGTCCCAGCGCGACGCCTTCCACGCGACGTCCATGTCGATCGTGTCGGCGTGGACGATCGGCGCCAGCGCGTCGAAGAAGGCGAGCGCCTCCGCCCCCGTCGCGCCGCCGATCGCCTCGGCGAGATGCGCCGCGGTGAGCGGCCCGGTGGCGAGGATCGCCGGCCCCTCCGGCAGCGTGTCGATCCGCTCGCGCACCAGCGTGACATTGGGATGATCGGCGAGCGCGGCGGTGACGGCCGCGGCATAGCCGTCGCGATCGACGGCGAGCGCCGAGCCGGCGGGGACGCGATGCCGGTCCGCCTGCGCCATGATCAGCGATCCGAGCGCGCGCATCTCCTGATGCAGCAACCCGACCGCATTCGCCTCGGCATCGTCCGAGCGGAAGCTGTTCGAGCAGACGAGTTCGGCGAGCTGGTCGGTCTGATGCGCCGGCGTGCGCTCACCCGATCCGCGCATCTCCGACAGGCGGACACGATAGCCCGCCTCGGCGAGCTGCCATGCCGCTTCCGATCCGGCGAGGCCGCCGCCGACGATATGGATGTCATAAGTCATGTCAGGCCATTAGGCCGCGATGCCGGCGCGGGCAACGCGCCGCCCCGCCGAGGCGTTGGGGCGGCATGACGACGATCTACACTATCGGGTACGAGGCCACGACGATGGCCGATTTCCTCGCCGCGCTGCATCGCGCCGGCGTGACGCAGGTAATCGACGTGCGCGCATTGCCGCTGTCGCGCCGCCCCGGCTTCTCCAAGTCGTCGCTTGCCGCCAGTCTCGCCGAGGCGGGCATCGCCTATGTCCACCTCAAGGCGCTGGGCACGCCGAAGCGCGGCCGCGACGCCGCCAAGAAGGGCGACGTCGCGACGCTGACCGAGGTCTACGACGCGCAGCTCGACCTGCCCGAAGCGCAGGCCGCCGCCGCGCAGATGCTCGACCTCGCCGCGACGCAGCCGAGCGCCTTGCTCTGCTACGAACGGGACCCGACCCATTGCCACCGCACGCTGTTGCTCGACGCGGTGGCGGAGGCCGCGGAGGTTATTGATCTCTATACATGAGGCCGAGCGCGGTGGATTGGTCTTCGTGCGCCATCGGTCGCTTACGGTGGGGCTCAGCCGAGTCGGGCCGACCGGTCGGAAGATTAGGGTCACGCGGAGGCGCGGAGGCGCGGAGAAGGAGTTTGCGCGCAGAGGCGCAGAGGCGCAGAGGTGTTGCGCCGCGGCGCGCAGCGCCTCCTCTATTCTCATTGGAGATAGCAAGCAGTTTCGCTGAGTCGCCTGTCGTCGGCTTTTTGACGTGGAACCCTCTTCTCCTCCGCGCCTCCGCGCCTCCGCGTGAACCCTCTTCCTGCGTTCCTTGCGCCCGCACTCAGGCCGACCGCACATCCTCGCTCATCCGCCGCACCCGCCGTATGCGCGGTTCGCGGTCGAGTTCCGCCGCCGCACGGATCGTCTGGCGCAGCTCGTCGCGCTTTGCATGGATCGAGGCGATCACCGGCCCCATCGCGACGCCGAGATCGACCAGCACCGCCTCCGACAATTGCAGCGAGCTTTCGAGCGTTTCCGGCACCGCGTCGGTCACCCCGGCGCGATAGAGTTCGGCGGCGTGGTGCGGATCGCGGGCGCGGGCGATGATCGGCAGGTCGGGGGCCAGCGCGCGCATCCGCCGCGTCAGCTGCACGGTCAGCACCGGATCGTCCATCGTCAGGATCAGCGCGCGCGCGCGGGCGAGGTCGAGCCGCTCCACCCAGTCGCCGCGGGCGATATCGCCGAACATCACCGGGTGGCCGCTGCGCCGCGCCTCGACGACCGCATCGATATCCGCCTCGACCGCGAGATAGCGCTGGCCGTGCACCGCGAGCAGGTCGGCGACCATCCGGCCGACGCGGCCGAAGCCGATCACCACCGCGCCCGGCCCGTCGCCGCCGTCGTCGGCGGGCAGCGGGTCATTGGGCGCGAACCGGTCGATGCCGCGCGACAGCCGCTTGCCCGCCTGCGCGAGCAGCGGCGTCAGCGTCAGCCCGATCGCGGTCACCGTCTGCCAGAAGGCGGCGGTCGACGGCAGGATCAGCTGCGCCTGCGCCGCGGTGGCGAGGACGATCAGCGTCGTTTCCGACGGGCTGCCCATCAGCAGCCCGGTCTCCGCGGCGACGCCGCGCCCGGTCTGCGCGACGCGGAGCAGCAGGAAGGTGACGATCGCCTTGATCCCGACAACCGCGGTCACGCCGCCGAGCAGCGACGGCCAATTGGCGAGCACTTCGCCAAGATTGACGCTCATCCCGACGGTGATCAGGAACACGCCGAGCGCCAGGCCTTTGAACGGCGCGGTGATGACCTCGACCTCGTTATGATATTCGGTCTCGGCGATCAGCAGCCCGGCGAGCAGTGCGCCGACGATCGGCGACAGCCCCGCCGCTGTGGTCGCGACGCTCGCGGTGATGACGACGAGCAGCGAGGCGGCGAGGAACAGCTCCGGGCTCTTGGTCCGCGCCGCCTGCGCGAACAGCCGCGGCAGCACCAGCCGTCCGCCCAGATACATCACCACCACCGTCGCCAGGCCGCGCAGCGCGACTCCGGCGATGCCGACCCAGCCGTCCGGGCTCGCGGTCGGCGCCATCGCGCCCAGCGCGAAGATGATCGGCACCAGCGCGAGATCCTCGAACAGCAGCATCGCGAAGGCGGCGCGGCCGACCGGGCTCGTGGTGCCGACCAGCGGCAGCACCAGCGCGGTCGACGACAGCGCGAGCGCAAGCCCGAGCCCCGCCGAACCGCCCCAATCCTGGCCGAGCAGATGCACCGCCACCGCGATCAGCACCGCCGATCCGATCAGTTCGGCGGGACCGATGCCGAACACCTGCGCCCGCATCGCCCACAGGCGCTTGAAGGACAGCTCGAGCCCGATCGAGAACAGCAGCAGCACGATGCCGAATTCGGCGAAGGGCTCGATCGAATGCGGGTTGGAGATGGTCAGGTAATAGAGCCATGGCGCGCGATCGGTCAGCGCTCCGAGCCCCGCCGGCCCGACCAGCACGCCGACGAGGATGAAGCCGATGATCGGGCTGACGCGAAACCGCGCAAAGGCGGGGATCACCAGCCCCGCCGCCCCCAGGATCACCAGCGCATCGCTGAACCCCGCATTATCCAGTCCGATTGCCATAGCCACTCTGTAGAGGGGGTTCGGCGAAAGTCAGCCCATCATTGGTCGGGGAGGTCAGTCCTCCGGTTCGACGCGGGCCCGGGACCGAGCCATGAGCAAATCTCCGGACAGACGGGATCAAAGGTTCTTTGTCGCCGGCGCAGCCACGCCATAGACCCGGTGCGTCAGAGACCAGGGAATTTCGCATGACGCCGTTTCGCTTAGCGTTGCTCACCGCACTGACGATCGGGGCTGCCAGCGGAGCCTGCGGCCGCGCCGGCAAGCCCGATGCGCCGCCCGCGCCGGCTCGAACGAGCGCCCCGTCGACGTGGCAGCCGCGCGCGGGTTTGCGGCAGATGCGCATCTGGCCGGGCGCCGCCCCCGACGGCACGTTCCGGCCGCAGCCGCCGGAAAGCGTCCAGAGCTATCCCGACCCCGGTGCGACCGGCGGAATATCCGCCGCCGTGCTCAACGTTTCCGTCCCGACGATGACCATCATGCCCGCTCGGGGCCATGCCAATGGCGCCGCCGTCATTGTCTTTCCGGGCGGCGGTTTCCAGAAGGTCTTCGTCGACCTCGAAGGCGTCGAGATCTGCGACTGGCTGACCGGCAGGGGCATCACCTGCATCGTCTCCAAATATCGCGCCCCCGGCGGCAACGACTTCTGGGACGACAAGACGCAGCGTCGCATCACCCCCGCGATCCCGCGCGCGCTGCAGGATGCGCAGCGGACGATCCGGCTGGTGCGGTCGATGGCGGGGCGGCTCGGCATCGATCCGCATCGCATCGGCGTGCTCGGCATGTCGGCGGGCGGCTATCTCGTCGCCCAGACCAGCAACATCGTCGAACCCACCTATCGCCCGGTCGATGCCGTCGACGCGGTGAGCAGTCGGCCCGATTTCGCCGTGGCGCTCTATCCGGGGCACATCTGCCGCCAACACGGCACGTTCGATCCGAAACTGCCGGTCAGCCGCGCCGCGCCGCCGACCTTCATCGCCCAGGCGTGGAACGATCCGGTCGATCCGATCTGCAACAGCCTGATGTACGCGTCGGCGCTCGACAAAGCCGGCGTGTCGACCGAAGTCCACCTCTTTGCCAAAGGCGGACACGCCTTTGCGCTGCGCCACGGCAGCGAGCCGGTTGGGCAGTGGCCGCGGCTCGTCGAGCTGTGGCTGTGTGCGATCGGAATGGTGAGCGCGTGAACCTCTCCTGCAATACCTCGCCCGCGGCCGGTGCCGAGAGGAGATGGATGCCGTGAGGATCGCTGCCGAAGTCCGGCGCTAGCGCACCACCCGCCTCAATTCCCCGCCACCGTCGTCCGCGACTGCGGGCTGACGCTGCCGTTCACCGCGATCGCGGTGTTGCTCGGGCGGCCGGCGATGCGGACCGCGGCGGCGCCGGGCAGGCCGGGGAAGCGCGGCCACATGCCCTGCGCCAGCGCGGAGCGGCTCGCCGAGGCCTTGCGGCCGCCTTGTGCCTCGTACATCCAATAGTTGCGCAGCACCGTGGTGACATAGCCGCGCGTCTCCCAATAGGGGATGCTTTCGATGTAGAGCAGCGGGTCGCCATTGTCGTGGACGATCGCGTTCCAGTCGCCGACCGGTCGCGGGCCGGCGTTATAGGCGGCGATCACCTTGGGCAGCAGCCCGCCGGTCACGCCCGCCATGTCGCGCAAGCGCTCCAGATGGCGCTGGCCGATGTCCATGTTGGTCGCCGGCTTGGTCAGCGCCGCCTTGTCGAGCGGCAGGCCGCGTTCGCGCGAATAGTCGGTCGCGGCGGCGGGCATGATCTGCATCAGGCCATAGGCGCCGGCGGGGCTCACAACCTTGTTGCGGAAGCCGCTTTCCTCGAGCGTATGGGCATAGACCAAGGCCTTGTCGACGCGCCAGCCGCTCGACGGGGTCCAATTGGGCGTCGGGTAGCGCGCCTCGGCGGTGGCGACGACGCCCTGCGGGCAATTGTGTGCGAGCCAGACGGTCGTGGCGGGCAGGCTGAGCGCCTCGGCGACGCGGACCAAGCTGCCGAATTCGGCCGGGTCGCCGATCCGCGCCTGCTGGCGCACGACGGTGTCGGCAAGGTCGGTCTCGCCGATCTCGGCGAGCGCGGCGGCAACGCGGATGTTCGGCCGCTTGTCGAGCCGCGCCCAGTCGGCGGCGACGACCTGCGTCGACGGGCGGCTGGTATCGCGGATCAGCAGCGCCTGTCGGGCGAGCTGGCCGTAGAAGCTTTCGGAGAATTGCGCCGCGGACTGCAGGCGCGCCTGCACGCGGTCGGGGCGGCCGCACATCATATCGGCCCGCGCCGCCCAATAGAGCGCGGCGGCACGCAGATCGACGTCGGTGGCGCGCGCAGCGACGCCGGAGAATTCGCCGGCCGCGGCGGCGCAGTCATTCTGCCGCCAGGCGGCGAGCGCACCCATCCAGCGCCCCTGGACCGCCCAGTCGCCGTCGCCCGCGGCGGCCTTGGCCGCCATCGCGCGCGTATTGCGATCGTCGCCGGTGAGATAATACATCCAGGCGACCTTCGCCTGCCATTCGCTCAGCGCCTCGGGCGACAGGCCGGGCGTCGATTCGAGCAGCGCCTGCGCCTCGGCGCCCATGTCGCCCTTGATATAGGGCTGCATCGCCACGGCGAGCCCGGCGGCGACCTCGTCGCTGCGTGTCGCCTTGGCACGGACGCGGCGCGGCGCGCCGTCCTGCCAGATCAGCCGCTGCGCCTGCGGCAGCGGCGGCAGCTCCGCCGCACCGCGGCTGCGGGCGAGGCGGGCGAGGGTCTCCGCCTCGGGCAGCTCGGGTGCTTCGTTGAGCAAGGCGACGAGCGGTTCCATCTCGATCCGCGGCGAGCCCTTGGCGGTATAAAGTTCGGCGCGGGCGATCGCGTGCAGCGGGCCGGGCTTCATCGCGTCGAGCCCGAGCTGCGCATCCTGCCACCTGCCGTCGCGGATCGCCTGGAACACCGCGCGATAGCCCTCGCGCTGGCTGGCATCGAGCTGATCGGGAATGCGATCGGCGAGCGCGGCGGCGGTGACCGGCCTCGCATCGCCGGCCGGATCGCCGGGCGCGGCGTCCGCGGCGGCGGGGAAGGTGGCGGGGAGCGCGAGCGCGACGAGCAGGGCGAGCGTGCGGGTCATGCGGGTCCGATCAGCAATTGCAGGTCCTTCCAGGCCTCCGCCTTGGCCACGGGCTTTTCGAGCAGGAAGCGCGGGTGGAAAGTGGCGACCACCCCGGTCTTTCCGCTTCTATGGTTAAATGAGTGTAAAGACCCGCGTGCCGCCGGCATTTCCGCCCCCAGAACGGCACGGCTCGCCGCATTGCCGAGCAGCAGCAGCCGTTGCGGCGCGACCAGCCCGACATGATGCTGCGCGATGGCGGACAAACGCGTCTCGGTATCGGGCGGCATCCGGCCGGCGACCGGCCGCTTCGCGCAGACCGCGGCGAGGTGGATGGTCTCGCGGCTCAGGCCGATCGCGGCGAGCATCCGGTCGAACAAGGCGCCCGCCTGTCCGCTGAGCAAGCTGCCGGCCTCGCCATCCTCCTTGTCGGGGCAGTCGACCAGCACCATCACCGCCGCATCGTGCGGGCCGCTCGCCGCGATCGAGATCCCGCGCCAGGAGACTTCCGGCACCGCATCGCCGGCGCGCCAGGCGATGAAATCGGCGATCCGGTCGGGCATCGTCGCCGCGGCCGGCGCCGCCGCGAGGGCAGGGGCGGGGGCGGGCATCGCCGGAACGACCATCGGCTCGGCGAGCCAGTCGCGCGGCGTATCGGCGACGAGCGTGTCGACGCCCGCCTCCTGCCACCAGTCGAGCGCGCTCGCGACGCCCGCCAGCCAGTCGCTATGTTGATCGGCCCCCACGCTGTTCCTTTTTGTTTCCCCGAACCTTCCCTAGGTTGACGTTTGCGTCAACTTGTCCGATCGCGATCCGGAGACGAGACGTTGTCGGGATGCGCCTGAACGCTTTTCATGCCGCCGACAACCGCAAGCACGATGCATCCAGTGGGATGCCGGGAGTGGAATGATGTCGGAACGCGAATCGATGCCCTATGACGTGGTGATCGTCGGCGCCGGCCCGGCGGGCCTGTCGGCGGCGATCCGCTTCAAACAGGTCGCTGCCGAACAGGGCGCCGACCTGTCGGTCTGCGTGCTCGAAAAGGGCTCGGAGGTCGGCGCGCATATCCTGTCGGGCGCGGTGATCGATCCGCGCAGCCTCGACGAGCTGCTGCCCGACTGGCGCGAGGATTGCCCGCTGGCCGAGGTGCCGGTCACCGACAATCTCCATTGGGTGCTCAGCCCGACGAAGAAGACGGTGCTGCCGCATCTGTGGACGCCGCCCTTCCTCCACAACAAGGGCACCTATACCGGCAGCCTCGGCAATCTGTGCCGCTGGCTCGCCGGCAAGGCGGAGGAACTCGGCGTCGAGATCTTCCCGGGCTTCGCCGCCGCCGAGGTGCTGTTCGACGACGGAGGCCGCGTGATCGGTGTCGCCACCGGCGACATGGGCGTGGCGCGCGACGGCACGCACAAGCCCGACTATACGCCGGGGCTCGAACTCCACGCCAAATACACCTTTTTCGCCGAAGGCTGCCGCGGTCACCTGAGCAAGGAGGTGATCCGCACCTTCGACCTCGCGCGCGACGCGCAGCCTCAGGTCTACGGCCTCGGCGTCAAGGAATTGTGGGACATCGATCCGGCGCTGCACCAGCCCGGACGGGTGATCCACACCCAGGGCTGGCCGCTCGGCGACGACGCCAATGGCGGCGGCTGGCTCTACCATCAGGCGAACGGGCAGGTCAGCCTCGGCTTCGTCACCTGGCTCAACTACACCAATCCCTATCTGTCGCCCTTCCAGGAAATGCAGAAGTGGAAGACGCATCCGGAGATCGCCGCGCTGCTCAAGGGCGGCAAGCGGGTCTCCTACGGCGCGCGCGCGATCAGCGACGGCGGCTTGCAGTCGATCCCCAAGCTCGTCTTCCCCGGCGGCGCGCTGATCGGTGACAGCGCCGGTTTCCTCAACGTGCCGCGGATCAAGGGCACGCATACCGCGATGAAGAGCGGCATGATGGCTGCCGAGGCCGCCGCCGCCGCGATCCTGTCGCAGCGCCAGCATGACGAGCTCGTCGCCTATCCGCAGGCGTTCGAGACGAGCTGGGTCAAAAAGGAGCTGTCGATCGTCCGCAACGTCGTGCCTCTGGTCAAGAAGTTCGGCGATTTCCTCGGCTCCGGCCTTGCCGGCGTGACGATGTGGCTCGAGCATTTCGGCATCCGCATGCCGTTCACGATGAAGCATCATCCGGATCACGAGAGCCTGTGGCGCAAGGATCTGGTCAAGCCGCCGGTCTATCCCAAGCCCGACGGCGTGCTGACCTTCGACCGCCTGTCCTCGGTGTTCCTGTCGAACACCAATCACGAGGAGGACCAGCCGGTCCACCTGACGCTCAAGGACCCGAACGTGCCGGTCGAATATGACCTGCCGCTCTACGACGAACCGGCGCAACGCTATTGCCCGGCCGGCGTTTACGAGATCGTCGGGCAGGAGACGGGCGAGCCGAAGTTCGTCATCAACGCGCAGAATTGCGTCCACTGCAAGACGTGCGACATCAAGGACCCGACCCAGAACATCAACTGGGTGGTGCCGGAGGGTGGTGGAGGCCCGAATTATCCCAACATGTAAGCGCCTGATCCTCGCCGCGGCGGTCGGCTGTGCCACGATCGCGCCGGCGGCGGCGGACACCGCGCGGCTTGCCGATTACCTGAAGGCCGGGGCGGCGGATGCCGACGGCCGCGTCGACCTCGCCGCCGCAGGCTATGCCCGCGCGCTGGCGGCGGCGCCGACCAGTACGGCGGTCGCGGTGCGCGCCTATCGCGAGGCGCTCGCCGCGGGCGACGTCGCGCTCGCCACCCGCGCCGCCGCGGTGCTGCGCGGCCAGCCGGGCGCCCCCGCCGATCTGCCGCTGTTGCCGCTCGCGCTTGCCGCCGCCCGCGGCGACGCTGCGGGCGCGAGCGCCGCGACCGATGCGCTCGCCACCACCCCGCTCGGCGTGCTCGCGCCGTCGCTGCGCGCCTGGATCGCCTTCGCGAGCAAGCAGAACCCGGCGCCGGCGATTCTCGCCACCGGCAAGGACCCGGTCGCGCAGCGGCTTGCCGCCGAGACCGCGGCATTGATCCAGATCGCCCGCGGCGACACCGCAAAGGGTCTGGCCACGGTCCAGGCGCTGCGCGAGACCGGCTCGCCGATCGACCTGCGCCTCTCCGCCGGTCAGTTGCTGTTCGGCCTCGGGCAGAAGGATCAGGCCCGCAGCCTGCTCGCCGGCGACGATCCGGTGTTCGCGGCATTGCGCGAGGGCGATGCCGCGCAGCCGACGCTCGGCTTCGGCGTATCGCGGCTGCTCGGCCGGATCGCCGGCGACCTTGCCGATCAGGATGCAAGCGAGCTGTCGATCGCGCTCGCCCGCACCGCGCTGATCGCTTACCCCGCCAATGATCGCGTGCGGCTGCTGCTCGCCGGCGCTCTCGCCAAGGACAAGGCGTTGCCGCGCGCGCTGACCGCGCTCGACGGGATCGGCGCGGCGAGCCCCTATGCCTCGACCGCGCTGGCGACGCGGATCGCGATCCTCACCGCCGCCGGTCGCCAGGAGGAAGCGCTCGCCATCGCCCGCACGGGGGCCGAGCGGCCGGGGGCGGGCGAGGGCGACTGGCAGACCTATGCCGACCAGCTCACCGCGCTCGACCGGCATCGCGAGGCGGTCGGCTGGTACCGCCGCGTCGTCGATGCCGATCCGACCGCGTGGAGCGCATGGCTGCAATATGGCGGTGCGCTCGAACAGGCGGGCGACTGGCCGGCGAGCCGCGCCGCGTTGCAGAAGGCGGTGGCGATCGCCCCGGCCGAACCGCTCGCGCTCAACTATCTCGGCTATGCGCAGGCCGAGCGCGGCATCGACGTGCCGCAGTCGATCGCGATGCTCGAACGCGCGCATGCGCTCAAGCCCGACGATTCCTCGATCGCCGATTCGCTCGGCTGGGCCTATTTCCTCAGCGGCGATATTGCGCGGGCGCAGCCATTGATCGAGCGTGCCGCCGCGGTCGACACCGTCAATGCCGAGATCGGCGAGCATCTCGGCGATCTCTACTGGACGCGCGGCCGGCGCTACGAGGCGCGCTACGCCTGGCGCGCCGCGGCGCTGACCGCGACGCCGGCCGAGGCGCAGCGGCTCGCCGCCAAGGCCGCGAACGGATTGCCGCCGCGATGATCGTCGAACCCGCCCCTGCCAAGATCAATCTCGCCCTGCACGTGCGGCATCGCCGCGCCGACGGCTATCATGCTCTGGAGACGCTGTTCGTCTTCGCGGCCGATGGCGATACGATCACCGTCGTTCCCGCCGCGGCGGACAGCTTCACGATCGCCGGACCGTTCGCCGATGCGCTCGCGGGCGGCAATCCCGCGGACAATCTCGTGCTGCGCGCGGCGCAGGGGTTCGCCGGCGTGTTCGGCATCGCCCAGGCGCATGCGATCACGCTCGACAAGCATCTGCCGATCGCCTCGGGGATCGGCGGCGGCTCGGCGGATGCCGCGGCGACCCTGCGCGCGCTCGCCCGCCTGCACGGCATCGCCACCGACGACCCGCGGTTGTTCGTGCTCGCCGAGACGCTCGGTGCCGACGTTCCTGCCTGCCTGCTCGGGCGGGCGACGCTGGGTACCGGCAAGGGGGAGGCGCTGCTGCCGGTCGAGGGGCTGGCGGGTATGCCGGTGCTGCTCGTCAATCCGGGCGTCGCGGTCGGCACCGCCGCGGTCTTCGCGCGCTGGGACGGGATCGATCGCGGCGCGATCGCCGAGGACGGGGACCTGCTCGCCCGCGCCCGCGCCGGCCGCAACGACCTCGAACCGCCCGCCCGCGCGATCGCGCCGGTGATCGACGCGGTGCTCGCCCAGCTCGCCGCCGCGCCTGACGTGCTTCTGGCGCGCATGTCGGGGAGCGGCGCGACCTGCTTCGCGCTGTTCGACGAGCCGGCGGCGCGGGATGCGGCCGCGGAGCGCGCGCGCGCCTGCGGCTGGTGGACGCTGGCGACGCGGCTGACGTGATCCGGCACCCTCGATCGGGTAAAATCCGCGTTCCCCTCTTGTTCTCACGGAACAAACACCGTACATGGTGAACAGACGCGTTGCCCCGACGGCGCGCTTGCTCTAGCGAGGACCCTCCCGATGGCCGCCAATCTGAAAGTGATCGACACCGGCATGGCAACCGCAAATACCGACCGGCAAAAGGCGCTCGACGCCGCGCTGGCGCAGATCGACCGCGCCTTCGGCAAGGGCTCGGCGATGAAGCTCGGCCAGAAGGAGGCGATGCAGGTCGAGGCGATCTCGACCGGTTCGCTCGGTCTGGACATCGCGCTCGGCGTCGGCGGCCTGCCGCGCGGCCGCGTGATCGAGGTCTATGGCCCCGAATCGTCGGGCAAGACGACGCTCGCGCTGCACGTCATCGCCGAGGCGCAGAAGGGCGGCGGCACCGCGGCCTTCGTCGACGCCGAACATGCGCTCGACCCGGTCTATGCCAAGAAGCTCGGCGTCAACATCGACGAGCTGATCGTCTCGCAGCCCGACACCGGCGAACAGGCGCTGGAGATCGTCGACACGCTCGTCCGCTCCAATGCGATCGACGTGCTAGTCGTCGATTCGGTCGCCGCGCTGGTTCCCCGCGCGGAGATCGAGGGCGAGATGGGCGACAGCCACGTCGGCCTGCAGGCGCGACTGATGTCGCAGTCGCTGCGCAAGCTGACCGGGTCGATCAGCCGGTCGCGTTGCATGGTGATCTTCATCAACCAGCTGCGCATGAAGATCGGCGTGATGTACGGCAATCCGGAGACGACGACGGGCGGCAACGCGCTGAAGTTCTACGCCTCGGTCCGCCTCGACATCCGTCGCACCGGCGCGATCAAGGACAAGGAAGAGGTCACTGGCAACGCCACCCGCGTCAAGGTCGTCAAGAATAAGGTCGCGCCGCCGTTCAAGCAGGTCGAGTTCGACATCATGTACGGCGAGGGCATTTCGAAGATCGGCGAGATCCTCGATCTCGGCGTCAAGGCCGGGCTGGTCGAGAAATCGGGCGCGTGGTTCAGCTACGACAGCGTCCGCATCGGTCAGGGTCGCGAGAATTCGAAGAACTATCTGCGCGAACATCCCGAGATGGCCGACCGGCTCGAAAAGGCGATCCGTCAGCGGACCGAAAAGGTCGCCGAGGAGATGATGGCCGGACCGGAAGCCGACGACGACATCTGATGCGCGCCCGGCGCTATGCGACGACAGGAGGCTCGCCGGCGACGGCGGGCCTCTTTTGTCTTTGGGGCGCTCGCGGTGCGCCGTCTAGGCTCGCGCTCCGGGTTCGATCGACGGCGTCGCGCGTCAGGCAACGAAATCGTGCCGTCGGGAATTGGCAAGAGGTGCGCGCGGCCTGAGCCGCGATGAAGGGAAGTCAGATGATCATCGTCCACCATCTCGAAAACAGCCGGTCGCAGCGTATCCTGTGGATGCTCGAGGAGCTCGGCTTCGACTATCAGGTCAAGCGCTATCAGCGCGACGCCAGGACGATGCTCGCGCCCCCCGAGCTCAAGCGCATCCATCCGCTCGGCAAGTCGCCGGTGATCGAGGATCTCGACGCCGACGGCGGCCGCGTCGTCGCAGAGACGGGCGCGATCGTCGAATATCTCGTTGAAAAGGCCGATGGCCGGCTCGGACCGCCGCCGCACCGCGATTCGGCGCTGCGCTATCGCTTCTGGCTCCATTATGCCGAAGGCTCGATGATGCCGCCGCTGCTGCTCAAGCTGGTGCTCAGCCGTATTCCGCTGATGGGCAAGCCGGCGATCAAGCGCATCCAGCCGATGATCGACGTCCACCTCGACTATGTCGAGGCGGAGCTGTCGCAGCGGCCGTGGTTCGCGGGCGACGACCTCACCGCCGCCGACGTGATGATGAGCTTCCCGCTCGAGGCGGCGCGCAGCCGCGCGGGGCTCGACGCGTCGCGCCCCGCGACGATCGCCTGGCTGAACAAGGTCCACGCCCGTCCGGCCTATCAGGCGGCGTTGGAGAAGGGCGGTCGCTACGCCTACGCCTGATCGGGGCGATGGGCGGGTGAGGGCGGCGCCCGAAGACGCGAACCTGTGGCTGGAGCTGGTTCGCGCGGAGGCGCGGAGGCGCGGAGGGTTGCGATAGGAGCGTCGTTTCCGCGTACGTCACGGCCGTCAGGGCAAATTGCCGCGTTCGCGGCAACCCTAATCTCCGCGCCTCCGTGCCTCCGCGTGAACCTCCTTTTGGATCACGTCTTCATGCCTTCGCGTGACCTTACCCGCCGGCGGCTGGACCCCGGCGAAGCGCTCAATCCCGGAACCGCGTCGTCGCCTCCGCCGCCGGTCCGTGCGAGACCAGCGGGTCGATCGTCGCCGGCTCGCGCGGGTCGAGGCCGCCCTCCCATTTCGCCACCACCGATGCGGCGACGGCATTGCCGATGACGTTGGTCGCGGTGCGGCCCATGTCGAGGAAATGGTCGATCGCCAGGATCAGCAGCAATCCCGCCTCCGGGATCTTGAACACCGGCAGCACCGCCGCGATGACCACCAGGCTGGCGCGCGGCACCCCGGCGATCCCCTTGGACGAGATCATCAGGAACAGCAGCATCGCGATTTGCGTGCCGAGCGGCAGCGCGATGCCATAGGCCTGGGCGATGAACAGCGACGCGAAGGTCATGTAGATCATCGAGCCGTCGAGGTTGAATGAATAGCCGAGCGGCAGCACGAAGCTGGCGATCCGCGGCGGCACCCCGAACTTGTCGAGCGCCTCCAGCATGCGCGGATAGGCGGCTTCCGACGAGGCGGTGGTGAAGGCGACGAGCAATGGCTCGCGCACATAGCCGATCAGCGCCCGGATGCGCGGTCCGATGAACAGGAAGCCGAGGCCGAGCAGGATCGCCCACAGGCACAGCAAGGCGAGGTAGAAGCTGCCCATGAAGAAGGCGAGTTGACCGATCACCCCGGCACCGCGCTCGGTCAGCGTCGCCGCGACCGCGCAGAACACCGCGACCGGGGCGACGCGCATGACGTAATCGGTGATCCGCAGCATCACCGCGACCAGCCCGTCGATCGCCCGGGTCAGCGGCGCGGCCCGCTCGCCGACCGCGGTGATCGCGACGCCGACGAAGATCGAGAAGACGACGATCTGGAGGATCTCGTTGGTCGCCATCGCCTCGACCATCGATGCCGGGACGATATGGGTGATGAACGTGTCGAGGCTGAACGCCGCGGTAGCGATCCCCGCATCGGCATCGACCGGCGGCAAGGGCAGGTTGATGCCGACGCCGGGGTGGATCAGATTGACCAGCACCAGCCCGAGGCCCAGCGAGATCAGGCTGGCCGACACGAACCAGCCGATCGCCTTGGCACCGACCCGGCCGAGCGACGCGGTATCGCCCATCTGGGTGATGCCGCTGACCAGTGTCGCGAACACCAGCGGCGCGATGATCATCTTGATGAGGCGCAGGAAGACGGTGGTGCCGATGGCGAAATAGCCGGCGATGCCCTTCAGCCGCGCCGCGGCGGCGGGCGTGCCGTCGTCGAGCCATCCGTTGATCGCCAACCCGACGACGACGCCAAGCAGCAGGCCGATCACGATAAACACAGTCAGCCGTTTGGCCATGCAGCAAGTCTCCCAATATCGCCGGCCACGGAAGGGGATTGCGACCGCCGGGTCAAGCGCCGTATCGCTGGCATCATGATCGCCACCCCCTCGCGCCGCGCGCTGCTCGCCGCTGCGGCGACGGTGCCCCTGCTTTCCGCCGGGCTGCTCCGCGCCGCCGAACCCGATCTGTCGGCATTGCGCGACATCACCACGGGCGCGACGCCGATCGGCGCGGACGAGCGGGCGCGCCGCCTCGCCCGGGCGCAGGCGCTGATGGCGGCGAATGGCCTCGGCGCGGTGCTGATCGAGCCGGGCTCGTCGATGCTCTATTTCACCGGCGTGCGCTGGGGGCGCAGCGAGCGCCCGACGCTCGCCATCCTGCCGCGCGAGGGCGCGCCGCTGATCGTCACGCCCTTCTTCGAGGAACCCTCGGTCCGCCAGACGCTCGCCGTGCCTGCCGAGGTCCGCGTCTGGCAGGAGGACGGCAATGCGCTCGCCGTCGTCGCCGCCTGGCTGCGGGAGCGGCGGCTCGACCGGCTGCCGATCGGGATCGAGGAGACGGTGCGCGTCTTCATTCCGAGCGATCTCGCCCGCTACGCGCCCGACGCCAGGCAGGTCGGCGCCAATCCGGTGGTGCGCGGCTGCCGGATGATCAAGACACCGGCCGAACTTGCGCTGATGGAGACGGCGACCAAGGTGACGCTTGCCGCCTATCACTGGCTCGCGCCGCGGATCGAGGCGGGGATGAGCGGCAGTGCGATCGGCGCGCTGATGAATGCGGCGACGACCAGGCTCGGCGGCGATCCCGAATTCGCGCTGGCGCTGATCGGCCCGGCGGCAGCGCTGCCGCACGGCAGCCGCGAGGTCCATCGCATCGCCGATGGCGCGCTGCTGCTGATGGACTGCGGCTGTACGGTGCAGGGCTATCAATCGGATATCTCGCGCACCTGGGTGCCGCGCGGCACGGCGAGCACGGCGCAGCGCACCGTTTGGGATCAGGTCGCGCACGGGCAGCAGGTCGCACTCGACGCGGCGCGGATCGGCGCCACCGCGGGCAGCGTCGATGATGCGGTGCGGCGCTATTACACCGGCCTCGGCTATGGTCCCGATTACGCGCTGCCGGGCCTGTCGCATCGGACCGGCCATGGCATCGGCATGGACGGGCACGAGCCGGTCAATCTCGTCCGCGGCGAGACGACGCGGCTGGCCGCGGGCATGTGCTTCTCGAACGAGCCGGGCCTCTACCTTCCCGGTCGGTTCGGCGTACGCATCGAGGATTGCTTCCACATGACCGCCGCCGGCCCGCGCTGGTTCAGCACACCGCCGGCCTCGATCGACGCGCCCTTGTGATGCGGGTGCGGCTGGCGGACCGGGGCTATGCCAGATGGGATGGCCGCCTCGATGCGGCGGCATGCGACGCGCTCGCCGATCTCTTCGGGCATCTGCCGCCGGACCAGCCGGGACTGCGGATCGACCCGACGCGCTGCGCCGCGCTTGCCGCCTATCGCGCGATCGCCCCAACGCTGATCGATCTGCTCGGGCCGCGGGCGCGCCCGGTGCGGGCCTTGCTGTTCGACAAGCGTGACGGCGCCAATTGGGCGCTCGGCTGGCATCAGGATCGTACCGTCGAGGTCGCCGAGCGGATCGACGTGCCGGGTTTCGGCCCGTGGACGAGGAAGCAGGACCGGCTGCACGTCGCCCCGCCGATCGCCGTGCTGGCGGCTATGGTGACCGTCCGCCTCCATCTCGATCCGGTCGGGCCGGACAATGGCCCGCTCCACGTCGCGCCGGGTTCGCATCGCCTCGGCGTAATCGCGGAAGCGGCGATCGACGCCGTGGTGGAACGCTGTGGCAGCGCCGTGTGTCTGGCGGAGGCGGGTGACATATGGTTCTACGCCACGCCGATCCTGCACGGCTCCGCCCGCGCCGCCTCCGGTCGACGCCGTCGGGTGCTCCAGATGGACATAGCGGCGGCGGACTTGCCCGGCGGGCTGCGCTGGGCCGACGACGCGCTGTGATCCGGCGGCGGCGAACGGCGCTTGAGGGCGGGCCGTCTCTCGCCTAAGTCGCTTGGCCTATGATCTCGACCAACGACATCCGCCGCGGCTTCCTCGACTATTTTGCGAGCGCGGGGCACGCCATCGTGCCCTCGGCGCCACTGGTGCCGCAGAACGATCCGACGCTGATGTTCGTCAACGCCGGCATGGTGCCGTTCAAGAACGTCTTCACCGGCCTCGAGACGCGGCCCTACGTCACCGCGACCAGCAGCCAGAAGTCGGTGCGCGCCGGCGGCAAGCACAACGACCTCGACAATGTCGGCTATACCGCGCGGCATCACACCTTCTTCGAGATGCTGGGCAATTTCTCCTTCGGTGATTACTTCAAGGAACAGGCGATCCATCATGCCTGGACGCTGCTCACCGGCGTCTGGGGCATTCCGGCCGAAAAGCTGACCGCCACCGTCTATCATACCGACGACGAGGCGCATGGCCTATGGACCAAGTATCTGCCGGAAGAGCGGATCATCCGCATCGCCACCAAGGACAATTTCTGGGCGATGGGCGACAGCGGGCCGTGCGGCCCCTGTTCGGAGATCTTCTACGACCATGGCGCGCACATCCCCGGCGGCCCTCCCGGCAGCCCGGACGAGGACGGCGACCGGTTCGTCGAGATCTGGAACCTCGTCTTCATGCAATATGAGCAGGACGCCAACGAAATCGTCGGCGAGTTGCCCAAGAAGTCGATCGACACCGGCATGGGGCTGGAGCGGATCGCCGCGGTGCTGCAGGGCGTCCACGACAATTACGATACCGACACGTTCAAGGCGCTGATCGCCGCCTCGACCTCGCTGACCGGTACCGATGCGGAAGGGCCGCGGCGTGCGTCGCACCGCGTCATCGCCGATCACCTGCGCTCGTCGGGCTTCCTCGTCGCCGACGGCGTGCTGCCGGCCAATGAGGGGCGCGGCTATGTGCTACGCCGGATCATGCGGCGGGCGATGCGCCACGCGCACCTGCTCGGCGCGAAGGAGCCGCTGATGCACCGGCTGGTGCCGGCGCTGGTCGCCGAGATGGGCGCGGCCTATCCCGAGCTGGTCCGCGCGCAGCCGCTGATCGAGGCGACGCTGCGCCAGGAAGAGACGCAGTTCCGCAAGACGCTCGACAAGGGGCTCAAGCTGCTCGACGAGGCGACGGTCGATATGGCGGCGGGCGCGACGCTCGCCGGCGAAACCGCCTTCCGCCTCTACGACACGTTCGGCTTCCCCTACGACCTGACCGAGGACGCGCTGCGCGAGCGCGGCCTGACCGTCGATCGCGCCGGCTTCGACGCGGCGATGGCCGAGCAGAAGCGCGCGGCCCGCGCGGCGTGGAAGGGATCGGGCGCCAAGGCGTCGGACGATCTGTGGTTCGACATCGCCGAAGAGACCGGCTCGACCGAGTTCATCGGCTATAGCGCCGACGTCGGCGAGGGCGAAGTGGTCGCGCTGGTCAAGGACGGCGCGCGCGTCGATCAGGCCGCCGCCGGCGACACCGTCGCGATCATCGTCAACCAGACGCCCTTCTACGGCGAGAGCGGCGGGCAGGTCGGCGATACCGGCGTGATCTCGACCGATGCGGGTCTGCGCGCCAGCGTGACCGAGACGTCGAAGCAGCTCGGCCGCGTCTTCGTCCATCGAGCGGTGGTGGAGAGTGGCGCGATCACGGTCGGCGATGCCGTCCGCCTGCAGATCGACGTCGCCCGCCGCGCGCAGATCCGCGCCAATCATTCGGCCACGCATCTGCTGCACGAGGCGCTGCGCCAGCGGCTCGGCACGCATGTCGCGCAGAAGGGTTCGCTGGTCGCGCCCGAGCGGCTGCGGTTCGACGTCTCGCATCCGGTGGCGATGACCGCCGCCGAACTCGCCGACGCCGAGGCTGCGGTCAACGCACAGATCCGCGGCAACGGCAGCGTGACGACGCGGCTGATGACCCCCGACGAGGCGATCGCCGAAGGCGCGATGGCCTTGTTCGGCGAGAAATATGGCGACGAGGTCCGGGTTGTGTCGATGGGCAGCGAGGACGGCGGCAAGACCTATTCGGTCGAGCTGTGCGGCGGCACCCACGTCAATGCGCTCGGCGACATCGGCCTGTTCAAGGTGATCGGCGAGGGCGCGGTATCGTCCGGCGTCCGCCGCGTCGAGGCGCTGACAGGCGAGGCTGCGCGTGCCTATCTCACCGCCCGCGACGAGCGGCTGCGCGAGGCGGCGATCGCGCTCAAGACCACGCCCGACGAGGTGCCGGCGCGCGTCGCGGCGTTGCTCGACGAGCGGCGGCGGCTCGAGCGCGAGCTGGCCGAGGCGAAGAAGGCGCTGGCGATGGGCGGTGGCGGCGGAGCCGCGGCTGGGCCGGAGCAAGTCGGCGGCGTCGCCTTCCTCGGTCAGATACTCGACGGCTTCGACGCCAAGGGGCTGCGCGGCGCGGTCGACGATGCCAAGCAGCGCCTGGGCGGTGCCGGTGTCGCGGTGATGGTCGCGGTGAACGACGGGCGCGCGTCGATCGCGGTCGGCGTGAGCGAGGATCTGGTGGGCCGCGTCAGCGCGGTCGACCTGCTGCGGCGGGCGGTGACGGTGCTCGGCGGTCAGGGTGGCGGTGGCCGGCCCGACATGGCGCAGGGCGGCGGACCCGATGGCGGCAAAGCGGCCGAGGCGATCGAGGCGATCCGCGCGGCGCTGACCGAAATGGCGGCGTCCGCCTGACGGAAGGGGCGGGGGAGGCGAACCTCCCCCGGCCCGATTACTTGGCCGCGCCGGCGGTGGCACCAGCGGTGGCGGCGGCGAGCTGATCGGCGGTGATGCCGACGATGACCTTGCCGGTCGCATCGGCGGTAAAGCCGGTGATCGGCAGCTTCACATCGCCCTTGGCGGTGGTCACCGTCACGAACTGCGCGTCTGCCGACTTGATCGTGCCGAGATTGGCGCCGTTGAGACCCGACACTGCGGTGCCCGGGGTCAGCTTCGCCTTCACCGCCTGCTGCGCCTGCGCCTGCGAGCTGGCGACCGCGGCGTCGAGATCGGCCTTGGTCATCGCCATGGCGAAGCCCTTGTCGGTCTTGCCGATCGACGCCGGCGGCACGGGCACCTGCGCGGTGCCGGTGTTGAGGATCACCGCCTGCGGCGTGATGCTGGCGACGGTGCCGAGCGCCACGCCAGCGCTGTCGTAAATGGTCGCGCCGACGGTGGGCGCGGAGGCGGTCGCGGAACCGGCAGTGGTCGCGGCGGCGCCGGGAGCGGGCTGGGCTTGCTGTGCCAGAGCCGCGGCGGGCACCATCATCAGGCTGCCGATCGTCAGGGCCAGGGTACGCATTCGAGATTCTCCATCTTCGTCGTTGTGACTTGGTAACGATGGGGTTTCGAATGCGGTTCCGCCCGCTTTTCTCGGCGAGCGGAGCCCGGACCGGGATCAACTGGTGGTCGGCAATCGTACCGTCCCGTCTTCGGCACGGCTCAGCGGACCGAAGGCGACGGCGGTTTCGAGCAGCAGCGGCTCGTAGAGATGCGGGAAAAGCTGGCCGCCGCGCGATTCCTCCCAGCGCAACGTCTCGCCGAAGCTGCCGAGATCGACCGCGACGACATGCAGATCGTCCTGACCGGCGAAATGCTTGTCGACCGTCTCGGTCAGCTGCGCCTCGGTCGACAGATGGATATAGCCATCGGCCCGGTCGACCGGCGCACCGTCGAAGCGGCCGTCGCGTTCCAGCGTCGCCATCTGCTCGCCGGTCAGCACCTTATAGGCGATGTTCGGCCGTTCGCTCATCCCTCGTCCCCTTCGTCATCGCTCTCGTCGACCTGTTCGTCCATCGTCTGCGGCCCGGTGCCGTCGTCGACGATCAGCGCGTCCTCGGCCGGATGCGCCGGGGCGCGGCCGAGTTCGGCGGCTACCACCGCCTGCGCCTCGTCCTCGGGCTCTTCCTCTTCGTCGATGCGCGCGGCGGAGACGACATGTTCGTCCTTGGCGACGCTGAACAGCGTGACGCCCTGCGTGTTGCGCCCGGTGACGCGGACGTCGCCTACCGACATGCGGATCAGCTTGGCCTGATCGGTGACGAGCATCAGCTGCTCGCCCGAATGCGCCGGGAAGCTCGCCACCACCGGACCGTTGCGGCCCGCGGAGACGATGTTGGTGATCCCCTGGCCACCACGATTGGTGCGGCGATATTCGTACGCCGAGGTGCGCTTGCCATAGCCGTTCTGGGTAACGGTGAGGATGAACTCCTCCGCCGCCTCCATTGCCGCCATCGTCTCGGCGTCGAGCGTCGTCTCGCGCTCGCCTTCCTTCCACGGCGCGGCGCGGAGATAGGCGTCGCGCGTGTCGGTATCGAAGGGCACGCCGCGCAGGATCGACAGGCTGATCACCTCGTCGCCCTCGGCGAGGCTGACGCCGCGCACGCCGGTCGAGGTGCGGCTCTGGAATTCGCGCACGTCGGTCGCGGCGAAGCGGATCGCCTTGCCGTTGCGGGTGGCGAGCAGCACGTCGTCGCTCTCGGTCAGCACCGCGACGCCGATTAGTTTATCGTCCGAGCCTTCGTCAAAGCGCATCGCCAGCTTGCCGTTCGACGGGATGTTGGCGAAGGCGTCCATCGCGTTGCGGCGGACGGTGCCGTTGGCGGTGGCGAACATGACGTGCAGGTCGCCCCAGCGCGTCTCGTCCTCCGGCAGCGGCAGCACCGTCGAGATCGTCTCGCCGGGACTGAGCGGCAGCAGGTTGATCATCGGCCGCCCGCGCGTCGCCGGCCCGCCCTCGGGCAGGCGCCAGACCTTCTGGCGATAGACCTTGCCGAGATTGGAGAAGAACAGCACCGGCGTGTGCGTCGAGGTGACGAACAGTGAGGTGATCGCATCCTCGTCCTTGGTCGCCATGCCGGCGCGCCCCTTGCCGCCGCGCTTCTGCGCGCGGAAGGTGTCGAGCGGGGTGCGCTTGATATAGCCCTGCACCGTGACGGTGACGACCATGTCCTCGCGCTCGATCAGATCCTCGTCGTCGATGCCGTCGGCGGCCGCGGCGATCTCGGTGCGGCGCGGGGTCGCGAAGATGGCGCGGACGTCGACCAGCTCCTCGCGCATCACCTCGTACAGCCGCTTGCGGTTGCCGAGGATTTCCAGCAGCGCCGCGATCGAATCGGCGAGGCCCTTGAGCTCGTCGCCGATCTCGTCGCGGCCGAGAGCGGTGAGGCGATGCAGGCGCAGGTCGAGGATCGCGCGCACCTGCGTGTCCGACAGGCGATAGCCGTCACCGACCTGCGTGCCCTCGACCGCCTCGACCAGGCTGAGATAGGGCGCGATCTCGGCGATCGGCCATTCGCGCGCGAGCAGGGCGGCGCGCGCCTCCGCCGGGCTCGACGACCCGCGGATGATCCGCACCACCTCGTCGAGATTGGTGACCGCGATCACCAGACCGAGCAGGATATGGGCGCGGTCGCGCGCCTTGTTGAGCTCGAACTTCGAGCGTCGGGTGATGACCTGTTCGCGGAACTGGACGAAGGCCTGGATGATGTCGCGGAGGTTGAGCGTCTCCGGCCGGCCGCCGCGGATCGCGAGCATGTTGGCGGGGAAGGAGCCCTGCGCCGGCGTATGCCGCCACAGCTGGTTGAGCACCACCTCCGGCGTCGCGTCGCGCTTGAGGTCGATGACGATCCGCACGCCCTCGCGGTTCGATTCGTCGCGGATGTCGCTGACGCCCTCGATGCGCTTGTCCTTGGCGGCCTCGGCGATCTTCTCGACCAGCGCGTTCTTGCCCTGCTGGAAGGGGATTTCGGTGAGCACGATCGAGGTGCGGTCGCCGCGCGCCGTCTCGATCTTGTGGCGCGAACGCACGATGATCGAGCCGCGGCCGGTATTGTAGGCCGAACGCGCGCCGGCGCGGCCGAGGATGATCGCGCCGGTCGGGAAGTCCGGTCCGGGAACGATCTCCATCAGCTCCTCGATGGTGATCGGCTCGCCGCCGCTCACCGACCGGTCGATATAGGCGAGGCAGGCGTCGACCACTTCGCCGAGATTGTGCGGCGGGATGTTGGTCGCCATGCCGACCGCGATGCCGCCGGCGCCGTTGACCAGCAGGTTGGGGAAGCGCGCCGGCAGCACCTGCGGCTCACGCTCGCTGGCGTCGTAATTGGGCTGGAAGTCGACGGTATCCTTGTCGAGATCCTCCATCAGGTAATTGGCCGCGCGGGCGAGGCGCGCCTCGGTGTAGCGCATCGCGGCGGGCGGATCGGGATCCATCGAGCCGAAATTGCCCTGACCATCGATCAGCGGCAGCCGCATCGACCAGTCCTGCGTCATCCGCGCCAAAGCGTCGTAGATCGCGGTGTCGCCGTGCGGGTGATATTTACCGATCACGTCACCGACGATGCGCGCCGACTTGCGATAGGGGCGATTGAACAGGAAGCCGTTTTCCTGCGCCGAGAAGAGGATGCGGCGATGCACCGGCTTGAGGCCGTCGCGGACGTCGGGCAGCGCGCGCGCCACGATGACGCTCATCGCATAGTCGAGGTAGCTCGACTTCATCTCGTCGACGATGGAGATCGTCGCAATATCGGAGGGTTCGGCGAGGCTGGTCTCGTCGGCCAAGGCTATACGCTTTCGGATTGTTACACGGGTGTGCCGATCTTGTAGGCACCTCGCGACCGAAAGTCACGCGCGCACACGCGCGCGCGTGACGATAGAGCCTTTGTGTTACTTCTTGCAGGCGGCCTTGGTGGCGTTGCCCGCCTTGCTGCAATCATAGGTCACCGTCTTGCCGGTGCTGGTCTTGGTGGTCACCATCCGGCCCTTGGTCCCGGCGGTGGTGCGCGTCGTCGTCTTCGTCATCGTGGTCGGACGCGCCGCGGGCGTCTTGGTCGTGGTGGTGCGGCTGGTCATCGTCGTCTTGGCGCTGGTCGCGGTCTGCGCGCCGGTTGCGAAGGCGGCGGAGCCACAGCAGAGCGCGGCCGCCGTCAGGATGGCAACGGGCAAGGATTTGGTCATGACATCATCTCCCACCGGCCGACGCGGGATCGCGTCGCCTTGATGAGGACGATGCGCGCGATGCGCTGACGTGCCAATGGCCGGACGATGACGATTCTGTCATCTCCGCGCCACGGCGGCATGGCTCAGGGCGCGACCTCCTTGCCTTCGAAATCGAACAGCTTGCCGCTGTCGGTCACGCCGAGGCCGTCGATCACGTCGAGCAATTGCGAGGCGGCGCGATCGGGGGTGAACAGCGTGCCGGGGCGCACGTTCGCCTGGAACGGCTTGGACAAAGCGGTATCGACCGTACCGGGATGCAGCCCGACGAGGATCGCCCGATCGTTGCGCCGCCGCTCCTCGACGCTCAGCGTCCGCACCAGCTGGTTGAGCGCCGCCTTGGCCATGCGATAGCCGTACCAGCCGCCCAGCCGATTGTCGGAGATGCTGCCGATCCGCGCCGACAGCACCGCAAAGACCGTCCGCCCCTGTCTGGGCATCAGTGGCAGCAGATGCTTGGCGACCAGGGCAGGGCCGATCGCGTTGACGCGCAGCACCGTCTCCAGCCACGCCGGATCGAAGTCGCGATAGCTCTTCTCCGGCCCGTGGCGGGCGTCGTGGAGCAGGCCGGTGGCGAGGATGACCAGCGACGGCGGCGGGCCGGCGGCGATCCGCGCCGCGGCGGCGGCGACGCTCGCCTCGTCGGTGATGTCGATCGGCGCCTCGCCCGATCGCGACAGCGCATGGACCGGCGCATAGGCCGCCTCGTCGACCAGCGCCGCATGCAGCGCTGCGCCGATCCCGCCCGACGCGCCGATCACCACCGCCGCGCTCATCGCGCGAACCGCCAGACATCGTCGCCGCTCGCCGCCGCGTCGAAGACGTAGCCGTCGCTGTCGAAGCCGCGCATGTCGTCGATCCGGGTGATGCGATGCTCGACCATCCAGCGCGCCATCATCCCGCGCGCCTTCTTGGCGTGGAAGCTGACGAACCGGTCGCCGTCGCGGAAGTCGATGGCGACGACGCGGATGCCGGCGGGCAGATGGCCGCCGACACCCGCCCAATATTCCTGGCTGGCGAGGTTGAGGACGACGCCCTCGCCCTCCTCGGCGAGATCGGCGGCGAGGGCCTTGGCGATCCGGTCGCCCCACCAGTCGGTCAGCTTGGTCTTCCGCGGCGCCCAGCGCGTGCCCATCTCCAGCCGGTACGGCCGCATCAGATCGAGCGGGCGCAGCATGCCGTAGAGGCCGGAGAGCAGCCGCAGATGATCCTGCGCGAAGGGGAGCGCTTCCTCGGGCAGGGTCTTGACGTCGAACCCGGTATAGACGTCGCCGTCGAAGGCGAAGATCGCCGGCCGCTCGGGCGCGTCGGGGAAGTCGCGGAAGCGGTCGGCGTTGAGCTTGGCGAGCGCCGGCGAGATATGCATCAGTTCGGCAAGCTTCTTCTGCGTCAGATGCGCCGCCGCGGCCGCCAGCGTCTCCGCCTCGGCGGCGAAGCGCGGCCGGGTCGGGGTGAGGGCGGGGAGGGGCGACTCATAGTCGAGCGTCTTGGCGGGGGAGAGCAGGGCGATCATCGCCGGTCGCGGTAGCGGCCCCGCCGCCGCCGTTCAATCGCCGTTCAGTGCCGCCGGGGCAGACACCGCACGGCATCTGCTTGAACGGCTTGCGACGGACCGTTACAGCCGCGCAGACGTTAGCGGCAGCGATGCCTCACTATCTGGAGAGTAGGTTAGCATGAAGACCCTTTCGAAGCTTGCGCTGGCCGCGGTGCTGGCCACCGGCGTGAGCGGATTGGCGTTCGTCGCCCCCGCGATCGCCAAGAAGGAAGAGCCGGCGACGCCTGGCTTCAAGCTCAGCAAGCCGGTGCAGGCGATCGCCTTCCAGGCACAGGAAGCGGTGAAGTCGCGCAATGTCGCCACCGCCGAGCCGCTGGTCGCGCAGGTCGAGGCCGCCGCCACCACCGACGATGACAAATATATCGCCGCCGCGCTGCGCTACGATCTCGAGAACACCAAGCTCGTCATCGCGCAGGAGGCCAATCCGAAGGCACCGCTCGACGAGACCGGACTCGCCAAGCCGCTCGACGCGCTGATCGCCGCCAAGAACACGCCCGCCGCCGATCGCGGCAAATATTTGTTCCGCCGTGGCCAGCTCGCCTACAACAGCAACCAATATCCGGTCGCGACGCAATATTTCACGCAGGCGAAGGCCGCCGGCTACAATTCGCCCGACTTCGACCTGCAGCTCGCCAAGGTGAAGGTGCAGGCGGGCGATACCGCCGGTGGTCTCGCCGATCTCGATCGCTACATCACCGCGCAGAAGGCGGCGGGGCAGACCGTGCCGGAGGCCTATTACCGTTTCGGCATCGCCACCGCGAACAACAAGAAAATGGCGCCGGAAACGCTCGCCTGGATGCAGAAGTACGTCGCCGCTTATCCGAACGCCAAGGTGTGGCGCGACGTGATCCTGCAATTCGCCTTCGCGCAGAACAGCCTCGCCGCGCCGGACAAGTCGCAGACGGTCGATCTGTATCGCCTGCTCCGCGCCACCGGCTCGATGCCCGATCAGGCGATGTACGAGGATTACGCCAAGAACGTCTACGACAAGGGCAATCCGTATGAAGCGGCGGCGGTGCTCAAGGAAGGCATGGCAGCGGGCAAGATCCCCGCGACCAGTGCTTTCTCGAAGAGCCTGCTGACCGCGTCGAACACCGCGATCAAGGCGGACGGGTCGCTCGCCGGCAGCGAGAAGACCGCGCTGGCATCGAAGGACGGCAAGATCGCGGCCTCGACCGCCGACGCCTATCTCGGCCAGAACAACTATGCCAAGGCGATCGAATTGTATCGCGCCGCGCTGAGCAAGGGCGGTGTCGATGCCAATGAGGTCAACACCCGCCTCGGCATCGCGCTCGCCAAGTCGGGCGACAAGGCCGGCGCGCAGGCGGCCTTCGGTGCGGTGACGGGGAATCCGCGCGCCGGCATCGCCGCGCTGTGGAACACCTATACTCAGGTCGGCGCGACGCCCGCTCCGGCGGCCTGATCGCCTCACCGGTGATGCACAAGGGGGCGGTCCGGAGACGGGCCGCCCTTTTTGCGTCAAAGGGTCAGTCGATGATGACCGGGATGCCCGAGGTCGACTTGGCGGTGCGGATCGTCAGCGACGTCTTGACGCTGGCGACGTTGGGTGCCGGGGTCAGATGCGTGGTGAGGATTTCCTGAAAGCTCTTGAGGTCGCTGGCGACGATCTTGAGGATGAAGTCGATCTCGCCGTTGAGCATATGGCATTCGCGGATTTCCGGAATGTCGGCGACATGCGCCTCGAACGCGGCGAGATCATGCTCGGCCTGGCTGCGCAGCGACACCATCGCGAAGACGGTGATCGGAAAGCCGAGGCTGGCGGGATCGAGATCGGCGTGATAGCCGCGGATCACCCCGGCCTCCTCCAGCGCGCGCACGCGGCGCAGGCAGGGCGGCGCGGTCAGCCCGACGCGTTCGGCCAGCTCGACATTGGTCATCCGCCCATCCTGCTGCAGGTGAGCGAGAATTTGACGATCGATCCGATCGAAGGACATTGCGTATTACTCTCCAGGAACAGGCCGGATTAGCGCGGCGGCTCCCCCTAAGCATAAGAAAATTGCGGCGCAACGCAATTGTCCCACTATGCGACGTGCGCAAATCGGCGGTTCCTCTAACCGGAGCCGGACGTTAAGGGATGAGCGCGCACATCGTGACGATGGGGCGATCTCCAGGAGTTGGTGTGCGGTTCGACGACAGCCTGAAAACGGTGCTTTCGGCCGACATGGAGAGTGGGTTCGGCGCGCAATCGGCGTGGCGCCAGCTGACCGACCTGATGGGGCGCGGGCGCATCCCTGCCGACCCGGCGTCGCTCGACCGGCTGCGTGCGCTGCGGGAGGTCGTCCCCGTGGCGACGCGCATCGCCAGCGCGCGGGCCCTGGCCTTCGCCCGGCCGCCCGCCGCGCTGATCGGCGTCTTCGCCGAGGATGAGATCACCGTCGCCGCACCGCTGCTGCGCACCGCGAGCCTGACCGACGACGAATGGCTGGCATTGTTGCCGAAACTCGACGCGCATGGCCGCGCCTTGCTGCGCCACCGCCGCGACCTTCCCGCGCCGGTCGAGCGCGGGCTCGCCAGCTTCGGTCCCGCCGATTTCGTCCTGCGCTACGAGACGCCCGAGCCGGCGAACGACGTCGTCACTCCCGCGGCGAACGACGTCGCCGTCGCGCCGCCCGCCGAGGAGAGCGCCGTCGTCCGTTTCGCCCCGCCGGCCGAAGACGTTCCACCATCCGAAGACCTGCTGCCGGCCGCGGCGCCGCAGCCGGTCGCCGACGGCGGTTTCCAGATCGCCGATCTCGTCGCGCGGATCGATGCCTTTCAGAAGCAGCGCGACCCCAACGAACCGATCGCCGACGCCAAGGCGGAGCCGCCCAGCTATTTCCACTTCGACACCGACAGCCATGGCGTGATCTGCGCGGTCGACGGTGTCGCGCGCGGGCCGCTGATCGGCGCCTCGCTCGCCGTTGCGACGCCGCAGGGCGAGGTCCGCGTCGATGCGGTGATGACCGGCGCGCTGCGCCAGCGGCAGCGATTCGCCGGCGCGCGGCTCGACGTCGGCGGCCATTCCGATGCCGCGGGCGCGTGGCGCGTCGCCGGTACGCCGCAATTCGATGCGGCGAGCGGCCGCTTCCTCGGCTATGTCGCGATCGCCCGCCGTCCGCGCAGCGACGAGGATGCCGTACCGGGCGCACGCAAGCTGATGTCCGATTCGCTGCGCCAATTGGTCCATGAGCTGCGCACCCCGACCAATGCGATCGCCGGTTTCGCCGAATTGATCGAGGCGCAACTGCTGGGGCCGGTTTCCGCCGTCTACCGCGACCATGCGCTGACCATCCGCCGGCAGGCGGCGAGCCTGCTCGGCGCGATCGACGATCTCGACACCGCGGCGCGGATCGAGGGCAAGGCGCTCGACCTGCGCCCGGCGCCGATCGCCTTCGAGCCGCTGCTGACGCGCATCGTCGCCGATCTTGAGCCGCTCGCCTCGCTGCGCGGCACGGTGATCGACATCCATCCGATGGGCGATCATCAGGCGCTGAGCGACGATCGCGCGCTCGAACGCCTGCTCTCGCGCCTGCTCGCCGCGCTGACCGCCGCCGCGACGACGGGGGAGCGGATCGACATCGCCGAGGCACCCGCGCCCGAGGGGCAGGTCGCGATCTGCTTCGCCCGCCCGATCGCGCTCGCCGCCACCGGCGAGGCGGCGTTGCTCAGCCTCGACGCCGAAGCCGAGGCCGAGGCGGGGGATCGCGACGGGGCGCCTCTGCTCGGCACCGGCTTCGCGCTGCGCCTCGCGCGCAACCTCGCCATGGAATTGGGTGGCGAACTAGTGTTCGGCGAGCATCTGCTGACGCTGCGGCTCCCTGCGGCCGACGAGCCGGCGGCGGTGCAGGCGACCCATTGAGCGTGCTGGGCGGCGCCCTGTCGCCGTTCCGACTGCCCGCCCCCGATGCTGCCGCTCTGGTGCGTTGGCCGGCGCGCTTCGGCCGCCGCTTCCTCGTCTTCGTCGATGTCGAGGAGGAGTTCGACTGGTCGGCGCCGCTCGATCGCGCCAATCGCTCGGTCACGTCGATCGCCGCGCTGCCGCAGGCGCATGCCCGCTTTGCCGATCATGGCATCGCGCCCGTCTATTTGATCGATCACCCCGTGGTCAGCGATGCCGGGGCGGTCGATCTGCTCCGCGGCGTGCTGGCCGATCCGCGAGTCGGGCTGGGGGCGCAACTCCATGCCTGGGTGACACCTCCGTTCGCCGCACCGCAGCCGGGCGACACTTATGCCGGCAATCTGCCGCCGGCGCTCGAAGCCGCCAAGCTCGACACGCTGACCGACCGGCTGACCGATGCGTTCGGCCGGGCCCCGCTCGCCTATCGCGCCGGACGCTATGGCATCGGCCCGGCGACCGCAGCCGCGCTCGTCCGTCGCGGCTATCGCGTCGAAAGCTCGGTGCGGGCGCGCTACGACTATAGTGCGGACGGCGGACCGGATTTCAGCCGTGTCGGCAGCGCTGCCTTCCGTCTAGGCGATCTGATCGAAGTGCCGTTGACCACCAGCTTCACCGGGCGGCTGCGGCGGCGGGGCGCAGGCCTCTATCCTGCGCTCGGCCGCCTGCCGTTGGCGCGCGGCGCCTTCGCCACCGCCGGGCTGCTCCAGCGTGTCGCGCTGACGCCGGAGGATATGCCGATCGCCGAGGCGTGCGCTGCGGTGCGTGTCGCGGTCGAGGAGGAGGGTCACGGGCTGATCAGCCTGTCGTTCCATTCGCCGAGCCTGGTGCCGGGGCATACGCCCTATGTCCGCAGCACGGCCGATCTGGCACGATTCTGGGATTGGTGGCGGCAAATGACCGCGCTGCTCGAATCGCTGGCGGTTCGGCCGGCGACTCTTGCCGAGGTGATCGCCGCCGCGGACGCGCCCGACAACTGATGATCGGTCGGATTCCGCAAGTTGCCGGCAAATTCTTCAAAGTGTCACAGAGACGATCGAACCATCGTGAGGGTATCGCCCACCGGTGCCCGCCGAAAAGTCCTGATCTCACGCGACGTTGCGTGAATCTCTGCGGTTATTGCCGTCGACGTCAGGCGGTTCGTCGCACCGGCAGGGGCGTTTGACCAGCTTTGTGGCGGATTTGCGCGCTTTCGGATTGTCTTTTCTTGGCGACGCTGCCATTAGCAAGCCTCAACACGTCAAAGGGGATGACCATTATGGTTGCCAAGTTTCTGATGGCTGCTGCTGCAGCCGCTCTCGCCGTCGCTCCGGCCGCTGCTGCCCCCGCCAACCCGGCGGCGAGCCTGTCGGTCGCGAAGTCGGTGCGCACCGGTTCGGTCTCGGCCAAGAAGAACGAGCTCGCCGGTGGCGGTCTGATCATCGCCCTCGTCGCGGCCGCTGCCGTCGTCGCTGGCATCATCATCGTTGCCGACGACGACAACAGCGACAGCAACTAAGATGCGGAGCGGCCGCCGTGCCTGTCACGGCGGCCATCCTGCATGAGGCAAGGGGGGCTTATGCCCCCCTTGTTGATTCCGGCACGATCCGTCGTCAGACGGCGATGGTCACGCCGGGAGAGCCGCGCCGCGCTGGATGAGATCGGCGTGGGGAATGCCCGCCGGGCCGAACGTCCGCCAGAGGTGATGGGTGACCACCGCCCGGCAGATCGCCGACCAGAATCGATCCTCGCCGCCTGGAAGGATTTCTTGCCCATCCAGCCGCTGCGGCCAGTTTCGGTCTAGCATGCGTCTGGCCTCATCCGCGTGGCCGGACAGCATCAGCCCGACCAGCCTCTCCACCGAGGCTTGCGTATAGGCATCAGGGTCCTTCGGGTGATCGCGCCCATGCGGCAAGCGTTCCGCCACCCAGGCGCGCAACTCCCTCCGCATGACGGCGGGGTCCGATGTTCGTCTGCTGACATGGCCCGTCGTGAGCGCGCGCCGATCGAGCACCAAGCTGTTCCCGGACCAGATCACCGGCAGGGGCAGGATGATCACGCCGGCGTGGGGCGCGTCGTTGAAATATTCGATGTCGAACGGCAGCGTGAGCCGCAGCGCCGGTCCGCCCGGCCGGACCGCCACGATGTCGAAACGCTCGCCCGTCCATTTGGTGACGTGAACCTCGGGCGTCAGGGTGACGGCGAACAGATCGGCATCGCCACCGGAACCGCCGAAGTCGCCAAGCACCAGCACATCGGGGCCTGATCGTGCCCCGTCACGCTGCCACAGCGTCTTGACGCTCATATAGCCGCCGCCAAGACGTATCGTACGTGTCGCCGTCGTCACCGCGAGCGCGCGGCAATAGGCATCCGTATCGCCCCCCGGCGGACAGGCGACGACGCGAACCTCGCCGCCCTTGCCGCGCCATAGCGAACCCAGCGGCGCCGGCTGAGCCGCTCCCGCTACCGGCGTCAGCAGCACAAGGCTGGCGAGCAACGCCCCGAGCCGATCGAGCCAGACCGCCATATCCCGCCGCCCCCCATGTTCGAAAACGCAGGATAGGGGCTATCGGACGACGGTCAAAGTCCCATCGGGCACCGGCCCGCCGGTCGCCTGGAACAGCGCCACCGTATCGGTCAGCCGTGCCGCACGCGCCTGTACCAGCTGCGAGCGTGCCTGCGCATCGGCTGCGGTGGCGTTGAGCAGCGACAGCGTGCCGACATCGCCGAGCGCGAGCTGACGCCGCACATAGCCGAGCGCCCGGCCCGAGGCATCTGCCGCGCGCGTCGCCGCATCGAGCGCCGTGGCGTCGGTGGCGAGGCCGGTCAGCGCATCGGCGACATCGCCGAACGCCTGTACCACGGCGCCGCGATATTGCGCCTTGGCACCGTCGAGCGCCGCCTCCGCCGCGCGTTGCTGGTTGCGCAGCGCGCCGGCGTGGAACAGCGGCTGGGTGATGCCGCCGAGCAGCGTCCAGAATGGATTGCCGTCCTTGAACATGTCGCCGAAGCGCTGCGCCGAGCCGCCGGCATTGGCGCTGAGCGTGATCGAAGGCAGCCGCGCGGCGATCGCGGTGCGCACGTCCGCGCCGGCGCCTTCGAGCTGCGCCCGCGCCGCGAGCACGTCCGGCCGCCGCGCGACCAGATCGGAAGGGAGAACGGTCGGCAGCCGCGTCGGCAGGGTCAAGGCGGACAGCGACGGCAGCGGCGGCAGCGCATCGCCGGCGGCGCGGCCGAGCAGCGCGGCGATGAGGACGCGCTGATGCGCCTCCTGCCGGACGAGCGGCGGCAGCACGCCTTCGGCGGTCGCCACGGCGGTCTGCTGCGTGGCGATATCGGCGGCACCGATCGCGCCGAGCTGCTGGCGACGCAGCAGGCTCGCCAGGATGTCGCGATTGACCGAGATCGCAATCTGCGCCGCCGCGATCTGATCGGCGAGCGCGGCGCGGGCGATGACCGCCTGCACCAGATTGGCGACGACGGTGGTCCGGCCCGCCGCCAGCCGCTGCCGCTGCACTTCCGCGGCGGCACGCGCCGACCGGACGCGCGAGCGGGTCGCACCGAACAGGTCGAGCGCATAGCTGACGTTCACCTGCGCGGTGTGCAGCGTATAGAGTTGCTGTTGCTGATCGGCGACCGGCGGCGACAAAGCGTTGGAGACGCGTGCGCGCTCGACATTGTAGCTCGCATCGAGCTGCGGCAGGGCCGCCCCCGCCGCCACCCCGGCGAGCGCCTGCGACTGGCGCAGCGAGGCATCGGCGCTGGCGATGTCGTTATTGTGGGCGAGCGCCTCGTCGACCAACCGATCCAGCTCGGGGCTGCCGAACGCCGTCCACCAGTCCGCGCGCGCCGGCGCGGTCGAGAAGGCCTGCGCCGTGCCGCTGGCGGGGGCGATCGTCGCCGGCGTCGCGGCGGGCGGCAGCGGCGCATGCGGGTCGAGGTCGTGCGGCCCGACCGCACAGGCGGCGGTGGCGCAGGCGAGCAGCAGGACGAGAGCGCGGCTCATGCCGGCACCTCCGCGGCGGGCGCATCGCCGGCCGGGCCATGGCCGACGTCGCGGCCATGCGCGCCGCGGTCCTCCGGCGGCACCCGTTTCGAGAAACGGTCGATCAGCACCGGCAGCACCAGCAGGATGAGCAGCGGCGCGAGCGCCATGCCGCCGACGACGACGAGCGCGAGCGGCTTTTGCACCTGGCTGCCGATGCCGGTCGACAGCGCCGCGGGCAGCAGGCCGATCGCCGCGACGAGGCAGGTCATCACCACCGGCCGCAGGCTGTGCCGCACCGTCGTGCCGAGCGCGGTGGCGCGATCGAGCCCTTCGTCGACCGCATTGTTGAAGGTGGTGACGACGAGGATGCCGTCCATCACCGCGATGCCGAACAGCGCGACGAACCCGATCGCCGCCGAGATGCTGAATGCCGTACCGGTCAGCGCCAGCGCGAGCACGCCGCCGACCACCGCCATCGGGATCGCCGCGAAGGCGAGCAGGCTGTCGCGGATCGAGCCGAAATTGGCGTAGAGCAGCAGCAGCATCAGCAGCAGGCTGATCGGCACGACGACCTCCAGCCGGGCGATCGCATTGGTGAGATTGTCGAGCTCACCCGCCCATTCGAGGTGATAGCCGGCGGGCAGATGGACGTTTTTGGTGATCCGCGCCCGCGCCTCGTCGACCGCGCCGCCGAGATCGCGGCCGCGCACCGAGAATTTGATCGGGATGTAGCGTTCCTGATGCTCGCGATAGATGAACGATGCGCCCGAGGTGAGGTGGACGTTGGCGACTTCGGACAGCGGCACCTGGATCGTGCTGTTGCTGCCGTCGGGGGCGGGGGCGCCGATGGTGATGCGGCGGATCGCCTCGAGCGAGTCGCGTTGTTCGGGCTTGAGGCGGACGATGATCGGGAAGTGGCGGTCGGTCCCCGCCTCATAGAGATCGGCGCTCGAACTGCCGCCGACCGCCGCGGCGACCGTCGCATTGACGTCGTCGGGGGTGAGGCCATAGCGCGCCGCGCGGGCGCGATCGACGTCGACGCGCACCGTCGGCTGGCCGAGCGACTGGAATACGCCGAGATCCTCGATGCCGCGCACCTGGCTCATCTGATCCTTGATCTGGTTGGCGAATTTTTCGAGCGTGGCGAGATCGGGCCCGAACAGCTTGATCGAGTTCGCGCCCTTCACGCCCGATGCCGCTTCCTCGACGTTGTCCTCGATGATCTGCGAGAAGGAGAAGTCGACGCCGGGATATTTGGCGGTGAGCTTGCTCGACAGCTCGGCGATCAGCGTCTCCTTGGTGACGCCGTGCGGCCATTCGCTGGCGGGCTTGAGCGGCACGAAGAATTCGGCGTTGAAGAAGCCGGTGGCGTCGGTGCCGTCGTCGGGGCGGCCGTGGGCGGAGAGCACCGCAGTCGTCTCGGGATAGCTGGCGATGATCCGCCGGATGCCGTTCACCGCCGGCTCGCCCGCCTCCAGGCTGATCGAGCCGGGCAGCGTCGCGCGGATATACATATTGCCCTCTTCGAGATGCGGCAGGAATTCGATGCCGAGCGTCCGCACGCCGATCACCGCGAGCAGCAGCATCAGCGCCGCCCCGCCCAGGGCCAGCACCCGGTTGCCGAGCGCGAAGGCGGCGGCCGGCTCATAGGCGCGGCGCAGCTTGCCGACGATCCACGTCTCCACCTCCGACAGCTTGTCGGGGAGCAGCAGCGTCGCCAGCACCGGCGCGACGGTGAAGGTGGCGAGCAGGCCGCCCGTGATCGCGTAGGCATAGGTCTTGGCCATCGGGCCGAAGATATGCCCCTCGACGCCGGTCAGCGTGAACAGCGGCAGGAAGCTCGCGATGATGATCGCGGCGGCGAAGAAGATGCCGCGGCTGACCTCCGACGACGCGCCGAGCACCGCCGAGAAGCGGTTGGCGAGCGTGTAATGGCCGCGTCCGCTTTCGACATGCGCCGATCGCTCGACCATGTGACGGAAGATATTCTCGACCATGATGACGCAGGCATCGACGACGAGGCCGAAGTCGAGCGCGCCGACCGACAGCAGATTGGCGCTTTCCCCCTGCAGCACGAGGATCAGGATCGCGAAGGCGAGCGCGAAGGGGATGGTGGCGGCGACGATGATCGCGCTGCGCAGATTGCCGAGGAACAGCCATTGCAGGGCGAAGATCAGCAGGATGCCGACTACCATGTTCTCGAGCACTGTATGGATGGTGAGGTGGATGAGGTCGGACCGGTCGTAGATCCGGTCGAGATGCACGCCGGGCGGCAGCACGCCCGAATCGTTGATCTCCGCGACTTCCTTCTGCACCGCCTGGATCGTCGGCATCGATTGCGCGCCGCGCTGCATCAGCACGATGCCCTGCACGATATCGTCCTGGTCGTTATAGCCGGCGATGCCGAGCCGCGGGCTGTTGCCGACCTTGACCGTGGCGACGTCCTTGACCAGCACCGGCTGGCCGCCGCCGGTGCCGACGAGCACGTTCTCGATCCCCGACGGCGTCTGGATCAGGCCGACGCCGCGGACGATCGCCGCCTGTGCGCCGAAGTTGATCGTCTGGCCGCCGACATTGCCGTCGCTCTTGGCGATCGCGGCGAGCACCTGGCTGACGGTGACGTTGTGCGCGGCGAGCCGGTCGTTGTCGATCACCACGTCATAGGCGCGCAGCTTGCCGCCCCAGCCGGTGACGTCGATCACCCCGGGGATGCGCTTGAACCGGCGCTGCAGCACCCAGTCCTGCAACGTCTTGAGGTCCATCACCGAATAGCCCTTGGGCGCGCTGATCTTGTAGCGGTAGATCTCGCCCACCGGGCTGGTCGGCGACAGCGTCGGCTGCGCGCCGCCGGCGAGCGGCGGCAGCTGCGACAGGCGGTTGATCACCTGCTGCTTCGCCTGGTCGTTGGTGAAATCGTAGCTGAACTGGATCTTGACGTCGGACAGGCCGAACAGGCTGATCGCGCGGATCGCGGTGAGGTGCGGGATGCCCGCCATGCCGACCTCGATCGGGATGGTGACGTTGCGCTCCATCTCCTCGGCTGAGAGGCCCTGCGTCTGCGTGATCACCTCGACCATCGGCGGGACCGGATCGGGATAGGCTTCGATATTGAGGTTGATGAAGCCGATCACGCCGGCGGCGAGCATCGCGACGAAGACGCCGACGATGAGCAGCCGCTGGCGCAGCGCGAAGGCGACGATGCGGTTCATTCGCCGATGCCCGCTTCGTTGACGAACAGCGCACCGGAGGTGACGATCTTCTCGCCCGCGGCGAGGCCCTGGCGGATGACGACCTGGCCGTCCTGCGCGTCGCCGGCGACGACGTCGCGTGCGACGAGTAGCCCGTCGGGGCGGACGACCCAGACGCGCGCCTGATCGCCCTCATGGATTACCGCCGCGGCGGGGACGCGGATCACATCGCCGCCGGCGGCGCGATGGATCTGGAAGCTGGCGAACATCTGCGGCTTGAGCGCGCCGTCGGGATTGGCGATCGCCGCGCGCACCGGCAGGCGGTGGGTCTGCGGGTCGAGCGCCGCGCCGACCAGATCGATCCGCGCCTGGAAGCTGCGGCCGGGCAGGGCGGGGGTGGTCACCGTCGCCGAATCGCCGACGTGGATCGCCGCGGCATCGGTCTCGGCGACCTGCGCGATCAGCCAGACGCGCGAGGGGTCGGTAATCGTCATCACCGGCTTGTCGCCGCCCTGGCTGACATATTGGCCGGCGGCGACGTCGCGCGTCGCGACCAGCCCGCTGATCGGCGCGTGCAGCGTCGTCACGTCGTGGATGCCCGACACTTCGCCGACGCCCTCCAGCTGGCGGATCTCGCCCGGCGACTTGCCGAGCACCGCGAGCTTGTCGCGCGCCGCACCAAGCGCGGCGGCGGCGGTACGCGCGGTCGCCTGCGCCGCGGCGAGGTCGGTCTGCGCCTGCTGATAGTCCTTCTCCGCGCCGCCCGCGGTCTGGTAGATCAGCCGCTGGCGTTCGGCGTTGCGCGTCGCGGTGGCGAGCTGCGCCTGGGCGTTCTGATAGGAGGCCCGCGCGGCGAACAGCCCGTTGCGCGCGTCGACGAAGTCGTTGGTGCGGACGAGCAGCAGCGGCTGCCCCTGCCGCACGCGCTGGCCGGCGTCGACCAGCACGCGCACCACCTGCCCGCTATAGGGCATCAGCACCGGCGTGCTGCGGTCGCCGTCTACCGAGATCGACCCGCTCGCCAGCGTCCGCGCGTCCGCCGCGCCCATGCCGATCCGCATCGTGCCGAGCGCCGCCATCTGCGTGGCGGTCGGACGAAAGGTGCCGGGCGGCGGCGCGGGCGGCGGCGCGTCCTCGTGATGGGTCAGCCTGCCGATCAGCACGATCAGCAGCACGATCCCGGCGAGCACCACCGCGACGATGGCCAGCCAGCGCCATTGCGCCGGTCGCGACAGCGAGCGGGCGGGGGCGAGGGGCTCGGGATGTTCGGTGGCGTGCATCATGATCCTGCGCGTGCGAAGAAGCTTGGTGCCGATAGGCAGGCTGGCTTACAGCGGCCTGACGGATGCTGCGGCGCGGGAGGATGTTTGCGCATTTTGCTGATCGAGGATGACGCGGCGCTCGCCGATGCGCTGATCGGCGCGCTGCGGCAGCGGGGCATGACCGTCGACCATGCCGCCAGCGTCGAGGAGGCCGAGGGGTATCTCGCCGCGATCGATCATGCCGCGGTGCTGCTCGATCTCGGCCTGCCCGATGGCGACGGGCTGGCGCTGCTCCGCCGGATGCGCGCCGACGGCAACGTCCGCCCGGTGCTCGCGCTCACCGCACGGGGCAGCGTCGAGGCGCGCATCCGCGGTCTGCACGGCGGGGCCGACGATTATATCGTCAAGCCGTTCGATCCCGACGAGCTGCACGCCCGCATCCTCGCCGTGCTGCGCCGTCAGGGCGGCTATCTCGGTGCGTCGCTGCAATGCGCGCGGCTCGCCTTCGATGTCGAGACGCGGGTCGCGCGCGTCGGCGCGACGCTGCTGCCGCTGTCGACGCGCGAGATCGAGCTGCTCGAGCTGCTGCTGCGCCGCGGCGGCAACGTCGTGCCGAAGCGGCTGGTCGAGGATCATCTGTTCGGTGCGGGTGGCGATCTCGGCTCCAACGCGGTCGAGGTCTATGTCCATCGCCTGCGCAAGCGGCTCGACGAGGCGGAGACCGGGGTACGGATCGAGACGGTGCGCGGCGTCGGCTATCTGCTCCGCGCCGCGGCGTGAGGCTGCGCGCGCCGCGCTCGCTCGCCGCGCAGTTCGCGCTGCTCCACGGCGTCACCGCGCTGATCGCGGCGCTGATGCTGCCGCTCGGCGCGGTGATGCTCCACCGCGTCGCGCATCATTATCAGCGCGACGTTCTGCGTCAGCAGGCCGCGGGAATCGCGACGCTGTTGCGCGATCACAGCCCCGCGGCGGCGATCGAGGCGACCGACATCCTCGCCGGCGGGCTGACGCTCAGCATCGTCGATGCGCGCCGCCGGATCGTCGCGCAGCACGGCCCCTCGCGCCCCGCCATGCTCGCCGCGGTGCCGCTTGACCGGCGCGCGCGGCAGATGCGCCGAGGCGCACTCGCGGCCATCAGCCTGCCGGCCGGCGGGCGCTGGATCGTCGTATCGCAGGACGACAGCGCGCCCGAAGTGGTCGCCGACGATATCGTCGATGCCTTCCTCGCCCGCTTCGCGCTGCTGCTGGTGCCGCTAATCGTGCTGCTGCCGCTGACCGGCGTGTGGCTGACCCGGCGGCTGACGCGGCGGATGACCGCGGCATCGGATATCGCCGCGGCGATCGGCCCGCGCACGCTCGACCGCCGGCTGCCGCACGGCACCTTGCCGTGGGAGGTCGAGCCGCTCGCCGCCGCGACCAATGCTGCGCTCGACCGGCTCGAACAGGCCTTTGCCGCGCAGACCGCCTTCGCCGCCGACGTGGCGCACGAATTGCGCACGCCGCTCGCGACGATCCGGCTGCGGGCCGATGCGATCCCCGACCCCGCGGTGAGGGCCAAATTGCTCGCCGAGGTCGATCGCGCGGCGCGGGTCATCACGCAACTGCTCGTCCTTGCCGAACTCGAGCGGCCGATCGACGGGGCGCATGCCAGCGTCGCGCTGTCCGCGGTCGCCGAGGATGTCGTCGCCGATCGCGCGCCGGCGTTGATCGCGGCGGGCCGGCGGATCGCGCTCGACGATCAGGGCGCGCCGCCGCTGCCCGGCTATGCCGGCGCGATCCGCCTCGCGCTCGAGAATCTCGTCGACAATGCCGCGCGGTACACGCCGCCGGGGACGCGGATCACCGTGCGCGTCGGTCCGGGGCACGAGATCAGCGTCGTCGACGACGGGCCAACGATCGCGCCCGCCGATCTCGAACGGATGGCAACGCGGTTCTGGCGGGCGGGGACGACGCGCAGCGAAGGCTTCGGGCTCGGCCTGTCGATCGTGCAGCGGGTCGCCGCGGCGCATGGCGGGCGGCTGCTCATCGCTGCGGGACCGGGTGGGCGTGGCCTGGGCGCCACCCTGCGCTTCGGCCGCGTGCCGCCGCTATAGCATCTCCAGCGGCACCGGCCTCGCGGGGCGCGGGAACAGCCGGTCGAGCGCCGCGAGTTCCTCCGCATCGAGGCGCAGGTCGGCGGCGGCACGATTGTCGCGGACATGGGCGACCGTGCCCGCCTTGGGGATGGCGAGAATGCCGTCGCGGGCGAGCAGCCAGGCCAGCGCCAGCTGCGCCGCGCTGACGCCCTTGGCCCGCGCCATCGCGCTTAGCCCGGGGTGCGTGACGAGCCGCCCCTGTTCGACCGGGCTATAGGCCATCGCCGGCAGGCCGCGTCGGTCGAGCCACGGCAACAGGTCGAGTTCCGGCCCGCGGCGCGTCAGATTGTAGAGGATCTGGTTGGTCGCGCAGGTCGTACCGCCCGCGGCGATCAGTGCGGCCATATCGTCGGGATCGAAATTGCTCACGCCCCATCGCAGAATCTTGCCGGCCGCGACGAGCGCCTCCATCGCCGCCACCGTCTCGCCGAGCGGTATCCGGCCACGCCAGTGCAACAGGTAGAGATCAAGCCGATCGGTGCCGAGCCGGCGCAGCGAATCGTCGCACGCGACCGCCAGCCGGCTGGCGGAGGCGTTCTGTGGATAGGCCTTGCTGACGAGGAACACCTCGTCGCGCCGCCCGGTGATCGCCTCGCCGACCAGGCGTTCCGATTCGCCGTCCGCGTACATCTCGGCGGTGTCGATGAGGGTGAGGCCGAGATCGAGCCCGGCACGCAAGGCGGCGATCTCGTCGCGTCGCCGGCTGGCGTCCTCCGCCATCATCCAGCTTCCCTGGCCGAGTGCCGGCACGGTGATGCCATCGGAAAAGCGGATCATCTTCATGGCATCAATCCGACATGGAACGGCCCCCGTCGCGTCCTGTCGCAACGGGGGCCGTGAGAGGTCACTTGCCGCGGCCGGTCTTGCCCTGCAGCTCGTCGATCTTCTTCGACGCTTCCGCCTTGGTCAGCGATTCGTCGAACGTCTCGCCCGCCTCTTCGGACAGCGTCTTCAGGTAGCTCGCCTGCGCGCCGGTCATCGTCTCGTCACCCGTCGTCCAGTCATCCGGATCCTTTTCGGCGTTGGACGTGGGGTGGGTCTTAGGGTTTTCGGTCTCGGACATGGGTGAAGCCTTCTACAGTGTCGAAGGCTTCAACCACCATGTTCCACGTTCGTTCCGGCTCAGCCCTGCCAGGCCTCGAACGGCAGGTCGAGCGCCTCGGCGACCGCCTGATGACGGATCTTGCCGCCCGAGACGTTGAGGCCGTTTGCGAGATGCGGATCGGCCTTCATCGCCGCGTCCGCGCCGAGGTTGGCGAGTTTGAGCGCGAAGGGCAACGTCGCATTGTTGAGCGCGAAGGCGCTGGTCCGCGCCACCGCGCCCGGCATGTTGGCGACGCAATAATGCGTCACGCCGTCGACCTCGAACACCGGGTCCTCGTGCGTCGTCGCATGGCTGGTTTCGAAACAGCCGCCCTGGTCGATGGCGATGTCGACCATCACCGCGCCGCGCTTCATCGTCTTGACCATCTCGCGCGTCACCAGCTTCGGGGCCGCCGCGCCGGGCACCAGCACCGCGCCGATGACGAGATGCGCGTTCTTCACCGCCGCGGCGATCGCCGCCTTGCTCGCATAGGCGGTCTTGATCTGGCTCGAGAAGAACATGTCGAGTTCGGCGAGCCGGTCGTTGGAAATGTCATAGATCGTCACGTCGGCGCGCATGCCGACCGCCATCTGCGCCGCATTGACGCCCGACACGCCGCCGCCGAGGATCGCGACCTTCGCCGGCGCGACGCCCGGTACGCCGCCGAGCAGCACGCCGCGGCCACCCTGTTCCTTTTCGAGATAATGCGCGCCGACCTGCACCGACATGCGACCGGCGACCTCGCTCATCGGCTTGAGCAGCGGCAGGCCGCCGCGCGACGCGGTGACGGTCTCATAGGCAATGCAGGTCGCGCCCGAATTGATGAGCCCTTCCGCCTGCGGCTTGTCGGCGGCGAGATGGAGATAGGTGAACAGCAGGTGGCGCGGTTCGAGCAGCGCGATTTCGCTCGCCTGCGGTTCCTTGACCTTGACGATCATGTCGGCGGCGGCGAACACCGCGGCGGGATCGGGCAGGATGGTCGCGCCCGCGTCGATATAATCCTGATCCTCGAAGTCGATGCCCGCGCCCGCGCGCGTCTCGACGACGACCTCATGACCCGCGGCGACCAGTTCGGCGACCGAGGGCGGGGTCAGGCCGACACGATATTCGTGGTTCTTGATTTCCTTGGGCACGCCGATGCGCATCATCATTCTCCTCTACTGCCGCCGTACATAGCCGCGCCCGAGCGGGAGAAGGTCGCAAAGAATCGCAACGAAAGCGGCACGGGAGGGATAGGATTGCAGCAATGGGCGGCCTATCGCACGATCCATGCTCGACGCCCTCGACCGCAAGATCCTGTCGCAACTGCTCGCCAATTCGGACCTCACCAGCGCCGAACTGGGCGAGGCGGTCGGCCTGTCGCCGAGCGCCGCGCATCGCCGGGTCGGCTCGCTCAAGGAGCGCGGCTATATCGCCGGATTCCGCGCGGTGCTCAGCAAGGCGGCGCGCGGCAATCCCAGCGTCGTGCTGGTCAACGTCACGCTGCGCGACCAGCGCGAGGAGACGATGGCCGCGTTCGAACGCGAGATCGCCGACGTGCCGGAGATTCGCGACTGTTTCCTGATGAGCGGCGAGGCGGACTATATGCTCCACGTCGAGGTGCGGCGTGACGACACGTTCGAACGTATCCACCGCGAGACGCTCGCCCGCCTGCCGGGGGTGACGCGGCTCGCCTCGCATTTCGTCATTCGCGAGGTCTTCCGCCGGCCATGACCCCGGCCGGTGCAGCCTTCCCGTTGCCCGCATCGTTCAGCCCATGCTAAGGCGGGATCATATGGAACAGGTTGGGAACATGGCCGGACTTCGCTGCGCGTCGGATCGGTCGCACCGCTCGTGACAACGCCGGTACCGGCCGCCGTGCCGAATGCGCGCGACGAGGGGGACGCTCAGGGTCATCACGACGGCATGCTCAAGCTTGCCGTCGGGGCGATCGGCATCGTCTTCGGCGATATCGGCACCAGCCCGCTCTACGCCTTTCGCGAGACCTTCGCCGGGCACCACAAGCTGGCGCTCGATCCGCTGCACATCATGGGCGTGCTCAGCCTGATGTTCTGGTCGATGATGATCGTCGTGACGATCAAATATGTCGCGATCATCATGCGCGCCGACAACAAGGGGGAGGGCGGCAGCCTCGCGCTGCTCGCGCTCGTCTCGGGCCGGACCAAGAGCCGACGCTGGTCGGCGGGGATCATCCTGCTCGGCGTCTTCGCGACCTCGCTCTTCTACGGCGATTCGATGATCACCCCGGCGGTGACCGTGCTCGGCGCGGTCGAGGGGCTGGCGATCGCCGCGCCGGCGTTCGGCGGATTGGTGCTGCCGATCGTCATCGCCATCCTCATCGCCTTGTTCTGGGTGCAGAAGAGCGGCACCGCGCGGATCGGGCTGGTGTTCGGGCCGATCATGCTCGTCTATTTCACCGTCATCGCCGTGCTCGGCCTGATCAGCGTCGTGCAGACGCCGGCGGTGCTCTGGGCCTTTTCGCCGCATCATGCGGTGCATTTCTTCCTCGCCGATCCGGTCCGGGCGTTTCTCGCGCTCGGCTCGGTGGTGCTGGCGGTGACCGGGGCGGAGGCGCTCTATGCCGACATGGGCCATTTCGGGCGGCGGCCGATCGGACTGTCGTGGCTGGTGTTCGTGCTGCCGGCGCTGATGTGCAATTATCTGGGGCAGGGCGCCTTGCTGTTCCGCGAGGGCACCGCCGCGCTGGAGAGTCCCTTCTACATGCTCGCGCCCGATTCGCTCCAGCTGCCTTTGGTCATCCTCGCGACGATGGCGGCGATCATCGCCAGCCAGGCGGTGATCTCGGGCGCTTTCTCGGTGACGCAGCAGGCGATCCAATTGGGCTTCATGCCGCGGCTGCGCATCGAACATACCAGCGCGGCGACCGCCGGACAGATCTACATCCCGATCGTCAACTGGATGCTGATGGTGATGGTGATCCTGCTGGTGCTGTTCTTCCGCACCTCGTCCAACCTTACCTCCGCCTATGGCATCGCGGTGACGGGGGCGATGTTCATCGATTCGTGCCTGCTCGGCGTCGCGCTGACGCGGCTGTGGAACTGGCCGCTCTATGCCGCCGCACCGTTGCTCGGCCTGTTCTTCCTCGTCGACGGCGCCTATTTCTCGGCCAATCTCACCAAGGTGCCCGACGGCGGCTGGTTCCCGCTGATGGTCGGCTTCATCGTCTTCACCTTCCTCACCACCTGGTCGAAGGGACGGCAGCTGATGATGGACCGGCTGCGCGAGGCGGCGATGCCGATCAAGGTGTTCATCACCTCCGCCGCCAGTTCGGCGAGCCGGGTGCCCGGCACCGCAGTGTTCATGACCTCGTCGGCGGACGGCGTGCCGCATGCGCTGCTGCACAATCTCAAGCACAACAAGGTGCTGCACGAGCGGGTGATCCTCCTCACCGTCAAGATCGTCCAGCAGCCCTATTGGCGCGAGGCGGATCGCGCCATGACCGAGGAGATGGGTGACGGCTTCTACCGCCTGATCCTGCGCTACGGCTTCATGGAGGAGGTCGACGTGCCGGCGGCACTCAAGCGCGTGCATGGCTGCGGTGCCGAGTTCAAGATGATGGACACCAGCTTCTTCCTGTCGCGCCAGACGCTGCTCCCCTCCGAACGACCGGGGATGATGCTGTGGCGCGAAAAGCTGTTCGCCTGGATGCTGCGTAACGCGGAGAGCGCGATGGAATTCTTCCGCCTGCCGACCAATCGCGTCGTCGAGCTCGGCAGTCAGGTGGAGATTTGACCGGCCCCGCCTCCGGTCCGGCACCGGCGCCGATCATCGTCACCGCGCTGTTCGGGCGGCAGGACCAGGGCTGGTTCGACGCGCAGCGTGCCGCACATTTCCCGCCCGAACGCAACCAGCTGTCGGCGCATCTCACCATGTTCCACCATCTGCCGCCCTCGGCGGAGGCGGAGATCAAGCATCGCCTGTCCGGCCTCACCCGCGGCGTCGCCGCGCCGGTGGCGCGCGTCGGTGGGCTGATCTCGCTGGGGCGCGGCGTCGCCTATCGCATCGAATCGCCCGAGCTGGTCGCGATCCGCCGTGAGCTGGCCGATGCCTTTTCGGGGCTGCTGACGCCGCAGGATGCCGGCGGCTGGCGCCCGCACGTCACCATCCAGAACAAGGTGCAGCCCAATATCGCCAAGCTGCTGCTCGCCGCGCTGAGCCGCGATTTCGTCGCGCGCGAGGTCGAGATCGCCGGCCTTGCCACCTGGTGGTATCGCGGCGGGCCATGGGAAGCACTTTCCCGTCATATGTTCGCTTGACGGCTGCTGTATCCCACACTTATAGGCGCCACCTCACACGGCGGGGCGGAGTAGCTCAGCTGGTTAGAGCACGGGAATCATAATCCTGGGGTCGGGGGTTCAAGTCCCTCCTCCGCTACCATTTCCGGTAGCGCCCGCCGGTGTGAGCATCATCCTACAGCGCCGTCACGAAGGTGATCAGCCCCAGCACCACGCCGGGTGCGTTGGCGAGCGTCACCGGCCAGTCGCGCCGCTGCTTGACCAGGCCATAGGTCACCCACAGGCTGCAATTGAGCATCGTGCACAGCGGCTGGATCGCCGAGCCCTTGTGGCCGGCCAGATTGAGCCGGATCTGCGACACGTAAGAGACGTACATCGCGACTGCGGTCAGCGTGGCGATCCAACCGAGCAGATGCACGGCGCGACGTTCGGTAGTCATCAATCAGGTCCCCCTCGGGCGGCATCGCCGCGGCAGACACGGGTAATGACCGGGCGGCGGCTGTGTTGCGTCGGCCGGCCGCGAAAAACGAACCTGTGATAACGTCCTGTAAAGACGCGCCATGCCATGGCGGTCGTCGCTGCGGAGCGAGGCCGGTCATGCCCTATCATCATCCTGTCGAGCGTCGCCGCGGGGACCGTCGCGTCGCTGCCCGCCCGGTCACGCCGGACCGCCGCCTCGCCGAACGCCGGCGCGACGAGGTCAAACTGGTCCGCAAGCCCGAGCCGATGCATCGCGGCGTGCTATGGGCGGCGGTGGCGATGATCCTGATCCTCGCCGACAGCGTCTTTCTCGGCGGGACCTATCGCCACATGCTGATCGACGGGTTCGACGGCGTCATCGACGGCATTCGCAACTGGTCGGCGCATCTGTGGGATTGGGGGCACTGACGACCGGCGGCGCGGCGGAGGCGCGTCCTCAGGCGAAGACCGCGCCGGGATCGTTGAGTAGCAGCAGCGCATCCGATCGCGCCAGCGCCACCAGCGTCAGCCCGTGCGCGCGGGCGTGATCGATGCCGAGGCTGGTCGCGGCGGAGATGCCGACGAGCAGCGGCGTTCCCGCCACCAGCGACTTGTCGACCATCTCGAAGCTGATCCGCGACGTGACCAGGGTGAACGCCGCATCGATTCCCAGGCCGATCAGTTTGTCGAGCGCATTGTGGCGGCCGACATCCTCGCAGAGCGCGAGGATCGCGCCGTCGACGCCGCAGGCTGCGGCGGCATGTACCGCGCCGGTGCTGCGGTTGAGGTGCTGCGAATCGCGCACCAGCCCCAGCGCATGGAATATCGCAGCGGGCGCGACCCGCGTCGCCTCCGGCCGGCGGGCGACTGGACGGACGAGCTGTTCGAGGCTGGCGATCCCGCACAGGCCGCAGCTGGTGTCGCTGGTGCGGTGGCGGATCCGGTCGGCGATACGGCCGCGGCACCGCTCCGCCAGCGCGACGCGGACGATCCAGCCTGCCGGCGCCTCGAACACGTCGATGTCGAGGATGTCGCCGCGCGTATCCGCCAGCCGTTCGGTCAGCATGAAGCCGGTCGCGAACGCCGCCAGATCGCGCGGCGTCATCATCATCACCGCATAGCCGAGACCGTCGACTTCGATCGCGACCGGCGCCTCGATCGCCATCGCCCGTGTCGCGGCATCGATGCTGCCGTCGGGGCGCAGCACGTGCACCGCCTCCTGCCGCGCGCCGCTCACAGCGCGAGCAGGTCGTCGGGTGTGTTGACGTTGACCAGCGGCGCGGGGCTGGGGATCGGCAGCGCGCCGATGCTGCGCGCCCAATTCTGTACCGAGCGCCGCGGCGATTCGGCGATATGGCGGAGCAGCGACGGCGCGAGCGCGCTCGGCCAATGGCCGATCACCGGCGCGTCGAGACAGAAGCTGGGCGCGCGGCGCAGCAACGCCGGCAGCAGCGGCTCGGGCAACAGCGGCATATCGCAGGGCAGCGTCAGCACCGAGGCATAGCCATGCGCCGCGCCATAAGCGAGCGCCCCGGCGATCCCGCCGAGCGGACCGAGGCCGGCGTGCGGCCGATCGCACACGCCGTCGTCGCGCCCGACGACGACCACCGCATCCGCCTGTTCCGCGCCGAGCGCGCGCATATGGTCGAGCAGCGGACGCCCCCGATAGAGCGCCGCCGCTTTGTCCGTCCCGAAGCGGCGCGACTGGCCGCCGGCGAGGATCGCCGCGAGGATCAGGCGGATCGCTCCACCCGCACCGGCACCGACTTGCCCGCCGGCACGTGGCTCTGCTCGGCCTTGTGCGTCACCGGCATCAGCACGTTGCACTCGGGATAATAAGCGCCGAGGCATCCCTGCGGAATGTCGTAGGGGACGACGAGCAGCTTGCCGACCCGCCGGTCGCCGTTGCTGCCCGCGTCGCCGACGAGGTCGACCAGGTCATGTTCGGCGAGGCCCATCGTCGCCATGTCGGCGCGGTTCATGAAGACGATGTCGCGCGTGCCTTTGATGCCGCGGAACCGGTCGTGATAGCCATAGACGGTGGTGTTGAACTGATCGTTCGAACGCAGCGTCATCAGCCGGAACCGCCCTGGCGCCTCGGCGAAACCGGTCGCGTTGAGTGTCGAGGGCACGTTGAACTCGGCGCGGCCGCTCTCGGTCAGCCATTGCCGATGCGCCGCCTCGACGCCCTTCCAGAAGCCGCCCGGTACCCACATCCGCTCGTTGAAGCGGGTAAATTTGTCGGGATAGGTCGCCTCGATCGCGTCGCGGACCAGCGCGTAATCGCCGACCCACGCATCCCAGTCGACCTTCGGATTGGGCGCCAGTGTCGCCTTGGCGATGCCCGCGACGATCGCCGGCTCGGACAGCAGGGTGTCCGCCGCCGGCGTCGCCTTGCCGCGCGAACCGTAGATGCGGCTGAAACTGTCCTCCATCGTCACCGCCTGCGGCCCCGTCGCCTGCTCGTCGGTCTCGATCCGGCCGAGGCAGGGGAGCAGGTAACAGGTCTTGCCGGGCAGCAGATGCGTGCGGTTGAGCTTGGTCGCGATGCTCACGGTGAGGTCGAGCTGCTGCCACGCCGGCTCGATCTCGGCGGTCGCCGGCACGGCGCGGGCGAGATTGCCGCCGAGGCCGATGAACGCCTGGGCGCTGCCGTCGATGATATGTTCGCACGCCTCGACCGTGTCCCAGCCCTTGTCGCGCGGCGGCTCGAAACCGTAGAGCGCCTTGAGCCGGTCGAGCGGCGCCAGTTCGGGCTTTTCGGTGATGCCGACGGTGCGCTGGCCCTGGACGTTGCTGTGCCCGCGCACCGGGCCGAAGCCTGCGCCCGGCTTGCCGACGTTGCCGCGCAACAGCATCAGATTGACCAGGGTGTGCAGATTGTCGATGCCGTGGACGTGCTGGGTCAGCCCCATGCCGTAGACGCAGATGACGCGCTTCGACTTGGCGTAGATCGCACCGACGCCTTCCAGCTCGCCGCGGCTGAGCCCGCTCTCATGCTCGATCGTCGCCCAGTCGGTGGCGCGCACCATTTCGGCGAAGGCCTCGAAGCCCTTGGTATGTTCGGCGATGAAGGCGTGGTCGAGGATAGCGGGGGCGCCGATCCGCTGGCACTGGTCGTCCGCCTCGATGACATATTTGCAGATGCCGAGCATCGCCGCGATGTCGCCGCCGGTCTTGACCTGATGATATTGGCTGGCGATCGGCGTCGACTTGCCGGTGACCATCTCGATCGGGTTCTGCGGATCGGTGAACCGTTCGAGCCCGCGTTCCTTCAACGGGTTGAAGACGATGATCTCGACCCCGCGCTTGGCGCAGGCGCGCAGCGGGTGAAGCGCCCGCGGGCTGTTCACGCCGGGGTTCTGGCCGAAATAGAGGATCATGTCGCAGCTGTCGTAATCCGACAGATGGATCGTGCCGACCGGCGATCCGATCGCGGACTTCAACCCGACCGACGTCGTCTCGTGGCACATGTTGGACGAATCGGGCAGGTTCTGGCTGCCGTACATCCGTGCCATCAGCGCCCACATATAGCTCGTCTCGAGGCTGGCGCGGCCGGAGGCGTAGAAGACGACTTTGGCCGGGTCATAGCCCTTGAGATGCGCACCGATGTCGGCAAACGCCTCCTCCCAGCTCACCGCGACGTAGCGGTCGCTCGCCGCGTCATATCGCATCGGATGGGTGAGGCGGCCCGCCTGTTCGAGGTCGAAATCCTTCCATCCGCGCAACTCGGTGACGCTATGCTCGGTGAAGAAGGCGGGCGTGGTGCGATAGCTGGTCAGCTCCCACGCGGTCGCCTTGGCGCCGTTCTCGCAGAATTCCGCGATATGCGGATGCGCGGGCTTCCCCCAGGCGCATGACACGCACATCACGCCCTCCGGCTTGTTCTGCCGGGCAAGCTCGCGCACCGTCTCGGGATTGACCTTCTCGCGCAGGTTGATGCGGGCGACCGACTTCATCGACCCCCAGCCGCCGGACGGGCCGGTATAGGGTTCGGTACTGATCTGATCGTCGGCCACTATGTTCATCCCTCACGCTTCGTGAGCGCGAACGCGTGGAGGCGAGGGTTGGATGCACGGAAATGATGACAGGATGCCGCTGCGCCGACGATCCCGCCGCCGACCGTCCCCGGTGATCCGATTATAGCCGCGTTCGGCGATGATTTGCCGACGGCATTCAAAAACGCCGCATGATCGCCTAGATCAGCATCCGAATCTTCCCTTCCGACAGGCTGTTCCCATGACCACCCATTCCACGCGCATGCTCATCCTCGGCTCGGGCCCGGCGGGTCTGTCGGCGGCGATCTACGGCGCGCGCGCTGGCATGGCGCCGATCGTCGTCCAGGGCATCCAGCCCGGCGGGCAGCTCACCACCACCACTGATGTCGAGAATTACCCCGGCTTCGCCGACGTCATCCAGGGCCCGTGGCTGATGGAGCAGATGCAGAAGCAGGCGGAGCATGTCGGCACGCGGCTGATGTGGGACACGATCGTCGAGGTCGACCTCACCCGGCGGCCGTTCCGGCTGATCGGCGACGGCGGCGACGTCTACGAGGGCGAGGTGCTGGTGATCGCCACCGGCGCGCAGGCGAAATGGCTCGGGCTCGAATCGGAAGAGGCGATGAAGGGCAAGGGCGTGTCCGCCTGCGCGACCTGCGACGGCTTCTTTTACCGTGGCAAGAAGGTGGCGGTGATCGGCGGCGGCAATACCGCGGTCGAGGAGGCGCTCTACCTCACCAACCACAGCGACGACGTCACGCTGATCCATCGCCGCGACACGTTGCGCGCTGAGCGCATCCTGCAGGAGCGGCTGCACGCGCATCCCAACGTCACCGTGCTGTGGAACAAGGAGGTGCGCGAGTTCGTCGACGGCGGCGGCAATGCCGGCCTCGTCGCGCTCGATCTGGAGGATACGGTGACGGGCGAGCATTCGCGCCTGTCGGTCGACGGCGGGTTCGTCGCGATCGGCCACCATCCCGCGACCGAGTTGTTCCGCGGCCATCTCGCGCTCGACGACGACGGCTATATCGCGGTCGAAACCGGCTCGACCCGCACCAGCGTGCCGGGCGTCTTCGCCTGCGGCGACGTCGCCGACAAAATCTATCGCCAGGCGGTGACCGCGGCGGGCACCGGCTGCATGGCCGCGCTCGATGCGGAGCGCTTTCTCGCCGCCGCCGAGTTCGAGGAGATGGCCGAGGCGGCGGAATAGCGACCGGCCGTGGCCGGAACGGGCGTCGGCACTGCATGACCTTGCAGCGGTGCTCGATGTCGCCGTTCTAGACTGGAAGGTGATCACGCGAAGACACGAAGGCGCTAAGAGTCCAGTGCAATACAATGACGTGGAAGCGTCGGGCGAGTGCACTTCCAGACTATAGAGGAAAGCGCTTCCCTTGTGCGACGACCGAATTTTTCGCGTCTTCGCGGCTTCGCGTGTGTTATTGGTCTTCCAGCAAACCTGCGACCAACGCCTGCAACTGCCGCTGATCCGTCTCCCGGGCGAAGCTGTGCGAGGCGGTGTCGATCCGATGCGCGGGAAGATGCGGCGCTGCGGCGGCGAAGGCCTGCGCGGTGGCGTCGCCGCTCGCGAGGATGATCGTGGCGGCATCGCCCCAATTCTCGATCGCGCCGACGATCCGCCGCGCAAGTGTCTGCGGCGGAGCGGTCGAGGCCTTGTGCAGGCCGCGGAGCGCCTTGCCGAGATCGATGCGGCCGGAGAGCAGCCGCGCCCAGGCGCGCGGGCTGGTCAGGCGCTGGCGATAGGTGGCGCGGATCGCGGCGACCGGGGGAAGGTCGTCGAAGTCCTCGATCGTCCAGGGATTGGCGAGGATCAGGCGATCGACTCCCGCCTCGCGGCCGTGGAGCGCGAGCAGGCTCGCCGCGTCGCAATTGCCATAAGCGACGATCGTCGCGAGCTGCGGCGCGGCGGCGCGGAAGGCTTCCGCCGCGGCGACGAGATCGCCGCGGGCGGACAGGTACCCATGGTTGTCGCCCGACGAATCGCCGATCCCGCGCCGGTCGTAGCGAAAGACGGGATGGCCGCGGGCCGTCATCGCCGCGGCGAGCAGCGCCATGCCGCGATGCGCGCCGCAGCGGATTTCGTTGCCGCCGGAGACGATCAGCAATCCGGTCGCGCCCGCCGCCATGTCGAGCGAGCCGATCAGCGTCTCGCCCGCACAGGGAAAGGTGATCAGGCTTCGCACGCCGCGATCCAGCCGGCGATATCCTCGGCGAGCAGCGCGGCGAGCGCGGCATCGTTGCCCGGTTCGCTGCGGCGCCACAGCGGGGCGGCATCGACGTGGCGGTCGGCTGCGGCGGGGTCGCTCGCGAGGCGGACGACGCGACGGGGGATGCCGGGCTGATCGGATGGCGTCGCCGCCGACATCGACAGCAACAGGTCGCTTGGCAACAGGTTGCCGGCGATCTCGACCGGATCGCCACCCGCCATCATCATCGTCTGGTCGCCGGAATGGCCGGCGGCTCGCCACGTCCGATGCAAATCCCGCAGCAGGTCTGCGCCGGTTTGCGGCGCGAGATGCCACCGTCCGCTATGGAGCGCGCAGCCGTCGAGCAACGCTCCGCTTCGAATGCCCACCGCATAGGTCCGCCGCATGTCGTCGAGACAGCGATCGGTGATGGCCTCCAGCGCCGTCGCCAGGCTCAGAATCGTAAGACCGGTCAGCGGGGTCATGCTCTCCCCCTGGCCCGGCACGTCGGGCAGCACACTGCCGATGCCCCTTTCCGCCAAGGCCCGCAGCAGCGTCACCACGAAGGTCCGCGTGCGATTGCCTTCCTCGAACACCGGCAGCGCGACGACCGCGAGCGGCCCCTCGTCCGGGCCGAAGCGCAGCATCGCCTCGCGCCCGCCCGGCCAGTCGTAATGATCGATCCGCGGCGCCATGCCGCAGAGGCTAGACGAGCGCCTTGCTCGCGGCAAATTCGACCAGCGCGCCGAAGGTTTCGAGCATATCGCCGTCGACCTCGTCATCCTCGATCAGGATGCCGAGCCGGTCCTCGATCTCGGTCAGCACGCTGGCGACCGCCATCGAATCGAGTTCGGGCAGCGCGCCGAACAGCGGCGTCGTCGCGGTGAAGCCGGCGACGCGCTCGGCGGAAAGGCCCAACACGTCGCGCAGGACGGCGCGGACGGTGGTCTCGACGGTGTCATAGCCTTCGGGAAGCAAAGCGGCGGCCCTGATCGGTTGCGGATAGCCGCCGGTACTGGCTGGGGCTGCATTCGGCAACAGAGTGACGCTAAGAGGGGCGATGGCCTTGCCCGATCCGACCCCGTTTCCGCTCGACCACCTGCTGCGCGGCGCCGCGGACGCGCCCGCGCTGCTGACGCGATCCCGCGACTGGACCTTCGCCGCGCTCGAGGAGGCGGTCGCCGCGGTCGCCGGCTGGCTCGACGCACAAGGGTGTGCGCCCGGCGAGCGGATCGCGAGCTGGCTGCCCAAGACCGTGCACGCCTGCGTGCTGCCGCTCGCCGCGGTGCGTGCCGGGCTGGTGCACGTCCCGATCAATCCGGCGCTGCGCCGCGCCCAGGTCGCCCATATCCTCGCCGACAGCGGCGCGCGCCTGCTCGTCACCCAGAGCGCGCGCGCCGAAACGCTCGACCCCGCGGACGTGCCGGCGGAGTGCCGCCTGATCGACGAGGGCGAGGTGCCGCTCGCCGGCGGTGGGCCGGGTCGCTCGACCGCAGACCCGCAGTCGCTCGCCGCGATCCTCTACACCTCGGGGTCGACCGGACGGCCCAAGGGGGTGATGCTCAGCCATGCCAATCTGTGGCTCGGCGCGGTGGCGGTGGCGGATTACCTGCGATTGTCGCCGTCCGACCGGGTGCTCGGGGTGCTGCCGCTCGCCTTCGATTATGGCCAAAACCAGTTGCTGTCCGCCTGGTATGCCAGCGCCGCCGTCGCCCCGCTCGACTATCTGACGGCGCGCGACGTGGTGAAAGCGGTCGAGCGGTTCGAGGCGACGACGCTCGCCGGGGTGCCGCCGTTATGGGTGCAGTTGCTCGACGTCGACTGGCCGGCGGCGACCGCCGCCCGGCTGCGACGCCTGACCAATTCGGGCGGCGCCTTGACCGAGCGGCTGGTGCGCGGACTGCGTGCGCGCTTCCCCGCCGCCGAGCTCGTCGCCATGTATGGACTGACCGAGGCGTTCCGTTCGACCTGGCTCGACCCGGCGCTGATCGACGCGCATCCCGACGCGATCGGCCGCGCCATCCCCTTCGCCGAGGTGATGGCGGTCCGCCCCGACGGCACGCGCGCGCACGGCGAGTCGGGCGAACTTGTCCACGCCGGGCCGCTGGTGGCGCAGGGCTATTGGCGCGACCCCGAGCGGACGGCCGAACGCTTCCGTCCCGCCCCGCCATGGTCGGCGAGCGGCGGCATCGCGGTCTGGTCGGGGGATACCGTCGTCGAAGGGGAGGACGGCCTGTTCCGCTTCGTCGGCCGCGACGACGAGATGATCAAGAGCGCCGGCAACCGGATCAGCCCGCTCGAGATCGAGGAGGCGGTGCTGGCCGGCTTCGAGGCGCGCGAGGCGGTCGCGGTCGGCGTCGCCGATGCGCGGCTCGGGCAGGCGATCACCGTCATGCTGGCGGGCGATGCCGCGGCGGAACCGGCGTTGCGGGCGCGGCTGCGCAGCCTGTTGCCGAGTTTCATGCAACCGGCCCATTATGTTTGGCGCGACGCGCTGCCGCGCAACGCCAACGGCAAGCTCGACCGGGCCGCGATCCGTGCCGAGGTGACGGCATGAAACCCGTCGGTCCGCTGCCGCCCGAATTCGTCGGTCAGTCCGGCGTCCTGACCATCGCCGGCGCGCCTGCGGAACAGTGGGCGGCGGACACGCCGGTCTTCGTCTACGACGCCGGCATCGTCGCCGCGCGCATCCGCCGCTTCCGTGCCGCCTTTCCGAAGGTCGACCTCCATTATGCGATCAAGGCGAATCCCTTGCCCGCGCTGCTCGACACGGTCGCGCCCTGGGTCGACGGCCTCGACGTCGCGTCGGGCGGCGAGCTGGAGCGTGCGCTGGCGGTCAAGCCCGGCGGCGCGATCAGCTTCGCCGGCCCGGGCAAACGCGATGCCGAGCTGGCCGCCGCGCTGCGCAGCGGCGCGACGCTCAATCTCGAATCGGACGGCGAGGCGACGCGCGCACTGCGGCTCGCCGATCAGTTCGGGATCACGCCGCGGCTGGCGGTGCGGGTCAATCCCGATATCGAACTGCGCGGATCGGGCATGAAGATGGGCGGCCGGCCGTCGCCCTTCGGCGTCGATGCGGCCGCGGCGGCGGCCTTGGTCCGCCGGCTGATCGATGCCGGCGCCGACTGGCGCGGCTTCCACATCTATGCCGGAAGTCAGGCGCTCGACGCGGGCGCGATCGTCGAGACGCAGGCGGCCACGCTCGCGCTCGCCGCCCGGCTCGCCGAGGCGGCGGGGGCCGCGCCGCCGCTGGTCAATCTCGGCGGCGGCTTCGGCGTGCCCTATTTCGCCGGCGACCGGCCGCTCGATGTCGAGCGGATCGGGGCAGGCCTTGCGGAGGCATTGGCGACGCGCGCGGCGGTGCTGCGTGAGGCGCGGTTCGCGATCGAGCTCGGCCGCTGGCTGGTCGCCGAGGCGGGCGTCTATCTGACCCGGATCGTCGATCGCAAGACGAGCCAGGGCGAGACGTTCCTCGTCACCGACGGCGGCCTCAACCATCAGCTCGCCGCGAGCGGCAATTTCGGCACGGTGGTGCGGCGCAACTATCCGATCGCGCTCGCCAGCGCGATCGACGGCCCCGCGGCCGAGACGGTGTCGGTGGTCGGGCCGCTGTGCACGCCGCTCGACCGGCTCGGCGACCGCGTCGCCCTGCCGGAGGCGCAGCCGGGGGACCTGATCGCCGTCTTCCTTGCCGGTGCCTATGGCGCGTCGGCGAGTCCTGCTGCTTTCCTCGGCCATCCTGCCGCGGCGGAGATCGTGGTCGGCGGTGCCTAAAGCAGGGTGATCTCGGCGGTGAAGGTGCGCGCCGGCGCCGTCATCGCACTGTCCTGCACTGTGATCCGGGTGCCTGAGGGCAGGGGGGCGAGATGATAGGTCAGCTCGATCCCCGTCGCGGGCTCGCCCGGTCGGCACGCGCCGGCGACCACCGCCGCACCGCAGAGCAGGCGCTGGCTCGCCGGGGCCTGCGTCACCACGCCGTCGACGCGCAGTACCCGCGCCCGGCCGATGCCGGTTTCGCGGACGACGATCGTCACCGGCCCGTCGTGACGACGCGCGGTGACGGCCTGATCGGGGCCGATCCGCTCGGCCTGCGTCGCCGAACTGACCCCGGTGATCGTCAGACCGATCAGCGGCGGGGCGGCCTGTGCCGAAACGGGAAAGGGATAGGGCAGGAGAACCGAAAGGGTCATCAAAAGCAGCGCACGAGCCATCATGCTGTGATAACGCAACCGGGCGGCCTTGGGGAGGGCGTGCCGATTGTGCTGTAATCGTTGGTCTAGCGTTCCTAACGCTATCTTCACCTCTCCCGCCCCATGACGCGCAGACGTAACCCCGCCTGTGGATGCGGCCCGGCGTCCCCGGGGGGTCAGGAGATGATTATGCGTTCCGGTGGTCCCGTCCGTATCCTGCTCGCGCTTGGCGGCCTCGCGCCGATGCTCGCCGCCTGCGCCACCGATGCGAGCGGCCCGGCGCTGCCGCCGGCCAGTTACGTCGCGAGCAAGGAGCAGCCGGGCGAGGAATATGTCATCGGCCCGCTCGACCAGCTCAACGTCTTCGTCTGGCGCAACCCCGAACTGTCGGCGAAGGTGCAGGTCCGCCCCGACGGCCGCATCACCACGCCGCTGGTCAACGACATGCCCGCGGTCGGCAAGACCCCCTCGGTGCTCGCCGCCGACATGAAGCAGGCGCTCGGCCAATATGTAAAGGACCCGATCGTCTCGGTGATCGTCGAGAATTTCTCGGGGACCTACAGCCAGCAGGTGCGGATCATCGGCGCGACCGAGAAGCCCGCGTCCATTCCCTATCGCGCGAACATGACGCTGCTCGACGCGATGATCGCGGTCGGCGGGCTCAACCAATATGCCGCCGGCAACAAGGCCAAGCTGGTCCGCCACGATCGCAAGACCGGCGAGCAGCACGAATACAAGCTCCAGATCGCCGACCTGCTCAAGAAGGGCGATTCGAGCGCCAACGTCGGCCTGCAACCCGGCGACGTGATCATCATCCCCGAGTCGATGTTCTGATGGCCGGCATCCTCCTTACGCACGCCGCGCGCGACCACGCGCCGGCGTTCGCCGGACGCGCGCGGTGAACGGCCTCTACGACGAGGTGCGGCTGGCACTGCACGCGATCTGGACGCGCCGCTGGCTCGCGCTGGCGGTGGCCTGGGGCATCTGCGTCGCCGGCTGGTTCGTCGTCAGCCAGATGCCGAGCCGCTACGAATCGCGCGCGCGCGTCTTCGTCCAGATGCAGTCGATCCTGCCCGCGTCGATCGACGCACCCGCGCAGGCGCAGCAGAAGGATGTCGACACCATCCGCCAGACGCTGATCAGCGCGGTCAATCTCGAAAAGGTGGTGCGCGGCACCGACCTGGCGCAGACCGTGTCGAGCGACCGTGACGTCGCCGACCGCGTCGCCGGCCTCGCCAATGCGATCAAGGTCGAGAGCCAGCAGGACAATTTGTTCCAGATCACCACCACCGCCGCCAGCCCCAAGCTGGCGCAGGCGATCACCCAGAAGCTGATCGACATCTTCGTCGAACAGAATCTCGGCCGCGACCGCAGCCAGACGACGCAGAGCCTCGACTTCCTCAACAAGCAGCTCGACCAGCTCCAGAAGCAGCTCGCCGATGCCGATGCCAAGCGCGCCGATTTCCAGACGCGCTACCTCGGCGCCTTGCCGGGCACCGGCTCGGTCGGCGACCGGATCGGCGCGTCGCGCAGCCAGATGGCGCAGGTCGACAGCGACCTCGCCGCCGCCCAGTCGAGCCTTGCCGCGGTGCAGGGCCAGATGGCGGGGACGCCGGCGACCATCCCGAATGCCGGCGGCGTCGCCGCCGGTCCGGCGCGTGCCGCGCTTGCCGCCATCCAGGGCCAGCTCGCCGATGCACGCGCGCGGGGCTATACCGATCAGCATCCCGACGTGATCGCGCTCAAGCGTCAGCTCGTCGCGGCACAGGCGGCGGCGCGCGGCGAACCGGCCGGCGCCGGCGGGGGCACGCCCAATCCGCTCTATCTGTCGTTGCAATCGATGCTCGCCGACAAGCAGAGCGCCGCCGCCGCGCTCAAGATGCGCAAGGCCCAGTTGCAGAGCGACCTCGACCAGCTCAACGCCAAATTGTCGGGCGATCCCGAAGTGGCGGCGGAGCAGGGCCAGATCGACCGTGATTATCAGGTGCTCAAGGATCAATACGATCAATTGCTCACCCAGCGGCAGCAGATCGCGCTGCGTGGCCAGGCGCAGACGCAGACCGACAATGTCAAATTCCAGGTGATCGATCCGCCGACGATGCCGCGCGCGCCGACCGCGCCCAACCGCATGCTGCTGCTAACCGGCGTGCTGATCGTCGGCATCGCCGGCGGCATCGGCGCGGCCTTCGCTCTGGGTCAGCTTCGCGCCACCTTCGCGACCGGACCGCGGCTCGAACGCGCCACCGGCATGCCGGTGATCGGCGCGATCGGCGAGGTGGTGACGCGCAGCCAGTCCGAGCAGCGCGGCAAGCGGCTCAAGCTGTTCCTCGGCGGCACGGCCGGGTTGGTCGCGGCCTATGTGCTGCTGCTCGGCGTCGAGGTGTTGCAGCGGGGGATGGCGGCATGACGGTGCAACGGGACGGGACGATGAGCGGATCGCCACGCGCCGAATCGATGCTCGAGCGCGCCGCCCGAGTCTACGACTTCAATGCGCATCTGCGTCGCCGGCCGCCGCCGATCGATCTGCCCGCGCTCGAAGCGGTGGCACCGCCGCCGCCGGTCGACGCCTGGCAGCAGGCCGACTTGGCGGATCCGACGCTGCTCGCGATCCCGCCCGAACTGCGCGCGCCGGTCGGCCAGGAACTGCCCGACAGCTTCTACGACGCGCCCGAGCTGACCGACATCGCCGCGATCGATCGCGGCATGCTCGCCGAGGCGGGGATGATCGTGCCGGGTGCACCGGTCGGCCCGCTTGCGGAGGAATTCCGGCTGATCAAGCGGCAGTTGCTGATCACCCGCGAACGCATCGCCCGCGCCGGTCGCGACGATGCCGCCGAAGCGGACGCGCTGTCGTCGCGCGACCGGGCGCGCACCGCGCTGATCTGCTCGGCGCGGCCGGGCGACGGCAAGACCTTCTGCGCGGTCAATCTCGCGCTGTCGATGGCGGCGGAACGCGATACGGAGGTGCTGCTGATCGACGCCGACTTCGCCAAGCCCGACGTGCTCGCGCAGCTCGGCCTCGCCGAACAGCCGGGGCTGCTCGACGCGCTCGCCGATGGCGAGATCGACGTCGAGAGCCTGGTGATCCGCACCGATGTCGGCGGCCTGTCGATCCTGCCGGCCGGCACCAAGACCGCGAGCGATACCGAATTGCTCGCCTCCGCCCGGACGCGCGAGGTGCTGGCGCGCCTGCTCGCCGCCAATCCGCGCCGCATCCTCATCTTCGATTCGCCGCCCGCGCTCGCCGCGTCGCCGGCGGCGGTGCTGGCGATGCTGGTCGGGCAGGTCGTGCTGGTGGTGCGCGCCGACCGCACGCCGGAAAGCGAATTGCGCGAGGCGGTGCAGCGGCTCGACGGCTGTGACGAGATCGCGCTGGTGCTCAACGCCGTATCCTTCGTCCCCGGCGGCCATCGCTACGGCACCTATTACGGGCAGGATCGTCCGTGATCCGCACGCTGGGGATGGCGACGGCGCTGGCGGCTCTGGTCGCCGGCGGACAGGCGGGGGCGCAGGTGCAGCGCGGCCGCGTCGTCGCGACGCCCTATGTCGAGGTCGGCCAGATCCTCGACGCCGACCTCAACTCCGGCGACGTGCTGACCTATTCGAGCCTCGCCGCCGGCATCGATGCCGCGGCGAGCACCGCGCGGGTCAAGGGGCAGATCTCCTATCGCTACGAACGCCGCATCTCGTGGGACGACCGGGTCGGCGATGACGACATCCACACCGGCCTCGCCCGCGTCTCGGCAAAGGTCGCGCGCGGGCTGAGCTTCGAGGCGGGCGGCATCGCGACGCGCGCGCGCAGCGACATCCGCGGTGCGGCGCCGGGGGTGATCGTCGGCAACGGCGACAATATCAGCCAGGTCTATGCCGTCTTCGGCGGCCCGAACTACGTCACGCAGGCAGGGCCGGTGTCGCTCGCCGCCAGCTATCAGGCCGGATACACCAAGGTCGACACGCCGAGCTACGTCGCCTTGCCCGCCGGCCAGTCGCGGCTCGATTATTACGACGATTCGTTCGGGCAGGTCGCGGCGATCGGCGCGAGCGTGCGGCCGGGGCAGGTCGCGCCGGTCGGTCTGAGCGCCAGCGCCGGCTGGGAGCGGGAGGACGCCGTCCAGCTCGACGGCCGCTACCAGAGCTGGCGCGTGCGCGGCGACGTGCTCGCCCCGGTGTCGCCCTATGTCGCGCTGACCGGCGGGGTCGGCTATGAGCGGGTCGAGACGAGCAACCGGGCCGCGCTGGTCGATGCGACGGGCGCCGCGGTGGTCGACGGCAACGGCCGCTACGTCACCGATTCCGCCGCGCCGCGCCAGATCGCCTATCGTACCGACGGCGTTTATTACGATGCCGGCGTCGTCTGGCGTCCCAATCGTCGCCTTTCCGCAGAGGCGCATGTCGGCAAGCGCTACGGTTCGCTGAGCGTGACCGGGCTTGCCACCTATCAGGCCTCCGAACGGGTCGCGGTCGCCGCCGACGTCTATGACACGGTCACCACCTTCGGCCGGCAGCTGCGCACCGGGCTCGCCAACCTGCCGACGAGCTTCCTGTCGGCGCGCGATGCCTTTACCCAGCAATATAACGGCTGCGTCTTCGCGACGAGCGGATCGACGCCGGGCGGCTGCCTCAACGACGTCTTCCAGTCGATCGCCACCGCCAGCTATCGCGCGCGCGGCGTGGACGGCGTCGTGTCGATTACCCGCGGACGTTCGGCCTATGGCGGCGGCATCGGCTATGCCAATCGCAAGCTGTTCGACCGCGACGACGTTCCGGGCGTGACGCTGTACGGCGTCGAAGACCAGAGCGCCTATGCGCAATTGTTCTACAACCGTACGCTCACCGCGCTGTCGACACTCGCCGCCAACCTGTTCGTCAATTACTATGAATCGGGTATCGCCCGCACGCCGGGGATCTGGTCCTACGGCGCGACGGGGAGTTACGGGCGCAGCTTCGGGCGCGTCACCACCACGGCCAGCGCCGGCATTTACGCCTTTGATACCGGAGACGTAGATACCGTCTGGTCGGCGCAGGCACTGATTGCCGCGCGCTACTCGTTCTAAGGGCCTGGTCTATGTACGACGCGCATTTCGGATTATCGGGGCGGCCGTTCCAGCTGACGCCCGATGCGCGCTTCTGGTTCGAAACCGCCACGCACCGCAAGGCGATGGCCTATCTCGGCTATGGCCTCGCGCAGGGCGAAGGCTTCATCGTCGTCACCGGTGATATCGGCGCGGGCAAGACCACGCTGGTCGGCCATCTCACCGGCCAGGTCGATCCGCAGGCGCTCAACGTCATCACCATCGTCTCGACCGCGGTGCCGGCGGACGATCTGCTGCGGATCGTCGCGACCGGGCTCGGCGTCGATCCGCATGGCCTCGCCAAGGCGCAACTGCTCACCGCGATCGAGCGCGGGCTGCATTCGGTGGCGCGATCGGGACAGCGAACGCTGCTGATCGTCGACGAGGCGCAGGCGCTGCCGGTCGATTCGCTCGAAGAGCTGCGCATGCTCTCCAACTTCCAGGCGGGCGGTCATGCGCTGCTGCAGATCCTGCTGCTCGGCCAGCCCGAGTTCCGCGAACGGCTGCACGGCTCCGACCGGCTCGAGCAATTGCGCCAGCGGATCATCGCCATCCACCATCTCGAACCGATGGCGGCGGACGAGGTCGCCGATTACATCGCGCATCGCCTGTCGGTGGTCGGCTGGCAGGGCCGCCCCGATTTCGCCGCCGACGCCTTCGCCGCGCTGTACGAAGGATCGGGCGGCGTGCCGCGGCGGCTCAATCAGCTCGCCGGACGCGTCATGCTCCACGCCGCGGTCGAGGACCTCGACGTGATCGACGGGGCGATCGTGCGGCAGGTGGTCGGCGATCTCCACGACGACCTGCCGATGCTCGCGGCTGACACGGCGGCGGCGGCACCGGCGAAGGCGCCCGCGCCGGCGCCCGCCGAAAGCTCGGTCCGCCGCTTCGTCCCGCGCGCCGCCCCCGATGCGGCCGAAGCCGGTGCCGCGCCCGAGCTGCCCGCTGCGGTCGCCGCCCGGCTCGCCGCGCTGGAGGCACGCGTCGCGCAGCAGGAAGGCGCCTTGCGGCGGGTGCTGACGCTGCTCGTCGACTGGGTCGAGGCGGACCGGCAGGAGACCGCCGCCGCCGCCTCGGTGATGGCGGCGGGCGCGGCCGAGATCCGCGAGGATCACGTTCCGATCCGTGCTCCGGCGGCGTGGGACCATGCCGCGTAGCGCCGTCCGCAACGGCCTGTCGGTCGACGTCGAGGAATGGTTCCAGGTCGGCGCGTTCGAGCGGGTGATCGACAAGGCCGACTGGGATAGGCTGCCGAGCCGCGTCGCCGACAATACCGGCGCGGTGCTCGACCTGTTCGCGGAGAGCGGCGTCAGGGCGACCTTCTTCACGCTCGGCTGGGTGGCGGCGCGTCACCCGGCGCTGATCCGGCGCATCGCCGAGGCCGGGCATGAGATCGCCAGCCACGGCTGGGATCACCAGCGCGTCTTCACGATGGACGCCGCGACCTTCCGCGCCGACCTCGCCCGCGCGCGCACCGCGCTGGAGGATGCCTCCGGCCAGCCGGTGACCGGCTATCGCGCGCCGAGCTTCTCGATCGACACGCGCAACCTGTGGGCGTTCAACGTACTTGCCGAGGCGGGCTATGCCTATTCGTCGAGCGTCGCCCCCGTCGCGCACGATCATTATGGCTGGCGCGACGCGCCGCGCTTCGCCTTCCGGCCGCTGTCCGATGCGCCGCTGATCGAACTGCCGGTGACGGTGGCGCGGATCGGCGGGCGGCATCTGGCGACCGGCGGCGGCTTCTTCCGGCTGCTGCCGGCCGCGCTGACCGATTATGCGGTGCGGCAGGTCAATGGCGAAGGCCATGCCGGCATCTTCTATTTCCATCCGTGGGAGGTCGATCCGGCGCAGCCGCGCGTCGCCGGCGCTCCGCTGCGATCGAAGGTGCGCCATTATTCGCGGCTCGGCGCGATGGCGGGCAAGTTGCGCGGGCTGATCGGACGCCATGACTGGGGCCGGGTCGATGCGGTCGTCGCGGCAGAGGCGGCACGGCTGTCGTGACCGTGCCGACGGTGCGCGAGGCCGATCTCGCCGACAGCCGCGACAGCGACGCGATCGACGCGTTCGTCCGGGCGCAGCCGCAGGCGACCCCGTTCCATCTGCCGGCGTGGAGCCGCAGCGTCGCGCGCGGCTGCGGTCAGCGCGCGCATTATCTCGTCGCGGAGCGGGGCGGGGCGATCGCCGGCGTGCTGCCGCTCACCGCGATGCGCTCGCCGCTGTTCGGCAAGGCACTGGTGTCGACCGGTTTCGGCGTCGACGGCGGGATATTGGGGGAGGGCGTCGAAGCGCTCGCTGCAACGGCCTGGACATTGGCGCAGCGTCTCGGCTGCCCCGGAGTCGAGCTGCGCGGCGGTCCGGCGCCGGACGGCTGGCAGACCGACGACACCTCCTATCTCGGTTTCGCCCGCGATCTCGCCGCCGACGACGAGGCCGAACTGCTCGCCGTGCCGCGCAAGCAGCGGGCCGAGGTGCGGCGCGCGCTCGGCAACGACCTGAACGTGGAGGCGGGCGGCGCCGCGCTGCTCGCCGACCATTACCGCGTCTATGGCGAGTCGGTGCGCAACCTCGGCACGCCGGTGTTCCCGGCCAGGCTGTTCCGCGCGGTGCTGGACGAGATGGATGCGGACATCCTCACCGTGCGCAGCGGCGCGCGTGCGGTGGCGAGCGTGCTCAGCCTCTATTTCGCCGGCACCGTCTTTCCCTATTGGGGCGGCGGCACCACCGCGGCGCGCTGCCTGCGCGCCAACGACCGCATGTATTTCGCGCTGATGAGCCACGCCCGCGCGCGCGGCTGCACCCGCTTCGACTTCGGGCGATCGAAGACGGGCACCGGGGCCGCGGCGTTCAAGAAGAATTGGGGCTTCTCCGGCGTGCCGCGCCTCTACGCCCGGCGCAGCGAAGGGGCGGCGCGCGAGGTCAATCCGCTCAATCCCAAATATGCGCTGATGGTGAAGACGTGGCAGCGGCTGCCGCTGCCGGTCGCCAACCGGCTGGGGCCGTGGATTTCGCGCGGCCTCGGCTGATGGAGCTGCTGTTCCTGGCGCATCGCGTGCCGTTTCCGCCCGACCGCGGCGACCGCATCCGCAGCTACCACATCCTCCGCCATCTCGCCGCGCGCGCGCGCGTCCACCTCGTCGCCTTCAGCGAAGGCGCGGGGGAGGTGGCGCCGCCCGAACTCGCCGGGCTCGCCAGCGTGACGCTGATCCCGCGCACCCGATCACAGGCGGTCGCGGCGCTGGCCGCGCTCGCCAAGGGGCTGCCGGTGTCGCTCACCGCCTTCGCCTCGGCCGGGATGCGGCGGGCGGTGGCGGCACGGCGCGCGGATGCGGTCTACTGCTTTTCGGGGCAGATGGCGCAATATCTGCCGGCGGGGGTGCCGGCGGTGATGGATTTCGTCGACGTCGATTCGGCGAAGTTCGCAGGGTTCGCCGAACAGGGTAGCCCGCCGATGCGCTGGATGATGCGGCGCGAAGCCCGACTGCTCGGCGCATTCGAGCGGAGGGTCGCCGCTCGCGTCGACGCCAGCCTGTTCGTCAGCGCGGCGGAGGCGGCGCTGTTCCGGGAGGGCGGCGCGACGGGCCGGATCGTCCCGGTCGAGAACGGCATCGACGCCGCCGCCTTCGCCCCCGCTGCCGTGACGGATGTCGCCGCCGAGGGCGCGTTGCTCGTCTTCACCGGCCAGATGGACTATCGCCCCAACGTCGAGGCGGTGCGGTGGTTCGCGCAGGATGTCCTCCCCGCGCTACGCCGCCGATACCCCACGTTGCGTCTCGCGATCGTCGGTCGCGCGCCGACCGCGGCGGTGCAGGCGCTGGCCTCGCCGGCGGTGATCGTCACCGGCGCGGTCGCCGACGTGCGGCCGTGGCTCGCCGCCGCCACCGTCTGCGTCGCGCCGTTGCGTCTGGCTCGCGGCATCCAGAACAAGGTGCTGGAGGCGATGGCGATGGCGCGCCCGGTCGTCGCCACCGCCGCCGCGGCCGAGGGGATCGATCACGCCGGCACCCTCCGCGTCGCCGACGATGCCGACGCCCAGGTCGCGGCGATCGCCGCGCTGCTCGACGATCCGGCGCAGGCGACAGCCCTGGGCGCCGCGGCGCGGGCGCGGGTCATCGAACGCTATGACTGGACCGCGCGGCTCGCCCCGCTCGACGCGCTGCTCGGACTGTGACGGCCGACAGAGCCCTTCGCTGGCGCCGGCATGCGATCGCACTGACGCTGACCGCGGCGGCGATCCTGCTGCTGTTCCGGGAGGACGTCGCCCGGCTGGTTACGATCTGGTGGACGAGCACGACCTTCGGCCACTGCCTGTTCATCGGGCCGGTGATCGCCTGGCTGGTCTGGCAGCGCCGCGCGGAGCTTGGCGCGCTCGCGCCGACCGCCTGGTGGCCGGGGCTCGCCCTCGTTGCCCTCGGCGGCGTCGGCTGGCTGATGGGCGAGGCGGGATCGGTCAGCTTCGCCCGCCAGTTCGGCCTCGTCGTCATGCTGCAGGGCACGGTGCTGACCCTGCTCGGGCCGCAGGTCGCGCTCGGGCTCGCCTTTCCGCTCGGCTATGCGCTGTTCCTGGTGCCGTTCGGCGAGGAATTGGAACCCGCGTTGCAGGCGGTGACGGTGCGGATGGTGATGCCGCTGCTGCATCTGTTCGGCGTGCCGGCCAGTTCCAACGGCGTGCTGATCCACGCCGGGCGTTACTGGTTCGAGGTGGCCGAAGCGTGCTCGGGCGCCAAATTCGTCATCGCCATGTTTGCCTTCGCGACGCTCGTCGCCGCGACATGCTTCCGGTCGTGGCAGCGGCGCGGCTGGTTCCTGCTCGCGGCGCTGATCGTGCCGGTGCTCGCCAACGGCATCCGCGCCTTCGCCACCATCTATGCCGCGCATCTGACCAGCGTCGCGGCGGCGACGGGGTTCGACCATATCGTCTATGGCTGGCTGTTCTTCGGGCTGGTGATGGCGGCGGTGCTGGCGATCGGCTGGCGCTGGTTCGATCGCGCCCCCGATGCGCCGGCGTTCGATCCGGCGACGCTGCCGCCGGTGCGCGGGCACCGCATCGGCCTGCCGATCGCGGCGCTGCTGACGGTCGCGGTGGCCGCGGCCGGGCCGCTGTGGAGCGTGACGATCGCCCGCCGCGCGACGCCGCTGCCGGCGCGGATCGACCTGCCGCAGCTCGCCGGCTGGCGGCGCGCGCCACTCAGTCGCACCGCTCCGTGGCAGCCTTATTATCCCGGTGCCGACCATAGCCTGTTCGGCCGCTACGCCCGCCAGGGTGCGGCGGTCGACGTCGCGATCGCGGTGTTCGCGTCGCAGGGGGAGGGGCATAAGATCGGCGCCTTCGGCACCGGCGTGCTGCGCGAGGAGGATCGCTGGGTCCGCGTGGCCGACGCGGCGCCGATCGCCGGTGGCGCGTCGATGCGGATCACCGCGGCCGGGCCGGTGGAGCGGATCGTCACGACATGGTACGTCGTTGGCGGAACGGTAACGTCGGATGAGCGCGTGGTGAAGATCGAGGCGATGAAGGCACGGCTGTTCGGCGGTTCGCAGCGCGCGATGGCGGTGCATCTCTCCGCCGAGGTGACGCCCGGCCGCGATGCGCGCGCTGATATCGCCGCGCTGGCGGCGGCGCTCGGCCCGATCGGCGACCTTGCCGATCGTATCGCAGGCGCACGCTGATGTGCGGCATCGCCGGCATCTTCCATCCCGAGACGCCCAAACCGGTCGATCCGTCGCGCGTCGCCGCGATGATCGCGGCGCAGGCGCATCGCGGTCCGGACGGCGAGGGCGTCTGGACGGCGCCGGGCGTCGGCCTCGGCCACCGGCGCCTGTCGATCATCGATCTCGAGGGGTCGCCGCAGCCGATGCGCTCCGGCGCGCTCGCCGTCACCTATAACGGGGAGATCTACAATTTCGCCGAGCTGCGCGCCGACCTGATCCGCCGCGGCGCGGTGTTCGTCACCGAGGGCGATACCGAGGTGCTGCTGCACGGCTGGCGCGTCTGGGGGCCGTCGCTGCTCGAACGGCTCAACGGCATGTTCGCCTTCGCATTGCACGATGCCGACACCGGCACGCTGTTCCTCGCTCGTGACCGGATGGGGGTGAAGCCGCTCCATTACGTCGAATTGTCCGACGGCAGCCTCGCCTTCGCCTCGGAACTCAAGGGCCTGCTCGCCCACCCCTTGCTCCGCCGCGTCCCCGACGTCACCGCGATCGAGGATTTCCTCGCGCTCGGCTATGTTCCGGACGATGCCTGCATGATCGCGGGCGTGCGCAAGCTGCCGGCCGGGCATTTCCTCCAGGTGCAGCGCTGGCAGGGCGTGCCGCGCCCGCGCCGCTGGTGGAGCCTCAGCTTCGCCGATCGCGCCACCGGTTCGGCCAAGGCGCTCGGCGAACAGTTGCTCGGCCATATGCGTGACGGCGTGCGCAGCCGCATGGTCGCCGACGTGCCGCTCGGCGCCTTCCTGTCGGGCGGGGTCGACAGTTCGGCGGTGGTCGCGCTGATGGCGGAGGCGAGCAAGGCGGCGGTGCGCACCTGCACGATCGGCTTCGACGAGGCGGGCCATGACGAGCGCGATCACGCCGCCGCCGTCGCCCGCCGCTTCGCCACCGATCATCATGCCCAGGTCGTCCGGCCGGACGATGCCGCGCTGATCGACACGCTCGTCCACCATTTCGACGAGCCGTTCGCCGATGCGAGCGCGCTGGCGACCTATCAGGTCGCGGCCTTGGCGCGCAGCCGTGTCACCGTCGCGCTGTCGGGCGACGGCGCCGACGAGATGCTCGCCGGCTATCGTCGCTACCGGTTCCAGGCGGCGGAGGAGCGGGTGCGCGGCCTGATGCCGGCCCGCTGGCGTCGCGCCGGCTTCGGCACGCTCGGCCGGCTCTATCCCAAGGCCGACTGGGCCCCGCGGCCGTTGCGCGCCAAGACGACCCTGCTCGCGCTCGCCGCGGATGGCGACGAGGCCTATGCGCGCGCGGTCGGCGTCACCACGCCCGAACAGCGGGCGCGGCTGCTCAGCCCGGCGGCGCGGCATGCGCTCGGCGGCCACCGGGCGGAGGACCGCTATATCGCCGCGATGCGCGCCGCCCCGGCGCGCGATGCGCTCGACCGCGCGCAATATGCCGACATGATGATCTGGCTGCCCGGCGACATCCTCACCAAGGTCGACCGGACCAGCATGGCGGTCGGGCTGGAAGCGCGCGAGCCGTTGCTCGATCATCGGCTCGTCGAATTCTGCGCGACGCTGCCGGTGGCGATGCGGCTGCATGGCGGCGAGGGCAAATGGCTGATGAAGCGCAGCCTGGAACGCTATCTGCCGCGCGACATCCTCTACCGGCCCAAGATGGGCTTCGTCACGCCGATCAGCGCCTGGTTCCGCAACGCCCTCGCCGACGAGGCGGAGGGGCTGGCGCGCTCGCGCATCCTCGTCGAGAGCGGCTGGCTCGACATGGCGGAGGTCGCGCGGATCGCCGCCGATCACCGCAGCGGCCGCGCCGATCATGGCCGGACCTTGTGGCAGCTGATGATGCTGGAGCGCAGCGCGCGGCGGCTGTTCGGCTGATCCCTAGCGCAATTTGGCGATCGGCAGACTGTCCGCCTTCGCCCGCTCCTTGGTCGATTCCTCGCTGCGCTTGAGCGCCTTGGCGATCGCCTTCAACGCCATGCCCTTCTTGGCGAGCAGGTGGAGCTTCTGAATCTCGTCCTGCGTCCACGGCTGGCGATGCCGCTCGAACACCTCACCCTTGGCCATCAGAACACCGCCATGGCGGCGTGGAGGGTGAGCGCGGCGAGCGCCAGCGTCGAAGCGAGGAACAGCATGAAGCGGGGCCATACCCGGTTGACCGTCGCTTGCACCAGCGAATGTAGCACGCGCAGCGCGACATAGGCCCAGGCGATCAGGGCGTTGACGCCATCGCCGGTGCCGCTGATCGCGATCACCGTCGCCACCGCATAGAAGAGCGTCGGCTGCTCGGTGAGGTGGTTGTAATTATGCGCCTTCCACTGGACGGACGGCGGCAGCGCGCGATCGGCGTCGGCGGCCTTGCTGCCGATCAGGCGGGTGATGTCGATCCCGGCCGCCTGCATCGCCGGCAGCCGCGTCGCGATCGTCCAGACCAGCATCACCAACGTCCAGGCGATCAGCGCCACCATGGGTTGCAGGATTTCGCTATGCATCGTCGCCCCTTCCGACTTGATCGGGAGCAGCTTAGCGCGGGCCGGGCGGCTGTCGAGCATCGCCGCCCGGCCCGCGGCGGGACCCTCCGGCGAAATCACCTGTTGGCAAGGCGGGACCGGCACGGGTAAGGGCCGATCATGGCTTCTCCTACGCAGATCCTCATCGTCGAGGACGAACCCTTGATCGCGATGATGCTCGAAGACTTCCTCGAAGTGCTCGACAAGACCTCGGCGGGGACGGTCGATACGGTCGCGGGCGCGCTGTCGCGGGTCGCGGACGGCGGCATCGATGCGGCGATCCTCGACGTCAATCTGCGCGGCGGCGAGAAGAGCACGCCGATCGCCGAAGCGCTCGCGGCGCGCGACATCCCCTTCATCTTCGCGACCGGCGGCAGCGACGACAGCGTCGACGCGCAGTTCCGCGATCGACCGGTCCTGCAGAAGCCCTTCACCATGGACGGTGTCGCCAAGGCGCTCGACGCGCTGTGAGGCGAGGGGGCTCGGCCCCCGGTAACAATTGTCCGCTCCTCGCCCTGATCCTGTCCGTGGACGGGATCCGACCCGCGCGCCTGTCCCGGCGGCTACCCGTCGGATGACGCATTTGTCACCGGAACGATGCGCCCGTCGCCCGCATTGAGCCGCTGATGATATGTCGAGAGGGGGACTGACGTGACCGATACGCCCATCGCGGTGGTGACCGGCGGTGAATCCGGAATCGGCGCGGCCTGCGTCGCCGCGCTCGCCAGGGCCGGCGCGCGCGTCGCCTTCACCTATTTCCGCGATGCCGCCGCCGCCGCGGCGGTGGTGCAGGCCGCCGGCGGCGAGGCGCAGGCCCATGCCGTCCAGTGCGACGTTTCCAGCGAGGAGGCGGTCGAAACATTGTTCGCCGAAACGGAACGCCGGTTCGGCACCGCCAGCTGGCTGGTCAACTCCGCCGGTCTCAACATGAGCGGCACGCGGCTCGTCGACATGAAGCTCGACCAGTTCGATCGCGTGCTGCGTTCCGATCTGTACGGACCGTTCCTCACCTGCCGCCGCTTCGTCCGAGCGGCCGAGGCGGCGAAGGCGGGCGGCCGCATCGTCAACATCTCGTCGATCCACGAACGCGCGCCGCGCCCCGGCGGCGTCGACTATGATTCGGCCAAGGGCGGCCTCGCGCAGCTGACCGCGACGCTGGCGCTCGAACTGGCGCCGGCGCGGATCGCGGTCAACGGCGTCGCGCCGGGGATGATCCTGACGCCGATGAACCAGCATGCGGTCGAGGATGTCGGCTATCGCGCCAAGCTGGAGGCGAACATCCCCTGGGGCCGCGCCGGCACCGCCGACGAAGTGGCGACGCTCGTCGCCTTCCTGCTCTCCCCCGCCGCCGATTATATCACCGGCACCACCGTGACGATCGACGGCGCCCTGTCGCTCGTCATCGCGCAGGGCGCCTGAGCGGCCATGCCGACCTATGCGGTCGAGGCGCTCGACGCCGTCACCATCGCCGCCGGCTCGCCGCTCGACGGCATGGATTTGATGAGCCCGTTCGTCTGGCGCGAGCAGGGCCGCTATCGCATGCTCGTCCGCGGCGTGCCCGATCCGCTCGGCCCGACCGACCCGACCGGCCTGATCGCCAGCGGCTGGAGCGATGACGGTCTCGCCTTCACGCTCGATCCCGTGCTCGCGATCGCGCCGGGGGCGGACGCCGACGAGGCCGATGCCGGCGGCTGCGAGGACCCGACGGTGCTCGTCGACGCGGATGGCGGCTATGTCGTCTATTACACCGGTGTCGACGCGAAGCGGACGCAGGGCGTGTTGATCGCCGCGAGCGGCCCCTCGCTCGACCAGTTGGTCAAGCGCCGCGTCGCGCTCGCGGCCCCGGAGGGCGAGGGCAATATCAAGGAGGCGACGTTCGCGCAGACGCCCGCCGGCGACTGGCGGCTGTTCTACGAATATGCCGCCGCCGAGGAACGCGGCATCGGCGCGTCGCGGATCGGCATCGCGCAGGCTGCGCATCTCGGCGATCCGTGGACGTCGCTCGCCGACCCGTTTCCGATCCGCCCGGAATCCTGGGACAATTGGCACCTGTCGACCGGCCCGGTGTGTCAGCTGCCCGGCGCCGATCCGGTGATGTTCTACAATGGCGCCACGCTCGATGCACGCTGGCGGATCGGCTGGATCAGCTTCTCGCCCGACTTCGCCACCGTCACCGGCCGCGGACTCGAACCGGTCGTCGTGCCGCCGCCGCCCGAGGATCGCGCCAAGACCGATATCGCCTTCGCCGCCTCGACCGTGATCGAGGACGGGATGATCTCGCTCTACTTTTCGCTGGAGGATCGCATTCTGCGGCGCGCGCGTATCCGATATTACGCGTAACAAGCTTGCGTTGGCGGGGCCTCTCGCGACATAGGGCGTCGCCATGACCCAGTTCGACAAGTCCCGCCTGCCCAGCCGCCACGTCTCCGTCGGTCCCGAACGCGCGCCCCATCGCAGCTATTATTATGCGATGGGCCTCGGTGAGGAGGAGATCGCCCGCCCGTTCGTCGCGCTCGCCAGCGCCGGCAACAATTCGGCGCCGTGCAACACGACTCTCGATGCGCAGGCCGATGCGGCGCAGGCGGGCGTGGTGCAGGGGGGCGGCCTGCCGCGCCGCTTCAACACCATTACCGTCACCGACGGCATCGCCATGGGCCATCAGGGCATGAAGGCGAGCCTCGTCAGCCGCGAGGTCATCGCTGATTCGGTCGAGCTCAGCGTCCGCGGCCATTGCTATGATGCGCTGGTCGGCTTCGCCGGCTGCGACAAGTCGCTGCCCGGCATGATGATGGCGATGCTCCGCCTCAACATCCCGTCAATCTTCGTCTACGGCGGGTCGATCCTGCCCGGCCGCTTCCAGAACCGCGACGTCACCGTCGTCGACGTGTTCGAGGTGGTCGGCAAATATGCCGCCGGCGCCTGTCCGCTGTCCGAGGTGCACGAGCTCGAAAAGGTCGCCTGTCCCGGCCACGGCGCGTGCGGCGGCCAGTTCACCGCCAACACCATGGCCTGCGTCGGCGAGGCGATCGGGCTCAGCCTGCCCAACAGCAACATGACGCCGGCACCGTATAGCAGCCGCGAGCAGATCGCGATCGCCGCCGGGGCGCAGGTGATGGAACTGGTCGGGCGGCAGTTGCGCCCGCGCGACATCTGCACGCGCGCCGCCTTCGTCAACGCCGCGCGCGTCGTCGCCGCCACCGGCGGGTCGACCAATGCCGCGCTGCACCTGCCGGCGATGGCGAATGAGGCGGGCATCGACTTCGACCTGTTCGACGTCGCCGAAGCGTTCAAGTCGACCCCCTATATCGCCGATCTCAAGCCCGGCGGACGCTATGTCGCCAAGGACATGTATGAGGCGGGCGGCGTCTATATGCTGATGAAGACGATGCTGGCCGGCGGTCTGCTCGACGGCGACTGCCTGACCGTCACCGGCAAGACGCTCGCCGAGAACATCGACCAGGTGACGTGGAATCCCGACCAGAAGGTGATCTACGACGTCAGGACGCCGATCACCCCGACCGGCGGGGTCGTCGGCCTGCGCGGCAGCCTCGCCCCGGACGGCGCGATCGTGAAGGTCGCCGGCATGCACCGCCTCCAGTTCGAAGGACCGGCGCGCTGCTTCGACCGCGAGGAGGACGCCTTCGCCGCGGTCGAGGCGCGCTCGATCGCCGAGGGCGAGGTGATCGTCATCCGCTACGAGGGGCCGAAGGGCGGCCCCGGCATGCGCGAGATGCTCTCGACCACCGCCGCGCTCTACGGCCTCGGCATGGGCGAGAAGGTCGCGCTGATCACCGACGGGCGTTTCTCTGGCGGGACGCGCGGCTTCTGCATCGGCCACGTCGGCCCCGAGGCGGCGGACGGTGGCCCGATCGCGCTGGTCGAGGACGGCGATCCGATCCGCATCGATGCCGAGGCGGGGACGATCGACCTGCTCGTCGCCGACGACGTGCTCGCCGCCCGCCGCGCCGCCTGGACGCCGCGGGTGAACGATTACGGGTCGGGCGCATTGTGGCGCTATGCGCAGAATGTCGGCCCGGCCTGGCAGGGCGCCGTCACCCATCCCGGCGCCAAGGCCGAAACGCACGTCTATGCGGATATCTGACCGCGGCGCGGCGGTGGCGGCTCTGCTGCTGCTCGCCGCCTGCGGGGACCGGACGACGGACGGCAACCGGCTGGCCGCGGTCGAATCGGAACAGGCTGCTGCGGCGGCGGACGCCGGCACCGTGCCGTGCGCGCGCGGCGGCGCGGCGCTTGCCTCGGTCTGCACCGTCGATCAGGTGGCGAGCGCGGACGGGCTGGTGCTCACCGTCCGTCATCCCGATGGCGGCTTCCACCGCCTGCTCGTCACCCGCGATGGCCGCGGTGTCGTCGCAGCCGACGGCGCGGAGGCGGCGCGGGTCACCATTCCGGCGTCCGGCCTGATCGACGTCGCGATCGGCGGCGACCATTATCGCTTGCCCGCAACGATCAAGCCGGCGCGATGATCGCCTGCGCCGGCCAGCCGATCCTCACCGCCGCGCAGACCCGCGCCGCCGAGGAGCGTGCGATCCGCGCCGGCCGTTCGGTCGAGGCGCTGATGCAGCGCGCGGGCGAGGGGATCGCCGCCGCGGCGCTGCGCTTCGCCGCCGGGCAGGCCATCCTCGTCGCCTGCGGACCGGGCAATAACGGTGGCGACGGTTATGTCGCGGCGACCCTGCTCGCCGCCAAAGGGCAGCGCGTCCGCGTCGCCGCCTCCTCGCCGCCACGCACCGCGGCTGCGATGGCCGCGCGGGCGCGATGGGCCGGGCCGGTCGAGCCGCTGGAGCCCGCCGCACCCGCCGCTCTGCTGATCGACGCCCTGTTCGGCACCGGCGCGCGGCCGCTAGATCCGGCGCAGGACGCGACGCTCGCCCGCCTTGCCGCCGCGGCCCGGCTGATCCTCGCCGTCGACCTGCCGAGCGGCAGCGACGCCGATACCGCCAGCGCGCCCGACTGGGCCGAGGCGCACCCCGCGACGCTGACGCTGGCGCTCGGCGCGCTCAAGCCGGCTCACGTCCTTCACCCTGCCGCCGCGGCGTGCGGCGCGGTGCGGCGGATCGATCTCGACCTTCTCGCCGATGAGACTGTTGCCGTCGCGTCCGCCCCGCAGCTGCCGGAGCCGGGCCCGACCTCGCACAAATATACCCGCGGCATGGTGGCGATCGTCACCGGCGCGATGGCGGGCGCGGCGCGGCTCGCCGGCATCGCCGGCTTGCGCAGCGGCGCCGGCTATGTCGCGCTCTACGGTGACGCGGGGCAGGGCGGGCCCGCCGCCATCGTCCACCGCGATTACGATGCGGAGGCGCTCGCCGAATCGAGGATCGGCGCGGTGCTGATCGGCCCGGGCTTGGGCCGCGACGCACAGGCGCGCGACCGCCTGACCGCGTTGCTCGCCGGCGACCGACCATTGGTGATCGACGGGGACGCGCTCCACCTCACCGATCCCGAGCGCCTGCGCGCGCGGCGCGCGCCGGTCGTGCTCACGCCGCACGCGGGCGAGTTCCGGGCGCTGTTCGGCACGCCCGCCGGCTCTTTGCTCGATCAGGCCCGTGCCGCCGCCGCAGCCGCGGGAGCGATCGTCGTGCTCAAGGGCGCGACGACGATCGTCGCCGACGCCGCCCGCTGCCGCGTCCATCCGCACGGCAATCCCTGGCTGTCGACCGCAGGAAGCGGCGACGTGCTCGCCGGGACGATCGCCGCGCAGATCGCCCATCCGCACGCCGATCCGTTCGCGGCGGCCGACGCGGGCGTCTGGCTGCACGCGCGCGCCGCGGCGATCGCTGGCCGCAGCTTCCTCGCCGACGACTTGGCAAATGCGCTGACCGCGGCCAGAGCGACGGCATGACCTCCGACACCATCTTGCGCGTCGCGGCCCGCGGCGACGGCGTCACCGCCGACGGCCGCCACGCCGCCTTTGCCGCACCCGGCGATTCGCTGCACGCGGACGGCAGCTTGAGCCACGGCCCGCATCACCAGACGCCGCCGTGCCGCCATTTCCCCGAATGCGGCGGCTGCCAGCTCCAGCATCTCGACGACGAGGCCTATGCCGCCTTCGTCACCGACCGGGTGGCGAGCGCGCTCGCCGGGCAGGAGCTCGCCGCCGATCTGCGTGCGCCGCTCGTCTCGCCGCCCGACACGCGCCGCCGCGCGACGCTGCACGCCGAGGCGAAGGGCGGTCGCATCCTGCTCGGCTTCACCGCCGAGAAGAGCCACGCCATCGTCGACCTGCGCGAATGCCATGTGCTCGCCCCGGCGCTGTTCGCGATCGTCGCGCCGTTGCGCGGCCTGCTCCAGTCGCTCGGCTTCCGCCGCCGCGGTGACGTCCATCTGACGCTCGCCGATCAGGGGCTCGACGTGATGGTGAGCAACCTCACCGCCGACGGGCTCGATGCGGCGGAGGCGATCACCGCCTTTTGCGAACGCCACGGCGTCGCGCGCTTCACGATCGACGGCGGCTATGGGCTGGAGACGCGGTGGGAGCCGCGGCCGGTGACGATCACGCTCGGCGGGCAGCCCGTGCCGCTGCCTCCGGCGAGCTTCCTCCAGGCGACGCAGGAGGGCGAGGACGCGCTCGTCGCGGCGATGCGCGAGGCGACGCAGGGCGCAGGCACAATCGCCGATCTGTTCGCCGGGCTGGGCACCTTCTCGCTTGCGCTGCCGGCGCGCGTCTATGCCGCGGAGGGTGCGCGCGATGCGCTGGCGGCGCTGAAGGCGGCGGCGGGGCGCGCCCAGTTGCCGGTGTTCACCGAGCATCGCGACCTCTATCGCCGCCCGCTCACCGTCGCCGAGCTCGACCGGTTCGACGCGATCGTCATCGATCCCCCCCGCGCCGGCGCCCGCGACCAGGCCGAGGCGCTCGCCGCCTGTCAGGCGAAGGTGATCGGCTACGTCTCCTGCAACCCGTCGAGCTTCGCGCGCGACGCGCGGCTGCTCGTCGACGGCGGCTGGCGGATCGACTGGGTCCAGCCGGTCGGCCAGTTCCGCTGGTCCACCCACGTCGAGCTGGCGGCTCGCTTCGTGCGGTAGCGTCCGCGCGGACGACCGCTGTGCGGCGTGGGATTTGTCATCTTACGAAGATGCGAAGAGGTTGCGTTTAGTGTCGTCCGTATCGATCGGAAGACTGTGCTTCCGGCACGTTGATCAAATGGTTCGCGCCGAGGCGCAGAGGACGCAGAGCGGACGGGGCCGAGTCAGGCGGGCGGACCGCTCTACGGGAGCGACAATCTCCGCGCCTCCGCGCCTCCGCGTGACTCCGCTACTGCAAGATCAGAACGACACACCGCGATCGTAACGGCGTGATCGGCCTCACCCGATCCCCATCATCTTCGCGTCTTCGCGAGAATATTTCACGCGGAGGCGCGGAGGCGCGGAGAGGGTGTGGTCGCGGCGGGTGTCTCGATCCTCACGGGATGAGATGGTCTGCCGTTCGCGAGCCGTTCGGCGACCGCTATCGCCGCGCCTTAATACACCGCCGACATGAAGAAGAGCCCATCCGGCGGAGCGTTGAGCCCGAGCCGGGCGCGATCCCGCGCGGCGAGCGCGTCCGCGACGTCGGCGACCGACCATCGCCCCATGCCGACCAGCGCCAGACAGCCGACCATCGAACGGACCTGATGATGGAGGAAGGAGCGCGCCGCCGCCTGCACCGCGACCCGCTCGCCGATCCGCGTCACCGACAGAATGTCGAGCGTCCGCACCGGGCTGTCCGCCTGGCAATGCGCCGAGCGGAAGGTGGTGAAATCGTGCCGGCCGACCAGCAGCGCCGCCGCCGCCGCCATGGCGTCGCTGTCGAGCGGCTGCGGCACCTGCCACGCCAGTCCCGTTTCCCAGGTCAGCGGCGCCCGGCGGTTGACGATGCGATATTCATAGGCGCGGCCGAGGCACGAGAAGCGCGCATGCCAATCGTCCGCCACCGCCTCACAGGCGAGCACCGCCACCGGCGCCGGCCGCAGCCGCGCGTTGAGCGCCTCCATCAGCCGGAACGGCGCGATCGGCTTGGCGATGTCGACGTGCGCGCGCATGCCGAGGCCGTGCACCCCGGCGTCGGTCCGCCCCGCGGCATGGACCGCGGCGCTCTCGCCGGTCACCGCGGTCACCGCCGCCTCCAGCGCCGCCTGCACGCTCGGCCCGTGCTTCTGTCGCTGCCAGCCCATGAAGGGGCGGCCGTCATATTCGACCGTGAGTGCGAACCGCGTCACGCAGCGGTGCCGCCCACCGTGGTACCGCTCGCCACCGGGAAGCCGCGCAGCAGCTCTGCGGTGCTCGTCACCGCGCGTCCGGCACGCTGCACCAGCGTCGGCCGGATCGCGCCGTCGCCGCAGGCGATCGTCAGGCCCGCATCGACCGTCGTGCCTTCGCCACCGGGGAAGCTGAACGGCAGCACCTCGGCGGCGAGCAGCTTGACCCGCTCGCCGGCGATCTCGCACCAGGCGCCGGGCGCCGGGTGCATCGCGCGGATCAGCCGTTCGACCGCGACGGCACTCTGGGTGAAGTCGATCCGCGCCTCCGCCTTGTCGATCTTGGCGGCATAGGTGACGCCCTCGGCGGGCTGCGCGACCGGCGGATGGGCATCGAGGTCGCCGAGCACCGTGACCATCAGCCGCGCGCCCAGCGCGGCGAGCTCGTCGGTCAGCGCGCCGGCGGTCTTGTGGTCGACGGGGACTCGCCCCTCCAGCCGCACCGGCCCGGTATCGAGCCCGGCTTCCATCTGCATGATGCCGACCCCGGTCTCGGCATCGCCGGCGAGGATCGCGCGCTGCACCGGCGCCGCGCCACGCCAGCGGGGCAACAGCGACCCGTGCACGTTGAGGCAACCGTGGCGCGGCGCCGCCAGCACCGGCTTGGGCAGGATGAGGCCATAAGCGGCGACCACCGCGACATCGGCGTCGAGCGCGGCGAAGGCCGCCTGTTCGGCCGGGTCGCGCAGGCTGACCGGATGCCGCACCGCAATCCCCAGCGCCTCGGCGCGCTGCTGGACCGGCGAGGCGACCGTATCGCGCCCGCGTCGCCCGCCGGGACGCGGCGGCTGGCTGTAGGCCGCGACGACGTCGTGCCCGGCCGCCACCAGCGCGTCGAGCGTCGGCACCGCGAAGCCGGGAGTTCCCATGAAGATGATCCGCATGGCCCCGTCTTCAACGCGCTGGCGGGCGGCCGCGCAACCCCCTATCTGTTCTGTATGGCCTCTCCCGAAATCGAAGCCCTCACCCAGGCGCTGGCGCGGCTGCCCGGCCTCGGCCCGCGGTCGGCGCGGCGCGCGGTGCTCCACCTGCTCAAGAAGCGCGAGGCGGCGCTCGGGCCGTTGCGCGCCGCGCTGGAGGCGGTGGACGAGCGGCTGGAGACCTGCGCGACCTGCGGCAACGTCGATACCGCCAATCCGTGCGCGATCTGCGCCGATCCCCGCCGCGACGCACGCGCGCTCTGCGTCGTCGAGGAGGTCGCCGATCTCTGGGCGCTCGAACGTTCGCGGCTGTTTCCCGGCCGCTTCCATGTGCTCGGCGGCCGGCTGTCGGCGCTCGAAGGCGTACGGCCGGAGGATCTCGCGATCGACGCGCTGGTCGCCCGGATCGGCGCGGGCGGCATCGACGAGGTCGTGCTGGCGATGAACGCGACGCTCGAGGGGCAGACCACCGCCCATTATCTCGCCGACCGGATCGAGCAATTCCCGGTCCGCGTCACCCAGCTCGCGCACGGCCTGCCGGTCGGCGGCGAGCTCGACTATCTCGACGAGGGCACGCTGGCGCAGGCGCTGCGCGCGCGGCGTCCGGTGGCCTGAACAGCGCCGCGACAGCGCGCGCGCACGCCAATCTTGACGTGCCCCCGCCGCCCACCTAGCTCGACGCCATGGCAGTCCTCCCTATCGTCGAAGTACCCGATCCGCGCCTGCGCCTGATCTCCAAGCCGGTCGAGGCGGTGACCGCCGACACGCGCGCGTTCGTCGCGGACCTGATCGATACGATGTACGCCGCCAACGGCATCGGCCTCGCCGCGATCCAGGTCGGTGTCGACAGCCGCATCCTGGTCATCGATCTGCAGGACGAGAAGGACGCGGACGACAAGCCGATCAAGGCGCCACACGCCTATATCAACCCGGAAATCCTGTCGGTGAGCGACGAGACGAGCAGCTATAACGAGGGCTGTCTGTCGATCCCCGAACAATATGCCGATGTCGCGCGTCCGGCGAGCTGCCGCGTCCGCTGGCTCGACGAGCAGGGGGAGAGCCATGAGGAAGAGCTCACCGGCCTCCTCTCGACCTGCATGCAGCATGAGATCGACCACCTCAACGGCGTGTTGTTCATCGATCATATCAGCCGGCTGAAGCGCGACATGGTGATGAAGAAGCTGGCGAAGATGCGCCGCTGACGCACGAGGCCGGACGGGGCGGGGCCGTCCCGCCGCGGCGATCGTCGGCGCGTCACGGCGCGCTCCGGCCAACAAAGTTCTGTCTTCCTCCCGACGTTCGATCTATGTTCTTTCCGTATTGTTGTTTGTTGGTCACGCCGCCCGGGTTCGCGTCGGGAGGTGACCGTCGGGGAGAGACATGGACTTGACCACGCTCATCATCGCGATCCTCGCGCTTGCCGCCGGCCTGCTGGTCGGCTGGCTGCTCGCCAACCGCAAGGCGGCGACGCTCGCCGCCGATCTCGCGGTGGCGCAGAGCCGGGCGGCGGACCTCGATCTCGTCAGCCGCACCCGCGACGCGGTCGAGCGCGAGCGCAACGAAGCGATGCGCGAACTGGCCGCGCTGCGCGCGCAGGCGGACGATCGCGCCGCGACCCTCGATGCGCTGCGCGACGAGCTCGCCGCGGTGCGCGCCGACCGCGATGCCGCCCGCACCGGGCTGGCCACCACGCGTGCGCAGATCGAGGCGTTCGAGGCGCGGCTCGTCGACATGCGTGACGCCAAGGAGCAGATGGCGGCGCAGTTCAACGATCTCGCCAACAAGGCGCTGACCGATGCGCAGAAGGCGTTCCTCGACCGCGCCGAGGCGCGCTTCCGCCAGTCCGAGGAACTTGCCGGCAACAACCTCAAATCCCTGCTCCAGCCGGTCAACGAACGCCTCGCCCGCTACGAGGAGGGCGTCGCCAAGGTCGAGGCCGAGCGCCGCGACGCCTTCGGCGATCTTAAGGGCCAGATCGAGCAGATGCGGCTCGGCCAGGAGCGCGTGTCGGGCGAGGCGGCCAAGCTGGTCAATGCGTTGCGCAACGCCCCCAAGGCCCGCGGCCGCTGGGGCGAGCAGCAGCTGCGCAACGTGCTCGAGACCTGCGGCCTTGCCGAACATACCGATTTCGCGATGGAGGTCAGCGTCGCCGACGGCGAGGGCGGCCGGTTGCGCCCCGACGCCATCGTCCGCGTCCCCGGCGGCAAGTCGCTGATCATCGATGCCAAGGTCTCGCTCAACGCCTATCAGGATGCGTTCGGCGCGGTCGACGAGGGGGAGCGCCACATCGGCCTGACCGCGCATGCCGCATCGATGCGGGCGCATATCAATGGCCTGTCCGCCAAGGCCTATTGGGCGCAGTTCGACGATACGCCCGAATATGTCGTGATGTTCGTCCCCGGCGAGCATTTCCTCTCCGCCGCGCTCGAACATGATGCGGGGCTGTGGGACTATGCCTTCGACAAAAGGGTGCTGCTGGCGACGCCGACCAATCTCATCGCGATCGCGCGGACGGTGGCGGCGGTCTGGCGGCAGGAGAAACTGGCGACCGAGGCGCGGGCGATCGGCGCGCTCGGCAAGGAGTTGTACGACCGGCTTGCCAAGGCGGGCGAGGATCTCCGCAAGGTCGGCGGTGGCCTGACGACCGCGGTCAACAACTACAACAATTTCGTTTCGAGCTTCGAAAGCCGGGCGCTGGTCTCGGCGCGCAAGTTCCGCGACCTCAACATCGAGCCGGGCGCGCGGGAGATTGGCGTCGCGGAACCCGTCGAGGCGCTGGCGCGCTACGGCGAGGAAGCGCTGCGCCTCCCCGATGCGGCGGAATAGAGGAGCGGGTGATGAAGGCCATGTACGACGGCGATGTCATCATGGATCAGGACGGCCGGTTGTCCGGCATGGTCGCGGGTGACGTGATCGTGCGGCCGGGCTGCACCGTGCGGATCAGCGGGATGGTCGGCGGCGACGTCTATGTCGAAGCGGGCGCCTCCGCGCGGATCAGCGGCATGGTCTCCGGCCGGATCGTCAACCGCGGCGGCGCGATTCGCGTCACCGGCATGGTCGGTGGCTAGACTGATCGGCAAGACGTTGATTTGGCGGCGGCCGAATACAGGGCGGGTGTCCTACCGGCGGCCATCGTGATAGCCGAATGGCTCTTTCTCACCGGTGCAGGTATCAAAGCGATCGGGCTCGATCGTTTCGATTAAGGTGTTCGACTTGTCCATGTCGTCCCAGGATGGAACTCCTGGACAGGTCTTGATGCCGTCCGGAGCGGCTCGATGGTCCCTGCCGCTGCGTGATCTCGCCCCCGGCGGGGACGACGCCATTCAGGCCCGATCGCCGTGGCCGTGCTGCGCCAGCACCTCATAGGCCATCACCGCGGTCGCCACCGCGGCATTGAGGCTGTCCGCCTTGCCGAGCATCGGGATCTTGACCAGCAGGTCGCACGCCTCGGCATAGTCCGCGGGCATGCCCTGCGCCTCGTTACCGGTCAGCAGGAAGGTTGGCGCCGCATAGCGTGCGGCGCGATAGTCGTGCTCGGTATCGAGGCTCAGCCCGACGAGCTGCCCCGGCCCCTCGCGCAGCCAGCCGAGGAAGTCGTGCCATTCGCTCCGCACGACCGGGATCGTGAACAGCGCCCCCATGCTGGCGCGCACCGCCTCGACCGAAAAGGGATCGACGCATTCGCCGATCAGGATCAGCCCGCCCGCGCCGACCGCATCGGCGGTGCGCAGGATCGTGCCGAGATTGCCCGGATCGCGCAGCCGCTCGGCGACCAGCCAGATCGCCGCGCTGCCGCGGTCGAGATCGGCGAGCGTCCGGTCGAACTCGTCGAACACGCCGACTACCGCCTGCGGATTGTCCTTGCCGGACAGCTTGCTGAGGATGTCGGGCGTGGTCTGGATCGATTCGCCGCCCGCCATCTCGACGTCGATCGACAGGGCATGGACCAGCGGATGATCGGCATTGCCCGCCGCGTAGAAGAGGATGCGCGGCAGCCGCCCGGTCTCGCGCGCTTCGGTGAGGATGCGCAGCCCCTCCGCCATGAACTGCCGGGCGCCGCGGCGATGGCGCTTGTCGCGCAGCTCGCGGGCATATTTGACGAGCGGGTTGGAAAAGGCGGTGATCTCACGGGGCATGGCGACTCCCCTCCGTCACGGCGGCGGGTCTGCGCAAGCTCAATCTTCGCCGAACTTGGCCTCGACCAGCTCGCACAGCGCGCCGACCGCCGCTTCGGCCCCGTCGCCGCAGGCGCTGATCGTGATCGCATCGCCCTTGGCGGCGCCGAGCATCATCAGCCCCATGATCGACGTGCCGGTCACCGCGCCATCGTCCTTGCGGACATGCACTTCGACCGGCTGGGTCGAGGCGAGCGTGACGAACTTGGCGCTCGCCCGCGCGTGGAGACCGCGCTTGTTGGTGATCGTGACGGTGCGGGCGACCTCGTCGCTCATGCCGCCGCCTCGCCGAGCACCTCGGAGGCGACCGAGATATATTTGCGGCCCGCCTCACGCGCCGCGGCGACCGCCTCGACCACCTTCATCGACTTGCGCGCCGACCCCAGGCGGATCAGCATCGGCAGGTTCATCCCCGCGATCACCTCGACCCGGCCGCGCTCCATCAGCGAGATGGCAAGGTTGGAGGGCGTGCCGCCGAACAGATCGGTGAGCACGATCACGCCGCGCCCGGCATCGACCGCGCCGATCGCCGCGGCGATGTCGGCGCGTCGCTCTTCCATATCGTCGTCAGGACCGATCGCGATCGTCGCGATGCGATCCTGCGGTCCGACGACGTGGATCATCGCGGTCACGAATTCTTCGGCGAGCCGCCCATGCGTCACCAGAACCAGGCCAATCATCTCAGATACGTTACTCATTTGCTGGCCGGCGGCCCCTCGAGCGAGTCCTGCGGTGCGGCCGCGAGGTCGCGATGCGTGATGGTGGGGGAAAAACCGGCATTACGCAACCGGTAGCCGAGATGATCGGCGACATGGACCGACCGGTGTCTCCCTCCGGTACAGCCGATCGCGACGCTGACATAGGATTTGCCCTCGGCGCGATAGCGCGGAATCAGCAGTTCGAGCAGGTCGCCGATCTGCGCCATCGCGGCGGGATACGCCGGATCGTCGGCGACATAGGCGCTGACGTCGGCATCGAGTCCGGTGCCCGGACGCAGCGCCGGGTCCCAGTGCGGATTGCGCAGGAAGCGCATGTCGAAGACGAGGTCGGCGTTGCGTGGCAGGCCGCGCGCGAAGCCGAACGACTGGATCGACAGCACCGGTTCGTCGGCACCGGTCCGCGAAAAGGTGGTGCGCACCTGTTGCGCGAGGGCGTTGGCCGACAGGTCGGTGGTATCGATCAGCCGGTTCGCCCAGTCGCGCAAGGGGCGGAGCAGCTCGCGTTCGCGCGCGATGCCGTCGCCCGCCGGCCGGTCGGGCGCGAGCGGATGGCGCCGGCGCGTCTCCGAATAGCGACGCTCCAGCTCCGCTCCCGAACAGTCGAGGAACAGCATGCCGATATCGAGGCCGTGATCGTCGCGCAGCAGCCGGATCCGTTCGACGATCCGGGTCGGATCGAAATCGCGGGTGCGCGCCCCGATGCCGATCGCCAGCGGCTGGCTGTCGTCCGCGGTGGCGGCGGCGAGCGGCGCGTCGAGCAGCCGGTCGAGCAGCACCAAGGGCAGATTGTCGACCACCTCCCAGCCGAGGTCTTCGAGCGTTTTCAGCACCGTCGATTTGCCGGCGCCGGACAGGCCGGTGACGAGCAGGATATCCTTGGTCATCATACCCTCATTCCGGCGTCGCCTCGGGCTGGCGCAGCGCCCATTCGATCTTCAGCGGCGTGGCGGCGTGGAAGGCATCGAGCGCGATCTCGCGCACCGCGATTCCCGCCAGCATCCGCGTCGCGCGCTCTGGCATGCGCGAGGGGGGCACGTCGAGCCGGACGATCAGTGCGACCGGCACCGCATCGCGCGACGCCATCCGGACGATGCCGATCCCGCGCACTTCGATCTGCCCGCGGATCGTCGCCGGGGCGCTGGCGAGCACGGTGGCGTCGACGCGCGCCAGCACCGTCTGGTCGTCGCTCACCAGCGTCGCCCCGCGGTCGATCAGCCGCAGCGCGAGGTCGGACTTGCCGGCCCCCGGCGGTCCTTCGAGCAGCACGGCGCGGTCGCCGATCGCGACGCAGGTCGCATGGCGGCGCTCGGACCCGGTCATGACGGTTCGAGCGGCAGGCGGACGACGAAGCGCGCGCCGCCGAGCCGGTCCTCGCGCGACTCGACCAGGATGCTGCCCTGATGCGCCTCGACGATCGTCCGCGCGATGGCGAGGCCGAGCCCCGAATGCTGGCCGAACGCCTCGCTTTCCGGGCGGATCGACTGGAAGCGGCGGAAGATCGCCTCGCGCGCCTCCTCGGGCACGCCGGGGCCTTCGTCCTCGACGCGGATGATGAGATCGGCGTCGTCGCGGGTGACGGCGATGGCGATCAGCGCGCCGTCGGGCGAGAAGGAGAGGGCGTTGTCGATCAGATTGTCGAATACGCGTTCGAGCCGCGCGCCCTCGCCGAGCGTGACCAGCGGCGCACCGACCTGATCGAAGCGCAGCCGCACCCCGCGCTCGACGCCGCGCGACAGGCGCTGCGCGACGAGCGCCGCGAGCATCTCGGCGACGTCGATAGTCTCGAACTTGGCGCGGCTGAGCTGCGCGTCGAGCCGCGAGGCTTCGGAGATGTCGGTGATCAGCCGGTCGAGCCGATGCACGTCGTCGCGGACGATCGACAGCAAGCGCGCGCGCAGCTCCGGATCGCGTACCGCGTCGAGCCCCTCGACCGCCGAACGCAGCGAGGCGAGGGGGTTCTTCATCTCATGCGTCACGTCGGCGGCGAACGCCTCGGTCGCGTCGATGCGTGCCCGCAGCGCGAGGCTCATGTCGGACAGCGCGCGGGCGAGGCTGCCGATCTCGTCCCGGCGGGACGGCAGGCGCGGCACGACGACCTCGCGTGCGCGACCCAGCCTGACCCGCACCGCGGCGCGCGCCAGCCGGCGCAGCGGCCGCACGATCGTCCGCGCGAGGAACAGCGACAGCAGCACCGAGACGACCGTCACCAGCAGCAGCACGATGCTGAGCCGGAAGCGCTCGATCCGCACCGTCTGGGTGATGTCGCGGGCGTTGATCGTCGTCATCACCACCGCCCCGTCGGGGAGCGGCGCGGCGGCGGTGATCACCGGCGTGCGGTCCGGCGCGCGCCAGACGCTCGCCGAGGTCGCGCCGGTGCGGGCGACGCGGACGTCGGGCCATTGCCCGCCGTCGGCGCGCTCGCGGTAGAGCGGAGTGCGTGCGGCGCCGACGATGATGTCGATCCCGGCATCGAGCCAGCGCGCGACGACCTGATCCCAGTCCTGTTTGTCGGGATCGAGCAGCACCGCGTTGCGCGAGCCGAGCCGCCGGCTGTCCGCGATCGTCCGTCCGGCGGCATCGAAGGTGCGCAGCCGCGCATGCGTATCGTGCGCCAGCCGCAGCAGCATCTCGTCACGCTGCCCCGCCGGCACCATCGCCAGCGCCTCGCCGATCAGCCGCGCCTCGCGGCTCGCCTGTTCGACGCGGCTGTCGACGATGCGGCTGCGGTAGGAATCGAGATAGAAGAAGCCGCCGGCGAGCAGCAGCAGCGCGATGATATTGACCGCGAGGATGCGCCGGGTGAGCGAGATCTGCCCCGACCAGCGCAAGGCGAGGTCGGCGCCCTCGCCGCGCGCGTCACTCTTCGGAGAATCGGTAGCCGGCGCCATACAATGTCTCGATCGCGTCGAAGGTGGCATCGACCTGGCGGAATTTGCGGCGCAGGCGTTTGATGTGGCTGTCGATGGTCCGGTCGTCGACGTAGATGTCGTCGTGATAGGCGGCATCCATCAGCTGGTTGCGCGTCTTGACGATCCCCGGTCGCTGCGCGAGCGTCTCGAGGATCAGGAATTCGGTAACCGTCAGCGTCACCGGTTCGCCGGCCCACAGGGTGCGATGCCGTGCCGGGTCCATCGACAGCCGCCCGCGGACGAGCGGTTCGACCGCTCCCGCCGCAGCCGGGTCCTCGGCGGCACTCGCCGTCACGTCGGTGCGGCGCAGGATCGCGCGGATGCGGGCGATCAGCAGCCGCTGGCTGAACGGCTTGGCGATATAATCGTCCGCGCCCATCGCGAGGCCCAGCGCCTCGTCGAGTTCGTCGTCCTTGCTGGTCAGGAAGATCACCGGGATCTGGCTCTTCTCGCGCAGCCGGCGCAGCAGCTCGAGTCCGTCCATCCGCGGCATCTTGATGTCGAAGATGGCGAGGTCGGGTGGATTGTCGGTCAGGGCCTTGAGCGCGGTCTCGCCATCCGAATAGACGCGGGTGAGAAACCCTTCGGTCTGCAATGCGATCGAGACCGAGGTCAGGATATTGCGGTCGTCGTCGACCAGCGCGATCGTCGCGGTCATGCGGGGAAAGCCCTTGCCACCATCGCATCGCGGTACGGCAAAGCGGCGCGCGGCTCAACCGCGCCGTCGCGGCAAACGCTTCGTCCCAAAGCGGTTCATCTGCGTCGCGTGGCAGTTTGACGCTACGGCCGTGCCTGCCTATGGCTCGGCTTCCACCGGCGTGCGTGCAGACCCTCCCCAGGATGCGCGCGCCGGGTCGATTGCATTGGGAGGATGTACGTGAACGAGCGCATTCCGCACGCGGATCTCGCCAGCCAGGGTTTCGAGACCCGGGCCGACTGTCACTGGAATCTGGTCACCGCACGGCTCGTCGAGGCTGCGGTCGCGCGCGGCGAAGGCAAGCTCAGCGCCGACGGCCCGCTGGTCGTCGAGACCGGCGCGCACACCGGCCGCTCGGCGCAGGACAAGTTCATCGTCCGTGACACCGAGACCGAGGACAGCGTCTGGTGGGGCAAGTCGAACAAGGGCATGGCGCCCGACCATTTCGCCGCGCTGAAGGCCGATTTTCTCGCCGCGCTGCGCGACAAGGAGCATCTGTTCGTCCAGGACCTGTACGGCGGCTCGCAACCCGAGAACCGGGTGCGCGTCCGGGTGATCAACGAACTCGCCTGGCATAATCTGTTCATCCGCACGATGCTGGTGCGGCCCGAGGAGCGCGAGCTGCGCGATTTCGCGCCCGAATATACGATCATCGACCTGCCGAGCTTCCGCGCCGACCCGGCGCGCCACGGCACCCGCACCGAGACGGTGATCGCGGTCAATTTCACCGAGAAGCTGATCCTGATCGGCGGCACGCGCTACGCCGGCGAAATGAAGAAGTCGGTCTTCGGCCTGCTCAACTATCTGCTGCCCCGCACGGGGGTGATGCCGATGCATTGCTCCGCCAATATGGGGGCGGACGGATCGATTGCGGTGTTCTTCGGCCTGTCGGGCACCGGCAAGACGACGCTCAGCGCTGACGCCAGCCGTACCCTGATCGGCGACGACGAACATGGCTGGTCGGATACCGCCGTGTTCAACTTCGAGGGCGGCTGTTACGCCAAGATGATCCGCCTGTCGCCCGATGCCGAGCCCGAGATCTTCGCGACCACCAAGCGCTTCGGCACCGTGCTCGAAAATGTCGTGATGGACCCGGTCACCCGCCAGCTCGACCTCGATGACAACAGCCTCGCCGAGAACAGCCGCGGCGCCTATCCGATCGACTTCATCCCCAATGCGTCGAAGGACAATATGGGCGGCGTGCCGCGGACGATCGTCATGCTCACCGCCGATGCCTATGGCGTGCTGCCGCCGATCGCCAGGCTGACGCCGGATCAGGCGATGTACCACTTTCTGTCGGGCTATACCGCGCGCGTCGCCGGCACGGAGATCGGCGTCACCGAGCCGGATGCGACCTTCTCGACCTGCTTCGGCGCGCCGTTCATGCCGCGTCATCCGTCGGTCTACGGCAATCTGCTGAAGGAGCGGATTGCCAGGGGTGGGGTCGAGTGCTGGCTGGTCAATACCGGTTGGACGGGCGGCAAATACGGCACGGGCCACCGCATGCCGATCAAGGCGACGCGGGCGCTGCTCAACGCGGCGCTCGACGGCAGCCTCGGCCAGGCCGAGTTCCGCACCGATCCCAATTTCGGCTTTGCGGTACCGGTGGCGGTGCCCGGGGTCGATCCGGCGATCCTCGATCCGCGCAGCACCTGGGCGGACAAGCAGGCCTATGACGCGACCGCGGCGAAGCTCGTCGATCGGTTCGTCGAGAATTTCGCGCAATTCGCCGACCACGTCGACGCCGGCGTTCGCCGGTCGGCGCCGAAGGTCACCGAAACGGCATGATGCTGTCACGGTAGCTTCGCAGGAACGACCATGCGCCGTCACAATGACGGCGCATGGGCCGCCCCGTCCACGACGAGGAGCGGATGATGCGCGGAACACAAAAGGCGGTCGCGGCAGCGATGCAACGGCATGGCCATCTGTCGAAACAGGGCCTGCTCGAACGCGCCTTCACCTGGGCGTTCCGCGGGCTCGTCTATGCGCAGATCTGGGAAGACCCGGTGGTCGATATGGCGGCGCTCGACATCCGGCCGGACAGCCACCTCGTCACCATCGCCTCGGGCGGCTGCAACATGCTGTCCTATCTCACCGCCAATCCCAAGGCGATCGACGCGGTCGACCTCAACACCGCGCATATCGCGCTCGGCACGTTGAAGCTCGCCGCGGCGCGCCATCTGCCCGATCACGCGAGCTTCCACCGCTTTTTCGGTCATGCCGCCAGCCGCGACAATCTCGCGGCCTATCAGGCCTATATCCGCCCGCATATTGACGAGCCGACGCGTCGCTACTGGGAAGGGCGCGATCTCATCGGCCGGCGGCGCATCGCCGGCTTCGCCAGCGGCGTGCACAAGCGCGGCCTGCTCGGCCGGTTCATCGGGGCGGCGCATCTGCTCGCCCGGCTCAACGGCGTTGACCCACGACAGCTGCTCGCGGCGGAGACGATCGAGGAACAGCGCGCGATCTTCGAACGCGATTTCGCCCCGGTGTTCGATCGCGGCTTCGTCAAATGGCTGACCGACCAGCCCGCCTCGCTGTTCGGCCTCGGCATTCCGCCGGCGCAGTTCGAGGCGCTCGCCGGCGACGGACGAATGGCGGCGGTGCTGCGCCAGCGGCTCGAGAAGCTCGCCTGCGGATTCGACCTGCGGGACAATTATTTCGCGTGGCAGGCCTTCGGTCGCCGCTATGGCGACGGTCCATCCGCACCGCTGCCGCCCTATCTGCAGGCGGAGCATCACGATGCCATCGTCGCGCGCGTCGACCGCATCACGCTGCGTCACGCCAATATGACCGACCATCTCGCCGCGCTGCCCGCCGCCTCGCGCGATCGCTACATCCTGCTCGACGCGCAGGACTGGATGACCGACGAGCAGCTCGGCGCCTTGTGGGGCGAGATCACCCGCACCGCGCGGCCGGGTGCGCGCATCCTGTTCCGCACCGCGGGCGAGGCGGATATCATCCCCGGCCGCGTCCCCGATGCGATCGTCGCGCACTGGCGCTATCGCGCCGACGAGTCGCGCGCCTTCACCGCGCAGGACCGATCGGCGATCTACGGCGGGGTCCACCTCTACGTGCGCGCCGATGATTGAGCGCGACCACGCCGGGCGGATGGACCGCATCTACGGCGGTCAGCGGCATATCTACGATCTAACCCGCAAATATTATCTGTTCGGGCGCGATCGGCTGATCCGCCAGCTCGATCTTGGAATGGGCGGGACGCTGATCGAGATCGGCTGCGGTACGGGGCGCAACCTCATCCGGGCGGCACGCCAATGGCCGGCGGCGCGGTGATAGGGTATCGACATTTCGGAGGCGATGCTGATGACGGCGCGTGCCAAGGTCGCAACGGCGGGGCTGGCCGATCGCATCACCTTGGCGCAGGGCGATGCCGCCGCTTTCGATCCGCTCTCCCTGTTCGGCGTCGCGAGCTTCGACCGGGTGATGCTGAGCTACACCTTGTCGATGATCCCGCCCTGGCAGGCGGCGCTGACGCAGGCGATGGCGGTGACGGACGCGACGGGACGGCTCGCGGTGGTCGACTTCGGCGAGCAATCGGGTTGGCCGGCGGTATGGCGCAACGCCTTCCTCGGCTGGCTGCGCCATTTCGAGGTCACGCCGCGCGCCGATCTCGCCAGCGAAGTCGCCCGGATCGCGCACGCGCAGGGCCGTAGCCATGAGACGCAGCAGCTCTGGCGTGATTATGCCCGGATCGCCTGGGTCGCGTAGCACGCCGCTCAGCGGCGTTCGAGGAGCCCGGTCGCGGGCAGCGGTCCGTCGCCCCGCTGGAAGAATTGTTCGACGATGTCGCGCGCGAGTCGCGCCGGCTTGAGCGTTTCCGCATCGAGGCAGCACCAGCTCGACTTGACCTCGGCGAGCACCTCCTCACCGCGGCGGATCACCGTCTCGTAAAACGCCCGCGCGCCCTGGACCTTTTCGAGCAGCACCGTCGCGATGACGTCGTCACCGAGGAAGGTCGGCTTGCGATAGGTGATCTCATGCTTGAGCGCGACCCACAGGTGCGAGGCAACCGCCTCGGCCGGCGCGAGCTTCTGCCAATGGCTTACCACCGCGTCCTGCACCCACTTGAGATAGCTGGCGTTGTTGACATGCCCCATAAAATCGATGTCGGCCGGATCGATACCGATCGGGAAGGCGTGGGGGATACTTTGGGTCACCTCTCTTCTATAGCAGATCGGCGGGCCGCTGACACCTGCGATACGGCCGCGGCGGCGATTTAGCCGCCGGCCGGCTCGACGATGGCGACGCCGTCGCGGATCGCGACGATCCGCACCCGCGTGCCTACCTCAGCGACCACACCGCGCGCCGGCCATGATCCGTCGCCGATCGTCACCCGGCCGCCGTCCGGCCCGATCGGAGCCTGGACGACGACGACGCTGCCGATCAGCCTCGCACGGCGGTCATTGAGCTGCGGATCGCTGCTCGCCACCGGGTAATCATGGTACCAGCGCCGGCCGATCAGCACGGTGACGATGCTCCATGCCGCGAAGGCCGCGAGCTGCGCCGCGGCGGGGAGTTCCGGCAGCACCAGCAGGGCGACGCCGACCACCGCCGCGGCGATCGCCAGAAACACCGCGAACACGCCCGGGATCAGCAGTTCGGCGATCCCGAGCACCAGTGCGGCGATCAGCCACGCGCCCGCGGCCCCGCCGATCGCCTCGAGCGTCACGCCTCCGGCAATTCGAACGGCCCGCGCTTCGGCTGCGGCTTGGCCGGGGCAGACGCAGGAGCAGGAGCCTTGGCGAGCGCATCCTTGGCAAGCTCGCCGATCCCGCCGAGCGTGCCGATCAGCTGCGTCGCCTCGACCGGGAAGAGGATGGTCTTGGCATTGGGGCTGGTCGCGAATTTGCCGACTGCCTCGACATATTTCTGCGCGATGAAATAGTTGATCGCCTGCGTTCCGCCGCGCTCGATCGCCTCCGACACCACCGCCGTCGCCTTGGCCTCCGCCTCGGCGGCGCGTTCGCGCGCTTCCGAGTCGCGATAGGCCGATTCGCGTCGCCCCTCCGCCTCGAGGATCCGCGCCTGCTTCTGTCCCTCGGCGCGCAGGATTTCGGAAGCGCGCGTGCCTTCCGCCTCGAGGATATTGGCACGCTTCTCGCGCTCCGCCTTCATCTGCCGGCCCATGGCGGCGACGATATCGACGGGCGGACGGATATCCTTGATCTCGACGCGGGTAATCTTGACGCCCCAGGGCACGGTCGCGTGATCGACCACAGAGAGCAGCCGCGCGTTGATCTCGTCGCGCTTCGACAGCGTCTCGTCGAGGTCCATCGACCCCATCACCGTGCGCAAATTGGTCGTCGTCAGCTGGAGCAGCGCGACGTACAGGTCCGACACCTCATAGGCGGCCTTCGGGGCGTCGAGCACCTGGAAGAAGACGACGCCGTCGGTCGAGACGATCGCATTGTCCTTGGTGATGATCTCCTGCCCGGGGATCTCGATCACCTGCTCCATCATGTTCACCTTGCGGCCGACGCGATAGAAGAAGGCGGGATAGAAGTTGAAGCCGGGGCTCGCCGTCGTGGTGTAGCGGCCGAAATGCTCGATCGTATATTGATAGCCCTGCCGGACGATCTTGATGCTGGTGAAGAGATAAAACAGCACCAGCAGCAGTGCGAATCCCGCGATCGTGATAGCCATATACCCTCCCGCCGGCATGATTCTGCGTGCCGTCGCCAACTCTTAGCACAGCGCGGCGACGCAAGAAGGTGGACGATGCAGCGAATTCTCTTCGGCAATCACCCGACGCAGATGCGCGGCATCGTCGCCTGTATCGACGATCGACGGTATGAAGCGAGCTTCGCACCGCTCGACGCGGTCGACCTCGCGCGGTTCGATCTGGTCGTGCCGCTGCGCGTCGAGCAGATCGCCGCGGCACGCGCCGGCCGAACGGTGGTGCCGGACGACCGGTCGGTCGCGCTCTGCGACGACAAGCTGGCGTTCAACCTCTGGCTGATCGATGCGGGCTTCGGCGATACCGTCCCGACCCTGCTCGACACCCGGCCGACCGTATTTCCGTATATCCGCAAGACCCGGCGCGGCGACTTCGGCCACGGCTGCCGGATGATCCGCCATCCCGGCGACGATGACGGCGACGATCATCCCGACGTCTTCCGCCAGCGCGCGGTGGCGGGGGCGGACGAATATGTCCTGCACCTGCTGCGGATCGGCGACACGATCCGCTTCCACGTCGCCTATCGCTACGACATGGGCCAGCCGCTCGGCGTCCGCGGCGCGATCGACCGTCCGGCGAGCATCACGCCCGCCGATCCCGGCGATGCACTGCCGATCTGTACCGCCATCCTCGACGCGCTCGATTACCAGGGCACCTGCTGTTTCAACTACAAGCGCGAGGAGGGGGCGTTGCGCATCCTCGAATGCAATCCCCGCTTCGGCGGCTCGCTGGTCGGCGTCGTCAGCGAATACCTCGACGCGCATCTCGCCGCCCTCTAGCGTAGCGGCGATCCTGCGGTTACATGGCCCGCCACTATCCCTCCCGCGAGGAAACGGCACCTTGGACATCCGGCTCGGCCTCACCTTCGACGACGTTCTGCTCGTACCCGGCGAGTCGGACATCCTGCCGAGCACCGCCGACACACGCACGCAACTGACCCGCGGCATCGCACTCAATATCCCGATCCTGTCGTCGGCGATGGATACGGTGACCGAGGCGGATATGGCGATCGTCATGGCGCAATTGGGCGGCATCGGCGTGCTCCACCGCAATCTGTCGATCGAGGAACAGGTTGCCGCGGTGCGGCAGGTCAAGCGTTTCGAATCGGGCATGGTCGTCAATCCGATCACGATCGCGCCGACCGCGACGCTCGGCGAGGCGCAGGCGCTGATGGCGCATCACCGGATCAGCGGTATCCCGGTGGTGGAGCACGACGGCAAGCTCGTCGGCATCCTTACCAACCGCGACGTCCGCTTCGCCGGCGATCCCAAACAGCCCGTCGCCGAACTGATGACGCGCGACAATCTCGCCACCGTCTCGACCGACGTCGGTCAGGAGGAGGCGCGCGTCCTGCTCCACCAGCGCCGGATCGAGAAATTGCTGGTCGTCGATGACGCCTATCGCTGCGTCGGCCTGATCACTGTCAAGGACATCGAGAAAGCGGTCACCTATCCGACCGCGACCAAGGACGCCTCCGGACGCCTGCGCGTCGCTTCGGCGACGACGGTCGGCGACAAGGGGTTCGAGCGGACCGAGGCGCTGGTCGACGCCGAATGCGACCTCATCGTCATCGACACCGCGCACGGCCACAACCGTGACGTCGCGCGCGCGGTCGAGCGGGTCAAGAAACTCTCCAATTCGGTGCAGGTCGTCGCCGGCAACGTCGCGACCGGCGAGGCGACGCGCGCGCTGATCGACGCGGGCGCCGACGGGATCAAGGTCGGCATCGGTCCGGGCTCGATCTGCACCACCCGCGTCGTCGCCGGCGTCGGTGTGCCGCAGCTCACCGCGGTGATGGATTGCGCCGAAGCCGCCGCGAAGCACAACGTCCCCGTCATCGCCGACGGCGGCCTGCGCACCTCGGGCGATCTCGCCAAGGCGCTTGCCGCGGGCGCCTCGACCTGCATGGTCGGCTCGCTGCTCGCCGGCACCGAGGAGGCGCCGGGCGAGACCTTCCTGTACCAGGGCCGGGCCTATAAGTCGTACCGCGGCATGGGCTCGGTCGGGGCGATGGGCCGCGGCTCGGCGGATCGCTATTTCCAGGGCGACATCAAGGATCAGATGAAGCTGGTGCCCGAAGGGATCGAAGGGCAGGTCGCCTATAAGGGGCCGGCGCGCGACGTGATCCACCAGCTCGTCGGCGGCATCAAGGCGGCGATGGGCTATACCGGATCGGCGACGATCCCGGACCTGCAACAGCGCGCGCAGTTCGTGCAGATCACCGGTGCGGGGCTCAAGGAAAGCCATGTCCACGACGTCACCATCACCCGGGAAGCTCCCAATTACCCGACCCGCTAAGTGACACCCGGCGCCCGGACCCAGGCCGCGATCGAGCTGCTCGATGCGGTGATCGATGCCGCGCGCGGTGGCGGCGCGGCGGCGGACACGCTGATAGCGCGCTATTTCGCAACGCGCCGCTACGCCGGATCGAAGGACCGGCGGGCGGTGCGCGACCTCGTCTATGCAGCAATCCGCCGCGCGGGCGAGGTGCCCGCCTCGGGTCGGTCGGCGATGCTCGCGGTCGCGGCGGAGGATGCGGCGGTCGCCGCGACCTTCGACGGATCGACGCATGCGCCTGCGCCGATCGCAGCGGGGGAAGACGCGGCGACCGGCGGCATCATGCCGGCATGGCTCGCCGAGGCGCTCGCCGCCTCCGGGATCGACGCGGATGCGCAAGCCGCGCTGATCGACCGCGCGCCCCTCGATATCCGCGTCAACCGTTTGCGCAGCGACCCCGCGGCGCTGGCCGCCCGGCTCGGCGGCACGCCGATCGTCGGACTACCCGATGCGCTGCGGTTGCCGACCGGCACCAATCTCGATGCGCTCGACGGCGAGGCGGAGGTGCAGGACGCGGGCAGCCAGATCGTCAGCCTCGCGGTGCAGGCGGTGCCGGGCCAGCGGATCGTCGATCTCTGCGCCGGCGGCGGCGGCAAGACGCTCGCGCTCGCCGCCGCGATGCGGAACGACGGGCAAATCCTCGCCACCGACGTCGATCGCGGCCGGCTGTCGCGCCTGATGCCGCGTGCCGAACGCGCCGGTGTCGGCATCGTCGCGACGCGCCTGCTCGATCCGCGCCGCGAGCTGGAGGCGCTCGCCGACTGGCAGGGGCAGGCCGACGCGGTACTGATCGACGCGCCCTGTTCGGGCACCGGCACCTGGCGCCGCAATCCAGAGGCGCGCTGGCGGCTTACGCCGGCGCGGCTCGCCGCCTTCACCGCACAGCAACGCCATGTGCTCGACGTCGGCGCAGCGCTGGTCCGGCCGGGCGGCGGCCTGGTCTACGTGACCTGCTCGCTGCTCGACGTCGAGGGGGCCGATCAGGTCGCGGCCTTCCTCGCCGCGCATCCCGACTGGCGGGCAGAGCCGCTCGATCTGCCCGCCGGCAGCCTGCGCGGGCAGGGGGTGCGGCTCGACCCGGCGCGCGACGCGACCGACGGCTTTTTTGTCGCGCGGCTGATCCGCCCCTGCTAATCCTGCGGGCAATGCCCCCGGTGGAGACCTTCATGCGCGTTACGTCCGTCGCCCTTGCTGCCGCGCTGACCGTCGTCTGCGTCTCGACCTCGCTCAGCGGCCAGCGTCCTGACGATCAGATCGACGCGCGCTCGCTGCAATTGCTGGCGCAGGGGCGGGCGGCGCGCGCCGCGGGAAATCTCGACGGTGCGACCGACCTGCTCGAAACCGCGGTGGCGGTCGATCCGCGCAACCGGCAGGCGTTCGTCACGCTCGGCGAGGTCGCCGAGGCCCGCGGCCTCCCCGGCAAGGCGATCCGCCTGTATCGCGAGGCGCTGACACTCGAACCCAATGATATCGACGCGCTGCGCGGGCAGGGCGAGGCGCTCGTCGCCAAGGGCGCGGTGGCGATCGCCCGCACCAACCTCGCCAAGATCCGCACCCTGTGCAAAGCGGGCTGTCCCGAGGCGAACCAGCTCGCCGCGGTGATCGCCAAGGGGCCGCCGGTCACCACCGCCTCGGTCGATCCCAAGCCGGCGGTGGACAAGGAATAAGCTCAGCCGGCGCCGACGACGCGGGCCAGCTCCACGAACTCCGCGACACTGACCGTCTCCGCGCGTCGCGTCGGATCGACACCGATCGCCTCCAGCCCGGCCAGCGCACCGGCCACGCCCTTGAGGCTCTGTCGCAGCATCTTGCGGCGCTGGCCGAAGGCGGCGGCGGTGAGCCGCTCCAGAACCCGGACGTCGACTCCCTCGGGCGCGGCCTCGGGCACGATATGGACCACCGCCGACATCACCTTGGGTGGCGGCGTGAAGGCGGAACGATGCACCGGCATCGCGATCCGTGCGCTCGACCGCCACTGGCTGAGCACCGCCAGTCGGCCGTACGCATCGTCCCCCGCCGAGGCGACGATCCGCTCGGCGACTTCCTTCTGGAACATCAGCGTGCACGACTGCCACCACGGCTGCCAGTCGGCGGTCAGCCAGCCGACAAGCAAGGCGGTGCCGACATTATAGGGCAGGTTGGAGACGATATGCGGCCGCCCGGCGAACAGCGACGGCGCGTCGATCGTGAGCGCATCCGCCTCGATCACCCGAAGCTTGCCCGGATAGGCCTCGCCCAGCTCGGCCAGTGCGGGGATGCAGCGGTGGTCGCGCTCGATCGCGGTCACGCTCGCGCCCGCGGCGAGCAAGGCACGGGTCAGGCCGCCCGGGCCGGGGCCGACCTCGAGCACCTCGGCACCGGCGAGATCGCCGGGCACCGCCGCGATGCGGCGCAGCAACTGGCCATCGAAGAGGAAGTTCTGGCCGAGTGCCTTGCTGGCATTGAGGCCGTAGCGGGCGATCACCTCGCGCAGCGGCGGCAGGGCGCCGCCCGCCGGGGTATCGCTCATGCGCGGGCGCGGCGGTCCGCCGCCTGGCCCGCCAGAGCGATCGCCGCGATCATCGCGCCGGGATGCGCCCGGTCCTTGCCGGCGAGCGCGAAGGCGGTGCCGTGATCGGGCGAGGTGCGTACGATCGGCAGTCCGAGCGTGATGTTGACGCCTTCGTCGAAATGCAGCGTCTTGATCGGCACCAGCGCCTGATCGTGGTAGCAGCACAGCACCGCGTCATAGCCGGCACGGGCGCGGGCATGAAACAGCGTATCGGCCGCAAACGGGCCGGTCGCGTCGATCCCCTCGGCACGCAGCTGCGCGATCGCAGGCGCGAGAATGTCAATCTCCTCGCGACCGATCGCGCCGCCCTCGCCGGCATGCGGGTTGAGCCCGGCGAAGACGAGCCGCGGCGCGGCGATACCGAAATCGCGCGTCAGCCCGATCGCGGTGGCGCGCCCCTTGGCGACGATCAATTCGACCGAGAGCAGCGAGGACACCTGCGCGAGGGGGACATGCGCGGTGATCGGCACGACGCGCAGGCTGGGCCCGGCGAGCATCATCACCGCATCCTCCGCCGCGACGCCGCAGCGGCCCGCGACGAATTCGGTCTGGCCGGGATGATTGAAGCCGATGCCGTATAGTTGCGCCTTGGACACCGGGCCGGTGACGAGCGCACGCGCCGCGCCTTGCCGGACCAGGTCGACCGATTGTTCGAGCGCCTGCAATGCCGCCTGCGCCCCGCCGACCTCGGGTGAGCCGGGCATCACTTCGCCGGCGTTGCCCGTCGCCAGCACCGGCAAGGCGCGATCGAACACCGCCGCGGCCTCGTCGATCGCCCCGATCGTCTCGATCGGGCCGTTCCATACCCGGCGCACGGCGGCGGGATCGCCGACCAACGCGAAGTGCGGCAGGCTGCGCAAGCCGCGCACCGCCCAGCTCTTGGCGATGATCTCGGGACCGATCCCGGCGGGATCTCCCATGGCGATCGCGAGCGGCGGCTGGCTCATCTCAGCGATACTCGATCACCGCGTCGCGGCGCAGATCGCGCAGCTTGCTCTGGGCGCGCAGATTGACGCGCTGTTGTTCGAGCTGCCCCTGGATCTGCGCGGCACCCGGCACGGCCGATTGCTGCGGATCGTCGCGACCGCACAGGACGAGGGCGCGAACGCCTTCGGTCGGCGAGCCGAATGGCGGTGTCGCCTGACCGACCTGCAGCTTGAGCAGGATCTCCTGCAACTGCGGCGGCAGGTCGCGGATGCGGACCGAATCATTGTCGACCACCTCGGCGCCGATCGTCGCGGCGACCTTCTCGACCGTACCGCAACCCTGGATCGACTGGACCGTCTTGGCGAAGGTGGCGGCGCGGGTCTGCGCCTGCGCCTGCGTCGTGCCGGCGGGGAAGGCGACGGTAAGCTGTTTGAGGCTGAGTCGCGCGTCGCGCGGGTCGGCGGCGCCGATCGTGCGCTTGTCGGTGAGATAGAGGATCGAGAAGCCGCCCGGCGTCTCGATCGGCCCGGCGACCTGGCCGACCTGCATCTGCTGCGCCGCATCGGCGAGCGGCTGCGGCAGCGTCACCAGCCGGATCCAGCCGAGATCGCCGCCGACGCCGCGGGTCGACGCTTCCGAATAGTTGCGCGCGAACAGCTCGAACGGCTGCTGCGCCTTCTGGATCTCGCCGATGATCTGCTTGGCCTTGGCGAACACCTCGTTGCGGTTGGCGTCGTTGGCGCTGAGATAGATCTCACGCAGATTATATTCTTCGGTGCCCCGCGCCGCCTCGATCCGCTTCTGGATCGCGCTGACCTCTTCGTCGCCGACGTTGACGAACGGCTCGATCTTGCGGCGCAGGTAGCGGTTCCAGGCCAGCTCGCCCTCGATCGCGCGACGCAGCGAGCGTTCGGACGAACCCGCCTTACGCAGCGCGACACGCAGCTGCGGCACGGTCATGTTGAAGCGCTTGGCGAGCCCCGCCTCGCTCTGGTCGAGCTCGGCGGCGGTGACGGTGACCTCGGCGGTCTTCGCCTCCTGGATCTCGAGCGTCTCGTCGATCAGCTGGCGCAGGATCTGGAGCTTGAACTCGTCGATCTGCTCGGGGGCGGGGCCACGGCCGCCGTTGTTGAAGACCGTCAGCGCGAGCCGCTGATCGACATCGGTGCCGGTGATGACCGTATCGTTGACGATCGCGGTCGGCTTGCGGATGTTCGGATCGAGCTTGCCGAAGATCTGGAGATTGGCCGGAATGTTGAGGTTCGTTTCGGGCACCTGCTGATCGGCGACGGTCTGCGCGACCGCGCCGCTGGCGATCGCCGCCAGCGCGAGCCAGCTGATGGTGCGACCGAGGCGGGCGCTGCGTCCTGTGATCTGCTTCACGTTCTTCCGTTATCCCAAAGCGCGGCGTCGCCTGTCTCGCGACGCCTGTTCCCGGCTATGGCCCGATCGAGCTGAACTGCGGCTTAGCGGCCGAGGTTGGTCAACGCCAGCGTCAACAGGAAGCTGTTGCCCGAGCGGGCGTCGCCGGTGTCCTGATAATCGCGCCGCCAGGTGAAGCCGAGCCGCAGGCAATCGTCCTCATATTGCACGCCGAGGCGATGGCGGATCGGTTCGAAGCCATCGGCGAGCGACAGGGGATCTTCGCTGCGCTCGGTCAGGTCGATCACCGTCGACCCGAACGCCGACCAGAAGCGCGCGAACTGGACGCGCCCCGCGAGCCGCACCTCCTCGCGATCCTGAAGGTCCTCGATCGCGGGGAAGATGTTGCGATTGAGGCGCAGATAGCCGGCGAGCACATAGGTCTGGCTCGAACCGACCGTCGCGTCGACCTCGTTGCGGCGCACCGCGAAACTGTCCTTGTCCAGCCGGTAACGGTGGATGATCGACACGAAGTCGCGCACCCGCAGCGTCGATCGACCGACGATGTCGGAGAACCGGTCGCTGAGCCCGGTACCGACCGGCAGGATCGTCGGCCGTTCGGACAGGCGATAGCTCTGGCCGATCACCGTGTTGAAGGTGATGCCGGGCACCGCCACCGCCCATTCCGCGCCATAGGTGACGCGGCTGCTGTCCTCCCACCGGTCGTATCCGGCGAAGCGGTTGAGCGCGAAGAGGTTCGAATCCTCGAGGTCGACCGCGCGCGCATCCTCGTTGGGGATGTCAAGATTGTTGGTCTTGGGCGTGGCGACGAGCTGCACCCGCGGCGTCAACCGCTGCGTGCCGCCGAGAAACTCGCCGATGAACGGCCATTTGACGTCGACCGCGAGCGCACCGATCGCGCGGGTCTGGAAGCCGTCGAGGCCGCGGTAGCTCGCCACCGTGGTGAGCATCGAATCGTGCGTGTTATAGGCGTCGGCACGGCCATAAGCAGTGAACGTCACCTCCTGGCCCCAATTGGTCAGGCGGCGCAGGTCCCATTGCGCGGCGACGAAGGCGCGCTGCGTATCCTGCCCCTCCGTACGGGTGATCGCGAGCGAATTGGCCTGCAACTGCAGCTTGCCGCCGCCGAGATCGATGCGCTTGCGGAAGTCGATCTCGGGCAAGGCGATCGGCTGTGTCCCCTGCGGGTCGTTGACGCGCAGCGTCTGGATATACCAGCCGGTCAGCGCGAAATAGGTGTTGGGATCGATCCGCTCGAGCGATGCGGTGGTGCGCAGCCGGTCGTCGCGCGAGATATCGTAGCGGCGCAGGAAGGTGCGATCGCTGGCGATGCGCGCTGAGCCGCTGATGCTCCAATAGGGATCGAGCTGATAGCGTGCGATGCCGTCGATATAGCCGCGGAACGCGCGCTCGGTATCGGTCGGCGTCGTCGTGTTGAGATCGTCGCTGCGGCGGCTTTCGGTCAGATATCCGGTGACCTGGAATGCGCCCTTGGTGCTGAGCGCCTCGTAGCGCGCCTGCATCATCGGCAGCACCGCCGAGAAGATATGCGGGGTGAGGGTCAGCCCCTTGTTGGGCGCCAGCCGAAAATAATAAGGCGTCACCAGTTCGAGGCCGTTGACCCGGTCGAGCTGCAGGTCGGGCGCGAGCAGCCCGCTTTCCGAGCCGCCCCCGGTCGGCATCGAAAAGGCGGGCAGCGGCACCGCCGGCAGGCCGAACAGATGGAATTGCCCGCCGCCGAAATAGACCCGCTCGCGATCCGGGCGGTAGAGGATGCGGACGGCGGTGATCTGCCACGACGGGGTCTTGGGACAGCCTTCGGACGTCTGCACCGCGCAGGGGGTGTAGGCCGCCTTGTCGAGCTGCATCGAGCCGTCGGTGCGGCGCGTGCCGCGCTCCGCCGCCATCCGCCCGCCCTGTTCGAGCACGACGAGCATGTTCTGGACGACGCCGTCTTTCAGCGAGTCGGTCAGCTCAATCGAATCACCGTAGGCGACGTCGCCTTGGGGATTGGTGACGGCGATATTGCCGGTCGCGACGACCCTGCCGGTCTTGCGGTTCCAGACGACCTTGTCGGCGCGCAGCCGGTCGCCCTGCCGGAACATCCGCACCTCGTCGAGCGCGGTGACGATATCGGCGTTGCTGTCATAGTCGAGGCTGCCGGCGCTGAACTGCACCTGGTCCGCCGTCGCCGGCGTCGCCAGCGCGGGATCGTTGGCCGGCGGCGGCGCGACCGGACGATCCTGCAGGTCCTGTGCGCCTGCCGGCGTAGCGAATAGCGCGGCGGCGAGCGCACAGCCGGCCATAAGGTCGAAACGCAACACGATAATCCGAATACCCTTTCGGCGTGGCCGGCGTCGCCCTGAACGACGCCGGAGCCGCGGACCGCCTATCGCATCACCCGCACGGCGCTGCAATCGTTGTGCTCGTCGCACCGCGACCTTAGATCATGCGCCTATTGTCAGTGCCAGGAAGTGTTCCGTTATGCAGATTGCCTTCTCGTCCGATCGTTCCACCGCCGCCATCACCGCGCTGCCGGTGGAGAAGGACCTCGCCGGCCGCGGCAGCTGGGCGGGGCTGGGCGAGGGGCATCAGGCGCTGGCCAGCGCCGCGGCACAGGCGGCGCGCTTCGACGGCGAGGCCGGCGCGATCGTCGACCTGTTCGTCGGCGAGGGCGATACCCACCGCCGCGTGCTGCTCGTCGGCGTCGGCAGCGGCAGCGAGGCGGATTGGGAGAAGGCCGGCGGGGCGTTGACCGCCAAGCTGCTCACCTCGGGCGCGACCGAACTGACCGCTGATCTCGCCTCGGTCAGCCCGACCGCCAAGGCGGTCGCGCGCTTCGCCGCCGCCGCCGCGCAGCGCGCCTGGCGCTTCGACCAATATCGCACCAAGCTGCCCGAGAAGCAGAAGCCGACGCTGACCCGGCTGACGATCGTCGGCGCACCCGATGGCACCGAAGCGGCGTGGAGCGCGCAGCAGGCCGTCACCGAAGGGCTGACGCTGACCCGCAACCTCGTCGCGGCGCCGCCGAACATCCTCTATCCCGAAAGCTTCGTCGAACAGGTGCGCGCCAGCGTCGAGGGCCTCGGCCTCGAGATCATCACCGTCGACGAGGCGGAGATGGCGCAGCACGGCATGGGCGCCCTGCTCGGCGTCAGCCAGGGGTCGGTGCGGGAGGCCCGCATCCTCGCGCTCCGCTGGAACGGTGCCGGCGAGGGCGATCCGGCGGTGGCGCTGGTCGGCAAGGGCGTCACCTTCGATACCGGGGGCATCTCCCTCAAGCCCGGCGCGGGCATGGAGGACATGAAGTGGGACATGGGCGGTGCCGGCGCGGTCGCGGGGACGATGAAGGCGCTCGCCGCGCGTAAGGCGAAGGTCAATGTCGTCGGCGTGATGGGGCTGGTCGAGAATATGCCCGATGGCAATGCACAGCGTCCGGGCGACGTCGTCACCTCGATGTCGGGGCAGACGATCGAGATCCTCAATACCGACGCGGAGGGGCGGCTGGTGCTTGCCGACGCGATCACCTGGACGCAGGCGACCTTCCGCCCGAAGGCGATCATCGATCTGGCGACGCTGACGGGGGCGATGATCGTCAGCCTCGGCAACGAATATGGCGGCCTGTTCGCCAATGACGACGGCCTGGCCGATGCGCTGCTCGCCGCGGGACTGGCGACGGGCGACAAATTGTGGCGCTTCCCGCTGTCGGACACGTACAACAAGCTGATCGATTCGCCGATCGCCGACATGAAGAACGTCGGTCCGCGGGGCGCCGGCTCGATCACCGCGGCGCAGTTCATCCAGCGCTTCGTCGACGAGGGCGTCGCCTGGGCGCATCTCGACATCGCCGGCATGGTGTGGAGCGACAAGGCGGGCGCGACCTACGACAAGGGCGCGACCGGTTACGGCGTGCGGCTGCTCGATCGCGTCATCGCCGATCGTTTCGAGGGCTGAGGCTCGCCCATGCAGGTCGATTTCTACCACCTTACCGCGACCCCGCTCGATCGGGCGTTGCCACAGATTGCGGCGAAGGTGGTGGAGGGCGGCCAGCGGTTGCTCATCGTCAGCGCGCAGGCGGAGCAGCGTGCCGGCATCGACCGGCTGCTGTGGAGCTATCGCGCCGACAGTTTCCTGCCGCATGCCCAGATCGGGGCGGGGGATGACACGCGCCAGCCGATCCTGATCGCCGACGACGTGGTGGCGGCCAATGCCGCGCGCCACGTCGCGTTGGTCGACGGCGAATGGCGGGAGGCAGCGCTCGACTTCGATCGTGCCTTCCACTTCTTCGAGGACGAACATATCCGCAGCGCGCGCGAGGCGTGGCGCGCGCTCGGCGGCCGCGACGGGATCGAGCGGCGATATTGGAAGCAGAATGACGCCGGCCGCTGGGAGCAGGCCGCCTGAGCCGGACCGCCCGAGCCGAACCGGTTGCAAACAGGCCGCCCCGCGACTAGGGCTCCGCGACTTCCACGATTGCCCAAGACAGGAGCCCGTGACCATCATGGCCGCGAACCGTACCTTTTCGATCATCAAGCCCGATGCCACCCGCCGCAACCTGACCGGCGCCGTCACCAAGATGCTCGAAGAGGCCGGCCTGCGCGTCGTCGCGTCGAAGCGCATCCAGATGACGCGCGAGCAGGCCGAGGGCTTTTACGCCGTGCACCGCGAGCGTCCGTTCTTCAACGATCTGGTCAGCTTCATGATCTCCGGCCCGGTCGTCGTCCAGGTGCTCGAGGGCGAGAATGCGATGCAGCGCAATCGCGACATCATGGGCACGACCAACCCGGCGAATGCCGAGCCGGGCACGATCCGCAAGGAACTCGCCGAATCGATCGAGGCGAATACCGTTCACGGTTCGGATTCGGACGAGAATGCCGAGATCGAGATCGCCTATTTCTTCAAGCCCGAAGAGATCGTCGGCTGATGCACTGGCGGCTGCGGCGCGCGTCCCCCGCGGATGCGCCCGCGGTCGCGCTGGTGGCGGGCGCGAGCTTCCTCGCGACCTTCGCCGGCATCCTCGACGGGGCGGACATCGTCGCCCATGTCGCGAAGAACAGCTCGGTCGAGGCGTTCAGACGCTGGATCGCCGACCCGGCGAGCGTCGTGACGCTCGCCGAACATCCCGACGGCGCCGCGCCAGTCGGCTATACGATGCTGACTGCCCCCGATCTGCCGATCCCGGCAGGACCGCACGATATCGAACTCCGCCGTATCTACACCTTGCCCGTCGCGAGCGGCACGGGGCTGGGCGCGTTGCTGATGGCGCGGGCAGTCGAGGACGCACGGGCGCTGAGCGCGACCCGCATGCTGCTCGGAGTCTATGGCGGCAATAGGCGCGCACGACTGTTCTACGAACGCCAGGGCTTCGCGCTGGCGGGTCGGCGCCAATATCAGGTCGGCGCTACCTTGCACGACGATGTCGTCTATGCGCGGGACATCGGCTGAGATCGTGAACGGCGGCGCCCCTGCGGAGCGCCGCCGGCTTTGATCACGCCGGAGCGAAGACCCCGCCGTCATCCATCACGTGCAGCACGCCGTCCGCGATCGCGAAATAGGCGCCGCGGAGCTTGAGCTTGCCCGCAGCCTCGCGCTCGGCGACGAAGGGGAAGGTGCGCAGGTTGGCGAGACTGACCCGCACCGCCTCGTGCTCCAGCTCGCGCTTCGCCTCAGCGCCTTCGCCGAATTCGGCCTTCACCTTGTCGCGAGCCTCGTCGAGCAGACCGACCCAGTCGGAAATGAAGCCGCCGTTGCCCTTCTCGCGCCCGGCAAAACCGCCCGACAGTGCCGCGGCGCAGCCACCGCACGAGGCGTGGCCCATCACCACCACCTCGGGCACCTCGAGCTGCGTCACCGCGAACTCCACCGCGGCGGAGACGCCGTGGAAACCCTTGTTCGTTTCGAACGGCGGGACGAGATTGGCGACGTTGCGCACGGTGAAGATCTCGCCCGGCGCGACGTCGAAGATCTGCATCGGATCGACGCGGCTGTCCGAACAGGCGATCACCATCACCTTGGGATCCTGTCCCTGGCTTAGCTGGCTCCAACGCTCGCGCTGCTCGGTCCAGCCCTTGTCGCGGAACCGGCGATAGCCTTGGACCATGTCGGCGAAGTCGGTCATTGTACCTCCAATTAGCGTCCGTTTCGGCAGCTATAACGCACATTTATCCGGTGTGTGCCGGCTATGGCAGGCGGGCAAAGCTTCTTCACAAACGGCATGATGGTTGTTCACAAACCGTGGAGTCGCTATCTCGCGGATCATGAACGAGATGACTCCGCTCGCCCGTCCGGAACGCCAGCGCAAGCCCGACTGGATCCGCGTCAAGGCGCCGACCAGCGCCGGCTTCGCCGCGACGCGCGAACTGATGCGGTCGAAGAGCCTGACCACCGTCTGCGAGGAGGCGGCGTGTCCGAACATCGGCGAATGCTGGTCGAAGAAACATGCGACGGTGATGATCCTCGGCGACACCTGCACCCGGGCCTGCGCCTTCTGCAACGTCAAGACCGGCATGCCGCGCGCGGTCGATCCGATGGAACCCAACAACGTCGCCGACGCCGCGGCGCAGATGGGGCTGGAGCATATCGTCGTCACCTCGGTCGATCGTGACGATCTGCCGGACGGCGGTGCCCAGCAGTTCGTCAAGGTGATCGAGGCGATCCGCCGCGCCAATCCGCGCACGACGATCGAGATCCTCACCCCGGATTTCCGCAACAAGCACGAAGCCGCGGTCGAGGCGATCGTCGCCGCGCGCCCCGATGTCTACAACCACAATCTCGAAACCGTGCCGCGCCTCTATCCGACGATCCGTCCCGGCGCGCGTTACTATGCCTCGATCCGCCTGCTGGAGAGCGTCAAGAAGCTCGATCCGTCGATCTTCACCAAGTCGGGCGTGATGCTCGGCCTCGGCGAGCAGCGGCTGGAAGTGCATCAGGTGATGGACGACATGCGCTCGGCGGACATCGACTTCCTGACGATGGGGCAATATCTCCAGCCGACGCCGCGCCATGCCAAGGTGGCGGAGTTCGTCACGCCCAAGGCGTTCGACAGCTATGCCGCGATCGCGCGCGCCAAGGGCTTCCTGCTCGTCGCCTCGTCGCCGCTGACCCGGTCGAGCTATCATGCCGGCGACGATTTCGCCAAGATGCGCGATGCCCGCGCCGCCAAGCTCGCCGGGAAGACGCTCGAACGTGCCTAAACACGCCGAGACCCGGCATCTGCCGTACACGCCCGAGCAGATGTTCGACATGGTCGCCGACGTGAAGCGCTATCCGGAGTTCCTGCCCTGGGTCAGCGCGATGCGGGTCCGCCAGGACAGCGACACCGCGACGCTCGCCGACATGATCGTCGGCTTCAAGGGGTTGCGCGAGACGTTCACCTCGAAGGTGGAGAAGGTGCGGCCCGACAGCGTCCATGTCGAATATATCGACGGGCCGCTCAAATATCTGCACAACGACTGGCGCTTCCGCGCGGAAGGGGGCGGCTGCGCAGTCGATTTCGCGGTCGACTTCCAGTTCAAGAACCGGATGTTCGAGATGCTCGCCGGCCAGGTGTTCGGCGTGGCGTTGCGGCGGATGATCGGCGCGTTCGAGGATCGCGCCAAAGTGCTTTACGGCAACAGCAACTCGAGCGCGACCAGCGCCGCTTGAAGCCGGATGCCGCCGCGGCCGAGGTCGCCGAACGCCTTGCGGTCGGCATGGACGTCCGACGGATCGCCGCCCTTCTCCGCTCGTGCGAAGACGACGGTGCCGACCGGCTTCTTGACCGATCCGCCGCCCGGCCCGGCGACGCCGGTGATCGCCACCGCGACATCGGCGCCGCTGTTGGCGAGTGCGCCCTGCGCCATGCTCCACGCCACCGCGATCGACACCGCGCCGAACGTCTCCAGCACGTCGCTGTTGACCTTGAGCAGCTTCATCTTGGCGTCGTTCGAATAGGTGACGAAGCCGGCGCCGAACACGTCGGACGCGCCCGGCACTTCGGTGATCGCCGCGGCGACCAGCCCGCCGGTGCAGCTTTCGGCGAGCGCGACGGTGCGGCCCGCGGCGCGGTTCGCCTCGACGACGCGCGTGGCGGCGTCGATCAATTCACGGGGTAGCAGCGTATCCATCAGCGCGAACCCTCCGGGCAGAGCGGCAGGTCGGGCACCGCGCTCGCCTTGCCTCTGGCCTTCTGCTCCTTGAAATAGCGCAGGGTGGTGACGATCACCGCCGCGGTATTCTGCGGCGGCAGCGGCGCGAGCGGCGTCACGAAACGGTCGATCGTGCCGCAATCGGCCGGGTTGATCCGCCCGACCAGCAAGGGCGCGAGCGCCGCCGTGAGCAACGGGCGGGCGAACTCCGACTGGAGCAGCGAATCGATCATCGGATCGGACAATTTGACGATCGCCGCCCGCGCGTCCGGCCAGGCGCGATCCGCCGCCGCCTGATAGCGGCCGAGGAATTGGCTGTCGGTGCGGCGGATCAGGCTCGACGACGGCAGGCGCGTCGCGCAGATGATCCCGGTCTGCTGGATGATGTCGGGCAGGGCGACGAGCGTCATCGCCTCCGCCTCGGGTGTCGTAATGCACCGGGTCTGCGCCTCGGCGGAGGAGGCGGCGAGCAGGCCGACGGTGGCGAGCAGCGCCCTCATCGCGGCAGGCTCACGGTGACGACCGCCTGTGCGGCAATGCCTTCGCCGCGGCCGGTGAAGCCGAGCCGTTCGGTCGTCGTCGCCTTGATGCTCACCCGGTCGGTCGACAGGTCGAGCAGCGCCGCGATCCGCTCCCGCATCGCCGCGCGGTGCGGCCCGATCTTCGGCGCCTCGCAGATCAGCGTCAGGTCGACGAAGTCGATGCGCCCGCGGCGCTCCGCGATCAGCGTCGCGGCATGTTGGAGGAATTGCGCCGAATCGGCCCCCTTCCATTGGGGATCGGAGGGCGGGAAGTGGGTGCCGATATCGCCCGCGGCGATCGTGCCGAGCAGCGCATCGGTCAGGGCATGCAGCGCGACATCCGCGTCGCTATGACCCGAGAGGCCCTTGTCGTGTGGGATCAGCACGCCGCCGAGCCAGAGTTGCTCACCGGCCTCGAGCCGATGCACGTCGAAGCCGGAGGCGCTGCGTGACTCCCATTGCACGCGCGCCTCGGCGGCGGCGAAATCTTCCGGATGCGTTACCTTGTCGAGCATCGCATCGCCCTGCACCAAAGCGACGCTGCCGCCAAGTCGCTGCACCATTTGCGCATCGTCGGTCGCCTCGTCGTCGGCGGGCCAGGCCGCATGCGCGGCGCGCAGCGCTTCCGTGCGGAAGCCTTGCGGCGTCTGCACGCGCGACAGGCCGTCGCGCGGCACCACCGTGCCGTCGCGCACCAACGTGTCCGCCACGGCGATCGCCGGGATGACACCGTCCGCCGCATCGAGCGCGGCGACGACCCGATCGATCACCGCGGCGGGCACGAACGGCCTTGCCGCATCATGCACCAGCACCCGCGCGCCGGTGACCGCGGCAAGGCCCTTCGCCACCGACTCGCGCCGCGACGCGCCGCCCGTCACCAGCGGCACCGCGCCCAGCGCCGCCTGCGCCAGCGGCTCGGCGCCGGGGGCGATCACCACCACCACCCGATCGATTGCGGGATGGTCGGCGAAGGCGGTGTAGGCATGGGCGATCAGCGGCTTGCCGGCGATCGTGGCATATTGTTTGGGCAAGGCCCCGCCGGCGCGCACGCCGCTGCCCGCCGCCACGATCAGCGCCGTCGTATAAGCTCGTTCGGTCATCGCCCCATCCTAGCCCGCCGCCCGCGACCTTGCCAGCACCGCGGCAAGTCGCTAGGGCGATGCCTGTTTTTCAGGCAGATCATGGCAGCTCTTTCGCCCATCCAGATCGGTCCCGTGCGGATCGACACCCCCGTCATCCTGGCGCCGATGACCGGCGTCACCGATATGCCGTTCCGCACGCTCGTCCGGCGCTTCGGCTCCGGCCTCAATGTTACCGAGATGATCGCCAGCCAGGCGGCGATCCGCGAGACGCGCCAGTCGATCCAGAAAGCGGCCTGGCATCTGTCCGAAGAGCCGGTGTCGATGCAGCTGGTCGGCTGCACCCCCTATGAGATGGCGGAGGCGGCGAAGCTCGCCGAGGATCGCGGCGCGGCGATCATCGACATCAACATGGGCTGCCCGGTGCGCAAGGTCACCAATGGCGACGCGGGGTCGGCGCTGATGCGCGACCCTACGCTCGCCGCGCAGCTGGTCGACGCGGTAGTCAAGGCGGTCAAGGCGCCGGTGACGCTCAAGATGCGGATGGGCTGGGACCTCGACAGCCTCAACGCGCCCGAGCTGTCCCGGATCGCACAGGATCTCGGCGTCCAGCTCATCACCGTCCACGGCCGCACCCGCAACCAGATGTACAAGGGCAGCGCCGACTGGCGCTTCATCCGCACCGTCAAGGATGCGGTCAGCATCCCGGTGATCGCCAATGGCGATATCTGCTCGATCGAAGATGCGGTCGCCGCGCTCGACCAATCGGGTGCGGACGGCATCATGATCGGCCGCGGCGCGTATGGCCGACCGTGGCTGCTCGGTCAGGTGATGGAATATCTCGCCACCGGCACGCGTCGCGCCGATCCCTCACTCGACGAGCAATATCGCGTCATCAGCGAACATTATGACACGATGCTCGATCATTACGGCAGCGTCACCGGCGTCAACATGGCCCGCAAGCATATCGGCTGGTACACCAAGGGGCTGACCGGATCGGCCGAGTTCCGCAATACGGTCAATCAGCAGCCCGATGCGGCGGTGGTCAAGCGGATGCTCGCCGACTTCTACGCGCCGCTCCGCGACCAGCCGATCGCGCAGGCTGCCTGACCGCGTGATGACGCCGCACAGCGGCTATGCCTCGGGTCGCCCCGGTTTCGCCGAGCTGTTCGGTGCGCTGCCGGTCGCGGTGATCGTCATCGATCCGGACGATCGCATCGCCCATGCCAATGCCTTCGCAGAGCAATTGCTCAACCTGTCCGAGCGGGTGATGCGCGGCCAGCCGCTCGCCGCGATCCTGCCGCCGCCGGCTGCCGACGATCGCCGCGAGGGCGGCTTCGCTTATTATGACGCCGAGATCGCGACGCCGCACGGCCCCAAGATCCGCGTCGACTTCGTCGAGGCGGCCGTGTCCGATCATCCCGGCTGGCGCGCCATTACCCTGCACAGCGCGGCGACCACCCGCGGGCTCGCCCAGTCCGGCGGCGGGGCGCGCGCGGCGAGCGGCGCTGCGGCGATGCTCGCCCATGAGATCAAGAACCCGCTGTCGGGCATCCGCGGCGCGGCGCAATTGCTCGGCACCGGCGAACTCACCACGCTGATCGTCACCGAGGTCGATCGCATCGCCGCGCTGATCGACCGGATGCAGGATTTCAGCGACACCCGCCCGCTGCCGATCCATGGCGAGAATATCTACCCGTTGCTCGGCCATGCCCGCCGGCTTGCGCTCGCCGGTTTTGGTCGCGGCGTGACGATCGAGGAACGGTTCGATCCGTCGCTGCCCGATGCGGCGATCAACCGCGATGCGCTCCTCCAGATCCTCATCAACCTGCTCAAGAATGCGGTGGAGGCGTGCCGGGCCGAGCGCAACCCGCGCATCCTGATCACGACGGCCTATCGTCACGGCATGTCGGTCGCCGCCGCCGCGGGCCGACCGCGCACGCCGTTGCCGATCGAGATCTGCGTGACCGACAATGGCCCGGGTGCGCCGGCCGACATCGCCGACCATCTGTTCGAGGCCTTTGTCTCGGGACGGCCGGAGGGGCAGGGGCTCGGCCTCGCCCTGGTCGACAAGCTGATGCGCGACATGGGCGGCATCGTCCAATATGCCCGCGAAGGAACCCCCGAAATGACGACGTTGCGCCTCCTGCTGCCGCGAGCGACGCTGTGAGCCGTGTCCTCGTCGTCGACGATGATGCCGCGATCCGCACCGTCGTCGCGCAGGCGCTGCGCCGGGCCGGTCATGACGTCCAGACCGCCGAGACGCTGGCGCAGCTCGACCGGATGCTCGCCACCCGCGTGCCGGACGTGCTGATCACCGATGTCATTTTGCCCGACGGCGACGGCATCGCCCGTGCGCAGGAGATCGGCGAGCGCCTGCCGCAATTGCCGGTGATCATCCTGTCGGCGCAGAACACGCTGACCACGGCGGTGCGTGCGGCCGAGGTCGGGGCTTATGAATATCTCCCCAAGCCCTTCGACCTCGACGATCTGACCCGCGCGGTCGCCGGCGCGCTGGCGCGCGGCGCGGTGATGCCGCAGCCCGAGGCGGGGGAGGACCCCGCCTTGCCGCTGATCGGTCGCTCGCCGGCGATGCAGGACGTCTACCGCATCATCGCGCGGGTGCTCTCGAACGATCTGACCGTGCTGATCTCCGGCGAGTCGGGCACCGGCAAGGAATTGGTCGCCCGCGCGATCCACGATCTCGGCGCGCGGCGGGCGGCGCCGTTCGTTGCAATCAACATGGCCGCGATTCCCCGTGAGCTGATTGAGGCGGAGCTTTTCGGCCATGAGCGCGGCGCCTTCACCGGCGCCGCGGTGCGCAATGCCGGCCGGTTCGAACAGGCGGCCGGCGGCACCCTGTTCCTCGACGAGATCGGCGACATGCCGATGGAGGCACAGACGCGGCTGCTGCGCGTGCTCCAGTCGGGTGAATTCACCACGGTCGGCGGTGCGCGGGCGATGCGTGCCGATGTCCGCGTCGTCGCGGCGACCAACCGCGATCTGACGACGCAGGTCGCGTCGGGCCAGTTCCGCGAGGATCTGTTCTACCGCCTCAACGTCGTGCCGATCGCGCTGCCCGCGCTGCGCGAACGGCGGCAGGACATCCCGCTGCTCGCCCGCCACTTCCTAGAGAGCGCCGCGGCGCAGGGACTGCCGCGGCGCCAGCTCAGCGATGCGGCGCAGGCGGCGCTGACCGCGCACGACTGGCCGGGCAATGTCCGCGAGCTGGAGAATTTGATGCGGCGCCTGGCGGTGCTCGCCCGCGACGAGCTGATCGACGCGGCGACGATCCGCGATCTGCTCGGTGCGCCGGGCGGCGCGGGGGAGGCGGCCGATCCGGGCATCGCCGAGGCGGTCCGCCATCTCGTCGAGCGGATCGCGCGCGAGCGCCCCGACGCGCTAGACGACGGCAGCCTGTACGATCGCGTCATCGGCGAGGTCGAGCGACCGCTCATCGCCGTGATGCTCGCCCGTCACGGCGGCAACCAGCTCCGTGCAGCGCGTGCGCTCGGCCTAAACCGCAACACGCTGCGCAAGCGGCTCGACACGCTCGGGATCAGCACACGCACCGACGAATGAGGGGCGGCGGGGCCGGCCGCTAGCGTCGTTCGTCCCGGTGTCACCACAAACCACCGGCAACGCCAAATTATGTGGTTTCCGTGCAACAATCCACGTTGTACGATGGCGACAATGAACGCGGCCGTCACGCCCGATCTGATCGAATCCCTCCCGGATCGCCGGCTGCGCATCACGCCCGCCGTCGAGGCGTTGGTGCTGGCGCTCGCCATAGCGATCGCGACCGCGACCTATTTCATCATCACCGGCAGCAGCAAGCCGGCCCAGCCCCTGTCACCGCCGGCGATCGCCTCGCTGCTCGTCGCCAATCTGGTACCGGGCATCGCGCTGCTGATGCTCGTCGGGCGGCGTATCGCGCGGCGGCGGGCCGCGGCGTCGCTCGTCGGGGGCGAGGGCGTGCTGCACGTCCGCCTCGTCGCCATCTTCTCGATCATCGCCGCGGTACCGGCATTGCTCGTCACCATCTTCGCCTCCCTGCTGTTCCAGATCGGCGTCGAATTCTGGTCGTCCGATCGCGCGAGCGGCATGATCGAGAATGCGCGGACCCTGGTCGGCGAGAACTATCAGCGCGAGGCCAATCGCGTCATCTCGCAGGTCCAGGCGATGAGCGGCGACCTCGCCGTCGATTTGCAGGGTCATGCGATCGACAGCGCCTATTTTCAGCAGGCGCTCCTGATCCAGACCTATCGCCGTGAACAATCGGAGGCGATGATCATCCGCCGCGGCGAGTCCGATCCGCTGATCGTGCTCAACCCCTATGGCAAGCCGCTGCGGAACCTCGTCACCCCGGCGGTGGAACAGGCGCTCGACACCGGCGCCGGCTTCGTCGTCATCCGCAGCGACGACCGGATCGGTGTGGTCGTGCCGATCGCTTACGGCAAAGGCGCCTATCTCTATTCGGCGCGCATCTTCGATCCGCAGCTTGCCAGCCAGCTGCGCCGCGGCGACGCGATCATCCGCGACTATCAGGCGCTGCAAAGCCGGTCCCGGTCGCTCCAGCTCAAGTTCAATGCGGCCTTGCTGATCGTCTCACTGCTGATCGTCGGTATCGCCGTCTGGGCGGCGCTGGCTGTCGCCGATCGCCTTGTCCGTCCGGTCGCAGAGCTCGTCGGCGCCGCGCGTAAGGTCGCCACCGGCGATCTCACCGCGCGCGTCCCCGATCCGCGCCGCAAGGACGAGGTCGGCACGCTCGCCAATGCCTTCAACCAAATGACCGGTCGACTGCAGGAGCAGAACAGCGCCCTGGTCAGCGCCAATGATCAGCTCGACAATCGCCGTGCGCTGATCGAGGCGGTGATGGCCGGGGTTTCCGCCGGTGTCATCGCCACCGCCGAAGACGGCACGATCCGCATCGCCAACCGCTCGGCGACCGAATTGATCGGCACTGGCGCCGATGGTCTGATCGGCCGCCCGCTTAGCAGGATCGCGCCCGAGCTCGCCGAACTGGTCGACGGCGACATGCGCGAGGCGATCGTCCAGGTCATCCGCAGCGGCGACACGCGGACGCTTGCCGTGCGGATCGCGCGGACCGACGCCGGGCCGATCCTGACCTTCGACGACATCACGCAGCAGCTGCTCGACCAGCGCCGCGCCGCCTGGTCCGACGTCGCGCGCCGGATCGCGCATGAGATCAAGAACCCGCTCACCCCGATCCAGCTCGCCGCCGAGCGGCTCCAGCGCCGCTACGGCAGCAAGATCGACCCCGAGGACACGACCTTCGCGCGGCTGACCGACACGATCGTTCGCCAGGTCGGCGACCTGCGCCGGATGGTCGACGAGTTCAGCTCCTTCGCGCGCATGCCCAAGCCGGTGTTCCGCGAAGAGTCGCTGGTCGACATCGCCCGACAAGCATTGTTCCTGCACGAGGTCGCGCATCCGTCGATCCGCTTCACGCTCGATCACAGCCTGCCGGCGCCCGCGCTGGTCTGCGACCGGCGGCAGCTCGGGCAGGCCTTCACCAACATCGTCAAGAATGCGGTCGAGGCGATCGAAAGCAAGGGCGATGCGGGCGGCAGCGTGACGATGCGCGTTGCCGAGGAGGATGCGGTGATGATCGTGGAGGTCGCCGACACCGGCGTCGGACTGCCGCCCGATCGCGACCGGATCGTCGAACCCTATATGACGACACGCGCACGGGGCACCGGGCTCGGCCTCGCGATCGTCAAGAAGATCGTCGAGGAGCATCACGGCATGATGACCTTCGCCGACCGCGACGGCGGCGGCACCATCGTCCGCATGACCTTCGACGCCGCCGCTCTCGCCGCCCTCGACCAGGGGGCCGCCGCGCCCGAGCCCGCCGGCGACGGCCAGCTCGCCGCCCTTACTCGTAATCGGAATTAACTATGCCGCTCGACATCCTCGTCGTCGATGACGAACACGATATCCGCGAACTCGTCGCCGGCGTCCTCGAAGACGAAGGCTATGACACCCGCTCCGCCGCGAACAGCGACGCGACGCTGGAGGCGATCGCCACCCGCCGGCCGTCGCTGGTGCTGCTCGACGTCTGGTTGCAGGGATCACGGCTCGACGGGCTTGAGCTGCTCGACGAGATCAAACGGCGCGATCCGTCGATCCCGGTGCTGGTCATTTCGGGCCACGGCAATCTCGATACCGCCGTCGCCGCGATCCGCCGCGGCGCCAGCGACTTCATCGAAAAGCCGTTCGAGGCGGAGCGGCTGTTGCTGCTCGTCGCCCGTGCGACCGAGACCGAGCGCTTGCGTCGCGAGGTCGCCAGCCTGCGCGTCTCGGCAGGGCGGGAGAGCGATCTCACCGGCAGTTCGGGTGCGATCAATGGCGTGCGCGCGACGCTGAAGCGCGTCGCCGCGACCGGCAGCCGCGTCCTCATCATGGGGCCGGCCGGGGTCGGCAAGGAGGTCGCTGCCCGGCTGCTGCACGGCTGGAGCAACCGCGCGCAGGCGCCGTTCGTCATCGTCAGCGCGGCGCGGATGACGCCCGAGCGCGTCGAGGAGGAGCTGTTCGGCGTCGAGGAGGGCGGGGACCTGATCCGTCCCGGCCTGCTCGAACAGGCGCATGGCGGGACCTTGTTCCTCGACGAGATCGCGGACATGCCGATCGCGACGCAGGCGCGCATCCTGCGCGTGCTGACCGATCAGAGCTTCAGCCGCATCGGCGGCACGCGCATCGTCAAGGTCGACGTCCGCGTCGTCTCGGCGACCTCGCGCGACCTGACCCACGAGATCAGCGAAGGCCGGTTCCGCGAGGATCTCTATTATCGCCTCAATGTCGTCCCGGTCGTGCTGCCGCCGCTCGCCGAACGGCGCGAAGACATTCCCGCGCTGGTCGAACATTTCATGGCGCATTATGCCGCCGAACGCCGCGTGCCGACGCCGGAGATCGCCGCCGACGCGATGGTCGCGTTGCAGTCGTACGACTGGCCGGGCAACGTCCGTCAGCTCCGCAACGTGGTGGAGCGGACGATCATCCTCGCGCCGGGCGACCGGATCGGGCGGATCGATCTCGACCTGCTGCCCGCGGAAGTGCTCGGCGAACAGGGCGACCTTGGCAGCGGCGGGGGCGGGGCGATCATGGGCGCGCCGCTGCGCGAGGCACGCGAGACCTTCGAGCGCGAATATCTCCGCGTCCAGATCCGTCGCTTTTCCGGCAACATCAGCCGCACCGCCAGCTTCATCGGCATGGAGCGTTCGGCGCTGCACCGGAAGCTCAAGCTGCTCGGCATCACCGACGTGCGCGAGGATTAGGTGCTGGACGCAGCGCCCCATCGTTCATAGATGCACGTCGTCGCCCGATCCGGGCGGTGATCCGACGCCGGGAAACGGCGCGATAGCGGGCAAACGGCTCGCCAAGAACCGAAAGGCTTATGTATGGCCGAAAAACAAGGCTCGTTGCAGGACCTCTTCCTCAACGCTCTCCGCCGCTCCAAGACTCCGGTGACCATGTTCCTGGTCAAGGGCGTCAAGCTCCAGGGCATCGTCACCTGGTTCGACAATTTCTCGGTGCTGCTGCGCCGCGACGGCCAGTCGCAGCTCATCTACAAGCACGCCATTTCGACGATCATGCCGTCCGGCCCGATGGATATCGCCGCGCTGATCGAATCGGTCGGCGAGGCGCAGCGCAAGCAGCCGCTGTTGCAGGAGATCTTCCTCAACGCCGTGCGCAAATCGGAAGATTCGGTGACGATGTTCCTGATCAACGGCGTCATGCTGCAGGGTCAGATCGCCGGCTTCGACCTGTTCTGCATGCTGCTCCAGCGCGAAGGCATGGCGCAGCTCGTCTACAAGCACGCCGTCTCGACCATCCAGCCGGCGCGCGCGCTCAACCTCGCCGATGAAGGGGAGACGGAAGACTGACCGTGACCAATGGCTTCAATCGCGATCGCGATGAATTCGCCCGCGGCGGCCGCACCCTCGTCGTGCTGCCCGATTCCGGCGACGCGCATCGCGATGCCGATGCCCGGCTCGACGAGACGGCGGGCCTCGCAGCGGCGATCGGCCTGGTCGTCGTCGACAAGGTCGCGGTGCGGGTGAGGGCGCCCAAGGCGGCGACCCTGATCGGCAGCGGTCAGGTCGAACAGCTCGCCGTACAGGTGCGGCAGAACGAGGCCGACCTCGTCGTCTTCGATGCGAGCCTCACCCCGGTGCAGCAGCGCAATCTCGAGACCGCGCTCGAAGCCAAGGTAATCGACCGCACCGGGCTGATCCTCGAAATCTTCGGCGAGCGTGCGGCGACCGCCGAAGGGCGGTTGCAGGTCGAACTCGCGCATCTCGACTATCAGGCCGGCCGGCTGGTGCGCAGCTGGACCCATCTCGAACGGCAGCGTGGCGGCTTCGGCTTCCTCGGCGGTCCGGGTGAGACGCAGATCGAGGCCGATCGCCGGCTGATCCGCGACCGGATGGCGCGGCTGCGGCGCGAACTCGATCAGGTGAGCCGCACGCGCGGCCTGCATCGCGATCGGCGCCAGCGGGCACCGTGGCCGATCATCGCGCTGGTCGGCTATACCAATGCCGGCAAGTCGACGCTGTTCAACCGGCTCACCGGCGCGCACGTCATGGCCGAGGATCTACTGTTCGCGACGCTCGACCCGACGCTGCGGCAGATCTCACTGCCGGGAATCGACAAGGCGATCCTGTCCGACACGGTCGGCTTCGTCTCCGACCTGCCGACGCAGCTCGTCGCCGCCTTCCAGGCGACGCTGGAAGAGGTCGTCTCGGCCGATCTTTTGATCCACGTCCGCGATATCGCGCATCCCGACAGCGAGGCGCAGCGCAGCGATGTCGAGGCGGTGCTCGCCGAGATCGGCGTGTCCGAGCAGACCCCGCGGTTCGAGGCGTGGAACAAGCTCGACCTGCTCGATCCCGAGCGGCACGAGGACGTGCTGGTCGAGGCGGGGCATCGCGCTGATGTCGTCGCACTTTCCGCGTTGAGCGGGGAAGGGGTCGACGACCTGATCGAACAGGTCGCCGCCAAGCTGACCGCCGGGCACCGCCGTTACTGGATCACGCTCGACGCCGGTGACGGCGCCGGCGCGGCATGGCTGCACGCGCATGGCGAGGTGATCGGGCAGATCAGCGAGGATCTCGAAACGCAATATGAGGTGCGGCTCGCCGAGCGCGACTATGCGCGTTTCCTGCAACGCTAGCCGTGCTTGACCCGCTGCCATAACGCTTCCTTGTCGGCGAGCGGCAAGGCGGCGAAAGCGTCGCCGGCGATCCCCTCCATCCCCCGGAAGCGTCGTTCGAACTTGGCATTGCCCCGACGCAGCGCCGCTTCCGGATCGATGCCGAGGTGGCGCGCCCAATTGACCACGGCGAACAGCAGGTCGCCGATCTCCTCTTCGACCGCGTCGCCCGTCGCCGTGGCGACCTCCGCGATCTCCTCATGCACCTTGGCCAATGCGCCGTCGCCGTCCGGCCAGTCGAAGCCGACCCGGGCGGCGCGGTTCTGCAACTTCACCGCGCGCATCAGCGCGGGCAGGGCCACCGCGACGCCGGCAAGCGCACTGGTATCGCTTTGGCCTTCCCGTTCGGCGGCCTTGATCGCTTCCCAGCCCGGCGTCGCATCGGCGCCGCCGAATATATGAGGATGCCGCCGCTCCATCTTGTCGCTCACCGCCGCGGCGACGTCGTCGAGCGTGAAGGTGCCGGCGTCCTCGGCGATCCGGCTATGGAAGACGACCTGGAGCAGCAGATCGCCGAGTTCATCCTTGAGATCCGCCGCATCGTCGCGCGCGATCGCGTCGGCGACCTCATAGGCTTCCTCGATCGTATAGGGCGCGATCGTCGCCCAGGTCTGCGCCACGTCCCACGAGCAGCCGTGGACGGGATCCCGCAGCCGCGCCATGATCGCCACGAGCCGATCCATCGCCGATGACGTCACCTCAATCCTCCCTCGTCGTGCACTGTCTGTAGCAGCGCCCGGGAGGTGGGGCTAGATGACTGCGATTTCGCCATATCCGTCCATCCTGCCACGAGAAAAATAAATGACGCACGACCGGCCTGGCATTCGTGGATGTAAATTTGACACCTTTCTATTTGCCAACAGTAACTTGGCTGCTTCTAGCTCAGGCTAAGCATCCCAATACCGGTCATATACTCGTCATCGAGGTATGACACGGCGCCCGCGAACCGGATCAACGGTCACGCTATCATGCGGGGGATGAATATCATGTTGAAATATGGCGCTGCGATCATTGCGATCGCGGCAGCGTCGGGTCCTGCCCGAGCTCAAACTGTGCCGGCCGGCGGCAGCGTGCCGGCACAGTCGCAGGACGTCGGTGACGATCAGGAGGTCGTCGTTACGGGCAGGGCGGTGACCTTTGCGAACACGCAGGTGACCAATGCGATGATCAGCCGCCAGTCGGCGCTTACCAGCGTCAACGATGTCATCAAGGAGCTGCCCGGCGTTTTCGTTGCTGAGGGCGATGCGTTCGGTTCGTCCGACTGGGCGACCTCGATCAGCATCCGCGGGTTCAGCAGCGGGGGCGGGGGCGGTCAGCAGATCGGCTCGACGATCGACGGCCTTCCCAATGGCGGGTCCGGCTATGGCGGCGGTGCCCGCGCCAACCGCTATATCGACTTGCTCAATCTCAAGACGGTGCGCGTGTCGCAGGGCACCGCGGACATCGCGTCGCGATCGAACGAGGCGCTCGGCGGTACGCTCGATTACGTCACCGACGATCCGGCGGCCGAGCGTCGGTATCGCTTCACGGCGGCGGGTGGTGACTTCAGTGCGCGCAAGCTCTACGCGCGCGTCGATACGGGCGACATCGCGCCGTCCACGCGCGCCTTCGTCAGCGCTTCCACATCGCGGGTCCGGGACTGGATCGGCGGGGCCGGTGAGACGCGCCGCGACCATGTCGAGGGCAAGCTGAAGAGCACGATCGCCGCGGTCAATCTCACGGCTTGGCTGTCATACGACGATGCCGATGAAGCGGAATTCGGATCTGTCTCGCCTGACTCCTTCGCCAGTGATCCGAACCACGATGCCTATACCGATCACTGGACCGGCGTCCCGTACATCGATCAGAGCTACCGTGCCGGATCGCGGGCCTTGCGGCGCAACCTGTTCGGCTATCTCAAGAGCGATACCCATATCGGCGAGGTGGCGCTGTCGCTGACCGGTTATTACCATCGGCTCCGGGGTCGCGGCGATTTCCTGCCGCCCTATCTGGTCGATGTCCGTCAGGACGGCGTGGGCGCTTCCGAAAGCGAATATACGGGTTCGCAGCCCACCCGGATCGGTGGTGCGCCGCTCGGCAAGATCTATTTCGTCACGCCGACCGGGGTCGCGGCGACCATGAACGAGGGGTGCGCCGGTACTGCGCTCGTGCCGCCGAGCTATGCAGCGGCCTGCTATCCGAGTGGCTCACAGGCGGTGATGTCCTATCGCCATACCCATTATCGCGGCGAACGCGGCGGCTTCACCACCGATGCCGGCTGGACGCACGAGTTCGGCGGTGTGGAGAACCTGCTGCGGGCCGGCTTCTGGTTCGAACGCGACCGCGCCAACCAGATCAGGGACTGGCACAAGGTCACCAATCCGCTGGTCGGCATGGCGTTCGACGGGACGGCCTATTACGAGCAGTACAGCACGGATTATGATGTCGACGAGGCCATGTATTATGGCGAGGACACCATAACGATCGGTCGGCTGAGCGCGCGGTTCGGCGTCAAGCAATTCTTCCTCGATCAACGCCGCGCCGAACAGCTCAACGACCGGGCCAGCACGTCGCTGCGCTCGCACTCGCAACCGTTGATCTCGGCGGGCGTGACGGTGCAGGCGCCGCTGCCTGGACTGGAAGTCTTTGCCGGCTACTCGCAGAATTTTGCCGCGATCGGCAACGGTCCGCTCGGCCAGCCGCATGTGGTGATCGCACGGATCAAACCGGAAACGGCAAACAATATCGAGATCGGCGGCCGCTACAATGCCGGCCGGGTAGAGGCGTCGCTGACCGGCTACGACATCAAGTTCAACAATCACATCCAGTCGATCTCGGCCAACCTCGTCAGCGGGATCGATTATCTGAACGAGCAGAGCAGCGTCTATCTCAACGTCGGCGGCATACGCAGTCGCGGGATCGAGGTCGCTCTGGCTTATCGCCTCACGCCGGCTTTGAAGCTGTCGGGCAGCTATACCTACAATCACGCGACGTATATCGGCACCGGCAATGCTGCGCAGGATGACGATATCGGCGTGACGCCGGGGCGGCAGGTGATCAATTCACCACGCACGATGTGGGTGCTGGCGAGCGACTATAAAGGATCGGTGCTGAAAGCCGGCGCAGCGGCTAAGAAGGTCGGCGACCGTTTCCTCGATACCAGCGGCGATGTGAGTGGCGCCGGCTTTCTGTTGGTCGATGCCTATGTCGGCGCGGATCTCGGCAAGGTCGTCGGACCGCTCAAGGGTCTGACATTGACGATCCAGGCGAACAACCTGACCGACAAGCGCTATCTTGCCGGCAGCGACGGTGGTTCGGCGTTCCTCGGCACGCCGCGCACGATCACCGGATCGTTGACGCTCGACTTCTGAACGCAAGAGAGGGCGCGTACGCCGCGCCCTCTCCATCCAAATCCGTAAGTTCGATAATATGTATTATGTAAAATCCTGTGGGTGATGCGGCTCTAGGATCAGCGTGCTGCCCTCCACCCGCCACGATTTCAGCTTCGACAGGAAGTTCATCCCGAGCACATCGGTGTCCCCGAAGGCCGGCGACACGACGACGCCGAGATCCCGTGCAGCGATATCGCCGAGCCGCAGCTCCCGCACCGTCGCGGTCTGCGCACGGATCTGGCCGTTGGCGGTGTTGAGGATCATCGGAAATGCGCTGTCGCGGACGTCGAGCGCGGCTGCCTGCGCCGTAGTCGTCGAAAGCGCCGTCACCGTCGCACCACTGTCGACGAGCATCCGTCGCGACACTCCGTCGAGCGTCACGCGCGCCCAGAAATGGCCGTCGGGCGCCATCCGGATCCGCGTCTCCTTGCCCGCGACCGACTGATCCTCGATTCTGAGCAGCCGTGCGACGTGCTGGAGGTACGGATCAAAGCGCTCCCGCTGTGCCACGACGATCGCGAGCAGCCCGAAGATTGCCGCCCAGCTGACGAGCGACAAGGCGATCCGGGCGATCGGTACGCGCCGCGCCACCAGCGCCGCGATCGGCAAGCCAAGCAACACCACATAGAATAATGCAGAGCCGCCCAGTTCGTGTGTCATGATCGAAATTCGAGTCCGTCATAGCCAGGTTCGACGCCCGGCGGCAGCGCCGCGACGAGCGTCGCATAGTCCATGGAATGATCCATATGTATGAAGGCTGACCGGCGGGGACGCAGCTCCTCGATCCAGTGCAAGACGGTCGGTACGTCGGGGTGCGTCGGATGCGGTGCGTAGCGCAGCGCGTCGACGATCCACACGTCGAGGTTGGTATAAAGGGCGCGCATCGCCGGGGTCAGCTCGTGAAAATCGGTCGCATAGCCGATGACCGCATCGTCCGTGGTGAAGCGCAGCCCGGCCGAGCTGATCCGGCCATGCGGCTGGTCGACCACATCGATGGTGATGCCGCCGATGGTCAGGCGATCCGGCAGCTCCGCCGCCTCGACCGTCGGTGGATAGCCCTGCCGCCCGGCGAAGACATAGGTGAAGCGCTCCCGCAGCGCCGCGAGCGTGCTTTGTCGGGCATAGCCCTGCACCGGCGCGCCCCGCGCATGGAAGATCTGGCGGACATCGTCGATGCCGTGGCAATGATCGGCGTGATCGTGCGTCCAGAGGATCGCGTCGACCGCCGCCACCTCCGCGGCGAGCAACTGCTCGCGCATGTCCGGCCCGGTGTCGACGAGGATGCGGGTGCCCTCATGCTCGACGAGGATCGACGCGCGGGTGCGGCGGTTGCGCGGCTCGGCGGGATCGCACACGCCCCAATCATTGCCGATCCGCGGCACGCCCGATGACGTACCGGAGCCGAGGATGCGGACCTTCATCCGCGCGCCTTGCCGAACAGCGTGAAGAAATTGTCCGCCGTCCGCGCCGCCAGCATATCGAGCGGCTCTCCGCGCAACGCGGCGAGGAAGGCGGCGGTATCGGCGACGAACGCCGGCTCACCGGGCTTGCCGCGGTTGGGCACCGGGGCGAGGAACGGTGCGTCCGTTTCGATCAGCAAGCGATCGATCGGCAGCCACGCCGCCGTCTCCTGCAGATCGCGCGCGTTCTTGAAGGTGACGATGCCCGAAATCGAGATGTAGAGACCGAGTGCGAGCGCCGCATCGGCGAAGGCGCCGCTCGCGGTGAAGCAGTGGATGACGCCGGTATAGGCCCCCTGCTCCATCTCGTCGCGCAGGATCGCCAGCGTATCCGCCTCGGCGTCGCGGGTATGGACGATCAGCGGCAGACCGGTGTCGCGGCACGCCGCGATATGCGTGCGGAAGCTCGCCTGCTGACGGATGCGGTCGGACCGTTCGTAGAAATAGTCGAGGCCGGTCTCGCCGATCGCGACGACGCGCGGGTGCGCGGCGCGCGCGATCAGCGTGGCGCGGCCGATGTCAGGATAGTGATCGGCTTCATTGGGGTGGATGCCGATCGCCGCCCATACGTCGGGCTCGCGTTCGGCGGTGGCGATCACCGCATCCCACTCGCTCTCGCGCGTCGAGATGTTGAGCATCGCGCCGACACCGCGGGCGCGCGCGCGGCCGAGCACGTCCTGCTGCTGCTCGAACACCCCCTTATAATTGAGGTGGCAGTGACTGTCCGCGAACATCATGCCGCGGCGGCCGGCAGTTCGAGCCGCGGGAAGATTGGCGACGGCGGTGCGATGACGAAGCCCGATGTCGCCTGGCGGCCGTACCAGCCGTCATCGTCGATCGCCGCGTGATCGCGCGCCCCGGCACCGATCTGGTCGAGCACCTTGCCCGCCGACTCCGGCACCACCGGCAGGATCGCGATCGCCAGCATGCGGATCGCACGAACCAGCGTGCCGAGCACCGCCTGCATCCGCTCCGGATCCGTCTTGCGCAGCGCCCAGGGCGCCTGCGCATCGATATATTGGTTGCAGGCGAAGACGCCGCGCATCCACGCCTCGATCCCCTGGCTGAGCATCAGATCGCCGAACGCCGAGGTGAGGCCGGCGCAGGCGACGACGACCTCTTCGATCAGCATCGCATCGGCCGGGTCACTGCGCCCGGCCTCGGGGAAGGCGCCGGCCAGATTCTTGGCGATGAACGACAGGGTGCGTTGCGCGAGATTGCCGAAGCTGTTGGCGAGTTCGGCATTGACGCGCGTGACGATCGCCTCGGCCGAATAGCTGCCGTCCTGACCGAAACTGACGTCGCGCAGCAGGAAGTAGCGGACCGCGTCGACACCGAACGCGTCCGTCAGCTCGTCGGGGCTGACGACGTTGCCGACCGACTTCGACATCTTCTCACCGCGGTGCAAAACGAAGCCATGTGCGAACACCTGCTTGGGGATCGGCAGCTGCGCCGACATCAGGAAGGCCGGCCAATAGACGGTATGGAAGCGGGTGATGTCCTTGCCGATCAGATGCAGATCGGCCGGCCAGAACCGCGCCAGCGACGCGGTATCGTCGGGATAGCCCGCGCCGGTCAGATAGTTGGTGAGCGCGTCGACCCAGACGTACATGACATGGCCCGGGCTGTCGGGCACCGGTACGCCCCAGTCGAAGCTGGTCCGCGACACCGACAGATCGGACAGGCCGCCCTCGACGAAGCGCATCACCTCGTTACGACGCGCCTCCGGCCGGATGAAGTCCGGGTTGGCGGCATAGAAGTCGAGCAACGGCTGCTGATATCTGGACAGGCGGAAGAACCACGTCTCCTCCGCGGTCCATTCGACCGGCGTGCCCTGCGGCGAAAGGCGCTGCCCCCCTTCCCCGTCGACCAGCTCCTTCTCGTCGTAGAAGGCTTCGTCGCGGACCGAATACCAGCCTTCGTACCGATCGAGATAGAGGTCGCCCGCGTCGCGCATCGCGCGCCAGATCGCCTGGCTGGCGGCGTAATGACCGGGTTCGACGGTGCGAATGAAGCGATCGTAGCTGATGCCGAGCTTGTCGGCCATGCCGCTGAAATGCGACGACATTTCGTCAGCGAAGGCGCGCGTTTCCATGTTCCGGGCGCGCGCGGTCTGCGCCATCTTGAGGCCGTGTTCGTCGGTACCCGTCTGGAAGCGGACGTCGCGCCCCGCTTGCCGCTGGAAACGGGCGATCGCATCGGCGGCGATCATCTCATAGGCATGGCCGATATGCGGACGCCCGTTGGGATAGTGGATCGCGGTCGTGATATAATAAGGATCGGCCATGCCGGCCTCCTAGTCGATCCACCCGGCGAGGTGAAGCGGGCTCAGCGCAGCGTCGCGACGATCGCCGCCATCTCGAACACCGTCGCCTGCGCATCGAGCGACAGGCCGAGCGCCGCGCCGGCGAGGTCGCGCGCCGCAGCCTGCGCATCGATCGCGGTCTTCAGACGCGGACCGCTGCGCCCGCGCGCCTCGCGCGCGATCAGCGTCGGCACGCGATCGAGAAAGGCTTCGTAGCGCGCGGCATTGCCCTTGCCGGCGAGCGCCTTGGCAAGCGCCGCCCGGCGCGTGTTGGCGGGATCGCCGTCCCCGGCGATGGCGACGATCGCCCGATCGATCCCGTCGATATCGAGCCCGGCATAACGGATCGCCCGCCCCGGCGCCCCCTCCCCGCTGCCGACCAGCGTCGCGATCTCGTCTTCGGACGTTTCGGGAAGCGCCTGCCGCAGTGCCGCCGCCATGTCGGTGTCGTCGAGCGCGGCGAAGCGCAGCACGCGGCAGCGCGAGCGGATCGTCGGCAGCAGCCGTCCCGGCGCGTGGCTGACCAGCAGGAAGATCGTCCCCGCCGGCGGCTCCTCGAGGTTCTTGAGCAAGGCGTTGGCGCCGTTGCGCTCGAGATCGTCCGCCGCGTCGATGATGACGACGCGGCGCGCGCCCATCGACGGCGTCGTCGCGAACATCGGCTGGAGGCTGCGCACCTGCGCGATGGTGATGCTGCGCGCGAGATCCTGATCCGGCTTGTCGGCATCCTTGGGCAGGCGGTGCAGCACGCGCAGATCGGGATGCGAGCCGGCATCGACCAGCGCCCGCGTCGGATGGCCCTCCGGCACGGCGAGGCCCGGCGCGACGGCGCCCGTGGCGCTCGCCTCGGCGAGCAGACGCAGCGCCGCGCGATGCGCGAAGCTCGCCTTGCCGACGCCTTCGGGGCCGACGATCAGCCACGCATGATGCAGCGAGCCGCCGCGCAAGGCCGCGGCGAAGGCGGCCTGCGCGTCGCTATTGCCGAACAGCTCGCTCACCGGCGTCGGATCAGCCGAACAGCGAGGTCAGCCCCGCCCAGGCGCGACCGAAGAAACCGGCTTCGCCGACGTCCTTGTCCGCGACCAGCGGCAGGCGCTGCTCGGGCAGATCCGGCGCGGTGACGACGAGATCGGCGATATGCTGGCCCGCCTTGATCGGCGCGCGGATCGGGCCTTCGTAGACGACCTTGGCGTGCATCTCCGGCACCGCGCCGGCCGGCAGCGTGACGGTCAGGTTGCGCGGCGCAACGAGGCCGACGCTGCTCGCGCCGCCCATCTGCACCTCGGCGGTCGAGACCTGCTTGCCCTGCGCGACGATCGGCTTGGCCTGCCAGGCGCGGAAGCCCCAGTCCATGAACCGCACCGATTCCTGTGCGCGACCGTTGGAAGAGGTCAGCCCGGCGACGACCATCACCAGACGGCGGCCGTTCTGCTCGGCCGATCCGGTGAAGCCGTAACCCGCCTCTTCGGTATGGCCGGTCTTCAGCCCGTCGGCGCCCGCCACGCGGCCGAGCAGCGGGTCGCGGTTCGCCTGGGTGATGTCGGCGCCCGCGCCGAGCGTCTTGCCCCAGGTGAAGCTCGGCAGCGAATAGAAGCGCTTGTACAGGTCCGGGAAGTCGCGGATCGTCGCGCTGGCGAGATGGGCGAGGTCGCGCGCGGTGACATAGGTGACGCCATTGTCGGGCCAGCCGTTCGAGGTGCCGAAATGACTGTTGGTCAGGCCGAGCTTCTTCGCCTCCGCGTTCATCCGGTCGGTGAAGGTCTGCTCGGTGCCGCTGATCCCCTCGGCGAGGACGACGCAGGCGTCGTTACCCGACAATGTGACGATGCCCTTGAGCAGATTCTCGACGCTGACATTCTCGCCGGTCGACAGGAACATCGTCGACCCCGCCTGCGGCCCGTGCCAGCGCTGCCACGTCTCGGGGCGCACCTGGAACGTCTGGTTGAGCTTGAGCTCGCCCTTCTTGATCATGTCGAACGCGACATAGACCGTCATCATTTTCGCCATCGACGCAGGCGGCATCCGCCGGTCGGCATCCCGCTGGTACAGCACCGCGCCCGACGACAGATCCTCCATATAGGCGATCGGCGCGCTCCCCTGGAACTGGGGCGCAGCGGCGATCGAGGGAACGGCGGCGGCGACGATCGCGAGGGGAGCGGCAATCAGCTTGTTCATGACGATGGTGAGGCTTTCCGGGAGATGAAGCGGGAGAAAATCGGCATAGCGCCGCGCGGCGGCGACGTCAGCCCTCAACCGCGTCGGCGAGCAGCCCGACCGACAGAGCGTAGAAATTCGAGCAATTGTAATCGAGGATCACGCGGTAATTGCCGGTGAGCAAATAGGCGGTCGCGCCCGGACCGTCGGGCTCGATCAGCGTCGCCTGCACGGTATCCGCGGGCCAGCGCCGCCCCTGCGGCACCAGTCCGAGCGCGCGCCACTCCGCCATCGTCCGCCAGCGGCTGTGCCGCTCGAACACGCGCGGGCAGCGCGGGCTGACCATCCGGTTGGTGATGCTGCGCCGGTCGAGCGACGCCGGCACGCTGACCGCGACACCCCACGGCTGACCCGGTCGCCAGCCGGCATTGGCGAAGTAATTGCCGATCGAGGCGAGCGTATCGGCCGGGCTGGTCCAGATATCCGCGCGCCCGTCGCCGTCGCCGTCGCGTGCGAGCCGCAGATAGACGGAGGGAAGGAATTGCGGATTGCCGGTCGCCCCTGCCCAGCTGCCTTTCAGCTGTTCGCGCGGAATGCCCCGGTCGAGGATCTTGAGTCCGGCGATGAATTCGCCCGCAAACAATTCGCGCCGCCGCCCTTCATAGGCGAGGCTGGCGAGACTGCGCAGCAGGTCGAAATTGCCGGTATAGGCGCCGTAGTTGGTCTCATGCCCCCAGATCGCGACCATGATCGATTCGGGCACGCCGGTCTCGCGCTCGACCCGCGCCAGCCGGGCGCGTTGCGCCTGATAGGTTGAACGACCACGACCGATTCGCGCCGCATCGACGTGGCTCGTCTTGTACGGCGCAAAGGGCGGGGTCGCGGTGCTGCCCGGATTGCCCGGCTGGGCACGGTCGAGCTGGATCGTGCGGTCGCTGAGCGTCAGCGTCGGGAAGACCGAGTCCACCGTCCGCTGCGTCACGCCGGCGGCCAGCGCCTGCTGCCGCAGCGTCTGAAGATAGGCCTGAAACCCCGCCTCGTCCTGCGCGGCGACCGGCGCCGCGGCGGCCAGCGCCAAGCTCATCGCCAAAGCGCCGGTCGTCAGCGCGCGTCGCAATCCTTGCCCCCACATGCCGGCGGTGGTGCCACAGCCGGCGCGGCGCGTGAACCTCTTATCGTCGCAGGGCTTGCACGGGCAGCCGCGGTGCGACTATCCGGGGTCCGCCGGAGGGATGGCCGAGTGGTTTAAGGCAGCGGTCTTGAAAACCGCCGTAGGTGGAAGCCTACCGTGGGTTCGAATCCCACTCCCTCCGCCACCCGGCGCCAGCGCCCTTCCCTAATTCGCCGGGCCGAGCAGCTTCTGCGCGAAATAGGTCATCTGCAACGCCTGCAAGCGCGCGCCCTGTTCGATATCGGCGTCGCCGGAATGGCCGCCGGCGGTGTCCTCGTAGAACAGATAGGGCAGGCCATATTCCTTCAGGCGCGCGGCGAACTTGCGCGCGTGCTGCGGGCCGACGCGGTCGTCCTTGGTCGTCGTCCAGATATAGGGTTCGGGATAGGCGACGCTGCGTTTGATGTTCTGATAGGGCGAGATGGTCGCGAGGAAGGCGCGCTCCTCGGGCACCGACGCCGAGCCATATTCGTCGACCCATGACGCGCCCGCGGCGATCTGTTCGTAGCGGAGCATGTCGAGCAGCGGCACCTGGATCGTCACCGCCTTCCAGAGGTCGGGATGCTGGTTGAACTCGACGCCCATCAACAGGCCGCCGTTCGATCCGCCATAGATGCCGAGCTTGGCCGGGCTGGTCAGCTTGCGCGTGAACAGGTCCTTGGCGACGCTGGCGAAATCGTCGTAGATCACCTGCCGCTTGGTCTTGCGCCCGGCATCGTGCCACTTCGGCCCGAACTCGCCGCCGCCGCGGATGTTGGCGAGGACGTAGGAGCCGCCGCGCTCGAGCCACAATTTGCCGGTGATCGCCGAATAGCCGGGCAGCATCGGCAGCTCGAACCCGCCATAAGCGGTCATGATCGTCGGCGTGCTGCCGTCGAGCGCGATGCCCTTCTTGTGGACGATGAAATAGGGCACCTTGGTACCGTCGGTCGAGGTCGCTTCATGCTGTTCGACGACGAGGTTGCTCGCGTCGAACTTGGCGGGCAGCGTCTTGACCGGTGCGGCGACGCGGCCGCTCGCGGCGTCGATCGGCAGCAGGGTCGTCGGCGTCAGGAAGCCGGTGACGGTGAGATAGCCGTGATCGCTTTTGTCGTCAGCGCTGGCGACACCGAGCGAGACGTTGTCGGGCAGCACGATCGGCCGCGCCGTCCACCCGCCCGCGCCCGGCGTATAGACAGCCGCACGCCCGCGAACATTGTCGTTGTAGATCAGGACGACATGGTCCTTGGTCGTCACCACCTCGTCGACCGACTGACGCGGGTTGGGCGCGAACACCACGGTCGGGCGGATCGCATTCGCCTGCACCTCGGCGAGCGGCGCCGAGGCGACCGAGCCGGCGGTGATCGCGCCCCACGGATCGCTGGTCTGGAACAGCACCTGGCCGGCGACCATGCCGACCGGGCTGGTCCGCGCCGGAATGTCGAGCTTCTTCGTTCCCGCCGGCGTCCAGACGTGGGTCTCGCCGCCGAAGAAGGTCACCCGCCGCTCGATCGTCACCAGCCGATTGCCCTGGCCGTCGGTGATTACGCCGGCATAGGTGCCGAGCTGGTCGGTCGGCTGGCCGCGGAAGATCTCCTGCGCGCCGGCCAGCGGCTGGCCCCGCTTCACCGTCTTGACGACGAAGGGATAGCTCGACGCGGTCATCGTGCCCTCGCCCCAGTCGCGGCTGACCAGCAGCGTATCCTTGTCGAGCCAGCTCGCGCCCTGTTTCGACTTGGGCAGCGCGAAGCCGCCGGCGACGAACTGGCCGCTGGCTAGATCGAACTCCCGATAGCTGATCGCGTCCTCGCCGCCTTCGGACAGCGCGACGAGGCACAGCCGCTCTTCGGGCTGGAGGCAGGTCGCGCCCTTCCACACCCACTTCTTGCCTTCCGCCTTCGACAGCGCATCGAGATCGAGCACCGTCGTCCACTTCGGCTGCGGCCGGGCATAGTCCGCCTCGCTGGTCCAGCGCCAGATGCCCTGCGGATGATCGGCGTCGCGCCAGAAATTGTAGATCCGGCCGAACAGCTGGCTCGGCATCGGAATACGGTCCTTCGCCGAGGCGATCGCCAGCGCTTCGGCATAGAAGGTCCCGTAGCGCGGATCGTTCTGCAACCGCGGCAGCGTGCGCGCATTCTCCGCCTCGACCCAGGCGAGCGGCTTGGCGCCGTCCTTGTCCTCGAGCCAGAGATAGGGGTCGGTCTGGGTGCTGGTCGTCATGGCGGTGCTTTGCGCGAGCGCGGGCGCGGCGGCAAGGATCGTCGAGGCGATCAGCAGGCTTCGGAGGATCATCGGCGCTAGTCTCCCTGTCGTTGGACCGGTCTTGCCGGGCAAAGCGTTGCCGCGCAATCCGCCGCGACGATCAGGAGACACGCGATGACCGATGGCCTGCCCCTGCCCCGCCGCTATGTCGCGATCGGCGCCATTTCCGCGGGGACGGCGCTGGTCATCATCGACGGCGGCATCGCCACGGTGGCGCTGCCGACGATCGCGCGCGACCTGCACGTCGGCAACAGCGCGGTGGTGGCGGTGGTCACCGTCTACCAGCTGATCCTGGCGATGATGATCCTGCCCTTCGCCGGGCTGGGCGACAAATTCGGGTTGAAGCGCACCTATCAGTTCGGCCAGCTCGTCTTCACCGTGGCGACGATGCTGTGCTTCTTCGCCAAGAGCCTGCCCTTCCTGCTCGTCGTGCGGGCCGCGCAGGCGCTGGGCGCGGCGGCGGCGCTCAGCGTCTCGTCGGCGCTGATCCGCTCGATCTACCCGGCGAAGCAGCTGGGGCGCGGGCTCGGCATCAACTCCGTCGTGGTGTCGAGTTCGGCGGCGCTGGCACCGACGCTCGGCGGCCTGGTGCTCGGCATCGCGCCCTGGCCCTGGGTCTTTGCGAGCGCCGTGCCGTTCGCCTTGCTCAGCCTCGTCCTCGGTCGGGCCCTGCCGGCGCCGCAGCCGCGCGACGAGCCGTTCGACGTGCTCGGCGCGATCATGTGCGCGAGCATGATCGGCCTCGTCATTTCGGGGGCGGAGAGCGCCGTCCACGGCGACAGTCCGGTGGTGTCGGCGGCGATCGTCGCGGTCGGCGCCGCGATCGGCTGGATCTTCGTGCGGCGCGAGCGTGGCGAGGCGAAGCCGATCCTGCCGATCGACCTGCTCGCGCGGCCGGTGATCGCGCTGTCGGCGATCGGCGCCTATACCGCCTTCACCGCGTCGATGACCCTGCTGCTGTCGACGCCGTTCCGCTTGCAGCATGGCTTCGGCTTCTCCGCCGCCGAGGTTGGCGCGGCGATCGCGCCATGGCCGCTCACCAATATGATCGTCGCACCGCTCGCCGGCTGGCTGTCCGACCGGGTGCCTGCGGGCGTGCTCGGCGGGATCGGCATGGCGGTGTCGATCGTCGCGCTGCTGCTGATCGCCACGCTGCCCGCGGACGCGGCCTATGTCGACATCGCCTGGCGGATGGCCTTGTGCGGCTCCGGTTTCGGTCTCTTCCTGCCGCCCAACGCCCGCCTCATCATCGGCTCGGCCCCGCGGGAGCGGGCCGCCGCCGCCGGTGGACTGGTCGGCACGGTCCGGCTCGTCGGGCAGACGACCGGCGCGACTTTGATCGCGGCGCTGCTCGCGATCAACGTCGGCGCCGGCATGGCGCCGCCGCTGGTCGCCGCCGGCCTTGCGGCGGTGGCGGGGATATGCAGCCTCGCCCGCCTGCGCCCGTCGATCCGCAACCCGCGCAGCGACGAGGCGGAAGACCAACAGCCGGGAACGCAGGTCTCGCGCTGACCCGCACCCGGTCGGTCTCAGCGCACCGTCAGAACACCGCCCGCGCGGTCGGCTCGCCCATCATGCGCTGACGTACGAGCGGGATCGCCGGGCCGCCGTAGCTCAGGAACTGGTCGTGGAAGGCCTTCCACGCCGTGCGGCCGCCCCGCGTCGCAGTCCAGTCGTCGCGCAGCTTGCGGATCATCAGCTTGCCGAGCGTGTAGTTGAGATAGGCGGGATCGTAGGTGCCGCGCGCCGCCTGCTGGCGCGAATTGCCTTCGTCCTGATAGCATTGCTCGCGGAACATCTGCAGGCTCTGCGCCTGCGTCATGCCGCGGGCGTGCAGGCCGATCGCCGACAGGAAGCGGCAGTCGCGCAGCAGCGCGTTGCTGATCTGGCCGACATGCGTCTCGGCATCGCCATTGCCGAGGCCGGCGTCCCACATCATCTCCTCGGCATAATGCGCCCAGCCTTCGGCGAAGGCATAGCCGACGAAGACCCGGCCGAACATCGACGGCGAGCGGTTGGCGTGGAGGAATTGCAGGAAGTGCCCCGGCATCACCTCGTGGACCGAGGTGAACAGCAGATCCTTCTTGCCCGGCACGAAGGCATCCTGCGTCTTCTTGTCCCAGGCGGGATCGGGCGGCGAGATATAATAGACCGAGGGGACGTTCTTCTCATACGGCCCGGCGGGATCGATATAGGCGGAGTTCTGCCGGTTGTAGGGCGGACTTTCCTCGACCTTCGCTTCCTCGGTGCCGGGGATGGTGACGAGATCCTTGGCGATGACGAACGCCCGTAGCTCCGGGATCTGGCGGCGCGCCTCGGCGACCGGGCCGTCGGGCGACTTGTTGGCGTTCATCTTGTCGATGCAGGCGGGGATCGTCTGGCCGGGCGCGAATTGCCGGCAGGCGGCGGCGAGCGCATCCTGGTTGCGCTTGAGGTCGGCGCGTCCCGCCGCTTCGAGCGTCGCGAGCGGGGTATCGACGCCTTCCGTCGCGCGGACCATCCGCTGGAATCGATCGGCGCCGAGTGCGAAATCACCGGTGGCGGTGCCGCGCTGTCCCTCGAGCCAGGTGCCGAGCGCCCGCACGGCCGCGCTCGCCGCCGCGGCGGACGTGGCGAGCTGTTTCTGCAAGGCCGGGTCGCGCACCTCCGCGAAGGCGGCCTTGGCATCGCCCGTGTAGTAATCGGCGAAGCCGTTGAAGCCGGCGACGCCATAATCGATGAACGATCGCGGCATCGGCGTCTTCAGATTGGCGCGGATCGCCTGCGCCGCCGCCGGCACCCGGCCGAAGAAGGCGACCAGCGCCTTCATCCGCGTCGGTGCGTCGGCATAGGGCCGCGCGATATAAACGTTGGGATCGAGCCCGCCCCCGACATAATAGGCCGGGTTGGTGTGCGGCTGATCGGCATCGTCGAGCCAGAACAATTTCCCTTCGGCGACGCGGATCAGATAGTCGCGCTCGAACCGCTCGTCGGGAGTGAGGTCGGCATCCTTGAAGCCGCGCGCGCGGTCGATCGCCTGGCGGAGGAAGGCCGACTGGCGTTTCAGCCCGGCCGCGCTCCAGTCCGGCAGTTGGCCGTCGAAATCGTGACGGCCCTGATAGACCGCAGTGGCCGGATCGAGCTTGAACCAGCCTTCGATGAACCCGTCGCGAAAGGCGGCGAAGCCCTGCGTCGCAGCGGTCCGCGCCTGGCTCTGCGCCGGCGCCGGCGTTCCGCCGAATCCTGCTGCCGTGGCGATGGCGAGCAGCGATGCCGCCGCGATGATCCGCATGACTATGTCCCCTGATTCGTTTGGTATACGTCATGCTGGCACTGCCACGCGGCGAACGCCAGCGAGGAACAGCGCGCCGGAAGCCACGTTGTCGCCAACGGATTACGAGAGGATCGGCCATGCCTTATGTGAAGACGCGCGACGGTACCGACATCTATGTCAAGGATTGGGGATCCGGCCGGCCGGTGATCCTGCTGCACGGCTGGCCGTTGTCGGCGGACAGCTGGGATCCGCAGATGATGGCGCTGGCCGATGCCGGCTTCCGCGCGATCGCTTATGACCGGCGCGGCTTCGGCCGGTCGGGCCAGCCGTGGAGCGGCTATGAGTATGACACGCTCGCCGATGATCTCGCCGACGTGATGGCGGCGACCGGTGCCGACAGCGACGCGACGCTGGTCGGTTTCTCGATGGGCGGCGGCGAGGTCGCCCGCTACATGAGCCGGCACGGCGGCAAGGGCGTGATCGCCGCGGCGCTGGTCTCGTCGGTCGTACCCTATATGCTGAAGACCGACGACAATCCCTATGGCACGCCCGAGGACAAGCTCGCCGAGATCGGGGAGAATATCCAGAAGGACCGCGCCCATTTTTTCCGCGACACCTTCTTCAAGCAGTTCTTCGGCGTCGGCGTGATCAGCCATCCGGTCAGCGACGACGTGCTCGACGCAGCGACGGCGACGGCCTTGCAGGCGGGGCTCAAGCCGACGCTCGCCTGCGCCGAGGCGTTCGGCCATACCGACTTCCGCCCGGACCTGGCCGCCTTCCGCGTCCCGACGCTGATCATCCACGGCACCAGCGACCAGACGGTGCCGATCGACGCCGCCGGTCGCGCCGCCGCGGAGGGCATCGCAAACAGCCAGCTCGTCGAATATGACGGTGCCCCGCATGGCCTGTTCGCGACGCATGGCGATCGCCTGACCAACGATCTGCTCACCTTCCTCGGCCGCTGAGGCCTGATAACCGGACCGTATCGCCCGCGCGTCAGACGACTGGCGCCGGGCGATCGGCTCCCCTATCCCACCGGCGGGCGCCGGCCGGCGTCCGCGGCCTGCACAGCGGGGATGCCTTGAGTGACCGACCCTGAAATCTACCCGATCACCGGCGATTGGACCAACGCCAGCCTCAACCCCAAACGCTACGAAGACCTGTACGAAGCCGCCGCGAGCAGCCCGGGCAGCTTCTGGCTGGATCAGGCGACCAAGCGCCTCGACTGGATCGAACCACCGACGATCGCCGGCGACTGGTCGTTCGCCAAGGCCGACTTCCATATCCGCTGGTTCGCCGATGGTCAGCTCAATGTCGCCGCCAATTGCCTCGACCGTCATCTCGCCAAGAACGGCGATACCGTTGCGATCATCTGGGAGCCGGACGAGCCCGGTGAGGCGGCGCGCCACATCACCTATCGCCAATTGCATGCCGAGGTCTGCCGCTTCGCCAACGTGCTGAAGGCGCAAGGCGTCGCCAAGGGCGACCGCGTCACGCTCTACATGCCGATGATCCCGGAAGCGGCCTATGCCGCCCTCGCCTGCGCCCGGATCGGCGCGATCCATTCGGTGGTGTTCGGCGGCTTCTCCGCCGATGCGCTCGCCGGCCGGATCGAGGATTGCGGATCGAAGATCGTCATCACCGCCGACGAGGGCCGCCGCGGCGGCAAGCGCATCACGCTCAAGGCCTGTGTCGACGAAGCGGCGAGCCGTGCCCCGTCGCTGGAGCGGGTCATCGTCGTGCGCGCGACCGGTGCCGACGTGCCGATGGGGGAGCGCGATATCTGGTATCACGACGCGCTGGCCACGGTGAGTGACATCTGCCCGCCCGAGCCGATGGCGGCGGAGGATCCGCTGTTCATCCTCTACACCAGCGGGTCGACCGGCAAGCCGAAGGGCGTGCTGCACAGCTCCGCAGGCTATCTGCTGTGGGCCGATTTCACTTTCAAGATCGCCTTCGACTATAAGCCCGGCCAGGTCTTCTGGTGCGCCGCCGACATCGGCTGGGTCACCGGGCACAGCTACATCCTCTACGGCCCGCTCTCGAACGGCGCGACGACGCTGATGTTCGAAGGCCTGCCGACCTGGCCCGATGCGAGCCGCATCTGGCAGGTGGTCGATCGCCACAAGGTGCACACACTGTTCACCGCTCCCACGGCGCTGCGTGCACTGATGAAGGAAGGCGACGACTTCGTCCGTCGGACCGATCGGTCATCGCTCAAGCTGCTCGGTTCGGTCGGCGAGCCGATCAATCCGGAGGCCTGGCGCTGGTATCACGACGTCGTCGGCGAGGGCCGCGCGCCGATCGTCGACGCCTGGTGGCAGACCGAAACGGGCGGCATCATGATCGCCCCCCTGCCCGGTGCCGTGCCGATGAAGCCGGGCTCGGCCGCCAAGCCATTGCCGGGCGTGATGCCGCAGCTCGTCGACGACCAGGGCACGCCGCTGACCGGGCCGGCCTCGGGCAATCTCTGCATCACGCAGAGCTGGCCGGGGCAGATGCGCGGCGTGTGGGGTGACGACGAGCGGTTCTTCCAGACCTATTTCACCACCTATGAAGGCAAATATTTCACCGGCGACGGCTGCCGCCGCGATGCCGACGGTTATTACTGGATCACCGGACGCGTCGACGACGTGATCAACGTCTCCGGTCATCGGATGGGGACCGCCGAAGTCGAGAGCGCGCTCGTGCTGCACGAAGCGGTGGCAGAGGCCGCGGTGGTCGGCATGCCGCACGACGTGAAGGGACAGGGCATCTACGCCTATGTCACACTCAACGCCGGCGTGACGGGCGAGGACGAACTGCGGCGGGCGTTGATCGCCTGGGTGCGGCACGAGATCGGCCCGATCGCCACGCCCGACAAATTGCAGTTCGCGCCGGCCTTGCCGAAGACCCGATCCGGCAAGATCATGCGGCGCATCCTGCGCAAGATCGCCGAAGGGGATACGTCGAGCCTCGGCGACACGTCGACGCTCGCCGATCCGGCGGTGGTCGACGATCTGGTCGCCAACCGCGTCGTCTGACCCCGTGAGCGGCGGGAGGCTGGTCTTGCCCTCCCGCCACCGCCCGGAGTAAGCGGCGCGCGAGGGAGACGAGAGCGATGCGCAGCGCGAACAGGATCGGCTGGGGCGTCGTCGCGCTGATCGGCGCCGGGGCGCTCGGCGTCATCGCCAATGCGCGCGGCGAAGCGATCAACGCCGTCTGGGTGGTGGTCGCGGCCTTGTGCGTCTACCTGATCGCCTATCGCTTCTACGCGCGCTATCTCGCCCGGATCGTCGGGATCGATCCGGCGCGGCCCACGCCTGCGATGCGCCATCCCGACGGCCTCGATTTCGTTGCCACCGACCGGCGCGTGCTATTCGGCCACCATTTCGCCGCAATCGCCGGCGCCGGACCGTTGGTCGGGCCGGTGCTCGCCGCGCAAATGGGGTATCTGCCGGGTATGTTGTGGATCCTCGCCGGGGTCGTGCTCGCCGGCGCGGTGCAGGACTTCATGGTGCTGTTCCTGTCGATGCGCCGCGACGGTCGCTCGCTCGGCGAGATGATCCGGCTCGAGATGGGCGCGGTGCCGGGGACGATCGCGTTGTTCGGCGCTTTCATGATCATGATCATCATCCTCGCGGTGCTCGCGCTGATCGTCGTGCGGGCGCTGGCGGGCAGTCCCTGGGGCCTGTTCACCGTCGCCGCGACCATCCCGCTCGCTGTGCTGATGGGCGTCTATACTCGCTGGATCCGGCCGGGGCGGGTCGGAGAGGTGTCGTTGCTCGGCCTCGTCGGGCTGATCCTGGCCATCGTCTACGGGCGCGACGTCGCCGCCTCCGCGACGCTCGCGCCGTGGTTTACCTATTCGCCGGTCGCCCTGTGCTGGATCCTGATCGGCTATGGCGCGATCGCGTCGTTGCTGCCGGTCTGGCTGCTGCTCGCACCGCGTGACTATCTGTCGACCTTCCTCAAGATCGGCGCGATCGCCGCGCTGGCGATCGGCATCGTCGTCGTCGCGCCGCCGTTGCGGATGCCGGCGCTGACCGCCTTCGTCGACGGCAGCGGACCGGTCTGGTCGGGCTCGCTCTTCCCCTTCCTGTTCATCACCATCGCCTGCGGCGCGGTTTCGGGCTTCCACGCGCTGATCGCAAGCGGCACCACGCCCAAGCTGATCGCGAGCGAGGGCGATGCGCGCTTCATCGGCTATGGTGCGATGCTGATGGAGAGCTTCGTCGCGATCATGGCGCTGGTCGGTGCGTCGATCATCGATCCCGGCGTCTATTTCGCGATGAACAGCCCCGCCGCGGTCGTCGGCACCGACGCGGCCAGCGCCGCGGTCGCCGTTACCACGATGGGCTTTCCGATCACGCCCGAGACGATCGAGACCACCGCCCGCGATGTCGGCGAAACGACGATCATCAGCCGCGCCGGCGGCGCGCCGACGCTGGCGGTCGGCATGGCGCATATCTTCAGCGCGGTGGTCGGCGGCCGGGCGATGATGGCCTTCTGGTATCATTTCGCGATCCTGTTCGAGGCCTTGTTCATCCTCACCGCGGTCGACGCCGGCACGCGGGCCGGGCGGTTCATGCTGCAGGATCTGATCGGGCTGGCGGTGCCGTCATTCCGTAACGCGACGAGCTTCCTGCCCGGCCTGATCGGCACCGGGCTGTGCGTCGTGGCCTGGGGCTTCTTTCTGTACCAGGGCGTCACCGACCCGCTCGGCGGCGTCAACACGTTGTGGCCGCTGTTCGGCATCTCCAACCAGATGCTCGCGGCGGTCGCGCTCGTGCTCGCGACGGTGGTGCTGTTCCGGATGAAACGGCAGCGCTACGCCTGGGTGACGATCCTGCCGGCGATCTGGCTGGTGCTGTGCACCGTCACCGCCAGCCTGCTCAAGCTGTTCGCCAGCGATCCCCGCGTCGGCTTCCTCGCCCATGCCAACCGCTTCGCGGATGCCGCCGCGCGGGGCCAGATGCTCGCCCCGGCGAAGACGCTCGCCGAGATGCGGCGGATCGTGCTCAACGACCGGATCGACGCGATACTTTGCGCGCTGTTCCTCGCCGTAGTGGCCTCGATCATCGGCTATGGCATCCGCACCTGTCTGATCGCGCGCAGAAGCAACGCGCCCAGCGTCAGTGAAATCCCGGCATGGCCGGCGCCGGCAGAATGAGCCTCAAGGCCCTCTGGCGCGGCCTCGCCGATACCGGCAGGCTGATGGTCGGCGTACCCTCCTACCAGGCCTATTGCGCCCATATGGCGGAGGCGCACCCCGATCGGCCGGTGCTGAGCGCGACCGCCTTCTTCCGCGATCGGCAGCAGGCGCGGTACGGCGGTCGCGGCGGCGGGCGGTGCTGCTGAGCGCGGCTCAGCCGAGCAGCAGCAAGGTCACCGCACAGATCGACAGCGCCGCGCCGCTCGCGCAGCACAACAGGCCGAAGCCGCATTGGCACAAGGTCGGTTCGTACCGGTCCATGGCATCCTCCATGCCGCTCTTCCGGCGGCGACAGAGAGCTTAACAAAGCCCGGATCGGAAGCAATAGGCTAGCGCGTGCGGGTATCGCCGCCGTCGAGCCCATCGAGCGCGGTGAGCAGCTTGGCCAAGGTCGACGAGAGTTGCGCGCGCTCGTCAGAATCGAGCGCACCGAAGACCGCGTCGATCAAGTCCTGCCGCAACGGCTCGGTCTCGCCTAGCACCCGTCGTCCCTCGTCGGTGATCGAAACCTGTTTGACGCGTCGGTCATGGGCGTCGGGGGTCCGCGCGACGAGACCGTCGCGCTCCAGTCCATCGATCGCCTCGGTCACCGTGCGCGGCGCGTTGTCGAAGAAGTCGGCGATGTCGGCCGCCCGCGCCGGGCCGCGCTTGTGCAGGAACAGCAGCAGCTTGGTGCGGGCCAGTGACGCGCCTTGTTCCGCCATCCGGCGGTTCATCAGACGCTGCATGCGCAGGAAGAGGCGGAACAGGTCCGACGCGAGGGGTTCGTTGCAAGCCATATGTGAGGACCCTCATTAAATGGTCTTGCACTATGCTGCAAGTGCGAGCATCTAGACGGCAACGACGAACCAAGAAGATGAATGTGATGGCCCAGAACGAGCATCCTGTTGCGGACACTGCCGAATCGCACGACGAATCGGAAGCGCCCGCCGCCGCGGCGTCACCCGAGAAGAAGCGTCGCATCCGGCTGATCCTGCTGATCGTCGCGCTGGTCGTGGTGATCGGCGGCGTGCTGTGGTTCGTCCGCTACCAGAGCGTCGGCAAGTTCATGCAGAATACCGACGATGCCTATGTGCAGGCCGATGCGGTGACCGTCTCGCCCAAGGTGTCGGGCTATGTCGACCAGGTCTTCGTCGCGGACAATCAGCAGGTCAAGGCGGGCACCCCCCTCGTCCGCATCGATTCGCGTGACTATCGCGCGCAGGCGGCGCAGGTCACCGCACAGATCGACGTGGCCCGCGCCAATGCCGAAGGCGTCCGCGCGCAGATTCGCGAGCAGCAGGCGGCGATCGACAAGGCCCGGTCCGACCTTGCCGCCGCGCGCAGCGATGCCGCCTTCGCGCATAGCGAGGTGCGCCGCTACCAGCCGCTCGCCGCGTCGGGAGCGGAAACGCGCGAGAAGCTGTCGACCTTGCAGAACCAGGCGCGGCAGGCGGATGCGCAGGTCGCCGCCGCCAATGCCGCGCTGGTCAGCGCGACGCGTCGGGTCGGCACGCTCCAGGCGCAGGTCCAGCAGGCGCAGGCACAGGGTGAGGCCAGCCGCGCCCAGCTTGCCGCGGCGCAGGTCAATCTCGGCGCCACCATCCTGCGCGCCAGCATCGACGGCCGGGTCGGCGACAAGACGGTGCGCGTCGGCCAGTATACGCAGGCGGGCACGCGGCTGATGTCGATCGTCCCCGTCCAGCAATTGTATGTCGAGGCCAATTTCAAGGAAACGCAGCTCGGCCTGATGCGCGTCGGCCAGCCGGTGACACTGGAGGTCGATGCCCTGCCCGGTGTCGAGATCCACGGCCGCGTCGAAAGCGTCTCGCCCGGCACCGGCGCGCAATTCTCGTTGCTGCCGCCGCAGAATGCGACCGGCAATTTCACCAAGATCGTTCAGCGCGTGCCGGTGCGCATCGCGCTCGACGCGGGGCCGGAGACGCGCAAGCTGCTGGTGCCCGGCATGTCGGTCGACGTCACGGTCGACACCCGCTCGGCGAAGGGCAGCGTCCAGCGCATCCGCGACGAGCAGGACCAGCATAACGAGCGGCGCGGGAAATGAGCGCCGCCGTCCCGGCTGAAACGGCGGCGGCATCGCCGCCCGAGCGCGCCGATCTCGCCGCGTGGCTGGCCGTCGCGGCGGGCAGTCTCGGCGCGCTGATGGCGACGCTCGATATCTCGATCGTCAACTCGGCGCTGCCGGTCATCCAGGGCGAAATCGGCGCGAGCGGCACCGAGGGAACGTGGATCGCCACCTCCTATCTGGTCGCCGAGATCATCATCATTCCGCTCTCCGCATGGCTGGAGCGCGTGCTCGGCCTGCGCACCTTCCTGCTGATCGCCTCGGTGCTGTTCACCGCCTTCTCGGTGGTCTGCGGCCTGTCGACGACGCTGACGATGATGATCATCGGCCGCGCCGGGCAAGGCATCACCGGCGGCGCGCTGATCCCGACGGCGATGACGATCATCGCGACGCGGCTGCCGCGCAGCCAGCAACCGATTGGCACCGCGCTGTTTGGTGTCACCGCGATCCTCGGCCCGGTGCTGGGGCCGCTGATCGGCGGCTATCTGACCGAGAACGTCAGCTGGCATTACGCCTTCTTTCTCAACATCCCGGTCGGTGCGGTGCTGCTCGTGCTGCTGCTCGTCGGCCTGCCCTATCAGAAGCCACACCTCACCGAATTGCTCAAGGCGGACTGGCTCGGCATCGCCGGCCTCGCTCTGGGACTCGGCGGACTGACCGTCGTGCTCGAAGAGGGGCAGCGCGAGCAATGGTTCCAGTCCGCCCTGATCCTCAAGCTCACCGCGCTCACCATCGTCGGGCTCGTCATGCTGATCGCCGGTCAATTCATCGCGAAGAAGCCGGTGGTCAAGCTCCGGCTGCTGCTCGACCGCCAGTTCGGCAGCGTGGCGACGATGGGCCTCGTGCTCGGCATGGTGCTGTACGGCAGCAGCTACGTCATCCCGCAGTTCCTCGCCGCCATCTCCGATTACAATGCGTTGCAATCGGGCAAGGTCGTGCTGCTCAGCGGCATTCCCAGTCTGTTGATGATGCCGCTGGTGCCGCTGCTGATCCGCCATCTCGACATTCGCGTCGCGGTCGCGTCGGGGCTGCTGCTGATGGCGTTGAGCTGCCATCTCGATACCACGCTGACCGCGGCATCGGTCGGCAGCGCCTTCACCGACTCGCAATTGCTGCGTGGCGTCGGCACGATCCTCGGCTTCGTCTTCCTCAACCAGGCGGCGATCGCCTCGGTCAAGCCGGAGGAAGCGGGCGATGCCGCCGGATTGTTCAGCGCCGCGCGCAACATCGGCGGGTCCTTCGCGCTCGCCGGGATCGCGACCCTGCAGGATCAGCGCAGCTATCTGCACAGCCGTCGCATCGACGAGGTGCTCAACGCCAATTCGGTGGCGTTGCAGGATTATCTCGCCGCGACGGCGCGTTCGCTCGGCAGCACGGCGACCGCGATCCGCTCACTTGGCGGCACGATCCAGCGCGAGGCGCTGGTGATGACCTATAACGATCTGTTCTGGCTCTTGTCGGTCGGCATCTGCTGCGTGGTGCCGCTCGTCCTGTTCCTCCGCCCGCTGCCGCAAGGCAAAGCCGTGGCGATGCATTGAGGCGATGATGCAATTCTCCCGCACCCCCATCCTGCTGCTGCCCGCGCTGGCGCTCGCCGCCTGCACGGTCGGGCCGAACTACGCCGGCCCGCCCAAGACCTTGTCCGACGCCAATGGCGCTCCCCGCTTCGTGCGTGGTGGCGCGCAGGTCAGCCCTGCCGCACCGACGGTCGCGGCCTGGTGGACCCAGCTCCACGACCCGTTGCTCGACACGCTCGAGGCGCAGGCGCTCGCCGCCAATCCCAATATCGCGGTCGCCACCGCGCGGCTGCGGCAGGCGCGGGCGTCGCTGCGGCTGGAGCGTGCCAATCAGGCGCCGAGCGCCAACGCCTCCGCCACCTATCTCCATGCCCGCATTCCGGGCTTCGACTTCGGCGGCGGCAGCAGCGACGGCAGCGCGAGCGCGGTCGACGTCTATAATCTCGGCTTCGACGCGAGCTGGGAGGTCGACCTGTTCGGCGGTCGCCGCCGGTCGGTGGAAGCCGCGCGCGCGCAGTCCGAGGCGGCCGAGGCCAATGTCGCCGACGCGCAGGTCAGCCTGACCGCCGACGTCGCGCAGGCCTATGTCAGCTTGCGCGACGTGCAACGCCGGATCACCCTGTCGCGCGACAATGCGCGCATGCAGCAGCAGATGCTCACGCTGACCGAGCAGCGCTTCGCACAAGGTGCGGCGTCGGACCTCGATGTCGAGCGGCTGCGGGGGCAGGTCGAGACGACCAATGGCCAGATCGTCCCGTTGCAGGCGGAGGCGGAGCGCTACCTCAACGCCATTGCGGTGCTCACCGGCCGCGAGCCCGGTGCGCTCGATGCAACGCTCACGCCGGGAGGCGCGGTGCCGCTGCCGCCCGCGGCGGTGGCGATCGGCGATCCCGCCGCGCTGTTGCAGCGTCGCCCCGACATTCGCGCCGCCGAGCGCCAGCTGGCGCAGCGTACCGCGCAGGTCGGCGTTGCCGATGCCGCGCGCTTCCCGCGTCTGACGCTGCTCGGCCTGATCGGGCTGGGTGGCACGCGGCTGTCCGATATCAGTCCCGACAAGCTCGTCGGCATCGGTGCGCCGATGCTGCAATGGAATTTCCTCGACTTCGGTCGCAACCGCGCGCGGATCCATCAGGCGGAAGGACAACGCGACGAGGCGGAGGCGCAATATCGCGGGGCGGTGCTGGTCGCGCTGCGTGATGCCGAGGATGCCTTGTCCCGCTTCGGCCATCGCCGCGACACCGTCGCCAGCCTGATGCGCAGCAAGGCGAGCGCCGACCGCGCCGCCGACCTGATGCAGCAGCGCTTCCGTGCCGGCACTGCGACGCTGATCGACACGCTCGACGCCGAACGTCAGCGCGTTGCCGCCGAGCAGAACCTGTCCGCGGGAGTCGCCAGTTTGACCGGCGACTATATCGCGTTGCAGAAAGCATTGGGGCTAGGCTGGGGAGAGGCGCCGCCCGCCGCCTGATCCGATATACAAAATATTGATTTTACGGCTTCATTCTGGAATGAACAGGCTATGCGCCGCGTCCGCTGCGCCGGGAATTCATCGATGAGCATCGTCGTCCGGACATTGTCCGACCAGGTATTTGAAATCGTGCGCGAGCGGATCGTCGACGGATCGATTCGCGCCGAAGCGCCGATCCGGCAGGACGCCCTTGCCGCCGAACTCGGGGTCAGCAAGATTCCGCTGCGCGAGGCATTGGTCCGCCTCGAACATGAGGGGCTGATCCACAGCCAGGCGAACCGCGGCTATGCCGTGCGGGCCTTGTCGGCCGAACAGGCGGATGAGATCTACGCGCTGCGCCTCGCGATCGAACCGCGCGCCGCTGCGATCGGTGCGGCGGTAGCCAGCGAGGCGGATCGGCGCCACGCCCGCGAGGCGCTCGACGCACTCGAAGAGGCGCGCGGCGCGGCGGCGACCGAGATAGCGGTCCGCCACCGTCGCTTCCACGTCGCTCTGGTCCGGCCGGGCGACCGGATGCTGACGACGCAGCTGATCGAGCGGCTGGCGATGCTCGCCGAGCGTTATGTCATCGCCCATCTTGCCCCGGAGGGCCGGTTCGCCCGCGCCGATCGCGAGCATCGTGAGTTGCTCAACGCCTGGCTGGATGGTGACGGCGATGCGGTCGAACAGGGAATGATCCGCCATCTCGACCTGACCCGCGCCGATCTGGACGCCGAGCTCCAGCATCTGCGCATTCGCTGAGCGCGTTCCGCTTGCTGTAAGAAAGGGATCGCTGCGGCGATCCCGGCGGATCGATCCGCCCTGCCCGCGCTTGGCGGGAAATTGGTCGGGGCGACAGGATTCGAACCTGCGACCCCCACACCCCCAGTGTGATGCGCTACCAGGCTGCGCTACGCCCCGACCGAGGGACCGTTGCCATGCGGCGACCGATCCCGGAGCGGGGCCTGTAGGCGGGTCCGGCGGGGGATGCAAGCGGCCTTTGTCAAAGCCGCGCCGTGGCGTGCCGTTGCAGCGGCGCAACATTGCGCCACGAGGGAACCGATGCTAGCGCGCAGATCATCTTGCGCGGGGAATGTCTTCCGCCGATCAGCCATGCACGGATACGATGTTTATCTCTCCAGCTTACGCCCAGACCGCCGGCAGCGCCGCTGAGCCCGGCGGCCTCGCCTCGCTCATCAGCTTCGCGCCGTTGCTGCTCATCTTCATCGTCTTCTATTTCCTGATGATCCGGCCGCAGCAGACGCGGATGAAGGCGCTGCAACAGGCGGTCGCCGCGGTGAAGAAGGGTGACAGCGTCGTCACCGCGGGCGGCATCGTCGGCCGCGTCACCAAGGTCGAGGACAATTTCGTCGAAGTCGAGATCGCGCCGAACACCCGCATCCGCGTCGTCAAGTCGACGCTCGCCGAGGTGACCGGGCTCAACACCAAGCCGGCGAACGACTGATGCTCGACTTTCCGCGCTGGAAGGTGGCGACGATTTGGGCGGTGCTGGCGCTGCTCTGCGCGCTGTCGATTCCGACGTTCCTGCCCGAATCCGTCACCAGCAACTGGCCGATCCACCCGCGTGTCAACAAGGGGCTCGATCTCGCCGGCGGCAGCTATCTGATGCTCGAGGCGGATACGCAGGATCTCGCCAATACGCGGATCGAGGCGCTGCGCGAGCAGATCCAGGGCACGATGCGCAACGGTACGCCGCGGATCGAGATCGGTGACATTTCGACGCGCAACAACCAGATCAGCTTCCTGCTCCGCGACCCCAGTCAGGTCGATGCGGCGCGCGAGCGGCTGCTTGGCATCACCGGCGGTGGCGCCGGCATGACCGGGCAGCGCGAATGGGACATCCAGGTCGTCGATTCGAGCCGCTTCGTGCTCTCGCCGACGCAGGCCGGCCTGCAACAGGCGATCAAGGTCGCGATGGAGGATGCCACCGACGTCGTGCGGCGTCGTATCGACGAACTCGGCACGCGCGAGCCGACCATCGTCCGCCAGGGCGACAATCGCATCCTCGTGCAGGTGCCCGGCCTGCAGAACCCGCAGGCGCTCAAGGACCTGCTCGGCAAGACCGCCAAGCTCGAATTCAAGCTGGTCGACACCAACGCCAATCCCGCCGACACCGCGCGCGGCGTCGCCCCGATCGGCAGTCAGATCCTGCCCTCGGTGACTCCCGGCCTGCCGCCGACGGTGGTCAAGCGTTCGGTGATCATCTCCGGCGATCAGCTCGCCGACGCCCGCCAGGCGTTCGATCAGCAGACTAACGCACCAAACATCCAGATCACGTTCAACGCCACCGGCGGCAACCGCTTCGCGCGGGTGACGCAGGCGAACGTCGGCAAGCCCTTCGCAATCATCATCGACAACAAGGTGGTCTCGGCGCCTCGTATCGAAACTGCGATTCTCGGCGGTTCGGCGGTGATCAGTGGAAGCTTTACCACCGACAGCGCCAATCAGCTGGCGATCGCGCTGCGGTCGGGCAAGCTGGCGATCAACCTCAAGGTGATCGAGGAATCGACCGTCGGTCCCGACCTCGGTGCCGATTCGATCCGCTCGGGCATCATGGCCTGCGCCGTCGCCGTCGCGCTGGTCGTCGCCTTCATGTTCGTGACCTACGGCCGCTTCGGCCTCTATGCGAACATCGCCGTGATCATCAACGTCTTCGTCATCCTCGGCGTGCTGGCGATGCTCAAGGGCACGCTGACGCTGCCGGGAATCGCGGGCTTCGTGCTGACGATCGGCACCGCGGTCGACGCCAACGTGCTGATCAACGAGCGAATCCGCGAGGAACGCCGACGCGGGCGCTCCGTCGTCCAGGCGGTCGAACTCGGCTATAAGGAAGCGAGCCGGACGATCTTCGAAGCGAACATGACGCACGCCATTTCCGGCTTCATCATGTTCGCGCTCGGCTCCGGCCCGGTCAAGGGTTTCGCGGTCGTGCTGCTGATCGGCATCGCCACCTCGGTCTTCACCGCCGTCACCTTCACGCGCATGCTCGTCGCGCAGTGGATCCGGCGCGAGAAGCCCAAGACGATCAACATCTGAGGCGAAAGGCCAAGACATGCGCCTCCTGAAAATCGTTCCCGACAACACCAACATCGACTTCGTCCGGCTGCGCGGCTGGGCGTTCGGACTGACGCTGCTGCTCAGCGTGATTGCGGTGGGACTCACCGGCCTACGCGGTCTCAACCTGGGCGTCGACTTCGTCGGCGGTCTGATGATCGAGGAGAAGTTCCCGACCGCGCCGGACCAGGACAAGGTCCGCACCGTCATCGACCGGCTCGGCGTCGGCGAGGCGGCCTTGCAGCAGTTCGGTGACCCCAAGACGCTGACCATCCGCCTCCCGGTGCAGAACGGCGCCGACGAGGGCGCAACCAACGCCGTCGTGAAGAAGGTCGAGGGCGCACTCGCGCAGGCCTTCCCCGGCGCGACGTTCAGCCGCTATTCGACCGTGTCGGGCAAGGTCTCGGGCGAGCTGATCCAGCATGGCATCCTCGCCGTCGTGCTGGCGGTGCTCGGCATCGGCCTGTTCGCGATCGTACGGTTCGAATGGCAGTTCGGCGTTTCGACGATCGTCGCGATCGTCCACGATCTGCTGATGACGGTCGGCTTCTTCGCGCTGTCGCGGTTCGAATTCGATCTCAACATCATCGCCGCGGTGCTGACGATCATCGGCTATTCGATCAACGACAAGATCGTGATCGACGACCGCATCCGCGAGAACATGCGCCGCTATCGCAAGATGGACATGCGCGAGATCATCAACCTGTCGGTCAACGAGACACTGCCGCGGACGGTGATGACCTCGGTGACGATCCTGCTCGCGCTGGTCGCGATGCTGCTGCTCGGCGGCCATGTGCTGCGCGGCTTCACCGCCGCGATGATCCTCGGCATCATCGTCGGCACCTATTCGTCGATCTACGTGTCGTCGTCGCTGCTCATCACGCTCGGCCTGCGCGCCGATCCCAATGCCGGGGGCAAGCCGCAGCGTGGCGCGATCGATCAGGCGGAGCGCGTCGCCCCGCGCGAGCGCTAGGCGATGCGGATGCAAGCCGATCCCCAGTCCGGCGGGCCGATCGTTCGCGGCTTCGTCGGCAGCGGCTTCCGTCTCGACGAGGAGCGGGTCGTGGCTGCGTTGTTGATGACGCACGAGACGGCGACGGAATGGTCACCGCCGCCGATCGCCTCGCTCGACATGGCGTCGCTCGCGATATTGGTCGACGCGCAGCCGGAGTTCATCTTGATCGGCACCGGCGCGACGTTGGTGCGGCCGCCGGTGACCCTGGTCAATGCGCTGGAGGCGCAGGGGATCGGTGTCGAGGCGATGGATAGCCGCGCCGCGGCGCGTGCCTGGGGTGTGCTGCGCGGCGAAGGTCGGGTGATCGGCGCGGCGCTCTACCCGCTCGACGCCTGACGCGCGCGGATCGCTCGACGCGGTCCTTGATCAACAAGCGCGCGGAGATGGGCGACAAGCGCGGCACTATTCGCCTCCCAGGTGAAACCGGCCGCGGCTGCCCGTACCGCTTCGGGCGCAGGCGGGTCGGCGAGCAAGGCTTCGATCGCCGTTGCAAAGGCGGCAGGGCTGCGCGCGACGATTCGACCGGCACTCCGGGTGGTGACGACCTCGCGTGCGCCGCCAGCATCGCTGATCACGATCGGTGTGCCGCAGGCGAGTGCCTCAAGCCAGGCATTCGCCAGTCCCTCGGACGCCGAGGCGAGCGCCATCACATCCGCCGCCGCGCAGATTGCCGGCAGATCGGCATGCGGCACGCTGCCGAGCAGATGCAGCCGCTCGCGCATCCCCAATTCGCTCGCGAGCGCCAGCAGTCCGGCCCGCTCACTCCCCTCGCCGGCAATCGCCAGCGCGACGCCGGGTAGCGCCGCCACGGCACGCAGCACGATGTCATGCCCCTTGCGCGGGATCAGTGCGCCGAGCGACAGCACCAGCGGCCCGTCCACGCTCAGGGTCGCCTTGACGCTGCGGCGATCCGCCACCGGCACGAAGCGGTCGAGGTCGACGCCCGTGTGATGGACGCGGATATGATCCTCCGGCATGCCGAGCGCCACCATATCGGCGCGCATTGCCGCGCTGACCGCGAGCAGACCGTCTGCCGCCTGCGCCGCGGCGAGAACCTGCCCCCCGGTCGCCCCCGCCGTCCCCCAATGATGGATATCCGCGCCGCGCGCCTTGATCGACACCGGGATGCCGTAGCGCGCGCCGAGCGCCACCGCTGCCGGACCATCCGGGAAGAAGAAGGAAGCGTCGATGACGTCGAAGGGAAAGTCGGCGCGAATCGCATCGAGCAGCGGGATCAACGCGCGGATGAGATGCCGCGCATGCCACCGTCCACGGACTCCGGGCACCGACAGGAAGCGCGGCCGGTAGACATCGAGCCCGCGCCACAGTTCGCGGCGTGGCAGCGTGAGCTTGTCGCGGTGGTGGATCAGCGCGAGCGGCCCCGGCGGCAGCCCGATCGGCGCGACCACGCGGACCGACACATCCGCCGTCGCCGCCAGACCGGCGGTCTGCCGCTCCACGAACACGCCGAAATTGGGTCGCGTCGCGTCCGGGAACAGGGTCGAGAGCGTCAGCACGCGGAGCATCGTCCGCGTGCTACGCCTTACGCGTTAAGACTTTACGCCTGAGACGCATTCAGATCCGCTGCGTGCCCGGATAGGCGAACAGCAGGTCGGCGTCGGCGCTCGTCGTCACCGTCTCGCGGCCGGTGACGGTCAGGCATTCGCCGGCCTTGAACGCGACACCGCCGACCTCGCCGGTTCCGGTGATCGGCACCAGCCAGGCCGTCCGCCCTTCCGGCAGAACAACCGCATGCTCCCCCGCCGACCAGCGTTCGAGCACGAACTTCGGCCCCTCGACCAGGATCTTCCGCCCCTCGCCCGCCGCGCCCGGCGAGGTGATCGGCTGATAGGGCGTCAGGTGCGACACCGCGACGCCGTCCTCGAGGTGGAGTTCACGGTCGCTGCCGTAATCATAGAGGCGGTAGGTCGTCTCGCTGTTCTGCTGCACCTCGATCAGCGTCAGCCCGCCACCGATCGCATGGATCGTGCCCGACGGTGCGTAATAGAAGTCGCCCGCCTTGACCGGCACCCAGTCGAGATCGTCTTCGATGCTGCCGTCCTGCGCGTCGGCGCGCAGCGTCTCCGGCGTGATCGTCTGTTTGGGGCCGAGCGCGATCGTCGAATCAGGCCGCGCGGCGAGGATCGTCCAGCATTCGTCCTTGCCGCGCGGCAGGCCGCGGGCATGCGCCTGCTCGTCGTCCGGATGGACCTGCACCGACAATTTCTGGCCGGTGAACAGATATTTGATCAGCAGGTCGGGCGAGGTGTCGCCGGGCTCCTGAAACCAGATTTCGCCGATCGGTTTGCCGTCCGCCGGCGCATCTTCGAACCCGAAGCCCAGATCATGCCGACCCCACGGCTTTTCGACGCGATGGGTGTGGAGCAGGGTAGCAGGCATGCGGGTCCTTTCGTGATCGTATCAATGTGCCGCCAACGTGCGACGCGGGGGATTGTTCGCAACCGCGAGCTTGAGCTAAGAGCCTTAGCCGATGCGTATCCCCCAGTCCAAGGCGCTTGCCGCAGCGCTGATCGCCGTCGTCGCGCTTCCCGTTGCAGGCTGTGCCCGCAACCGTGCGAAGTCCGACCTGCCCTATGTCGCACGCGACGTCGGCACGCTTTATTCGACCGCCAAGAAACGGCTCGATCAAGGGCGTTACAAGGAGGCGGCGGTGCTGTTCGACGAGGTTGAGCGGCAGCATCCCTATTCGATCTGGGCCCGCCGCGCGCAGCTGATGAGCGCGTTCAGTTACTATCTCAACCGCGACTATACGCAGAGCATTCAGTCGGCGCAGCGCTTCCTGTCGGTCCATCCCGGCAACCGCGACGCGCCTTATGCCTATTATCTCGTCGCGCTGAGCTATTACGAACAGATTCGCGACGTCACCCGGGATCAGAAGATCACGCGACAGGCGCTCGACGCGCTCGGCGAGCTCGTCCGCCGCTATCCGAACACTCGCTACGCCTCCGATGCGCGGCTGAAGATCGACCTCGTCAACGATCACCTCGCCGGCAAGGAGATGGAGATCGGGCGCTTCTACGAGACGCGCGGCCAGTGGCTTGCGGCGACGCTGCGCTTCCGGACCGTCATCGACAAATACCAGACGACGACGCACACACCCGAGGCGCTGATGCGACTGACCGAAAGCTATCTCGCGGACGGCCTCCCCGAAGAGGCGCGCAAGGCGACCGCGGTGCTCGGCGCCAATTATCCGGGCAGCGACTGGTACGACCATGCCTATAAGCTGATGCAGAAGCATCCGGTCCAGGCAGTCGCGCCGATCCCGCCGGGGCAGCCGATCATCCCGGCAGGCACGCCGGGCGCCGCGCCGACGATGCCCGGACAATCCACCAAGGGTGGCGCCGCGCCAAGCGCGGCGGCGACCGGGCCGAGCCCCGTCGGGCCGGCAGGAAGCACCAGCGCGGGTCGTCCGACGAACTGAGCCGCTGGCCCCTTCCCCCGTCGGCTTGTGCGGGGACGGATCGGCACGCGGTGCACATCCTGTCTGCGCACGCTGACTGGGTCACCGCCGCTGCGAAAATAGAGAACATTTAAGGATCAACATTGCCGCCGACGCGCGCTATATCGCCGTCACAATGTTGACTGCGCTGTCCATTCGCGATGTGGTGCTGATCGAGGCGCTCGACCTGGAATTCGGGGCGGGGCTCGACGTGCTGACCGGGGAAACCGGTGCCGGCAAGTCGATCCTGCTCGACGCACTCGGCCTTGCACTCGGCGGTCGCGGGGAAACTGGCCTGGTGCGCCACGGCGCGACTCAGGCGGTGGTGACCGCCACGTTCGATCCGCCGACCGGTGCGCTCGCGGCGGTGCTGGAGAACAACGGCGTCGATATCGAACCGGGCGAGCCCCTGCTCGTCCGCCGCATCGTCAAGGCGGACGGCGGCAGCCGCGGCTTCGTGAACAACCAGCCGGCCGCCGCGGCGCTGCTGCGCGAGATGGCGCCAATGCTGGTCGAGATCCACGGCCAGCATGACGACCGCGGCCTGCTCAACCCGCGCGGCCATCGTGCGTTGCTCGATGCCTTCGGCCGCGTCGATCCCGGCGACACCGCACGTGCCTGGGCGACATTGCGAGCCGCCGAGACCGAGCTCGCCGCCGCGCGTGCCGAGATCGAGACCGCCGCGCGTGATCGCGAATGGCTCGAACATGCGGTCGGCGAGCTTGCCGCGCTGGCCGCCGAGCCGGGGGAAGAGGAAGCGCTCGCCGACAAGCGTCGCGGCATGCAGCGTGCCGAGAAGATCGCCGACGATCTCGCCGCGATCGAAGACTATCTCGAAGGATCGAACGGCGGCCTCGCGCAATTGCGGCAGGCGGCGCGCGTGCTCGAACGGATCGCCGGCGATCATGATGCGCTCGGCGAAGCCCTTGCGGCGATCGATCGTGCGGTGATCGAAGCGGGGGTCGCGGAGGAGCAGCTCGCCGAGGCGCGCCGCGATCTCGCGTTCGATCCGCGGGCGCTCGAAGAAGATGAGGCGAGATTGTTCGAGCTGCGCGGCATGGCGCGCAAGCATCGCGTCCAGCCCGACGATCTTGCCGCGCTGACGGAGGAGTTGCGGAGCAAGCTCGAACGGCTCGAGGCCGGCGAAGGCGGGATCGCGCGGCTGGAAGCGAACGTCGCCGCGGCGCAGGTGAAATATGACGCCGCGGCCGATCTGCTGTCGGAAGGCCGCCGTGCGGCCGCCGAACGGCTCGACGTGGCGGTGGCGGGCGAGCTTGCGCCTCTCAAGCTCGATGCGGCCCGCTTCCGGACCGTCGTCATACCCTACGCCAAGGACGGCTGGTCGTCGCACGGCAAGGATCGCGTCGAGTTCGAAATCTCGACCAATCCTGGAGCGCCCTTCGCCCCACTCGCCAAGATAGCCTCGGGCGGCGAGCTGTCGCGCTTCATCCTCGCGCTCAAGGTCGCGCTCGCCGAAGAGGGTGGCGCGGCGACGATGATCTTCGACGAGATCGATCGCGGCGTCGGCGGCGCGGTGGCGAGCGCGATCGGCGAGCGGCTCGCACGGCTTGCCGAACATACCCAGCTGCTGGTCGTGACCCACTCGCCGCAGGTGGCGGCGCGCGGTGCCGAGCATCTGCTGATCGCCAAGAGCCATGACGGCACCGTCACCCGAACCGGCGTCCGCGTCCTCAGCGAGGCGGAGCGGCGCGAGGAGATCGCCCGCATGCTGTCCGGCGCCACCGTCACCGACGAGGCGCGGGCTCAGGCGGAGCGGCTGCTCGAAACCGCCTGAGCCGAGCCTGCTCAGATCGCGCCCGTCCCGCCATTGGCGCCGAAGGCGCTGCCGGTGGTGAAGCTGTTGCCGCCGTCGGCGAGTGCAACGTAGAGGCCGGCGAGTTCTGCGGGTTGTCCGGCACGGCCGAGCGGCGTGTCCTGCCCGAATTCATGCATCTTGCCGGGCAATTGCCCGCCCGCAACCTGCAAGGGCGTCCAGATCGGCCCCGGCGCGACCATGTTGACGCGGATACCCTGTTTGCCGAGCTGCTTGGCGAGCGCTTTGGTGAAGATCAGGATCGCCCCCTTGGTCGAGGCATAGTCGAGCAATTCCACTTCCGGCGCGACCGAATTGACCGAGCCGGTGTTGATGATCGCTGCGCCGGGCTTCATCAATGGGATCGCCGCCTTGCACAGGTGGAACATCGCATAGACGTTGGTCTTCATCGTCCGGTCGAATTGTTCGGTGGTGATCTCGAATATCGACTCCTTCGACTGCTGATACGCGGCATTGTTGACCAGGATGTCGAGCCCGCCGAGTTCGCGATTGGCACGGGCGACGAGGTTCCGGCAGAAGGCCTCGTCGGTCAGGTCCCCGGGGATCAGCACCACCTTGCGCCCCTCGGCGCGCAGCAGCCGGGCGACGTCCTGCGCGTCGGGCTCCTCGGTCGGGAAATAGTTGATCGCGACATCCGCGCCTTCCCGCGCGAAGGCGATCACCGCGGCGCGGCCGATCCCCGAATCGCCGCCGGTGACCAGCGCCTTGCGCCCGGCCAGCCGGCCGGAGCCGCGATAGCTCGCTTCACCGCAATCGGGCACCGGTTTCATGTCGCGCTGCAACGCCGGCCATTTCTGCTTCTGCTCGGGAAAGGGCTCCGCAGGATATTTGGTGCGCGGATCGCCGGCCGGTGCGGCGCCGGCTTGCGCGAATGCCGGTGTGGCAACGGCCGCGGCGCCGGCGACGGCAGCGCCTTTGAAGATGTCGCGGCGACTGGTTTGATCGGTCATGGCACAACTCCCGAAAGGGTGAAGGCCAATCGCCCGCCACGCCGATTGGTTCACCGAGGCCGATCCGAAATGCGAGGTTTATCCGCGTCCGTCCGCCACTTGATCCAAGGACGCCGAAGTGCGCTTGCCGGATCGGGGGCGCTTCCCCTACCCATCCGCGATGACCGACCTGCCCCAGACCGCGCCCGAGGCCGCAGCCGAGCTCGCCACGCTCGCCGCCGAGATCGCCTATCACAACCAGCGCTATCACACCGACGATGCGCCCGAGATCAGCGACGCCGCTTATGATGCGCTGGTCCGTCGCAACGCCGCGATCGAAGCCGCCTTCCCCGATCTCGTCCGCGCCGATTCGCCCAATCGCCAGATCGGCGCCGCCCCCGCCGCGCATCTCGCCAAGGCGCCGCACGCCCGGCCGATGACCAGCCTCGACAATGCCTTCGCGCCCGCCGACGTCGAGGAGTTCATCGCCCGCATCCGTCGATTCCTGCGGCTCGGCGACGTTGAGCCGGTGCTTCTCACCGCCGAACCCAAGATCGATGGCCTATCCTGCTCGCTTCGTTATGTCGACCGGATGCTCGTCCAGGCGCTGACCCGGGGCGATGGCCGGATCGGCGAGGACGTCACCGCCAACGTGCGCCATATCGCGGACATCCCGCAACGGCTGCCCGACGATGCGCCGGCTGTCTTCGAGGTGCGGGGCGAGGTCTATATGGCCAAGAACGATTTCACCGCGCTCAACCGCCGTCTGCTCGACGAGGCGGAGGATCCGGCAAAGGCCCGCCAGTTCGCCAATCCCCGCAATGCCGCTGCCGGTTCGCTGCGCCAGAAGGATGCCGAGGTGACCGCGACACGACCGCTGCGCTTCTTCGCCTGGGGCTGGGGGGAGGTGACGGAGCTGCCGGAGACGACGCAATCGGCGATGATGCAGCATATCCGGCGCTGGGGGTTCCGCGTCGCCGACGACGACCTCATGGTCCCGCTTTCCCCCAATATCGCAGAGGCTGGTGATGGCGAGGCGGTGCTCCAAACCTATGCCGGTATCGAGGCCCAGCGCGCGGATCTGCCGTTCGATATCGACGGCGTCGTCTACAAGCTCGACAGGCTCGACTGGCAGGAGCGGCTCGGCGTCGTCGGCCGCGTACCGCGCTGGGCGATCGCGCACAAATTCCCCGCCGAACAGGCGCAGACGACGCTGGAGCGGATCGATATCCAGGTCGGCCGCACCGGTGCGCTCACCCCGGTGGCGAGGCTCGCGCCGGTGACCGTCGGGGGCGTCGTCGTCACTAACGCGACCCTGCACAATGCCGACGAGATCGACCGGCTCGGCGTGCGCGAAGGCGACCGCGTCGTCCTGCAGCGCGCCGGCGACGTCATCCCGCAGATCGTCCGCAACCTCACCCCCGATGTCGAGCGGTCCGCCTGGCCCTTCCCGCGCTGCTGCCCCGAATGCGGCTCGGCGGTCGAGCGCGAGGAAGGCGAGGTCGTCTATCGATGCACCGGCGGCCTGATCTGCCCGGCGCAGCGGGTCGAGCGACTGATCCACTTCGTCTCACGCCATGCGTTCGACATAACCGGCCTCGGCGCGACGTTGATCGAGGCGTTCTTTACCGACGGGCTGATCCAATCACCTGCCGACATCTTCCGCCTGACCGAGGAACAGCTCGCCGCGCGCAAGAAGGACGGCAAGGTGTGGGCCGCGAACCTCGTCGCGGCGATCGCGGCACGGCGCGAGATCCCGCTCGACCGATTCCTGTTCGCGCTCGGCATCCGTCATGTCGGCGAAATCACCGCGCGCGACCTCGCGCGCCGCTACCGTTCGATCCATGCCCTGGGCGCGATGCTGCGCCACGCGGTCTTCCTCCATCATCGGCTCGAGCCGGTGGTCGGCGAAACCGAACGCAAGTTCGTGCTGCGCCGCGACCGCCTTCTGGTCGCGGCGATCGAGACGCCCGGCATCGGCCCGGAAGTCGCCGGCGCCCTGATCGGCTTCTGCGCGGAAAAGCACAATCGCGACGTCGTCTACGATTTGTTGCGCGAGGTCCGCCCCACCGACATCATCTGGGAGACGCGCGCGTCCGAAGTCAGCGGCAAGACCGTGGTGTTCACCGGCAAACTCGAGACGCTGTCGCGCGACGAGGCCAAGGCACAGGCGGAAGCGCTTGGTGCGCGCGTCTCGGGATCAGTGTCGGCGAAGACCGATCTCGTCGTCGCCGGCGCCGATGCCGGATCGAAGCTCAAGAAGGCGGCCGACCTTGGCGTGACGGTGATCAGCGAGGCGCAGTGGGTTGAGATTGTGCAGGCCTCAGGCTGACATAAAGCAGTCCCCGCGTGTCTTTTTTGCAACGCGCGATCAATCACTTCACCGCGATGTGTCTGGTGACTCGCATATGTCACGTAACAGAAATATTGCGCGTGCAGGGGCGCGGCAACGGCGAACGATAGAGCCGCGATTCGAGCAGGGCTCCAAGGGGACATTGATATGCGAAACAACCTTTTCCTGGGTGTGGCTGCGGTTGCGCTGATCGCACCCGCCGCCGCGTCGGCGCAGGAGACGACCTCGGTCATTCGTGGCACCGTTACGAACGCTGGCACTCCGGTTGCCGGGGCGACCGTGACGGCGACCGATGTCAACTCGGGCACCAAGTCGCAGACGAGCACCGACGCGACCGGTTCGTTCTCGCTCCCTGGTCTGCGGGTCGGTGGCCCCTACACGGTCGAGGTCGCAAGCGACGCCGGCAGCAAGACCGTCACCGACATTTACACCGTTCTCCAGCAGGATTTCACCCTGCCCGTCGAACTCGGCGCGACCGCTGACGCCCCTGCGGACGCAGGTGGCGAGATCGTCGTGACGGCACGTTCGATCCGCGGCGCTGGTGTCGCATCGAACGGTCCGGCGACGGTGCTGACGCAGGCGGACGTTCGTAAGGTCGCGTCGGTCAATCGCGATATCCGTGACATCCAGCGGCGCGACCCCTTCGCGACGCTCGATCTGTCGAATGGTTCGCGCACCGGCGGCGCGGTTTCCTTTGCCGGCGTCAATCCCCGCTTCAATCGCTTTACGATCAACGGTGTCCAAGTCGGCGATCAGTTCGGTCTCAATCAAGACGCTTCGCCGACCGGCCGCGGTCCGATTCCCTATGATGCAATCGGTCAGGTTTCGGTTTCGATCGCGCCCTATGATTTTCGACAGGGTAACTTCCAGGGCGGCGTGATCGACGCCGTGCTGCTGTCGGGTACCAACGATTTCCACGGCACCGGCTTCTATTCGCAGAACACGGATGGCCTGTCGGGTAGCCGGCTGGGATCGAACACGTACGTCATCCCGAAGTTTAAGTCCGAGACCTATGGCGCGACGCTGCGCGGTCCACTGATCAAGGACAAGCTGTTCTTCATGGTGTCGGCCGAGCGCAACACCGATCCGCGTCCGTTCGATACGCTGCTATCGCAAATCCCGAACCTGACGCAGTCGCAGATCGACAATGTCTCCACGATCTCTAACCAGACGTATAACTATAATCCAGGCGGTGTGCTTGGCATCAATGCGCGTAAGGACGAGAAGATCGTCGGCCGCATCGACGCCAATATTACGACCGGCCAGCGGCTGAGCCTTTCGTATATCAATGCCTACGATTCGCAGGGCAGCCAGAATAACACCAGCGTCAGCACGACCTCGCCGAGCTACGGCCTGTCGTCCAATGCCTATACGCTGACCGAGCTGCTCCGCGCCGGCATCGTCCAGTTGAATTCGGACTGGACCGACAAGCTGTCGACGGAAATTCGCGGCCTGTATCGTTACTATACGCGTGGTCAGAACCCGCTGCTCGGCAATAACTTTGCCCAGTTCCGCGTGTGTAACGATCCGACCAGCCTCGCCAGCCTGACGCAATGCTCGCAAGGCGCGACCGGCACGCTTGGCACGCCGACGCTCGCCTTCGGACCGGATAATTCGCGTCAGACCAACGAACTGTTCACCGACACCTGGGGTGGTTCGTTCTTGCTGCGCTACCGCAATGCCGGCCACGACCTTAAGTTCCTCGCGGAAATGAACGAGAACCGGACGTTCAACAACTTCCTTCAGAACAGTGCCGGCAACTATTATTTCGACTCGCTCGCTAATTTCCAAAATCGGCAGGCTGATCAGCTCGTCTACGCCGTACCGCTCAACGGTGCCGCCAACGGCGCGTCGGCAAACTTCCACTACGATCAGTGGAACTTCGGTATCCAGGACGACTGGCGTATCACCGACAAGCTGCGCGTCAGCTACGGATTCCGCTGGGACGTGTTCGGAGAAGCGGACGCCCCGACCTACAATCAGTTCTTCCAGGCGCGTTACGGCTACCCCAATACCAAGACCTACAAGGGCCTGGCGCTGTTCCAGCCGCGCATCAGCTTCAACTATGACGTGACCGACAAGCTCCGCATCCGCGGCGGTGGCGGCATCTTCGGTGGCGGATCGCCGGACATCTATCTGTCCAACAGCTTCTCGAACACGATCCTTGCCAACACGCTGACGATCAACCGCACCGCCGCCGCCGTGGCGGGTGGAACGGCGACCTGCTCGGGCTTCACTGGCGCGACGGGCGCCCAGCTGACCGCCTTGTGCAATGCCGCGCTCAACAACGTCACCGGGCAGATCCCGTCGGCAGTGCGCGACTTTGCGCTCGGCGCCAACGGCAGCGCACAGCTGACGACCACCGCTGCCCTCGCGCCCAACTTCCGCCTGCCGTCGTCGTGGAAGGCGACGCTGTCGGCAGACTATAAGCTGTTCGGCTTCAACGTCGGTGCGGACTATTATTTCTCGAAGGTTCGTGACGGCGTCGTCTTCACCGACATCCGATCGGCAGTGATCGGCGTGCTGCCGGACGGACGTCCGCGCTACAACGCCCGGACGATCGGCACCGTGATCAACGGCACGCGCGTGTCGAGCGACAATAACTACGACATCCTGCTGACCAACACCGATCGCGGTCACAGCCATGTCGGCGTCATCCGCTTCGACAAGCAGTTCGACTGGGGCCTGTCGCTCGGCGGCAGCTATACCCGGCAGATCGTCAAGGACGTGGCAGCGGCCACTTCGTCGACGATCCTGTCGAATTATGGCAACCAGCCGGTCAACGATCCCAACTATCCGGCTTACGGTACCTCGAACGATCAGATCAAATTCTCGTTCAAGTACAACGTCGGCTACGATCATGCGTTCTTCGGCGACTATCGTACGATCGTGCAGTTGTTTGGCGAAACCCGAGCTGGACGTGCGTTCAGCTACACGATGCAGAACGCCGGCAGCACCCGCTCGCCTGTGTTCGGCACGCTGTCGAACACCGATCGCTACCTGCTGTACGTGCCGACGAGCACGTCCGACCCGATCGTCAGCTATGACTCGACGGCGACGCAAAACGCGCTTGACAGCTTGATCAACAACTCTGCGCTGAAGGACTATCGCGGCAAGATCGCGGGCAAGAACATCGGCCGCAGCCGCGTCAACACGCGGATCGATCTCCATCTTGAGCAGGAGATTCCGACCTTCCTCGGCGAATCGCGTTTCTCGATCTTCGCGGACATCAGCAACCTGCCGAACTTGATCAATCATAACTGGGCGGGCCTGCGTCAGCTCGGCTTCCCTCAGACTGCGGCAACTGTTCAGGTGCAATGCCTGACGGTCGCTACGCCGACGGGGACGACGCCGGGCGCCGGGGTTGTGAACACCGCCCCGACGCAAACGTGTGCGCAGTATCGCTACTCGACGTACGCGCCGCCTCAGACTGCGACGGTGGTCAACAACTCGCTCTATGCGATCCGTCTCGGCGCGCGCTTCACCTTCTGATCGCGCCAAGACCTTAGAGCTACCTCAAGGCCGCCGCTCCCCACCGGGAGCGGCGGCCTTCTGTTTTGCACCGGCCGCATCAGCCGTGTAGAGACGCGGCAACATGGCGACCCTTCCCGCCCCATCCCGCCCGGCGCTCAACGTGCGTCCGTTCTTCGAGAACAAAAGCCGCGCCTTCTGGACGTTGCAGGCGGTCGGCTGGACCGGCTATCTGCTGCTGCGCGGCGCGTCGACGCTGACCAACGTCTCGTTGGAGGCGATCATCCCGGTGATCGTCGAGGCGATCGTCGGCTATTGCATCACCCTGCTGCTCTCGACCTTCTACGGCTATTTCCGTGGTCTGCCGCGCGCGCCGGGACTGGCGCTGACCGTCGTCGCCTTCGTCGCCGCAACGCTGGTCTTCGCCTTCCTCGATACCTTCACCTGGTCGTTGATCCAGAACGGACAGCCCGGCGTCACGCTGCCACGGCTGCTCGTCTCCTTCTACGTCGCCTTCACGGTGATGGCCGGCTGGTCGGCGTTATACTTCGGGATCAACTTCTACCTGATCGTCGAGCAGCAGATCGACGAGATGCAGCATCTCGAAAATCAGGCGTCCTCCGCGCAGCTGGCGATGCTGCGCTACCAGCTCAACCCGCATTTCCTCTTCAACACGCTCAATTCGATCTCGACCTTGGTGCTGCTCAAGCAGACCGAGCGCGCCAATGCGATGCTCAGCCGGCTGTCGTCCTTCCTGCGCTACACGCTCGCCAACGAGCCGACCGCGCACGTCACGGTCGCGCAGGAGGTCGAGACGCTCAAACTCTATCTCGAGATCGAGAAGATGCGGTTCGAGGAGCGGTTGCGGCCGGTGTTCGAGATCGATCAGGCCGCCGAACGCGCGCGGCTGCCGTCGCTGCTGCTCCAGCCGCTAGTCGAGAATGCGATCAAATATGCGGTCAGCACGCAGGAGGAAGGCGCCGAAATCTGCGTCCGCGTGCGGCTCGCCGGGGATCGCGTGCAGATCGGCGTATCCGACACCGGGCCGGGTTTGCTCGACGGTCGGACAATGCCAAGCCTTTCAACCGGCGTAGGTCTCCCCAATATTAGGGAACGGCTGATCCAGGCCTATGGCCCGGACCACCGTTTCGAGACGCGTACCGCGCCGGCTGGCGGGTTTTCGGTGGAGATCGAAATCCCCTTCCAGCTCGACGATCTGAGTAGAGAGGCCGCATGACGATCAGAACCATCCTGGTGGACGACGAACCGCTCGCGATCCAGGGATTGGAGCTTCGGCTCCAGGCGCATGATGATATCGAGATCATCGAGAAATGCTCCAACGGCCGCGAGGCGATCCGCGCGATCAAGACGCACAAGCCCGACCTCGTCTTCCTCGATATCCAGATGCCCGGCTTCGACGGCTTTTCGGTGGTGCAGGGGCTGATGGAGGTCGAGCCGCCTTTGTTCGTCTTCGTCACCGCTTATTCGGACCATGCGCTGCGCGCGTTCGAGGCGCAGGCGGTCGATTATCTGATGAAGCCGGTCGAGGAGGCGCGGCTCGCCGATACGATCGAACGTGTCCGTCAGCGACTGAGCGAGAAGCGCGGCGTCGAGGAGGTCGAGAAGCTCAAGGAGGTGCTCGCCGAACATGCGCCGGAGGCTGCCGCCGATATGGTCGAGGGTGACGCGGTCAGCGCCAATCGGTTCGAGAAGCTGATCAACATCAAGGATCGCGGCCAGATTTTCCGCGTCGATGTCGACACGATCGAGCGGATCGATGCGGCGGGCGATTACATGTGCATCTACACCGCCGACAATACGCTGATCCTGCGCGAGACGATGAAGGACCTGGAGAAGCGGCTCGATCCGCGCCGGTTCCAGCGCGTGCACCGTTCGACGATCGTCAACCTCGATCTGGTCAAGCAGGTGAAGCCGCACACCAACGGCGAATGTTTTCTCGTGCTCAACTCCGGCGCGAACGTGAAGGTCAGCCGGAGCTATCGCGACGTCGTCGCGCGCTTCGTGCACTGATCGTGACGACGACGGCCCCCGTCCGGGGGCCGTCGCCAGGGGTCACAAGGCGCGGCGACCGGTGAACAGCTGGATCAGGCCGACGATGATCGCGATCACCAGCAGGATGTGGATCAGACCACCGGCGATATGGAGCGAGAAGCCCAGCAGCCAGAGGATGAGCAGGATGACGGCGATCGTCCACAACATTGGTTTGTCCCTTCGCGACTGACGGCCGGATGGCTGCCTTGCGGGACACAAAATGTTACGGACGCGGTTCGAGTTCCAGAAGAACCGAAACGGTATCAGATGGATAGCGGATAGACGCGGTCGCTCACAGCATCCGGCGGCCGGTGAACAGCTGGATCAGCCCAAGGATCAGCGCGATCACCAGCACCGCATGGATCAGACCGCCGGCGATATGGAAGGAAAAGCCGAGCAGCCAGAGGATCAACAGAATGGCGGCGATCGTCCCCAACATGGCCGTGTCCTCCTATGCCTCGGTCTCTCTCTTATAGACGCAAAGCCGAGGGGACGGGGCGATCCCGCACGGCTTTAGCCGAGCAGCGCCGCCCGCGCCCGGTCCTCGATCCAGGCGATCGCTTCGGCGTGGATGCCGGGAGCGGTGACCATCACGCCGAACGCCTTGGGATCGGGCTTGTTGTACCGCAGCCGTGCGCCGAGCGCGTCGCTTACCCCTGCCCCCGCCTCCGCCGCGATCAGCGTCGCGGCGGCGATGTCCCATTCATTGCCCCAGCGCAGCGTCGCGAGCAGATCGGCCTCGTCGGCGGCGACCATCGCCATGCGCAACGCGATCGAATTGGGCTTGGCGACCGCGACAAGGTGGCGATCGACCTTGGGCAAAACGTCGGTCGGCACGCGCGCGCCGGCCAGCATGCGGCGATCACCCGCATGGAGCGCCACCCCGTTGCGCGTCGCCCCGGCGCCGAGCGCCGCCAGCCAGCGTTCGCCCCGTGCCGGCGCGTCGAGCACGCCGATCACGACGCGACCGTCCTCGACCAAGGCGACCGATACCGCCCAGCCCTCGCGCCCGCGGATATAGTCGCGCGTGCCGTCGATCGGATCGACCACCCAGACGCGTGCGTGGCGCAGCCGGTCGGGATTGTCGACCGTCTCCTCCGACAGCCAGCCGGCATCCGGGAGCAAGGACGACAGCCGCGCGCGCAGCATCCGGTCGACGTCGAGATCGACCTCGCACACCGGGCTGCCCGGCGTCTTTTCCCACCGGTCGAAGTCGGTACGCCAGCGCGCGAAGGCGAGCGCCCCCGCCTCCTGCGCGACCGCGGCGACCGCAGCGGCGAGTTCGCCGCGCGGATCAGCCACTCGCGACCGTCATGCCGTCGATCCGCACCGTCGGCACATTATAGCCGTGGCGGAAGACGAGATCGTTGGCCGGAGTCAGCGCGCGGAACATGTCCTTGAGATTGCCAGCGACGGTAAACTCCGCCACCGGTCCGGCGATCTGGCCGCCGACGATGCGGAAGCCCGCCGCGCCGCGGCTATAGTCGCCGGTGACGCCATTGACCCCCTGCCCGATCAATTCGGTGACATAGACGCCGTCGGCGATGTCGGCGATCAGTGTCTCGACCGGCACGTGCCCCGCCGCCATATAGAGGTTGCTCGGCGAAACGCCCGGACCGCCACCGACGCCGCGTGCGGCATGGCCGGTCGGTTCGAGCCCGAGCTGCCGCGCCGAACCGCTGTCGAGCAGCCAGGTTTCGAGCATCCCCTCGGCGATCAGCGCGACCGGCGACACCGGCAGCCCCTCGCCGTCGAACGGCCGCGAGCGCAACCCGTGCGGGCGATGCGGATCGTCGTGGATCGACACGCCGCTGTCGAACACCTGCGTGCCGAGCGCGTCGAGCAGAAAGCTGGTCTTGCGCGCGATCGACTGGCCGGAGATCGCCGCGGTGAGATGGCCGAGCAGCGACGAGCCGACGCGCGGGTCGAACACCACCGGCATCGCGCCGCTCGCGACACGGCCGGGATTGCGGCGCGCGACCGCTCGCTCACCGGCGCGGCGGCCGATCTCCTCGGGCGAATCGAGGTGGGCGTGGCGGCGGGCGCTGTGATGCGCATAGTCGCGCTCCATCCCGCTCGCCGCATCGCCGGCGAGGACGCTGGCCGACAGGCTGTAGCCGGTCGCGGCATAGGCGCCGGCGAAGCCGTGGCTGGTGGCGAGCGCCCAGACCGATCGCGAGTTGCTCGCGCCGCCGCCTTCGCTGTTGGTGACGCCGGGCACCGCGCGCGCCGCGTCTTCCGCGGCGAGCGCCGCCTCGCGCAGGTCGGCCGGACTGAGCGTGCCGCCGTCGTCGAGGTCGAGCAGCGGCGGCGCGCCGTGCATCAGCCGCTCCTGCGGCGCGAGCCCCGCCCAGCGATCCTCCGGCGCCTCGCGCGCCATCGCCACCGCGCGCTCGACCAGGGCGGTGACCGCATCGGCGGACAGATCGGAGGTCGACACGCTCGCCGAACGCTGGCCGACGAACACCCGCAGACCCAGCTCCTCGCTCTCGGAGCGGCCAACATCCTCAAGCGCGCCCAGTCGGACGGACAGTTCGAGCGCGGCATCGGCGGCGAAGACGGCGTCGGCGGCATCGGCCCCGGCGGTGACGGCACGGGCGACGATATCGGCGGCGCGGTCCCGCGCCTGATCAGGGGTCAGCATCGCCACGACTTAGGGGCGGCGGCGGCGCGATGCTAGGCCCCGCGATTGTGGCGAATTGTGGCAACATGGACAAGATGGACACCTTGATCGAAACGATCCGCTGCCATCGTTTCGATTCTGGCGATGATCGTGGCGGAGGACAGGTGTCATGCGCGCGGACATAGCGCGTCGGCGGCGTGTAGGACATAGGGGGAACGTCGAGGCAATGTCTGGTGGTTCAGGCGGGATGGTCGGGCGCTGCGCCCGTCAACCGATCGACCAGAGCGTCGATCGCGCGCTCGGCCGAGTCGATTGACGCGGCAAGGCGCTCGTCGCCAAATTCGTCATATTCGACAGCGATCGTATGACTGTGCGACAACCCGATATAATTGAGGGGTATCGTCACGCCAGCTTCGACGACGTTGCGATGCGCCAGACGGCCGCCCGGATCGTACCCATAATCGCCGCGTGCGGTCAAAATCACAACACTCCTGCCGGCGGGAAGCATCGGCCAATAGGGTTCGGGCCGGCGGCGGCGATCGAAACCGAACGTCAGCCCCACCCGTACCACGTTGTCGATCCACGCTTTCAACTGCGACGGGATGCCGAAATTGTACATCGGCACACCGATCACAAGCAGATCGGCAGCGAGCAGCTCGGCTGTCAGCGCGTCACTTTCGACGAGGCGGGCCGACTGGATAGAGGTACGTCGGTCCGGCGGCGTGAAGCTGGCATCGATCCAGGCCTGATCGATCATCGCCGGCGGGCATGCCGAAACGTCGCGCCGGATCACGCCGTCGTCCGGTCGCAGGGTCTGCCAGCGTGTCACGAACCGGTGCGAGAGGCGTCGGCTGTGCGACCCGTGCGCCACCTCGTCGGAACGGCCGAGACGGGCACTTGCGTCGATATGCAGCAGGCGGCGAACGGCGGTGCGATCGGTCAGCATGACAATGGATCCCTCATCTGTCTCCCGACCGTTTTGGCGTGATGCTATGGCTCTGACGAACGCGAATTGCTCAGGAGGTAGCTGACGTGAGTTCATCCGTGACGGCGCGACGCCAGCTGCCGCCCCTGGCGACGCTACGCGCGTTCGAGGCAGCGGCACGGCACCTCAGCTTTCGTCAGGCCGCGAGCGAGCTTGGCGTGACGCCGACGGCGATCAGTCACCAGATACGCTTGCTGGAAGCCATGCTCGGCCAACCGATGTTCGTCCGTCACGTCCGGCGCGTGTCGCTGACTCCGGCGGCGGCGACGCTCTACCCCGTGTTGCGGACGGGCTTCGACGCTTTCGCCGATACGTTGGCGCAATTGCGCAAGCCCGCCGCGCGGGCGACCGTCGTGCTGACGGCGACGCGGCTGTTCACCGCCCGCCTGCTGGTGCCGGCGCTCGGCGGCTTTACCCGGGCCCATCCCGACATCGACCTTCATCTCCACGCGAGCGACACCCCGGTCGATCTTGCCGCCGGAGCAGCGGATATCGCCGTCCGTTACGGCACGGGGCCGTTCGACCCGCTCATCGCCACCCCGCTGGCGGCGGAGCGGGTCGGCGTCCTGTGCAGCCCGAGCCTCATGATCGCGACCCCGGCGGACCTGCGTCGCACGTCGTTGCTCCACTCCGAATGGATCCACCCGGTGGCCGGACCGGACTGGGCGACCTGGGCACGCCTCGCCGGGATGGACGACCTTGCGGTGGAGAGCGGACCACGATTCACCGACGACGGCCATGCGTTGCAGGCCGCGATCGCCGGCCACGGAGCGGTCCTCAGCAGTCTGATCCTCGCAGCACCGGACATCGAGACCGGTCTGCTGGTCCATCCGTTCGGGCCGGTCATCACGAAAGGCGGCTATGTCATCGTCACGACGGCGACCGCGGCAGACCGGCCCGACGTCGCGGCCGTGCGCGACTGGCTCGTATCCCTGGTCGACGCACCGTCAGGACCGTAGTCGAGGCGCCGGCCTTCGGTTCGCCGATCGCGGGCGAGGCCCGCCCCTACCCCGCGGACGACCCCACAACCGCGCAGGCGAGGAACATCAGCAGGCCGGCGAAGCGGTTGCTGCGGAAGCGGGCGAGCGCGTTGGTGCCGTCGTCGGGGCGGAGCGTCGCGATCTGCCAGCAGAAATGCAGCGCCACCGGCAGCAGCGACAGCAGCGCGAGCGGATCGGGACGGACGCACCAGATCGCCGCGCCCCATCCGGCCAGCGCCGCGACATAGAAGAGCGCGGTGCCGCTGCGCACCCGCCTGCCCATCCGCAGCGCCGACGAGCGCACGCCGATCAGCGCGTCATCCTCGCGGTCCTGCAAGGCGTAGATCGTGTCGTAGCCGATCGTCCAGGCGATGCAGCCGGCGTAGAGCAGCAGCATCGGCAGCGACAGCGCGCCCGCCACCTCGGCCCAGCCGACCAGCGCCGCCCAGGAGAAGACGAGGCCGAGCCACGCCTGCGGCCACCAGGTGATCCGCTTCATGAAGGGATAGGCGGCGACCGGCGCGAGGCTGGCGAGCGCGACGCCGGCGGCGAGCGGGCGCAGTTGCAGCAGCACGACGAGGCCGACGAGGCAGAGCGCGAGCAGCCACAGCCAGGCGAGCTTGAGCGACACCAGTCCGCTCGGGATCGGCCGCGCGCGGGTGCGCGCGACCTGCGCGTCGAGATCGCGGTCGACGATGTCGTTATAGACGCAGCCGGCGCCGCGCATCGCGATACTGCCGGCGAGGATCCACAGGATCAGCGGCCAGCGCGTCGCCGCGCCGCCGGCGAGCGCGACCGCCCAGGCCCCCGGCCAGAACAGCAGCCACCAGCCGATCGGCCGGTCGAACCGGGCGAGCAGGGCAAGGCCGCGCAGCGTCGGCGGCAGCCGCCCGACGAGGCCGCGGTGTTCGCTGTCGGGGACGATCTCGGCTGACATGGCGCCGCTCTTGCCGTGCAATCGCCGCCGGCGGCAAGGCCCGGCGCCGCTTTTGCCTCGCTCCGGCCACGAAAGTGCGGCAGGCGCGTCAGGATGATCGGTTTGTCGGTAGCGGTGGGACGGTTCGTCGAGGCGCTGTTCTGGGCGATCCTCCGCGTCGCGGGCGTCGTCGCCTTCGCGGTGGCCGGGCTCGCGGTGGCGCTGCTGCTCGGCTGGATCGTCGCGCGCAAATTATGGGCGCGGCAGCGCCGCAAGGGACAATCATGACCGCCACCCCCGCCTGGCCGCCGCAATCGACGCCGCGGCTGTTCGTCGACAGCGAGCTGGCGCCGGGGCCGCGCCGAATCGACGGTCCGGCCGCGCATTATCTGATCGCGGTGATGCGCATCGCCCCCGGCGATCCGGTGAAGCTGTGCGACGACGTCACCGGCGAATGGCTCGCCACCGCGACGCAGGTCGGCAAGCGCGACCTCACTGTCGACGTGTCGACACGGCTGCGACCGCGCGAGCCGGTGCCCGACCTGTGGCTGTGCGCCGCGCCGCTCAAGAAGGGGCGGATCGACTGGCTGGTGGAGAAAGCCTGCGAGCTCGGCGTCGACCGGCTGGTGCCGGTGGTGACGCAGCGGACGATCGTCGACCGCCCCAAGCTCGACCGGCTGCGCAGCCATATCGTCGAGGCGGCGGAGCAATGCGCGCGCACCGCACTGCCGGTGCTCACCGAGTCGACCAAATTGGCGGCGCTGCTGCGCGACTGGCCGACGGAGCGCGCCTTGTTCTTCGCCGACGAATCGGGTGGTGCGCCGGCCTTGGCGGCGATGCGCGAACGGCCCGGGCCGGCGGCGATCCTGATCGGCCCGGAAGGCGGCTTCACCGACGAGGAACGCAGCGCGATCCGCGCCGTGCCGCAGGCGGTGGCGGTCAGCCTCGGCCCCCGCATCCTGCGCGCCGATACCGCCGCGGCGGCGGCGGTTTCGCTCTGGATGGCGGCATGCGGAGACTGGCAGGAAAGCTGACTGGCGCGTGCGTTCATCCCCGCGTAAGGCCGCGGCATGACGACCAAGACCGAGAGCGCCGCGGGCGCACCGATCATCGAATCGCGCGACCAGCTGATCGCCCATTTCGCGCGTGGCGAGAAGCCGCGCGACCGGTGGCGGATCGGCACCGAGCATGAGAAATTCGTCTATCGGCTGGACGATTACCGGGCCCCCGCCTGGGACGAGCCGGGCGGCATCCGCGACCTGCTCCACGCGCTGCAACCGCACGGCTGGCAGCCGGTCGAGGAGGGCGGCAAGATCATCGCGCTGACCGGTGCCGACGGCAGCGTCAGCCTCGAACCCGCCGGGCAGTTCGAGCTGTCCGGCGCGCCGCTCGAATCGCTGCACCAGACCTGCGCGGAGACAGGCCGGCACCTCGAACAGGTCAAGGCGGCGGGCGATGCGCTGGGGATCGGTTTCCTCGGGCTCGGCATGTGGCCCGACAAACGGCGCGACGAGCTGCCGATCATGCCCAAGGGCCGCTATGCGATCATGCTGCGCCATATGCCGCGCGTCGGCAGCATGGGGCTCGACATGATGCTGCGGACCTGCACGATCCAGGTCAATCTCGATTACGCCAGCGAAGCCGATATGGTGAAGAAGTTCCGCGTCGGGCTGGCGTTGCAGCCGCTCGCCACCGCCTTGTTCGCCAATTCGCCGTTCACCGAGGGCAAGCCCAACGGCTTCCTCTCCTATCGCAGCCACATCTGGTCGGATACCGATCCAGCGCGCACCGGCATGCTGCCGTTCGTGTTCGAGGAGGGTTTCGGCTACGAACGCTATGCCGACTATATGCTCGATGTGCCGATGTACTTCGTCTATCGCGACGGCCGCTACATCGATGCCGCAGGCCTGTCGTTCCGCGACTTCCTGCGCGGCGAGCTGAGCGTGCTGCCCGGCGAGAAGCCGACGATCGACGACTGGAACGACCATCTCTCCACCGCCTTCCCCGAGGTGCGGCTCAAGACCTTCCTCGAGATGCGCGGCGCCGACGGCGGGCCGTGGAACCGGATTTGCGCGCTGCCCGCCTTCTGGGTCGGGCTGCTCTACGACGATGCGGCACTCGACGCGGCGTGGGACCTCGTCAAGGACTGGTCGATGGAGGATCGCGAGGCGTTGCGCAGCGCGGTGCCGCGGCTCGCGCTCGACGCGCCGCTGCCCGGCGGCGGGCGGCTGGGGGACATTGCCGGGCCGGTGCTCGACATCGCCCATGCCGGCCTCGCCGCGCGTGCCCGCACCAATGCGATGGGCGACAATGAGACCGGCTTCCTCGATCCGCTGCGCGAGGTGGTGCGATCGGGCAAGGTGCCGGCGCAGGTGCTGCTCGACCGCTATCACGGCGACTGGGCGGGCGACCTGTCGCGCATCTATGCCGAGGCGAGCTTCTAGCCGCGGCTAATCGAGGCCGAGGGCGGCGCGGGCGACGCGCTTCACCTCCGGGTCGAGCGGCGGCGGGCTCATGTCGACGCCCGCCGCGAGCCGGTCGGCGATGAGGCGCAGCGCGGCGATCCGCGCCGCCTTCTTGTCGTCGCCGGCGATCACCGTCCAGGGCGCGCCGCCGGTATCGGTGCGCGCGAACATATCGTGCATCGCCAGCAGATAGTCGCCGCGGCGGCCGCGGTTGCGATAATCGTCGAGGCCGGTCTTCCACCGCTTCCACGGATCGTCGAGCCGTCGTTCGAGCCGATGGTCCTGCTCGGCCTGGCTGATGTGGACGAACAGCTTGATGAGGGTAATGCCGTCCGCCATCATCTGCGCCTCGAAGGCGTTGATCTCCTCATAGCCGCGCTGCCATTCCGCTTCGCTCGCATAGCCTTCTACCCGCTCGACGAGGACGCGCCCGTACCAGCTGCGGTCGAACACCGCGATATCGCCCGGCGCGGGCAAGGCGCGGCGGAAGCGCCAGAGGAAGTCGTGCGCCTTCTCCTCCTCGGTCGGCGCGGCGATCGGGTGGACGTCGAAATGGCGCGGGTCCCAGCTGGTGGTCAGCCGCTGGATGATGCCGCCCTTGCCCGCCGCGTCCCAGCCTTCGAACATGATCACCGCGCGCCCGCCACGGACGATATAGGCGACGAGGATCTGTTCGAGCCGGTCCTGCAAGTCGGCGAGATCGCGCTTGTAATGGCCCTTGTACGGCTTGTCGGTTTCGTAATCGGCGAGAGCGATCATCCGCGGCGTCCTCCTGTGCTGGGGAGGCGAGAACGCATCAGCCGCGTCCGCGTCGCATCAGTCGCTCGGTCCGTGCCATTCGACCCAGGCGCCATAAGCGTGGCAGGTGGCGAGATGCTGCGTGCTGCCGTCGGGCCAGAGCGTCAGGCTGAGGTGCACCGCGTCGCGCGCCGCGGTCCATTCGAAGGCGATCCGCGCCAGCGGCCGCGTGGCATCGGCGCGGGCGCCCGCTTCGCGCAACGCCGCCTCGACCGCGCGCCGCCCCGCCGGATCGAGATATTGCAGCGCCATCGAATGGACGACGACGCGGCAGCATCGCTCCGCCTGCGGCAGGGCGAGGCGCGCGGGCAGCCAGGTCGTGATGTCGCCCTGGTCGACCTGCGGCGGTCGCGCCAGCGCGATGGCGATCGCGGCGGAGAGGCGTTGCAGCCGCTCCTGCTGGTCCGCCCAGATGAACGCCATCAGCCGCGCCCGCGCCGCCGGATCGGCGATGTCGACCGGCCGCAGATCGACGCCCCGCGCCGACCGGATCGCGATCGGCCGCACCGGCGGCGGCGGGCCATGCCAGTCCGGGGCCACCCGCACCGGCGATCCCGAACAGCCGATTTCGCGCCCGCCGAGCGTATAGGCATACCGATCGAGGTTGAGCGCGAGCCCGGCGCTCGCGCCGAGTTCGAGCAGCTCGCACGGCATGTCGAAGCGCCGGCGGGCGACCATCAGCGCCGCGACGATCGAGGCGGTGCGGCCGACTTCGTTGGTCTGCGGCGGATCGCGCAGCCAGTCGACGATCATCGCATCGCCCTGCGCCAGCGCCTCGCCGATCGCCGCGTCGAAATCGCCGCGCTGCGTCCGGTAGAGCGCGGTGAGCGCCGGAATCGCCTCGCTGCGGGCGAGCGCGTGCAGCGCCGCATTGACGCGCATCGCCAGCGCATCGGCGGCAACGTCGCGCGGCCATGCCGCGATCAGCGCGGCGGTGCGCGGCGCATGGTGCAATTGCCGCTCCGTGGCCTCGAGCACCGCCGGGACGAAGGTCGAGCCGAGGGCGCGCACGACCTCGGCATGGGAGGCGAGCGGACCCGGCTGGGGCAATGATCGATCAGCCGTGATCCGCGCCGACGCTGACAGGGTCAAAACGTATCCCAATCCCCATTGGCGACGAGCCGCGGCCGTCCCGGCTCCTTCGGCGTGTCCGCCTCCGTCTTGGTCGGGGTGAGCACGCGCACCGGGCGCGACGGCGGTGCCGGCGGCGGTGGCGGTACCGCGGCCGCGGCATCGATCCTGAACGAATCGACGGATCGATCGAGCGCCTCCGCCTTGTCGGCAAGCTGACGCGCCGCCGCCGAGGTCTGTTCGACCATCGCGGCATTTTCCTGCGTCATCGTATCCATCTCGCCGATCGCGGTGTTGACCTGCGCGAGGCTGCGCGCCTGCTGGTCGGAGGATTGAGCGATCGCCTCGATCGCGACGCTGACCGCGGCGACGCGATCGATGATCCGTGCGAGCGCCTGCCCCGTCTCGTCGACGCGGGTGACCCCGGTGCGGATATGCGCCGCGGCGGAATTGACCATCTGCTTGACCTCGGTGGCGGCATTGGCGGAGCGTTGCGCGAGCGCGCGCACCTCCTGCGCCACGACCGCGAAGCCGCGCCCGGCCTCCCCCGCCCGCGCCGCCTCGACACCGGCGTTGAGCGCGAGCAGGTTGGTCTGGAAGGCGATGCCGTCGATCAGCGCGATGATCTCGGCGATCTCCTTGCTCGCCTTGTCGATCCCCTGCATCGCGGCGATCGCCTCGCGCACCACCGTACCGCCCTGCTCCGCCTCGCCCTTCGCCTCGCTCATCGAGCGGCTCGCGCCGATCGCGGCACCGGCACCGTCATGGATCGAGCGGGTGACCTCGTCGAGCGCTGCGGCGGATTGCTCGATCGCCGCCGCCTGCTGCTCGGTGCGTTGCGAGAGATGCTGGGTGGCGCGGCTGATCTCGTCCGTATTGTGCAGGATCGCGGTGGCGCCGGCGCGCACCTCGGCGACGGTGCGCGACAGGCTTTCGGCGGCGTGGTTGGGATCGTCCGCGAAGCTCAGATAGCTGTCGGGCATGCCCTCGATGCGGACGGTGAGATCCGCCGCGGCGAGCCGCCGCAGACCGTCACCGATCTTCGCCGCCGCCGCGTCGCGCTCGATCGTCGCCGCGACCTTGGCCTTGGCGGTATCGCGGAACACGGTGACCGCCTGCGCCATGGCGCCGAGCTCGTCGTAGCGATCGGTCGCGGGTACATCGACATCGTTGCGGCCGGCGACGAGGTCGGTCATCACGCCGGTCAGCGCGGTGATCGGCCGGGCGATCTGGCGGCCGAGCACGTTGGCGAGGGTGAACGCCAGTCCCATCAGCGCGATCGAACCGATGACGAGCACCACCACGGCATGATGGATCGCGCGGTCCTGCTGCGCGGCATTGGCCTCCATCTCCTTGGTCTCGACGTTGCGCAGGTCGCGCAGCGGCAGCGCGACCTTGCTGACCAGCACCTTCTCGCCCGCGGCGCGCACCGCCGCCTCGGCAGCCTCGCGTCGGCCGTCCCTGACCCATTGGATCAGCCGGTCGCCCCAGTTGCGGCGCCATGCCAGCGCCTCGCGGTTGGCGATATGCAGCCGGTCCAGCTTATCGGCGTCACCGCGCAGCAGGTCCTCGAGCTCGGCCGCGGTATCGTCATAGGCCTTGGCGCCCTCGTTGTAGGATTTGAGATAGGACGGGTCGCCGGTCACAAGAAAGCCGCGGAACTGGCTGTTCTGCCGCAGCATCGAGGTTTCGAGCGTCAGCGCCTTGGCATAGATCGTCTGGCTGATGTTGTTGCGCGCGGTGGACCGCTCGATCGACTGGATGTTCAGGAAGAACACCAGCATGACGATCGCCGCGGTGGCGTTGATGGCGAGGAACGACAAGCCGAGCTTGCGCGGGATCTTCATGGTCGTCGGACCTCCAGAAGCGATAAACAGGGGTGGCGTCGCGACCGGGCGGTGCTGGAACGCTCCATGCACGGCTCGGCGTACCGATATGCCGGGTGGATCGCCGACCGCTCGGTCGGATCGGCCAGTAATGCGTTCATCTTACCCCCGGCATACGCTGCAGTGACGGCGTCGCCCCACTCGTCGGGGCGCCGGCCGCCCCCGCGAAGGTCGGTGTTCGCATTATAGGTCCGATCCGACGCTCATGCGTCTCACAACCCCATTCTTTCGACGGAGCGGCGGCGCCTGGCCGATCCGGCGGCGCCGCGGACGCGCGCTAGAAGCGCGAGCGGAGCGTCAGGCCGTAGGTGCGGGGTTCGGCCAGCATGGCGATGGTCAGCGCATTGCCGACCGCATAGCGCGGGTAACCGAACCGCTCGACCTGCGAGAGGCTGCCGTTGCCTTGCAGATAGGCGGAGGAGGCGACCTGTTCGTAGCGCGCGTTGAGGACATTCTGTCCCCACAGCTCGACCGACCAGCGCTGGTCGCGTCCCCGCACGCCGATCCGGGCATTGACCAGCAGATAGGCCGGCTGCCGCTTCTCGACGAACAGGTCGGAGCCGGCGATATAGTCGCTGCTCAGCCGGCTATCGACGTAGAAGAGCGCCGACAGGCCCGTGTCGCCCAACGCCGGTGTCCAGCTCGCCGATTCGGTGACGACGTGACGCGGCGCATTGGAGAGCTGATTGCCCGGCAGCAGGAACAGGCTGGTGCTAAGCGGGGCGCCCTCGGCGCTGCCGACCAGATTATGCCGGTATTGCGTATAGGCATAGGTGTAGCCGGCGGTGACCGTCACATCGCGGCGGGGATAGAGCCCGGCCTCGATCTCGATACCCCGCGTCACCACGCCGGCGCCGACGGTGCCGGTGCAGCGCCCCGAACCCCTGAGCCGATCGATGTCGGTACCGTGAAGCGATTCGCTGCACGCGCCGATATTCTGCACGACGAATGCCGCGCCATTGAAGGTGTTAAGCTGGAAGTTGCTGAAATCCGACCGGAAGGCGGCGATGTTCGCGCTGAAGGCGGCGCCGCTGTACTTGGCGCCGACCTCCACCGCGCGCACCGTCTCGGGATCGAAGCGCAGGCTGCTGCCCGCCGCCGCCGGCGTCGTATAGGCGTCGTCGGCCAGCCCTGCGCGGGCAAGATTGTAGCCGCCTGCCTTATAGCCATGCGCATAGGATGCGTAGAACAGGGTGTGCGGCCGCGCCTGCCACGACAGGACCGCCGTGCCGGTCACCTGCCCCTCGCGCTTCGCATCGGCGATCGGCGTGTCGTTGAACGCCGTGGTCGAATTGCCCGCGCAGCTCTGCCGGATGATCGCCGCCGCCGCTCGCCGGACGCGCGGATCGCGGTTCGAGAACAGGCCGGCGAGGCTGGACTGCTGGACCCCGCAGGTGACGTTGTCGCTGTTGAGCGCCGCATGCAGCGTCTTGCGCTCATGGGTATAGCGCAAACCGCCCGTCACGCTCAGCGTATCGGTGATGCGATAGATGTTATGGGTGAAGACAGCGAAATTGTCGCTCGTCTGCTGGAAGATATCGTGCGCGTTGGTGACGTCGTGCAACGCGGTCAGCCGGTCGATCCCGGCGATCAGCGGCCTGCCGATATTGGCGATCGCGGTGGAGCGGATCGCCGGCTTGATGCAGCCGGGCGCGCGGACATCGCGCACCGCCCCGGCCGGATCGAAGGCGGCGAGCATGCTGCACGCGGCGAAGACGCCATATTGCGATCCGAAGTGCAGCGATTCGACCGAACGCAGCGTCTCATGCGCGAAATAGCCGCCGACCAGCCAGTCGAGGCGATTGCCGAAGGCCGTGCCGCTCAGCCGCGTTTCCTGCGTAAAGGTGTGGAATTGCCGGTACGCATCCTTGCCGCGATAGGCGATGTCGAGATTGGTGCCGTCGAAGTCTCCCGCCGTCCCCGCCTTATATTCGCGATAGGCGCTGATCGAGATGAGCTGGACGTCGCCCGACGTCCAGCCGATGCGTGACGACAGGCCATAGTCCTTGACGATATTGCCATAGGCGCGGCCGGGGGTGATCGCGATCTGTCGATTGTAGGGATCGCCGTCGCTCGGCAGCACGCCGCCCATGTCCTTCATCAGCGTGACGATCCGGTTGCGGGGCGCGAAGGCGACATCGCCCGGCCGACCGGGGGTGGGATCATATTTCTCGCGCGTGTCGACATAGACCGCGCCGCAGCATTTCTCGTTGCGGTAGGTATAGTCGCCGATCAGGCGCAGCGACAGCCCGTCCTGCGGCTTGAAGAACAGCTGGCCGCGAACGAAGGCGCGGCGGCGATCGTTATAGTCGGTGTCGTTGACGACGTCGTGATAGAAGCCGTCGCGCCTGGCGGTGACGCCGTCGATGCGGAAGGCGAGCACGTCCTTGACCAACGGGCCGGTGATCGCGCCGGCGAGCCGGATCGCCTGATAATTGCCGTAGCTCGCCTCGCCATAGCCGCCGTAGGTGAATTCGGGATATTTGGTGTAGATGCTGATCGCGCCCGCCGACGAATTGCGTCCCGACAGCGTCCCCTGCGGGCCGCGCAGCACCTCGATCCGCTCGATCTCGCCGATGTCGTTGAGGCCGTTGCCGGTGCGGTTGCGATAGACGCCGTCGATGAACATCGCGACCGAGCTTTCCAGCCCGGGATTGTCGCCGACGGTGCCGATGCCGCGCAGCCGGGCGGTCGCATTCGCCTCCGACCCCGACGACGCGACCATCAGCGACGGTGCGAGCTGCGCGGTCTGGCGGATATCGGTCGCGCCGGAATTCTGCAGGGCGGTGGTGCCATAAGCGCTCACCGCGATCGGCACGTCGGACAGGCGCTGCGACCGGCGGGTCGCGGTGACGATGATGTCCGACGTATTCTCGGCGACGGGCGCCTTGTCCGCATCGCTCCTGGCGGTGGGCGGCAGCCCGCGCAGCCCCTGCGCCGCGACCGGCGCGGTCACGCCGACACAGCCGACCGCCGCCAATAGATATCCCAATGTCCGCATATTTGCCCCCTGACTGTTTGCCGGGAGCGATTGGCCGCGACATCGCTAATGAAAGGTTAATCCCGGAACGGGATATTGGCCGAGTGATACCAGATCCCGGAAATAAGACGGTTTAAAGTTTCGCGGCCTCGACCGCGTGATGCCGCGGTCGTCGAACGGGGGCGACGAGGTGGCGCCGGGCCTCCGGCGCCACCTCGTCGCCGGTGTCAGAACCGCGAACGCACGGTCAGCCCATAGGTGCGCGGTTCGCCGGGCACGCCGACGGTCAGCGCGTTGCCGACGGCGTAGCGTGGGTATCCGAACCGCTGGACCTGCGACAGGCTGCCATTCCCCTGCAGATAGGCGGCCACCGCGATCTGCGCATAATGGCTGTCGAGCAGGTTCTGGCTCCAGAATTCGACCGCCCAGCGCTCGTCGCGGCCGCGCAGGCCGATGCGCGCATTGACCAGGACATAGGCCGGCTGCTGCTTCTCCGCCATCAGATCGGAGCCGGTGGAATAGTCGCTCGACAGGCGGCTATCGACGTAGAACAGCCCCGACAGGCCGCTGCGGCCGAGGGCCGGCGTCCAGGCCAGGGACTCGGTGACGACATGGGTCGGCGCGTTGGACATCTGATTGCCCGGCAGCAGGAACAGGCTGGTGCTCAGCGGCGCGCCCTGCGCATTGCCGACCAGATTGTGGCCATAGCGCGCCCGCGCATAGGTATAGCCGACGCGGAAGGTGACATCCCTGACGGGATAGACACCGGCCTCGACCTCGAACCCGCGGGTCACGACGCCGGCGCCGACGTCCCCGGTGCACCGCCCGCTGCCCAGCGACCGATCGCTGTCGGCACCGTGCAGCGAATCGCGACAGGCGCCGATATTCTGCACGACCAGCGCCGCCCCGTTAAAGGTGTTGAGCTGGAAGCTGCTGAAATCCGACCGGAAAGCCGCGATGCTCGCATTGAAGGCCGGCGCATTGTACTTGGCGCCGACCTCGATCGCCCGCACCGTCTCCGGATCGAAGCGCAGGCTGCTGGCCACCGCCGGCGCCGTGACGAACGCATTGTCGGCGAAGCCGGCGCGGGTCAGATTATATCCGCCCGCCTTATAGCCATGCGCGTAGGAGGCATAGAAGAGCGTGCTCGGCCGGGCCTGCCAGGACAGTACCGCGGTGCCGCTCAACCGGCCCTCCCGCATCGAATCGCTGATCCGGGTCCCATTGTAGGCGGAGGTCGAATTGCCCGGGCAGCTTTGCCGGATGATGATCATCGCCGCCTGACGCATCTGCGGATTGGGGTCGGTCAAAAGGCCGGCCAGAGCGGTCTGCTGCGCGCCGCAGATCGTATTGCCGCTGTCGAAGGCGGCGCGCATCGTCTTGCGTTCGTTGGTATAGCGCAGGCCGCCGGTGACGCTCAGCGTATCGGTGAGGCGATAGATATCGTGCGTGAAGACGGCGAAGTTGTCGCTCGTCTGCCGGTAGACGTCATGGACGTTGGACGTATCGTGCAGCAGCGTCAGCCGGTCGAGCCCGCCCATCAGCGTCGGCCCGACCGCCGCCACGGCGAGGTCGTGGACCATCGGCTTGAGGCAGGCGGGCGCGGCAGGATCGCGGAACGCGCCGCTGGGATCGAAGGCGGCGAGCATGCTGCACGCGGCGAAGGCACCATAGTCGGACCCGTAGCGCAGCGAGTCGGACAGGTTCAGCCGCTCGTGCGCGTAATAGCCGCCAAGCAGCCAGTCGAGCCGGTTGCCCAACGCCGCGCCGCTCACCCGCGTTTCGTGCGAGAAGGTGTGGAACTGACGCGTCGCCTCCTTGTCGTAATTGACGAGATTGAGGCTGCCGAAGTCGAAATCCCCGGCAGTGCCGGCCTTATATTCGCGATAGGCGTCGATCGAGACGAGCTGCACCGCGCCCATCGTCCAACCGATCCGCGACGAGACGCCGTAATCCTTGACGATGTTGGTATAGGCCTGACCACGCGAGATGGCGGAAAGGCGGTTATAGGGATCGCCGTTGCTCGGCAGCACCGCGCCCATGTCTCCCATCAGCTTGACGATGCGATTCTCCGGAGCGAAGGCGACGTCACCCGGCCGACCCGGCGTCGGGTCGTATTTCTCGCGCGTATCGAGATAGACGGTGCTGCAGCACCGCTCCCGGCGCAGCGTATAGTCGCCGATCACACGCAGCGAGAGATCGTCCTGCGGTTTGTAGAACAGCTGGCCGCGGACGAAGGCGCGGCGGCGGTTGTTGAAGTCGATATCGTTGACCACGTCATGGTTGAAGCCGTCGCGCCGGGTGGTCGCACCGTCGATGCGGAAGGCGAGCGTGTCCTTGATCAGCGGACCGGTGACCGAGCCGGCGAGGCGCAGCGCATTGTAATTGCCGTAGCTCGCCTCGCCATAGCCGCCGAAGGTGAATTCGGGATATTTAGTGTAGATGCTGATCGAGCCCGCCGACGAATTGCGCCCCGACAGGGTGCCCTGCGGCCCGCGCAGGATCTCGATCCGGTCGATTTCGCCGATGTCGTTGAGGCCGATGCCGGCGCGGTTGCGGTAGACGCCGTCGATGAACACCGCGACCGAGCTTTCGATACCGGCATTCTGACCGACGGTGCCGATCCCGCGCAGCCGCGCGGTGGCGCTCACCTCGGAATCGGTCGACGAGACGATCAGCGACGGCGCGAGCTGCGCGACCTGACGGATGTCGGTCGCGCCGGTGCGGCTCAGCGTCACCGTGTCATAGGCGCTGACCGCGATCGGCACGGTCGACTGGCGTTGCGATCGCCGCGTCGCCGTGACGATCAGGTCCGTGGTGTTCTCCGCGACCGGCGTGTCGGTCGCGGCCTTGTCGTTCTTGGTCGCCGGCGCGATCGCGCGCAGGCCCTGCGCCTGCGCCTGGCCGATCGTTCCGACGCAGCCGACTGCCGCCAGCAGATATCCTAATTTGCGCAATTCTGGTCCCCCTCAGCAATGTTCGGGGTCCGAAGAAGCGAATTACATTAATAAATGGTAAATCCAATTATAGTATCGGTCTGCAGGAACGAGCCTGCAATGTCCGCCAGCATCGATCAGCCTGGTCTATCGATTTGAGATTACGCATCATCCGCCGGCAGGGCGGGACGGATCCGCGCCAGTATCGCCCTCATCTTTAAAAGCGCGAGCGCAACGTGGCGCCGTAGGTGCGCGCTTCGCCGAGGAAAGCGACGCTCAGCGCATCGGCGGTGGCGTCGCTCGGCGCGCCCATCGGATCGGGGGATGGCGACATCCCGAAAATCCGGAAAAGGTTCAGTCACGCCGCCGAGCCGTCGCGACGGCCCGGCGGCGGCGGATCAGCCCGCCTTGGGGGCGACCGCCTTGTCGACGTCGATCGCGGCGACTCCCGCCTGCGGCGCGATGCGCAGGTTGAGTTCCTTGAGCTGCTTGGGCGTCGCGAAATTGGGCGCGCCCATCATCAGGTCCTCGGCCTTCTGCGTCATCGGGAAGACGATCACCTCGCGGATATTGGGTTCGTCGGCGAGCAGCATGACGATGCGGTCGATACCCGGCGCCGAGCCGCCGTGCGGCGGCGCACCGAACTTGAAGGCGTTGATCATGCCGGCGAAGTTTGTGTCGACCTCGGCCTGCGAATAGCCGGCGATCTCGAACGCCTTATACATGATCTCCGGACGATGGTTGCGGATCGCCCCGCTCGACAGTTCGACGCCGTTGCAGACGATGTCATATTGATAGGCGAGGATGTCGAGCGGGTCCTTGGTTTCCAGCGCGTCCATCTCGCCCTGCGGCATCGAGAAGGGATTGTGGCTGAAGTCGATCTTCTTGTTGTCCTCGTCATATTCGAACATCGGGAAATCGACGATCCAGCAGAATTCGAAGCGGTTCTGATCGATCAGGCCAAGGCTCTCGCCGACGCGGGTGCGCGCGAGGCCGGCGAGCTTGGCGGCCTGCGCCTCCTTGCCGGCGGCGAAGAACAGGCCGTCGTCGGGGCCGAGGCCGAGCGCATCGGCCATCGCGCTCATCTTGTCCTCGCCGTGGTTCTTGGCGATCGGGCCGCCCCATTCGCCGCCCTTGCGCGTCGCATAGCCGAGGCCGGCGAAGCCTTCGGACTGCGCCCAGGCGTTCATGTCGTCGAAGAACTTGCGGCTCTTGTCGGCGGTGCCCGGCGCGGGGATGGCGCGGACGACGTCGCCGCCCTCGACGATCGAGGCGAAGCGGCCGAAGCCCGAGCCGACGAACTGATCGGACACGTCGCTGATCAGGATCGGGTTGCGCAGGTCGGGCTTGTCGTTGCCGTATCTCAGCATCGACTCGCGATAGGGGATGCGGCGGAACGGCAGCGCCGAGACGCTGCGCCCCTTGCCTTGCCAGTCGGCGAATTCCTCGAACACGCCGTGCAGCACCGGCTCGATCGCGGCGAACACGTCCTCCTGCGTGACGTAGCTCATCTCGAAATCGAGCTGGTAGAATTCGCCGGGGCTGCGGTCGGCGCGCGCATCCTCGTCGCGGAAACAGGGCGCGATCTGGAAATAGCGATCGAAGCCGGCGACCATCAGCAGCTGCTTGAACATCTGCGGCGCCTGCGGCAGCGCGTAGAATTTGCCGGGATGGACGCGGCTGGGGACGAGATAGTCGCGCGCGCCCTCCGGCGACGAAGCCGTGAGGATCGGCGTCTGGAATTCGGTGAACCCCTGCCCGATCATCCGCTGGCGGATCGAGGAGATCACCTTCGAGCGCAGCATGATATTCTGGTGCAGCCGCTCCCGGCGCAGGTCGAGGAAGCGATAGCGCAGGCGGATGTCCTCGGGATATTCGGCATCGCCCGCGACCGGCATCGGCAGTTCCTGCGCATGGCTCTGCACCGTCGCGGCGCGCGCGAACACCTCGATCGCGCCGGTGGCGAGATTGGGGTTCTGCGTCGCCTCGGACCGCGCCTTGACCAGGCCGTCGATCGTCACCACCGATTCGACGCGCAGCGATTCCAGCGTCGGCAACGCCGGTGAATCGCTGTCGGCGACGATCTGGGTGATGCCGTAATGGTCGCGCAGATCGACGAAGAGCACGCCGCCATGATCGCGCTTGCGATGGACCCAGCCCGACAGGCGGACGGTCTCGCCGACGTTGCTCGCGGACAGCGCGGCGCAGGTGTGGGAGCGATAGGCGTGCATGATCGTTTCTTCCGGCCGGCAAGGGCATGTGGGTGAAGCGTGGCGCTTCCCCGTCTCACTTGGCTTTGTCAACCCGGCCGCGTGTGGCTATGGCAAGGCCATGCATATCCACCCGTTGATTACAGACAGCGCGACCCTCGCCAATCTGTGTGCCCGCCTCGCCAATGCCGACTTCGTCACCGTCGACACCGAATTCATGCGCGAGAGCACCTATTACCCCGAATTGTGCCTGATCCAGATCGCCGACGTGAACGAGGCGGCGGCGATCGATCCGATGGCGCCGGGGCTCGACATGACGCCGCTGCTCGACCTGCTCACCGAGAATCAGGACGTGCTCAAGGTCGTCCACGCCGGCGGGCAGGATATCGAGATCATCTACAATCTCACCGGCAAGACGCCGCAGCCGCTGTTCGACACGCAGGTCGCGGCGATGGCGCTGGGGCAAGGCGAGCAGATCGGCTATTCCAACCTCGTCGACAGCTGGCTCGGCATCCAGGTCGACAAGGGCGCGCGCTTCACCGACTGGGCGCGGCGGCCGCTCGACGCGCGGCAGATCGAATATGCGATCGGCGACGTGACCCACCTCGCCGATATCTTCCCCAGGATGCTCGAACGGCTGCGCAAGACCGGGCGCGGCGTGTGGCTCGACCAGGAGATGGAGCGGCTCGCCGACCCCGCCAATTACGCCAACGATCCCGATCAGGCGTGGAAGCGCGTCCGCATCTCCGGCCGCAAGCCCGACGTGCTCGGGCGGCTCAAGGCGCTGGCGCGCTGGCGCGAGCTGGAGGCGCAGTCGAAGGACCTGCCGCGCGGCCGCATCGTCAAGGACGAGACGTTGGGCGACCTCGCCGGCCATCCGCCGCGCAAACAGGCCGATCTCGCCAAGGTGCGCGGCCTGTCGGCGACCTGGGCGTCGAACGACATCGGCGGCCGGCTGATGGCGGCGATCGATTCGGCGCAGCCGCTGTCGGGCGACGAGCTGCCGCCGCGCGACGACCGCAAGCCGGGGCTGGGCAAGGAGGGCGCGCTGGTCGCCGACCTGCTCAAGCTGCTGCTCAAGATCCGCTCGCGCGACATCGACGTCGCCTCGCGGCTGCTGGCGCGGTCGGACGAGCTGGAGGCCTTGGCGGCGGGGGTGCGCACCGGCCTGCCGATGCTGGAGGGCTGGCGGTTCGATCAATTCGGTCGCGACGCACTCGATCTGGTCGAGGGGCGGCTCGGCTTCGCGGTACGCGGCGGCAAGCTCAAGATGACGCGAACGGAGGAGACGGCATGAAGCGGATGATCCTGATGGCGCCGATGCTGACGGCGGCCTGCGCGACGATGGCGCCGCCCCCGCCCGAGCGCGGGCCGTGCGTGGTCGACGAGGCGGCGAAGATGCACTTCGCCGCGGTGAAATACCGCGAGCGGATGCGCGGCGAGATCGAACATACGACGCATTCGGCGGTGTCGCGGATCGTCCGGCCGGGCGACATGGTGACGCAGGATCTCCGGCCGGACCGGCTGACGATCCTGCTCGACGACGGCGGGCTGATCAGCGGCTTGCGCTGCGGGTGATCCGCGGGGGCGGGGCTGGCCGGCGATGGCGCTGAGCCGAGGTCTCGCTCATCCCGCATAGAGTTATCCGTTAGCCCTGAGCCTGTCGAAGGGTGGGCTTCCAGAGTGCGGTCGATCGATGTGTCGCAATGCGGTCGCCGCGGGGCGGGACGGACCGACTAGCGCTCAGCTCGGGGGATGGCAGCGCTTCGACAGGCTCAGCGCGAACGGTGACGGGTGGCCGAAACGCACCTCAGCGGTCGCGCAGGCATTTCCCTCATGTGCGCAGAGTTGGCCCCACCAGCGCTCAGCCGAACACCACGCGCGGCTTGCGCTTGAGTCCGGTCGCCAGCGCGGCATGGCGGCGCTCGACCGTCTCCGAATAGAGGGGTCGGTCCGCCTCGCCGAGCGACAGCAGCACGTGCCCCGGTTCGAGCCCCAGGGTCGCGCGTTGCAGCGGGCCGGCGAGCCCGGCGCTGAACCGCTGCCCGAGCCGGATCGCCAGCCCCCAGTCGATCGCCAGCGCTATCTGTCCGACATTGGCGAGGCCGGCGAGCAGCGGATGCGGCGTGGTGCTGCCGCCAAGGCTGGTGTGCAGCGCCTGCGCCAGCATCGCGCGCTCGGGCGCGTCGATCGCCACCCAATTGCCGTGCAGGGCGACCTCGAAGCCGCGTTCGTCGCGGAATTCGGGATTGGCGCGCCAGCCGGTGTCGGCGAGCAGGCAGGCGGCGTGGCGGATGCGGGCGAGCTCCGGCCCTTCGCCGGGAAAGAGCGGCGCGATCCAGCCGGCGAGCAGGTCGCCATGTTCGGCGAAGCGGCCGAGCAGCCGCCCTTCCTCGCGCGCGCCGACGATCAGCGGATCGAGCGCGCGCGTCTGCGGATCGAGCGCGGCATAGAGCAGCCCCTCGCGCAGCCCGAAGGTCGAGGCGACGGCGCTCGCCGAACCGAGTTCGCGCATCACCACCGCGAGCAGCGCGGTCGCATCGCCGAGCTGGCCGGCCCGCACCGCCGACATGCCCGGCACGCTGCGCAGCCGCGTCCGCGACAGATGCGCGATGCTGCGCCCGAGCCGGCCGACCGTCTCGGGCGCGAGCGTATAGCCGTGGATGATCGGCAGCGGATAATGCGTCAGGCTCATGTCGAGCCGCGCCAGCGCGCGCCACGATCCGCCGACCATATAGAGCGGCAGGCCCCTGCCCCGCCCGGTCCAGCCGGCCTCGCGGATCAGCCTCGTGACGTGGCGGTCGAACGCCGGGCCGCGCCCTTCGCGCAGCGCGGCGATGCGCAGCACGCCGAGCGGGAAGGAGATGCGGTCGGTGACCGTGCCGGCGACGACGCGGACGAGTTCGAGGCTGCCGCCGCCAAGATCGCCGACGACGCCGTCCGCCTCGGGAATCGCCGACAGCACGCCCATTCCCGCGGCGGTCGCCTCTTGTTCGCCCGTCAGCACGTCGACGGTGAGGCCGAGCGCACCGGCCGCGGCGATGAAGGCGGGGCCGTTGCTCGCGTCGCGCACCGCGGCGGTGGCGACGGTGCGCAGCGGCGCGTCCATCTCGCGCGCGACCATCGCGAACCGGCCGAGCGCGCCCATCGCCAGCGCCATGCTGTCGGCGTCGATCGTGCCGGTCGCGGCGAGGCTGCGGCCGAGGCCGGCCATCACCTTCTCGTTGAACAGCGTCGCCGGGATGCGCGGATGACCCTGGTAGACGACGAGGCGCACCGAATTGGAGCCGATGTCGATGATGCCGGTGCGGGGGAACGTCTCTGCCATGACCGGCTCAACGAGCGGCACGGCCGGCTGTTCAGACACGCCCCGCTCGCGCAGGGTGGTGAGGAAGGGGATGCGGGCCATCAGGCGGCGGGACGTCGCCGCCCCGGCTCACCGCCGCTCCGCACCCCGGCCACGCCGCCGCCCACCGTCATCGCCGCCGCCGCAGCGCCAGCGTCGGCACCGCATTGCTTTCGGCGAGCGCCGCGCCGCGCCCCGACAGTGACGGGTTGGTCATGAAATAGCGGTGGAGGTTGAACGGCTTCTCGCCCGGCGTCTCGCGCACGTAGCGACCGTCGGGGCCGAGTTCCCAGCTCTGCTCGGTGTCGATCAGATTGGCGACCATCACCTGGTCGAGCACCTGATCGTGCACCGTCGGGTTCTCGATCGGCAGCATATATTCGACGCGGCGATCGAAGTTGCGCGGCATCCAGTCCGCCGAGGAGATGAACACCTTGGCACCGTCATTGGGCAGTGCCGCGCCGTTGCCGAAGCAGAAGATGCGGCTGTGTTCGAGGAAGCGGCCGATGATCGACTTGACGCGGATATGCTCCGACATGCCCGGCACGCCGGGGCGCAGGCAGCAGATGCCGCGGATGATGAGGTCGATCTCGACCCCGGCGCCGCTCGCCTCGTACAATTTGTCGATGATCACCGGATCGACCAGGCTGTTCATCTTCGCCCAGACCGCGCCGACCTTGCCGGCGCGGGCATTGGCGATCTCGACGTCGATCAGCTGCAGCAGCTTCTGGCGCAGGTCGCGCGGCGACAGGCTGAGTTTGACGATGTCGGTCGGCTCGACATAGCCGGTGACGTAATTGAACATCTGCGCGGCATCGCGCCCCATCCGCGGGTCGGCGGTGAAGAAGCTGAGGTCGGTGTAGATGCGCGCGGTCACCGGGTGGTAATTGCCGGTGCCGAAGTGGCAATAGGTGCGGAACTGGCCGTTCTCGCGCCGTACCACCATCGAGACCTTGGCATGCGTCTTCCATTCGAGGAAGCCGTAGACGACCTGCACGCCTGCGCGTTCGAGCGCGCTTGCCCAGAGGATATTCTGTTCCTCGTCGAAGCGCGCGCGCAGCTCGACCACCGCGGTCACCGACTTGCCCGATTCGGCGGCGGCGATCAGCGCATTGATCACCGCGGGCTGTTTGCCGGCGCGATACAGCGTCTGCTTGATCGCGATCACGTCCGGGTCCTGCGCCGCCTGTTTGAGGAAGGCGAGGACGACGTCGAACGTTTCATAGGGATGATGGACGATGATGTCCTTGGCGCGGATCGCCGCGAAACAGTCGCCGCCGAATTCGCGGATCCGCTCGGGGAAGCGCGGCACGAAGGGCAGGAACTTGAGGTCGGGCCGATCCTCGTCAATCACCGCGTCGAGATCGCCGATGCTGAGCAGATTGCCGCTCTCGGTGATCGTCGCGTCGGCGCCGCCCAGTTCGTGGCGCAGCACCTTGGCGAGCGCGTCGGGCATGCCCGTCTCCAGCTCGAGCCGGATGACGCGGCCGCGGCGGCGGCGCTTGATCGCATTGGCGAAATAGCGGACGAGATCCTCCGCCTCCTCGTCGATCTCGATATCGCTGTCGCGCAGCACGCGGAAGGCGGCGGCGCCGACCAGCGTATAGCCCGGGAAGATCACCGGCGCGAACCGCTTGAGCAACGCCTCGATCGAGACGTAGCGCGCCGGCTCGCCCGGCAGGCGGACGAAGCGCGGCGCGCTCGCCGGGATCATCACCAGTTCGCGCACCGGCTCGCCGTCCGAATCGCGGACGACGTCGAACATCACCGACAGCCCCTTGTTGGGGATGAAGGGAAAGGGGTGGGCGGGATCGAGCGCCTGCGGCGTCAGGATCGGGAAGATCTGCTCGCGGAAATGCGCCTCGAGCCATTCGGCATCCTCGGCGTCGACCTCGTCGCGGCGCAGCACGTGCAGCCCAGCCTCGTCGAGCAGGGTGCGCAGGTCGCCCCACACCGCCTGCTGGCTCGCCATCAGCGCATCCGCCTCGCGCGTGATCGCGGCGAGCTGCTGCCCCGGCGTCAGGCCGTCGGACGAGCGGCGGTCGACATCCTTGAGCTGCTGCCCCTTGAGGCCGGCGACGCGGACCATGAAGAATTCGTCGAGATTGTTGCCCGAGATCGACAGGAAGCGCAGCCGTTCGAGCAGCGGATGCGCCGGATTGCACGCCTCCTCCAGCACGCGCCGGTTGAACGCCAGCCACGACAGCTCGCGGTTGAAATAGCGGTCGTTGACCTCCGGGACGAAGGGATCGTCGTCGGGGGCGGCGAGATGCGAGAGGTGGATCGGGCGTGTCATGGTTCGGTCATAGGCAGCAACGGTTGCGGTTGCGTGACGATCCCTGCCGCGGTGAGAACGGTGCGTGCCAGCGGGATCGACAGGCGGCGGTGGCTACCGAGCACCTCCTGATCGAGCGCATCGACGACGCGCTGGACGACGATATGGCTGCGCTCGATCCGCGTGCTCAGCCATTGCACCAGATCCGGGCGCGCATCGAGCCCGCGCCGGTGGAAGAGATGGGCGAGCAGCACCGCGATCAGCTCGTCGTCGGGCGCGCCGATCGCGGCATGCGGGCTGGCGGCCAGGCGCGAGCGCAGGTCGGGCAGCCGCACCGACCAGCTCGGCGGCAGCGCGTCGGCCACGATGACGAGCGGGCGGTTCTCCGCCTGCGCCTGGTTCCAGGCGTGGAAGATCTGCGCCTCGGGCATCGTCTCGGCATCGTCGATGATCCGGCCCTGGCTCTTCGCGGCGAAGATGCGCGCGAGCAGGCTGCGCCCCGATTTGCGCGGGCCGGTCAGCACCGCCGCCCTGACCGGCCAGCTCGCCCAATCCTCCAGCGTCCGCGCCGCGCGCACGTTGCTCGGCGTGACGAGGAAGGCATCGTCGTTCGGATCCGCGGGCCAGCCCAGCGGCAACGCCAGTTGCTGCGTCATCGGGTCAGCCGGCCGGGTTGGGATCGGCGGGCAGGTTCGACGGCAGCAGCTGCGGCGCGCGGCGGATGCGCAGCGTCTGCCCCGATCCGGTCACCTGGAAGCCGCGGACCTCGAGCGCGCGGCGCAGCGCCTCGGGATCGCCGTCATAGACGACGCGCATCAGCGACAGGCCGCCGAGCGCGAGGCTGGTGGTACTCGCCGAGCGCACCCCGGCGATGCCGCGCACCAGCCCTTCGGTATTGGCGACCGCACTCGCGCCCGGCGTGTCGAACTGGATGGTGAGCGGAATGCCCGCATCCGCGGCGCCGGTGTCGCCGACGATCTCGGCAAGCGTCTCGCCGCCCGCCGCGTCGTCGCTGTCGTTCGGATCGACCACCGGCTCGGGCGCGGGCGGCGGCGACAGCGTCGGGTCGAGCCCGAGCGCACCGCCGCGCAACGCCTGCTGGAACAGGCCGTCCATTCGTGCCACCCCGGCGTCGAGCAGCCGCGGCAGGCCCGCCGCGCTGCCGACGCGCAGCGTGAAGCTGCCGATCAACTGATTGTCGGGACCGTGGCGCGCCTGGAACACGCCGATGATCGGCCCGCCCGGATAGCTGCGATAGAGGCGGACGACCGGGATGAGGATGTCGCTCGCGCCATATTGGTCGATCACCTGCCGCCACCAGCCGCGTCCGGGCCGCGCGATCTGGCCGGCGTTGAGCAGCAGCGAATCGGCGCCGGTCCCCGAGGGGCGGACATAATCGATTGCGCTGTTGCCGGTGCGGAAGCGCGCCCAGGCCTCCTGCCAGTCGTTGCGCTGCTCGAACACCGTCTCGACCCCGCCCGACACCTGCAGCGGCACGAGCAGCATCGGTCGCGAGCGGTCGGCATAGGCGCTGATGCCGAGCAGCCCCGCCGCACGGCCGCGGTTGAACAGCACGCCGAGCCGCGCGACGTAACGCGTCGGGCCGATCTGCTCATTCTCGACGACGATGCCCGAGACGAGCTGGTCGAGCGTGCCGTCGGAGACCAAAGCGCCGTCGCCGCCGAGCCGCTTCGACAGCTGCACCCACGCCTTGCGCTGGGCGAGCCGCCAGCCGCCGAGCCGTGCGCCCTCCGCGGTCTTGGCGGCGACGTCGACGCTGACGCCGCCGACCTCGAAATCGCCCGAACTGTCGACCGGGGTGACGCCGCGGCCGCCTTCGATCTGCGCATAGGCGCCCGCGGCGAGCAGCAGCGTCGCCCCGGCGAGCGAGGGAAACAGGGATGGCATGCGCATGGTGCAGGCCTTTTGGCGAAGCGGGCGGGCGATGCCAAGCGCGATATGCGCCCTGCCCCCGCCGCCCGCGCCCGGCGCACCGGTCGCCGCTACCGATCCTTGTTGCCAGCGCGGGGCGAAAATCTTAGCAGGCTGGCCGGATGAGCCAGCCGCCCTCTCCGTCCGACCAGTCCTACACCTATGCCGATGCCGGCGTATCGATCGCCGCGGGCAACGCGCTGGTCCGCGCGATCGGGCCGCTCGCCAAGGCGACGCGGCGGCCGGGTGCGGATGCCGAGCTCGGCGGCTTCGGCGGCTTGTTCGACCTCAAGGCGGCGGGCTTCTCCGATCCGCTGCTCGTCGCCGCCAATGACGGCGTCGGCACCAAGCTCAAGCTCGCGATCGAATGGGACCGGCATGAGGGCGTCGGCGTCGACCTCGTCGCGATGTGCGCCAACGACCTGATCGTCCAGGGCGCCGAGCCGCTGTTCTTCCTCGACTATTACGCCACCGCCAAGCTCGACACCGGCATCGCCGAACGCGTCGTCGCGTCGATCGCGGAGGGCTGCCGGCAGGCGGGCTGCGCGCTGATCGGCGGCGAAACGGCGGAGATGCCGGGCATGTACGCGCCGGGCGACTATGACCTCGCCGGCTTCTGCGTCGGCGCGGTCGAGCGCGACCGCGTGCTCACCGGCCAGACGATCGCGGCGGGCGACGTCATCCTCGGCCTCGCCTCGTCGGGCGTCCATTCCAACGGTTTCTCGCTGGTCCGCCGGCTCGCCGCGGATCGCGGCTGGAAGCTCGACCGGCCGGCGCTGTTCGACGCCGACCGGCTGCTCATCGACCTGCTGATGGCGCCGACACGCATCTATGTCGCGAGCCTGCTGCCGCTGCTGCGCGAGGGGGCGATCAAGGGCCTCGCCCATATCACCGGCGGCGGACTGCTCGAGAATATCCCGCGCGTCCTGCCCGAGGGCACGCATGCGGTGGTCGACGCCGACGCCTGGGAGCAGTCGCGGCTGATGGCTTTCCTCCAGGCGCAGGGCGCGATCGAGCCCGAGGAGATGGCGCGCACCTTCAACTGCGGCATCGGCATGGCGGTGGTCGTCGCCGCCGACGACGCCGACCGGGTCGCCGCGGCGCTCGGCGCGGCGGGCGAGACGGTCCACCGGATCGGCCGCGTCGAGGCGGGCAAGCGCGGCTGCACGGTGCGCGGCTCGACCGAGACGTGGAGCGCGCGCCACGACTGGACCGCGACGCACGATCATGGCTGACCGTCGATGAAGGCGGTCGGCATCCTGATCTCGGGCCGGGGCTCGAACATGATGGCGCTGGTCGAGGCGGGGATCCCCGTCGCGCTGGTCGCCTCCGACAAGCCCGATGCGCCGGGGCTGGACTGGGCGCGGGCGCGCGGCATCGCCACCTTCGCGTTGTCGCCCAAGGGGATCGGCAAGGCCGCCTATGAGGCGGAGCTCGACGCCGCGTTGCGCGCGGCGGGGTGCGAGGTGATCGCGCTCGCCGGCTATATGCGGCTGGTCTCCGCCGATTTCGTCGCGCGCTGGCGCGACCGGATCGTCAACGTCCATCCGTCGCTGCTGCCCCTGTACAGGGGGCTCGACACGCATGCGCGCGCGATCGCCCATGGCGACGCGGTCGCCGGCTGTTCGGTCCACCTCGTCACCGAGGAGCTCGACGCCGGCCCGCTGCTCGGCCAGGCCGAGGTGCCGATCCTCCCCGGCGACACGCCCGACACGCTCGCCGCGCGGGTGCTGGTCGCCGAACACCGCCTGTATCCGCAAGTCCTCAAGGAGTTCGTCAGCCGATGACGTCAGCCCTCACCCGCGTCCGCGACCTCGCCCTGCTGTTGCCCGAGGCGGCGGAGCGCGACGAGGACGGTGCGCCGACCTTCACCGTCGCCGACACGCCCTTCGCGCGGCTGCGCGGCGACGGCGTCGAGGTGCGCGGCGACGACGGCGGCTGGTCGACGATGTCGCTCGCCGACGATGCCGACTGGGCGCTGATCGAGGACCGGATCGCGCACAGCTGGGAGCTCGCCGCACCGCGCGGGCTGCTGGAGGCGGGCGGACGATGAGCGAATCGCGCGATCAGGCGCAGACCCGCCGCCGCTGGATCACGCTCGCCGAGCTGGTGGCGGTGGCGGGCGTCGTGATCGCCGCGCTGACGCTCTACACCAACTGGCAGGAACGGCGCGAGGCCGCCGCCGACAAGGCGATCGAACAGGCGAGCGCGACGCGCGACAAGACCCGCTTCCTGCTGCGCGGCACGGTCGACGCCAAGAAGCGCAAGATCCTGCTGGTCCGCGAGGAAGCGCATCCGCTCGGTGACATCCGCGTCACCTTCCCGACCGCGCTTGGCGTCGCGCCGCAGGATTCGGTGACGCAGACGATCGATGCCGACTGGTTCGACTCCGCGCTGCGCCAGGCGACTGACGGCGGTGCCGACAATGAAACCGGGCGGCTGCCGGTGCTGATCCGCTACACCTATTTTACCGACGACCAGCCGACGACGCGGCAGGCGATCTACGACATCGTCTGGCAGACGCACGGTCGTAGCTGGCGTAGTCGCAAGGTTGAATTGCTCGACCTGCGGCTGCACGAGACCGGCGGCAATCAGAAGCGCGTCGACGCGCTTTGGGCTAAGGACCGGCCGGCGGGCTGACCCCGGCTCAGGCGGCGACCAGCCAGCGCAGGAAGCGCGGCACCGCGCCGTGCCGCGTCATCCACCGGCTGTAGGCGCGATAGACGGGGTCGCGGCCGAGATGCCGCTCCTCGGTCCGCGCGCGCCAGTAATAGATGCCGCTGACGATGCCCATCAGCGCGGTCGCGCGCACCGCGTCGATCAGGCTGCCGGTGGTCAGCAGCGGCAGCGTCGACAGCCACCAGAACAGGTTCTTGGCGAGATAGGCGGGGTGGCGCGACCAGGCATAGGGGCCGTGCGTCAGGATGCCGCGATGCGTCAGGTTGGAGAAGCGTAGTCCGAAGGCCACCGTCGCCCAAGCATAGAGCGCGGTCAGCGCGACGAGGATCGCGCCCCAGGCGGCGAGCAGCAGCGGATGGCCCGCGAACCACGCCGACCAGTCCTGCGTGCCGGGATGATAGTCGAGCGGCCCGCCCTCCTCCATCAGCTGGAACGGCGGATAGCAGATCAGCGCCGCCGTCCACGCCGCGGCATAGGGATTGGCGCTGCGGATATGCGCGTCGAGCGGGCGCAGCGTCAGCACATAGCCGACGGTGGCGAAGGCGACGTCGACGACGAACATCAGCGCGATCAGCCATTGCGTCAGCGCCACCGGATCGCCGAGGCGCCGCCAGTCGGTATGAACGAAGCCCGCCCAATTGCCGGGGATCACCGCGAGCATGAAGGCGAGGAAGAAGGCCTTGACCGCCCAGCTGCGCATATGGCCGTAGATCGCCTGCCGCTCGACCCCGGGCTGGCCGGTCAGCCAGGCGCCGACGTGCCAGGCGCCATCGCGCGGATCGACCAGATAGCGGTCGAGCCACAGCAGATAGGGGACGGCGAGGAGCGCGACGACCGGCATCGCATGGCCGAAGCACCACATCGCGAAACCATAATTGCGGTCCCAGTAGAAGCGGCCGATGCCGTAGAGCAGCGCGATTGCCCCCCAGGTGACGTAGAGCCCGGCGAGCTTGGTGAGGCTGACGTCGCGCGTCTCGGCGGCGGGACGCGGGTGATGCCAGTCGATTCCGGTACTGTGACGCCGGTGGACCTTGTCGATCGCGAGCGACCAGCCGACCATCGGCAGCGCGCAGGCGATGAGCGCGACCAGCGCGGCATAGGGACCGTCCATGCCGGTCGCGAGCGCGATCGTCAGCCACAGGGCGAGGCCGACCAGCCCGGCGATGCCGACGCCATGGCCGACCGCGGAGGCTGGGCGCGAGGCATCGGTCGGTGGGGCGGCTTGCATCGCCTTCCCCTAGCCGAGCAAGGGTAAGCAAGCCATGAACCACACCGAGCCGCGCCTATCGGGATGCTTGCGCGATCCTCTGCGGTTCGGTAGATGCGCGGCACCCCCTGTCGGAACGCCAGCGTCCGCAACGTAGGAACGACCGGATCGGGGGTCGGAAAACCGCGGTTCAGCGCGGGTTTGCGGGTATAGCACAATGGTAGTGCAGCAGCCTTCCAAGCTGAATACACGGGTTCGATTCCCGTTACCCGCTCCATTCCCCCTTTGGTCGTGCGTTGTGCCCTGTCGGTGGGGCATGCGGCGATTCCCGTGAGCCGGCGCGGGTCCGGCATCCACTGCTCCGCAAGAGCGTAAGGCGGTGGTTTCGCGGCACGGTGGCCCCCGGGAACACGTCCGGGGTGATGGCGCATCCTGGGCGACGCCAGGACTTTCGCAGACATCTGGCGGAGGCGGCAATATGCCGACCAAGCAGAACGCCGACTGGCAGCTTCGAAGAGACACTTGGCTCCCACTGTCGCGCGAGTACGAGTGAGGTGAGCGGAAGTATTCCCCCAACTGGCCCCAAAAGGGTGCCACGCCCATCGCGCGGCACCCCGGTGCCTCAATCGTCCGCGGTACCCGGTTCCGCCATCTTGCGATGCTGTTCCGCGAGCACGGCATTGGGGATGACGTTCGCCACCGCCGATTGCAGCTTGTTCTTCCAGCCGGACACCACCGCCGCCTTGCCGTCCATCAGCGCGTCCCAGCCGTCGGCGGCGACCTTGGCGGGATCGTCCTTGTGGGGATCGGTGCCGACGTCGGTGTCGAGCATGTCGCCGCGCGCGAAGAATTCAGTGTCGGTCGGTCCCGGCATCAGGTTGGTGATGGTGACGCCGTCGGCATCCTTGATCTCATTCTGCAAGGCCGCGACGAAACTGTCGATGAACGCCTTGGTGCCGTTGTACACCGCCTGGAACGCGCCCGGAATATAGCCCGCGATCGACCCGGTGACGAGCACCTTGCCGTCGTTGCGCGCGACCATGTCCTTGAGCACCTTCTGGAGCAGATAGGCGGTGCCGGTGATGTTGGTCTCCACCACGGCGCGCCAGTCGTCGACCGCCTGGTCGAGAAAGGCGTGGCCGAGGCCGCGGCCGGCATTGGCGCACAGCAGGTCAATCGTCCGCCCGTTGGTCGCGGCGAGCAACTTGTCGACCCCCTCCGGCGACGACAGATCGGCCTCCAGCGCGTCGACGCCATGGCCATATTGGCGGAAGTCGGCCGCCGCCGCCTCGATCAGCGGCTCGTCGGCGACGACGAGGATGTCATAACCGTTGCGCGCCGCGAGCGACGCCAGTTCGAAGCCGATGCCGGTCGAGGCGCCGGTGATGATCGCGAAACGTTCAGCCATCTGCGTGTCCTTCGCTATTGGGGTGACGCTCAATCCGCCATGCCGGGCTTGAGCACGATCTTGGTCGTCTCATTCTGGTGGTTCTTGAACAGGTCATAGCCCTTGGGCGCATCGGTCAGCGGCATGCGATGCGAGATGAGGAACTCGGTATCGATCTTGTCCTCCATGATCGCATTGAGCAGCGCCGGCATGTAATGCTGGACGTGGGTCTGCCCGGTCTTGAGCGTCAGCCCCTTTTCCATGAACGCGCCGAGCGGGAATTTGTCGACGAAGCCGCCATAGACCGCCGGCATCGAGACCCGGCCGCCCTTGCGGCAGGCGATGATCGCCTGACGGATCGAATGCGGGCGATCGGTGCCGAGGAAGGTCGACGCCTTGATCTGATCGATGATGTTGTCGACGAACATGCCGTGCGCCTCGAGCCCGACCGCGTCGATCACCGCATCGGGACCGATGCCGCCGGTCATCTCCATCAGCGCCTCATAGGTGGCGCTCTCCTCGAAGTTGATCGTCTCGGCCCCGAACCGCTTGGCGAGTTCGAGCCGGTGCGGGAAATGATCGATCGCGATGACGCGTTCGGCGCCCATCAGGAACGCCGACTGGACGGCGAACAGCCCGACCGGGCCGCAACCCCAGACCGCGACGGTATCGCCCGGCTCGATCTGCGCATATTCCGCCGCCTGCCAGCCGGTCGGCAGGATGTCGGAGAGGAACAGCACCTTGTCGTCGTCGACGCCGTCGGGGATGACGATCGGGCCGACGTCGCTGAACGGCACGCGGACATATTCCGCCTGGCCGCCGGCATAGCCGCCGGTCATATGGCTATAACCGAACAGGCCCGACATCTCGTGCCCGTACAGCTCCTGCGCGATATCCTGATTGTCCGCCGGCAGGCCGTTCGGGCAGGCGGAATATTGATGCTTGTTGCAATGGTAGCAACTGCCGCAGGCGATGGTGAAGGGCACGACGACGCGCTGGCCCTTCTTGAGCGTCGACTTCGGCCCGACCTCGACCACCTCGCCCATGAATTCGTGGCCGAGGATGTCTCCGGCCTGCATCGTCGGGATATAGCCGTCGTAGAGATGAAGGTCGGAGCCGCAGATCGCGGTCGACGTCACCTTGATGATGCAATCGCGCGGGTTGACGATCTCGGGATCGTCGACGGTGTCGATGCGGACGTCGTGCTTACCGTGCCAGGCGAGTGCTTTCACAGCCCCATCTCCTCATATTGCTTGGGGTTCATCGCCGGGGTGGCGACCTCTCCGGTCTCCATCAGCTGCTTGAAGCGGCGCAGGTCGCGGCGCGCCTGGATGGCCGGCTCGCGCTGGAACATCTTGGCGATCAGCTTGCCGATCGTGCCGCCGGGCGGGTCGTAGGCGATCGTCGCGGTCACCACGGTGCCGCGCGCGCCGGCATCCCGGAACTCGATGCGGCCCGAATTGGCGATGTCGGCGCCGGGCTGCGAGGTCCAGGCGATCAGCCGGTCGGGCTCTTCCTGGGTGATGCGCGCATCCCATTCCATCGTCGCGCCGGCCGGCGCCTTGACCACCCAATGCGACACCTTGGGATCGGCGACGGTGATCGAGACGATATTTTCCATGAAGTGCGGCAGATTGGTGAAATCACGGAAATAGGCGAACAGCTCGTTCGCCGGGCGGTTGATCGTCACCGATCGGCCGACGACGGAACTGCCCTTGCCCTCGATCAGCGAGGCGGTGGCGGCGTCGGCGGCATCGCCGTGCTTCTTAGTGGTGGGCGGCGCATCATCGCGTCGGTCGGTCATGCTGGTCTCCCTTCGCAAGACCGCCCCAACCGCTCGGAATCCGTCTACGTTCCTGTCGTTACGCGTCCAGATTCAATTAGATAAAGACGATTGCCGCCCATGGGGGGGGGGGCGCCAGCGCCGCCAGCGACGGGAGTCAACGACGTATCTCGACGGGATCGGCTGGGACCGTCAGCGCGGCAGGAGCGGCTGGTGCGGGACCTCCCCGCCGGAGCGGGGAGGTGGTGGACAGGGCTGGATTCGAACCAGCGTACGCTTGCACGGGCAGATTTACAGTCTGCTGCCTTTAACCACTCGGCCACCTGTCCAGATGGGCCGCTTCGCTGAAGCGAGGCGGCCTATTGGCGAAGCGCAGCGCGGCTGTCAACGCGGTTGCGGCGGTTTTTCACCGAACCGTCACGCGCTTGCGCGAAGCGCCCGGCCCGCCTAGCAGCAGCGGCATCATGTTCAAGCCGACCGCCCCTGCCCTTCTCCGCCCCACCGGAGCGCTGCGCTGATGGCGCGGCGCGGCCATCGCCCGTCGACGGGCACCGCCAACCGCCCCAAATTCTGGGGCCGGCATCCGGTCACCGCGGCACTCGCCAATCCCAACCGGGTGGTACGCAAATTGTGGGGGACGCGCGAGGCGCTCGGCTCGCTCGACATTCCGGCGTCGCTGCCGGTGGTCTATGCCGATGTCGCCGATCTCGGCCGGCTGGTGCCGTCCGACGCGCCGCATCAGGGCCTGGTCGCCGAGGTCGAGCCGCTCGACGACATCTGGCTGCAGGACCTGCTGATCGACGGCAAGGACGACCAGCGTCCGCTGGTGGTGCTCGACCAGGTCACCGATCCGCACAATGTCGGCGCGATCCTGCGCTCGGCCGCGGCGTTCGACGCGCTCGGCATCGTCACGCAGGACCGCCACGCCCCGCCCGAAAGCGGTACGGTCGCCCGCTCGGCGTCGGGCGCGCTCGAGACGGTGCCGTGGGTGCGCGTCGTCAACCTCGCCCGCGCGCTCGAGGAGATCGCCGAGGCGGGCTTCTGGCGGATCGGGCTCACCGGCCATGCCGACCAGACTTTGGGGCAGGCGATGGGGTCGCAGCGGATCTGCATCGTGCTCGGCGCCGAGGGCGAAGGCATGCGCCAGAATACCGAGGCGCATTGCGACGAGCTCGCCAAGCTGCCGATCAGCGGCAAGGTGGAGAGCCTCAACGTGTCGAATGCGGCGGCGATTGCGCTCTATGCGGTGGCGGCGCGGTAGCAGGCGTCCATGCTTAGGAGAGTGTGGACGACCTCTCCGGACTTATGCGAGCCAGTATTCCCGCGCAGGCGGGAATCCAGTGGCCAAGCAGAGCAACCCGTGATTTCTCAAAGAAACACTGGGCTCCCGCCTGCGCGGGATCACTGTTGAAATTGGTTGATGCCTCAGCAAAGCAGACGCTGATTGGCGAATGGCCATTCGCTTCTCCGCAATTCAATCCAGCAAGCCAAACCACCCCGGCGCAGGCCGGGGTCCAGTCGGGTAACACTAGCGGTCACTTACGATGCGCTCCCACCTGAACCCCGGCCTGCGCCGGCGTGGTCGATCTACGGGGCGAACTTTTCCCCCGCTGAGCGACGCCGGGAAGCGCCGTCCGCTCAATCCTCTGCGGCGATGGTGACCTTGAGGCCGTCGAGCGCGGGCGTCATCTGGATTTGGCACGACAGGCGCGAGGTGGCGTCGCGCTCGTCGCTCGAATCGAGCAGATCGTCCTCGTCGGGGCCCATCGCGGGCAGCTTGTCGGTGAAGGCGGGGTCGACGTGGACGTGGCAGGTGGCGCAGCTGCAGCAGCCGCCGCATAGCGCGAGCAGCTCGTCAATGCCGGCGTCGCGGATCACCTCCATCACCGACAGGCCGGTTTCGCCCATGATCTCACGTTCTTCCCCCTCGCGCGTAATGACGATAAGCTTGGGCATGACAGTCTCCGATGATGGCAGTCGCGGCCATGCCGTGCCGGTGCGCCGGGATCAAGCCGCGTGGGTATCCGCATGGGCCTGACCGCCGAACAGATTCGCACGGCGATGGATGCACTTGCCGCAGTCGAGCCGGCCTTCGCCAGCGGCCTTGCCCGGGTCGGTTACCCGCCGCCGCGGGTACGCGAGCGCGGCTATGCGACGCTGTTGCGGACGATCCTGGGGCAACAGGTCAGCGTCGCCTCTGCCGCCGCGGTCTATCGCAAGCTCGAATCTCTGGTCGGTGATCCGGGCGATCCGCACACCATTCTCGCCGCGAGCGACGAGACGCTGCGCGCCGCCGGCCTGTCGCGGCAGAAGGCGAGCTATGTCCGCAGCCTCGCCGAGGAGGTGACGAGCGGCCGGCTCGACCTCGCCCATTTGCCCGAGGATGATGAGGCGGCGATCGCGCAGCTCGTCCGCGTCAAGGGGATCGGGCGCTGGTCGGCGGAGATCTACCTGCTGTTCGCCGAGGGGCGGCCGGATATCTGGCCGGCGGGCGACCTGGCGGTGCAGATCGAGGTCGGCCGGCTGCTCGGCCACGAAGCGCGCCCGTCGGAGAAACTGACGCGCGACCTCGCCGAGGCGTGGCGGCCGCATCGCGGCGCGCTCGCCATCTTCACCTGGCATCATTACGGCGCCGGACCGGATGTCGACGCGTCGCCGGTCTGATCGGACAGGTGTTTGATAAGATGGATTGAACCGGGAGCGCGACAGGCCGCTTGCCGCCGCCCGCGGCTTCCGCCACACACCGGCGCCATGACGCCACCCGCCTCTGCCCCCGCCGTGTCGCTGTCCGGCAGCCATCGCAGCGTCGCGGTGCCGAGCGGTGGTGCGGGCTGGCGGCGGCTCGGGGCGTTCATGGGGCCGGGCTTCCTCGTCGCGGTCGGCTATATGGACCCGGGCAATTGGGCGACCGACATCGCCGGCGGCTCGGCGTTCGGTTATACGCTGCTGTCGGTTATCCTGCTCTCCAACCTGATGGCGATCGTCTTGCAGGCGCTGTCGGCGCGGCTCGGCATCGCCGCGGGGCTGGATCTCGCGCAGGCGTGCCGGGCCTATTACAGCAAGCCGGTGGCGCTGCTGCTCTGGCTGCTCGCCGAGATCGCGATCATCGCCTGCGACCTGGCCGAGGTGCTCGGCACCGCGATCGCGCTGCAACTGCTGTTCGGCATTCCCTTGGTGTGGGGCGTGATCGTCACCGCCGCCGACGTCTTCCTGATCCTCGCGCTGCAACGCTTCGGCTTCCGCAAGCTGGAAGCGTTCATCGTCGCCTTGCTGCTGATCATCGCCGGCTGCTTCGCCTTCGAGCTGTTCCACGCCAGACCCGACGTCGGCGGCATGCTCGCCGGGCTGGTGCCGTCACCCGGGATCATCACCGATCCGGCGAAACTGTACCTCGCGATCGGCATCCTCGGCGCGACGGTGATGCCGCACAACCTCTACCTCCATTCCTCGCTCGTGCAGACGCGTGCATTCGAGCGCAGCGACGCGGGCAAGGCGGATGCGGCGAAGATGGCGACGATCGACAGCACGATCGCGCTCGGCCTCGCCTTCTTCATCAACGCCGCGATCCTGATCGTCGCCGCCGCGGTCTTCCATACCGCCGGCCGCACCGAGATCGCCGAGATCGACGAAGCCTATCGCCTGCTCGCGCCGATGATGGGCGTCGGCGCGGCGAGCATCGTCTTCGGCGTCGCGCTGCTCGCCTCGGGACAGAATTCGACGATCACCGGCACGCTCGCCGGGCAGATCGTGATGGAGGGGTTCCTCCATCTCCGGCTGCCGAGCTGGCTGCGCCGACTGGTGACGCGGTTGCTGGCGATCATCCCGGCGGTGATCGTCGTCGGCGCGAGCGGCGAAGGCGGCGCGACGCGGCTGCTGGTGCTGAGCCAGGTGGTGCTCAGCCTCCAGCTGCCCTTTGCCGTCGTGCCGCTGGTGCTGTTCACCGGCCAAACGCGGGTGATGGGCCGTTTCGTCAGCCCGCTGTGGCTGCGCGGACTCGCCTGGCTGATCGCGGCGATCATCGTCGTGCTCAACCTGACCTTATTGATCAGCATGCTATAAGCTTCGAAAATGGCCGTTTTCGCGCTCGACAGGCGCGACGCGGCAGCCTTTCTTCGTCTCCTCTTGCTTCGGACATGCCGTGACAGACAGCCAAGCCGCCGCCCCGATCGCGTCTGCCCCCCGCCCCGCGCCGCCCGCGCTCGCCTCGGCGATCGTCGACACGCTGGTGCATCGCATCGGCAAGGACGCGCAGGCGGCACGGCCGCACGACTGGCTCGCCGCGACGATCTTCACGCTGCGCAACGAGATCATCGAACGCTGGATGGAATCGACCAAGGCGGCGCATGCCGCGGGGGCCAAGCGGGTCTATTACCTCAGCCTGGAATTCCTGATCGGGCGGCTGCTGCGCGACGCGCTCTCCAACCTGCGCCATAATGACGAGGTCGGCGAGGCGCTCGCCAGCCTCGGCGTCGATCTCGCCGCGATCGAGGAGATCGAGCCCGATGCCGCGCTCGGCAACGGCGGCCTCGGCCGGCTCGCCGCCTGTTTCATGGAGAGCCTCGCCAGCCTCGACCTGCCCGCCTACGGCTATGGCATCCGCTATGTGAACGGCATGTTCCGCCAGCGGCTCGACGACGGCTGGCAGGTCGAGCTCCCCGAGAACTGGCTCGCGCATGGCAATCCGTGGGAGTTCGAGCGGCGCGAGAGCGCCTATTTCGTCGGCTTCGCCGGCGAGGTGACGCAGACCGCGGCGGGTCAGGTGCATTGGTCGCCCGCCGAGGCGGTCGAGGCGGTGGCGGTCGACACGCCGATGGTCGGCTGGCGCGGCAAGCGCGTCAACACGCTGCGGCTGTGGAATGCGCGCGCCTTCGATCCGATCAAGCTCGACCGGTTCAACGCCGGCGATTTCGAAGGCGCGCTCGCCGGCCAGTTGCGCGCCGAGACGCTGACCCGCGTCCTCTACCCCAATGACAGCACGCCGGCCGGGCAGGAGCTGCGGCTGCGCCAGGAATATTTCTTCTCCTCGGCGTCGATCCAGGACATCGTCCGCCGTCACCTGCAATATTTCGGCGATATCCGCACCCTGCCCGACAAGGCGGCGATCCAGCTCAACGACACGCATCCGGCGGTGTCGGTCGCCGAGCTGATGCGGCTGCTGGTCGATTTCCACGAACTCACCTTCGATGAGGCGTGGGACATCACCCGTGCGACCTTTGCCTATACCAACCATACCCTGCTGCCCGAGGCGCTGGAAAGCTGGCCGCTGCCGCTGTTCGAGCGGCTGCTGCCGCGGCACATGCAGATCGTCTATGCGATCAACGCCAAGTTGCTCCGCGAGGCGTCGGCGGTGGAGGGCATCGACGGCAATGCGATCGCCGCGATCAGCCTGATCGACGAGGGCGGCGAACGGCGCGTCCGCATGGCCAATCTCGCCTTTGCCGGCAGCCACAGCGTCAACGGCGTCGCCGCGCTGCATACCGAACTGATGAAGCAGACGGTGTTCGCCGATCTGCACCGCCTCTATCCGACGCGGATCAACAACAAGACCAACGGCATCACCCCGCGCCGCTGGCTGCAACAGTGCAATCCGGCCCTGACGACGCTGCTGACCGAGGCGATCGGCGACGGATTCCAGGATGATGCCGCGCGGCTCAGCGCGCTGGCGCCGTTCGCGGACGATGCGAGTTTCCGGGAGCGTTTCGCTGCCGTTAAGCGTTCCAACAAGGTGACGCTGGCGACCTATATCAAAGAAAGCATGGGATTGTCGCTCGACCCCGATGCGATCTTCGACGTGCAGATCAAACGCATCCACGAATATAAGCGCCAGCTGCTCAACATCGTCGAGGCGGTCGCGCTCTACGACCAGATCCGCAGCCATCCCGAACGCCGCTGGACGCCGCGCGTCAAGCTGTTCGCCGGCAAGGCGGCGTCGAGCTATTACAACGCCAAGCTGATCATCAAGCTCGCCAACGACGTCGCCAAGCGGATCAATGCCGACCCCATGGTCGGCGATCTGCTCAAGGTGGCGTTCGTCCCCAATTACAACGTCAGCCTCGCCGAGAAGATCATCCCCGCCGCCGACCTCTCCGAGCAGATCTCGACCGCCGGGATGGAAGCCTCGGGCACCGGCAACATGAAGTTCGCGCTCAACGGCGCGCTGACGATCGGCACGCTCGACGGCGCCAATATCGAGATCAAGGATCACGTCGGCGACGATCATATCTTCATCTTCGGCCTGACCGCCGACGAGGTCGCCGACAAGCGCGCGCACGGCTATCGCGGGCGCGAGGTGATCGAGGGGTCGCGCGAGCTGGCGCAGGCGGTCAACGCCATCGCCTCCGGCGTCTTCTCGCCCGACGATCCCAATCGCTACAAGGGGTTGATGGACGGCCTCTACGAGCATGACTGGTTCATGCTCGCCGCCGATTTCGATGCCTATGCCGCCGCGCAGCGCAACGTCGACGCCCGCTTCGGCGACCGGCCGGCGTGGGACCGGTCGGCGGTGCTCAACGTCGCCAATATGGGGTGGTTCTCGTCGGACCGGACGATCGGCGAATATGCCAGGCAGATCTGGGGTGTGATGTGACGCCGCCGCGTGGCGCCATCGCTGCACTGCTGGAAGGGCGTCACGACGATCCGTTCTCGCTGCTCGGCAGTTTCACCGGACCGGCGGGCACCTTCGCGCGCACGCTGATCCCCGGCGCCGAAACGGCCGAGGCGCACGATCTGTCCGGCGTGTCGCTCGGCCGGCTGACCCGGATCGACGATCGTGGGCTGTTCGAAGGGACGATCGCCGGCGATCCGCAGCCGATCGCCTATCGCGCGCAGGGCTATGGCGCCGAATGGTGGGTAACCGATCCGTACAGCTTCGGCCCGGTGCTCGGCCCGACCGACGATTATCTGATCGCGGAAGGATCGCATTTCCGCCTCTACGACAAGATGGGCGCGCACCTCATCACCCATCAGGGCGCGGCGGGGGTGCATTTCGCGGTCTGGGCGCCCAACGCGCGACGCGTCTCGGTGGTCGGCGACTTCAACGACTGGAACGATACGCGCCATGTGATGCGCCGCCGCGGTGACATCGGCGTGTGGGAGATCTTCCTGCCCAACATCGGCGCCGGCCGCAGCTACAAATTCGCCATCCTCGGCCCCGACGGCACGCTCCAGCCGCTCAAAGCCGATCCCTTCGCCTTCGCCGCCGAGCTGCGCCCGAAGACCGCGTCGCTGACCACCACGCCGCCCAGCCACGTCTGGGGCGACGCCGCGCATCGACAAACCTGGTCGACGGTCGATCCGCGCCGCGTGCCGGTGAGCATCTACGAGGTGCATGCCGGCAGCTGGGATCGCGATGCCAACGGCTGGTATCTGTCGTGGGATGCGCTCGCCGACCGGCTGATCCCCTATGTCGTCGACATGGGGTTCACCCATATCGAGTTCATGCCGATCAGCGAACATCCCTATGATCCGTCATGGGGCTATCAGACCACCGGCCTCTACGCCCCGTCGGCGCGGTTCGGCGATCCCGACGGCTTCGCGCGCTTCGTCGACGGCGCGCATCGCGCCGGCATCGGCGTGCTGCTCGACTGGGTGCCGGCGCATTTTCCGGTCGATCCGCACGGCCTCACCCGCTTCGACGGCACCGCGCTCTACGAGCATGAGGACCCGCGGCTCGGCTTCCACCCCGACTGGCAGACCGCGATCTATAATTTTGGTCGGCGAGAGGTGCGCTCGTTCCTGATCAACAACGCCTTGTTCTGGGCGGAGCGCTATCATGTCGACGGGCTGCGCGTCGATGCGGTCGCCTCGATGCTCTACCGCGACTATAGCCGCGAGGCGGGCGAGTGGATCCCCAATGCCGAGGGCGGGCGCGAGAATTGGGAGGCGGTCGGCTTCCTGCGCGACATGAACCGCGCCCTTTACGGCAAGGAAGACGGCGTGTTCACCGTCGCCGAGGAATCGACGAGCTGGCCCGGCGTTTCCGCACCGGCGTTCGACGACGGGCCGCGCACCAATCTCGGCTTCGGGTTCAAGTGGAACATGGGCTGGATGCACGACACGCTCCAGTATTTCGCACGCGAGCCCGTTCACCGCCGCCATCATCACGGCGAGATCACCTTCGGCTTCGTCTATGCCTTCGACGAGAATTTCGTGCTGCCGCTCAGCCACGACGAGGTGGTGCACGGCAAGGGATCACTCCTCACCAAGATGGCGGGCGACGACTGGCAGCAATTCGCCAACCTGCGCGCCTATTACGCCTTCATGTGGGGCTATCCCGGCAAGAAGCTGCTGTTCATGGGACAGGAATTCGCGCAGCGGCAGGAATGGAGCGAGGATCGCGCGCTCGACTGGCATCTCGACCGGTCGGCGGCGCATGGCGGCGTGCGCAAGCTCGTCCGCGACCTCAACCGCCTGTATCGCGACACGCCGGCGCTGCATGCGCGCGACTGCGAGCCCGACGGGTTCGAATGGCTGATCGGCGACGATGCCGCCAATTCGGTCTTCGCCTGGCTGCGCAAGGCGCCCGGCGAGCGACCAGTCGCGGTGATCGCCAATCTGACGCCGGTAGCGCGGGCGCCCTATCGCATCCCGCTGCCGCACGACGGGCGCTGGCGCGAGATCATCAATTCCGACGCGCATGACTATTGGGGCTCGGGCCTCGGCAATCTCGGCGGGGTCGAGGCGCAGGGCGGCGCGGCCTGGGTGACGCTGCCGCCGCTCGCCACGGTGATGCTGCAATTCGACGGCTGACCGGCATCCGACGCGATGCCGACAAGGATGAAACAGGAGGGTGCCATGGTAGACAGACGAGGACAGCCGCTTTCGCGCGACGCGATGGCTTATGTGCTGGCAGGGGGCCGCGGCAGCCGGTTGATGGAACTGACCGACACGCGCGCCAAGCCGGCGGTGTACTTCGGCGGCAAGAGCCGGATCATCGACTTCGCGCTGTCGAACGCGATCAATTCGGGCATCCGGCGGATCGGCGTCGCGACGCAATACAAGGCGCATTCGCTGATCCGCCATCTCCAGCGCGGCTGGAACTTCCTGCGGCCGGAGCGCAACGAAAGCTTCGACATCCTGCCCGCCTCGCAGCGCGTGTCGGAGTTCCAATGGTATGAGGGCACCGCCGACGCGGTGTTCCAGAACATCGACATCATCGAGACGTATAACGTCGAATATATGGTGATCCTCGCCGGTGATCATATCTACAAGATGGATTACGAGATCATGCTCCAGCAGCATTGCGACAGTGGCGCCGACGTCACCGTCGCCTGCATGGAGGTGCCGCGGATGGAGGCGGTCGCCTTCGGCGTGATGCATGTCGACGAGACCGACCGGATCATCGACTTCGTCGAAAAGCCCGCCGATCCGCCGGCGATCCCCGGCCAGCCCGATATCGCGCTCGCCAGCCTCGGCATCTATGTCTTCCGCACCAAATTCCTGATCGAGCAGCTGAAGCGCGATGCCGCGACCGAAGGATCGGCGCGCGACTTCGGCAAGGACATCATCCCCTATCTGGTCGAACACGGCACCGCGCAGGCGCATCGCTTCTCGCAGAGCTGCGTGCGCACCAGCGAGGAGCCTGCCGCCTATTGGCGCGACGTCGGCACGGTCGATGCCTATTGGGAGGCGAACATCGACCTCACCGATATCATCCCGCAGCTCGACGTCTACGATCACGAATGGCCCCTGTGGACCTATTCGGAGATCACCCCGCCCGCCAAGTTCGTCCATGACGAGGAGGGGCGGCGCGGCTCGGCGGTGTCGAGCCTCGTGTCGGGCAACTGCATCGTCTCGGGTTCGTCGATCCACCGCAGCCTGCTGTCGACCGGGGTGCGCGCGCACAGCTTCTCGTCGCTCGATGAAGCGGTGGTGCTGCCCTATTGCGAGATCGGCCGGAACGCGCGGCTCAAGCGGGTGGTGATCGATCGCGGCGTGGTGATCCCGGACGGGCTCGTCGTCGGCGAGGACCCGGCGCTCGACACGCAGCGCTTCCGGCGCACCGACAAGGGCATCTGCCTCATCACCCAGCCGATGATCGACCGCCTCGCGCTGTGACGCTGTCGGTCCTCTCGGTCGCCTCCGAGGCGTTTCCGCTGGTCAAGACCGGCGGGCTCGCCGACGTGGTCGGCGCGCTGCCCGATGCGCTCGCGCCGCATGGCGTCGCCACGACGACGATGATCCCGGGCTATCCGGCGATCGGCAAGGCGATCAAGGGCGCCAAGGTGGTGCGGCGCTGGCCGCGGCTGCTCGGTGCGGAGGCGCGGCTGCTGCGCGCGCGGATCGGCGACCATCCGCTGCTCGTGCTCGACGCGCCGGCGCTGTTCGCGCGGCCCGGCGGGCTGTACGGCGCCGAGGACGACTGGCGCCGCTTCGCTGCCCTGTCGCGTGCGGCGGCGGATATCGCCGGCGATTACGACGTGCTCCACGCGCATGACTGGCAGGCGGCGATGGCCCCCGCCTATCTGCGCTACGGCAGCGGCGCGGCGCGGCGCCCGGCGAGCGTGATGACGGTGCACAATATCGCCTTCCAGGGCCATTTCGACGCGGCGGTATTCGCCGAGCTCGACCTGCCCGCCGCGGCCTATGCGATTGACGGCGTCGAATATTATGGCGGCGTCGGCTTCCTCAAGGCGGGGCTCGAAGCGGCGGATGCGATCACCACGGTCAGCCCGACCTATGCCGCCGAGATCCGCGAGGGGCGTTTCGGCATGGGGCTGGAGGGACTCATCGAAAGCCGGCGCGGCAGCGTCCACGGCATCGTCAACGGCATCGACCCGGCAATCTGGAACCCGGATCGCGATGCCGCCCTCCCCAGCCGCTATTCCGCCCGCGCGCTCGGCCGGCGCAAGGCGAACAAGCGCGCGATCGAGAAGACCTTCGGGCTGGAGGCGGGCGGCGGGCCGCTGTTCACCGTGATCAGCCGGCTGACCTGGCAGAAGGGCATGGACGTGCTCGTCACCTGCCTCGACGAACTGGTCGCGGGCGGCGGCCGGCTGGCGCTGCTCGGCTCGGGCGACGCGCATCTCGAAGCCGCCTTCCTCGCCGCGGCGGCGCGGCATCCGGGGCGGATCGCGGTGCGGATCGGCTATGACGAGCCGCTGTCGCACCTGTTGCAGGGCGGCGCCGACGCGATCCTGATCCCGTCGCGCTTCGAGCCGTGCGGCCTCACCCAACTCTACGGCCTCGCCTACGGCTGCGTGCCGATCGTCGCGCGCACCGGCGGGCTCGCCGATACGGTGATCGACGCCAATCAGGCCGCGCTCGCCGCGGGGGTCGCGACCGGCTTCCAGCATGGCGAGACCAATTACCACACGCTGGCGCATGCGATTGCGCGCGCCATTGCGGCCTATGCGCGCCCCGACCTATGGTGCACCTTGCAGCGCAATGGGATGCGCGCCGATTTCTCCTGGTCGGAAAGCGGGCGACGCTATGCCGATCTCTACTACAGCCTGACAGGAACCGCATGATCCGCACCGTCGCGAGCCAAGCCTATTCGGACCAGAAGCCCGGTACGTCGGGACTGCGCAAGAAGGTCACCGTCTTCCAGCAGCCCAATTATGCCGAGAATTTCGTCCAGTCGGTGTTCGACGTGATCGACGGCAAGGACGGCGCGACGCTGGTGATCGGCGGCGACGGGCGCTTCCTCAACCGCGAGGTGATCCAGAAGGCGATCCGCATCGCCGCCGCGAACGGCTTCGGCCGCGTCGTCGTCGGCCGCGGCGGGCTGCTCTCCACCCCCGCGGCGAGCAACATGATCCGCATCCGCGGCGCGCTCGGCGGGCTGGTGCTCTCGGCGAGCCACAATCCGGGCGGCCCGACCGAGGATTTCGGCATCAAATACAATATCGCCAACGGCGGACCGGCGCCCGAGCCGGTCACCGAGGCCCTGTACCAGCGCACCAGGACGATCGACCGCTGGCTGACCGTCGACGCCGACGACGTCGATCTCGATACGCTGGGCGAGGTGACGGTCGGCGAGATGACGGTCGAAGTGGTCGATCCGGTCGCCGATTATGCCGCGCTGATGGAGCGGCTGTTCGACTTCGACGCGATCCGCGCCGCCGGGCTGACGATGGCGTTCGACGCGATGAGCGCCGTCACCGGCCCCTATGCGACTGAGATCCTCGAACGCCGGCTCGGCTTTGCGCCCGGCACGGTGCGCAACGGCGAGCCGCTCGAGGATTTCGGCGGCCACCATCCGGACCCCAACCTCGTCCATGCGCGCGCGCTGTACGAGACGATGATGGCGGCGGACGCCCCTGATTTCGGCGCGGCGTCGGACGGCGACGGCGACCGCAATCTCATCATCGGCCGCGCCCGCTTCGTCACGCCCTCGGACAGCCTCGCGATGCTCGCGGCGAACGCACACCTCGCCCCCGGCTATAAGGCCGGCCTCAAGGGCATCGCCCGCTCGATGCCGACCAGCGCCGCGGCGGATCGCGTCGCCGAAACGCTCGGCGTGCCGATTTTCGAAACGCCGACGGGGTGGAAGTTCTTCGGCAATCTGCTCGACGCGGGCATGGCGACGATCTGCGGCGAGGAGAGCGCGGGCACCGGATCGGATCACGTCCGCGAGAAGGACGGGCTGTGGGCGGTGCTGCTCTGGCTCAACATCCTCGCGGTGCGCGGCGAATCGGTCGATGCGATCGCGCGCGACCATTGGGCGACCTATGGCCGCAACTATTACGCCCGCCACGATTACGAGGGCGTCGACAGCGCCCGCGCCGATGCGCTGATGACGGAGCTGCGCGGCTCGCTCGCCGGGCTGCCGGGCCGCACGGTCGCCGGGCTGCGCATCGCGACCGCGGACGACTTCGCCTATAACGATCCGACCGACGGCTCGGTCAGCCGCAACCAGGGCGTGCGCATCCTATTCGACGGCGGCAGCCGCGTCGTCTTCCGCCTGTCGGGCACGGGCACCAGCGGCGCGACGTTGCGCGTCTATCTGGAACGCTACGAGCCCGCCGGCGGTGACCTCGACCAGGAGACGGGCGTGATGCTCGCCGATATCGTCGCGGCGGCGGACGAGATCGCCGGCATCACCCGCCACACCGGGCGTAGTGAGCCGGACGTCATCACGTGATCGCCGCGCCCGTGCTGGGCGCGACGCCAAGCGAATCGGGCGTCAGCTTCGCGGTACGCGCGGCGACGCCGGTCTGGCTGTGCCTCTGGGACGGTGCCAGCGAGCGGCGTGTCGCGATGCGCGACGCGGGCGAGGGCGTCTGGACCGCTACGGTCGCCGGCATCGGGCTCGGTCAGCCTTATGGCTATCGGGCCGGAGCGGACATGGCGAAGCTGCTGGTCGATCCCTATGCGACCGCGCTCGACCGCCCCTTCGCCTATGATCCCCGGCTCGGCGCGCCGGGGGTGGAGACGGGCTCGCTCGTGCCGTGGAGCATCGTCGCCGAGGCGCCCGACATCCTGCCGCCGCCGCCGATCTTCGCGCCCGGCGGGCTGATCTACGAGGTCAACGTGCGCGGCTTCACCATGTTGCACCCGGAGGTGCCCGCAGCGCAGCGCGGCACGATCGCCGCGCTCGCGCATCCGGCGGTGATCGCGCATCTCGAGCGGCTGCGCGTCGCGGCGATCGAACTGATGCCGATCGTCGCGTGGATCGACGAACGCCACCTGCCGCCGCTCGGATTGCGCAATGTCTGGGGCTATAATCCGGTCGTGCCGATGGCGATCGACCCGCGGCTCGCCCCCGGCGGCCTCGCCGAGCTGACCGCCACCGTCGCGACGCTGCGCGCCGCGGGGATCGGCGTGATCCTCGACCTCGTGTTCAACCACAATGGCGAGAGCGACCGCGACGGCCCCACCCTGTCGCTGCGCGGCCTCGACGAGGCGCTGTACTTCGCCCATGGCGAGGACGGCACGCTGATCAACGACAGCGGCACCGGCAACACGCTCGACTGCGCGCAGCCGGCGGTGCGCGCGCTGATCCTCGCCAGCCTGCGTCATTTCGCGCGCGCCGGGGTCGACGGCTTCCGCTTCGATCTCGCGCCGGTGCTGGCACGCGGCCCCGGTTTCGATCCGCAGGCGCCGATCTTCGCCGAGATCGCCGCCGACCCGCTGCTCGCGACGCGGGTGATGATCGCCGAGCCGTGGGATATCGGGCCGGGCGGCTATCAGCTCGGACGCTTCCCGCAGACCTGGCTCGAATGGAACGACCGCTATCGCGACGACCTGCGCCGCTTCTGGCGCGGTGACGGCGCGGCGGGGGCGCTCGCGACTCGGATCGCGGGATCGGCGGACGTGTTCGGCGCGGGTGCGACCCGCAGCGTCAATTTCGTCGCCGCGCATGACGGCTTCACGCTCGCCGACACCGTCGCTTATGCCGAGCGGCACAATCACGCCAATGGCGAGGACAATCGCGACGGCCATGGCGACAATCACAGCTGGAACAACGGCGTCGAGGGCGAGACCGACGATGCCGCCGTCCTCGCCCGACGCGACGCCGATCGCCGGGCGCTGCTCACCCTGCTGTTCGCGTCGCGCGGCACGATCCTGCTGACCGCGGGCGACGAATTCGCGCGCACGCAACGCGGCAACAACAATGCCTATGCGCAGGACAATGCGATCGGCTGGGTCGACTGGACGACGCGCGACACCGCGCTGGAGGCCTTCGTCGCCGCGCTCGCCGCCTTCCGCGCCGCGCATGGACTCGACCGGGTGGCGCCCTATCCCGCCGCCGACTGGCGCCGGCTCGACGGCGAGCCGATGCGCGACGGCGACTGGGACGGGGCGGACGGCTTCGTGCTGCGCTTGCCCGACGGGGACGCCGCCGTCACACTGCGGGTCGATCGGCGGACGCGGCGCGTTGCGCTGTGCCACGGCCAGTCGCTGGAGAATCGCTCATGATCCGCCCCCTGCTGCTCGCACTGTCCGGTCTGCTCGTCGCGGCCACGCCCCTGTCGCCGGCGCAGCGGTTCGGCGCGCTGTTCCGCGACGTGCAGATGCGGCAGATCTTTCCCGACTCGAAGACCTTCGCCGATGCCGAGCCGCGTGCACCGGATGCCGCGATCCTTGCCGACTATAGTCGTTGCGCCTGTGGCGACGATGCCGAGCTCAAGGCGTTCGTGCTCGCGCATTTCACCCTGCCGGTGACGCCCGTGGCACCACCGCCGGCGAAGACGCTCGGCCTCGCCGCGCATATCGACGCGCTGTGGCCGCAGCTGATCCGGACGCTGCCGAGCGTGCCGGCAGGATCGTCGGCGCTGTCGCTGCCACGGCGCTTCGTCGTACCGGGCGGGCGGTTCCGCGAGATGTATTATTGGGATTCCTACTTCACGATGCTGGGCCTGCAGGCATCGGGGCGGCAGGATCTGGTCGAGGACATGATCGCCGATTTCGGCAGCCTGATCGATCGCTACGGCCGCATCCCCAATGGCACGCGCACCTATTATCTCAGCCGCTCGCAGCCGCCCTTCTTCTACCTGATCGCCGGCCTGTCGCGCGATGCCGGGACGCTGGCGCAGCGGACGCGGTGGATGCGCGCGGAACATGATTTCTGGATGGCGGGCGCGGACGGGCTCAAGCCCGGCGGCGAACATGCCCGCGTCGTCCGCCTCGCCGATGGCGCGTTGCTCAACCGCTATTGGGACGATCGCGACGATCCGCGCGACGAAAGCTATCGCGAGGATGCCGCGCTCGTCGCGGCGACGCCGGGGCGCGACGCCAGGACGCTGTACCGTGACCTGCGCGCCGGGGCGGAAAGCGGCTGGGACTTCAGCTCGCGCTGGCTCGGCGACGGGCGGACGCTGGCGACGATCCGGACGACGCGGATCGTGCCGGTCGATCTCAACAGCCTGCTCTACGGCATGGAGCGGAGCATCGCCGCCAATTGCCGCCAGCTCGGTGATACCGCCTGCGCGGCGGGCTATGATGCCGCCGCGCGCGATCGTGGCGTGGCGATCGAGCGGCATCTGTGGAACCCTGCCGGCTTCTATGCCGACCATGATCTCGACGCGCGGCGGCCGACCGCGGCGCGTACTGCGGCGATGGCCTATCCGCTGTTCGTCGGCCTCGCCCCCGCTCCGCGGGCGCAGGCGACCGCACGGGCGCTCGCGCCATTGGTCGGCGAAGGCGGGCTCGGCACCACGGCGGTGCGCACCGGTCAGCAGTGGGACGAGCCCAACGGCTGGGCGCCGCTGCAATATGTCGCGATCGCCGGACTGCGCCGCTATCGCGAGGAGGCGCTCGCCACCCGTATCGCCGACGGTTGGCTGGCGACCGTCGCCCGCGAATATGCCGCCAGCGGCAAGCTGCTCGAGAAATACAATGTCGTCGAGCGGCTGCCCGGCGGCGGCGGGGAATATCCGTTGCAGGACGGGTTCGGCTGGACCAACGGCGTGACGCGGACGCTGCTGTCCGCGCCACCGATGCGCTGATCTACATCGCCGGCATGCTCGCCGGCATCAGATTGTGGTCGAGATGGCCCATGATCCAGATCGAACCGATCAGCACGAGCCCGACGATCAGCACGCCGAACGCCAAGGCGAGGACGTTGTTGGTATTGTCCGGCCCGCTGGTGACATGCAGGAAGAAGACGAGGTGGACGCCCATCTGCGCGATCGCCAGCGCGATCAATGCGACCGGGATACCCGGACCGTAGATCACGCCGCTATGCACCACCGCGAAGGACGCGATGCTGAGCACCGCCGCCAGCAGGAAGCCGACGATATAGGTCACCATCTTGCCGCGGATGTCGACGCCGCCCGAGTCTTCGCCGGGCGCGCGATCGTCGTCGAGGTCGGACTGATCGCTCATCCGGCGACTCCCAGCAGATAGACGGTGGTGAACAGCGCCACCCAGATGATGTCGAGCGCGTGCCAGAACAGGCTGAAGCAGGCGATGCGGCGCAGGATCTCGTCACGGAAGCCCTTGGCCTGGACCTGCGCCATCATCGTCGTCAGCCAGACGAGGCCGAGCGTGACGTGGAGGCCATGACAGCCGACCAGCGCGAAGAAGGCCGACAGGAAGGCGCTGCGCTGCGGGCCATGGCCTTCGCCGATCAGATGGAGGAACTCATAGGCTTCGAGCGCGAGAAAGCCGGCGCCGAGCAGGGCGGTCGCCGCCATCGCGATCTGGAACCAGAAGCGGTTTTTCGCCGCGGTCGCGATCCCCGCCATGCCGCAGGCGAAGCTGGAGGCGAGCAGCAGCGCCGTCTCGCCGCCGACCAGCGGCAGCTCGACGATGTCGCGCGCCGCCGGACCGCCCGCGGTCGCCTTGGCGAGCACCGCATAAGCGGCGAAGAAGCCGGCGAACATGATGAAGTCGGTGAGCAGGAAGATCCAGAAGCCATAAGCGACGACGACGCGCTTGGGCGCGGGCCCCCGTTCGCTGGGCGCGATCTCACCGCGACCGAGCTTGTGCGGATCGCCGCTCATGCCGGCTGGTCCGCGGGGATGTCGAGCAATCGCGCCTTGGCGTTGCGCCGCTCGGCGTCGAGCCGTTCCGCCTCGGCGGCGCTGATCTCGATCTCATTCTCGTCACGCCACGCGAAGATCACGAAGGTCGCCCAGGCGCCGAGGAAGCCGAGCGCGAACAGCCACCAGATATGCCAGACCGCGGCAAAGCCGAGCGCGGTGGTGAAGAAGGCGGTGACGACACCGGTCGGCGAGTTGCGCGGCATGTGGAACGCCTCATATTTGGGGCGCTCGGAGAGTTCGCCATTATCGCGTGCGGTCGACTTGATCCCCCAATAGGCCTCCTCGCCCGTGACGTTCGGCAGCACCGCGAAGTTGAACGGCGGCGGCGGCGAGGTGGTGATCCATTCGAGGCTGCGCCCGTCCCATGGATCGCCGCTGACATCGACGAGGTCCTTGCGGTTGCGGATCGAGACATAGAGTTGGATCACCTGGCAGGCGATGCCGCCGGCGATCATCAGCGCGCCGAACGCCGCCGCGATCAGCCACGGCTGCCAGCCCGGCACGTCGTAATGCGCCATCCGCCGCGTCATCCCCATCAGCCCCAGCACGTAGAGCGGCATGAAGGCGAGATAGAAGCCGCCGACCCACAGCCAGAAGGCGCGCCGCCCCCACCGCTCGTCGAGCCGGAAGCCGAACGCCTTGGGGAACCAGTAATTGTATCCGGCAAAGGCGCCGAACAGCACCCCGCCGATGATGACGTTGTGGAAATGCGCGACGAGGAACAGCGAATTGTGCAGCACGAAATCGGCGGGCGGCACCGCGAGCAGCACCCCGGTCATCCCGCCGATCACGAAGGTGACCATGAACGCCACCGACCACAGCATCGGCACGTGGAAGCGAATCTTGCCGCCGTACATGGTGAACAGCCAGTTGAAGACCTTCACGCCGGTCGGCACCGCGATGATCATCGTCGTCACGCCGAAGAAGCCGTTGACGTCGGCCCCCGCCCCCATCGTGAAGAAATGGTGCAGCCAGACCATGAACGACAGGATGCAGATCACCATCGTCGCCACCACCATCGAACGGTAGCCGAACAGCGGCTTGCTCGAGAAGGTCGAGACGATCTCGCTGAACACGCCGAACGCCGGCAGGATCAGGATATAGACTTCTGGGTGGCCCCAGGCCCAGATGAGGTTGACGAACATCATCTGATTGCCGCCAAGCTCGTTGGTGAAGAAGTGGAAGCCGAGGTAGCGGTCGAGCAGCAGCATCGCCAGTGTCGCGGTCAGGATCGGGAAGGCCGCGACGATCAGCAGGTTGGAGGCAAGGCTCGTCCAGCAGAACATCGGCATGCGGGTATAGCCCATGCCCGGCGCGCGCATCTTCAAGATGGTGGTGACGAGGTTGACCCCGGACAGCAACGTCCCGACGCCCGAGATCTGCAACGCCCACAGATAATAATCGACGCCGACGCCGGGCGAGAAGCGCAGCTCCGACAGCGGCGGATAGGCGAGCCAGCCGGTCTTGGCGAATTCGCCGATGACGAGGCTGAGGTTGATGAGTAACGCGCCGCTCGCGGTCAGCCAGAAGCTGACGTTGTTGAGCGTCGGAAAGGCGACGTCGCGGACGCCGAGTTGCAGCGGCACGACGAAGTTCATCAGCCCGATGACGAACGGCATCGCCACGAAGAAGATCATGATCGTGCCGTGCGCCGTGAAGATCTGGTCGTAATGTTCGGGCGGCAGATAGCCGGGATTGCCATAAGCGATCGCCTGCTGGCTGCGCATCATCGCCGCGTCGACGAAACCGCGCATCAGCATCAGCAAGGCGAAACCGCAATACATGATGCCGATGCGCTTGTGATCGACCGAGGTGATCCATTCGCGCCACAGATAGGGAACGTGCCCGGCGCGCCACGTCCACACCAGCACCGCCAGGATGCCGCTGCCGACGATCGCCGCGGCGATCAGCGGGATCGGCTGATCCCAGGGGATCGAATGCCAGTTGAGCTTGCCGAACATGCTCAACTCTCCCGCCCGCCATTGTCGGTTTCATGCACCGGCGCACCGGCCTCCCTCACCGCCGCGGCGAAGAAGCCGCGCGGCACGCTGCCATAAGCGAACGGCGTCACATTGCCCTTCTGGCGGGCGAGCGCGTGATAGCTGTCGGCGGTGAGCGCCGGCCCCTGCCCGCGCATCTTCGCCGCCCAACCGGCAAATTGCTGCGCCGGCACCGCGTCGACGGTGAAGTCCATATCCGAAAAGCCTTCGCCGCTGTAATGCGCCGACAGGCCGTGGAAGCGGCCGGGCCGGTCGGCCATCAGGTTGAGCTTCGCCTCCATCCCCGCCATCGCATAGATCTGACTGCCGAGCCGCGGCACGAAAAAGCTGTTCATCACCGTCGCCGAGGTGATGCGGAAATCGACCGGCGTGCCGGCAGGCACGACGACACGGTTGACGGTGGCGATGCCCTGCTCCGGGTAGATGAACAGCCATTTCCAGTCGAGCGCGACGACCTGGATGGTGATCGGCTTGCGCGTCGCGGCGAGCGGCCGGCGCGGATCGAGCTCGTGGCTGGCGATCCAGCCCATGCCGCCGAGAAAGATGATGACGAGCAGCGGCACCGACCAGACGAGCAGTTCGAGCTTGCCTGAATAAGCGAATTCCGGCCGGTGCTTGGCACGGCCGTTGCCCGAGCGGAACCAGAAGGCGAAGGCGAGCGTCAGGACGATCACCGGTATGACGATGCCGAGCATCACCGCCAGCGAGTTGATCAGCAACGTCTTCTCACCCGCGGCGACGGGTCCTGCGGGGTCGAGCAGCGCGGGCGCACAGCCGCCGAGGGCCGCGGCCAGCACGAACGGCAGACGTCTCAACATACGAGCGGCGGCAGACAGATCATCATTCCCCTTCGCGGAAGCCCGCCGGAACGGTTCTCCGATAATTGCAACGAGTGGCAATGCGGAGGGTTTCGCCCGCTTACGAACTATTCCGGGGATGATTTGCGGGGATGCGCGAGGAGTGGATCGGCGACTGGCATCGTCGGCGCATCGTGCCGGCGCGCCGCCCTAACGCTGGCGCGCCCGCCGCCACGCGAGCGACTGCCGGTTGAGCGTCGCCAGATCGACCGTTCCCGCCGCCGCGCTCTCGCCGAGCCTGACCGCCTCGGCCAGTCGGTCCAGCGCGATATGCCGATAGGCCGGCCGCGCCGCGACCGCATCGTACCAGACACCGCCCACCGCCGCATCGAGCAGGATGCGCTGGAAACAATGATCCGCACGGACCGGCCACATACGACACCCCGCGAGACCGGGCAGGGTCTCGCGGGTCAGCGTCAGCCAGGCGGCTTCGAGGGAGGCGCGGTCGGGATCGGCCGCGGTCATCGCTTAGATATGGATCGGCTTGCCGGTCACCGCCATCGCCGCTTCCTTGAGCGCTTCCGAATGCGTCGGATGCGCATGGCAGGTATAGGCGATGTCCTCGCTGGTCGCGCCAAACTCCATCGCCTGCGCCGCCTGCGCGATCATCGTACCGGCAACGCTGGCGATCGCCCAGACGCCGACGACGCGGTCGGTCTTGGCATCGGCGATGATCTTGACGAAGCCGTCGGGCTCATGGTTCGTCTTGGCGCGGCTGTTCGCCATCATCGGGAACTTGCCGACCTTGACCTCACCTTTCGCCTTGGCCGCTTCCTCGGTGAGGCCGACGCCGGCGAATTCGGGCATCGTGTAGACGACGCTCGGGATGACGTCGTGGTTCACGATGCCGGTCAGTCCGGCGATATTCTCGGCGACCGCAATCCCCTCGTCCTCCGCCTTGTGCGCGAGCATCAGGCCGGGGGCGACGTCGCCGATCGCCCAGATGCCGGGCACGCTGGTCGCGAAATCGTGATCGATGTCGACCTGGCCACGCGCATTGACCGACAGGCCGGCGGCTTCGAGGTTGAGACCGTCGGTATTGGGCTTGCGGCCGATCGCGAGCAGCACCGCGTCCGCCTCGATCGTCTCGCCCGCACCGCCCGCCGCCGGCTCGAGCGTGAGCGTCGCGCTGTCGCCGGCAACGGTGACGCCGGTCACCTTGGTCGACAGCTTGAACTCCATGCCCTGCTTCTTGAAGATCTTCTGCGCTTCCTTGCGCACGTCGCCATCGAAGCCCGGCAGGATCTGGTCGAGATATTCGACGACGGTCACCTTGGCCCCCAGCCGGCGCCAGACGCTGCCGAGCTCGAGACCGATCACCCCGCCGCCGATGACGACGAGATGCTGCGGCACCTTGGCGAGTTCGAGCGCGCCGGTGCTGTCGACGACGACCTTCTGATCGACGGTGACGCCGGGCAGCGGCGTCACGCTCGACCCGGTGGCGATGACGATGTTCTTGGCGCGCACGGTCTTGCCGGCGACCTCGACGCTATCCTCACCGGTGAAGCTGGCGCGGCCCTTGAGCCATTCGACCTTGTTCTTCTTGAACAGATATTCGATGCCGCCGGTGAGCTGCTTGACCGCGTCGCGTCGCTGGCCGTGCATCGTGTCGAGATCGAGTTCGGCGGTGACCTTGATGCCCATCTTGGCCATCGTGCCGTTGGCGGCGGCATCGAAGAATTCGGACGCATGCAGCATCGCCTTCGACGGAATGCAGCCGACGTTGAGGCAGGTGCCGCCGAGCGTCTCGCGGCTCTCGACGCAGGCGGTCTTCAGCCCGAGCTGCGCCGCGCGGATCGCAGCGACATAGCCGCCGGGGCCGGCGCCGATCACGAGGACGTCATAGTCATACTCAGCCATGATAGGCTCCGTTCATATTATGTGATGAGAGCGAAGGCGTGGTTGCCAGCCTCGACGGCTTTGCGCACGAATGATCGAAGCCCAGCGATATCGGATTGCAGAAACGTCAACGCTTCCTCTCCCTCATCCGCCAGCGTCTCGGCCAAATATACCTGCTCGGCTACGGCAGTCGAGGCATCATAACGCCTCGCCCACTCTTCATCAGAGTGTTTTGCCAAAGCCGAGTGGAACGCCCGTATCGCCTCAGACGGGATAAACCATGCCGGCCCATAACCGTGGTCGGGACCGACTTCTTCGTAGGTACCGAGGATGAAACTCAGCGGACTATCAACGGGACCAGCTGATCCCGTCAGCAGGAAATGGACAGCATGCCACTGCTTGTCCAAGTCCAGGATCTGATAGTCTGGAGAGAGGTCCTCCGGATTGACGAAGTCGTAGATGGACTCGGGATCGGCACGCAAGGAGACGACATCGTCGTCACTGGCGGCTCTTACAACCCAAACCATTCCCATTGTTCGGCTCCTTACAGGTCGATCAGGATCCGCGTCGGGTCTTCGATCGCATTCTTGAGCGCGACGAGGAAGGTCACCGCCTCGCGGCCGTCGATCAGGCGATGGTCGTAGCTCAACGCGAGATACATCATCGGGCGGACGACGACCTGGCCGCCGACGACGACCGGGCGTTCCTCGATCCGGTGAAGGCCGAGCACCGCGGCCTGCGGCGGGTTGATGATCGGGGTCGACATCAGCGAGCCGAAGACACCGCCGTTCGAGATGGTGAAGGTGCCGCCCTTCATCTCGTCCATCTTGAGCGTGCCGTCCTTGGCGCGGCGGCCGAAGTCGCCGATCGTCTTCTCGATGCCGGCGACGGTCAGGTCCTGCGCATCGCGGATCACCGGCACGACGAGGCCGTTGGGCGCGCTGACCGCGACCGAGATGTCGGCATAATCGTGATAGACGATCTCGTCGCCCTCGATGCTGGCGTTGACCGACGGAATGTCCTTCAGCGCCATCGTCGCGGCCTTCACGAAGAAGCCCATGAAGCCCAGCCGGACGCCGTGCTTCTTCTCGAACAGGTCCTTGTACTTGGCGCGCGCCTCGATCACCGCGGTCATGTCGACGTCGTTGAACGTCGTCAGCATCGCGGCGGTGTTCTGCGCTTCCTTGAGGCGCTTGGCGATCGTCTGGCGGAGGCGCGTCATCTTGACGCGCTCTTCCTTGCGGCCGCCCGCGGGCGCAGCGGCCGGCGCCGGCGCGGCGGCGGGCGCGGCGTTCGCCGGCTTGGAGGCGGCAGCGGCGGCGACGTCCTCCTTGGTGATGCGGCCGTCCTTGCCGGTGCCGGTGATCGACGCCGGGTCGAGCCCATATTCGAGCACCGCACGCCGCACCGACGGCGACAGCGCCGCGGGCGAATCGCCGGCCGGCTCGGCCTGTGCCGGAGCGAGCGTGGCGGCAGGCGCGGCTGCGGGTGCAGGCGCTGCCGCCGGCGCGGCGGCCGGAGCCGGGACCGCGGCGGCGCCGTCACCCGCCTCGATCGTCGCGAGCATCGCGCCGACCTCGACCGTGTCGCCGACCTTGACCGCATGGCTGCCCATCACGCCGGCGACCGGCGAGGGCACCTCGACCGACACCTTGTCGGTTTCGAGGCTGGCGATCGGCTCGTCGACCTTGACCGGGTCGCCCGGCTGCTTGAGCCATTCGCCGACGGTGGCTTCGGTGATCGATTCACCCAGAACGGGTACGGTGACTTCGGTTGCCATCTCTTGCATCCTTCTCCCCGGGGAGGCGGGGTCTCAATCGGGGAATTTGGGTTAGCTGCCGGGGGCCTGCGTCGGCCGGGCGGTGGTGGTCGATCCCTCGCCGCGGGTGCGGCGGATTTCCTCGCGGACGTTGTGACCGAGCGCGTCGGCGACCAGCGCGCCCTGTTCGGCGGTATGACGCTTCATCAGCCCGGTCGCCGGCGATGCCGCCGCCTGCCGGCCGGCGTACCGCGCCCGCTTGATCGGGCAATTGGCGGCCTTGAGCGATTCCTCGATCAGCGGCTCGACGAAGAACCAATAGCCGTTGTTCTTCGGCTCTTCCTGCGCCCAGACGACGTCCTGCAGATTGGGCATCCGCGCGATCCGGCGGGCGAGCGCATCTCCCGGGAAAGGATAGAGCTGCTCGACGCGGACGATCTGCGTCGTCGTATCGCCGGCGGCGTTGCGCGCCTCGATCAAATCATAGGCGACCTTGCCGGTGCACAGCACCAGCCGCGTCGTCTCGGCATCCGCCGCGCCGTTGGTGTCCGACAGCAGCCGCTTGAAGTGGCTGTCGCCCTGGAAGTCCGCCGCCGCCGACACCGCCAGCTTGTGGCGGAGCAGCGACTTGGGCGTCATCACGATCAGCGGCTTGCGGAAGTTGCGGTGCATCTGCCGGCGCAGCAGGTGGAAGTAATTGGCCGGCGTGGTGCAGTTCGCGACCTGGATATTGTCCTGCGCGCACGACTGGAGGAAGCGTTCGGGACGCGCCGAGCTATGCTCCGGCCCCTGCCCTTCGTAGCCGTGCGGCAGCAGCATGACGAGGCCGTTGGCCCGCAGCCACTTGGATTCGCCGCTGGTGATGAACTGGTCGATCATGATCTGCGCGCCGTTGACGAAGTCGCCGAACTGCGCCTCCCACATCACCAGCGTCTTGGGGTCGGCGAGCGCATAGCCATATTCGAAGCCGAGCACGCCATATTCGGACAGCGGGCTGTCGAGCACCTCGAACCGGCCATGCTCGACCGTGGTCAGCGGCACATATTTGTGCTCGTCGGTCTGGTCGACCCAGACGGCATGACGCTGCGAGAAGGTGCCGCGGCCCGAATCCTGACCCGACAGGCGCACGCCATAGCCTTCCGACAGCAGCGAGCCGAAGGCCAGTGCCTCGCCGGTCGCCCAGTCGAAATTCTCGCCGGTCTTGAACATCTGCCGCTTGGCATCGATCACGCGCGCCAGCGTCTTGTGGATCTGGATGCCCTCGGGCACCGTGGTCAGCGTGCGGCCGAGCGCGTCGAACAGCTTGAGCTCGATCCCCGTCTCGACGTTGCGCCGCTCGCTGCCGCCGTCGGTCGGTGCCGACAGGCCCGACCAGCGGCCGGCGAACCAGTCCGCCTTGTTCGGCTTGTAGCTCGCGCCCGCCTCGAACTCGCCTTCGAGCAGGGTGGTGTACTGGTTGACCTTGTCGTCGAGCCACGCCTGGTCGATCACGCCCTCGGCGATCAGCCGCTTGGCGTAGATCTCGCTGACGCCGGGATGCTGACGGATGACGTTGTACATCAGCGGCTGGGTGAAGCCCGGCTCGTCGCCCTCGTTATGGCCGAAGCGGCGATAGCACCACATGTCGATGACGATGTCGCGGTGGAACTTCTGGCGGAATTCGATCGCCATCTTGGTGGCGAAGGTCACCGCCTCGGGATCGTCGCCGTTGACGTGGAACACCGGCGCCTGGACGCCCTTCGCCACATCCGACGGATAGGGCGAGGAGCGCGCGAATTGCGGGCTGGTGGTGAAGCCGACCTGGTTGTTGATGATGAAATGGACGCAGCCGCCGGTATTGTAGCCGCGGATGCCCGAGAAGCCGAGGCATTCCCAGACGATCCCCTGCCCCGCGAAGGCCGCGTCGCCGTGGATCAGCACCGGCAGCGAGGCGACGTGATCGCTGAGGTCATTGGCCAACGTCTGGATCGCGCGCGTCTTGCCGAGCACGACCGGATCCGCCGCCTCGAGATGCGACGGATTGGCGACCAGCGACATATGCACCTTGTGCCCGTCGAACTCGCGGTCGGTCGAGGTGCCGAGGTGATATTTGACGTCGCCCGAGCCGCCGATCTCATCGGGATTGGCCGAGCCGCCGGCGAATTCGTGGAAGATGACGCGCAGCGGCTTCGCCATGACGTTGGCGAGTACGTTGAGCCGGCCGCGATGCGCCATGCCGAACACCATCTCGCGCACACCGGCCTGGCCGCCGTATTTGATCACGCTTTCGAGCGCTGGAATCATGCTCTCGCCGCCGTCGAGGCCGAAGCGCTTGGTCCCGACATATTTCTTGCCGAGGAACTTCTCCCACTGCTCCGCCTCGATCACCTTGCTGAGGATCGCGCGCTTGCCGTCGGTGCTGAACTCGATCGCCTTGTCCTTGCCCTCCATGCGGTCCTGCAGGAAGCGGCGCTCCTCGACGTCGACGATATGCATATATTCGAGGCCGACGTTGCCGCAGTAATTGCGGCGCAGCGTGTCGACCAGCTCGCGCACCGTCGCCCATTCGAAGCCGAGCGTGCCGCCGAGATAGATCGGCCGGTCGAGGTCGGCGTCGGTGAAGCCGTGATATTCGGTGCGCAGATCCTCGGGCATCTCGCGACGCGACAGGCCGAGCGGATCGAGATTGGCGGCGAGATGACCGCGGACGCGATAGGTGCGGACCAGCATCTGCGCGCGGATCGCATCGCCCGCCGCCTTGATGATGTCCTCCCTGGACGGCGCCGCCGTCGGTGCCGCGGCGGGCTTGCCGCCCTTGGCGGGCTTGGGGGCGGGCTCCATCTGCGTCGGGTCGAGCCCGGCGGTCAGATCGTCGGTGGTCGACAAGGGCCAGCGCTTGTTGGTCCAGCTCGGACCGCCGCTGCCTGCCTCCAGGCCTTCGAAGAAGCCGCGCCAGCCGAGATCGACCGACGACTGGTCGGCCTGATATTTGGCGTAGAGCGCCTCGATGAACTGGGGAGACACGCCTGCGGCGATGTCGCTGAAATCCTGACCTTCGTAGCCCATGGTCTTCTTCCTGTTCCCTTCTCCCAGCGGGAGAAGGAGGGGCCCGCCCGCGACAGCGGGTGGGAGGATGAGGGCGAGCGTGGCGTGATGCCCTCACCCTTGTGCCGCCCCGGGGCGGCTCCCTCCCTCTCCCGGTGGGAGAGGGAGGGTTGCATTAGCCGTTCAGCACCTCGAGCAGCGTCGAACCCAGCTCCGAGGGGCTCGCCGCGACCTTGATCCCGGCGGCTTCCATCGCCGCGATCTTGCTCTCGGCATCGCCCTTGCCGCCCGAGACGATCGCACCGGCGTGGCCCATGCGGCGGCCCGGAGGCGCGGTGCGACCGGCGATGAAGCCCGCCATCGGCTTCTTGCGACCGCGCTTCGCCTCGTCGATCAGGAACTGCGCCGCCTGCTCCTCGGCATCGCCGCCGATCTCGCCGATCAAGATGATCGACTGGGTCGCCTCGTCAGCGAGGAAGAGCTCGAGCACGTCGATGAAGTTGGTGCCGTTGACCGGATCGCCGCCGATGCCGACCGCGGTGGTCTGGCCGAGCCCGGCGTTCGAGGTCTGGAACACCGCCTCATAGGTCAGCGTGCCCGAGCGCGAGACGACGCCGACCGAACCCTGTTTGAAGATGCTGCCCGGCATGATGCCGATCTTGCACTCGCCCGGCGTCAGCACGCCCGGGCAGTTGGGGCCGATCAGCCGCGACTTGCTGCCCGACAGCGCGCGCTTGACGCGGACCATGTCGAGCACCGGAATGCCTTCCGTGATCGCGACGATCAGCGGGATCTCGGCATCGATCGCCTCGAGGATCGAATCCGCGGCGAAGGGCGGCGGCACGTAGATGACCGACGCATCGGCACCGGTCTTCGACTTGGCTTCGGCGACGGTGTTGAACACCGGCAGGCCGAGATGCTCGGTCCCGCCCTTGCCCGGCGTCACGCCGCCGACCATCTGCGTGCCGTAATCCAGCGCCGCCTTGGTGTGGAAGCTGCCGGTTTCGCCGGTCATCCCTTGCGTGATGACCTTGGTGTTCTTGTTGACGAGGATGCTCATCTCGGTTCTCTTCCTCACTGTGCTAGCGCAGATACGGCAGCGCCAATTGTGTCATCCGAACACGGACTCGAACAGGTCGAGCCAGTCGGGGTTTTTCTCTTCGATCAGCCGCAGCTTCCAGTCGCGGTTCCACTTCTTGAGCTGGCGCTCGCGGTATCGCGCGGCCTCCAGATCGTCATGAACTTCGTACCAGACGAGTAACGTACAGCCGTATGTCTTGGTGAAGCCGTCGATCAGGCCATTCCGGTGCTGGTAGACACGGGCAGCGAGATCGCTCGTTACACCTGTATAGATCGTTCCGTTGAGCCGGCTCGCCATCATGTAGACGTAGCCGGCCTTGTTCACCGTTCGCCCCGATGTGCTCCCGCGAAGGCGGGAGCCCAGTCCTGGTTCCCCGCCTTCGCGGGGACACTTGGGTCCGTCGGGCGCACCTTACTTCAGCGTTTCGTCGATCCCCTTGCACGCTTCGAGCAGTTCCTTGACAGCATCGACCGAGACGGTGAGGTTCGCCTTCGCCTCGTCGTCGAGCGCGATCTCGACGATCTGCTCGACGCCGCCGGCCCCGATCACCACCGGCACGCCGACATAGAGGTCGTTGACGCCATACTGACCGTCGACATAGGCCGCCGCCGGCAGCACGCGCTTCTGGTCGTAGAGATAGGCCTCGGCCATCGCGATGCCGCTGGTCGCCGGGGCATAATAAGCCGAGCCGGTCTTGAGCAGGCCGACGATCTCGCCGCCGCCGCCGCGCGTGCGCTTGACGATCGCGTCGATCTTCTCCTGGCTCGAGCGGCCCATCGTGATGAGGTCGGGGACCGGGATGCCGGAGACGGTGGAATAGGAGATGACCGGCACCATCGTGTCGCCATGGCCGCCGAGCACGAAGCTGGTGACGTCCTTGACCGAGACCTGGAACTCCTCGGCGAGGAAGTGGCTGAAGCGCGCCGAGTCGAGCACACCGGCCATGCCGACGACCTTGTTGTGCGGCAGGCCGGAAAATTCGCGCAGCGCCCAGACCATCGCGTCGAGCGGGTTGGTGATGCAGATCACGAAGGCGTCGGGCGCATTCGCCTTGATGCCCTCGCCGACCGCCTTCATCACCTTGAGGTTGATGCCGAGCAGGTCGTCGCGGCTCATGCCGGGCTTGCGCGCGACGCCGGCGGTGACGATGATCACGTCGGCACCGGCGATGTCGGCATAATCGTTCGAACCGATGATCTTGGCGTCGAAGCCCTCGACCGGGCCGCACTGCGACAAATCGAGCGCCTTGCCCTGCGGCACGCCTTCGACGACGTCGAACAGCACGATGTCGCCGAGGTTCTTCAATGCCGCGAGGTGCGCGAGCGTGCCGCCGATGTTACCGGCGCCGATCAGCGCGATCTTCTTGCGAGCCATCCAATCCATCTCCGTTACAGGCAGGGCGTGATTGGTCACGCCGGTTACGCCCGTTTTGCGCGTCCGGCAACCGCTAAACGGTATCGGTTAAAAGTTTAACTGATAATGGTTCGCAGGTGCATTAGATGCTGCCATGGCCCTGCGCGAGATAATCTTCGGAGCGCATTTCCTCCAGCCGGCTGACCGTCCGCTGGAATTCGAACCGCCCGTCGCCGGTCGGGTAGAGCGCCTCGGGTTCGGCATCGGCGGCGGCGAGCAGCTTGACCTTATGCTCGTAGAGCGCGTCGATCAGCGTGACGAAGCGCGCCGCCTCGTCGCGGTTCTCCGGGCCGAGGCGGGGGATGCCGACGAGGATCACCGTGTGATAGCGCCGCGCCACCGCGAGATAGTCGGCCGCACCGCGCGCCGCGCCGCACAGCTTCTTGAACGAGAAGACCGCGACGCCTTTCAGCGTCTTGGGGACATGGAGCGTGCGGCCCTGGACGACGAGATCCTCGGACGGGATCGGCTCGGTCACCTCGTGATCGGTGAGGCGGAAGAAGGCCGCGGACAGATCCGCCGTCGCCGCCGGGCCGTTCGGCACGAGCCAGATGTCCTGCTGGCCGAGCCGGTCGCGGCGATAGTCGATCGGGCCGTTGAGCGTGACGACGTCGAGCTTCGCCTCGATCAGCGCGATGAACGGCAGGAAATGTTCGCGGTTGAGGCCATTCTTGTAGAGATCGGCGGGCGCGCGGTTCGACGTCGTGACCATCGTCACGCCGGCGGCGAGCAGAGCGGTGAACAGCCGGCTGAGGATCATCGCATCGGGCGAATTGGTCACCATCATCTCGTCGAAGGCCAGCAGCCGCGTCTCCTCGGCCAGCGCGGCGGCGACCGGGGCGATCGGATCGCCGGCTTCCTTGCGCCGTTCGATCGCGATGCGTCCGTGCACCTCGATCATGAATTCGGCGAAATGGACGCGGCGCTTCTTCTCGATCGCGACATTGGCGAAGAACAGGTCCATCAGCATCGACTTGCCGCGGCCGACGTCGCCGAACATGTAGACGCCGCGCGCCGCGTCGCCGCCGCGCCCGGTCAGCCGCCCGAGCCAGCCGCGCTTCGGCGGCGTTTCCAGCGCGCTGGCGAGCGTGTCGAGGCGGAGCGCGGCGGAGCGCTGCTCGGCGTCGGGCCGCAACTCGCCGGCGGCGACCAGCGCGTCATAGGCGGCGAGGACCTTCATGCTGGCTCCTGCGATGGGATAGAGAGGTTATAGACGCGGCGGCGAGGCTGGTGGTGCGGCGGCATAAGCTTGCGCACGCCAGCCGCGGCTGCCTTGGAAAATCACGCCCAATCCGCGCGAAGCGCGGAGCCGCTCCTAACACCGCGCCACCCCGGCAAAGGCCGGGGTCCCGGTGGAAGAGCGTGCGAGGGGTGCTCTACGTCCCCCGACCGGACCCCGGCCTTCGCCGGGGTGGGCAAATGGTAGTGTGACGGACAAGCCACAATCGCAGCCAAGGGCTCAGCCAGTCCACCGGCGCGTCCAACATCATGGCCGCCGGGCGCTTCGTCCCCCTTACAGAATCCGCTCGGCTTCCATCTTCTTGATCTCGGCGATCGCCTTGGCCGGGTTGAGCCCCTTGGGGCAGGTGTTGGCGCAGTTCATGATCGTGTGGCAGCGATAGAGGCGGAACGGATCCTCGAGCTGGTCGAGCCGTTCGCCGGTCATCTCGTCGCGGCTGTCGGCGAGCCAGCGATAGGCCTGGAGCAGGATTGCCGGGCCGAGGAACTTGTCCGCATTCCACCAATAGCTCGGGCAGGAGGTCGAGCAGCAGGCGCACAGGATGCACTCGTAGAGGCCGTCGAGCTTGGCGCGGTCGTCCGGCGACTGGAGCCGCTCCTTCCCCGAGGGCGGCGGGCTGACCGTCTGCATCCACGGCTTGATCGAGCTATATTGCGCGTAGAAGTGCGTGAAGTCGGGGACGAGGTCCTTGATCACGTCCATCGCCGGCAGCGGGGTGATCTTCACCTCGCCCTTCACGTCCTCGATCGCGGTGGTGCAGGCGAGGCCGTTGCGCCCGTCGATGTTCATCGAGCAGGAGCCGCAGATGCCCTCGCGGCACGAGCGGCGGAAGGTCAGCGAACTGTCCTGCTCCGCCTTCATCTTGATCAGCGCGTCGAGCACCATCGGCCCGCATTCGTCGAGGTTGATCTCGAACGTGTCGTAGCGCGGGTTCTCGCCGGTGTCGGGATCGTAGCGATAGACCTTGAAGGTCTTGATGCGCTTTGCGTCGCCGGTCGCCTTATGGACCTTGCCCTTCGCCTTGACCTTGCTGTTCTTGGGCAGGGTGAACTCGGCCATGGCCGCAACGCTCCTCTAAATGCTGCGTTGCGGCTATGCCTTTCGTCGGGCTTTCGCAACCCCTGAGAGATAGGTCGCGGTCAGATCACATCAAGAACGAGGCCGCGGTCGCGCGCCTCCTCGGCCTCGATATACCAGTTGGACGGCGCCTTGCGCTGCAGCTCCTCGAACGGCACCGCCGAACCGCGGACGATCTCGCGAAAGCCTTCCTCCTGAATCTTGATGGATTCCTCGATCTCGTGGAGCTTCGCCTTGAGCACCGCGGGCAAGGTGGTGAGCGGGCCGGACAATTGGATGCTGCTGCTCATCAGCCGCTCGTGCAGCATCAGCCGCGTGCCGCGGGTGAGGAAGCGCGTCTCGACCGGGAAGGCCGCCATGAAGGTGGCGCCGGCGGAATAGACCGCGACCTTGCCGAGGAACAGCGTCTCGCGCCCGGTATAGTCGCGCAAAAGCCGGATATCGTCGCCCATCGCCCGCCCCATCTCCGGATCGCCGCCGAGCGTGGTCAGCGACACGACGATCGGCCCCTCCGTCGGCGCGGCGGCGAGCTGCGTCTTGAAGCGGGCGTACATCATCTCGTCGACGGTGCCGTGCAGCTGGATGTGCGGGACCGCGAGCAGGGGATATTTGCTGGCGACGTTGGCGCGGGGATCTTCGGTCATGCCGCGGCGAACCGTCGCACCCGCGCAAGGTTCCGGCGGCGGCGGACAACATAAGCGGAACCCCTCCCCGCCGGGGCGGTTGAGGGACGACCCAACAGCAGGATATCGCGTGACCCCAGCCCCCCAGCCCGATCGAACCCCGGCGCTCAAGCCGCTCGCCGAGCAGGTGATGGTCATCACCGGCGCGAGTTCCGGCATCGGCCTTGCCACCGCCAAGCGCGCCGCGAAACAGGGTGCGCGCGTGCTGCTCGTCGCGCGCGACGAATCGGCGTTGCGCACGGCGGTGCACGAGATCGTCGCCGACGGCGGGATCGCCGACGCCTATGCCGCCGACGTCGGCGACGCCGCCGCGGTCCGCGCCGCCGCGGCGCATGCCCGCCAGCGATTCGGGCGGATCGACACCTGGGTCAACGATGCCGGCACCGCGATCTACGGCAAGCTCGTCGACATCCCCGACGACGAGCATCAGCAGCTGTTCCGCACCAATTATTTCGGTGCGGTGCACGGCTGCCTCGCCGCCATCCCGCACCTGACCGAAACGCGCGGCGCGCTGATCACCGTCGCGTCGATCGCCGCGGACATGCCGAGCCCGATCATGGGCGCCTATGCCGCGAGCAAACATGCGGTGAAGGCCTATGTCGACGCGCTGCGCATCGAGCTCGCCTCCGACGGCGTGCCGGTGCAGGTGACGCTGATCAAGCCGTCCGGCATCGATACGCCGATCGCGCAACATGCAGCCAACCACGAGCCGGGCGAGGCACAGATTCCGCCGCCGGTCTATGCGCCCGAGCTCGTTGCCGACGCGATCCTGTTCTGTGCGACCCATGCCAAGCGCGACCTCACCGTCGGCGGCGCGGGGCGTGCGCAGGCGTTGTTCGCCGCACATTTCCCGTCGCTGTTCGACCGATTGGCGCCGATCGCCGCAACGATGTTCGTCGATCCCAAGAAGCGCCAGCCGGCGCCGAGCAATTTGTTCGAGAGCAACGACACCGGCCGCGTCCATTCGGGCGAGCATCCCGCCGCCCGTCAGACCAGCCTCTATACCGCTGCGGCGAAACATTCCGGCCTCACCACCGCGCTGAGCGCCATCGCCGTGGCGGGGATCGGCGCGTTCGTCTATGGCCGGAAGGATCGGTGATGAGCGCTATCGACTGGCAGATGAGCGCGATCCTCGCCAACGTCGATCGCGGCGGCAACGAAGTGCCGGAGGTGACCAACCTCGCCGATGCGGTGCGCGCCTGGCTCGCGCTCGACCATGGCATGCAGAACGACGCGGTGCTCCGGCCGGAACATCCGATCATGCTCGACGGCGAGCGGACGGTCGCGCTGACCGGGCAGGCGATCCGGGTGCTTGCCGACCGGCTCGACGGATAGCGTCTCGGGTTTCTGAGAGGTCGTGCAGAGGCGCAGCGGGATGCGCCTGCCGCGGCAGCGGCTTTCAGTCGACCCGGTGAGGTTCGGCACCGCGTTTCCCCACCCACTGGATTTCCGCGCCTCCGCGCCTCCGCGTGAAATCTCCTCTTTCGGCTGGATAGTCGGCGTGCGCGACCGCCGCGTCGATCAGTCTGATCAGATCAGCAAAATGGGTTCACGCGGAGGCGCGGAGATATCGTTCGTGCCGGGCGTAGCGCCCCGGCACCGACGATTGCCGATATCGGGCCGCGATCGCCGCGACCGCCCCTGCTGCGCCCTCTGCGCCTCTGCGCGCGCTCCGATCACCCCGTGCCGATCAGCGGCAGCATCGCCGGCGCGAGGCCCTCGCCGCGCGCGGTCAGCCGGATCGCACCGCCGCGCGCGCCGGCCTGCACCAGCGCCATCGCCAGCCCGTTGAACGCCGAGCGCGTCGTCGCATGATCGGGTTCGAGGCTGCGCGGATCGCCGTTGCCGACGCCGAGCAGCGTCGCATCGCCGCCAATCGCGAAGTGCAGCCGGTCGTGCGCGGTCGGCACCTCGTGCCCCGCGGCATCGAGGATCGCCGCGCGTACCACCGCGACCGCGCCGGGCGCGAGCCGGCGGCGGTCGCTCGACAGACCGATCCGCGCCGGCGCGCCGCTGGTGATGCGCTCGGCGGTGAGCAGCCGCCGACCGTCGCGATAGCCATGCGCCGTGATCCGTCCGGGCGCATAGGGCACCTGCCAGACGAGATGGCGATTGCGCGTCACCGTCTGCCGCCCGAGGCTGCGGCCGTTGACGAGCAGTTCCACCGCCTCGCAATTGCTGTGCACCCACACTGCGACCGTCTGCCCCTCGCGGCCCGGCCAGGTCCAGTGCGGGAAGAGGTGGAGCACCGGTTCGCTGCCCCACCACGCCTTGTAATAATAGAAATTGTCCTTCGGAAAGCCGCACAGGTCCATCTGCCCGAAATGCGAGACATTCTCCGGCCAGCGTTCGAACGGCGTCGGCTCGCCGCGATAGTCGAAGCCGGTCCAGACGAAGCCGCCGGCGAGGAAGTCGCGTGTATCGTAGAAGGACCACCAGTCCTGCGCGGTCGTCGCCCAGCGCGGGAATTCCTGGTCATAGGCGGGCACCAGCCCCTCGGCCTCGTTGCGCGCATATTCGCCGCGCGTCATCACCGTGCTGCCCGTCTCGGTGCCGATCATCGGCACGTCGGGATGGGCGGCGTGGAAGCCGTCTATTTCGTTGAGATAGTAATTGCAGCCCATCACGTCGAGCACGCGCGAGGCGCCCTGTCCGAGCTTGCCGTTGAACGCCTCGGTCACCGGGCGCGTGCCGTCGAGCGCGGTGATGCGGCGCTTCATCGTCGCGGCGATCCGCGCGCCGGTCTCGGTGCCGCGGTGAATCTCCTCATTGCCGATGCTCCACAGGATGACGCTCGGATGGCTGCGCCCCTGCCGGACGACCCGGTCGAGCTGCGACAGCCCCTCGGCGTTGCTCGACATCTGCCGCGTCTCGTCCATCACCAGCAGCCCGAGCCGGTCGCAGGCATCGAGCACCGCGGGCGCGGGCGCATGATGCGTCGAGCGATAGGCGTTGGCGCCCATCGCCTTCAGCCGTTCGAGCCGCCAGACGTGCAGGCTGTCGGGCACCGCGAAGCCGACCCCGGCATGATCCTGATGGTTGCACGTCCCCTTGATCTTGACCGGCTGGCCGTTGAGGAAGAAACCGCGCGTCGCATCGAACCGGATCGTGCGAATGCCGAAGGCACTATCGTCGCGATCGATCACGACGTCGTCGCGGACGATCTCGCTGGTCAGCCGATAGAGCTGCGGCGTCTCGATCGACCAGAGCGCCGGGTCGCGCACCTGCCTGACCTGCGTCGCGGTCTGCTGCCCCCACGCCGGCAGCGCCAGCGGATCGGAGGTCAGCCGCGCCACCACCCGTCCGTCGGGCGCGGTCACCGTCGAGCGGACGCGCACCGTCGCCGCCGGACCGTCATTGGCGATCTCGGTGGCGATATCGAGCCGCGCCCCGGCGGCGGTCACGGCGGTGCGGACATAGGCGCCCCATTGGCGGACGTGGACCGGCGCGGTCTTGACCAGCCGGGCGTGGCGGTACAGCCCTGCCCCCTCGTACGACCATGCCTCCCCCAGGCTGACGTCGCAGCGCACGAGCAGGACGTTGTCGACGCCCGGTCGGGCGAAATCGGTGACGTCGATCTCGAACGGAGTATAGGCGCTTTCGTTGCTGCCGACGATGAAGCCGTTGAGGATGACGAGGCAGTCGCGCGACACGCCGTCGAACTGGAGCAGCAGCCGGCGGCCGTCATCGTCCTTCGCAAGGCGGAGGATGCGGCGATACCAGCCGACGCTGGTCGCCGGCCAGGCGCGGCCGAGCGGCTTGAACCCCTGGAACGATCCGGTCTTGTCCGCCTCGCTCCCCGGCGGGCCGAACCGCTCGAACGGCAGGTCGACCGCCCAGTCGTGTGGCAGCGTCACCGCTTGCCAGGCGGAATCGTCGAAGGTGCCCTCGGCGGCCGGCGTGCCGGCATCGCCCGATTTGGCATAGGTGTCGTGGCTGCGGCCGAAGCCGAAGTCCTTCGCCGGATCGGCGGCATGGCCGAGGTGGAAGCGCCAGTCGTCAAGCGGTTCGACGATCCGCGGGCCGGCGGGCGACGGCACAGGCGCGGCGGCGGGAAGCAAGGTCGCGGCGGCGGCGGCGGCGCCGGAGGTCAGGATGGCGCGGCGATGCGGGTGGTTCAATGCACGGGTCCTTGCGCGGGGAGATCGCCAATCCCATCACGCACCGCGCCACCCGTCAAATATAATATACGATTCCGGCCGCGTCACGCTTTGCAGCGTGGTGCGTTCCGCGTCAGGCAGGCGCAAGTTCGCGGCAGGCGAACATTGCAAATGCAGGCGTATTAACCCAATGGTAGCCTCCTCGTGCCAAGTATGGCCGAGGGGTGACCCCACAATAGGAGATTAGCGTGATTCGTAAGTACCTCACCGCCGTTGCCGCTACGGCTCTCGTCGCTGCGCCGGTCGCTGCGGCACCGGCCAACCCCGCTGCGAGCCTGTCGGTTGCCAAGTCGGTCCGCACCGGTTCGACCTCGGCCAAGAAGAACGAGCTCGCCGGTGGCGGCGTGATCATCGCCGTGCTGGCGGTGGCTGCGGTTGCCGCGGGCATCGTGGCGGTCGCTTCGGACGACGGCCAGGCCGACAGCAACTAAAATCCGTTTTTCCGGGCCATCGCCGCGCGATGGCCATGGGAAACGGCAACGCCACGGGCGTTCGCAAAGGGGGCTGCGGCCCCCTTTGTTGTGTCCGCCGCGGCCGCAGCCGCGTCACCGCTCGCCGCGCTGATCGGTCAGCCGCGCCGGGCCACGGTTCCAGCGGCGCATCAGCGCGCGTACCAGTCCGCCGCGATGATAATAAGAGTCATGCCATTCGGCGGCCCGGCGGCGCTGCGCGCGGCGATCGAAGCGGATGGCGAGGAGCAGCAGCACGACGACGCACAGGATGCTGCCGAGGATCAGCATGTCGCTTGCGGAAAGATGTTGCCAATACATGCGTCACGGCCCCTTCCGGGCGCCCTGCCGGCCCGGGCGTTGACGAGCCTGCCGGCAGGGCGTGTCCTAACATGGCGTCGGCCCCGCCCCGCGGCAACCGGTAAGGCGCCGGTGAATCCCGTTACGATACAGACACCGGTCAGCCGCGCACCAGCGCGACCGGGCGGGCGCCGCGGCGCACCGGCAGTTCCTTGATGCGCCGCGCGCGCACCGTGCCGCTCGCCCCGACCATATTGACGTAGAGGCCGTTGGGCGCGGTATCCTCGGTCACCACCGCCTGCGCGCCGATTTCGCAGCCCTCGCCGATCGTCACGCCGGGGTTGATCGTCACGTCGGTCATCACCCAGCAGCCGGCCTTGATCGTGATCGGCGCGTTGATCGTCTCGGGCGACGAACGGCGGGTCGGATCGCCGGTATGATGATGCGTGCTGGTGGTGAAGGTCACGCCCGAGGAGACGCGCGCGCCATCCTCGAAGGTCAGCCGCGCCGCGCCATCGTACCGCGCGAAGCAGTTGAGCATCGCGTCGCGCCCCATGACGATATCGGCGCTGTCGAGCCAGCACGAATGACGCACCGTCGCGGTCGGATGGATGCGCGCACCGGCGAAATTGAGCAGCCGCCGTCGCCACCGATCCGAGATGAACACCGATCCCTGGATGCGCAGGATCAGCGCGCGCAGCTTGGTCCGCTGCCAGTGTTCGGTAGCCATATGGCGTCTCCCGGCACGACCTGTCGCGCCCCTGTCGCCACGATAGGGCAACGCCCTTGGCCTAGCGCATTATGACGTGTTTGTCATGTCGGCGGCGTGCCCGACCGTTACGCGGCCTTAACTTTCTGATTGTAGGGCGGTTCTCGGTCCGAGAGGCCATGGAGGGGATGCCCGGCTGACCCGCCCGCACAGTATTTGGCGGGCGGGTCAGTCTAGCCGGGCGCTCTCCGCCACCTGCCGCGCCGCGGCGACGCTCCGTTCGAAATAATAGAGGGCCGGCGCCTCGTAGGTGACCAGATAGAGTTTGCCGTCGCGCAGCGTGCCGAATCCTTCGCCCCGGACGTGGATGGCTTCCTCCGGTCGGACGAAAGTGTAGCTAAAATGCACGCCGCCGGCGCCGGCGAACGGCGTCGGCTCGACATGATCGATCGTCATCGTCGCGACGTCGAGGGCGCTGCGATAGCTGTTCTCCAGAAGCGTCGGAATGTCGGTGAGCAGCATCGTCCGGTTGACCGGCGGCAGCGGATGCTCCCTGCGATCGGCCTGACGGAACAGCGTCTTCCCCTCGCCGATCGCGGCATAGAAGGTCAGCGCGTTGAGCGTGTCGCCGTCGAGCGTCCACACCTCGGCATTGCGGCCGGGTCGCGCGCCCAGCCGGTTCCACTCGCTCGCGGGCGTCACCGTCAGGGGCGTCTTGGCGATGCTCACCCGTCCGCCGGCGGCGATGAGCCGGTTGCTCGCGCCCGCCGGCACCGCCGCCGCCAGAACGACGACCAGCAACAGGTGGCGGGGCAAGCGGTTCGGCAAGCGCGTCGTCATCATCGATCTCATCCCGCAATCAGGGTGGCGATCATCGCTGCGTCGCCGGCATCGGCCCTGCGCGCGAGATAGTCGCGCAGCGCCGCCTTGCCGGCCTCGACCTGCCCGCTGCGCAGCAACGCCAGCCCCAGCCCGCGATAGGCCTCCGCCGGCGCATCGCCGTGCGTGATCGCCTCCCGGTAGAAACCGGCGGCGGCGGACAGATCGCGGGGGTTGCCGCGCTCGCGGTACAATTCGCCGCGCGCGAACAAGAGCGGCGTCGTCCAGCCGTCCACGGCCAATTGGTTGAGCAGATATTCGCTGCCGCCGAAATCGTTGCGCTTGATCTGGTCGTCGAGCAGGCGCGGCAGCCACGGCGCGATCGCGGCGCGGAAGCGTGCCGCCTCATCGACGCCGCCGCCGCCGATCTGCGCCGCCGCCGCGCGCAGATAGGTGGCGCGGGTCAGCTCGGTCGGATGCGTATCGAAGAAGCCGGCGACATACCGCTGGTTGGGCTTGCGATAGCGGCCGATCTCGGTGGCGTCCTGCTCCGCCATCACCCGCGTCCACAGATCCGCCGGCGCGGTCACGACATAGCCCGCCGCGGTGAGATAGCGGAAACCGAGCATGTCCGCCGCCGCTTCCTGCGCGCGACTGAAGCGATAGAAGCCGCCGACCACCATCGTCGGCAAGGCGATCCCGCCCGCGCCGAGCAACCCGGCCCAGGCGAGCAGATCGCTGCCGCTGCGCCGGCGCTGGAAGCCGGTAAGCGTATGGCGCAATTCGAAGTGGCTGAATTCATGCCCGAACATCGCGGCGAGTTCGGCCTCGCTATGCAGCCGCAGCAGCGCCCCCGACCATAAGGTCATCATCCCGTTCGCATAGGTGGTCGCGTTGAACATCGGTATGCGGACGATATACAGCCGGATCGCCGCGCATCGCACCGGCCCGACGGTGCGGCACAGCACCTCGCGCGCATAGGCGTTCAGCGCCGGATCGCGGATCACCTCGGGCGCGTCGCGCATCCGCCGCTCGTCCTCGTCGGCCTCCATCCACAGGCCGCGCTCGTCGACCGTCGTCGGCTGATAGGCGGTGGTGAACGGGGGCAGCGGCAACGTCTCGCGCGCCGCCTGCACCGGCGCCGCGCAAAGCGCCGCGGCGAGCAGCGGCACGATCAGCCGGCGCATGTCAGCGCGCCCGGTTCGCATCCGCCGCAGCGACCGGCGTGTCGGCGGGTTTGCCGGGGAAGCCGGCGAGCAGCTCGCGCACCCGTTTGCGGGCGCCCTCCGGCGTGCGGACGTCGCCGCCCATCTGCAGATCGGCGTTGAGCCAGACGAGCTCGCCGCTGTGCAGATCGACCAGCCCGGCGAACCCCTTGTGCACGCCGGAGACGACCGACACACGGGCGAGTGCGGCGAACAGTTGCAACACCTTGCGCCCGGTCGATCCGAACGCGTCCTCGGTCGTCACGAACAGGGCGTAATCGGCGCCACCGAGCCCCGGCAGTGTGCCAACCTCCGGCCCCAGCCCCCAGTCGAACTGATCCTTGCGCTTCTTGGTCGGCAGCCGATTGCCGGGGAAGAACTGAAATTCGATCACCGCCGCGGCGACGGTATCGAACAGCGCCTGATATTCGGCGAGCGCCGCGGCGTCCGCCCCGTCCGGCGCGGCATAATCGACCACCGTATGGCCGAGATGCGCCTCCGCCTCGCGCAGCGACGCGCCGAGCGCCTCGCGCGCCTGCGCGGTCCAGTCGGCATTGGGCTCGAACAGGCCCGCGGTGGATTGCGCACCGACCGTGATCGATGGACGGAACAGCAGGATGCGGGCAGTGTCCGGCGGCAGCACGAAACCCGGCTTGATCGCCGATCTCTCCTGCGCCGACGCCGGCACGGCGGCTGCGGCGACCAGACAGGCCAAGATCATATCCCGCGCAATCCGCAACATACCGCCCCCGGCCGCTCCGTTTACTTCGAGTCGCACCGACGTTTATCATGTCGTGCTTGACGATGCAGCGGATTTCCCGTTTTGCCTTGACTCTTTATTCACTATGGGTAGGCAGACACTTGACTTTATTGCCCTTCTCTTGTCGCTTGGTGCTGTGACCGCAAACGGCACCATTCCGCGATCCGGGCGTTACGTCCCCGCAATGGTTTCTCGCCACCTGAAAGTCGCCAGCTACAATATCCACAAGGGCGTCGGGCTCGACCGGCGGCGCAATCCCGAGCGGGTGCTGGAGGTGCTGCGCGAGATCGATGCCGATGTGATCGCGCTCCAGGAGGCGGACCGCCGTTTCGGCCCGCGCGAATCGGTGCTGCCCGCGCATCTGCTCGACGAGCATAGCGACTGGAAGCCGGTCGCCTTCGGCATGCGGGCGCTGTCGATGGGCTGGCACGGCAATGTCATCCTCGTCCGCAAGGCGGCGCGGGTGATCCATTGCGCGCCGATCCACCTCCCCTCGCTCGAACCGCGCGGGGCGGTCACCGCCGATGTCGAGCTGGACGGCGTGACCCTGCGCGTCGTCGGCATGCATCTCGACCTGTCCGGCCTGTGGCGACGGCGGCAGGCGGCGGCGATCCTCGCGCATGTCGAAGGCTGCGCCGACCGTCATCCGACCGTGATGATGGGCGATCTCAACGAATGGACCGCGGCGGCGGGATGTTTGCGCGACTTCGGCCGCGACTATCGCATGGCGGCGACCGGGCCGAGCTTCCACGCGCGCCGGCCGGTCGGGCGGCTCGACCGGATCATGGTGTCCGCCGACCTCCATGTGGCGGAATGCGGCGTCCACGCCAGCGCCGCCGCGCGCAAGACCTCGGACCATCTGCCGATCTGGGCGATGCTGGCCCCGGCGTGATGCGCGAGAAGGAGCTGCGCCTCGCGCTGGTCTGTTATGGCGGGATCAGCCTTGCCGTCTACATGCACGGCATCACCAAGGAGGTCTGGCACCTCGTCCGCGCCAGCCGCGCGATCCACGCCGGTGAGACCGCGCACGGCGCCAGCGAGCGCGTCTATGCGGAGCTGATCGCCGAGATCGAGGCGCTCGCCGGGCTGCGGCTGCGCGTCCTCGCCGATATCGTCGCGGGCGCGTCGGCGGGCGGGATCAACGGCATCTTCCTCGCCCAGGCGATCACCAGCGGCCAGAGCCTCGAACCGCTCACCGACCTGTGGCTGACCTCCGCCGATGTCGAGGCGCTGATCGATGCCGAGGCGGCGCCGGCGAGCCGCTTCTCCAAATTATGGGCCTTGCCGCTCGCCTGGGTCGCGGCGGGGCGCAGCAAGGACAAGGTCGAGGCGCTCGACGCGGCGACGCAGGACGAGGTGCGCACCAAGCTGTCGCATTTCGTCCGCTCGCGCTGGTTCGAGCCGCCGTTCGGCGGCGAGACCTTCACCGGGCTGTTGCTCGATGCCTTCGCGGCGATGGCCGCCGCGCCGCCGGGGCCGCGGCTGCTGCCGGCCGGGCAGCCGCTCGACCTGTTCGTCACCTGCACCGATTTCACCGGCCATCCCGAGCGGCTGCGGCTCAATTCGCCGCCGGAGGTGCTCGAGACCGAGCATCGCATCGTCATCGGCTTTTCCGACCATGCCGGCGGCGCGATCGGCGCGGTGCCCGAACTCGCCTTTGCGGCGCGGGCGACGTCGAGCTTCCCCGGCGCCTTCCCGCCGTTCACCGTCGCCGAACTCGACCGGGTCCTCGCCGCGCGCGGGCTCGCCTGGCCGGAGCGCGACGCCTTCCTCAAGCGGGTCCTGCCGCGCCACGTCGCCGCCAATCAGGTCGACAAGGCGGTGCTGATCGACGGGTCGGTGCTCGCCAATGCGCCGTTCCGCCCGGCGATCGATGCGCTCAGGGAACGGCCGGCGAGGCGCGAGGTCGACCGCCGCTTCGTCTACATTGACCCGTCGCCGGGCATCAAGATCCGCCTCGGCGCAGGGGGCGAGACGCCGGGCTTCTTCCAGACTATCCTCGGCGCCCTCAGCGACCTGCCGCGGCAGCAGCCGATCCGCGACAATCTCGATGCGCTCGCCGAACGCTCCGAACGGATCGACCGGCTGCGCGGCATCGTCACCGCGCTGCGCCCGGCGGTGGAGGAGGAGATCGAGCAATCCTTCGGCCATACCCTGTTCCTCGACCGGCCGACGCCGGCGCGGCTGGTCGCGTGGCGGCGGCGTGCGCAGACGGCGGCGGCGAGCCGCGCCGGCTACAGCTATGTCGCCTACGGTCATCTCAAGCTGAGCGGCGTCGTCGCGATGATCAGCGGGCTGCTCTACCAGATCGGCGGCGAGCCGGGGCAGCAGCGCTGGCGGCGGATCCGCGCGGGGATCGAGGCGGCGATCGCGTCGCGCGGCTTCGGCGGCGTCGCGCCGAGCTTCTCGGGCAAGGAAGGCGCGGCGACGATCGACTTCCTGCGCACCTTCGACCTCGGCTTCCGCATCCGCCGGCTGCGGCTGATGGCGCGCCGACTCGAGGAGATCGAGGCCGGGCAGCCCGACGACCAGTCGGCCGGCGCCGCCGCGATGCGCGACGCCATCTATGCCTCGCTCGCCGCCTATCTCGACCGCCAGCGTGCCGATCATTATCCGCAGCTCCACCAGATGGTGCGGACGTCCCGCAGCCAGGACGCGGCGCCGCTGCTCGACGCGCTCGGCGACGCGCTCGATCTCGCCACGCTCGATGCCGACACCGACCGCCGGCTCGCCGACGCCTTCGTCAGCCTCGACCGGCCGATGCGGCGGGCGCTGCTGCTCACCTATTTGGGCTTCCCCTATTTCGACACCGCGACGCTGCCGCTGCTGCAGGGCGAGGGACTCGACGAGTTCGACCCGATCAAGGTCGATCGCATCGCCCCCGACGATGCCGGCTCGATCCGCGCCGGCGGCGCGGAGGCGACGCTCAAGGGCATCCAATTCAACAGCTTCGGCGCCTTCTTCAGCCGCGCCTATCGCGAGAACGATTATCTGTGGGGCCGGCTGCACGGCGCCGAGCGGATGATCGACATCTGCGTCTCGACGCTGCCGCCGACGGTGCGGATGAAGCCGGGCCGCGTCGCCGCGATCAAACGCAGCGCCTTCCGCGCGATCCTCGACGAGGAAGAGCCGCGGCTGACGGCGATCCCCGGGCTGATCGCGACGCTGCGCGGCGAGGTGGGGTAAGGCCGCCTCACGCCGGCACGCCGGGCCGCCCCGATCGTACCCGTCCGGCCCCTCTGGCCATCCGCCTCCGCCGCCGCTACCCTCGCCCGCGTCCCCGGGAGTGATGCATGCAGTTCCTCAAGATCCTGTTCTGGTTCCTGCTCGCGTTCGTCGCGGCGCTGTTCACCTACGGCAATTGGACCAGCATCCAGATCAACCTGTGGAGCGGGCTGATCGCCGACGTCAATCTGCCGCTGCTGCTGCTCGTCACCTTCCTGCTCGGACTGCTGCCGACCTATCTCTATCTCGGCACGGTGCGCTGGCGGCTGCGCCAGCGGCTGAGCGCCTGCGAGCGGCTGCTCGCCGAGCAGCGCGCGCAGGTCGCGCCGCCGGCCCTCGTCGTCGCGCCGGCGAACGCCGATCCGCTGACGCCGAGCGAACCCGCCGCGATGGGCCGCCCGGCATGAGCCCGATCTTCGTCGCGATCGACACGCCCGATCTTGCCCGTGCCAAGGCGCTCGCCAACCGCACGCGCGCGCATGTCGGCGGGCTCAAGCTCGGGCTCGAGTTCTTCTGTGCGCACGGACAGGCCGGGGTGCGCGAGCTTGCCGAGATCGGGCTGCCGATCTTCCTCGACCTCAAGCTGCACGACATTCCCAATACCGTCGCCAAGGCGGTACAGGCGCTCAGCGGGCTCGCGCCGGCGATCCTCACCGTCCATGCCAGCGGCGGCCGCGCGATGCTGGAGGATGCCAAGGCCGCGGCGTCGCCGCATACCAAGGTGGTCGCGGTGACGATGCTGACCAGCCTCGATGCGAGCGACCTCGCCGCGACCGGCGTCGCCGGTAGCGCCGAGGCGCAGGTGCTGCGCCTCACCGATCTGGCGCATGAGGCGGGGATCGACGGCATCGTCTGCTCGGGGGCCGAGGTCGCCGCGGCGCGCAAGGCGTGGCCCAAGGGCTTCTTCGTCGTACCCGGCGTCCGCCCTGCCGACGGCGTGATCGGCGATCAGAAACGGGTCGTCACACCGCGCGCCGCGCTCGATGCGGGTGCGTCGATCCTCGTCATTGGCCGTCCGATCACCCAGGCGGAGGACCCCGACGCCGCCGCCCGCGCGATCGGCGCGACGTTGTAAATGACACATCCCTCTCCCTACGGGAGAGGGATGCGGCGAGAGGGTGAGGGCAGGCGCGAAACGCTCGGCCCTGGCCCCGCCAGTGGGGTGCCGGTCGCGATGACGGTCGGGGACCGGCTACTTTTCGCCCGCGCCTCCACCACGCCACCGTCCGTGCGACGCTCTTAAAAACACGCCGCCCACCCTGCCGTCACCCAGCGCCGCCTTCTCCCTCTCCCATCGGGAGAGGGAGAAGGCGGGCTTGCAACTTGCGTCGGAAATCCCGACACGCGCTGGATGCCCACCGCCACCAAGATCTGCGGCCTGACCACGCCCGAGACACTCGCCGCCGCGCTGCGCGGCGGGGCCAGTCACGTCGGGTTCGTCTTCTTCCCGCCCTCCCCCCGGCACCTCGGCCTCGATGCCGCCGCCGGCCTCGCCGGGCAGGTGCCGGGCGAGGCGACGCGGGTCGGGGTGTTCGTCGATCCCGACGATGCGACGCTCGACGCGGCGATCGCCGCGGCGCGGCTCGACGCGATCCAGCTCCACCAGACCGCGCCCGAACGCGTCGCCGCGATCCGCGCGCGCGTCCGCCGGGAGACCTGGGCGGCGGTGGCGATCAAGACGCGCGCCGACCTCGATGACGCGCGCCGCTACGCCGGTGCCGCCGACCGGCTGCTCTACGACGCCAAGACGCCGCCCGGCGGCCTGCCCGGCGGCATGGGGCTGCGCTTCGACTGGGCGATGCTCGACGGCCTGCGCCACCCGCTGCCCTGGGCGCTGTCCGGCGGGCTCGATCCCGCCAACGTGCGCGAGGCGATCGCGCGCACCGGCGCGCCCTTGGTCGACGTCTCGTCGGGCGCCGAATCCGCGCCGGGGGTCAAGGATATGGACAAGATCGGCGCCTTCCTTAAAGCGGCGCAGTCATGAACGCCCCCAACACCTATCGCGCCCAGCCCGACGAGCGCGGGCATTTCGGCCAGTTCGGCGGACGCTATGTCGCCGAGACGCTGATGCCGCTGATCCTCGAGCTCGAGCGCGAATATCGCGCCGCCAAGGCCGATCCCGCCTTCGCCGCGCAATTCGACGATCTGATGAATCATTATGTCGGCCGCCCCAGCCCGCTCTATCACGCCGAACGGCTGAGCGAGGCGGTACGCGAGGGCGCGGGAACCGGCCCGAACGGCGAGAGGCTCGGCGCGCAGATCTGGTTCAAGCGCGACGAGCTCAACCATACCGGCGCGCACAAGATCAACAATTGCATCGGCCAGATCCTGCTCGCCATCCGCATGGGCAAGACGCGGATCATCGCCGAGACGGGCGCCGGCCAGCACGGCGTCGCCACCGCCGCGGTCTGCGCGCGCTTCGGCCTGCCCTGCGTCATCTACATGGGTGCGAAGGACGTCGAGCGGCAGCAGCCCAACGTCTTCCGCATGAAGCTGCTCGGCGCCGAGGTCCGCCCGGTGACGAGCGGCGCGGCGACCCTGTCCGACGCGATGAACGAGGGGCTGCGCGACTGGGTCGCCAACGTCCACGACACCTTCTACATCATCGGCACCGCCGCCGGCCCGCATCCCTATCCCGAGCTGGTCCGCGACTTCCAGAGCATCATCGGCCGCGAGGCGCGCGCGCAGATGCTCGAGCGGACCGGCCGCCTGCCCGATCTGCTGTGCGCGGCGATCGGCGGCGGATCGAACGCGATCGGCCTTTTCCACCCCTTCCTCGACGATGAGTCGGTCGGCATGCTCGGCGTCGAGGCGGCGGGTCACGGCCTCGAAGGCAGCGAACATGCCGCCAGCCTCGCCGGCGGTTTCCCCGGCGTGCTCCACGGTAACAAGACCTATCTGTTGCAGGACGAGGACGGCCAGATCGCGGAAGGGCATTCGATCTCGGCGGGGCTCGACTATCCCGGCATCGGCCCCGAGCATGCCTGGCTGCGCGACATCGGCCGCGTCGAATATACCAGCGCGACCGATCAGGACGCACTCGATGCCTTCCAATTGCTCTGCCGCACCGAGGGCATCATTCCCGCGCTCGAGCCCGCGCATGCGATCGCCGCGGTGACCAAGCGCGCGCGGACGATGCGCGACGACCAGATCATCCTCGCCAATCTGTGCGGTCGCGGCGACAAGGACATCTTCACCGTCGCCAACGCGCTGGGGGTGGCGATATGAGTGCACGCCTGTCGGCCGCCTTCGGAAAGGGCCGGCCCGCGCTCGTCACCTTCGTCACCGCCGGCGACGGGCCGACCGGCGCGATCCTCGACGCGCTGGTCGAGGGCGGCGCCGACGTGATCGAGCTCGGCATGCCGTTCACCGATCCGATGGCGGACGGTCCGGCGATCCAGGCGGCGAATCTGCGCAGCCTCGCCGCCGGCACGCGCACCGCCGACATCCTCGCCATCGCCACCGCCTTTCGCGCGCGCCATCCTGAGGTGCCGCTGGTGCTGATGGGCTATGCCAATCCGATGCTGCGCCGCGGTCCCGACTGGTTCGCCGCGGCCGCCGCGGCCGCGGGCGTCGACGGCGTGATCTGCGTCGACATCCCGCCGGAGGAAGACGAGGCGCTCGGCCCGATGCTGCGCGCGCAGGGCATCGATCCGATCCGCCTCGCCACGCCGACCACCGATGCGGCGCGGCTGCCGCGCGTGCTGGAGGGGGCGAGCGGCTTCCTCTATTACGTCTCGGTCGCGGGGATCACCGGGCTGCAACAGGCGGCGCAGGGCTCGATCGACGCCGCGGTGGCGCGTCTCAAGGCGCAGACCAGGCTGCCGGTCGCGGTCGGCTTCGGCGTCCGCACGCCCGAACAGGCGGCGGCGATCGGCGCCTGTGCCGATGGCGTCGTCGTCGGCTCGGCGATCGTCGAGCTGATCGCGGCGCATGGCGCGGATGCCCCAGCGGCGGTGCGCGCCTATGTCCACTCCCTCAGCGAGGCGGTCGCCTCGTCGCGAAAGGTCAGCCGATGAGCTGGATCACCAACGTCCGCAACGCCCTGCCCTTCGTCGCCAAGCGCGAATCGTCGGACGAGAATCTGTGGCACAAGTGCAAGGGCTGCGGCCAGATGATCTTCACCAAGGAATTGGAGGAGAATCTCTACGTCTGCCCGAAGTGCGATCATCACGAGCGGATCGGGCCCAAGTTGCGCTTCGCGCAGATCCTCGACAGCGGCAGCTGCAGCGAATTGCCCGCGCCCAAGGTGGTCGAGGACCCGCTCAAGTTCCGTGATTCGAAACGCTATACCGATCGGCTCAAGGCGGCGCGGACCTCGGCGCAGGAACAGGATGCGCTGATCAACGCGCGCGGCACGATCCTCGGCCATCGCGTCGTGATGGGCGTGCAGGACTTCGCCTTCATGGGCGGATCGATGGGGCTTGCGGTCGGCGAGGCGTTCGTCCGCGGCATCGAGGCGGCGATCCACGACAAGGCGCCGTATGTCGTCTTCACCGCCGCGGGCGGCGCGCGCATGCAGGAGGGCATCCTCAGCCTGATGCAGATGCCGCGCAGCACCGTCGCGATCCAGATGCTCCACGATGCCGGCCTGCCCTATATCGTCGTGCTCACCGATCCGACCACCGGCGGCGTCACCGCCAGCTATGCGATGCTCGGCGACGTGCAGATCAGCGAGCCCAATGCGCTGATCGGGTTCGCCGGCCAGCGGGTGATCGAGAGCACGATCCGCGAGAAACTGCCCGAAGGCTTCCAGCGCGCCGAATATCTGCTGGATCATGGCATGCTCGACATGGTCGTCCACCGCAAAGAGCTGCGCGATCGGCTGGCGACGGTGATCGGCTATCTGGCGACGGCGCAGGCGGCGTAGGTGAGGGCGGACCGGCCGCTGCCATACGGCAGCAGCCCGGCCGCTGCGAGGGCTGCGACCCCGCGTCCCCATCGACCACCCCGGCGAAGGCCGGGGTCCAGTTCCGCGACGCTTTTGGGACCTCACGGCAGTCTACCAACTGGACCCCGGCCTTCGCCGGGGTGGTGCGGAGGATGGGGCGTGGGCCTGCTGAGCCAGATAGCGTCGATCCGTTAGCGGCAGATCCTCGTCGCGACCGGTCCGTGCCCTGGCGACAGCACCGGTTTGGCCATGCCGCCGGATCGACTTCCCCCACCCGTTCGCCTAAGGCGGGCGCGACGAGACCCCATGGCGCGCGGCGACCCGAGACCGACCCACACGATGCCAGACCACGCCACCTCCACCGATACCGCCGTCCAGCAGCAACTCGACCGACTGTGGTCGCTGTCCCCCGGCGCCGACGTGCTCGGGCTGGAGCGGATCACCCGGCTGCTCGCCCGGCTCGGCGATCCGCATCGGGCGATGCCGCCGGTGTTCCACGTCGCCGGCACCAACGGCAAGGGATCGACCTGCGCCTTCCTCCGCGCGGCGATCGAGGCGGCGGGGCATGACGTTCATGTCTTCTCGAGCCCGCACCTCGTCCGCTTCAACGAACGCATCCGCATCGCCGGCAGGCTGATCGACGATGCGACGCTCGCCGCATTGCTCGCCGAGGTGCTCGACGCCGCCGGGGACGGGGCGGATGCGATCGGCGCGAGCTTCTTCGAAGTCACCACCGCCGCCGCCTTCCTCGCCTTCTCGCGCACGCCGGCCGCGGCGACGATCGTCGAGGTCGGGCTCGGCGGCCGGCTCGATGCGACCAACGTCATCGCCGCGCCGGCGGTGACCGGCATCGCCGCGCTCGGCATGGATCATGAGGCGTTTCTCGGCGATCGGCTGATCGACATCGCCGGCGAGAAAGCGGGGATCGCCAAGGCGGGCGTGCCGCTGGTGACGATGCGCTACGCCACCGCCTGCCGCGCCCGGATCGCCGCGGTCGCCGCGGCGGCCGGCGCCCCGGTCGTCGCCCGCACCGTCGACTGGTGGAGCGACACGACGCGGACCTCGCTGCGCTATCGCGACGCCGCCGGCACGATCGCCACCGCACGGCCGCGACTGGTCGGGGCGCACCAGTCGCGCAATCTCGCGCTCGCGCTGGCGATGCTGCGCCATCAGCAGGCGGTGGCCGTGCCACTCGCGGCGATGCGCGCCGCCGCCGACGGCGCGCACTGGCCGGCGCGGATGCAGCGGCTCGCGCCCGGCCCGCTCCACGCGCATCTGCCGGCGGGAAGCGAATTGTGGCTCGACGGCGCGCACAATCCCTCGGCCGCGATGCCGGTGACGCAGGCGCTGCACGGCATCGCGCGCGGGCGGCGGGTCGGGCTGGTACTCGGCATGCTCGCCAACAAGGATGCGGCGGGCGTGCTGCGGCTGCTTGGCCCCTCGGTCTCGGAGGTGATTGCGGTGCCGGTGCCGGGACATGCGCATCACGCGCCCGCGACGCTCGCCGCGCTCGCCGCCGGCCAGGGAGTCGGCGCCGGAGTCGCTGCCGACCTGCCCGACGCGCTCGGCCAGCTCGCGCGACGCGACACTCCAGTGGTGCTGATCGCCGGCTCGCTCTACCTTGCCGGTGAAGCGCTCCGCGCCAACGACGAGTATCCTGCCTGACGCCATGATTGCGATTGACTTGCAATAGCGGACAGAGAAGACTGCGCGCGACCTCAGGAGTTGCCCCGCATGTCCGATCTCACCACCACCGTCGCGGCCCTGCCCTATGCACTGCCGGCCTGCCCCAATGCGCGTGTCGCGCTGTTCGCGCTGCGGCGGATGGGGGCGCAGGGGCTGCACGATGCGCGGGCGAGCCATGCGCTGTTTACCGCCTTCGGCCAGGAGTTCCGCCGCCCGCTGGTGCTGATGCGCGCGCTGATGGCGGATCTCGCCGGCACCGCGGCAGGGACGATCGCGATCGCGCCCTGCTGCTGCGCGCGGATGACCGCCGCCGAGCGCGCGTTGCTCACCATCCTCGCGCGGGTCGAGACGGCGCCGGACAGCGCACGGCTGCTGCTCGGCGACCTGCTCGGCGTGCGGCGTGTCGATTCGGTGCTGGCGAGCGTCGCCGCCGTCGCGACCGCCTTCGCCGATGATGGCCGGCCGATCTGCGTCTAGACGGTCGCGGCGTTTACGGCTGCCGTTGAAGGGGTTGGCGCAGAGGCGCAGAGGACGCGGCGGGGCGGCGTTCCGGGAGGCCGTGGTCCGTTCCACCGCACGAGGCACGGCCACAATCGCGGCGACGCCTTCCTCTGTGCCGTTGGACGCAAACCGATTCGAGCGGGACGAACAGGAGCGCGCCTATCGGGGCGCTAAGCCCGCACGTCCCCCTCGCCGACGACGCCCGCGCTGCCGATCGACCGGTCGATCAAGCCGGACCGGCACATCCACCAGAACAGCAGCACCCCCGGCAAGGCCGCGACCGTCGTTCCCCAGTAGAAAGCGACATAGCCGAAGCTGTCGACCAGCCGCCCGGTCGTTGTCGCGGTGAGCACGCGGCCGACGATGCTCGCCGCCGCCGAGATCATCGCATATTGCGCCGCGGTGAAGCGCAGGTCGCACAGCGCCGAGAAATAGGCGACGACGGTGACGCCGCCGATCCCGCTCGACATATTCTCGAACGCCATCGCGCCGGCGAGCCCGATATTGCTGTGCCCCGCCCCGGCGAGCAGCGCGAAGGCGGCGTTGGAGACCATCATCAGGATCAGGCTGAGCATCACCGATCGCTTGAGCCCCATGCGCGCATAGAGCACGCCACCGATCGCGATGCCGACCCAGAAGGCCCAGAAGCCGATGACGACGTCGTAGAGCGCGATCTCGTCGTTGCTGAAATGGAGATCGTCGAGCAGCAGCCGCAGCGCCTGCTGCCCCAGCGTATCGCCGATCTTGTGGAGCAGGATGAAGGCGAGGATGATGATCGCGCCGTGGCGGCGGAAGAATTCCGCGAACGGGCTGACGATCGACGCGCCCAGCTCGGCGAGCCCGCGGCGCCGCACCGGCTCGCGCCGCCGCGTCGGCTCGCCGCGCGTCACCGCCACCACCATCGCCGGCAGCGCGAAAACGATGCAGGCAAGATAGGCGACGTGCCAGTCCGCTCGCGCCGCGATCACCAGCGCGAGCGAGCCGGCGAGCACCGAGCCGATCTTCCAGCCATATTGCGTCATCCCCGATCCGACGCCCATCTGCTCGGGTTCGAGCGTCTCGATGCGATAGGCGTCGATGACGATGTCATAGGTCGCACCGGCGAAGCCGACGAGGATCGTCGCGACGATCGTCGCCTGCAGGCTCGCCGCCGGATCGACCAGCGCGAGATTGACGATCGCGGCTATGACCAGCACGCCGCTGAGCAGCACCCACGACACCCGCTGCCCCAGCCGACCGATCACCGGCAGCCGCACGCCATCGACCATCCACGCCCATAGCGGCTTGAGATTGTAGACGAGGAAGCCGAGCGTGAAGGCGGTGATCGTGCTCTTGTCGAGCCCGTCCTGCTTGAGCCGCGTGGTCAGCGTCGCGCCGATCATCGTAAAGGCGAGTCCCGACGATATGCCCATGAAGAACACCGCGACCGGGCCGCGCTCGGCATAAGGCGCGAGCGGGGCGAGCCGCGCGCGCATCGCCGCCGATCGACGCATCAGCGCGACGAGCAGCACCGTGACGGCCGCGACGATAACGAAATAGAAATTGGTGCCGGTCAACATCGCCGCGACACTAGCGCCAATTTTGCCCGCGCCTAGCGGGTTTGGCGGTAACGCCGGTCCGGCTGTGCAGGTCTCGGTTCGCGCAGAGGCGCGGAGGGCGCAGAACCCTTGTGGGCAGCCCATGCCGCCCGCGGGCCACCGGCCCGGCGTGCGTCATCGTGTGGCTATGCAAAGCTTCCCTGCGCCCTCCGCGCCTCGGCGCGAACCGGTCTTCGCCCGGCGGTCAGCGGGCATCGATCTCCGGCCCGGGCGCGACGGGCGCAGCATCGGGGATCGCGAACAGCCGGAAGCCGGTCGGCAGCCGCCGCGTCTTGCGGCCGGCGATGTTCGCTTCGATCGCCTCGATCGCGCCGATCAGGTCACGCTGCTGATAGGGTTTGGCGAGGCAGCCCGCGGCGAGCGCCATCGCCTCGGCGGGGAAATTGCCGGTGACGAACAGTACCGCGACGCCGCGCTCTCCCGCGGCCCGCGCGACATCCAGCCCCGATCCGTCGGCGAGATTGACGTCGAGCAGCACCAGGTCGACGTCCGAGTCCGATCGCAGCACCGCAATCGCCTCGGCGACGCGGTCGACGGTGGCGACGATCTGATAGCTCGCGTCGCTCAGCAGATGTTCGGTGTCGAAGGCGATCAGCGGCTCGTCCTCGACGACGAGCACCCGGACGATCGAACGTTTCTTCCTTCCGAACAACATCGCCACGCTCCGCCTGGCGCCGCACAAGTGATTACGCCTCCGCAGGATAACGCGCCGTACTCGGATCGGACGCAAATAATTTCGCTGCCATGACAAATGCGCGTTATGGCCGCGCCATGGCCCAATCCTCCGAACCCCGCAGCGGCGATCGCATCGCGAAACTGCTCGCCCGCGCCGGCATCGCCAGCCGCCGCGAGATCGAGCGCATGATCGCCGACGGCCGCGTCGCGCTCGACGGCACGGTGCTCGACACCCCCGCGACCGTGCTGCGCTCGCTCAACGGCGTCACCGTCGACGGCGAGCCGGTCGCGCAAGCCGAACCGACCCGCCTGTTCCTCTACCACAAGCCGACCGGCCTGCTGGTCACCGAACGCGATCCCAAGGGACGGCCGACGATCTACGACCGGCTGCCCGACGATCTGCCGCGGCTGGTGCCGGTCGGCCGGCTCGACCTCAATACCGAAGGGCTGCTGCTGCTCACCACCGACGGCGGGTTCAAGCGCCAGCTCGAACTGCCCGCGACCGGCGTCGAGCGCAGCTACCGCGCGCGCGCCTACGGCAATGTCACGCAGCAGCAGCTGGAGGACCTTGCCGACGGGATCGAGATCGACGGCATCCGCTACGGCCCGATCGACGCCAATATCGAGCGGCGCACCGGCGCCAACGTCTGGATCGAGATCACCATCACCGAAGGCAAGAACCGCGAGGTGCGGCGGGTGCTCGAACATCTCGACCTGCAGGTCAGCCGGCTGATCCGTACCCGCTACGGCCCCTTCCTGCTCGGCGACCTGCCGGTCGGCGGCATCGGCGAGGTCAAGCAGCATGAGATTGTCGCCTTCCGCCGCACGCTCAAGGGCGGCGTTCCCGAGGCGGACCTGATCGAGCCGCCGCGCGACGGCTTCCGCGCGGCGCCGAGCGCGGCCCGCCCGGCCCGCGCCCGCCCGCGCCCGATCGACGCACCCGCCCCGCGCGAGGCACAGGCCGCCGGACGCGGCGCCGCCCGCGCGCCGCGCCGCAGCGATGCGACCGCGAACGGCATCGCGCCGCGTCCGGCGCGTCCCGGCGCGACCGGTGAGCGCGCCCGTCCCGTCCTGCGCGAGGGGCGCGAGATGCGCACGACAGCGGACGGCGAAGGCCAGCGCGGCCGGCCGCGCCGCGACGAGCGCGAGGCGCGGCCGGCTCGGTCATCGACGGGTAATGCACCCCGCGACGGGCAGCCGGCACGCGGTCGGCGCGGTGAGACCGAGACACGATCGACGCGGCCGACCACCGGTGCGGCGCGCGACGGGCAGCCGGCGCGTATCCGGCGCGGTGATACGGAGCGCATGCCGGCCGGTGACGGCGCGCGCGACAATCCGCGTGGGGATTTCCGCCGCGACGATCGCGACGCGCGGCCGGTGCCGACCGGCGGCTCGGCGCGCAAGCCGTGGGAGCAGGAGACGCCCCGCCGCGATGAGCCGCAGCGCAGCGGCGGCAGGCCGGCGCGAACCGGCGGCGGGTCGGCCGGTGGACGCTCCGGTGGCGGTGGCGGTGCCGACGGTCGCCCGGCGCGGCCGTCGCGCCCCGACACGCCGCGTGGGCCGGCGGGGGGGCGCGGCGCGCCACGCGGCGGGCCGAAGGGAGGCAAACGATGAGGGTGATCGCCGGCCAATGGCGGGGCCGCCCGCTCGTCGCGCCCAAGGGCGATGCGACGCGCCCGACCGCCGACCGGACGCGCGAGGCGCTGTTCTCGATGCTGACCAGCCGGCTCGGCAGCTTCGACGGGCTCGCCGTCGCCGATCTGTTCGCCGGATCGGGCGCGCTCGGCATCGAGGCGCTGTCCCGCGGCGCCGGCTCCTGCCTGTTCGTCGAGCAGGACGGCGCGGCGCTCGACGCGCTCAAGGCCAATCTCGCGCGACTCGGCACGCGCGGCGACGTGCGCGCCGGCTCGGTGCTCGGCCTCGGCCCGGCGCCGGCGCCGCTCGATCTCGTCATGATGGATCCGCCCTATGGCACCGGCGCGGGTCTGGTCGCGCTCGACAAGCTCACCCGGCTCGGCTGGATCGCGCCCGCCACCTGGGTCAGTATCGAGACCGCCAAGGCGGAGGAGATCGCGCCGCCCGGCTATGCGATCGACGCCAGCCGCGTGCACGGCAAGGCGCGGCTCACTTTGCTGCGGCAGGGCTGACGAACCGCGGCGGCGGCTCAGGCCCCGGCCGGTTTGCGCAACAGCATCAGCCCGGCGAGGCTGAGCAGCCCCGCCGCGACCAGATACAGGCCGATCCACCCCAGGCCGCGCTGCGCCAGCGCCTCCGCGGCGATCGGCGCCAGCGCGCCGCCGAGGATGCCGCCGAGATTGAAGGTCATCGACACGCCGGTGTAGCGCACCCCGGCGGGGAACAGGCTCGGCAGCCAGCCGCCGAGCGGGCCATAGGCGAAGCCCATCACGAACAGCGCGAAGGCGAGCCACAGGAAGACGACGAACAGCGATCCCGCGCCGAGCATCGGCCCCATCGCCAGTCCGGCGACCATGCAGCCGCAAAAGCCGATCACCAGCATCCCGCGCGCGCCGCGCCGGTCGGCGAGCAGGCTGGCGACGATCACCCCCGCGGCGAGGAACAGGATCGCGACCAGCTCGACGCCCAGCATCGCCTCCCGCCCGTAGCCCAGCGTCTTGGTGCCATAGCCGAGCGCGAAGGCAGTCGCGAGATAGAAGAGCGCGAAACAGGCGATCACCCCGCCGGTGCCGGCGAGCACCGCGCGGCTGTGCGACGCGAACAACGTCGCGATCGGCACCTTGGGCAGGGCCTCGGCGCGCTCGGCGGCGACGAACGCCGGCGTCTCGGTCAGCTTGAGCCGTACCCACAGGCCGAGCACGACGAGCACCGCGCTGATCAGGAACGGCAGCCGCCAGCCCCAGGCGCGGAACTGCGCCTCGTCGAGCCACAAACCGAGGATCAGGAACAAGCCATTGGCCATCAGGAAGCCGACCGGCGCGCCGAGCGGCGGGAACATCCCCCAGGTGTTGCGGCGGTGCGGCGGGGCATTCTCCACCGCGAGCAATGCCGCGCCACCCCATTCGCCGCCGAGTCCGAAACCCTGACCAAGCCGCATCAGGCACAGCAGCAACGGCGCGAGCCAGCCCATCTGCGGCGCGACCTGTTCGACCTGGGCATAGGTGGGCAGGAAGGCGATCGCCACCGTCGACCCGCCCATCAGCATCAGACTGGCGACCAGCGTCGACTTGCGGCCGATCCGATCGCCGAAATGACCGAAGACGACCGCGCCGACCGGCCGCGCGATGAAGGCGATGCCGAAGCTCGCGAAGCTAAGCATCTGCCGCGCGGTGCCGCTCGTCGCCGGGAAGAACAGGTCGCCGAACACCAGCGCCGCCGCGGTCGCGTAAATGTAGAAGTCGTAAAACTCCACCGCGGTGCCGACGAGGCTGGCGGTGAGGATACGGCGCGGCGAGGCAGGCGGCGGCGGGGTTGCGGGAATCGACGTCATCCCCCCACTCTAGTCGGGAAAAAAGGCCGATGCGCAACATGAGTGAAATCCATCCGCAACAAAGCGCGTCTAGACAGAGAGGGTCGCTGCTCCTCTCCCCCTGTGGGTAGCGACTGTCGACCGCCTCCCCTGTCGGTCGACCTCCCTGAACTACGGGGCGGTCGCCAGGCGACTGCCCCGATTTTTCTATCGGTCCGTCCCGCCCACCGTCTGACCGGTCGCCTTCGCCAGTTGCTGCGCTCCGTCGCGACGGACTTCACCGATACAGCGCATCACGTCCATCGCGACGGCGATATCCTTGGGTATCGTGCCACAGAGGTTCTGCGCCGCCCACCGGACCCGCGCGCGGAAGCGCCGTTGCCCTTCCGGCGTTCGCAGATCAAGATCCTGCGTGATGATCCTGGTTTGCACGATCCGGCGGTCGGGCGACGGGTCCGTCGCCGCAGTGGACGATGGCGTCGCAGTGAGCGCCGCAACACATAAGGGAAAGACGATCATCGGGGACCTCCTGCCGGCCCATCCGAAGGTCTCTCGGCCGGCTTGTGCTTTATAGAGGCACTCGGTCGGCGACAACGCCGCGCCGGGCGGGATGATCGCCGCCGCCCACCTTCACTCTTGCCCGTGCGAACGCCGTTCCCTACCTGTTCACCGGTGACCGATCTCCGTGCCCCCAACGCCTTGCAGGACCCGCCCTATCTCGCCGGGCTCAACGCGCCGCAGCGCGACGCCGTGCTGACCACCGAAGGGCCGGTGCTGATGCTCGCCGGCGCCGGGACGGGCAAGACCGCGGCGCTCACCGCGCGGCTCGCGCATCTGCTGTGGACGCGCAAGGCGTGGCCGTCGGAGATCCTCAGCGTCACCTTCACCAACAAGGCGGCCCGCGAGATGCGCGAGCGCGTCGGCCGGCTGGTCGGCGACGCGGTCGAGGGCATGCCGTGGCTCGGCACCTTCCATGCGATCGGCGCCAAGATGTTGCGCCGCCATGCCGAACTGGTCGGCTTGCAGAGCAATTTCAGCATCCTCGACACCGACGACCAGCTTCGCCTGCTCAAGCAGCTGATCGTCGCCGCCGACCTCGACGAGAAGCGCTTCCCCGCGCGCAGCCTCGCCGGGCTGATCGACGATTGGAAGAACAAGGGGCTGGTCCCCGCCGATATCGACGCCGGCGAAAGCGAGCGTTTCGCCAACGGGCGCGGCGGCGAGCTCTATGCGCAATATCAGGAGCGGCTGCGCAGCCTCAACGCCTGCGACTTCGGCGACCTGCTGCTGCACATGCTGACCGTGCTCAAATCGCATCCCGATGTGCTCCGCACCTATCAGGAGCGGTTCAAATATATCATGGTCGACGAATATCAGGACACCAACGTCGTCCAGTATCTGTGGCTGCGCCTGCTCGCCCAGGCGCGCAAGAACATCGCCTGCGTCGGCGACGACGATCAGTCGATCTATTCGTGGCGCGGCGCGCAGGTCGAGAACATTCTGAAGTTCGAGAAGGACTTTCCCGGCGCGAAGGTGATCCGGCTCGAACAGAATTACCGCTCGACGCCGCATATCCTTGGCGCCGCATCGGGGATGATCGCCAACAACGGCGGCCGGCTCGGCAAGACGCTGTGGACCGAGCTCGACGCGGGCGAGAAGGTCCGCGTCGTCGGCGTATGGGACGGCCCCGAGGAGGCGCGGCGCGTCGGCGAGGAGATCGAGGCGGCGCAGCGCGGCGGCAAGAGCCTCGACGACATCGCCATCCTCGTCCGCGCCCAGCATCAGACCCGCGAGTTCGAGGATCGCTTCATCGCGATCGGCATGCCCTATCGCATCGTCGGCGGCTTCCGCTTCTACGAGCGCGCCGAGATCCGCGACGCGCTCGCCTATCTGCGCGTCGTCAACCAGCCCGCCGACGATCTCGCCTTCGAACGCATCGTCAACGTGCCCAAGCGCGGGCTCGGCGATAAGGCGCTCGCCAAGATCCACCAGCTTGCCCGCGCCGAGCGGCTGCCGCTGACCCATGCCGCGGCGCGCATCCTTGACACCGACGAACTGACGCCGCAGGCGCGCCGCGCGCTCGGCAATCTGGTCGGCGACATCGCCCGCTGGCGCGACATGGCGCGCGACCTGCCGCACGCGGAGCTCGCCCGCCAATTGCTCGACGAGAGCGGCTATACGGCGATGTGGCAGGCGGAGAAATCGGTCGAGGCGGCGGGGCGACTCGAGAACCTGTCCGAACTCGTGCGGGCGATGGAGGAATATGAGTCGCTCGGCGCCTTCCTCGAACATGTCAGCCTCGTCATGGACAAGGAGGGCGGCGTCCAGGACCCGCAGGTGACGATCATGACGATCCACGCCGCCAAGGGGCTGGAATATGACACCGTCTTCCTCGTCGGCTGGGAAGAGGGGCTGTTCCCCTCGCAGCGCTCGCTCGACGAGGGCGGGACCAAGAGCCTCGAGGAGGAGCGTCGCCTCGCCTATGTCGCGATCACCCGCGCGCGGCGCCGCGCGACGATCCTCCACGCCGCCAACCGCCGCATCTACGGCCAGTGGACGTCGAGCATCCCGAGCCGGTTCGTCGGCGAGCTGCCCGGCGACCATATCGACGCCGAGACGACGATGTCGGGCGGCGAGAGCCTGTGGCGCGCCAATTGGAGCGAGCGCGCCGATCCCTTCGCCGATGTCGGCCGCGGCACCGGTCGTGGTCCCGGCTGGCAGCGCGCGGCGGGCGCCGCCTCGGGCTTCTCGACCGCACCGACGCGGGTGGTCGAGAGCCGCGCGAGCGCGGTGAGCATCGGCAACAAGGGACGCAGCGACCTGTCGGTCGGGCTACGCGTCTTCCATCAGAAGTTCGGCTATGGCGCGATCGCCGAGATCGAGGGCAACAAGCTGGAGATCGATTTCGAGGCGGCGGGCCGCAAGCGCGTGATGGACACGTTCGTCACGATCGGCTGATCCGGCCGCCGTCCTCGTTCAGGAACCGCCAAGGGCGGATCGGCGTATGACCGGAGCGGACCCGACTCAGCGGGTTCGGAAAAGGATCATGACGATGTTTAGGTCGCTTTTGCTGTCCGCCGCGCTGGTGACGACGCTCGCCGCGCCGGTCGCCGCCCAGTCCGCCGCGGACGATGCGCGCTTCGCCGCCGCGCAGCAGCGCTTCGACGCCGAGCTTGCGCGCTACCGTTCCGAATTCGATCGCTATCGCGCGCTGCGCGGCATTCCCGGTCCGGGCGGCTATCGCCAGGCGCCGGTGCCGGACGGCTACGACGACCAGCGCTATGACCCGCGCGACGGCGACCGCTATGAAAACGGCTATGACCCGTCGCGCTATTACCGGCCGAGCTCGCAGGAGCGCGTGCTCAGCGCAAACGATCGCGTCTATGCGGGCACCGACGGCCGCTATTATTGCAAGCGCAGCGACGGCACCACCGGGCTGATCGCCGGCGGCGCGGCGGGCGGCATCCTCGGCAACGTCATCGACGGCGGCCACAGCCGCATTGTGGGCACCCTGCTCGGCGGCGCGGTCGGCGCGCTCGCCGGCAAGGCGATCGATCAGAACCAGGCAGAGATCCGCTGCCGCTGAGCCGAACGGCGGTCGGGCGTCAGCTGCGCTCGACCGCCATCAGCGTCACGCCCTCATATTTTTCGGCCGCGGGCTCGAACAGGCTGCTCGGGGTGAAGCGCGTGTCGGTGAGCGTCGGCGCGCCGAGCCCGTCCATCTTAAAGGTGCCGACCTTTTCCTCGCGTGGCGGCTTGCCGTCGCGCTCCATCGTCACGGCATCGACGTAGATCTCGCCGTGACGGGTGTAGAGGATATGGGGCGCGATCGTCACCGTCCCCTTGTTATAGGTGGCGGTCACGGCAAGCTGGCGCACGATCGCTTCGAACATCGTTGGCACCGGGCCGGTCGGTCCGTTGGCTGGAGTAGTCATCGGCGGCACCATAAACGTTCGTGTTGCATCGCAGCAAGAACGCTTTCGCGCCGCCGGTGTTTCCGGTGGACGACGTCAGACGCGGAAGCAGCGACGCTGCGGGCCATAATAGCCCCGCTCGATCCGGCATACCACCCGCCCGCGACCATAGCCGCGGCCGCCCCAGCGCGGTCCTCGATCATAGCGATAGCCGCGATAGCCCGGACCGCCATGCCAGCGACGCCCGTCATGCCGGCCATAACCATGGCCGCGATAGCCGCCATGATCGTAGGCGCGATCATAGCCACGGTCGTAGCCATAACGCTGCGCCTCGGCCGGCGCGGCCCCTGCCAGCATCCCGATCCCGAGGGCAGCGGCCCCTAAACACGCAATGAACTTCATGGGTTACTCCTGACACGCCCGTTTATGGGCATGGCGCGACCCTGCACCCCCGGCACTGCATGCGGCCTGAACCCGCGGTTGTACGAATGTCAGCTTTGCTGCCCGGTCACGCCGGCACGCGCACGGTCAGCCCATCCAGCGCCGCAGTAAGCCGAATCTGGCAGGCGAGCCGGCTGGTCCGCGTCGCATCGGGGACGAGATCGAGCAGATCCTCCTCCTCGTCGCGGGCGGGCGGCAGCCGTGCGAAATCCTCCGCCGCGACGATGACGTGGCAGGTCGCGCAGGCCATGTCGCCGTTGCACGTCCCCTCGAGCGGTTCGCCCGCGCCCCGCGCGACGTCGAGCAGCCGCGTGCCCGATCCGCCCGCCGCGGATCGCGCCGTTCCGTCCGGCCCGACGAAGACGACGCGGATCATAGCCCCTGCCGTGCCGCCGCCGCGACGATCAGCGCCAGCCCCGCGCGCAATTCGGCTTCGTCGGTATAGCGCCCGAAGCCGAGTCGCAGGCTCGACCGCGCCTCCCCCTCCGACAGGCCGATCGCGCGCAGCACATGGCTCGACCGGCCCGATCCGCTCGCGCAGGCCGATCCGGCGGAACAGGCGAGATCGCGACACTCGCTCATCAGCCGCGCGACATCGAGGCCGTCGCGCCCGACGTTGAGGTTGCCGCGATAGCGCGGTGCGGCCGTGCCGTTGATCCGCCAGCCGGGCAAGGCGTCGACTGCCAGTTGCCACAGACGCTCGACATGCGCCGCGTCCCGCTCGCCTTCCGCGCCGAGCAAGGCCGCCGCCGCGCCGAAGCCGGCGCACAGCGCGGGCGACAGCGTGCCCGAACGGCCCCGCTCCTGCCCGCCGCCGTGGAGCAGCGGTTCCGGCTCCACGCCGTCGCGCACCCACAAGGCGCCGATGCCCTTCGGGCCGTGCACCTTATGCGCCGACAGCGCTATCAGGTCGCAGCCCTGCGGCATCGTGACCCGGCCGAAGCCCTGCACCGCGTCGCACAGCATCAGCGCGCCCGCCGCATGCGCCAGCTCGGCCAAGGCGGCGATCGGCTGGATCACGCCGATCTCGTTATTGACCAGCATCGCCGCGACCAGCCCGACGCCGGGCCGGATCGCCGCCGCCGCCACGGCGAGATCGACCAGTCCGTCGCGTCCGACCGGCAGCACCGTCACGGCCCGCCCCCGCGCCGCCTCGGCCGCGACGGTGTCGAGCACCGCGGCATGTTCGCTCGCCAGCGTGACGATGCCGCCGCGCGTGCCCTTGATCGCCCAGTTGAGCGACTCGGTCGCGCCGCTGCTGAAGCGCAGCGAACCGCCAGGCGGCAGTTGCGCGGCGATCGCATCGCGCGCGACCTCCACCGCCGCCTTGGCGGCGCGGCCGGCGCGGTGGGGGGCATGCGGATTGGCGTGCTGCGTCTCGAGCCACGGCAGCATCGCGGCGAGCGCTCCGGGCGCGAGCGGCGTCGTCGCCTGATAATCGAGGTAGATCATGCCGCGCGCCGGGTCGTCCGCGCCATCTGCCGCCAGGCGGCGACGAAGCCGTCGACCGCCGCGGCATCGGTGTCGCGCCCGAAGCTCACCCGGATCACCTCGCGCCCGTCGGTCTCGCTCCAGCCCATCGCGGCGAGGACGTGGCTCGGCTTCATGCTGCCGCTCGAACAGGCGCTGCCCGCCGATATCGCGAAGCCGGCGCCGTCGAGCAGGATCAATTGCGCCGCCGCCTTGACCCCGCGCAGCCGGTAGGAGCCGATCGCCGGGTGGCGCACCGCCGCCGCGGCGACAATCTCGCCGCCCGAGCGCAGGATCGCATCGTCGAGCCGGTCGCGCAGCGGCTGATGATCGGGCTCCGCGACATCGAGCGCCGCGGCATAGCCGAGCGCGCCGGGCAGATTCTCGGTACCCGGCCGATAGCCGCGCTCCTGCCCGCCGCTCGGGCTGAGCAGCGCGAGATCGCGGACCAGCAGCGCGCCGACGCCCGGCGGGCCGCCGCGCTTGTGCGCCGACAGCGCGACCATATCGGCGAACGCCGCCACCTCGCCGGAGGCCGGCATCTGCGCGGCATCGACGAGCAGCCGCCCGCCCGCCGCATGGACCAGCGCGGCGATCTCGCCAAGCGGCTGGCGCACCCCCGTCTCGCTGTTCGCCCATTGCACGCAGACCAGCGCCGGGGGTCCGTCGAGCATCGTCGCGAGCCGCGCGCGATCGACCACGCCCGCGGCGTCGACCGGCGCGACCGCGGCATCGCCCGCGGCGCGGATCACCGCATCATGTTCGACCGCGGTGATGATTCGCCGCGGCAGAACCGACCGGCCGAGCGCGATGTGCAGCGATTCGCTCGCGCCGCTGGTCAGCAGCGTCTCGCCCGTCCAGCCATAGGCCGCGGCGATTCGCCGCCGCGCGCCCTCGAGCGCCGCGCGCGCCGCGCGTCCCTCGGCATGCGGCGACGACGGATTCGCCCAGAGCGCGACACCCTGCGCCATCGCCTCGCGCGCGGCGGCGATCACCGGGGTGGTGGCGGCGTGATCCAGATAGATACGATGCGACAGGGTTCGTTCCAATTGCGTGACGGAGCCTGACGCTTATATAGCGCGCAACGATCCGCGCTCCCAGCGCGCCCCTTAGCAGCGGCGAGACTCATGCCCGAAGTGATTTTCCCCGGCCCCGAAGGCCGTCTCGAAGGGCGTTTCGCCCCCGCTCCGCGGCCGCGCGCGCCGGTGGCGATGATTCTCCATTCGCACCCGGCGGCGGGCGGCACGATGAACAGCCGCATCGTCCAGGAGCTGTACAAGACCTTCCAGCGCCGCGGTTTCGCGACGCTGCGCTTCAACTTCCGCGGCGTCGGCAAGAGCCAGGGCACGTTCGACAACGGCATCGGCGAATTGTCCGACGCGGCGAGCGCGCTCGACTGGGTGCAGAGCTTCCACCCGGAGGCGTCGACCACCTGGATCGCCGGGGTCAGCTTCGGCGCCTGGATCGGCATGCAATTGCTGATGCGCCGGCCGGAGATCCGCGGCTTCATCTCGATCGCGCCGCCCGCCAACATGTTCGACTTTTCGTTCCTCGCCCCCTGCCCGTCGTCGGGGATCATCATCCAGGGCGAGGCCGACGAGGTCGCCACCCCCGGCGCGACGCAGAAGCTAGTCGACAAGCTGCGCACGCAGAAGCACATCACCATCCATCACGACACGATACCGAAGGCCAACCACTTCTTCGAGAACGAGACGCCGGAGCTGATGCGCTCGGTCGACAAGTATCTCGACATGCGGCTGGATCCGAATTCGCCGATACGGTGATTTGTGGGCGGGCTCGCCGGTTGACGGCGAGCCCGCATCGTCGCCGTTTCCGTTGGTCAATGCGTCAGTCTTCGGTGACCTGCCCCTCGTCGTTTGACGGGCGCGCGGAAGGTTGGTCTTTGTATGACTCCTCAATAATATCGTCGATATCCCATAGCAGATGGCAGCCAATCACTGTCTTGCCATTATCGTCACCGGGATCATCGACAAACAGCGCCTTCGCCCGCGCTGCAAGGTCGACCGCCTTGGCGTACCGCGCCTCTCCTAGCTCTTCCCTGACATTTTGCAGCGCTTCACCGAGCACAGCGAATTCGCTATCGATTGTACGATCCGTTGCCCACCAATCCTTGAAAACAAAAGATGGCGCGGCGGTAACCAGCGTTGAAAGATAATCTTGAATTTCACCAAGCGATGATGGCTGGTACCTTGAGTTTACTTTTCGACTAAAGTTGATCGGGGATCATCATCCAGGGCGAGGCCGACGAGGTCGTCACCCCCGGCGCGACGCAGAAGCTGGTCGACAAATTGCGCACGTAGAAGCACATCACCTCCATCACGACACGATCCCGAAGGCCAGCTACTTCTTCCAGAACGAGACGCCGGAGCTGATGCGCTCGGTCGACAAATATCTCGACATGCGGCTTGATCCGAATTCGCCGATTGGATGAGGCAGACGCCGGGACCACGATTACGCGGTCCCGGCAGGCTAACTGAAGACAGCACTTAGTCGCCGCTCAGGATGCCTTCGAAATCGAGAATGCCGGCGTGATATCGCTCTCCCCTCACTTGCTCGAGGATGTCGTATACATCCATCAGCGCCGTGACGCCTTTACTAGCGTCCCCCGTCGCCGATTGCGGGTCCGCCAGGAACAAGGCTTTTGCTTTATTGGTCAGGTCGACTACTTTTTCGAACCTACTTCCCCCTAATTTATCTTTGACCGCAGATAACCCCTCCCGAAGACGATAAAATTCATTGTCAATTGTCCGAGGATAACCGTAAAATGTTATCTCAGTAAAAAGGGGGGCCTCACCCGCCATTGTGGTGATGTGATCTTGTATTTCACTTAATTGCTTAGGAATGAAAAGTTTTTCGCCATAGACTTCTCTAGGGTTCACATCTATCTCCTCATGGTATCTTGTAAACATAGGTATGTGCGGAGCCAGCCTCGGACGGCGTTACTACTGCGACATGGCGTGGCTTTGGGACGCCCCTAGCAAATCTTCGAAGCTGAGGAATCCTCATTGTCTTCCTTTGCAGGCTTCCTTCGATAACCAGATCGTCGATCACAACATCAGGGATACCATACGAACGACCTTGTCCGTCGATATAGAGTCGTCGGTTTATCCGGACACGCCCGTGTGAGGCAGCCTTGATACCGTACCAATTCATAGCGTCTTTGATGTTCCTCCTAACCCTTTGATCGACGTAATTGCCAAGCTTCATCCGATCATTCACGCCGTGTGAGGGCAATTTACCGGCCTTTTGCAACTTTTCGCCCTCTTCATTTGCCTGATCAATCTCGCGTTGCATTCGAACCATCATCGCGGCTTTTAGCGGCTCGAAATTGCCTGTCTTTCGAAGATAAGTCGCTGCCCGCCACATCATGAGGTCATCCAACCTGGCCGCACTCGCCTCCACACTGGGCTGTGGAGAACGGATTTCTTGAAAAACGAAATTAGGATCTAATTTCTTAATTTCGCCTAATACTTCTTTGGATCTGTTATCCAGTATATTGATTTTCGCTTCTGCCGCCGGTCCAAATAGATCCAGCGTCGATTGCGCCAAGGCTTGGATACCATTCCACAGTGGACCATGCAGTTCGGGAAACGCCTGCTCGACCGTCATCGGGTCTTCAAAAGCTCGGCTGTTGCCGCCCCGGCCAAGCCGCGGCCCCTGCCCGCCATAATGCTCTTCGATCCCCGCTCCGATGCCGGTCGCGAACGTGAACCGCCCGTTACGTGGATCGTGATAGGGATTGAACTTGAGCTCGAGTCCGCCCGCCAATCTCGCAACGGGCAAAAGCCCCGTCCGTAACCATCTCGAAATCGCTCGTCTTCGTTCCTCAACCGATAAGTGCATGCCGTCACCTCGCTGGGTTACGGCGGGAACATATCAGCAACATTTTCCAACAAGGCAAAGCCTATCAGCGTCCATTTCGGTGGCGTCGGCCGAAAGCATTGTTCAGATGGACGATATTCTTCCGGAGGCGGCATCAGCAACCCGCTGGCATCGACCCGACTCGCGGCTTACATCTGCCAGATCACCACATTGCCGAGCAGCACCGCTGCCATCACCAGCAGCAGCACGGCCTTCTTGCGATCGCCACCGCGGGCGAGCAGCGCGCCGCCGCCGATCAGGCAGGCGAAGCAGCCGAGCATCGCAATCGCCGGGGCGGCCTTGGCGATCGAGAGAAGAAGACCTTGCATCGCGGGATGGTGCCGCGACTCGGCTGCCGTGTCGAGCCTCGCTGGGCGCCGCTGCGCCCCCTCGCCCGTTCGACGCTTCGGCCCTGTGACCGGTCAGCCGATCGCCCGCGCATAGGCCGCCATATCGACGTTGCCGCCCGACAGGATCACCAGCAGCGATGTACCCGTCACCCTGCCCGCGAGCACCGCCGCCAGTCCGACCGCGCCGCCCGGCTCGATCACCAGCCGCAGCTGTTCCGCCGCCCAGCGCTGCGCCGCCGCGATCTCCGCCTCGCTGACCGCGACGCCGGTCGCGCCGCGTCGCGCCAGCACGTCGAAGGTCAGCGGCGACACGCGCTGCGTCTGCAAGGCATCGCAGGCGGTCGGCGGCGGATTGGTGCCGACGGGCTCGATCCATCCCGCCTCCAGGCTGCGGCGCATGTCGTCCCACCCCTCCGGCTCGACCACCGTCACCGCGGCGTCGCGCAGCGCCAGCGTGACGCCGGCAGCGAGGCCGCCGCCACCGCAGGGGATCACCAGCTGAGTCGGCGCGGGCAGCCCGAGCGCCGCCATCTGCGCCGCCGCTTCGATGCCGGCGCTGCCCTGCCCCTCGATCACCCAGGGATCGTCGAAACTCGGCACCAGGGTCGCGCCGCGGGCCTCGGCGAGTCGCGCGGCGATCGCCTCGCGGCTTTCGCCGGCACGATCGTAGCGCACCACCTCGGCGCCGAGCGCGAGCGTCGCCTCCAGCTTGGCGCGGGGCGCATCGGCGGGCATCACGATCGTCGCCGCGATCCCCAGCCGCCGGGCCGCCCAGGCGATCCCCTGCGCATGATTGCCCGACGAGAAAGCGACGACGCCGCGGCGCCGCGATTCTTCGTCCAGCGCGGTCAGTCGATGCCAGGCGCCGCGGATTTTGAACGCGCCGATCGGCTGCACCGATTCGGCCTTGAACGTCACATTCAAGCCGTTGATTTCGCGAGCAAAAATGGGGGTCGGCGGAAGGATGCGGGCGACCTTGTCCGCGGCGTCCCGGACCCCTGCCGCCGTCGGCTGTCGCAAAAACGTCACTTTTCGTCCTTTCATGCGCCAACCCACTTTACATGGGGGGCCGACGACCATAAATCGCGCTTCCGCTGCCCCATGGGACTTCCAACCGCAAGGCAGCTTTTGTCACCGTATGCCGAAAGGCAATTGGAGGTCCCTTGAATTGGCCAAGCACCATAGCGCGCTGGGGTTAGCGCCCCTCTCGACCGCCCGTCCCCTCACCGGCACCACGGGCATCGACATCGCCAAGAGCCGTCCGGTCGATCCGGTCACGCTCGTTCGCCCGCACGCCGCTGCGCGCGCCGCCCGCTTCTTCGTCGAGAAGTTTCCGGGCCGCTCGATGTATGCGGTCAAGGCGAACCCCAGCCCGGATCTGCTGCAGGTTCTCTGGGACAATGGCATCACGCATTACGATACGGCTTCGATCGCGGAAGTGCGCCTGGTCAAGGCGACGCTGCCGGCGGCGACCTGCTGCTTCATGCATCCGGTCAAGTCGGAAGAGGCGATTGCCGAGGCCTATTTCGTCCACGATGTGAAGACGTTCTCACTCGACAGCATGGAAGAGCTGGCGAAGATCGTCCGGGCGACCAAGGGCGCGACCGATCTCACGCTCTGCGTGCGGCTGCGCGTCTCGTCGGAATATGCCAAGCTCAGCCTCGGCTCGAAGTTCGGCGTCGGCCCCGGTGAGAGCAAGGACCTGCTGATCGCCACCCGCCAGGTGGCGGACGCGCTCGGCATCTGCTTCCACGTCGGCAGCCAGACAATGTCGCCCGACGCTTATGCCAATGCGATGGAGCGCGCCCGCGCCGCCATCGTCGAGGCGGCGGTGACGGTGGACGTGATCGACGTCGGCGGCGGCTTCCCCTCGGCCTATCCGGGCATGACCCCGCCGCCGCTGGAGCGCTTCTTCGAGACGATCCATCGCGCGTTCGAGAGCCTGCCGATCAGCTATTCGGCCGAACTCTGGGCGGAGCCGGGCCGGTCGCTGTGCGCCGAATATGCCTCGGTCGTCGTCCGCGTCGAGCGGCGGCGCGGCAACGAGCTGTACATCACCGATGGCGCCTACGGCAGCCTGTTCGATGCGGCGCATATCGGCTGGAAATATCCGGTCCAGCTGCTGCGCGAGCCGGAATCGGACGCGCGCGACATGGACTTCGCCTTCTGGGGTCCGACCTGCGACGATCTCGATTATATGGCCGGCCCGTTTCCGCTGCCCGCGGACACCAATGCCGGCGACTATTTCGAGATCGGCATGCTCGGCGCCTATGGCCAGGCGATGCGCACCGCGTTCAACGGCTTCGGCACCGGTGACACGCTGCTGGCCGGCGACGAGCCGATGCTCTCGGTCTATCGCGACGACGAAACCGCGGACGTCCGCACGAACAACGTCGTAAAGCTGTAACCTCAACGCTATAACCGATTGTCTTCCCTCCCCTCGCCTCGGCGGGGGGAGCGGCCCTGGGTTTCCGCGTCCCCAATGTTGAACGACGACGGCTGGATAGCCAAAGGCGAACCATGACCGACACCCTGACCAAGACCGCCGGCGCCAACGCGCCGATCAACGACACCCGCAAGGCGGAGCTGCTGTCCAAGCAGGTCAAGCACATCGACATCAAGAGCTTCGACGCGCGCCCGATCGTCGATGCGATGGCCGACATGAGCTTCACCAGCCGCGACCTCGGCCGCGCGACCAACATTTACAACCAGATGCTGGCCGACAAGGATTGCTCGATCTTCCTGGTCATCGCCGGTTCGACCTCGGCGGGCGGCTGCATGGACCTCTATGCCGAGCTGGTCCGCAACAACATGGTCGACGGCATCGTCGCGACCGGCGCGACCATCGTCGACATGGATTTCTTCGAGGGCCTCGGCCACAAGCACTATCAGGCGCTGGAAATCCCCGACGACGACACGCTGCGCTCGCTCTACATCGACCGCATCTACGACACCTATATCGACGAGGAAGCGCTCCAGAACGTCGACCACACGATCTTCGAGATCGCCGAGTCGCTCGAGCCCAAGGCCTATTCGAGCCGCGCCTTCATCCGCGAGATGGGCAAGTATCTCGTCGAGCACGGCAAGAAGGACAACAGCCTCGTCAAGCTCGCCTATGAGCATGACGTGCCGATCTTCTGCCCGGCATTCGTCGATTCGTCGGCGGGCTTCGGCCTCGTCAAGCATCAGGTCGACGCCGCCAAGGCGGGGCGTCCCTATCTGATGATCGACGCGGTCGCCGACTTCCGCGAGCTGACCGAGATCAAGATCCAGGCGGGCACCACCGGCCTGCTGATGATCGGCGGCGGCGTGCCGAAGAACTTCATCCAGGATACCGTCGTCTGCGCCGAGATCCTCGGCCACGACGACGTCCAGGTGCACAAGTATGCGGTGCAGATCACCGTCGCCGACGTGCGTGACGGTGCGTGCTCCTCCTCGACGCTGCAGGAAGCGGCGAGCTGGGGCAAGGTCAACACCGGCATCGAACAGATGGTCTTCGCCGAGGCGGGTTCGGTGATGCCGCTGCTCGCGTCGGACGCCTATCACCGCGGTCTGTGGAAGGACCGTCCGGTCCACCGCTGGGGCGCGATCTTCGACAAGTAAGCCGGGAGGGCGGGGGAAACCCCGCCCTTTTGCTATCGGGCGATGAGCACGTCGCGCGCGGCCTCGGCGAGCTGCTGCACGCTGAATGGTTTGGGCAGGAAGGCGACGTTGTCTAGGTCGATCGAGCGGCGCAGCTGCTCCTCGGCATAGCCCGACATGAAGATGATCGGCAGGTCGGGATAGCGATCGCGCGCCTGACGGACCATCGTCGGCCCGTCCATCGTCGGCATGACGACGTCGCTGATCAGCAGATCGGGCCGGCCGTTGCGGTCGAGCAGCTCGAGCGCCGCCTCGCCATTCTCCGCGGTCATCACCGTATAGCCCTGCCGGGTCAGCGCGCGTTCGGCGACGGCGCGCACCATATCCTCGTCCTCGACGAGCAGGATCGTGCCGGTGCCCCACATCTCGACCGGCTTGGCGTTCGGCCGCGTCGCGGCGACGCGGGTGACGGTGCCGGCGGCGTGGACGGGCAGATACATGGTGAAGGTCGCCCCCTGCCCCGGCTTCGAGTCGGCGAAGATCCAGCCACCCGACTGTTTGACGATGCCATAGACGGTCGACAGGCCGAGCCCTGTCCCCTTGCCGACCTCCTTGGTGGTGAAGAAGGGTTCGAAGATCTTGGGCAGCACCTCGGGCGGGATGCCGCCGCCCTCGTCGCTCACCACCAATGCGGTATAATCGGCGACGGGCAGGATGTCGGACGCCATCGCGCGCACCTCCGCGGCGGTGACCGACTTGGTCTGGATGGTCAGCGTACCGCCGCCGCCGGGATTGTGCGCCAGCATCGCGTCGCGCGCATTGACCGCGAGATTGACCACCACCTGTTCGAGCTGCCCCGGATCGGCGCGCACCGCACCGAGATTGCGGCCGTGCGTGACGTCGAGTCGGATCTGCTCGCCCATCAGCCGCTTGAGCAGATTGGAGACCTCGGCGACGACGTCGGGCAGTTGCAGCGTCTGCGGACGCAGCGTCTGCTGGCGGCTGAAGGCGAGCAGCTGCCGCGTCAGGCTGGCGGCGCGGTTCGAATTGGTGCGGATCTGCTGGATATCGTCGTAATCGCTGTCGCCGGGCGAATGGCGCATCATCATCAGGTCGCAATGGCCGATGATCGCGGTGAGGATATTGTTGAAATCGTGCGCGACGCCGCCGGCGAGCTGGCCGACCGCCTGCATCTTGGTCGCCTGCGCCACCTCGCGCTTGAGCCGGCTCTCCTCGCTATTGTCCTTGAGGCTGAGCAGCACCGCGGCATCGCCGAGCCCGCGCGCGCCGGCGATGGTCAGCGCGACCGGCTCCTCGGGATGGCTCTTGAGCCGCACCGCCATGTCGGAGGAATGCGTCGCACCGCCGGCGAAGCGACGGATCGCATCGGCGACCGCGGCCTTGTCCTCGCGCACCACCAGATCGCCGGGATAGAGCGGCGGCGTGCGCGCCTCGACTCCCGCGGCGCGGATGAAGGCGTCGTTCATCTGGAGGAACTTGCCCTCACGATCGACCAGAGCCATGCCGAACGGCATCAGGCTGACGAGGCTGCGCACATGCGCCGAGGCGGAGGCGCCGATCGCCGGTGCGCTATCCTCGTCGTCGAGCAGGGCGACGAGCACCGGCGCATCCTCGGCATCGAGGAAGGGGATCTGGACGACGCGCAGCGGCGTGCCGTCGAGCCCCTCGCGCTCGAAGCGGACGAGGCCGCGGCTGTCGGTGATCAGCAGCCGGGCGAAATCGCGCCCCTCGACCTGCCCGCCGCTGCCGAGCGCGCGTTGCGCCAGCACGCGATTGGCGGCGCGCACCCGGCCGTCGGGGCTGATCAGCGCCGCCATCACGCCGGCCCCGCCGAGCCTGTCGCCGGTGGCCCCGGCGATCAGCGCCTCGGTCGAGGCGGCGACGTCGTGCTCCTCGATCACCGAAAAGCGCCAGACGAGCATGTCGCCCTCGTCCCCGGCCCGGGTGATCCGCGCGCAGACGCGCTGCAGGCCGACCTGCAGGTTGCGGACGACGCCATTGCCCTCGCGCCATGCGATCCGCCCGGCATTCCCGAGCAGCGCGACGCCCTCCTGATCGAGCGGCAGGCCGGGCGGCGTCGGGAAGCCGGCGAACAAGGCCTCATAGGCGTCATTGGCGCAGACCAGCCGCCCGGCGCGATCGGTGATCGCCACCGCGTCGCTGCTCGCCTGCGCCACCGCGCGGGTGAACTCCCAGTCGATCGCGCGCGACTCGCCGGCATGGCGCGGGCCGAGCAGCCGCCAGGCGAAGACGACGCCGACCGCGATGATCCCGACCGCGAAAAATCCCGCCGCGGCAACGAGGCTGCCGACGACGCTGAGGATCAGCGCGGCGGCGGCGATGGTGATGACGCCGGCGATCAGCGCGGCGGTGCGGGCGGGATTCTCGGGGATCGGGGACGATGCCATCGTCCCGCCGTCATCGCGGGATCGGATGGCTTAGGTCAAGCACTTGGTGTTGATCGCTTCCTTCCCCGCGACGGGCGGGGAAGGAAGCGATGCGGTCACCAGATGCGGACGCGCTGCTGCGGCGTCAGCACGAGTTTTCCACCCGGCGCCGGCTGATAGGCCGCATACCAGGGATCGAGGTTGCGGACGACCCAGGTGCGCTGCTGCGACGGACTGTGCGGATCGGTCATCAGCCGCTGCTTGAGATTGGCCTCGCGATAGTTGCGCCGCCACACCTGCGCCCAGCCGAGGTAGAAACGCTGGTCGCCGGTCATCCCGTCGATCACCGGCGCCTCGCGACCGCCCAGCGACTTCTTATAGGCGTCATAGGCCACCGACAGGCCGGCGAGATCGGCGGTATTTTCGCCCAGCGTCAGCGCGCCCTTGACGTGCATGCCGGGCAGCGGCTCATAGGCGTCATATTGCGCGACGAGCTGCGCGGTGAGCGCCTTGAACCGCTCGACGTCCTGCGGCGTCCACCAATCGGTGAGCTGACCGTGTGCGTCATATTTCGAGCCCTGATCGTCGAAATGATGGCTGAGTTCGTGGCCGATCACCGCGCCGATGCCGCCGTAGTTGATCGCCGGGTCGGCGGCGGGATCGAAGAACGGCGGTTGCAGGATCGCCGCCGGGAAGACGATCTCGACCATGCCGAAATTGGCGTAGGCGTTGACCGTCATCGGCGTCATGCCCCATTCCCAGCGCTGCAGCGGCTTGCCGAGATGGCCGATGTTGTAATTGTAACGCCATTCCGCGGCGCGCCGTTCGTTGCCGAAGGCGTCGCCGGCGACGATGCGCAGCGCACCGTAATCGCGCCAGCGGTCGGGATAGCCGATCTTGGGCGTGAAGGCGGCGAGCTTGGCATGCGCCTTGACCTTGGTTTCCGGCGCCATCCAGTCGAGCTTGTCGATGCGCGTGCCCATCGCCGACAGCACGTTCTTGACGAGCTGGTCGGCCGCGGCCTTGGTCGCGGGCGGGAAATATTGCGCGACATAGACCTTGCTGACCTCGTCGGACAGCGCGCTGGTGGTGAAGCCGACCGCACGCTTCCAGCGATCCTCCTGCTGCGGCGTACCCGACAGGACGGTGCCGTAGAAGGCGAATTGCTCGGCATCGAAGGCGGCGGGGAGCACGTCGGCATAATCGTCGAGGCTGCGGATCAGCATCTGGTCCTGCAACACCGCGATCGGCGCCGCGGCGATCAGCCGGGCGATACCAGTGACGGCGGACGGCTGGCTGACATTGAGGCTGTCGACCGGCGTCCCGAGCGCCTTGAGATAGGTGACGAAGTCGAAACCTGGGGCGCTGCGGGTCAGGTCGGCGAGGCTGGTCTTGTTATACGTCTTGTTGGCGTCGCGGCTGTCGATCCGCGTCCAGCTGACCTGCGCGATCTGCGTCTCGAAATCGACGATCGCCTTGGCGCGCGCCGCGGCATCGGGTTCGCCGGCGAGCGTGAACATCTTGGCGATATGCGCCTCGTAGGCCGCCTTCTCCTTGGCGTTCTTGGCATCGAGATCGTAATCGCGGTCGGGCAGGCCGAGCCCGGCCTGACGCACGCCGACGATATAGACTTCCGGGTTCTTCGCATCCTGGCCGACGCCGGTACCGAACGGCGTGCCGACCCCCTGCCGCGCCGCCTTGGCGACCAGCGTCGAGTAACTGGCCTTGGTCGTCGCCTTGATCTCGGCCAGCCACGGCTTGATCGGGGCGAGCCCCTTCTTCTCGATCGTCGCGGTGTCGAGATAGGTGGCATAGGCGGTGCCGATCTTCGAGCCGCGCGTCTTGGCCGCCGTCTCGAGGATGCCGCGGGTGCGGTCGCGCGAGCGATCGGCGAGGACGTCGAACGCGCCGAAGCTCGATTTGTCGGCGGGGATGGCGGTGGTCTTCGCCCAATTCCCGTTGGCATAGCCGTAGAAATCGTCACCCGGCGCGACGCTGCGGTCCATGCCGGCGGTGTCGAAGCCGAAGCTGCCGAGTTCGGGCTTGCCGGCGGCGGGCGTCGCGGCCGGCGGCGTCGACTGGGCGTGGACGATGCCGGCGATCGCGGTGGCGCCGAGCAGACCGGCGAGGAGGAAGGACTTCATGCAAGCTCCCGAAAAGAAAACGCCGCCCGCTCGGGCAATCGAGCGGGCGGCGGAAGGCGGAGTGATTACCAGATCTTGATACGGTCGGCGGGGGCGAGATAATATTTCTGCCCCGGCTTGACCGCGAAGGCGGGATACCAGGCGTCGAGATTGCGGACCACATAGGCGCGCCACTGGCCCGGCGTATGCGGATCGGTGGTCAGCTGGTTCTTGATCGACGCCTCGCGCGCCTTGGTCTGCCAGACCTGACCGAAGCCCATGAAGAAGCGCTGGTCGCCGGTGAAGCCGTCGATCACCGGCGCCTTCTTCCCCTTGAGCGACAGCTTGTAGGCGTCATAGGCGACGTTGATGCCGGCGAGGTCGGCCATATTCTCGCCGAGCGTCAGCTTGCCGTTGACGTGGCTGCCGGGGATCGGCTCGTAGGCGCCATATTGCGCGACGACCTTGTCGGTCAGCGCGGTGAAGCGCTGGACGTCGGCGGGCGTCCACCAATCGGCGAAATTGCCCTTGGGGTCGAACTTGCGGCCCTGATCGTCGAAATGGTGGCTGAGCTCATGCCCGATCACCGCGCCGATCGCGCCATAGTTCACCGCCGGATCGGCGTTGGGATCGAAGAACGGCGGCTGGAGGATCGCGGCCGGGAAGACCACCTCGTTCATCAGCGGATTGGCATAGGCATTGACCGTCTGCGGCGTCATGAACCATTCGCTGCGGTCGACCGGCTTGCCGATCTTGTTGAGCTGGCGGTTATATTCGAATTCGGCGACGCGATCGGCATTGCCCAGCACGTCCCCCTTGACGACGCGCAGCGCGGTATAGTCGCGGAACTTGTCGGGATAGCCGATCTTCGGCGTGAAGGCGGCGAGCTTGGCGCGCGCCTTGACCTTGGTCTCCGGCGCCATCCATTCGAGCTTGGCGAGCCGCGCGTCCATCGCGACGATCAGATTGTGGACGAGCGCGTCGGCCTTGGCCTTGGCGTCGGGCGGGAAATATTTCTGGACGTAGATCTGGCCGACCGCCTCGCCGAGGCTGCCGTTGACGAGATCGACGCCGCGCTTCCACCGCTCCTTGAGCTGCGGCGTGCCGTTGAGCGTCGTGCCGTAGAAGGCGAATTGCGTGTTGACGAAGTTCGACGACAGCAACGGCGCGGCGTTCGAGATGGTGTGGAACGCCATATATTCGCGCCACACCGGGATCGGCGTCGCCGCGACGATCTTGGCGATGCCGGTCAGCGCCGACGGCTGGCCGACGATGACGCGGGTCTGCGCGCCGAGTCCCTGCGCGGCGAGCATCGCCTGCCAGTCGAAGCCGGGCATGGTCTGCGCCAGCGTCGCGACCTGTGCGGGGTTATAGCCCTTCTCGACCTGGCGCAGCTCGGCGCGGTCCCAGTGGACGGTCGCGATCTGCTTTTCGAGATCGTAGATGCGCTGCGCCGACCCTTGCGGATCGGGCTGGCCGGCCATGCGCAGCATGTCGGCGATGTAGGTGACGTATTTGGTGCGCGCCTCGGCGAACTTGGCGTCGTCCTTGAGGTAATAGTCCTTGTCCGGCAGGCCGAGACCGCCCTGGCCGAGATAGACCGCATAGACGGTATTATCCTTGAGGTCCTGCTGCACGCCCGCGCCGATCGGCACGTCGATGCCGTGCATCGTCGCCTCGCCGAACGCCTTGGCGAGGTCGCTTTGGCTCTGGATCGCCGCGATCTTGGCGAGATAGGGCTTGAGCGGCGCGGCGCCGGCCGATTCGATCGCCGCGGCGTCCATGAAGGTCGCATAGGTGTCGCCGATCTTGGTCGACACCGGATCGCTGCCCGGCGAGGCCGCCGCGCCCTCGATCACCGCGCGGGTGCGCTGGTCCGACAGGTCGCGCAGGATCGCGAAGCCGCCCCAGCTCGAACGGTCGGCCGGGATTTCGGTACGGGCCATCCACGCGCCGTTGACATAATTGTAGAAATCGTCGCCCGGCGCGACCGCGCGATCCATCGCGGTAAGGTCGACGCCGAAGTCGCCGAGCTTCGGCTTGCCCGTCGCCGGTGCCGCGGCGGTGCCGGCGCCCGTCTGCGCATAGACCGCGCCGGTCGTTGCCGACGCCAGCAGCAGCGCCGCAAGTAGCTGTTTACGCATCGATAATCCCCCAACCTTGCTGTGTTATGCGGCGATCTTGTAAAGGCTTGATCGGTCTCGTCAAATGCGGTTCGCCGCAGGACGGTGCCGCCATTTGCGGGCGATCCACAGCCGCCAGCCGAGCGCCGACAGCGCATAGCCGAGCAGCGCGCACGCCGTGGTCAGCACGACCAGGCCGAGCGCGAACGCCGGCCCCTTGTCCCACAGCCAGCCGAGCGCGCCGGTCAGGCGATGCAGCCAGTCGGTCGCCTCCGCCACCGGCTGGGCGATCACCGGCGCATCGCTGTGCAGCAGCCACGCGCCGATCCGATAGGCGAGGAACCAGAGGAACGGCGTGGTCAGCGGATTGGTGATGAAGGTGGTCAGCGCGGCGACCGGCACATTGGCGCGGAACGGCAGCGCGAACAGCGCGGCGATGGCGATCTGGGCGACCGGAAAAAGGAACCCCGCGACCATGCCGAGCGCGACGCCGCGCGGCACCGAGCGCCGGTTGAACCGCCATAGGCCGGGCTCCATCACGCGATGCGCGACCGGGCGGAGCATACGGTTGGATTCCATCGATTCGCGCGTCGGCATGTTGCGACGACACCAGGCGACGCTCTTGTGCAGCATGGACCGCGCGTCTGCCCCTAGCCGCGGTCGCGCATGATGCGCCCGGCTTCGCGCTTCCATTCGCGCTCCTTGATCGCGGCGCGCTTGTCGTGATCCTTGCGCCCCTTGGCGAGCGCGAGTTCGACCTTGGCGCGCCCGCGGCCGTTGAAATAGACGCTCAGCGGCACGAGCGTCATCCCCTCGCGCGCGACCGCGCCATGCAGCTTGTTGATCTCGCGTTCGTGGAGCAGCAATTTGCGCGGCCGTTTCGCTTCATGGTTGAAACGGTTGCCGTGGCTGAACTCGGGCACGTTGGCGTTGACCAGCCAGACCGATCCGTCGCGCACCTCGGCATAGCTTTCGGCGATGCTGCCCTCGCCGAAGCGCAGGCTCTTCACCTCGGTTCCGGTGAGCGCGATCCCCGCCTCGTAGACGGTGTCGATACTATATTCGAACCGCGCCTTGCGGTTCTCGGCGACGATCTTCTTCTTGTCGAAGGTGGCGGGTTTGGGACGCGACATTATCGCGCGATGTAGGAGCAGTTAGCGGCAAGGGGAAGCGGGCGCGCGACGATTGCGCGCGCCCCTGCCCTCAGCCGGCCAGCCCGGCATGCGCAAGCGCCGCATCGACCGCGGCGCGCGACGCCTCCGACGGCCAGGTCATCGGCAGGCGCAGACCATCGGGGAAGCCCGGCCGCACCCGCGTCATCGCATATTTCACCGGGCCCGGCGACGCGTCCGTGAACAGCGCGTCGTGCAGTGGATAGAGCCGATCCTGCAAGGCGAGGGCCGCGGCATAATCACCCCGCTGGCACGCCGCCTGGAAGTCGGCGCACAGCCGCGGCGCGACATTGGCGGTGACGGAGATGCAGCCTGTGCCCCCCATCGCGTTGAACGCCAGCGCCATATCGTCGTTGCCGGAGAGCTGGACGAAATCGGGGCCGCAACCGGCGCGGTGCGCGGAGACGCGGGCGATCGCGCCACTCGCATCCTTGACCGCGACGAACACCTCCGGAAAGTGGGTGACCAGCCGGATCAGCGTCGCCGGCTGGATATCGGTGACGGTGCGGCCGGGGACGTTGTAGAGCACGATCGGCAGCGTCGCCTGTTCGGCGAGCCGCGCGAAATGCTGGAAGATCCCCTCCTGGCTCGGCCGGTTGTAATAGGGCGGCACCATCAGCGCCGCATCGGCACCCGCTTCACGTGCGCGCACGACATTGGCGGCGGCGACCTGCGTGTCGTTCGATCCGGCACCGGCGATCACCGGCACCCGGCCGGCCGCCTGATCGACGCAGATCGCGACGATGGCGAAATGCTCGTCGGCGGTCAGCGTCGCGGCCTCGCCGGTGGTGCCGCACGGCACCAGCGCCGCCGACCCCTCGCCGATCTGCCACTCTATAAGACTACGGTAAGCTGCTTCGTCGAACGTGCCGTCGGCGGCGAAGGGCGTCACCAGCGCAGGGATGGAACCAGAGAACATGGGACTTTTCGGGCTCCTGATGCGGCGGACCGGGGTTTTCGTTCAGGACAGATACGGGTCCGCGCCCTATGATGTCCACATGCACCCAGCCAATCTGCCGCTTACGATCCTTCTTGCCGCTTTCGCCGGGGTGACCGGCGCGCCCGTACAACAGCAGCCGGCGACCGGCAATCCGACTACCGGCAGTCCGACCAGCGACGCGCTCGAACGCTATCGCACGCAGATGGCGAACATGTCGCCGCAGGCGCCGCGTACCCCCGCCGACGGCGCGATCGCCGCAGCCATCGCGCAGTGGAAGACGATCCAGCAGACCGACGCGCTGCCGTTCGACAGCTATGCCGGCTTCCTGATGGCGCATCCCGGCTGGCCGAGCCAGACCGCCAACCGCCGCGCCGCCGAGCGCCAGGCGGTCAACGCCTCGCCGACCAGCGTCATCGCTTTCTTCACCCGCTTCCCGCCGCAGTCGGCGACCGGCCTCGTCGCGCAGGCGCGCGCCTTGCAGGCGGTCGGCCGCGGCAGCGAGGCGCAGGTTGCGGCGCGCGCAGCGTGGCGCAAGGGCAGCCTGTCCGCCACCGACGAGGCGACGATCCTGTCGAGCTTCGCCGGCGCGCTGACCCCGGACGATCACGACGCGCGGATGGACGCGCTGCTGTGGCAGAATGCGACCGGCGTCGCCGCCCGGCAGATCGCCTATACCAGCGCCGCGCGCCGCCCGGTGTTCGAGGCACGGCTCGCCTTCCGCTCCAATGCCGCCAACGCCGCCGATCTGGCGATGCGGACGCAGGATCAGTTCGCCAGCGATCCCGGCTATATCGCCGATCGTGCGGTGTGGCTGCGCAACTCGGGCGCCTCGCCGACCGCGCGCGCCTGGCTGGCCCGGACGCGCGCGCTCACGTCGCAGCCGGGGGCGGTCGAACCCTGGTATGAGGTGCTGCTGACCAACGCCCGCGCCGCCGCGGCGGACGGCCAGTACCAGCTCGCCTATGACATCGCGCGGCAGGTCGACGATGCCTATCCCGCCGGCACCGACGTCTCGGCCAAGCCCTATGGCGAGCGCGACGATTATACGAGCCTCGTCTGGCTCGCCGGGCAGACCGCGATGAAGCAGCTGCGCCGCCCGGCGGATGCGATGGTGATGTTCGAACGCTATGGCCGCGGCAGCCAGGCGCCGCAGACGCGCGCCAAGGGCTTCTACTGGGCCGGCCGCGCCGCCGAGGCTGCCGGCAAGAGCGCGGAGGCGACCGCCTATTTCGCCGAGGCCGGCGCCTATCGCGACCAATTCTACGGGCAGCTCGCGCTCGAGCGCACCGGCAAGCCGCTGGTCGCGCCGCCCGCGATCGGCACGCCGGCGATCGCGCCCGAGGTCCGGCAGGCCTTCGCCAATCGTGAGACGGTGCGCGCCGCGCGGTTCCTCGGCCAGATCGGCCAGTGGCAGGACCAGACCGCCTTCATCCGTCAGATCGCCGCCGACGCGACCAGTGCCAGTGACCACCTGCTCGCCGCCGAGCTCGCCACCCAGATCGGTCGCCCCGATCTTGGCGTGCTGGTCGGGCGCAGTGCGATGCAGAACGGCCTCACCGATTATTCGGCGACCGGCTTCCCGACCGTCGCGGTGCCGGCGGGCTACGAGGACAATTGGACGCTGATCCACGCCATCGCGCGGCAGGAGAGTCAGTTCGACAAGACCGCGGTCAGCCATGCCGGCGCGCGCGGACTGATGCAGCTGATGCCCGCCACCGCGCGCGAACAATCGGGCAAGATCGGCATCGCCTACGACCCCGCCGCGCTGACCACCGACCCCAATCTGTCGATCATGCTGGGGTCGAGCTATTTCCAGCGGATCTTCAATATCTATGGCAGCTATCCGCTGGCCATTGCCGCCTATAACGCGGGCGGCGGCAACGTGAACAAATGGCTGCGCGCCAATGGCGACCCGCGCACCGGCGCGGTCGACATGGTCGATTGGATCGAAGCGATCCCCTATCAGGAGACGCGCAATTACGTGCAGCGCGTCATCGAGAATGCGGTGGTCTACGATCTCATCAACCCGGCGCGCGCGAAGAGCCGCGGGCCGGCCAATGCCAGCTGGTATCTCGGCAAGGGCCGTCCGGGCTGAGCGGGATGGAGCAACGGCCGAACTACATCACCCCGGCGGGCTATGCGGTGCTGCGCGCCGAATATGACCGATTGTTCGGCAGCGAACGGCCGGCGCTGGTCGAGACGATCGCCTGGGCGGCGGGCAATGGCGACCGGTCCGAGAATGGCGACTATATCTACGGCCGCAAGCGGTTGCGCGAGATCGACCGCCGGCTCGGCTGGCTGGCGAAGCGGATGAAGGCGGCGAAGGTCGTCGATCCGGCCCGCGCCGAGGATCGCAGCCGCGTCTGGTTCGGCGCGACGGTGACGATCGCCGATGAGGAGGACAAGGAACGCGTCCTCACCCTGGTCGGTGACGACGAGGCGGAGGCCGGTGCCGGCCGCGTCGGCTGGAACGCGCCGATCGCACGCGCCCTGCGCGGCGCCACGGTCGGCGACCTGCGCCGCGTGCTGCTGCCGGCGGGCGAGAAGGAATATGAGGTCGTCGCCATCGCCTATCCGTGACGAAGCAGCGCCACGCCCCGGACGGCGGCCGCTGCGCGAGCGACTGGCGAGGGCGCCAAGCCTCTGTTAGGCCGGGCGGATGGCTGACGACAACACCCGCAACATCGCCCTGCTGATCGATGCCGACAATGCCTCCTGGCATGCGATCGACCCGGTGCTGACCGTCCTCGCCGAGCTCGGCACGGTCAACATCCGCCGCGTCTACGGCAATTGGTCCAAGCCCGCGCTGAAGGGCTGGCGCGACATGACGGTCAAGCACGGCATCGAGCCGCAGCAGCAGTTCGACCTGACCAAGGGCAAGAACGCCACCGACATGAAGATGACGATCGACGCGATGGATCTGCTGTTCCGCGGTCGCATCGGCGGCTTCGGCATCATGTCGTCGGACAGCGACTTCATGCCGCTGGCGATGCGCATCCGCCAGGACGGCATCCCCGTCTACGGCTTCGGCAACGCCAAGACGCCCGAGGCGTTCAAACAGGCGTGCACCCGTTTCATCGACGTCAACGCACTGGTCAGCGACGCCAAGGCCGAGGCGACCGCCACCCCCGCCAAGCCGGCGAGCGTCGACGTGCCGATTGGCGAATCGCTGCCGCCGTCGATCGCCGCGCCCAAGGCGAAGAAGCCGATCGACCCCGAGCTGATCGCCCTGCTGATCGACGCCTATCAGTCCGTGAAGCGCGACGAGAAGGGCTATGTCAGCCTGTCGGCGATGGGCCAGCTCGCCGGCAACCGGTCGAGCTTCGATGCGCGCAATTACGGCTACCAGCGCCTGTCCGACCTGATCCAGGCGGTGCCCAATTTCCAGACCGAACGCCGCGAGGACGGGCGGATCTTCGTCAAGCGGGTGCGGTAGCGGCCGCGCTTCGGATGCTCTATATTCGGAGTCGATGGGACAGCTCGCGGCGCCTCCTCCGGTACGTAAGCGCGTGCCGCTTCGTATAGCCGACGTCGATCTCTTATATCGGCGCGGGGCCTTCGATGATTATGGCCGGGTCGAGCTCATCGGGGGGGAGCTGATCTACGTGAACGCGGAATATCGTCCGCACATGATGGCCAAGAGCGAGTGCGCCTATCGCCTCCGCCGGGCCCTCGAAGCGATAGGGTCGACGCTGTTCGTCGGCATCGAAGGGTCGGTTGCCGTATCGGATCACGACCTCCCCCGCCCGGACATCATTTTGACGTCGGATGCCTACGGGGATGGCCCGGTTCCCGGAGCGAGTGTGACACTCGTCGTCGAGATCGCCGATACGACCGTGCAGCTCGATCTCGGTCGCAAACAGCGGCTTTACGCCAAGGGTGGTATTCCCGAATATTGGGTATTCGACGTCACCGGAAAGACTGTCCATCAGATGGCAAAGCCTGCCGGCGCCAGTTACCGGACCAAAGCGCAATCAAACTTTGGCGACCCGCTGACCGCATTGACCATCCCTCGCCTGACGATCGATACCACCGGCCTATAAAAGATTGGGGCGGCCCGCCGAGCCGCCCCTTCCCGGATCAGCGCGTCAGCTTCTTGTAGGCGAGGCGGGTCGGCCGGTCGGCGGCGTCGCCCAGGCGGCGGCGCTTGTCTTCCTCGTAGCTCTCGTAATTGCCCTCGAACCATTCGACGTGGCTGTCGCCTTCGAAGGCGAGGATGTGCGTGCAGAGACGATCGAGGAAGAAGCGATCGTGGCTGATCACCACCGCACAGCCCGCGAAGGTCTCCAGCGCCTCCTCGAGCGCGCGCAGCGTCTCGACGTCGAGGTCGTTGGTCGGCTCGTCGAGAAGCAGGACGTTGCCGCCCTCTTTGAGCATCTTGGCCATATGGACGCGGTTGCGCTCACCGCCCGACAGCTGCCCGACCTTCTTCTGCTGGTCCGGCCCGCGGAAGTTGAACGCGCCGACATAGGCGCGCGTGCCCAGTTCCTGCTTGCCGAAGCGGAAGACCTCCAGCTCGTCGGAGATTTCCTGCCAGACGTTCTTGTTCGGATCGAGATCGTCACGGCTCTGGTCGACATAGCCGAGCTTGACCGTCGAACCGACCTCGATCGATCCGGAGTCAGGCGTTTCCTGCCCGGTGATCAGCTTGAACAGGGTCGACTTGCCGGCGCCGTTGGGGCCGATCACCCCGACGATGCCGCCCGGCGGCAGCGTGAAGTCGAGATTGTCGAACAGCAGTTTGTCGCCATAGGCCTTGGTCAGTCCCTTGGCCTCGATCACCTTGCCGCCGAGCCGCTCGGGGATCTGGATGAGGATCTGCGCCTTGCCGGCGACGCGATTCTCCTGCTTCTCCATGAGCTCCTCGAACGCACGGATACGCGCCTTCGACTTGGTCTGGCGCGCCTTGGGAGTCTGGCGCATCCAGGCGAGCTCGTCGGCGATCGCCTTCTGCTTGCCGGCTTCCTCGCGCTCCTCCTGCTCGAGCCGCTTCGCCTTCTTTTCGAGATAGCCCGAATAGTTGCTCTCATAGGTGTAATAGCGGCCGCGATCGAGCTCGAGCACCCAGTTGACGACATTGTCGAGGAAGTAGCGATCGTGCGTCACCAGGATGACGTTGCCGGTATATTCCTTGAGGTAATTTTCCAGCCACGACACGCTTTCGGCGTCGAGGTGGTTGGTCGGCTCGTCGAGCAGCAGGATGTCGGGCTTTTCGAGCAGCAGCTTGCACAGGGCGACGCGGCGCTTCTCACCGCCCGACAGGCGGCTGACGTCGGCGTCGCCGGGCGGGCAGCGCAACGCCTCCATCGCCTGTTCGAGCTGGCTGTCGAGCGACCAGCCGTCGACCGCGTCGATCTTGGCCTGGAGATCGCCCATCTCCTCCATCAGCGCGTCGAAATCGGTATCGTCCTTGGGATCGCCCATCTCCGCCGAAATGGCGTTGAAGCGATCGACCAGATCGGCGACCGGCCGCACGCCATCCTTGACGTTGCCCATCACGTCCTTGCTCGGATCGAGCTGCGGCTCCTGCGCCAGATAGCCGACGCGCACGCCCTCCGCCGCCCAGGCCTCGCCGGTGAAATCGGGGTCCATCCCCGCCATGATCTTCATCAGCGTCGATTTGCCCGCGCCGTTGGGGCCGATGATCGCGATCTTCGCCGACGGGATGAACTGCAGGTGGATGTTGTTGAGGACGGGCTTGTTCGCGCCGGGGAAGGTCTTGGTCAGACCCTTCATGACGTAGGTATACTGGACGGCCATGTGCCGACGGCTCCTGATCGAAGGTACGGGAAATTCGTAGGTGGCATGTAGCGATCCGGCGACGCGCGTGCAAATGCCGCCGCGGTCCGCCGCTTGTGCTTGCCCGCGGCTTCGCCCACACCCGGGGCGCATTGATTGGACAGGGGATATTCCACGAATGACGCGCATCGCATTGGCCTTGCTGGCCCTCGCCTCCTCCACCGCGCTGTCGGCGCAGCGCCAGGCGCCGCCGACTCCCGCCCCGGTCGACGCCAAGGTCGCGGCGCTGCGCGATGCGGCGCTCAAGGACGACCTCGCCTATGACATCGTCGAGGGCCTGACCACCGAGGTCGGCCAGCGGCTCGCGGCGACCGAGGCCGAGGCGCGGGCGCGCAGCTGGGGCGTCGCGCGGCTCAAGGCGTTGGGCTTCAAGAACGTGCACGTCGAAACCTATCAGATGCCGGTGTGGCTGCGCGGCGAGGAGCGCGCCGAGGTGATCGCCCCCTTCCCGCAGCAGCTCAAGCTGGTCGCGCTCGGCAATTCGGGCGCCACCCCCGCCGCCGGCCTCACCGCGCCGGTGGTGGTGTTCCGCAGCTATGGCGAGTTCGCCAATGCCCCCGCCGAGGCGGTGCGCGGCCGCATCGTCTATGTCGGCAATGCGATGCAGCCGACGCAGGACGGGTCGAGCTACGGCGCCTATGGCCCCGCGCGGTTCGTCGGCCCGGCCCTCGCCGCGAGCAAGGGCGCCGCGGCGATCGTCATCAAGTCGATCGGCACCGATCACCACCGCAATCCGCACACCGGCGTCACCGATTTCCCCGCCGGCGTCGCGCCGATCCCGGCGGCGGCGCTGTCGGTCAGCGATGCCGAACTGCTCGAACGGATCGCCGACCGCGGCAAGCCGATCTCGCTGAAGCTCGTACTGACGCCGCGCTTCGCCGGCACCGGCACCTCGGGCAACGTCATCGCCGAAGTCCCCGGCAGCGATCCCAAGGCCGGCGTCGTGCTGGTCGGCGGGCATCTCGACAGCTGGGACCTCGGCACGGGCGCGATCGACGATGCCAGCGGCGTCGCGATCACCACCGCCGCCGCCAAGCGGCTGCTCGACGGACCGCGGCCGCGCCGCACGATCCGCGTCGTCTGGTTCGGCGCGGAGGAGCCGGGCGGCTATGGCGGCAAGGACTATGCCCGCGTCCATGGCGGCGAACGCCACGCCACCGCCGGTGAAAGCGATTTCGGCGCCGATCGCATCTGGCGGTTCGAGGTCAATCTGCCCGACAGCGCCAAGCCGGTCGCCGATCGCCTGCAGACCGCGCTCGCGCCGCTCGGCATCGGCCGGGGGTCCGGCCTCGGCGGCGACGGCACCGACGTCGGTCCGACGCTCGCGCTCAGGGTCGCGGCGATCGACCTCAACCAGGACGGAAGCCGCTATTTCGACACGCATCACACGCCCGACGACACGCTCGACCGGATCGATCCGGAGCAGCTCCGCCAGAACGTCGCCGCCTGGACGACGATGCTCGCGGTGGTCGCCAACGCCCCCGAGGAGATCGGTCCGGTGACGCCGCGACGCTGAGTTGCTGATGCGGCGGAACCTTTCGGCCGGATGAATTTCCCGATTGACCGGGGGGAGTCGTGCGGTATTTGGGCTGTCTCGCGACGGCGATCGGGCCGGCCGCGATTTTTGCTTTGCTTTGCTTGGGAGCAACCGAATGAAGAAGATCGCTTTCGTTCTCGCTGCCGCCGGCCTGATGTCCGTCGCAGCCTGCCACAAGTCGCCTGAAGCGGCCGCCGTTGAGAACAACGGGGACATGCTCGCCGACAACATGGAAGCGCAGGCCGACAACATCGACGCGCTTGCCGACAACACCTCGAACGCCGCCGCTGCCGCCGCGCTCGAGAACGTTGCCGACAACACCAACGCCGCCGCGGACAACGTCCGTGACGCAGCCGAGGCCAAGGCCGACAACATGTAATCGGCCGGCGTCGGCGATCTGCCGACGCCCCGATCATGCTGTCGCACGATCTCGAAGGGCGCTCCCGCAACGGGGCGCCCTTTTTGCTGCGCGCCGCGCCCGCGGCACTTTTGCTTTGCCGGCGGTTGCGCTAGCGCTGCGCAGCGGTGGGGCCTGTAGCTCAATGGTTAGAGCTGGCCGCTCATAACGGCTAGGTTGCGGGTTCGAGTCCTGCCGGGCCCACCAACGCATTCACTCCGACCGCCGCAGCGCCCCTCGCCGTCACGATGACCGCGGCGCGAACCATTCGCCGAGCAGGGGGCGGAGCGCCTCGGCAAGCGACACCAGCGCGCGATCCCCGGCCCCCGCGGCCCCCGCGTCATCATTGGCTGCGGCGGCGGGCGGGCGCATCGTGACATAGCGCACCGCCAGCTCGGTGCGGGTCTCGATCGGCGCCGTACCCCGCTCCATCGCGCCGACCGCCTCGCGCGCCATGCCGATCGCTTCGCCGAGTGCGGCCTGGGATAACCCGGCCGCCTTGCGTATCGCCTTCAGTTCGTCAGCATGCATCACCAACCACTTCTCCCTATGAGACCTTCAGCATCCCCGCCCCAGCGATCGCGTCACAAACGGGATGGATCAGAGTCAGCGTGGCTTACCCATCGATCCGATCTAGCCTCTCATCAGCAGGGAGGACATCATGATCGCTCAAGCGCTGACGGCTGCCATCGCCATGGTCTTTGCTGCCCAAACCACACCCGCCGCCGACCACGAGAACAACCGGAACAGGAAAGTCTGTCGGCAGGATCAAAGCACGGGCAGCATATTGCCCCGGCGCATATGCCATAGCCGATCCGAATGGGCGGCCGTTCTCGAAAAGCAAGGCGACGACACCAACAATGCCCTGGTGCGGCGTGGCAACAACAAGATCCAGCCCTTCCAGAATTAGGCGGGAAGGACGCATGACCGATCTCAGATCGCGCGGCTCGTCCCGCGCGCGGTCATCTCGCCGGCCGGCTGACGTGCGACGAGACTGCCTGTCAGAAAAGGGGACGGGTGGCTCCTCCCTCATCCGATAATCTCCGGGACCGTCTCCGGCGCGTCGAGGCTCGTAGGCGCGATGACGGCGCCGAACGCGGCGGTCGCTGCGTCACGGGTCGGGCGTCTGATCGATACAGGGCGTTCGGGAGGCGATGGCCTGGCCTTGGACTTGGCGTGATGCTGGCCGGATGCTCGAGCCCGGCGACACAGGCGGGAGACACATGACCTCGCCTTCGCCAAGGGCGGCGCGACCGATCGCTGCACGGCGACGCGCGCGGCGACGGAAGGCGATCAGAAGCAGGGCGACGAGGACCGGGACATGGCGCAGGAAGGCCGAGGCGGAATGCCGTACCGCCCGTCCGGTCAACGGCAGCGCGACATAGGTCCGTCCGATCCGGGACGCGTTACCCGGCTTTATCTGCCGCCGGCGTGAACCGCAGCACGCCGTCGTCGATCCGACCGGTGCGGAACGACCACAGGTCGCGCAGATAATTCTGATGGACGCGCCACGGGGCGCGCCTGCCCTGCCGCGGCAGCAGATGCGCGGACCGCTGGATATAGCCCGAGCTGAGATCGAGAATCGGCGTGTCCGGTGCCTCGGTGTCGGCGGGCACGGGCACGGCGCTGGCCAGCCCGCGCGCCGTCATATGGTCGAGCAGCCGGCGGACGAAGCGCGCGGTGAGGTCGCTGCGCAGCGTCCACGAGGCGTTGGTATATCCGACCGCAAAGGCGAGATTGGGCACGCCGGCGAGCATCGCGCCGCGGTACATCAGTCGCTCGCCCGGCTCGACCGCGACGCCGTCGACGCTGAGCCGGGCGCCGCCCATCACCTGGAGGTTGAGCCCGGTCGCGGTGACCAGGATATCGGCGGCAAGCGTCCTGCCGGAGGTGAAGGCCAAGCCGTCCGGCCGCAGCGACTCGATCGTGTCGGTGACGATCGCCGCGCGCCCGTCGCGCAAAACCGCGAACAGATCACCGTCCGGCGCAAGACAAAGCCGCTGGTCCCAGGGATCGTAGCGCGGCGTCAGGTGCGTCGCGATATCGAATGCGTCACCGAGCAACCGGCGCTGCCTCGCCGCGATCTGGCGCTTGAGCAGGCCCGGCCAGCGCCGCGACAGGCCGTAGGTCGCGACCGCATAACCGATCGCCTTCCACCGCACCGCCGCCGCCGCCACCCGCCGCGGCAGCCAGCGATGCAGGCGGGCGGCGAGCGCATCGGTCGCCGGCTGCGCGACGATATAGGTCGGCGAGCGCTGCACCATCGTCACTTGCGCGGCGCCGCGCGCGACCAGCGCGGGCAGCAGCGTCACCGCGGTGGCGCCGGAGCCGATCACCGCGATGCGCCTGCCCGCGACCTCGAGATCCTCCGGCCAGAATTGCGGGTGGATGACGGGGCCGGCGAACGCCTCCCGCCCCGGCCAGTCCGGCGCATGCGCGCTGGCATAATGGTAATAGCCCGCGCACAGGAACAGGAAGCGGCAATGAAGCTGCTGCTCGACACCGTCCGCCGTATAGCGCACCGTCCAGCGCGCCTGCGCCGACGACCAGTCCGCCGCGATCACCCGATGCCGCAGCCGCACCTTGGCGTCGATGCCGAAGGCCGCGGCCGTCTCGCGGATATAGTCGCGGATCGCTTCGCCCCCGGCGATCGCGTCGCCGCCGCGCCACGGATGAAAGGGGAAGCCGAGCGTCGCCATGTCCGAGTCGGAGCGGATGCCGGGATAGCGGAACAGGTCCCAGGTGCCGCCGATCGCGTCACGCGCCTCGAAGATCGCATAGCGGTACGGCGCAGCGCGCTCCTGCAACCGGAAGGCGGCCCCGATCCCCGACAGGCCGGCGCCGACGATCAGGACATCCAGCTCCATCGCCGCGCCGATCAGAACAGGTCGATCTTGACGCCCAAAGCGTAGATCATCCCGGCAAAGCCGGCGAGGAACAGCGCGGTGGCGATCATCGCCCCGATATCGCTGGTCGTCTCGCGCTTCACGATGCCGGCTGCGCCTTGACGATGCCATGCACGCGTTCGAGCGTGTCGAGCACCAGCCGCAGATCGTCGGCGGTCAGCGCGCTCGCCTCGTCGACATAGTCGCCGCTGGCGAAGGTCGCCGCGAAGGCGTGCAGGTGGTTGAGCGCTTCGCCGAGCCGGTGGGTCGCTGCATTTTCCGTCATATCAGCAGCCTAGTCATGGTTGCCGGCGCAGCGCAAGCGGCGTCACGGCACACCGGGCAAGGCGTGGAAGACGGGCGGCGGCGCCTCGACCGCGGTGTCAGCGGGAACGTCCCGGCGCAGCCACACGCCGCCGCCGATCCGCGCCCGCGCCCCGATCGTGACGCGGCCGACGATCGTCGCATTGGCGTGGATGACGACATCGTCGGCGACCACCGGATGCCGCGGCGTGCCCGCCTTGTCGCCGAACAGATCGGGATCGCCGCCCAGCGTCACGCCCTGGTACAGCCGGACGCGATCGCCGATCACGCTGGTTTCGCCGATCACCACGCCGGTGCCGTGATCGATGAAGAAGCGCCGGCCGATCGTCGCGGCGGGATGGATGTCGATGCCGGTGCCGGCATGCGCGATCTCGGCGATCAAGCGCGCGACGAGCGGCGCGCCGAGCCGGTAGAGCAGATGCGCGATGCGATGATGGATGATCGCGGTGAACGAGGGATAGGCGAGCAGCACCTCGTCGACGCTGCGCGCCGCCGGGTCGGCGTCATAGGCGGCCTCGACATCGCTATCGAGCAACCGGCGCAGCGCCGGCAGGCCCGCGGCAAATGCGCCGGTCAGCCGCTCGCTCGTCGCGGCGGTGGCGGTCGAGTCACCGTCGCTCCGATAGCGCAGCTCGAGATCGATCTGCGCGGCGAGCTGCGACAGGGTCGATTCGAGCGAGGCGGCAATGAAGGCATTCTCGTTGGCGGCGGTCAGTTCCAACGGGCCGAGGCGCAGCGGGAACAGCGCGGTGCCGAGTTCGCCGGCGATCCGCTTCAGCGCCTGCCGCGACGGAAAGCGGCTGCCCTGCTCGGCCTTGTTGGGATGCGCGGCGCGCCAGGCGACCCGCGCCTCGCGCAGGCCGTCGACGACGCGGTCGAGCTGCTGCGGAAATGCGATCGGCATTACGTCGGAAAGCGGGTCAGCCACAGCCTTGTCCTCACTGGGGAAAGGCATTTCGGCGAGGCGGCGCCGGCTTGGCAAAGCAGCTTGCCTTGTCGCGCGGCAAGTCCGGGTTGCAGCAACGCGGTCGGGTCGCTGCGGGCGACCCGACCGGTCGGACGATCAGGCCGCGCGGAACATCTCGGGTGGCAGCGCCATCAGGCTGTCCGCCCCGCCCTCGATCTTGCGACGCAGCGCCCCGGCATCGGGCACGATCCGCTCGGCGAAGAAGCGCGCGGTGACCAGCTTGGCGTCGAGGAAGGCGGCATCGCCCTCGCCCGCCGCCTTGAGCCCGGCGGCCGCCTTGGCCATGCGCAGCCACATCAGCCCGGTCGCGACGATCCCCATCAGATGCATGTACGGCACCGCGCCGGCACCGACATGTTCGGGGTTCTTCATGCCATTGGCCATGAACCACATCGTCGCCGCCTGCAGTTCGCCGAGCGCCTTCTTGAGCGCACCGGCGATCGCCGCGGTCGCCTCGTCGCCTTCCGCCGCGCCGGCTTCCTCGGCGACGATGCGGAACAACGCCTGCACCGCCCGACCGCCGTTGAGCGCCAGCTTGCGACCGACGAGATCCATCGCCTGCACGCCGTTGGTGCCTTCGTAGATCATCGCGATCCGGGCATCGCGGACATATTGCTCCATGCCCCATTCGGCGATGTAGCCGTGACCGCCATAGACCTGCTGTGCATTGGTCGCGATCTCATAGCCCTTGTCGGTGCCGACGCCCTTGATCACCGGTGTGAGCAGGCCGATCAGATCGCCCGCCAGCTGCCGCTCCCCCTCGTCCGCGCCGTTATGCTCCAGGTCGACCTGCAACGCGCCCCACAGGCACAATGCGCGCAGCCCTTCGGTCCACGCCTTGGCCTCCATCAGCATGCGGCGGATGTCGGGATGGACGAACAGCGTGTCCGCCTTCTCCTCCGGCTGCTTGGGGCCGGTCAGCGCGCGGCCCTGGCGGCGGTCGCCGGCATATTGCACCGCATTCTGATAGGCGACCTCGGCGATGCCGAGCCCCTGCAGGCCGACGCCGAGCCGCGCCGCGTTCATCATGATGAACATCGCGGCGAGGCCCTTCATCTCCTCGCCGACCAGCCAGCCGGTCGCGCCGTCATAGTTCATCACGCAGGTCGAATTGGCGTGGATGCCCATCTTGTGCTCGATCGAGCCGCAGGTCACCGCATTGCGTTCGCCGAGGCTGCCGTCGTCGTTGACCATCACCTTGGGCACGACGAACAGGCTGATCCCCTTCGAACTGTCCGGCGCGCCGGGGGTCTTGGCCAGCACGAGGTGGATGATATTGTCGGTGAGGTCGTGCTCGCCGGCCGAGATGAAGATCTTGGTGCCGGTGATCTTGTATGAGCCGTCCGCCTGCGGCTCCGCCTTGGTGCGGATCAGGCCGAGGTCGGTGCCGCATTGCGGCTCGGTCAGGTTCATCGTCCCGCCCCATTCGCCCGACACCATCTTGGGCACGTACATCGCCTGCTGCTCGGGGCTGCCCTTGGCGATCAGCGCGGCGATCGCGCCATGGGTCAGGCCGGGATACATGGCGAAGGCCATGTTCGAGGAAATCATATATTCCTGGAAGGCGATCGAGACGACGTGCGGCATGCCCTGCCCGCCATATTCGGGCGCATTGCCCAGCGTCGCCCAGCCGCTCTCGACATAGCGGGCATAGGCGTCCTTGAAGCCCTTGGGCGTGGTGACGCTGCCGTCCTCGTGCCGGGTGCAGCCTTCCTGATCGCCCGACTGGTTGAGCGGGAACAGCACCTCGGCGACGAAGCGGCCGCCCTCCTCCAGCACCGCCTCGACCACGTCGGGGGTCGCGGCGTCGAAGCCGGGCAGGTTGGCATAGTTCTGCAAGCCGACGACGTGATCGAGGATGAAGCGCGTGTCGCGGACGGGGGGCGTATATTGGGGCATCCGATTATCCTTGTGTGTCGGCGATATGGACGGCCTCGACGACCGCCACGAATTCGGTGAGCTCGGCGATGGCGGCATCGATGTCCTGCTTCTGCCGTTCGAGCAGATCGATGCGCGCGCGGCAGCGGTCGATCGAGACCTGCCGCTGGAGACGGCGACCGTCACCCAGATCGTAGAGGTCGATCATTTCGCGGATCTCGCCCAGGCTGAAGCCGACGCGCTTGCCGCGCAGGATCCAGGCGAGCCGGGCCCGGTCGCGATGCGAATAGATACGCTGCGTGCCGCGGCGTTCGGGGCCGATCAGCCCCTCGTCCTCATAGAAGCGCAACGCGCGCGCGGTGACGCCGAATTCCTCGCAGAGATCGGAAATGGTGAAATGATCGCGATCGTGGCGATGTTCGATCACGGCATAAGCAGGTGACGAGGCCATGGCCGGACGTTACGTCACGTTTACGTCAACGTCAACCTACTCTCCCATGGTGCACAGCCGCTTTCCGGACGGTGTGCGCAGCGTCGCCGCCTCGGCACGCGACGCGCTGAGCCGCTCGACCGTCAGCGCGTCGAGCGTCGCGCGGCCGGTGCAATATCGGTCGCAGCCGGCGGGCAGAGCGGCGGGGAAGACGATGCGGTCGCCCTCGAACCGCGCGTCGAAGCGGCACGGCCCGAAGGCGATCGCCAGATCGCTGCCGCGGCGGCGTGCCACGCCGGCGGCGGCGCAGCCCTGCCCCTCGCCATAGTCGATCACCGCGCCGATGCGCAGCGCGCCGCCGTCCTGCGGGACGATGCACAGGCGATCGGTCTCCGCCGCCCAGGACCCGACCGGATCGCCGCTCGCCGGATCGGCGACGAGCCCGGCGCGCAGCGCGGCGCGTTCGAGCCGGCTGCCCGGCGTATCCGTCACCGTCGGCGTGGGCGATCCGCAGCCGGCGAGCAGCGCGGCGAGCGCCAGCGCCGCGACCGCCCGCGTCATGCGACCGGCTGCAAGCCGTCGCCGACGATGCGGCGATAGAAACAGCTCGTCGCCCCGGTGTGGCAGGCGGGGCCGGCCGGATCGGCGATGATCCACAGCGCATCCTGATCGCAGTCGATCCGCATCTCGACGACGCGCAGCACGTTGCCGGACGTCTCGCCCTTCTTCCACAGCCGCGCGCGGCTGCGCGACCAGAAGGTCGCCTCGCCGCTCGCCTGGGTCGCGGCGAGCGCCTCCGCATTCATATGCGCGACCATCAGCAGCGCGCCGCCCCGGTCGGTGACCACGGCGGTGACGAGGCCGGCGGCATCATATTTGGGATCGAGGACGAGATTGGTTTCGCGCGGGTCGGACATGGTCCGCCTATAGCGAGCCGCCCGCAGCCGTGCCAAGCGGACGCATCCGGGCGCGTCCGCGACTTAGCCGCCGGCACGCGCATCTGTGTTGCCCTCGGCGGCGGCACGCGGCAAAGCTGCGCGCCACATGGCCACCCACCCCTTCCGCATCGCCAACTTCCGCGCCTATTGGCTGTCCCGCCTGTCGGGCACCGTCGCGCAGACCGCGCTGGCGATCGTCATCGGCTGGCAGGTCTATGGCCTCGCCCGCGAGACGATGGACGTGCGCCAGGCGGCGTTCCTGCTCGGGATGATCGGCGCGGCGCAGTTCGTGCCGCTGTTCCTGCTCACCCCGATCACCGGGCTCGTCGCCGATGCGGTCGACCGGCGCTGGATCGTCCGGACGACCACCGCGCTGCTGGCGCTGGTCGCGGCGATGATCGGCGTGTTGACCTATCTCGGCACGCTGACGCTGCCGGCGCTGTTCGTCGCGGCGGTGCTGGTCGGCGTCGCCCGCGCCTTTTCCGGCCCGGCCTATTCGGCGCTCGCCCCCAATCTGGTGCCGCGCGAGAGCCTGCCGACCGCGATCGCCATCTCGTCGACCGCGTGGCAATTGGGCGCGATCGTCGGGCCGAGCGTCGGCGGCATCCTCTACGCCATCCACCCGCATGTCGCCTATGCGACGATCACCGCTTTGTTCACGCTCGCGGTGGCGACGATGATGACGATCCGGCCGGTGCCGCAACCTGCCGCGCAGAAGGACCGGCGGCCGCTCGCCCGCATCCTCGACGGGTTCAGCTACGTCCGGCAGAACCGGCTGGTGCTCGCCGCGATCACGCTCGACCTGTTCGTCGTGCTGCTCGCCGGCGCCACCGCGCTGCTGCCGATCTACGCGCGCGACATCCTCCACGTCGGCGCGCACGGCCTCGGCATTCTCGCCGCGGGGATGGGGATCGGCGCGGTGACCACCTCGATCTGGTTCTCGTTCCGGCCGATGAACAGCAACGTCGGCGTCAAGATGCTGATCGCCAGCGTCGTCTTCGCGGTCGCGGTGCTGACCTTCGGCCTGTCGCGCTATTTCCCGCTGAGCCTCGCCGCGCTGATCGTCGCGGGCGGCGCCGACATGGTGTCGGTCTACGTCCGCCAGTCGCTGATCCAGCTCCACACGCCCGATGCGATGCGCGGCCGGGTGAGCGCGGTGTCGCAGCTCACCATCTCGGCGAGCAACGAACTCGGCGAGGCGGAGAGCGGGCTGATGGCGTCGCTGCTCGGCCCGGTCGGCGCGGTCGCCTTCGGCGGCGTCGCCGCGATCATCGTCACCCTGCTGTGGGCGCGCCTGTTCCCCGAGTTGCGCCGCGCGCGGACCTTCGACCCGCCCGACATGTTACAGACCGAACCTAGCCACGGAGAAGCCAAGCCATGAAGGCCAACACCATCCTGGACACGATCGGCAACACGCCGCACATCCGCGTCGCCAAGCTGTTCCCTGATTCCGAAGTCTGGATCAAATCCGAACGCTCCAACCCCGGCGGGTCGATCAAGGACCGTATCGCGCTGGCGATGGTCGAGGCGGCGGAGGCCAATGGCGACCTCAAGCCCGGCGGCACGATCATCGAGCCGACCAGCGGCAACACCGGCGTCGGCCTCGCCATGGTCGCCGCGGTCAAGGGCTACAAGCTGATCCTGGTGATGCCTGAGTCGATGTCGCTCGAACGCCGCCGCCTCATGCTCGCCTATGGCGCGACCTTCGACCTGACGCCGCGCGAAAAGGGCATGAAGGGCGCGATCGAGCGGGCGCTCGAACTCGTCCACCAGACGCCCGGCGCCTGGATGCCGCAGCAGTTCGAGAATGGCGCCAACATCGACGTCCATGTCCGCACCACCGCGCAGGAGATCCTCAACGACTTCCGTGATTCGCCGATCGACGTCATCATCACCGGCGTCGGCACCGGCGGCCATATCACCGGCGTCGCCGAGACGCTGAAGAAGGAATGGCCCGACCTCAAGGTGTTCGCGGTCGAGCCCGCCGCCTCGCCGGTGATCGCCGGCGGCCAGCCGGGACCGCACCCGATCCAGGGGATCGGCGCCGGCTTCATCCCGCGCAATCTCCACACCCAGGCGCTCGACGGGGTGATCGAGGTCGACGCCGCGGTCGCCAAGGACATGGCGCGCCGCTCGGCGACCGAGGAGGGCATCCTCGTCGGCATCTCGTCGGGCGCGACGCTGGCCGCGATCCTGCAGAAACTGCCCGACCTGCCCGACGGCGTCCGCGTCCTCGGCTTCAACTATGATACCGGCGAGCGGTATCTGTCGGTGCCGGACTTCCTGCCCGAACAGTGAGCCAGCCCATAACGTCGCGCAGCCCGCTGTGGCTGCGCGCGGTGCTGACGACGACCGCGCTGCTCGCGGTCGCCGTGCCCGCGCTCGTCGTCACCCACCCGCCTGCGATCCCCAAGCCGCGCCTTCCGGTCGTGCCGCAGCGTCGCGTCGTGCCGCCCGCCGAGCTGCCGCCGGTCGAGCCGGTGCGCTTCATCGACCTGTCGCCCGACGACGCCAAGGCGTATAACGCGAGCATCCCCTTCTCCGACCTGCCCAATCCGGCGGCGCGGCCGTTCCGCTTCGCCGGCGGCGGCGAGGATCGCGCCCGCGCCACCGACTGCCTTGCCGCCGGTGTGCTCTACGAGGCGGGCGACGATGCCGAGGGCGAGCGCGCGGTCGCGCAGGTCGTGCTCAACCGCCTGCGCCATCCCGCTTTCCCCAAGACGGTGTGCGGCGTGATCTTCGAGGGGCAGGAACGCACCACCGGCTGCCAGTTCAGCTTCGCCTGCGACCGCGCGCTGACCCGCTGGAGCCCGAGCGCCGACGCCTGGCGGCGCGCGCGCGACGTAGCGACGCTGGCGCTGAACGGCGCGGTCTATCGCCCGGTCGGCTATGCGACGCATTACCATACCGACTGGGTGGTGCCCTATTGGCAGGCGAGCCTCGACAAGGTCGCGGCGGTGCACAGCCACCTCTTCTTCCGCTGGACCGGCTGGTGGGGCACGCCCGCCGCCTTCACCCGCCGGGTCACCGCCGGCGAGCCGGTGATCGCGCAGCTCGCCCCGCTGTCCGATGCGCACAAGACCGGCGCGGCGCTCGCCGATGCCGATGCGGCGCTGCTCGAGGCGTCGGCGGCGCTCGGCCTGATCGCGGCGGAGGGGACGCCCGGCGAATCGGTGCCGTTCGCACCGTCCGCAGGGGATGCCGACAGCTTCTTCGTCACCCTGCCCTGGGGCCTGCAGCCCGAACTCTATCCGACGATCGCCGCCAAGGCGTGCGGCGAGCGCAAGCTGTGCAAATTCTCCGCCTGGAGCGACGCGGCGCTGACGCCGGCCGCCGCGCCGCTCACCCCCGATCAGGTCGCGGCGATGACGTTCAGCTATCTGCGCGATCGCGAGGCCGGGGTGGAGCGGACGCTGTGGAACTGCGCGCGCACTCCGCGCCCCGACAAGCGCCAGTGCATGAAGCAGCAGGTGCTGCTCACCGCCACGCCGGTCGCCGCCGCGACGCCGGTCGCGGCACCGACGCCGGCCGGGCCGCCAGACCTGACCGGCGTCCGCCGCAAGGACATGCCGGCCGCCCAGCCTACCACAACCTCGCGTCCGTCCGCCTTCCCTCGACCATCCTCGAATAGCCGCCGCCTGGCGATCGGCAGCGATCGATAAGCCGCCGCGACGTGCGATTGCTGCCGATGCCGCGCCGATGCCCCTGCCCAAGCAGGCGCCCGGGCTTGCGACAGCGAAGAGCAGTCATTGCACGCAACCCTCGGCTCCTGCTACCGCAGGAACATGTGACACCGGCTGATGACGCGGACGTTCGCGAAGGATCCCGCAAGCGGGATTTGCGGTGGCTTCCCGGCTATTTGTGGTTGCGGATCGCCTTGACGAGGTCCGCCTTGTTCATCGTCGAGCGGCCGCTGATGCCGATCTCGCGCGCTTCCTCGAGCAGGTCGGCCTTGCTGCGCTGCTCGAGCGTGCCGCCCGGATGGTCGAGCGTCCCCGCCGCCTTGGCATTGGCGATCCGCGCCGCCTTCTCCTTCGACGCGCCCTGTTCGCGCAGATCTTCGTAGAGCGTGTCGTCCTTGATCTGCGCGCCGTGATCCTTCGCCATGTCGGCCTCCTTCGGCGCCCAGAACGTGCCGCCTGGCAATCGGTTCGATTTTAGACATTACAAATACGCGACAAACGCGGAATGCGCTCCTATATGGCCACCCGCACGATGTGAGCCCCCGCCACCATGCTGACGACCCATCCGTTTGAAGACGACAAGCTGCGCGAAGAGTGCGGCGTATTCGGTGTATCCGGCAGCGACAGCGCCGCGGCGCTCGTAGCGCTCGGCCTGCACGCGCTCCAGCACCGTGGCCAGGAGGCGGCTGGCATCAGCAGCTTCGACGGTCACCACTTCCACACGCATCGCGCGATGGGCCATGTTGCCGGCAATTTCGATCGCGACGACGTGATCCGGGCGCTGCCCGGCGACTGTGCGGTCGGTCACGTCCGCTATTCGACCACCGGCGAGACCGCGCTGCGCAACGTCCAGCCGCTCTATGCCGAGCTGGCGAGCGGCGGCTTTGCGGTCGCGCATAACGGCAACATTTCCAATGCGATGAAGCTGCGCCGCGAATTGATCCGGCGCGGCTCGATCTTCCAGTCGACCAGCGACACCGAGACGATCATCCATCTCGTCGCCACCTCCAACTACCGCACCCTGCTCGATCGCTTCATCGATGCGCTCAAGCAGATCGAGGGCGCCTACAGCCTCGTCGTGATGACGCCCGAGGGGATGATCGCCTGCCGCGACCCGCTCGGCATCCGACCTCTGGTGATGGGCAAGCTCGACGGCGCGGTGATCTTCGCCTCGGAGACGGTGGCGCTCGACGTGTGCGGCGCGACCTTCGAACGGCAGGTCGAGCCGGGCGAACTGGTCATCGTCCAGAATGGCGAGATCCGCTCGGTCCGTCCGTTCGCGCCGATGGCGCCGCGGCCGTGCATCTTCGAATGGGTCTATTTCAGCCGTCCCGATTCGATCGCCGGCGACCAGTCGGTCTACACCGTCCGCAAGGAGATCGGCGCGCAACTCGCGATCGAGACGCCGGTCGAGGCGGATCTTGTCATCCCGGTCCCCGATTCGGGCGTGCCGGCGGCGATCGGCTATGCGCAGCAATCGGGGATTCCGTTCGAACTCGGCATCATCCGCTCGCATTATGTCGGGCGCACGTTCATCCAGCCGGGCGACAAGGTCCGCCACCTCGGCGTCAAGCTCAAGCACAACGCCAATCGCGCGCTGATCAAGGGCAAGCGCATCATCCTCGTCGACGATTCGATCGTGCGCGGCACCACCAGCCTCAAGATCGTGCAGATGATGCGCGATGCCGGCGCGGCGGAGGTCCATATGCGCATCGCCAGCCCGCCGACGCGGCACAGCTGCTTCTACGGCGTCGACACGCCCGAGCGCGCCAAGCTGCTCGCCGCCAAGCTCGACCTCGGTGGTATGACCGACTTCATCCATGCCGACAGCCTGTCGTTCGTTTCGATCGACGGTCTCTACAAGGCGCTCGGCGAAGCGAAGCGGGCGGACATCCGGCCGAAATATTGCGATGCCTGCTTCACCGGCGATTATCCGACGACGCTGACCGACCAGGACGACAGCGTCGCGGTCGATCAATTCGCGATGCTCGCGGAGCGGGTCAATTAAGCCATGACCAAGCCGCTTGCGAACAGCCTTGCGCTGGTCACCGGCGCGAGCCGCGGCATCGGCGCGGCCACCGCGATCGCGCTCGGTGCGGCCGGCGCGCATGTCGTGCTGACCGCGCGCACCGCCAAAGACCTTGAGGCGGTCGAGGAGACGATCTTCGCCGCCGGCGGCTCGGCGACGATCGCACCGCTCGACCTGACGCAGACCGACAGCGTCGCGCGGCTCGCCACCGCGATCGGCGAGCGCTGGCAGGCGCTCGACCTGCTCGTGCTCAACGCGGCGATGCTCGGCAGTCTCGCCGCGGTGCCGGCGATCGACGCCAAGGAACTGGCGCAGGTGCTGACGCTCAACGTCAGCGCGCAGGTGGCGCTGATCCAGGCGTTCGACCCGATGCTGCGCAGGGCGCGCGCGGGCAAGGTGATCGGCCTCACCTCCAGCGTCGGCCGTGATCCGCGCGCCTATTGGGGCGCTTATGGTGCGTCCAAGGCGGCGTTCGAGACGATGCTCGGCGCCTATGGCGACGAGACCGCCGAGATCAGCGCGATCCGTACCGCGATCCTCGATCCCGGCGCGACCCGCACCAAGATGCGCGCGCGCGCCTATCCCGGCGAGGCGCCCGAGTCGGTCAAGCCGCCCGAGGTGGTGGCCGAGCGCATCGTCGCGCTGGCGATCGCCGGCTTCCCCGCGGGGCATCGCGAGCGCGTCGGCTAGCACGACCGCCGACATTCGCGCGCTGGGCTTATGGTTACGCGGAGGCGCGGAGGGCGCGGAGACTGTGGCGCCGCCGGCTCAGCCTCGGCCTCAGCTTTCATCACGTTCGGGCAAGGCCCGTAACGCTACTTCAACCGGAACCCCTCCGCGCCTCCGCGCGAACCATCCTCAACCCGGCACCAAACCGCGCCCGTCGGTCACGGACAGGGAACCGCGCCCTACCCCGCGTTGACCAAGGTGACCTGCGCGACGTCGATGCCACCGCCGCGGAAGCCGCCTTCGCAATACATCAGATAATAGCGCCACAGGTCGCGGAAGCGGGCGTCGAGCCGCTCGGGCAGCAGCCCGGCCCGGTCGGCATTGTCGAAACGCTCGCGCCAATGGCGCAGCGTCACCGCATAATCGAGGCCGAAGGCATGGTGATCGGTCCATGCCAGCCCGCGCGCCTCGCAGAGCGCGCGGAAGCGGCTCTCCGACAGCAGCATGCCGCCGGGAAAGATATAGCGCTGGATGAAGTCGACGCTGCCGGCGTAGCGGTCGAACACATCGTCGGCGATGCTGATATATTGCAGCGCCGCCCGGCCACCGGGCTTGAGGACGCGCGCCAGCGTGTCGCAATAGGCGGGCCAATAGCGCTGGCCGACCGCCTCGACCATCTCGATGCTCGCCACCGCATCGAACCGGCCGGTGACGTCGCGATAGTCGGTGAGCGCGACGGTGACGCCGGGCAGGCCGAGGCTATCGACCGCCGCTTTCTGTTCGGTCGACAGCGTCAGCGCCGCGACGCGCCGCCCCGCCGCCGCGGCGGTCGCGGCGAACGAGCCCCAGCCGCAGCCGATCTCCAGGATCGTCTCGCCCGGTACCGTCCCGGTCCGCGCGAGGATCGCGTCGAGCTTGCGCTGCTGCGCCTGCTCCAGCGTATCGCCGGGCGCAAACAGGCCGCTCGAATAGGTCAGGCTCGGGTCGAGCCAGGCGCGATAGAAATCGTTGCCGAGGTCGTAATGGTCGGCGATGTTGCGCCGCGCGCCCGCCTTGTGGTTGCGGCGCAAGCGGTGCCAGGCGCGCAGCAGCAGCTTCGATGCGCCATTGGCCCGCGCCGCGCCGGCGAGCGGCACGCGGTTGCGCATGAACAGGTCGAACAACGGCACCGGATCGGGGCTTGACCAGTCGCCGTCGCGCCACGCGCGATACCAGCCGACCGAACCGCCCGTGGCGAGCCGGACGAGCGCGCGCCAGCGGTGCAGCGTGACGATCGGCACCGGCCCCGGCTTGCGCCCGCCGAGCAGGCGGTGGGTGCCGTCCGGCAGCCGCGATTCGATCGCGCCCCACTCGAGCCCGGCGTCGATCCGGTCGAGCATCGGGTGGAAAACCGCGGCGAGGGCGCGTTGCTGTACTGTGTCCGCAGGCATGTCGCGCGCGCTCATGCCGCAGCTTGTGCGATTGGGGAAGGGTCAGCGCAGCGCGATCGCCGCACCGAGCGTCAGGATCGCGGTGACGTGGCGGCGCGCGATCTCCAGCGCATCGTCGCCATAGCCGCCGCCGACCGTGCTGGCGAGCGGCACCCCCTGGGTCAGCCGCGCCACCAGCCGCTCGCGCGCGACCAGCCCGTCGAGACTGAGCGACAGCCGGCCGAGCCGGTCGCCGGCGAAGGGATCGACCCCGGCCTGGTAGAGGACGAGCTGCGGGCGATGCTCGACGAGGAACGGCGTCAGCGTCTGCGCGAGCGTGGCGAGATAGGCCTCGTCATCGACTCCGTCGGGCAAGGCGACGTCGCAGGTCGAGCGGGCTTTGCGCGCGGGGAAGTTCTTCTCGGCGTGGATCGAATAGGTCGCGATCCCCGGCCGTCCGGCAAGCAGCGCGGCGGTGCCGTCGCCCTGATGGACGTCGCAATCGACGACGACGAGCCGCTCCACCGTTCCTTCCTCGATCAGCCGCACCGCGGCGAGCGCGAGGTCGTTGAACACGCAATAGCCCGCCCCCGTCGCGGCAAGGGCATGATGGCTGCCGCCCGCGGTATTGGCGGCGAAGCCGTGGCGCAGCGCGAGCTGCGCGGCGAGCCACGTGCCGCCGGGCACGACGCGCGCGCGCGCGGCGACTTCGGGCGTGACGGGAAAGCCGATCCGTCGCGTCTTCATCGCCGGCACCGCGGCGGTGAGCACCTCGTCGACATAATCGGGATCGTGCACCGCCTCCAGCCACGCGCGCGGCATCGGCTCGGGCTCGTGCCAGGCAAGCCGATCGCCCTCGGCGCGCAACAGGTCGCGGATCAGGCCGTTCTTGTTCCAGCGATAGGTGGAGCGCGCCGGCGCCGGCGCGACATAGGCGGGATGATGGACGATGGGGATCACCGGCTATAATTGGGGATGCGACCGCCGCTTCCCAAGCGGTCGCGCGGAGCGCCGCATGACCGATCCCGCCGCCGCTTATGTCCGCCCGGACGTGAGGCGATTCCTCGATTATCTCAACGCGATGCCCGGCCCGGCGAGCCATGAGCTGCCGCCTGCGCAGGCGCGCCAGCTGCTGCGGTCGTCGCGCGATCTCACCGATCTGCCGGTCGGTGCGATCGCGGTGGTTCGCGACCTCGCCATTCCCGGCCCGGCGGGGACGATCGCGGCGCGGCTGTTCGATGCGCGCGCCAGCCGCGATGCCGGGCCGGCGCTGGTCTTCTTCCACGGCGGAGGCTTCGTCATCGGCGATCTCGATACCCATGCCGGCATCTGCGCCGAGATCGCGCGCACGCTCGACGTGCCGGTGATCGCGGTCGACTATCGGCTTGCCCCCGAACACCCCTGGCCCGCCGCGCCCGACGATTGCACCGCCGCGGCGCGCTGGGTGGCGGAGAGCCCCGCCGCGCTCGATCGCAGCGTCACCAGCCTGATCCTGTGCGGCGACAGTGCCGGCGGCACGCTCGCGATCGTCACCGCGCTCGATCTGCGCGACGCGCCGGCGGCAGTACCGGTGATCGTGCAGGCGCCGATCTATCCGGCGGCGGACAGCGGGCGGCATTATCCGTCGTTCGATACGTTCGCGGACGGCTATCTGCTCACCCGCGACGCGATGCTGTTCTACGACCGGGCCTATCGCGCCGATCCCGCCAGCCCGCGCGGCGCGCCGCTGCGCGGCCGGCTCTACGGGCTGCCGCCCGCGGTGATCGTCACCGCCGGGCTCGACCCGATCCGCGATCAGGGGCGCGCCTATGCCGCCGCGCTGGCGGGCGCAGGCGTGCCGGTGGTGTTCCGCGAGGCGAAAGGGCTGATCCACGCCTTCGTGCTGCTGCGCAAGGCGATCCCGTCGGCGCAGGCGGATGTCGCGGGCTATCTTGCGGCGCTCGCCGCGGTGATCCACGAGGCGGAGGCGGCACGCCTCGCCGCACGGGACCCGATATGATGACCGATACGCTGACCGACCGCCCCTACCGCCCCTGCGCCGGGGTGATGCTGATCAACCGCGACAACCGGGTGTTCGTCGGCGAACGGATCGATACCGTGCTCGAAGCCTGGCAGATGCCGCAGGGCGGGATCGATCCCGGCGAGGACGCCTATGCCGCCGCCCTGCGCGAGCTGGGCGAGGAGACCGGCGTCACCCCCGACAAGGTCGAGCTGGTCGCCGAGGCACCCGACGAATTCTACTACGACCTGCCCGACGATCTCGCCGGCAAGGTGTGGAAGGGCAAATGGCGCGGCCAGCGCCAGCGCTGGTTCCTGTTCCGCTTCCTCGGCGAGGACAGCGACGTGCAGATCGCCACCGCCCATCCCGAATTCCGCGCCTGGCGGTGGAGCGATCCCGACGATCTGCCGCGGATGATCGTGCCGTTCAAGCGCCCGCTGTACGAGGCCGTGCTGGCCGCGTTCCGGCCTCATCTCGGCGCAGCCGCGAGCGGATAAGGTGCTTTTGGGGTTTCATCAGCAAAAGCAGCGGCTAAGGCCTGCGGCGTGCGCGCTCTGACGACCTCGATCCTCGCGGCGATCCTCGCCCCCCTGCTGCTCGCCAACGCGCCCGAGGACGGCGCCCCTGCCGAGGACAAGGTGCCGATCCCCGCGGCGATCCGCTCGATGCTCGACGCAGCGCTGGAGAGCGGCAACGATGGCGACGTGTCGGTGGTGGTCAAATACGCCCGGCTCGCCGATCCGGCGAGCGCCGATGCGGTGCTGGCGATCGCGCAGAAATGGCGCAACGACCGGGCGCAGGCGCGGCAGACGACGATCCGCGAGGCGAGCATGTTCGACCTGTGGAGCGGCCGCGCCGAGCTGGGTGGCTATATCACCACCGGCAACACCGACAGCAAGGGCGGCTCGGCGGTGCTCGACCTGACCCGCGAAGGCCTGCAATGGCGGCATAAATTCCATGCTCAGGCGGATTATCAGGAGAACGCCGGGGTCACGACGCGCGAACATTATCTCGCCAGCTACGAACCGAATTACAAGATCAAGGACCGCGTCTACCTCTATGGCGCGGCGCAATATGAGGAAGACCGGTTCCTCGGCTTCTACCACCGCTATTCGGCATCGACCGGCGTCGGCTATAGCGCGATCAAGACCGCGGCGATCCGCCTCGACGTCGAACTCGGCCCCGCCTTCCGCCAGACCGCCTTCACCGACCAGACTGACCAGAGCAATATCGCCGGCCGCGGCACGCTCGCCTTCAACTGGAAGCTGCTGCCCGGCCTGTCGCTGACCCAGAATGCCTCGGCCTATGTGCAGAGCGCCAACTCGACCTTGAGCGGCACCACCTCGGTCAATGCCAAGCTGATCGGGCCGCTGTCGGCGGCACTGTCGTACAACGTCCAATATGAGAGCATGCCGCCGGTCGGCTCGCTGTCGACCGACACCACCAGCCGCGCCTCGCTCGTCTACAGCTTCTAAGCCGGCCATTCCCCCCGGGCGGCGCATCGGCTAACAGGCGGCGATGAGAGGATTGCCGGACGACGAAGCCGCGCTGATCGCCACCATCGATGCCGCCGCGATGCTGCATCAGGTCGAGGATTGGGCGGCGATCAACAGCGGGACACGCCATCTGGCCGGGGTGGCGCGGATGGCGGAGCGGCTCGCCGAGGCCTTTGCCGCGCTGCCCGGCGAGCTTGCGCTGGTCGCGCCCGACCCGGTCGAGGCGGTCGGTGCGGACGGCACCGTCGCGCGGCTCGATCACGGCGCGCACCTTCACCTGCGGGTCCGGCCGGAGGCGCCGGTGCAGATGCTGTTCACCGGCCATATGGACACGGTCTATCCGGCCGATCATCCCTTCCAGACGCTCACCCATCGCGCCGACGGCACGATCAACGGCCCCGGCACCGCCGATATGAAGGGCGGGCTCGCCGTCATGCTCGCCGCCTTGCGGGCGGTCGAGGCGGCGGGGGTCGGGCGGCTCGGCTATGAGGTGGTGATCAACAGCGACGAGGAGACCGGATCCCTGTCCTCCGCGACGCTGCTCGCCCGCGCGGCGCGCGGCAAGGTCGCGGCGCTGACCTACGAGCCCGCACTGCCCGACGGCACCCTGGCCGGCGCGCGCGGCGGGACCGGCAATTTCTCGATCGTCGTGCGTGGGCGCAGCGCGCACGCAGGGCGCAATCCGGAGGACGGCCGCAATGCGATCGTCGCCGCCGCCGCGCTGGCGGTGCGGCTCAGCGAGGCGCGGGCGCCGGGGCTCGCGGTCAATCCGGCGCGGATCGACGGCGGCGGGCCGAACAATGTCGTCCCCGATCTTGCGGTGCTGCGCGTCAATTTCCGCCCCGCCGCCGCCGCCGAGATCGCGCGCGCCCGCGCCGCGATCGACGCCGCCGTCGCCGAGATCGCGGCCGGACACGAGGTCGCGATCACGGTGCACGGCGGCTTCAACCGCCCGCCCAAGCCGCTCGACGCCGGCGCGGAGGCCCTGTTCGGGCTGGTCGCCTCGGTCGGTGCCGACCTCGACATTCCGATCGGCTGGCGGGCGACCGGCGGCGTCTGCGACGGCAACAATATCGCCGCCGCGGGCGTGCCGGTGATCGATACCATGGGGGTGCGCGGCGGCGCGATCCATTCGGCGGACGAGTTCATGATCGTCGACAGCCTCGCCGAACGCGCCGCGCTGTCGGCGCTCACCATCCACCGCATCATGCGAAAGGGGCAGGCATGACCTTCCGGATCAGGGCGGCGCGCGCCGACGATCTGCAACATCTGTACGAGATGGCCAAGCTGACCGGCGGCGGCTTCACCAATCTGCCGCCCGATCGCAAGGCGCTGCGCGGCAAGCTCGAACGGGCCGGCGCCGCCTTCGCGCGCGCCGACGGGCCGGTGACCGACGAATTGTTCGTGCTGATGCTCGAGAATGTCGCGACCGGCGAGGTGCGCGGCACCTGCCAATTGTTCACCCAGGTCGGCCAGCAGCACCCGTTCTACAGCTATCGGCTCGGCACGCTGACCCAGCATAGCAAGGAGCTGGCACGCACCTTCCGCGCCGAAATGCTCGCGCTGACCACCGATCTCGAAGGATCCTGCGAGGTCGGCGGCCTGTTCCTCCATCCCGGCGAGCGCGCCGGCGGGCTCGGCCTGCTGCTCGCACGCAGCCGGTACCTGTTCATCCGCGCGCACCGCGCCCGCTTCGCCGACCGCATCCTCGCCGAGCTGCGCGGGGTGATCGACGAGACCGGCGGCTCGCCCTTCTGGGACGGGCTCGCCGGGCGGTTCTTCGGGATGAGCTTCCAGGATGCCGACCAGTTCAACGCGATCAACGGCCATCAGATGATCGCCGACCTGATGCCCAAACACCCCATCTATACCGCGATGCTGTCCGAGCCGGCGCGCGCCGCGATCGGCCTGCCCCACCCGAGCGGCAGAGCCGCGATGCGGATGCTGGAGAATGAGGGCTTCAGCTTCGAACAATATGTCGACATCTTCGACGGCGGCCCGACCATGACCGCGCGCACCGATCGGGTCCGCACGATCGAACAGGCGCAGGAGTCGCGGATCACCGCGGTCCACGATGACGGGGGCGAAGGCGAGGAGGCGCTGATCGCGACCGGGCGGCTCGCCGACTTCCGCTGCGCCTTCGGGCTGGTCCGCCCCGCCGCCGACGGCATCGCCGTATCGCGCGCCTGCGTCGAGGCGCTGGGCGTCGGTGTCGGCGACACGGTGTTGCAGGTGCCGCGGTGGTGATCGAGATCAATTTCGACGGCATCGTCGGCCCGAGCCACAATTACGCCGGCCTGTCGTTCGGCAATCTTGCCGCGACGGCGCATGCCGGGCAGGTCTCGCATCCGCGCGCTGCGGCGGTACAGGGACTCGCCAAGATGCGCGCCAATCTTGCGCTCGGGCTGACGCAGGGCGTGCTGCTGCCGCATCGTCGTCCGGACCACGACTGGCTCGCCGCATTGTCCGTCCGTTACGAGGAGGCGTCGCCGCTGCTCCAGGCGCAGGCGATGTCCGCCTCGCCGATGTGGGCGGCGAATGCCGCGACCGTCTCGCCGGCACCGGACACGGCCGACGGACGCTGCCACCTCAGCGTCGCCAACCTGATGACGATGGCGCATCGCAGCCACGAATGGCCCGAGACGCTCGCGCAGCTCCGCCTCGCCTTCGCCGACCCCGGCTTCGCCGTGCACGATCCCGTCCCCGCCCCGTTCGGCGACGAGGGCGCGGCCAATCACATGCGCCTCGCCGCCGCGCACGACGCGCCGGGCGTCGAGATCTTCGTCTACGCGCGCAGCGGCGGTCGCTTCCCGGCCCGCCAGCATCGCGAGGCAAGCGCGGCGATCGCGCGCGCGCACCGGCTCGATCCGGCCCGCGTGCTGTTCGTCGAACAGTCCGAGGAGGCGGTCGCCGCCGGCGCCTTCCACAATGATGTCGTCGCCGTCGCCAACGCGAACGTACTGTTCGCGCACGAACGCGCCTTCGCGGATCGCGAGCGCGTCCATGCCGATCTCCGCCGCCTGCTCCCCGAGGTCGAGATCGTCGAGGTCGCCGAGCGGGACGTCAGCCTCGCCGATGCGATCGCCTCCTATCTGTTCAATGCGCAGCTCGTCACCACCAATGACGGGCCAACCCTGATCGTGCCGAGCGAATGTCGCCGCAACGCCGCGGTGTCGCGCTGGCTCGACGGGCATCTGGCCGGCAATGGCCCGATCCGACGGGTCGAGACGGTCGACGTCACCCAGTCGATGGCGAACGGCGGCGGCCCCGCCTGCCTGCGCCTCCGCGTCGTCGCCGATCCCGCAACGATCGATCCGCGCTTCCTGGTCGATGCGGCGCGGCTCGACGCGATCGAGGCGGTGGTGCGCGCCGAATGGCCCGAAGCGATCGATCCCGCGATGCTCGGCGACGCGGCGCTGCTGCGGTCGATCGCCTCGGCGCGGCGGCGGTTGCTTGAGGTGATGGGCTTGGCGGAGCTGATTTAGGCGGGCTGCGACGACCACAGTCCGGCCTTCCGTCTTGTCGACAATGTCGGGTTACCTGACAGTTAACCAAGCCCGGCACCCGTCGATCGACGCATTTCCGCACTTGGCGCGCGCCATGCATGGCGCCCGCCATGCTGTACCGGATCAAACGCCTGTTCACGGTCAAGACCAAGTTCGAGGCCTTTCTCGTCATCTACGGGCTGGGCGTCGGCGCGGTCGAACGTGGCATCCATTATCTTCAGCAATATCCGGGCTATGGCGGCTGGCTGCTGTTCGCCTGCTGCCCGATCGCGGTGTTCATGGTCGGCGACGTGCTGCTCGACTCGGTCGAGCGGCGGCAGCAGGACTAAGGGGCGGCGATAGGATAAGTTCGTCGCTTCCGCGCGCAGGACGCTTATCTGCACAGGGATGAGCCCGCCGACCCATTTACAACGGCTTGAAGCCGAAAGCATTCACATCCTCCGCGAAGTCGTCGCCGAGGCGGAGCGACCGGTGATGCTCTATTCGGTCGGCAAGGATTCGGCGGTGATGCTGCATCTCGCCCGCAAGGCCTTCTTTCCGGCGAAACCGCCCTTCCCGCTGCTCCATGTCGACACGACGTGGAAGTTCCGCGCGATGTACGACCTGCGCGACAAGGCCGCCGCCGCGGCGGGGATGGAGCTCATCGTCCACACCAATCCCGATGCGCTCGCCGCCGGGATCAACCCGTTCGATCATGGCAGCCGCCACACCGATCTGTGGAAGACGGAGGGGCTCAAACAGGCGCTGAAGGCCGGCGGTTATGACGCCGCCTTCGGCGGGGCGCGGCGCGACGAGGAGAAGAGCCGTGCGAAGGAGCGCATCTTCTCGTTTCGCTCGGCGAGCCAGGGCTGGGACCCCAAGGCGCAGCGCCCTGAATTGTGGAACCTCTACAATGCCCGCATCCACCGTGGCGAAAGCATCCGTGTCTTCCCCCTGTCCAACTGGACCGAGCTCGATATCTGGCAATATATCCTCGACCAGGGGATCGAGATCGTCCCGCTCTATTTCGCCGCACCGCGCCCGACGGTGGAGCGCGACGGCATGCTGCTGATGGTCGATGACGATCGCTTCCGGCTGCATCCGGGCGAGGTGCCGGTCGAACGGTCGATCCGCTTCCGCACGCTCGGCTGCTACCCGCTGACCGGCGCGGTGGAGAGCGAGGCGGCGACGCTGCCCGCGGTGATCCAGGAGATGCTGCTCACCACCACCTCGGAACGGCAGGGCCGCGCGATCGATCACGATCAGGCAGCGAGCATGGAGAAGAAAAAGCGCGAGGGCTATTTCTGATGACCGCTTATACCCCCGACGCGCTGATCTCCGCCGACATCCACGCCTATCTCGACGGCCATGCGCGCAAGTCGATGCTGCGCTTCATCACCTGCGGCTCGGTCGACGACGGCAAGTCGACGCTGATCGGCCGGCTGCTCTACGATTCGAAGACGATCTTCGAAGATCAGCTGAGCCAGCTCGAGGCGGACAGCAAGCGGCTCGGCACGCAGGGCGAGAATATCGACTTCGCTTTGCTCGTCGACGGCCTCGCCGCCGAGCGCGAACAGGGCATCACCATCGACGTCGCCTATCGATTCTTCGCGACCGAGACGCGCAAGTTCATCGTCGCCGATACGCCCGGTCACGAACAATATACTCGCAACATGATCACCGGCGCGTCGACCGCCGATCTCGCGGTGATCCTGATCGATGCGCGCAAGGGCGTGCTGACGCAGACGCGGCGGCATTCTTTTCTCGCGCATCTCATCGGCATCCGCCACATGGTGCTGGCGGTGAACAAGATGGATCTGGTCGATCACGATCAGGGGCGGTTCGACGCGATCGTCGCCGATTATGCCGACTTTGCGCGCGGCATCGGCATCGAGGCCTTCACCGCCATCCCGCTGTCCGGCCTGACCGGCGCCAATGTCACCAGCGCCTCGCCGGCGATGCCCTGGTATGGCGGGCCGGCCTTGCTCCCGCATCTGGAGAGCGTGCCGGTCGCCGCCGATCGGGCCGCCGACGCGCCCTTCCGGCTGCCGGTGCAATGGGTCAACCGACCCGATCTCGACTTCCGCGGCTTCGCCGGCACGATTGCCGCGGGCCGCGTCGCACCTGGCGACAGCGTACGGATCGTCCCGTCCGGCAAGACGACGCGCGTCGCGCGCATCGTCGGTTTCGACGGCGACCGCGACGTCGCCGAGGCCGGCGATGCGGTGACGCTGGTGCTCGCCGACGAGGTCGATTGCTCGCGCGGCGACGTCATCGCCGCCGCCGATTCGCCGCCCGAGGCCGCCAACCAGTTCGAGGCGACGATCGTCTGGCTCGCCGATACCGATCTGGTGCCGGGTCGCGGCTATTGGCTCAAGCTCGGCACGCATACCGTCGGCGCGACGGTGCAGCCGCCGGCGCATGTAATCGACGTCAACACGCAGGCGCATTTGTCCGCCAAGACGCTGTCGCTCAACGATATCGGCGTCGCCGAAGTCTATACCGACGCGCCTCTGGTGTTCGCGCCTTATGCCGACAGCCGCGAACTCGGCGGCTTCATCCTGATCGATCGCGAGACCAACGCCACCGTCGCCGCCGGGATGATCCACCATGCGCTGCGGCGCGCGCAGAACGTCCACTGGCAGTCGGTCGACATCACCCGCGAGGCGCATGCCCGCCAGAAGGGGCAGCAGCCGCGGCTATTGTGGTTCACCGGCCTGTCGGGATCGGGCAAGTCGACGATCGCCAATCTCGTCGAGCGCAAGCTGCACGCGCTCGGCCGGCACAGCTTCCTGCTCGACGGCGACAATATCCGGCACGGCCTCAACCGCGATCTCGGCTTCAGCGACGCCGACCGGATCGAGAATATCCGCCGCGTCGGCGAGGTCGCCAAATTGATGACCGACGCCGGGCTGATCGTGCTCACCGCCTTCATCTCGCCGTTCCGCGCCGAGCGCGAGCTGGTGCGCGGGCTGTTGCCGGCGGGCGAGTTCGTCGAGATCTTCGTCGACACGCCGCTCGCCGATGCCGAGGCGCGCGACGTCAAGGGCCTCTACGCCAAGGCGCGCGCCGGCGAGATCGCGCATTTCACCGGCATCTCGAGCCCGTATGAAGCGCCGGTCAGCCCCGAGATCCATATCGACACGCGCCGCGAAAGCGCCGAAGCTGCCGCCGAACGCATCGTCGAACATGTCCTCGGCATCTGGAGCTTCGAATTGTGAGCGGTCTCTCCGACGTCGAACTCGCGCGGAGCGTCGCGGCCGAGGCGGGCGATCTGCTGCTGGCGATCCGCGATCGCGATGACCTGTCGGGCAAGGCGCTTGGCGATGTCGGCGATGCGGAGGCGAACCGGCTGATCCTCGACCGGCTGCGCGCCGCCCGCCCCGACGACTTCATCCTGTCCGAGGAATCGATCGACGATCGCGCCCGCTGCGCGGCGGAGCGGGTATGGATCGTCGACCCGCTCGACGGCACGCGTGACTATGCCGAGGGACTGGACGATTGGGCGGTGCATATCGGCCTGGCGATCGGCGGGCGTCCGGCGATCGGCGCGGTCGCGGTGCCGACCACGGGCCGCGTCTACACGACGGCAGAGGCGCGCTGTACGCGTCTGCGCAGCGTTGCCGCGCCGCGCATGGTGGTCAGCCGCACCCGCGCCACCGAAATGGTCGATCGCGTCGGGCTGGCGCTGGCGACGACGCGGGTCGGCATGGGATCAGCGGGGGTGAAGGCGATGGCGGTGGTCGACGGCCGCGCCGACATCTATCTGCATGACGGCGGTCAATATGAGTGGGACAATTGCGCTCCCGCCGCGGTCGCACTGGCGGCGGGGCTGCATGCCTCGCGGATCGACGGCAGTCCGCTCGTCTACAATTGCGAGAATCCGTTGCTGCCCGACCTGCTGATCTGCCGCCCCGAGCTGGCCGAGCAGGTGCTCGCCGCGGTCGCCGTGGCTAGAGGCTGACCGCTTCCGCCTCGGCGAGGCTCGCCGCATCGGCGTAACGGCGCGCGATCACCGCACAGGCGATCAGCTGGAGCTGGTGGAACAGCATCACCGGCAGCAGCACCGCGCCCACCGTCGCGGCCGGGAACAGCACGCCCGCCATCGGCACGCCCGAGGCGAGGCTCTTCTTCGATCCGCAGAACAGCAGCACGATCGCATCCTCGCGGCTGAAGCCGAGTGCGCGCCCGGCGAACCAGGTGACGGTCAGCACGACCGCGAGCAGCACCGCGCACAGCACGCCGATCAGCAGCAGGTCGGCCGGCGAGACGCGGTGCCACAGCCCCTCGACCACCGCCGCGCCGAAGGCGGTATAGACGACGAGCAGGATCGAGCCGCGATCGACGATCGTCAGCAGCCGCTTGCGCCGTGCGATCCAGCCGCCGATCCACGGCCGCAGCAGATGCCCGGCGACGAACGGCACGAGCAGCTGCGCGACGATCGATTCGACCGCGGCGAGCGAGATGCCACCGCCGCCCTCGCCGCTGCCGATCAGCAGCGCGACCAGCGCCGGGGTGGCGACGATGCCGATCAGGTTGGAGAAGGACGCGCTGCACACCGCCGCCGCGACATTGCCGCGCGCGATCGCGGTGAAGGCGATCGACGATTGCACCGTCGAGGGCAGCAGGGTGAGGAACAGCATGCCGGTCGCGACCGGCCCGGCCAGCCCCGGCGTCCGCCCGGCGACCAGCCCGAGCAGCGGGAAGACGACGAAGGTGGTGGCGAGCACCGCGACGTGCAGCCGCCAGTTGCGCGCGCCCTCCCAGATCGCCTCGCGCGACAATTTGGCGCCGTGCAGGAAGAAGAGGAGGACGATGCCGACATCCGCGGCGTCGCCGGCGATCCCCGCCCATATCCCGCGCGCGGGGATCAGGCTGGCGAGCAGCACCGTGCCGAGCAGCATCAGGATGAAGGGTTCGAAGAAGGAGAGGATCGATCGGAACATCGCGCACGTCCGGCTGATGACCGACGTACTGCCACTCCCCAGAACGCCGACGGTGGAAAGGGCCCCGCCGGGCCGTTGTCGACGGGAGGAAAGTGGCGCGCCCGGAACGATTCGAACGTCCGACCCTCAGATTCGTAGTCTGATGCTCTATCCAGCTGAGCTACGGGCGCGCATTGGAGGCGCGCTGATAGCAGGTGTTTCGCCCCGCGCAAGTGCGTTGCGCGATTTTCTGCCTGCGCATAGAGGCTGGCTATGAAAATGCTTTGGCTGTCCGCGCTTGTCCTCCCGCTTGCGGCCTGCGCCCATGATGCGACGCCCTATCCGTCGCTGGCGCCGCGCGCGGTGGAGAAGCTCGGCTTCGCCGAGCCGGTGGTGACCGTCGCCGAGGCCAAGCCCGATCCCGCGCTGGATGCCCGGATCGACGCGTGGCAGCGCCAGCTCGATACGATCGCCAAGGGATTCGCCGCCGATGCCGCGCGAACCGAGACCGCCGCCGTGCGCGCGCGCGGGCAGACGGTCGGCAGCGATGCGTGGCTCGACGCGCAATCGGCGCTCGCCGGGCTCGATGACTGGCGCTCGCAAGCGTCGGCATTGCTCACCGACATTGATCTCGCCGCGAGCGACCGGGCGGCGGCGCTGCTCCCCGTCTATCCGGCGCTCGCCCCCCTGCGCGAGCGCGCCGCGGCCGAAGGCGAACGGCAGGCGCAGACGATCGACCGGCTCCAGGCGGCGCTCCCGGCTGCCTGATTCGGGTGCGCGCGAAGGCCCGGAGGACGCAGTGCGCCCGCGGCAGGCGCGGCCCGATCATCAGTTGGCCCGAGGCGCGTACCGCCAAGGCAGCGAACGCAACTCCTCCGCGCCTCAGCGCCTCCGCGTGAATCCCATCCTGCGCGATCGCTATCGCCTAACGCGGGGCCCGATCACACTTGTGAAAAGGTGATCCGCGCGGAGGCGCGGAGATGTATCGCCTGCGGTAAGCGAGGCCCGCTCATCACAGTTGGTGTGAAAAAGCCGGTGACGCGGCGGCACGTTTATCTCCGCGCCTCTGCGCGGACTCGCCCGATCTACCCGTGCCATTTGAGCAGCGGCAGGATCGTCGAATAATCGTCCGTCCATGCAACGAACCCCGGCCGCCCGACCAGGGGCGCCCAGCGTCGGTCCGCCGCCTTGAGCGCGCGCATCGTCGCGGCGTCGCGCGACAGAGCGATCCACTGGCTCGGCGAGGCGACGGGGGTCTGCTGCGGCGGCTGGTAATAGAGTTTCACCGCCTGCCAGCCCCCCGCCCGCGCCGCTGCCGCGACCACGGGTTCGAGATCAAGGAAGCGGTTGGAGATATGGACGAGCAGCAGCCCGCGCGGTTGCAGCACGCGCGCATAATCGGCGAAAGCCTCCTGCGTCATCAGATGCATCGGGATCGCATCCGAGGAGAAGGCATCGAGCGCGAGCAGGTCGAGGCTCGCCGGCCGGTCCGCCTCCAGGCTGATCCGCGCGTCGCCGACGCGGATGTCGGGATGCGGCAGGCAATCGCGAAGATAGGTGAACTGGCCGGTATCACGGGCGATCCGCACCACCACCGGGTCGATCTCGTAGAAGCGCCAGCGTTGCGCCGGCTGCGCATAGCAGGCGAGCGTCCCCGTCCCGAGACCGACGACGCCGACCCGCGCGGTCGGGCCGTAGAGGCCGTCGAGCGCCTCCATCGCCCGGCCGATGCCCGACGGCGGTGCGTAATAGGTCGTCGGCAGGCGTTCGAGCACCGGGCTGCCGGTGAACTGGATGCCGTGAACGGTGGTGCCGTGATCGAGCTCGCGCACGCCGCGCCCGTCGCGCACCGTATAGACACCGAAATAGCTCCGCGTCCGCGCGCCATGCGCCAGCGACAGCTCGACCGCGCGCCAGCCGCCGAAGATCACCAGCGCCACCGCCAGGATCAACGCGTAGGACAGTCGCGCGCCGACCGAGATCACGCCGATCAGCGCGATGCCGATGAAGGTCAGCCCCTGATGCCCTTCGCCGAACAGATCGGCCGGGCCGCGGAAGGTCAGCGTGGTGAGCAGCACCAGCAATGCGATCACCCCGGCATAGGCGAAGCGGCGCTTGGCCGGCGTCCGCCACAGGCCGCGGATGCGGTGGGTGAGGAACACCTGCGGGACGAGCAGCCCGGCGGCGAAGATCAGGATGGGATATTCATAGGTCCAGTCGAACACCACCGGCGCGACCAACCCGGCGAAGACGCCGCCCAAGGCGCCACCGACCGCCATGGCGAGGTAGAAGCCGGTCAGCCGGTCGGGCTCGGGCCGCAGCCGGTACAGCTGTGTATGCAGCGCCACCGACACCATGAACAACAGGGTCAGCGCGATCGCGAGATTGATCAGCGGCGATTCGTTGAAGCCGCCGATCATCACCCCGCCGAACATCAGGATGGTGATCGGCGCGATCCGCGTCAGCAGATCGGCGATCTCGCGATTGGCCGCGAAGGCGATGGTGAAGCTGAGCAGATAGAGGCCGAGCGGCAGCACCCAGAGCAACGGCATCGCAACGATATCGGTGGTGATATAGGTCGAGGTGGCGAGCATCAGCCCCGACGGCACCAGCGACAGCGCGATCCAGTGCAGCACGCGGCGACGCGTCGCGGGCGCGCTGCTCGGCCGCGCGACATCGGCGCTCGCCCCGCGCGGCAGGCGGATCGCGCAGGCGATCACCAGCAGGATCAGCACCGCATAGCCGGCACTCCACAGCCAGCTCTGCTGGCGCAGCGCGAGCAACGGCTCGACCACCAGCGGATAGGCGATCAGCCCGCCGAAGCTGCCGAGATTGGAGGCGGCGTAAAGCGCATAGGGATCGCCGTCGCGGCTGGCGATGCTGAACCAGCGTTGCACCAGCGGCGCCTGCGCCGAGACGGCGAAGAACAACGGCCCGATCGACGCGCCGAGCAGCCACGGCACCCACAAAGCAGGCGTCAACCCGGCCGGGCCGCCGCCCAGGGTCAGCCCGATCGGCAGCCATGCCGCGCCGATCAGCAGTACGCCGACATGCACCGCCGCCTGCACCCACGGCCGCAGCCGCGCCAGCGCATGGGCATAAGCGTAACCGGCGAGCAGCAGCGTCTGGTAGACGAGCATCGCCGAATTCCACACCGCCGGCGCGCCGCCGAGGCGCGGCAGCGCCATCCGCGCCACCATCGGCTGGACGAGGAACAGCAGGAACGATCCGGTCAGGATCGTCGCGACGAAGGTGATGCGGCAGGCGCGGCCGGTATCGCCGGCGCGCTCAGCCATGCAGCAGCCGCGCCGCATGCGCCGCATGATAGGTCAGCACGCCCGCGCAGCCGGCGCGCTTGAACGCCATCAGCGTCTCGATCACCAGAGCGTCGCGCTCGCCCGCGCCGGCGGCGACCGACGCCTCCAGCATCGCATATTCTCCCGACACCTGATAGGCGAACACCGGCACCTCGAACCGCGTCTTCACCCGCACGATGATGTCGAGATAGGGCAGGCCCGGCTTGACCATCACCGTGTCGGCGCCCTCGGCGAGATCCAGCGCGACCTCGCGCAGCGCCTCGTCGGCGTTGGCGGCATCCATCTGATAGGTCTTCTTGTCGCCCTTGAGCAGCCCGCGCGACCCGACCGCGTCGCGGAACGGACCGTAGAAGCCGCTGGCATATTTGGCGGCATAGCTCATGATCTGGACGTTATGCGCGCCCTCGCCTTCCAGCGCGGCGCGGATCATGCCGATCCGGCCGTCCATCATGTCCGATGGCGCGATGATGTCGGCGCCGGCGCGCGCCTGGTTGAGCGCCTGGCCGATCAGCAGGTCGGCGGTGGCGTCGTTGACGACATAGCCCGCCGCATCGACCAGCCCGTCGTGACCGTGGGTGGTATAGGGATCGAGCGCGACGTCGGTCAGCACGCCGACCTCGGGCACCGCATCCTTGATCGCGCGGATCGCCCGGCACATCAGATTGTCGGGATTGAGCGCCTCGCGCCCGTCGTCGGTCTTCAAGCCCGCAGGAGTGAAGGGAAACAACGCGACACAGGGGATGCCGAGGTCGCGTGCCTCGCGGGCGCGCGCGACGATGCCGTCGACCGACCAGCGCGATACGCCCGGCAGGCTGGCGATCGGCTGCTCGACGCCCTCGCCCTCGACGATGAACATCGGCCAGATCAGGTCGGCGGGGGTCAGCACCGTCTCGGCATGCAGCCGGCGGCTCCAGTCGCTGGAGCGGGTGCGGCGGAGGCGAAGCGCAGGATAGGCAGCAGTCATGACGCATCCTTGACGAGGGTGTTGCGGCTTTGAGGGATCGCGGCGCGCTTGCCAAGCGTTGCGCACCCGTAATCGATGGGACATCCATGACGCAGTTCACGTCCGCCGCCCTGATCGTCAACGCCAAGTCGCGCCGCGGCCAGGCATTGTTCGAGCGGGCATGCAAAGCGTTGAGCGGCCTGCCCTACCCGGTCGATGCCCATGCCGTCGAAAACCCAGACGATCTGGTCGAGACGGTGCGCAACGCGCTGGTCAAGAAACCGGAGCTCGTCATCCTGGGGGGCGGCGACGGGACGATCAGCGGCCTCGTCGACCTGCTCGTCGGCCATGACGTGGTGCTCGGCGTGCTGCCGCTCGGCACCGCCAACAGCTTCGCGCGCACGCTCGGCCTGCCGATGGACGTCGAGGGTGCGATCGACGTCATCCGCACCGGCAAGCGCGCGCGGATCGATCTCGGCCGGATCGACGGCGACTATTTCGCCAATTGCGCGGCGATGGGGATCAGCCCGCAGATCGCCGAGACGGTGCCGCACGGCCTCAAGAAGGTGCTCGGCCGGGTCGGCTATCTCGGCTGGGCGAGTTGGCAGTTCCTGCGCTTCAAGCCGTTCATCCTCACCGTCGACGACGGCGTCGAGGCGAAGACGATGCGCGTCGTCGAAGTGCGCATCTCGAACGGCCCCTATCACGGCGGCACCTGGCTGGTCGACGAAGCCTCGGTCCAGTCGGGCGAGATCGTCGTCCAGGCGGTCCGCGCCCGCTACAAGCGCACGCTCGTCAAGAATTGGGCGGCGAGCTTCTTCAAGCTCGACGCGCGCCACCAGGATACGGTGAGCTTCTCCGGCAAGTCGCTGCGCATCGACACCAAGCCGTCGCTGCCGATCTCGATCGACGGCGAGGTGCTCGCGCACACCCCGGTCACCGCCGCGGTCGCGCCGGGGATCATCGAGGTGATGGTGCCCGCCGACTGAGGCGGACGGTCAGCCGACCGGCATCTGCTTGGCGGTGGGCTCGGTCGCGGCCTTGGCCTGTTCCTCGCCCTGCCGCGCCGGGATCAGCCGGCCGGAACGCCAGTCGCCGTAACGATAATAGAGGATCGTCATCACCATCGACGCCGCCGATCCGGCGGGGAAGCTCCACCAGATCGCATCCGCCGCCCAATCGCCCTGCAACGCATAGGCCATGCCGAGCCGGATCGGGAACAGCGCCACCGCGAGGATCAGCAACGGCGCCACCACCGCGCCATTCGCCCGCACCGTCGCCGACAGCACCATCGACACGCCGAACAGCAGGAAGCTCGCCGAACCGATGATGTTGATATGCGCGGCGAGATCGATCGACGCCGCGTCGCTGCCGAGGAACAGCCCGAGCACCGCGCGGTCGAGCAGCGCGACGACGCCGATCAGCGCCGCGGTCATGACGAGATTGAGCAGCAGCCCCGATCGGGTGATCAGCGCGACCCGCTCCCATCGCCCAGCGCCGATATTCTGCGCGACCATCGCACTGACCGCGGCGCCGACCGACATCGCCGGCATCTGGATATAGGTCCAGAGCTGGCTCGCCGCGCCATAGGCCGCGGTCGTCGTCGTGCCATAGCCGTTGACGAGGCCGACCATCGCCAGCGCCGATCCGGTCGCGACGAGCATCTGCAACCCCATCGGCACGCCCTTGCTGACGATCGGGCGGAGTAATGTCGGATCGGGGATTAGATAGCGCCACTCGGCCCCGCGCAGCCGCACGACGAGGTCGCGGCGATAGATATAGCCGAGCAGCGCGGCGAACGAGACGGTATTGGCGATGAAGGTCGCGGTCGCCGATCCGGCGATGCCGAGTTCGGGCAGCGGCCCCCAGCCGCGGATCAGCAGCGGATTGAGCGCGACGTCGATCACCGATCCCAGCGCCATGAACTTAAGCGGCGTCACCGAATCGCCCGCCCCGCGCAGCACCATGCTGAGCAGCACCGCGAGGAAGCTGGTCGGCATCGCGATGAAGATGACGCGCAGATAGGCGAGCGCCAGCGGATAGGCGTCGGCCGGCGTGTGCAGCGCGGTGAGGATCGCCGGCGCGCTCCACCAGCCGAGCGCGACGACGCCGATCGACAGGATCGCGAACAGCCCGTGCGCGGTGCCGACGACGCGGCGGACCGCATCGATATCGCGCCGCCCCATCGCCTGCCCGATCAGGATCGTCGATGCCATGCCGAAACCGAACACCGCCGAGACGAGCAGGAACATCACCAGCCCGGCATTGGTCGTCGCCGCCAGCGCGCGTTCGCCGAGCAGCTGCCCGATCCAGATCGCGTTGATCGAGCCGTTGATCGACTGGAGCACGCTCGACCCCAAGGTCGGCAGCGCGAACAGCAGCAGCGTCTTGCCGATCGGGCCGGTGGTCAGGTCGCGTTGCGGCTTCGCCATGGACATCCCTCTGTCGCGTGGCCGCTGTGGCCTGATCGCGGCGTTTCCCTACGGCATATCGCTGCCGTCGCGAAACAGCCTTGGCGGTGGGATCGCGCGCGGAGGGGCGGCGGGCGCGAAGGTCTGCTTGATAGTCGCTGCCGAGTCGCCCGAGCGTGCTGCTCTCTGCCTGTAGAGAAGAGGAAGCGGCGCAGAGCGGCGGGTGAGGATAGCGGAAGGCAGCTCCGCCACCCCACCCTGCCCCAGCACCTAACAGCCTTCGGGGGCGGGGGGCTTCTCCTCCGTTCGTGCTGAGCCTGTCGACGTACAGGCTTCCACACACGGACCGCTAGCGGAGCCCCGCCCTTCGACAAGCTCACGGCTAACGGGATGGATTCGATCGCTTGCCCACCTCACCGGCCATGAAGGCGCAGCACGCGCCACGCCCCCTCTGCGTCCTCCGCGCCTCTGCGCAAATCCTCTCATCCCGCCACGGCGACGGGCCCATCACCCCAATCGCGCCAGCGCCGCCGACAGCCGCTCCGCTTCGGCGCTCTTTTCGGCGTGGTCGGCGCGCGCCTTTTCTACGGCCTCGGGCTTGGCGCGCTCGACGAAGCTGGCGTTGCCGAGCCGGCCGGCGAGCGCGTCGCGCTCCTTCGCCGCGGCGGCGATCGCCTTGGTCAGGCGGGCGCGTTCGGCGTCGAGATCGATGACACCGTCGAGCGGGATGACATAGGTCGCCTCGTCGACGACGAGTTGGATCGCCGCGCCGGCCGGAGCCGGATCGAACGACACGCCCTGCAGCCGCGCGAGCTTGCGCAGCGCCGCCTCGGCGCCCGCGACGCGCCGCTGCGTCGTCGCATCGGCGTCGCGGACATAAGCGGTGAGCTGCGTGCCCGGCGCGATGCCGAGTTCGTTCTTGGCGGTGCGCACCTCGCCGATCAGCCGGATGCGCCAGGCGATGTCGGCCATCGCCGCCGCGTCGATATGCTCGCCGTCGACCATCGGCCATTGCGCGACGATCAGATCATGGTCGCGCGGCGCCATCGCATGCCACAATTCCTCGGTGATGAAGGGCATGAACGGATGGAGCAGGACGAGGATCTGGTCGATCACCCAGCCCGCCACGGCGCGCGTCTCGGCGGCAGCCGCCGCGTCCTGCGCGCCCTCGTCGCCGAGCACCGGCTTGATCAGTTCGAGATACCAGTCGCAGAAGCGGTTCCAGACGAACTGGTAGATCGCTTCCGCCGCCGCATCGAAGCGCAGGTCGGCAAGCGCAAGATCGATCGCCTGCACCGTCGCGATCGTCTCGCCGATGATCCACTGATTGACCGCGAGCGACGCCGCCGGCGCCTTGCCCGGCGTCGATCCGCCGATGCCGTTCGCCTGCGCGAAGCGCGCCGCATTCCACAGCTTGGTCGCGAAGTTGCGATAGCCCTCGACGCGCTTCTCATCCATCTTGATGTCGCGGCCCTGGCTTTCCATCGCCGCCATGAAGAAGCGCAGCGCGTCCGCGCCGTAGCGATCGATCAGCCCGAGCGGATCGACGGTATTGCCCTTCGACTTGGACATCTTGGCGCCGTCGGCGGCGCGGACGAGGCCGTGCAGGTAGAGCGTCCTGAACGGCACGGCGTCGAGGAAGTGCAGCCCCTGCATCATCATCCGCGCGTCCCAGAAGAACAGGATGTCAAAGCCGGAGATCAGCACGTCGTTGGGATAGCGCCCGCCGAGCGTCGGGTCGGCATTGTCGGGCCAGCCGAGCGTCGCGAACGGCCACAGCGCCGAGGAGAACCAGGTATCGAGCACGTCGGGATCGCGGGTCAGCGCGACGCCCTCCCCCGCCTGCGCCTGCGCCTGTTCTTCGGTTTCGGCGACATAGGCATTGCCCGCGGCGTCGAACCACGCTGGCACCTGATGCCCCCACCACAATTGCCGGCTGACACACCACGGCTGGATATTGTCCATCCAGTTGAAGAAGGTCTTTTCCCAGCTCTTCGGCACCATCGCGATCGCGCCGGAGCGCACCGCCTCGATCGGCCGCTGCGCCAGCGTCTTGGCGTCGACATACCATTGATCGGTCAGCCACGGCTCGATCACCACGCCGGAGCGGTCGCCATAGGGCGTCTGGATCGTCCGCGGCTCGGCGTCATGCTCGACGCCCTCCTTGTCGACGTGGGGGATCAGCACGCCCTCGTCCTTGAGCCGTGCGACGATGCGCGCGCGTGCCTCGAACCGGTCGAGCCCGATCAGGTCGGCCGGGATCAGCCCGTCGCGGGTCTGGCAGACCCGCGCCTTGGCATCGAGCATGTTGAGCATGTCGCGCGCCTCGATCCCGGCGCGGCGGCCGACCTCGAAATCGTTGAAGTCATGCCCCGGCGTGATCTTGACCGCGCCCGAGCCGAGCGCCGGATCGGCATGGTCGTCGGCGACGATCGGGATCAGCCGGCCGGTGATCGGCAGCCGCACCTGCTTGCCGACGAGATCGGCATAGCGCGCATCCTCCGGGTTCACCGCCACTGCCATATCGGCGAGCATCGTCTCGGGCCGCGTCGTCGCGACGGTGATCGATCCGCTGCCGTCGGCGAGCGGATAACGCAACTGCCAGAAGCTGCCGCGCACTTCCCGCGTCTCGACCTCGAGGTCGCTGATCGCGGTGCCGAGGCCCGGGTCCCAATTGACCAGCCGCTTGTCGCGATAGAGCAGGCCCTGCCGATGCAGCTCGACGAACACCTTGACGACTGCCTTCGAAAAGCCCTCGTCCATCGTGAACCGCTCATTCGCCCAGTCCATCGAACAGCCGAGCCGGCGCAGCTGGCGGGTGATCTCACCGCCGCTCTCCGCCTTCCATTCCCAGACCTTGGCGATGAACGCCTCGCGGCCGAGGTCGCTGCGCTGCTCACCGCGTGCCGCCATCTGCCGCTCGACCACCATCTGCGTGGCGATGCCGGCGTGATCGGTGCCGACCACCCACAGGGCATCCTTGCCCTTGAGCCGCGCATGCCGCGTCAGGATGTCCTGCAACGTATTGTCGAGCGCATGGCCGATATGGAGCGAGCCGGTGACGTTCGGCGGCGGGTTGACGATCGTCCACGGCTCGGCGTTCGGGCGATCGGGGCGGAACAGGCCGTTCGTCTCCCAATGCTGGTACCAGCGGGTCTCGATCGCGGCGGGGTCGAAGGTCTTGGCAAGCTCGGTCATGGCCGGGCTGTAGCGACTCGCTTGCGCTAGTCCAAGTCAGTCAAATCCGTGACCAACCGTAGTCCGCCCTCGACGAGCGCCGCGGTCATGTCCGCAGGCAGCCTTTCCCAACAGATCAGCGCGCCGCCCTCTTTTTGGGCGATCAACTCCGGCTCCCCGGTCGAGTTGTTGAAGACCAGACATTCGTCCACCTGCTGCGCGAACCACGCCAGCTCGCTGAAAGAGCGCTGCCGGGGCGCAACCACCTTGTCGGCGGGCACATCATGGCCGCCCTCGGCGACCCGGCCACGGATACGCGCGAGTTGCAGATCCGCATTGTCGAGGACGACATAGATCATCCTGATCTCGAAGCCGTGCGACCGAGCGCGCTGCACCAGGCGCCGGTATTTGGGCGAGGACAGGACGGTTTCGACGCCGATCGTCTGGTACGCGTCGATCGAAGCTTCGAGCCAATGCTCGACCCGCTGCACCGCCACCAGATTGGCCGCGGCGCCCGTCAGTGCTTCGACCTCGGCGATCTTGGCGGTCAGCAGGTCGGGATTGATGATCCAGACCGAACCGCCCCAGCCTTCGATATCAGTGCGATTGTAGAGCGAACTCTTGCCGCTGCCGTTCGGCCCGGCGACAATCCAGAGGATCGGCCGTTCAGGCTTGCGCGGCGTCTTGCTCGGCACGCGCGCGTTTCCGCTGCTCGGACTTGATCCGCCGGACGTTGGAGCGGAAGGCCGCAAGCATGTCCTGCGCGAAAGTCGCGCTGTCGGCCTGGACGACCTTCATGTGAATCACCGTGCCGTCCGGCGCGCGGACGCGCTTGGTCGGCAGGTCACTGGCGCGGACGGGCTTCGGCTTGGTCATCATGGCCTCCATCTCCGATATAGATCGTCGCGACCGCAGCGCCAACCTACTTCGCCGTCCAGCGGTCCATCCAGCCGAGCACCTCGCGATACCATTGCCGCGAATTGGCGGGCTTGAGCACCCAATGGTTTTCATTGGGATTGACCAGCAGGCGCGACGGGATGCCGCGCCGTTGCAGCGCGGTGAAGGCGGCGAGGCCCTGCGTATAGGGGATGCGGAAATCGCGTTCGCCGGTGATCACCAGCTGGGGCGTCTTCCAATTCTGCACGTAATTGACCGGGTTCCATTTCTCGAACGCCTGCGGGTCCTCGAAATAGGCCTTGCCGCCATGTTCCCATTCGTCGAACCACAGTTCGTCGGTCTCATAGGCCATGGCGCGCGCGTCGAAGACGCCGTCGTGCTGGACGATGCAGCGGAAGCGATCGGGCCACTGCCCCTCGATCCAGTTCATCATATAACCGCCATAGGAGGCGCCGAGCGCGCAGGCGCGGCTGCCGTCGAGCCAGGAGAAGCGATCGGTCGCCGCCTTGAGCCCGGCCTTGAGATCGTCGAGCGGCCAGCCGCCCCAATTGCCGCTGATCGCATCGGTGAAGGCCTGACCGTAACCGGTCGAGCCATGGAAATCGACCGCAACCAGACCATAGCCGGCGCCGGCGAACACCGCCGGGTTCCAGCGGTACGACCAGCTGTTGTCGCTCGATCCCTGCGGGCCGCCATGGACCATGAAGGCGACCGGCACCGGGCCCGTGCTCCCCGCCGGGCGCACCGCATAGCCCCAGACGGTATCGCTGTTGGCGCCGGTGAAGCTGAACCGCGTCACGCTCGGCATGTCGATGCCGGCGAGCTTGGCGGCGTTGACCTGCGTCAGCCGCACCGGCTTGCCCTTGCCCGTCAGGCTGTAGAAATCGTCGGGCGCGGTCAGGCTGTTGATCGCCACCACCGCGCCGCGCGGCGTCGCCGCCACCGCCGAGACATGCCCCTGCTGCGTCAGCCGGGTCACCTTGCCCGAGGCGGGATCGACCGCGAACAGCGGGTTATCCTGCGTGTCCTGCGCGGTGACGTAGAGCCGCTTCGAATCGGGTGACCAGCTGATCGAGCCGACCGACCGGTCCCACCCTTGCGTCAGCGCGCGCACCTTGCCGCTCGCCAGATCGCGCAGCATCAGCACCTGCCGGTCGGCTTCGAACCCGGGTCGCTTCATCGCCACCCAGGCGAGGCTGCGCCCGTCGGGCGAGACGGTCGGCAGCGTATCCGTCGCCGGATTGTCGGGGGTGAGGTTGACCGGCGCGGCCGAGCCGTCGGCAGGGACCGACCAGATATCGAGATTGGTCGAGCGCGGTTCGGTGGTGCCGGCGACGCGGAGGGCGAAATAGACGGTCCTGCCGTCGGCGCTCCATGCGACTTCCTCGCCGCCGCCGAACGGCCGCGACGGCGTGTCACCGTCGAGCCCGTGTTCGAGCGCGACCCCGTCGCCGGGCGCGCCCGCCGCGCTCAGCGGCAGCACGAACAGTTGCGAATGCGTCCCGTCGACCCAGCTATCCCAATGGCGGACGAACAATTTGTCATAGACGCGACCCTCGCCGGCAGCGGGATCCTTCTTTTCCATTGCTGGCGCGAGGCTCGACGCATTGGGCTTGCGATCGGCCCAGACCAGGATGCGGTCGCCGGTCGGCGCGACCTCGAAGCCGCCGAAGCCGCCCTTGAAGTCGCTCAGCTTGCGCGGCGTGCCGCCGGTGACCGGCACCGACCAGATCGCATCCTCGCCGCCGACGTCGGCGCGGAAATAGACGCTGTCGCCGACGATCTGCGGATCGTTTTCGTTGACCGCGGCCTGATTGGCGAGCGGTTCGGGCGCGGCGCCCTTGCGCGACAGGTCGAGCCGCCAGAGGTCGTAGCGGCCGCGATTGGCGGCGATATCGGTCTCGCGTTGCGCCCAGACCAGCCAGCGTCCATCCGCAGAGACGGTCGGCGCGCCGATCCGGCTGAGCGTGGTGACATCGTCGATGGTGAGCTGGCGGGCGGCGGCGGGCGCGGCGACCGCGGCGGTGGCGAGCAGGCTCGCGGCGAACAGACGTCTCATGCCGGCGAGCTTAGGAGCAGCGGACCGGCAGAGCAACGTTCGTCACGGGGCTCCCGATCGACGGGAGCCCCTTGGATGATTAGCGGACCTGCGAGGTGATCTTTGCGATTTCGCGCGCGACCATCGTCTCGACAAGTCCGGGCAGGTTGGTGTCGAGCCACTCGCGCAGCATCGGCCGCAGCATCTCGCGGACGAGCCCTTCGAGCGTGCCGTCACTCTCGGCCTCGGGCTTGACGAGCAGCTTGCTCAGCGTTTCCAGCGAACCCAGGCTGGCGGCGGCGGCATGGTGGGACAGGATCGGTTCCTCGGACATCGGCGACTGAACGGCTGGGCCGCGCGTCGGTTGCGGCGCGGGCTGCGGCTGGGCCTGCGCGTGCGGGGCGGGCGGCTGCATCATCTGCGGCTGCGGCTGCGGCTGCGGCCTGGGCTGCGGCGCGGGCGGTGCGACCTCGGCGACCGGCTCGGGCGCGGCGGGCGACGGCATCGGATCGCTCAGCTCGAGCACCTCGGCGTCCGATTCGATCGGCTGCGGCTGCATACGGGTCCGCCGCGTGCGCGCCTGCGTGCCCTCGCCTTCCTCGGCGATGATACGTTTGATCGACGAGAGGATCTCTTCCATCGACGGCTCCGCGCTCATATCCCCCATGGTCCTGACGTCCCTACCCTTTTTCGACGCCGTTATTGGCGACTTGGCGATGCAGCACCTGTCGTCAACGCGGGGGTCCTGTCAACCGGCGTATCGAGCATCGGGTCGGTTGTCTTCGCAACCGCGGCATTTTGTGGCGGCGTCTGTGCGGTCGACGGGGCGACCGGCACGGGCTCGCCATCGCCGCCGAAGTCGCTGATCCGGTTGCGGACGCGCCGGTAGTTGACGGTGGGATCGTAGAGCGAGCCGCCGTCGAGGCCAAGGTCGCGCGCCTCCGCCTGGCCCATCGCCGCGAGCAGGGCGAAGCCCGCGACATAGGCGTCGCGGCGCGCGCTCACCAAGGTCACCTGGCTGTTGAGCAATTCCTGCTCGGCATTGAGGATGTCGAGGATGGTACGCGTGCCGACGCTATTCTCGGCGCGCACGCCTTCGAGACTGAGCTTGTTCGCGTTGACCGCGGTCTCCGAGCTGGCGATCACCTGCTGCGACGATTGCCATACCGCATAGGCGCCGCGGGTCTGCGCCACCACCGCCCGTTCGGCGGCGGTCACCGCCTCGAGCGACTGGCCGCGCAGCGCCTCCGCCTGACGGACCTGCGCCGCCGGGCGGCCGCCCTGGAAGATCGGCAGCGTCACCTGCAAGCCCGCCGACGCCGCCGTCCCCGAATTGGGCAGCGACGAGCCCGCCGGCAGCGTCTGCAGATAGTTGAAGTAATTCGGCCCGGCGACGACCGACAGCTTCGGCAGCCGGTTCGAGCGCGCCACCGCGACATCGTAGCGGGTCGCATCCGCCTGCCGCCGCGCAGCGATCAGGTTCGGATTGTTGTTGAGCGCGGCGCTGACCGCCGTGTTCGGCGAATCGGGCAGGTTGGGCAGGGCCGGCGGCTGTTCGAGCGCGACCGGCGGCGAACCGACCACCTGGATATAGACCTCGCGGCTCGAGATCAGCTGCGCCTCGGCCTGCTGCAACTGCGCCCGCGCCAGCGCGAGCCGCGCCTCCGACTGGGCGACGTCGGTCCGCGTCAGATCGCCGACCTGGAACCGGTCGCGGCTGGCGCGCAGATTGACCTCGAGCACGCGGACGTTCTGCTGGTTGAGCGAGGTGATCGCCTCGTCGCGGATCACGTTCATATAGGCCGCGACGACATTGGTGAAGGTATTCGCCTCGGCGCCGCGCAGCGTCGCGCGGCCGGCATCGACCCGCGTCTCGGCGGCGCGGACCGAATTCTTGACCGCGCCGCCCTGGAAGATCGGCACCGAGAAGTTGAGCGACGTCGCCGCGACCCGCTCGGGATTGGCGAAATTGTTGTTCGCCTGGAGGAAATTGTCGGTGACCGAGCCGCTGACGTTGACGCCGGGGATGCCGCTGGCGCGGGCGATCGGCACATTTTCGTCGGTGGCGCGCTGCGCGGCGCGCTGGCCGGTCAGCGTCGGGTTCGAAGCATAGGCCTTGGCGAGCGCCTCGCGCAGCGTCTCCGCCCCCGCCGGCGCGGCGAGCCCGATGAACGCCGCGCCCCCCAACAACAATCCCCGCATCATCCCCCCGTTTATCATTGCCTAGAACCGGAAACCCTGTGGCCTGGCGAAGCCCGGCAGCGTCACGCAATCGCAGTCGAGGAACGGCGCCAGACCGAAGCCGCCTTCGGTCTTGCGGCCGCTGGCGAGGCGCACGACGCCATTTTCAATGAGCCCGGTTACCACACGCCCACCGACCTTGACTTGATCGATCAAAGTCTCGGGCAGGTGCTCGACCGCGCCGTCGACGATCAGCACGTCATAGGGCGCCGCAGCGGCATGGCCCTCGCGCAGCGGCGCTTCGACCAGCGTGACGTTGGGCGTGCCGGCGAGCGCCTGCCGCGCCAGCCCGAGCAGCGTCGCATCCTCCTCGACCGCGACGACCTCGGCGACGATCTGCGCGAGCAGCGCTGCGGTATAGCCGCCCGCGGCGGCGATCAGCAGCACGCGATCGTTCTTTTCAAGATAGGCTTCGGTGAGCAGCCGGCCGATCACCATCGGCAGGTTGATCGCGCGTCCGCCGGCGACCGGCAGCGCGGTGTCGCGATAAGCGAGCGCGCGCGATTCGGCGGGCACGAACTCCTCGCGCGGCACGGTGTTCATCGCGACCAGCACCCGCTGATCGTTGACCGCGTTGGTGCGCAGCTGGCTGGCGACCATCGCCTGCCGCATCACCGACAATTCGGCGGCATCGGGCTGGTGGGTGTCGGCGGTGATGTTCATGCTGGATCCCTCTCGCACAACCGTATTAGCTGCGCAATACACTTCGTGACCTAGCGCTTGTATCGCGCAGTGCGCGTCGCGCCAAGCGGAGGCAGCGCAAATGCACCGCGCCGGCAAATCGATGGCGTACGGCGCGGCGCTTGCCTATGGCGCGCGCCATGCTCCCTGCGACCTATCACAAGTTCATCGACTGGATCGGCGACGGCACCGGCCTGCCCGATACCATCCTGCATATCCACGCCGGCCTGGCGGTGCTGATGGTGGCGCGGCTGCTCACCCGGCGCTCGCTCGGCAGTTTCGTGCCCTGGTCGTTCGTCGTCGCGGCGGAGCTGTTCAACGAGGTGATGGATCGGCTCAACTTCGGCTCGTGGCGCTGGGAGGACACCACGTCCGACGTGCTCAACACGCTGTTCTGGCCGACCGTGATCTGCCTCGGGCTGCGGATGCGGCCGATGCTGCTGCCGCGCGACGCGGCGCGGGTGAAGATGTCCGACTGACCGCCCGCGAGGGATTGGAGGCCCGACCGGGAATCGAACCCGGGTGCAAGGATTTGCAGTCCTCTGCGTCACCACTCCGCCATCGGGCCTCGACGCGGGAGGGCGGCTGATGGTCGGTTTTGCGCGGACCGTCAACCTTGGATTGCGAGGAAATGCGCAAGCGCCGCCACCAGCGGCACGTCGGCGGGCGGCATCGCCAGCTCGGCCATCGCCGCGGGCGCCACCCAGGCGAGCGCGCTCGCCTCGAGCGGCTGCGGCGTGCCCGTCCAGTCGCGGATGACGTAGAGCAGCAGCAGCAGGTGCTTCGCGCCCAGCGCGGCGCTGGCGAAGGCCAGCGGCGTCATCGCCGCCGGAACGACGCGGATCGCCAGTTCCTCTCCCAACTCGCGCACCAGCGCCGCCTCGGGCGTTTCGCCCGCCTCGACCTTGCCGCCGGGGAATTCCCACAGATCGGCCATCTGCTTGCCCGGCGGTCGGCGTTGCAGCAGCACCCGCCCCCGCGCATCGAGCAAAGCCGCCGCCACCACCGGCATCAGCGCGATGCCGCCGGCCGTGTTTTCGCTTCGGTCGTCAGCCATTCCTTAAATCTCTCCAATTACTTGCCGATCAAATGACGATCCGCCTGCCCCGTCGCCCCCGCCGGCGCCCGACGTCGTCCGTGTGGCGCGATTCGCGCGGCGCGACCGCGGTCGAATATGGCCTGATCGTCGCGCTGATCGTCATCGTCATGGTTGTCGCGCTCAAGCAGGTCGCCAATGCCAACACCAACGTCTGGCAGACGGTGAGCACCAAGGTGGTCAACGCCGGCTGATCGATCGCCACCGTTTCGGCGGAAAATGTCCAGTTCGTTTAAAAGATTAGCAACCTTGGTCAGGCTATCCCACCACCGCTGCTCCGGTTCACCGGTTCAGCCGGGTGACTGAAGTAATCGTATATTGGAGACCGGAATGCAGACGATCCGCAAGTTCATCAAGAACAGCAAGGGCGCGACCGCCATCGAATACGGCCTGATCGCCGCTCTGATCGCGGTCGCCGCGATCGCCGCGATGCAGGGCCTCGGCAACAAGCTGAAGACCACCTTCTCGAACGTGTCGTCGAACATGTCGGCCACCTGAGCCACAGTTTACGACCGAATCACGGGGGCGGCGGGACGATGGTTCCGCCGCCCTCTTCGTTTGCCGCCTCGCGTCAGAGCCGGCCCATCGCCAGGAACTTCTCGCGCCGCTCCTGCCGCAGCGTCGCCGCGTCGCGATGGTCGAGCGAGGCGAGCGCCGCGTCGAGCGCATCGCCGAGCAGGCGGATTGCCTCGGCGGGGTCGCGATGCGCACCGCCCAGCGGTTCGGCCACGATCGTGTCGATCACGCCGAAAGTCTTGAGATCCTGCGCGGTGACGCGCATGGCCTCGGCCGCATCCGCCGCCTTGTCGGCGGTCCGCCACAGGATCGAGGCGCAGCCTTCGGGGCTGATCACCGAATAAATGGCGTGTTCGAACATCAGCACGCGATTGCCCGCCGCGAGCGCCACCGCGCCGCCCGACCCGCCCTCGCCGACGATCGCCGCGACCACCGGCACGCCGGCGGCAAGGCAGGCCTCGGTCGAGCGGGCGATCGCCTCGGCCTGACCGCGTTCCTCCGCCTCGATGCCGGGGAAGGCGCCCATCGTGTCGACCAGGGTCACCACCGGCAGGCCGAATCGGCTCGCCATGTCGACCAGCCGGATCGCCTTGCGATAGCCCTCGGGCTTGCCCATGCCGAAATTGTGGCGCAGCCGGCTGGCGGTGTCGGCACCCTTTTCGTGGCCGAGCACCATCACCTTGCGGCCGCGGAAGCTCGCGAAGCCACCCATGATCGCCTGATCGTCGGCAAAGGCGCGATCGCCGGCGAGCGGCACGAACTCGTCGAACAGGCCGGCGACATAGTCCTTGAAATGCGGCCGTTCGGGATGACGCGCGACCTGCGTCTTCTGCCACGGGGTCAGCTTGGCGAAGGTATCGCGCAGCAATTTGTCGGATTTCGCCTGCAACCGTGCCAGATCGGCGGCAATGTCGATCGTACCGTCGGCCGCGGTCGCCCGCAGCTCGTCGATCCGGCCCTGCAATTCGGCAATCGGTTTTTCAAATTCGAGGAAGCTCGCCATGCTGCGCGGGTTACGGGCGACGCGCGCGTCCGTCAACGCGCCCCGGATCGCCGAGCGGATGGCGCGCGTTGACCAGCTCGACCAGCCGGCTCGCATCGACGTGCGTGTAAATCTCGGTGGTGGCGATATCCGCGTGGCCGAGCATCGCCTGCAAGGCGCGCAGATCGGCGCCGCCGGCAAGCAGGTGCGTCGCAAAGGCATGGCGCAGCACGTGCGGGCTGACCCGGTCGGGCGGGATGCCCGCCTCGGCGGCGAGCGCCTTGACCAACTGGTAGAGGCGGATGCGGGTGAGATGGCCGCGGCCCGAGGGGAACAGCCAGGGCGCGTCGACCGGCACCTGCGTCCGCCACCGCGCCACCGCCGCGCGGGCGCGATCCGACAGGGGCACCAGCCGCTCGCGTCCGCCCTTGCCCTTGAGGATCAGGAACGGCCGGTCGGGGTGGATCGCGTTGCGCGGCAGGCTGACCAATTCGGTGGCGCGCAGCCCCGATCCGTAAAGCAGCTCGACCAGAGCGGCGAGCCGCAGGTCGCCCGGCAGCGGCCGCTCGCCCTCGACCCGCGCCGCGATCGCCGCGAACAGGCGCTCGACATCGCCGTAATCGAGCACCTTGGGCAGCCGCCGCGCCGTCCCCGGCCGCGGCAGCGCGCTGCCCGGATCGTCGGCGCGGTGGCCCTCTTCGGTGAGGAAGCTGTAGAACCGCCGCAGCGCGGCGGCCTTGCGCGCCACGGTGCTGCGCGCCAGCGCGCGCCATTGCTCGGCGAGCGCCTGCACCTGATCCGGGGTCGCGGCGACGAGCCCGTCGGGCAGAGCCGCCGCGGCGAGCGTCAGGTCGCTGCGATAGGCGGCGATCGTATTCGCCGCGGCACCGGCCTCCGCCGCCAGCATTTCGAGGAACCGCTCGATCAGCGCGCGGTCGCCGCTCACACGCGCGCGAGCGCCTCCGCCGCGATCATCCGCGCCTCGCCCTCCAGTCCGACCGCGCGCAGCGCCGAGACGATGCGGTAGAGCATCGCCGGCGGCACCCCGCGCCAGTGCGGCGTCTGCATGCCGATCGCGGCAAGCAGCGCCACCGTCCCCGGCTGATTGTCCGCCGCGGCGCGATCGATCGCGCGCGTCCAGCTGGTCTCCGCGCCGATCCGCACGTCGAGCGCCGCTGCCGCCCGCTCGATATCGTCGGGGCTGAGCCGGCCGAGACCGGCGAGCCCGGCGAAGAACAGCCGCTGCTTGAGCGCGGCATCGCCGCTGCCCGCATAGGCGGACAATTGCCGGTAGCTAAGCCGGCCGCCGCTGTCGGGATCGGCGAGCGCGATCATCGCCCAGGCATCGCTGCCCTCGTCCACCGCCGCCCGCCAGCGCGCCGCGCTGCGATCGAGCCCAGCGGTCAGCATCGACGCGACGAGCTGCGGCGCCTCGGCGATGCCGGTCCGCGCCGGCAGCCGCGCCGCGGCGCGGGCGGTGAGCACCAGCCGCGGATAGGCCGGCTGTCCGGCGGTGCCACCCCACAGGTTGCGCAGCGCGGTGAGGCGCGTCGGCATGTCGGCGCCGATATAGGCGGTGCGCAGATCGTTGATCGACGCGGCGATCGGCGCGGGCGTCTCATTGGCGGCGTCGAGCGCGCCGTACAGATCGACCAGCGCCGCCGACGACAGCACGCCCTGCCCGGCGGCCGCCTCCGCCGCCGGCAGGCGGTCCGCCATCGGGATCGACGGCGACAGCGCATACCAATAGCGCGCCTGCGCCCCGGCGGTCGCGAACAGGCTATCGGGGATCGTCACGCCGGTCGCCGCGGCGAGCCCGAAGCGCCAGGCGGTGAGCGTATCCACCCCCGCCCATTCGATCGTCACCGCCTGCCCGCCATTGGGGCCGGCGCCGACCACCTTCTGCGCGAGTTGCAGATCGATACGGGTCGCGACGTTGCGCCGCCGCGCCGCGGTGACCAGCGCCTTGGCGCGGGCGGGCTCGCCGGCGAGACCCGCGCACATCGCCTGCGCGAGCGACCAGCCCCGCTCATGCGTCGCCGCCAGCGCGGCATCGGCGATCGGGCACATTTCCGCCGGATCGCCGGTCGCGAGCGCGGTGTTGAGCGCGACCTGATAGAGTTTGGGGGTGTAATTGTCGTTGTCGACGCTCTGCACCACCGCGCGGGCGCCGACCGCCTCACCCATGCGCAGCAGCAGCCAGGCGCGCTCGGCCGCGAAGTCGGCGCCGTCGACCGCCGCGGGCGTATCGACCTGTGCCACCAGCGTGCGTCGCAACAGGATCGACAGCCAGCGCGACGGCAAGGGCGCGGCGACGCTGCGCATCAGCCGTTCGAGATAGCGGCCGTCCGCCTCACCGAAGGCGTCGGGCGCGAGCGCGCCCTCGCGCGGCCCCGCCGGCCCGACCCGGTCGAGCGAACGGCGCGCGGACAGTGGCATCTCATATTGCGCGAGTACCGCGGGGTCGACCGTCGGCGTCGGCGACGGCGTCGCGCTGGCGAGCGGTACCGGCGTCTCGCCGGGCAGCGGCTGGACCAGACCGGTCGGGGCCGGCACGGGCAGCGGTGCGGGCACGCTCGCCGCGCCGCCGCTCGCGGCGGGCGCCGGGCGCGGCGTCGCCGCCGGGCGGGTGGACGGTGCCGACGCGGGCTCGCCGAAGCCCGGCGGCAGGATCGATTCGGGCTTCTCCTGCGCGTAAGCGGCGACGGCCGCCGCGACGATCGCCACGCCGGCGACGCCGCGCGTCACTTGTCGCAGCCGCCGCGCCCGATGCGTGCGAGCCTTCATCTTGTCCCCCGACCCCAGATTACGCCGGCGTCAGCTGAGGTTGGCAAGCGTCACGGCCTTTTCGACATGCGTCTGCGGCCGCTCCGACGCCCGGCCGGCGAGCAGGAACAGACCGCCGACCACCACGACGAGGATGACGACGACGGAGAGAACCAAGCGAGACATACCGTACCTTAAGACGCGTAAAAGGCGGATGCGGAGCTTTTGCCCCGTCCGGACCCGCTGTATAGCGCTCCGTTCCATGTTGCAAAGCGCTCATCCCCCGCCGACCGGCCCCAAGCGACGCGATCCGGCTCGGCCGATCGTGCTGGTCGGGCTGATGGGCGTCGGCAAGTCGACGGTCGGGCGGCGGCTGGCGAGCCGGATGCGGCTGCCCTTCGTGGATGCCGACACCGCGATCGAACAGGCCGCCGGCATGACGATCGCCGAAATCTTCGAACGCTTCGGCGAGGCCTATTTCCGCGACGGCGAACGCCGCGTCATCCAGCGATTGATGGACGGCACGCCCAAGGTGATCGCCACCGGCGGCGGCGCCTTCATCAACGACGAGACACGGGCGCTGATCCTCGCCGACGCGACCGCCATCTGGCTGCGCGCGCATCCCGACGTGCTCGCCGAGCGCGTCGGCCGGCGCGATACGCGCCCGCTGCTGCGCGGCAAGGACCCGCGGCAGGTGCTCGCCGAACTCGCCACCATCCGCAACCCGATCTACGCCGAGGCGCATATCCATATCACCAGCAACACCGCTCCGCACGAGGCCACGGTCAACGCGATCCTGAAGGCGATCGGCCACGGGCGGCACGCGGCATGACCGTGATCACCGTCGCGCTCGGCGACCGCAGCTATCCCATCGTCATCGAAGCCGGCGTGCTCGACCGCGCCGCCGACCATCTCGCCCCGCTCGCGCGCGGGCGGACGCTGGCGATCGTCACCGACGAGAACGTCCGCGGCCATGCCGAACGCCTGCAGGCGGTGCTCGCCGCCGCGGACGTGCGCAGCGAGACGATCGTACTGCCGCCGGGCGAGCAGACCAAGAGCTGGACGCAGCTTGCCGCGCTCTGCGACCGGCTGCTCGATCTCGGCATCGAGCGCGGCGATCATGTCATCGCGCTCGGCGGCGGGGTGATCGGCGATCTCGTCGGCTTCGCCTGCGCGATCCTCAAGCGCGGCTGCCGCTTCGTCCAGATCCCGACCTCGCTGCTCGCGCAGGTCGACAGTTCGGTCGGCGGCAAGACCGCGATCAACACCCGCGCCGGCAAGAATCTGATCGGCGCCTTCCACCAGCCGTCGCTGGTGCTGATCGACCCGGCGCTGCTCGATACGCTCCCGGCGCGCGAGGTACGCGCCGGCTATGCCGAGGTGGTCAAATACGGATTGATCGACGATCCCGCCTTCTTCGACTGGTGCGAGGCGCATGGCGCGGCGCTGATCGCCGGCGATCCCGCCGCGCGCGATCAGGCGATCGCCCATGCCGTCGCCGCCAAGGCGCGGATCGTCGCCGCCGACGAGCACGAGACCAACGGCACGCGCGCACTGCTCAACCTCGGCCATACCTTCGGCCATGCGCTCGAGGCGGAAGCGGGCTTCTCGCAGGCGCTGCTGCATGGCGAGGCGGTCGCCGCCGGCTGCGCGCTCGCCTTCGCCTTCTCCGCCGAACAGGGCATCGCCCCGGCCGCCGATGCGGCGCGGGTCGCCGCCCACCTGCGCGCGATCGGCCTGCCGGACGGGCTCGCCGCCGCGGGGATCGGCGCGAACGGTGCGACGCTGGTCGACCATATGCGTCACGACAAGAAGATGGCGGCGGGCACCCTGCCCTTCCTGCTCGCCCGCGGCATCGGCCGGACCTATCTCGACCGCACGGTCGATCTCGATACCGTCGCGGCCTTTCTCGACCGGCAGCCGCGCTGATGCCCAACGGCGTCGCCAAGCGCGATCTGCCGAGCAAGATCTGCCCGGCCTGCGAACGCTCGTTCACCTGGCGCAAGAAATGGGCGCGCGACTGGGATGCCGTCGTCTATTGCTCGGACGCCTGCCGCAAGAAGCGTTAGCGCCCCGCCAGCCGCTCGTAGAAGCCGCCGAACCGCCCGTCCGGGTCGATCAGATGCACTTCGATGATCCAGTGCCGGGTGCGGCCGTGCGCGTCGGGATCGCTCAGCGGCAGCGGGTTGGCCGGGCTGATATGATGCGCCTGCCGCGCACCCGGCAGCCGGGCGTGCGGGAATTCGGCGACGATATGCCCCGCGATCTGCCCGCCGAAGCGATAGCCGGCCGCCGCCGCGCTGAGGCAGGCATAATCGTAGAGGTCGGCGCCGGTGATGTCCGGCTCCGCTGACAGCCGCGCGTCGATCAGCGCGAACTGGCGCGGCAGTTCGGCGACGAGCGCCTGCCGCGCCGGGTCGCTGCCGATCGCGAAACTCTGCCCGACATCCGCCTCCCAGGTGCCGAACACCGGGCCGAGATCGACGAAGACGATGTCCTCCTCGGCCACCGTCACCACCGGCGGGTTGTCGGCGAAGATCGCCAGCGTGTTCGGCCCGGCGCGGACGATGCGCTTGTGCCAGTCCTGCACGACGCCGAATGCGTCCTGCGCGACATGCTTGATCGCCTGTTCGATGTCGCGCTCGCTGCGTCCCGGCCGGATCAGCCCGTCGGCGACGATCCGCTCGATCAGTTCGAGCGCGCGATCTTCCGCCGCGATCAGCGCGGCACGGCGATCCTGTTCGGCGATATCCGGCGTCATGCCGCCACCTCCTGCTTGCTGTCCGGGGTCGTGACGATCACCCCGATCGATGCGGCGACGACCATCGCGATCGCGCCCCATTGCGTCAGGCTGAGCGTCTCGCCGAGCAGCGCTACGCCGGCGAGCGCGCCGACCACCGGTTCGAGGCTGAGCAGCACGCCCAGGCTGTGGGGCGGGATGCGCTGCAACGCGATCATCTCGAGCGAATAGGGGATGGCGCTCGACAGCAGCGCCGCGATCACCCCCATGCCGAGCCACGACGGCGTGAGCAGCGCCGCGCCGGCATGCGCGATACCGATCGGCACGACGAGCAGCGCGGCGGCGACCATGCCGAGCGCCACCGCCTGCCCCGCCGGCAGATGCCCGGTGCGTCGCCCGGCGAGGATATAGCAGGCCCAGCCCGTCGCCGCGCCGAACGCGAAGCCGATGCCGACCGGATCGAGCGGCCGTGCGCCACCATGGACCGGGAGCAGCAGCCACAGACCCGCCACGGCCAGTCCCGCCAGCGCGACGTGCACCGCGCGCCGCGCATGCGCGAGCGCCACCGCCAGCGGCCCGAGAAACTCGATCGCGATCGCCGGCCCGAGCGGCAGCGTGCGCAGCGCCATGTAGAAACTGAGGTTCATCGCCCCGAGCGCCAGACCGTAGCAGAGCAGCCGCCCGGCATCGTGCCGGGTCAGCGCGAATCGCCACGGCCGCATCGCGACGAGCAGCAGCAATGCCGAGAAACCGACGCGATAGGCGGTGGTCCCCTCCGCCCCGACCAGCGGGAACAAGCGTTTGGCGAACGAGGTGCCGCCGCAGAAGGCGACGATCGCGGCGACCAGCGCGGCATAGGGAAGCAGGTTGGACGCAGGGCGGGACATAGGATCACTGTAGCGGATCGGCGGCGCCCCGCGGAATCGTTACGCCGGAACGGAGCGAATTTGGTTGAGGCCGCGGACGTGCGGGAGACCGGCGCGGCTGCTCAAGGGTGAGGACAACCGCCGCGATGACGGATGCAGCTGCGCCGCCAGCCTGCCATCCCTCATCCGCGTATCACCCGCGCAGCGACCACCCAAGCCACAGCCAGCCGCCGATCAGCAGCGCGCCGCCGATCGGCGTCACCGCGCCGAGCCAGTGCGGCGCGCCCTTCGCCATCAGATAGAGCGTACCGGCGAAGATCCCCGCGCCGACGACGAACAGCCACGCCGCCCCGCGCGCCTCGAAGCGGAGCGCGACCAGCGCCGCGACCGCATGGATCATCTGATATTGCGCCCCGGTCTTGAGCCATTCGGCCGCGACGCCGGTCGCGCCATGCGCGCCCATCGCCCCCGCCGCCACCGCGATCGCGCCCGACAGCGCCGCCAGTATCGCCACGATCATCGCGGATCATTTCCCCAGGGCTGCTGCTCGGCGACGAGCGAGCGCGCCGCGCGAATGTCGTTCGCCGCGATCTGGATGCGCAGCCGTTCCTTGTCGCGGGCGCGATAGCTTTCTTCGGCGCGATCGATCTCGGCACCGGCGATGCCGAGATCGCGCATCGCCACCCGCGCCATCTTCACCGCCGATTCGAGCACCTCGCGCACCACAAAGACCCCCGAGGCGCGCTTGAGCTTGACCAGCGCCCGCCGGTCGAAGACGCGGACGTAGATCGCGGCATCGGGGAAGGCTTCGTGGATGCCTTCCAGCGTCTCGGGGTCGATCTGGTCGCCGTCGACGCAGAACAGGATCAGCTCCGCCTCCGCCGCCCCCGCCTGACGCAGCAAGTCGAGCCGGGTGCCGTCGCCGTAATAGACCTTCGCGCCGAACTCACCGGCGATGTCGATCATCTCGATATCGCGGTCGATCAGCGTCACCGGGATCTTCTGCGCGAGCAGCATCTGGCCGACCGTCTGGCCGAAGCGACCGTAACCGACGATGATCGCATTGGCGCCCTCCGCCTTCGGCCCGTCGCGCGCCTGGTCCTTGACCACCGGCTCCTCGCGGAAGCGCCGGGTCGCGCCCATCAGGAACGGCGTCGTCGCCATCGACACGGTGATGATCGCGCCGAACAGGCTCGCCGCTTCCGGCGCGACGAGCAGGCCGTTCTGCGCCTGCGCGAACAGCACGAAACCGAATTCGCCACCCTGGCTGAGCAGCACGCCGAGCGCGAGCGCGCTGCGCCACGTCATGCGGAAGGCCAGGCCGATGCCGGTGATCACCAAAGTCTTGGTGGCGATCAGCGCCAGCGCCATCCCCGCGACGAACAGCGGCCGCTCGGCGATCGCGTGCAGATCGAGCATCATGCCGACGACGAGGAAGAACAGCCCGAGCAGGATCGAACGGAACGGCTCGACATCCGCCTCCAGCTCGTGGCGATACGGACTGTCGGCGAGCATCACCCCGGCGATGAACGCGCCGAGCGCGGTCGACAGGCCGAGCGCCTCCATCACCGCCGCGCTCGCGATCACCGTGAACAGCGCGGCGAAGACGAACATCTCGCGCTCGTTGAGATTGCCGATCAGCCGGAACAGCGGCCGCAGCACGAACCGCCCGGCGAGCACCAGCCCGGCCACCGCCACCACCGTGTAGAGCGCGAGCAGCCAGCCCGGCGGTCCGTTGGCGTCGGCGGGGTTGCGGCTCATCGCCGCGACGATCGTGATCAGCGGGACGATCGACAGATCCTGGAACAGCAGGATCGAAAAGGCGCGCTCGCCGAACGGGGTGCGCAGCCGACCCGAGGATTGCAGCAGCGGCAGCACCTGCGCGGTCGACGACAGCGCCAGCGGCAGGCCGAGCGCCAACGCCGCGGTCGGCGAGAAATGCGCGAAGGCATAGACGATGCCGGAGATCGCCAGCCCGCACACCACCACCTGGATCAGCCCGAGCCCGAAAATCTCCTGCTTCATCCGCCACAGCCGCGTCGGGTTGAGCTCCAGCCCGACGATGAACAGCAGCAGCGTGATGCCGAGTTCGGCGATCCCCAATTTCGATTCGGCATCGCCGACCAGACCGAGGATGTGCGGCCCGACCACCGCGCCGGCGACGAGGAAGCCGAGCGTCGCGCCGAGCCCGAGCTTGCGGAACAGCAGGACGAAGGCGAGTCCGAACCCGAGCAGGATGACGCCGTCGCGCAGCAGCGACGCGCCTTGCGCCGCCTCATGCATCGGCATGCGCCTCGCGTGCGGCGAAGGCGGCCTCCGCCGCCGCCTCGAACGCCAGCCGGATCGAGGCGTGGCGTGCGGTGAAGGACAGGGCCGGGGTGAACACCGCCAGCCCCGGCCAATCGGGCATCGCGCCCTCGCCGGCGAGCCAGCCGGTCAGCCCGTCGCGGGCGGCGGCCAGCTCCTCGGGTGTCTTGCCGAGGATCGCCTGCGCGAGCAGCGACGACGACGCTTGGCCGAGCGCGCAGGCGCGCACCAGCAGCCCGACCTCGCCCACCCGCCCCGCCGCGTCGAGGCCGATGTCGACCGTCACCCGGCTGCCGCAGATCGGCGATCGTTTCTCCGCGGTCGCCTGCGCATGGTCGAGCCGCGCATGATGCGGGATCGACGCGGCGAGCCGCAGGATGTCGGCATTGTACAGGCTGGCGGTCATGGCTGGCTCGATGGTTCGGCGGCGGGGCGCGCGCCAAAGACGGGAAGGCCGCGCCGGCGCCGATCGACGAAATCGGCGATCCCCGCGCTGGTCGCGTTGAGCAGATTATAGCAGCGCGAATGGGTCATCCACTCGGGCCGGCGCGCCGGGCCGCCGTTGGCGGTATCGACCAGCAGCGCCGCGACGAGAAAGCCGAGGCTGGCGATGATCAGCCCCTTGAGCGCGCCGAAGCCGAAGCCGAGCGCGCGATCGACCGGGCCGAGGATCGACTGGCGCGTCCGCTTGCCGATCGCATTGGCGACGAGCTTGCCGCCGAGATAGGTGCCGCCCGCGATGATGACGAACGCCGCCACCGCCGCCCCCGACGGGGTCCCGACCGTGCCGCTGAGCTTGGCGGCGAGCGTGACGTGGAACAGCTTCAGCATCGCGACGATCGCCACCCAGGCGAACAGCGACAGCACCTCGGTGACGAACCCGCGCTTGAGCCCGAGCAGCGCCGCCCCGAGCACGGCGACGAGAACGATGATGTCGAGAGCGGTCAGCGCCATGGCTTGGGAATAGGGATGCCGGGGCGGAGGCGCTAGTCCCCGTCGCGGCACCGGCGGTGATGGACCACCTGGCCCCACCCTCGTCATCCCGGCGAAAGCCGGGATCCATGGATACGGGCGGTCAGGGTTGCGCGTGACTACCGACAGCGCCGTGTCCATGGATCCCGGCTTTCGCCGGGATGACGAATGGGGGGCTGTGGACCTGCCTATGTCCTCGGGAAAATGGCACGTGTGCCCCTCACAGGCTGCCAGCGACTCGCCACCTTCAGGCCGCTTTGTCGGACCGGCCTCCCGGACATCGGACGGACGCCGCCTGACCGAACGCCCAACCCACGCTCACCGTCCGAGCATATGATCCACGAACGCCCCCAGAGTCCGGAAGCCCGTCATCCGCAGCGCGCTGTCCTCCTTCGCCACCGCCGCCGGCACCAGCGCGCGTTCGAAGCCGAGCTTGCCCGCCTCCTTGAGCCGCAGCGCGCCATGCGCGACCGGGCGGATCTCGCCCGACAATGCGACCTCGCCGAAGGCGACCGCGTCGATCGGCACCGGCCGTTCGGACAGCGCCGAGATCAGCGCCGCCGCCACCGCCATGTCCGCCGCCGGGTCCTGCACGCGATAGCCGCCGGCGATGTTGAGATAGACTTCGGCGTTGGAGAAACTGAGCCCGCAGCGCGCCTCCAGCACCGCGAGGATCATCGCCAGCCGGCCGCTGTCCCAGCCGACCACCGCGCGCCGCGGCGTCGCGCCGCTCGCCAGCCGCACCACCAGCGCCTGGATCTCGACCAGCACCGGCCGCGTCCCTTCCAGCGCCGGGAACACCGTCGTGCCGGTCACCCCCTCGTCGCGCTGCGTCAGGAACAATGCCGAGGGATTGGAGACCTCGGCCAGTCCCTCGCTCTGCATCGCGAAGACGCCGATCTCGTCGGTGCCGCCGAAGCGGTTCTTGATCGCGCGGAGGATGCGATATTGATGGCTGCGCTCGCCTTCGAAGGCGAGCACGGTGTCGACCATATGTTCGAGCACGCGCGGCCCGGCGATCGCGCCGTCCTTGGTGACGTGGCCGACCAGCACCAGCGCGGTGCCGCGCTCCTTGGCAAAGCGGATCAGCTCCTGGCTCGACGCACGCACCTGGCTGACCGTGCCCGGCGCGCCCTCGATCAGGTCGGAGTGCATGGTCTGGATCGAATCGATCACCAGCAGGTCCGGCGCCTGGCCGATCGACAGCGTCGTCAGGATGTCGCGCGTCGAGGTCGCCGCGGCGAGCTGCACCGGCGCCTGGCCGATGCCGAGCCGCCGTGCGCGCAGCCGCACCTGATCGGTCGCCTCCTCGCCCGAGACATAGGCGACGCTGCGTCCGGCGAGCGCGAGCTTGGCCGCCGCCTGCAACAGCAGGGTCGACTTGCCGATGCCGGGATCACCGCCGATCAGCGTCGCCGAGCCTTCGACGAAGCCGCCGCCGAGCGCGCGGTCGAGCTCGGCGATGCCGGTCGCCATCCGCTCGGGCAGGACGATATCGGCGTCGAGCCCGACGAGCTGGAACGAGCGGCCGCCGGTGCGCAGGTCGTGCTTGGCCTGGAACGGCGTGACGACCGCCGCCGCCTCCTCGACCAAAGTATTCCATTCGGCACAATCGGCGCACTGCCCCGCCCAGCGGTGCGACACCGATCCGCACGCCTGGCACACATATCGTTTCTGCGGTTTCGCCATGCGCGCGGATATAGTGCGACGAGAACGGGAAGGGAACAAATATCCGCGCCGGCGCGCGGAGACGGCACGGCATACACTGCCACGAGGCGGCACTTCGACCGGCGGTGCCGAGGCGGCGCACCGGGGCGCGGTCGCTTGCGGCTGGCACCGATCATCGCGGTGCCGCCAGTCTCCCGCCGCTACCGGCCATGCCGCCGATCCGCTGCCGGTGCCGAAGATCATTGCGGCCGCCGACATAGTCACGCCGCAATCGGGCCGCTATGGCCGGTGTCGGTATGCAACCCTCTGATCTTCGTATCGCGCTGTTCAGCGGCAATTATAACTACACCCGCGATGGCGCGAACCAGGCGCTCAACCTGCTCGTCGGCCATCTGCTCGATCGCGGCGCGGCGGTGCGCATCTATTCCCCGACGATCGATCCGCCCGCCTTTCCGCCGGTCGGCGAGCTCGTCTCGGTGCCGGCGATCCCGATGCCGGGCGGCCGCGCCGAATATCTGCTCGGCCGCTATCTGCCGAAGACGACGCGCGAGGATGTCGAGGCCTTCGCCCCCAACATCGTCCACGTCTCGGCGCCCGATCTGCTCAACCATGGCGCGGTAAGCTGGGCGCGGCGCAACGGCGTGCCCGCGGTCGCCTCGTTCCACACGCGGTTCGAGACCTATTTCCGCTATTACCGGATCGGCTTCGTCGAGCCATGGATCAAGGCGCTGATGACGCGCTTCTACAATCGCGTCGACGTGGTGATGCCGCCGAGCCCGAGCATGGGGACGCTGCTGCGCGAATGGGGCGTGACGACGCCGATCACCATCTGGTCGCGCGGCATCGATCACGACACCTTCGTGCCCGAGCGGCGCAGCCTCGCCTGGCGGCGCGAGCGCGGCATCGGCGACGACGAGATGGCGGTCGGCTTCCTCGGCCGGCTGGTCAAGGAAAAGGGCCTCGACGTCTTCGCCGAGGTGGTGAAGGCGCTCACCCGCCGCGGCGTGCCGCACAAGGTGCTGGTGATCGGCAAGGGACCGGCGCAGGACTGGTTCGCCGAACAGGCGCCGGGCGCGATCTTCGCCGGCTTCCAGTCGGGCGACGACCTCGGCCGCGCGGTCGCGTCGATGGACGTGTTCTTCAACCCGTCGATCACCGAGACGTTCGGCAACGTCACCACCGAGGCGATGGCGGCGGGCGTCCCCGTCGTCGCGGCGCGCGCGACCGGCGCGGTCGACCTGGTCGAGGACGGCGTCACCGGCTTCCTCGTCGATCCGACCGACATCGCCGGCTATGCCGATGCGATCGCGCGCATCGTCGGCGATCCCGCCCTGAAGGCGAGCATGAGCGCGGCCGGCATCGCCCGCGCCGCGCATTATCGCTGGGACAGCGCCAACCAGACCGTGCTCGACACCTATCTGGTGCTCGCCCGCCGCTGACCGGCGCGCGCCCTACCCCTCGCGCCAGTCGAAGGTCAGCGGCGCCTCGCGGATCGCGAAGCGGTCGAGATGGCTGGCGACGACGCCGCGCATCCGCTCGACATCCTCGCCCGCCGGCACGGTGAGCAAAAGGTCGAGCGTCTCGCTGTCGGCGCGCATCACCAGAACCGATCCGTTGGGGAAGGTGATCGTCCCCTCCTCGGCGGTGAAGCTTACCGTCATCTTGTGGCTCCAATGCTTGGCGAGCTGCTGGAGATAGCGGCTGGCCGATGCCGTCGGCACGCGGGCGACCGAGGCGCTCACTTGATGCGCTCGATCTTGCGGACGACCTCGTCGATCAGCGCGGCGACCTCATGCGCGGCCTCCTCCGACAGATCGTCGGCCTCCAGCCGGTTGCGCAGGACGTTGCGCAGATTGTGCAGCGCGCGGCGGACGGGCGCGCGATCGCTGCGCGCGCGATGCGCGCCGACCTCGGTGAGGCGGGCGATCAGCATCGCCACCTGCTCGGCATGTTCGGCGAGATGCGCCTCACCCGCCGCGGTGACGACGAACCGCTTGCGCGCATTGTCGGACGGCTGTTCGGCGATCAGCTCCATCTCAGCGAGCATCGTCAGCGCCGGATAGACCATCCCCGGCGATGGCGCATAGACGCCGCCGGTCAGTTCCTCGATCGCCTTGATCAGCTCATAGCCGTGGCGCGGTTCGTCGGCGATCAGCCGCAGCAGCACCAGCCGCAGCTCGCCGCCATCGAACATCCGCCGCCGGCCGCCGCCGCGCTGCGCCTCGTCCCACCGTTCGGCGAAGTCCGCAGCGAAACGGTCCCAGCGGTGATGCCCGCCGCGGGGGCCGCAGCCGCGCTGACGGCCGCCATGGCCGTGGCCAAATCCAAATCCAAATCCGTGCATGATCGATTCCCTGTCTGTCATGATGCAGCGAAGATATATCTTACTGGTCATACCGCAAGACCCCTCAAGATATATTTTGAAAGCGGCTGACCCGTGTCGGGGGGGGTGACGCCGGCCCCCTGCCCGCCTATCTCGGGCCGATGGCAGATCTGCTCACCGGCCTCGATCCGGAGCCTCCCGTCGCGCCCACCCCCACCGGCGACGCCCCGCTCGCCGACCGGCTGCGTCCCCGCGCGCTCGGTGAGGTGGTCGGCCAGGAGCATCTCACCGGACCCGACGGCGCGATCGGGCGGATGGTCGCCGCCGGCCGGCTGTCGTCGATGATCCTGTGGGGGCCGCCGGGCACCGGCAAGACGACGATCGCGCGGCTGCTCGCCGCCGCGGTCGATCTGCGCTTCGTCGCCATCTCGGCGGTGTTCTCGGGCGTCGCCGAGCTCAAGAAGGCCTTCGCCGAGGCGCGCGACCACGCCCGCATCGGCAAGCGCACCCTGTTGTTCGTCGACGAGATCCACCGTTTCAACCGCGCGCAGCAGGACGGCTTCCTCCCCTTCGTCGAGGACGGCACCGTCATCCTCGTCGGCGCGACCACCGAGAATCCGTCGTTCGAACTCAACGCCGCGGTGCTGAGCCGTGCGCAGGTGCTGATCCTCCACCGGCTCGGCGCGGAGGCGCTCGGCCAGTTGCTCGACCGGGCCGAGGCGGCGGAGGGGCGCGCGCTGCCGCTGACCCCCGCGGCGCGCGCGGCGATGATCGCGCAGGCGGACGGCGACGGCCGCTTCCTGCTCAACCAGGCCGAGACGCTGTTCGCGGTGCAGATCGACGCGCCGCTCGACCCCGCCGGCCTGTCCGCCTTCCTCCAGCGCCGCGTCGCGGTCTACGACAAGGATCGCGAGGGGCATTATAACCTGATCAGCGCGCTGCATAAGAGCATCCGCGGATCGGACCCGCAGGCGGCGCTCTACTATCTGGCGCGGATGCTGACCGCGGGCGAGGAGCCGCTCTACCTGCTGCGCCGCCTCACCCGCGCCGCGGTCGAGGATATCGGCCTCGCCGACCCGCAGGCTTTGGTCCAGTGCATCGCCGCCAAGGACACCTACGACTTCCTCGGTTCGCCCGAGGGCGAACTGGCGATCGCGCAGGCGTGCCTCTATCTCGCCACCGCGCCCAAATCGAACGCCGCCTATATGGCGCAGAAGAAGGCGTGGCGCAGCGCGCGCGAGACGGGCTCGCTGATGCCGCCCGCCAATATCCTCAACGCCCCGACCAAGTTGATGAAGCAGATCGGCTATGGCGCGGACTACGCCTATGATCACGACACCGCCGACGCCTTTTCCGGCGCCAATTACTGGCCCGACGAGCTGCAGCCGCAGACCTTCTACGAACCGAGCGGCCGCGGCTTCGAGGCGCGCTTGCAGGAGCGGCTGGCGCATTGGGACAGACTGCGCAGCGAACGCAGCGGCGGGGTGGACTAGCGCCGGCGCTTCGGCCATGAGGGCGCCCGCGCCGGTTTAGCTCAGCTGGTAGAGCAGCGGTTTTGTAAACCGAAGGTCGCGGGTTCGATTCCTGCAACCGGCACCACCTTCCTGCTTTGGTCGGCGTGGGATCGCCTCTCCCGCGCGACAAAGCCGCATTGCCGCTTGCCATTCCGGTCCCCGCCCGCCTAAGGGCTGACCCGCGTCGGGGAGTGGCGCAGTCCGGTAGCGCGCCTGCTTTGGGAGCAGGATGTCGCAGGTTCGAATCCTGTCTCCCCGACCATCGCCCCCGGATCGCTAAGGACCCGCGCGCAGCGCTTTACGAATCCGTCCCCGGCACCGCCTCGGCGGCGCAGACGCCGGCCGCCCGCCGCTACGGCCCTAGAAGAACATCTTCCACCCGACCAGCGCGAGCGTCACCGCGAGGATCGGACGCAGCACGTCGTCCGAGATGCGGGTCGAGATCAGGCTGCCGAAGATGATCCCGGGCACCGATCCGATCAGCAGCGACGCGAGCAGCCCGACGTCGACCGATCCCATGAGCCAATGTCCGGAACCGGCGATCAGCGTCAACGGCACCGCATGCGCGATGTCCGACCCGACCAGCCGGTTGGTCGGCAGCTGCGGATAGAGGACCAGCAACACGGTCATGCCGAGCGCCCCCGCCCCGACCGAGGTGAGCGAGACCATCACGCCGAGCAGGACGCCGAGCAGGATCGTCGAGCGCGCGACGCTGCGCCCGGACATCGTGCCGAGCCGCGCGTGACAATAAGCGACGATCTGTCGCCGGAAGAGAATGGCGATCGCGGTGGCGAGCAAGGCGGCGCCGAGCGTCGCGGTGATGATATGCGCGGCGCCGCCCAGTTGCGCGCCGGACCATGACATCACGCCCAGCGTCGCCAGCGTCGCCGGGATACTGCCCGTGGCCAGCCGCCCGACCACCCGCCAGTCGACCGTGCCGCCGACGCCGTGGACGACGGTCCCCACCGATTTGGTGGCAGACGCATACAGCAGATCGGTGCCCACGGCGGTCGCCGGGTGGAAACCGAAGGCGAGCACCAGCAATGGCGTCATCAGCGATCCGCCGCCGACCCCGGTCAATCCGACGAGTGTCCCGACGCCGACGCCCGCGAGCGTATAGAGCGGGTTTATGTCAGCCAGCACTATCGAGCCTCGCACATGCTTCGTTGACGCCTAGCCTGCCCCCCGCCCCCGATCAAATCGAGGTAGAAATTCTGCGTCGGGCCAAATCTGCGGCGAGCGGGCGCACGCCGATGGCCGGGCATTGCGGCGTCGGCGCCCGCGGAATGGGCATCAGAACGCCTTGCCGGATTGTCGTTCGACCGGGCCTTGAGGATCGCTGCGCTATCGCGATCGGCGGATCGCCGGAAAATCCCGCCTTGTCGGGCATGATGCCTCGCCGCCAAAGAGGGGACCGCGCGCGACCCGCGCCGGAATCACACCGGCGCTGTGCGTCGCGACGAATGACGAAGAGGATGCCCGCCGATGAACGTTCTGACCGAACATGCCGGACTCGACGGCCACGACCAACTGGCAGCGCTGATGGCGGCCAATCGTCAGCCGCCGATCGGCGAGACGCTGGATTTCACCATGGTCGAACTGGAGCGCGGCCGCGTCGTGTTCGCCGGCTCGCCTTCGCGCAAGGTCTATAATCCGATCGGATCGGTCCATGGCGGCTATGCCGCCACGCTGCTCGACAGCGCCTGCGGATGCGCGGTGCATTCGGCTCTGGCGGCGGGCCTGGGATATACGACGCTGGAGCTGAAGATCGCCTACCACCGGCCGCTGAGCGAGGCGAGCGGACCGGTCCGCGCCGAGGGCAAGATCATGTCGATCGGCCGCCGCGTCGGCTTTTCGGAAGCGACATTGGTCGACGCGCAGGGGCGCCTCTGCGCCTCGGCGACATCGACGCTGCTGATCTTCCCCCTCGACCCGCTGGCGGGCTGACGCGGCCACAGGCGCCCACAGCTTGGCGAGCCGAGAGCGGGAGCCGCAGTACCCCGCCTTCGCACCACGACCCCGGCAATACATATTTCAATTTGGCTTTTCTGCCGGACTGTGCTTCCTCTCGATGCGGACGGCAGACGATAACGTCGCCGCAAGGGGAGAGGTCAGGATGGCGAAGCGTTCGGCGGCAGCTGGATCGATAGGACTGTTGGCAGCGACGATGCTGGCGAGCGCCGCGACGGCGCAGACCTACGGCCCGTTCAACGCTGACCTGCCCTCGGGTGGGGAAGCGATCCGCCAGACGATCGGCGACGCTTCGACGCCGATCGAGGCTGGCCGCTGGACGCTGTCGGCATGGATCGAGCCACAGGCGCTGCCCTCGACCCTGGTGCCGGTCGCCGGCTTCGGCGATGCGGCGCAGGGACCGCGCCGCTTCCTTGCCCTGAATGCCGATCACCCCGCCTTGATCACCGAGGGCGGGACGATCACCGCCACGACGAGGCTGTCGCCCGGGCGCTGGTATCACCTCGCCGCAATTGCCGAAGCGGGCCGCGTCCGCCTCTTCGTCGACGGCAGGATGATCGCCAGCGGACGGATCGCCGCGGCACCGGTGCCGCCGGTCGCCACGCTCGCGCCGCGCGGCAGTGGAGCGCCGTTCGCCGGTCGTATCGCCGGCTTCCAGCTTGAGGCCGACGCCCTGTCTCCGGCGCTGCTCCGCAGCCGCGCCGCGACGCGCCCCGATCCTGCGCTCATCGCCTTCACCGAAGGCAGCCCGCATTGGCCCGTCCAGGTGCGCCAGATGGCGGGCCAGCTTGCCCCGCAGGATGCCTGGACCCGCCCCCGCTCGAACGCGCCGATCCCCGCCGCCGTCGCCAAGCCGCTGCCGGTGGTGCGCGGTCCCGTCCGTCGCGCCGACGGCAGCTGGGCGATCGACGGCTGGCGCCTTGCCGCCGCGCCGACCGTTACCGGCGACGCCGCCGCGATCAGCCGCACCGGGTTCGACGCCAGCCGCTGGTATGCCGCGACCGTGCCGGGCACGGTGCTGACCACGCTGGTCGATCGCGGCGTCTATCCCGACCCCGCCTACGGCCTCAACAACACGGTCATTCCGGAAACGCTCGCCCGGCAAGACTATTGGTACCGCACCGAATTCGACGCGCCGGCCGACGTCGCCGGCAAGCGCCAGATCCTCACCTTCGACGGCGTCAATTATGCCGCCGACATATGGGTCAACGGCAGCCGCGTCGGCGCGATGAAGGGCGCCTTCATCCGCGGCCGGGTCGCGGTGACCCTGGCGCCGGGCCGCAACGCGATCGCCGTCCGCGTTTCCCCGCCGCCCCATCCCGGCATCGCGCACGAGGAATCGATGACCGCCGGCGTGGGAGAGAATGGCGGCATGCAGATGCTCGACGGGCCGACCTTCGTCGCCACCGAAGGCTGGGACTGGATCCCGTCGATCCGCGACCGCAATACCGGCCTGTGGCAGGGTGTCTCGCTCGCCGCGACGGGGGCGGCAGCGATCGGCGATCCCCACGTCGTCACCAGCCTGCCGCGCGCCGACAATTCGGTCGCCGCGGTCGAGATCACGACGCCGCTCACCAACACCGGCGATCGGCGCGTCACCGCGACCGTCCGCGCCGCCTTCGATGACGTGGCCGTCGAAAAGCAGGTGGCGCTGATGCCGGGCGAGCACGCCGACGTGGTGATGACGCCGGCCGACTTTCCGGCGCTTTCGGTGCACCATCCGCGGCTGTGGTGGCCGAACGGCTATGGCGATCCCGCGCTCCACGACCTGACCGTCACCGCCAGCGTCGATGGCGCGCCGAGCGACGTCAAACGCCTGCGGTTCGGCATGCGGCAGGTCACCTACGATCTGTCGCTGATGGACCAGGCGGGCCGTCTGGAGCGCGTCGGCGTCGATCTGACCAAGGCCCGCAGCCTCCACCAGCGCATTGTCGACGGCAGCCACGAGGGTATCCGGAAGGTACGCGACGGTTGGGCGGCGAGCCTCGTCGCCGGTGCCGAACGAAGCCCGGCGGTGACGCCGGTCACCGATGCACCGGGCCTGTCGCCCTATCTCGTCATCCGCGTCAATGGCGTGAAGATCGCCGCGCGCGGTGGCAATATCGGCATGGACGACTTCATGAAGCGGAGCGATCGCGCCCGCCTCGAGCCGATGTTCCGTCTCCACCAGGATGCGCATCTCAACATCATCCGCAACTGGGTCGGCCAGGACACCAGCGAGACCTTCTTCGATCTCGCCGACGAATATGGCCTGATGGTGCTGAGCGACTTCTGGGAGTCGACGCAGGACTACAATATCGAGGCACAGGACGTCGGGCTGTTCATGGCCAATGCGACCGACGTGGTGAAACGCTATCGCAACCACCCGTCGATCGTCGTCTGGTTCGGGCGCAACGAAGGCGTGCCGCAGCCGGCGCTCAACACCGCGCTCGAGGATCTGATCGCCAAGGAAGACGGAACGCGGCTCTACATGGGCTCGTCGAACCGGGTGAATCTGCAGAATTCCGGGCCGTATAACTGGCGCCCGCCGGTGGAATATTTCACCGAGCACGCCCGCGGCTTTTCGGTCGAGAGCGGCACGCCGTCGCTGCCGACGCTGGAGGCGTGGCAGCGCGCGATTCCGAAGGCGGATCAATGGCCGATCGGCGACACCTGGGCCTATCACGACTGGCACCAGACCGGGAACGGCGGGGTCAAGACCTATATGGATGCACTCGCCGCCCGCTTCGGTGCGGGCACCAGCCTGCCCGACTTCGAGCGCAAGGCGCAGATGATGCAGTACGAATCCTATCGTGCCATCTTCGAGGGGATGAACGCCGGGCTGTGGACGGTGAATTCGGGGCGGATGCTGTGGATGACGCAGCCGGCCTGGCCGTCGTCGGCGTGGCAGATCTTCTCGTCCGACTATGACACCCATGCCAGCTTCTACGGCGTCAAGAAGGCGGCGGAGCCGGTGCATGTCCAGATGAACCTGCCCGACGGCAAGGTCGTCCTCGTCAACAACCGCCTGACCGACATCGCCGGCGCGACCGTTACCGCCAAGGTCGTCGACCTCGCCGGCCGGACGCTGCTCGACCGCAGCACGACGATCACCGCCGCGCACGAGGCGGCCAGCGATGCCCTGGCGCTCGATCTGCCCGCGCTCACCGCGAACGGGCTCGTCCTCGTCGCGCTGTCGGCGCGCGATGCGGCGGGCAAGGACCTCTCCCGCAACCTCTACTGGCAGGGTGCCGACGATGCCGCCTATCGCGGCCTGACCAAACTGGCGCCGGTCACGCTAACGACGACGCTCGCCAGCGCCGCCGTCGGCGACGAGACCGAAGTCCGCGTCACCCTCGCCAACCCGGCGCGCACCCCGGCGATCGAAACCAAGCTGACGATGATGAACGGCGACGGCAGCCAGATCCTGCCCGCCTATTTCAGCGACAATTACGTGTCGCTGCTGCCGGGCGAGACGCGCACGGTGACGGTCCGCTATCCGACCGCGAAGGCGCGCGCCGCCCGCGTCGCATTGCGCGGCTGGAACGTCGCCGCGGCGGCGGAGCCGGTCCGTTGAGGGCGCTGTGGCTCGCCGCCACGCTGATCGCCGCGCCGGCGGCCGCGCAGACCGTCGCCTCGCCCGACGGGCGGCTGGTCGTCACGCTCGGCACGAACGCGGACGATCAGCCGACCTATGCGCTGGCGGTCGCCGGCCGCCCGGTCATCACCCCGTCGCCGCTCGGCCTCGAATTCGAGCAATATGCCAAGCTCGCCAACGGCCTGCGCACGACCGGCGTCGCCCCCTCGCAGGGTGAGGACCGCTATACGCTCCGCGCCGGCAAGGTCGCCGCGGTGGCGGAGCGCTACAACCAGATCATCGTCCATCTCGCGGAGCCGGGCGGCACGCACCGCCGGCTCGACCTGATCCTACGTGCCTATGACGGCGGCATCGCGCTGCGTTACGGCGTGCCGCAACAGCCCGGGCTGACGACGCTGCGCATCGCCAACGAGCTGACGCAATTCGCCTTCGCCGGCGACTATGCGTGCACCGGGCTCAACCTCGGCAGCTTCGGAACGAGCCACGAGGGGGAATATGATCCGGTTCGCGCCGCGGCGATCCGCCCCCACAATCTGTATGAGCTGCCGCTCGTCTGCGACACCGGCAACGCCGGCCCGTCGATCGCCATCGCCGAAGCGGCGGTGGAGCATTGGCCGGTGATGTACCTCACCGGCACCGAGACCGGCGCGCTCGGAGTGGCGGCGAAGCTCACCCGCCGGCCCGACGATCCGGCGATCGCGGTCAGGCTGGACGTCGGCGCCGGGATCGTTTCGCCATGGCGCGTCGTGATGGTCGCCGACACCGCCGGCAAGCTGATCGAACATACGCTGCTCACCAGCCTCAATCCGCCGCCACAGGGCGATTTCGCCTGGGTCAGGCCGGGCAAGACCGCCTGGGACTGGTGGTCGGGGCCGCTGCTCGCCGGCGTCACGCCGGCCGGGTCCAACGCCGCGACCGAGCGCGCGTTCATCGATTTCGCCGCGTCGCTCAAGCTGCCCTATATGATGATCGACGATGGCTGGTACGCCAACAGCGGCACCGGGCCGCTCGTCCTGCCCGGTGCTGATCCGACCAGGCCGATCCCGGCGATCGATCTGCCGGGGCTGGTCCGCTATGCGCGAGCGCGCGACGTCGGCCTGATCCTCTGGATCAACTGGCAGCTGCTCGATCGGGACATGGAGGGGGTGCTCGCCGCGGTCGAAAAGTTCGGCGCGAAGGGCATCAAGGTCGATTTCATGAACCGCGACGATCAGGCGATGGTCGACTTCTACCACCGCCTCGCCGCGGCGACCGCACGGCACCATCTGCTGCTCGACCTGCACGGCGCGACGCATCCCTGGGGGATGACGCGGACGTGGCCGAACTTCATCACGCAGGAAGGCGTGCTCGGCGCGGAATATAACAAATGGACCAAGCGGATCACCGCGCGCCACAATATCACGCTCGCCTATACGCGGATGCTCGCCGGGCCGCTCGACTATACCCCCGGCGGCTATCGCAACGCCACGCCGGCAAGCTTCCGCATCGCCGTCAACGGCCCGCAGACCCAGACGACGCGCGCGGCGGAGCTGGCCAAATATGTCGTGTTCGAAAGCCCGCTCCAGTCGGTCGCCGACACGCCCGATGCCTATCGCGGCCAGCCCGGCCTCGACTTCCTGGCCGAGGTGCCGGCGAGCTGGGACGAGACGCGCTTCGTCCAGGGCACGCTGGGCGAATTGATCGTGCTCGCGCGGCGCAAGGGGGACCGTTGGTATCTCGGCGCGATGACCGACGCCGGGCAGACGATCGCCGTGCCGCTGACGTTCCTCGGCAAGGGGCGGTACCGCGTCCGCACCTGGCAGGACGGCGCGACGGCGGCCGATCTCGCCACGGGCGGCGGGACCGTCGACGCCACGAGCACCCTTCCCCTCGCCCTCCATGCCTCGGGCGGCGGCGTCGCCATCCTCACCCCGGTCCGCTGACCTTTCGGGAGATTGAACCATGCCCCCCATGTTCGCCGCCCTGCTGCTCTCCGCCGCCGCCGTGCCGCAGGCGACGCCGTCCGCGCCACCGCAGCCGCAGGCGGAGCGGGAGGCCGAGGACCGGTTGCACACCGACTTCGCCTGGCTCGGCCGCTATCGGGCGGCGAATGCGCAGGTGACCGGCCCGGTCCGCGTCGTCTTCCTCGGCGATTCGATCACCCAGGGCTGGTTCGACAAGGTGCCCGCCTTCTTCGCCAACGGGCGACAGGGCCGCGGCATCGGTGGGCAGACCACACCGCAGATGCTGCTCCGCTTCCGCCAGGACGTCATCGACCTCCATCCGCAGGTCGTGCAGATCATGGCCGGCACGAACGACATCGCCGGCAACACCGGCCCGATCACCGCCGAGCAGACCGAGGCGAATCTGATGTCGATGACCGAACTCGCCCAGGCGCACGGCATCCGCGTCATCCTCGCCTCGATCCCGCCGGCGGATCATTTCCCGTGGCGTCCCGGTCTCGACACCGCCAGCCGGATCGCCGCGCTCAATTGCTGGATGCAGGCCTATGCCGCGCGGACCGGCGCGACCTATGCCGATTACTGGACCGCGTTGCACGACGGCCAGGCGCTCAAGGCGGCGTGGACCTATGACGGGGTCCATCCCAATGCGGCGGGCTATGCCGTGATGGCTCCGGTCGCCGAGGCGGCGATCCGCACCGCGATGGCGAAACCCGCGCCGCGCGCGACGGCGCGCTGATGATCGCGCTGCTGCTCGCGCTGGCGGCAGGTCCGGTGGTGCGGACCGACGACGGCCCGGTCCGCGGCGAGGCTGCGGGGCGCGGGGCGGTGTTTCGCGGCATTCCCTATGCCGCACCGCCCGTCGCGGGCCTGCGCTGGCGCGCACCGCAGCGGCCGCGCCGCTGGACGCAGGTCCGTGCGGCGGTGGCGACGCATGCCGCCTGTCCGCAGATCGTCTACGGCGACTGGAACCGCGCCGCCGCCGCGGCGAGCGACGAGGATTGCCTGTTCGTCGACGTCCGCACACCGGCGCTCGCCGGCAAGCGGCCGGTGCTGGTCTGGATCCATGGCGGCAGCAATCGCGCCGGCGCGGGCGGCGGCACGGTCGAATCACGCATCACCGACCGGGGGATCGTGCTGGTCAGCGTGCAGTACAGGCTCGGCGCGCTCGGCTTCCTCTCGCATCCCGCGCTCAGCCGCGAACAGGGCGGCCACAGCGGCAATTACGGGCTGATGGACCAGCAGGCGGCGCTGCGCTGGGTGGCGCGCAATATCGCGCGCTTCGGCGGCGACCCTGCGCGCGTGACGATCGCCGGCGAATCCGCCGGGGCGATGGACGTCGGGCTGCACCTGCTCAGCCCGGGTTCGCGCGGCCTGTTCCGGCAGGCCATCGAAGAGAGCGGCACCGCGGGCTTCGGCACCGCGCCGCGCAGCCTTGCCGGCAACGAGGCGCTCGGCGTCCGCATCGCGCGCCGCGCCGGCCTGCCCGCGACGGCCAGCGCCGCGCAGTTGCGCGCCCTGCCGGTGGCGGCGGTGCTGTCGGCGGATGCCGGCGTCGATGTGCCCGAGCTCGACGACGACAGTTTCGTCTGGTTGCAGGCGATCGTCGACGGCCGCGTGCTGCGCGACACGCCGGCACGGCTGCTGGCGCAAGGCCGGGTCAACCCCGCACCGCTGCTGATCGGCACGAACGCCAAGGAGTTGACGCTGCACGGCGGCCTGCCCGCCGCCGCGGCGACGGTGCGCCGAGAATACGGCGGCAATGCCGAGCGCGCCTTGCGCCGCTACGGCCTGCAACCCGGCGGCACGCCGCTGCGCGATCCCCGGCTGGGCGACATCACCGACCAGCTGCCGACCGACGTCACCTTCCGCTGCCCCGCGCTCGTGGTGGCCGATGCGCTCGCCGGCCGGGGCGGCGCGGTGTGGCATTATCAGTTCGACTATGCCCCGCCGGGCGGCGCCGTCGCCCATGCGAGCGAGTTGCGCTACGTCTTCGACCCGCCGCAACCGGGAGAGCCGCCGCTCCAGGCCTATTGGGCGCAGTTCGTCAAGACGGGGCAGCCGAACGGCGCCGGGCTTCCCGTCTGGCCTGCCTATGTGCCGGCGACGCGCGTCTCGATGGCCTTCCATCAGGACGGGCCGGTCGTCGAAACCGACGTGCGCAAGGACCTGTGCGCGCTGCGCGACATGCCATGACCGTGCGCAAGCGCCATCGCGTCCGTCGACGTCGCGACGAATTTGGCTTATATTGGTATGATACCTTGCCATTGCTGGAGGTGAAGCGCGATAGCTGGTGCGGGAAGAGGCCAAGCTGATTCGCCGATCGCGTGACCGACGCGGCGACGTCTCTACGGAACGGCACAGACCAGAAGAGGATGGGGATGGCGATCAGCTTCGGCAGCAAATCGAACGGGCGCACCGATGCCATGCTCGCCGACGGGCGCGACGCCCGGCTGTCGCGCAGCCTGTCCGGCACCAACCTCGAACGCGCCGGCGACTATAACCTGCGCGCCGTGTTGCAGGCGGTGCGGCTGAACGGCGACACCACCCGCGCCGCGATCGCGCAGCAGACCGGGCTCACCGCGCCGACCATCGCCAATATCACCACCCGGCTGGTCGACATGGGCCTCGTCCGTCATGCCGGGCGCATGCAGGGCGGGCGCGGGCAGCCGGCGCTGCGCCTGCAAATCGATCCCGATGGCGCCTTCGCGATCGGCCTCAACATCGACCGCGATCATCTGACGCTGGTGACGCTCGATCTCGCCGGACAGGTCCGCAGCCGGACGACGCGCGAGATCGCCTTCGCCATGCCCGAGGATGTCGTCGCCTTCGTCGGCGCGGAGATCGATCGCGCGATCGCGGAAGGCGGGGTCGACCGCGATCGCCTGCTCGGCGTCGGCGTCGCCATTCCCGACGATCTCGGCCGCATCGCCCTGCCCCATCGCCCCGCCGGCTATGACCGGTGGAGCGACGTGGACCTGGCGGAGCTGCTGTCGATCCTGCCGTGGCCGATCCATTGCGACAATGATGCCGCAGCCGCCGCGCTGGGGGAGGCCGAATATGGCACCGCCTTCGACAATCCGAGCTTCTTCTACCTGCTGATCAGCGCCGGTCTCGGCGGCGGGCCGGTGATCGATCGCTCCTATCATCGCGGCGCCAACGCCCGCAGCGGCGAGATCGGCCTGATGCCCGATACGACGGGCCGCCCCGGCGCGACGGTGCAGGATACGGTATCGCTATCGGCCCTGTTCGCCCGGCTCGAAGAAGCGGGGCTCGGGCGGCCGAGCGTCGAAGACCTCGGCGGGGACGATCCGCGAATGGCGCCGGTGATCGACGGCTGGCTGGCCGATGCCACCCGGGCACTCACCGCGCCGCTCGTCGCGATCAATTGCCTGCTCGATCCCGATGCGATCCTGATCGGCGGGCGGCTGCCGATGCCGCTGATTGAGCGGCTCGCGACGGGCCTGACCGCGGCGCTCGACGCGGTGCCGCAGCCGTCGCGCGCCAAGGTCATGCCCGCGGTGATGGCCCGCGACGCGCCGGCGATCGGCGCGGCGATTTTGCCGTTCCTCGACCATATCCTGCCGTCCGACGCGATCCTGATCCAGAGCGGCCGCTGATCGCGTCGGCCGGATATCGGGCAAAAAGGGTGGAGGGCCGAACGACCCTCCACCCAGCTCGGGGAGGAACCGATCAGAAGGTCAGACGCGTCGTGATCGAGAATTGCCGATCGCTCTTGAAATAGGATCGCGGCGCGGTCAGCCCCTGCGGATTGAGCAGGAACACCGTCTTCGTGGTCGTATCCAACAGGTTCTGCGCTTCGATCCCGATCTTGAAGTTCTTGTTGACCGTCAGGAACACCGACCCGTCGAGCTGCCCGGTCGACAGCGAATAGACCGGCAGGAACGGGAAGCAGCAATCCCGGTTGGTCAGCAGGAATTTCGAGCGCCAGCTATAGGCGAAACGGGCATAGATGCCGCCGCGATCGTAGAAGCCGGCGACGTTGAAATTATATTTGGACAGGCCGGCAAGCGGCAGGTTGCTGTAGATCCCCGTCACGTCGAGCGGCGGCCGCGAGCCATCGGCGGATCCGTTGGTCGGCACGCCGTTGGGGATGTTGCTCGGATCGACGAAGGTGAAGGTCGCCTGCGTTCCCAGTCCCGACAGGACGCCGGGCAGGAAGTCGTAGGTCTGCTGGTAGCTCAGCTCGAAGCCCTTGACCTTGCCATGCCCCGGCGCATTGGCCGGGCCATTGACGGTGACGTCGAACGTCTGGCCGTTGTTGGTGAACGAGCGCTGATAGCCGTAATTGTCGAGGATGATGTTGGTCAGGTCCTTGTAGAAGACCGCCCCGGTCAGCGACCCCACCTTGGCGAAATACCATTCGGCGGTGAGGTCGAATTGCGTCGCCTCGATCGGCCGCAGATAGGGATTGCGCGCCGACGCCTGGAAACCGTAACTGCCCGCGATGTTCGCGCCCGACGGCGTGACGCCGATATAGTTGCGCAGGTCGCCGAAATTGGGGCGCGAGATCGCCTTGGATGCGGCGAAGCGGAACAGCAGCTTGTCGTTGACCTGCAGCTTGGCGTTGAAGCTGGGCAGCCAGTTGCCGAACTTCTGGCTGGCGACGTCCGGACGCGACCCGCCGTTGGAGAAGGCCTGGATCGCCGATTGCTGCGCCGGTGACAGCGTACAGATCACCGGAATGGTGCCCTGCTGCGTCGGATTGGCGATCGAATAGGCGCAGTAGCTTGCCAGATCCGTATAGCGCGCCGGGTTCTGCGTATCCGGCGTGAAGACGTTGTTCGGCGTCGGGAAGGTCAGCGCGCCGAACGATTCGTCCTTGGTGTGGACGTAGCGCACGCCGATATTGCCCGACAGGCTCATCCCGCCGCCGAAATCGTCGATACCGAAGTCGGCACGGGCGTAGGCGCTCCACGTCGCCTCGGTATTGCGGTAATATTCGTTGGGCAGGAAATAGCCATCGGTGACGCCACTGCGATCCTCCAGCGGCGTGTAATTGCCTCCGCCCGCCTTGGTCACCGTGCGCAGCAGCGCGGTCAGCGCGTCGTGGTCGCGCATGATATTCTCGGGGATGTACCAGGTCGCCGGCGGCTGGACCGCCTGGTTGCGGTAGAAGTCCTTGTAGCCGAACAGCGAGGCCTGGTCGGTCGCTAGGCTGTTGAAGCCGACCGGGCCGCCGCCCGTCCAGGTATCCGAAACCGCGCCCCAATTGTTGTAATCGTTGGTCCGCACGGTCTGGTCGCGCTTCGAATAGCGGCCGCCGACGCGCAGCTTGCGCAGGAAGCTTTCGTCGCTGACGTCATATTGCAGGTCGCCGCGGAAGGCCCATTCGTCGCCGTCATTGTCGGCGCGGTTGTTGAACGCGTCGCGGAAATAGGTCGACGCCTTGTCGCCGAAATAGCCGGCGGTGTCGCGTCCGTCCGGTCGCAGCGTGATCTGCGGCGTCTGGCCGCGCAGGTCGATATCGACGCCGGAGAAGGTCGCCATATCGACGATGTCGTCGACGTTCTTCGACTGCGACTTCACATATTGGCCGTCGAGGTTGACGTGCAGCCGGTCGGTCGGCTCGATCTTCGCGTTGAGCGAGAAATCCTGCGTCGTCGCCTTCTGGTAGAAATAGCGGTTGGAGAAGGTGGTGAAGATGCCGTTGGGGGCGAACTGGGTCAGCTCGCCATAGGTGCCGTCCGACCGATTGCCGAACACCGCGCCCGAACGCTTGACGATCGAGCCGCTGGTGAAGATGCCGTTATCGTCATAGGTGTTGGTGGTCCCGGCGCGCGGGAAGGTGGTGGTGACGTCGCCGTAATAGACGTTCGGCTCGATCGTCTTCTCCAGCCAGTTCTGTTCACCGGTGGTGCGCAGATATTGCGCGGTGAGCAGGAACGTCTTGGCGGCATTCTCGAACTGCGCGGCGGCGGAGACGCCGATGCGCTTGCGGTCGAAGGTCTGCGTCCGCGATCCGCCGCCGACCGGCGCGTAGACCGGGCCGGCACCGCCATTGGGCACCGGATAGGTATCGAACAGGCTCGACGCATAGCCGGTGCCGGCGTTGATCGTCCGCCCCTCGCCCGCATCCTGGACGCCGTTGCCGTTGCGATCGTCATTGTAGCGCGGCAGCATCGAGGCGAGGAACACCGAATCCGATCGGCTGTATTGCTGCGAATAGCTGGCGCTGGCGAGTATTCCGAAGCGGCTGCCGCCGGCGGTATCCCATTGCTGGCTGTACAGGCCGACGACCGAGGGTGCGCCGCGCCGCTCGAGATCGCCCCAGTTCATGCTGCCCGACAGATAGACCAGCCGCTGGTCCTGATCGAAGGGCTTGCGCGTGTTGATGTTGACCGTGCCCGAGATGCCGCCTTCGATCAGGTCGGCGGTCAGGTTCTTGAACACCTCGACCGAGCCGATCAATTCGCTCGGCACGTCGTTGAAGCCGATCTCACGGCCGCCCGACACCGCGAAGGTGTCACGGCCGTTGAACTCGCCGCGCACGTAGCTCAGCCCGCGGATGACGACGCCCGAACCTTCGACCGAGAAATGCTGCGAATCGTTCGGCGCGGCGAAGCGGCTGATCGCGACGCCGGGGACGCGCTGCAACGCTTCGTTGACCGACCGGTCGGGCAAGGCGCCGATGTCCTGCGCGGTGATCGCATCGACGACGGTGTCACTGTTCTTCTTGATGTTCTGCGCGGTGGCGAGGCTCTGGCGGACGCCGGTGACGACGATTTCCTCGCGTTCGGTATCGGGCGGGGTGACCGAACTGTCCTGCGACGCGCCGGAGGTGCCGGTGGTCGCCGCGGCCTGCCCCTCCGCGGTCGGCGCGGTGCCGGCAGCGACGGCGGGGGTGCCCGATGTCGTCCCCTGCGATCCATCCGTCACCGGCTTCGTCGGCGTTGCGGTATCCTGGGCGAAGGCAGGCTGCACCGCTCCGAACAGCGCGAACAATGACACACCGAGGCAAAGCTCATGCAGCGAGCTGCGACCCGCGCGACGCGTAGCACCAACCATCATCATGTCCCCTTTCAGTCCTCATCCCACGACATTCCCACCGGTTTCGCCCGAGGTTTCCGGCTTGGCATATGATCCGCCATTGTTGCCGATTATGTCTGACCTGGTGCGTATCGTGTCGGAAAAGCGCCGACAAGACAAATATCGAAACTTGATATAAGAATTGCAGCGTGTAGGTTTTGAGCAACAGGTATGGCCGATATCAATCTGTCGGCATCGCCTGAGCAGGGGGTGCGCTTGAGGCCCAACACGGAGACGCGGGCGCCATGCTCACTGCATACATTGCGGCAGCCGCTCCGTGTGTCGGATACGCCGCCTACCGCACACGCCGAACCGGTCCGTCCGTCACGATGAAGGAGCAAGAGATGGCAAGGATCGACAGACGCACCGCACTGTTCGGCGGCGTCGCCGCGCTGGCCGGATGCACGACGGTGGCACGGCCGGGCGGCACGGCGGGCGCCTCGCGCTTCGTCACCGTCGACGGCCACCGCTTCCGGCGCGGGGGCAAGGCCTATCGCTATGCCGGCGCCAACATCTGGTATGGCGCGTGGCTCGGCGCGCCGACCGGTTACGGCGACCGGGCGCGGCTCGCGCGGGAGCTCGACCGGCTGCAGGCGCTCGGCATCCGCAACCTGCGCATCCTCGGCTCGGCGGAGCTGTCGCCGCTCAGGAACTCGATCACGCCGGGATTCCGCGACCGCAGCGCGGTCTATAACGCCGATCTGCTGCACGGGCTCGACTGGACGCTGGCCGAGATGGCGCGGCGCGATATGACCGCGGTGATTTACCTGACCAACTTTTGGGAATGGTCGGGCGGGATGATGACCTATCTGTCATGGGTCAACGGCGGCCGCTACATCGACATGAACGATCCGGCGCATCCCTGGCCGGCCTTCGCCGACTGGAACGCCGCCTTCTACGGCAATGCGCCGGCGCAGGCGCTCTATCGCGACTATGTCCGCGCGCTGGTGTCGCGGACCAACAGCGTCACCGGGATCGCTTATGCCGACGATCCGACGATCATGGCCTGGCAGCTCGCCAACGAGCCGCGCCCGGCGGGATCGGCCGCCGTGGCGGCCGCGCATCTGCCGGACTTCTACCGCTGGGTCGACGAGACCGCGCGTTTCATCAAGACGCTCGATCGCCATCATCTCGTCTCGACCGGGTCGGAGGGGCTGAAGGGCGCGATCGAGCGCGAGGATATCGTGCTCGCGACGCACGGTCTCGCGTCGGTCGATTATCTCACCGCGCATATCTGGCCGAACAACTGGAGCTGGATGGATGCGGGCGATCTCGCCGGCACCTATGACGCAGGCGCCGCCAGGGTCGCCGATTATGTCGACGCGCATATCCGGATGGCGACCACGCTCGGCAAGCCGCTGGTGATCGAGGAGTTCGGCTATCCGCGCGACGGGCCGACCGCCTATGATCCGGCGATCGGCACGACCTACAAGGATCGCTTCTACCGGCAGATCTATGCCGCGGTCGAGGCCGACGCCCGCCGCGGCGGGCCGCTCGCCGGGTCCAATTTCTGGGCGTGGAACGGCGAGGCGCGGGCACAGCATCCCGACGATCGCTTCCAGCGCGGCGACACCGCCTATATGGGCGATCCGCCCCACGAGCCGCAGGGCTGGTATGGCGTGTTCGACAGCGACCTCGCGACGCAGGCGGTGATCCGCGCCCATGCCGCGACGCTCGCCGCGCTGTGATACTGACTCGTCGCGCCGCGATCGCGCTGACGGCGGCTGCCGGTCTCGCGCCGGCGCTGCCCGCCCGGGGCGCTGCGCCCCGCACCCTGTCGAACCGGCGGGCGTCGCCCGCGGCGCGGCGGCTCTACGCCTATCTGTGGAGCCAATATGGCAGGCGGACGCTGACCGGCCAGCAGGAGCAGGGCGCGCTGCCGCCCAATCATAATCGCGAACTCGCCTATCTCGAGCAGATCACCGGCCGGCTGCCGGCGATCCTCGGGCTCGACTATATCAACCCGCGCGACAATGACGCGGTCAATGACCGTGCCACGGCCTGGGCGCGCGCCGGCGGCATCGTCACGCTCTGCTGGCATTGGGGCGCGCCCGACATCGGCACCGGCTACGAGAATGCCAAGCGCGATTTCGACGTCGCCGCGGCGCTTCGCCCCGGTACGCCGCAGCAGGAGGCGATGCTGCGCGATCTCGACGCCACCGCGGCGCGGCTCGCCGTGCTGCGCGACCGCGGCGTGCCGGTGCTGTGGCGCCCGTTCCACGAGTTCAGCGGCGACTGGTTCTGGTGGGGCAAACATGGCCCCGACGCGTTCAAGGCGCTCTGGGCGCTGATGTACGACCGCTATACCCGGCTGCACCGGCTCGACCATCTGATCTGGGTGCTCGGCTGGGCGGGCCAGAACGTCGATCCCGCTTATTATCCGGGCCGCGCCTCGGTCGATATCGCCGGAGCGGACATCTATGCGAAGGATCACGGCAATCTCGCGCCGATGTTCGGGCAGGTGAAGCGGATCGTCGGCGAGACGGTGCCGATCTGCCTGCATGAGAACGGCCCGGTGCCCGATCCGGCGTTACTCGGCCCGGACGCGGACTGGCTGTGGTTCATGACCTGGCATACGCGCTGGCTGATGGGCGACGACCAGAATCAGCCCGACCAGCTCCGCCGCGCTTTCGACTCGGCACGCTATGTGACGCGGGACGAGCTGCCCGCTTCGATCGGCTGGCGCCCTCCGAGGCGGCGCGATGCCGTCGCTCACCCGGCCAGATAGCGATCGCCGGGCAGAGCGTCGGGCACCGACACCGCCGGCGTCGGGAGCGCCGCTGCCGCCCCCAGCCACGCCGCGCCGCCGTCGCGATGCCGGGTCGAACCGTCGCCGCGGGTCGCCACCCGGCCATAGACGGGGCGGTCCCGATCGGACGGCGCCCCGCCGAACATCGCCGCGATATTGCCGTAGGTCGACGGGTCGCGCCCGTCGAGGCTCAGCCGGTCGTTGAGATAGCAGGCGGTCGCCCACGCCGTCTGCGGATCGGGCGTCATCGCGAGGATGCGCTTGCCCCAATACATGCGCAGATTGTTGTGCATCCAGCCGTGGACGAGGAACTGGCGCTGGCAGGCGTTCCACGTCTCGTCGCGCGTCTCACCGCATAGCATCGCGGCGAGCGGCTCGAGTTCGGGTCGGTGATCACCCGCATGGTCGCTCAGGCTGTGCCGCGCCCAGTCGGCGACCCGGTCGTAATGCTCGGGCCGGGCAAGGCCGCGCGCCTGATAGTGGAACCATTCGCGCCAGCCGAGCAGCTCGTCGGCGAATTTGCGCTTGTGCTGCGCGCCGGCCCTGCTTGCGTCGACCGCCGCCATCACCTCGCGCGGTCCGAGCACGCCGAAGTGGAGATAGGGCGACAGGCCGCTCGCCCCGTCGGCGCGGGTCGCATCGTTGCGTGCGGAGGCATAGCCGGGGAGCACCTCCGTCGTCAGCCGCGCGAGCCGGATTAGCGCCGCCGCCCGCCCGGGCGCATGGCTGTCGCTCGCCGGCAGGCTGTGATCGATCGACAGGCGCGCGACCAGAGCGTCGAGATCCGCGTCGTCGAGCCGGTCGGCGACGAAGGGCAGTGCGCCCGCATACGGCGCGACCTCGCTGGGCTCGTCCGCCACCCCGCTCCAGCACTCACGCTCGGGCTCGTGCCGCCGCAGGAAGCCCGACCGACCGCGAATCCCGTCGCCGATCACCGCGGGCGGGACGAGGCAGGCAGCCTCGACCAGATAGACCGGCGCGTCCGATCGTGCCGCGACCCGCTCCGCCTGCCAGCGCGCGACGAAGGTCGGCTGATCCTCGGCGACGATCGCCGCGGCGGCGGCGCCGAGCCGGTGAACGAGGCCAGGCTCGCGCCGCTCGGCACGGTCGACATGGCCGGCGAAGGCGAGCCCCCGCGCCGCGCAGCCGGCGCCGAGATCGCGGCCCGCACCGAGGATGAAGCGATGCAACCGGTCGGACGCATAGGGATAATCCTCGCGCACGCCGTGATAGACGAGCACCGGCAGGCGCAGCGCATTGCCGAGCCGCACCGCCGCGCCGATCACCGGATTGTCGCGGGCGCGCAAGGCCTGTTGCAGCCAGCACAATATGTACCGCCCGTCGTGTCGGACCGGCCGGTGATTCGCGGCGCGCACCCGTGGCGCCTCGCGCCAGTCGGCGAGTGCCGGCGGCAGATCCGGCGTCACCACCCCATGCTGCCCGGCACGCCCTTGAACGGGCCGGCAAGGTCGCTGGTGATCCAGCCGCCGTAGAAGCCGCCCGGTTGCGGGCGTACCACCTCGCCGTCGATCGTGCATCGATCGAGCGGCGCGGCGTAGAAGGCGACGTGATCGCGTAGCATGGCGAAGGCGCGGGTCGGATCGGGATAGCTCCACGCGACGTCGCGCAGCAGCGTTCCGCCGACATCGAGATGCCAATAGACCGCCTCGCCCTTCCATTCGCACAGCGAGCGGCGATCGGAGGCGCGCAGCAGCCCCGGCGCGATCGACTCGGGCGGCAGATACCAGCTCGGCGGATGGCTGGTTTCCAGCGTGCGGACCGCGCGGCGTGTGTCGGCGACGCATTGGCCGCGATGCTCGATGCGGACGTGCCGGTCGCTGCGCTCGGCGACGGCGGGACGCGGGAAATCCCAGACGCTCTGCTGGCCTTCGCCGACCGGATCGCGATACGGCTTCATCGCCGTGGCGACGCCTGCCCGGCGGAGTGCCCTGCCGCGCCCCAAAGTCTTCGCCCGATCGAACCCATGATCATCTCCTGCGAAACGTCGCGCCGCTACGGGTAAGCGCGAGGGACCCGCCGCGGTTCCCGATGCGACGGGCGAGCGGTGTGGCGGGCATATCGATGCCGCATTCGACCAAGGTCGGGATGGCCATATCCCGGCGGCGCCCCATCGTCGGCGCACCGTCCCCTCGCGCTGCCGACGAAGAGGAATGTCCGTGCGATTTCTGCTCTCGATTGTCGCCCCGTTGCTTGCCCTCACCTCCGCCGCGGCGGCTGGGCCGACCTCGGGAGACGCCGCGGTCGCGATCTGGCCGGCCGGGGCGCCGGGGTCGGCTCGGCATGCGGACGAGCCGGAGCGGCTGGAGGCCGGCGTCTACGTCCACAACGTCCATCGCCCGTCGCTGACCGTGCTGCGGCCCGATCCGGCGCGCGCGAATGGCGTCGGCATCGTCATCCTGCCCGGTGGCGGGCACCGCATGCTGGTGTTCGAGAATGAAGGGCTCGTTCCGGCGCGCGCGCTCAACCGCTATGGCGTCACCGCCTTCGTGCTCAAATACCGGCTCGCGCGCGAACCCGGCTCGCCCTACACGATCGAAGGTGATGCGGCTGCCGATGCGCGGCGGGCGATCCGCTGGGTGCGTGCCCACGCGCGCGACTATGGCGTCGACCCGCACCGGATCGGCGTGATGGGCTTTTCCGCGGGCGGCGAGCTGGTGTCGCTAATCGCCGATCATCCGCCGCCGCCCGCGCGCACATCGGACGATGCGATCGATCGCGTCTCGGCACGGCCGGACTTCCAGGTGCTGGTCTATCCGGGGCCGCTCGGCATCCCGGCGAGCGCCGCCGCCGGCGCGCCGCCCGCGTTCATCGCCGCGGGATCGCGCGACGCCTGCTGCGCCGCGCCGGCCGTCGCCTTGTACACGCAATTGCGCGAGGCCGGCGTCTCCGCCGAGCTGCATATGTTCGCCGATACCGATCACGGCTTCAACCTTGCGGTTCATAACGACCGCATCTCGATCCTGCACTGGCCGGATCGCCTCGCCGACTGGCTCGCTGACGAAGGATGGCTGATCCCCCGACGGTGAGCCTGTCGCGATACCGGCGAAGGATGGACCGGTCCGCCGGCAGCGGGCATGATCGGGCGGCAATCGTGGCGGAGCCAGAGACCGATGACGGGCATGGGATCCTTGCTGGCCTGCGCCGCGACCTTCGTCGGGACGCACCTTCTGCTGTCGCATCCGTTGCGACGACCCCTAGCCAGCAGGATCGGCGAGCGGGCGTTTCTCGCCGTCTATTCGCTGGTCGCGCTGGCGACGCTCGCGGCGATGGTCCACGCCTATCGCGCCGCGCCCGGCGATATGCCGCTCTGGCCGGTCGGCGACGGGCTTTGGGCGGTGGCGACCCTGGTGATGCTGATCGCGTCGATCCTGCTGATCGGCTCGCTGGTCGGCAATCCGGCGCTGGCCGGATCGCCGCTCGCCCCCGCCGCCGCATCGGCGTGCGGCGTCTATGCCGTGACCCGCCACCCGATGCTCTGGTCTTTCGCCCTGTGGGGCGGGGCGCACGTCCTCGTCGACCCGATGACCAGGACGATCATCCTCGCGGGCGCGATCATCGGCCTGTCGCTGGTCGGCGCCGTCATGCAGGATCGCAAGAAGGCGGCGCGCGATCCGGACGGCTGGCCGGTCTGGCAGGCACGGACGAGCCTGCTGCCCTTCGCCGCGATCCTTACCGGGCGCGCGCGGTTCGGCGGTTTTGGCGCGCCTGCGCTCCTGGGCGGGCCGATCCTGTGGCTCGCGGCGACCTGGGCGCATATCCCGCTCGCCGGCTGGCCTGCCGGCATCTGGCGCTGGATCGTCTGATCGCCCCCCGGTGCGGTGCGCTCAGCCGCCGACGCGGCTCGCCCGCTGTTCGAGGATGATGCGCAGGGCGCCCTTGGGCGTCGTCCCGGTGACGATCGCCTGCCCGGCGAACCCGGTCGCGTCATAGCTGCCGGTCCGGACGATACGGACCGGCGTGCCCTTCTTCTGCGGGCAGGCGAGCGTCTGCGCGTAGCGCCCGTCGGCGACGCTCTGGCTCTCGATCCGGCATTGCGCCTTGGGATCGGGTGCGAGCAGCGCCTCCACCCCCTGCCCCGCCGCCAGCTGCTTGCGCTCGGCCTTGGTCTTGCCGCGCGCCATGCGGATCAGGAAACCGGGGACGCCCGGCAGGGTGAGGTCGACGACCTTCGAGGAGACGTCCCACGCGCCGGGCTGTACCGCCGATGCGGCCGCCGCGACCGGTTGCAGGACGAGGGCGACGGCGAACAGGCTGATCATCCCCGGATGGTGAACCGCCAGCGCCATTGGCGCAACCGGCAATACCGGACAGATCAAGGCCTTGTCGACGATCCGCGCCATGCCTCGCCGAACCGGGTCGCGGCGCCGGTCCCCGACGGCAGCCTGCCTTGCCCGCATCGGTCCGGCGCGGATAGATACGTGCCCCATCGACAGGAGTCGCCATGTCCCGCCCCTTCCGCCTCGTCGACGTCTTCGGCACCGAACCGCTGACCGGCAATCCGCTGGCGGTCGTCACCGATGCGGAGGGACTGACGACGGACGCGATGCAGGCCATCGCCGCCTGGCTCAACTTCTCCGAAACGGCCTTCCTGCTGCCGCCGACCGATCCGGCGGCCGACTATCGCGTCCGCATCTTCACCATGGCGCAGGAGCTGCCCTTTGCCGGCCACCCGACGCTGGGCAGCGCACACGCCTGGCTGGAAGCGGGGGGCGAGCCGAAGCGGGACGGCGTCATCGTGCAGCAATGCGGGGTCGGCCCGGTCACGCTGCGGCGCGACGGCGATCGGCTCGCCTTCGCCGCACCGCCGCTGCTGCGCGGCGGCCGGCCGGACGAGGCGGACATCGCCCGCGTCGCCGGCCTGTTGCGCATCGACCGCACGGCGATCGTCGATGCCGCCTGGGCGGACAATGGCCCCGGCTGGATCGCGGTGATGCTCGAATCGGCGGCGGCGGTGCTCGCGGTCGAGCCGGTGCGGCACCATCCCGAACCGGTCGATATCGGCATCGTCGGCCCGCATCCGCCGGGCGCCGCCGTCGCGTTCGAGCTGCGCGGCCTCTTCACCGATGCGCATGGTGGCCTGATCGAGGATCCGGTGACCGGCAGCCTCAACGCTTCGGTCGGGCAGTGGCTGTTCGCCAGCGGTCGGGCACGCGGGAGCTATGTCGCCGCGCAGGGCACGCGGCTCGGGCGGACCGGACGCATCCATGTGTCGCAGGACGAGGCGGGACAGGTCTGGGTCGCCGGCGCGACGCGGACATTGTTCAGCGGCCGGACGCACGACTGAGGCGCGCCGCGGCCGTCGGCCGGCGCAACGTCATCCCCGCTCCGCCAGCAGCCGATCGAGCAGGGCGAGCCGCACCGCTATGTCGCGCCGATAGGACGCCTGCGCCGGGGAGAGCGCCAACGCGCGCGCCCAAGACCGCCGCGCCGCGACATAGTCGGCCGCCCGCACCTGTGCGAGGCCGAGGAAGAAGAGCGGCGCGGGATGCTCCGGCGCCAGGCGGATCGCCTGCTGGAAGGCGAATACGGCCGGCGGCGACAGCTGGTTGCCGTCATGCATCGCCAGCGTCGTGCCGAGCCCGGTCCACAGCATCAGGCTCTGCGGATAGCGGTTGAGCCCGCCGAGGATCGCGCGTGCCGCCGAGCGCGTATCGCCGGCGCGGGTCATCGCATCCGCCGCGATCAGATAGGCGGCATCGGCGGTGAAGCGGCCGAGCATCCGTTCGCGCAGATCGACCAGCGACGGGTCCTCGGCGACGCGCAGGCGATCGGGTTGCGCCGGGCTCGCCGCGAGCATCGGCGACCCCTGCCAGGCATAGCCCGCCGCGCCGAGCATCAGCGCCGCGCCGACCATCGACCAGAGCAGCCGGTCGATGCGCAGCAGCACCAACGCCGCCATCGCCGCCGCCGCAAGCAACAGGAGCGCGATCCAGCCCATCAGCGCCGCCGCCGGAAGCTGGACCGGGCGATCAGCGCGCCGACGACGAGCAGCGCCACCGGCGCCAGCCACAGCGGCCAGGTCGCCGGCCCGAGCGGTGGATCGTAGCTGACGTAATCGCCATAGCGTTCGACCAGCCAGGTGCGGATCGCCGCCGGCCGCTCGCCCGCAGCGATGCGGCTGCGCACCAGCGCGCGCATGTCGCCCGCCATGCTCGCATCGCTGTCGGCGATCGACTGGCCCTGACAGACGAGGCAGCGCAGCGTCGTCATCAGCGCGCGCGCCTGCGCCTCCTGCGCGGGATCGCGCAACTGCGTGTCGGCGAGCGCCGAGGGCGGCGTCGTCGGATCGGCGAGCGCGGGGGCGGCGAGCAGCGCCAGCGGAAGCAGCAGCCGCCTCATCGCGCGCTCCGCACCGCCGCCGCAATGGCCTCGACATCGTCGGCGCCGATGACGCCGACGTGCTGGAGCACGATCGTCCCGTTGCCGTCGATCACGAAGCTTTCCGGCACCCCCGCCGAGCCGAGCGCCAGTTGCACGCGGCTCTGCGCATCGTCGCCGATCGCGCGATAGGGATCGCCGTAGCGGGCGAAGAAGTCGCGCAGGTCGGGCGCCGTGTCGCGGATCGCGATACCGTCGATCGGCACGCCCATCGCCTTCAGCCGCAGCAATTGCGGCGTCTCGGCGGCGCAGGGGATGCACCAGCTGCCGAAGATGTTGAGCAGGCGTGGCCCCCCGTGGCGGAGGCTGGCGTTGGACAGGCCGGGCTTGCCGGGCGCGATCGCCGGCAGCGTCACGTCGGGGAGCGACTTGCCGATCAGCGCCGAGCGGACGGTGCGATCCGCCGGGCGGAACAGGCCGCTCGCCACCACCGCCAGTACGATCACGAACGCGACCAGCGGCGTCCACAGCAGCACGCGCCTCATGCCCAGGCCTCGCGCACCGCCGCGCGCCGCTCGCGCCGCCAGCGTCCGACCAGCGACAGCAGCCCGCCCAGCGCGATCAACCCGCCGCCGAACCAGATCAGCGTCACGAACGGCTTCCACCACAGGCGCAGCTGCCAGCGCCCCTCCCCGTCCGGGCGGCCGAGCACGGTGTAGAGCTGGCCGTCGCGGACGGTGGCGATCGCGCTCTCGCTCGTCGTCGTGACGGGGTCGGCGAAGAAGCGCGACTGCGGCCGCAGCACGATCGTGTCGTCGTCGCGCGTCGCGCTCAGCCGCGCCTCGAGCGCCGACCAATTGTCGCCGATCACCGGCTTGATCCCATCGAGCCGCACGGTGAACGGCCCGACCCGCACCGGCTGGCCGACCCGCGCGGCGATCAGCGTCTCCGCGGTATAGGCGCTGTCGCACGCCATGCCGGCGAGGCTGACCGCGATGCCGAGATGTGCGACCACCATGCCCCAGGTGAACAGCGGCGTCCGCCACGGATTGCGCCCGATCACCGGCAGCACGCTCGCCACCGCCAGTCCCGCAGCGAGGCTCAGGCCGAGCAGCGGCATCACCCCCGGCGGCGCGAGCGCGACGAGCCCGGCGCCGGTGAAGCCCGCCGCGGCGATCGGCCAGATCATCCGGTCGAGCAGCGCCGCCGCATCGTCGCGTCGCCAGCGCAGCAGCGGCCCGACCGCCATCGCCACCACGAGTGCGAGCGCTATCGGCCCCGCCGCGGCGTTGAAGAACGGCGGTCCGACCGACAGCTGCACGCCGAACTCCGCCGCGACGAGCGGATAGAGCGTGCCGATCAGCACGACGCCGAGGATCACCGAGAGCAGCAGGTTGTTGAGCACCAGCCCGCCCTCGCGGCTGACGAGCGTGAAGGTGGTGCCGGCGCGCACCGTGCCGATCCGCGCGGCGAACAGGGCGAGCGCGCCGCCGGTGTAGAGCGCGAGCAGGACGAGGATGAACCGGCCGCGTACCGGATCGACCGCAAAGGCGTGGACGCTGGTCAATATGCCCGAACGGACGAGGAAGGTGCCGATCATCGACATCGAGAAGGCGACCACCGCGAGCATCACCGTCCAGGCGCGCAGGCCGTCGCGCGTCGCCAGCACCGTCACCGAATGCAGGAGAGCGGTCGCGGCGAGCCATGGCATCAGCGAGGCATTCTCGACCGGGTCCCAGAACCACCAGCCGCCCCAGCCGAGCTCGTAATAAGCCCAATAGCTGCCCGCGGTGATGCCGAGCGTCAGGAAGATCCACGCCCCCAGGACCCACGGCCGCATCGCCTTGGCGAAGACCGGGCCGACGTCGCGCGTGATCAGCGCGCCGACCGCGAAGGAGAAAGCGACCGATATGCCGACATAGCCGATGTAGAGCGTCGGCGGATGGAAGGCGAGGCCGGGATCCTGCAACAGCGGATTGAGCCCGAGCCCGTCGCGCGCCGCGGGACTGACCCGCGCGAACGGGTTGGAGGCGGCGAGCAGGAAGGCGTAGAAGCCGAGCGCGATCACCGCCTGCGCGCCCAGCGTCGCGATCAGCGTCCGCTCGGGCAGCCGCCGCTCGAAGATCGCGACCGCGCCGCCGGCAAGACCGAGGATCGTCACCCACAGCAGCATCGATCCTTCGTGATTGCCCCAGGCGCCGGCGAATTTGTACAGCCACGGCTTGGCCGAATGGCTGTTCTCGACGACCAGCCGCACCGACATGTCGCTGCCGAGGAACAGCGCGATCAGCGCCGCCATCGCCAGCGCGGCGAGACCGCCCTGGACGATCGCGATCGGCCGCACCGCCGCGATCGGCGCCGCCTGCCCGCGCGCCAGCCCGAGCGCGGCCATCGCCACCTGCAGGGCGGCGAGCGCGGCGGCGAGCCACAGAGCGGCGAGACCGAAATTGGCGGTCATCGTTCGAGCGTCCGCGTCTCGTGCATCTTGCCGGCGAGTTCGGGCGGCATGTATTTCTCGTCGTGCTTGGCGAGCAAATTGGTCGCGGTGAAACTGCCGTCGCGATTGAAATGCCCCTCGGCGACGACACCCGAGCGCTCGCGGAACAGGTCTGGGACGATGCCGGCGAAGGTCACCGGCGTCGCCGCGATCCCGTCGCCGACGACGAAATGCACCGTGACGCCGTCGCCGGCGCGGCGGATCGACCCCGCCTGCACCATCCCGCCGAGCCGCACCGCGCGCCCGAGCGGCAGGCCCTGTTTCGCCACGTCGGACGGCGCATAGAAGAAGCTTGCCTGATCCTTGAGCGCCGACATCGCCAGCAAGGCGGCGGCGACGATCGCCGCAACGCCGAGCAGCGCCAGCGTCAGCCGTTGATGCTTGGGGCTCATTTCTCGGCGCGCTTCATCGCCAGATAGCTCGCCAGCGCCAAAGCGGCGGCGGCGCCGAGCGCGATGGCATAAGCGGCGATGACGAAGGGCCAGGCGTTCACGACCGCGCCATCCGCCGCATCCGCGCCTCGCTGCGCAGCCGCGCCAGCGCCGCGCGCATCCGCATCAGCACGATGCCAGCGAACAACAGCGTAAAGCCGCTCATCGTGAAGCCGAGCGGCCAGAGAATGCTGCCGGCGATCGTCGAGCGGGTCAGGCCGATCGACGGCCCCTGGTGCAGCGTATTCCACCAGATCACCGAATAGCGGATGATCGGCAGCAAAGCGGTGCCGGCAATGCCGTAGAGCGCCGGGATCCGCCCGTCGCCGCCCCGTTCGGCATCGGCGCGGGCGAGCGCCATATAGCCGCAATAGACGAAGAACAGCAGCAGCATCGAGGTCAGCCGCCCGTCCCACTGCCACCACGTCCCCCAGGTCGGCCGCCCCCAGATCGAGCCGGTGACGAGGCACACCGCGGCGAACACCGCTCCCGGTAACGCGATCGCGCGCGCGGCGACCGCGGCGAGCGGATGCCGCCAGACGAGGAAGGCGATGCTGCTCGCCGCCAGCCCGCTCCACCCGCCCATGCCGAGCCACGCCGCCGGCACATGGATATAGAGGATGCGGACGCTGTCGCCCTGCAGATAATCGGGCGGCGTCTGCGTCAGCCCGGCCCAGCAGCCGATGCCCAGCAGCAGCAATCCGGCGCAGGTCAGCAGCGGCGTCGCCGGTCGGGCGATCGCCAGAAAACGCGCGGGATTGGCAAGGGCATGAAGGCTCGGCACGGTTGCCGGCAGTCATAGAAAGCTTTGCGTGCCGCGTCACCCGTTATGGCAATGTCGGAGGAGGATGTCCGACGAACCCGACCGGCACGATCCGGCTCAGCCCATGTCGTGCGCCGTCCATCGCGCTGCGACCGACAAGACGGCTTGGCTCGATAGCGCCGCTGTCCTCTTCGATTTCGGGTGGCTCTGCTCCGGCCGAGGGTAGCCGCCTCCCTCGCCTCGTGTTTCCGCGAAAGTGGGACCCCAGTAGCCAAGCCGATCAACGACTTGCAACGGCAGGAACCGGGCGCGCGGCTTTCGCGAAACGTCTGCAAAAGCCGCGCCGTGATGCCGGACTTGGTCCGGCATCTACTGGTCAGGCGGCACGGTGGACCCCGGACCACGTCCGGGGTGACGGCAGGCGCTGGGCGGCGACGAAACGCAAGCACACGTCTCGCCTCGCCGCCCCACGCCTCACCCCCGCCCGATCAGCCGCTGCGCGATCGTGTCCGCGACCTCCGCCGCCGGGCGGCCGGTGCGCTCGCTCTCGTCCCACACCTCGTCGAGCCGCGCGGGGATCTTGGCGATCCGGGCCATCACCTCGGCCTCGTCGCCCTGGCCGAGATATTCGAGGCCGACGTTGATGATGCCGCCCGCGTTGATGACGTAATCGGGCGCGTAGAGGATGCCGCGCGCATGCAGCCGGTCGTAATCCTCGCGCGTGGCGAGCTGGTTGTTGGCGCCGCCCGCCACCACCTTGGCGACCAGCGTCGGGATCGTCGCCTCGGTAAGGATCGCGCCCAGCGCATTGGGGCTGAAGATATCCGCCTCGACGCCGAGGATCGCGCCCGCCGCGACCGTCTCCGCGCCGAGCTCCGCCGCCAGCGCCTTGGCGCGCTCGGCATCGACATCGGCGAGCGTCAGCCGCGCGCCGTCCTTGGCGAGCAGCCGGGCGAGCCCGCCGCCGACCGAGCCGACGCCCTGGATCGCGACATGGACGCCGCGCATGTCGTCGCTGCCCAGCCCACGCTTGGCCGCCGCCTTGACGCCGAGATAGACGCCGTGCGCGGTGTAGGGACCGGGGTCGCCGCCCGCGGCGCCGCTCGCCACCGGCAGGCCGCTGACGAACTTGGTCTCGCTGGCGATCACCTTCATCCGCGCTTCGGACATGCCGACATCCTCGGCCGTGACATAGGTGCCGCCGAGCGATTCGACCGCGCGGCCGAAGGCGCGCAGCCGCTCGTCGCTGATCACCGCGCCGGGCTGGTCGGCGAGGATCACGCCCTTGCCGCCGCCGAGCGCGAGGCCCGCCATCGCATTCTTGAAGCTCATCCCGCGCGACAGGCGCAGCGCGTCGGTGACGGCGAGATCGCCCGCGGCATAATGCCAGAAGCGCGCGCCGCCCGCCGCCGGCCCGAGATGGGTCGAATGGACGGCGATGATGGCGCGCAGACCGGAGGCGCGATCGGTGAAGGTATGCACGCCCTCGTGCGAATCGAAGTCAGGAAGCTCCCACACCGACGTCATAGCTTACTCCGCTGTCCGGCCCCACGACGGCTCGAGCCGTGCGATGGCACAAAATTGCTGCGACTCGTAATATTGTTTCTCGACGCCGTTGACTAGCCCCGAAATGGACCGAGGGCGGAGAAATGGGGCGACCGACGGGACTTGAACCCGCAACTTCCGGCATCACAAGCCGGCGCTCTAACCAATTGAACTACGGTCGCCGCGAAGGATTGCGCCCCTAAGCGGACAGCACCGCGCCGTCAAGGCCGTCAGAAGCTGCCCTCGACCGAAAGTCGGTAACCGCCTTGCCCGGCGACGAACCCTGCCGCGGTCAGCCGCTCCCCTGCCGCCGGATCGGCCGGCACGAGGCGCAGCGCCGCGGTGTAGCGGCCGTTGCCGGTGATGCGCAGCTCGATCGCCTCGTTCCCCGACTGGCTGGCGAGCGGCAGCAGCAGCGCGCCGCCGTCGCAGCGGGCATTGCCCGATACCTCGGCCGGCAGGGCGATCCCTGCCGCCTCGCCGATCAGCCGCGCGCGCACCCGCCCCTCCGCCGAATCGCACAGGCCGTCGGTGAAGTGGACGGTGACCGCCTCGAGCGACAGCTGGCTCACCGGCAGCGGCGCGAAGGCGCCGCCGGTCGGCAAGGTCGCGGTCATCCCGTCGATCCCCTGGCCATGCCGGCTGAGCGTGATCGCGCCGTCGATCAGGCCGGGATCGCCATGGACCGACACGCGGGCGCGGCCGAGCAGCAGCGCGAAGGGCGACAGGCTGGCGTCGAGCGAGCCCAACGGCAGCGTGCCGAACCGCGCCTCGTTGAGCCGCCCGTCCCACACGCTGCCTTCGACGGTGCGGGCGGAAAATCCCTGCTGCCCCAGCCCGACGATGCCGAGCACCAGCCGCATCGGCAGGAAGATCAGCAGCGCGATCACCAGCGCCGCGCCGAACAGCGCGACCGGCCCGGTGCGCAGGCGGATGCGGGTCATGCCGCGCGCGCCCGCACGACGAAGTCGACCGCGACGCTGCCGTCCTGATTGTCGCGCCAGTTCGCCGATTCGATCAGGATGCCGCTCGCCTCAAGTCCGCCGAACCAGCGGGCGAGCGCGCCGGGCTTGGCCGCCTGGATCGTCGCATGGACGCGGCCCGCGCCCGATTCGTCGACGCTGGCGAGCGTCAGCCCGGCCGCATCGGCGCGCAGCCGCAGCGTGTCGGCGAGCGTTCCGCTCAGCGGCACGCGGCGCCCGGCGGCGCGCAGCAGGTCGATCTCGTCCTGCGTCGCGGCGAAGCGCACCGCCGCGTCGCCATAGCGTTCGCGCGCGCTCGACAGGCCGTCGCGCACCGGCAGGATGATCCCGCCCCACACGAGGGTGATCGCCAGCAGCGCGAGCATGACGAGGATCATCCGCCGTTCGCGCAGCGACCGTCCGGCGAACCAGGCGCGCATTCCCGTCATGGCCGGCTCACCGTCATCTCGCCCGTCACCCTTCCGTTGGCGGATTGGAACGTGCCCGCGGTGACGGTGAAACCCGCCACCTCGAGCGCGCGCTTGAGGTCGGTCGGCAGCGATTCGCGCGCCGCGCCGACGCCGATCCGGACGCTACCGTTCGACTGGAAGTCGAGTGCGGTCAGCTCCGTCCCCGGTGTCGCGCGCACCGCCGCATAGATCGCCGCGACCGTCGTCGAAAAGCCGAGCCCCGGCCCGCGCACCGCCGACAGCCGCTCGGCGAGCTGGCGGTCGACATCGGTCACCGTCTCGCCGCGGGCGAGCCCGGTGCGGCCGAGCGCCTCGGTCCGCGCCTCGAGCGCATCCGCGCCGAAACTATATTTGGCGATGCGGACGAGATCGATGGCGAGCGTGACGAGCAGGATCGCCGCGCCGAGCAGCGCCAGCCGGCGCATCAGCGCCCAGTCGATGCCGATCCGCCGCCGCCGTCGCGCGAACGGCCCCTGCCGCAGGTCGAGCACCGGTGCCGCCGCCGCGGCAGCCAGCGCCGACTCGACCATCCCCGCAGTCAGCGTCTCCTGCATCGTATCGCCGATCACAAGGTCGGCGAGCGGCGCTTCGTCGGCAAAGCCGGTGGTGCGGCTGCGCGCCACGCCGACACCGGCGATCGTGCCGCGGACATAGCCTTCGTCGGGACGCGGCAGCAGCAGCGGCGCCGGGACGATATGCTGCGGATCGATGCCGATCGCGGCGCAGTCGACCAGCCATTGCGCGATCACCGCATTGGCGACCACCGCGACCGGCCGCTCGGCGCTGCCCTCGACCTCGCCCTCATCGCCGACCGCGACATGCAATTCGCCGATCGGGGTGGCGCTCGCCTCGGCGACGAGCAGCCGTGCCGCCGCGATCGCCTGCGCCGGCGATCGGCTCGGCAGCTCCGCCCAGTGCAGCGCGACCGCGTCGGCGGGCGGCACGACGATGACCGGCGCCTCGCCCGCATCGGGGGGCACGCCCTCGCCCCAGCGCACCGCGCCTTGGTCGATGCGGCACCAGCGAAGGCCGAGGGTGCCGGCGGGAAGGAACAGGAGCGTCGTCATGAGTCGTCGCCCCATTGCCGTGCAACGAGCCGCGCGGGAAGCCGGCTTGCGTCGATCAGCGCGCTTTCCTGCAACCGCGCGGTGCCGTTGCTGACGTCGATCGCCAGCGCGAACCAGGTCGAGGTGAGGCTGAGGCCGCCGCGGTCATCGGGCGTCGCGCCGCTGCCGGCGGCGTTGAGGAAGGTGTCGACGCTGCTGAACCCCTGCGGCGGACGGCGCAGCAGCAGCGCCTGCGCCTGCGCTACCGACAGATTGCCGGGGAAGAGCATCGCGATCAGCGGCGCCTGTTCGGGGAGCAAGGTGTTGATGTTGATCGGCGCCGACACCGGCTTCGGCAAGGTGCACAGCCATGGACGCAGTGTCGCGTAGATCTCCGGCGTGACGCCGTCGACCGCGCGCAGCTCGCTGGGGTCGGCCATCAGCGTGCCGGCGGTGCGATACGGCACCGCGCGCGCCAGATAGACCGGGTCCTCGGCGCCATTGCCCTGCTGATCCTGATCGGTATCGATCCAGTCGGCGCTCGCCGCGGCGATCCGCTCCGCCGCCTGCGCCGGCACGTTGAGCGATCGCATCAGCCGGACGAACTGGACGCGCTTGATCGCACTTTGTGTCGACGTGTAGACACCGGGGCCGAGCCGGCTGACCAGACTGTTGAGGTTGAAGCAATTGCCGCCGTCGCGCACCCGCGCCACCGCGAGGCCGCCACCGGGCAGCGGCAGGCCGAACGGCCGGTTGCTCCAGCCGCCGGCGAGCGTGACGCGGTCGCGACTGGTGCCGAGCATATCGGTCACCTTGCTCGTCGCGAGCGCTTCCGCGGCGCGGGCATAGCCGCGCGCCTGTTCGCCGGCGAGGGCGTTACCGGCGAGCCGCGTCGTCAGCCGCAGCCGTTCGAGCGCGGTGCCGGCGAGCACCGCGACCATCGCGACGAGCAGCAGGACGGTAAGCAGCGCGGCGCCGCGCTCGCGATGGTCCGTCACGGCGTCGCGGCTGGGGTGGGAATGTTCTGCGCGCCGGGCGGCGGTTCGCCGCTGCCCGCGCCGACCAGCAGCATCAGGCGGAAGGCGGTGCCGTCGGCGCGTCGCACGATGATCTCGGCGGCCTGCGGCAACGGCGCGCCCTGCGTGCCGTCCCAGCGGTCGCTCCACGCGCCGCGATAGCGATAGCGCGCGCTCAGCCCGGCGACCTTGTCGAGCAGCGTCACCGCGGGCAGCGGTGCCGCGCCGTCGATCATCGGATAGGCGATCCGCACCAAGGCGCCGTCGCTCAACTGATAGGAGACCTTCTGCGCGCTCGCGCGCGGCGCCGCGTCGACATTGGCCCAGCCGGCGCGGACGAAGCGCATCCGCCCGTCGCCCTCGCCGGTGAAGGCGGGCAGCAACGTGCCGCCCTCGTCGCGCGCCGGCCGCTCGACCGCCTGGCCGAGATCGCTGGCGAGCAGTGCCGCGGTGCGGTTGAGCGCGGCGATCTCGTCGAAGCGCTTGCCGGTCGCGGTCTGCGCGCGCACGCTGAAAGTCAGGATCGCCACCCCCGCCGCGGCGAGCAGGCCAAAGATCATCAGCGCGACGAGGACTTCGACGAGGGTGAAGCCGGCCTGCGCGGGGCGTGCGGCTGGGTTGCGACCGGCGGTGGGCGCGCTGGTGGAAGGTGCAGTGCCGGAGGGGGTGAAGGTTGTGCCGGATCGCCTGCCGGCGATGCCGTCACGCCGCCCGGTCGATTCCTGCGCGCCGCCGATCAGTGCTCCCGCGCAGGCGGGAGCCCAGTGGTCTTGCCGCAGGCGGTTGTCCTGTTCGGCCACCGGATTCCCGCCGGCGCGGGAATCCGGGTGCTGTTTGACAGGCCCCACACTGCCAGTCGGATGTCCGCGCACTTGGGGAAATCGGCGACTGATTTCCGGCAGATACAATCCGAGGCCGAAGACGAGGCGGCAGGCCCTTCCCCCACCACGCCCCACCCCGGCAAAGGCCGGGGCCCAGTTGGGGGACCTCGATAATCTGCGGCAAAACTCCACCCAGCTGGACCCCGGCCTCCGCCGGGGTAGGGCATGGATCGCGGTGATCCGGTCCCCACGCAGGGGCTCGACGCACTCTCCGTTGCAAGCCACCTCCCTCACCGACGGCCCGCTCACGACGGCTGATCCGGCGGCCGGATCGCGGTGGTCCGCCCGACGATCTGCCCGGCGCGATTGCTCACCGCGACGTCGATCCGGACGATCGCGGCATTGCCCGTGCCGCGCACCTCGCGCACCCAGGTCCAGCTCTGGCCGCCGTTGACCTCGCTGCCCGTGGTGCGTCCCGCAACCGGCGGGCGGGCATCGGTGATCGCGGCATTGGCGACATTGCGCGCGACCAGCCCGGCGAGGAGGCTGTCGTCGAGCGTACGTGCGCCGCGGATCGTCGCGCTCTCGAGTCGCAGCAGCGCCAGCACGGCGAGGCTGAACACCGCCAGCGCGACCATGATCTCGATCAGCGTGAAGCCGCGGTCCCGCATCAGCTCGCCACCCGCACCGTGCCGTCGGCGGCCATGTCGATCACCGCACGCGCGCCGCTGCGGCTCAGCGTGATCTGCGCGGGCCGGTCGGCGAGGCCGGTCGGATCGAAGACGATGCGCAGCCGCCCGCTCGCCTCGCCGGTCGCGGCGGTGGTGCCCGGCGTCCAGCGCTCGACGCGCAGCGGCTTGTCGGCGACCGCGATCCACTGGCCCGCGCCGCGCCGGTCAAAGCCATAGCCCGCCGCCGTCACCCACAGGCTCATCGGCCGCGATTCGACGATCGCCGCGTCATGCGCCGCGCGCGCGCGCAACGCGAAGCGTGCCGCCTCGTCGGCCAGCCGGCCGCGCGGATCGGGCATGTTCCATACCGCCACCGCCGCGGCGAGGCCGATGATCGTGACCACCACCATCAGCTCGACGAGGGTAAAGCCGCGCTCCCCGGCGCGGCGGCGGCGCGGCGTCATGGTTATTGCCAGCTAGTGATATCGGCGTTGACGCCCTCGCCGCCTTCCTTGCCGTCGGCGCCGAGGCTCCACACGTCGGCCTCGCCATGCTGGCCGGGCGAGGCGTAGAGGTACGGCCGGCCCCAGGGATCGGGCGGCAGCTTCTTGATATAGCCGCCGCGCTGATATTCGGCGGCATTGACCCCGGCGGGCGCGGTCACCAGCGCCTGCAGTCCCTGCGAGGTGGTCGGATAGCTGTTCATCTGCAGCCGGTACATCTCCAGCGCGCCTTCGATCGTGCTGATATCCGACTTGGCCTTGGTGATCTTGCCCTTGTCGCCGGCGGGCAGCACGTTGAACGTGACGATCGCGGCGAGCAGGCCGATGATCACGATCACCACCATCAGTTCGACGAGCGTGAAGCCGTGTTCGGCGGAGCGCCTCACGGGGGTGACACCCCCCTCGCGACGGTGGCGTTTCTGTTCGGGTCTACGCATGACTTTCCTCATTGGCCCCTCATTGTCCCGCCAGCGTGTTGAGCTGGAGGATCGGGAGCAGGATCGATAGCACGATCGTCGCGACGACGCCGCCCATCACGACGATGATCGCCGGTTCGAGCAGCGACAGCGCGGTGGCAGTGAACCGGTCGAACTCGCGCTCCAGATAATCGGCGGCGCGTTCGAGCATTTCGTCGAGCCGCCCCGCCGCCTCGCCGCTCGCGGCGAGATACGTCAGCAGCGGCGGAAAGACGCCGGCGCGGCGCATCGCCGCCGACAGGCTGCCGCCGCCGCGGATCGCGTCGACGATCTCGTCGGAGGCGACGCGCAGCCGCCGGTTGTGGATGGTCGAGGCGGTGAGCGCGAGCCCCTCCAGCAGCGGCAGCCGGCTGGCGATCATCGTGCTCAGCGTCCGCGACATCCGCGCCGCATGCAGATCGCGCAGCAGCCGCCCGAGCAGCGGCAGCCGCAGCAGGCCGGTGTCGAAGGCGAGGCGCAACGCCGGATCGCGCAGCGCATACCAGCCGCCGACGCCGACCACCGCGACAACCAGCACGATCAGCCACCAATAACCGACCAGCAGCGCGGACAGGCCGATGACGATGCGGGTGAGCAGCGGCAACTCCTGCCCGACCGTGTCGAACTGCTGCACCACCTGCGGCACGACGAAAGCCATCAGCGCGGTCACCACGCCCATCGCCACCACCGCGAGGATCGTCGGATAGGCGAGCGCGGTGATCAGCTTGCCGCGAATCTCCGCCTGCCGTTCGAGCAGCGCGGCGAGCCGGTCGAGGATCGTCGGCAGGCTGCCCGAGCTTTCGCCCGCCGCGACCATCGCGCGATAGAGCGGCGGAAAGCTCTTGCCCTCGCGCGCCATCGAATCGGCGAGCCGGCGGCCTTCGACGACGCCGCCATGCACCTTCTCGACGATCGCACGGACACTGTCCTGCTCGGTCTGGCGGGTGATGGTGCGCAAGGATTCCTCGAGCGGCGAGACGCGGTTGAGCGTCGCGAGCTGGCGGGTGAACAAGGTGAGCTGCTTGCCGCTCATCCGCGCACGGCCGAGACGGATGCCGAACAGCGGCCGGCTCTGCGCCGGCGCAGGCACGCCCGGTTCGAGGCGGACGACGTAGAGCTTGCGCCGGTCGAGCTGCGCGCGCGCCGCATCGAGCGACGCGGCGGCAACATGACCGCGCTGCTCCTGCCCGCGCGTGTCGATGGCGAGATAGTCGAAGTCAGCCATCTATTTCTCCCCGCTTCGGGGAGGTGGCACCGCGTACCGGTGACGGAGGGGGGCTTCCGCGGACGCTACTCGGCGTGAATAGCCCCCTTCACCAGCCTCAGTATAGTGAAGGGGAGCCTTCCAAAGATGGTGCGCTGCGTGGAGAGCCCCCTCCACCAGTCTTCGGCTGGCCCCCAGCAGCGGGTTGACCATGCCCCGCATGGTCAAGGATCGTCCGGGGGACGATCCGACCCGCTGCTCCGTGCCGGGGAGGAATTGCCGCCCCTCACGCATCCTCGGCCACCGGCTCGCTCGCATCGCGCCGCGACACCCGCACCGCCTCTTCCGCGGTGGTCAGCCCCTTGCGCACCAGCGTTTCCGCCGCCTGCGCAAGGTTCGGCGTCCGCGCGAAGGCATGCGCGGCGATCGCGGTCTCGTCGGCGCCGTCGTTGATGTAGCGGCGGATGGTATCGTCGACGCGCACCGCCTCGAACACGCCGATCCGCCCCTTGAAGCCGGTATGGTTGCACGCCGCGCAGCCGACCGCCTCATAGACGACCGCCTCGGGCTCGATGCCGAGCAGCCCGGCGACGCCGTGCGCGCCGGACACCGGCCGCCGGCAGGCGGGGCAGAGCCGCCGCACCAGCCGCTGCGCGATCACCGCGCGCAGCGTCGAGGCGAGCAGGAACGGCTCGACCTTCATGTCGCGCATCCGGGTGATCGCGCCGACCGCGTCGTTGGTATGGACCGTCGACAGCACGAGGTGGCCGGTCAGCGACGCCTGCACCGCGATCTCGGCGGTTTCGCGGTCGCGGATCTCGCCGACCATCACCACGTCGGGATCCTGGCGCAGGATCGCGCGCAGCCCCGCCGCGAAGGTCAGCCCGACCTTGGGATTGACCTGCGTCTGCCCGACGCCCTCGACCGCATATTCGACCGGATCCTCGACGGTGAGGATATTGCGGCTGCCGTCGTTGAGCAGCCGCAGCGCCCCGTAGAGCGAGGTGGTCTTGCCCGAACCGGTCGGCCCGGTGACGAGGATGATGCCGTTGGGCTCGGCGAGCGCGCCGCGCAACAGCGCATACATGCCCGCATCCATGCCGAGCGCGTCGAGGTCGATCCCGGCATTGTCCTTGTCGAGGATACGCAGCACGACGCGTTCGCCCGCCCGGCTCGGCAGCGTCGAGACGCGCACGTCGAGCAGCTTGCCGCCCAGGGTCAGCCCCATGCGTCCGTCCTGCGGCACGCGCCGCTCGGCGATGTCGAGCCGCGCCATCACCTTGATGCGGCTGACCACGACCGGCGCGACGTGCGGCGGCATGCGCAGCGTCTCGCGCAGCACGCCGTCGATCCGCATGCGCACGATCAGGCCGGTCTCATAGGGCTCGATATGGATATCCGACACGCCGTTGCGCGCGGCATCGGCGATGATGCCGTTGATCAGCCGGATCGCCGGCGCGTCGTCGGCGGTGTCGAGCAGGTCCTCGGCGGTCGGTAGGCCCTCGGCGAGGCTGTCGAGCTCGTCGCCCATGCCGACCGCGGCGAGCGCATTGGCCTGGCCGTCCATCGCATACTGATCGGACAGCAACCGGTCGAACTGCGGCGCCTCGACCACCGCGACGTCGAACGGGCGGGCGAGATAGCGCCGCACCTCGATCAGCGCCTTGGGATTGGCGCCGGCGCGCAAGGCGACGGTGAGATGCGTATCGCTCTCGGTATGGGTGACGACGACGCCGTGCCGCCGCGCGAAGCCATAGGGGATGGCGAGCATCGGCAGCGGCTCGACCGGCGCGGTCGCCGCCGCGTCGATAACGAGCTGTTCGGGCGCGGCGAGCGCCTCGCCGGTGCGGATGATCATGCCGATACCTCGCCTTTCCGCGTCACGCTCGACCGATGCCCGGACGCCAGCAGCCAGATGGGGAGGCCCCCATCCCTCGTCATCCCCGCGGGGGCGAGCCGCGATGGGCCCACGAGGTCCGCGCCTCCGGTTTTCCAGCGGCGTCGGGACGATATAGTGACGGAGCACACCATCCCCACTTCTGTCATCCCCGCGCAGGCGGGGATCCATAGACGCAGGTGCGGCGACAAAGCCGGGAGATTAGCGTGTCTGGATCCCCGCCTGCGCGGGGATGACGATCCGGGGGGAGGAAGCGAACACCCTCCCCTCGGCGTTGCGCGGGACGAAGCGGTGCGGAGGCATCCAACCGTCCGCCCGCGCTCGGCCACCGGCCGGTCCGGGCGACGGACCGCCGGCCCGCGCCGGCCTGCCGATCCGCGCGTCCTCACCGCTCCCTCGGCCGGATGACCTTGGTGGTGTTGTGCTGGATCGGCACCGCGATGCGTGGATCGTCGATATTGCCAGGCACCGGCGCGGAGGGGATCGGCGCCGCCGCCCCCAGATAGTCGCGGACGAGCTGGTCGATCGACGGCTCCTCGTCGGGCGACTGCAATCCCTGTTGCAGCCGGATATAGCCGTAACGCTGCTCGGCGAGCTTGCGGCTGTCCGCCGCGCTGCGCAGGATGGTCGGTCGGATGAAGATCATCAAATTGGTCTTGTTGCGCGACTTGGCCTTCGACTTGAACAGGTTGCCCAGCACCGGAATGTCGCCGAGGAACGGGATCTTCTCGATCGTCCGCCGCTCCTCGTCGCTGAGCAGCCCGCCCATCACCGCGATCTGCCCCTCGTCGACGGTCAGTGTCGTCTCGATCTCGCGCTTGTTGAGGATCAGGTCGCTGTTGTCGCTCGACACCGGCCCGGCGATCGAACTCACCTCGAGGCGCAGGATCAGCTTGACCGTGCCGGACGAATTGACCTGCGGCCGCGCGGTCAGCTCGATGCCGACATTCTCGCGCTGCGTGGTGCGGAAGGTATTGTCGAAATTGTTCGACAAGGCCTGCCCGGTGGTGATCGGAATCTCCTGCCCGACGAGGCTGTGCGCCTCCTGATTGTCGACTGTGACGAGGTGCGGCACCTGCAGCAGGTTGGAGGTGGTGTCGCTCTTCACCGCATTGATGATCGCGCCGAACAGCACGTCGCCGATCTTGCCGCCGAATCCACCGAAGCCGCCGGTCGAGCTGAGGATCGAATTGAGCGCCGACTGGGTCAGCGTATCCGACGCGGTATTGTTGGTGACGGTGGTGACGACGCCGTTGGCGACCGTCGTCGTCGTATTGTTCGACAGCTCGCGCGCGCCGATCGCGCCGGCGATCTGGAGGATGTTGGGCGCGCTGTTCGAGAAGGTCGAGGCGGCGAAGGCGCCGCCGGACGGATTGGCGAGCACGAATTGCGCGCCGAGCTTGTTGACCGTCGCGTCCGAGACTTCGGCGACGATCGCCTCGATCAGCACCTGCTCGCGGCGCGTATCGAGCTGGCGGACGACATCCGACAGCTGCCGCTGGATATCGGCGGGGGCGGCGATGACGATCGCATTGGCGCCCTGGAAGCGCGTCACCACCGCGGCGGAGCGCCCGCCCTCGGTCGAGATCGCCGGGCGGCCGTTCCCCGTCGTCGTGCCGCCGGCGTTGCTCGTCTGCTGCACCGGTGCCTGCGTCACCTGCCGCTGCTGGCTCGTGTTGCTGCTGCCGCCGGTGCTGCTGCCGAAGCCGGTCTGGGTGCGCGACAGCTGCGTTTCCTGCACCGCGTCCGGCGTCTGGCCGACGAGCTGCTGGAGCACGGGCAGCAATTGCGCCGCATCGGCGTTTTCGAGGAAGACGACGCGGATCTCGGTGCCGTTCTTCGCCTTCTGATCGAGATCCTGCGCGACCTGGACGAGCCGCGCGACGCTGTTGACGTCGCCGCGGATCACCACCGAATTGCTGCTGTCGACCGCGGTGACGGTGGTGCCGACGCCGCCCTGCGCGCCGCCCTGCCCGCCCGGTGCGCCGGTGGCGAGCCCTTGCAGCGCCGCGGCGATCTCCTTGGCCGAGGCGTTCTTGAGCGCGACGACGCGGGTTGAGGCATTGTCGGCATCGACACGGCGCAGCACTTCGCGAATACGGCGGATGTTGTCGCCGAAATCGACGATGACGAGGCTGTTCGAGCCGCGGTTGGCGCTCACCGCGCCCTGCGCACTGACCAGCGGCCGCACCGTCTCGATCGCCTGCGCCGCGTCGATCGAGCGCAGGCGGATGATCTCGGTGACGAAGCTGTTGCGGTTGGCGCCCGCCGCACCGATGCGGCTCGGCTGCGAGGCGGCATTGTCGATCGGCTGGATGCGGAAGGCGCCATTGCCGGTCGGCACCGCGACCAGGCCGTTGGCGCGCAGCGTCGACAGGAAGGTCTCGAAATATTCGGACCGGCTGAGCGGCCGGTCGGTGACGACCGTCACCTTGCCGTTGACCCGCGCGTCGATGATGAACGTCCGCCCGGTCACCTTGGCGGCATCGGCGATGAAGGCGCGGATATCCGCATCGCGGACGTTGAGCGTGGTCTGCGCGGTCGCCGCGACCGGCAGCGCGAGCAATGCGGAGGACAGCAGCAGGGCGGAAGCGAAAGTCTTCATGTGGGTCTTCATCGATTGGGCGCGATCGTGATGGCGAGCGCGAGCGTCTGCGACCCACGTTCTACGGTGATGGGGATGTTGCCGCCACCGGCGAAATCGGCGGTGACGCGGTCGAGGTCCTGCGGGCCGCTGACCGGCCGGCCGCCGATCGCGGTGACGACGTCGCCGTCGCGCAGGCCGGCGTTGCGGAACAGCGCGCCCGAACCCTGCGGCCGGACGACGAGGCCGGAGATACGCCCCGAATCGATCCGCGGGATGAAGCCGATCTCGCTGCGGATCTGGTCGGCGCGGATCGGCGCCGCGCCGCCGGGCGGCGGCGCGAGCGGCGCACCGGGGATCGGGCCGGTCTGGCCGAGCCCGCCCGATCCGACCGGCGGCGGTGGCGGCGCGTCGGACTGGACGAGGAACAGATCCTCCGCCGTGCCGCCGCGATCGATGGTGATATGATCGAAGGCGACCGCCTTGAGCCGCACGCCCGGCTGGATCTCCTCGCCGACCGCGACGCTCTTCTGGACGTTGTCCGGCCCGGCGAGGATCGCGGAGCCGCGCCCCGACGCCTCGTCGACGCGGATGCCGAACAGCGTCAGTTGCAGCGCGGTCACCGTCGCAGGCCCCTGCGGCGCGCCACCGAGCCGGAAGAAGGGATCGAAGCCGGCGAGCACATCATAGGGCCGCCCCGGCACGCTGACCGTCGCCGGACGCCAGTCCCCCAGCGGCGACACCGGCGTCACCAGCGTCCACACCAGCCGTGCGCTCTGCGTCGCCAGCCCTGCGATCAGGAGCAGCTCGGCCAGCGAATAGACGTTCACGACGGGCAGGCGGCGCACCAGGCGCCGCGTGCGCGCGTCGAGTTTCAAGCGCATGAAGTCATCCCGTCCCGCAGCGTCGGCCTACGCATGGCATGTTACGGTTTAGCGGCAAAGGGGGATCATAGCGTGACGACGCGGGTCGCAAGCCGTTCGGCCTCCTCGGGATCGTGTGTCACCATCAGCATCGGCAGCCGCGCCTCGTCGCGCACGCGGAGCAGCGCGTCCATGATCTCGGCGCGGCGCGGCCGGTCCAGCGACGACAGCGGCTCGTCGAGCAACAGGAAGGCGGGATCGCTGAGCAGCGCCCGGCCGATCGCGACGCGCCGCGCCTCGCCGCCCGACAGCGTCCGCGGCCAGCGATCGAGCAGATGCCCGATGCCGAGCATCGCCACCGTCGCCGGCAGCGCCCGCTCGTCGCGCGCGCCGTACAGCAGATTGGCGCGGACGCGGCGATGCGGGAACAGCCGCGGGTCCTGGAAGACATAGCCGGCGCGGCGATGCTGCGGCGGCACGTCGACCCCGGTCGCGGCGTCGAACAGCATGCGCCCGGCCACCGAAATGCGACCGCGGTCGGGGCGGAGCAGCCCGGCGACCATGTTGAGCACGCTCGTCTTGCCCGTCCCCGACGGACCGAACAACATGGTCAGCCCGTCGCCGGCGACGCAATCGAGCGCGATTTCGGCCTCGCCCAATCGCTTGGCGACCTGGATCTCAAACGCCATGCAGCCCCCGGCGGACGCGGCGGGTGAGCCATTCGGAGGCGAGCAGCGCGGCGAAGCTCACCGCGACCGCAATTCCCGACAATCGCCATACCGTCGCCTCGGCGCCCGGCTGCTGCAACGCCGAATAGATCGCCAGCGGCAGCGTCTGCGTCTCGCCGGGAACGTTGGAGACGAAGGTGATCGTCGCGCCGAACTCGCCGATCGAGCGCGCGAAGCCGAGCACCGCACCGGCGAGCACGCCGGGCAGGCTGAGCGGCAGCGTCAGCGTCCAGAACACCCGCCACGGCCCTGCGCCGAGCGTGCGCGCCGCATTCTCCAGACCCGCGTCGACCGCCTCGATCGACAGCCGCATCGCCCGCACCATCAGCGGCAGCGCCATGATCGCCGCCGCGATCGCGGCGCCGGTCCAGCGGAACAGCACGCTGATCCCGAACCAATGCTGCAGCAGGCTGCCGACCGGCCCGGCCGGCGCGAAGGCGAGGAGCAGCAGCCAGCCGGTGACCACCGGCGGCACCACCAGCGGCAGATGGACGACCGCGTCGACCAGCACCTTGCCCGGAAACCGCACCCGCGCGAGCAGCCAGGCGAGCGCGAACGCCGGCGGCAGCGCCGCCGCCATCGCCACCGCGCCGACGCGCAGCGACAGCGCGAGGATCGTCCATTCGTCGGCGGACAGCATCAGCGCGGCGCGAAACCGTATCGCGCGAAGATCGCCTTGCCCGCACCGCTGACGAGGAAGCGGCGGAAGCGCTCGCCCTCCGGGTTGCGCGACGCGGTCAGCCGCGCGACCGGATAGGTGATCGGCGGATGGCTCGCTTCGGGGAAGACGCCGGCGATGCGGACGCCGGGCGCGGCGCGCGCATCGGTGGCATAGACGATGCCGAGCGGGGCCGCGCCGCGTTCGACCAGCGTCAGCGCGGCGCGCACGCTGTCGCCGCGGACGACATGGGGCGCAACCGCGCTCCAGACGCCGAGCGCCCGCAACGCCGCCTCGCCATAGCGCCCCGCCGGCACCGGCGCATCCGCCATCGCGAGCGGCCCGCGGCTCAGCACGCGCGCGAGCGCTGCGGCGGGGCGCAGCGGGATGCGCACGCGGTCGTTCCTGTCGGCGACGACGACGAGGCGGTTGCCGAGGAAGGTGACGCGGCTGCCGGTGACGATCAGACGCCGGGCGGCGAGCTCGTCCATCCACTGCTGGTCGGCGGAGACGAAGAGATCCGCCGCGCCCCCCGCCTCGACCTGCCGCGCCAGCGCCGAGGAGGCGGCGAACGACACCACCGGCCGCGGATGCCCCTGCTTGGCCCAGGCATCGGCGGCGGCGTTCATCCCTTCCTGCAGGCTCGCGGCGGCGAGCACCAGCGGCGCGCGCTGCGCGACGGCCGGCGCGGCGAACGTCAGCGCGAGGATGAGCAACAGCGGACGGATCATGACGGCACCCGAATAGGAAGACTGTATTCCGCCGTATACAAGGCGCTGCGCCGACGCGACCGTCCTTTTGTCAGTTTGGCTAGGTGACGCCCGACGCCTGCGCGACCAGCTCCTGACTGCGGTCGACTATCAACCGCAACGCCCTGGACGCCCGAACCCGGCGTCAAAGGCGTCATGACGCTCATCAATTCGAACCACTGTGCCCTACATGCCGCGACTTACGGTCAGTCCTGCGATTGACGTTGCCCCAAGCAGGAAAGGGGCAGGCTCATCCTGTCTCCACCCCGCTCACGACGCGCTCACCCGCCCGGTCCGCTGCAATTTGCCCCAACCGACCATCGGTCCACGCAGCGCCTGCGCGATCGCCTTGAGCACGACATAATACATGATCTGGCGATAGCCGATCCGCTGCGGCACCAGCAGCCACAGCAGGCGCCAGCGCTCGCGCCGTTCGAGTGCGAAGGCGATCGTCGCGGCGAGCAGATCGATCGCGGTGAACACCAGCCAGAAGGCGAGCATCGTATAGACGTCGTGGCTGGTCTGCGCCCAGCCATGCGCCTGGATGTCGAGATAGGTGACGACGAAGCTGACGAGCAGCGCGAGATCGATGATCGGGCTGATTGCGGCGAGCAGGATCTGGAAGACGATCGCCTGCGGCAGGCCGATCCAGCCCAATCCGCGAGGGCTGCTGCGGCCGATCGCCGAACGATGCTTCCACAGGCATTGCAGCGTGCCGAACGCCCAGCGGAACCGCTGTTTGGCGAGCGCGCGGAACGTCTCGGGCGCCTCGGTCCAGGCGATCGCATATTGATCGTACTGGACGCGCCAGCCGGCACGCTGGATGGCGATGGTGAGGTCCTGATCCTCCGCCAGCGTGTCGTGCGGATAGCCGCCGACCTGGCGGATCGCGGCGAGCCGCCACGCGCCGACCGCGCCGGGCACGACGGTGATCGCATCGAGCCGCGCGAAGGCGCGCCGTTCGAGATTTTGCGCGGTGATATATTCGAGCGCCTGCCATTTGGTGACGAGATTGACGCGGTTGCCGACCTTGGCATTGCCCGCGACCGCCCCCAGCCTGGGATCGTCGAACCAGCGCGCCAGCCGCGCGATCGTCGTCGGCTCGAACTGCGTGTCGGCGTCGAGCGCGATGACGATCTCGCCCTTGGCGTGCTCAAGTCCGGTGTTGAGCGCGCGCGCCTTGCCGCCGTTGACGAGCGTGAGCAGCCGCACGCGCGGATCGTCGCCGAAGGCGGCGCTGACCACCGCGGAGGTCGCGTCCTTCGACCCGTCGTCGATCACGATCACCTCGACCGCGACATCGACCGAGGCGAGCACGCCGCGCACCGCGCGCTCGATCACCCGCTCCTCGTTATAGGCGGGGATCAGCACGGTGACGAAGCGGGCGGGATCGATCGCCGGGAACACCGTCCGGCCCTCGCGCCGCGCCTGGATCAGCGCCAGCGCGGAGAGCGCCAGCGCGCGCAGGATGCCGATGGTGATCGCGATCATGAACAGCCAGCGCAGCCCCACCGCGATCCCGCCGAGTGCGCTGAACAGCGCGAGGTCGACGTTGGCGGCAAGCTGGTCGCTCGCGCTGATCGGCGGCATCGAGGCATGGCGCGACAGGCCGGCGAGCGTCGAGACGGGCACGAATCGATACCCGAGCGCGCGCAGCCGGTCGATGATCACCGGCAGCGCCGCGACCGTCTCGGCACGATTGCCGCCGGCGTCGTGGAGCAGGATGACGTTGCGGCTGCAATCGGCATCCGAATCGCCGTCGCAGGTCTTGGGGCCGCTGGTCACGCGGTCGATCGTCGCGTCGATGATCTGCTGGACGCCCGGCCGCTTCCAGTCGCCGGGGTCGACGTGCAGGCCGACCGAGACATAGCCGCGCTCCTGCGCCTGCAGCGCCGGCTCGATCTCGTCCGCGGTCGACGGTTCGGCGTCGCCGAAATAGGGCGCGCGGAACAGCCGCAGCGAATGGCCGGTGAAGGCCTGGAACAGCCGCTGCGTCGCGTTGAGCTCGAACCACACCTGCCCTGGCGAGACGGTGGCGAGATTGGGATGGGTGTAGGTGTGGCTGCCGATCTCATGCCCCTCCGACACCATGCGTTGCAGCAGCGACCGCTGGGTCAGCGCATTCTCGCCGATGATGAAGAAGGTCGCCGGGGCGTGCTTCTGCTTGAGCACGTCGAGGATCTGCGGCGTCCATTTCGGATCGGGGCCGTCGTCGAAGGTCAGCGCGAGCAGGTTCCTGCGATAGCCGGTGCGATCGACCTCATAGGCCTTGGGCAGACGCTGGAACTGGACGTCGGCGATCGTTCCGCCCGGCCCGGCGATCGCGCGGCGCTCGCCCGGCACGGGGGTGGCGGCGATCTTCAATATCTCGCCGGCGCCCTCGATGTCGGTGATCGTGCCGGCGGGGATCGAGTCGATCGCCGAGACCGCCGGCAGGCTGCGGTGATCGCGCCCGAACACGGACCACAGGCCCGGGTCCTCGGCGCCGAGCCGCCACAGGGCGACGCTGCCGATCCCGGCGCGATGCAGCAGCGCGATCTCGTTATAGGCGGAGGCGGCGTCGAGCAGCCAGACGACATGGCGGCTGCCGCCGTCGCTATAGGCGAAGCTGCTGTTGCCGCTCGCCCGGTCGAACGCCGGCATCGCCCCCGAATCGCGCGCATTCTGCCACGCCTCCTCGACGCCGAGCGGATCGCCGCCGCCGTCGTGCCAGTCATAGGCATAGGAGCCGATCGCGACGACCAGCTTGGCGGCGGGGATGCCGCGCGCGGCGCTGGCGACGCTCTCCGCGAACCAATGTTGCGAGGCGATCGGGCCGGCGGGGCCGCTCGGCTCGTGCTCGTCATAGGCCATCAGGAAGATCTTGTCGGTGACCTTGGCATAGGCTGGCAGGTTCCAGTCGGGATCGGCGACCGGCGCGGCGATCGAGACGCTCCAGCCGTGCGGGGCGAAGCGTCGCTGCGCCTCGGCGAGGAAGGCGCGGTAATTGGCCTGGGCGCTCGCCGGCAGTTCCTCGAAGTCGAAGAAGGCGCCGCCGGCGCTGTTGGCGGCGAGCCACGGCACCAGCCGGTCGAGGAACGCGGCGCGCGCCCGCGGGTCGGCCAGCATCGCGGCGGTGCCCGCACCGTCCCATTCGCCGTTGCTGGCGTTCTGGACCATCGGGATCACCACCGGGCGATGCACCGCGCGGTTGAGGATCGCCCGCCCGGCGGTATCGCGCAACACCTGGATGCGATGGTCCGGCCCGGTCACCGATACCCAGCCCGGGATCACCCAGTCGAGCTGATCGACATGCCGTTCGAGGCTGGCGGCGCTCGACTGGTCCCAAGGCGTATGGAAGGCGATGGCGAGATTGGGGTTGCCGGCGCTCGCCTTGCCGCCGCGACCGGTGCCGAACAGCTGGCCGGCATAATAATCGAGCCCGCGCTTGGCCCGGCGGATCACGCCATGCGGCGGCGCGAGCCGGCGCAGCGCCGGCCGCTCGACCTCGACCGGCAGCAGCGGCGCGCGGGGCACCGCGCCGATCGACACCGCGAACACCGCCACCGACAGCACCAGCAACGCCACGAACGCGACGACGCCGAGCGTGAAGCGCCGTTTGCGCCGGCCACTGGCGTCATAGAATATGGGATGCTGGGGCATGAACGAGGAACTCCGGATAGATCGCTGTGCAGCGGGATGGATGGCGGATCCGCGTCAGCGGCGTGACAAAGCCGTCACTTGCCGCGATCGGTCCGCCCCTGCGCACCCGTCCCCGTCGTCCATCGCTCATTCCCCTGCGGCCACGTTGCCGTCAGCGCGGCTTATCCCAGCGCACCGGCGCGAGGGCAATATGCCGTGGCGGGGTGCGACTGTCGTAGCAACTTTCCGCTCCGAAGCGTGACCAGTATTCCTGCGAACGCAGGAATCCAGAGCGAAACAAAACACCGGCGGTTCCGTTCGCCGCCCTGGGCTCCTGCGTGCGCAGGAGCACGGGACGCCCGTTCGAGGGCGGCTATTCTCTCGACGGTCCGCGCGATCTCCGACGACGTTCGGATCGAGCGGCCTTGGCGACCGCCACCCCGCGCATTGTCGCGCGTCACCCCACCGTCAGCACCGTACTCCCCCGCGTCTCCCCCTGTTCGAGCGCGCGATGCGCGTCCGCCGCCCGTTCGAGCGGGAAGCGTTGGCCGATCTGCGGCCGGATCGCGCCCCGGCGCAGCATCGCGAAGACGCGGTCGACGCCCGCGCGCCGCTCTTCCGGCGTGACATAATAATCGAACAGCGTCGGCCGGGTGACGAACAGCGACCCCTTGGCCGCCAGCGTGCCGAGCGACACGCCCGTCACCGCACCGCCGGCATTGCCGTAGCTGACGATCAGCCCGCGCCGCGCCACCGAATCGAGCGACGCCTGCCACGTCGCCTGGCCGACGCCGTCGAACACCGTCGCGACGCCCTCGCCGTGCGTGATCTCGCGCACCCGCGCTGCGACATCCTCGTCGCGATGGAGCAGCACGCGGTCGGCGCCGGCGGCACGGGCATGATCGGCCTTGGCGGCGGTGCCGGCGGTGCCGATCACCGTCGCGCCGATCGCCTTGAGCCAGCCGACGAGCAATTGGCCGACGCCGCCCGCCGCCGCCCAGACCAGCACCGTCTGCCCCGGCTGGACGCGCGCGCAGCGATCGACGAGGCATTCGGTGGTGCAGCCCTTGAGCAGCAGCGCCGCCGCGGTCGCGTCGTCGATATCGTCGGGCAGGTGCAGCAGCTGCCGCGCCGCGACGTTGCGCGCGGTCGCATAGGCGCCGCGCGCCGGGCCGAAGGTGCCGACGCGGTCGCCGACGGCAAAGCCCTCGACGCCCTCGCCCACCGCCTCGATTACGCCCGCCGCCTCGCTGCCGAGGCCGCTCGGCAGCTCGACCGGATAGACGCCGCTGCGATGATAGGTGTCGATATAGTTGAGCCCGACCGCATGGTGCCGCATCCGCACCTCGCCCGCGCCGGGCGGCGGCAGGTCGATGTCGACCCATTCGATCACTTCGGGGCCGCCGGTACGGGTGATTCGTGCCACGCGATCGCTCATCGTCTTCGCTCCTTCGTCCGCCGCTCCGAACCGTTCGGGGCGGGCGCCGGTTGCACGACTCAGCGCGGCACCGCAAACCAGATGGTGTGCATCGCGCCCTTGCCGTTGCTGCGCGCGCGGACGGTGACCTCGTCGACGGTGAAGCCGCCCTCGCGCAGCCGCCGGGCGAACGCCGCATCCTTCGCCGCCGACCAGATGGCGAGCACACCGCCGGGGGTCAGCGCTGCGCGCGCCGCGGCGAGGCCGCGCGCCGCATAGAGCCGGTCGTTGGCGGCGCGGACCAGCCCGTCGGGTCCGTTGTCGACATCGAGCAGGATCGCGTCATAGGCGCGCGGGGCTGTGGCGATCACCTCCGCGACGTCGGCGAAGGTGACGGTGACGCGCGGATCGTCGAGGCAGCCGTCGGTCAGCGCCGCCATCGGCCCGCGCGCCCAGTCGACGATCTGCGGCACCAGCTCGGCGACGGTGACGCGCGCCTGCGGCCCCAGCCGGCCGAGCGCCGCGCGCAGGGTGAAGCCCATGCCATAGCCGCCGATCAGCAGATGCGGCGCCGGCCGCCCCAACCGCTCGATCGTCATCGTCGCGAGCGCCTCTTCCGATCCGCTCATCCGGCTGTTCATCAGCTCGTTGCGGTCGAGCACGATCATGTAATCGGCGCCGCGCCGGAACAGCCGCAGCGGCTCGCCGCCCGGCACCTCGGCGGTGTCGATCAATTCGCGTGGCGTCATCGCGGCTCCCTTCGCGTGCAAAGCCGGCGCTTTATCGCGGCTGATGGCGCGCCGCGACGGGCGTTTTTGCCAATTCGGGCGTTTTGCAGTAACGGCCACCGCCGAGACACTCTCACAATCGACAGGATCATCACGCCTCACATGTCAGCCTACAAGCCCCAGACGTTCCAGGAGCGCGCCGCGCTGTCCGCCAAAGCCAAGCAGGCGGCGCTCGAGAAGCTGCGCGCCAAGCCACCGCTCGACCCGGCGATCGTCGCCGCCCGTGTCGCCGCCGCCGAGGCGAAGGAAGCCGCGCTCGCCAAGGCGCGCGCCGAGAAGCAGGCAGCGCGCGAGCAGGCGATCGCCGAGAAGAAGGCCGCTGCCGAAGCCGCCGCCCTCGCTGCGGCAGAAGCCGCCGCCAAGGCCAAGCCCAAGATGCCGACCGAAGCCGAGATGAAGGCGGCGCGCGATGCCCGCTACGCCGCCCGCAAGCAGCGCGCCGGCAAGAAATAACGGGACGTCCTCCTAGCCTGTCGAAGCGGCAGGGCATTTACCTGCCCTTCGTCAGGTCAAGGTGAGGCGGGAGAGGCGGCGAACGCCCCACCTTCGTTTGCGCCGAGCCTGTCGAAGCGCACTGTCCCACAAGGACGCGCGCCTGCGGAGACCCGCCTTTCGACAGGGTCAGGGCCAATGGTCAGATGACCTCATCCCCTCCTTGCACTGTCGGTCGAGGCGCCGCGGGGCGAATGGGTCTCCCGCCTCAATAATCCTTCGACACCCGCACGTTCGCGCTCTGCCGCCCGAGCGTCGAGATGCTCGACAGCAGCGACAGCCAGCGCGTCACCTGGAACTCGACTTGGGTCGCCGAATAGCCCTGCCCGTCGGTGACGATCTCCGCATAGAGCCGGCGGGTGACGTATTTGCCCGCGGCGATCGACGTGCTCTGCCCGGTCTGCGGATCGGCGGGCAGGATGCGCAGCCGGTCGAGTCCCGCGGCGCGGCGCACCGCGTTGATTGGGTTGAGGCCGTTGCCGCCGTTCTGCAACGCCGCCACCGCCGCGGCGAGCTGCAACGCCTCGGGTGCGGACAATTTGGTGATCGAGGTGCCGAACAGCAGCCGCGACAGCAATTCGTCCTCGGGCAGCGCCGGCGTGCTGGTGAAGCCGATCTCGGGCTTAAGCGCGGTGCCGGTAACGCGGATCGTCGCGGCAAGGCCGGTGCTGTCGGCATTGGCCTCGATGTCGAGCACCGGATTGGCCGGCACCTCGCCGGCGAAGCGGATCACGCCGCGCGACAGCTGGAACTTGCGCCCGGCGAATTCATAATCGCCGCGGATCATGTTCGCCTGGCCGGTGATCGCCGGATTGCCCGGCTGGCCGGCGATGCCGAGGTCGGCGGACCATTCGCTCGACAGGCCGAGGCCGCTGACGATCACCTTGTCGGGCGCACGCGCCTTGATCGCGAGCGTCCACGGCGTGACGGGCGTATCATCCTCCTCGCCGCCGTCGGGCAGGTTGATCTCGCGGACGTTGAGCCGTGGCAGCGCCGCCGCCGCGCTCGCCTGGCCGAGCCGGTAGCGGCTGCGGTTGAGCACGATGTCGCCGGCGATCGTCCCGCCCTTGCCGTCGGAGGTGAAGGTGAGCGGGCCGGTGACGGTCGCGCCGATATCGTCGCGGTTGATCATCACCGCATGATCCGCCTGAAGCTTGAGCGCGAGGCCGATGCCGTGCGGCGCGGCGAAGTCGAAATCGCCGCTGCCGGCGACGCGGCCGCCCTTGCCGGCGTCGGCGGTCAGCCGGTCGATGACCAGCCGCGATCCGTTGAAGCGGCCGTTCGCCTGGACGTTGGTCAGCACGGTGCCGGTGTTGGCGCTCTCGATCCGCGCGCCATTGGCCTGCAGCACGCCGCGGATCAGCGGCGCGCCGATCCGGCCGCTGACGTCGGCGCCGATCGCCACCGGGCCCGACAGGTCGAACAGTTCGAGCCCGGTCAGCCGCCACACCGTATCCGCCGGCCCCGAATAGCGCAGCTGCGCGAACAGCGGCGCCGCCGCGATCCGGCTGGCGAGGTCGCCCGAGCCGAGCGGCTTGAGCAGCGCCTGGGCGCGGCCGATCGTCTTGCCGCCCGACGCCATCACCACGCGCACGCCTAATCGGTCGGCGGAGAGGATGCCGGCGAGACCGAGGTCGATCGGCCGCGACGACAGCACCAGCCCGGCGCGGCTCAGCCCACGGACGGTCAGATTGGCCTTGCCGGTCGGCGCACGATCGGCCCCGGTCGCATAGCTGAACGTCCCCGACGCGGTGCCGCCGAGGCCGAGCCGCGGATAGCCGATATCGAGGATCGCCAGCGGCATGCCCGTCAGCGCGGCGTCGAGCGACAATGCATCCGCAGCATAATGGCCGCCGACCTCCGCCTCGCCGCCGGCGAAGCTCAGCCGCGTCGGCGCGAGCCGCCAGCCGTCGCCCTCACGACGGATGTCGGCGGGCGCGAGCAGCCGCAGCGGGCGGCGGTCGAGCGTGCCCTGCGCGGCAACCGACAGATGATCCTGCGCCACCTGCGTCACCGTCTGGATGTCGAAGGCGCGCCCGCGCGATCCGGCGATCGACGCGCGCACCTCGCCGACGCCGCCGCGCAATTTCGCCGTGCCGGCGAAGCGCGCGAGGCTGAGTCGCCCGAGCCGCACGACCGCACCGCTGGTGGTGAGATCGAGCGCGGTGCCGGCGGGATCGAGCAGCAGCGCCGCGTCGACGCGGCCGCGGCGCAGCGTCGCGCTGCCGAGCTGCGCGTCGGCCGCGCTGAGATGCGTCTCGATCCGCTGCACCGTGCCGACCGGGCGGAACAGCAACTCGCCCGCCAGCCCGCCGCCCGCCACCGCGAGCCGCCCGGTGAAGCCGCCATGGCCGATCGTCAGCCTGCCGCTCGCCGCGGTGCCGCTCACCGCCAGCCGGTCGACGACCAGAATGTCGTCGACGCCCGGCGGCAGCAGCAGGATCGATCCCGCCAGCGTGAACGGCCCGAGCCGCGATTCGCCCGCGGCGCGATAGGTGAAGCCGCTCGCCGTCGGATCGAGATGCGCGCGCACCTGCGACAGGCCGAGCGCCGCATTGGGGCTGGCGAATTGCAGGTCGAGCGTCGGCCGGTCGATCTTGCCGTCGAGCCGCAGCACCACCGGGCCATAGGTGGCATGTCGCCCGCTCGCCTCGATATGGAAGGTATCGTCGGGACGGCGATAGCCGTTGCCGCGCAGGCTGAGCAGCGGCGAGGTCAGCACCATGTCGGTGAAGCGCAACAGGCCGTCGGGGGTGCGTTCCAGGCCGGCGCTGATCCGCGGCAGGCCGCCGGTCAGGCCGCGCAGGAAGCCATTGTCGAGCCGCACGACCTGCGCCGTGCCGCGCCCGACGATGCGCGTGCCGCGCCCCCCCGCCCCCGGCACGACGCGCAGGTCGGAGCGCAGGTCGACGATGCCGAGCCCCTTGATGAACAGGCGGTTGAGCGTGCCGTTGAGCCCCACCTCATAGCGGCCGGTGGCGAGATCGAGCGCGACCATCAGCCGCCCGTCGAGCTGGTCCGAGCGCAGCCGCAGCGAATCACCGGTGAGCAGCGAGCCCTTCAGCATCAGCGGCCCGTCGAGGCTGAAATGCCGCAACACGCCGCCCGCGACGGTGCCGACGCCGGTGACCTGCGCCGCGGTGAAGCGCGTCGGCAGCACGAGCTGCCGCTGGCCGAGCCGGCCGCTGCCGGCGAGCCGCACCTCTTCGAGGCCGGTCCGGTCGATCGCCAGCCGGTCGGCGCGCAGCCGGTAGTCGAAGCGGGCGCTGCGGAAATCGCCGTCGATCACCGCGCGCGCGGCGACGCCGCTGCCGGTCATCGCCGGAATGATCGCCGCCGGCCGCAGCAAACGCGCGCTGAGCCGCAGATTGCGCCACGCCCCCGCACCGAGATCGGCGAGGCCGGTCGCCTCCAGCGCCAGCGCCGGACTGCGCAGCGTCAGCCGGCCGTCGAGTCGTCGGTCGGCGAAGCGCGCCTGCCCCTGGACGCGCAGCCGCGGTGCGGCGAGGCGCAGCGCCGCGCTGCTCAGCAGACCGGTCGGCACCAGGTCGCCCGCCAGCGTATAGCGGCCATCGTCGGCAGCGAGCGCGAGATCGAGCGCGCGCGCGCTACCGATCCGGCCGACCGCCCGCCCGCGCCAGCGCGTCCAGCCGCCCGACCCGTCGATATCGAAGGCAACGGCACGCCGCAGGCCGAGGCTGCGCGACAAGACGCCGCCGGCGCGCCCCGCCGCGCTGGCATCGAGATCGAAGCGACCGGCATCGGGCTCGGCATCGAGGCGCAGCGTGAGCCGATCCGATCCGGCGACGCTGGCGGCGAGCCGCACCAGCGCGCGGCCGCGGCGGATGTCGGCACGGCCGGCGATCCGCCCGACCCGCGCGGTGCCGAGCACCGGCTTGGCGAGCACCAGCCGCTCGACGTCGAGCGCGCGGATGCGGATGTCGAAATCGGGCAGGATCGGCCCGGTGCGCGGCATCGCCCGGGTATGCGGCGCGTGGAACAGCACCGCCCGCGGGATCGCCAGCCGGTCGATGATGAGCTGATGCCGCAGCCAGCGCCATGGCGACCAGTCGAGCGCGACGGTCGGCGCCTGCACCAGCAGGCCGTCGAGATCATAGACGCGCACGTCGCTGAGCCGCGCCCGGTCGTAGAGCGAGCCGTCGATCCGCCCGATGGTGAAGCGCAGGCCATTGGCGGTGCGGATCGCGCCGATCCGCTGCGCCACCCAGCGATGGCCGATGCCGGTGTCGACCACCGCCAGCGCCAGCGCCGCAAGCGCGAGCAGTCCGGCGAGGGCGAGCGCGATCCGGCGCAGCGCGCGGCTCAAAAGGCCTGCCCCAGCGAGACGTAGACGGCGATGCGGCTGTCGCCCGGCTGCGGATTGAGCGGCGTGCCGACGTCGAAGCGGATCGGGCCGAAGTTGGAATAATAGCGCACGCCGACGCCCGCGCCATATTGGAAGTCGCCGAGCCCCGGCACCGCGCTGGTATAGATGGTGCCGCCGTCGAGGAACGGCACGATGCCGAAATTGCCGAAGGCGCGCACCCGCGCCTCGATCGAGAATTCGGCGAGGCTGCGCCCGCCGATCGGATCGTTGTTGACGTCGCGCGGCCCGATCGCCTGATAGCCATAGCCGCGCACCGACGCGCCGCCGCCGGCGTAGAAGCGCCGCGACGGCGCGATGCTGTCGCGCGAGGCGCCTAGGATCGAGCCCAGCCGGATCCGCTCGGCGAGCACCAGCCCGCGCCGCGCCGGCTGATAGGCGCTCGCGTCGATCTGCACGCGCGCATAGCCGAACGCGTCGTTCTCCAGCGAGAATTCCGGGCTGACCCGACCGCCGAGGCGGACGCCGCGGGTCGGGTTGAGCAGATCGTCCGATCCGTCGTAATTGAGGCTGGTCGGCGCGGCGGCGATATAGAAGGTGCGGCGGCGCGGCTCGCCGGTCGCGGCGATGACGTCGCGCTCGTCCGAACTCAGCACCTCGCCGCCGAGCGACCAGGTCCAGGCCTTCTGGAAGAAGATCGTCGTCTGCCGCTCGATATTGGCGGCGACGGTATAGGTCTTCGCCTCATAGGCATCGCGCTGGACGTGGCTCGCGGAGATCTGCGCGGTCAGCACGCGGTCACGGTCGCCGAAATTGTTGCGGCGGAAGACGACGCTGCCGAGCTGCTCGCGCGTGCCGAGCACGCTGCGCAGGGTGAGCGCGCCTTCGGGCGGGAACAGGTTGCGATGCGTCCAGTTGAGTTCGGCACGCGCGCCCTCGCCGGTGCCATAGCCGAGCTCGCCGGCGATCGTATGCACCGGTGCGGCGCCGAGCTTGACGCCGATGTCGACCACCCCCGGCGCGTCGGCCGGGATCGGCTTGACCTCGACCGAGGAGACCAGCCCGGTCTGCACCAGCGCGCGGCGCAGATCGTCGAGCGTCGTCGCGTCGAACGTGTCGCCGGGGGCGAGCCGCGAAATCTCCTGGACGTGATCGGGGCCGAAGACGCGGTTGCCCGGCAGCGCGACGAACTTGCCGAACCGGCTTTGCGCGCCCGGCGCGACCTGGAGGTCGAGCGTCGCGGTCTTGCTGGCGTGGTCGACGACGATCTGCGGTTCGCCGACATCGGCGAAGGGGAAGCCGGTCTGGCCGATCCGCGCCGTCAGCCGCGCGGTGCCGGCGACGATCGCATCGGCATCGACCGGGTCCGAAGGCTTGACCCCGAACGCCTCGCGCAGCGGCGGCGCCTTGTCGCCCGCCGCGGCAAGACCGCCGAGCGTCACGTCCCTGAGCCGGTACAGCGTCCCCGGTTCGGCGGCGAGCACGACGAGCGGCTTCGTCCCCGGCTCGACCCGCGTCGTCACCCGCGCGTCATAATAACCCGCGCCGCGCAGCAGCGTCTGCAACAGGTCGGCATCCTCGCGCGCGCGGCGATCGAGCTGCGCGGCGTTGGCGGCGCTGCCGTCATTGGCGCTCAGCGTCGACAATTCCTCGAAGCGCTTGCGCAGCAGCGGCGTCGCGCTGGTGTCGATGCCGTCGATCCGCCACGCATAGCGGCGCTCGGCGGCGCCGTCGGTCGCGGCGGCCGTCGTGCCGGCGGGATCGTTGCCGAGCTCTGGCCAGGCGACGCCGATATCGGGCAGGGGCGCAAGCGGGGCATTGGGATCGAGCGGCACCTCCGCCGGAGCCGTCTGCGCCGCCGCCGGGCCGGGAAGAAGGAGCACGGCAGTCGCGCCAAGCCCGAACCACCCCAAACGCAACAGCATGGCGCCGTCCTAGCGTGCGTCGCCGGCCTGCAACAGTCCCATATCCGGCGGTTTCGGCCTCAATCGGCCCCGCTTATCGTTCGCCCGGGCGCGCCGCCGCGGCAGCCGCCAGCCCGACCAAAGTGGCGCTTGCCTCGGCCCGCCACGCGCGCGAAGCCGGAAACCATGAGACCGATGCTGACGATCGCCGCGCTCGCCGCGACGCTGACCGCCGTCCCCGCCGCGGCGGAGGACCAGTTCAAGCTGCTGGTGATCGCCGCGCCGAGCACCTACCATTACGAATATATCCCGGTCGCGCGCGACAGCATCGAACGGCTGGCGCGGCTGCATGCCTTCGCCGTCACCTGGTCCGCCGACGGTGCACCGTTCGACGGCGACCTCGGCCCCTATGCCGCGGTGATGTTCCTCAACACGCCGCCCGAGACGCTGAGCGAGCCGCGCCGCCGCCGGTTCGAGGCCTATATGCGCGGCGGCGGCAATGCGATGGTGGTGCACCGCGCCGCGATCGTCCCGGCCGCCGCCTGGCCGTGGTATGAGCGGATGGTCGGGCGCAGCTTCGTCAACCACCCCAAGCTGCAGACCGCCGCGGTCACCAAGCTCGACCCGCGCTTTCCCGCGACCTTCGCGCTGCCCGACCGCTGGATCTGGAGCGACGAATATTACGTCACCACCAATCCCTATCGCGTCACCATCCACCCGGTGCTCGGCGTCGACGAGACGAGCTACGACCCGACGCTGATCTGGCCCGGCCAGGTCGGCCGGCCGATGGGCAAGGACCATCCCGAGGCCTGGTATCATACGTACGAGAAGGGCCGCGTCTTCGTCACCCTGCTCGGCCACAATGCCGACATGTACCGGGACGGGCGGTATCTGGATCACCTGCTCGGCGGGATCTGGTGGACCGCGACGGGGCGCGGGATCGGCTGAGACCGGCATGCGGCGCTGCTGGCGCCGCGCCTAGTGCACCGTCCCCACCGCCGTATCCGCCACCAGCAGCGCGACCAGCCGGCCGGTCTGTCGCCAGCGGCAGAAGTGGACGACATTGCCGATGTCGCGCATCCGCCCAGCGCGGATAGCCGCCTCGACCGGCGCGTCCTCGCCGAAGCGGGCGATCAGGTCGGTCGCCTCCGCCACCTGCTGCGCGTCGTCGAGGTGGATGGCGATGGCGGGATCGGTGTGCATCCCCGTGCCGTTACACGCGCCGTGCCATATGGTGAGGATGCGCGGAACTGGCGGAGGACGATGGTAAACCGCCGCCGCGTCGCCGTCCCGCCCGTCCCGTCGGGGGACGCTGGCGTCTCGCCGCGGGACGTGGCAGGGACGGGCATGGCCGAAACCCCTCCCTCCGCCGCGGGCGGCATCCTCGTCGCGATCTGTTCGATCGGGGGTGCGATCGTCGGCCTCATCCAGGGGCAGGTGACGATCGGCTTTCTCGCCGGGCTGGCGATCGGCGCGGCCGGCGCGATCGCGGTGTGGCTGCGCGACAGCCGCCGCTGATCAGCGCGGCGCGCGCATCAGCCAGACGACGCGTCCGATCACCTCGACCGCCCCCGCCGGCACCGGCGGCGCAGCGGGATTGTCGCTGGTGACGGTGATCCGCCCACCCCGCCGCGCGACGCGCTTGACCATCACCGTGCCGTCGATCCGCACGACGTGCACGCGCGGTTGCGCATCGGGGCGCGCACGGGCGCGGTCGACGACGATCAGATCGCCGTCGATCAGCCCCGGCTCCATCGAATCGCCCCGCACCCGCACGATCGCCGCCATGCCGTCGCGCAGGCCGAGCTGCGTCGCCAGCGCCGGATCGAGCGCCGCCGTGCCGAGCACGATCTCGGTATCGACGAACGCGCCCGGCCCCGCCGAGGCGGCGACGTCGAGCCGCGGCAGCGCGAACAGGCGCGACGCGGCCGGACCGCCCAGCTCGCTGTCCGCCACGCCGAAATAGTCGCTCAGCCGCCGCCGATCGTCGTCGGCGAGCCGGCGTGGCGATCCGCGCGCGACGAACTGCTGAAGATAGGCATCGTTGCGCCCGAGCATCCGCGACAGCGCGGCGAGGCTGTCACCCCGCGCCGCGGCAAGGGCGGTCAGCCGCCGGCGGGGATCCTCTGCGTCCATCGCCCGCGACCGTATCGTAGGAAATTTTCCTAGACAAGTTGGAAAGACAGGAACAGATCAGGAACGCAATCGCCGGACTCGGGAGGGAAGCCATGTCATTGCTGCTCAGGATCGATCGCTATCTCCGCCGTTCGCGCATGTCGCGCAGCGAGTTCGGCAAGCGCACCGTCAACGACCCGCGACTCGTCACCGACATGGTGCGTGGGCGCGTCGTCGGCCCGTCGGTCGAGGCGCGGATCATCCGGTATCTCGACGGAGCGGGGGCATGATGCACATGACGCTGCCGCACCGCCGCCTGCGCCGCGCGCTCGCCGCGAGCGCCGCCTGCCATGGCCTGACGTTCCATCCGCTCGGGCTGCACGAACGCCCCTGGTCGAGCGCGACCTTCACCGGCGTGCGCCTGACGATCGACCTCGCCATCGCCGGCGGCGACGCCGCGGCGTGGCTGGACGCTCTGCCCGAGGAGGATCTGCCCGTCCCCGCCGCGATCGTCGCCGACCTGATCGTCACACGCCGCCGCGGCGACCGCGCGACGCTGGAGGTGCTGCTGCTGGAGCAGTGAGGCCGGTTGCGATAGGCTGCCGCGATGACGATCACCTATCGCAGCTACCTGCGCCTGCCCGAGCTGCTCGACCTGCAATCGCCGCTCAGCGGCGTGCATGACGAGCTGCTGTTCGTGACGATCCACCAGGCGTCCGAATTGTGGATGAAGCTCTGCCTGCACGAACTGGGCGAAGCGCGGCGGCGGATCGCGGTGGACGATCTGCCGCCCGCGCTCAAGATGATGGCGCGGGTCAGCCGCATCCAGACGCAGCTGATCCAGTCGTGGGAGGTGCTGGCGACGATGACGCCCGCCGATTATGCCGCGATGCGCGGCAGCCTCGGCCAGAGTTCGGGCTTCCAGTCGGATCAATATCGCTGCCTCGAATTCATCCTCGGCAACCGCAATGCGGCGATGATCGACCTGTTCGACGAGCCGGCGGTGCGCGAGCGGCTCGCCGCCGAACTCGCCGTGCCGAGCCTCTATGACGAGGCGCTGCGCCTGCTCGCGCGCCGCGGCCTGCCGGTGCCGGCCGAGCGGCTGGCGCGCGACTTCACCGACACCGCGCCGCCTTCGCCGGCGGTCGAGGCCTGCTGGGCGACCGTCTATGCGCAGCCGCACGCCTATTGGGACCTGTACGAGCTGGCCGAGAAGCTGGTCGACCTCGAATATCACGTCCAGCTCTGGCGCTTCGGCCACCTCAAGACGGTCGAGCGGGTGATCGGCTTCAAGTCGGGCACCGGCGGCACCGCGGGCGTGCCCTATCTCGCCCGCGTCGTCTCGCACCGCTTCTTCCCCGAGCTGCTCGACGTCCGCACCAGCCTGTGACGCAGGGCTTGCCCCGCCCCGCCTTCCCCCGTACCGCGCCTTCCAAAAGGAGATGATGATGGCGGGCATGGGCAAGTTCGACTGGGCCGATCCCTTCCTGCTCGACGACCAGTTGAGCGAGGACGAGCGGATGATCCGCGACACCGCGCGCGGCTATGCGCAGGACCGGCTGGCGCCGCGCATCGTCGCCGCCTTCCGCGACGAGCATACCGATCCGGCGATCTTCCGCGAAATGGGCGAACTCGGCCTGCTCGGCCCGACCCTTCCAGAAGAATATGGCGGTGTCGGCGCGAGTTACGTCGCCTACGGCCTCGTCGCGCGCGAGGTCGAGCGGATCGATTCGGGGTACCGCTCGATGATGAGCGTCCAGTCGAGCCTCGTCATGTATCCGATCTTCGCTTATGGCTCCGAGGAGCAGAAGCGCAGCCTGCTGCCGCGCCTCGCCAGCGGCGAGTTCATCGGCTGCTTCGGCCTGACCGAGCCCGATGCCGGCTCCGACCCCGGCGGGATGACCACCCGCGCGCGCAAGGTCGACGGCGGCTACGTCCTCAATGGCGCCAAGACCTGGATTTCGAATTCGCCGATCGCCGACGTCTTCGTCGTCTGGGCCAAGTCGGACGCGCATGGCGGCGCGATCCGCGGCTTCGTCCTCACCAAGGGAATGAAGGGCCTGTCCGCGCCCAAGATCGAGGGCAAATTGTCGCTGCGCGCGTCGATCACCGGCGGCATCGTGATGGACGATGTCGAGGTCGGCGACGACGCGCTGCTGCCGCATGTCGAGGGGCTGAAGGGCCCGTTCGGCTGCCTCAACCGCGCGCGTTACGGGATCAGCTGGGGCGCGCTCGGCGCCGCCGAATACTGCTTCCACGCGGCGCGCCAATACGGCCTCGACCGCAAGCAGTTCGGCACGCCGCTCGCCGGGCGGCAGCTCTATCAGAAGAAGCTCGCCGATATGGAGACGGAGATCGCGCTGGGCCTGCAGGCCAGCTTGCGCGTCGGGCGGCTGATGGACGAGGGCCGGTTCGCGCCCGAGATGGTCTCGCTGGTCAAGCGCAACAACGTCGGCAAGGCGCTCGACATCGCCCGGGTCAGCCGCGACATGCACGGCGGCAACGGCATTTCCGGCGAATATCAGGTGATGCGCCACCTGATGAACCTCGAAACGGTCAACACCTATGAGGGCGCGCACGACGTCCACGCGCTGATCCTCGGCCGCGCGATCACCGGGATCGCGGCGTTTTGACCGAGGCGGCGGGGCGCGCGCATCCGCTCGCCGGCCTCAAGGTGCTCGAGCTGGCGCGCATCCTCGCCGGCCCCTGGGCGGGGCAGGTGCTCGCCGACCTCGGCGCCACCGTCACCAAGGTGGAGAGCCCCGCCGGCGACGATACGCGCAGCTGGGGGCCGCCCTTCGTCGACTATCCCGACGGCGGCCGCGACGCCGCCTATTTCCACGCCTGCAACCGCGGCAAGACCAGCCACGTCATCGACTTCACCACCGCCGCGGGGCAGGCACAGGTCCGCGCGCTCGCCGCCGAGGCCGACGTTCTGATTGAGAATTTCAAGGTCGGCGGCCTCGCCAAATACGGCCTCGATTATGCGAGCCTGTCGGCGATCAATCCCCGCCTCGTCTATTGCTCGATCACCGGCTTCGGGCAGGACGGCCCCTATGCGGCGCGCGCCGGCTATGACTTCATCGTCCAGGGGATGAGCGGGATGATGGACCTGACCGGCGATCCCGACGGCGCGCCGCAGAAGATCGGCGTGGCGATGGCCGACATCACTACCGGCCTCTATGCGGTGATCGCGATCCAGGCGGCGCTGGCGATGCGCGAGCGGACCGGGCGCGGCCAGTGGATCGACATGGCGCTGCTTGATTCGATGACCGGCGTGCTCGCCAATCAGGCAGCGAATTATTTCGCCAGCGGCGTCACTCCGGCGCGCGTCGGCAACGCCCACCTCAACGTCTGCCCCTATGCGGTGTTCGAGACGAGCGACGGCTGGTTCATCCTCGCGGTCGGCAACGACGGCCAGTTCCGCCGCTTCTGCGCGATCGCCGGGATCGACGCCGACGATCCGCGCTATGCCAGCAACGCGCTGCGCCTCGCCAACCGCGAGGCGTTGTTCGCGCAGATCACCGCGGCGACGCGGACCTTCGCGCGCGACGATTTGCTCGCGCGCCTCGCCGCGGCCGGCGTGCCGGCGGGACCGATCAACTCCGTCGAACAGGCGCTTACCGATCCGCAGATCGCCGCGCGCGGCCTGGTGATCGGGTCGGACCCGATCCGCGGCCTGCGCACGCCGATCCGCTTCTCCGACGCCGCGCTCGCCTGCGACCGCCCTGCCCCCCGGCTCGGTTCGGGCGATGACGAGCGGTGACGGTCTGGCGACATGCCGGGCTTTGCGGCTAAGGGCCGGACATGGCGCGCCTTACCGTCAACAACCAGCCGGTCGAATATCGCCTCGATCCGGAGACGCCGCTGCTCTGGGCGCTGCGTGACGCATCGAACCTCACCGGCACGAAATATGGCTGTGGCAGCGGCGATTGCGGCGCCTGCACCGTCGATGTCGACGGGCGGGCGGTGCTGTCGTGCCAGGTCGCGATCGGGCGGATCGAGGGCAGCTTCGTCACCACGATCGAGGGCCTGTCGCGCGAGCGCAACCACCCGTTGCAGCTCGCCTTCCTCGCCGCCAACGTGACGCAGTGCGGCTTTTGCATCCCCGGCATGCTGATGGCGGCGTCGGTCCTGCTCAACCATCGTCCCGACCCGAGCGAGGCGGATATCCGCGGTGCGATCCGCAACCTGTGCCGCTGCGGCGTCTATCCGCGGCTGATCGAGGCGATCCAGCGCGCCGGCCGTGCCGCGCGGGGTGAGGAGACGATCCCCGCCGGCGCCCGCCCGGGTATCGACCCGGCCGATGCGGCGCGCGTCGTTCCAGCTCTGGTCCCGCCCAAGCTTTCGCAACGCTGACAGAGGTATTCAGCTTCGTCACAGCGGCTGTGGTGCAAGTATCGGTCATCATCCGGGCCGGCTCGTGCGCCGGCGGACGAGGACGAAGGACGATGAAGACCGTGATCAAGGCGCTGCTCGCCGCATCGATGCTGATGCCCGTGGCGGCACAGGCGCAGGATGGCCGGCGCAACTGGGATCAGCGTGGCCCCGACGGACCCGGCCGCCCCGGCCCGCGGCCGGATGACCGCGGCCCACGGCCGGACGACGGCGGTCCGCCCCGCGTCGCCGATCGTGGCTGGCAGGGCCGTGGCGATCGCCCCGCCCCCGCCCCCGATCGTCCCCCCGCCCCCGATCGCGGGCCGGGCGGTGATCGCGGTCCCGCCGCCGATCGCCCCGGACCGAATCGTGGCCCCGGACCCGACCGCGACGGCCCGCGCTGGGCCAATCGCGGGCCCGGCGACGATCGCGGCTGGGATCGCCGCCGCGACGACGGTCCGCAGCGCCGGGACTGGCAGGACGGCCGGCGCTTAGCCGAGCGGGGCGGCTGGGACCGCGGCTGGCGCAACGACGGCCGCTACGACTGGAACGACTATCGCGCGAGCAATCGCGGCGCCTATCGCCTGCCGCGCTATTACGCGCCGTCCGGCTGGGGGCGCGGCTATCGCCGATTCGGCGTCGGCGTGTCGCTGTCGCCGGTTTTGTTCGGACGCAGCTATTGGATCAGCGACCCCTATGCCTATCGCCTGCCCGAAGCCTATGGCCCCTATCGCTGGGTCCGCTATTATGACGACGCGCTGCTCGTCGACCTGCGCAGCGGTCAGGTGATCGATACGGTGTACGACATCTTCTACTGAGCATGTTGTTTTTGTCGGCGGGCGACGGCATCTCTGCTGCCATGTTCGCCCGCCGCAAGAAAGCGCCCGCCCCCTCGCCGCTCCGCCAGCAAGCCGGCGTCGCCGTCGCGCAGCGGCTCGACGCCAATCCGGCGGTGACCCGCGCGGAGGTGCCGGCGATCCAGATCTATTATCATCTCGACTTCCTCGACGCAGCGCAGTGCGAGACGCTGGTCGCGATGATCGACGCCAATCGCCGGCCCTCGTCGCTGCTCTCGGATCGCGCCGATCCCGGCTTCCGGACGAGCGAAAGCTGCGACATGAACCGCTACGCCCCCGAGGTGCAGCCGATCGACGAGGCGATCGCCGGGCTGCTCGGCCTGCCGGCCGATCACGGCGAGACCCTGCAGGGCCAGCGCTACGCCCCCGGCCAGCATTTCCGCGCCCACCACGATTATTTCCACGAGACCGAGAGCTATTGGCAGCAGATGCAGGCGTCGGGCGGGCAGCGCACCTGGACGACGATGATCTACCTCAACGACGTCGCGGACGGCGGTGCGACCTGGTTTCCGCAGGCCGGGTTCAAGATCGCGCCGCGTCGCGGGCTGCTTCTCGCCTGGAACAACATGAACCCCGACGGTACGCCCAATACCGCGACGCTGCACGAGGGAACGGCGGTAGTCGAAGGGACGAAATATATCGTCACCAAATGGTTCCGCGAGCGCTCCTGGCTCAAGCGGTAACGCCCTTGCAGCGATGAAGAGGGTGGGAGCCGGGACGACCCGCGGCGAAATCGTTGCGGCTGCTTCCTTCCGGACCTGACCGGGTTGGCGACGACCACGTCCGCCCGACTCCCGCGCAAGCCTATGGCGACGTCGGCGGGCGGGATCAAGAGCCGAGTTGCGTCAACGCCCTGCGCGATTGAGTGCGACCAGCCGCTCGAACACCTCCGGATCGAGCGCCGTCATGAAGCGGCAGCCGGCGGCATAGTCCTCCGCCCAGCGCACCTCGGCGGCGAGCGATCCCGCCTCCGGCAGGGTGAGCCAGATCATGCTATGGGGGATGAGGGGGCAATAGGTCAGCAGGCGGGCGCCGTGGATCGAAATGTCGACCACCCTGCACAGGGTGCGGCGCGCCTTGCCGATATCGCCGTCGATCGACACCGGCGCGCGCTCGGCGACACGCCGGCCGTGCGACACTGCAGGTTCGAACTCTGCCGCGAACATAACCTATGGTCGTAACCGACCATGGTTATGTTCGGGTAAATACGTGTCTTAGCTCTTGCGCAGGGTGAGCCCGCCGCCGAACCGCTTGTTGAAGCGCGCGACCTGGCCGCCCGCGTCGAGCATCGTGCCGCGACCGCCGGTCCATGCCGGATGCGCCAGCGGGTCGATGTCGAGCTGCATCGTGTCGCCTTCCCTGCCCCAGGTGGAGCGGGTCTCGAACACGGTGCCGTCGGTCATCTGCACCTTGATCATGTGATAGTCGGGATGGGTATCTTTCTTCACGCGTCTGCGCTCCTGATGTGGCTGGTTCCGACCAGCCTTTGCGAAGCGGCGCCCGTAGAGGAGCGCCGCGGTAAAGTCAAAACGTGATGCTTTCCCCGTTCGCACCGCGCCTGTCGGAGGACAGGTGGGATTCACCTGCCCCCCTCGGGGGTCACGGCAGAGGGGAAAGCCGGTTCGCCGCCTACGCCTTGGGCGGATCGGCGATCATCGCGGTGAAATTCGCCTCGGCGACGACCTGCCCGTCGATCCGGGCGACACCGGCGAATTTGCAAACCGAGCTGCGCTTCTGGACGAAGCTGACCTCGAGCCGCAGCAGCACGCCGGGTTCGACCGGCTTGCGGAACTTCGCGCCCTCGATCGCCATGAAATAGACGAGCTTGCCCGATCCGGCGAGGCCGAGGCTTTCGACCGCGAGGATGCCCGCCGCCTGCGCCAGCGCCTCGACGATCAGCACGCCCGGCATAATCGGCCGTCCGGGGAAATGCCCCTGGAAGAAGCCTTCGTTGATCGTCACCGCCTTGATCGCCGCGATCGACCGGTCGAGGAGCAATTCCTCGACCCGGTCGACCAGCAGCATCGGGTAGCGATGCGGCAGCGCCGCCATGACCCGCCCGATATCGAGCGGGCCGAGGGTACGGCCCTGCGCTTCGGTGTCGTCGCTCACCCGGTTGCGCCTCAGCGGCCCTGCGGGGTCGCGCGCGGCGTCGCACCGGCGGCGGGTGCCGGGGTGCCGGCGGCGGGCGCGGGCGCACCGGCCTGCTGACGACGCGCGGCGTTGGCGTAGACGAGCTGGCGGTACTGCTGCAGCAGCTCGACGGTCTGCTGCTGCGGCTGCCAGTTGGCCGGCGGGGTGATCGAGACGGTCGGCGTGCTGCGGTCGATCTCGGCGATGATGTCGCGGGTCACGTCGGTCGCCGGCGGCGCATATTGGATCGCATTGGGCGCGAGCACGATGCTGATCTTCTTGGCGGCGACGACGGCGCGCAGCGCCGGGTCATATTTGGCGGTGACCTGCTCGAGCGCATAGGCCTGCGCCTTGATCGCCGGGCCCTGCGCGGCCTCGATCGCCGGCTGCGCCTTCGCCTGCGCGGCGCGGACCTGGTTGGCGACCGCGCCATTGCCTTCCGCCGCGGCGGCCTCGGCCTGGCTGATCTGGCCGTCCTTGTTGGTGTCGAGCAGCGTGCGCAGCTGCGTGTTGAGCGTATTCTGCGCCGCCGCAGCCTGATCGAGCTGGGCCTTGTAGGTGGTCGAGATCTGCTGGTTGGCAGCATCGAACGCCTTGGCGCTGAAGATCGCCGCATCGGCCTGCGCGGTGGCGATACCGGCGGTCTGCGCGGTCGCCGCACCGGCAAGCGCGATCGAGGCGCCGGCGAGCGCCGCCAGCGAGGTCTTGGTGATCGTCTTCATTAGAACTGAGTCCCCACATTGAAGGTAACAAGCTTGGGATCGTCACCCTTTTGCGTGACGAGCGCCTTGGCAAGATCGATCCGCAGCGGACCGAAGGGCGATGTCCAGTTGACGCCGATGCCGATGCTGACGCGCGGCGTCGGGCTGCTGCCGTAATAGGTTTCCTTGAACGGCGAGATCGACGCCTGATAGGAGATGGCGTTGGTCGACGAGCCGGCGCAGGTGCCGCCCAGCGTCGCCGAATAACCGATCGCGCAGGTGGTATAGGTACCTGCCCCGGTCGCGGCGTCGGACGGCACCTGATACAATTGCCGACCCGACGAATCGACCAGCAGCCGCTGGATCGGCAACACCGTGGTGTTGCCATTGGCATCGGTGATCGTCGGGAAATTGGCGGTCGGCAACGGCCGCGTCAGCCCCCACAGGCTGCCCGCCTGGACGTAGATCGACGGCCGCAGACCGAGCTCGCGCGCACCGGCGCCGAGCGGAATCTCCAGCTCGGCGCGGGCGAGGTAATAGGCCCGGCCGCCGAGCGCATCGTCGACCAGCTGGTTGCGATCGGTGACGAGGATCTGCTTCCCCGTCGTCGTATCGACCGTATAGGCCTGCCGCTGCACGCGCGGGCCGACGCCGCGGATATCGAAGCCGCGGAACTGCGGTTCTCCGAGATAGAAGCGGTCGGTGATGCGGATCCGGTCGACGCCGGGGCCGCGGCTGCCTTCGAGCGAATGGATATAGCCCGCCTCGCCGACCAGCGAGCCGATGAAGCCCGAGCCGACGTTGACGAATTTCGATCCTTCGACGCGGGTGCGGATATATTTGACGTCGCCGCCGAGCCCGGCGAAATCCTGGCTGAAGCTGAACCGCTGGCCCGCAGTCGGCCGCAGGCGGCTGTTGAGGCTGTCGTAGATCAGCGAATAGCCGACCGACGAGGTCCAGCGGTTGCCGATCGCCTCGCACAGATAGCGGCCGGCCTTGAGCGGATCGCAGGCGCCGTCGGTGAAATAGGTCGCCTCGTCGAGTCCGACCTCATCATAGGACAGGCCGTAGCGGCCGGCGAGCGACCAATATTCGGTCAGCGGCACACCGGCGCGGACCTGGAAACCGGTCGACACCTGCGAATAGGTCGTCTGCCGCTGCGTACCGATATAGTTGAAGGAATTATAATCGCGCCGGAACACGTCGACGCCGATCGCGACGTTCTTGTCGAACAGGTACGGCTCGGTGAAGCCCAGCTCGACCGACTTCGAATAGGTCGAATAATTGACGCCGGCGCGCAGCACCTGACCTTTGCCGCGGAAGTTGTTCTGCGTGATATTGGCCTGGATGATGAAGCGTTCGAGGCTCGAATAGCCGACCGACAGCTGCAGCTCGCCGGTGCTCTTCTCTTCCAGCGTGGTGTCGAGGATGATGCGATCGGGGGACGAGCCGGGGACCTGCTTGATCTCCATCTTGTCCTGGAAGAAGCCCAGGCTGTTGATGCGATCCTGCGAACGCTTGACCTGGAAGCTGTTGAACGCGTCGCCTTCCGCCAGGCGGATCTCGCGGCGGACCACCTTGTCCTGGGTCTGCGTGTTGCCGTTGATGTCGATCCGCTCGACATAGGTGCGCTGCGCCTGCGCGATGTGGAAGTTCATCCCCATCGTCAGCGTTTCGGCGTCGCGGTTATAGTCCGGCTGCACGTCGGTGAAGGCATAGCCGAACAGGCCGGCGGCCTCGCTCAGCTGGTCGATCGAGGTTTCGACCAGCTTGGCGTTATACCAGTCGCCCTTCTTGACCGGCAGCGACGCCGCCAGCTTCTTGTTGTCGAAATCGCGGATCTCGCTGTCGACGGTGACGTCGCCGAACTTGTAGCGCTTCCCTTCCTCGACCACGTAGGTGATGATGAAGTCCCGCTTGTCGGGGGTGAGTTCCGCCACCGCGCTGGTGACGCGGAAATCGGCATAGCCCTCGGTCAGGTAGAATTGCCGCAGCTTCTGCTGGTCGTAGTTGAGCCGGTCCTGATCGTAGCTGGTGTTCGACGACAGCAAGCGGAACCAGCGCGATTCCTTGGTCACCATCTCGCCGCGCAGCTTCGAATCGCTGAACAGTTCGTTGCCGATGATGTTGATCTGGCGGACCTTGGACTTGGGGCCCTCGGTGATCTCGAACACCACGTCGACGCGATTCTGGTCGAGGCTGACCATCTTCGGGCTGATCACCGCGGCGAAGCGGCCCTGGCGGCGGTAGAGTTCGATGATCCGCGACACATCCTGGCGGACCGCGGTGCGGGTGAAGATCTGCCGCGGGGCGAGCTTGATCTCCTTGGTGATCTTGTCGCTCTTGAGCGCCTTGTTGCCCTCAAGGATGACCCGGTTGATGATCGGGTTCTCGCGCACGCGCAGCACGATGTCGCCGGTCTCGACGCCCGCGATCGAGAAGTCGACGAACAGGTCGGACGCCTGCAAATCCTTCAGCGCCTGATCAAGCGTCTCGGCGGTGTAGGGGATGCCCACGCGCAGCTTGGTGTAGGAGAGCACCGTCTCCGGCTCGATGCGCTGCGATCCCTCGACGCGCAACGTCTTGATCAGCCGCACCGGCGCGGGCGCGCTCGCCTGCGCGGCAGGCGCGGCGGTCTGCGCGGCGCCGGTAGCGGGGGCGGTCGCCGGCGTCGCGGTACGCGCGCGGCGGGTTGCGGGCGTCGGCGCAGGGGCAGGCGTCGGTGCCGGGGCCGGCGTCGCCGTCTGGCCGGTCGCCGGCGCAGCGGGAGTCGCGGCGGGCTCGGGCGCGGTCTGCGCCATCGCCGGCATGCCTGACAGCATCGTGCCGGCGAGCAATGCGGCGCTCACCGGCGCGAACTTGGAACTTCTCATCGCTGTCACTCAACCCACCCCAAATACGTCAGGATCAAATATCCGTCGGGACGCAGGACGCTGCCCTGCCCCAAGCCGCTCAGCCGATCAAGCCGGCCAGCCGCTGCCACAAACCGACTGCACTCAAATCATTGAAGGTCACGATCAGCATCAGCGCCAGCACCGCGGCGAGTCCGCCACGAAAGGCCCATTCCTGCACCTGGGGTTCGAGCGGCCGCCGGCGGATCGCCTCGATCGCGTAGAAGAAGAGGTGGCCGCCATCGAGCATCGGTACTGGCAGCAGATTGATGAACCCCAGATTGATCGACAGCATCGCGACCAGCCAGACGAAGGCGGGCAGCCCCAGCGCCATCTGCTCGCCGGAGATCTTGGCGATGCGGATCGGCCCGCCGAGTTCGTCGATCGAACGCCGCCCGCTGATGATCTGGCCGAGCGTCGCGAGCGTCCCCGAGATGATGTCCGCGGTCATCCGCACGCCTGCTGCCGGCGCCTCGATCAGCCCGACCGGCGCGAGCACCGGCTCGCCGCTGCCGATGCCGATCCGGCCGATGCGATAGGCATTGCCGAACCGGTCGCGCTGGTGGACGGTGCCAATCGCCAGCGTCCGCGTCAGCGTCTGCCCGCCGCGCGCGACGCGCAGCGTCACCGCCTCGCCGGGGCGGATCAGCGCATAGCGCGCGACCTCGCTGAACGCCGCGATCGGCTGGCCGTCGATCGCGACGATGCGGTCGCCCGGTTGCAGGCCCGCCCTGGCGCCGGGCTGACCGGCGATCACCGTCCCGATCACCGCGGGCGTGCGGTCGACGCCATAGACATGCGCGAAGCCCGCGAGGATCAGCACGGCGAGGATGAGGTTGATCGCCGGGCCGGCGGCGACGATGATCGCGCGCTGCCACAGCGGCTTGGCCTGGAAGGTGCGGGCGCGCTCGGCGGCGGGCAGCGCCAGCCAGGCGGCATCGGGCTGGCTCGCCGGGTTCATGTCGCCGGCGAAGCGGACATAGCCGCCGAGCGGCAGCCAGCCGAATTTCCAGCGCGTGCCGCGCGAATCGGTGACGCCGACGATCTCGCGACCGAAGCCGATCGAAAAGGCCTCCGCCTTGACGCCGAACAGGCGCCCGGCGAGATAATGGCCCATCTCGTGGATGAAGACGAGCGGACCGATCGCGCACAGAAAGGCGAGCACCGCCATCGGAACGCCGGGGGACTGGATCAAGCTGGGCAATCCTTCACGCGCGACCCTTTACACGCCCCTGACCATAACCTGTTATCCGTTCGTCCGCCATTCGTCGCGCCGCGCCGTCGATGGCGAGGACCGCCTCCAGTGTGTCCGGAGCCGGCGGATCATATTGCTCCAATGTATCTGCGACGATTGCGGCAATTTCGAGGAAGCCGATCCGCCGGTCGAGAAACGCTGCCACCGCGACCTCGTTGGCGGCGTTGAGGATCGCCGGGCGCGCACCGCCCGCCTCCAGCGCCGCGCGGGCGAGCGCCAGCGCCGGAAAGCGCGCCGGATCGCACGCCTCGAAGTCGAGCCGGCCGATCGCGACGAGATCCAGCGGCGCCATCGGCGTCGCCATCCGCCGCGGCCAGGCGAGCGTATGCGCGATCGGCACGCGCATGTCGCTGGGGCCGAGCTGCGCGAGCATCGAGCCGTCGACGTAATCGACCATCGAATGGATCACCGACTGGCGGTGCATCACCACCTCGATCCGCTCGTGCGGCACCGGGAACAGCCGCGCCGCCTCGATCAGTTCGAGGCCCTTGTTCATCATCGTCGCGCTGTCGACGCTGATCTTCGCGCCCATCGACCAATTGGGATGCGCGACCGCCTGTTCGACGGTGACCGACGCCATCTGCTCGCGCGTCCAGTCGCGGAACGGCCCGCCGCTCGCGGTGAGGATGATCCGCCGCACGCCCTCGGGGCGCGCAAAGTCGAAACATTGGAAGATCGCATTATGCTCGCTGTCGGCGGGGAGCAGCGTCGCGCCCGACTGCGCCGCGGCGGCGAGGATCACCTCACCCGCCGAGACGAGCGGCTCCTTGTTGGCGAGCACCACCGTGCCGCCGTGACGGATCGCCGCCATCACCGGCTCGAGCCCGGCGCAGCCGACGATCGCGCCCATCGTCCAGTCGGCCCCGGCGGCGGCATCGCAGATCGCCTGTCGTCCGCCCGCCGCCTCGGTCGCGGTGCCGGCGAGCGCCGCGCGCAATGCGGGCAGGCACGATTCGTCGGCGACGACCGCGATCTCGGCGCGGGTCCGCCGCGCTGCCGCGGCGAGCCCGACGACATCCGCATTGGCGGTGAGCGCCCGCACCCGGAAGCGATCGGGTTCGCGCTCGACGAGATCGAGCGTCGAGGTGCCGACCGAGCCGGTCGCACCGAGGATGGAGATGGTCTTCATGTCAGAAAGCGAGCGGCACGACGACGAGCAGCGCGGCGACCGGCATCACCGGCACGACACCGTCGAGCCGGTCGAGAAAGCCGCCATGGCCGGGAATGACGCTGCCCGAATCCTTGACGCCGGCGCGGCGCTTGAGGTGACTTTCGAACAAGTCGCCGAGCTGCGCGAGGATCGCGAGCAACGGCGTCGCCAGCACGAACCGGCCGGGCAGCCGGTAGAGCTGCGCCATCGTCATCGCCAGCACCGTCGCCAGCGCGATCCCGCCGATCAGCCCCGCCCAGGTCTTGTTGGGGCTGACGCGCGGCGCGAGCTTGGGTCCGCCGATGCTGCGCCCGGCGAAATAGGCGCCGATATCGGTCGCCCAGACGAGGCTCAGCGCCCATAAAGCGTTGCGCAGCCCGTCGGGCTCGTGCCGGATCAGCAGCAGCGCATAGATCGGCAGGCCGCAATAGAAGATGCCGAGGCCGAGCTGCGGCCGCCGGGTGATGATCGTCAGGAAGAAGAAGGCGCCGGCGAGCAGCCCCAATGCGAAGAAATCCGGACCCGCGGCGAGCGGGCACATGATCGCCAGCGGCACCGACAGCACATATTGGCCGAGACGCTTGGTCTTGGCGTCGGCACCGTTGAGGTCGCTCCACTCGGCCATCATGAACACGCCGATGGTGACGACGACCAGCCAGAAGACGAACCCGCCGAGCGCCAGCGCGACCAGCGCGAGCGCGACCAGCGCCAGCCCGGTCAGCGTGCGCGTCGCCAGTTCCGATCGGCGGCTGCCGGACGGCGCGTCGCTCACAGGCCGCCGTAGCGCCGCTGGCGCTGGCCGAACGCCGCGATCGCCTCGGCGAGCGTGTCGGCGGTGAAGTCGGGCCAGAGGGTGTCGACGAACAGCAGCTCGGCATAGGCCGCCTGCCACAACAGAAAATTGGACAGCCGCTGCTCGCCCGACGAGCGGATGACGAGATCGAGCGGCGGCAGCGCCGCGGTGTCGAGCTCCGCCTCGATATCGTCGGCGGTGATCGCCGCGGCGTCGATCTCGCCCGCCGCGGCGCGGGCGGCGAGCCGGCGCGTCGCCGCGACCAGCTCGGCCTGCGACCCGTAGTTGAGCGCGATCACCAGGATCGGGCCGCTGTTGTGCGCGGTCTTGGCCATCGCATCGTCGACCAAGGCGACGAGATCGGGCGCGAAGCGGCGATAGTCGCCGATCACCCGCAACCGCACATTCTCCTCGACCAGTTCGGCGAGATCGCTGCGGATGAACAGCCGCAGCAGGCCCATCAGCGCGCCGACCTCATCCTCCGGCCGGCGCCAATTCTCCGACGAAAAGGCGTAGAGCGTCAGCGCCTCGACCCCCATGGCGCGCGCCGCGCGGGTGACGCGGCGCACCGCCTCGACACCCGCCTTGTGCCCCGCGACGCGCGGCAGATGGCGCGCCTTCGCCCAGCGGCCATTGCCATCCATGATGATCGCGACATGGCGCGGCACGGCCGCATCGACCGGGACGGAAGAGAGGATCGGAGCGGTGCTCATGGGGCTGATTTCCGAGGCGCGGCGGAACGCCCGCGCCGGCAGGGGCCGGACGCGCGTCCGGTCACTTGCCGAGGATTTCCTTCTCCTTGGCGGCGGCGGCGGCATCGAGATCGGCGATCGTCGCGTCGGTCAGCTTCTGCACCTCGGTCTCGTGGCGCTTGCGCTCGTCCTCGCCGAACAGGCCCTTCTTCTCGTCGGTCTTGAGCGCGTCCATGCCGTCGCGGCGGACGTTGCGCACCGCGATGCGCGCGCCCTCGGCATATTTGTTGGCGAGCTTGGCGAGTTCCTTGCGACGCTCTTCGGTCAGGTCGGGGATCGGCAGGCGCAGCGTCTGGCCGTCGTTGATCGGGTTGAGCCCGAGACCCGCCGACCGGATCGCCTTTTCGACCGGACCGACGTTCGACTTGTCCCACACCTGTACAGACAGCATCCGCGGCTCGGGCACCGAGACGGTGGCGACCTGCACCAGCGGCATGTGGCTGCCATAGACTTCCACGGTGACCGGATCGAGCAGCGCGGTCGAGGCGCGGCCGGTGCGCAGGCCGTTGAGATCGTGCTTGAGCGCTTCGACCGCACCCGCCATCCGGCGTTCGAGGTCGGCCTTGTCATAGGCTGCCATGGTTTACTCCTGTTCGTTCTGGACGACCGTCGACACGCCATCACCGCCGAGCACCGCGGCGAAATTGCCGTGTTCGCGGATGTTGAAGACGACGATCGGAATGTTGTTGTCGCGGCACAGCGCGATCGCGCTGGCGTCCATGACCTTGAGGTCGTCGGACAGTACCTTGGAATAGCTGACCGTGTCGTAGCGCGTCGCGGTCGGCACCTTCTTGGGATCGGCATCGTAGACGCCGTCGACCGACGTGCCCTTGAACAAGGCATCGCACTTCATCTCGGCGGCGCGCAGCGCGGCCCCCGAATCGGTGGTGAAGAACGGGCTGCCGACACCCGCCGCGAAGATCACGACGCGGCCCTTTTCGAGATGCCGTTCGGCGCGGCGGCGGATGAACGGCTCGCACACCGACGCCATCGGGATCGCCGACTGGACGCGGGTCTCGACGCCGATCTGCTCGAGCGCATTCTGCACCGCCAGCGCGTTCATCACCGTCGCGAGCATGCCCATATAGTCCCCGGTCGCGCGTTCCATGCCGCGCGCCGCGCCCGAGATGCCGCGGAAGATATTGCCGCCGCCGACGACGATGCAGAGCTCATAGCCCTGCGCCTTGACGTCGGCGATCTCCTCGGCGACGCGCGCGGTCACGGCGGGATCGATGGACAGGCCACTGCCCTCGCCCATCAGCACTTCGCCGGACAGTTTCAACAAGATGCGTTTGAAGCGCGGCGCGAACGTCATAAGTTCCTATCGCTGGTGGGAGAAAGCGTGCCGGACCTTAGGCGCGCGCGCGGCGTGGGGCAACCTCCGGCGCGCTACGGTTGCAAACGGCGGCGGATGTTTGCGCCGGTTAGCGGGGCGATGAGCCGGGCGACCCGCCGTTGCGCAGGGCGGCGGATTCCTGACGCCGTTCGTGGTGCGCGTGACGGATCAGCCCCCGTCCGTCACGCCGGACTCGTTCCGGCCTCCACCACTCAGCACCCCCGGACGCCGATTATCACGCGAGGACGCGAAGATGTCTTGCGCAATCGCGCCGCCTTTAGTCATTCGCGCGGAGGCGCGGAGGCGCGGAGGCGCGGAGGCGCGGAGGCGCGGAGGCGGTCGGGCGGGCTCCAGCACTCGCCACAAAAGTACAAGCTCCTGCCGATGCAGGAGCCCTAGGCGGCCCTTCGCGACCCGTCTTCGCTCCGCTCGACCGTGGATTCCTGCGTTCGCAGGAATGCGGCGGCTCCGGACGCACGAAGGGCGCCGCGCGAACCCGCGCGGCGCCCTCCCGAAGCCGACTGCGCCGAAGCGCAGCGTTTACTTCTGCGCGACGCCGCTCGCCGCGGCGACCTCGGCGGCGAAGTCCGAGGCTTCCTTCTCGATGCCCTCGCCGAGCTGGAAGCGGACATAGTCCTTGAGCACGATCGAGGCGCCGGCGTCCTTGGCCGCCTTGGCGACGACGTCGCTGATCTTGGTCTTGCCGTCCATCACGAACAGCTGGCTGACCAGCGCATGCTCCTTGCGGAACTTGGCGATGCCGCCTTCGACCATCTTGGCGATGATGTCGGCCGGCTTGCCCGATTCGGCGGCCTTCTCGGTGGCGATCGCGCGCTCGCGCTCGATCTCCGCCTCGTCGAGGTCTTCCTCGTTCAGCGCCTTGGGGAAGGCCGCGGCGATGTGCATCGCCAGCTGCTTGCCGAGACCCTGCAGCACTTCGTCCGACGCGTCCGATTCGAGCGCGACGAGCACGCCGATCTTGCCGAGACCCGGCGACGCCTGGTTGTGGACGTAGGAGACGACCGCACCCTGCGACACTTCGAGCCGCTTGGCGCGACGCAGCGACTGATTCTCGCCGATCGTCGCGATGTTGTTGGTGAGCACTTCGGCGACGGTGGTGCCCGACGGCATCGCCTCGGCCTTGAGCGCCTCGACGTCACCGCCGGTGGCGAGCGCGATCTGCGTCACTTCGCGGACGAACTGCTGGAACTGGTCGTTCTTCGCGACGAAGTCGGTCTCCGAATTGACCTCGACCGCGGCACCCTTGGTGCCGGCGGTGGCGACGCCGACCAGACCTTCGGCGGCGGTACGGCTCGACTTCTTCTGCGCGGCGGCGAGGCCCTTGGTGCGCAGCCAGTCCAGCGCGGCATCCATGTCGCCCGCGGTCTCGTTGAGCGCCTTCTTGCAATCCATCATGCCCGCGCCGCTCTTCTCGCGCAGGTCCTTGACCATCGCTGCGGTAACTTCAGCCATGTTGCATATTCCTTGTTCTGAATGTGTTTACGGGCGAGGCAGGGCGTCGCCCTACCCCGCCCGCATGACGGTTCGGCGACGCGGGTTACGCGTCGATCTGGCGCTCGGCCTCGGCCCCCGCACCAGCGAGCGTGCCGGCGCCCTGCTGCTCGGGCTCGGCCGCCGGGGTCGGCACGGTCAGCGCCTCCTCGACCGGCGCGACGTCCTGCGCACCCAGGTCGACGCCGCGGCGCGACTGCTGCTCCTGGTTGCCGCGCGTCGCGGCGATGGCGATCGCCTCGCAATAGAGGCGGATGGCGCGGCTGGCGTCGTCATTCGCCGGCACCGGGAAGGCGATACCGTCGGGCGAGACGTTCGAATCGAGGATCGCGACGACCGGGATGCCGAGCGTATTGGCTTCCTTGATCGCCAGCTCTTCCTTGTTCGCGTCGATCACGAACATGACGTCGGGCACGCCGCCCATGTCGCGGATGCCGCCGAGGCTGAGCTCGAGCTTGTCCTTCTCGCGGGTGAGCTGGAGCACTTCCTTCTTGGTCAGGCCGTGGGTGTCGCCCGACAGCTGCTCTTCCAGCGACTTCAGGCGCTTGATCGAGTTGCTGATCGTCTTCCAGTTGGTGAGCATGCCGCCCAGCCAGCGATGGTTGACGAAATGCTGGCCCGAACGGCGCGCCGCATCGGCGACGGCGTCCTGCGCCTGGCGCTTGGTGCCGACGAACAGCACCTTGCCGCCGCTGGCGACCGACGACGAGACGAACTCGAGCGCGCGGGCGAAGAGGGGAACGGTCTGCGACAGGTCGAGAATGTGGACGCCGTTACGGTCGCCGAAGATGTAGGGCTTCATCTTCGGGTTCCAGCGATGCGTCTGGTGGCCGAAGTGCGCGCCGGTCTCGATAAGCTGCTGCATGGTGACGACGGGAGCCGCCATAGGATGATTCCTTCCGGTTGAGCCTCTGGGAAGCGGATGACGCGGACCGAAGTCGCACGCACCGGGCTATGATGCTTCCCATGCGGTGTGTTGAGGCGTGCGCCCTAGCCGCCCGGACGCGAAAAGGCAAGATGGTCCATCCCACTTGACTCGTGGAACGCAACCGGAACATAAAGCGTCCGAAGCGAGGACACGGCGAATCTATCCTGGTTTAGCTGCGATGCGGCGACCCAAACCGGGAAAACACAGAACACGCCGGGAACTCACCGATTAAACAATGGTTAAGCGAGTTATCCACAGGCTGCTCGCGCCTGCCAGGGAGTTGGTCCGATGGTTGCAGTCGTCAGTGTTCTCGTATTCTCCGGTGCGTTCGCCACCGCCGCCGGCGTGATCGCCGTGACGGTCGCGCCGCAATGGCAGCGGATCGTCCGCCTCGCCTCGGGGCAGATCGAACCCGCCTTCGCGCCCCTGTCGCAACTCGCGCTGGCCGAGCGCCGCATCGCCGTCAGGCGCTGGGCGTCGACCTCGCTTCCGGCAGACCGCCGCCAGCGCGCTGCCGCCTGACCCGGGCATAACTGGCGACGCTGAACGGGATGGTCGCCAGATAGACGACGCAGATCGCGCTCAGCGTATGCCAGGGCGCCGACACAAGAGCCGCACCGAGCAGCACCACACCGGCGATCGCCTCGAAGCGGATCGTCCGCCGCAAGCGCAGCGATCCCCAGGAGAAGGTCGCGACGCTCGACACCATCAGCAGTGCGATGAACGCCACCCACATAGCGACGAGATAGGGGTTGGCGAAGATCGGCTGGTCCGTCCAGAACCAGAAATAGAGCGGCAACATCGCCAGCCCCGCCCCCGCCGGTGCGGGCACGCCGGTCAGGAAGCCGGCGGATTTATGCGGCTGGTCGTCGGCATCGATCGCGGCGTTGAAGCGGGCGAGGCGCAGGGCGCAGAACACCGCGAGGATCAGCGCGCTGATCCAGCCGAGCCGCGGCAGCGCGGCGAGCGCCCACAGATACATGATCAGCGCCGGCGCGACGCCGAACGATATCGCGTCGGACAGCGAATCGAGCTCCGCGCCGAACCGGCTCTCCCCATGCAGCATCCGCGCGATGCGGCCATCGAGCCCGTCGAGCACGCCGGCGATCATGATCATCGTCACCGCGCTCTGCCATTCGCCGCCGATCGCGAAGCGCACCCCGCTGAGGCCCGAACAGAGCGCGAGCGCCGTCACCGCATTGGGCGCGACCGCGCGCAGCGGCAGACCGCGTGGGCGGCGGGGCAAGCGGCGCGGCATCGCAACGCGGGCGGCGTCCGGATCGCGTGGCTCCATCACTGCGCGATCCCGGCGACGGGTGTGCCGCCGACGCGGCCGATCACCGTCTCGCCAGCGATCGAGCGCTGGCCGAGCGTCACCTGCGGGATGATGTCGTCGGGGAGGAAGACGTCGACGCGGCTGCCGAAGCGGATCAGACCGATACGCTGCCCGGTCGCGACCATGTCGCCCGGTTTGACGAACGGCACGATGCGCCGCGCCACCAGTCCGGCGATCTGGGTGAAGCCGATCCGCCGCCCGTCGCGGCCTTCGACGACGATATGCTGGCGCTCATTCTCGTCGGACGCCTTGTCGAGATCGGCATTGAGGAACTTGCCGCTGATATAGACGACCTGACGGATCGTCCCGGCGATCGGCGTGCGGTTGATGTGCACGTCGAACACCGACATGAAGATCGACACGCGGGTCAGCGGCGCCTCGCCCAGCTCGCCGACCAGTTCGCGCGGCACGGGCACCTTCTGGATCATTGTGACGAGGCCGTCGGCGGGCGCGATGATCAGACCGTCGCCGACCGGCGTGGTGCGGATCGGATCGCGGAAGAAGGTCAGCACCCAGACGACGACGCCGAGCAACGGCCAGAACAGCACCTTGGTGACGAGCGTCGCCAGCAGGGTGATGCCGAGCGCGATCGCCGCATATTTGTGGCCTTCGGGATGGACGGTGGGAAAGCGCCACTTGACCGTGGTCGTCGGCAGCGGGCTGGTCGGGGGCTTTTCAAGCGATGGCATAACCGCGCGGTTTACCCGTGTCGTTCATGCAACACAATCACCGGCTCGCTCCGTCGTGCCCGCGGCACCGTCTGCCGGCCTGCCGCCGCGTCTGCCGCGGCACGCGCGCCAAGCCGCGCGCGCGGGTTGATCCCCTGCCCGCTTGTGCCTAGACGACGGGCCAATCCCCCTCACAGGAAGCGCATATGGCCAAGATTCAGGTGAAGAACCCGATCGTCGAGATCGACGGCGACGAGATGACGCGGATCATCTGGGAATGGATCCGTGAGCGCCTGATCAAGCCCTATCTCGACATCGAGCTCGACTATTACGATCTCAGCGTCGAAAACCGCGACGCGACCGAGGATCAGGTGACGGTCGACGCCGCCAAGGCGACGCAGCGTCACGGCGTCGCGGTCAAGTGCGCGACGATCACCCCCGACGAGCAGCGCGTCGAGGAATTCGGCCTCAAGAAGATGTGGAAGTCGCCCAACGGCACGATCCGCAACATCCTCGGCGGCACGATCTTCCGCGAGCCGATCGTCATCCAGAACGTCCCCCGCCTCATCCCGGGCTGGACGCATCCGATCGTCGTCGGCCGCCACGCCTTCGGTGACCAATATCGCGCGACCGACTTCCTCGTCCCCGGCGCCGGCAAGCTGCGCCTCGTCTTCGAGGGCATCGACGGCCAGACGATCGACCGCGAAGTGTTCGAATTCCAAAGCTCGGGCGTCGCGATGGCGATGTACAATCTCGACGATTCGATCCGCGACTTTGCCCGCGCGTCGATGCATTACGGCCTCAACCTCAAGTGGCCGGTCTACCTCAGCACCAAGAACACGATCCTCAAGGCCTATGACGGCCGCTTCAAGGACCTGTTCGCCGAGGTGTTCGAGACCGAGTTCAAGGACAAGTTCAAGGAAGCCGGCATCGTCTACGAACATCGCCTGATCGACGACATGGTCGCATCGGCGCTGAAGTGGAACGGCGAGTTCGTCTGGGCCTGCAAGAACTATGACGGCGACGTCCAGTCGGACCAGGTCGCGCAAGGGTTCGGCAGCCTCGGCCTGATGACCTCGGTGCTGCTCACTCCGGACGGCAAGACGGTCGAGGCGGAAGCGGCGCACGGCACCGTCACCCGCCATTATCGCCAGCACCAGCAGGGCAAGGCGACCTCGACCAACCCGATCGCGTCGATCTTCGCCTGGACCGGCGGCCTCAAGTATCGCGGCAAGTTCGACGATACGCCGGAGGTGACCAAGTTCGCCGAGACGCTGGAGCGCGTCTGCATCGAATGCGTCGAGCAGGGCCAGATGACCAAGGATCTCGCCATCCTGATCGGCCCCGAGCAGCCGTGGATGACCACCGAGCAGTTCTTCGAGGCGGTGCGCGCCAACCTCGAACAGAAGATGGCCAATTGGGCCTGATCTTCGGGTGACGTGAAAAAGGGCTCGGAAGCGGATGCTTCCGGGCCCTTTTCATGTCCGCCCTGGCGGATCGGGTCGGCGCGGGGCGGTCAGGCGCCGCCGGGCACGTCGCCGTGATTGCCGTAGCCCGCACCGGATTCTTCGGTGTCGTTGCTCTCGTCGGGCGCCTGCGGTTCGCGCGCGTCGTCGGGCTGGTCGGCGGCGGTGTCGGGGTCAATCATCGTCGGTCCTCCGGTTGCGGATATCCGGGCCAACCCGCGGGCGGCCCGGGACGTTCCGTCAGTGGCTCGCGGTCTCGCCCGCGGCGCGCAGCCCGGCATATTTGCGCGTCACCTCCGGCAGGCTGTCGAGCACCCACGCCGCCATCCGCTGCTCCTCGCCGAGCGATTCGGTCAGCAACCGCTGCTGGCTGGCGAAGCCGCCGAGATCGGCGAGCGTCAGCAGCCCGGTGTAGCTGGCGATCTCGAAATTCTCGAAGGCGTAATTGGCGAAGCTGTTCTTGATGATCTCGTCGGGCGCGAAGACATGGGCGAGCGCGGCCATGTTGCCGCTGAGGCTGAGGCCGAGGTCCTTGATCGCCGACGGGCGGGCGTCGAAACCCGACAGGATCTCGTCGATCCGCTGGATCTGCTGCTCGGTCTCGGCCCGGTGGCGGCGGAGCTGCTCGGCGAACTCGGGATAATGGGCGAGGTGATCGAGCTGCCGGTCGATCAGCGCGAGCGCCTGATGCTCCACGCCATGGGCGTTCTTCAGGCCGGTGACGAACAGGTCCTGCGCGATGCTCTGGTCGGGGGCGATCGAAGCCATATGCCTGTCTCCTGCTGCGTGTGATTCGCTGCGTTCAACGGCCGGGGTTGCGCAGGGATGCAGCAAAACGTCCTGATCTGAATTAGTTAGCCAGCTCGAACAGATCGACGCCGGTGTTGCTCGTGACACGTCGATAGCGCGCGGCCAGCGCCCGGCGGACGAGGATGACGGTCGGGCGGCGGCGGTTGCGGGCGATGTCACCGACCGCGATCACCGGCGGGCGCGTCGCCAGGATGCGCGCGACTTCCGCGGTCGGATCGGTGCCGATCGCGCCCGCCTCGCTCGCCTCGACCAGATGGAAGGGAAAGGGGTAGCGCGTCGGCAGGCACGACCGGCTGGCGCTGTAGAGCACCGGCGGCGCCTCGACGACGAACAGGCATCCGGGGGTCCGCCGGCGCAGCGCCTCGATGCGCGCGGCGAGCCCCGCCACCGCGTCGCGTGCCGCGCGCGTCTCGCCGAGATGCGGGTAGCCGCTCAGCAGCAGCAGCGCCGCACCGGCCAGCGCGGCGAGCCAGCGCATCGCCGGCCGGTCCAGCACCGCTGCGGCGGCGACCGCGAAGGGCAGCAGCAGCGGCAGCGCATAATGGTTGAAATAGGGCGGCACGAGCAGCCAGCCGATCACCGCCGCCGCCACCCAGCCGATCAGGAAGCCCTGCTTGCGCCGCACCAGTCCGGCGATCGCCAGCCCGGCGGGAACGAGCAGCACGACGATGACCCCCAGCATCCGCAGCGCTATCGCATCGCCCGGCGTCGGCCGGCGGAGCAGGATCGATTCGACGTTGGCGAACCACCAGGCCTCGCCATGGCCGGCCGCGACATAGACCGTCGCGGCGACCACGGTCGGCAGCAACGCCGCCCCGCCATAAAGCAGCGCAGCCCGCAGCGACGCATGCCACGGCTCCCGCCGCCAGCGTACGGCGAGCAGCGCCAGCGCGAAATAGACGCCCTCGAACACGACCGTCGGCTTGATCTGCAAGGCCAGCCCGACGAGCAGCATCGCCGCCGCCCCGCCCCGCCGCCGGCCGGCGATCGTCTCGGCGACCAGCCACGCCGCGCCGGCGATCAGCAGATTGTAGAAGACGGGCGACTGGCCGCCCCGCCCGCCGAGCAAGGCGATCCACACCAGATAGAGCAAACCCGCGGCAAGCGCGCCTGCCGGCCCGGCATGGCGCCGCGCGAAGCCGGCGATGATCCCCGCCGTCGCCGCCGCCGCCGCCAGCGCGAGCAGGTGATAGGTCACCCACGGCTCGCCGACGCCGTTCGCCGCCGCGGCGATGAGGAACAGCCCGATCGGCTTGCGGTCCCAGATATCGACATAGGGCAGCGCCCCCGCCCACATCCGCTCGCCGACCAGCAGATACATCTGCTCGTCAACGTCGATCAGCGGATTGCCGATATCAGGCAGGCGCAGCGCGACCGCGGCGAGCAGCAGGATCAGCCAGACGGAACGCCGCGACATAGGCGAAGGCTCTAGCGTCGGACGGTTAGCGCCGCGCTAACGCTGTCAGAACAGCTCACCCTGCGGACCGGCGGGTGGACGGAACAGGTCGCACCGCAGCGTCTCGCCGCGGTCGCCGAGCCCGTGCTTGCGACAGGCGATGCGGAACCGCGTCCGCATCAGCTCCGCCCAGGGCCCCTTGCCCTGCATCCGGGTGAAGAAGTCGGGATCATTGTCGCGGCCGCCGCGCAGCTCGCGGATGATCGCCATCACCTTGCCGGCGCGATCGGGGAAATGCGCGTCGAGCCAGGCGCGGAACAGCGGCGCGACCTCGTGCGGCAGGCGCACCGGGATGAAGAAACAGGATCGCGCCCCTGCCGCCGCCGCGCGCGCGACGAGCTGTTCCAGCTCGTGATCGGTGATCCCCGGAATGACCGGGGCGATCGAGACATAGACCGGCACCCCCGCATCGGCGAGCGCCCGCACCGCACGCAGCCGCCGTTCGGGATGCGGCGCGCGCGGTTCAAGCGTCGCGGCGATCCGCGCATCGAGCGAGGTGATCGACATCGCCACTCCGGCCAGCCCCTCCGCCGCCATGCCGGCAAGCAGATCGATGTCGCGCGTCACCCGATCGGACTTGGTGGTGATGGTCAGCGGATGCCGCGTCTCGGCGAGCAGCGCGACGATCGATCGCGTGATCCGCCAGTCGCGCTCGATCGGCTGATAGGGATCGGTATTGGTACCGAGCGCGATCGGCGCGACCTGATAGCCGGGCTTGCGCAGCTCGGCGCGCAGCAGCTCGGCCGCCTGCGGCTTGGCGAACAGCTTGGACTCGAAGTCGAGCCCCGGCGACAGGTCGTGGTAGGCATGCGTCGGCCGCGCGAAGCAATAGATGCAGCCATGCTCGCAGCCGCGATACGGATTGATCGAGCGATCGAAGAAGACGTCGGGCGAGCTGTTGCGGCTGATGATCGTGCGCGGCTGTTCCACGGTCACGCTGGTGCGCAGCGCCGCCGGCGCCCCGTCGATCGCCTCCTGCGCATCGAGCCAGTCACCGTCCGCCTCGCGCTCCGGCAGGTTGAAGCGGCGGCTTTCGCCGTTGACGGTGGCGCCGCGGACGGCACGCCTGACGACCGGCTTGACCATGACGCATCCTATCGCCTAACCTGGAACATAGCAAGAACGGTGGAGTGGAATTTCATGGCGGAGCTGACCTATCTCGAACTGCCCGTCGCCGACTCCGGACCGGCGAAGGCCTTTTACGCGGCGGCCTTCGGCTGGCAGTTCAGCGACTTCGGGCCGAGCTATGCGGCCACCACCACCGGCGGCTTCGATATCGGGCTACAGGCCGATCCGGCCGAGCGTACCGCCGCGCCTCTGCCGGTGATCGCCGTCGACGATCTCTCCGCCGCGCTTGCCGCGGTCGAGGCGGCGGGCGGACGGATCACCGCGCCGATCTTCGCCTTCCCCGGCGGCCGGCGCTTCCACTTCGCCGATCCGGACGGCCACGAACTGGCGGTGATGCATGCCGACGCGTAGCGCGACGGTCGGCTCAGCGTTCCAGCAGCCGCGGCATCAGCTCGACGAAGTTGCACGGCCGGTGGCGGCTATCGAGCTGGTCCTGTAGGATGCCGTCCCAGCCGTCCTTCACCGCCCCGGTCGATCCGGGGAGCGCGAAGATATAGGTCCCGCGCGCGACGCAGGCGCAGGCGCGCGACTGGACGGTGCTGGTGCCGATCTTGGCGAAGCTCAGCCAGCGGAACAGCTCGCCGAAGCCGGGGATCATCTTGGTGGCAACGCGTTCGACCGCCTCGGGCGTGACGTCGCGGCCGGTGACGCCGGTGCCGCCGGTGGTGACGACGCAGTCGATCGCCGGATCGTCGATCCATGATTCGAGCTGCGCGACGATCGCCTCGACGTCATCGCGCAGCAGCATGCGCTCGGCGAGGACATGCCCCGCCGCCGCGATCCGCGCGACCAGCGTATCGCCCGAGCGATCCTCGGCGAGGCCGCGCGTATCGGAGACGGTGAGCACCGCGATCCGCACCGGGTGGAAGGGGAGCGATGGATCGATCGGCATCGCTCAGCCCACCGACCGCAGCTGCGAGGCGACGCGATCGAGCGCGACGTCGCTGATGCCGGGGATCGCCTGGATCGTCTCGACCAATTCCATGTCGAGCAGGAAGTCGCGGCCGAGCAAGACTACCGCTTCCTCGCCACCCTCGACCGGGATACGCGCGCGCACTTCGCCCCGCGCGCCGCGATGCTGCGCGAGCAGCGCCGACAAAGCGGCGAAGGCGGCGGCATCCGCGACCTTGGCGGCGATCGTGAAGCGCGCGATCGAGGCGAGCCCCTCGAACGGCTGGATGCGCTTGACCGAGACGCGCGGCGTCTCCTCACCCGGCCGGCGGTCGAGCTCGACGGTGATCAGCCCGCAGCCCCCGCAGCGCGCCGCCTCCTCGAGTTCGGCGGCGACCGAATCGTCGAAACAGGTGGCGACGAACTGGCCGCTCGCATCGGACAGGGTCGCCATCATATAGCGTTTGCCGCGTGCCGAGGTACGCCAGCGCGCATCCTCGACCAGCACCGCCATCGTCGCGCCGGCGCGCGTGCCGTCTTCGGGAATGTTGAGTTCAGTCAGCGCGACATATTGGCGCGCGCCGTGCATCTTGGCGAGATGGGTATGCCGGTCGACCGGATGCGCCGAGAAATAGAAGCCGAACGCCTCCTTCTCCTGCTCCATCGCCTCGGCCATCGGCCAGCGCGTGCCCGCGGGCAGCTTGATTGCATCGCCCGCCACCTCCTCATTGGCGAACAGGCCGTGCTGGCCGCTCGTCTTGCCCTCATGCGTCCGCGCCGCGACCGCGAGGATCGTCTCGGCGACGGCGTGGATGCCGGCGCGATTGGCGTCGAACGTGTCGAAGGTGCCGCTCGCCGCGAGCGTTTCGAGCTGGCGCTTGTTGATGAGGCGCGGGTCGACGCGGGTGGCGAGATCGTCGATGCTCTTGAACGGCCCGTTGGCGCTGCGCTCGGCGACGAGCTTCTCCATCGCCCCCTCGCCGACCGACTTCAGCGCGGCGAGCGCGTAGCGGACGGCAAGACCGCCCTCCTCGGTCTGTTCGACGTCGAATTCGGCGTCGCTCTTGTTGATGTCGGGTCCGCAGATCGTCACGCCCAGCCGGCGCATGTCGTCGACGAAGATGCAGAGCTTGTCGGTCTGCGCCATGTCATAGCACATCGACGCGGCGTAGAATTCCTCCGGATGATGCGCCTTCAGCCAGGCGGTCTGATAGGCGAGCAGCGCATAAGCGGCAGCGTGGCTCTTGTTGAAGCCATAGCCGGCGAACTTGTCGATCAAGTCGAACAGTTCGTTGGCCTTGGCCTTGGGGATGCCGTTCACCTTGGCGCAGCCCTCGACGAAGATCGCACGCTGCGCGTCCATCTCCGCCTTGATCTTCTTGCCCATCGCGCGGCGCAGCAGATCGGCGCCGCCGAGCGAGAAGCCGGCGAGGATCTGCGCCGCCTGCATCACCTGTTCCTGGTAGACGAAGATGCCATAGGTTTCGGCGAGGATCGGTTCGAGCAGGTCGTGCGGATAGACGATCGGCTCGGTGCCCTGTTTACGGCGGCCGAAGCTCGGGATATTGTCCATCGGGCCGGGACGGTAGAGCGAGACGAGCGCGATGATGTCGCCGAAATTTGTCGGGCGCACCGCGCTGAGCGTGCGGCGCATGCCTTCCGATTCGAGCTGGAAGACGCCGACCGTGTCGCCCTTCTGGAGCAATTTGTAGACCGCCTCGTCGTCCCACAGCAAAGCATCGAGATCGACGGTGATGCCGCGCTTGGCGAGCAGCTGCACCGCCTTCTTGAGCACCGACAGGGTCTTGAGGCCGAGGAAGTCGAACTTCACCAGCCCCGCGCCCTCGACATACTTCATGTCGAACTGCGTCACCGGCATGTCGGAGCGCGGATCGCGGTACAGCGGCACCAGCTGCGCGAGCGGCCGGTCGCCGATCACCACGCCGGCGGCGTGGGTGGACGAATGGCGCGGCAGGCCTTCCAATTTGGTGGCGAGGTCGAGCAGGCGGCGGACCTGATTGTCGTTGGCATATTCCTTCGCCAACTCGGGCACGCCGTTGAGCGCGCGCTTGAGGTCCCACGGATCGGTCGGATGGTTGGGGACGAGCTTGGCGAGCCGGTCGACCTGGCCGTAGCTCATCTGGAGCACGCGGCCGGTGTCCTTGAGCACCGCGCGCGCCTTGAGCTTTCCGAAGGTGATGATCTGCGCGACCTGATCGCGGCCGTATTTCTCCTGCACGTAGCGGATCACCTCGCCGCGCCGCGTTTCGCAGAAGTCGATGTCGAAGTCGGGCATCGACACGCGCTCGGGATTGAGGAAGCGTTCGAACAGCAGCCCGAGCTTCATCGGATCGAGATCGGTGATGGTCAGCGCCCAGGCGACCACCGAGCCGGCGCCCGATCCGCGCCCCGGCCCGACCGGAATATCGTGATCCTTCGCCCATTTGATGAAGTCGCCGACGATCAGGAAATAGCCGGGGAAGCCCATCTGGACGATGACGTCGACTTCGAAGGCGAGCCGCTGGCGATAGGCGTCGCGCCAGTCGGGATCGTCCGGCTGGGTGCCGAGCTGTTCGATCCGGTCGAGCCGCTTCTCCAGCCCCGCCGCCGCCTCGGCGCGCAGCATCGCCGCCTCGCCCTCGCGATCGCCGGCAAGGCTGGGCAGGATCGGCTTGCGATAGGGCGCCATCACCGCGCAACGCTGCGCCACCACCAGCGTGTTCTCGATCGCCTCGGGCAGATCGGCGAAGGTCTCGCGCATGATCTCGGCGGGCTTGAGCCAGGCGTCGGGGCAGGAGCGGACGCGATCCTCGCTTTCGACATAGGTCGAATGCGCGATGCACAGCATCGCATCATGCGCGTCGAGGAAGCCGCTGTCGGAAAAGCAGCAGGGATTGGTCGCGACCAGCGGCAGATCGCGCGCATAAGCGAGATCGACCAGCGCCGCCTCCGCCGCTTCCTCGACCGGATCGCCGCGCCGCGCCAGCTCGATATACAGGCGGTCGGGGAACAGCGCCTGCAACCGGTCGAGGCAGGCGGCGGCGCGATCGGGCTGATCCTCGTGGAGCAGCCGCGCGAGCGTGCCCTCGCCGCCCGCGGTCAGCGCGATCAGCCCGTCGGTGCGCCCCTCCAGCGCGGCGAAGTCGACGTGCGCGGGCAGTTCGATCGGCCGTTCGAGATGCGCGAGGCTGACCAGGGCGCACAGATTGTCATAGCCGCGCGCGTCCTGCGCATAGAGCGCGATCCAGTCGAGCGGCGCGGCGACGCCATCGGGCATGTCGGGCCGCGCGACGCACAGCATCGTGCCGATCACCGGCTGGACGCCGTCCTTCTTCGCCGCATCGGAAAAGGCCATCGCCGCATACAGGCCGTTGCGGTCGGTCAGCCCGGCGGCGGGGAAGCGCAACGCCTTGGCCTGTTTGGCGATCGCCTTGGGATCGATCGCCCCGTCGAGCATCGTGTAGGACGAGAAGATACGGAGCGGTACGAAACCCGAATGAGCCATCGCGGGAGACTTAGTCGGTCCGCCCCGATTGTCGAGGTGCGCCGGCGGAACCTGCGGTGGATAACTCCGTTACGCGGGCTCAACGGAGGAGATTCGTCAATGACGGACACATCGCTCAATCAAGACCCGCTCCACCCGCCCGCCGCCGGCGCCGGCTGGGGCTGGATTCTCGCTTATGGCGTGCTGTCGATCGTGCTCGGCATGCTCGCCTTCCTCAATCCCTTCGCCGCGACCTATGCCGCGACGATGGTGATCGGCGCCTTCTTCATCGCCGCCGGCCTCGTCTCGGTCGCCGCGGGGATCGCCGGCAAGGATCACGAAGGCCGCGGCTATGCGATCGGCTTCGGCCTGCTGTCGCTGGTGATCGGGCTGCTGATGGCGTTCAGCCCCGGCACGGCCGCGGTGTCGCTGACCCTGCTCGTCGCGATCTGGCTCGGCATCCGCGGCGCGCTGGAAATCGGGCTCGGCGCGCGCTTCCGGCGCGGCCGCGGGCTGATGATAGCGCTCGGCGTGATCAACATCCTGCTCGCCGTCTACGTGCTCGCCACCCTGCCCTGGTCGGCGCTGACGCTGCCCGGCTTCATCCTCGGGATCAGCTTCCTGCTCGGTGGCGTGACCGCGCTCGTCTCGGCGCTGCACCACAAGAAAGGCGCCAAGCCGTTCGCCGCACCGGAGGTGTGAGCGCGCTAGAGCAATGCCTCGATCGCGCCGACGATCTGCTCCGGCTTGGTCGTCGGTGCGTAGCGGCGCACCATCGTGCCGCTGCGGTCGACGAGGAATTTGGTGAAGTTCCACTTGATCGCCTGCGAGCCGAGCAGACCGGGTGCAGCCGCCTTGAGCCGGGTGAACAGCGGATCGGCATCGGCGCCGTTGACGGCGACCTTGGCGAAGACCGGGAAGGTCACGTCATAGGTCAGCGAACAGAAACCGGCGATCTCGGCGGCGTCGCCCGGCTCCTGCGCGCCGAACTGGTTGCACGGGAAGCCGAGCACCGCAAAGCCGCGCGTCGCGAAGCGGCGGTGCAGCGCCTCCAGCCCCGCATATTGCGGCGTGAAGCCGCATTGCGAGGCGGTGTTGACGATGAGCAGCACCTGCCCCGCCCATCGGTCGAGCGCGATCCGGCCGCCATCCGCCGCGGTGACGGCAAGGTCGGTAACGCCGCTCATCCGTGACGCGCCAGCAGAAAGCGGAGGTTCTGCTGTACCCCCAGCCATTCGCGATCGAGAATCGAATAGACGACCGTATCACGCAGCCGTCCATCCGCCATCAGCTGATGCCCGCGCAGCACGCCGTCCCGCCTGGCACCGAGCCGCTCGATCGCCGCCTGGCTGCGCAGATTGAGCGAATCGGTGCGGATCTGCACGCACTGGCAGTCCATCACCGCGAAGGCGTGGGTCAGCAGCAGCAGCTTGGCCTCGGTATTGACGCCGGTGCGCTGCACCGCCTTGGCGTAGAAGGTGCCGCCGACCTCGAGCCGGCGATGCTGCGGCGCCATCCGCATATAGCGTGTCGTACCGACCACCTGACCGGCCGGATCGCAGACGGCAAAGAGCAGCGCGCGGCCGAAGTCCTGCTGCTCGAACGCCGAGTCGATCCAGCGATCGGGCTGTTTGAGCTGCGAGACATTGGCGTAGAAGGTGTCCCACAGATCACCCGCCGCCGCGACCGCCGCCAGCGCATCCCGGTCGGCGCGGTCCAGCGGCCGCAGCGTGACATGCCGCCCGCGCAGCGTCGGCACATCCGTCCAGCTCACGTCAGCACGCCCTCGTGCAGCCGGACGACGCGGTCCATCCTCTGCGCGAGCCGCTCGTTGTGCGTCGCGATCAGCGCCGCCGAGCCCTCGCCGCGCACCAGCCGCAGGAATTCCGCGAGCACCACGTCGGCGGTCTGTTCGTCGAGATTGCCGGTCGGCTCGTCGGCGAGCACCAGCGCCGGCCGGTTGGCGAGCGCCCGCGCCACTGCGACGCGCTGCTGCTCGCCGCCCGACAGCTGGCTCGGCCGGTGGGTCAGCCGGTGGCCGAGGCCGAGCGCGGTGAGCAGCGCCACCGCGCGATCGTCCGCCGCCTTGCGCTCCGCGCCATGGACGAGCTGCGGCAGCACGACATTCTCGGTCGCGTTGAAGTCGGGCAGCAGATGGTGGAACTGGTAGACGAAGCCGAGCCGGTCGCGGCGCATGATCGTGCGGCCGTGCGCGTCGAGCTTCGCCGCCTCCGCGCCGCCGATCATGATCGATCCTTCGAAACCGCCCTCGAGCAGCCCGACCGCCTGCAACAGCGTCGACTTGCCCGAACCGGACGGGCCGACCAGCGCGACGATCTCGCCCAGCGCGACCGACAGGTCGACGCCGCGCAGCACGTGGATCGTCTCCCCGCCCTGGCTGAAGCTGCGGGTCAGGCCGGTGGTGCGGAGGACGTCATTCATAGCGCAGTACCTGTACCGGATCGGTGCTCGCCGCCTTCCACGCCGGGTAGAGCGTGGCGAGGAAGCTGAACACCAGCGCCATCAGCGCGATGACGATGATCTCGACTGGATCGGGCTTGGACGGCAGATCGGTGAGATAGCGGATCGACGGATCCCACAGGTTCTGGCCGGTGACGAGCTGGACGAGGTTCACCACCGCCTGCCGGTAGAAGAGGAAGACGAAGCCGAGCGCCAGCCCCGCGACGGTGCCGAGCGCGCCGATCGTCGTGCCGACCACCATGAAGATGCGCATCAGCCCGACCCTTGTCGCCCCCATGGTGCGCAGGATGGCGATGTCGCGCGTCTTGGCGCGGACCAGCATGATCAGCGACGACAGGATGTTGAATACCGCGACGAGGATGATGATCGACAATACGGTGAACATCGCCACCCGCTCGACCTCGAGCGCCTGGAACAATTGCGCGTTCATGCTGCGCCAGTCGGCGATCACCGACCCGCCGCGCAACCGGTCGGCGAGCGGCGCGAGGATCGTCCCGACCTTGTCGGCATCGACCGTCTCGATCTCGACCATGCTGACATTGTCGCCGAGCATCAGCAACGTCTGCGCGTCGCTGATCGGCATGATGACATAGGCCTTGTCGTAATCGTACAGCCCGATCTCGAAGATCGCGCCGACGGTATAGCTGACGATGCGCGGCACCGTGCCGAACGGCGTCGTCTGCCCCTGCGGACTGAACAGCGAGATCTGGCTGCCGACCGTCGCACCGAGCGCCTCGGCGAGTCGCGAGCCGATCGCGATCCGGCCGCTGCCCGGCGTGATGCCGTTGAGCGTCCCCATGGTGAGCTTGCTGCCGATCACCGGCTTGATGTCGTCCATCTGCACGCCGCGCAGCAGCACCGCCTCGGCCCGGCCATTGTAGGTGGCGGCAAGCGGCTGTTCGATCATCGGCACCGCCGAGGTGACGCCGGGGGTCTGCCGCGCCTGCGCGACCACCTCGCGCCAGTCGGGCATCCGCCCGCCGATCGGCTGGATCACCGCATGGCCGTTGAGCCCGACGATCTTGTCGAACAGCTCCGCGCGGAAGCCGTTCATCACGCTCATCACGATGACCAGCGCGGCGACGCCGAGCATCACCGCGACCAGGCTGATCGAGGCGACCAGGAAGATGAACGCCTCGCCCTTGCCCGGAAGCAGGTAGCGCCGCGCGATCATCCGTTCGTAGCGAGACAGGAACATGCCGCCGCTCTAGGTGAGCGCCCCGCCGCGCGCAACAAATGTTGCGGATTCGACACAGGGTTCCGGCAATCGCCGTCCCCCCTTCACATAGCCGGTGACAAAGCCGGCAGTGCTGCCTAGCAAAGACTCACTGAGACACAGGCAACGGCCGTGGTTCGGGGAATAGCCGAAGGGTGACGCAGCGAAACAACGCGCGATTCACCTGGAAGCGACCTAAGGGGGCTGACGGGTTTTGCTCGTCACGCAGGCGCCCGGATCGGAAACGGTCCGGGCGTTTGCTTGTCTGCGCGACGAATACTTGCCCGGACGTAGCCGGGCAGAGGGTGGGAGCTTCCAGGTCGTGCCCCCTGTCCGGCGTTTGTCTTTATTCCCGATCAATCCTGAACCTGATCATAACGCCGACCGGAAATAGCTGTTTTGTCGGTCAAACCGACGAAACGATCGGCGCAGCCCCATCAGAATCGCTTCGACACGGTGATGCCATAGGTGCGCGGATCGCCCGGCTGGCCGACGATCAGCCCGGTATTGCCCGACTGGGTTGACAGCAGCTCGAAATAGTTCTGGTCGAAGGCGTTGCGCACCCAGCCGAAGACGTTGACATCGTCCTTCCGATAGCCGGCACGGACGTTGGACAGCGAATAGCCCTCGATCCAGGTATAGGCCGACGGCGACGGATTGGACGAGAAGCGCGACCGGTAATTGCCGTCATAGCCGATATAGACTTCGCCGCCCGAGCCTCCGACCGGCAGATTATATTCGCCGCCGTAGGAAAAGGACCATTTCGAGATGCCCGGCAGCCGCTGGCCGGAGATATCGCACGACGCGGGACTGTACGACACCTGGGTCGCGGAACCGGCCTGTCCCGCGGGGCTCGCCGGATTGGCCGCACTCGCCGCGCTGCCGCCGGACAATTCGGGCGGGCATGGCGCATTGGTGAAGCGGACATAGGTCGCGTCGGTAAAGGCGCCGCTGACGTAGAGGGTCAGCCGCTTGCTCGGCCGAAAATTCGAATCGAATTCGACCCCGCGCGAGCGGACCTTGCCGGCATTGGCGAGATAGCCGCGAATCACGTTGATCGCATTGTTGTTCACCGTCGCCTGATAGTCGGAGACGTCCGTCCAGAAGCCGGCGAGGTTGAGCGTCAGCCGGCGGTCGAGAAACTGCGTCTTGAGGCCAAGCTCATAGGCATCGACCGACTCGGGCTTGACGGTCTGCGTCGACAGATCGACGCCGGTGCTCGTCGCGTTGAGCGGCAGGCCGGACAGGTTGATGCCGCCCGATTTGAAGCTGCGCGCATAGGTGGCATAGGCGTGGATCTCGGGTGCGACATCATAAGAGACGGTGATGTCGCCCGAGGTGTTCCAGGCGCTGAACTTCGGGCTGTAACGCTGCGGCGCCAGCGTGTTGATCTGGTTCTGGAAGGTGGTGCGTGCCGCCGCCGTCGGCTGCGAGGCCAGCAGCGTCGCGACATTGTCGGCGGTCGCCGTGAAACCGTACTGGCTGTTGGCGATACTGACGATCGATTCGTAAAAGCCCGACTTGCGATCGTAATTGACCCGTAGCCCCGGCTGGACGTGCAGCGCGTCGGTCACCGCCCAGTTGAGCTTGCCGAACACGGCGAAGCTGGTGTTGTCGAAGCTTATCGTATTGGTCGAGGTCAGCCCGTTGAGCACGCTGGGATTGTTCGCGTCGCTGCCCGACAGCAGGAACCGGCTCGCCGCCGATCCCTGCACCTGCGACCCCTGCGTGTCGATCGTCTGATGGAACAGGAAGGCGCCGACCGTATAATCGAGCCGGTTGCTGCCGTTCGAGGCGAGGCGGAACTCCTGCGACACCTGGCGCTGCTGCGACGGGTTCTGCGAGACGGTGGTGATCGGCAGGCCGGTGAAGTCGCGGTCGTTCTGCGGCTGCCAGTCCCAATAACGCCACGCACTCACCGAGGTGAGCGTCGCCGGCCCGAGGTCCCAGTCGACGACGAGCGAGGCGCCGCCCACCTCCTGCCGCGAGTTGATCCCGGCATCGAGATCGGTGACGCGGTCGAACGGGTCGCGGCTCGGCGGCGCATAGGTGAGCGCGGCGGCAAGCGCGTCATATTGCCGCGCGATCGGCCGCTGCGTCGTCCCGACCCGCGCATAATATTGGACGCAGCACAGCGGGTTCTGCACATTGAAATCGCCCGACAGCGTGAACCGCAGCGCATCGGTCGCCTTCCACAGCAATTGCGCGCGCAGGCCCAGATTGCGCTGGCGGTGCAGATCGTCGCCCGAGGCGACATCCTCGATCGTCCCCTTGCGCGTCGTCGCCGAACTCGACAGGCGCAGCGCCACGTCCTCCGACAGCGGACCCGAGATCGATGCCTTCGCCTGGACGAAGCCGTAATTGCCGACGCTGACCTCCGCCCTGCCCTCCGGCGTGAAGCTCGGCGGGCGGGTGGTGACGTTGAGCGCGCCCGAGGTGGTGTTCTTGCCGTAGAGCGTCCCTTGCGGTCCGCGCAGCACCTCGACCCGGTCGACATCGACGAAGTCGAAGGTCGATGCGCCGATCCGGCCGATATAGACGCCGTCGACATAGAAGCCGACGCCCTGCTCGATCCCGTCGTTGGTCAGCCCGAACGGCGCACCCAGGCCCCGGATGTTGATCGCCGAATTGCGCGGGTTGCTCGAGAAGAATTGTAGCGACGGCTGCTGCTGCTGCAGCCGGTTGACGTTGAACGCGCCGGTACGGTCGATCTCGGCGCCGCTCACCACCGACATGGCGATCGGCACGCGCTGCACCGATTCGGCGCGGCGGCGGGCGGTGACGAGAATCTCGCCGGTCCGCGGCGCGGCTGCCTCGGCGGTGGCCTCGGCGGCGGCGTCCGGCGTGGCATCCTGCGGGGGTTGCGCTGCCGCGGACGTGGCGGCCTGGCCGGCGAGCAGAATGGCGAGCGTCAGCGACATGCGATTTCCCTGGGTTATTCTTATCCGTGTAAACTCCATCGACCGGGGGATATTCAAAGAAGGAGAAGCTTCGCGGCGCGATAGCGGGGCTTCGGCATCGGGCCGCAAATTCGGCGCGGCGCCCCCTTGAACCGCTTCGGCCGCTATCCAAGATAGACGCTGCACGGTGCCGAATGCGGGCCGTGTGCCGGCATCGCACGACTGGTGGATGCCGTCGTTCAACTCGCTTCTCGTGGAGGATTTGACATGCGACTCGACCTGACCCCCTATCGCCGCTCGACCATCGGTTTCGACCGTCTGTTCGACATGCTGGAGAGCAATGCGCGCGCCGCCACGGCGGAGAATTACCCGCCCTTCAACCTCGAACGCCTCGCCGAGGATCGCTATCGCATCACGCTCGCGGTCGCCGGCTTCTCGCGCGACGAGATCGAGATCACCGCGCAGCAGAACCTGCTGCTCGTCTCGGGCAAGAAGGATGACAAGGCGGGCAACGCCAACTTCCTGCACGTCGGCATCGCCAATCGCAGCTTCGAGCGCCGCTTCGAACTCGCCGACTTCGTCTTCGTCGAAGATGCCCGTCTCAACGACGGCCTGCTCGTCATCGACCTGGTCCGCGAAGTGCCCGAAGCGATGAAGCCGAAGACGATCGCGATCAAGACCGGTGCGCCGCTGTCCGCGGTCGAAAACAAGACGGACGTGGCGGAAGCCGCATAATCTTGCGCCTAGGGGCGTCCGGGCCTGCCGGCCCGGGCGCCCTTATCACCTCGCTATCGACCGACGTGACCAGAGGTCGTCGTCACCGCCGGTCACGGATCGGCGAGGCGGCGAACCATTCCGCTCCATCGGGTCCATACAGCACGACGATCGCAAGCCCTTCGATCACCAGCTGCGCCACCGACGCGGCGACGATCATCGGTGTCGTTCCCTCCGCGGGCACGATGCCGATGCCGCGCAAGAACGCCACGCTCGAGATCAACGCCATCGTCCAGCGCACCAGCAAGGCACCGCGCGCCGCCGCCGACCGGCCGAACAGGACGAGCGCGAACAGCAGCGCAGCAAACCCCAGTCCGGCGAGCCGCACCCAATAGATGCGCAGCGCCAGCGTCTGCGCCGCCTCGGGCGCCAGCGCGACGCCGAATACCATCGATTGGCTCGTCGCCACCGCCAGCGCGAAACTCAGCAGGCCCGAAGCGGCAAACAGGGACGCAAACAATTTGATCGACAGCGGGCGGTCCATGATCGGCTCCGGATCAACGACAGATCCGGTCCGACTAATCATGAGCCCTTAAGCCTTGGCAAAGAGCCGGTCAGACCGATCGGCTGTTGGTCGCTTCCGTTTTTTAGTGTGAACAGAATACCCTGTTTCTCTCGACGCTATTCGGCCAAGCTGCATCGTTTCGGATATGGTCCGCCAGCGCTCAGACCGCATGGGCCTTACGGCCCCAGTCAGACAGTGGCGCGATCGGACGAACGGCGGTCTTCCGCGGCGACATACGCTCGCAAGACGCGGTTGATCTCGGTCTGATAGCCGGTACCGGCGGCGTGATCCTTGAACCAGCTGACGATATCCGCATCGAGGCGCAGCGTCACCGGCTGCTTGACCGGCCGGTAGAGACCCGGCCGTACCGCATCGCGCCACGCCGCCGCCGGTGCCTCCGGAATGTCGTCGGTATCGATCCCGTCGTCAGGCAGCGCAGCCAGTCGCTCTGCCTCGCGTTGCAGGTCTGCGCTAAGCTTCTTCTTCATAACGCTTCCTCTCGTGCCGCGTCGCCCGGCGGGCGCCGATGATTCGTATACGGTCATGCTCGACACCGTCCGGATAGCTGTGGACGACGACAAGCAAGAGGACATGACCGACCATGCCGATGGCATGATACCGGCACTCGCCGCCAACGACCCGGTCGACCAGGATCACGTGGAGCGGATCGCCCCAGACAGCCTGTGCCAGCTCGAACGAGACGCCATGTTTGGCGACGTTCAACGCCGCTTTGGCCGGATCGAACTCGAAGACCAGCATGCCGTACCATAATGTACGTACATGCTGGCCGAGGTCAAGTCAGACCAACCGGCTCTTGGTCACCGCCGCCTGGATGAAGCTCGCGAACAGCGGATGCGGATCGAACGGCTTGCTCTTTAGCTCCGGGTGGAACTGGACGCCGACGAACCACGGATGATCCGGCCGCTCGACGATCTCGGGCAAGGTGCCGTCGGGCGACATGCCGCTGAACACCAGACCGCCCTTCTCCAGCGCATCCTTGTAGCCGGTGTTGACCTCGTAGCGGTGGCGATGCCGCTCGTGGATCACCGTCTCGCCATAGATCGAGGCGACGACGCTGTTGCCGTCGAGCGCCGCCTCATAGGCGCCGAGCCGCATCGTGCCGCCAAGGTCGCCCTGCTCCTCGCGCTTCTCCAGCCCGTCGCGACCCATCCATTCGGTGATCAGGCCGACCACCGGCTCGTCGGTCGGACCGAATTCGGTCGACGAGGCGCCGGCGATGCCGGCGAGATCGCGCGCACCCTCGACGCAGGCCATCTGCATGCCGAAGCAGATGCCGAAATAGGGGATCTCGCGCTCGCGTGCGAACTTGACCGCCTTGATCTTGCCCTCCGCACCGCGCTCGCCGAACGCGCCGGGGACGAGGATCGCGTCGCACGGCTCGAGCTGGCTGACGATCTCGCCATGGTCGTTCTCGAAAATCTCGGCGTCGATCCAGCGGACGTTGACCTTGACGCGATTGGCGATGCCGCCGTGCACCAGAGCCTCGTTGAGTGACTTGTACGCATCCTGCAGGCCGACATATTTGCCGACGACGCCGACCGTGACCTCGCCCTCGGGGTTGGTCAGCCGGTCCATGATGTCGGTCCAGCGCGACAGGTCGGGCGCCGAGGAGGGCGTGATGCCGAAAGCACGCAGCACTTCCGAATCGAGGCCTTCGCCGTGATATTGCAGCGGCACCGCGTAGATGCTCTTGGCATCGAGCGCCGGGATCACCGCCGTCTCGGGCACGTTGCAGAACAATGCGATCTTGGCGCGATCCGACGGCGGCAGCGGATGTTCGCAGCGGCAGACGAGCACGTCGGGCTGGACGCCGAGCGCCGCCAGCTCGCGCACCGAATGCTGCGTCGGCTTGGTCTTCAGCTCGCCGGCGGCAGCGATATAGGGCACCAGCGTGACGTGGATGCTGATCGCATTGCCGCGGCCGACCTCGTTCTTGAGCTGGCGGATCGCCTCGATGAAGGGGAGCGATTCGATGTCGCCGACGGTGCCGCCGATCTCGCACAGGACGAAATCGAGGTCGTCGGTCTCCGCCCGCGCGAAGGCCTTGATCGCGTCGGTGACGTGCGGGATCACCTGCACCGTCGCCCCGAGATAGTCGCCGCGCCGCTCGCGCTCGATGATCGTCTTGTAGATGCGGCCCGAAGTGACGTTGTCCGACTGGCGCGACGCCACGCCGGTGAAGCGCTCATAATGGCCGAGGTCGAGATCGGTCTCGGCACCGTCGTCGGTCACATAGACCTCGCCGTGCTGATACGGGCTCATCGTGCCGGGATCGACGTTGAGATAGGGATCGAACTTGCGGATCCGCACGCGATAGCCGCGCGCCTGGAGCAAAGCTGCGAGAGAGGCCGCCATAAGGCCTTTGCCGAGCGACGAAACCACGCCGCCGGTGATGAAGATGTACCGCGCCATGGGAGGAATCGCCTAGCGTGTTATGGGGTCGAACGACAAGAGCGCGCGCGGCAGGCCCGCGCGCGATTCACGATGAACGGATGATCCGGTCAGCGCTGGAGCGGCACCGCACCGTTATCGGCGGGGGCGTTGGGCACCGCATCCTGCGCGGGTGCGGGCGCCGGGGCCGCCGCGGGCGTGCGGGCGAGCGAGGTGTCGATCGTCTGCGTCTGCCGATGCGCGGCGATGAACGCGAGCGCGATCGACATGCAGACGAACACCGTCGCGAGGATCGAGGTCATCCGCGTCAGGAAGTCGGCGGCGCCGCGCGCCGACATCAGCCCCGACGGGCTGCCGCCCATGCCGAGGCCACCACCCTCCGACCGCTGCATCAGAATCACCGTGACGAGCGCCGCGGCGATGATGGCGTGAACGACAAGAAGGAAGGTGAACATCTATGGTCCCGGAAACTCGGATGAAGGCGGGCACATAGGCGAGGCCCGCGGCGCGATCAACCGTCGAGCGCGCCATGGCGGCGGCGGCGGCGGCGGAGGGGTCGGACGGGTCGCCGCAGCGAACCATTGTCGGGCAACAACGCGGAACAATAGCGACGTCTGACTTATTCACCCGAGCCGTTCATTTATGGGAAACCAGCGTCGCACGGAGGCGTTATGAAGGCGAAACAAAGCTCCTAAAACGGCGCAGAAACGGATATTTGATCGTGGGAACTGCCGCGCAATCACTCGCGACATGGATGAGCGCCCTGGTGGACTATGTGCGGTCGGGGGAACCCGATCTCACCAATCGGCAAATGGCGCTGCTCCTGCTCGTCTACCTCAACCCCGGGCCTCATACCGTGCGCGGTCTGGCGCGGGCGCTCAACGTATCGAAGCCCGTCGTCACGCGCGCCTTGAACAGGCTGGGTGCGCTCGGCTATCTGCGCCGGCAACGCGACGATAGCGACAAGCGCAATATCTTCGTCGCGCGTACATCCGAAGGGGCAGAATTTCTTGAAGAGTTTGGGCAATTCCTTGGCGAAGGCGACGCCCGGTCGCTCCAGCCAGCCCTCGCGTAAGGCGTTCGCGCTCACCGGTCCGTCGGTCACGCTCGATCCGCGCACCCATGCGGTGCGCGGCGACCTTGCCGACGTACGCCTCGCCGAACGGGTGTTCGCACCCCATTATGCCGCGCCCATCGCCGCGGTCGCCACCGCCGCCGGGACGATCTTCGCCGATCGCGGACTGAGCGACCCGCTCGGCGCGCTCGACGCGGGCGAACCGTTCGAGGTGCTCGAACTCGCCGGACGCCATGCCTGGGGTCGCGCCACCACGCACGGCCTCGTCGGGTATGTCGATCGCGCCTTGCTCGATCGGGCCGCGTCATGAGCGTCACGGTCTTCATCGACGGTGCGGTCGGCACCACCGGCATCGACATCCGCGAACGGCTGAGCGGTCGCGCCGATCTCACCGTCGTCACCCTAGACGAGGCGCGGCGCAAGGATGCCGCGGCGCGGGCGGAGGCGCTCAACGACGCCGATATCGCCATCCTCTGCCTGCCCGACGATGCGGCGCGCGAGGCGGCGGCGCTGGTCGCCAGTGGCCATACGCGACTGATCGACGCCTCATCGGCGCACCGGGTCGCGCCGGGCTGGACCTATGGCTTTCCCGAACTGGCCGCGGGGCAGAGCGAGCGGATCGCGGCGGCGCGCTTCGTCGCCAATCCCGGCTGCTATCCGACCGCCTTTCTCGCGCTGGTCGCGCCGCTGGTACGCGCCGGGCTGATCCCCGCGGACTGGCCGCTCACCTATAATGCGGTGTCGGGCTATTCGGGCGGCGGCAAGGCGATGATCGCCGAGTTCGAAACCGGCGAGGCCGATACCGCGCTGCGTGCCTATGCGCTCGGCCTCGGCCACAAGCATCTGCCCGAGATGCGCGCGCATGCCGGCCTCGCGCATCCACCGGTGTTCGCGCCCGCGGTGGCGCGGCTCAACCGCGGCATGCTCGGCGAGGTGCCGCTCGCGCTCGCGCAACTGCCCGGCCGGCCGAGCCTCGCCGCGGTCGAGGATACGCTCGCCGCCGCTTATGCGGACAGCGCGCTGATCAGCGTCGCGCCGGGCGACGTCGCCGCGGTGACGATCGAGGAGAATAGCGGCACCGACCGGATGACGTTGCGCGTCTGCGGCAATGCGACGAGCGGCCAGGTACGGCTGATCGCGACGCTCGACAATCTCGGCAAGGGCGCCGGCGGCGCCGCCGTGCAGAATCTCAACATCATGGCCGGGCTCGATCCCCTGGCCGGCCTGATCGTGTAACCAGAAGGACCGTCATGCAGCGCAATCCCGTCGGCAAGCTGCTCCTGTTCGGAGCGACCGGTGACCTCGCCCAGCGGATGCTGTGGCCGTCGCTCTACGGCCTGCACGCCGACGGGCTGCTGCCGGCGGGGCTGACGATCGTCGGCTCGGCACGCGGCGACCAGAATGACGACGCCTTCCGCGCCTTCGTCCAGAAGGCGCTCGGCCAGTTCCTAGCCGCCGACCGCAAGGACGATGAGAAGATCGCGAGCTTCCTCGAACGGCTGTTCTTCCAGCCGGCCGACCTGTCCGATCCGACCAGTTTCGCACCGCTCGCCGAAAAGGTCGGCGACGTGTCGGGCGGCCTCGCCATCTATCTGTCGACCGCGCCGTCGCTGTTCGAGCCGGCGGTCAAGGGTCTGGAGAGCGTCGGCCTCGCCGGCGAGACGGTGCGCATCGCGCTCGAAAAGCCGCTCGGCTACGACCTCGCCTCCAGCCGCGAGATCAACGACACCGTCGCCGCTGTCTTTCCGGAAGACCGGATCTTCCGCATCGATCACTATCTCGGCAAGGAGACGGTGCAGAACATCCTCGCCTTGCGCTTCGGCAATTCCTTCTTCGAGCCGGTGTGGAACGCGCAGGGGATCGATAACGTCCAGATCACCATCGCCGAGACCGTCGGGCTGGAAGATCGCGCCGGCTATTACGAGGGCGCGGGCGCGCTGCGCGACATGGTCGCCAACCATATGCTCCAGCTCGTCGCGCTGATCGCGATGGAGCCGCCGGCGCTCTACGACGGCGCCGCGATCCGCGACGAGAAGGCCAAGGTGTTCCGGTCGCTGCGCAAGTTCACGCCGGAAGACGTGCCGTCCTGCACCGTCACCGGCCAGTATGAGGAAGGCGCGGTCAGCGGCAAGGTCGTCAAGGGCTATGACGACGAGCTCGGCTATGACAGCAACGTCGAGACCTTCGTCGCGATCAAGGCGCATATCGACAATTGGCGCTGGCAGGGCGTGCCCTTCTACCTGCGCACCGGCAAGCGCATGGCCAAGCGGCGCAGCGAGATCGCGATCCAGTTCAAGCCGGTGCCGCATTCGATGTTCTCGGGCCGCGGCGGCGTGCTCCAGCCGAACACGCTGGTGATCCGGTTGCAGCCGGAGGAATATGTCCAGCTGCTGGTGATGGCCAAGGAGCCGGGCCTCGACCGCGACGGCATCCGCCTGCGCGAAGTGCCGCTCAACCTCAGCATGGACGCCGAATTCGCCGGGTCGCGGCGGCGCATCGCCTATGAGCGGCTGCTGCTCGACCTGATCGAGGGCGACCAGACGCTGTTCGTCCGCCGCGACGAGGTCGAGGCACAGTGGACGTGGATCGATTCGATCCGCGCCGGCTGGGACGCCAATCAGACCAAGCCCAAACATTATGCCGCCGGCACCTGGGGCCCCGCCGGCGCGATCGCGCTGACCGAGCGCGACGGCGTGACCTGGCAGGACGACTGAGGCTTTAGCCACCCTCCCGGCCCAATCGTCACCCCGGCCCCGTTTCGTGTGCACCCTGCGGCGGGGCGAAAGGCATGCGGCCCAAGCCTTGCCCTCTGCGGATGGGTGGACCGCGGAACACGTCCGGGATGACGGACCATGAACCCCATCCCGCCGCCCATACGTATGCGCGGCCCCTTACCTTGCGTGGCCGTCCGGTCTATCGGAGCGGCACGCCGACCGAACGAAAGCAGAGACATGACCGAGATCGAATGGTGGGAGTATGACGATGCGGCGGAAATGGCCGCCGCCGTCGCCGGGGATATCCAGTTCATCATCGAAGCGGCGATCGACGCGCGCGGTGCGGCGGTGATCGCGCTGCCGGGCGGCAAGACGCCGATCCCGATCTACGGTCATATCGCCAAGGCGAAGATCGACTGGAAGCGGGTGACGATCGTCCCCACCGACGAGCGCATCGTGCCGCTCGGCGACCCGCTGTCCAACGTGACGATGATCGGCAAGACCTTCATCCCCAAGGGCGCACGCGTCATCCCGATCGTGCCGCAGGCGACCGCCGACTATAAGTCCGCCGGCCGTTCGGCGGATGCGCTGATGCAGGACCTGCACTGGCCGCTCGACCTCTGCCTGCTCGGCGTCGGCGGCGACGGCCATACCGCCTCGATCTTCCCCGGTCCCGATTTCGACGAGGCGTTGGCCGGCCCCAAGGAGCGCCGTGCCTTGGGCGTGATGCCCGATCCGCTCCCCGCCGAAGCGCCGGTGCCGCGCGTCACGCTGTCGCGCGAGGGCATCGTCACCGCGCGCGCGCTGATGATCGCGGTGACCGGACAGGCCAAGCGCGACGTGATCGAAACGGCGATCAAACAGGGTCCGTCGTCCGCCTATCCGATCGGCCGCGTCCTCGCCGACGCCGAGCTGCCCGTCGACATCCACTGGGCGCCGTAACCGCCGCCCGGTCGCCCCTCCCCAGGATCCGCGTCATGAACCCCGAAGTCCTCGCCGTCACCGATCGCATCATCGAACGATCGCGCGAGCGCCGCAGCGCCTATCTGGCGCTGATCGAGCGCGAGCGCGAGACGGGCGCCCGCCGCCCGCAGCTCGGCTGCGCCAATCTCGCCCATGCCTATGCCGGCACCGAGGAGGATCGCGACACGCTGCGCGCCGGCAGCGGCATGAACATCGGCATCGTCACCGCCTATAACGACATGCTGAGCGCGCATGCCGTCTATTACCGCTATCCCGAACTCATGAAGGTCTGGGCGCGCGAGGTCGGCGCGACCGCGCAGGTGGCGGGGGCGACCCCGGCGATGTGTGACGGCGTGACGCAGGGCTATGCCGGCATGGAGCTGTCGCTGTTCAGCCGCGACACGATCGCGCTCGCCACCGCGGTCGCGCTCAGCCACGGCACGTTCGAGGGCGCCGCGCTGCTCGGCATCTGCGACAAGATCGTGCCGGGGCTGCTGATGGGCGCGTTGCGCTTCGGCCATCTGCCGATGGTGCTGATCCCCGGCGGCCCGATGCCCTCCGGCCTGCCCAACAAGGCCAAGGCGGCGGTGCGCGAGGCCTATGCCGAGGGCAAGGCCGGGCGTGAGGAGCTGCTCGACGCCGAGATACAGGCCTATCACGGCAAGGGCACCTGCACCTTCTACGGCACTGCCAACACCAATCAGATGATGATGGAGGTGATGGGCCTGCACATGCCGGGCGCCGCCTTCGTCAATCCCGGCACCAAGTTGCGCCAGGAGCTGACCCGCGCCGCGGTGCACCGGCTCGCGGGCATCGGCTGGCGCGGCGACGATTACCGGCCGCTCGGCCATTGCGTCGACGAGCGCGCGATCGTCAATGCGGCGGTCGGCCTGCTCGCCACCGGCGGCTCGACCAACCATCTGCTCCACGTGCCGGCGATCGCCCGCGCGGCGGGGATCGTCATCGACTGGGAGGATTTCGACCGGCTCAGCCGCGCGGTGCCGCTGATCGCGCGCGTCTATCCGAACGGTGCCGCCGACGTGAACGCTTTCGAGGCGGCGGGCGGCATGCCCTTCGTCGTGCGCGAATTGCTGGCGGCCGGCCTGCTGCATGGCGACATCACCACGGTGAGCGGCGACAGCCTCGCCGTCTATGCCGAAAAGCCGGTGATCGTCGACGAGGCACTCAGCTGGCAGCCGGTCGGCGACAGCGGCGACACGACGATCCTGCGCCCGGTCGGCGAAGCCTTCTCGCCCGATGGCGGGATGCGCATCCTCGCCGGCAACATCGGCCGCGCCTGCATCAAGGTCTCCGCGGTCGATCGCGACCGCTGGGTGATCGAGGCGCCGGCGCGCGTCTTCCACGACCAGCTCGACGTGCTCGAGGCGTTCAAGCGCGGTGAGCTGGAGCAGGATATGGTCGTCGTCGTCCGCTTCCAGGGCCCGCGCGCCAACGGCATGCCCGAGCTGCACAAGCTGACCCCGCCGCTCGGCGTCTTGCAGAACCGCGGCTTCAAGGTGGCGCTGGTCACCGACGGCCGCATGTCGGGGGCGAGCGGCAAGGTGCCCTGCGCGATCCATTGCTCGCCCGAGGCGCTCGGCCAAGGCGCGATCGGCAAGATCCGCGACGGCGACATCATCCGTGTCGATGCGCTCAACGGCACGCTCGATGCGCTGGTCGACCCCGCCGAATGGCTGGCGCGCCCGCTGTGCGACGCACCCGGCGCGGCAAGCGGCACCGGGCGTGAATTGTTCGCGATGTTCCGCGGGCTCGCCGACGAGGCCGAAAAGGGCGCATCCGGCATGCTCGCCGCGGCAGGATTGTAACGACCGTGCTCCTGCGGAAGCGGGAGCCCAGAATCGCGGGCGCACCGCCCGTCTACCCTGGGTTCCTGCCTTCGCAGCAACACACATAGGATGATCAGGAGAGAAGACCCATGCAGCTCGTCAGCGTCGATATCGGCGGCACCCACGCCCGCTTCGCGATCGCGGAGGTCGAGGACGGCCGGGTCGTCTCGCTCGGCGAGCCGGTGACGCTCAAGACCGCGGAGCACGCCAGCCTGCAGACCGCGTGGCAGGCATTCGCCGCGCGCCACGGTACGCCGCTGCCCCGCGCCGCGGCGATCTCCGTCGCCTCGCCGATCACCGGCGACATCATCCGCCTGACCAACAATCCCTGGGTGATCCGCCCGTCGCTGATCCCCGAGCGGCTCGGCGCCGACATCTATACCGTCATCAACGATTTCGGTGCGGTCGGCCATGCCGTCGCGCAATTGCCCGATGCCGATTTCGAACATCTCTGCGGCCCCGACCGCCCGCTCCCCACGGAGGGCGTGACGACCGTCTGCGGTCCGGGCACCGGGCTCGGCGTCGCGCAGGTCTACAAGGCGAAGGGCGTCTATCACGTCCTGCCGACCGAAGGCGGCCATGTCGATTACGCGCCGCTCGACGGCATCGAGGATGCGGTCGTCAAGCGGCTGCGCCGTACCTATACGCGCGTGTCGGCGGAGCGGATCTGCTCAGGACCGGGCATCGTCGCCCTGTACGAGACGCTCGCCGAGCTCGAGGGCCGGCCGGTGCCGAGCCGCGACGACAAGACGATCTGGACCGAGGCGCTCGACGGCACCGATTCGATCGCGCTCGCCGCGCTCGATCGCTTCTGCCTCGCGCTCGGCGCGGTCGCGGGCGACCTCGCATTGGCGCAGGGGGCCAAGGCGGTGGTGATCGCCGGCGGGCTCGGCCTGCGCATCAAGGACAAATTGATCCGCTCCGGCTTTGATCAGCGCTTCGTCGCCAAGGGCCGGTTCCAGAACATGATGGCGGGCATCCCCGTCAAGCTCATCACCCATCCGCAGCCCGGCCTGTTCGGCGCCGCTGCGGCCTTCGCCCAAGACCACGCATAAAAGGCCCTCGCGTCATGACCGATATCGCCACCATCATGCAGACCAGCGCCGTCATCCCGGTTCTGGTGATCGACGACGCCGCCACCGCCCGTCCGCTCGCCGAGGCGCTCGTCGCCGGCGGGCTCAGGGTGCTCGAAGTCACGCTGCGCACCGGCGCGGCGATGGAGGCGATCGCCGAGATGAAGCGCGTGCCGGGCGCGATCGTCGGCGCGGGCACGGTGGTGAACGCGGCGCAGGCGCGGCAGGTGATCGACGCCGGCTGCGAATTCATCGTCTCGCCGGGCCTGACCGAGCGGCTCGCCACGCCGATCCTCGACGCCGGCGTCGCCTATCTGCCCGGTACCGCCACCGCGGGTGACATCATGCGCGGCCTCGACCTCGGCCTGACGCATTTCAAGTTCTTCCCGGCGGAGACCTCGGGCGGCCTGAAGGCGCTAAAAGCGCTCGCCGCTCCCTTCTACCAATGCCGCTTCTGCCCGACCGGCGGCATTACCGAGACGAGCGCACCCGACTGGCTCGCCTTCGATCCGGTGCTGTGCGTCGGCGGCAGCTGGGTCACCGGCGGCACGATGGCAGAGGTCGAGGCCAAGGCCCGCGCCGCCAGCGCGCTCAAGCGCTGATCGTACGCGGCGGCGGTCATGCCGCCGCCGCGACCAGCCACTGGCGGAACGCCGCCATCGCCAGCCCCGGCTTGCGCGACAGCAGATGCGTCAGCCAATAGCGCCCCGCGTCGATCTCGAGACCGAACGGCTGGACGAGCTGTTCGGCGGCGAGTTCACGCAGGAACATCGCGCGGGGGGCGAGCGCGACGCCCAGTCCCGCCATCGCCGCGCCGGCCATCACCGCGGAACTGTCGAACATCGGCCCGCGCAACGCCGGCGCCGCCAGTCCCGCGGCGGCAAACCAGCTTTCCCATTCGCTGACCCGATAGGAGCGCAGCAGCCGCTCGCGCGCCAGATCGCCGGGCGCCTGCAAGCGCGCGGCAATCCTCGGTGCACAGAGCGGGGTCAGCGGCGCGGCGAGCAACGGCTCCGCCTGCGTCCCGTGCCACGCGCCGTCGCCGAAGCGGATCGCGCCGTCGAGCCCCTCCCCCGCCAGGTCGACGCGATTGTTGTTGATCGACAGGCGGACGTCGATGTGGGGGTGACGCGCGGCGAAATCATCGAGCTGGGGCAACAGCCAGCCGGTCGCGAAGGTGCCGACGACGCCGAGCGCCAGCGTATATTGGAAGCGCCCGCCGGCGAACTGGTCGAGCGTCGCGCCGATCCGGTCGAACGTCTCGGCGAGCACCGGCACCAGCGCCTGCCCGTCGTCGGTCAGCGCCAGCCCGCGCGGCAGGCGGCGGAACAGCCGCGTCCCCAGACGGAGCTCCAACGCCGCGACCTGATGGCTCACCGCGCCCTGGCTGACGCACAATTCGATCCCCGCGCGGGTGAAGTTGAGGTGCCGCGCGGAGGCCTCGAAGGCGCGCAGGGCGTTGAGCGGGAGCTGGGCGCGATCCATGTCGTCATGAATAATGCTCATGGCTCGCGCGAGGGAAGATGCTTTGTACGCCCCCGGCGCGACGGGCATGCGATGGCCAAAGGAGACGCCCGAATGATCGCCAGCCTGCTCGCCGCCTTGCTCACGCCCCAGACCGCCGCGCCGGTCGACGATCCGCTGACCCGCCCGATCGCGTCGGATCATGCCGCCGAATGGCTCGCGCCGCGACCGCCGGTGCGCGTCTTCGGGAAAAGCTATCTGGTCGGCTTCGGCGGGCTCAACGTCGCGCTGATCGATACCGGCGAGGGGCTGATCCTGATCGACGGGGCGCTGCCGCAGGCGGCCGATGCGATCCTCGCCAATGTCAGAAGGCTCGGCTTCGACCCGCGCGACATCCGCTATATCCTCAGCACCGAACCGCATTTCGATCATGCCGGCGGCCTTGCCGCGCTCGTCCGGGCGACCGGCGCGACGGTCATCGCCAGTGCGCGGGGCGCCGAAGGGCTGCGCAGCGGCCGGCTCGCCGCCGACGATCCACAGCGCGGCTATGACAGCCGCTTCCCCGCCGTCGCCGCCGTCCGGGTGATCCGCGACGGCGAACGGGTGACGCTCGGCGATACCGCGGTCACCGCGCATGCGACGCCGGGGCATACGATGGGCAGCATGAGCTGGAGCTGGCGCGCCTGCCAGGCGATGACGTGCAAGGCGATCGTCTTCGCGGCGAGCCTCAACCCGGTATCGAGCGACGGCTATCGCTACACCGCCGCGGCGAGCCGTCCGATCGTCGCGGGCTTCCGCCACAGTTACCGGGTGATGCAATCAATGCCCTGCGATCTGCTGATCACCGCCCACGCCGATCAGGACGGCGCCACCGACCGGTTCCGCACCGCACCCGGCGCCTGCCGCGCGCTCGCCGCATCGTCCCGGATGAAATTGGCGGCACGGCTGCGGGCGGATGGTCTGGCGCGCTGACCGTTACATCTCGCCGCGCTGACGGCGGATCGCATACCATTTCTGCACATTGGCGTTATGCTGTGCGAGCGTGTCGGCGAAGACGTGACCGCCGGTGCCGTCCGCGACGAAATAGAGCGCGTTGGTCGCCTGCGGATCGAGCACCGCATCGATCGACGCGCGGCCGGGATTGGCGATCGGGCCGATCGGCAATCCCGCCTCGGCATAGGTGTTATAGCCGTTCTTTGCCTGCAATTCGGACCGCAGGATGCGCCGGCCGAGCGGCCGCCCCTTGGTGATCGGATAGATCACCGTCGGGTCCGCCTGCAACGGCATGCCGCGCTTGAGCCGGTTGCCGTAGACCGCCGCGACCATGCGCCGCTCGGCCGGCTTGCCGGTTTCCTTCTCGACGATCGAGGCGAGGATGACCGCCTGCGCCGGCGTCGTCACCGCGATGCCCGGCTTGCGCTTCGCCCAGGCGGCGGCGAGATAGTCGCGCATCGCCGTCTGCATCCGCGCGACGACGCTCGCCCGCGTGTCGCCGCGCTGGAAGGCATAGCTGTCGGGCAGCACCGACCCCTCCGCCGGCACCGCGACGTCACCGGTGAGGCCGTCCGCCTTCATCAGCGCATCATGCACCAGCACCGACGGATAGCCCTCCGGCACCACCACCAGCCGCTGCAGCACCTTGCCGCCCTGTAGCATCTTGAGAATGTCGGCGGCGCTGGTGTGGGCGGGGATGCGATATTCGCCCGCCTTGATCGGCTCGCCCGAGCCGAACACGCGCGCGAGCAGGCGGAAGCGGCCGGCCGAGCGGATCGCCCCGGCTTTCTCCAGCGCGCGCGCCGCGCCGGCGAGGCTGCTGCCCTCCGCCACCTGCACGGTCAGCGTCCGCGGCGCCGGGCCGGCACCGCCCCAGCCCTGTACGACGAGGAACGCCGCGACCAGCGCGACGAGGCCGATCAGCAGACCGAGACAGCCGACCTTGCGCATCGGCTCAGATCGTCTTCATCACCAGCGAGGCGTTGGTGCCGCCGAAGCCGAACGAATTGTTGAGCACCGCCCGCACCTCCCGCTTGCGCGCGACATGGGGCACGAGATCGACGCCTTCCGCGCCCTCCGACGGATTGTCGAGGTTGAGCGTCGGCGGCACGATCTGGTCGCGCATCGCGAGGATGCAGAAGATGCTCTCCACCGCGCCGGCGCCGCCGAGCAGATGCCCAATCGCCGACTTGGTCGAGCTCATCGACAGTCCGCCGATCGCATCGCCGAACAACCGCTTCACCGCGCCGAGCTCGATCATATCCGCCATCGTCGAGGTGCCGTGGGCGTTGATATAGTCGATATCCGACAGTGCGAGCCCCGATTTGCGGATCGCCATCTCCATCGACCGATAGGCACCCGAGCCTTCGGGTTCCGGCGCGGTGACGTGGAAGGCGTCGCCCGACAGGCCGTAACCGACGACCTCGCAATAGATTTTCGCGCCGCGTGCCTTGGCGTGCTCATATTCCTCGAGCACGACGACGCCGGCGCCCTCGCCCATCACGAAACCGTCGCGGTCGCGGTCATAGGGACGGCTCGCCTGTTCGGGGCGATCGTTGAAGCTGGTGTTGAGCGCGCGCGCCGCGGCGAAGCCGGCGATGCCGATCGGGCAGACGGTGCTTTCCGATCCGCCGGCAAGCATCACGTCGGCATCGTCGAGCGCGATCATCCGCGCCGCATCGCCGATCGAATGCGCGCCGGTCGAACAGGCGGTCACCACCGCGTGGTTCGGCCCCATCAACCCGTATTTGATCGAGACCTGACCCGAGATCAGGTTGATCAGCCGGCCATGGACGAAATGCGGGCTGACCCGCTTCGGCCCCTTTTCGGCGAGGACGAGCGATTCGCTTTCGATCCCCGGCAGGCCGCCGATGCCCGAACCGATCGAACAGCCGGCGCGGAACCGCTCCGCCTCGCTCATCTCGGTCAGGCCGGCATCCTCGAGCGCCTGCCCGGCGGCATCGATGCCGTAGACGATGAAGGGATCGACCTGACGCTGGACCTTGTGATCGACGCGCTTGTCGGGATCGAAGCCATAAGGATGATCCGCCGGCTTCACCTCGCAGGCGATCGTGCATTTCTGGTCGGAGGCGTCGAAGCGCGTGATCGGCCCCGCGCCCGACTTGCCCGCGATCAGGTTCGCCCAGGCGGTCTCGACGTCCGCGCCAAGCGGAGTGACCAGCCCCAGACCGGTTACGACAACGCGCCGCATACCCTTACTCCATTCCATCTCACACGACGCCACCCGACGGGGCGGGCGGCTCTTACGAAAAACGGCCCCCCGCCCACATAATCGGGGACGGGGAGCCGTTCAAATCCGGCCCTCAGCGGGCGCGGGCAAGCCGAAGGCTCAGCCCTTGTGCTCGTCGATATAGGTGATCGCGTCCTTGACGGTCGTGATCTTCTCGGCGGCATCGTCGGGGATCTCGACCCCGAATTCCTCCTCGAACGCCATGACGAGCTCGACGATGTCGAGGCTGTCGGCGCCCAGGTCGTCGATGAAGCTCGCGTCCTCGGTCACCTTGTCGGCTTCGACGCCGAGATGCTCGACGACGATCTTCTTCACGCGGTCGGCGGTCTCGCTCATGGTATAGTCCCTCTTCGCTTTGGGGGTGTTTCGTTTCTCCCGAACGCCCGTAGAACGCAGGCGTGCGGGTGGCAAGCGTCTGTTAAGGTCGATCGATCCGGATCGAGCCGCAACCCGGTCAGATCATGGCCATACCGCCGTTGACGTGCAAGGTCTGGCCGGTGACGTATCCGGCCTCGCGGCTGGCGAGATAGACCACCGCGGCGGCGATGTCCCCGCCATTGCCGAGGTCGCCCGCCGGGATCCGGCCGAGCAGCGCGGTCTTCTGCGCCTCGGGCAAGGCGTCGGTCATCGCCGAGCGGATGAAGCCGGGGGCGACGCAATTGACGGTGATGTTGCGGCTGGCGAGCTCCTGCGCGAGCGCCTTGGACATGCCGACCAGCCCCGCCTTCGACGCGGCATAATTCGCCTGGCCCGGATTGCCGGTCTGCCCGACCACCGAGGTGATCGAGACGACGCGGCCGAACCGCTGCTTCATCATCGGCTTGGCGGAGGCGCGGATCAGCCGGAAGGCGGCTTCGAGGTTGACGCGGATCACCTGATCCCATTCCTCGTCCTTCATCCGCATCGCCAGATTGTCGCGGGTGACGCCGGCGTTGTTGACGAGGATGTCGATCCGCCCGGCCAGCGCGGCGACCGCCTGCGGCACCAGAGCATCGACCGCGGCGGCGTCCGACAGATCGCACGGCACCGCGACGTGATCGCCGCCCAGCCCGGCGCGAAACGCCTCCAGCTTGTCGGCATTCGACCCCGACACCGCCAGCCGCGCCCCCTGCCCCGCCAGCGCGGTGGCGATGGCCGAGCCGATTCCGCCCGACGCGCCCGTCACCAATGCGGTCATACCTGTGAGATCGAACATGTCCTATCCTTGTTGGTTCACGCGAAGACGCGAAGACGCGGAGGGGGTGTGGCCGTTGACGATACGTCGCAGCCCCTCCTTGAGCGTCGCACCTCCGAAATTGATAAGCAGCCCGAGGGGCTGCTTGGTAAGTCTTAGATAAGTGAGCAGTTGCTTCGCATGAGCGGCGTTCAACCGCTCGACCGACTTGATTTCAACGAGCAGGGCACTGGCGATGACCAGATCGATCCGGAAAGCGACCTCGAACCATAGCTCCTCGAATTCGAACGACACCGGAACCTGCCGGCGGACGTCATAGCCGAGCTTGGTGAGCTTGGCCGCCAACACGGTTTCGTAGACGCTTTCCAGCAGGCCTGGCCCTAACTCACGGTGAAGTCGTAAAGAAACGTCGATGACGTCCGAAGCAGCCGCCTCGAGCTCCACCATCTTCGCGTCGTCGCGTCTTCGCGTGAACATTACACCCGTTTAAGGAAATCCTCGATGTCGTCCATGGTGACGACGCTGATCGCCTCGACGTCGGGGGCAATGCGTTTGACCATGGGGGCGAGGACCTTGCCGCCGAATTCGACGAACTGCGTCACGCCGCCCTCGGCCATCGCCAGCACCGATTCGCGCCAGCGGACCATCCCCGTCACCTGGCGGACCAGCGCGGCGCGGATCGCGTCGGGGTCGGCGATCGGCGCGGCGTCGACGTTGGCATAGACCGGCACCAGCGGCGCGGCGATGCGCGCGTCGGCGAGCGCCGCCTGCATCGCCTCGGCGGCGGGCTGCATCAGCGGGCAGTGGAAAGGCGCGGAAACCGGCAGCAGCACCGCACGCTTGGCGCCATGCTCCTTGGCGAGCGCGACCGCACGCTCGATCGCGGCGCGGTGGCCGGAGATCACCACCTGCGACGGATCATTGTCGTTGGCGACGGTACAGACCAGATCGCCGCCGCCCTCCGCCGCGACCGCCGCCACCGCAGCCTCCGCAATCGCCTGCGCCCTGGCGAGATCGGCGCCGAGCAGCGCCGCCATCGCGCCCTCGCCGACCGGCACCGCCGCCTGCATCGCCTGACCGCGCAGGCGCAGCAGCCGCGCGGTGGTGGCGAGATCGATCGCCCCCGCCGCGCACAGCGCGCCATATTCGCCGAGGCTGTGGCCGGCGACGTAATCGGCCGTGTCGGCGAGGCGGAGGCCGCCCTCGCGCTCGGCGACGCGCAACGTCGCGATCGCATTGGCCATGATCGCCGGCTGCGCATTGGCGGTGAGCTGGAGCTCCTCCGCCGGGCCGTCGGTCATCAGCCGGAAGAGGTTCTGGCCGAGCGCCTCGTCGACCTCGCCGAACACCTCGCGCGCGACCGCGCTCGCCTCGGCCAGCGCCTTGCCCATGCCGACCGCCTGGCTGCCCTGGCCGGGGAAGATGAATGCCCGCATCGTGCCACTCCCTTGATTGCAGGAGCGCGCCACTAGGGCCGCTGCGGCCCCCACGCAACCTGAACGAACCCATTGGAGTTGCGACACCCTGCGACCGTTTTGGCGGATCGGCGGGAGAGGTTTGCGACAGGTCGCACCCATCTTCTGTCGTGACGCCGGCGACGGCGCCGGTTTTGACAATGGGAGTGTTGAACATGAAGAAGCTGTTGATGAGCGCCATCGCCGCCACGTTGGTCGCCAGCCCGATGGCGGTCGCCGCCGCCGATGCGGCGCCGGTCCAGCGCGAGCGCACCGTCACCACCGTCAAGGAGCGCCCCAACGGCCGCACCGTCGTGACGCAGCGCACCACCGTCCGCAACACCGGCCCGCAGGCATGGCGCGTCGGCCAGCGCTTCGATCGCCGCCATGCGACCAACTATCGCGTCGTCCGCGACTATCGCACCTATCGCCTCGCCGCGCCTGGCCGCGGGCAATATTGGGCGCGCTCGGGCAATGACGCGATCCTGGTCCGCAACAACGGCACGATCGTCCGGGTGATCCAGCGCTCGTTCCGCTGAACCGGGTGACGCGCTTGCTTTTTGAGGCAGGTCGCGTATGAGAATGCCAACCGGGGTGGGGAGCCAGTCTCTCCGCCCCGGTTTTTACGTGGACGAAGACAGCCGGAGGGGCGTCGCATGGGGCGGCGTCAGCGATCGGCCAACGAAGGACAAGGCATGGCTCTGTACGAGCACACGTTCCTTGCGCGCCAGGATCTGGCACAGGCGCAGGTGGACGCGCTGGCGGAAACCGCCACCAAGATCATCGAAGACAATGGCGGCAAGGTCGTCAAGACCGAGACCTGGGGCCTGCGCAGCCTCGCGTATCGCATCGCCAAGAACCGCAAGGCGCATTACGTCATGCTCGAGATCGACGCCCCCGGCCATGTCGTGGCCGAGCTGGAGCGCCAGACGCAGATCAACGAAGACGTCATCCGCTACATGACCGTCAAGGTCGACACGCTGGAAGACGGCCCGACCGTGATGATGCGCAAGCAGGAGCGTGACCGTGAGCGTCGCGGCGATCGCGAGGGCGGCCGTGATGGCGCGCCGCGCGGCGACCGTGGCGATCGTGCTCCCCGTCGTGACCGTGAAGAGGAGGCCGCATAATGGCGCGTCCGTTTTTCCGCCGCCGCAAGTCGTGCCCGTTCAGCGCCAAGGATGCGCCGCGGATCGACTATAAGGACGTCCGCCTGCTGCAGGGCTTCGTGTCCGAGCGTGGCAAGATCGTCCCGTCGCGCATCACCTCGGTGAGCGCCAAGAAGCAGCGCGAGCTCGCCCAGGCGATCAAGCGTGCCCGTCACCTGGGCCTGCTGCCCTACGTCGTTAAGTAAGGAGTCCGATCAATGGACGTCATTCTGCTTGAGCGCGTCGAGAAGCTCGGCGCCATCGGCGACGTGGTGAAGGTCAAGGACGGTTTCGCCCGTAACTTCCTGCTGCCGAACAAGAAGGCGCTGCGCGCCAACGAAGCCAACCGCAAGGTGTTCGAGGCGAACCGCGCCCGCATCGAGAGCGAGAACGCCAACCGTCGCGGCGAAGCCGAGAAGGAAGCGGTCTCGTTCAAGGACGCGTCGGTCACGCTGATCCGTCAGGCATCGAACACCGGCCAGCTCTACGGTTCGGTCGCGGTCCGCGATCTGGTCGAGGCGCTGGTCGCCGACGGCCACAAGGTGACCAAGGCGCAGGTCGTGCTCGACAAGCCGATCAAGTCGATCGGCCTGTACGACGTGCGCGTCGCGCTCCATCCGGAAGTCACCGTGGTGGTCAAGGTCAATGTCGCGCGCTCGCCCGAAGAGGCCGAGATGCAGGCATCGGGCGTCGACGTCATGTCGTCGATGTTCGAGCGTGACGAGGCCGGCTTCACCGAGGATTACGATCCCAACGCCGAGCCGGGCGCGACCGCCGAGTCGCCCGCCCGCGCCGACGAGGCGCCGGCGCAGGGCTGATCGCCCTTCGTCAGCCGTATCGAAAAGGCCGTCCGGAGCGATCCGGGCGGCCTTTTTCATGTCCGTGACGGGCGAAGCTGATCTCGATCACGATCGGATTAACGAGGCAGAAACATTGCGTCCATAATGGATGTGACCATGCCAGCGCAATTCAACATCGCCGTCGAACCCGCTCGTCACCTCCTGACGCTGACCTGCGCGGGCTTCTACCTGACCGAGGATGTCGCCGCGTTACGCGCCGCCTGTGAAGAGGCGTGCGGACAGCTCCCTGCCGCACCCCACGGTCATCTGATCCTGATCGACGCGTCGGGCATGCGCATCCAGACGCGCGAGGTGGTCGATGCCTTTACCGGGATCGTCCGCGATCCGCGGTTGCGCAGTCGGCGGCTCGCCTTCGTCGTCAACCATTCGCTCGCCCGTCAGCAGATCCTGCGCCTGCCCGAACCGGGTCGCGCCAACGTCGCCTTCTTCGACGATCGCCCCGCCGCCGAGGCCTGGCTTTTCGAAGATGCGGTCAGCGGCGCCCGAACAGTCGCTCGATATCGCCATGCGCCAGCTTCACCCATGTCGGCCGGCCATGATTGCACTGCCCCGAATGCGGCGTAGCCTCCATCTCGCGGAGCAGCGCGTTCATCTCGGCGACGCCGAGGATGCGGCCGGCGCGCACCGAACCGTGGCAGGCCATCGTCCCCGCCACCGCATCGAGCCGCTCGCGCAGCGACAGCGCCGAATCGAACGCGGCGAGCTCATCGGCCAGATCGGTGACCAGCCCGGTCGGGTCGGCCTGGCCGAGCAGCGCCGGCGTCGTACGGACCAGCATCGCGCTCGGCCCGAACCGTTCGAGGTCGAGGCCGAGTTCGGCGAGCTCGCCGATCCGCGCGGTCAGCCGGTCGCAGGCCGGCTCATCGAGTTCGACCACCTCGGGGATCAGCAACGCCTGCGCCGCGATGCGGCCGCCGGCGAGCGCGGCGCGCATCCGTTCGAGCACGAGGCGTTCGTGCGCGGCATGCTGATCGACCAGCACCAGCCCGTCTTCCGCCTCCGCGACGATATAGGTCTTGGCGACCTGCCCGCGCGCGACGCCGAGCGGATGCGACACCGTCTCGGGCGGGGGCGCCCAGGCGGGCTCGGCGCGGGCGGCGGGCGGCGCGGTGAAGAAGGTCGGCCGATAGTCGCGGACGCCCTGCCCCAGCTCCGCCAGCGCCGGGGCCGCATTGGCGGCGAAGGCCGCCTCATCCGGTCGGATGGCGTCGGCCGGGCCGGCGGGCTGGCCGGTATGCCACATCTGCAACGCCGTCTCGGCCGGCCGCTGCACGCTGCGATGCCCGGCGGCATCGAGCGCGCGGCGCAGGCCGGAGACGATCAGGCCGCGCACCAGCGCCGGGTCGCGGAAGCGGACCTCGGTCTTGGCGGGGTGGACGTTGACGTCGACTTCGCTCGCCGGCACGTCGAGGAACAGCGCGACCACCGCATGGCGGTCACGCGGCAGCATCTCGGCATAGGCGCCGCGGATCGCCCCCATCAGCAACCGGTCGCGCACCGGGCGGCCGTTGACGAACAGATATTGATGGTCGGCGACGCCGCGATTGTAGGTCGGGATGCTCGCCACCCCGCCGAGCACCAGCGCCCCCGCCTCGGTCGGCCGTTCGAGATCGACCGGCACCGCATTGTCGGCGAGCGCGCGATCGGTCAGCGCGGCGACGCGCGCCGGCCGTTCCTCGGCGAGCGTCACGGCCAGCGCGCGGCGGCCGTCATGTTCGAGCGTGAAGGCGATGTCGCACCGCGCCATCGCCAGCCGCCGCACCGCATCGAGGCAGGCGGCATATTCGGCGCGCGGCGAGCGCAGGAACTTGCGCCGCGCCGGCACCCGGGCGAACAGCCCCTCGACGATCACCCGCGTCCCCGGCGGCAGCGCGGCCGGCCCTTCGCGGACGAGCACGCCATTGTCGACGGTGCGCGCCCAGCCCTCCGCGCCGGCGATTCGACTCTCGATCGTCAGCCGCGCGACGCTGGCGATCGACGGCAGCGCCTCGCCGCGGAAGCCGAGCGTCGCCACCCGATCGATCGCGCCATCGTCGCCGAGCAGGCTGTCGGGAAGTTTCGACGTCGCATGCCGTTCGAGCGCCAGCGCCATGTCGGACGGCGTCATGCCGCAGCCGTCGTCGGCGACGTCGATGCGCGAAAGTCCGCCCTCGGAAAGACTTATCGCGATCCGTGTGGCGCCGGCGTCGATCGCGTTCTCGACCAGTTCCTTCAACGCGCTGGCGGGCCTTTCCACCACTTCACCGGCAGCAATTCGATTGACGAGATGTTCGGGCAGACGGCGTATTGACACCGCGCATCCTCTATACCAAGCGACGGCCTCCCGCGAGCCCTTCTGCTGAACGTGATGAACACTGTGACCACACGGTCGGCGGCGGGTCTCATGAAACCCTGTGTCTCGAACACGCGTCCCGCATACGGAACCTAGCGCCCGATGGCCTTACCCCGCTTCTTCAAATTCATGTCGCATGACATGGCGATCGACCTCGGCACCGCCAACACGTTGGTCTATGTCCGCGGTCGCGGCATCGTGCTCAACGAGCCGTCCGTCGTCGCGGTGGAGACGATCAACGGCGTGCGCCGGGTCAAGGCGGTCGGCGACGACGCCAAGCTGATGATGGGCAAGACGCCGGGGTCGATCGAGGCGATCCGTCCGTTGCGCGACGGCGTCATCGCCGACATCGACGTCGCGGAAGAGATGATCAAGCATTTCATCCGCAAGGTGCACGGCCCGCGCAAGTTCGCGCGCTGGCCGGAGATCGTGATCTGCGTGCCGTCGGGTTCGACCAAGGTCGAACGCCGCGCGATCCGTGACGCCGCCTCCAACGCCGGCGCCAGCCAGGTCTATCTGATCGAGGAGCCGATGGCGGCGGCGATCGGCGCCGACATGCCCGTCACCGAGCCGATCGGCAGCATGGTCGTCGACATCGGCGGCGGCACCACCGAAGTCGCGGTGCTGTCGCTGCGCGGCCTCGCCTATACCACCAGCGTCCGCGTCGGCGGCGACAAGATGGACGAGGCGATCGTCAGCTACGTCCGCCGCAACCACAATCTGCTGATCGGTGAATCGACCGCCGAGCGGATCAAGCAGGAGGTCGGCATCGCCCGCCCCCCCGCCGACGGCATCGGCAAGATCATCTTCGTCAAGGGCCGCGACCTCGTCAACGGCGTGCCCAAGGAGATCCAGATCAACCAGGGCCAGATCGCCGAGGCGCTGAGCGAGCCGGTCGCGACGATCGTCGAGGGCGTGCGCGTCGCGCTGGAGAATACCGCGCCCGAACTCGCCGCCGACATCGTCGACCAGGGCATCGTGCTGACCGGCGGCGGCGCGCTGCTCGAAGGGCTGGACGAGGTGCTGCGCGACGAGACCGGCCTGCCGGTCACCGTCGCCGAGGATCCGCTGACCTGCGTCGCGCTCGGCACCGGGCGCGCGCTGGAGGATCCGATGTTCCGCGGCGTGCTCCAGACCGGCTGATACAGACTTAGTTTCCACACGAGACGGGGGGATTTCGGCGCATGGCGCCTGCCCGCGACCGTCGCACGGGTTTCTCGCGGCGACGGCAGTATTCGGCGTTCTTCGGCTACGTGCTCGCGGTGGCGGGCGCGGTGGTCGGCGCCGCTTTGCTCGCCGCCTCGATCTTCAATCCGCCGGCGTTCAGCGCCGCGCGGATGGCCGTGGCGAGCGTCACCGCCCCCGTCGCCAGCCTGCTCGACAGCGGGACGGATGCGATCGCCTCCGTGCCGCAGGCGATCGGCACCTGGATCAACGTCCATGGCGAGAATGCGGCATTGCGCGCCGAACTGAAGCGCCACGACGCCTTGCTCAGCAAGGCGCGGGTCATCGCCTATGACAATCGCCGGCTGCGCGGCCTGCTGCGGGTGCGCGACCGCACGCCGGAGCCGGTGCTCACCGCCCGGCTGGTCGCCTCGACCGCGTCGAGCGGCCGCCGCTTCGCCCTGCTCAACGCCGGCCGCGTCCAGGGCGTGACGCCGGGCATGCCGGTGCTGGGACCGGAGGGGCTGGTCGGCCGGGTGCTCGAATCCGGGCCGATCGCGGCGCGGGTGCTGCTGATCACCGATCCCGAGAGCCTCGTGCCGGTGCGGCGGACGCGCGACGGCTTGCCCGCGATCGCGGCGGGGCGCGGCGACGGCCGGGTCGACATCCGCTCGGTCGGCGCGGCCAACGTGCGCTTCGCGCCCGGCGACATGTTCGTCAGCTCGGGGATCGGCGGTCTCTACGCACCCGGCGTGCCCGTAGCGCGGGTCGAGCGCGCGGGGTCGGACAGCGTCGTCGCCACCCCCTATGCGCCGCCCGACGCGGTCGATTTCGTCATCGTCGAACGGCCGTTCATGCCGATGCCGCCGCCGCTGCCGCCCCGTGCCGGGCCGGCGGTCAGTCCCGCTGCGCCAGCGCGCTAAGCGAACAGCGAAGCGTCGCCATGTCCCGCAACACGATCGACTATCGGCCGTTCGAACTGCCGCTGCCGCCTGGCCGGGCGCGCGCGCTGCCATGGATCAGCGTCATCGCCGCCTCGGCCGTCACCGCGATCCTGCCCGTCGTCGCCAGCCTCGCGCTGATGCCGCCGCTCGGGCTGCTGCTGCTGCTCACCTGGCGGCTGCTCGCCCGGTTCGCGCTGCGGCCATGGGCGGCGGCGCCGCTCGGGCTGTTCGACGATCTGGTCAGCGGCCAGCCGCTCGGCTCGTCGGTGCTGCTCTGGTCCTTGTGCTTTATCGCCATCGACCTGATCGAACAGCGTCTGGTGTTCCGCGATTTCTGGCAGGACTGGCTGATCGCCACCGGCGCCATCGCCTTTTGCCTGACCGTCGGCCGCTGGATCGCACTGCCTCTCGGCGCGCACGTCGATCCCGTGCTATTGGCGCAGATCGTGATTACGGTAATGCTTTTCCCCCTCGCCGTCCGCGCCGTCGCCTGGATCGACCGCCGCCGCGGAGATGCGGCATGATGCGCCGCTCGCCCAAGATGGTCACCGAGGCGATGCAGACCTACAGCTTCTCGCGTCGCGCCTGGTTGCTCGGCACCGCGCAGGCCGGCGTCGGGCTGCTGCTCGCCGGGCGGATGGGCTGGCTGGCGATCGCGCAGAACGAGAAGTACAATCTTCTCGCTGAGAGCAATCGCGTCAATCTGACGATGATCCCGCCGCGCCGCGGCTGGATCGTCGATCGCCACGGCGCGCCGATCGCCAACAACCGCACCGATTTCCGCATCGATATCATCCCCGACCGGCTCGAGGGCGGCGACGCCGGACGCGACCGCGTGCTGGCGCTGCTCGCCCGGCTGCTCGATCTCACCCCCGACGACGTCGAGCGGATCCGGATCGACCTCGACGGCGCCGCCGGTTTCCAGCCGGTGCAGGTCGCCGAGAACATCAGCTGGGACCGGTTCGCCGCGATCAGCCTGCGCCAGCCCGAATTGCCCGGCGTCGCGCCGACGCGCGGCTTCGCGCGCGCCTATCCGGCGGGTGCCGCGGTCGCCCACCTCACCGGCTATGTCGGCGCGGCCAATGCCGAACAGTTCAAGAAGACGCACGACCCGCTGCTCGTCACGCCGGGCTTCAAGCTCGGCAAGGACGGGCTGGAGAAGCAGCTCGAACCGCTGCTGCGCGGCGTCGCCGGGGCCAAGCGCGTCGAGGTGACCGCGCGCGGCAAGGTCGTCGCCGAGCTGCCGACCCGTGCCGACGTGCCGGGCAAGACGCAGCGGCTGACGATCGATGCCGGTCTGCAGGAATATGCGGCGCGCCGGCTCGGCTCCAATTCGGGGTCGGCGGTGGTGCTCGACTGCCGGACGGGCGAGATGCTCGCGATGGTGTCGATGCCCGCCTACGACCCCAACAGCTTTTCGGACGGGATCAGCCATCTCGAATGGAAGATGCTGTCCGACGACGACCACGTGCCGCTGATGAACAAGGTGACGCAGGGCCTCTATCCGCCGGGATCGACGGTCAAGCCGATGAACGGCCTGGCGCTGCTTGCCGCCGGGGTGGGCGCGCACGACCGGATCGTCTGCTCGGGTGCGCTGCGCGTCGGCACCGGCATCTTCCACTGCCACAAGAAGGGCGGCCACGGTCCGCTCGACCTCAAGGGCGCGATCGAGCAGAGCTGCGACATCTATTTCTACGAGATGATCCGCCGCCAGGGCTATGACAAGATCGCACCGGTGGCGCGGATGGTCGGGCTCGGCCAGAAGTTCGACCTGCCGCTGGCGACGCAGCGCTACGGCACCGTTCCCGATTCGGAATGGAAGCTGCGCAAGTACAAACATCCCTGGACCGTCGCCGATGGCCTCAACGCCTCGATCGGCCAGGGCTATGTGCTCGCCAATCCGTTGCAGCTCGCCGTGATGGCGGCGCGGATCGCGTCCGGGCGGGCGTTGCAGCCGAGCCTGCTCGCCAGTCACGTCCATCTCGACGCCCCGGCACTGCCGGTCCCGTCCGAACATCTCGCGATTGTCCGTGACGCGATGTACGGTGTGATCAACCAGGGCGGCACCGGCGCGGCGGCGCGGCTGCTCGTCCCCGGGGTGGCGATCGCCGGCAAGACCGGCACCGCGCAGGTGCGCCGCATCACCATGGCGGAACGGCGCAGCACCGGCGTCATCAAGAACGGCCAATTGCCGTTCAAGATGCGCGACCACGCTTTGTTCGTCGGCTTCGCCCCGCACGACAATCCGCAATATGCGATCGCGGTGGTGCTCGAACACAATGGTCACACCGTCCGCAATCTCGATACGCCGATGATCGCGCGTGACATCATGACCTATCAGTTCGACCGCGACCGCGCGATGAAGGCGCTCGCCGATGTTGAGCCGACCTGGGGCGGCGACATCGGCACCCGGATGGCGGCGCAGGCCGCCGCCTATCGCGCCGCGCAATCGCCGCCGCCCGCCGCCAATGCGACCAAGACCGACGCGACCGTGCCGAGCGATTCGGACGCGGTCGAGGCGGCGACCGACCTCGCCAACCAGACCCAGGCGGCGATGGCACCAGTCGCCGTGACCGGCGACGCCGAACCCGCCGACGCCAGCGATCCGAGCGGACGGACCCAGCCATGACCCGCAGCCGCATCGTCCCCGACCCGATCGCCCGCCAGCCGTGGCGGATCATCGCATTGGTCGTCGCGATCGGTGCCTTCGGCCAGATCGTCCTCTATTCCGCCGCCGGCGGCTCGCTGCAGCCCTGGGCGCTGTCGCAGGGCATCCGCTTCTTCGTGCTGCTCGGTGCGGCGCTCGCCATCTCCTACGTTCCCGAGCGGGTGTGGAAGAGCGCGGCGCTGCCCGCCTATGTGGTGATCGTCATCGCGCTGGTGCTGGTCGAGCTGGTCGGTGCGGTCCGCGGCGGCAGCCAGCGCTGGCTCGATGTCGGCATCAAGCTGCAACCGTCCGAATTCATGAAGCCGGTGATCGTGCTCGCCTGCGCGCGCTTCTACGACATGCTGCCGCCCAACGAGACGCGGCGGTTCGGCGCGATCTGGCCGGCGGCGCTGCTGATCGGCATACCCGCGGCGCTGATCGCCAAACAGCCCGATCTCGGCACCGCGCTGATGGTCTGCGGCGGCGGCGTCGTCGTAATGTTCCTTGCCGGCGTGCCGATGCGGCTGTTCATCGGCGGCGCGCTCGCGCTCGCCGTCGCCGCGCCGATCGCCTTCAACTACGTGCTGCACGACTATCAGCGCAACCGCGTGCTGATCTTCCTCGATCCCGAAAGCGATCCGCTGCGCACCGGCTATCATATCAGCCAGTCGAAGATCGCGATCGGCTCCGGCGGCCTGTGGGGCAAGGGCTTCCTCAACGGGACGCAGAGCCACCTCGACTATCTGCCCGAGGGCCATACCGACTTCGTCTTCGCGACGATGGCGGAGGAATGGGGGCTGGTCGGCGGCTGCCTGCTGATCCTCGCCTTCATCCTGGTGGTGCGCTGGGGCGTCAACGTCGGCCAGCAGGCGACGACGCGCTTCGCCCGGCTGACCGCGGCGGGGCTGGCGACGACGATCTTCTTCTACGTCGCGATCAATCTGGCGATGGTCATGGGCCTAGCGCCGGTGGTCGGCATCCCCCTCCCCCTCGTCAGCTTCGGCAGTTCGGCGCAGATGACGGTGCTGCTGTGCCTAGGCATCCTGATGTCGATCGACCGCACCAATCGCCGCGTGTCGCGCCGCTGAGAGAAAAATCGCTGCGGCTGCGAAAAAGGGTTTGCATCCTGCGGCACGACTGCTAATTGGCCGCCTCCCGACGGGGCCGGCGCCTCTCCAAAGCGCCAAAACAGGCCAGGTCATGTGGACGCATAGCTCAGTTGGTAGAGCAGCTGACTCTTAATCAGCGGGTCCTTGGTTCGAGCCCAAGTGCGTCCACCACTCTCCACCGCAGAAAACCGTAGTTTTCGACAGCGGCGGAGCCATGTCTATTCGACATGTTCCGATACGCTTTCCGACAAATCCTCCCCCAACTTGATGACGTGCGCCCGGCGCGCCGCGGCAATTTCGCGAGCTTTGTCAGCGGTCGCCTTGTTGTAGATCCGCGTGACGTCGAGCGTCGCGTGTCCGGAGATCGGCCGCACGTCGGCGCTGACCGATCCGACCTCGGTGATCCCGCCATGCCGGAAGCCTGTGAACGTCATATCCTTCGGCAACCCGGCCTGGACGCAGATCGCGCGGTGCACCGACGAGACGCGGCGCTCCTTGTATTTCTTGCCGCTGCGCTCCTCGACCACGATGACGGCGGCGGTGCGGGGCGTGCGCGCGAGCTCGTCCTCGAGGTCCGGGTATAGCCGCACCGATTCGCCGCCCACTTCGATCGTCAGCGGCAGCACGACCGGGTTGCCGGTCTTCGACTGAACCAGCGCGATCTGCTTGCCGGGCTCATATCCGGCCCACTCGATCCCGCGATGCTACTCGCCCTCGGCGTCCTCGAAGCCGAACGCATCCCAGACGCGCTGGCAGCATTCGAACGACAGCGCGGCGGCGGTGGCCATCGACTGGAAGCCCATGTCGCGCGCGGTGGCGCGGTACAGGTCGTATTCCGCGCGCGTCGTCGCCCGGTTGCCCTTGGCCGCGGTGCTCTTCAGCCCCATGCCGGCAAACGGGTTCTCCTTCACGCCCGTGACGCGGTGGTGGCGCGCCGCCCAGGTCCAGACCAGCCGGCAAACCTGCATGGCATAGGTCGCCTGCCGCTCGCCGCGCTCGCGCAGCTTGCGATAGAGCTTGTCCGCGACGCCCGCGTCGACCTTGTTCGCCATGCGCTTGCCGAGCGGCGCGGCGCCGGCCTTCGGCTCGAACGCGGCGAGCATGTCCATGAGCTTCTTGTAATCGCTGCGGGTCTTGGCGACGTTCTTCTTGAATCGCTCCTGCTCGCGGTACCAGGCGAACAGCCACTCGACCGTCCCCTTGGCCATGCCGATCCCGCCCTCGCCGGTGCGCCAGTAAGCCAGCGCTTGGTTGAGCGCCTCGCCCTTCGTGATCGCGGCGGCGAGATCCGTGCCGAGCGACGTGTTCGTCAGCGCGCAGCGGCGGCCGTCGCGCACCGCGGGGATCATCGTCCCGTCGGGCGCGCGAGTCGGCCGCGCCCAAGGCGGCAGTTCCCAATAATAGGCGGTTTCGCCCGATGCCCGCTTCGTTGCGCGCACGTAGGCTGGCAGCCGCACCCATCCCCGCGGTCGCGCCATCACTCGTCCTCGTCGAATTCGATCGCGTCGTCCGCGCCGCTCGGCGCACCGAACAGCAGCAGCAGCGCGGCGTCGAGGTCGGATCGCGGCGCGATCGCCGCGCCGCGCGGGCCGCGCTGGCGGAACCGCACCAACCCGCGGCTTTCCCACTCGCGCAGCTGCGCCTCGCCGACGCCGGTATAGGCCAGCGCCAGATCACGGTTCATTCCCGCCGGCCAGTCAGGCAGCTTCTCCAGCGCCAGTCCCATCAGCGGCACTCCCCCATGCGATATTGACGCCAGTACCGGTCCCACCGGACGGCGGCGCCGGCGGCGATCGCCGCGCATGATAGGCTGCGGCCGTCCGGCAGCGTGCAGCGCGCCACGATGCGGCGGTAGCTCATCCCCTGCGGCTGGCAGGTCAGGCGCTTGCCGAGCGTCAGGCTCGACACGATGCGCTGCGATTGAGCGGCGGCCCGGTCGTCGCAGGTATAGGCAGCGCGGCGCGGGGCGGGCCGGCGGCAGGGCTCGGCGCTATCGAAGTCCGGCGCTTGGATGCCAGCGATGCGGACGCGCTGCCCCGATCGGCACCAGAGCGGCCCATCGCCATCATGGACCTTTACCACCTCGCAGACGAACGGGGGCAGAAGCGTCATGCCGCCGCCTCACGAATGATAAGGCAACTCTGCTGGCTTGTTATCGCGATAAACCTGGTCGAGATAACAAACAGCCGGCCGATCAATGAGCTGGTGAGAGAGAGGTTCACATGTTGGTTATCGGTGTGCTGGGCGCATGGTTCGCTACGTCCCTCGTTGCAGGGGCTGGGTTCGCCGCGTTGGCGAGTGCGCGTAATCGAAGCACGCCAGGTTACTAAGTTAGCTGGCTCGCGTCTGATGACCAAGCTCGTCATGCCGCCAGCCTTGCCGTCGTAGGGAACGGTACGACCGTCTCGCCACCTTCAGGGCCATCGCTGCCGATGGCCTGCCACTCACCGCAGCAGCGCGTCTCGTGCGTCACTGGGAACATGGAAACCGGAAAGGGGCTGTTGCCCTGAATGACGACCGGCGCATGCACTTGGCACGTCCCGGTGTCAGGAGCCGCTGACGGATCTCGCGTCGCCTTCGACAATTGCGGCCCCTGCCGCTCCCACCAGGTGCAGGAGGCACAGTTCCGGCCTACGCAGCCCATCAGCATAGTGGCATCCTGTCTTCGAACTCACCGCAAGCGTTCTCGCGGTGCACGTTCGGGAAGATCGAGGTTAGGAAGGCGTCGCCGCGCTTAGTCATCTGAGGCGGGTAGCGACGGCAGACGCCGACGGCGCTAAGGTCTTCCTTCACCGGCTGGATGGTGGCGTCAGACGCGGCCTTGGCGCTGAAGTGGGTGCAGCGGGCGCACGTCATGCCTGCACCTCGCGCGCCTGCTTGGCGTCCCATTCCCGGCGAGCTACAGCCATCGCTTCCTCGAGACTATTAATCCGATCGCAGTGTGGACCAGCATCCAGCGTCCCATCCGGCATTCGGATGTACACGGGGTCCCAGAACGGTAGGCCTGCGTCGACGCCATCACGGGTGACGGGCCGCATCTCGCCGTCGTAGCACAGCGCCCAGGCGAGGATTTGCTCGCTCATGGTCCAGGCGCCTTCGCCGTCACAGCCGAACCGAATGATGGAATATGTCGGATTGACGGGCATGAGCTGCACAGGCCGACGCATGAGGCTCTGCCACAACGTCTCCGACAGATAGACGCTGTCGAGATTGCCCCGGCGACGCACTATCCACCATTCGCCCGGCACGCCCTTGCGCTGAGCGCACGTGCTGATCGACTCGATGTCAGCGAGCGGGAACTGGCCCGTTGTATAGCCGCCGACCTGATCGGCCGCTTCAAACAGGCCGTTCATGCCTCTTGCTCCGCGAGCGCCCGCGCTTGGGCGCGTACTCGATGCTGATCGACCTCGTACGCGACGTAGGCATCCAGATTATCGAAGCGGATGACGTCGAGGTACTCACCGACCGAATGCACGGAGCCGTCGGGCATCAGGACATAGCCTTGGCCTTCTTTCCACATGTGGCCATCGTCGACGCCAGCGGGGGTGACGATGCGAACCGAACCATCAAAGCACCGCGCCCAAGCGATAACCGGCGAGCGGTTCACGTAAGTCTCGTCACTGTCGACATCGACCATCAAGGCCTCGATACCCGGATTTGCAGGGACGAGTTGCAGCGGTGTCGACGCGATACGCGTGTAGGCGAACCCGCTGAGCTCGCCACTTCCACCGCCCTCCATGCATATGCGGTACTGGGACTGGCCATGCTTATCGCTGCCGGTGTACGCGATCCTCTCGATCTTCGAGAGCGGCATCGACGTCTGCCAATCCAAGTCGAACATGCCGATCATGCGCCCTGCTCCGTCAGGTCGTTGCCGCCGATGCGGGCGAGATCCTCGATACAAGCCCACAGGACTTGGTCGTTGCCATCGGCGACCTTCAGGCCTGCGCGAAAGTCCGGATGCCGAGGGTTCGTCACAGCGTGCTCTGCAAAAGCGTCCTGGCTGATGTGGGGGTAGAGGGTACGAAGCTTCGCGATGACACCCTCAACCGTCGTCGCTGCCGTGCCGAACAGCACCGCTTCAGCTTCGACTACGATGGCGTTCGATCGCTCCTCGATCTCATCAGTCGCCGGAGGGTGATCGTCCGACAGCCAGTATGCCGCCTCGGCAGCGCGCCGACGGAATGCCGCAAGCAGATTAAGGTCGGGCTGCAGGAAGGCGCCGTAACGGCCGAAGCGGCGCGCGTCGGCGGTGATGCGCTCGATCACGTCTCCGGCGCAGGTCAGATCCCAACCTTCGGCCTCATGGAAGATCTTCAGCTTCGTTGCCAATTCCACGGTGCTTGGCGCAGGCATTGCCCACAGCCGTTCCGATGCATCGTGCTTCGCCATCACCAGATCGTCGAAGTGGTCCTGCACCTCGTCGATGGGGACGGTCGACAGCCAGGCTTCGATCTCTGCTGTTAGCGGTGATCGTGGGTCGCCACGAAGTTCGGTGTAGCGAGCAGCCGTCGGACTGTAGACGTCTCGCTGATAGGCATGCAGCTCAGCTGCTGCGGCTTCATATACCGCATATGCCTTTTGCCAGGCGACCAACGGGCCACGCATGTACGGGCTGTATCCGTCCAGCACCGCCGGGAGCGGGCTCGGCGCCGGGATGGCGAGGTCGAGTTCACCGCGAGCCGCCCTGAATGCACTGGTAATGATGGTGCCGATCGGCAGTGACAGCGAAAAGGCCGGGTTGCCCGATGCGGTCCACGCGAGTTTGCCCAGTTCTTCTAGGCAGGCAATGACCGGTGATTGTGCGGGAAGGTCGCGCGCGAGGCTCTCGATCAGGTCGGGAGCGATGTTGGCCATCGCTGCGTCCGCCATCGACAGGGCCGAGAACGCCGCGCAGTCAGCAGCCTCCATCGAGGCGAGGTACATCTTCAGCGCCATGTCATGCTTGTTGCCAGGCGTGATTGCGGTGACCGCCGAAAGGGCGTTCGATGTTAACGTGCAACGCCGAGTGCCTTCCTCGTCGCCTTGATGGTCGGTACTGAAATGCGAGGAGACCTCGCCCCACCGCAGGAACGCGGCGTACATCGACGGCGACAGCAGCTCACGGCCGGCGGCGATCAGTTCGCCGGCAAGCCCGGCGATCGCCAGCTCTTCCAGCGTGCTCTCGCGCTTAGCGGCGGGTTCGGCTGCCATCCCGCGCTGGATGGCGATCGAAGCGTCGCCGGCGATGTAGGCGATGCGGATGTTTGGCTTGGGCGCTGCATGTCGCAGCGGCATGTACGGGGCAAAGGTCGGCTGACTGGCCATGTGCTGTCTCCCACGGGTGGCGCAGGAGTGCGGCAGAGGCTTCCGAAGAGAGCGTGCTTTACCAGCCTGCGATCAGTTTCACGGCCCGGGGGCGATCGGCTGACGGGGCTTCGATACAGAGCGTATCGGTGGCAGTCAATACAATTTGTATCGCTAGGCGGCGTGTCCGATCCACCTTACGCGACCAACGATGTTGGCCTGCGGGTCTATCTTCATTGGAGAGCCGCCTTCCGTATCGGGTAGAAATACGGTGCTGGCCTCTTGGCGCTGAGCCCAGCCAACAACGATTTCATCAAAGCTTCGGACGACCCACATTTCCGGTCGCGCTTTGATTTCCCCTTCGCCACTGTCGATAAGTAATAGGTCGCCCTCAGAAACCGATGGTCGTGCTACAGAGCGCGGAGCTCTCATGCAGAACATGTAGCCATCTGCAAACCGCTCTTCATCGACGCAGACAACAGCTGGATCTACAAAATGAAATCGTGGATACCCATCCCTGCCCTCAACTGGATCCACTGTATTTACGGTGACGTGGAGCTCAAGGACGAAGCGTAACCCTAAAAAATCTGCGGCATTGTTGACTGTTTCCTCAAGTCCAGCCTTCCATGTGAGCTGAGCATGAAGCGCTTGGAGGTAGAACTTGCCGATCGGCAGCCGCCAAGACTCGTTCTGACTGAAACCTAACGTGAGTAGCCATGTGGGGGAAACAGAGAATGCCTCGCCATACGCGACGGCTTGATCAATGCCGTATCCCCTCGTTCCATTTTCATGATGACGATAGGCTGCCTCGTTCCAGCCGTTTGCCCTCGCGGCAGCTGAAGCAGAACTGAAGCCGGCTGCCTTGCGGGCTTGACGAAGACGTTCGTAGGGTTGTTCCATTGGATCCTTCTACGCTGAGATCGATACAAAAGGTATTGGCTAAATCCGATACAGCGTGTATCGGATGAGCGATGAACGAGGTTCAGGATATTTATGGCCTGTGGCCGAGCGCAGCGGCCATGGCGCGCTCGATAGACGTGCCGCCTGTTACTGTCCGCCAATGGCGCAATCGGGGGTACCGTATTCCTCAGCGCTACTGGGCCTCCATACGCGAGGCGGGCGAGGCGCTCGGTGCGGATATCCCTCTGAACGCTTTTCTTCACGGCTCGACCCCGAAGCACGGTGAAGGATCATGAGGTTTGGAATGAAGTTGTGGCTTAGTGCGCTACGTCTCGCAGGCGAGGCGAGGGCTCTATTCGCCTCCCAGCCGGATCGGCCGCGGCTCATGACTGCCGCCCTCCGCCCGATGACCGACGGCCTCCATGCACTCGCGGAAGACGGCGATAGCGTCGTCCTTGGTCGCGACGGAGCCGGGGTCCTTTGCAGCGATATGTTCGAACAGCGCAAACGCAACGCCGGTGTCGCTGCCAGCGGCGGCGCGCAGGGGCATGTCTGGGTCGAGCACTTTTTTCTCCGTCTGTCGCTCTGGAGCCTAACGAGCCTGCATCTTGCGGACGTCTGCAGCAAGGCGCTCGATCGTGTTAGCGCTGGAGCTGTCGTACTGGTTCGCATCCTCGACAGCTTGGGCAAGTTCGTCCGCGATGATGCCCAATGCGGCGTCATCAATCGCGCCACTCTTGCGCAAGCCAGAAATGACAGCTGCAATCGCAAAGCGTTCAGCGTTTTGCATCTTTTCGATCCTTCACGTGGGTTCGGACGCCACGATACCCCCACCGCTTGCTGCGTCCACCATTCGGATCGCCGGAACGTGACTCTCATCAGGCACGTACCATCAGTCATTGTCCGGCACGGTAGCGCGAACGATCTCCACGATCTGGCTCAGGATCATTGCGGGTGGTCCACTCAGCACCACGTCGTTCAGCCGGTCGAACGCGTCGAGGAAGGTGTGAACCACATGGTTCGGCACCTCCGCGTCCCGCATCGCATCGACGATCGCCGCCGTCATGTTGGCGAGCGCCATCACGGTGATCCGCGCCTCGGCTCGAGCTTTTCTGTCTTTCACCATGCCGCGGGGAATGCCGCATGACCGTACCGAACATCCACGGACGCCGCCGCACGTTCTCCGCGTCAGCCGCGGTCGACGCACAAAACGCGATTCTCACCAACATCAAGACCGATGACGCCGCAACCTGGGCGGACATGGGCCGGGTACTCGGCAAGTCCGACGATCGCGCCGCGGCCTATGCCAATACGTCGTCGCCGATCGATCTGCCAACGTTCCTGGCTGGCTGCCACGAGTGGGGCGGTCGGTTCGCGGATCCTCTTCTCGCGCTGGTCGGCGGGCGCTGGGCGGATGCCGGCGCGGTTTGCACCGGTGACGAAAGCGCGGCGCTGACGCTCGCCAATCTGCTGCCCGCGGTGATCGCAATCGAAGCGGACCAGCTTACCGAGCCGCACGAGCTACTGCCGCATGAGGCTCTCATCCGCCGGGTCAACGCCCTCACCTGCGTGTGGCTGGAGATGATCGCAGCCGAGAAGGGCAGAGGACAATGAGCCGTCGTCCTATCGATCGTGTTGCACGTGCCGAGCGCGATTCTGCCTTCCGTCGGGCCGTCGACGAAGCGAAGCAGCGCTTTAACATCAGCGACGTCGTGGCGCGTACCCGCAAGGTCACCCGCGCCGGCAAGAACGAGAAGCGGGCGCTGTGTGCCTTCCACAGCGAGAAAACGCCGTCGATGCAGCTCAACGATGCCAAGGGCACGTACCACTGCTTCGGCTGCGGCGCGTGCGGAGACATCGTCAGCTACGTGATGAAGACCGAGAACATCGGCTTCATGAATGCGATGAGGTGGCTCGGTGCCGCCAGCCTGCCGGGTGTCGATCCTGCCCAGCGCGCCAAGGCGGCACAGGAGGACGAGGCGGACCGTCAGCGCGCCATCGATCGCGCCGGCGATGTCTGGGATCGTGCCGTGCCGGCACCGGGTACGCCCGCCGAGGTCTATCTGCGCAGCCGCGGCATCATCATGCCGATCCCGCATACCATACGCTTCGCTACGACGCCTGCCTGGTACGACGACGATACCGGCCAGTGCGGCCCCGATCTTCCGGCCCTCATCGGTGCTGTCGTCGACGGCGATGACCAGCTGATCGGCCTGCAGCGCGTCTTCCTTGCGGATGGCGGCAAGCGGAAGGCACGCATGGAGAAGCCCAAGCGCAGCCTCGGGCGGGTGAAGGGCGGAGCGCTACGGATCAACTCCGACGCCGACAGCTATGGTCATGAGCTGATTCTCACCGAGGGGCCGGAGGACGGCCTCAGCCTCGCGCAAGAGCTTGGGGCAGAGATTTGGGTTACGCTGGGCACCGCGATGATGCCGTTCATCGACTATCCGCCTCGGATCGTGTCGATCGTCATCGCTGGTCAGAACGATGCCGCTGGCCGCGCTGCGGTTGAGCAGGCTGAGGAAGACCTGTTCGAGCGTGGCTTTGCGACGCGCACCATGTGGCCGGCAGACGGCTACAAAGACTGGAACGACCAGCTCCGCGGCATCCGCGCATGAGCGGCTCATTTCAGGAGCAGTTCGCCGCTGCTGAGCAGGGCATCGCGCTGGCGAACGTCGAGGCGGAGATCGGCCTGCTCGGCGACCTCATCAACGACAACCGGCTGATCGACCTGATAGCCGACCGCCTGCGCGGCCGAGACTTTTCGGTGCCCCTGTACGGGCGCGTCTTCGACCAGATGCTCGACCAGTCGGCGACGGGCGCGAACGTCGATGCGGTGACGCTGGCACCGCACTTCGGGGAGGATCTCGAATGGCCGCGCACCTTCGCCGTGCTGTCGGCCGCTTCTCTGAATGCCGGTTCGCGGCCACGCACCAAGGCCTACTTCGAGCAAATCACGATGTTGTCGAGCCGGCGGCGCATGGTCGCTGGGCTGCAGGACGTGGTGCACTCCGCGCGTGACCTCAGCGTCACCCGCGAAGAGCTGCTCGCGAATGCGGACGAAGCCGTCGCCGAGCTCGCCGAGGAGGTCGTGACCACCCAGGCGCCAGTCGGCACCTACGCGCAGGCGGTGATCGACAGCTTCGGGCAGCCGATCGTCGGCGTCCGCTGCGGCATGATCGGCTCGCTCGACGATGCGATCGGCGTGCTGCGGCCGGCGAACCTCGTCGTCGTTGGCGGCCGGCCCGGCATGGGCAAGACGAGCCTCGTCACCTCCTATTCAATCGGCGCAGCGTCACGCGGTCACGGCGTTCTCATTTTCTCGCTGGAGATGAGCGCCGACGAACTCACGCGGCGCATGCTGGCAGACATGACCTTCACCGCAAAGGGAGGGGTGCCTTACGAGGACGTTCGCGATGGCACCGTCCGCGGGCATGACCTTGCTGCGGTGATCGACGCCAAGCACCGTTTCGACGCACTCCCGCTCGAGATCAACGAGACGTCGGGCCTGACACTGTCCAAGCTGATCCGCCAGGCGCGCACGCACAAGCGCCGCCTCGCCGCCAAGGGCGAGAAGCTCGAGCTCGTCGTCGTCGATTACCTCCAGCTGATGGCGCACAGCCGCAAGGGCATGTCGCCTTACGAGCATGCCAGCGAGGTCAGCATCGGCCTGAAGACCTTCGCCAAGGCGGAAGGCCTGACCGTGATGGCGGTAGCGCAGCTCAGCCGCGAGGTGGAGAAGCGTCCCGACAAGCGGCCGATGCCCTCGGACCTACGCGACAGCGGCCAGATCGAGCAGGACGCCGACGTCATCCTCTTCGTCTACCGCGAAGAGGAATACCTGCGTCGCAGCGAGCCCGAGGATCAGTTCGGCGGCAAGTACGAGGCGTGGCGCACCGACATGGAAGCGGTGCGCAACAAGATCGAGTTCCTGGTCCCGAAGCGTCGCAGCGGCCCCACGGGCAAGGCTGTCGGCTGGTTCTTCGGCGCCAACTCTGCCGTCCGCGGCAGCGAATTTTATAGCAATCCGGAGGCACGATAATGGCTCGCATACGATCGATTCATCCTGGCCTCTGGACGGACGAGGCCTTCGTCAGCCTGACGCCCTATGCTCGTCTCATGTTCATGGGCATCTGGACCGAATGCGACGACATGGGCTCGTTCGAGTGGTCGCCGCTCAAGCTAAAGATGCGGCTGCTGCCGGCCGACAACGTCGATGCCGCCGAGCTGCTGGTCGAACTGCAAGCGACCGAGTGCATCATGAGCTACGAGATCTGCGGCAAGCGTTACGGTGCTGTGCGGAATTTTTGCCAGTATCAGCGACCAAAAAAGCCGAACTCAACCTATCCGCAGACGGAAGCGGTTCGGGACTATGTCGGTACTGAAGCCCGTTCAACGCGCGACGGTACGGAACCGACGCCCGCTTCAACGCCACTCGGTTCCTCACCGACCCCCTCTTCAAGTGACGCGAGTGGGGAATCGGTGGGGAACCAGTTACCCACTGGTGGGGAAAAGTGCCGCCAGATGGAGGATGGAGGAGGGAGAAGTAGTTCCGTAGCTAACGCTACGGGCGCTTCGCTGCCGACTTTGGAAGATCCGAGCAAGGTCCTGTTCGACGCTGGCGTCGCCCTGCTGGTCAAGGCGGGGGTGTCCGAGCGGCAGGCAAGGGGGCTGATCGCCAAATGGCGGAAGTCGAAGGGCGAGCCGTGGGTCCGAGAGGCGCTCGTCAGCGCTGAGGGCAAGGCTGAGCCGGTGTCGTGGATCGAGGCCCGGCTGGCGTCGGCGAGCAGTGTCGAGGACGAGGCTCGGGCTGTCAGCCACGCCACGGCGGAGCGCTACCGGCGGATGGCGATCCCTGGGCCGCCGGTTACCGCCAGGCAGGCGGAGGCGATCGGTGTTTGAGAGATCACGTTCGCCCGGAAAATTTCTGATGCGGCGGTCGCCATGTTCAGTCCCGCGGCTTGTGTCGACGTTCACCAATGCGGTTGAGCGCGCGCAGGTTGCTCATGCCGCGCTGGCTCAGCAGCACCGCAGCGATAACGATCAGGTTGGTAGCGATGGATACACTCAGCGCGATGTAGCAGGCCATCGGTATTCTCCTCGGAAAGGTGTCGCATTCAGCACATGTCGTTGCGAGCGGCCGTTAGCCGGGAGCATGGGTCGTGGTGGTTACGCGGCGGACGCCTCGCTGCTGGGATGCCAGCCGCTGAGCATTCGATGCTGCCGCTCATCGTCCGCTTCGAAGAAGTGCTTGATGACCGTGCCTCGCTCCTCGGCTGTCAGTGGCAAGGCAAACGAGCAGCCAAATCGAACGCCATCCTGGCGGACGACGTCGGCCTCGTGCTCACCGATCCCAGGCAGATCGACGCGGATCACGTCGCCAACGCTCAAGCGGACAGCCGCCAGCATCAGGAAACCGGTGGTTGAGAGTTCCTCGATCAGCGTCGAGGCGGATTGCGCCGCTTCGTTGCTCACGGTTCCATCGAGTGCCAGCTCGCTTCGGCGAGCCGCGCGGCGTTCGATCTGCAAGCCTGCGACTAGTTTCATCGGTCTTCTCCGGGGATGCAGACGGGAATTACCGTCCCGTTCCTTTCGCTTCGGTAAAGCCGCCGACGCGCTGTCGGTCAGGCGCCGAAAATGACCAGCCGCCGTGACACCACAGACAAAACGATATCGACAGGACGAGCGGAGATAAGAGGGATGGTGACGGTCGAGCAGCACGACGCTAGCGGCAACCGGATCCGCTGGTGCATCCTACGAACCAGCGGCGGGCGCACCCTGCCGTTGGCAAAGTCGCTCGCAAGCGCCGGCTTCGACGTCTGGACGCCTGTTCAGACGCTCACCAAGCGTCGCGGCCGTGCCCGGGAGCGGATCGCTTACGATGCGCCGATCATGCCAACCTTCGTCTTTGCCCGCGCTGATCAATTGCCTAGTCTGGCGCGGATCGCGTCGCAGCCATTCAGTTCTCATCCCAGCTTTTCGATCTTCCGCCATCTCGGGCGGGTGCCGCTGATCTCCGATGGCGAAGTAGCTGAAGCTCGAAGAGTTGAGGAGCGCGGACGTCGCGCAGCTCTGGTCGGCACGCGGAAATCGTTTGTCGTTGGTCAGCAAGTGCGAGTGTCTGACGGACCTGGTGCCGGGCTTTCAGGTGAAGTCATCGCGAACGGCGACGGCAAGTTTGTGCTTGTTGCGTTCGGCACCATCAACATGAAAATTGGGGCTTGGCTACTGGGAACGGATGAAGTACAAACGACAGAGTTAGCCGCCTGAGCGGCCTGCGACGATTGTAGTGGCTGGCCACCGTCGTCCCTCTTCGCCGGAGCACGTGCTCCGGCGAAAGTCCGAAGGCTGCAACTTGCCGGTCTAACTCTCCCATGCGATCAACCTTGCTCGGTAAGGTGCGGGGAGATGCTCGATGGCGATCAAGGCAGCGTTTGATCAGGTCTCTGCAGCCGATATTACCTCGGCATCTTCTCCGGTTTGCATGGATGACCAATGGTTTCCAAGCCACGATCTTCGTAGGAAGGGAGTGCTTCGAGGAGCACAGAGCACGAAGCGGGCTGTCACGGAGTTCAAGCGCAGCCTTCTCTCCTCACAGACCATTTTGGTGAACCGCTCTTACCTCGTGAATAGCGATGCAATCCGCACGCTTCTCGTCACACCCGAAGATCGAGGCGGCCTCGAGCGCCTCTTCGCCCGGCACGATGTGATTGCCTTTCTCCTTGATGACACCAGCCCTGAGCTAGACGCCGCAAAGCGGCGGGGGACGGTTGATGATGCACGGCTCGGCGCTTGGCATGAGGTGCTGGATACTACGCGGATCGCGTGCGCTCGGCTTTCGTGGCAGGATGAAGAGACCAATCGCGAACTAATCCGCGAGCGCATCACGGCAAGGTTCGCGGCTCGACTTGTGAGCTTTGCTGCGACTGGCGCGCCTGTACTTGAGCGGCTCTCGGGTGGCGCTCCTCTCGAGGCTTGCCGAGAGTACCTGACCACTAAGTTTGCAGCGGAACTCAGCCGTCAGTTAGATGAGTGCGGTGAGATCAGCAGGTCGGGTCTCTACCGCAAGCTGGTAATGGCTGAAGGCCGGGACCTCGGTGACTCTGTCGTCGATCACCGGAAGCCGTTCGCATGCGATATCAAGGAGGCAATCGACCTCATTTACAACACGACGTTGACCGACGCGACTGGGGTCCAGCCTCTTACCCCGGCGGGTTCACCGTCCCGAGATTATCTGTCGGAAGATGGCGATATCGGCGCGCAGATCAGCGCCGGGGACGCGGCTGCGCTCGTTGCGGCGTTGGCGAAGGTCTTGGGCACACAGGCGACCATCGATCGATATGCGCGGTTGTTGGATGCGCTGAGCCTTGAGACTATTCGGCAAATTCGTAGCACTGAGGTTTGGCAGGACCACATCGCTGCGGCCACCCGATTGGCTCGGCTTCCGATAGGTCAAAATGGAGGGTCATTGCTGGTTGAGGAAATCTCTGACGCTGTGGCCCTCGCACGCGATCGATCGGAAAACCTTGGCCAGCTAATTATAAGCCGGTACTTGAAAGATTGGCCGAAAAGTTCAGGACTTGCCGCTCGCGGATATCGGTTCGGCGTAAACGCTCTTTACGGTGGCGTTGCTGCAGGCGCTATTGGGGCAGTTGGTAGCTTTTCCGCGTCCACAGGGATGGATTTGGCGACGATTGGCGAGATTGCGGGCGTTGGAGCACTAGCCAGTCAGGCGTTAGATGATCTGAAGGGCTTTGGGCTTGGGAAGGTCCGCCAGCAGATCGATATGCGCATCGGACTAGGCTCATCGCTAGTCGATGCCTGCCTTCCCCGATTGGAATTGGGCGATCCTGGCGAGACAATCGACCACGTAGTCGCTCTCCTTAAGCGCCAAAGTCCAGCCCTCGCCGGCATCGTGAATGCAGCGGGCGCCGAAGCAGCCGTTGTCGGTCACCAGTCGAGCCTGTCGGTGCCGCAATATGGATGACCCCGCCGAGGCATACCGTTCGCTTTTTGATGAAGCTCCGGGCCTCTTCTCCGACCGCGCACCGGGCGGGTATCAAATTCTTGAGCCCGACGGACGATCATCAATCGTGGCGTATGAAGACGCCTTCGTTGTCCTGCTGAGAGACCGGGTAATCGCGCCATCAGGCGCTACGGGAAATTACATCAGGTTGCTCACTAAGCCGGTTTCGGGCCGGGGCGTGGTCATACTGCCGCTGGTAGGGGATAAGGTCGTCATTCTTCAACAGTACCGGCACGCCACCGGTCAGCTACATGTCGAGCTGCCCCGCGGCTTCGGAGAAGGAGGCGAAGACAGCTGCTCGTCGGCACTTCGCGAGCTCGCTGAAGAGACCGGGCTAGTGCCGGATGAGCTACTACCCTTGGGTTCGATGCATCCGGACAGCGGCATCCTAGCTTCCACGGTCGACCTTTTCTTAGCGCGCTGTGCGCCCGGTCAAACGATCGTCGTAGAGTCTGGTGTTGGTTTCGAGCTGGTATCGCCTACTGAGCTTCAGGATCGGATCTCGAGTGGTGAGATCACTGACAGCTTTACGCATTCAGCTTTCCTGCGAGCTCGCCTGAAAAGATTAGTTTAAGGGAAGTCGCAGCTAGATATAGTCGATGTGCTCGTCGTCTCCGTGATGCTGCAATTCCTCAGCGGGCTCTTCTATGGTTAGCTGCTCAATCGGGAGGTCCTTGGCCCGCAAGCCAAGTAGCTTTCGAATGGCCACGCGCTCACTGATCAGATGCTTGTGCAGCTCGATCGCCATCGCTAGCGCCTCGTATCGGTAGGATGACCAATCATCGATGCGCTGGCCGCTGTCAGGTGATCGGATGAAGGCGCGATACCGCTCGCCCATCTCAATGCAGGCAGCCTTCAGACGCATGCCCTCGATTGCTCGGTCACCACCCATCGCAATGGCAGGCGCAAAGACGTCACGGTGTTTGAAGAGGGCATAGTCGACGAGGAGGCGGGTAAGCTCCACGCGTTTCGCTATGAGTTCGCTCGTCAGTGACGCCGTTGAGGCTTCCCAATTTATCTGCCGGATGCCCCAAGAGGCGATCGGCAAGACCGCTGTCTGATGGGCGTCGAGCTTCGCCGCCAGATCGCGTTTGTTCGTTATTTATGACATCGTGACCCCCGGGGCATAAACCTGCAGTACGGGGATCGGCTCCAAACCCAGCTGCGAAATGTTGGTTAATGCTATCGATTTGTCATCGTGCTTGCTACGGTGGGCGCCCATTCTACCGTCGTTCTTATTTCCACCTGATCAAGCGCTGCAAATCGCTAGCACAAACCGGTGGCTCATTGCTATTGGCTGCGCAGTAGTCAGATAGGTTTCCGCCGCGCCAAGTCGTGATCTCTACTATATCAGCCTTGGTTGTGGCCGCTCGCCGTGCGTCTTCGTACACCGCCTGTAAAATCGGTTCACTCTTCAAGTTTTTGTCCGCCTTGATCGCCAAAGCGACGCGCCCCCCCGCCGTCGAAGCATCTAGCACCGATGTCGGGACGGAAGGCGCCTGCTCATCCTTCTTCTTACACGCGGAAACGATCGCGAGGCTCGCTAGCAAATAGGTTGTCACGAACTTCATCGTCATCTCCCAACTTTGATTAAGTGAGTGTCTCATCAGAATCGTTGATCGGGAGGCTTAGCGGGCGCTAGCTAACAGATCGTGTAAGGAGGGCGTGGGTCCTTCCGGGCCATCCGAGCAGTACGGAAGGCAAAGGCCCATAAACTTTCTAGGCACAGGATGGCCTATGGTGCCGCCGCCTTCACATAGTTTGTGGCTGTTTTCTGCGGCTTTCGTGATCCGGGAGGCGGCATTTTGTCGATAGACGCTGTCACCCTCACCCGCGCCGACGTCGCATGGCTCGTGGGCATGTCAGACAGCTGGGTTCGCGATCGGATGCAGGCCGGCGACCTGCCGCGGCCGGGTTCGACCGCCGAGGAATACGTCGAGGCGTTCGTCGCGTACCGCGTCCGCAAATATGAGATCGCCGACGAAGACGGAACGCTGAACAAAGAGCAGGAGCAGGCCCGGCTTGCCAAGGAGCAGGCCGACGCCAAAGCGATGGACAATGCCGAGCGACGGCGCGAGCTTGCTTCCCTGCCTGACATGGTTGCGGCCGGCGCCGGCGTGATCGTGATGATCGTCGCGCAGCTTCAGCAGGTCGGCGCCCGCGTCGCCAAGGGTGACACCAAGTTGCGCGCTCGCATCGACAGCGAGATCAACAACGTCCTCACCGACCTGAGCATGACGCGGATTGAAGAGGCGCGCGGCGGGGGCTTTGACGATGGCGAGCCCGAAGACGAAGGGGGCGCCTGAGCCTTACCGCGCACCCGGCGCGCACGGCGTTGCCCTCGCTGCGGGGTGGCTCGCCGCCTGCCTGCCGCGCGAGCGCCCGCCCCTATCGAAGTTCATGGTCGAGCACGCCCGATCGGATGACGGTGCGCGCATTCGCCCATTCCCATTCCAGGCAGATATCGCCGACGCATTCACCGACCCCGAAACGTCGCAGCTATCGGTGCGGAAGAGCAGCCGCATCGGCTACTCGACGATCCTGCAATGCTTCGTCGCCTGGCGGATCAAGTTCGACCCTGCCCGCACGCTCATCTATCAGCCGACCATAGACGACGCGGAAAAGTTCAGCCGCGACGATCTTGATCCGGTGCTGCAATGGCCGGTCGTCCGATCGGTCGCCACATTCAAGCCGCGGCACGCCGACAATCAGATCCGGGCGAAGCGTTACAAGGGCGGCTGGATCCAGATCAAGGGCGCGAACAGCCCGAAGGAATTTCGCCGCGTTACCGCCGACGACGTCTTCCTCGAGGAATGCGACGGCTACCCCTGGGCATCGAAGGAAGAGGGCGACCCCGCCCGCCTTGCGTTCAAGCGCAACCTGACATCGCCGCGCCGCTTCAGCGCCGCGGGCTCGACGCCGAAGGTGAAGGGCTTCAGCCGGATCGATCAGCTATTCGAGCAGGGCAGCCAGGAATACCGGTACGTCCCCTGCCCGAAGTGTGGCCACATGCAGACGCTGGTGTTCGGCGACGGCACCGGCCCCGGCATCCACTGGGCGCCGAAAGAGATTCCGACCCGCGCTTGGTATCAGTGCGAGCAGGGCTGCGAGATCGACGAGGCTGAGAAGCCTTGGATGGATGAGAATGGCGAATGGCGCGCCGCCAACCCGGCACAGTTTCCGCGTCATCGCTCATTTCATATCTGGGCCGCGTATAGCCAGCACCCCGGTGCCGCTTGGCTGGAAATCGCGCGCGAGTTCATGGAGGTCCGCAAGGACCCCAACCTGCTCAGGACGTTCGTCAACCAGGTCCTCGGCGAGGCATGGGCGGAGCGCGGCGAGGCGCCGGAATGGCAGCGCCTCTATGATCGCCGGGAGAAGGCGATGCGGCTCGGCACCCCGTCCGCCAAGGCAGGTTTGCTTATCGGCGCGGCCGACGTGCAGCGCGGCGGCGGGGGGCGTATCGACCTTGATGTCTGGGCATTCGGCGCAGAGCGGCGCCGCGAATTCGTCGAACGGATCGAGGTCTTCGGGCCGATTGCGGACAAGGCAACATGGCAGAAGCTTGATGAACAGGTCGCGCGGATCTGGATGAGCGAAGACGGCCGGCCGATGAAGCTGGCACGGGTCGCAATCGACTCGGGTGACGGTGAGAATACCATGGAGGTATATGGGTGGGCCCGTCGCCACCCAGGCTTCACAATGGCGGTGAAGGGCCGTCATGCGATCGCAGCCAATCAGCCGATCGGCGCCCCCAGTTGGCAGGATGTGACGGTAGGCGGTCGCAAACTGAAGAAGGGTGTCCGATTGTGGAACGTCGGGACCTCCATGCTGAAGCTAGAGCTATTCGGCGATCTGGAAAAGGATAAGCCGCTCGACGGCGAGGCTTATCCCGACGGGTATGTCTACCTTCCCGACGGCACGACAGACGAATGGATCAAGCAGCTGGTCGCCGAAGAACTTCGGATGATCCGGCTGCGGAATGGCGGATTCCGCCGCGAATGGCACAAGGTCCGAGATCGCAACGAGGCGCTCGATAACGCGGTTTACGCTCGCGCCGTCGCCTTTTCGCTGGGCGCAGATCGCTGGACCGCCGCACAGTGGCAGGTCCTGCTGGATAAAGAGCCGGAGCCGGAGTCGCCCAAGCCGATTGCCAAGAAGCCGGCGGCGAAGAAGCCTGCGACACCTGCCAAGCCGGTCGCGAAGATCATCACGACTAGGAAACCGTCAACCCCGGCGCCGAAGCCGACCAGCAACTGGCTGAACCGCAGGAGGCGCTGATGGCCTACACCCAAAGCGATCTCGAAGCGCTTAGCAAGGCGATTACCGCTGGCATTCGGAGCGTCACCTACGCTGACGGTCGCAAGGTCGAGTATCAGACGCTCGCCGACATGCGCGCGCTTCGCAACGACATGAAGGAAGAGGTGGCCGCCAGCGCTCGTGCCGGCCGGCTGCGAACGACTGTTGGGCGGATCCTTCGCTGATGAACGTCGTAGATCGCGCTATCGCTGCTGTCTCGCCGGTGTGGGGCGCGAAACGCGCCGCGGCGCGGCGGGCGCTCGGACATCTGAACAAGCAGGCTGAGCGGTACGTCGGCAAGCCGGGTGACTGGGATCGCAATACCGGCAACCCGGACGATGCCCGCCCGGCTCGCGCCGTCGATCGTAGGCGTGTCATCGACCTGGTCTCATCCGATCCGTTCGCGCGCAAGGCGCTATCCGCGCTCGTCAACAATACGGTCGGCTGGGGCATCACGGGCGCGCCGAAGAAGGCGCCGAGCACCTTCCGCAAGCTGTGGAACGACTGGCTTAAGCAGTGCGACTGGTACGGACGCCTTGGCTTTTACGGCCTGCAAGAGCTCGCGATCCGCACCATGTTCCGCGAGGGCGAGGTCTTCATCGTCTTCCAGACAATATCGCTCGCCGAAGCAGCCGGCACCGTGCCGCTCCGACTGCAGTTGCTCGATGCGGGCATGTTGGCGACATCGGTCTACAGTCATGGCGGCAATGACGTGTCGGACGGTGTCGAGTGCGATGCCCGCGGCCGCATCGTCGCCTACCATTTCTACGAGGGTCGACCCAGCCAGCGCTGGGCGTCGTACCGCACGGTCCGCGTGCCAGCGGCGGATGTCATTCACCTGTTCGTTCAGGAATATGTCGGCCAGCGCCGCGGCCACAGCGTGTTCAACACGATCGTCAAGCGGCTGGGCGATATCGACGAGAGCGTCGAGGCCGAGCTTGTCCGCAAGAATATCGAAGCCTGCTTCGCCGCCTTCATCACCCAAGGCGTGGATGATGATGGGGTAGTGTTCGGGCAGCTGCAAGGCGATGCGGAAGCCAGCCCCCTCGGTATTCAGAGCGAGGGCCTGACCCCTGGCATGGTCAGCCGCCTCGCCCCTGGCGAGAGCGTGAAGTTCGGCGACCCGAAGGCGTCCGGCGGCCTCAACGACATCCTGCGCCTCGCGCTGCTATCCGCCGCGGCGGGGGCGGGCATCACCTACGAGCATTTCGGCGACCTCTCGAATGTCAACTATTCGAGCTATCGGGCTGGCAACCTCGAGTTTCAGCGATCAACCGGACGGATTCAATACAACACGGTGATCCCGGTGTTCCTGGATCGGGTTGCTGCCCGCTTTCAGGATGCAGCGTTCACCGCCGGCCTGATGCCGAATCGGGTGTATGAGATGGGTTGGTCGCCCCCGCCGTTCGAAAGCATCGATCGCGCCAAAGAGGCAACGGCGGACATCTTGGAGATGGCGGCAGGGCTGGAAAGCCGCCCTAACCTCGTCGTCGCCCGTGGGTATGATCCGGAGCAACTGCGAGCCGACATCGCCGAAGACCGCGCGGCCAACAGCGCTGCCAATCTGGTGTTCGCCGGCGACTCGCCCCCGACCCAGTACGCGCCGGCAGACGCTGCCCCCGCCGCAGCCGCCGAATAGGAGCAAGCCTCATGACCAAGCCCACCACGGCGCGCCCGCGCGCCGACGATGCGCCGCGCCAGATCGGCGACACGGTCGACGCCCCGCTGCCGCCTGCGCGCAGCAACCGCAAGACCGCCATTGTCGCAGGTGCGCTGCTCGGCTCGGCGGTCGCCGGCATGCTGACCCGCGAAACTCCCGGCCAGCGTCCCGGCGCTGATCCGGAAGAGCGGCGACAGCCTCAGGCCGGCGGCCGTGGCACGCGCAGCCTGACCCTCGCGCCGGACAGCTACGACGCTGACGCGCATACCGTCGAAGCCATTCTGTCGACCGGCGCAGCGGTGCAGCGCTACTATTTCACGGAAGAGCTCGAGATCAGCGCGGAAGCGATTGATCTCGCTCGCGTCGCTGGCGGGGTGTGCCCGCTTCTCGACACCCACAACCAGTACGAGGTCGGCGCGCAGATCGGCCGCGTCACCACGGTGCGGGTTGAAGGCAGCCAGCTGATCGGTACTCTGCAATTCGATCAGACCGCCACCGGTCAGGAGATCGAGGCCCGCGTCTCGCGTGGCGAGCTCCGGGCGATCTCGATCGGTTACCGCGTCACCCGCTGGCAGATCACCGCCACCGACGACAACGATAACGAGACGTGGCGCGCCGTCGCCTGGGAGCTCCTCGAAGCCAGTCTCGTCCCAGTTCCCGCCGATCCGAACGCCGTGGTTCGATCCGCACCAGGGACCACCACCGCTCACGGATCACAAGAGGAAGAAGATATGCACCGCAACCTGCCGGGCGGCGGCGTCGCCCACCCGAATGCCAACCGTGGCGCCGCTGCTCCCGCGCAGCCTGCCGCTGACACCACCGTGGTCGTCGAGCCGAACGGCGCGACCCGGACCGAGCCGAACCAGACCACCACTCCGGCGCCCGTCACCGAGCAGCGGGCGGCTGGCGTGTCGGCTTCGCGCATCCTGGACCTCTGCGGCCGTTCGGCCTCGCTCGGCAGCGAATTCGCAGCCGAACTGATCCGTGCGAACGAGGCCACGCCGCTGAGCGAGGCCGATCTACTCGGCCGCGTCAATGAGCGCTTGATCAGCGATCGCCCGACCATCGACGCCCGCGCGGGCGCGAGCGGGACCGAAACCGAAGGATACCGGCAGGCGGTCGAGGACGCGGTGATGCTCCGCGCCAATCCCGATACGCAGCTGCCGGACGAGCCGGGCCGCACCCGCGCGCAGCGCATGGAGGCCGCCCGCGAGTTCCGTGGCCTCACCATGATGGAACTGGCGCGCGACTATCTCGGCCGCACGGGCATCAACACCCGCGGCATGGGCCGTCTCGATATCGCCGGCGCGGCACTCGGCATGCGCTATGGAGCGCTGACGACCAGCGACTTCGCCAATGCGCTCGGCGCCGTGACCAGCCGTCGCGTCCGCGCGGCGTTCGTGGCTGCCCCCCAGACGTTCCGCCCGATCGTCTCGATCGGCACCCTGCCCGACTTCAAGCCGGCGCAGATCATCGGCCTCGGCGACGCGCCGGCGCTGTTGAACGTGCCCGAGAACGGCGAATTCAAGCGGGGTGCGATCACCGACACCGGCATGACCTACCGGCTGTACACCTATGGCCGGATCATCGCGATCACCCGCCAGGCGATCGTGAACGACGACCAGAACCTGTTCGGCCGCCTGCCGACCATGTTCGGTCGCAAGGCCGCGGATCTCGAAAGCGATCTGGTCTGGGGCATCCTGCTGTCGAACCCCGCCATGTCCGACGGCATCCCCCTGTTCCATGCCAGCCACGGCAACCTGGCGGCGACGGGCGGCGACATCAACGTCGTCAACGTCGGCAAGGGTCGTCAGGCCATGCGCCAGCAGAAGAGCAACGAGGGTGGCTTCCTCAACATCGGCGCGACCTATCTGATCGTCGGCCCGGCGCAGGAAACGGCGGCCGACCAGTTCGTCGCCGCGATCACCGCTAACACCAACAGCGCAGTGAACCCGTTTGCCGGCCGCCTTCAGGTGATCGTCGAGCCGCGGATCACCGATAACAGCTGGATGCTGTCGGCTGACCCCAACGCCTTCGACACGATCGAGCTCGACCACCTCCTCGGGCAGGAAGAGCTGTTCACCGACACCCGCGTCGGCTTCGACGTCGACGGCGTCGAGAACAAGGCGCGCCTCGATGTCGGCGCGGCCGCGCTCGACTACCGCGGCTTCTACAAGTCGCCGGCCTACTAAGCCGCCCATCCAGCACATAGGCGGCGGGGCAGCGCTCCGTCGCCGGGAGACAGCACATGAAAACCATCAGCCTGCGGCAGCCGCTCCCGATCGGCGGCCCCGTCCATCACCCCTCCGAGGGTCCGGTCACGGTCGATAGCGACCTCGCCGATCACCTGATCGAGACCGGCCTCGCCGACGAGATCGCCGATGAGGGCGAAGGCGAAGACGATCAGGAAGACGAAGACGGTCTCGAAGACCTAACGCTTGTCGACCTGGGCCTGCTCGTCACCAAGGAAGGCGTCCCCACCCATGGCGCGACCAAGAAGGCCGACATCATCGCCGCGATCCGCGCCCACCGCGCGCCGGCGGAATAAGGAGCACCGACGATGAAGAACTTCGTTCAGCCTGGCGACAATCTCGACCTTGTCGCTCCTCGCGCACTCACCTCGGGTGCCGGCTTTCTTGTCGGCTCGATCTTCGCGATCGCGTCCGTCGATGCCGCGCAGGGCGCCACCCTGTCCGGGGTCACTCGCGGCGTCTTCGATCTGCCGAAGGCTGCCGGCGCCGTCACCCAGGGCCAGAAGCTCTATTGGGACAACACGGCGTTCAATGTCACGACGACGTCGACCAACAACACCCAGATCGGCGTCGCGACGGCCGCCGCAGCTTCGGGCGACGCTACCGCGCGCGTGAAGCTGGGCTACGTCGCCTGATATGGACCCGTTCGCCGCGGCGCTAGACGCGCTCTTCTACGCGCCCGGCTCCGCGGCGGCGGTCTATATTCCCGAGCATGGCCCTATCCGCGAGATCCGCGTGATCCGGAGCCAGCCGGATGTCGAAGCTCGATTCGGCGATTCCCAGATCATCCAGGCGACCAACCTTTTCGAGATTCGCATGTCTGAGGTTGATCGGCCGGCGCACGGCGCCCAGCTGTTCATCGGTGACGAGGTGTACTCGATCCAGGGGGACGGCAAGCTCGACCTCGAAGGGCTGACGTGGACCGTCGGCGCGGAGCCCAATGCGCGTTGACGTCGGCTTCGGCGATCTACGCGCGCAACTGGACGGCATCGAAGGCGACCTCGCCAAGATGGCTAGCGCCGCGATGCGCGAGACGACGCCGCTCGCCAAACAGGAGCTTCGCGCGCAGGTCACAAGCGCTGGCTTGGGGACGCGGCTGGCGAACACCTGGCGCAGCGAGGTCTATCCGCGGTCGAGCGTCAGCCTGACCCCAGGCGGCTATATCTGGTCGAACGCGCCCGATATCGTCGACAGCTTCAATCGTGGTGCCACGGTGCGACCGGTCGGCAGCGCGAAATACCTCTGGATCCCGACCAAGAACGTGCCACGGGCGCGCGGTCGCGTGAACCGCCGTGGTCAGACCATAAGGGGCGGCGCGATGTCGCCGGAAGAGGTCGAGAACGCCTTCGAAAACGACTTTCAGATCCGGCGAGGGCGCGACGGCACCCTGCTGGCCTTCATTGACGTGATCCGGGCACGGAATGGGCGCGGATCACGAAACGCGACGACCGGACGCATCCGCCAAGGCCGGAAGGTCGCGCCGGTGCTGATGTTCGTCCTGCGCCGCACCGTCCGCATGCCGAAGCTGCTCGACATCGAAGCGGTCGCCGACCGCTGGGCCGATCGCTTCAGCGAGTCCTTCAGCCGCAGATTGGGTGATCTATGAGCCATCGCCTCGACGTGCTGAAAGCGCTGAAAGATGCAATTACCGCCGCACTGCCCGGTGCCCAGGTGATGGGGCTCGACGGCGATGAGGTGGCGCCGCAGCGCGTACCCGATGGCGGGCGCGTCATCGTCCGCACCGGCGATCCGGGACAGCCCGAGATCGACCTATCGCCCGCCCGGTACAATTACGATCACAGCATCCCGATTGAGGTCACCGCCTATAAGAGCGCCGGACGCACTGCCGAAGAGGCGCTCGATGACATGCTGATGGCGATCGATGCGGCGATCGCCGCTGACCGCTTTCTCGGCGGCCTTTGCACCTATCTCGACGCCATGGCGCCGGCGACCGACGACATCTTCACCGACGGGGCGATCCCTCTCCGCGGCGCCGACCTCATGCTGGTCGCCAGCTACACCACAACCTCACCCCTCACCTGATCGGAGATAGCCAATGGCTCTCACGCCTACCAAGCGGGCGCGCGGCTCGAACGCCAAGGTCATCGGCGCCTTCGAGACCACGCCCGGCACCGTCCCGGCGACCAATGGCGGCTGGTTCGGCCTGCCGATCGTCAGCCACAGCCTCGGCGAAGAGCGTCCGCTGATCGCCAGCGACCTGCTCGGCCAAGGTCGCGAGATGCAGGATCCGACGCCCGACGTTGCGACGAACGACGGCGACGTCGTGGTCCCGGTCGATGCAAGGAACTTCGGCCGCTGGCTCAAGCTGTTCTTCGGCGACGCTGCGGTCACGGGCAACGCCACCGACGGCTACACCCACACGTTCACGTCGGGCGCCCAGGTGCTGCCGTCGATATCGCTTGAGGTCGGCTCGCCCGAGGTGCCGGCCTATACCGTCAACCGCGGCGCGCGCGGCAATCAGCTGCGCATCGCCATGTCGCGGTCCGGCCTGCTCAACGCCACCTGCAGCCTGATCTGCATCGGAGAGACGGACCCGGCGAGCACGACCGCCGGCCCAGCGAGCCCCACCACCCTCGACACCGTCCGATTCCCGCAGGCGACAGGCTACGTCAACAAGGGCGGCCAGGCGCTCGGCTCCGTTGTCAGCGCCGACTTCACCTTCTCGAACAACCTCGAGAAGGTCGAGACGATCCAGTCGGACGGCCGGATCGAGGACAGCGACGCCGGCATGGCGCAGGCGACCGGATCGATCACGGTCCGCTTCGCCGACCTGACGCTGCTCGCCGCGGCGACCGGCAGCACTCCGGTTGACCTCGCGTTCGGCTGGTCGTTCGGAACCGGCTTCAGCCTCGTCTTCCTCGTGCCCCGCGTCTTCCTGCCAAAGCCAAAGCGCCCGATCACCGGCCCCAACGGCATCCAGGCACAGTTCAACTGGCAGGCGTCGCGCGGCACCGGCGGGTTCAGCACCCGCGCCGTGCTCAAGACCGACGTCGCGGCCTACTGATGCTGGTCGCGCGTCGGCCGGCGGGGCCGGAATGGAAGCCCGTCATGGGGGCTCAGGTGCTGTTTGCGCCGATCGACCGCGCCGGCCTGCGCCGCGCGCGCCGCGCCGCGCTGGCGGTGCTCGGGCGCGATGAGCATGAGGGGTCGGAATCCGGGTCGGCCGAAGAGCAAGTGGCGGAGCTCGGCGACGCGCTGAGCCATGCCTTGCTGATGCAGGGCATCATCGACTGGAAGGACGTCTGCCTGATGGCAGATGGTGACGACGCCGGCCCCGGCGAGGTGCTGGAATGCACCGACGAGAATAAGGCGCTCGTCCTCTCCGATCCATTGACGTTCGAGGCGTTCGACGCCGCCTATGTCATCCCCTTCGTCGTTCGTGAGCGGGCAAAAAACGCCTTCGCCGCCTCTCCGAGTGGCACTGGGGCGGCGGCGACCGAGGCGAGCGATATTGCGCCCTCTCCTGCGACGCCGGCGCCAAAGGCCGGTGCGAAGCGTGCCCCTACCGCGCGGAAGCCCCGCAGGACGAAGATGCAGAAATCGTCTGGGACGTCCTGAACGCCTGTGACCGGCAGGTCCGCACCGTCGGCATGGGGCAACCCTTCGCCCTCGACTTCAATGCCGTGATGGCCATGGGCACCGCGCTCGGCGCCGACATGGAATTGCTCGCCGACGTGCTGCCGGCGGCTGAGAGCGCGATCATCGGCAACCTGGTGCCCGACGAAGCACCCGACTGAGGAGGATGGAATGCCGCGTTCCGTAGCAATCCGCCTCGGCACCGAGGGCAAGGCGCAGGTGAAGGCCGATTTCGTAGAGATCGGCGACACCGGCGACGCACAGGCAAAGCGCTGGTCGCGATCGTTCGACTCGGCCACGAAGGATGTCGAGGCGGCCCTTCAGCGGCAAGCCAATGCCGCGGCGAAGATGTCGCTTGTCGCGTCACAAACGCCGACGCAGGTCCGCATCAACACCACGAACAGCACCGGCTTCGGTCAATACGAGGGCACGGCGCGCGAGTCGGCCGCGGCGTTCCGAGAGCTTTTCGCTGCGGAGGAGCAGGCAGCCGCCAAGGCCAATGCGCTGCGGGCCGCGATCGACCCGGTCTTCGCCGCGCAGCAGCGTTTCAACAAGGAAATCGGCGAAGCTCGCGCGCTGATCAGCAGCGGCAATATTTCGCTCGACGAGTATGTCGCGAAGCTCCGGATGGAACAGGCCGCGTTGGATGCCGTAGGCGGCACGACGAAGAAGGCCGGCAACGCGTTTGCCGCGGCCGCGCCGCAGATCCAGGATCTCTTCGTCCAGATCAGCATGGGCGGCAATCCTCTCCAGGCTTTCGTCGTTCAGGGCGGGCAGCTGGCCGGGCAGCTGCAGTACGCCGGCGGCAAAGCTCAGCAGTTCGCCAACATCCTGATGGGGCCTTGGGGTATTGCGGCGCAGGTCGCCTTGCTGGTCCTGTCGCCATTCGTCGCCAAGCTGTTCGAGGGCAACAATGCGCTCGACGAGGCGATCAAGAAGCTGAAGGAAGACGCCGAGGCTTCTGAGGTCAACCGGCAGGCGAAGATCGCCTTTGCGCACTCTGTGGAGGGCGTGGCCCAGGCGATCCGTGACAGCACTGACGCAACCCGTAAGTCGATCGCCGCAGACCGGTCGGCTGTCGAGCAGAACAACATCAACGCCCGCGCGAACCTCGCCGAAGAGATGGCGATCCGCGCGAAGACGGCGGCCCGCCTGGAAGACGCGCGCGCGATCCTGCAGGCAGAGATCAACGCCTCGCGCGCCGGCGGCGAGCGTAGCGAGGTTGCCACCATGGGCGTGGCCACCAAGCAGGCACAGGTCGACGCGATCAGCCGCCAGTTGGCTGACCAGACCACTGCGGTGGCACGGGCTCAGGAGAACCTTGAACGGTCCCGGCTCGCGCTCGCGGCGGACCAGGCGAAGGTCGACGTCCGCAACCAGACTGACCCGATCGCGCGCATCAACAAGATGTACGACGATCAGGTCGCCGCGCTGATGAAGGCGAAGGCGGCGGCGGTCGATCAGGGCCGAACGGTCGGCGCGATCTCGCGCCAGCAGTTTGCCGACATCGAACGGAACCGGCAGGCGGCGCTGAAGGCCGAGCAGGAGCGCCAGCGCGCAGCCAATCAGACGACCAATCAGATCGGCCGTAACGTCACGCTCAGCGAAGCGCGTGGAATCGCCGAAAGCATAGGCGGCCGCGTCACCAGCGGCGTTCGCTCGCGCGAAGAACAACAGCGGCTGTACGATCGGTACATGGCCTACAAGAACGGCACCGGCCCGTGGGCGGCACTGGCAGCGAAGCCCGGCACGAGCAACCATGAGTCCGGCCAAGCGCTCGACATTGCGAAATCCGGCGGCGTGACGCTCGCGAAGCTCGTCGCCGCCTATCGGCAGGCCGGCGTCTCCCTCTCCGAAGCGCTCGACGAGGGCGATCATTATCATATCGCCTTCCGGAAGACGGGCGAGGCCGCACGCGCCGCGGCTCAGGATCGGAAGGACGCCGCCAAGGAGGCGCGCGAAGCTGCCCAGGCCGAGAAGGACCTTACCAGCGATCTGAAGGAGGTCGTGGGGGCCTACGACCCCGCGCGCGCCGCGGCGGAGGCCTATGCCGATACGCTCGCCAAGATCGACACGCTGGTCCGCGCCGGCAAGCTCACGATCGACGAGGGCAACGGTCTTCGCTTGGCAGCCTATCACGCCGACGCAAAGAAGAAGGCTGAGGAGGGATACGAGACCTTCAAGAAGCTGTTCGGCACCGACGATCCGATGGGCGATGCCGTCGAGGGAGCGCGCCGGAACATCAGCGACCGCGTCGACAAGATGGCGGAGCAGGACGAGGCCAAGGTCAAGGCCGTCACCTCCTCCCTGGACGAGCTTCGCAGCTACGGATCCGACTTCGTCAGCACAGTGCTCAGCGAGGACACTTGGTCCAGCTGGGGCAATGCGGGCAAAACCATCCTCAACAGCCTGAAGAACGAGTTCATCACGCTCGCGCTGCTCAACCCGCTGAAGAACCTGATCAACGGCGACAAGGCGCTGCCGACGCTGTCCTCGGCGATCGGGAACATCGGCAAGCTGTTCAAGCCGGGCACCAATGCGGCGGGCACCGAATTCTGGTCGGGCGGCATGTCACTGGTTGGCGAGAACGGGCCGGAGATCGTCAGCATGCCCCGCGGCTCGCGCGTCACCACGGCGCAGGAGACGCGCCGCCTGTTCGCGAACGACAATCCGTCGCCGTCGGTGACGCACAACCATTTCTCGGGAAATCTGATGACGCCTGAGTTCTGGGAGCGGATCAACGCGGGTGACGCCGGCGCGGCTATGCAGGGGGCCGCGGGCGGCGCGGCGATGAGCCAGGCGGACGGCACGCGTGCAGCGGCGCGCCGTCTTGGGCGCTTCCGTTGAGCGTCTTCATCCCGTGGACGCGGATCGCTGATCTGATGATCCGCCCTCGCCTCTTCTCCGCCAATCAGGAAGGAGTTCTTGGAGGCGAGGATCTGCAGATTTCTCGGATCGGCGATCGGTTTGCCGTCGACGTCAGCACGACGCAGCTGCGACAGGACGCCGAAAGTCGCGACCTGATCGGCCTGCTCATGGAAGCGACGACAGCTGACGCTCGGATGCAGCTGCGTCTACCGAATGCGCCCCGCCCGATCGGCAGCGGCATCGTAGTGGACGGTGCGGGCCAGACCGGCTCGACGCTCAACCTGCGAGGCGCTTATCGGCAAACTGAGTTCGTACGGCGCTTCTTCAGCATCGTTCATGGCGGCGTCCATTACGTCCACATGGTGCGAGGGCGGGCGATGGCGGATGCCAACGGCAAGGTGGCGCTTCCAATCTGGCCGATGCTTCGCTTCGTCACGACCGACGGAGACGTCTGCCATTTCGACGATCCCATGATCGAGGGGCAGCTGATCGGCTTCGACAAGGGGGCTGGCTTCGAGCGCAACCGCACCAAGCCGCTCGCCTTCACCATCCAGGAGCGGAAATGACCTTCCGGCTCACGCCGCAGGCGTCAGCCGCGCTGCGATCCGGTCAGCACCCGCTTGCGCCCCTCGTTGAGGTGGTGCTGCCCGGGTACATCATGCGGCACCTCGTCGGCGCCGGCGAGGTGCTGTGGGGCGACAAGCTCTTCACCGGCAGCGACGACATGTTCGGCTCGCTGGTTGCTGCCGGCACGCTGAAGGATGGCGTCGGCGACGAAGCCCCGGATTGGGACCTGACGTTCGTCCCGCCCAGTAGCGTGGCCGCGGCCGCGCTGGCATCGGCGACGGCCCAAGGCGGCAAGGTGCGCGGCTGGCTGGCGGTAGTCGATCGCTCGACAGGCCAGATCATCCCGGATCCGCTGCAACTGTTCGCCGGCGAGCTCGACGTGCCCCGGCTGCGAATCGGCAAGGGCACGCGCTCAGTGGAATGGCGCTGCACCTCTGCGCTCGAGCCGTTCCACGATCAGGAGATCGGCGCGCGGCTGTCTGACGCCTGGCACAAGCTGGTATGGCCTGGCGAAGCCGGGCTGGCGAATATGACCGGGATCGAGCGCACGAGCTATTGGGGCGTAGAGAAGCCCCCATCGGCTGTTTCGGTAATCAGCGGCACCACGCGCGCCAGCTTCTTGGGAGCCATGGGGCTATGATCGAGATGATCCGCCGGCAGCAGGCGGCGCAGGCGGCGGTCGACCGCTTCAAGGGCCAGCCGTGGCAGCTGGGCAAGAACGACTGTGTCCGCATGGCCGCGTTCGTGCTGCGCAAGATGGGTCATCGGCCGCAGCTTGGGAAGGCCGGCAGCTATACCACCGCAGCCGGCGCGATGCTGGCGCTGAAGCGCGCGGGGCACGACAGCCTGGCAGGCGCGCTCGACGCTCTCGGGCTGGAGCGCATCGCGCCCGCCGCGGCGCGCGTCGCCGACATCGTCATGATCCCCGGCCAAGCTCCGCTTGATGGCGCGCTGACCATCGCCGTGGGCAATGGTCGGGTGCTTGGCTTCCATGAAGATTCCGGCGCGGCCGAGATATTGCAACCGGTCCAGTTCGTAGGCGCATGGCGGGCCTGATTTAGGCGCCAGCGCAAGTCCTCGCTGCTTTTCCCACTCCCCACGAAGTCACCTTGCTACCGGTTTGCTCGCGATGAATATCGGCCCGTGCTTGGGCGAGACCATTCGGCCCCAGCCACAGCAACGTCACTTCATCTGGGCGGTCGGGTTGCCGATAGACGTTAGGCGGTAACCGCCCGTCCGCGTCGATCAGGCATCGTTCGACATCCCCCATGGCGCGGGCGCTGGTGACGACGGCGTCTGGCGATCGAGTACTGAATTTGGAGATGGGTCCATCTCCTCCGGCCAAAAGAATCAGAGCGACGAGCATGGTCATGCTCATCTTATCGCCGAAGGAGGCGCCGTGGCGAAAGCCCTAAGAACCGCTGCCTTCGTGGTCGGTGCTGTAGCTCTCGCCGCCACCGGCGTCGGCGCGGCAGTCTCGGCGGGGCTTTTAGCCGCTTCCGCGACCACCGCGACCATAGCGACTGTCGCTACGGTGGCCAGCGTAACGGCCGGTTTGCTGTCGATCGCGGCTGCGGCAACCGCGCCGAAAGGCACCGTCGGCGGCAGCGCAACCCAGTTCAAGATCGACAAGGATGCCGGCATGCCGGTCATCTTCGGCCGAACCTACAGCGGCGGCAATGTGGTCCATCGCCAGTATTACGGCTCGAAGAACAGCATGGAGAGCTGGGTCACTGTCCACAGCATCGGCCCGGTCCGCAGCCTTGGCCCGCTCCTGATCAACAAGGTCGCGACGAGCCTGAATGGCACGGCGGTCGGCGGCAGCTACAGCGGCTATATGTGGCTGGATCAGCAGCTCGGAGCCTGCCCCGAAACGCGCGCGATGGCCGGGCCGCAAGGCGCCTTCGCCGGCTGGGGATCGACGAGCCTGCTATCGGGTCTCGCCGCCGACCTCTGGACGCTGAAATACGACGACAAGGGCAAGATTTACCCGAACGGCGTGCCGCAGCGTGGGCGCGTCGTGGAAGGCGTCTACGTCTACGACCCGCGTCTCGATAGCACCTATACCGGCGGCGGATCGGGCACGTGCCGGCTCGGGCAAGAGGCGACCTATGTCTGGTCGGAGAACCCAGCCCTCCATGCGATCACCTGGGCGTTCGGCCGCTACCAGAATGGCGTCCTGATCGCCGGCGGCGGTATTGATGCCGACGGGATTGATATGGCCCCGTTCGTCGATTGGGCGAACGTCTGCGACGCGAACAACTGGAAGGTCGGCGGGGTCGTCTACACAACCAGCGACAATAGCTGGGACATCCTCAAGATGATCGCCCAGGCGGGCGGCGGCGAGGTCTTCCCGGTCGGCGCACAGCTGTCGTGCAGCTTCAACGCCCCGCGGGTGTCAATCGGAACAATCGTCTCGAACGACATCACCGGCGATGTTGATGTGCCCGGCACCGCGTCACGCCGCCAGCGCCGCAACACCGTAATCGCGCGCGTCCACCTCGAAAGCCACGGCTGGGAGGAAGTGCCGCTCGATGCCATCGCCATTCCGGACTATGTCACGGCGGACGGTGGCAGCCGGCCAAGCGAAGTGACATTCCCGCTGGTCCAACAGGTCGATCAGGGCGCACAGCTAGGGCTGTACACGGTGTTCAACGGCCGCGAGCTCGACGGCATCGTCCTGCCCTGCAAGGTCTATGCGCTCGGCTATCGTCCAGGCGACTGCCTGACGGTCGATATCCCAGACGCCGCCCTATCCGCCCGTGACGTCGTTGTCCGAAATCGCGAGATTGAGGGCAGCACGATGACCGTGACCCTCACCTGCCGGTCCGAGACGCATTCGAAGCACCCTTTCTGCCTCGGCAAGACTGGCGCGGCGCCGCCCACCCCCGACCTCTCTGTCCCGCCCAGCTATCCGCTCGAGAACGCTTCGGCGCTGCAATTGGCGATCGCCACCTCGTTCCCGATCGGCCTCTCGATCACGGCGGCGGCGGACGGCACGATCACGATCAGCGATCACACTCGGCGCTATACCGACGGCCATGCCGACGTCGCGGTGACGGGTAAAGCGATCGCCAGCGGGCTGGCTGCCGGCACCTTCCGCGCGATCGGTTACGACGATCCCGATCGGGTTGGCGGCGCGGTGACCTATCTGCTCAACGAGGACGATATTGCCGCTCGCGCTTCCCCGGATCATCCTGGGCGGCATTATCTCGGCTACGCGATCATCCCGACTGCCGGCTCGCCGCCGTCGAGCGGCGGCGGCGCGACGCCGCCTGGCGGAAACTGCCCGACGACAGACACGCCGATCCTGATGGCGGACATGAGCGAGAAGCCGGCCGGCAGCATCGTCGTCGGCGATCGCGTCTGGACTCGCCACGAAACCACGCTGCGCTGGGGCTTCTTCCCGGTCGAGGCCATCGAGATCGTCGACAGCGACGACGTCTGGTCGGCGATCATCGGCGGGCAGCAGCTTCGCGCCACCGGTGATCACCGGGTCTATACCGGCGAGTGGATGATGATGCGCGATCTGCCGGGCGCGGCGCGCGTTTCGGGCACGCGGCCGGTGGTCAAGATCACCGTCACCGACGCCCATACCTACGTCTCGAACGGCATCCTCAGCCACAACATCAAGGCGACCCAGCCCGACTATTGATCGGGTCGCTTCTCACCCCCGGAGACATCGATGCAAAGTTATGCCGTGACCGCATTGGGTGGTCCACGCTGGCAGGCGCTCAATCAGACGATGCGCTTCGTCGGAGTCGATCTGACCGGAGCGGACTTCCGCCTGCAGGTGCGGGATCGTCCGAACACGCCAGGCACACCTTTGATTGATCTGGCGAAGGTCAGCACGGCCGCGGCCGAAGGTGTCCGCCTTATCAGCGTCGAAGCGGCCGATGGGGTGCCGGTCAGCACGCTCGGCATTCGCATCAACGAAACCACCATGGAGGGTATGCCCTTCAAGGATGATCAAAGCGAAAGCAGCATCTTCGCCTGGGATATGCAGGTCACTCCATCTGGCGGCCAAAAGGCTAAATGGATCGGAGGCGTTTTCGTCGTCGAGGCCGGGGTAACCGGGGCGGACAACGCGCTGCTTTCATCCGGGTATGGCGAGACGGCGAACATGAGCCGTTCCCAATTGGTAGCGGGCAGTTCGACTTTCGCGATCGGCGATCTTGTCATCTCGGTGACGCTGGCGGGTGCGCAGGGCCCCCCAGGCAAGCCCTCCGGGCCACTTGGTGCGGGCGCGGTAGATGCGGAGACCATCAGCGATGAGACTGATGAACGTCGAGCCATGCGGCAAAAGCTCGGGCTATCTGTGCCGACGGTCAATGACCTCCGATCGACCAACGGCTTTGACGGCGACACGGTACGCGTCGAAGACCGAATCGGCAGCTATCGTCGCCTGCCGAGCCCGCTCTCGCGTCGCGAAGATAACGGCGGAGATTATATCCTCGACAGCGCGGGGCGGGCCTGGAGCTTCGCAGGTCGGATTGGCGACATACGCCCCGACCTTCCCAGTGCCGGGCAAATCATCGGCACGGCAGCACGTGGCGCGGCGGTAACGATCGGCTGCATCGGTGATAGCACGACCGATGGCGCACTGACGACCAGCTCGACCGCCAATCCTACCAACGGCGCCAGCCAGACCTGGGGCGTGATCCCGGCTGCATCGACGAACCACACCGACGAAGCCCCGAATGCGTGGCCTGCGGTGTTGCGCCAGATCCTGCGGGACCACTACGGCAACGGCAACATCCAAGTCTGGAACGGCGGATATGGCGGCCAGTCGCTGCTCGGCGACAGCTACTGGGCGGCGCACTGGTATGCGACGATCTTCGCGGGCAACCCGAATTACGGGTCGGCGCCCAATCTGACGCTGATCATGTTCGGGCTCAACGATGCGAACACAGGCTCGGCGACAATGGTGTCCGACTATCTTCGAGGCCTTGGCGCGCTGTGCGGCGCGGCGCGCGGCGCGGGCTCGGTACCGGTCGTCATGCTTCCCCTGTCGGTGATCAATCCCGGCTATTCCGTCCGGCAGCTGCGGGAGCTCGTCCCGGCGGTGCGCCGCTGGTGTCGCGATCAGGGTGTCGAGATGATTGACAGTCATGCCGCCAGCACGCGCTACTGGGCGATCAACGGCCGCGTGAAGATGGCAGTCGAGGTAGCCGACTTCGTGCATCCCGGTGACCGTTTCCACGGCTTCCTGGCGGGCTTCGTCGCCACCCAGCTATGCGCAGATATTCGGCAAATCCGTGCCGATGCCGAAGGGATCGGGGCATTTGAAGTTTGGGCGGACGCGCTCGTCCAAACGCCAACTGTCAACCTTGCAGCCGACGCCCGCTACGGCGCCTGGACCAACACTGCCGGGTTCACCAACGTCGACCAGATCGATGCTTTCGTCTGGATCGACGAGGTCGATTATCTCGCCCACATTCGCATGTTTTCCGGCGCCGTCAGCGGCTCGCTTCAGATTGCCGACCTGCCGCGCGTGCGGGTCACCTCTGCCGACGCCTACCGCCTCGCCGAGGCGACTTATCTTGATCGGCGATTGTGCCTCGGCGATCGAGGAGCACCGTTCAACTATCTGGCCGATCTACCAATCGAGCTGGGGAGGCTACGCTACGGCCTGAACCGTATCCGGGTGACGCTTCCCGGTACGACCAAGATGGCATGCCAATTCGAAAGCCTGGAGTTTACCCGCTCAGGGCTGCCGGCGCGTGAATATCAGGTCCGTGCGAACGCCTATGTGCGCGACAGAAGGGAACTGCGAGGACGCGGGGCACTGACGGCGGGCAGTCATCTCGAGCTGCCTCCCGAAAGCCATCTCACTGGCGCCACGTCTGTCGTCTCGTTCGGACTTGTCGGCGACAAGGTCGAGGCGGCCATCTCGCTGACGGGCGCGACCGGTAGCGGGGTGAACCTCCTGACCGTTCTGGCCGATGATGGTCGCCGCATCAGCTACGGCGCTACGAAAGACGCGGATGGCGTCCACGCCTATGTGACGAACACGGAAGCAGGCAGCAGCGCGTCAATCGGCGTGGTGCCGCATCCTGGCGGTACCGAACCTGCCTCGGCGGATCTCCGGGCGATATACTCGCTGGGAAACGATCTGCAGCCACAAATCCAGCTCTACTATGGTGCCGCACTCGTCGCGACATTCAAAAACCTTGGTGGCTTCACCATCCCCGTCGCAGGCCGCATTGGCGGCGCATATTCGCCCGACGCCGCAACGGTCACCGGCGATGTCGTATATGCGATCAACCTCTTGCGCAGTGCTGCGGCATGATCGCCATGAATAACACGAGCTTCGCGGCGCAGGCTGTAGCGAAGGGGCCGGCGACGATTGCCCCTCCATCGTTCGACGGTCATGGCTGGTTGGTGGTCTTGAACCTCGCCGGTTTCACCGCGGGCTTCGTCATCTCGCTCATGGTGGCGCTGAAGATGGCTCGCGACATATGGCAGCACCGCGGCGTCGACAAACTGCACCATCCCGTCACGATCTGGCGGGCGTTCGGCGGCACGGTCAGCCTCGCAATGGCGATTCGCTTTGGGCCCGCAGCGATGGTCCTCTGGGGCTGGAATCCGGAAAAGGCGCACGCGACGGGCTGGCTGCTCACTTTTCAGAGGTTCACCGATCCCATCGCCTTTACACTGGGCCTGCTCGCCCTCGCACTCTTCGAAATCTCTGGTCGATCCATGGCCGATCACCTCCGCAAGGTGCCGCTACCGACGCGCCTCTGGGCGTCCCGGCATCAGCTGAAGCGGCCCACCTGTATCTTCCTCCTCAGCCTGATCGCGGCGATCGGCGTGGTCTCCACGAGATGATGTGGCGGTCGATCGCGACGGTCGGCGCCGTCCTCCCTGCGGCTGCGGCCGCGCTCGCAAAGGACAAGGCAGCTACCGTGACCGAGTCCGTCCCCGTCGTATGGCATTTCGTCGGCTATCCGTTCGAGGCCGGCAGCATGATTGCCGGACTGTGCGCATGTCTCGCTGTGCGCTTCTACGTCAGCCAGGAGGACCGCAAGGATCACCGCTGGAACGTCGACCTCCCCGTCTCCGTGCTGACGCTGCTCTTCACCGCCGGCATGATCATCCGGCTACGACCTGAGCCGTTCTGGGCGCTGGTCTACGGGACGGGTCTGGGCTCTGCCGGCGTGCTGATCATCAGCGCATGCCTTGCCTGGGTGAAGCGTGGGAGCGACCTGTTCCAGCCGCCCCAGGCGCCGCCCAGCAAGCCCGAGGGGTAACGCGCTCCGTTCGCTTAGTTGCCACCAACGACGGAGCGCGGCTCGGTCTGATGACACCGAACATCTGCAGGATGTCGCAAGCTCTTACGTAGATCAAGGCGAGCGCTGCCATTTCGCATCCAACGGTGGGCATAACGCGCCCCGCCTTACGCTTGGAGAGAGCTGGGCGGGGCGCGAGGCGAAGGGGGTGCCAGCGCCTTAGGTCAACCTAGCGCACCCAATTTATGAAATCAAAGGAACGACCTATGACGACGGCACCTGCGCCGGCGATCGCAGCGCCGCGCGCGCTCGCACGCCCCAAGGCGTTCTTCGATCGCATCCGGCCCATGTTCGCAGGCGGCGCGATCAACGCCGCGCAGCTGGCCGGCATCCAGTGCAAGCTGGACGCTTTCGGCGCGGCGGGCTGTCCGATCGCCTACGTCGCATACGGGCTGGCGACGTCGTTCTGGGAGACGGCGCAGACCATGCGTCCGGTACCCGAGATCGGCCGCGGACGCGGCAAGGCCTATGGCGTACCTGGCAAGCATGGCGGGCAGATCGCCTACGGCCGCGGCGACGTGCAGCTGACCTGGGATTACAATTACGCAAAGGCCGACGCCGAGCTCGGCCTGAAGGGCGCACTGATCGGCAACTATGACCGGGCGCTTGAGCCGATGATTTCGGCGCGCATCATGGTCGAGGGCATGCTCGAAGGCTGGTTCACCGGCAAACGGCTGGCCAACTATCTGCCGTCGACCGGCTTCGCCAGCCTCGCGCAGTTTACCCAGGCACGCCGCATCATCAACGGGACCGATCGCGCCGCGCAGATCGCCGCGCTCGCCGCGCAGTTTCAGGACGCGCTGGCGGACGGCGGGTGGACCGCTCGTCCTGCTGTGCCGCCCGCGCCGCGCGCCTGAGCCGCATCCACACCGCCACCAACCATTTCGCCAGCCGTACCATGCCGCCCCTCTACCGGGCCGCGGCTCGCCGGTGGCTGAACCATCCCGTCACCACAGGTTCACCCAAGGAGCATCATCATGAAAATCAAGCTGCCGACGTTCATCGCCAAGCTGTTTCGCTCGAGCGAGGCGCAGGAGGTGATCGAAGTCGCCGTCACCGCCACGCAGAAGGCTGTTGCGCTGCTGATGACGCTGCCGATCGCGCAGGTTGTCCGTGACGACATCCAGACCATCAACAACGGCAGCCTGTCCGGGCAGCAGAAGTTCGACGTCGTGCTCGGCAAGACGCTGCCCGCGCTCGTCGATCTACTGGAAGGCCAGGGTCTCGACGTGCTGGTCAAGGACGTTGAGGACATCGGCCGCGGGCTGGTGCAGGCGATCTACAACGAGACCGCGTCCACCCGCGCCGGCGGCATCGCGCTTCGCATCCTCGCGCTGTTCGGCATCCGGTGAGCGGCAACGGCCGCGTCGTCGACGTCGAAGCCGGCACCGTCCCGAACACCAACGAGGCGGCGCGGCGCGTGCTGGTCGACCGGCCGAACGATCAGCGCCTGCTGTTCTACATCCCGATCGGCGACGACCCGCCCATAGGCTCGACGATCGTCTGGGGTCCGAGACACGCATGGTGGCCCGGCCACCGCGTCCGCAAGCTCAGCAACGAGATCGATCCGGACGCCCCGCTGCTCTGACGATCACCCTTCCCCACCTCAAGGACCATCACGATGACCATCCAGCTTTCTACCGCCGTCCGCAATGCGCTGCTCGACTCGATCGAAACGGCGGTTGGCGCGTCCCCCGTCCTGAAGATTCGCACCGGCGCGGCGCCAGCGAGCCCGGCCGCGGCCGACAGCGGCACCGTCGTGGCGACGATCGCCCTACCCGCCGACTGGATGGCGAATGCCAGCGGCGGCACGAAGGCCATGCAGGGCACCTGGGCGGATGATGCCGCCGACGCGTCCGGCACCGCTGCTCACTATCGGATCTACGCGGCTGACGGGACGACCTGCCACCTGCAGGGCACGGTTACCGCGACGGGCGGCGGCGGCGACATGACGGTCGACAACACCAATTTCGCCGCGGGGCAGAAGTTCTCGGTCACCGGCTATACGCTGACCGCCCCGAACGCCTGATTTCGACGGCCGGGAGAACGACCGCATGGCGCACCTCTGGACGCCCCAAGACCTCCCGGCCGACTTCAAGCTCGGGTGGTATCACTTCCCCGACAGCAGCACGGTCACGCTAGACGCGAACGGCAAAATCGCGTCGATTGAGAACAAATTCGACAACGGGTCTCGGCCGTGCGCCACGGCGGACGCGACCAAGCGCCACCTGCTCCGGCAATATAACGGCTTCGACACCGCCTTCAGCGATACCACCAGCTACGGCGGTATCCTGATGACGAACACGTCAGGGCTACCAACCGGCAACGCCGACCTGTGCATGATCTTCATCCAAGCGCCGCAGGACGGGGTCGTCGGCGGCTACAAGGGCGGGACAAACTACTGGGTCGACAACCCGTATCCCGATTACCGGATGCGGACCGACAAGGGTGATTACACGCTCACCGGCACCACCAACAACTCGACGCTGCACGTCCTCATCGTGAACCGGAAGTCCGGCACCTCGACGTTTCGCGTCGACGGCATGGCGCGCGGTTCGCAGACCCCGTCCGGCGGCTATAACACCACCCTCGGCACCTTCGGCATCAAGGGCGCCGACACCAACTATTACGTTCAGAAGGGCTCGTCGCTCGGCGCGATCGTCGGCAAGCGCGCGGCGACCGCGGACGAAATGTACCTGATCGAGAAATGGTACTCGACCTTCACCGGGCAGACCGTCCAGTCAGATAACCCGTACATCAACGGGCTGCCGATGGTCGCTGACGCTAGCGACTCGACCGGTGTGACTGGAACGGCAGCGACGACGCTGACGGCGGTGGCCGCGGCATCGACTGCGCTGCTCGCGATCGCTGGCGCGGCTGCGATCACACTTTCGCCTGTCAGCAGCACCGCTGCGGGTAGCGCGCCGATCGCGGCCCAAGCCTCATCTGCGCTGGGCCCGATCGGCGCGGCTGGCGCCGGGGGCCTAGCAGTTTCCGGCAGCGGCGCGGCGGCGCCCGGGACGATTACCGGCGCGGCGGCGGGCGCCCTACCCATCACCGGCACCGGTGCGGCGCAGATCGGCAGCGTTACGGCGGCGGCGAGCGGCAGCCTCCCCGTCTCCGGCGCGGGATCGGCGACATTGGGCCCGGTCACCAGCACCTCGGCGTCGCGTGCCGACATTTCGGGAACGGCCTCGGCGACCTTGGGCCCGGTGATTGCCAGTGGAACCGGCGGCACCGGTCAGCTGACGACCGGGCAAGCCGCGATCGTCCTCGCGCCAGTGACGGCAGCGGCTGCCGGCGCGCTGCCGGTGTCGGCCGCGGCTGCCACGTCCCTCGGCGCGATCACGGCGGCGGGTGGCGGTCAGCTGGCGGCGCGCGGCCAGGCGGCGGCAACGCTCGGCGCTGTCACCGTGGCGGCGGTTGGCTCAGCGCCGCGCGCCGCGCGCGCCGCGGCGCAGCTGGCGCCGATCGGTGCGGTCGCGGCCGGGTCGCTGCCGATCGCCGGCATCGGGGCGGCGACGCTCGGGCCAATCACGATCGCGGCAACCGCCATCGGCGATCCCGACCGCCCGGTCGGCCCCGCCATCATCCTGCCGCAGCATCGCTTCGTCGTCCCCGCGCGCCAGCGATCCTTCACCGTGCCGCGCCGGTCGCGCGCCTTCATCATCCGCAAGGGCATCTGCATGTCGTCGATCACGAAATATCCGGCCGAGGAGCGGCAGTATCAGGCGGACTGGACGGCGGACTTGGCTGGACAGACCATCACGGGCGATCCGGCCGCGACCAGCAGCGATCCGACGTTGACCGTCGACGGGGTTGATATGGCAGGCGCGATCATGAAATACTGGCTGCGCGGAGGCACATCGGGGCGGGCCGCCACGATCACCTTTGTCGCGCCGACCAGCGGCGGCGAGGATCTCGTCTTCCAGCAGACGGTAATCGTCTATTGAGACAGTGCCCGCAGCGCGGCAAGCCTTACGCCGCGCGTGCCGTTAGAAGGTGATCGTCAGGGTCTTGCTCCAAAGACGTCCCATCAGTTTTGATCACCGCATGTAGCGCCTGACGCTGCCGCTCGTTCCAGCGTGAGGACGCCCGCAGCGCAGCGCTTGATTGGATGGCGCGCCGCTCTGCATCATCAAAGAGGAGGATCAGCTCGTCCGCAAATCGCTGATCGTCGCCTGCGACCGTCACACCGTCGATGAACTCGGCAGTCAGCCCTTCGGCCCCAAGCTCGGTGCTGACACACGGCACGCCCATCCTCATGGCGTCGAGGAGTTTAATTTTGATGCCAGTTCCTTTGACGATATAGTTCGCCAATACCGGAGCCTCTGCCAAGGCTTCAGCCACGACAGGAACCCTACCCCGCTTGATGATAAAGGGGCAGTCGGGCACTGCTCGGCCAACGTCACCAATGACGTGAAGCTTGAAGCTTGGTCGTTTGGCCAAGACCAACGGCATGACGCGGTCGACCAATGCTCGCAGCGACTCGTTATTGGCTTCGAAGTAAGAGCCAATGAAAGAGGCTCCGGCGCACCGCTCAGTGCTGACCTCCACCTGATCCGCAACGATGTGGCTGACCGTTATCACCTTCGTAGCCGCGTCTGAGGCAAGCAGCGTCCGAAACTCTGTGGCCTCGCGATCTTGTATAGCGATCACAGCATCGGCCCGTGACAACCCTCTTCGTTGGGCGCTAGGCGTGAACTCCCGAGAGAACGAATCGTGAGTATCGATTAACTTATAAGCGCCCGCGGGCACCCACTCAAGAATTTTTGAAAAGTGAACGTATTCGACAATGACAATATCCGGGTCGACTGATTCAATCACCTCCCGACAAGCCCCTTCGAGCGATTTATCGAAGAGATAGTCGACGTTATCCGATGCTATTGTAGTTAGAAACTTAGTTAGTATTTTTCGCCGCAATATATTGGCATTGAAAACCAGTTCGCCTAGCTTGCTACGCCGCAACTGCACAAATCGATCGCCACCGAAGAAAGCTTTATGAGCCTCTATGTCGATGTCTCGGGATTGGCGGGACGGAATCAAAGCGAATGCCACGTCGTGACAGCTCTGTAATTCTGCGGCGAAGGTTCGTATACGCTGCCTATTTCCGCCGTATGCCGGGGCAATCGGGATCTTGGAAAGCATCAATACTTTTAGCCTGCGTGGAGGCGCGCTTAGACCCGGTCCAACGCTGGTCGACTCGACGAATTGCATACCCCCGCCCCCGGCTATACTTGATCTCTCGTTAAGCATCTTGAAGTTGGACGTAAAGCGCTCTTATCCCAGAATAAAACAACCAAAACGAAGCTAAACGGCGGTCCCTCACATACTGAGCGCTTGCCGGGCGGCTACGGCAAGCTCGCGGAACGCGGCCTGCCACGTCGCGCCGGCCTCCTCCCACGGAATGTGGTCCTCAAGATTGGCGATCCGGCTGTCCCACAGCTTCTCGGCGAGGTGCTCGTTGACGGCCTCGACGTCGTTGCTGGTGCAGAGGCGGCAGCGTGCCATTGCGAATCTCTTGCGTTGTTGTTCCTGTTACGTTCCATAGCGCAATGCAGCGGCAACAGCGAATCACGGTCGAGCTTGCGGTGCAAATCCTGCGCGACGCGATGACGTCCGGCGCGCAGATCGCACCGGATGACGCGACGATCCGCCTCGCGCTGCGATACCTATGGCCGCACTGCCCGGAGCGATGGCCACTGGTGCAATTTTGGGAGGGCGGCCTTCAGGCGCACGAAATAGGCCGCGGTCAGTCGATGACGGCTTCGTTCAACGGCATCATTCGGCAGCTGCGCCGATCTGGTGCCTGGTCGGACGGCATGGATCAGTCGCGGTGACGTCCCAGCCACGCCAGAAATAGGACGGCAGCAACGAACGCCGCTGCGAACGCGAGAAAGACGAGAGATTCGGTTGGCACGCCGCGCCGGCTATCGGAACATCGCGCCCCGCGCAAAGCCTGCCGGGGCAAGCTGCCATCGATCGACGGTCAACGCCACGGGGATCGACGTCCCCAGCTAAGCCCGCGTCATCAGCCTCATAGCGCTGGCTCCCACGGATCGCGCGCGCCCAGCTTCCGCTCGTTTGGCGACTCCGATTCATTCAGCGCTAGCGATGTTCTACCTTTGTTCCGGAGCGTGCAACTCTTTGTCGATGCTGCAACGCAAGCCTCATAGGCTTATTTTACGAGTATGGGCGGCGGTCCACCCCTTGGTTATGGGGCGCCCGGTTAGGCAATAGGCTCGCCGGGTCTCTCCTAACGTCAATCTGGAAGCTGACGAGCCATATCCTCCAAATACGCTGCCGCTTCGTCCACCGGATTAACGCCAGCCAACATGCCATGATCCAAGGCTACGGCTGTATGTCTGTGGGCTGGGGTGTAGCGGCCTCCCAGACGGCGCTGCATTTCATGGCGGAGTGCAAGGGCCTCAGGCCGAAAGCGTTCATTAAATTCGGCTGTGTCCTGGGCTGATTGGGCCATCATTTTCCGAGTGCCTTCCTCCCATTCCTCCCTGTTACGAGATGGCAAATAGATAGTGGCGCTCCTCCGCTCTGCGTAGTCCAAAGCCCATTCTCGCATACTTCTCGTTAGTTCAAAAACAAGCCGCGCTACTCGACCGTTCGGTTCATTTTCCAAGTTTCGAACGCTTAACATGCGCGTCGGGTTCGCAGCCAGATGAATAGCCATATCATCTAACTTTAAGTGTAGCCTTACAAATTCCTGCTCAGCACTAATCTTAGCTTTGTCAGCCGCGAAACCCTCTGTGATGAGGGCAATCCAGCTTCCCAGAGCAAGAACGGTCATGGCCCCTGCCATGATAACAAAGTCAGTATCGTCGACTTTAAGACTAAGCTGCCATAACGTCGCCCATCCACCGACAATTAGACCGCCTATAGCGGCCCAAGACTTCGCGGAAAACGCATGGCTGAGGAGGCGCTTCAAAAACGGCATCATATGGCGTTAGCGCTATTAAAGCTGGCCGCAAAGGGAGATCCACCTAGCAACTCGCCAACCACGTCCGGAAATGGTCGACCTGCTCGCACATGCCTATTGTAGGCGGCGTCATAGTCGAGACCGAGGTCCTCAACAGCCTCGGCGAGCGACACACGCGTGCCGCGATGATCAACCCACACCGTCCGCCGGGTGTTGCGGGCTTGCACCGTATTGGTCACCCATCGGCAGTTACTCGGATGATAGCCGGCGTCATTGTCGCGCCGGTCGATCGTCAGGTCGTCGGCATAGCCATTGCTCATCGCCCAGGCGTAGAAGCGGGGATAGGAGCGCCACTCTTCACACACCGTGATGCCGCGATCCGCATAACCGTGCTGCTTCCAGTAATCGCCCCCCTTGCGGCAGCGTTGGTGCATGTTGTGCCAGATTCGCCATAGGCGCACCTCCGGCCCCGCAGGGCAGGCGGTACTTCGCCGGCGGCGGCATCCGCATGAGGTGCTGCGACCAGACACGAGGGCACCCTTCCGGACACTCCACGGCCGACCACAATCGCACATGCATCGCCACCATGTGACCCCATCGCGGGTGAACTGCTCGACGGTGACAAGCATCCCGATCCGCTGTCCGGCGACGATGATTCGCGGTGCGCCGCTGATCTCTGTCGCCTCATTTTCGCTTTCCGACATGTTCTATCCTGCTAAGAGGGGCGTAGAGGCCTTTCAGGGTCGATTTGTCGGAAAAGCACGAGAGCGGGCCGCTGTCTCTTAATCAGCGGGTCCTTGGTTCGAGCCCAAGTGCGTCCACCACCCCCCTTCCAGATTAGCGACTATCCCTCCCCCGAGAGGCGATGTTGTGTGCGATCGTGCAATCGGTCGCCGGTGGATTTGTCGCGCATAAGCCCGCCCCTCGCGCCCGCTTGGCGCGATCTGAAGCCATCCTCCGTCGTGTTCACGCGCGCGTGCCGCTGGAGGATCGAGCGCACGACCGCTCTCAGCCCCTGCGCCCCTACGTGGATCAGGCCGATCGGGACGCTTTGCGACATTTTTACCAGTGCACCCAAAAATTCGCTGGTGATTGCATGTCTGACATATGCATCGACGTCTTCCGGGAGTAGGCGGCCGACCGGGACGATCACGGCGCGCCGAGCCGGACGCCCTTGGTCGGCTGCACGCGTAACAGTGCAGCCGGTTCGGCTGGAGAGAGACTGATGATTGGTTCGATTGTCCCCAACCGCCTCCCCCGGATGGGCGGCTTTCATGCGACCGTGTCGCTGCTGGCGATGACGCTGGCGAGCGCCACCGCGCAGGCGCAGACCGCGCCCGAGGCGAGCCCGCCGGCGCAGGCCGCGCAGGCCGTGCAGGCGCAGGAGACCAGCGGCGCCACCGCGCCGAGCGGCGATCAGGGACAGGCGGTCGACACCGCGCCCGGCACGCCGTCCGCGGCCGACGACATCGTCGTCACCGGCGTCCGCGCCAGCCTCCAGTCGGCGCAGAACATCAAGCGCAACGCCACGCAGATCGTCGATTCGATCGTCGCCGAGGATATCGGCAAGCTGCCGGACCGGAACATCGCCGAGGCGTTGCAGCGCATCTCCGGGATCCAGATCCAGCGCGCCTTCGGCGAGGGCAGCACGGTCGCGATCCGCGGCCTCACCCAGGTCCGTACCGAGCTCAACGGCCGCGACATCTTCACCGCCAGCGGCTCGAGCAACTCGCTCAGCCTGGAGGATGTGCCCTCCGAACTGCTCGCCGGTATCGACGTCTACAAGAACCCGTCGGCGGATCTGATCGAGGACCAGCTTAGCGGCACGATCAATTTCCGGACCCGCAAGCCGTTCGACTTCGATGGCGCCAAGGCGTCGGCCTCGGTGACCAACACCTATTATGATCTGGCACGTCGCAGCCAGCCGGCGGCATCGCTGCTGCTCAGCGATCGCTGGCAGACCGGCATCGGCGAGATCGGCATCCTCGCCAGCGCCTCCTATCAGAAGACCGCCTTCCGTCAGGACACGATCTCGACCGAGCCCTTCTACACGCTCGACCCGACCAATGCGGGCGACGCCGCGACGCTGGCGACGCTCGGCCGGACCGGGCAGACCACGACGCTGCCGCACGGCACCGGCATCGGTGAGGTGCCGGGCGACCGCCGCCGCTTCGGCGTCGACGTGTCGCTGCAATGGCGGCCGACCGACACGCTCGAATTCACCGGCGAATATTTCCGCAACGACTACAAGCTGCGCAGCTACGGCTACAGCTACTTCGCCTACACCAGCGGCGTCGCGATCACGCCGCTCGCCGGTGCGCCCTTCACCTATGCGCCGAACGGCGATTTCCAGAGCGGCACCTTCGTCGACGTGCCGATCGGCAACAACACGTCGATCGGCGCGCGCCACTCCGTCACCACCGACTATTCGCTCAACGGCAAGTGGAAGCCGACCGACCGGCTGACGATTACCGGCGATTTCCAATATGTCGATTCGAAGACCAACAACCTCAACTCGATCGTCGGGCTGAGCGGCACCGCGACGACGCTGACGCAGGATATCAGTGGCGCCATTCCGTCGTTCCAGATCACCTCGGCCGCCGGCCTCGCCAATCCGGCGACCTACAATTACGGCTTCTACCTCGACGACCTCAACAATTCGAAGGGCACCGACACGGTCGGGCGGCTCGACGGCGAATATCGCTTCGACGGCGGCTTCCTCCGCTCGGTCAAGGCGGGCATCCGCTATGCCGATCGCGCCAACCGGACCAACGACACCGGCTATCGCTATACCGGCCTGACCGGCGCGGCGGGCAATCTGCGCTACGTCGACCTCGGCGACTTCTTCCGCGGCAGCGCCAATCTGTTCGGGGATATCCAGGCCTTCGCCTTGCCGACCGTGCTCGACTATGACGCGACGCGTGCCACGCTCGGCGTGACGACGACGCCGCCCTATCTGCCGAGCGGCACCAACAGCGAGACGCAGAAGACCTATACCGGCTATATCGCCGCCTTCTTCAAGGCGGATACGCTGCCGGTGCCGATCGACGGCAATGTCGGCGTGCGCGTCGTCCGCACCAAGGTGGCGGTCGCCGGCAATTACCAGCAGATCGACCTGATCACCGCGCCCGACGGCACCCAGTCGACCGCGGCGCCGACCTTCACGCCGGTCAGCCAGTCGAACGATTACACGTCGGTGCTGCCGAGCCTCAATCTGCGTGCGCATCTCACCGAGCGGTTGCAGCTGCGGCTCGCCGCCTCGAAGAACATCTCGCGCCCCGACTTCAACCAGCTCAACCCGACGCTGACCATCACCGAGCCGGGTACCGCGCAGATCGACCAGCAGCACACCACCTCGACCGGCAATCCCTATCTGAAGCCGATGAAGTCGAGCAATCTCGATGCCTCGATCGAATGGTATTTCGCGCGCACCGGCTCGCTGTCGGTCGCCGGCTTCTACAAGAACATCTCCAACTACATCCAGACGGTGATTACGCCGCGTACGGTGACGTTCACCGATGGCGTGACCGCGGTCTATGACGTCACCACCTACGACAATGCCAGCAAGGCGAAGGTCAAGGGCGCGGAAATCGCCTATCAGCAGTTCTTCGACTTCCTGCCGGGGGCGCTGAGCGGCCTCGGCATCCAGGCCAATGCGACCTATGTCGATTCCCAGGCGCCGAGCCCGGCCAGTCAGGGCCCGGTGACGCAGCTGTCGCTGGAGGGCCTGTCAAAGTATAACTACAATCTGATCGGCATCTACGAACACGGCCTGATCTCGGCCCGTGCCGCGTATAACTGGCGCAGCAAATATCTGGTGACGACCTCGGCCAATGGCACCGGCAACCTGCCGATCTTCCAGCGGCCGTCGGGGCAGCTCGATGCGTCGATCACCGTCAACGTCACGCCGCATATGTCGCTGACGCTCAACGGCACCAACCTGACCAACACGGTGCGGCGGACCTATTACGGCATCACCACCCGTCCGCGGGATGCGATCATGAGCGATCGGCAGATCGCCGGGGTCGCGCGGATCACCTTCTGATGCGACCGGATGCGCCGGGTCTCCCCCGGCGCATCCCTGTCATCAGGCGAGGCGGGCGCGTTCCACCCGCGTCATCGCCACCGCGGCGATCAGCAGCGCCGCCGCCGCGAAGGCCAGCGTCCAGATCGGGGCGTGCGGGAAGAGATGCTTGGTGATCGACCCCATCACCGTCGCCACCAGCAATTGCGGCACGACGACGAAGACGTTGAACAGCCCCATATAGATGCCGAGCTTGCGCTGCGGCAGGCTGGAGGCGAGGATCGCATAGGGCATGGCGAGAATCGACGCCCAGGCGATGCCGATGCCGATCTCGCTCGCCAGCAGCCAGTGCGGATCGCGCACCACGAAGAAGCTCGCAAAGCCCGCCGCGCCGCATAGCAGCCCGACGATATGCGTGCGCGCCTGCCCGATCCGGCGCGCGAGCAAGGGTAGCAGCGTCAGCGCCGCCACCGCGGCGATGCCGTTATAGGTCGCGAACAGCACGTCGACCCAATTGGCCGCCGCCTGGTAGAGCGGGCTGCGGGCATCGGGCGCGCCATAGAAGGCACCCGCGACGATCGGCGTGGTGTTGATCCACATGATGAACAGCGCCGACCAGCTGAAGAATTGCGCCACCGCAAGCCGCTTCATCAGCACCGGCATGCCGCCGAAATCGCCGACGATATGGCCGAGCATGTCCGCCGCCTGCCCGCCCCGCGCGCGCCGGATCGCGACGATGCTGGCGACGCCGTAGGCGACGAGCAGCGCGCCGAGCAGGTAAAGCTCCTTCTCCAGCCCGAGCAGCGCGACCCCGGCGATCACCAGCGCTCCCGCCGCGATCCAGGCGAGGCTGCCGCCGAGCGGCCGGCGGGCGAGCGCCTGCGTCACCCGCGCCTGATCCTCGGCGTCGGCGGCGGCCTCGCCATCGAAGCGCGCCATCTCCGCCGGACTGTATTCGCGCGTCGTCAGCACCGTCCACAGCACCGCGAGGAACAGGGCCGCGCCGCCGAACCAGAAGGCGTAGCGCACCGTGTCGGGGATGCCGCCCCCGCTCACCACGTTGGACACGCCCGCCTGTTCGAGCAGCCACGGGAAGATCGAGCCGAACACCGCGCCCGCGCCGATGAAGGCGGTCTGCACCGCATAGCCGGCGGCATGCTGATCCTTGTCGAGCATGTCGCCGACGAAAGCACGGAACGGCTCCATGGAGACGTTGAGCGACGCGTCGAGCAGCCACAGCAGCAGCGCCGCCATCAGCAGCCCGGGGCTCTCCGGCATCAACAGCAGCGCGATCGCGGCCAGCACTGCGCCGGCAAGGAAATAGGGTCGCCGCCGCCCCAGTCGACCGAGCCATGTCCGGTCGCTGAGATGGCCGATCACCGGCTGCACCAGCAGACCGGTGAGCGGCGCCGCCACCCAGAGCGCGGGCAGATCGTCGAGACTGGTCCCGAGCGACTGGAAGATCCGGCTCATATTGGCGTTCTGCAACGCGAAGCCGACCTGGATGCCGAAGAATCCGAACGAGATGTTCCAGAGGCCGGCCCAGCTCTGCCGCGGGCGGCGCAGGCTCACCGCCGCCGCGCCTTGCCGCTCGCGACGAAGCGGATCGCCTGTCCGCCGCCGGGCGCGAGCGCGAGGCTCAGCCGGTCGCCCTTCTTCACCGTGCGCTTCTCGATCGCGATCGCATGCCGCGCGTCGGTGCGGTAATCCGCGCCGGCACCGTCACGGTAGATCTCCGCCGAATAGCTGCGCCCCGCGTCGAGGAAGTCGAGCGATACGTCGAGCGTGCGGGCCGTGTCGTTGGTGATGCTGCCGAGATACCAATCGTCGCTCGCGCGGTCCTTGCGCGCGACGGTGACATAATCGCCGACCTCGCCGTTGAGCACGCGCGTGTCGGACCAGTCGGTCGGCACGTCGCGGATGAACTGGAAGGCATCCATGTGCTTGGCGTAATTTTCGGGCGTATCCGCCGCCATCACGACGGGCGAATAGATCACCACGTAGAGCGCAAGTTGCTTCGCCTCGGTCGACAGCAGCGGGCTGCCGCCCGACCCTTCGAGGCTGAGCACGCCGGGGGTGAAGTCCATCGGGCCGCCGAGCCATTGCGTGAAGAACATATTGGCTTCGTGGTTGGGCGGGTTCTTGCCCGGCCAGGCGTTATATTCCATGCCGCGGCCGCCTTCGCGCGCCAGCCAGTTGGGATAGGTGCGGCGCAGGCCGGTGTCCTTGATCGGCTCGTGGCTGTCGATGCCGACCTTATACTTGGCGGCGGTCTGGACGACGCGCAGATAATGGTTCGCCATCCACTGGCCCTCGTGCCATTCGCGCTTTTTCGTGCCGTCGGCGTCGACGCGCTCGATCTGGCCGGCGTCGGTAACATAGCCGGTCTTGATCACCGGGATGCCGTGATCGCGTGCGTAGCTGAACGCCCGGTCGAGCTGCGAATCGTAATGGCTCGCCGATCCGCCGGTTTCGTTATGACCGATCAGATAGACGCCCTTCGCCTTGGCGTAGCGGGCGAGCTCGGCGGCGTCGAAATCGGGGGTCGGCTGGTCGAACTGCATGGCATTGCCATTGCCGAACCAGTCGCCGTCCCAGCCGACGTTCCAGCCCTCGACGAGCACGCCCGGAATCTTGTTCGCCGCGGCGAAGTCGATGTAAGTCTTGACGTTGGCGGTGGTCGCGCCGTGCTTCGGCCCGGTCGCCCAGGTCCAGTCGCCCTTGATCATGTTCCACCAGACGCCGACGAACTTGCCCGGCTTGATCCAGCTGACGTCGCCCAGCTTGTTGGGCTCGTTGAGGTTCAGTTCGAGGTGGCTCATGTAGAGGCCGGGCGCGTCGTCCGACAGGATCACCGTCCGCCACGGCGAATCGAACGGCGCGGTGCGCACCACCTTGGGCGCGCCGGCGCCGGGGGTGAGCGACGCCTTGAACGTGTTGCCCTCGCTGCGTGCGAGGTTCATCGCGGCATAATCGACCAGCGCCGCCTCGTGCACCGCGGCGTGCGTGCCGTCGGCGAGCTTGACCGTCATCACCGTCTGCGCGGTGCCGACCGCATCGAGCGGCGTCTTGTTGTAGAGATATTCCTCGCGGTTCCACTGATAGGCCGGCTTCCACCAAGCGGTGCCGCCTTGCGCGAAGGCGAATTCGGTCAGCTCGTCGGCGATGTTCGCCTGATGCAGATGCGGCTGGTCGGGAAAGCGGTAACGGAAGCCGATGCCGTCGTCGAAGACGCGGAAGATCACGTCCATCTCGCGCTGCAGGCCGGTCTTTTCCCGGAAGCGCAGCGTCAGTTCGTTGTGCCGGTCGCGGATCGTCTTCCACTCGCCGAACGGCTGCGTCCAATTGCTGTCGCCGCTCGCCTTGCTCTGGCCGATCAGCGTGAGATTGCGCTCGATCTTCGGGGCATCAGTGAACATCACGCCGAGCTTGCTGGCGGCGAGCACCGGCTTGCCCTTGCGCGTCACGGCATAGGTCGCGCGCCCGTCGTTATCGAGCGCGATCGCGACGACCAGAGATCCGTCCGGCGAGGTCGCGGTGGCGGCCGGCGCGGCCGCGGCGGTGGGGATCTGCGCGACGGCATTGCCGTCGGTCTGCGCGCGCGCCGCCGGACTGACCAGCACCAGCGCCAGCGCGCTGCCGATCGAATAGAAGTTCATGCCGTCTCTCCCGTTTTGGTGGCGATCACTGCGCCATATCCGTCAAAATGCCACCCCTGCGTCGCGCTCTCCATCACCGGCCGCCACGCATCGGGCTGCTCGGGCGCCCAGCGCTGCGGCTCGGGCGAGAGGTTGAACACGCACAGCATCGTCTCGTCGGCGGCGCGGCGCTCGATCGCGAGCATCGCCGGCTCGGCGGCGACGACGCGGATGTCGCCGGTGAGCAGCGCCGGATGCGCCTTGCGCAGGGTCAGCACGTCGCGCGTCCAGTGGAGCAGCGCATGCGGATCGCGCTCCTGCCGATCGACCGCGAGCGCGGCGTGATCGGGCCCGACCGGCAGCCACGGCGTCGCCTGCGAAAAGCCAAGGTTCACCGCATCGCTGCGCCAGGCCATCGGCGTGCGTGCGCCGTCGCGCGACAGCGTCTGCGGCCAGTTGGCGATCGCCTCGGGATCGCGCAGCGCCTCGAACGGCACCTCGACCTGCGTGAGCCCCAATTCCTCGCCATAATAGAGGAAGATATTGCCACGCAGCGCGGCGAGCAGCAGCATCTTCATCCGCGCGAACGCCGCCGCGGATTCGGGCGCGACCCAGCGCGAGATGGCGCGCGGCGCGTCGTGATTCTCGAACGCCCAGCTCGGCCAGCCGACGCCGTCCTGCTCGGGCCATTTGCCGATCGCCGCGGCGACGGTCGCCGGCGTGATCGTCGGCGCATAGAGGAAGTCGAAGCCATAGGCGCTGTGCAGTCGCCGCCCCGCCGCGGTGAACAGCTTCATCTCGCGATCGCTGTCGGCGCCGCCGACCTCCGCGACGGTGAAGCGCGCGTCATAGCTGTCGAACAGGGCGCGGACGCGTTCGAGGAAGGCGGGGATCGCCTCATGGCTCTGGTTGTAGCGGTGCAGCTGATAGTCGAAGGGCCGGGTGCGCGGGATGCCGTCGTCGAGCGGCGCCGGCGGATTGTCGCGCAGGGCGGGATCGAACATGAAGAAGTTGATCGCGTCGATGCGGAAGCCGTCGACCCCGCGCTCCAGCCAGAAGCGCGCTATGTCGAGGAACGCCTGCTGCACCTCGGGATGATGGCCGTTGACCTGCGGCTGCTCCTTGAGGAAATTGTGCATGTAATATTGGCCGCGGCGCGCGTCCCACGTCCATGCCGGGCCGCCGAACACCGATTGCCAGTTGTTGGGCGGCGACCCCTCCGGCTGCGGATCGCGCCAGACGTACCAGTCCGCCTTGGGATTGTCGCGGCTCGCCCGGCTTTCGACGAACCAGGGATGCTGGTCGCTGGTATGCGCCCAGACCTGATCGACGATCACCTTGAGGCCGAGCTGATGCGCGCGCGCGACCAGCGCGTCGAAGTCGGCGAGCGTGCCGAAGATCGGATCGACGTCGCAATAGTCGGAGACGTCGTAGCCGAAGTCGGCCATCGGCGAACGGAAGAAGGGCGACAGCCAGATCGCCTCGACCCCGAGGCTGGCGACATGGTCGAGATGCGCGGTGATGCCGGGCAGGTCGCCGATGCCGTCGCCGTTCGAATCGGCGAAGCTGCGGGGATAGATCTGGTAGATCGTCGCGCCGTGCCACCACGGGCGTTCGGCAGCGGTTTCGGTCGGGATCATTGCGGGGCCTTCAGGGCGCAGACGGCATAGCCGAGGGGAGGAAGCGTGACGGTCAGGCTGCCCGGCGCGGCGACCGCGCCGCAGCCACTGCCGGCGAGCGTCGTCGCGGCGCGCGCGGTGGTGCCAATCTCGACCTGCCGGGTAAGCGGCCTGGTGTCGGTGTTGAAGGCGAGCAGCACCTCCGCGCCGCTGACCGGATCGAAGCGCGAGATGGCGAGCAGCCCCGGCGTCTCGCCTCGCGCGCGCAGCTGCTGCCGGCCGCGGGTCAGCGCCGGCGTCGCCAGCCGCAGTCGGGCGAGCGCCGCGGTCTGGCGGAACAGCGGATTGTCGGTGGCGAAATGCGCGGTCGCGGTGGTCGTGCTGCTGCCGAGCAGGCGGTTGTCGTTGTAGACGGCGACCCGGCTCGCGAACATGTCCTCGCGCGCATCCTGATCGTTGCCGTCGCTGACGAACCCCTGTTCGTCGCCCGAATAGATCGTCGGCACGCCGCGCAGTGTCAGCAGCATCGCATTGGACAGCATCACCCGCGCCAGCACCTCGGCATCGTCCGCCTGCGGAAAGGCCTTGCGGACGAAGGTGGCGAAGCGGCCGTCGTCGTGATTGCCGGTGAAGGTCGGCAATTGCACCGCGGTGTCGAAGCCCTTGGCGTAGAGCGCGTCGCCGTCGAACAGCTTTTCGAACGTATCGGTGCCGGCGCGCCCGGCGACCGTGTCGATCACCGCCTGCCGGAAGGAGAAATCGAGCACCGCAGGCAGCTTGTCGACGATGGTATGCTGTGCCAGCACCGCCGGCCGCACCTCGTGATCGGATACCTCGCCAAAGATGTGGAAGTTGGGGATGCCCTTCGCCCTGGCACGCGCCTGCATCGCCGGGACGAACTGCGCCCAGAATTCGGGATTGACGTGGCGTGCGGTGTCGATGCGGAACCCGTCGATGCCGTAGCGATCGATCCAGTCGCCGAAGATGTCGATCATCCCGGCGACGACACGCGGGTTCTCCGTCATCAGATCGTCGAGCCCGACGAAATCGCCCATCGTCGCGCTTTCGTTGAGATAGGTCGTGTCGCCGCGATTGTGATAATAGCGCACGTCGTTGAGCCAGGCCGGCACCTTGACGCCGCGCTCGGCGGCAGGGACGAAGGGCGTATAGGCATAGTCGCTGCGCGTCAGCTTGGCGAAATTCGCCTCGGTGTGCACCGTATCGCCGGCGAAGCCGGGATTGATCGGCGCGCCGTTCACGCCCAACCGGCGCTGATAGGGATAGTCCGCACGGCTGCGATACGGACAATCGCGCTGACCGACGCATTCGCGATACTGGATGACGTCGGCGGTGTGGTTGACGATGATGTCCATATAGACCTTCATCCCACGCGCATGCGCCGCGGTGACGAGCGCGGCGAAATCGGCGTTGCTGCCGAAATGCGGATCGACCTGCGTGAAGTCGGTGATCCAATAGCCGTGATAGCCCGCCGATTGCTGGCCCGGACCGCCCTGGACAGGCTTGTTCTTGAAGATCGGCCCGACCCACAGAGCGGTCGCGCCCAAGGCCTGGATGTAATCGAGCCGGCGCGTCAGCCCCTTGAGATCGCCGCCGTGGTAGAAGCCCTTGGCGGTGGGATCGAAGCCGGTGACGAGCGGACCGCCCTTCAACCCGCCGCGGTCGTTCGCCGGGTCGCCATTGTCGAACCGGTCGGGGAGGAGGAAGTAGATCACCTCGTCCTGCGGCAGGCGGGCGCGATAGTCGGCGGCGGGCGCAGCGGGCGCGGCCTGTGCCGCCACCGCCGGCGCACCGATCAGCAGCGCGAGCGCCGTCGCGGTGCGTGTGGCGAACTTCAGCATACATCCCCCCGGCCAATGCCGTGCCGCCGATCCATTGCCGGCCGCATCCGCCGCCGTTGTGCGGATGCTACGGCAGCAAGCCAAGCATAGGGCATACGTATTCACGACCGCTTTCGCCACGGCCCGGGCTGCGGTAAAGCCGGACGATGACGGTGAAAGGCAGAGGACGGGGCGCGGGCGCGAACGACAAGCCGACCTCGTTCGACATCGCCGCGCGCGCCGGCGTCTCGCAGCCGACGGTCAGCCGGGCGCTGCGCGGCGACCGTACCGTCAGCGCCGCCACCCGGATGCGGATCGAGGCGATCGCGCGCCAGCTCAATTACAAGGTCGACAAGAACGCCTCGTCGCTGCGCCGCGGCCAGAGCATGACGCTGGCGCTGCTGTTCTTCGAGGACCCGCTCGACGACGGCAGCTTCATCAACCCCTTCTTCCTGTCGATGCTGGGATCGATCCTGCGCACCTGCGCGGCGCGCGGCTATGACCTGCTCAGCTCGTTCCAGCAGCTCTCCGCCGACTGGCACACCGATTATGAGGACAGCCGCAAGGCGGACGGGATCATCCTGCTCGGCTATGGCGACTATGAGCTCTACAAGGCGCGGCTTGCGGCACTGGTCGCGCAGGGCACGCATTTCGTCCGCTGGGGCTCGGTCGACACCGATGCCGGCGGCGCGACGATCGGCTGCGACAATATCGCCGGCGGGCGGATGGCGGGAACGCACCTGCTCGGCCGCGGCCGACGGCGGATCGGCTTCATCGGCGACGCCGACGATCACTATCCCGAATTCCGCGACCGCTATCGCGGCCTGTGCGCGGCGCTGCGCGAGGCGGGGCAGTCGGTCGATCCCGGCCTGCACGTCGATGCGCTGTCGGTCGAGCAATCGGGCTATGATGCGACGCGCCGGCTGCTCGCCCGCGACATCCCGTTCGATGCGCTGTTCGCCGCCTCCGACATCATCGCGCTCGGCGCGGTGCGCGCGCTCGCCGAGGCGGGGCGGCGCGTGCCGGAGGATGTCGCGATCATCGGCTTCGACGACATTCCCGCCGCGGCGACGACGCAGCCGCCGCTCACCACGATCGCGCAGGATTACCGCAAGGCCGGTGAGGTGCTGGTCGACACGTTGCTGCGCCGCATCGCCGAAGAGCCGACCGACACCGCCTTACTGCAACCGCGGCTGATCGTGCGCGGCTCGACCTGAGCCGACGCGCTCATCGCGCCGACATCGCGCAATGGCGGGCGACATAATCGGCGTGGCGCGGCATCGCCCCCGCCTCGCGGCGGTAGAGCAGGTCGAGCGTCTCCATATAATCGCCCAGGTCCTGCGGCGCGATCCGGTCGGCGAGCGGATGATGCGCCCCGGCCGCCACCCCCTGCCCGGCGAGCACCTGGAGCCAGCCGTCCTCGGTGAACAGTTCGTCCGCCTCGCGCACGATCACCCCCGCCTCCTGCCACAAGGCGATCCGCGCGCGCAGGCTGTCGGGGAGCGCCATCGCGCGGCACGCCTGCCAGAAGGGCTCGCTCCGCCCGTTCGCCCAATAATGGAGGATGAGGAAGTCGCGGATCCGCTCGATCTCGAACGCGGTCTGGCGATTGTATTCGTCGCGCAGCGCCGCGGCGACGGGCAGTGCCGGCAGCAGCTTGACCAGCCGCGCGATCGCCGACTGGATGAGGTGGATGCTGGTCGATTCGAGCGGCTCGAGGAAACCGCTCGCCAGCCCGATCGCGACGACGTTGCGCTGCCACGCCTGCTTGCGCCGCCCGGTGACGAAGCGCAGCGGCCGCGGATCGCCGAGCGGCGCGCCCTCGACCGTGCCGGTCAGCGTTGCCGCGGCGTCTTCGTCGCTGGTGAACGCGCTCGAATAGACATAGCCGTTGCCGGTGCGATGCTGCAGCGGGATACGCCACTGCCAGCCCGCCGCGCTCGCGATCGCGCGCGTATAGGGCAAGGGCGCCGCCGCCGCCTCGGTCGGCAGCGCGAGCGCGCGGTCGCAGGGCAGCCACTGCCGCCAGTCCTCATAGCCCGCGCCGAGCGTTTCCTCGATCAACAGCCCGCGAAACCCGGTGCAGTCGATGAACAGGTCCCCGGCGATCCGCGCGCCGCTGTCGAGCAGCAAGGCGGTGACATCGCCGCCCTCGCCGTCCCGCTCGACGCGGACGATCCGCCCCTCGCTGCGTTCGACGTCGCGGTTGGTGGCGAAGCGACGCAGATAGGCGGCGTAGAGGCCTGCATCGAAGTGGAAGGCATAGGGCATCGCCGGGATCGTCGCCGCGGTCAGCGGATCGCCGCGATGCATCCGCCCGGCACGCGCCGCGATCGTGTTGAGATTGTATCCGTCGAGCGGTCCCGCCAGCCCGAGCCGGTGTGCGCGCAGCCAATAATGCTGGAAGGCGATCAGCCCGACGTCGCGGCCGACATTGCCGAAGGCGTGCATATAGCTCTCGTCCGGCGCGCCCCAGCCGTCGAAGGCGATGCCGAGCTTGAAGGTGCCGCCGGTCGCGCGCAGGAACGCATCCTCGTCGAGCCCGAGTGCCTGGTTGAACAGCCGGATCTGCGGGATGGTCGCCTCGCCGACGCCGACGGTGCCGATCGCCTCCGACTCGACCAGATGGATGCGATAACCGTCCTCAAGCAGATGGCCGAGCGCCGCCGCGGCCATCCAGCCCGCCGTGCCGCCGCCGGCGATGACGATGGTGGTGACGGGTGGCTCGGTCATCGGGTGCGCTCCGCGATCAAACGGCGGCGTGCGAAGGGGATCGCACGCCGCCGCCCCTGGGGATCAGAACTTGTAGGTGACGCCGATATAATAATCGCGGCCATAGCGCTGATAGTCGATCACCTGCCGCGGATCGTCGTTCTGATAGGTGATGAACGGCCGGTCGGTCAGGTTCTTCGCCTGCGCGAGGATCGAGAAGCCCTTGAGGAAGCCCTCCTGGAATTCATAGCCGATCTGCGCGTCGAGGATGCCTTCCGACTTGGCGGTGCGATAGGTCGGCGTCGCCGACAGACCCGCCACCTCGGCGAGGAAGTCCGACCGGTAGCGATAGTTGGCGCGTGCCTGGAAGCCCCATTTCTCGAAGTAGATCGTGCCGCTGCCGGTCCATTTCGACAGGCCGGGCAGCGTGATCGCCTGCGTCGGGTTGCTCGCGAACTTGATCGTCGACTGGGTGTAGTTGCCGCTCGCGAAGATGCCGAAGCCGTCGAGCGCGCTGGTCAGCGCCTTGAACGGCAGCGACACCGTCGCCTCCACGCCGAGCACTTCGCCGCGGCCGGTATTGGCCGGCGCCGACACCACGCCGGTCGTCTGGCCCGCGGCGATCACCTGCGCCTGCTGCGCCGCGGTCAGCGCCGGCAGCAACGCGGTGAAGTCATAGGCATAGCTGTTGTTCGGATCGACGAAATCGGTGAGGTGCTTGAAATAGCCCGACAGCGCGACATAGCCGCCGGCGTCGAAATATTTCTCGAACGACATGTCAATGTTGGTCGACTGATAGGGGCGCAGCGCGACGTTGCCGCCGGTCGAGGAGAAGACCGGATAGAGGCCGGCCGGCGTACGACCGATATTCGTGAGGTTGATCGCGACGTCCTGCGTGACGCGCTCCTGGTCGAGGCGCGGACGCACCATCGTCTGCGACGCACCGAGCTTGACGTAACCGTTGTCGATCAGCTCGACCGAGAAGGTCGCCGAGGGCAGCACATTGGTATAGGTGACGCGCTCGTCCGCCGGAGCGATGGTGACGTTGCCGGTGACGACACTGGCGATCTGGCCGACCGAACGCTGCTGCGAATGGACCACCTGCACGCCGAGCGCGCCCTTGACCGCTTTGCCGCCGAGGTCGCCGTCGAGCGTCAGCTTGGCATAGCCGGTGTAGACGTTCTCGATGACGCGATTGTCGCGGACCAGCGCCGACGGGCGGTTGTCATAGGCCGAGGCGAAGCTGTTGTTGTAGACGTAGAGCGGATCGTAGGTCAGCATCGCCGGGATGCCGAGATAGGTCAGCGGGATATTGGTGCCGAGCAGCGCCTCGCTGGGCACCGTCGCGCTGGTCGGCGTGCCGCTGGCGAGCGTGCAGCCCGTCCCCGTCCCCTTCGGGCAGAGGAAGTAGGAGGTATAGGCGCTGGTCTTCTCGCGGCGGCTGTAATTGCCGCCGACTTCCCAGCCGCGCACCAGGCTGCCGTCGAACTCGCCGTTGAGGCTGGCGCGCAGCGACTTGAGATCGTCCTTGAAGCTCGGCCGGTTGAGGAAGCCCGACTGGACGACCTGCTGCGTGCCGTTGTTGCCCCAGCCCTGCGGGTCGGTCAGCTTGAGCACGTTGGTGTTGGTATAGTCGAGCGTCGGCACGATCCGGTAGGTGCCGTTGCTGTTCTGCGTCACGGTGACGGTATCGGCGACGCCGCTCTTGGCGAAGCCGGTGCCGGTGTTGGTCTCGAGCAGGAAGTCGGTGCGCGTCGCGCGGCTCCAGCTCGCATCGACGTTGAAGTGCAGCCGGTCGGCGATCTTGAAATCGTTGTTCCAGCCGAGCGACAGGTTCTTCGCCTTGCGCTGGTTATAGTCGTTGCGCTGCACCGCATAGACGTTGGTGAAGGTCGTCGTCGTGGCGAAGCCGTTGTTGACGGTGATGCCGCTCTTGGTCGGATCGGAGAAGCCGAGCGGGAATTCGATGCCGCGCAGATGCTGCGTTTCCTGGAAGTCGGAATAGAGCGCGTCGAACGTCGAATGGAACGTGTCCGACGGCTGCCATTCGATCGTGCCGACCGCGCCATAGCGCTTGAGCTCGTTCGACTGGACATAGGGCTTGGCGCCGCCCAGCACATAGGGATCGGCGGCGGTGCCGCTGCCCGAATAGCCCCAGGCATTGTAGCGTTCGTCCTGCGACGGCGTCTGCGTCCCCGACACGCCGATCGCGATGCCGAGCGTATCGTTGGCGAATTTGTCGATATAGGTCGCCGACGCGCGATAGCCGTAGCGCGACGAATCGGGGTTGAGGTTGTCGATGCCGTTCATCTGCCCGCGCGCGTTGATTGCGAAGACGCGGCCGCGCTGTTCGAGCGGGCGCAGCATGCGCAGGTCGACCGTGCCCGAGATGCCGGCGGCGATCAGCGATGCGTCGGCCGATTTGTAGACGTTGACGTTGCGGAAGAACTCCGACGGATATTGGTCATATTCGACGCCGCGGTTGTCGCCGACCGTCACCTGTTCGCGGCCGTTGAGCAGGGTGGTGGAGAAATCGGGGCCGAGGCCACGGATCGACAGGCGCTGGTCGCGGCCTTCGAGCCGCTGCGCGGTGACGCCGGGCAGGCGCGCGAGGCTGTCGGCGATCGACACGTCGGGCAGCTTGCCGACGTCCTCGGCCGAGACGCTGTCGACGATCAGCGTCGAATCGCGCTTGATCTTGGCGGAATTGGCCAGGCTGGCGCGGATGCCGGTGACGACGATGTCGTTGTCGGCGGTGGCGTTCTCGGCGGTCTGCGTCTGCGCGGCGTCCTGATTGGGGGTCGGCTCGGCGGCGGGCGCGGGCGATTGCGCGGTCGCGGCGGCGGGCGGATTGGCGGTCGGCGACTGCGGGTTGGGCGCTTCCTGCGCGAAGGCGGCCCCGCCGGTGACCAGCAGCACGCTGGCGATGGTGACGGTGGTCGAACGCAGCATCGCGCGGGTGCGACGTGCGGAATTGATGTCGGTCTGGGACACGAAGAATCCTCCCCCTGATGGCGTCATGCCCCCACCCGCTCCATCGCGGATGATCAGCTGACTGTGTGTCCGGCTTGTGAACGCGGGGGGAGAAACAGCCAAGTTGGCCACATACGTATTCACGGCAGAGGGTTAGCGGCGTGGTTTTCCTGCCACGCAATGTGTCATCCGGTCGCGTCGAGGAAGGTGTTGACGGTCAGCCGCCCGCGGGCCGGATCGGCGTGCAGCGCCAGATCGGCGGGCAGATCCGCGCAGTGCAGCGTGTTCGAACGATAGAGGATGGCGCGGTTGAACCGTCCCTGATGCACCGCGAGCCGCTCGAACACCGGCGTGTCGCTGGCGATATAGCCCGCCTCCGGCAGGCCGTGGCGGGCGAGATCGGCATCGAGCGCAGTGCGATAGGCGCCGATCCGCGCCGCATCGATCGACTCGAAGCTGGTAGTGCGATGCCGGTAGAAAGCGGTGCCGCTGCGCTCGTCCGGGGACAGATAATGGAGCAGCGCGAGGCGGCGCGGCGACAGTTCGTCGAAATGCGGCAGCCGCTGGATCGGGGTGAGCGCGGCGGGCGGCGTCGTCACGATCGAATAGAAGGCATCGGCGATCGTCAGCCCGCCGACCCCGAACGCCGCGCGCGCGACCGGCTCAAGCCGCGCCAGCAGATCGCGCAACAGCCGCGGCGCGACGGGTGCACGGATGCCGGGATAATGCGGCCCGATCGGCGCGAACGACAGGAAGGCGGCATCGTCACGGAACCGCTCGGCATCGGCGAACCCGTCGATCACCACCACCGGCTGCGCCTCGGCGCCATGATGTTCGATCGATACTGTCCACGCCATGCGCGCCTCTTCGATGATGGCGCAGGCAAAGACAATGGGGACGGCCGCGCCAAGCCGTTGGGGAGATGGGGAATCGGAGAACCGCACGGTACCATGGCTGCGCCTGTGCGGCCGCCCCTGGGGCACGCCCTACCAATGCTCCCGCGCAATCGGGAGCCGAGGTCTCCCTTTGCCGCGGGCGGTTGTTCTGCCTGGCCACCGGCTTCCCGCCTGCGCGGCAATATGGTCATGGCGGCGAGCTGAGTGCTTCCACAGCGGCTGCCGCGGTCGGCTCGTGAAGCGATCCAATCGCACCGGCTACGATAAAAAATCAGCCGCCGGCGACTCGCCTAAGACCGCGGCGCGACTCGCCCGTGGCCGTTCCAACCCGGTGCATCGGTTCGATTCCAAGCCTTGACCCTTTGTTCATAGTACTGGAACATAAGGCGAACAAATGAGTCGAATCCGCATGTCCGCTCCCGCTCCCTCGCCCGCCTCCCTCAGCCATCTGCGTGCCTTGGCAGCGGTTCGTCCGGTGGTGGGCGGGGTCCTGCCGTTCGGGGTCGACGCGCTCGATGCGCGCATCGCCGACCATGGGCTGGCGCTCGGCGGGCTGCACGAGGTGTCGCCGGCGACGCCGACGCTGAGCGACGATGCCGCCGCGACCTTGTTCGCCGTCGGCGTCGCCGCGCGCGCCGCGGCGGCGAACGGTCGGCGGGTCTTGTGGGCGCTGACCCGCTTCGATCTCTACGCGCCGGGGCTCGAACAGGCGGGGCTCGACCCGGCGACCCTGTTGTTCGTCGAGGCGCGCGACGACAAGGACGTGCTCGCGGTGATGGAGGACGGCTTGCGCCACGGCGGTCTCGCCGCGGTGGTCGGCGAGGTCAAGCACGCCGACATGGTCGCCACCCGCCGGCTCCAGCTTGCGGCGATGAGCGGCGGCGCGCCGGCGCTGCTGTCGCGGCGCTGGCGGCGGCAGGGCGTCGATCCGCTTAGCGACCTGTCCGCGGCGATGACGCGCTGGCGGATCGCCTGCGCGCCCTCGGCGCGGCTGCCCGCGCCGGGCGTCGGCCGGCCGCGCTGGACCGTCGAACTCGCCCGCCAGCGTGGCGGGCCCGGCTTCACCCTCGAACTGGAGGCATGCGATGCCACGGGTCGCCTCGCTCTACCTGCCGCACCTCGCGATCGAGCGGTTGCGGCGGATCGAGCGGCCGCGCGCGCTGCCTGAACCGCAACGCACGCCGCAGCTTCCGGTCGACGACGACCCCGGCGCCTGTTCGGTGCCGCGGGGCGGCGGCTGGCGTCCCGGCGCACGCTGGGCGCGCGACGCGGACGCACGTGCCGCGATCGTCGAGGAGACGGCGACGCTGCCGCTCCACCAGCAGCCGACGATGCGCGAACTCGGCCGCCGGTCGGAGGCGGCGGACCATCCGTTCAAACGCCCCCTCCCCGCCCCGCCGGGTCAGGCGCGCCCCGTCGCCGCGGCGGCGCATGCCGTTCCGCTGATCCTCGCCGAGACGATCGGCCAGCGCCAGCTGATCGCCGCCGCCTGCCCCGCCGCGCAGGCGCTCGGGCTGACGCCGGGCATGGCGGTGACGCAGGCGCGCGCCCTGGTCGCGACGCTCGACGTCCGCGCCGCCGATCCCGCCGCCGACCGGGCGGTGATCGACGGCCTCGTCCTCCACGCGATCCGTCACTGGACGCCGACCGCCGCGGGCGAGGCCGACGGGATCTGGCTCGATCTCACCGGCGTCGCGCATCTCCACGGCGGCGAGGCGCGGTTCGGCGCGCGGCTGATCCGCTTCTGCCGCCGCTTCGGCTATAGCGCGCGCGTCGGCATCGCCGGGACGCCGGGCGCGGCGCATGCGCTCGCCCGCTATGGCCATGAGCCGCTGATGCGGATCGCCAGCGGCGGCGAGGCGCAGGCGCTGGCCGCTTTGCCCCCCGCCGCGCTGCGCCTGGCGCCATCCGCGCTCGCCGCCGCACAGCGCTTCGGGCTCGATCGCATCGCCGATCTGCTGCCGCTGCCGCGCGGGCCGCTCGCGCGCCGGCTCGGTCTCGCCAGCGTCCGGCGGCTCGACGAGGCGCTGGGCCGCGTCGCCGAACCGATCGTCGCGGTGGTGCCGCAAGAGACCCCGGAGACGGTGCGCCGCCTGCTCGAACCGATCGCCACCGCCGAGGCGATCGAACAGGTGATCGGCGACCTGCTCGCCGACATGATCCCGCTGCTGCGCCACCGCGGCCGCGGCGCGCGGACGCTGGTGCTGACGCTCGAGCGGATCGACGGCAGCGCGCAGCGGATCGCGATCGGCACCGCCCGCGCGACACGCGACGCCGCGCATCTCGCCCGCCTGTTCCACCTGCGCATCGAGCGGATCGAGCCGGGCGACGGGATCGAGACGATGCGCCTCGCCGCGCCGCATAGCGATCCGCTGGGCGCGACCGCGCTCGCCGCGCGGCTCGCCGGCGACGAACCGGTCGCCGATGTCGCGACCCTGGTCGACCAGATCGCCGGGCGGGTCGGCGAGGCGGCGCTGTTCACCGCTGCGCCGGTCGAGAGCGACGTGCCCGAACGCGCCGTCCGCCGCACCGACGCGCTCGCCGCGCCGACCGGCTGGCCGGCGTGGCGGCGGCCGGTGCGGCTGCTCAGCCGGCCCGAGCCGCTTCACGCGGTGCTCGCCTTGCTGCCCGATGCGCCGCCGCGCCGCTTCACCTGGCGCGGCAAGGTCCATGCGGTGGTCGCCGGCGACGGCCCCGAACGGATCCACGGCGAATGGTGGCGGCGCGACGGCGAGATCTGGGCGGTGCGCGACTATTTCCGCGTCGAGGACGAGCAGGGCGCGCGCTTCTGGCTGTTCCGCCGCGGCGACGGCGTCGATGCGGCGACCGGCGATCTCAGCTGGTATCTGCACGGGCTGTTCGGCTGATGGCCGCCACCACCTATGTCGAGCTTCAGGTGACGAGCCATTTCTCGTTCCTGCGCGGCGCCTCTTCCCCCGACGAGCTGTTCGCCGCCGCCGCGCTGCAAGGCCACACCGCGCTCGGCATCGTCGATCGCGGCAGCGTCGCCGGGCTGGTCCGCGGCTGGGAGGCGCAGAAGGCGACCGCCGTGCGGATGATCGCCGGCGCCCGCGTCGACCTCGACGACGACCGCGCGCTCTTGCTCTACCCGATCGACAAGCCCGCCTGGTCGCGGCTGACCCGGCTGCTGACGATCGGCAAGGCGCGCGCCGGCAAGGGCGGCTGCACGCTCGGCTGGGCGGATGTCGTCGCGTGGAGCGAGGGGCTGGTCGCGATCCTGCTGCCCGATGCGGCCGATGCCATCGCCGCCGCGCATCTCGCCGACCTCGGCGCGGTCTTCGCCGACCGCGGCTATTGCGGCCTCGCCTTCCGCCGCCGCCCCGACGATGCGCTGCGGCTGCACGATCTCGCCGCGCTCGCCGCCGCCGCGCGCGTCGCCCCCGTCGCGCTCGGCGACATCCTCTATCATGCGCCCGAGGCGCGGCTGCTGCAGGACGTGGTCACCGCGATCCGCGAGAAATGCACCGTCGATACATTGGGCTACCGGCGCGAGCGCCACGCCGACCGGCACCTCAAGTCGCCGGCGGAGATGGAACGCCGCTTCGCCGCCTTCCCGCAAGCGATCGCCGCCACCGCCGACATCGCCCGCCGCTGCACCTTCGATCTCGGCGAGCTCAGCTACCAATATCCGCACGAACGCGTCGTCGCCGGGCTGACCGCGCAGGGCGCACTCGAACAGCTGACCGAGGCGGCCGCGGCGCGGATGTTCCCCGACGGCCTGCCGCAGGCCTATCGCGCGCAGATCGACCATGAGCTGCGACTGATCGCCGAGCTCGGCTACGCGCCCTATTTCCTCACCGTCAACAGCATCGTCGCCGAAAGCCGGCGGCGCGGCATCCTGTGCCAGGGGCGCGGATCGGCGGCGAACAGCTGCGTCTGCTTCGTGCTCGGCATCACCAGCATCGACCCGATCCGCCACGAGCTGCTGTTCGAGCGCTTCATCTCCGGCGAGCGGCGCGAACCGCCGGATATCGACGTCGATTTCGAGCATGAGCGGCGCGAGGAGATCATCCAGTGGATCTATGAGACCTATGGCCGCAACCATGCGGCACTGACCGCGGTGGTCACCCGCTATCGTGCGCGCGGCGCGATGCGCGAGGTCGGCAAGGCGCTCGGCCTGCCGGAGGACCTGACCAAGGCGCTCGCCGGGCTGATCTGGGGCTGGAGCCAGGAAGGCGTCGGCGAGAAGCAGGTCGCGCAGCTCAACCTCAACATGAACGACCGGCGGCTGCGGCTCGCGCTCGAGCTCGCGCGGCAGCTGATCGGCGTGCCGCGCCATCTGTCGCAGCATCCCGGGGGCTTCGTGCTGACCCATGACCGGCTCGACGATCTCGTACCGATCGAACCCGCCGCGATGGTCGATCGGCAAGTGATCGAATGGGACAAGGACGATATCGATGCCCTGAAGTTCATGAAGGTCGACGTGCTCGGCCTCGGCATGCTCGGCTGCATGAACCGCGCCTTCACCCTGCTCGCCGAGACGAAGGGCGTGGCGGTCGGCATGGCCGATCTGCAGGACGACGACCCGGACGTCTATGCGATGATCCAGAAGGCCGACACGCTCGGCACCTTCCAGATCGAGTCCAGAGCGCAGATGAGCATGCTGCCGCGGATGAAGCCGACGCGCTTCTACGACCTCGTCATCGAAGTGGCGATCGTCCGCCCGGGCCCGATCCAGGGCGACATGGTCCACCCCTATCTACGCCGCCGCGAAGGGCGCGAGACGCCCGACTATCCCCGCCCGGAGCTGCGCGCGGTGCTGGAGAAGACGCTCGGCGTGCCGCTGTTCCAGGAACAGGCGATGAAGGTCGCGATCGTCGGCGCGGGCTTTACCGCCGCCGAAGCCGACCAGCTGCGCCGCGCCATGGCGACGTTCAAATTCACCGGCGGGGTCAGCCACTTCTACGACAAGCTCGTCGAAGGGATGGTGTCGCGCGGCTATCCCCGCGACTTCGCCGAACGGACGTTCAAGCAGATCGAGGGCTTCGGCTCCTACGGCTTCCCGGAGAGCCACGCGGCGAGCTTCGCCAAGATCGCTTATGCCTCCTGCTGGATGAAGCATCACCACCCGGACGTGTTCTGCGCCGCCCTCCTCAACGCGCAGCCGATGGGCTTCTACGCGCCGGCGCAGGTGGTGCGCGATGCGCGCGACCATGGCGTCGAGGTCCGTCCCGCCTGCATCAACGCCAGCCGCTGGGACTGTACGCTCGAGCCGACGCGCGGCCGGTATCTGGCGGTGCGGCTCGGCCTGCGCCAGGTGCGCGGGCTCGCCAATGCGCATGGCGCCGCGATCGTCGCGGCGCGCGGCGACACGCCCTTCGGCTCGGTCGAGGAAGTGTGGCGCCGCGCCGGCGTGCCGCGCGCGGCGATCGAGCGGCTGGCGGAGGCGGATGCCTTCCACGGCTTCGGCGCGGACCGTCGCCAGGGATTGTGGAAGGTGAAGGGCCTGGGCGACGCGCCGCTGCCGCTGTTCGCCGCCGCCGATGCGCGCGACGCCGCGTTCAGCCCGGAGGGACTCGAACCCGACGTGTCGCTGCGCCCGCTGTCGGACGGGCGCGAGGTGGTGGAGGATTATCGCGCGCTGCAACTCTCGCTGCGCGCGCATCCGCTCGCCTTCCTGCGCGACGAGCTGACCCGCCGCGGCATCACCCGCTGCGCCGATCTCGCCACCATCAAGGACGGCCGCTTCGTCGAGGTCGCCGGGATCATCCTCGTCCGCCAGAAGCCGGGCAGCGCCAAGGGCGTGCTGTTCATCACCATCGAGGACGAGACGGGCATCGCCAACGGCATCCTCTGGCCTGACCGGTTCGAGGCGCAGCGCCGCACCGTCATGTCGGCGGCGATGATCGGCATGAAGGGCCGGGTGCAGAAGGAGGGGCAGGTGATCCACGTCATATGCGACCGGATCGTCGACCATGGCGGCCTGCTCGCGCAGGTCGGCCAGATGGACTTTCCGCACGCCACCGGCCGCGGCGACGGTGCGCGCCATTCCGGTGCCCCCGATCGGGGCGATGCCGGCTGGCGCCCGGGTCCGCGCGACAGCTATTGGCCGCCGCATGCCGACGGCATGGATCCGGAAGCGGTGGTGCGCGTCAAGTCGCGGGACTTCCACTGACCGCCGTTGCAGGCCACAGCCGCGACCAACCACTTTCGAGGAACACCTATGCGCCAGGCGACCACCCTCCTCCGCATCGACACCCGCCGCCGCGGCCTGCTCGACGTCACGCCCGACGTGCTGCGCTGGGTCGCGGCGCAGGGGATGACGACCGGGCTGCTCACCGTCTTCTGCCGCCATACCTCCGCCTCGCTGGTCATCCAGGAGAATGCCGCCCCCGCGGTACGCCGCGACATGGAGGCCTATTTCGACCGGCTCGCGCCCGAAAGCGGGACGTACGAACATGACGACGAAGGCCCCGACGACATGCCCGCGCACCTGCGCACCGCGCTGACCGGCGTCCAGCTGTCGATCCCGGTGATCGACGGCGCGCCGGCGCTCGGGACCTGGCAGGGCATCTACCTGTTCGAGCATCGCACCAGCCCGCACCGGCGCAGCCTCGCGCTGCACCTGAGCGGCGAATGACGCGGCCCCGGCTCCGCGGTGAAACGTTGCCGTTTGGAGCCAAGTCGTTCATCGCTCGTTCCACTGGGACGATGTATAGGCGACGGGTTCGCCGCATCCGCGAGCGAATGGAGTATTGGAGTCATGATTCATCTGGGCCGCAAGGCCGTGGTCGCGGCGCTGGCCGCCTCCACGCTGATGGTCGCGGGCTGCGCGACCGAGACCACCTATCGCCCCGCCACCGGGCAGGGCTTCAATCGTACCGGCTATAGCGATCGCCGGATCGAACCCGACCGCTATCTGATCACCTTCGCCGGCAACAGCGTCACCTCGCGCGACACGGTCGAACGCTACCTGCTGTTCCGCGCCGCGGAGCTGACGTTGCAGAACGGCTATGACTATTTCGTCATGGCCAATCGCGACACCGATCTGCAATCGCGCACCTACAGCACGCCGGGGATCGGCGGCGGCTGGGGCTATGGCGGGTTCGGCGGCTATTGGGGTCCGTCGTGGCGCTATTACGGCCGCGGGTTCGGCTGGCGCAGCTGGGACCCGTGGTTCGGCGGCGGCTTCGGCGGCGGTCCGTGGGGCAACGACTTCGACATCCGCACCATCGACCGCTACGAGGCGAGCGCCGAGATCGTCATGCGCCGCGGCCCGATCCCGCGCGACAATCTGCGCGCCTTCAACGCCCGCGCGGTGGTCGACAGCATCGGCCCGACGGTGGTGCTGCCGAAGTAATCGCGGCTTTCCGTCTGCCAAAAAGGCCGGGTCACCCAGGTGGCCCGGCCTTTTTGTTATCGTCGTCCGTTATGTATCCAAGCGCGAGTTTGGCACCATCCCAGTATTCCCGCGCAGGCGGGAATCCAGTGTCAAACAGAACGACGACTGAAGCAAGGATACTAGGCTCCCGCCTGCGCGGGAGCACTGGTAAGCCTAAGTCGTCTCACTTACGGCATTCGGCCGATCCAAAAGACAGAGGCCTGTTGCGTCCCAGACCTTAGGCTCCTGCTTTCGCAGGAGCACCGAGCGGCGAGCCTTGACTCAGACCGTCACCGCGCCGTGGCAATGCTTGTACTTGCGACCCGAGCCGCACGGGCACGGCGCATTGCGGTTGACGCGGCCTTCCCAATGTTCCGGATTGTCGCCGAGCACCGCCTCGGCATCGGGCTGGATCATCTGCATCGGCGGGATCTGGGTGGTGATCCGGCCCAGCGTGCCCGCATCGACGTCGTTCGAATTGTCCTCGCCGGTGAACGGGTCGAAGTGGGTGGTGATGAAGTCGGGCAGCTCGGGGAGGGGCGGCGCTTCCTGGATCTGGAACTGCGCGTGCGCGATCGTCTTGGTCACGTCCTCGCGGATCGAATCGAGCATGCGCTGGAAGAGCGAGAAGGCTTCCTGCTTGTATTCGTTGATCGGCGTCTTCTGCGCATAGGCGCGCAGGTGGACGACCTGACGCAGCGCGTCGAGCGTCGCGAGATGCTCTTTCCAGTGATGGTCGAGGTTCTGGAGCAGGATCGACTTTTCGACCTGCGTCCACGTCTCGGGATCAAGCTCGCCCGCCTTGGCGGTGATCGCGGCATCGGCGGCCTCGCGCACCCGCTCCTCGACCAGTTCGGGATCGATCGATTCCTCGGCGAGCCAGTCGTCGACGGGCAGGTCGAGGTTGAGGATCTCCTGCAACCCCGTCTTCATGCCGGCGATATCCCATTGCTCGGGATAGCTGTTCGGCGGGCAGGCGCTGCCGACGATGACGTTGACCGTCTCGGCGCGCATGTCGCTGACCACGTCGCCGACCGCATCGGCATCCATGATGTCGGCGCGCTGCTCGTAGATCACCTTGCGCTGATCGTTCATCACGTCGTCATATTCGACGACCTGCTTGCGGATGTCGTAGTTGCGCGCCTCAACCTTCTTCTGCGCGGTCTCGATCGCCTTCGACAGCCACTTGCTGCCGATCGCCTCGCCATCGTCGATATTGTTGCGCATCATCTTGGCGAACAGCGTGTCCGGGCCGAAGATGCGGAGCAGATCGTCATCGAGGCTGAGGTAGAAGCGCGACAGGCCGGGATCGCCCTGGCGGCCGGACCGGCCGCGCAACTGGTTGTCGATGCGGCGGCTCTCGTGCCGCTCGGTGCCGAGCACGAACAGGCCGCCCGCGGCGAGCACCTCCTGCTTCTCGACCTCGATCTCGGCGCGGATGCGCGTCGCCTCCGCCTCATATTCCGGCGTGCCCTCGACCAGATCGGGATGCTCGTCGAGCATGCGGAATTCGAGATTGCCGCCCAATTTGATGTCGGTGCCGCGACCCGCCATGTTGGTGGCGATCGTCACCGCCGCCTTGCGGCCGGCCTGCGCGACGATATGCGCCTCCATCTCATGGTAGCGCGCGTTGAGGACCTTGTGCGCGACGCCCTCCTGGACGAGGAACTCGCTGAGCAGTTCGGACTTCTCGATCGACACGGTACCGACCAGCACCGGCTGGCCGAGCGCGGCATGTTCGCGGATCTTCTTGGCGATCGCGCGGAACTTGTCGTTGGTGTCCTTGTAGAATTCGTCTTCCTCGTCGATCCGGCGGACGCCGACGTTGGTCGGGATGGTGACGACGTTCATCTTGTAGATGTCGTAGAATTCCGCCGCCTCGGTCGCCGCGGTGCCGGTCATGCCGGCGAGCTTGGGGTACATGCGGAAATAGTTCTGGAAGGTGATCGACGCCATCGTCTGGTTCTCGGGCTCGATCGTCACGCCTTCCTTGGCCTCGACGGCCTGGTGGAGACCGTCCGACCAGCGCCGCCCGTCCATCATCCGGCCGGTGAACTCGTCGATGATGATGACCTTGCCGTCCTTGACGATGTAATCGGTGTCCGCCTTGAACATCTTGTTGGCGCGCAGCGACTGGTTGACGTGATGGACGACCTGCGTGTTCTCGAAGTCGTAGAGGTTGGCGCCCTCGAGCAGCCCGGCCGCCTCGAGCATCCGCTCGATCCGCTCGGTGCCGCTCTCGGTGAGGATGATCGACTTCTGCTTCTCGTCCTTCTCGTAATCGTCGTCGGTCAGCTGCTTCACGATCGCATCGACGCTCATGTACAGTTCCGACTTGTCGTCGGTCGGGCCCGAGATGATCAGCGGCGTCCGCGCCTCGTCGATCAGCACCGAATCGACCTCGTCGACGATCGCCATGCTGAAGGCGCGCTGGACCATGCTGGCGCGCTCGTACTTCATGTTGTCGCGCAGATAGTCGAAGCCGAATTCGTTGTTCGTGCCGTAGGTGATGTCGCTGTTATAGGCGGCGCGGCGCTGTTCGTCGGTGAGATTGGGGATGATCGTGCCGACGGTGAGGCCGAGGAAGCGATAGACCTGCCCCATCCATTCCGCGTCGCGCGCCGCGAGATAGTCGTTGACGGTGATGACGTGGACGCCGTCGCCCGGCAGCGCGTTGAGATAGGTCGCCAGCGTCGCGACCAGCGTCTTGCCCTCGCCGGTGCGCATCTCGGCGATCTCGCCGCGGTGGAGGACGATGCCGCCGATCATCTGCACGTCGAAATGGCGCATGCCGAGCACGCGCACCGCCGCCTCGCGCACCGTCGCGAACGCCTCGGGCAGCAGGTCGTCGAGCTTGGCGCCATTGGCGAGCTGCTCGCGGAACTTCGTCGTCTGCGCGGCGAGCTGGTCGTCGGACAGCGCCTGCAATTGCGGCTCGAAATTGGCGATCTTCTGGATGATCGGGTTGAGCGATTTGACGTAGCGGTCGTTGGACGAGCCGAAGAGCGATTTGGCAAAGCCGCCGAACATAGACTTATTCCTGCAAGGACGCGCGCGGCCGGAGGCGCGCAGCATCGAGTGTCATCAAAGGGGGATCGGCCGAAGCCGCAACGACGGGTCGGCGCTATTCGCGGCGGCGGCTCGCATAGAGCGGGACGATCGCGGCGAGCGCGAACGCCGCAGGTGCCGCTGTCGCGGCGACCTGCCGAACCCGTGGCAAATCCTGTACCGGACGGGCGGCGATCCGCGCCGGCACCGCCTGCGCCTCGGCGACCGCCGCCGCCACCGCGACGGCATGCGCCGCAGCGGGCGCACGCATCGCCGACGCACCGCCGGTCAGGGCGGACAGCAAAGCGGAAAGGAGCAGCAGCAAATTCATCGCAGTCCTGCCATAGGGACTGCATGCGCAGGCGTCCACCGACGAAGCGTCTGTATTACCACAGGCTCCGTACCGGATATCGCCGCATCGTCGCATCGGCGAAGACCAATATGGCATCCAAATGCCGGCATGGGGGATGAGCATGCGGTCGACCGGATCGCCGTGCAGATACGGCAACAGTCGGGTGGCCTGCCAAAGGGCGGCTGGCAGGGGGACGATATCGAGCGCCAGAGCGTCCAGCGCGGTCGCCAAATCGGCCGCCATCGGCGAGCGGCCACGCCGGTGCAAGTCGGCATACTCCCAAGCGATCACTGCGCTGACCTGCAACTCCGCACCCGGCCTCAACACAGCCGACGAGCCGCTTGAGACAGTCGCTGCTCAGCGCTCAGATCGAGACGATAACGTGGGCATCAAGCAGCAGGCGCAACGATACGAGCCAGCCGAGCATCATAACCGACGCGATCAGCCTTCAGGGCAGCAAGATCGAGATCAAGCCCCTGTGCCTGATCCCGGAACAGGCCGACCGCCGATATGCGTTTGCGGCCGATACGTTCGACCTCGTCAGCTGTCCTCGACACGATTGGGACAAGGCGTACCCGCGGATCACCGGCGTCGTTTAGAATGACCTCCTCGCCGCGCACCGCCGCTGCGACCAACTCCGGCAACCGGCTGTCCGCATCGCCGACGCTGAGATGGATGGGCGAAAGACAGATTCGGGGCTTGGCCTTATCAAGCTGACGACCTTTCGCCGTCATCGCCGCAACCGTCTTTGCCCCGTCTTGGAAGCGGACTATGGCGGCGTCATGTCTTCGACGATCTCCCCCCTCGCCACGCCCTTCCCCGCCCTGCCCGCGATTGCCGGCGTCGTGCCGCATGTGGCCCGAGCGCGCTACAAGACGTGGGATCGCTGCGACCTCACCTTCGTCACGCTCGCCGAGGGCACCAGCGTCGCCGGCGTCGTCACGCAGAGCAAATGCCCCTCGCCCGAAGTCGAATGGTGCCGCAAGGCGCTGACGCTGGGCACGGCGCGGGCCTTGGTGGTCAATGCCGGCAATTCCAACGCCTTCACCGGCCACCGCGGGCGCGCCGCGGTCGAGGCGATCGCCGCGCGCACCGCGCAGCATCTCGGCTGCCAGCCGTCCGACGTCTTCGTCGCCTCGACCGGGGTGATCGGCGTGCCGCTGCCGATCGACAAGGCGGAGGCCGGCCTCGATGCCGCCTACGCCGCCAGCGCGTGCGACTGGCGTGCCGCCGCCGAGACGATCGGCACCACCGACACCTACCCCAAGGGTGCGATGACCACCGCGATCGTCGACGGCCGTACCGTGACCCTGGTCGGCATCATCAAGGGATCGGGGATGATCGCGCCCGACATGGCGACGATGCTCGGCTTCATCTTCACTGACGCGGCGGTGACGCCGGGCTTCCTCCAGGCCGCGCTCAACGCCGCCAATCGCAACACCTTCTCGTGCATCACCGTCGACGGCGACACCTCGACCAGCGACACCGTGCTCGCCTTCGCGACCGGCGCGGCGGGCAATGCGCCGCTCAGCGCCGCCGACAGCGACGGGGCAGACGCCTTCGCCGCCGCGCTGGCCGATCTGTGCGCGCAGCTCGCGCTGCTGGTGGTGCGGGACGGCGAGGGCGCGACCAAGCTGATCGAGGTCAGCGTCACCGGCGCGGAGAGCGACCGCTCGGCGCATCGCATCGCCATGTCGATCGCCAATTCCCCCTTGGTCAAGACCGCGATCGCCGGTCAGGACGCCAATTGGGGCCGCGTCGTCATGGCGGTCGGCAAGGCCGGCGAACCCGCCGAGCGCGACCAGCTCGCGATCCGCTTCGGCGCAACCCAGGTCGCGCGCGACGGCCTCGCGGTCGAGGGCTATGACGAGGCACCGGTCGCCGCGCACCTCAAGGGGCAGGAAATCGAGATCGGCGTCGACCTCGGCCTCGGCGACGGCATGGCGACGGTTTGGACCTGCGACCTGACGCACGGCTATATCGCGATCAACGCCGACTATCGGAGCTGACATGCACCATCCGCACCATGAGGCGGTCGTCACGCTGATGCGGCGCGTCGCGACGGAGATCGTGCTGCCGCGCTTCCGCAACCTCGGCGCCGACGAGATCGAGGAGAAGGCCGCGGACGATATGGTCACGGTCGCCGACCGGCTGAGCGAAGCCGCGCTGACGGAAGGGCTTGCCGCGCTCGACCCGACGATCCGCGTCATCGGCGAGGAAGCGGTGGCGGCGGATGCGCGGCTGGTCGCCGGCATCGAGCACGGCCGGGCGTGGATCATCGATCCGATCGACGGCACCAACAATTACGCCAGCGGCATCGCCACCTTCGGCATCATGATCGCACTGGTCGAGGACGGCGAGACGGTGGCAGGCTGGATCCTCGATCCGGTCACCGACCGGCTCTGCCACGCGATCCGCGGTGGTGGCGCCCATGTCGACGGCAGGCGCGTGACGGCGCAGCCGAGCGGCGGCGAGCGGCCGTCGGCGGTGCTTGCCACCTATCATCTCGATGCCGCGACCGAGGCGGAGCTCTGCGCGCGCGCCGGCCGCGTCTTCACCGTCGCACCCATGCCGCGCTGCGCTGCCGAGCAATATGCGCGGCTGGTGCTCGGCACCAACGACATCGCGTTGTTCCAGAAGACGCTGCCCTGGGATCATGCCGCCGGGTCGCTGCTGCTGCGCGAGGCGGGCGGCGTGGTGCGCTGGCCGGACGGATCGGACTATCACGTCGCCGACCAGCGGCGCGGGATGGTCGCCGCGGCGTCGCCTGCATTGTGGGACGAAGCGGTGGCGGTGCTGTTCGGATAGCAAAAGCCCCTCCCCCGAAGAGCAGGGGCTTCGGCGATTTACGCCAGCGCGTCTTCCAGCCAGGCCTTGAGGCGACCCTTGGGCTCGGCGCCGATCTTGGTCGCGGCCGGCGCGCCGCCCTTGAACAGGATCATCGTCGGGATGCCGCGCACGCCGTAGCGGCCGGGCGCATCGGGATTATCGTCGATGTTGAGCTTGGTGATCGTCACCTGCCCACCCAGTTCCTCCGACAGTTCCTCGAGGCTCGGCCCGATCATCTTGCACGGGCCGCACCATTCCGCCCAGAAATCGACGAGCACGGGGCCGTCGGCCTTGAGCACGTCGCTGTCGAAGCTGGCGTCGGTAATCGCTTTGGTAGGCATGATGATCTCCTTTGCACCCCCATCTAGGGTGGTGCGGACCGCGTCTCAACCGCCGGCGGCCTAGCTTTGCTCCCGCGGTCGAAAGCGCGGCTTGTGCGCGGCGAGCAGATCGGCGGGCAGGTCGAACAACCGCGGGCCGCCGGTGTAGAGCAATGCCGCCTCGATCGACCGGTTGGGGAAGATGGTGGCGAGCGCCGCGGCATAGGCCGCCATCTGGTCGAGATGATAGGGCGGGATATCGTCGAGCGCCGCCGGCACGCGCCGCCCGGTCTTGAAGTCGACGACGCGGATCCGCTCGGGCGCGATCAGCAGACGGTCGACGGTGCCCGACACGACCAGTCCGTTGCCCAGGGTCGCGGCGATCGGCGCTTCGGTCAGCGCGTCTCCGCCGAACAGATCGGCGAAGCGCGGATCGTCGAGCACCGCCAGCACCCCGGAGACGATGGCGCCACGCTCCGCCGAATCGCCGACGCCGCCCGCGGTGGCGAGCCAGCGCTCGCCGCTCGCCGCGCGCTGCGCCGCGGCCACCGCCGGCAGCCGCTCGAACAAGGCATGGAACAGCCGGCCGCGCTCGGCGGCGGCGCGCATCGCCGGGCCGGGCGGCGGATCGCTGACCTCGTCCTCGCCGAGCGCCGAAGGGGCGAGCGGACGCGACGGCCGGCTTTCGACCGGCGCCGCGCGTCGCGCCCAGTCGGGCAGCACGACTGGCTCGGACACAGCGGTGGTGGCGGGCGGACGCGCGCGCACCGGCGGCTGCGGCACCCGTCCGGTGAACAGGCGCGGTGCCTCGCCCGCGATCCCCAGCGCGTCGAGCGCGCGCGCCGAGGCGGCATACCAGCTCGCCTCCGGCGGCTCGCCCTTGGCGCGCGGGCCGAGCGCGCCGGCGATGACCAGCCGCTCCTCGGCGCGCGTCGCCGCGACGTAGAACAGCCGCCAATGCTCCTCCAGCTCGCGCCGCTCGACCTCGCCGACCGCCACGTCGAGCGGCCCGCCGCGCTCGGCGCTGCGCGGACGGAAGATCGGGATCGGCTGCGCCCCCGGCTCGGGCGACCAGCGCACCAGCGCGCGCGGCGCGGCATGCGGATCGACCGTCGCGTCGGCGAGGATGACCAGCGGCGCCTGCAAGCCCTTGGCGCCATGCGCGGTCATCACCCGTACCGCATCGAGCGGCGCGGACGGATCGCGGACGATCTCGACATCGCCGCGATCGAACCAGTCGAGGAAGCGCTGCATCGACGGGGTCGAGCTGGTCTCGAAGGCGAGCGCGGCGTTGAGCAATTCCTCGATCGGATCGCGCGCCTCATTGCCCAGCCGCAGCAGCAACTTGCGCCGGCCGTCGAGCGGACCCGAAAGCAATTCCTCGAGGAACTGATAGGGCGTGGCGATATCGGCGCGCAGCAGCATCGTCCGCAGCGGGGCGAGCCGATCCTCGGGCTGGGTCAGCGTCAGGTGCCGCCACAGGCTGCCGTGATCCCGCGGCGCGGCGTGCATCAGCGCATCCTGCGTCCAGCCGAGCAACGGCGAGACCAGCAGCGCGGCAAGCGACAGATCGTCCTCCGGCTGCAGGGCGAAGCGCACCGCAGCGAGCAAATCCTGCACCGCGAGCGGCGCGTTGAGCCGCAGCCGGTCGACACCCGCCACCGGCACGCCCTCGGCATAGAGGCGCGCGACGATCAGCGAGGCGAGATCGCCGCGCCGCTTGACCAGGATCATCACATCCTCCGGCCGCAGCGCCCGCCCCTTGCTGCCGAGCATCAGCCCGCTATCGAGCCAGTCGCGTACCGCGCGCGCGATGCGGATCGCCTGTTCGCGGACCGCGTCGTCGATCCACGCTTCCTCGTCTTCCTCGCTGCCGCCGGCAACGACGGGCGGCCACAGCTCGACCGCGCCCGGACCGACCACCTCGCTGGCATGGTCCTGCAACGCGCCGATCGCGCCCAGCCCCGGCTCGCCCGCCGCCGCGACCGCGGCGTCGACGAATTCGAGCACCGGCCGCGTCGAGCGGAACGAATGGGTCAGCGACAGACGCTGGAAGGGCAGCCCGCGCTCCTCCTCGGGCCAGTCCTCCGTCCCCGCCACATCCTCGGCGCGCCCGGCGAAATGGCCCTCCGCCCAGCGGAAGTTGATCGGGTCGGTGCCCTGGAAGCCGAAGATCGCCTGTTTGAAGTCGCCGACGGTGAACAGCGTGCGCGTCGACGGCGCATGGACGCCGCGGCCGACGAAGAACTCGCCCGCCAGCGCGGTGACGATCCGCCACTGGTTGAGGTTGGTGTCCTGCGCCTCGTCGATCAGCACGTGTTCGGTCGCCGCATCGAGCTTGTAGCGCACCCATTCGCCGATGCCGGGCTGTTCGAGCAGCCGCACGGTGACGCCGATCAGATCGTCGAAATCGACCGCTCCCGTCCGCCGCTTCGCCGCGGCATAGGCGCGCGCATAATCGCGCCCCACGTCGAGCGCCTCGGCGAGCAGGTCGGCATAGGCCGCACGGCTGGTCAGCGACAACAGGTCGAGGCAATGATCGCCGAGCGCGCCGGCGAGCTCGACATAATCGGGTTCGGCGTCGGTCAGCTTCTTCGACGCCTTGCGCGGTTCGTTCTTGCCGGTGAGCACGACGCTCGCCAGCTCCTGCATCGTCGCGGCACGGGTGGCGGGCGCAGCGGCGAGCCAGCGGTCGAGCGTCTCGGCATGGCCGAGCCCCGTCGCCGCGCCCCACGCCTTGTTCGCCGCGGCGAGCCGCTCGATCAGCCCGGTATCGATCGCGTCGCAACCGGCGGCGAGCGCCTCGCCGATATCGCCCTGTGGCAGGTCGAGCGCGCGGCGCAGCCACGGCTGAATGCCGCTCGGCAATGCCTCCAGCGCGGCGAGCGAGCGGGCGCAGGCGAGCAGGAAGCTCTCCGCCCCGCCCTCGCCGAGCCGCAGCGACAGCGCGCCGATCGTCTCGATCGGGCGGGTGCGACCCTCACGCTCCGCCTCGACCAGCAGGCTCGCCAGCGTCTCGCGGGCGAGCACCGCTTCCTCGCGTGGTTCGAGCGGGCGGAAACCGGGGGTGAGCCCCGCCTCGACCGGAAAGGCGGCGAGCAGGCTCTGGCAGAAGCCATGGATCGTCTGGATGCGCAGCCCGCCGCCGGGCGCGTCGAGCACCCGCGCGAACAAAGTGCGCGCGCGCGCCTGTACGTCCGGCGTCGCGCGCTCGCCCAGCGCCTCGAGATCGGCGGCGAGCTGCGGCCCGGGCATCCGCACCCAGGCGGCGAGCCGGTTGCTGATGCGCTGCGCCATCTCCGCCGCGCCCGCCTTGGTGAAGGTGAGGCAGAGGATCGCCGCCGGCTCGGTGCCGCCGAGCAGCAGGCGGAAGACGCGCGCGGCGAGCACCTGCGTCTTGCCGGTGCCCGCCGAGGCGGACAGCCAGACGTGCGCGCGCGGATCGCTCGCCGCCGCCTGCGCGCCCTTCAGCCGCGGCAGGGTGGCGAGTTCAGTCCCGGCCATACCATTCGTCCCGCCGCATCAGTTGGTCATATTCCGCATAAGGCGCATATTCCGGCACCAATTTGGCGGTGAACGGCGCGCTGCCGGTAAGCCAGTGGCCGGCCGCCTCGATGAAGTTGCTCATCGCGATCGTGGTGAAATCGGTGGTGACGATCCTGTCGCGCTTGCCCTCGGCATCGACCGGCGTCTCGACATAGCCGAACTGGTCGCGCTTCTTGCCGAGCGACCAATATTCGAAGCCGCCGGCGCGCCCCGCCACGTCGGCGAAGCCGCCGCGCTCGGCGATCGCACCCAGCAGCCCGAGCTGCAGGCTGTAGCCGGCGCGCACCGCGGCGGCGGAGGGCGGCTTGCCGGTCTTGTAGTCGACGATCGCGAGGCTGCCGTCGGCGAGCCGGTCGACGCGGTCGTAACGGCCGGACAGCCTGACCCCCGCCACTTCGATGAACCCCTGCCCCTCCGCCGAGGCGACGCTGCGCCCCGCGGCGGCCTGTTCGGCGACGGTGCGAGCGATCCAGTCGATCGCCTCGACCAGCCGCGGCCGCCACAGGGCGCGCATCATCGGATGGGTCCGCTCGTCGTCGAGCATCGCGGTGGCGCGCGGCAGCAGCGCGTCGGGGGCGCAGCCGTCCTGCTTCCACCATTGCTCGAGGATGTCGTGCACCGCGGTGCCGCGCCACGCCGCGCTCGGATCGGCATCGACCGGATCGAGCGGCATGAGCCCCAGCACCCGGCGCGCGTAAAAGGCGTAAGGATCGGCCTTGAGCCGGTCGATCTCCGTCACCGATATCGCCTTGGGGCGGCGCGCGGGATCGGGCAGCGGCGCGGGGCGATCCGCGGGGCGATGCTCGCCCGGTGCGTCGAGCGCCTGCGCCCAGCGTTCCAGATCGTGCGCGCGGACGAAGCGGTCGCCCGCCATCGCCTGCAAGCGCAGCCACAGGCGCGAGGCGAGCGCCGGCGAAGCGGCATCGCGGCGCGCCCGCGTCACGATCGCACGCGGTGCGCCCAGCGCCTGCCCGAATTCATGCGCGGCGACGCCGACGCTGCGTTCGAGGCCGGGCAGCCCGAGCGTCGCGCGGATCCGCGGCGCGAGCCACGGATCGGGCGCCGGCCGCCCCGGCCACACCCCCTCGTTGAGCCCGCCGAGCACCATCAGGTCGGCGGTCTGCAACCGCGCCTCGATCAAGCCGTAGATGGCGATGCGCGGATGGCCGACGCCCGATCCCGGCCGCACCGCGACCTCGTCGAGCAACCCGCGCAGCAGCGGCGCGAAACCGTCGGGGGCGACGCGCGGCGGTCCGACCGCGGCGTCGGCCTCCAGCGCGTCGAGGAACTCCGCCGCGGCGCGCCCCGCCGGGCCGGACCACAGATCGTCGCCGCACAAGGCCTGCGCCGTCTCGCGCAGCACCGCGAGCAGCGTCGGCAGCTGCTGCATACCCTGTTCGAACACCAATTCGATCGGCTTGAGCAAGGCGACCGGCTCGGCGAACCAGGCGGCAGCGCGCTCGCGCTTGTTGGCGAGCAGGTGGCCGGTGATCCCGTCGAGCCCCGCCGCCGGCCGCGGCCCACGCAGGCCGCGATCAACGCCGCGCACGCCGTCGAGCCATGCGCCGCGAATGCTGCGATCGGTCGACACGTTGCGCACCAGCGGATGCTTGAGCAGCGCGAGCAACGCCATCGGCGCGAACCGCTGCGCCGCCGCCTCGGCGAGCGCGAGCAGCAGCGTTCCCGGCGGCAGGATCGCCAGGGGCCGCCCCGCCGAATCGTTCGCCTCGATCCCCCAGCGGCGCAGATGCACCACCACCCGCCGCGCCAGAGCGCGATCGGGGGTGACCAGCGCCGCGGTCCGGCCCTCTTCCTCCAGCGCGCCGCGCAGCGCGAGCGCGATCGTCTGCGCCTCTTCCGCCGGGGTGGCGAGCTCGGCGGCGACGACGCCGGTCAGCCGCCGGTCCTCCGCCCTGAGCTCGGTCCATTTGCCGGTGAAGGCGGCGGGCGCGAGCGCATTGGCGATCGCACGGCCGCGCGCCGCGCCCGCGTCCGGCCCCGCGGTGCCGGGCCAGGTCGCCACCTCGCCGCGGCCGACGCTCATCCGGTCGAGCATCAGCTTGAGGTGGAACTGCGGATGCGTTTCGAGCGAGCGGCGGATGCTGCCGGTGACCGGATCGGGGCGATGCGGCCCGAGCGCATCCCACTCCTCCTGCGGCATCGCGAGGTCGAGCCCGGCGAACACCGTCATCCCCTGCGGCGCCTCGGCGACGCAGCGCAGCAGCCGCGCCACCGCCGGCGCGGGATCGGTGATCCCCGCGGCGCAGACCAGGCCTTCAGGCGGCCGGTGCCGCCAGCGCCGCTCGACCCGGTCGAGCAGCAGCCGCCGCCGCGTCGCCGCGTCGATCCGGCCGAGCCGCGCCAGCTCCTCGGGCCAGCGTTCGAGTACGATGGTGAAGGTCGACAGCGCGCGCTGCCAATGTTCGGTGAGTTCGGGCGCGAGGTCGATGTCGCGCAGCCGCTCCGGCGCCACCTCCTCGACGAGCAACTGGTCGAGCGTGTGGCAGAGCTCGCCCGCCAGCCGCACCGCTTCCGCCGCGTCGATCGCCGCGCCGGCGTGCGCGCGCTCTTCGTAGACGAGGCGGGCGAGGATCATCCGCCGCTGCATCGGGGCGATCGCCGGCGGCGGCGGCTCCTGCTCGTCGGCGGGATCGAGCGCCGCGCCGACCGCCTCGCCGAGATCGGGGCTGCCGAGCGTCACCAGCCGCGGCAGCAGCAGGCCGCCGCCGCTCGCCCGCACGAAGGCGTCGGTGACGGCGCGGACCGCCCGATTGTTGGGCAGCAGCACCAGCCCGCGCGCGAGCGCCATCGCATCGCCGCCCGCGCGCCGCATCAGCCCGGCGACGAGCGTATCGGCGAACGCCTTGTGCGACGGGATCGAGAAGAGGTGCGGCCGCCGCGCCTCAGCCATTGGCGATCAGCATTTCGGTCTTCGGCACGGCGGCGGGGGTGCCGACGTCGAACCACAGGCCCTGATGCACCTGCGCATAGGCGCGCCCCGCCTCGATCGCACGATTCCAGAACAGGTTGGTCGAGAACGGCCCCTCCGGCCAGTCGCGGATGATGCGCGGGTGGAGGATCTGGATGCCGGTATAGACGAACGGCGCGACCGTTCCGGCCTTGCGACGGCCGACGATGCGGCCGTCGGCGGCGAGGCGGAAGTCGCCCTGCCCCTGATGATTGTTGGCGCGGGCATAGGGCACGACGAGCAGCAACGCGTCCATCGCATCCGCATCCCAGCGGTGGCTGAGCAGCTTGAGCGTATCGACCGGACCGTCGAGCCAGAGATTGTCGCTGTTGATCACCAGCACGGGCTCGTCGCCGAGCAGGTCGCGGGCCTGGACCAGCCCGCCGCCGGTCTCCATCAGCTGCGCGCGCTCGTCGCTGATCGTCACCGCGATGCCGTCGTCGCGGTTGGTGACATGCGCTTCGAGCAGGTCGGCGAGATAATGGACGTTGACCACCGCCCGCCGCACCCCGGCATTGGCAAGCCGATCGAAGACGTGGTCGATCAGCGGCTTGCCCGCGACCTCGACGAGCGGCTTGGGGCGCGTGGCGGTGAGCGGCCGCATCCGCTTGCCGAGGCCGGCCGCCATCACCATCGCCGTGGCCGGCACGGTGCCGCCGGGATCGGGGCGGATGGTCCGCTGCCGGGTCATGCGCGCAGCACCGCCGGGTCGCCGCGCAGCGCGGGCGGCACGTTGGCGTCGAACCAGCGCGCGACCGGAGCGAGCACCGGCTGCGCCAGATCGCGCTCCAGATAGCGCCAGACGCGCGGACATAAAGCGGCGTAGCGCGGCTTGTCGTCGCGCCGCCACAGGCGCGTGAAGATGCCGATGATCTTGGCGTTCCGCTGCGCGCCGAGCACGTGATAGGCGTGGAGGAAGGCTTCGTCCGCGCCGGTGGCGTCGCGATAGCGTGCCAGCATCGCCGCTTCGAGCGCCGGGTCGACGTCGCGCCGCGCATCCTGCAGCAACGACACGAGGTCATAGGCCGGATGGCCGGCGAGCGCGTCCTGGAAGTCGAGCAGGCCGAGCCGCCGCTCCGCGCCGACCAGCATCAGATTTTCCGCATGATAATCGCGCAGCACGGTGACCGGCGCATCGGTCAGCGCATGATCGAACACCGCATCCCAGGCCGCGGCATAGCCCTCCGCATCGACGGTGAGGCCGACCGCGGGGCAATACCAGTCGACGAACAGTGCCGCCTCGCGATGCAGCACGGCGCGATCATAGGGCGGCAGGTCCCCGGCGGGATGCGCGCGCAGCGCCACCAGCAGGTCGATCGCCGCGGCATAATGCGGCGCCGCGTCCGCCTCGCTCGCATCGGCCGTCTCGCGCAGCCGCACGTCGCCGAAATCCTCGAGCAGCACCAGTCCCTGCGCCAGATCGGCAGCATGGATGGCGGGCGCGGCGAAGCCATGGTCGCCGAGCCAGCCGGCGATGCGGATGAACGGGCGCGGATCCTCGTGCGGCGGCGGAGCATCCATCAGGATCGCGCTGCGACCGCCGCTGACGACCCGGAAATAGCGGCGGAACGAGGCATCGCCGGCGACCGGGAGGATGTCCCCCGACCAGCCGTGCGATGCGAGGAACGCCGGGGCGCCGGCGGGCGGGGTCATATCGGCCATCGCGGTGTCCATGACGCCGGCACGTCGGCTGTCAAGATTCGTCCGCCGTCCGGTGCCGGCGACAGGGTGAGCGCCAGCGCCTGCGGCCAGTAACCGGGCGCGCGTTCGGGCCATTCGACCAGCAGCAGCGTATCGGACAGCGCCTCGTCGAGGCCGAGCTCGGCGAGCTCGTTCGGATCGTCGATCCGGTAGAGATCGACGTGCAGCACCGGCAGCCGCACCTCGGGCGGGTCATAGGATTGGACGATCGCGAAACTCGGGCTCGGCGCCTCGCCGGCAAGGCCGAGCGCGGCGAGCAGACCGCGCGCGATGCTCGTCTTGCCGGCACCGAGGTCGCCGCGCAGCGTGACGACGTCGCCAGGCTGTACATGCGCCGCCAGCGCCGCGCCGAAGGCTTCGGTCGCGGCGGGGTCGGCGAGGTGAAGGTCAGTCATGCAAGGTCCTGTCGGCCGATCCAATGATCCCGCCCCACGGGATGATGTCCCACATTCCGTCGGCCGGCAACGAAGAGCCATCCGCAAAGATACCCGCACCACCCCGGCGAAGGCCGGGGTCCAGTCGGGGAACAGCCGCAGATCGCCACAGACCGTCGCCCCACTGGACCCCGGCCTTCGCCGCGGTGGTGAATGCGGGAAGAGACTGGCCAACCCCGCAGCGCTCCGGCGAAGGCGGGAGCTTAGCGTTCCTGCCGCAGACGCGCGGTCTGTCTGGCCACTGGAGTCCCGCCTGCGCAAGACCTCTGCAAAAGTCCTGCCCTAGCCCAAAATGCGCCGTCACCCCGGACGTGTTCCGGGGTCCACCGTGTCGCGAAATCCTTATTTTACGCTCTTGCGGAGCAGTGGATGCCGGAACAAGGCCGGCATGACGAAGGCGGCCTCGCAGAGGTTTCGCCTGCGCGACAATACCAGAGATCGCGGCCTCGCGGCACATCCCGCCCGACGCCCCGCCACCGCCACGCGAAACACCCATCACCCCACCCGCCCCGATCATCGCCGCGGCAGCTCGACGGTCACCAGCGTCCCCTCGCCCGGCTGCGAGACGAGGTCGATGTGGCCGCCATGCGCCTCGACGAACTGGCGCGCCAGCGGCAGGCCGAGGCCGAGCGCCCGCTCGCCGCTCGGCTGCATGCCGGGTTCGCCGAACCGGTCGAAGGCGCGGGCGATGCTCTCCGCATCCATGCCGAAGCCATTGTCCGAGACGACGATGCGCGCGCCCGTCGCGCTGCCGTCGCTGTGCAGCAGGATGCGCCCGCCCTCCGGCGTCGAGGCGACCGCATGGCGCAGCAGATGCTCGACCACCTCCTTGAGCCGCTTGGGATCGCCCGTCACGCGGCCGGTCGAGCGCGCCAGTTCGACCGCGAAGTCGAGCTTGCGCCGCTTCGCCGCGGGCCGGATCGTCTCCGCCGCGGCGCGCGCGGTGGCGGCGAGATCGACGTCGACGCGGGCGATCTCGGCGTCGTCGCCACCCTGCGTCAGGTCGAGCACGTCGTCGATCAGTAGGCCAAGCCGCTCGACCGATTGCAGGATCGCCTCGACATAGCCGTCCGCCTCGGCGGTCAGCTTGCCGGCGAACCCGGCATGCAGCATCTCGGCAAAGCCGCTGATCGAGGTCAGCGGCGTGCGCAATTCATAGCTCATATTGGCGACGAACTGCGTCTTGACCCGGTCCGCCGCTTCCAGCGCATTGGCGCGATCGCGCAGCGCCTGTTCGGCGCGGCGGCTGTCGGTGATGTCGAGCATGGTCAGCAGCGCATTGCCGTCGGGCAGCGGCACCGCCGCGAAGGCGAAATGCCGCCCGTCGGCGAAGGCGACGCGGCCGCCGCGCTGCTGCCGCTCGGTGGTCGCCGAGCGGACCAGTTCGGGGATCAGCGCCGCGCGATTGGGGGTGGCGAGCTTGGATGCCGCCGCCGCCGCGAAGGCATCGACACGCGGATGGCCGGCGAGGAATTCCTCCTCGAACCCCCAGACCGCGCGCAGCCGGTTGTTCCACAATTGCAGCTTGCCGTCGGCGGCGAACACCGCCAGCGCCTCGAACAGATTGTCGAAGGTCGCCGTCCGCACGCGCAGCAAAGTATCGCGCGCGCTCGCCAGCTGCACCTCCTCGGTGCGATCCTCGAAGATCGTCAGCAGGCCGCCGTCGGGCAGCGGCTGGGCGACGACGCGCAGATGCGTGCCGCCGGGCAGATGCCAATTCTCCTCGCTCGCCGCATCGCTCGGCACGAACCAGCCGCGCCGCTCCGCCTTCCAGCTCGGGAAATCGCGCACCTCGGGCAGCCGGCTCGCCTCGCGCATCCGTTCGAGGACGCGGTCGAACTCGGGCCGGTCGGCGAGCCATTCGGCGCGCATCGCGAACATCCGCCGGAACGGCTGGTTGCAGAAGACGAGGCCGCGATCGGGCCCGAATTGCGCGACGCCCGCCGACAGCCGGTCGAGCAGCGCGCGCTGCGCATCGGCGAAGCGCTTGGCGCCGGCGCGTGACTGTTCGAGATCCTCGATATCGACCGCGAAACTGGCGACGCCGCCGGTCGGCAGCGGCACGTCGTGGACCTCGAGCGAGCGCCGCTCGCCGCCGATCGTCGCGGGCAGCACCTCGCGCTGCGGCGCGCCCGAGGCGCGCGCGGCGTGTGCGCCGGCGCGCGGGCCGCCGCGACCCGATCCCTCGACCAGTTCGAGCTGGCGGCCGATCACGTCCGCGGCATCGTCGCCGTCGACCGCGCGGACATAGGCGGTGTTGACCATGGCGAGCCGCATGTCGCTGCCGCGATACCACATCGGCAGCGGCGCCGCCTCGATCAGTCCGCTCAGCGCCTCGAACGCGGCGGAGAGCTGCTCGACCTGATCGCGCAGCTGCATGATCTCCGCCTCGCTGTCGGTGGCATCGAGCGTCCAGATCACCACCGCGCCGGTCGCGCCGAGTTCGCCCGGCGCGCGGCTGCCGCGGATGGTGATCGCGCGGCCCGAGCCGATCGGATGGAGCGCACGGACGAAGCCGCGACCGGCACGCTGCGCCGCCTGCACGTCGCCGGCGAGCGCCTCTGCCTCATCGGCGGGCAGGCCGGCACCCTCCGCCGCGAGATCGCCGAGGAAGCGCGGCGCCACCGCGAGTCCGAGCCAGTCGACCAGCCGCGGCGGCATCTCGACGCGGCCATCGGCGCGGACCAGCATCGCCATCGCCGGCGAGACGCTGCGCAGCACCTCCGCCTCGCGATTGCGCGCGATCACCGCCGCCGCCTCGCCGCGCAGCCGCCAGCCGACGAACAGCGCGACGCCGCCACCGGCGAGCAGCGCCGCCAGCACCGCCCGGCACAGCAACGCTGCCATCACCGAAAGCTGGATCAACGCTTTGCCCCTCGTCCCACACCCATACGGGTGGACGTGCGGACTGTAGAACGCAAGCTACGCCACCGGCAATGATCGTCATTCCACGCCCGGCCGGGGAGGAAACGAGAAAGGGCGGCGCCTCGCGGCACCGCCCTCCCCGTCACTACGATCGCGATGCGATCAATAGCGGTAATGATCCGGCTTGAACGGCCCTTCGACCGGCACGCCGATATAGCTCGCCTGCTTCTCGCTCAGCTTCGACAGCTGCACGCCGAGCTTCTCAAGGTGGAGCGCCGCCACCTTCTCGTCGAGATGCTTGGGCAGGACGTAGACCTCGTTCTTGTAATTCTCGCCCTTGGTCCACAGCTCGATCTGCGCGAGCGTCTGGTTGGTGAACGACGCCGACATGACGAACGACGGGTGGCCGGTTGCGCAGCCGAGATTGACCAGACGGCCCTTGGCGAGGACGATGATCTGCTTGCCGTCGGGGAATTCGACGAGGTCGGTGCCCGGCTTCACTTCCGACCACTTGTAGTTCGACAGCGCGGCGATCTGGATCTCGCTGTCGAAATGGCCGATGTTGCAGACGATCGACATCGGCTTCATCGCCTTCATGTGATCGGCGGTGATGACGTCGGCATTGCCGGTCGCGGTGACGAAGATGTCGGCGCGCTTCACCGCCTCGTCCATCGTCACGACCTCGAAGCCCTCCATCGCCGCCTGCAGCGCGCAGATCGGATCGATCTCGGTGACCATGACGCGCGCGCCGCCGTTGCGCAGCGACTGCGCCGAGCCCTTGCCGACGTCACCGAAACCGGCGACGGCCGCGACCTTGCCGGCGAGCATCACGTCGGTGGCGCGACGGATCGCATCGACCAGCGATTCCTTGCAGCCGTAGAGGTTGTCGAACTTCGACTTGGTGACCGAATCGTTGACGTTGATCGCCGGGAACGGCAGCTCGCCCTTCTTGGCGATCTCGTACAGGCGGTGGACGCCGGTCGTCGTCTCTTCCGACACGCCCTTCAGGTTCTTGACCGTCTCGGTCAGATAGCCCGGCTTCTTGGCGAGGAACGCCTTGAGCGCGCGCTGGAATTCGACTTCCTCCTCATTCTCGGGCTCGGGCAGCGTCGCGCCGGCCTCGAGCTTCGCGCCCCACAGCGCGAACATGGTGGCGTCGCCACCGTCGTCGAGGATGATGTTGGCGGTCTGGCCCTCGACGTCGCGGTCCCAGGAGAAGATGTCGCCGACATAATCCCAATAGTCGGCCAGGCTCTCGCCCTTCACCGCGAACACCGGCACGCCGGTCGCGGCGATCGCGGCGGCGGCATGGTCCTGCGTCGAGAAGATGTTGCAGGTCGCCCAGCGGACGTCGGCGCCGAGCGCGGTCAGCGTCTCGATCAGCACCGCGGTCTGGATCGTCATGTGCAGCGAGCCGGTGATGCGCGCGCCCTTGAGCGGCTGCGACGCGCCGAACTCGTCACGCAGCGCCATCAGGCCCGGCATCTCGGTCTCGGCGATCTTGATCTCGGCGCGGCCGAAATCAGCAAGGCTGAGGTCCTTGATGACGTAATCGTTGGTCGAGCCGGTCCCAGCATTGGGCGCGAGCGCAGTAGCCACGTGGCATGCTCCTGAAGAAGTGGATGGCGCGCCTTAGCCGGTTGCGTGCCGTGGATCAAATATAAAGATATCTTTATATCTCGTGTGACCCCGACGGTCAGGCGGTGCCGGCATCCGGGACGAGCAGCCGCGGGTCGATCCCCGCCGCCTCGAACGCCGCGGTCCAGCGCCGGTCGGGCCGCGTGTCGAACAGCAGATCGGCGTCTCCGGCGACGTGGAACCAGCCCGGACCGGTCAGTTCGCCCTCGAGCTGCCCGTCGCCCCAGCCGGCATAGCCGAGCGCGACGACGAAGCGCGCCGGGCCGCTGCCCTCGGCGATCGCGCGCAGCACGTCGACCGTGCTGGTCATCGACCAGCGACCGGCGACGTCGATCGTATCCTGCCCGCTCCATTCGCCCGAATGGACGACGAAGCCGCGGCGCGGATCGACCGGGCCGCCGAAATGGATCGGCACGTTCGGCGCGGCGCCGTGCGCGATATCGAACTGGTCGAGCAGGTCGTGCAGCCCCAATCCCTCGATCGTCGCGCCGATGCCGATGCCGACCGCGCCCTCCGCATCATGCGCGCAGATCGCGATCACCGCATGATCGAAGCTGGGATCGCGCATGCCGGGCATCGCGAGCAGGAACTGACCGGACAAAAAGCGTCGTTGTTGCATCGCCGTCGAACATAAGCCCCGCGCCCGCTTCTGCCACGCTTGAATTCGCACGCTGCGGGTGCGACCTGCGATTTTCGTGACGCCGTCCGGCGGCCACCTGCACCGAGCTTCGGAGACCCAAGATGACGATCACCGTCGGCGATACGCTTCCTGCCGCCACCCTGACCAAGGTCACCGCGGATGGCCCCGACCAGGTCACCACCAACGCTTTTTTCGATGGCCGCACCGTCGCGCTGTTCGCGGTGCCGGGCGCCTTCACCCCGACCTGCTCGGCCAAGCACCTGCCCGGCTTCGTCGAGAAGCGCGACGCGCTCGCCGCCAAGGGCGTGGACGAGATCGCCTGCATCTCGGTCAACGATCCGTTCGTGATGGCCGCCTGGGCGAAGGCCTCCGGCGCCGAGGGGATCACGATGCTCGCCGACGGCAACGGCGACTTCGCCGAGGCACTCGGGCTGACGATGGACGGCAGCAAGTTCGGCATGGGCAAGCGCAGCCAGCGCTATGCGATGCTGGTCGAGAACGGCGTCGTGAAGCAGCTCCACGTCGAAGCCCCTGGCGAGTTCAAGGTGAGCAGCGCGGAGCATCTGCTCGAGACGATGTGAGGGCGTCGAGGCCCGATCGATCGGGACGCGATCGTCGGCGGGGTCGGATCGCGCCCCGGGCGCTGCAAAAGGTGTGACCGCCCCGGCGAGAGCCGGGGTGGTGCGCCTGCGCAGAGACATGACGGCCATTCCTCAGCTCACGAGTAGGTCCGCATCGACAGGTGGCACCGGGGCTGCACCCGCCACGCCGCGGCACCGTCCCCGCCACTGTCTTGCCACCGTCACCACCTTTGCGTAACCATCCGGGATGACACTCGCATCCCGTATCGTTGCCGACCTCGACCAGCTCTACCGCGCCTCCGTCGAGCGGTTGCAGGCAGCGCTCAACGCCTATCTGACCGACGGCACGCCGCCGTCGCCCGAAAGCCGGATCGACGGCTCCTTCGCCTATCCCGTCATCCATCTGCGCTACCGCAGCGTCGGCGACCGGCCGACGCCGCTGCGCTCGTTCGGGCGGCTGGTCTCGCCCGGCGATTATACGATCAGCGTCACCAAGCCGGCGCTGTTCGCCGATTATCTGACCGAACAGCTGACCCTGCTGATCGAGGATTATGACGTCGAGGTCGAGGCGGTGCCGGGGCGGCAGGAAATCCCCTTTCCCTACGTGCTCGATCCCGGCCACGCGCTGAGCCTCGATACCGTGTCGGCGACCGAGCTGTCGCGCCACTTCCCCGCCACCGAGCTCGCGCATATCGGCGACGAGATCGCCGACGGCCTGTGGATCGAGACGGGCGGCACCCGTCCGCTGGCGCTGTTCGACGCGCTGCGCACCGACTTCAGCCTCGCGCGGCTGCGCCATTATATGGGCACGCCGTCGGAGCATACGCAGCGCTTCGTGCTGTTCACCAACTACCATCGCTATGTCGACGAATTCGTCCGCTGGGGCGCGTCGCAGCTCGGGCCGGACAGCCGTTTCACCGCACTGTCCGGCGCGGGCAATATCGTCATCGACCAGCCGGGCGACGTCGACAAGCTCGTCAACGACAGTGCGTGGCGGCGGCATCAGATGCCGGCCTATCATCTGATGGCGGACGACCGCACCGGCATCACGCTGGTCAACATCGGCGTCGGGCCGTCCAACGCCAAGACGATCTGCGATCACCTCGCGGTGATGCGGCCCGAGGCGTGGCTGATGATCGGCCATTGCGGCGGCCTGCGCCCGTCGCAGCGGATCGGCGACTATGTCCTCGCCCATGCCTATCTGCGCGACGACCATGTCCTCGACGACGTGCTGCCGCCCGAAATCCCGGTGCCGGCGATCGCCGAGGTGCAGCAGGCGCTCGCCCGCGCCTCCGAGATCGTCAGCGGCCAGACAGGCGAGGAACTCAAGCGCCGGCTGCGCACCGGCACGATCGTCACCACCGACGATCGCAACTGGGAGTTGCGCTATTCGGCCTCCGCCCTGCGCTTCTCGCTCAGCCGCGCGGTCGGGATCGACATGGAATCGGCGACGATCGCGGCGCAGGGCTATCGCTTCCGCGTCCCCTATGGGACGTTGCTGTGCGTCTCCGACAAGCCGCTGCACGGCGAGCTCAAGCTGCCGGGGCAGGCGAACCGCTTCTACGAGCGCGCGATCAGCGAACATATGCGGATCGGCATCGAGACGTGCGAGCAGCTCCGGCGCGAGGGCGCCAAGCTGCACAGCCGCAAGCTGCGCGCCTTTGACGAACCGCCGTTCCGCTGATCGTACAGGCCGGGCGGAAACCATCGGGTTCCAATGCGTTTCGCTTCCGAATCAATCAGGGAGGTCCCGCCGTGGCCGATGACACCGACGACTCGCCGAAGACCGACACGCCTGCGGTAACGCCGCGTCGTCGCGCGCCGCGCAAGACCACGACGACCCGCGCCACCGCCGCCAAGGCCCCCGCCAAGCCACGCCGCCCGCGCGCCAAGCCGGAGGCGCCGTCGACGGTCGCCAAGGTCGAAGAGGCGGTCAGCGATGCCGCGGCCGCGACCACGCGCCGCGCCAAGGCGGTCGCCGGCAAGGCGGAGAGCGCGGTCGCCGCCGCGGCCAAGTCGGTCAAGCCGCGCTCGACCAAACGGTCGACGCCGCGGGCCGGCGCGAAGAAGGCGGGCAAGCCGGCCGCCAAGAAGAGCGGCGAGACGAACAAATGGGGCATCGCCGCGATCGGCGCCGGTGTCGCGACGGTCGGCGCGGTCGCCGCCGCAGCCTTGCTCTCGCTGCGCGGCAGCACCCCCAAATCGGCCAAGGCGCATAGCCCCGCCGGCGAGGATGCGTCCGGATCGTTCGAAGCCGGGATCGCCGACGAGAATACCATCCCCGACAAGCTGTGATAGCGAGCGGCCTTCTGCATCGCGGCACGAACACCGCGGGCAGAAGGTCGGACGGCCCCGCCTAGGGCGATGGTTTCGGAGCGACGGACGCCGCCCATCACCCTCCGCGCCTCCGCGCGAACCTCATCGACGCTCCGATCCTCGCCAGAGCGATGAGCGGGCGGCCGCCTTACTGCGGGGCGTGATCGCCGGCGAAGAAGGCGGCGATCGCATCGCCCAGTTCCGGCTTGGCGACGGCGCTCATATGACCGCCGGGGATTTCCTGGAAAACGGCCTGCGGGATCGCCGCCGCCAGCGCCGCCCCCGATCCATTGTCGTCATCCTCCGCGCCGGTGATGACCGCGGTCGGCACCGCCACCGCCTCGACCGCCTCGATCGGCGTGTCGACGAACGTCTCCAGCACGTGGAGCAGCGCGACCGGATCGCCCTTGGTCGTCTTGAGAAACGCCTCGGTCATCCACTCATTGCTGCCGCGTTCGAAGTTGCCGAGGTTGGTCAGCACCTTGCGGAAATAATCGCCGCGCCCGGCGGTGGTGAGGATGCCGGTCAGCCCCATGCCGGCGAGCACCGCGCGCCGCGGCGTCGCGCCGTTGACCAGCATCCGCATCGTCGTCCGCCCGCCGAGCGAATAGCCGCCGAGATCGTAATCGGTCAGCGCGAGATGCGCGACCAGCGCCATGCCGTCGCGCATCAGCGCATCCGGCGGGTAAGCGGCTACGTCATGCGGCCGGTCGCTGAGGCCATGGCCGCGCAGATCGGGCATGATCACCCGAAAGCCGCGCGCGGCGAGCTTGGCGGCATGGCCGTATTTGATCCAATTGACCTCGGCGGTCGAGAAATAGCCGTGAATCAGAATCACCGGCCGCCCCGTGCCGAGCTCCCGCCAGGCGATTCGCGTGCCGTCGAAGCTCGCGAAATACTGCGGTTCGGTGGGGACTGCGGCCACGACTTCGATCCTGATGCTGCGATGGGGAGCGCTCCGTCCGCCATCACGGCGGCCATGTCCAGCCTCGTCTGTCCGTACGCCCGGCCGACGAGCCCGGAAGCGACGGGACGGACCGTCGAAAATGAGCCTTTGCAAGTCTGCGAAAGAGGCATACTCTTTCTTCAAAGCATAAGGAGAGCGATAATGGACAATATGCCGGTCGGCGGCGTGCATCCCGCGGGCGACGAGAGCCTGGTGATCCTGCAAAGCCTGCTGTGCCTGTTGCGCGAGAAGAACCTGCTCAGCCGCGCCGATATCGAGGAGCTGACCGATCGCGTCGCGATGCGGGCGGCGCAAGCCGAGCGCGATCCCCTGCCCTGCTGCACCGAGGCGACGCGTGGCGCGGCACGCGAGATGGCGCGGATCGGCGAATATGTCGGCCATCGGTATGGCGGCAAGCATCGCCGCCTCGGCTGAGCACGGCTTTCGCCGGACGATCCTTGCTGTATAGACCGCGATGCCGCCACGACGAGCGGCATCGCCCGGGAGAGGCGCCTGACCCGTCCTGATGAGGTCCGATGCCGTCTTCCGCCCGTCCCGCCGATCCGCCCGGCCGCCCGCATAGTCTTGCCGAGGACGGCTATGCGCTGCTGATCGGCTGCATCCTCATCGTCGTCGGCCTGATCTTCCTCAAGGCGGCGGGGCTCGTCACCGGCGGCGTCGCCGGCATCGCGCTGTTGCTCTCCTATTCGATCCCGCTGCCCGCGGGCGTGCTGTTCACGCTGATCAACATCCCCTTCTTCGCCTTCGCGCATCGGGTGATGGGCGCGCGGTTCGCGGTCAAGTCGGCGATCGTCAACGGCGGCATCGCCGCCTTGTCGACGCTCGCGCGGGTGTCGGTGCATATCCTCGACATCCATCCCGCCTTCGCCGCACTCGTCGGCGGCACGGTGATCGGCATGGGCATCCTGTCGCTCGCCCGCCATCAGGCCGGCGTCGGCGGCACCGGCGTCATCACCTTATGGCTGCAGCGCAAACACGGCTGGAATGCCGGCCGTTCGCAGATCGCGATCGACGTGGTGATCCTCGCTGTCTCCGCGCCGATGCTGACGCTGACGCAACTCGGCTGGTCGGCGGTCAGCGCCGCCGCGATGAGCCTGATCCTGATCGCCTGGCACCGGCCGGGGCGGTATATCGGTCATTGAGGCAGACGGGCGGCGTCTTCCAGGGAGATCAGCAGGCCGGCGAAGTCGGTGTGCCCACACGCGAGGATCAGCTTGTGATCCACCGTCAGGATCATCAAACCCAATGACTCGGCGAGTGCGAGATAGAGGCAATCATATACGGGATGCCCGGTCCGCAGCGCGATATCGAAGGCCCGCACGGCAAGATGACCGGTGGGAAGAACCGTAGGGCGTCAATGATGGCGCCATATCCCAATTGCGCCTGTTGCTTGCCAATCTCGTCCGCCGCACCTTTTTCCACAAGGCATTGGCAAGTTCCTGGCGTAGCAGGTCAGGCGCAACGACGTCACCGGAAAGGAATGGTGCCGCAAGGTCGGCGCCGTCTTCGGCAACCACCCATTTGACGGCGACGCTGGTATCGACGATCCAGGTCAAGCGCTGCGAAAGCCCTCTCGATCCTCGCGTACCAGCACCTCCGCCGGAGTTTGGGCGGCATTGGGGGTCATCGCTCGAATAGCGGCAAGTCGAGCCTGGAGATCGCGACGGTCGTGGTCGTTCACCGGCCTCAACCGCCGCAACGCATCCCGCAACTCGGCTTCGAGAGAACGGCCATTACCGTCGGCCGCCTCCTGATAATCCTGCAGCAGAGCATCGTCGAGATCACGGATGAGCACCTGTCCCATATGGACATGATACCACCACGCCCGTTCGCCCTCAACCCGCCTTCTTGAGATGCCGCCGGCCGAGCAGCTCGGCGATCTGCACCGCGTTGAGCGCCGCGCCCTTGCGCAGATTGTCGCTGACGCACCACAGGTTGAGGCCGTTCTCGATCGTCGGGTCCTCGCGGACGCGGCTGACATAGGTGGCGTCGTCGCCGGCGGCCTCGATCGGGGTGATATAGCCGCCGTCCTCATGCTTATCGATCAGCATCACACCCGGCGCCTCGCGCAGGATGCGCTTGGCGTCCTCGGCCGACAATTCCCGCTCGAAGGCGATGTTGATCGATTCCGAATGGCCGACGAACACCGGCACGCGCACGCAGGTCGCGGTCACCTTGATCTTGGCGTCGAGGATCTTCTTGGTTTCGACCACCATCTTCCACTCTTCCTTGGTCGAACCGTCGTCGAGGAAGCTGTCGATGTGCGGAATGACGTTGAAGGCGATCTGCTTGGTGAACTTCTTCGCCTCGGCACTGTCGCCGACGAAGATGTTGCGGCTCTGTTCGAACAGTTCGTCCATGCCGATCTTGCCGGCGCCCGACACCGACTGATAGGTCGAGACGACGACGCGGGTGATCTTGGCGGCATCGTGGAGCGGCTTGAGCGCCACCACCATCTGCGCGGTCGAGCAATTGGGGTTGGCGATGATGTTCTTGGCGCGATAGCCGTCGATCGCCGCGGCATTCACCTCCGGCACGATCAGCGGCACGTCGGGGTCCATCCGGTAGAGCGACGAATTGTCGATCACCGTGCAGCCCGCGGCGGCGAATTTGGGGGCATAGACCTTGGTCGCGTCGCTGCCGATCGCGAACAGCGCCATGTCCCAGCCGGCCGGATCGAAATGCTCGATGTTCTGCACCTTGAGCATCTTGCCGGTGTCGCCATATTCGATCTGCTCGCCCTGGCTGCGGCTCGACGCCAGCACCGCGATCTCGTCGAGGGGAAATTCGCGTTCGGCGAGGATGTTGACCATCTCGCGCCCGACATTGCCCGTCGCGCCCGCGACCACCACCCGATAACCCATAAACCCTCCGCTGCGTTGCCGCGTCGCCTAATACGCTTGCGTCGCCGCGTCCATCGGCTTTGCTAATCGTGCGTGCTCAGCTGCCAGGTGGCATGGGCGATACCGTGGACGCGGGCGAGATGATCGGCGAGCGCGTCGAGTTCGGTATCGGGAACGTTGGTGCTGACCAGTGTCGCCGTCACCGCGACGCGATCGTCGCCGAGCGGCTCGGTCGCCAGTTCGGCGACCGGCAGCGACGCCGCCTCGAGATGCGCGACGAGCATGTCGCCGAGTGGCCCCGCCTGCGCCGGATCGACGGTGATCGTCACCGTATAGGTCGCCTCGACCGCATGGCCGGCGAGCGGCACGCGGTTGATCGCGTCGACCAGCGGCCGCAGCAGGGTGTTGGCGGCGAGCACGACGACGGTGAGCAGCACCGCCTCCGCCACCATGTCGGACCCGGCGATCGCGCCGACCGCGGCCGAACACCAGAGCGTCGCCGCGGTGTTGAGGCCGCGGACGTTCATCCCCTCCTTCATGATCACCCCGGCGCCGAGGAAGCCGATCCCCGACACGACATAGGCGACCACCCGGATCGACTCGACGTCGCCGCCGAGCCGCTGCCCGAGATCGACGAATGCCGCCGACCCGATCGCGACCAGCGCATTGGTGCGCAGCCCGGCGGTGCGCTGGCGATATTGCCGCTCCGCCCCGATCGCCGTGCCGAGCACGAAGGCGGTGAGCAGGCTGACGACCGTGTCGAGGAACGGCCAGAGGTGGAACAGGGTCAGGAAGCGCATCGCCGCCGCATAAGGCGGCGATGTGACGAAATCAGCGTCCCGATCCTGTCCTGTCGGCTATTTCCTGTTCTTCACATTGCGGTCGAGGAATTCGAGGATCGTTCCCCAGAGATGCTGGCTCACCCCCGGTCCGGCGACGCGATGCGTATAGCCGGGGTAGAACATCATCTCGAACGGCGTCGCGGTGGCCTGCATGCGCGCGGCGACCTTGGTCGAATTGTCGAGGAAGACGTTGTCGTCGGCCATGCCGTGGATCAGCAGCAGCGGATCGCGGATCGTCGATGCCGCCTCGACCGCCGCCGATCCGGCATAGCTCTGCGGGTCCTTGGCGGGATCGCCGAGATAACGTTCGGTATAATGGGTGTCGTAGAGCTGCCAGTCGGTGACCGGCGCGCCGCTCACCGCCGCGGCATAGACGCCGGGGGTTTTCTCCAGCATCTTGAGCGACATATAGCCGCCATACGACCAGCCATAAGTGGCGATCCGCCGCCCGTCGACGAACGGCAGCGACTTCAGATAGTTCGCGCCGGCGAGCTGATCCTCGACCTCGACCGTCCCCATCGCGTGATAGATCTGGTCCTCGAACGCCTTGCCGCGATTGTACGAGCCGCGATTGTCGATCTTGAAATAGACCCAGCCCTGGCTGACCAGATATTGCGGCAGCGCGCCCTGCCAGCCGCGCGTCACCTGCTGGCCGGTGCCCGGGCCGCCGTAATGTTCGAAGAACACGGGATAGGTCTTGCCGGCGACGAGCGGCGGCGTGATCATTTCCCAATAGAGCGTCGAGCCGTCGGCCGCCTTGATCGTACCGAACTTGGTCGGCTGATGCTGCGCCAGGAACGGGAAATAGGGGTGACCGGCGACCAGCGCATTCTCGTTGATCCACGCCAGCCGCTGCCCCGCGGTGTCGGCGAGATAGACCTGCGTCGGCTGCTTCGGGTTGGAGCGCGACACGATCAGCCGGCTTGCCGCCTTGTCCATCGTCGCAGTGTTGGTCCAGCCGCGCTCGGTCAGCCGGGTGAGGACGTTGGGCTTGGCGATATCGACCGCATAGACATGCTGTTCGAGCACGTCGTCCTTGAGCCCGGTGAAATAGATCCGTCCCTTGGCCTCGTCGATGCCGACCAGCCCCGTCACCACCCACGGCCCCTTGGTCAGCTGCGTCCACTGCCCCGACGGCGCGCGGCGGTAGAGGTGGCCATAGCCGTCGCGCTCGGACCGCCAGATCAGACTGCCGTCCTTCATCGGCTGATAATCGTCGCTGAGGTTGAGCCAGCTCTTCGCGCCCGCCTTTTCGGTGAACAGCACGCTCGCCTTGCCCGTCTCGGGATCGACGCGGAGCATGTCGAGCGTCTTCTGGTCGCGGCTCTCGCGCTGCACCAGCAGCGTCTTGCCGTCGGGCGTCCAGTCGACGCGGGCGAGGTAGATGTCGGGATCGCTGCCGAGGTCGACCTTGACCTGCCCCGATCCGTCGGGCCGCATCACGTAGAGCTCGACCAGGACGTTGGGCGTGCCCGCGGCGGGATAGCGCTGTTCATAGGTCTTGGTCCCCGCCGCGCCGATCGACGCGCGGGTGAAGACGTGGACCGGCGCCTCGTCGAACTTCTCGACCGCGATGAAGCGTTCGTCGGGCGACCACCAATAGCCGGTGGTGCGATGCATTTCCTCCTGCGCGACGAACTCCGCCTCGCCGAAATGGATCGTGCCGCCGCCGCCCTGCGTCACCGCATGCGCGTCACCGCCGGCGAGCGGCTGCGCGAAGAGGTTCTGGTCGTGGACGAAGCTGACGTAATGGCCCTTGGGCGAGACGATCGGATTGAGCTCACCACCGGGCGTCTGCGTCAGCCGCCGCACCGCGCCGTCGAGCGTCGCAAGGTAGAGATCGCCGTCGAGCGGCACCAGGATCGAGCGGCCGTCGGGCGCGAAGTCATAGGCGACGATGCCCTTGCTGCCGCCGATCCGCGCCCGCTCGCGCTGCATCTTCTCGGCCTCGCTGAGCTCGGCGCCGCTGCCGACCGTCTTGCTGTCGACCAGCATCCGTTCCGCGCCGGTGCGCGTGTCCCGCGCCCACAGGTCGGTGCGCTCCTTCTCGTCGGCGCGCGGGCGCAGGAAGGTGAGCAGGCTGCCGTCGGGCGACAGCCGCACGCCGCGCGGCTGCGACCCCGACAGGTCGGGGCTGCCGAACACGCGCGCCAGCGTCAATGATTCGCCCTGCGCCGGCGCCTGATTCGCCGCCGTCTGCGCCCCGGCCTCAGCCGACAAGGCGAAAGTCCCCGCCGAAGCGAACGCCAGGGCCACAATCCATCCGCGCATCCACCTTCTCCAAAATCAACACATTGGCGTTCTTACGGCACGGCCGGCCGGCGTAAAGATCGATTACGACAGGGTTACCGCCCCATAAACCCTGTCTTTACGTGCTTCTGTATAGTTAGTGGGTAGACAAGGACCAGGTCGGACCGGATCGGCGGGACGGCGCGTAACGCGGGATATCGGATTGGATACGGCGCAACAGCATTGGCCTGCGGGTGCATGGGATCTGGTCACGCGGATCGGCGCGACGGACGGCAGTGTCGCGCATCCGCACCTGTCGATGCTTCTCTCTCCCGCGGCGGCGTCGCGCGACCTGTCGGATGCGGTGCATGCGCTGTGCGCGGTTCATGGCGACCCCCCCGGCCTCGCGGTCGAGGCGCGCACCCATTGCGTCCAGCCCGATGCCTGCGACTGGCTGTCGGCGGTCGCCGACGGCTTCGTGCTCGAACGCGCCTATATCGCCAGGCTCGCCGCCGCTGCCGGCCCGACCCCGTCGACCCCCGGCCAGTCGGACACCGAAGCGGCGTTGATCGCCAGCCGCCATGCGCTCGAGACGCTCGCCCGCTCCGAACGGCGCGGCTGCGCCACCGGCGCGGTGGCGGCGCTGGTGCAGGACTGGACCGCGATCCGGCTGATGCTCGATCACGCCGCCGAACGGTTCGGCGTCGACCCCGTGCCGGCGGCCTTCCCGAGCCTCTCCGAAACCGCGGCGAGCGTGACGCGGCTCGGCGGCACCCCGGCGACCGAGCGCGCGGTGCGCTTCGGTGCGGAACAGTTGCTCGCCCAGCATCGCGCCTTGTGGGATCTGCTCGAAGCACGCGCCAGCGCCCGCCAGGGGTGATTCCCGCGCGACTTGCCTGATCGCGCGGGTTGCGCCTACCACCGTTGCCTCCACCAGCTGCGGGAACCGGCATGAAGCGCTTCGAAGGCACGCAAAGCTATGTCGCGACCGAGGATCTCAAGGTCGCGGTCAACGCCGCGGTGACGCTGCGCCGGCCGTTGCTGGTCAAGGGCGAGCCAGGCACCGGCAAGACCGTGCTCGCGCAGGAGATCGCGCGCGCCGCGGGGGCCGAGCTGATCGAGTGGAACGTCAAGTCGACCACCAAGGCGCAGCAGGGCCTGTACGAATATGATGCGGTGGCGCGGCTGCGCGACGGTCAGCTCGGCGACCCGCGCGTCCACGACATCGCCAATTACATCCGCCGCGGCAAATTGTGGGAAGCCTTCACCCGCCCGACCCCGCCGGTGCTGCTGATCGACGAGATCGACAAGGCCGACATCGAGTTTCCCAACGACCTGTTGCAGGAACTCGACCGGATGGAGTTCCACGTCTACGAGACCAAGGAGACGATCCGCGCCGTCGAGCGCCCGATCGTCGTCATCACCAGCAACAATGAAAAGGAGCTGCCCGACGCCTTCCTGCGCCGCTGCTTCTTTCATTACATCCGCTTCCCCGATCGTGAGACGATGCAGCGGATCATCGACGTGCATTTTCCCGGCATCCAGGCGATGCTCGTCCGCCGCGCAATGGACATCTTCTACGAGGTGCGCGACGTCCCCGGCCTCAAGAAGAAGCCGAGCACCAGCGAATTGCTCGATTGGCTCAAACTGCTGCTGCACGAGGACATGCCGCTCGACGTGCTGCAAAACCGCGATTCGACCAAGGCGATCCCGCCGCTGCACGGCGCGCTGCTCAAGAACGAACAGGACATCATGCTGTTCGAACGGCTCGCCTTCATGGCGAAGCGGGAGCGCTGATCGTTTCAGCCTCGCAACGACCGGCAAGTTTTTGCCGGGTGGCCCGGCAATTAACCATAGCTGCCAATCTCGCAGTCATCCGCACCGCCTTAAGTCAGCGGAATGCGAGGCCTTTTTGCCAGATTCGTGATCACGTGCCTTGCCGGTCAGGCGGCAAGTTTTACCGCGCCGCTCGCCGCCTCGGGGCTGCTCGACTATGTCGGCCAATGCGTGCCCTTCGCCCGCGCCGCCTCGGGCATCGAGATCTACGGCGATGCCTGGACGTGGTGGGAGCAGGCCGGGGGACGCTATGACCGGGGGCATCGCCCGCGCGAGGGGTCGGTGATCGTCTTCGCCAAGACCGGCCGGCTGCCGCTCGGCCATGTCGCGGTGGTTAGCCGCGTCGTCGAACAGCGCGTGCTGATGCTCACCCACGCCAATTGGTCGCGCCAGAACGGCGAGCGCGGCCATGCCGAACAGGACGTCACGCTCTACGACGTCTCGCCGCACAATGACTGGAGCCGGGTCAAGGTCTGGTATCGCGACAATGACGGGCTCGGCGGCGGCATCTATCCGGTCAAGGGTTTCATCTACGGCGGCCATCCGTCGAAACAGCTCACCGCCCGCAACCCTGATTATGTCGGCGCGCTGATCGACGCCTACGCGCCGCGCTGAGCCGGGGGCTGTCGCGCCCGCGCGAAGCGGCGTAGCGTGCGTCGATGTTCCTGCGCTTCCTCGACGAACTCCGCGCCGCCGGCATTGCCGCGAGCCTCAAGGAGCATCTCGTGCTGCTCGAGGCGCTCGATGCCGCGGTGATCGAGTCGACGCCCGAGGCCTTCTATTACCTCGCCCGCGCGACCTATGTGAAGGACGAGGCGCTGCTCGACCGGTTCGATCGGGTGTTCGGCAAGGTCTTCCACGGCGTCGTCAGCGACGCGGGCGTCGCGCCGCAGGATCTGCCTGCCGAATGGCTCGAAGCGGTGGCGGCACGCTATCTCGACGCGGAGGAGATGGCGCGGATCCAGGCGCTCGGCTCCTGGGACGATATCATGGCGGCGCTGCGCGAGCGGCTCGCCGAGCAGCACGGCCGCCACCAGGGCGGCAGCAAATGGATCGGCACCGGCGGCACCAGCCCGTTCGGCAATGCCGGCTATAATCCCGAAGGCGTCCGCATCGGCGGCGAGAGCCGCCACGGCCGCGCGATCAAGGTGTGGGAGCAGCGCGACTTCCGCAATCTCGACGCCGACGTCGAGCTCGGCACGCGCAACATCAAGGTCGCGCTGCGCCGGCTGCGGCGGTTCGCGCGCGAGGGCGCCGCCGACGAGCTCGACATCCAGGGGACGATCGACGGCACCGCGCGGCAGGGCTGGCTCGACGTGCGGATGCGGCCCGAGCGGCGCAACGCGGTCAAGCTGCTGCTCTTCCTCGACGTCGGCGGCTCGATGGACCCCTTTGTGCGGATCTGCGAGGAACTGTTCAGCGCCGCGACCGCCGAGTTCAAGACGCTCGACTTCTTCTACTTCCACAATTGTCCTTACGAGGGCCTGTGGAAGGACAACCGCCGCCGCTTCACCGAGCGCACGCCGGCCGTTGAGGTGCTGCACCGCTTCGGCCCGGACTATAAGATCGTCTTCGTCGGCGATGCGGCGATGAGTCCCTATGAGATCACCCATGCCGGCGGCTCGGTCGAGCATAACAATGACGAGGCGGGCGCGGTGTGGATGGAGCGGCTGACCGGCACCTATCCGTCGGCGATCTGGCTCAATCCCCTGCCCGAACCGCAATGGGGCTATACGCCGTCGATCCGGCTGATGCGCGAGCTGGTCGGCGGGCGGATGTTCCCGCTGACGCTCGCCGGGCTCGATGCCGGGATGCGCGAATTGACGCGCAAGCGGTGACCTTTCTCGCGCCGCTCTTGCTATAAAGAAGCAACAGCGGGAGAATGGTCATGCGTGATCCGTCCTATGGCGTTGCTGCGATCTCCGGCCCGACCAAGGCGAGCGGCGCCTCGCATCGGGCGCGGTCAGCTTATGGTCTGGCGCACATCCGGGAACAGCACGGGCTGCGACCGCTCACCGCCCCCAAAAGGCTGGGGCTGCATGCCCTCGGCCATCATGGCTCGATCCTGCTGCCGCACGCGGTGTCGACCTATCGGGCGCTGGGCCATGCCCATGGCTACCCCCGGCCCTTCAACCCCTATCGCCACGACCATGGGACCGCGCCGCTCGCCTGACGCTGGCGGGGCCAAGACGTCTGCGATAAAGAGGGTCCAGAGGGGAGACCGATCATGTCCGTGATGATGTTGCTCATCGCTCTCGTACCGGCCGTCACGCTGGGGCAGCCGTCGCCGAAGCCCAAGCCGCCGGCGTCGCGATGCGAGCAGCCGCAGGTGCGCCGGATCGCGGGAGCGACCACGCCCGGTCTCCACAAGCTCGGCGACCTGCCTCCCGCCAAACCCATCTATACCGTGCTGCGCCAGGTCGACGGGTGCCCGCGCCCGGTCAGCGTACAACCGCGCCTGACGCACGAATGAGGGTCACGGCCGGCTGATCACGCCACCCGCCAGCGGTGCGGCGGCACCGGTCGTGCCGGGGAAGCTGATCGGCAATCCGCGCAGCGTCCGCACCGCCATATAGGCAAAGCCTTCCGCCTCCATCGCATCGCCGTTCCAGCCGAGCGCATCGCTCGGCTCCGGCCGAAGCCCGCAGCGGTCGCCGATCATCCGCAGCAGCACCGGATTGTGCCGCCCGCCGCCCGCGACGATCAGCCGCTTCGGCCGCGCCGGCAGCCGGTCGATCGCCTCGGTGACGCTCGCCGCGGTAAAGGCGGTCAGCGTCGCCGCCCCGTCCGCCGCCGCCAGGCCGCGCGCCGGCTGGATGGTGAAGTCGTTGCGGTCGAGGCTCTTGGGCGGGGCGAGATCGAAGAAGGGGTGATCGAGCATGCCGGTCAGCACCGCTTCGTCGACCCGCCCCGCCGCAGCGAGCGCGCCGTCGGCGTCGAAGCGCGCGCCCGTCTCCGCCTCGACCCAGCTGTCGATCAGGCCGTTCGCCGGACCGGTGTCGAAGGCGACCAGCGCGCCGTCCGCGCCGACATAGGTGATATTGCCGACCCCGCCGAGATTGAGCACCGCCACCGGCCGCTCCAGCGCCGCGACCAGGGCGGCGTGATAGACCGGCAGCAGCGGCGCGCCCTGCCCGCCCGCCGCGACGTCGGCGCTGCGGAAGTCGCTGACCACGGTGATCCCGGTCGCGCGGGCGAGCACCGCGCCGTCGCCGACCTGCCACGTCCAGCCGCGATCGGGGCGGTGTGCGACCGTCTGGCCGTGATAGCCGATCACCTCGACCGCCGCCGCCTCGACCCCCGCCTCGCGCAGCAGCTTGTGCACCGCGAAGGCGTGGGTACGGTCGATCAGCTCGCCCGCCGCGACCAGATCAGGGCTGGCGCGCGGCCGGTCGAAGGTCAGCGCCAGCGTCGTCGCCGCGGCGAGCTGCGCGCGCGCTGCATCCGAATAAGCTTCGCCGCGGAAGGCGATCGGACGCACCATCCCCTCGCCGTCCGTTTCGATCAACGCAGCGTCGATCCCGTCGAGCGACGTTCCCGACATCAAGCCTATCGCCAGCATATGGCCCTCCCGTCACGCCGCTGTGCCGCCTGCCCCCGCCGCTGTCGAGCGACGCGGACCCGCCGATGCGACGAACCGCACGTCCCACGGCACCGTCTGGAAAATTCGCGACGGAAGCGCTATAGACGGGTCTCTCATGGCAACTCGTCTCCCCTCTCCGCCGCGCGTCGGCATGGTGTCGCTCGGCTGTCCCAAGAATTTGGTCGACAGCGAACGTATCCTCACCCAGCTGCGCGCCGACGGCTATCAGATGTCCGCCGACTATGCCGGCGCCGACGTCGTGCTGGTCAACACCTGCGGCTTTCTCGATTCGGCGAAGGAGGAAAGCCTTGAGGCGATCGGCGAGGCGATCGCCGAGAACGGCCGCGTCATCGTCACCGGCTGCATGGGCAAGGAGGCGGAGGTCATCCGCGCGCGCTTCCCGCAGGTGCTCGCGGTCACTGGCGCGCATCAATATGAGCAGGTGGTCGAGGCGGTGCATGATGCCGCCCCCGCCAACCTGTCGCCCTATATCGATCTGATCCCCGATGCCGGGCTCAAGCTGACGCCGCGCCACTATAGCTATCTGAAGATTTCGGAGGGCTGCAACCACCGTTGCTCCTTCTGCATCATCCCCAGCCTGCGCGGCGATCTCGTCAGCCGCCGCCCCGACGCGATCCTGCGCGAGGCGGAAAAGCTGGTCGCGGCGGGGACGCGCGAACTGCTGGTGATCAGCCAGGATACCAGCGCCTATGGCATCGACATCCGCAAGGAGCCGCGGCTGTGGAAGGGGCAGGAGGTCGTGCCGCACATGACCGACCTCGCGCGCGAACTCGGCAAGATCGCGCCCTGGGTGCGGCTGCATTACGTCTATCCCTATCCGCACGTCGATCAGGTCATCCCGCTGATGGCCGACGGGCTGGTGCTCCCCTATCTCGACATCCCGTTCCAGCATGCCGCGCCGTCGGTCCTGAAAGCGATGAAGCGCCCGGGCAACGACGCCAAGGTGCTCAGCCGCATCCACCAGTGGCGCGCGATCTGCCCCGACATCGCGATCCGCTCGACCTTCGTCGTCGGCTTCCCCGGCGAGACCGAGGCGGATTTCCAGTATCTGCTCGACTGGCTCGACGAGGCGCAGCTCGACCGGGTCGGCGCGTTCCGCTTCGAACCCGTCGAGGGCGCCGCCGCCAACCTGCTCCCCGATCCGGTGCCCGAGGCGGTCAAGGAGGAGCGCTATCAGCGGATCATGGCGAAGACCGCCGCGATCAGCGCCGCCAAGCTCGCCGCCAAGATCGGCCGCACGCTGCCCGTCATCATCGACGAGGTCGGCGACGAGGGCGCGACCGGCCGCAGCCAGGCCGACGCGCCCGAGATCGACGGCCAGGTCTTCCTGCGCGATGCTGCGCACCTTTCGGTCGGCGACATCGTGCCCGTCGCGATCGAGGATGCCGACGAACATGACCTGTACGGCGTGCCGGCGTAGCGGCTGGTGGAAGTTCGCGCGTTCCAAGATGCCCGCGTGACGCGAAGAGGTGGGTTCACCCGGCAGTGCGGCGATATTTTGGTGGCGAGCTCCCGATCATCGTCAGGCAAGAGGAAGATCTGCTGGCGCTGACGCATCTTCTGCGCGCCTCCGCACCTCCGCATGACCATATGGCCGTCGCGGCCTTGGGCCTTCGCGTGAGCCGGACGCGGTCGGTACGCGGACGAGCCTTCGACAGAAAGTCCGCGACGCCGGCCGCGGACTTCGCCAGAGGCTAGCAAGTCGATCGAACAAACACATGGTGGAGTCCTGTCGCTGACACCGATTTCACTTTCGTGACCGCCGACCGATATGGCAGCTAGGCACGATGCTGTTCCGAACCGTCGCCGCCACGCTGGCGCTCACCGCCGCGCCTGCCGCTCTCGCCCAGTCGCTCACTCCCGCCGAGGCGACCGCGGTCGACAAGGTCGTCGCCGACGGGCTCGCCGCGACCGGCACGCCCTCGGCGCAGGTCGCGATCGTGCGCGGCGGGCGGATCGTGCTGGTCAAGGCCTATGGCACGCAGGCGGGCTCGACCCCGGCGCGCACCGATGCGCCTTATCAGATCGCCTCCATCTCCAAGCAATTCACCGCCGCCGCGCTGCTGCTGCTCGAGGACGACGGCAAGCTGTCGATGAACGACACCGTCGCCAAATGGCTGCCCGGGATCAGCGGTGGCGACCGGATCACCATCCGCCAGTTGCTCAGCCACACCGCCGGGCTGCAGGATTACTGGCCGCAGGACTATAGCTTCCCGGCGATGGAGACGCCGACCACGCCGCAGGCGATCGTCGATCGCTGGGCGAAGAAGCCGCTCGACTTCGCGCCGGGCACGCAATGGCAATATTCCAACACCGGCTATGTCGTCGCCGGGCTGATCGCGGAGAAGGCGGCGGGCGAGCCGCTGATGACCTTCCTCCAGCGCCGCATCTTCAAGCCGCTCGACATCACCGCGATCGATCAGGACAAGGCGATCGGCGGCCGCTTCCCGATCGGCTATCACCGCAACGCCTTGGGGCCGGTGCGCGCCGCGCCGCCGCCCGCGGCGGGCTGGCTGTTCGCCGCCGGCGAACTGTCGATGAGCGCGGGCGATCTCGCCAAATGGGACGTCGCCCGGATCAACCGCAGCCTGCTGCCCGCGGACGACTGGGTAGCGCAGGAGACGCCGGTGCTGCTCAGCGACGGCAGCACGACCAATTACGGCCTCGGCGTCACGCTCGCCAAGCACGACGGCCAGCCGGTCGTCGAACATAGCGGCGAAGCGGTCGGCTTCCTGTCCGAGAACATCGTCTATCCGGAGCAAAAGGCGGCGATCGTCGTGCTGACCAATGCCGATTTCGGCGATGCCTTCGTCGCGATCGCTCAGGGGATCGCCAAGGTCGTCCTGCCCGCCGGCGCCGACGCGGCCGAGGCGGCGAAGACCCGCGCCGCCCGCGCGATGTTCGATTCGCTGCGCAACGGCACACTCGACCGGAGGCTGCTCACCGCCGATGCCGCTTATTATTTCACCCCGCAGGTGATCGCCGACTATCGCACCAGCCTGTCGGCACTGGGCGAGCCGACCGGCTTCGCGCTCGCCGGACCGAAGCGGCTGCGCGGCGGCTTTGTCCAGCGCCGCTACACCGTCACCTACCCCGACCGGAAGCTGTCGATCGGCACCTTCGCCGAACCCGACGGCGCGGAACGCTACGAGCAATTCCTCGTCAGCCCGGTGAATTGACCATGGCCGATGCCCTGCTCCAGCCCGATCGCGGCCAGCCCGCCCGCACCATCACCCTGCTCGCGCCGGACGCGTTCGAGCCGTGGCTCGCGCGCCAGCCGCAGCGCGTGCGCACCGCGCTGGTCGCACAGCGCTTCACCGGTGCGGCGGGCGGCCACGCCATCTATGCCGAGGACGATGTCCAGGCGGTCGTCGTCGCTTCCAGAACGGACAGCTGGACCCTCGCCCGACTCGCCGAGGCGCTGCCGACCGGCACCTATCGCGTCGACGGCGCGATCGGCCCCGCCGCGCTCGGCTGGCTGCTCGGCCAATATCGCTTCGACCGCTATCGCACCGGCGAAACGGCGGGGCCGCGCATCCTGCTGACCCATGACGTCGCCGCGATCGACGAGACGGTGCGGCTCGCCGCGGCGACCGGCTGGGTGCGCGACCTCGTCAATACCGGCGCGGGCGATCTCGGCCCCGCCGAGCTGGAGGATGCCGCCGAACGGCTCGCGCGCGATCACGGCGCGACGGTGACGGTGACGCGCGGCGATGCACTCGCCAGCGGCTTTCCGCTGATCCATGCGGTGGGCCAGGCGGCGGTCAAGGAGCGCGCGCCGCGGCTGATCGAACTCGTCTGGGGCGATCCCGCGCACCCGCGCGTCGCGCTGGTCGGCAAGGGCGTGGTGTTCGACACCGGCGGGCTCGACATCAAGCCCTCGGCCGGCATGCGGCTGATGAAGAAGGATATGGGCGGCGCGGCGCATGCGCTGGCCCTCGCCCGGCTGGTGATGGCGGCGCGACTGCCGGTGCGGCTGCACCTGCTGATCCCCGCGGTCGAGAATGCGATCGCCGGCAACGCCTTCCGCCCCGGCGACGTGCTGCGCAGCCGGCTCGGGCCGACGGTGGAGAACACCAATACCGATGCCGAGGGACGGCTGATCCTCGCCGACGCGCTCGCCCGGGCCGGCGAGGACTCGCCCGAGCTGATCCTCGACTTCGCGACGCTGACCGGCGCGGCGCGCGTCGCGCTCGGCCCCGACCTGCCGCCGCTGTTCACCGACGATGCCGCACTCGCCGCCGACCTGCTCGCCGCAGGCGTGGCGCAGGACGATCCGCTGTGGCAGCTGCCCTTGTGGGACGGCTATGACGAGATGCTGAGTTCGGACATCGCCGACATGGTCAACGCGCCGGACGGCGGCTTCGCCGGCGCGATCACCGCCGCGCTGTTCCTGCGGCGCTTCGTCCCCAAGGGCATCGCCTGGGCGCATATGGACGTCTTCGCCTGGCGTCCCTCCGCCAAGCCGGGGCGGCCGAAGGGTGGCGACGCCTATGCCTTGCGCGCCTGCTACGCGGCGCTGAAGCAGCGGTACGGGACGCGCTGAGACGGGGCCTTTGCGGGTTTGCGCTCCCGGCGTCGCATTGCGGGCAAGCCGGGCTTCGACAGGCTCAGCCCGAACGGATGATGGGGTGGCGGATCGCGCCTAGCGTCCGTCTGCCCTGCGCCGGCGCGCGGGGTGGCCACGTACCTCGTCCGACTTGCGGCTGGAGTGCCCCCCATTCGCCCTGAGCCTGTCGAAGGGCAGGTCCCCCCAGGCGCCGAGCCTCGGAGCTGCGCCCCATCGAGCCGGCAGACTTACCGATCCTCCGCCGGCGGATCGATATCCCATTGCTGGTCGCGCAGCACCGTCGAGCGGACCGGACGCCCCGCCGCATCGCGCCACGGATCGTAGCGGAAGCGTTTCTCGATCGCCGCGCAGGTCACCTGATCCATCAGCGCGTTACCGCTCGACCGGGCGATCGTGCAGCCGGTGACGCGGCCATTGGTTTCGACACGGAAGCGGACGCTGACGACGCCGCGGAAGCCCGAATCGAGGATCGCTTCGGGAATGTCCGATCCCTTGATCCGGCCGCTGACCAGCCGCGGCACCCGCTCCCAGCCGCTGCCGTCGCCATCGCCGTCGCCGCCCGCGCCATTGCCGTCGCCGACGCCGCCCGCGCCGGTGCCCGGCCCGGCGCGATCCGAGGCGCCCGAATGGGTGTCGGCGCCGATATTGGCGAGCGGCGCGACGATGATCGGCGGCGGCGGCGCGAGCGCGATCACCGGGATCGGCGCGACCACCTCCGTCGCCTTGGCGCGAAGGTTGGGCGGCGAGGCCCGCCCGCTCGCGCGCTGCACCGGCCTGGGCGGCGGCACGGTCCGCTCGGGCGGTGGTGGCGGCGGCGCGACGGTGAAGGTGGCGAGCGAGTCGGCCACCGCGCCGCCGCCGCCGCGAAAGGCGAGGCCGGCCAGCAGCGCATAGCCGAGCGCCGCGACGATCACCGCGGTCAACGCCGCCGCGCCGAGGCGCTCTTTGAGGGGAGCCGGAGCGTTCACCACCGCAAGATGATGACGCCCCAAGCCTTTCGCAACGCTGACCGGGGCTCAGCGTCGGCGCCCGGCCCTTATAGCGCGGCGGCGGCGGTGATGATCGGCACGAACTTGGCCGCGGTCAGGCTCGCGCCGCCGACCAGCGCGCCGTCGACGTTGTCGCAGGCGAGGATCGTCGCGGCATTGTCGCCGGTCACCGAGCCGCCGTAGAGGATGCGCACGCCGTCCGCGGCATCGCCGATCAGCGTGCGCAGCTTGGCGCGCGCGATCGCGTGGATCGCCGCGATCTGCTCCAGCGTCGGCGTGCGGCCGGTGCCGATCGCCCAGCGGGGTTCGTAGGCGAGCGTGAACCAGCTGCCGTCGGCATTGTCGGGCACCGACTTTTCGATCTGCGCCTGGACGACGCGCTCGGCACGGTCGGCGTCGCGTTCCGCCTCGGTCTCGCCGCAGCAGGAGATGACGTGCAGCCCCTGACGCCGGGCCGCCGCCGCCTTGGCCCAGGCGTCGTGGCTGGTCTCGCCCTGGTCCATCCGCCGCTCGCTGTGGCCGACGAGGGTGAAGCGCGCGCCCGCCTCCTTGACCATCGCCGCCGAGACGCAGCCGGTATGCGCGCCGCTGTCCGCCTCGTGCACGTCCTCCGCCCCGATCGACAGCGTCGGCGCGCGGTCCGCCGCCGGGGCAATCAGCGTGAAGGGCACCGCGACCATAACGTCGACATTGGGCGCGGCCGCCGCCGCCGCGGCAATGCCGTCCAGCTCCGCGAGCGCGGCGCGCGACCCGTTCATCTTCCAATTGCCCGCCACCAGCTTGCGCCGCGTCATCCGACCTCCTGTTATACGTGTTCAACAAACCCTGCCCGCCCCCGCGCTTGATGGCAAGCCACTGCCCCCCTAAAGACGCAGGCAATTCCAAAGGGACGATCGGCCTTCCATGCTCAGCTTCTTCCGTCGCATCACCAATTCCAAGGCCGGCGTCGTCATCACCTTCATCGTTCTCGGCGTCATCGCGCTGGCGTTCGCGGCGGGTGACATCACCGGTCTGGCGGGCAACGGCGGCAGCCTGTCGGGCAATGCCGTCGCCACCGCCGGCGGCACCAAGATCACCGCGGCCGATCTGCGCAACCGCGTCCAGACCGAGCTGCAGGCGGCGACGCAGGAGGCGGCGCGGCAGGGCCAGCAGCCGCCGACGATGCAGCAACTGCTCGATCAGGGCGGCTTGCAGTCGACGCTCGAGCGCACGATCAACAGCCTTGCGCTCGAAGCCTTCGGTCACGACCAGAAGATGGTGGTGAGCAAGCGCTCGATCGACGGCGTCATCGCCAGCATCCCCGGCCTGCGCGGTCCCAACGGCCAGTTCGATCCCGCCAATTACCAGCGGCTGCTCGCCGACCAGCGGCTTACCGATGCGCAGGTCCGCACCGACATCGCGCGCGACATCATCGCGCAGCAGCTGATGCTGCCGACGCAGGGCGCGACGCAGGTGCCCGAGAAGCTCGCCATCCCCTATGCCTCGCTGATGCTGGAGAAGCGTTCGGGTCAGGTCGCCTTCGTCCCCGCCAAGGCGGTCGACACCGGCGCCGCGCCGACCGATGCCGAGCAGCAGGCCTATTATCGCCGTAACGTCGCGCGCTACACCGTCCCCGAACGGCGCATCGTCCGCTATGCGCTCGTCACCCCGGAGATGGTCAAGGCGCGCGCCGTGCCGACCGATGCCGAGATCGCCACCGCCTATAACCAGCAGCGCAGCCGCTTCGCCGCGGCGGAGAAGCGCACGATCAGCCAGGTCGTCGTCGCCGATCAGGCCGGCGCCAATGCACTCGCCGCCAAGGTCAAGGGCGGTGTCAGCCTCGCCAACGCGGCCCGTGCCGCCGGCCTCGAACCGGCGGTGCAGACCGGCGTCACCAAATCGGCCTATGCCGGAGCCGGCAATGCCGCCATGGCCGACGCCGTCTTCGCCGCGCCGCAAGGCGGCGTCGTCGGGCCGGTGCGCGGTCCGCTCGGCTGGGTCGTCGCGCGGATCGACAAGGTCGAGCAGGTCGCCGGCAAGACGCTCGAACAGGCGCGTCCCGAGTTGCTGGCCGAAGTGTCGAAGCGCAAGCTGCAACAGGCATTGTCTAGCACCCGCGACTCGCTCGACAGCGCGCTCGGCAACAGCGCGACCTTCGACGAGGCGGTCGCCGATCAGAAGCTGGCCACGCAGACGACGCCGCCGCTGCTCGCTAACGGCCAAAACCCCGACGCGCCCGCGGCGCAGTCTGACCCGACGATCGCGCCGATCGTCTCGGCCGCCTTCCAGATGTCGGAGGGCGACGCACCGCAGCTCGTGCCGGTCGGTCAGGACGGCGCCTTCGCGCTGGTCGCGCTCGGCCGCGTCGTCGCCGCCGCGCCGCGCCCGCTGACGCAGGTCAAGGCGCAGGTCGTCGCCGACCTCACCGCCGACCGCGCCCGCGCCGCCGCGCGCAAGCTCGCCGCCGATATCCTCGCCAAAGTCAACAAGGGCACGCCGCTCGCCCAGGCGATGGCGACCGCCGGTCGGCCGCTGCCCCCGGTGCAGACCGCCGGCGCCAGCCGCGCGCAGCTCGCCGCGGCGCAGGGCAACGTCCAGCCACCGCTCGCGCTGCTCTTCTCGATGGCCAAGGGCAATGCCAAGCTGCTCGAGGCGCCGAACAATGCCGGCTGGCTGATCGTCAAGCTCGACACGATCGTGCCGGGCGACGCGCGCGGCACGCCCGCCGCGATCAGCGGTGCGCGCGGCAGCATCGCCCGCCTCGTCGGTCGCGAATATGCCGAGCAATTCGCCCGCGCGGTGCGCAATGCGGTCGGCGTCAAGACCGACGCGGCGGCGCTCGCCCGCCTGCGCGCCGACCTCGCCGGCAATGGCGCCGGCGCCGCCGGCAACTGAGATGAGCACGCCCGACGCCGTCGCCGCGCTCGCCGCCGGTCGTCCGGCGTTCGTCTGGCGACGGCAGGTCGCGGATACCGAAACGCCGGTCGCCGCCGCGCTCAAGCTGATCGAGCCGGGGCGCGGCGACTATCTGCTCGAATCGGTCGAGGGCGGCGCGACGCGCGGTCGCCACAGCATGATCGGCCTTGCGCCCGACCTCGTCTTCCGCGCGCGCGGCGATCGGGCCGAGATCAACCGCCAGTGGGCGACCGATCGCACCGCCTTCCAGCCGACCGGCACGCCGACGCTCGCCGCCCTGCGCGCGCTCGTCGCCGAATGCCGCGGTGAGGTGCCGGCGGAGCTGCCCAAGGCGCTCGCCTGCCTCGTCGGCTATTTCGGCTATGAGACGGTCGGGCTGGTCGAGACGCTGGCGCAGCCCGAGGCCGATCCGCTCGGCCTGCCCGACATGCTGTTCGTCCGCCCGACGGTAATCTGCGTCTTCGACCGGCTCGCCGACGCGCTCTATCTGGTCGCGCCGGTCTGGCCCGATCCGGCGCACGATCCGGCGCAGCTCGTCGCCGCGGCGGAGGAGCGGCTCGACGCGGTCGCCGCCCGGCTCGCCAACACGCCGCTCCCTGCGCCGGTCCGCGCGCGGCCCGACGTTCCGGCCTATACGCCGGCGATCGCCCCTGACGACTATGGCCGGATGGTCCGCCGGGCGCAGGACTATATCGCCGCGGGCGACATCTTTCAGGTCGTGCTGGCGCAGCGCTTTTCCGCGCCGTTCACGCTGCCGCCGTTCGAACTCTATCGCAGCCTGCGTCGCATCAATCCCTCGCCCTTCCTCTACCACCTGGACCTGCCGGGCTTCGCGCTGATCGGCTCGAGCCCGGAGATCCTGGTGCGGGTGCGCGACGGCGCGGTGACGATCCGGCCGATCGCCGGCACCCGCCCGCGCGGGCGGACCGCCGCGGAGGATGAGGCGAACCGCGCGAGCCTGCTCGCCGATCCCAAGGAGCGCGCCGAGCATCTGATGCTGCTCGACCTCGGCCGCAACGACGTCGGCCGCTCCGCCGCGCCCGGATCGGTGCAGGTCACGGCCAGCTACGGGATCGAATTCTACAGCCACGTCATGCACATCGTGTCGAACGTCACCGGCCGGCTGGCGGATGGGGCGGATGCGATCGACGCGCTGTTCGCCGGCTTCCCCGCCGGCACGGTCAGCGGCGCGCCCAAGGTGCGCGCCTGCCAGATCATCGCCGGGCTCGAACCGGAGCGGCGCGGCGCCTATGCCGGCGGCGTCGGCTATTTCTCCCCCGACGGATCGATGGACAGCTGCATCGTGCTGCGGACCGCGGTGGTCAAGGACGGCATGATCCATGCCCAGGCCGGCGCCGGCATCGTCGCCGACAGCGACCCCGCGTCCGAACAGCGCGAGTGCGAAGCCAAGGCGGGCGCGATCCTCGCCGCGGCCCGCGATGCGGTGATACGGGCGGGCGATGCGGGGTTTGCGCAATAGCGCCGGGGAATGAGCGTTCGGCTGAGCCGAGACCATTGTTCGTCGCCTCGATCCCAGTAGCGAATAACCACCACCGCCCGCATCTCGTCACCCCGGACTTGTTCCGGGGTCTACTTCGCCGACAAACACACCAAGCTTAGGCTTGGCGGAACCGCGGATGCCGGAACGGGTCCGGCATGACATGTCCAGTGACTTGAAGGTTTCGCGATCCGCGCCCGCTCGACGCTCGCCGTTCCTGCAACCTCGGGCTCCTGCTTCCGCAGACGTGCGGCATTAGGGCGTGAGGGGAGATGACCGCCGGACCGATCGTCACCCCTTCATCCGCGCCATCGGCCGTCACCGATGGCTCCGTCCTCACGGCACCGACGCATTCGCATCCTGCTGCGCGCGTCGCTCCGCCGCCCAGGCGCGGTTGGTCGCGAGCGCGCAGCCGCTCTGGCCGCCGCTGCCGACCGGCGAGCAGGTGTCGGGCAGCCCGCCGGCGACGCGACCGACCTGGTCCATCGTCGCGGCGCGATTGCCCCAGGCCTGGTTCTTGGCGGGGATCGGGCCGCTGTCGCGGAACTGCTTGGGGATGCGATAGGGCTGTTCGAGCGTCGAGCAGACGACGATTTCGCTGCCGGTGCTCTGCGGGCATTTCTCGCCGGCATTCAGCGTCACCGCACGGACGCGCTGCGGCGGCGAGCCCGATTCCGCGGCATCCGCCACCGGCGCGCTTTGCGCGACGGCGACCGCGGGCAGCGCCAGCAAGGTGGCGATCAACAACGGGCGGAACATAGTAGCGTCTCCTTTGCGGCTTCAACGTGCAGGCGACGCAGTTTCTCCCGGCGCATGCCACGCAGACGGCTATAGCGTCGCCCAGATTGCTGCAGGATTGCCAGCGCGCAACAGGCGTTGCACCGGCGGCGGCATCGGCTATGGCGTCGCGATGATCTTGGTCGTCGACAATTACGACAGCTTTACCTGGAACCTCGTCCACTATCTGATGGAATTGGGGAGCGAGGTGGAGGTGGTGCGCAACGATGCCATCTCCGCCGGGCAGGCGCTGTCCTCGGGCGCCGAGGCGTTCCTGATCTCGCCCGGCCCGTGCACGCCGACCGAGGCGGGGGTCAGCCTCGACCTGGTCGCCGCCGCTGCCGATGCCGGCCGGCCGCTGCTCGGCGTCTGCCTCGGCCATCAGGCGATCGGCCAGCATTTCGGCGGAACGGTGGAGCGCGGCGGGCTGATGCACGGCAAGACCTCGCCGGTCAGCCACGACGGCACCGGCCTGTTCGAGGGCCTGCCCTCGCCGTTCACCGCGACGCGCTATCACAGCTTGATCGTCCGCGACGTGCCCGCGCCGCTGCTCGTCAACGCGCGCGCCGACGACGGCCACGTCATGGGCTTCCGCCACACCACCCTCCCCATTCACGGCGTGCAATTCCACCCCGAGAGCATCGCCACCGAACATGGCCATGCGATGCTCGCCAATTTCCTGCGCATCGCCGGCATCGCGGTGAAGGCGGCGGCGTGACGACGCACGCCCTGCTGCCCGATCCGGCGACGCCGCTGGCGCGCGAAAGCGCCGCGCAGGCCTTTGCCGACATCCTCGACGCCCGCGTCTCCGAAGAGGCGATCGCCGCCTTCCTGATCGCACTGGCGGAGCGCGGCGAGACGAGCGTCGAGATCGCCGAAGCGGCGCGGGCATTGCGCGCCCGGCTCGTGCCCGTCGCCGCCCCGGCGGGGGCGATCGACGTCTGCGGCACCGGCGGCGACGGTCATCACACGCTCAACGTCTCGACCGCGGTGGCGCTGGTCGTCGCCGCCTGCGGCGTACCCGTCGCCAAGCATGGCAATCGCGCCGCCTCGTCCAAGGCGGGCGCGGCCGATACGCTGGAGGCGATCGGGCTCGACATGGCGGTGGCGGGCGCGACCGCGGAAGGCAGCCTCGCCGATCTCGGCATCGCCTTCCTGTTCGCCGCCAACCATCATCCCGCGATGGCGCGGATTACCCCGATCCGCCGCCGCATCGGCCGGCGGACGATCTTCAACCTGATGGGACCGCTCGCCAATCCGGCGCACGTCACGCATCAGCTGATCGGCATCGCCCGGCCCGATTATGCGGGTCTCTACGCCGAGGCGCTGGCGCAGCTCGGGACCGGCGGCGCGGCGGTGATCAGCGGCGAGGAAGGGCTCGACGAACTGTCGACCGCCGGGCCCAGCATCGCGGTCAGCATCGGCAGCACGAATCTGCCGCCCCGCATCACGCCCGAGGATGCCGGCCTGCCCCGCCACCCGCTCGCCGCGATCCGCGGCGGCGACCCCGCCTATAACGCCGCCGCCTTGCGCCGCCTGCTCGCCGGCGAGGCCGGTGCCTATCGCGACGCGGTGCTGCTCAACGCCGCCGCCGCGCTCGTCGTCGCCGGCCGTAGCCCTCACCTCACCGCCGGCGCGACGGCCGCCGCCGCCGCGATCGACGACGGCCGCGCAGCCGCGCTGCTCGATCGCTGGATCGCCTACCGATGACCAATATCCTCTCCCGCATCATCGAGACCAAGCGCGCCGAAGTCGCCGCGCGCAAGGCGACGACCAGCCTCGCCGACCTCGACGCGCGGATCGCCGCCGTCACGCGTCCGCGCGGCTTCCGCGCCGCGCTCGACGCCCGCTCGGGTCCCGCGCTGATCGCCGAGATCAAGAAGGCCAGCCCGTCCAAGGGCGTGATCCGCGCCGACTTCGATCCGCCGGCCCATGCCCGCGCCTATCAGGCGGGCGGCGCCGCCTGTCTGTCGGTGCTGACCGACGAACAATGGTTCCAGGGCTCGGACGACTATCTGATCGCCGCACGCGCCGCCTGCGATCTGCCGGTGATCCGCAAGGACTTCATGGTCGATCCGTGGCAGGCGACCGAAAGCCGCTCGATCGGCGCCGACGCGATCCTGATCATCGTCGCCGCGCTCGACGACAATCAGATGGCGGAGATCGAGGCGTCGGCACGCGAATGCGGCATGGACGTGCTGGTCGAGGTGCATGACGCACACGAACTCGACCGCGCGCTGCGGCTGCAATCGCGGCTGATCGGCGTCAACAACCGCGACCTGCGCGATTTCACCGTCGACTTCGCCCGCACCTATGATCTCGTCGCCAAGGCGCCGGCGGGCTGCACCTTCGTCGCCGAGAGCGGGCTGGAGCGGCGCGAGGACCTCGATGCGATGGCGGCGCACGGCGTTCATTGCTTCCTGATCGGCGAGGCGCTGATGCGCGCCGACGATGTCGAGGCGGCGACGCGCGCGATGATCGGCGCCGAGGCGTGACCCGCCTCACCCATATCGACGCCGAGGGCGCCGCGCATATGGTCGATGTCGGCGGCAAGGCGGTGACCAGCCGCCGCGCGGTCGCCACCGGTCATATCGCGGTCGCTGCCGAGGCGCTCGCCGCGATCCGCGACGGCGCGGCCAAGAAGGGCGACGTGCTCGCGGTCGCGCGGATCGCCGGGATCATGGCCGCCAAGCGCACCGCCGAGCTGATCCCGCTCTGCCATCCGCTGCCGCTGACCCGCGTCACGCTCGACCTGACGATCGACGCGGGCGGCATCACCGCCACCGCGCTGACCGCGACCGACGGCAAGACCGGGGTGGAGATGGAGGCGCTCACCGCCGTCTCGGTGGCGCTGCTCACCGTCTATGACATGGCCAAGGCGATCGACCGGGCGATGGTGATCTCCGGCATCCGTCTGCTCGAAAAGGCCGGCGGCGCGTCCGGCGACTGGCGCGCCTGAGGCGATGACGCTGCTGCCGATCGCCGAGGCGCAGGCGCGTCTGTTCACCGCCGCGCCGCGCGTCGCCGAGGAGACGGTGCCGCTCGCGCAGGCCGCGGGGCGCTGGCTCGCCGACGACGTCGTTGCGCAGCGCACGCAGCCCGCGCACGACCTCTCCGCGATGGACGGCTATGCGATCCGCTTCGTCGACCTGCCCGGCCCGTGGACGCTGATCGGCGAGAGCGCGGCCGGGCGGCCGTTCGACGGCACGATCCAGCCCGGCGAGACCGTCCGCATCTTCACCGGCGCGGTGATGCCCGCCGGCGCCGATACGGTGATGATCCAGGAAGAGGTGGACGCGCAGGGCGCCGCGATCCGACTCACCGGCGAAGGGCCGGCGCATCCGGGCCGCAACACCCGCCGCCGCGGCCTCGACTTCACCGCCGGCGACACGCTGGTGCGCAGCGGCGAGCGGCTGACCCCGGCGCGGATCGCCGTCGCCGCGACCGGCGGCGTCGGTGCGCTGTGCGTCCACCGCCGCGTCCGTGTCGCGATCTGCGCGACCGGGGACGAACTGGTCGATCCCGGCCAGCCCGCCTCGCCCGATGCCTTACCCGAATCGAACCGCGCGATGCTCGCCGCGATGCTTGCCGATCTGCCGGTCGAGCTGATCGACCTCGGCATCCTGCCCGACGATCTGGCGACGCTGCGGGACGCCTTCGCGCGGGTCGACGCCGATCTGCTGGTCACCACCGGCGGCGCATCGGTCGGCGATCACGATCTCGTCCGGCCGGCGCTCGAGGCCGCGGGCGGCCAGATCGATTTCTGGCGGATCGCGCTGCGGCCCGGCAAGCCGATGATGGCGGGGCGACGCGGCGCGATGCAGGTGCTCGGCCTGCCGGGCAATCCGGTGTCCGCCTTCGTCACCGCGATCCTGTTCGTCAAACCGGTGATCGCGCATCTCGCGGGCGCCGCCGACCCGCTGCCGCGCGCGACGCTGGCGCTGCTCGGCGAGGACCTGCCCGCCAATGGCGCGCGCACCGACTATCTGCGTGCCGAGATACGCGACGGCCGCGCTTATGCCTCGACGATCCAGGACAGTTCGATGCTGCTGACGCTGGCCCGGTCGCAGGCGCTGATCATCCGCCCGGCCGGCGCCGCGGCGGCACGGGCGGGCGACTCGGCAGATATCCTCGTCATCGCTTGACGGACGCCATCCTGTTCCCTAGAAGTTCCGCGTCTGTTCTGACGGGGAAGGATCGCCCATGCTCACGCGCAAGCAGCACGAGCTCGTATGCTTCATCAACGATCGGCTGGAGGAAACCGGCATCTCGCCCTCGTTCGAGGAGATGAAGGAGGCGCTCGACCTCAAGTCGAAGTCGGGCGTGCATCGTCTGATCAGCGCGCTTGAGGAACGGCATTTCATCCGCCGCCTGCCCAACCGGGCGCGCGCGCTCGAAGTGCTGCGCATGCCGGAACGGTCGGAGCGCAAGCCCGCCGCGTCGACGGCGCCGGCCGCACCGCCGCCCGCCAAGACCAACGTCCGCGCCGCACCGGCGCCCGCCAATGACGTGATCGAGATCCCGCTGCACGGCCGGATCGCCGCCGGCCTGCCGATCGAGGCGTTCGAGGGCAGCTCGACGCTCGCCGTCCCCGCCGCCCTGCTCGGCAGCGGCGAACATTATGCGCTCGAAGTATCCGGCGACTCGATGGTCGAAGCCGGCATCCTCGATGGCGATTATGCGCTGATCCGTCGTACCGAGGTCGCCCGCGACGGGGAGATCGTCGTCGCGCTGATCGACGACAGCGAAGCGACGCTCAAATATTTCCGCCGCGAGGGCGCGATGGTCCGGCTCGATCCAGCCAATCGCGCCTACGAAGCGCAGCGCTACGTCCCCTCGCATGTCCGCGTGCAGGGCAAATTGTCGGGCATCCTGCGCCGCTACGACTGAGCCGGGCGATCCGCCAAGGATGGCGGTCGCCGGGCTGTAGCACCGTGCGCACCCGTCGGCTTTCCAGGTCGATCGCGACGCCGCCGGTGCGGCGCAGGAGCGGTGCATCGAGCCGCAGCCAGCGCGGGCGGCAGGATCGCGGCAGCCGCCGTTCGCTGACGACGATGTCCGCCGCATGGCAGGCGCCGATCAGCGCGGCACGATCGACCGGATAGGCGCTGCGCGTCGCGACGATCCGCCATGCGCGCTCTGTGCTCCCCAGCGTGACGATACAGGCATCCGCCGAGCAGCGCGCCGCCGCCTGACCGCTGAGCGGCAACGGCTCGCCGTCGATGCCACCATTTTCGGCGAGCATCGCCCGCGTGTAATCGCCGGCGCGCTCGCGGAGCAAGGCGAGCCGTCCGTCGACCCGTACCGCCATATGGCGGCCATCCCCCGTCACCAGCAGATCGGGGGCAGGCGCCTGCATCATCCACCAGCCGCCGAGCAGGATCGGCAGCAGCCCCCAGCGCCGCACCCGCGTCCGCCACAGCATCAGCCACAGTCCGCCGCCGACGATCAGCGCGAACGCCGCGGCCGACATCGCCGGCAACGCAATCCCCGATCCCGGCAGCGCGGCGACGCGGTGGGCGATCACCAGCAACAGCCGCAACGCGAGATCGGTCAGCCACCAGACCGGTGGGCCGAGGCCGACCGTATCGGCGAGCAACGCCGCCGCTTCGAGCGGCATGACGACGAAGGTGGTGAGCGGGATCGCGACGATATTCGCCGCCGCGCCGTACAGCCCCGCCTTGTGGAAGTGGAAGACCGCGATCGGCATCAGCGCCGCCTCGACCACGACGCCGGTGAGCAGCAACGCAGCGCCTTCGCGCAGGATACGGCGACGCCAGGGCTCGTCGCGCTGCCGGAACCAGCCGGCGACGCGCGGATGGTCGTGGAGCGTGACGATCGCCGCGATGGCGGTAAAGGACAATTGGAAGCTCGGCCCGGTCACCGCCTCGGGCCAGACCAGCATCACCGCGATGGCACCGCCGGCGACCAGCCGCAACGTCATCGCCTCCCGCCCCAGCACCAGAGCGGCGAGCACCAGTAGCGCGGCGACGCACGAGCGGATCGTCGGCACCTGACTGCCGGTCAGCCAGGTATAGCCGATCGCCGCCAGCGCCCCCGCCGCCGCCGCGACCAGCGGCAGCCGCCAGCGGATCGCCAGCCACGGCGACAGCGCGAGCAGCCGCAGGACGCACAGCATCGTCGCCCCCACCGCGGCGGTGATGTGCAAGCCGCTCACCGAGAGCAGATGCGCCAGCCCGGCGCGCCGCATCGCATCGGCATCGGCCACGGTGATCGCGCCCTCGTCGCCGGTGGCGAGCGCTGCGGCGATACCGCCGCGACTGCCCGGCAGGCGCGACAGGATATGGCTGGTCAGCCCCGCGCGCAGCCCCTCGCCCGCCGCGCTCCGGATCACCCGCACCGGCGCGAAGCCGCGCCCGGTCGCGCCGATCCCCGCAAACCAGGCGACGCGCGCGAAGTCATAGCCGCCCGGCACCGCCGCATCGGCTGGCGGCATCAGCCGCGCGCGCAGCCCGATCACCGCCCCCTCGCCCAGCCCGTCGGGCGCGTCGCCGATCGGCAGGTTGATCCGCACCCGCGGCGGCACGCCCACGCTGTCGCTGCGCAGCGTCAGGCGGATGAGGTCGCGCGCCGGCAGCGGCTCGACCCGCTCGACCTCTCCCTGCACCGCGACGACGGCGGGGCGTGCCAATATCGGTGCGGCGACGCGCTCGGCCCGCCACCAAATCGACGCGAGCCCCGCCGCCGCGGCCAAGCCGCCGATCGCCACCACCCGCCCCGCCCGCCCGTCCCCCGCCAGCGCGATGCCGGCGAGCGCGGTCGCGACGCAGAGCAACAGCATGGCGGTCCAGCTCGCCGGATCGGGCAGCACGAACCAGGCGGCGATGCCGCCACCGAAGCTCACCGGCAGCCAGAGGATCAGCGTATCGCGTTCAGCCTCCAGCCATTCTTCGATACCGAGCTGTAACCGAACGGGACGCCGCGGCATTTGAAGGGGCATGATCCGCGTGCTACGGCGCGCCTCGGCCGCCCTGGCCGTCACGTCTCAAACCCCGGGAGCATGCGCTGTTGAGCGCCACGATCGATCGCCACGCCCATCACCAGCCGACCGAGGTCGTGACGCGGTTCGCGCCGTCGCCGACCGGCTATCTGCATTTGGGCGGCGCGCGTACCGCCCTGTTCAACTGGCTCTACGCGCGGCATCACGGCGGCCGCTTCCTGCTGCGCATCGAGGATACCGATCGGGCGCGGTCGACCCAGCCGGCGATCGACGCGATCCTCGGCGGACTGCGCTGGCTCGGCATCGACTGGGATGGTGACGCCGTCTTCCAGTTCGCCCGCGCCGATCGCCATGCCGAGGTCGCGCATCAGATGGTCGCAACCGGCCATGCCTATCGCTGCTACATGACCGCCGACGAGATCGCCGCGCAGCGCGCCGCGGCGCAGGCCGCCAAGACGCCGCTGCGCATCCGCAGCCCGTGGCGCGACGCCGATCCGGCGACCGCGCCCGCCGACGCGCCCTTCGTCGTCCGGCTCAAGGCGCCGCGCGACGGTGCGACGACGATCGAGGATCGCGTCCAGGGTTCGGTGACGGTGCAGAATGCCGAACTCGACGATCTCATCCTGCTGCGCTCGGACGGGACGCCGACCTATATGCTCGCGGTCGTCGTCGACGATCACGACATGGGGGTGACGCACGTCATCCGGGGCGACGACCACCTCAACAACGCCTTCCGCCAGCTGCCGATCTACCGCGCCAACGGCTGGCCCGAACCAATCTATGCGCATATCCCGCTGATCCACGGCACCGACGGCGCCAAACTGTCCAAGCGCCACGGCGCGGTCGGGATCGAGGCCTATCGCGACGAGCTCGGCATCCTGCCGGAAGCGTTCGACAATTACCTGCTGCGGCTCGGCTGGGGTCATGGCGATGACGAGATCATCAGCCGCGACCAGGCGACCGAATGGTTCGACCTCGGCGGCGTCGGCAAGAGCCCGTCACGATTCGACCTCAAGAAGCTCGAGAACCTTAACGGTCATTATATCCGCGCTGCGGACGACGCGCGGCTCGCCGCGCTGATCGCGCCGATCGGCGGCTATGACGATATCGACCTGCTGACCCGCGCGATGCCGGTCCTGAAGGCGCGCGCGGCCAATCTCAACGAGCTGAGCGAAGGCGCGCGCTTCCTGTTCGCGCAGCGTCCGCTCGACCTCGATCAGGCAGCTTCGGACCTGCTTGCCGGTGACGCGCCGACGCTGCTCGCTGCACTGCACGCTGCGCTTGACGCGGTGCAGCAGTGGGATCAGGAGGCAACCGAAGCAGCGGTACGGCAGGCCGCCGAGGCAGGGGGCGTCAAGCTCGGCCAGGTCGCCCAGCCGCTCCGCGCTGCTCTCACCGGACGCAAGACATCGCCCGGCATCTTCGACGTGCTCGCGCTTCTCGGCAAAGAGGAAAGCCTCGGCCGGATCGCGGACCGAATGGCAGTCTGATAGGAAGGACAACCACATGACCGACGCCGCCAAAGTTTCCGTGGACGGTAAGGATTTCGACTACCCGGTCATGTCCGGTACGGTCGGACCCGATGTCGTCGACATCCGCAAATTCTATGCGCAGACGGGCGACTTCACCTATGATCCCGGCTTCACCTCGACGGCGTCGTGCCAGTCGAAGCTGACCTATATCGACGGTGACGAAGGCGTGCTGCTGCACCGCGGCTATCCGATCGGCGAGCTGGCGGAACAGTCGAGCTTCATGGAAGTCGCCTATCTGCTGCTCAACGGCGAGCTGCCGGCGGCGGACGAGCTGTCGCAGTTCGAGCACACGATCTCGCGCCACACGATGGTGCACGAACAGCTCGCCACCTTCTTCCGCGGCTTCCGTCGCGACGCCCACCCGATGGCGATCCTGTGCGGCGTCGTCGGTGCGCTGTCGGCCTTCTACCACGATTCGACCGACATCCACGATCCGGTGCAGCGCACGATCGCCAGCCACCGTCTGATCGCCAAGATGCCGACGATCGCGGCGATGGCGTATAAGTACAGCGTCGGGCAGCCGTTCCTCTACCCGGACAATTCGCTGAGCTACACCGGCAACTTCCTGCGCATGACGTTCGGCGTGCCGGCCGAGCCCTATGAGGTCAATCCGGCGGTCGAAAAGGCGATGGACCGGATCTTCATCCTCCACGCCGATCACGAGCAGAATGCCTCGACCTCGACGGTGCGGCTCGCCGGCTCGTCGGGCGCCAATCCCTTCGCCTGCATGGCGGCGGGCATCGCCTGCCTGTGGGGTCCGGCGCATGGCGGCGCCAACGAGGCGGCGCTCAACATGCTGCGCGAGATCGGCACGCCCGAGCGCATCCCCGAATTCATCGCCCGCGCCAAGGACAAGAACGATCCGTTCCGCCTGATGGGCTTCGGTCATCGCGTCTACAAGAACTACGATCCGCGTGCGACCGTGATGCAGAAGACGGTGCGCGAGGTGTTCGACGCGCTCAAGGTCAACGATCCGCTGTTCGACACCGCGCTGCGGCTCGAGGAACTGGCGCTCAGCGATGATTATTTCATCGAGAAGAAGCTGTTCCCGAACGTCGACTTCTACTCGGGCGTCATCCTGTCGGCGATCGGCTTCCCGACGTCGATGTTCACCGTGCTGTTCGCGCTCGCCCGCACCGTCGGCTGGGTGGCGCAGTGGAACGAGATGATCACCGATCCCGACCAGAAGATCGGCCGTCCGCGCCAGCTCTACACCGGCCCGACGCAGCGTAGCTACGTCCCGGTAGGCCAGCGCTGATGCGCCGCGCCCGGCCGGTCCTGCTCTCCGTCGGCGTGCTAATGGCGCTGATGGGGATGCTGTGGATCGGCCAGGGCCTTGGCTATATCCATTGGCCCGAGTCGAGCTTCATGCTCGATCAGCGGCCGTGGGCCGACCGTGGCGTCGTGCTCGCGGTCGCCGGGCTGCTGCTCATCCTCGTCGCGCGCCGGTTGCGCCGCTAGCGTCAGGCCGGCAGCGAGAGGGTGAAGCTGGCGCCCCTGCCGGGGGCGCTTTCTACCGACAGATCCCCACCCATCGCCCGCGCCAGACGCCGCGCGATATAGAGGCCGAGGCCGTTGCCGCCCGCCTCGCTCGGGTCGACGCGTTCGAACTTGTCGAAGATGCGCGCCTGATCCTCCGCCGCGATGCCCTTGCCCTGATCCGTCACCACCGCCTCGGCGCGATCGCCGACGCGGTTGACCGTGACGCTGACCACGCCGCCCTCGGGCGAGTAGCGCAGCGCATTGCCGATCAGATTGACCATGATCTGCAGCGCCCGCCGGAAGTCGCCGGTCACCGGCAGATGCAGGTCGGGCAACGGCCGCGCGATCGCCACCCCGGCATTGGCGGCGCGCACCGACAGCAGCCCCGCGGCGCGCCGCGCCACGTCGGCGAGATCGATGCCGTCGGTCTCAAGTGTGAAATCGGGCCGCTCGATCGCCTGCAGATCGACCAGATCGTCGACCAGCCCGAGCAGATGCCGTCCGGCATTGGCGATATCCGTGGCATAGCCGACATAATCCGGCTGCATCGGCCCCTCCGCCTCGGCATGGATGGTATCGGCATGCGCGATGATCTTGGCGAGCGGTGCGCGCAGCGCCCGGTCGAGGCCATCGGTGAAGTCGGGCGACACCGGCGCCGGCGCGCTGGCGGGCGGCTCGGCGACCCGCGCGACGCCGGCCAGACCGGCGAAGGCGCCGCCGGCATCTTCCTTGACCGTGGCGGTCAGCACCATCCGCATATCGCCCTGGCGCAGCCGCGCGCGCTGCTCGTCGAACGGCCGCCGGCGCGCCACCGCTTCGAGGATCGGCAGCGCCCCGCTTTCGGTCGCGTCGAGCGTGAACAGACTGGTCAGCGGCTGGCCGAGCAGCGCCAGCGCATCGCAGCCGAGCCGCCGGGCGGGATCGATCGCGACGAACGTCAGCCGCAATCCGGCGTCGGTCTCCCACGACAGCGCGCCCTCTTCGATCACGCTCGCGATCGGCCGCTGCGTCACCGGCTGCGGCCGCAGCCCGCGCCAGCCGCTCACCGCCATGCGCAGGCCGTCGCCTTCGGGCTGGACGCGCACCCAGAGTTCGAGGTCGGCATCCTGATCGGCGACGGTGACCGCGCGCGAGACGAGGATGCCGAGCCGCATCGCCAATCGGACGATGCCGGCGAGCTGCGGCACCGCGAGGGTCGCGCCGATCGCGCCGCCCGCCTGATCGTTGAGCGCGATCAGCGCCGGATCGGCGGCGAGCAATCGACCATCGGCATCGAGCGTCGCATGGCTGAGCGGCACGTCGGGAATGGCATCGACCCTCATCGTGCATCGCCCCGCGCCAGCGCCGCCAGGGCGAGACGCATGTCGTGGTGCAGCGACAGCGGCGCCAGCGCCGCACGCGCACCCTCCGCCGGCACCGCGACGATCGCGTCGAGATCGTCGGCGAAGGCCTCGATATCGCGCCGGGGATCGGCATCGGCCAGCATCAGCGCGATCCGGGCGATCGTCTGCCGGTCGGTCTCCGCGACGCGCAGCGCCAGCCACAGCCGGTCGCCCTCGGGTTCGAGCACGATCGTCCGCGCCGCTTCGAAATCGAGATCGACCGCGCGGGCGAGCACGGCGATGAATAGGAGCAACCGCCGGTCGCCCAGCGTCTCGACCAGCAGATCGCCGATCTCGTGCGGACGCGCGTCGATCGCCGCCGCCAGCCGCACCGCGGCGGCCTCGGGCCGCTGCCCCTCGTCATGCGCGGCGAGGTTGCGTTGCGCCGCCTCGATGATCGCGCGATCGGCAAGGCCGTCGCCGGTGCCGAGCCCGTCGCGGATCGCCGCGGCGACCCACCAGACGAGCTGGTGATGCCGCTCGGCGGGGAGGATGCCGCCGGGCACGCCGCCCTGTTCGGCCGCCGCCCGCCGCCGCGTCTCCGCCGAGAGCAGCGCGCGCGCCGCCGCGGCGACGACGCCGTCGTCGACATCGGTCAGCCGCACCAGCAGGCTCGCCTGGTCGGGCGTCGCCTCGGTCGGCGACAGACGTTCGGCGATCAGGTCGCATCGCACCTGCGACAGCAATTCGTCGATGAGCAGCCGGTCGCGCAGCACGCCCGCCTGCGTCAGCCGCCCGGCGACCGTAGCCTGCGCATTGAGCAACTGGTCGGCGTGATCCGCCGCGCCCCGGCCGGAGAGGATACGCGCCGCGTGCCGACGGATCTCCGCCTCGATCGCCGCGATCACGCCGTCGAGCACGCGGCGCAGCGCAAGCCGCGTGCGCTCGTCGAGCCGGGCGTCGTCGGGCAGGAAGATATCGGCGATCGCCCCCGTCAGGCGCGCGTCGGCCCGTGCGGCGAGCCGGTGGCTTGCTTCAATACGGGTGCCGAGCACGTCCCGCTCCTGTTCCGGTCCGACCGCCATGGCTTGGACGCTAGCGCCCTATCATTAAAACAGCGCTAAGGCTGCCAACGCAATCGTTCGATTGCGGCGGTCAGCGTCGCGGCGGCATAGAGGGTGGCGGCACCGAGCCCGGCGACCGGCGCGGAGACGAAGGCGCCGAGCCAGGCGAGCAGCAGATAGGCCGGCGGACTGCCCCACCAGGGCCGCCGCGGCGCGGCGCCCAGCGCGCGTTCGCCGAGCGCGGCGAGCAGCACCAGCCCGACCGCGAGCAGCTCGGGTGCGCCATCCGCCCGCGCCTCGCTGATCGCGCGACCGTGGAGCAGGACGGCGATCGCCGGGATCGCCTGCGCGACGATGCCGATCCAGCGTGCATGCGACCGCTCGTCGCGCAGATCGGCAAGCATCTCGGCCAAGGCGACGCCGAGCGTGCCGAGCAGCGCCAGCAGCAGCCCCGGCCCCGGATGGTCGAAGGCGACCAGCGCCAGCCCGCACAGGCCGATCAGCCCCGCCCCCGCCGCGGCGACCATCGCCGAGACGGTCCGCGGCACGATCAGCGGAATGACGGCGCGGCCGAGGGGCGCGGTGACGAACCGCTCGAACCAGCCGCTGCGTCCCGAGATCATCGCCGCGAGCACGATCCGCCCTCGCGCCTCCAGCGCCTGCGCCGAATGGCCGACGCCATGGCCGCCGCGCACCGCCTCCGGCGGCAGCAGCAGATGCACCGCCCGCGCCTGCGACGCGAGTCGCACCAGCGTCGACTGGACGTCATAATCGCGCGGCATCACCGCCAGTTCGGCGAGCCGCCGCGGATCGAGCCGCGCCACCCCCGCCCAGACCATGCCGCTGCCGACGCGCTCATAGCCCATCGTCGCCTGCTCCTCGGGCATCACCAGCAGTGCGTCGCCGCCGTCGCGCGTCAGCGTCGCCAGCGTCGCCGCCGTGGTGGTGAGGCCGTCGGCGAGCATCACCACGCGTGCGAGCGGGTGCAGCTTCTCCGCCGCTTCCGCGGCGCTGCGCACCGGATCGACCGCGACGCCGCGCTTGCCGATGCGGCTGATCGCGCCGAGCAATTCGGGGGTGAGCCGCGCGACGAGGATGACGATCTGCGATGCGCCCGCCGCGATCAGCAATCGCGCCTGATATTCGATCAGCGTCACGCCGCCGAACGGCAGCGTCGCGGTGAGCATCGCGGGCCGATCGTCGGCGTCATGCATGGCGAAGAGGAGGCCGGCGAGCATCCGGCCGCTGTTAGGCGGTGATGCCGCCGCTGCCTAGAGCGGACCGCGCTTTGTCGCGCCGTTCGGCTACAGCCGGCTGACCGACCGCTGGAGCCGGGCAAGGATCGCGGCGTCCTGCGGCGCGTCGGCCGCCTCGCCGGCCAGTGCCATCAGCCGCACCGCCCCGAAGCTCGCCGCCAGCCCCTTGAGCCGCGCCGCGGCGGTGCGCCACGCCTCTTCGTCGGCGGCGGCCTCGAGCGCGACGAGCGCCCGCTCCGCGCTGTCGACGAACGCCATGCGCAACTCGGCGATCAGCGCCGGTTCGTCCCCCACTGCCGCGGCCAAAGCCGCATCGATCGCGCCCGGATCATAAGCCATTCCCGGCGTGTAGCAGTCGACAGCTTAACCAAGTGTTGCGGTTTTGCTTTATGAGCAAGGCGAAGACGGGTAGGTTCGCCGTCGAAGAACGGGGGTTCCATGATCATCGACATGCGGGCGAACAGCGCCACCGGCGACGCCCACGCGGCGGATGAACTCGATCTCGCCGACGGATATCCGGCGGAAAACACCGCCGCATGGGGCGAGCCGGCGGCGCCGTGGGCCGATCCGGTCGCCGACCCCGCGCCGGTACGAATCGGCTGGCTGGTGCCGGCGCTGCTCGGCCTTGTCGCCCTCGCCTGGGTCGTCGGCATGCTCTGGCTGGCGCGCGACCAGCTGCCGACGCTGCCGCCGGTCGCCCTGATCGAGCTGATCGCCGCGCTGGCGGTGATGCCGATGCTGCTCGGCGTCGGCTATCTGCTGGTGCAGCGCACCAGCCGGCGCGAGGCGCGCCGCTTCGCCGCCACCGCCGCGGCGATGCGGGCGGAGGCGGCGAGTCTCGAACGCGCGGTCGCCCAGGTGGCGCAGGCGCTCGACGGCAACCGCCGCCAGCTCGCCGACCAGATCGACACGCTGCGCACGATGGGCGACACGGCGAGCGAACGGCTCACCACGGTCAGCCGCGGTATGGCGCAACAGATCGACCAGGCGGAGGCTCATGCCTATGCGCTGTCGCAGGCAGCGGCCGATGCGCAGCAGAGCCTCGGCGTGCTGCTCGCCTCACTGCCGCGCGCGCAGGCGGAGGTGGCCGACGTCCAGCACCTGCTCGACGACACCGGCCTCGCCGCGAGCGAACATGCCGCCGCGCTCACCGCGCAACTCGCCGCACTCGCCGAACGAGGCCGCGAGGCCGACCTCGTCACCGGCAATGCCGCGCAGAAGCTCGCCGCGCATCTCGCCCGGATGGAGGCGACCAGCGAAACCGCCGGCGCCCGGCTCGAAAGCGTGACCGCGACGATGTCGGGCGAGGTTGACGCGCTGCTCGGCCGTACCGCCGATGCGGTCGACGAGGCGCGCAAGGTCATCGCCGCGCAGGGCGATGCGATGCTTGCGATGCTGCGCGCCAACCAGGCCGCGCTCGATATCGCGGCGCGTGACAGCGTCGATGTGCTCGCCGAGCGGATCGGCGGCATCGAGGACGTCATCGACCGGGTGTCGCTGCGCCTCACCGATCAGCGCAAGGCGAGCGAAACGTTGCTCGCCGGTCTCGACGCCGACATCGGCGCGGTCGAGGGCCGGCTCGATCGCCTGCACAGCCAGGGCGTCGATCGATCGCAGATGCTCGCCGCGTCGATCAGCGCGCTCGGCGGTTCGGCCGATGCGATGACCGAGGCGTTGCGCAGCGGCGACACGATGGCGACCCGGACGATCGCCACCACCGAATCCCTGCTGATCGCGCTCGACGCTGCGGCGCGCGAGATCGACGAGACATTGCCCGAGGCGCTGTCGCGGCTCGACGCCAAGGTGCTGGCGAGCAAGCAGGTCGTCGTCGCCGCCAAGCCCGAACTGCTCGCCCTGGTCACCGCCGCGGAGAGTACGCACGAGGCGATCGCCGCGATCGCCGATGTCGTCGCCGAACAGAGCAGCACGCTCGAACGCCTGTCGGGCAGCCTGCTCCAGACGCTGGGCGAAGGGCGCGCCAAGGCGGATGCGCTCGGCATGATGGTCGACGAGACGATCGAGCGCACCCACCGGTTCGCCGACGATGCCGCGCCGCGGCTGGTCGATGCGCTGCTGCGCGTGCGCGAGACGGCGACGGTCGCCGCCGACAAGGCGCGCGAGACGCTCGCCGCGGTCATTCCCGATGCGGCGGCGCAATGGGAGGAAGCGGGCACCGCGGCGCTGCGCCGCGCCACCGGCGACACCGTCGCCCGCCAGGTGCAGGCGATCACCGACGCTACGGAAAATGCCGTCGCCGCCGCGACGCGCGCGACCGAGCGCCTCTCCGCGCAGGTCCGCCAGATCCTCGAACAGGGCGCGCTGGTCGAGGCACGGATCGAAGAGGCGCGCGCCGAACGCGAGGAGGCCCAGCACGACACCTTCGCGCGGCGCGCCTCGGCGCTGATCGAATCGCTCAACTCGGCGTCGATCGACATCACCAAGGCCTTCGCCCCCGATATCACCGACAGCGCCTGGGCGGCCTATCTCAAGGGCGACCGCGGTGTCTTCACCCGCCGCGCGGTGCGGGTGCTCGAACCCGGCGACGCGCGCGAGATTGCGCAGCTCTACGACGACGATGCGGCGTTCCGCGATGCGGTCAACCGCTACATCCACGACTTTGAGGGCATGTTGCGCACTGTGCTTGCCCAGCGCGATGGATCGCCGCTGAGCGTGACGTTGCTGTCGTCGGATATGGGCAAATTATACGTCGCGCTGGCGCAGGCGATCGAGCGGCTGCGCTAGCCGCCCGGCCGGGGCATCCACCGAAGTGACAGCGAGCGTGGGTATCGTCGTTCACGTTCGCCGTGTCCCTGCGCAAGCAGGACCTTGGGTCAGGGTGAACACCGACTGATCGCCCCTGCGGCCCTGGGCTCCTTCCTGCGCAGGAGCACTGAGGGAGACCGCAGCGGCCTCTTGCGGTACGGTTGCCCGAACCGGCCGGTCAGGCTGCGTTGTAGACGGCGGCGCGATCGAACAGGTCGAGCATCGCCGGCGTCACCCAGCCGTAGTGATAATTGGCGGCGAACAGCGCGAACAATAGCGTCGCGACGATCGTCACGCGCACCGCCAGCCGGCCGAGCCGGAACTCGTGCGGCGCGCTCTCGGCTTGGCCGGCGACATAATCGCCGCCGGCCTCCTGCGTGGTGCGCACGCCCCAGGGCAGCACCAGGAAGACCGAGAACGCCCAGAACAGGACGTAGATCGCGAGCATCGACGTCCAGCGCATCGGGGATCAGGCCTCGACGATCAGCACGTCGACGACCGGCTTCTTGCCGGTCCAGCGCGTCGCGACGCGGCGCACCGCCAGGCGGATATCCTCGCGGCGGCGATCGATCTCGCGCTTCTGGCCCTTCATCGCCTCGGCCGCCGCCTCGGCGGCATCCTCGACGAAGGCGGCGCGATCCTCTTCGACCGGCACGCCCTGGACGCGGATCTGCGGGCGACCGAGCGCGCGCCCGTCACGACCGATCGCGACCGCGACCGAGATCTGGCCGTTGATCGCAAGCCGGCGCCGCTCGTTGATCGTCGAACCGTCCGCCGGAAGGATGACGTCACCGTCGAGCACCAGCCGGCCGACTCCGGCATTGCCGATCTTCTCGACCTTGCCGGGCAGCAGCCGCAGGATGTCGCCGTCGCTCTGCACGATCGACTGCGGCACGCCCTCGCTCAGCGCGAAGCGGGCATGTTCCATCATATGGCGCATCTCGCCATGCACCGGCACCAGCACCTCCGGCCGGATCCACTTGTACATCTGCGACAGTTCGGGGCGGCCGGGGTGGCCCGAGACGTGGACGTGCGCCTGACGCTCGGTGATCATCACCACGCCCTTGGCGGCCAGCGTATTCTGGATCTTGCCGATCGCGACCTCATTGCCGGGGATCTGCTTCGACGAGAAGATCACCGTATCGCCGAAATCGAGCTTGATCGTATGCGATCCGTCGGCGACGCGGGCGAGCGCCGCGCGCGGTTCGCCCTGACCGCCGGTGGCGACGATCAGCACCTTGTTCTTCGGCAGGCGCATCGCCGTCTCGGGATCGACCGTCTCGGGGAAGTCGCCGAGATAGCCGGTCGCGCGCGCCACCTTGAGGATCCGGTCGAGCGAGCGGCCGGTGACGCACAGTTTGCGCCCCGTCTCCTTAGCCACCTCACCCAAGGTATGCAGCCGCGCCGCGTTCGAGGCGAAGGTCGTGACGAGCACCCGCCCCTTGGCGCGGCCGATCTGCTCGGCGAGGCCGACCCGCACCGACGCTTCCGACCCCGAAGCCTCGGCGTTGAAGACGTTGGTCGAATCGCACACCAGCACGTCAACGCCGGCATCGCCGATGCGGGTCAGCTGCGCCGGGCTGGTCGGCTTGCCGATCACCGGCGTCGGATCGAGCTTCCAGTCGCCGGTGTGGAAGACGCGGCCCGCCTTGGTCTCGATGACCAATGCATTGGGCTCGGGGATGGAATGCGACAATTCGATGAAGCTGACGCCGAACGGCCCGATCTGCACGCCGGCGATGCCGCCGTCCTTGGCGGGCTGGATGACGCGCAGCTTGACGCGATGGGCGTTGCCCTCTTCCTCCAGCTTGCCACGGATCAGCCCGGCGGTGAACGGCGTCGCATAGAGCGGCACGCCGAGGTCTTCCGCGAGATAGGGCAACGCGCCGATATGGTCCTCATGACCATGGGTCAGCACGATGCCGACGAGGTCGCCCAGGCGATCCTCGATGAAGGACAGGTCGGGCAGGACGATGTCGATCCCCGGATAGGCGGCATCGGCGAAGGTCACGCCGCAATCGACCATCAGCCATTTGCCGGCATGGCCGTAAAGATTGACGTTCATGCCGATCTCGCCGGAGCCGCCCAGGGCACAGAAGAGAAGTTCGTTGGTCTTGGGAGTCATTTAGGTCTTTCAAAGAGTGTCGCCCGGCGGGCCGAAGATTGGCGCGAGCGCGTCTCAGGCAATATGGGCGTTTTGGTACATGATCGCCAGCCCCTGGATCGTCAGGTCGGGCTCGATGACGTCGAATACGTCGGTATGTTGTTCGAACAGGGTGGCGAGGCCGCCGGTGGCGATGACTTTGACCGGTCGCCCGATCTCCGCCTTCATCCGCGCCACCAGCCCCTCGATCATCGCGATATAGCCCCAATAGATGCCGATGTTCATCTGATCGACGGTGTTGCGGCCGATCACGCTGCCGTTGCCGCGCGGCGCCTCGATCGCGATCCGCGGCAGTTTCGCGGCGGCGCTGACCAGCGCGTCGAGCGACAGGTTGATCCCCGGCGCGATGATCCCGCCCTTGTAGGTGCCGGCATAGTCGCTCGAATCGAAGGTCGTCGCGGTGCCGAAGTCGATGACGATCAGGTCGCCGTCATGCAGCGCATGCGCCGCGATCGTATTGACTGCGCGATCGGCGCCGAGGGTCTGCGGCTCGTCGACGTCGATCGCCATGCTCCACGGCACCGGCGCGCGGCCGGCGATCAGCGCCTCGCTGCCGAAATATTTCTGCGCGAGCACCTGCAGATTGTGCAGCGCGCGCGGCACGACGGTGGCGATGATCACCGCCTCGATCGCGCTGCGTTCATAGCCTTCGAGCGCGAGCAACTGGCTGAGCCAGACGGCATATTCGTCAGCGGTGCGGCGCGGATCGGTGGCGATGCGCCAGCGCGCCTTGATCGTTCGCCCCTTGACCAGCGCGAAGACGACATTGGTGTTGCCGGCATCCACCGCGAGCAGCATCGCTAATCCTTCAGGACAGATACGTCGGCGGCGTGAATGACATGCCGTTGGCCCGAGGCCAAGTGGAGGATCAGCGCGCCATCCGCCTCGAGCCCCGCGAACAGCCCGTCGCGGCTGCTGCCGTCGGGCAGCCGGACGTGGAGCGGCGTGCCGACCGGATGCGCCGCCGCCAGCCAGCCATCACGGACCGGCGCCATCCCCTGCCCCCGCCAGATCGCGAGCCATCGCGCGAAGACCTCCGCCAGCTCCTCGGTGAAGACGGCCGCAGCGACCGGCGCGCCCTGCGCCGCCAGGCTGGTGGTCGGGCGATCGGCAAGATCGGGGTGATGCGCGAGATTGACCCCGATGCCGACGACGACCGCATCGCCGCTGCGTTCGAGCAGGATGCCTGACAGCTTGGCCTCGCCGATCAGCAGGTCATTGGGCCATTTCAGCGTCGCGGCCGGACCGCCGACTGGCAGGACCGCACCGACCGCCTCGTGCAGCGCGACCGCGGCGACCAGCGCGAGCGTCGCCGGCGGCGGATCGTCGTGGCTGAGCCGGACGAGCGTGCTGGCATAGAGATTGCCCGGCTCCGACACCCAGGCCCGACCGAGCCGCCCCTTGCCGTCCGTCTGCCGGTCGGCGCGGAGCCAGAGCCCCTCCGCCGCGCCGTCACGCGCGAGGAGGAGCATATCGGCGTTGGTCGAGCCGGTGGCGGCGACCGTGCGGATCGTCAAATCGCCGGGAACAGCGCGTGCGCCGCACTCATCGTCCAGCCGCCGAGCAGCGGGATGGCGAGATAGCCGAGCGGCGACACGAACGCGGCGGTCAGCGCGATCAGACCGCCCTCGATCGGGCTGTTGCCCTTGACGAACGCCGGGGCCGGCTCGTCAAAGTACATCGTCTTTACGACGCGCAGATAATAATAAGCACCGATCGTCGAGGCGGCGATACCGACCACCGCGAGCGGGAACAGTCCGGCGCGCACCGCCGCATCGAACACCGCGAACTTGGCGTAGAAGCCGAACAGCGGCGGGATGCCGGCGAGGCTGAACATGAAGATCGCCAGCGCCGCGGCGAGACCCGGGCGAGTCCGCGACATGCCGGAGAGCGCCGCGATGCTCTCAATCGGCTGACCGTCCTCGCCGCGCATCTGCAACACGATCAGGAACGAGCCGAGCGTCATCGCGATATAGATGGTCATGTAGATCAGCACGCCCGAAACACCCTCGGGCGTTCCCGCGGCGAGACCGACGAGCGCGAAGCCGACGTTATTGATCGACGAATAGGCGAGCAGCCGCTTGATGTTGGTCTGGCCGATCGCCGCCACCGCGCCGAGTACGATCGAGGCGAGCGCGGCGAAGATGACGATCTGGCGCCACTGATCGGTCGCCGGACCCATTGCCTCGACCGCGACGCGGACCGCGAGGCCCATCGCCGCCACCTTGGGCGCCGAGGCGAAGAAGGCGGTGACCGGGGTCGGCGCGCCTTCGTAGACGTCGGGCGTCCACATATGAAACGGCACCGCCGAGATCTTGAACGCGATACCGGCGAAGACGAACACCAGCCCGAACAGCAGCCCGAGCGACTGCGGCCCGGCGTAAGCGGCGGCGATGCCGCTGAACAGCGTCGTCCCCGAGAAGCCGTAGACGAGGCTGATGCCGTAGAGCAGGATGCCGCTCGCCAGCGCGCCGAGCACGAAATATTTGAGGCCCGCCTCCGCCGACCGCGTGTCGCGACGCATGAAGCTCGCCAGCACATAAGCGGCAAGGCTCTGCAATTCGAGGCCGACGTACAGCGTCAGCATGTCGCTGGCCGAGACCATCAGGCCCATGCCGGCGGCGGAAAGCAAAATCAGGACCGGATATTCGGGGCGCAGATCGTCGCCGTGCGTGCGCTCGAAAAAGTCCGGCGCCATGATGATCCCGACCGCCGCTGCGATGAAGATCAGCACCTTGGCGAAAGCGGCGAAGGCATCGGCGCGGTAGAGGCCGTCGAAGGCCGCCCCGCCGTAACTGGCCGGGCCGATCAGCGCGAGGCAGGCGCCGGCGAGGATCGCGACCGCGGCCCAGGAGATGGCGCGCGTCGACGCCGGGCCGCCCCAGGCGGCGACCAGCATCAGGATGATCGCCCCCGCCCCGAGGATCAGCTCGGGCAGGGTCATGGCGAGATTGGCGGCGTAATCCATCAGTGGGTCATTCCGTGGGCGGCCGGCGCGGCGGCGAGGGGCTTGCCGGCAGTCGGCTGGGAGTCGGACGGGGGCGCCGCGCGATCGATGCGGGCGAGCAGCACGCCGACATCCTTGCGCATCGGCGCCATGAAGCTCTCGGGATAGACACCCATCCACAGAGCGACCGCGGCGATCGGCGCGAGCAGCCACAATTCCCGGTGCGACAGATCCTCCATCGCGCGCGTGTCGTCGGACTTGAGCTCGCCGAAGACGACGCGGCGGTAGAGGTAGAGCATATAGGCCGCACCGAGGATGATGCTCGTCGTGCACAGCAGGGCGATCCAGGTCGACACCTGATAGGTGCCCATCAGCGACAGGAATTCGGCGACGAAGCCGCTGGTTCCCGGCAGGCCGATCGACGCCATGGTGAAGAACAGGAAGAACAGCGCGTAGCGCGGCATGTTGATCGCCAGACCGCCGTAGCGGCTGATCTCGCGGGTATGCAGCCGGTCGTAGATCACGCCGACGCACAGGAACAGCGCGCCCGACACCAGCCCGTGGCTGAGCATCATGATCATCGCGCCCTCGATCCCCTGCCGGTTGAAGGCGAACAGGCCGATCGTGACGATCGCCATATGCGCGACCGACGAATAGGCGATCAGCTTCTTCATGTCCGACTGCACCAGCGCGACGAGGCTGGTGTAGATCACCGCCACCGCCGACAGGCCGAAGATCAGCCAGGTCAGCTGGCCCGATGCCTCGGGAAACATCGGCAGGCTGAAGCGCAGGAAGCCATAGCCGCCGAGCTTGAGCAGCACGCCCGCCAGGATCACCGATCCCGCGGTCGGCGCCTGCACGTGCGCATCTGGCAGCCAGGTGTGGACCGGCCACATCGGCATCTTCACCGCGAAGGAGGCGAAGAAGGCGAGCCACAACCAGGTCTGGACGTGCGCCGGGAAGTCGAAGGTCTGCAACGCCGGGATGCTCGACGTGCCCGCGGTCTGCGCCATGTAGAGCATCGCGACGAGCATCAGCAGCGAGCCGAGCAGCGTGTAGAGGAAGAACTTGTAGGAGGCGTAGATCCGGTTCACCCCGCCCCAGATGCCGATGATCAGATACATCGGGATCAGGCCGGCTTCGAAGAACAGGTAGAAGAGGAACAGGTCCTGCGCCGCGAAGGTGCCGATCATCAGCGTCTCGGTGAACAGAAACGCCGCCATATATTCCGGCACGCGGTTGGTCACCGACCGCCAGCTCGCCCCGATGCAGATCGGCATCAGGAAGACGCTGAGCATGATCAGCATCAGCGCGAAGCCGTCGATGCCGAGGTCCCAGCGGAAGAAGCCGAACGACGGCCCGTGCTCGACGAACTGCCATTGCGCGCCGCCGATGTCGTAATTCGCCCACAGCAGGATGCCGAGCGCGAGATCGACGAAGGTGGCGGCGAGCGCGAGCAGGCGCGCGGTCGCGGCGGGGACGAACAGGCAGGCGATCGCCGCAACCGCGGGGATCAGCAGCATGATCGAGAGGATGGGCAGCCCGCTCATTGTGCGATCGCCCAGGTGACGACGGCGGTGAGACCGATCAGCATGACGAAGGCATAAGTATAGACATATCCGTTCTGGAGCCGGCCCGCGAGCCGGCTGGAGAGCTGCACCACCCAGGCCGAGCCGTTCGGCCCGAACCGGTCGATCGTCTGCTCGTCACCGCGGTGCCACAGCAGACGGCCGATGGCGAAGGCGGGACGGACGAAGAGCAGGTGATAGAGTTCGTCGAAGTAATATTTGTGAACGAGGAAGCGGTAGAGGATGCGGAACTGCTCCGCCACCGCCGCCGGGAAGCTCGGCGCCTTGATATAGGCATACCAGGCCGTCGCCAGTCCGATCAGCATCGCGATCGTCGCCGACAGCTTCACCGGCACCGGCACCTCGTGCATCGCATGCATCAGATGCTCACGGAAGGCGATGTCGCCCTTCCAGAAGCTCTCGCCCGCGCTCGGCTCGATAAAATAGCCGTGGAAGACGAAGCCGGCCGCGATCGCGCCGATCGACAGGATGACCAGCGGCACCAGCATCGGCCACGGGCTTTCGTGCGGATGATAGCCGCCGGTGCCGGCGGGCAGGTCCTGCTGCGACGCGCCGTGCACCGACGGGCGATCGCCGCTGTCCTCGGCCTGCGCCGGATTGGCACGCGCCTCGTCAGGATGATGCGAGTCATGTCCGTGCGCGTCGTGCCCATGGTCGTCATGGCCATGGCCATGCGCGTCGTGCAGGGCATGCTGGATATGCTCGGACGCGGCCCAGCGCGGCGTGCCCCAGAAGGTCAGGAACATCAGCCGCCACGAATAGAAGCTGGTGATCAGCGCAACGAGCACGCCGACGAACCAGACGCCGGGCTCGCCCGCCGCCCAGCTCGCCTCGATGATCGCGTCCTTCGAGTGGAAGCCGGCGAAGCCGATGGCGAGCGGATTGCCGAACAGCGCCGGCAGGCCGACGCCGGTGATCGCCAGCGTCCCCATCATCATGCCCCAGAAGGTCAGCGGAATGCTTTTCCGCAGGCCGCCGTAATAGCGCATGTCCTGCTCATGGTGCATCGCATGGATCACCGAGCCGGCGCCGAGGAACAGCAAGGCCTTGAAGAAGGCGTGCGTGAACAGGTGGAACATCGCCGCGCCATAGGCGCCGACGCCCGCGGCGAAGAACATATAGCCGAGCTGCGAGCAGGTCGAATAGGCGATGACGCGCTTGATGTCGGTCTGCACCATGCCCACCGTCGCGGCGAACAGACAGGTCGCGGCGCCGACGCCCATCACGACGTGGAGCGCGGTCGGCGACATTTCGAACATCGGCGACAGGCGGCACACCATGAACACGCCCGCGGTGACCATCGTCGCCGCATGGATCAGCGCCGACACCGGGGTCGGTCCTTCCATCGCGTCCGGCAGCCAGGTGTGCAGGCCGAGCTGCGCCGACTTGCCCATCGCGCCGACGAACAGCAGCAGGCAGAGCACCGTCATCGTATCGGCACGCATGCCGAGGAAGCCGATCGTCGAGCCGGCCATCGTCGGCGCGGCGGCGAGGATCGCCGGGATTGAGACGGTGCCGAACACCAGGAAGGTGCCGAAGATGCCGAGCATGAAGCCGAGATCGCCGACGCGGTTGACGACGAACGCCTTGATCGCGGCGGCATTGGCGCTCGGCTTGCGGAACCAGAAGCCGATCAGCAGATAGCTGGCGAGACCGACGCCTTCCCAGCCGAAGAACATCTGCACCAGCGTGTCCGCGGTGACGAGCATCAGCATCGCGAAGGTGAACAGCGACAGATAGGCGAAGAAGCGCGGCTGATCCGGGTCCTCGCTCATATAGCCCCAGCTATAGAGGTGGACGAGCGCCGACACGCTGGTGATCACCACCAGCATGATCGCGGTCAGCTGGTCGACGCGGAGCGACCAGTCGACCGCCATGTCGCCGCTGACGATCCAGGTCAGCACCGGCACGACGGTCGCCGTGTTGGTGCCGGCGAGGAAGCCGAGGAAGATCGGCCAGCTCAGCAGGCACGAGGCGAACAGCGCGCCGGTGGTGATCGCCTTGGCCGGCACGAAGCCGATCGCCTTGTTGCCAAGCCCGGCGACCACCGCCGCGAGCAGCGGCAGGAAGACGATGAGGAGGATGGAGTGCACCGGTATTTAGCCCTTCATCCGATTGACGTCGTCGACCGCGATGGTGCCGCGGCCACGGAAATAGATCACCAGGATCGCCAGCCCGATCGCCGCCTCGCCGGCGGCGACGGTCAGCACGAACATCGCGAAGATCTGGCCGACCAGATCGTGCAGATAGGCGGAGAAGGCGACGAGGTTGAGGTTCACCGCCAGCAGGATCAGCTCGATCGCCATCAGGATGACGATCAGGTTCTTCCGGTTGAGGAAGATGCCGAGCACGCCCATCGTGAACAGGATCGCGGCGACGACCAGATAATGGATAAGGCCGATAGTCACAGTTGAACCCCCTGGCCGACCGGCGGCTGGACGTTGCGCGTCGCATCCTCGGGACGGCGCGCATTCTGGCGGCTGATGTTCTGCCCGCGCACGCCGCCACGCTGGCGGTGCGTCAGCACGATCGCGCCGATCATCGCGACGAGCAGGACGAAACCCGCCGCCTCGAACACGAACAGATAGCGCGTGTAGAGCAGCTGCCCCATCGCCTGGATGTTGGGCACCGCGGTGTCGGTCGGCGCTAGGCGGCGACTGACCTGCAAGGTGCCGGCGCTCCACGCCTTGATGCCGATGACGATCTCGATCAGCAGCCCGGCGGCGAGCGCCAGCCCGAGCGCGGCGTAGCGCGCGATACCGGCGCGCAGCTGCGCGACCTCGATATCGAGCATCATCACCACGAACAGGAACAGCACCGCGACCGCACCGACATAGACGATGACGAGCAGCATCGCGATGAACTCGGCGCCGACGAGCACCATCAGCCCCGCCGCATTGAAGAAGGCGAGGATCAGCCACATCACCGAATGGACCGGATTGCGCGACGAGATCGTCATCGCTCCCGAACCGATCACGATGATCGCGAAGAGATAAAAGGCGATGGCCTGGATCACGATTTGGTCGGCCCCCTAAGCCCGAAAACGAATGCGGCGCGCATTAACGGTATGGCGCATCGGCGGCAAGGTTCGCCGCGATCGACCGCTCCCAGCGATCGCCATTGTCGAGCAGCTTGGCCTTGTCGTAGATCAGCTCCTCGCGCGTCTCGGTCGAATATTCGAGGTTCGGCCCCTCGACGATCGCATCGACCGGGCAGGCTTCCTGGCACAGGCCGCAGAAGATGCACTTGGTCATGTCGAGATCGTAGCGCGTCGTGCGGCGGCTGCCGTCGTCGCGCGGCTCGGCCTCGATCGTGATCGCCTGCGCCGGGCACACCGCCTCGCACAATTTGCAGGCGATGCAGCGTTCCTCGCCATTCGGATAGCGACGCAGCACGTGCTCGCCGCGGAACCGCGGGCTCACCGGGTTGCGCTCATAGGGATAGTTGATCGTCGCCTTGGGCTTGAAGAAATACTTCAGCGTGAGGGCGTGCGCTTTCACGAACTCCCACAAGGTGAACGACTTGATGATCTGTCCGACGCTCAAGAGCCCAATCCCATCATTCGGTCGATCAACACGACCATCAATCCGATCCCGACGCCCGCAAGCGCCCGGTCACGCAAGGCCTGCGGCCTGAGGCCGCGGGCCGTCATCCATTCGCTGGCGCGGCTCATCCCGCGACCGGGACGCGCATCAGCATCAGCACGCCCGACACCAGGAACACCCAGAACAGCGACAGCGGCAGGAACACCTTCCACCCCAGCCGCATCAGCTGGTCGTAGCGGTAGCGCGGCACCGTCGCCTTGACCCAGCTGAACACGAAGAAGAAGAACAGCATCTTGGCGAACAGCCAGATGATCCCCGGCACGTAATAGAGCGGCGCCCAGTCGATCGGCGGCAGCCAGCCGCCCCAGAACAGCGTCGCGTTGAGCGCGCACATCAGCAGCACGTTGGCATATTCGCCGAGCCAGAACAGCGCGAAACTCATCGAGCTATATTCGGTCTGATAGCCGGCGACGAGCTCGCTCTCCGCCTCGGTCAGATCGAACGGCGCGCGCTGCGTTTCCGCGAGGCTGGAGATGAAGAACATCACCGCCATCGGGAACAGCAGCGGATTGATGCCGAACGCGTTGATGTGGAGGTTGAGCGTGCTCTGCTGCGCCATGACGATGCCGCTGAGATTGAACGTCCCCGCCCACATCACCACCGAGATCAGGATGAAGCCGATCGCGACTTCATAGCTGACCATCTGCGCCGCGGCGCGCAGCGCCGAATAGAAGGGATATTTCGAGTTCGACGCCCAGCCCGACAGGATCACGCCATAGACGCCGAGCGACGAGGCGGCGAGCACATAGAGCAGACCGACGTTGATGTCGGCGAGCACCACGCCCGCACCGAACGGCACCACCGCCCAGACGATCAGCGCGACCGTGAAGGTGATGATCGGCGCGAGCAGGAACAGCCCGCGATTGGCCGCGGCCGGAACGATCGTTTCCTGAAGGAACACCTTGAGGCCGTCGGCGAACGACTGGAGCAGGCCGAACGGCCCGACGACGTTCGGGCCGCGGCGCAGCGCCATCGCCGCCCAAATCTTGCGATCGGCGTAGATGATCATCGCCACCGCCAGCATCAGCGGCAGCGCGATGACCAGGATCCCGATGATCGTCGCGACGAACCAGGCCCAGCCGTAGGACATGCCGACGGTCGTGTTGAAGAAGTCAGTCACTCCGCCGCCTCCGCGAACGTCTCGCCATGGACCAGTTCGGCCGAGCAGCGCTGCATCGTCGGCGATGCGCGGCAGATGGCATTGGTCAGATAGAAATCCTTGATCGGATAGCCCGACAGGCTGCCCTGCCCGGCCGTGTCGAGCAACGGCGGGTTCCAGTCGAACGCCACCAGCGTGTTAACGTGACGCAGCGCCGGCACCTCGGTCGCCATCGCCTCGCGCAGGCCGGCAAGGCTGTCGAACGGCAGCGTCGCCCCGAGCACTTCGGACAAGGCACGGAAGATCGTCCAATCCTCGCGCGCATCGCCCGGTGCAAACACCGCGCGCTCGCCGCGCTGGACCCGACCCTCGGTGTTGACCCAGGTGCCCGACTTCTCGGCATAGGTCACGCCCGGCAGGATGACGTCGGCATGATGCGCGCCGGCGTCGCCGTGGTGGCCGACATAGACCTTGAAGCCGCCGAACTTGGTGTAATCCACCTCGTCCGCGCCGAGGAAGAAGGTCACCGCCGCATCGGTGACGTCGGCGATGCCGCCCGCCTGGGCATAGCCGAGCATCAGCCCGCCCATCCGGCTCGCCGCCATATGGACGACGTTATAGCCGTTCCAGCCCTCGCGCACGAGGTTGAAGCGCTTGGCGAAGTCGAGCGTCGCGCCATGGCCGCCCTTGAGCGCCGCCCCGCCGACGATGATCAGCGGCGCCTTGGCCTCGCCGAACAGCGTCGCGACCGCCTCGGGCAGGTTGCCGAGCAGCGACAGGTCGCTGCCGAGCCATTCGACCTTATAGGTCAGCTCGGTCTCGGGCCCGATCGCGAAGACCTTGGCGCCCTTCTTGATCGCCTTGCGGATGCGCGTGTTCACCAGCGGCGCTTCCCAGCGCAGATTGGTGCCGACGAGCAGGATCGCATCGGCCTGTTCGACCCCGGCGATCGTCGTGTTGAAATTGACCGCGGCGAGGCTCGACGTGTCATAGGCCATGCCGGTCTGCCGGCCTTCGAGCTTGGTCGAGCCGAGCTTGGCGAGCAGCGCCTTGGCCGCATACATCGTCTCGCAGTCGACAAGATCGCCCGCGACAGCGGCGACGTTCGAGCCAGCCGCCGCGACACGGTCCTTGATCACCGCGAACGCTTCGTCCCAGCTCACCGGCGCGAGCTTGCCGTCGCGCCGCACATAGGGGCGATCCAGCCGGCGACGGATCAGGCCGTCGACGTGATGGCGCGTCTTGTCATGTGCCCATTCCTCGTTGACGTCCTCGTTGATGCGCGGGACGCAGCGCAGCACCTGGCGGCCGCGGCTGTCGAGGCGGATGTTGGTGCCGACCGCATCCTGCACGTCGATCGTCAGCGTCTTCTTGAGCTCCCAGGGCCGCGCCTCATAGGCATAGGGCTTGCTGGTCAGCGCGCCGACCGGGCACAGATCGACGACGTTGCCGCTCAGCTCGCTGGTCACCGCCTGTTCGAGATAGGAGGTGATCTGCATGTCCTCGCCGCGATAGATCGCGCCGATCTCCTCGACCCCGGCGACCTCTTCGGCGAAGCGGACGCAGCGGGTGCACTGGATGCAGCGGGTCATGATCGTCTTGACGATCGGACCCATATATTTCTCGGTCACCGCGCGCTTGTTCTCGGTGTAGCGGCTGTGGCCCTTGCCATAAGCGACCGACTGGTCCTGCAGATCGCACTCGCCGCCCTGATCGCAGATCGGGCAGTCGAGCGGATGGTTGATCAGCAGGAATTCCATCACGCCTTCGCGCGCGTTCTTCACCATCGGCGTGGTGGTGAACACTTCCTGATTGTCCGCGGCGGGCAGCGCGCACGATGCCTGCGGCTTCGGCGGCCCCGGCTTCACCTCGACGAGGCACATGCGGCAATTGCCGGCGATCGACAGCCGCTCGTGATAGCAGAAGCGCGGGATTTCCTTGCCCGCGGCTTCGCACGCCTGGAGGACCGTCGCGCCCTGCGGCACCTCGACCTCGATCCCGTCTACTTTCAGCTTGGGCATTATTCGGCAGCTTCCTGCATCGGGGCGAGATCGCCACCGCTACGTTCGATGATCCGGCGCTCGATCTCCGGCCGGAAGTGACGGATCAGACCCTGGATCGGCCAGGCCGCGGCGTCGCCGAGCGCGCAGATCGTATGGCCCTCGACCTGCTTGGTGACCTGCTGCAGCGTGTCGATCTCGGCGATGTCGGCGTCGCCGGTGCGCAGCCGCTCCATCACCCGCCACATCCAGCCGGTGCCTTCGCGACACGGCGTGCACTGGCCGCAGCTCTCATGCTTGTAGAAATAGGAGATGCGGCTGATCGCGCGGACGATGTCGGTCGACTTGTCCATGACGATCACCGCCGCGGTGCCGAGGCCCGAACCGACCGCCTTCAGCCCGTCGAAGTCCATCGGCGCATCGATGATGTCCTTGGCGGGCACCAGCGGCACCGACGAGCCGCCCGGGATCACCGCGAGCAGATTGTCCCAGCCGCCGCGGATGCCGCCGCAATGCGTCTCGATCAATTCGCGGAAGCTCAGCCCCATCGCGTCCTCGACCACGCACGGCTTATTCACATGGCCGCTGATCTGATAGAGCTTGGTGCCCTTGTTGTTCTCGCGCCCGAAGCTCGAGAACCACGCCGCACCGCGACGCAGGATCGTCGGCGCGACCGCGATCGACTCGACGTTGTTGACCGTCGTCGGGCAGCCATAGAGGCCGGCACCCGCCGGGAACGGCGGCTTGAGCCGCGGCTGGCCCTTCTTGCCTTCGAGGCTTTCGAGCATCGCGGTCTCTTCGCCGCAGATATAGGCGCCGGCGCCGCGATGGACGAAGACGTCGAAGTCATAGCCCGACCCGCTGGCGTTCTTGCCGATCAGCCCCTTGTCATAGGCTTCGGCGACCGCCGCGAACAGCGTCTCCGCCTCGCGGATATATTCGCCGCGGATGTAGATATAGGCGGCGCGCGCGCGCATCGCATAGCCCGCGATCAGCGCGCCCTCGATCAGCTTGTGCGGATCGTGACGGATGATCTCGCGGTCCTTGCACGAACCCGGCTCCGACTCGTCGGCGTTGATGACGAGGAAGTTCGGCCGGTCGGGCTTGGGCTCCTTGGGCATGAACGACCATTTGGTGCCGGTCGGGAAGCCCGCGCCGCCACGGCCGCGCAGCCCGCTCGCCTTGATCACGTCGATGATCGCGTCCTGGCCGAGCGCCATCAGCGCCTTGGTATTGTCCCAGTCGCCCCGCTTCAGCGCCGCCTCGAGGTTCCACGGCTGGAACCCGTAGACGTTGGTGAAGATGCGGTCCTTGTCAGCAAGCATCAGGCGTGTCCGTCCACTAGGTCAAGGCGCTGCTTGACGCGGCGCATGTCGCTCGACAAGCCGTCGACACCCTGCTGCACGGCAGCCAAGTGGGTGTCGATACCGAGCAAGCGGTGCTCCATCGCGGTCTGCCGCAACTCCATGTTGACGATCCGGTCCTTCACGTCGGCCATGTCGCCACGAATGCCGCGCAGCATCTCGGTGATAAAGCGGGTATCCTCTACGGTCATGCCCACTCACTCCGATAATCGTGGTTGGCGTCGACCATCGCGGTCAGCGTCGTCGGGCCGCCTTCGGGGCAGCTGGTCTGGCGGCCGATCGTCGATCCGGTGCGGGGCGTCTCGCCATTGGCGAGCGCTTCCAGCACCGCGACGGTCCGGTCGTAATCCAGATCCTCGTAATTGTCGTCGTTGATCTGCACCATCGGCGCATTGGCGCAGGTGCCGAGGCATTCCACCTCGGTCAGCGTAAACATGCCGTCCGGCGTCGTCCCGCCCTTGACCAGCCCGCGGTTCTTGCACGCGGCGAGCACATCGTCCGACCCGCGCAGCATGCACGGCGTCGTCCCGCAGACCTGCACGTGGTAGCGGCCGACCGGCGCCAGGTTGAACATCGTGTAGAAGGTCGCGACCTCGAACACGCGCATATACGGCACGCCGATCTGGCGCGCGACGAACTCGATCACCGGCACGGGCAGCCAGCCCTGCGTCTGAGTCTCCGCACCGACCTGGCGCTGCGCCAGATCGAGGAACGGGATCGACGCCGATTGCTCGCGCCCCTTGGGATAGCGCGCGAGAATCTCGTTCGCCTTCCGCTGATTCTCTTCGGTCCAGGCGAAGCTGCCCCAGCGTGCGCGGGTTTCAGCCTCGTCGGGGATATGTGCTGCTTCGGCCATTATTCTCCACCCCGCAATTCCATGCGGCGCTCCACACGGGTCAGCCGCTCATCGAAGCGGTCCATTCGCGCATTCAATCCGGATACCGACAGAACGAGATTGCCGATATGCTCCTCGACGACCGTCATCCGCAACTTCACATCATGCATGTCGCCCTCGATATTCGACAGCCGGTCGTCGATACGACGCAGCCGTTCCAATATCAGGTTCTCGACATCCTCCGTCACCGGTCGCACTCACCGAACACGATATCCATCGCCCCCAGGATCGCGGTCGTATCCGCGAGCATATGACCGCGGCTCATGAAATCCATCGCCTGCAGATGGCTGAACGCGGTCGGCCGGATCTTGCAGCGATAGGGCTTGTTCGAGCCGTCGGCGACGAGGAACACGCCGAACTCGCCCTTCGGGCTTTCGGTCGCGACATAGACCTCGCCGGCGGGGACGTGATAGCCCTCGGTGTAGAGCTTGAAGTGATGGATCAGCGCTTCCATCGACTGCTTCATCTCGGCGCGCTTGGGCGGCACGACCTTGCGGTCGGTCGAGGCGATCGGCCCCTCGGGCATATCGCGCAGGCACTGCTTCATGATCCGCGCCGATTGGCGAACCTCCTCGACGCGCACCATGAAGCGATCGTAGCAATCGCCGCGCGTGCCGACGGGAACGTCGAACTCCATCCGGTCGTAGACGTCATAGGGCTGCGACTTGCGCAGGTCCCACGGAATGCCCGCCGCGCGGATCATCGGGCCCGAGAAGCCCCAGGCGATCGCATCCTCGCGGCTGACCGTCGCGATATCGACGTTGCGCTGCTTGAAGATGCGGTTGTCCGCGACGAGGCTGATCGCATCCTCGAACAGCCGCGGCAGACGCGTGTCGAGCCAGTCGGCGATATCGGTCAGCAGCTTGAGCGGCACGTCCTGATGGACGCCGCCCGGCCGGAAGTAATTGTGATGCATCCGCGCCCCGGTGGCGCGCTCGAGGAAGCCGTAGCAATCCTCGCGGATCTCGAACATCCACAGGTTCGGCGTCATCGCGCCGACGTCCATGACGTGGCTGCCGAGGTTGAGCATGTGGTTCGAGATACGGGTCAGCTCGGCGAAGAAGACGCGCAGATACTGGGCGCGCAGCGGCACCTCGATATCGAGCAGCTTCTCGATCGCGAGCACGAAGGTATGCTCCATGCACGCGGGCGAGCAATAATCGAGCCGGTCGAAATAGGGGATCGCCTGGGCGTAGGTCTTGTATTCGATCAGCTTCTCGGTGCCGCGATGGAGCAGGCCGACGTGCGGATCGATCCGCTCGATGATCTCGCCGTCGAGTTCCATCACCAGCCGCAACACGCCATGCGCCGCCGGATGCTGGGGACCGAAGTTGATCGTGTAATTCTGGATCGTGACGTCACCCTCGGTCGGATGCGCCGGGCTGGTGACGTGCATCAGCTCGTCGACATAGGGATCGACACTGTGTGTGGCGGGCGCGACGTGCGTGTCCTGGCTCACTGATTCTGTCCTCCACCCTTGGTCGGCACGACGTCCGAATCCTTGGGCTTGTCCTCGCGCGCATTCCCCGGATCGCGCTCGCCGGCGCCGGTGTTGGCGGTGCCGGAGGTGTCGTTCTTGGCATAGGGTTCGCTGCCGGCCCTGGGCGCCTGCGTCGGGGTGCGCGCGGCATCGGCCTTGGCGATGTCGTCGGCCTTGAGCGGCGTCGGCGCGCCCTTCGCCTCGGGCAGCATGCCCTTCTCGTCGCCGGGAAGCACGTAAGCGGCGCCCTCCCACGGGCTCTGGAAGTCGAAGTTGCGGAAATCCTGCGCCAGCTTGACCGGCTCGTAGATCACCCGCTTCGCCTCTTCCGAATAGCGCATCTCGACGAAGCCCGAGAGCGGGAAGTCCTTGCGCTGCGGATGACCGCGGAAGCCGTAATCGGTGAGGATGCGACGCAGGTCGGCATTGCCGGTGAATAGCACGCCGTACATGTCGTACACCTCGCGCTCGAGCCAGCCGGCGACCGGCCAGATCCCCGTCACCGACGGCACCGGCTTGACGTCGTCGGTCGAGACATGGACGTGGAGGCGGTGGTTGCGGGTCAGCGAGAGCAGGCAATAGACCACCTCGAACCGTTCGGGACGGTCCGGATAATCGACGCCGGCGATCTCCATCAGTTGCTGATATTCGAGGCCAGGCGTGTCGCGCAGCTTAGTCAGCGCATCGACGATCGCGGTGCGCTCGACGTACAGCGCGATCTCGCCGACCTGCTCGACCGCGTCGAGCAAAGCCGCGCCGAGCGTCGCGCGCACGGTCTCGATCGTCTCGCCGTTGAGGTCGGCGGCCCAGGCGGGAGCGGGCGCCCTCACCGTTCGATGCTCCCCTGGCGGCGAATCTTCCGCTGAAGCTGCATGATGCCGTAGAGCAACGCCTCGGCGGTCGGCGGGCAACCGGGGACGTAGATGTCGACCGGCACGACGCGATCACAGCCGCGCACGACCGAATAGCTGTAATGGTAATAGCCGCCGCCATTGGCGCAGCTGCCCATCGACACGACGTATTTCGGCTCCGACATCTGGTCGTAGACCTTGCGCAGCGCCGGCGCCATCTTGTTGCACAAGGTGCCGGCGACGATCATCACGTCCGACTGGCGCGGCGACGCGCGCGGCGCAGCGCCGAACCGTTCGAGGTCGTAGCGCGGCATGTTGACGTGGATCATCTCGACCGCGCAGCAGGCGAGGCCGAAGGTCATCCACCACAACGAGCCGGTGCGCGCCCATTGGAACAGCTCCTCGGTCGAGGTGACGAGGAAGCCCTTGTCGTTGAGCTCGCCGTTGAGGCTGTCGAAGAAACCCTGATCGGGCGGCACCACCGAGGTGGGCGCCGCCGAGCGGGCGAGTTCTACCGGTCCGGACATAGGGGTCATTCCCAATCCAACGCTCCCTTTTTCCAGGCATAGACGAGGCCCAGGGCCAGTTCGCCGATGAAGATCATCATGGAGATCCATGCGGTCCAGCCGATGCTGAAGACCGAGACTGCCCAAGGATATAGGAACGCGGCTTCGAGATCGAAGATGATGAACAGAATGGCGATCAAATAAAATCGCACGTCGAACTGGCTGCGCGGATCCTCGAAGGCGGGGAAACCGCATTCATATTCCGACAGCTTCTGCTCGTTGGGCTTGTCGGTGCCGGTCAGCCGGGCGACGAGCATCGGCAGGAACACGAACGTGCTCGACAGTGCCAGGGCGACGCCCAGGAAGAGCAGGATGGGCAGATATTGCGACAGATCGACCAAGAGACTTCTCGCAGGTGCGAAGGATGTGGGGGCCGCTTTAGGCCTCCGGGCGAGCACGGGCAAGGCCGCGAACCGCCTGCGAATCACTCTCAATTGATCGCGACGACGGGGGCGATATCGCCCCGCCCCCGCCCGATGCTGGGAGCGCTCCATCCCCTCCGCCGGGACGGGGACAGAGGCAGGCCTTGCGCTTAGCGCAGTGCGCCGGCGACCAGCTTGTGCAGCTTGACGTGCAGGCCGTCATTGGCGGCGAGGAACTCGTTGCGCTCCATCGCCCGGTCGGCGCCGCGGAAGTCGGTGACGTAGCCGCCGGCCTCCTTGACCAGCAGCATGCCCGCGGCGGCGTCCCAGGGCTTGAGCCCCGATTCCCAATAGCCGTCGAACCGGCCCGCCGCGACCCAGGCGAGATCCAGCGCCGCCGCACCGAAGCGGCGGATGCCGGCGACCTCGGGGGCGATCGCACCGAAGATGCGGCTCCACTGGACGAAATCGCCATGGCCGAGGAACGGGATGCCGGTCGCGATCAGCGCTTCCGACAGATCGCGCCGCGCCGAGACGCGCAGCCGCTGGTCGGTGAGCCACGCGCCGCGCCCCTTCTCTGCCCAGAAGCTCTCGTCGGTGAGCGGCTGGTAGACCAGGGCCGTGGTGATCTCACGCTTGCCCGCCGGGGTCGGCTCCTCGACCGCGATCGAGATGGCGAAATGCGGGATACCGTGCAGGAAGTTGGAGGTGCCGTCGAGCGGATCGATGATGAAGCGCGGCTTGTCGGGATCCCCCGCGACCTCACCGCCCTCTTCCATCAGGAATCCCCAGTCCGGGCGCGCGCGGCGCAATTCGTCGAACAGCGTCTGTTCGGCGCGCTTGTCGGCGATCGACACGAAGTCGGCAGGCCCCTTGCGGCTGACCTGGAGGTGCTGGACCTCGTTGAAGTCGCGGCGCAGCGCCGTGCCGGCCTTGCGCGCGGCGCGTTCGATGACGGTGAAGAGGCCGGAATGGGAGGGCATAAGTCTTCTCTATACCCCTCTCCCACCGGGAGAGAGTTGCGGGGTAGGTCATGCCCCGGGCATGACCTGAATCACGCGGGGCGTAGTCCACCCCGCAGCTGGGCCCGCCGCCGCAGGCGGTGGGAGGGTGAGGCCGGAAGAAGGACCTGCCCTCACCCGACCTCGTAACATTCGGCCACCCTCTCCCGCAGGGAAAGGGATAGGTCGTCAGTCCGCCCGGCGGACGTAGGTCTGTTCGTAGACGTCGACGACGATGCGCGTGCCCGCGCCGATATGCGGCGGCACCATCACGCGCACGCCATTGTCGAGGATCGCCGGCTTGTACGACGACGATGCGGTCTGGCCCTTCACCACCGCATCGGCCTCGACGATCATCGCCTCGATCGTGCTCGGCAGTTCGACCGAAATCGGCTTTTCGTCATAGAGTTCGAGCACCACGTCCATGCCGTCCTGCAGGAAGGCCGCAGCATCGCCGAGGATACCGGCATCGAGCGTGATCTGCTCGTAATTGTCCTTGTCCATGAAGGTCAGCGCATCGCCGTCGCGGAACAGGAACTGGAAGTCCTTGGTGTCGAGGCGGACGCGCTCGACCGTTTCGGCGGAGCGGAAGCGGACGTTGTTCTTGCGGCCGTCGATCAGGTTCTTCATCTCGACCTGCATATAGGCGCCACCCTTGCCGGGCTGCGTATGCTGGATCTTGACGGCGCGCCAGATGCCGCCCTCATATTCGATGATGTTGCCGGGACGGATGTCCACGCCGCTGATCTTCATGGATCTGAACCTATTGGAAAGAGCGAGAGAGGCGCGCGTCCGGCGCACGCCCGGTCGCGCTCCTTACCGTCCCTGCCCGCGCGCGGCAAGCAGCGGAAAGGGATTGACGTCTATGCCCTGGTGCCAGCGTTCGTCCGGCCGCATCCGCTGCAGGCCGAAATGAAGATGATAATTGCCGGGTCCGGCGTCGCCGGTGTCGCCGACGAAACCGATCGGCTCGCCCGCCCGCACCCCCTGCCCCTCGTGCAGGCCCGGCGCATAACCGGAGAGGTGCGCGTAATAATAGATCCAGCGCCGGTCCAGCGAACGGACATAGGCGGTGGTGCCGCCGAGATTCGACTGGAACAGCTTCTCGACCGTCCCTGCCGCCGCGGCGACGACGGGCGTGCCGGCGGCGGCGGGAATATCCGTTCCGTGATGCCCGCGCGTGCCGCCGCCGCGTGCGTCGTTCCAGCTGTCGACGATCGCCTCGCGCCGCACGCCCTTCACCGGCACGGTGAGCAGCGCGGCGCTGGCGGCAGGCGGCGACGATGGCAAAGGCTGCGTCACCGCCGTGTCGAGGCGGCGATGACGGGCGGTGCCGAAGCTGGTCATCGCGGCGAACCCCGCGGCAACGAGGACGAAGACCGTGAGGACGATCCAGCCGAAACGGGTCATGCCACGGACCCCGGGGCGCGTCGCGGCGGGCGGCTAGCTTCCGACCACGATCCAGCGCGCATCCCGCGATCCGTCATATCATCCCCTGCCCGTCGCGGCCGGTATCGTCGCGACAACCGCCTGCCCTCATTATAGCCGCCGCCATACCGGCGCCCGCTCACGCCTTGAACACCGCCTTGGTGCCCGGCCTGACCATCTGTGCGAGCCGCGCCGCATCCCAGTTGGTCAGGCGGATGCAGCCATGGCTCTCGGTTCGGCCGATCAGTTCGGGATGCGGCGTGCCGTGGATGCCGTAATGCTCCTTCGACAGGTCGAGCCAGACGACGCCGACCGGTCCATTCGGCCCCGGCGGCAGCATCTCCTTCTCGTCGCCCGTCTTGGCATCCCAGAACAGCGCCGGATTATAGTGGAATTTGGGGTTATAGTCGGCGCCGTTGATCGTCCAGCGGCCGAGCGGCAGCGGATCGTGCTGCGACCCCATCGTCGCGCTGAACTGCGCGATCAGACGATCGTCCTTGTCGAGGACGCGCAGCACCTTGTCCGACTTGTCGACGATGATGTGGTCGGCGGTCGGCTGACGCGCGTCGACGTTGAGCATAGCGAGCGTCTGCCGCCAGTGATCGGGCAGCTTGGGGTCATAGGCGCGGCTCGCGGGCAGCACATTGGGGACGATGATCGCATCGCCGACCTTGAGCCGGGTGTCGGGCGAGTTGAGCGCGATCAGCACCGCCGGCTGGGTGTGGAACATCTCCGCCAGCTTCTCCATCGGCGTCGCATAGCCGATGCCCGGCAGCTTCGCCTGTTCGCCATAATCCCTCGGCAGCGGATTGTAATAGGGACCGGCGAGCGCCTCGCGCGTCACCACGAAGCGCGCGGTCGGGCGCTTGGCGCGATAGGGATAGAGCGCCTGCAAGGTCGCCGCGTCGGGCTTGCCGGTACGCGGCAGGCCCTTCGCCTCCTGGAAGCCCTTGAGCGCCGCGGCGAGCGACTGTCCGCCCTTGCCGTCGATCACCCCGGGGCCGAAGCCGAGCGAGTCGAGGATGACCTGGACGTGGAGGATGGTGCGGTCGATCGCCGGCGCGCTCTGTACGGCCGGCCGCTGCTGCGCCGCCGTCGGCGCGGCGATCGCCATGCCTGCGAGCCAGGCCGCTGCCATTGCCATCCTCATGCCGCCGTCCTTTCCGACCGTTACGCTGGTGGATCAAACGGCCGAAGCGCCGGCGGGTTGCCTGCCGCGCCCTATCCCACCGGAGCCGGGTGCGCAGGCTCCCCCGCCATCGCCCGCAACCGCCCGCAGGCCTGCGCGCGCTGTCCCGGCTGCGTGGTGGCGATCCGCCGCACGGCGAGCGCGAGCGCGGCGGCATAGGTCGCCTCGAAGCGCGGCACCGGCCAGCCGTTGCGCACCGCCAGCGACTGCAACCGGGTCTTCGCCGCGATCAACGGCGGCGGGACGCGCATCGTGCAGGCTTGCGACAAGGCGGCGAGACCGGCATGCGCGGCGATGCTCGGCGTCACATAGTCACGCCGTTGTTGCGCCACCGCCTTCGAGGTCGTGAGGACGCCCGCCGCAACCAGCCAACCGACCGCGGCCCACACCAATACTTTCAACACTTTACAAAACCCCACCCGTTTCCCCGGGGAGGATTGTACAATCTGCCGCGGCGTCGCCGCAAGACTGTCGGCGTCAGCCCGCCAGCACCGCCGCGAAAGCGCGCACCGCCGCCGCCTCGTCACCGCCCCAGACCGCGCCCGACACGGCGAGGAAATCGGCGCCCGCCGTCACCAGCGCGGGTGCGTTGACCGGGGTGATGCCGCCGATCGCGACGCTCGGCAGTTCGAACATCGACGCCCACCACGACAGGATCGACGGATCGGCATGATGCTCGACCGTCTTGGTCGTCGTCGGGAAGAAGGCACCGAAGGCGACATAATCCGCGCCGGCCTCGCCCGCCTCCATCGCGAGATGACGGCTGTCGTGGCAGGTCACGCCGATCTGCACGGTCGGCCCGAGCGCGTCGCGCGCCTCGCGCGGATCGCCGTCCTCCTGGCCGAGATGCACGCCGTCGGCGCCGAGCCGCTTGGCCAGCGCGATACTGTCGTTGACGATGAACGCAACCTCGCGATCGGCGCAGATCCGCTGCAGCGGCTCGGCCAGCTTGGCGGCACTATGCTGGTCGACATCCTTGATGCGCAGCTGGAAGGCCGCGACCGGCCCGGCGTCGAGCGCGCGCGCGAGCCGGTCGGCGAAGCCGCCGGTGACGTCGAGCGGCGAGATCAGATAGAGCTGGCACGGCGGCCGGCGGTCGGCACGCTCGAAATGCGCGGCGAAATCAGGGTCGAGCGGGCCCAGCGGATCGTCTTCGGTCATCGCTGAGCGCCTAGCGCCTTCCACGCCGCGACGAAAGCGGCAGGATCATCGAGCCGGTGCGCGATCGTGACGATGCCGCGACGTCCCGGCAGCGGCCGGCGCAGATCGACGACGACGTTGGGATAGGCGAGCAGCGCGAGGTTCAGCGTCGAACGCTGCTTCAGCGCCGCCGCGGGCAGCGACGGCCTCAGTCCGGCGATGGCGTCGCGGGGGATATCGACACGCCGGATCGTGCCCACCTGCATCACCAGCCGCGCGTGATCGAGCAGCACGGGGCGACGCTTCATCATCAGCAAGGCGCGCACCAGCCAGGCCAGCGCCGCCAGCGTGACGGCGGACACGGCCAGCGCCACCGGACGGCTCCACAGCGCGACGAGCAGATGCGTGACCGCGAGCTCGATCGAACCAATCACAACCAGCATCCACAACAAGGGCGCCACCGAGCGATGATAGGCGAAGCGCTGCGGCAGGTCGAGTACAGCTGCGGTCGCAGCCGCGCCGGGCGGATCGTGATCCGGCTCCGACGCGGCGTACGTCATCGCGTCAGGCCGCCTCGCCCTTGTAGATGGCGATCAGCTTGCCGAGCATGTCGAGCGCATCCTCGCGGCTGCGCTGGAAGGTGTTGCGGCCGATGATCGAACCGTTGCCGCCGCCGGCGAGGATGTCGCGCGCGTCCTGATAGACGGCATCCGCCCCCTTCGCCGCGCCGCCCGAGAAGACGACGATGCGCCGGCCGGCGAAGCTCGCCTGGACGACGTGACGGACGCGATCGGCCTGGTTCGACCAGTCGGTGCCTTCGTAGACACGCTTGGCCTCTTCCTGCTCGATATGCGCGGAGGGCAGCTTGACCTTGATGATATGCGCGCCAAGCAGCGCCGCCATATGCGCGGCATAGGCGCCGACATCGAGCGCGAGCTCGCCGTCCTTGCTGAGCTTGCCGCCGCGCGGATAGCTCCAGATCACCGTGGCGATGCCGACCGACTTGGCCTCCTCGCTCAGCTCGCGGATCTCCTCCATCTGCTCGAAGATCGCGTCCGATCCCGGATAGATGGTGAAGCCGATCGCCGCGCAACCGAGCCGCAGCGCATCCGAGACGCTCGCCGTCACCGCCTGATCGATGCTCGTCGCCCAGCTGTTCGAGCTGTTCATCTTGAGGATGGTCGGGATCTGCCCGGCGAAGGTATCCGCCCCCGCCTCGAGCGGGCCGAGCGGCGCGGCATAGGCCGACAGGCCGGCGTCGACCGCGATCTGGTAATGATAGTGCGGATCATAGGCGGGCGGGTTGACCGCGAAGGAGCGTGCCGGCCCGTGCTCGAACCCCTGGTCGACCGGCAGGATCACCAGCTTGCCGGTGCCGCCCAATTTGCCGTGCATCAGGATGCGGGCGAGGTTCGCCTTCACCGCCGGGCTGGTCGCTTCATATTTGTCGAGGATCGCCTTGACGGCGGGCGTGACGTTGGTGGTCATGGGTCGGCTCCTTGGGACGGATAGGGTCAGAGCATCAGCCAGCGGCGCAACGCCTGGTCGATCTGCTCCATGCGGGTGGGACTGGCATGGCCGATCACCTGCGTGATCCGCTCGCGCGCGATGCTCGAAATACGGTCGATCTGCACTTCGCATTCGGCGGTGAGGCCATTGTGCTCGCGCGGCGACATGACGACGCGGAACAGCGCCTCGCCGCCGATGACGTTGGTCAGCGGGCAGACGGTGATCGTCGCATGCGTCGCATTAAACAGATCCGACTGGACGACGACGCAGGGCCGCTGCGGCTCGCCTGCCGGGCCGTCGGCCAGCACGATCGCGCCATGGCTTATCTCCACGCCGCGCCATCCTGCCAGAAGACGCCGTCGGCGACCGAAATGCGCGCCGAGGCGCGGGTCGACTGGCGGCGTGCCTCGCGCCGATAGGCCTCGTCGTGCAGATCGACGTAGCGGCGCACCGCCTCGCGTGCGATATCGCTCTTGCTGCGCCCCTGCGTGCGCGCGACGGCGGCGAGCCGCTCCTCCAATTCCGTGTCGAGTCGAACGCCGAGCATGCCACCTGCCTGTTTAACGCGTTTAACCTACTGCGGACGGGGACTTTGATCAACCGTTTAGCCGGCCCGGCTTGACCGGTCCGCCGCGGGCGTGATCAGATGGTCGCGGGGGGAGATCATCATGCGGGCTTTTCGATATGCGGCCGCCGCCGTCGCCTTCTGCGTCGCCGCGCCGGCAACCCGCGCCGATCCGCCGGCCTCGGTGGTCGGGCGGCCGGCGCCACCGGCCGAGCTGACGCTGATCGACGGCAGCAAGGTCAAGCTCGCCGACCTGCGCGGCGAGGTGGTGGTGCTCAATTTCTGGGCGACCTGGTGCGGGCCGTGTCGCCACGAACTGCCGCTGCTCGACGGCTATTATCGCATGCAGAAGCGCCATGGCCTGCGTGTCTTCGCGATCGCGACCGAGGATTCGGTGCCGGCCTTCCGGATGAAGCCGCTGTTCGCGGCGCTGGCGATCACCCCGGCGCGACGGGTGAAGGGCGCCTATCCGCTGATCGGCAACGCGCTGCCGACCAATTACGTCATCGATCGCGCCGGCGTCGTCCGCTACGCCAAGGCGGCGGCGTTCGAACTCGACGATCTCAACACGATCCTCGCGCCGCTGCTCGCCGAGGCGCCGCCCGCCTGAGCGGCGCCCCGTCCGATCAACCGCGGATCAGCGCGGCGACGCCGGGCAGGTCCTTGCCTTCCATCCATTCGAGGAAGGCGCCGCCCGCGGTCGAGACGAAGGTGAAGCGATCCGCCACCCCCGCCTGGTTGAGCGCGGCGACGGTATCGCCGCCGCCGGCGACCGAGACGAGGCTGCCGTCCTGCGTCAGCGCCGCCGCGGTGCGCGCGAGGCTGACGGTGGCGACGTCGAACGGCGCGGTCTCGAACGCGCCGAGCGGGCCGTTCCACACCAGAGTGCGGCAGTTCTTGAGCACGTCGCCCAGCGCCTCGACCGCGCTCGGCCCGACGTCGAGGATCATCTCGTCCGCCGCGACCTCATGGACGTTGATCGTGCGGACCGGCGGATTGGCGCGGAATTCCTTCGCGACCACCACGTCATAGGGCAGATGGACGGTGCAATTGGCGCGATCCGCGGCGTCGAGGATCTCGTCGGCGGTGCCGGTGAGGTCGTGCTCGCACAGCGACTTGCCGACGTTGACGCCGCGCGCGGCGAGGAAGGTATTGGCCATGCCGCCACCGATGATCAGATGATCGACGCGGGTGACGAGATGCTTGAGCACGTCGAGCTTGGTCGACACCTTCGCGCCGCCGACCACCGCCGCGACCGGATGCTCGGGCTTGCCGAGCGCCTTTTCCAGCGCATCGAGTTCCGCTTCCATCGCCCGGCCGGCGAAGGCGGGCAGCACATGCGCCAGACCCTCGGTCGAGGCATGCGCGCGGTGCGCGGCGGAGAAGGCATCGTTGACGTAGAGATCGCCGAGCCGGGCGAAGCGCTCGACCACGGCAGCGTCGTTCTTCTCCTCGCCGCCGAAGAACCGGGTATTTTCGAGGATCGCGATATCGCCGGGCTGCAGCGTCGCCACCGCCTCCTCGGCCCCCTCCCAGTCGATGTAGCGCACCTCGCGGCCGAGCACGTGGCTATACGGCCGCGCCAGCATCGCCAGCGACATGTCGGGGCTCGGCACGCCCTTGGGGCGGCCATAATGGGCAAGGATCAGCACGATCGCGCCGCGATCGGCGAGTTCGGTGACGGTCGGCAGCGTCGCGCGCAGCCGCGTATCGTCGGTCACCGCGCCATCCGCCATCGGCACGTTGAGATCCTCGCGGACGAGCACGCGCTTGCCCGAAACTTCACCCATGTCGTCGAGCGTCTTGAAGGCCTTGGTCATCGCATCTTCCTTCATGTCATGCCATCGGGTCAGCGACCCGCCTCGATCACCGTCACCGCATCGCCGACCGCGATCCGGCCGCCGCGCCGCACCCGCGCACAGGCGCCGCCGCGCCAGTCGGGCGTCAGCGCCGCCTTCAGTCCCTCAGCGATCGTCTCCATGCGGCTGCACGGATCGCATTCGAACGAAATCTCCAGCTCGACCGTGCCGATCCGGAGAACCGCGCCCGGTACCTGCGGGATGTCGATGCCGTCGAGCAGCAGATTGGCGCGCCGCTCCTGCCAGGGGAGGACGTGGCCGAGTTCGGCCATCGCCGCGTCCCAGTCGCGCCGCTCCATCATCGTCACCTGCCGCCGGCCGCGACCGCCGGGCTTGACCGCACCGCGAAAGTCGCCGTGCAGCCCGCCCCCGACGGTCACCTCGATCGCATCGAGCAGCTCCATCGGCCCCTTGGGCCGGGCGTGCCGGGCAATGCCGGCGAGCACGCCGCCCGAGGCGCCCATCGGCTTAGAGGAAGCTCGCCATCACGATCGCGGTGTCGACCATGCGGTTGGAAAAGCCCCATTCATTGTCGTACCAGCTGACCACACGGACCAGCTTGCCGTCGATCACCGCGGTTTCGAGGCTGTCGACGGTCGAGGATTGCGGCGTGTGCATCAGGTCGATCGAGACAAGCGGTTCGTCCGAGAAGACCAGCACGCCCTTGAGCGGACCATCTTCCGACGCCGCCTTGAGGATCGCATTGACCTCGTCCTTGGTCGTGTCGCGCTTGGGGGTGAAGGTCAGGTCGACCAGGCTGACGTCGGGCACCGGCACGCGGATCGCCGACCCGTCGAGCCGGCCCTTGAGCTCGGGCAGCACCTCGCCGACCGCGCGCGCCGCGCCGGTGGTGGTCGGGATCATCGACATCGCCGCGGCGCGCGCCCGACGCAGGTCGGGGTGGATCTGGTCGAGGATCTTCTGATCGTTGGTATAGGCGTGCACCGTCGTCATCAGGCCGCGCTCGATGCCGATCGCATCGTTGAGCACCTTGGCGACGGGCGCGAGGCAGTTGGTGGTGCACGACGCGTTCGACACGATCGTGTGCTCGGCGGTCAGCTTGTCGTGGTTGACGCCATAGACGACGGTCAGGTCGACGCCCTTACCCGGCGCCGAGATCAGCACCTTCTTGGCGCCGGCATCGATATGCTTCTGGCACGACGCCTGATCGGTGAAGAAGCCGGTGCATTCGAGCACCAGCTCGACGCCCAGGTCCTTGTGCGGCAGATTGGCGGGATCGCGCTCGGCGGTGACGCGGATGCGCTTGCCATCGATGACGAGGTCATTGCCTTCCGCGGCGACGGTGCCGGGATATTTGCCGTGGACGCTGTCGCGGCTGAACAGCCAGGCGTTCGACTTGGCATCGGCGAGATCGTTGATCGCCACCAGTTCGAGATCGCCGGCGTTCCGTTCGATGATCGCCCGCGCCACCAGACGTCCGATCCGTCCGAAGCCGTTGATCGCAACCTTCACCGTCATCTGGGCTCTCCTCGCTAATGCATGAGCTGCGCGGCGACACAGGGGCCGCGCCGGGCGCGCCAGCCTTTGCGAGTCTGCCCCCCGGTCTGTCAACCGCGCGTGGCGTGCGCCGGGCCGATTGCGGGACGGACTTTGCCGGCTTGCCGCTCGCCACGGCCGCGCCTACGTCCCTCCGCATGCCCGATACTCTTAGTGCGGTCGATCGCATCGACGCTGCGATCGCCCGAATCGAATCCGCGATTGATGCGCGCGCCCGGGCCGGCGACGCCCTCGCGCGTCGCCACGCCGCGCTGAAGGCGCGGATGGCCGAGGCGGTGAGCGCGCTCGACGACGTCATCGCCCGCGGCTCCGCATCCTGATGGCGAACGTGACGCTGACGATCGGCACCCGGCCGTTTACCGTCGCCTGCCGCGACGGCGAGGAAGCGCGGCTGCAACAGCTCGGCCGGATGCTCGACGAACGCTGGCCGGGCGCGCTGCGCGCCGCGGGCAACGTGCCCGGGGAGCGCGCGATGCTGTTCGTCGCGCTGATGCTGGCGGACGCGCTCGACGAGATCCAGCACCGGCCGCCCGAGGGCGCCGCGGTCAGCGAGCCGGCGCTCGCCCGCATCGCCGACCGGCTGGAGGCACTGGCCAATGCGCTGGAGCGCGATCCGGTCGCGGGTTAGCCTTCCCCCCATTGCCACCGGCGTCGCGACATCCTAAATCAGGCAGCGGCGGGTTCTGCCCGGTACGAGCCTTACTTTATCCCTGAGGCTATTCATCATCCAAGGGGGCTGTCCCTGCCCGGACCCTGGTCCGACGCACATGGTCCCCACCTGACGTTACTGGGCGTCGGTGGATATTTTGGCACACGGCCACGGCGGTCCCGCCACCCGCCTTTCTCTTCCGCGCCGCGACCGGAGCGATGATCGACAAGCCAGCCCTCCGCGCCCGCCTGCGTGCCGTCCGCGACGGTACCGCGCGCGACCGGCCGATGCGCGTGCCGCCGGCGTTCACCGATCGCCTGACCGCGGGGACGGTCGTCGCCGGCTATGCGCCGTTCGGCAGCGAGGCCGATCCCGCCCCGCTGCTCGCCGCCGCCGCCGACGCCGGGTGCCGTCTGGCGCTGCCGCACGTCACGCGGCGCGATCGGCCGATGCGCTTCCTGGCGTGGCGGTGCGGCGACGATCTTAGCGAGGGGCTCTACCGGCTGCGCCAGCCCGACGCCGACGCCCCCGAGGTCGTGCCGGACATCATCCTCACTCCGCTGCTCGGCTTCGACGCCGACGGGCATCGACTGGGTCAGGGCGCGGGCTTCTACGATCGCGCCTTCGCGCAGCTGCCGTTCGCGTGGCGGGTCGGTGTCGCCTGGTCGGTGCAGCAGGTCGATCATTGCCCCGCCGATCCGTGGGACGTACCGCTGCATGCCATCGTCACCGAATCGGATTGGATCGTCCCATGACCCCGAGTTGGCGCAAGCCCGCGGGCGTGCTGCTCATCATCGCGCTGATCGGCCTGTGGTCGGCGATCATCGTCAGCGCATCGGGCGTCGTCGGCGGCTGGGCGTGGTGGCTGCAATTGCCCTTCTACCTCATCGCCGGGATCGTCTGGATCGTGCCGATGAAGCCGCTGCTGCTGTGGATGGAGACGGGCCGCTGGCGCTAGCCGCGGCGGGAACGCTCATCCGCGAAAGCGGATGGCGCGAGTGACGGGGCTCGAACCCGCGACCTCCGGCGTGACAGGCCGGCGCTCTAACCAACTGAGCTACACCCGCGTGATACGCGGTCGGAGCAGATCGTCCGCCCGGCTGAGCGACGCGACATACTCCCGCATGTTCCGATAGTCTTCCCCAATCCCACGAAGGGAATGGCGCGAGTGACGGGGCTCGAACCCGCGACCTCCGGCGTGACAGGCCGGCGCTCTAACCAACTGAGCTACACCCGCTGAAAGCGTTGAGGCGCGCCAACTAGGCGAGCGATCGGGGGGTGTCAACGGCCTATTCGTTCGGCCGCTCGCCATCGTCGTCGCCGCGGCGCCGGCGCAGCCGTTCCTGCTGCACCAGCGTGCCGTGTTCGAACAGGAATCCGGCGATGTCGGGCTTGCCCGCCGCGCCCAGCACGGTCTGGATGATGATCAGCAGCGGCACCGCGAGCAACGCCCCCGCCGTCCCCCATACCCAGCCCCAGAAGCTGATCGAGACGAGGATCATCAGCGGGCTGATCGTCAGCCGATGCCCGACGATCAGCGGCGTGATCGCATTCGCCTCGAGCAGATGACAGCCGATCATCACCGCCGGCGGCAGCATCGCCACCCAGATGTCGGTAAAGGTCATCATGCCGCCGATCGCGAGCAGGAAGGCGGCGATGATCGGCCCGAAATACGGAATGTAGTTGAGCAGCGCGACGATCCCGCCCCACATCAGCGGCGACGGCATGCCGATGAAATAGAGCACGCCGGCGACCACGCCTCCGAGCGTCAGGTTGATCAGCGTGATCGTGCCGAGATAGGCGGACACGTCGTCGACGACATCCTGGATGACGCGCGCGGTCGCCATCGCGCCGTCGAAGCTGTTGCGGCGGGTGATCGTCTTCTTGCGCATCCCGGTCCAGCCGGACAGGAAGAAGAAGACGATCAGGATGCCGAAGAAGAACTGGACGATCACCGTCGGCGCCGAGGTCGCGGCGAGTTCGAGGATCGAGCTGGGCGGCGCCACCGCGGCGGTCTGCGGCTGCCGCACCGGCGTCGACGCGATCTGCCGGAACATCTTGTTCACCGACTTCTCCAGCGTCGAATAGAGATCGAGCAGCGGCGACAGATTGTGCTGGATGCGGCTGATCCGGCTCGGCAGCAGCTGGAAGAAGTCGGTCGCCGGCACGACGATCGCGGCGATCGCGATATTGGCGATGATCAGGAAGACGAGCACGCACAGCAGCGCGGCGAGCGCCGAGGGCATCCGCCGCCGCTCCAGCCATTCGAGCACCGGCACCAGCGCGATGGCGATCACCAGCGCCGCGGTGAGCGGCATGAAGAATTCCGCACCCGACTTGAGCGCGAACGGCGTGCCGAGCGTCAGGCCGATGCCGGCGATCAGCGTCAGCGCGGCGAGCAGCCGGTCACGCCGCTGCGCGATCCGCCCGATCTCCGACCGCCCGCCGGGCAGCAGCGGCGCGCCGAGCGCGACCTGATCCTCGGGTGTCATCGGGGTCGGATCGGGAGCGGGAGCGTCGGCCATCCCACCGCTCTAGCGTATTTTTTGCGGGCGCCATCCTGCTTCTTGCCGCATCGTCAGGCGGTGTCCGCCTGCTCCGTGACGAAGCAATGCTTGAGTTCGCTTTTCAGGATCTTGCCGCTGGCATTGCGCGGCAGCGGCGTGGTCATGAAGCGGATCGCCACCGGCACCTTGAAGCCGGCGAGCCGGGCGCGGACGAACGCCTGCAATTCCGCTGCATCGGCGGTGCAGCCGGGGCAGAGATGCACCACCGCGACCGGCTCCTCGCCGAGCGTCCGGTGCGGCACCCCGATCAGCGCCGCGTCGGTGACCGACGGATGCGCATAGAGGACATTCTCGACCTCGATCGAATAGATGTTCTCGCCGCCGCGGATGATCACGTCCTTGGCGCGGTCGGCGATGAACAGAAAGCCCTCCGTATCGATTCGGGCGATATCGCCGGTCCGCACCCAGCCGTCGACGAAGGTCGCGGCGCTCTCCTCCGGGCGGTTCCAATAGCCGCGCACCACCATCGGCCCGCGCGCCCACAATTCGCCGAGCGTGCCCGGCGGCAGGTCGGCGATCCCGTCCGCGTCGCGGATGGCCAGATCGGCGACGGCGACCGGCGCGCCCGCGCTGTCGGGCCGATGCAGATAATCCTCCGCCGCGAGCGAGGTGACCGTCGCGGTCGTCTCGGTCATCCCCCAGCCGTTTCCCGGCGCCGCGCTAAGATCGCTGCGGATGCGGCGGACGAGGTCGGGCGCCGACGGCGCGCCGCCATAAGCGATCGCCTCCAGCGAGGAGAGATCGTAGCGCGCCCGGTCGGGATGTTCGAGCAACTGCCAGGCGATCGTCGGCACGCCGCCGGTAGTGGTGACGCGCTCGCGCTCAATCAGGCCGAGCGCCTGGGTCGCGTCCCACTTCGGCATCAGCACGATCGTCGATCCCGTCGCCACCAGCGGCAGCAGCGACGCCGAACAGCCGGTGACGTGGAAGAAGGGGATGACCATCAGCGCGACGCGCGGCGCCGGCTCGGGCGGGATCTCCCCCCGGCGCAGGCAGACGCGCGCCGCGGCATAGCCGTTCGACAGGACGTTGCTGGCGAGATTGCGATGGCTGAGCACCGCGCCCTTGGGCCGCCCGGTGGTGCCGCTGGTGTAGAAGATCGCTGCGGCATCGTCGGGCGCGATTCCCACCTGCGGCAGGTCGGCATCGGCAAGACCGGCCCAGTCCGCCGGAGCGCCGATCAGCGATTCGAGCCGCACCGCCCGCCCCGGCGCCGCCGATCGCGTCACGATGACCGGCAGCTCCGGCAAGGCCGACAGGGGCGTGGCGAGCCGCGCCAATCGTTCGCCGTCGCAGATCAGCAGGCGTGCGCCCGAGTCGCGCAGGGCGAAATCGAGCTCGTCCGCGCTCCACCAGGCGTTGAGCGGAACGACGATCGCGCCGATCGCGCCGATCGCGAAGAACACCATCGGCCATTCGGGCAGGTTGCGCATCGCCAGCGCGACGCGATCGCCGCGGCCGATGCCGAGCGCGACGAGATGCCCGGCCAGCGCCGCCACCGCGCGGTGATGCGCCGCATAGCTGACGCGATCGTCGTCGAGCACGAGGAAGGTCCGCTCGCCCTGCCCCCGGCTCGCGGCGAGCAGCGCGGCGAGCGAGGCGGGTGCGTTCTTCCATGTCCGGGTCGCGATGCCGTCGATCGCCACCTCCTCCATCTCGAAGCGCGCGCCCGGCGCGGTGAGCGCATCGCGCACCTCCGCCATCGTCATCGCCGGCCAGCCCTGCCCCGCTCCCGCCGCCATGCCACGTCCCTTCGGTCGGCCGCGAAACGCCGGCCCCTGTTCGAATTCGACGAAAGGTTACTGTTGATTCCGGCTTCACTCAAGGCGATATGGAACACGAGTTAGAAAATGGGGTATGGCAACCACATGACAGCGCCGTCACATCGCCGGCACGGCCTATCGGCGGCACGCCTCGCCGCGATCGATGCCTTTGTAAAGGCGCGGTACCTCGACACTGGTCTGCTGCCGCACGCGCAGCTGCTCGTCGCGCGTGACGGCGGGATCGTCCATTTTTCGCACCAGGGTGCGGCGCGCGAGGGCGGCGCGGCGGTGAACGAGGGGTCGCTGTTCCGCATCGCCTCGATGACCAAGCCGATCACCTCGGTGGCGTTCATGACGCTGGTCGAATCGGGGCTGGTCGCGCTCGATACGCCGGTGCACGATGTGCTGCCCGCCTTCGCCGACACCGGCGTCTATCAGAGCGGCGGCGGCGGCATGCCCTTCGTCACCCGTCCGCCCGCCACGCCGATGCGCATGCTCGATCTGCTGCGCCATACCGCGGGCCTGACCTACGGCTTCCAGAACCGTTCCAACATCGACGCCGCCTATCGCGCGCAGCGGCTGGAGCGCTGGCACGGCGAACAGGACCTCGACGGCTTCGTCGCCGCGCTCGCCCGGCTGCCGCTCGAATTCCCGCCCGGCGAGGGATGGAATTATTCGGTCGCCACCGACGTGCTCGGCGCGGTCATCGAGCGGCTGACCGGGCAGACGCTCGACGTCGTGCTGCGCGAGCGGATCTTCGCGCCGCTCGGCATGGACGATACCGGCTTCCACGTGCCGCCCGACAAGATCGACCGGCTCACCGATTGCTATGCCCTCGACGCCGACGGCGAGCGCGTCCTCTACGATCGCGGCGCGCAGAGCGCCTGGGCGAAGCCGCCGCGCCTGCTGTCGGGCGGCGGCGGCCTCGTCTCGACCGCGCTCGACTATCACCGCTTCTGCCGGATGTGCGAACAGGGCGGCACGCTCGACGGCGCGCGCATCCTCGGCCGCAAGACGCTGGAGCTGATGCGGATGAACCATCTGCCCGGCGGCGGCGATCTCGCCAGCCTGTCGCGCTCGCTGTTCAGCGAGGCGCACAATGCCGGCACCGGCTTCGGGCTCGGCTTTGCGGTGACGCAGGACGTGGCGCGATCGATGCTCCCCGGCAGCGTCGGCGAATATTATTGGGGCGGCATCTTCTCCACCGCCTTCTTCATCGATCCCGTCGAGCGGCTGCACATGGTGTTCATGTCGCAGTTCACGCCGTCGAGCCTCTATCCGATCCGCCGTGAGCTCAAGACGATGCTCTACGCGGCGCTCGATTGACCCTTAGGAAGGATGCCCGAATGACCTCGCCGATCCGCACCGAACGCCATGGCGACGTGCTCGTCATCATCGCCGACAATCCGCCGGTCAACGCGCTCGGCGCCGCGGTCCGCCAGGGTCTCGAAGCGGCGATCGAGGAGGGCGAGGCGGACGGCGCGATCGCCGCGATGGTGATCCGCTGCGACGGCCGCACCTTCTTCGCCGGCGCCGACATCACCGAATTCGGCAAGCCCCCGGTCGAGCCGATGCTGCCCACCGTCGTCGACCGGATCGAGGCGAGCAGCAAGCCCGTCGTCGCGGCGATCCACGGCACCGCCTTGGGCGGCGGCTGCGAGGTCGCGCTCGGCTGCCATTACCGGGTCGCCGTGCCCTCCGCCAAGATCGGCACGCCGGAGGTCAAGCTCGGCCTGCTGCCCGGCGCGGGCGGTACGCAGCGGCTGCCGCGGCTCGCCGGCGTGCGGCTGGCGCTGGAGATGACCGCCAAGGGCGACCCGATCTCCGCCAAGCGGGCGCAGGAGGCGGGCCTGATCGACCGGATCGTCGGCGAGGACAGCCTCGCCGCCGACGCAGTCGCCTTCGCCGGCGAGGTGAAGGCGGTGCGGCCGATCCCGCGCGCCTCAGAACGCACGGTGCAGCCCGATCCCGAGGCGGTCGCCGCCTTCCAGAAGGAGAATGCCCGCCGCTTCCGCAGCTTCGACGCGCCCGCCGCCAGCATCGCCTGCGTCGTCAAGGCCACCGAGCTGCCGTTCGCGGAAGGCATCGCCTTCGAACGGAAGGAATTCCTGCGGCTGATGACCGGCAACCAGTCGGCCGCCCAGCGCCATATCTTCTTCGCCGAACGGCAGGCCGCGAAGATCGACGACGTGCCGGCCGACACGCCGCTGCGCCCGATCAGGCGCGTCGGCGTGATCGGCGCGGGCACGATGGGCGGCGGCATCGCGATGAACTTCCTGTCGGCGGGCATTCCGGTGACGATCGTCGAGATGGCGCAGGAGGCGCTCGACCGCGGCACCGGCGTGATCCGCAAGAATTACGAGGCGACCGCCGCCAAGGGGCGGATGACGTCGGGACAGGTCGACACCGCGATGGCGGCGCTGACCCCGACGCTCGACTTCGATGCGCTCGCCGACTGCGATCTGGTGATCGAGGCGGTGTATGAGACGATGGCGGTCAAGCAGGAGATCTTCGGCCGGCTCGACGGCATCGCCAAGCCGGGCGCGATCCTTGCCTCGAACACCTCCTATCTCGACATCGACGCGATCGCCGCCTGCACCAGCCGGCCGCAGGACGTGCTCGGCATGCATTTCTTCTCGCCCGCCAATGTGATGAAGCTGCTCGAGGTAGTGCGCGGCGCCAAGACCGCGCCGGACGTGCTCGCGACGGTGATGGCGCTCGCCAAGACGATCCGCAAGGTCGCGGTGGTCGCGGGCGTCACTTATGGCTTCATCGGCAACCGCATGCTGATGCCGCGGCAGGTCGAGGCCAACAAGCTGCTGCTCGAAGGCGCGACGCCCGAGCAGATCGACCGCGTCCACGTCGCCTTCGGCATGCCGATGGGGCCGTTCCAGATGGCCGACCTCGCCGGCGTCGACATCGGCTGGCATCGCGACCCGAACCGGATCGAGAACGTCCGCGACGCGCTCGCCGCCGAAGGGCGCTGGGGCCAGAAACGCCAAGCCGGCTTCTACGACTATGACGAGAAGCGCAATCCGTCCCCCTCGCCGCGCGTCGCCGAGATCATCCAGGACTGGCGCGACAAGACCGGCACGCCGCAGCACGAGGTGACCGACGAGGAGATCGTCGAACGCACGCTCTACCCGATGGTCAACGAAGGCGCGCTGATCCTGGAGGAAGGCAAGGCGCAGCGGGCGTCGGACGTCGATGTCGTGTGGATCTACGGCTATGGCTGGCCGGTCTATCGCGGCGGCCCGATGTTCTGGGCGAAGACCGAGGGTTACGACAAGGTCGTCGCCGGGCTGGAGAAGCATGGCTTCACGGTCGCGCAGAGCCTGAAGAGCGGCAGCATCAAGTAACGATCGCGATCGCGCCAGCGATCCGCAGGGAGAGGACATTATGACCGACCTCGACACCTTCCGCACCCAGACCCGAGCCTGGCTGGCGGACCATTGCCCGCCCGAGATGCGCGAGCCGGTGCGCTCCGACGCCGACATCTGCTGGGGTGGGCGGCGCTACGATCCCGCCGCCAACCCGCCGCAGGCGCGTTGGCTGAAGGCGATGGCGGAGCGCGGCTGGACCGTGCCCGACTGGCCGGCGGCCTATGGCGGCGGCGGCCTGTCCGCGGCGGAGACCAAGGTGCTGCGCGAGGAAATGGCGGCGATCCGCGCGCGCAATCCGCTCAACTCGTTCGGCATCTCGATGCTTGGGCCGGCGCTGCTCAAATACGGCACCGAGGCGCAGAAGCTGGAGCACCTCCCCAAGATCGCGCGCGGCGAGATCCGCTGGTGCCAGGGCTATTCCGAACCCAATGCCGGCAGCGATCTCGCCGGCCTCGCCACCAGCGCGGAGGACGGCGGCGACCATTATATCGTCAACGGCCAGAAGGTGTGGACCAGCTATGCCGACAAGGCCGACTGGATCTTCTGCCTGGTGCGCACCAGCAAGGAATCGAAGCAGGGCGGGATCAGCTTCGTGCTGTTCGACATGGCGACGCCCGGCGTCTCGACCAAGCCGATCCTGCTGATCAGCGGCTATTCGCCTTTCTGCGAGACCTTCTTCGACGACGTGAAGGTGCCCAAGGCCAATCGCATCCACGACGAGAACAAGGGCTGGGACGTCGCCAAATACCTCCTCGGCCACGAGCGCGAGATGATCAGCGGCATGGGCCTCGGCGGCGGCGGGCGCAATCCGCTGGTCGAGGGGGCGATCGCCACCATCGGCGTCGATGCTGACGGCCGCCTCGCCGATCCGGTGCTGCGTACGCAGATCGCGCTGTTCGAGGTGCGCGCCAAGGCGTTCGGTGCGATGAGCGAGCGGTTCATCGACGAACTCAAGGCCGGGCTCGCCCATCCCGCCCAGCCGAGCATGATGAAATATGTCGGCACCGAGCTGAACAAGGACCGCCACGAGCTGATGATGGCGGCGGGCGGCTCGGACGCCCTGGAGTGGGAGAGCGAACGCTCGCGCACCGGGGCGATGCCGCGCGCCTGGCTGCGCACCAAGGCCAATTCGATCGAGGGCGGAACCAGCGAGATCCAGCTCAACATCATCGCCAAGCGCATCCTCGAGCTGCCGGGCACCTAGAGCGAGATCGGGCTCCTGCGGAAGCAGGAGCCCAGGGCCATGAAGCGGCACGCCCGGAACCCTGGGTTCCGGCCTCCGCCGGAACACGGGAATGCAACCATGCCTCTCTACCTCAACGACGAACAGACGATGCTCCGCGACACCGCCAAGGACTTCGTCGCCGAACATGCCCCGGTCGCGCATCTGCGTGGCCTGCGTGACGCCAACGACCCGACCGGCTTCTCGCGCGACCTGTGGAAGCAGTTCGCCGAGATGGGCTTCACCGGCATCCTGATCGACGAGGCGCATGGCGGCCTCGGCCTCGGCCATGTCGAGGCGGGCGTGGTGCTGGAGGAGATCGGCCGCAACCTTTCCCCATCGCCCTTCCTGTCGACCGCGGTGGCGGCGGTGGCGGCCTTGCAGGGCAGCGCGCAGGCGGGCGAATGGCTGCCGCGGATCGCGGCCGGCGACGCGATCGCGGCGCTGGCGATCGACGAGGGGCCGAAGCATCGCGACCGGATCGCGATGACCGCCGAACGGGCCGGCAACGGCTTCCGCCTCACCGGTGCCAAACAGTTCGTCGCCCACGGCCATGTCGCCGACCTGCTGATCGTCGCGGCACGCACCGCCGGCGGCGAGGACGATCAGGACGGCGTCACGCTGTTCGCGGTCCCGCGCGATGCGGCCGGACTGACCGCGACGCCCGAGCGGCTCGCCGACGCCAGCCTCGCCGCGCGCCTGCGCTTCGAGGGCGTCGAGGTCGATGCCGATGCGGTGATCGGCGAGGTCGACGCCGGCCGTGACCCGCTCGGCCGCCTGCTCCGCGCCGGTCGGACGGGCGCGGCGGCGGAACTGGTCGGCGTCGGCGGCGGCGCGATGGACATGACCGTCGGCTATCTGAAGGAGCGCAAGCAGTTCGGCACGACGATCGGCAGCTTCCAGGCGCTGCAGCATCGCGCCGCGCATCTGTACAGCGAGATGGAGGTGGCGCGCGCCGCGGTGCTCAAGGCGCAGCAATTGCTCGATGCGGGCAGCGATCGCGCCGACGAGGCGGTGTCGGTCGCCAAGGCGATGACCGGCATGGCGACGACGCTGTCGGTACAGGAAGCCATTCAGATGCATGGTGGCATCGGCATGACGGATGAGTATGACGTCGGCTTCTACATGAAGCGGGCGCGGGTGCTCGCGGAACTGTTCGGCGACGTCGGCTTCCACGCCGATCGTCTGGCGAGGCATGCGGGATATTGATGGACGAAACGGCTTCTTCACACTCGGGACCGCCCCGGAAAACGCCGGACGAGCTGGCGGCGATGCTGGTGACGCTGCTCGATGTCGAGGAAATCGACACCGACCTGTATCGCGGCGCGCGCCAGCCGGGCGGCCGCGGGCGGGTGTTCGGCGGTCAGGTGATCGCACAGGCGTTGCAGGCGGCACAGCGGTCGGTCGAGGACAAGGCCGCACATTCGCTCCACGCCTATTTCATGCGCGCGGGCGACGAGGATTTCCCGATCGTCTTCCGCGTCATCCGCGACTTCGAAGGGCGCAGCTTCGCGACCCGGCGCGTCGTCGCGTTGCAGAAGGGGCAGCCGATCCTCAACCTCGCCGCCTCCTTCCAGCTGCCCGAAGACGGCTTCCACCATCAGAATGCGATGCCCGACGTGCCGCCGCCCGAGGCGCTCAAGTCGGAACAGGAGCTGCGCCTCGCCATCGCCGATCAGGTGCCCGAGAAGGTTCGCGCCTTCTTCCTGCGCCGCCAGAATGCGATCGAGATGCGGCCGCTCTATCCGCGCAGCTGGTTCCAGCCGGTCAAACGCGAGCCGAGCAACGCCGCCTGGTTCCGCGTCGCCGCACCGATCGGCGACGACCCGCAATTGCACCGGGCCGCGCTCGCCTACGCCTCGGACATGGCGCTGATGGCGACGGCGATGATGCCGCACGGCGTCAACTGGCTGATGCCGGAGATGCAATGCGCCAGCCTCGACCATGCGCTATGGCTGCACGAACCGTTTCGCGCCGATGAATGGCTGCTCTACACCACCGACAGCCCCTGGGCGGGCCACGCCCGCGGCATGAACCGCGGCAGCATCTTCACCCGCGACGGCCGGCTGGTCGCGAGCGTCGCGCAGGAAGGGCTGATGCGCCGGCGCGGCTAGTCGATGAAGGGCGGCTGTGGCGGGAGCACCTTCATGCCGGGTTTGCCGATCCGGTAGAAGACGCGCTCGATACAGCCGGTATAGCCATGCGGTGACGGTGGCATCGTCACCGCCCTGACCATGCTGGTCGCCGCCTCGCCGAAATCGCTTGCCGGTTCGGCGGCCAGCACACGGATATTGCCTGTCTGTCCCCACGAGGCGACATCGAAGGCGATGATCGCCCAGCCTTCGATGTTGCGGCGGCTATAGGCGGCAGGATAGCGCAGGTCGGGCTTGCGATCATAGTCGTGCGTCAGCGGACAGGTGGCGTCCGCCGGCCGGACGCTCGCTTCCTCAGGTGTAGGCGGCGCCGCCAGCGTCGTCGCGCCCTTCCAATAACGGAAGGCGCAGCCGTGCCGCACGCCGCGTTCGAACCGTGACCGCGCCACCGCCGCCCGCGCCGCCGCGTCGAGCGCCGGCGATTCGCTTGAGGCGATGGTGTGCGGCCGCACCGGCTTGCCGTTCGCGGCAACGTTATAGCCGACCATCGTTGTACTGAGATATCCGGGCTGCGCGGGCAGTGATTTGAACGGCGGAAAGGCGCGCAGCGACACCTCCGGCTCGGGATTGCTGCAATCCTCCCCGGCGGGCAGCAGCTTGACCCAGATTTCGTGCGGCATGGTCGGGCTGGTCGCGGCATAACTGGCAAGATCGGCGATCGATGCCGTTGCCAGCGGCACGACATGGGGCGTGAAGGTGACGGTGCAGCCCGCGCGTTCCCCGCCGGCCGCGAAGCGCGCCGCGGCCAGCGCGGGGACGATATCATCCGCATAGGGACGGTAGCCGGTGCGGACCGGGCTGATCGACAGCGGCCGGCCGGTCGCATCGATGCGGAAATCGATCGCCAACGGGGTCAGGTTCGACATGCCGTTCCAGACCATCGTACCCTGCGGATCGGCGGGACGCACCACCCGCTCGGCGGCGACCCGCTCACCGCCGCGGCAGAGGACCGGGCTCATCGTCCAGCGCAGCAGCGCCTGTCGACTCGGCTCGGCCGGCGGCGCCGGCGGAACGGTGGGCAGGAGGGCGGCGGCGAGCAGCAACATCATGGGCGCAGGCTGCCCCGTAATCGTGACGGTAACAAGTCACCCCCGTAAGCACCTGTCAGACCGCGGTCTTGCCATAGTCCTGGCGCGTCACCGGGTGGCTCGACGACAGTCCGCCGTCCACCACGATCGCCTGGCCGTTGACGTAGCTCGCCTCGTCGGAGGCGAGGAACAGCGCGACCCGCGCCAGCTCCTCCGGCTGCGCGCCGCGGCGCAGCGGATTGAGCCGGCCGAGCCGGTCGCCCTTGCCGGCGTCACGCGCGAAGTCGAACACCGGCCGGGTCATGCCGGTCTCGGTCAGGCCGGGGCAGAGCGCGTTGACGCGCACGTTGCTCCCCGACAATTGCTGCGCGGCGACCGCGGCGAGGTTGATCACCCCCGCCTTGGACGCCGAATAGGCCGGCGATCCCGCGCCCGAGCGCAAGCCGGCGACGCTCGCGGTCAGCACGATCGCGCCGCCGCCGCGCGCGGCGATCCGCGGCGCGCCATGCTTGATCGCGAGGAACGGCCCGATCAGGTTGACGCGCAGCACCTCGCCGATCAGCGCGACATCGGTATCGAAGATATTCGCCATGCCGCCCGAGATACCGGCATTGGCGAAGACGATGTCGAGCCCGCCGAACGCGCTGTCGGCACGTGCCATCGCGCGCTGCACGTCACCCTCGTCACCCGCGTCGATGCGGATCGCGCGCGCGATGCCGCCGGCGTCGGCGATCGCGGCGGCGACCGCCTCGCCCGCGTCGCTGCGATCGGCGACGATCACCTGTCCCCCCTCGGCGGCGAAGGCGAGCGCGGCGGCGCGGCCGATGCCGCTGCCGGCGCCGGTGACGAGGATCGATCTGCCGTCGAAGCGTGCCATCTGTCCTCCCGAAGTCACGCGCCGGCCGCCTGCGCGAACTGCCAGCTCGCCGCGGCGAGCCGATGGACCTGCGCCGCGGACCGTTCCGCCTGCGCGCTCGATGCGGTGCCGTCGACGATGCGCTTCTTGATGCCCTGGACGATGCCGGTCAGCCGGAACAGATTATAGGCGAAATACCAGTTGAGGTCGGGCATCCCGTCACGACCGGTCCGCGCGCAATAGCGCGCCACCACCTGCTCCATGGTCGGGATGCCGGTGGCGGCACCGGTCTGCCCCTTCACCCCCGACCGTCCCTCCGGCTCGGTCACCCAGCTCATCAGGAAGTAGGAGAAATCGGCGAGCGGATCGCCGAGCGTCGACAATTCCCAGTCGAGCACCGCCGTCACCCGCGGTTCGGCGGGGGCGAAGATCATATTGTCGATGCGATAGTCGCCATGGACAATCGCGGTGCGTGTCTGTTCGGGCACGGTGCGCGGCAGGAAGTCGATCAGCCGCTCCACCTCCGGCATCGGCTCGGTCTCGCTGGCGCGATACTGCCGCGTCCAGCGCTCGACCTGGCGCGCGAAATAATTGCCCGGCCGTCCGTAATCGCCGAGCCCCGCCGCGACATAGTCGACGGCGTGCAGGTCGGCGAGCGTATCGACCATCGCCTCGTAGAGCGCCGTGCGCTCGGCCGGCGCATGGTCCGGCAACGTGCCGTCCCACAGCGATCGGCCATCGACCAGCGCCATGACGTAGAAGACCGCGCCGATCACGCCTTCGTCGTGGCACAGGGCATAGGGTCGCGCGACCGGGAAGCCGGTCGGATGCAGGCCGGCGATCAACCGGAATTCGCGATCGACCGCATGGGCGGAGGGCAGCAGCGACCCGAACGGCTTGCGCCGCAGCACATAGGCGCCCGACGGGCTGTCGATCCGATAGGTCGGGTTGGACTGGCCGCCGGCGAATTTGGCATAGCGGATCGGCCCGGCGAAGTCGGCGACGTTCGCCTCCAGCCAGGGGGTGAGCCGGGCGAGGTCGAGCCGATCCTTGCCGGCGACTGGGATGGTGTCGGTCATGCGAAGGTGATCACGGTGCGCGTCGCATCGCCCTGCCGCAGCGTCGCGAACGCATCGTTGATCCGCGCCAGCGGCAGCCGTTCGGCGATGATCGTATCGAGGTCGAGCAGGCCGCGCAGATAGAAATCGACCAGCCGCGGGATATCGACCGGAAAGCGGTTGCTGCCCATCAGCCCGCCCTGCAACCGCTTGCCCGACAGCAGGTCGATCGCGGACAGGCCGACCCGCTCGCCCGGCGGCAGCATGCCGAGGATCGTCGCGGTACCGCCGCGGCGCAGCACCTTGACCGCGGTCGCGGCACTGTCGGTGCGGCCGACCGCCTCGATGGCATGATGGACACCGCCGCGGGTCAGCGCGATCACCGCATCCGCCGCGGTCGGATCGGCCGCGTCCAGGCTGTGCGTCGCGCCCAGCTGCTCGGCGAGCGCGCGCTTCTCCGCGACCGGATCGAGCGCGATGATCCGTCCGGCGCCGGCGATCCGCGCGGCATTGACCGCGGCGAGGCCGATGCCGCCGCAGCCGATCACGCACACCGTCTCGCCGGGCGTCACGTCGCTGGTGTTGAACACCGCGCCCGCGCCGGTCGTCACCGCGCAGCCGAGCAGCGCGGCGCGGTCGAGCGGCATCGCCGGATCGATCGCGACGCAGGCATGGTCGTGGACGAGCATCAGCTCGGCATAGGCGGACAGGTTGAGCATCTGCGCGACCGGTCTGTCGCCGAGCATCAGCCGCGGCGGCGCGCCCTTCGGCCGGCGCACCGCGGCATCGACGCACAGCGCCATCCGCCCGGTGACGCAGAATTCGCATTGCCCGCAATAGGCGGACAGGCAGGTGACGACCGGATCGCCGACCTTGACCGTGCGCACCTCGCTGCCGACCGCCTCGACGATCCCCGCCGCCTCGTGGCCGGGAATCGTCGGCAGCGCATGCGGATAGACGCCGTCGACGAAATGCAGGTCGGACCGGCAGACGCCGACCGCGCAGGTACGGATCAGCACCTCGTGCGGCAGCGGATCGGCAACGGTGACGTCCTCGATCGTCAGCGGCGCGCCCGCCGCGTGGAGCACCGCCGCCTTCATCGCCGGTCGGGCCGCGGTGCGGCGGCATCGGCGTGGCGGCCGAATTCGGCGCGGGCGATCGCGCGATTGTGCACCTCGTCGGGGCCGTCAGCGAAGCGCAGCGTCCGCATCGCCGCCCAGGCATGGGCGAGGTGGAAGTCCTGCGACACGCCGCCGCCGCCATGCGCCTGGATCGCGTCGTCGAGGATCTGCAAGGCCATGGTCGGTGCGGCGACCTTGATCATCGCGATTTCGAGCTGCGCCGATTTGTTGCCGGCGCGGTCCATCATGTCCGCCGCCTTGAGGCAGAGCAGCCGCGTCATCTCGATATCGATCCGCGCCTTGGCGATGCGCTGCTCCCACACCGACTGATCGGCGATCCGCTTGCCGAAGGCGACGCGGCCGAGCAGCCGCCGCGCCATCGCCTCGATCGCGGTTTCAGCGACGCCGATCGTCCGCATGCAATGATGGATGCGGCCCGGCCCCAGCCGCCCCTGCGCGATCTCGAACCCCCGCCCCTCGCCAAGCAGCATGTGATCGACCGGCACGCGCACGTCGCGCAACACCACCTCGCCATGGCCGTGCGGCGCATGGTCATAGCCGTAGACGCTGAGCATCCGCTCGATCGTCACGCCGGGCGTGTCCATCGGCACCAGGATCATGCTCTGCTGCGCGTGGCGCGGCGCGTCGGGATCGGTCTTGCCCATGACGATCGCGATGCGGCACCGCGGATCGCCGACCCCGCTCGACCACCATTTGCAGCCGTTGATGACGTAGTGATCGCCGTCGCGGACCATCGAGGTTTCGATGTTGGTCGCGTCGGACGAGGCGACCGCCGGCTCGGTCATCAGGAAGGCCGAGCGGATCTCGCCGTGCATCAGCGGCGCGAGCCAGCGCTGTTTCTGCGCCAGCGTGCCGTAGCGGTGCAGCACCTCCATATTGCCGGTGTCGGGCGCGGAGCAGTTGAACACCTCCGCCGCCCAGTCGATCCGCCCCATCTCTTCCGCGCACAGGGCATATTCGAGGTTGGTGAGCTGCGTGCCTTCGAACACGAAGCGGTCGTCGACATGCGCCTGCCCCGAATGCGGTGGCATGAACAGGTTCCACAACCCCGCCGCCCTGGCCATGGCCTTGCACGCCTCGATCGTCGGGATCACCTTCCACCGCTCGCCGCTCGCCGCCTCGGCGTCATGCTCGGCGCGGCGCGGGCGGATCTCGGCGTCGATGAAGGCGCGCACGCGGTCGCGAAATTCGGTCTCGCGTTGGCTCAGCGTGAAATCCATCCAACCTCTCCAGCCGTTCTCTCGCCATTGTCTAGGCCATACCGCACATTCGGTAAAGCGCCGACCAGCGCCCCCTCGCCCCGCCGGGCGAGGATCGGCAAGGCATGTAGAAAACACTGTTTCTTCGAAACCAGCATTGGTAGACGGGCGGCATGGAGCAACGCGAGGCGGACGCCACCGGCGTCACCAATGATGAGGAGACGGGCACGAAGCGCTTCCGCGCCAAGCGCGACGCGATCCTGGCCGCCGCCGCCGAGGCGATCAACGAACAGAGCGCCAAAGGCATGACCTTCGCCGACGTCGCCCGCCGCGTCGGCCTCAACACCACCAGCGTCACTTATTACTTCAAGCGCAAGGAAGATCTCGCCGCCGCCGCGTTCGAGCATACGCTCGATCAGTTGCTCGCGATGATCGACGAGGCGCATGCCGCCGCGACGCCGCGCGAGCGCGTCCGACGCTATCTGTCGCTCAACATGGAACGGTTGACGCGCGTCCAGCGGGGCGAGGAACGCGCCATGGCGGTGCTGTCCGATCTGCGCGCGACCGAGGAACCCAACCGTACCCGATTGCTGAATCGCTGGCGCGAGGTGTTCCGGCGAACGCGCGGCCTGTGGGGCCCGCCGGCCAATCGTGCCGAGACCGACCTGTTCGGCGCCCGCGCGCACGTGCTGCTCGAAAACACCTTCTGGCTGCCGGTCTGGCTGGTCCGCTACGAGCCCGACGAATATGCCCGCGTCGAGGCGCGGCTGATGGACGTGTTCGAATCCGGCATCGCCGCCGCGGACGTGGCCTGGACGCCGCAGCCGATCGACCTGACGCACGACGAGGGCGAGCCGGGCCGCGCCGCCTTCCTGCTCGCGGCGACGCGGCTGATCAACGAACTCGGCTATCGCGGCGCCTCGGTGCAGCGGATCGCCGCCGAGCTCAACGTCACCAAGGGCAGCTTCTACCATCATCTCGATGCCAAGGACGATCTGGTGATCGCCTGCTACCGGCGCAGCTTCGACACCATCTCCGACACGCAGCGGCAGGCCGATGCCGCGGGCGGATCGCACTGGCAGCGGCTGGTCAGCACGATCGCGACGCTGCTCGACGTCCAGTTCGCCGAGCGTACGCCGCTGCTCCGCACGACGGCGCTGTCAGGCCTGCCGGGCGAGGTGCGCAGCGCGATGGTCGATCGCTCCAACCGGATCGCGCGCCGTTTCGCCGGCACGATGATGGACGGCATCGCCGAAGGATCGATCCGCGCGGTCGATGCGCTGATCGCGGCGCAGGCGCTGATGGCGTTGCAGAATGCCGCGTTCGACATGCGCAAATGGGCGGCGGCGATGCCGCGCGATCGCGCCGTCGCCATCTACGCCTCGACGCTGCTGTTCGGTCTGTTCGACGATCGCGCGATCCGCGGCTGACCGACCGCCCGCGACAGCTTGTTACACTTTTCTCCCGTGCCGACACACGCCGGCGACACCCGCCTACGATAGGCAAGACCGGATGGACGGGGATCGGCCCCGCCGGGGTGGAGGTGCAGGTGATACGCAGGACTTTGGCGGCGATGATGGCCGCGGGCATGATCGCGGGCGCGGCGGGCGCGCAGACGCCGCCGCCGCCGCCACCCCCGCCCGGCGCAGGCGGCGGGATGATGCGGCTCGACGCGGATCACGACGGCGGCATCACGCGGGCCGAGATGCTCGCGGAGGCGGATGCGCGCTTCACCGCGATGGACACCAACAAGGACGGCACGGTGACGCCGGACGAACGCGAGGCCGCCCGCGCCGCGATGCGGGCGCAATGGCGCGGCCGGGATCGCCGCGCCGGTGACGCGCCGCCGCCGCCGCGCGACGGCGCCCGCCCGCCCCGCGAGGGCGCCGAGGCGATGACCCGTGCGCAAGCGCTCGACCATGCCGGGCGACGCTTCGACCGGCTCGACACCAACCATGACGGCAGGCTCGACGCGACCGAACTCGCCGCGGCGCGGCCGATGCGCGGCCCCCGCGACAATGGCATGCCGCCCGCCCCGCCGGAGCAATAAGATACGGATCGGACGGGCCTTCGGTCCGTCCGGCCTTTGCAGGAGAGGTGCGCCGTGGCTAATGCCGAAGCGATGGGAGACATGCCGCACCTGCTGCTCGTCGACGACGAGCGTTCGATCCGCGAGCCGCTCGCGCAATATCTCACCAAACAGGGATTCCGCGTCACCCAGTCGGCGGATGCGGAAAGCGCGCGGATGCGGCTTGCCGCTTATGCGATCGATCTCGTCATCCTCGACGTGATGATGCCGGGCGAGGACGGCCTGTCGCTCTGCCGCCATATCGCCGCGACCAGCGACACGCCGGTGATCCTGCTCACCGCCAAGGCGGAGGAGACCGACCGGATCGTCGGGCTGGAGATGGGCGCCGACGATTATGTCGTGAAGCCCTTCTCCCCGCGCGAACTGGCGACGCGGGTCAAGGTGGTGCTGCGCCGCCTCACCGCCGGCGGCGCGCGCCAGCATGCGCCGGAAAGCGGCTCCTATGCCTTCGCCGGCTGGGTGCTCAAGACCGGCGAGCGGGCCCTGGTGGATCGTGAGGGCGTGTCGGTGCCGCTGTCGACCGGCGAATATAACCTGCTGCTCGCGCTGGTGACGCGGCCGCGGCAGGTGCTGACCCGCGACCAGTTGCTCGACCTGACGCAGGGGCGCGAGGCGGCGGCGTTCGATCGCGCGATCGACAATCAGATCAGCCGCCTGCGCCGCAAGATCGAAACCGACGCCAAGCTGCCCGAGATCATCAAGACGGTATGGGGCGGCGGCTATACGCTGGCGGCGGAGGTGACGCGGCTGTGAGATGGTGGCCGCGCAGCCTTGCCGGCCAGATGGCGGTGCTGATCGCGCTCGCGCTGTTCGTCGCGCAGGCGGTCAATTTCGGGCTGGCGCTGCGCGAGCGCGCCGCCTTCCGCCTCGCACAGGCGACGCGGCCGGTGGCGATCCGCATCGCCGACGCGCTCGAGCGCGAGGCGCAGGGCGGCCGACCAATCGCGCCGGACCATGGCCGCATCCGCCGCGCCACCCGCGCGGTGATCCCCGCCGGCCTGCCGCGCCTGCCCGAACTCGCCGCCGAACTGCGGACGCAGCTGCGCGAACAGGGCGTCGACGTCGGGCGGATCGACACAGGCCTGCGCGACTGGGCCGAGGTCGACGATGCGACGCAGCGGCGCGACGCCTCACGCGGCGAACGGGTCCGGCGCGAGCGCGACCATCCCGAACAGATGCTGCTGATCGCGATCGAACAGCCGCGACACGGCTGGCTGACGGTGATCGTGCCATGGGACGACGACGGCGGCGTGCGGCTGTTCTGGCGCCTGTTCCTGCAGACGCTGATCCTCTACGGCGTCGTGCTGCTGCCGGTGCTGTGGATCGCACGGCATATCGCGCGGCCGCTGCGCGAGCTGACCGCGGCGGCGCAACGCTTCGGACGCGGCGGCGGCGAGCCGCCGGTCGCCGTGGTCGAGCGTGGCCCGGCCGATATCATCCTGCTCGTCCGCTCGTTCAACGCGTTGCAATGGCGCGTCACCGCGATGCTCGACGAGAAGGACCGGATGCTCGGCGCGATCGGCCACGATCTGCGCACGCCGCTCGCCGCCTTGCGCGTCCGCATCGAATCGGTCGACGACGATACCGACCGCGCGCGCATGGCGGAGACGATCGCCGAGATGAACCGCACGCTCGACGATATCCTGTCGCTCGCACGGATGGGGCGGCCGAGCGAACCGCTGACCGAAGTCGACCTTGCCGCCCTGGTCGATGCGGTGGTCGAGGATTTCCGCGATCTCGGCCAGGACGTCGCCTTCGAGGAAGCGGCACGGCTGCGCATGCGGCTGCGCCCGTCGCTGATCCGCCGCGCGATCCGCAACCTTATCGAGAATGCGGTCAAATATGGCGGCAGCGCCGAGGTGCGGCTGATCGCCGAGCCCGCCAGCGTGTGTATCGAGGTCGCCGATCGCGGGCCAGGCATCCCCGACGACCGGCTTTCCGACGTGTTCGAGGCGTTCACCCGGCTGGAGACGTCGCGCAATCGCGACACCGGCGGCATCGGCCTCGGCCTCGCGCTGGCGCGGACGATCGTGCGCGAGGCGGGCGGCGACGTGCGGCTCGCCAACCGCAGCGACGGCGGGCTGTGCGCGACGATCGAACTGCCGCGCGCCGCCTGACCGTCAGTCCTCGACGATCCGGCTGTGCGCCTGCGTATCGCGCATCCGCCAATAGGTGACCAGCGACACCGCGATCATGGCCGTGACATACCAGTAGAAGGCCCGCTCCATCTGCGCGCTCTTCAGCCAGAGCGCGACATATTCGGCGGTGCCGCCGAACACGGTATTGGCGATCGCATAGGGGAGCGCGACGCCGAGCGCGCGGATATGCGCCGGGAACAGCTCCGCCTTCACCACCGCATTGATCGCGGTATAGCCGGTGACGATCACCAGCGCCGCCATGACGAGCGCGAAGGCGGCGAGCGGATCGCGCACCGTCTCCAGCGCGCGGAAGATCGGCACCGTCGCCAGCACGCCGGCGACGCCGAAGCCGATCATCAGCGGCCGCCGCCCGATCCGGTCCGACAGGGCGCCGGCGAGCGGCTGGATCAGCGCGTAGAGCGCCAGCGCGCCGGTCATCACCCAGGTCGCGGTTTCGCGGCTGAAGCCGCTGGTGTTGACCAGGAACTTCTGCATGTACGTGGTATAGGCATAGAAGGCGAGCGTGCCGCCGGCGGTGAGCAGCACCACCGTCGCCGCCTCGCGCGGGTGGGTGGTGAACAGCAGCCAGCCGCTCGATTTGGGCTTGTCCTGCGCATTGGCAAAGGCCTCGGTCTCCATCAGGCCGCGGCGGATGAAGAAGACCGCGATCGCGAGCAGCCCGCCGAGCGCGAACGGAATGCGCCAGCCCCAGCTTTCGAGCTGCGCCTCGCTCAGCACCGTCTGGAGCAGCAGCAGCGTGAACAGCGCGAGCAACTGCCCGGCGATCAGCGTGACATATTGGAAGGACGAGAAGAAGCCGCGCCGGTTGCGCCCCGCCATTTCCGACAGATAGACCGCGCTCGCGCCATATTCGCCACCGACCGACAGGCCCTGCATCAACCGCGCGACGACGAGCAGCGCCGGCGCCCCCCAGCGGATCGAATCATAGCCCGGACAGATGGCGATCAGCAGCGCGCCCGCGCACATCAGCGCCACCGACAGCGTCAGCCCCGCCTTTCGCCCGCGCCGGTCGGCATAGATGCCCATGATCCACGCGCCGATCGGCCGCATCACGAAGCCGACCGCGAACACCGCCGCGGTGTTGAGCAATTGCGCGGTCGGATCGCCCTTGGGGAAGAAGTGCGGAGCGAAATAGAGGCCGAACGCCGAATAGACGTACCAGTCGAACCATTCGACCAGATTGCCCGCCGACCCGCCGAGGATCGAGCGGAGCCGCCCCGCCGGCGCGCCCGCGCTGCTCACCGTGCCGCCGCCGCCGCAAAGCCGCGCTTGCGCAGCAGCGCGCCGACATCGGGATCGCGGCCGCGGAAGGCGCGATAGGCCTCGGCGCGGTCGGTCTCGTTGCCGGTCGACAGCAGGATGCGCGCGAACCGGTCGGCGGTCGCCTTGTCCCACGGACTGCCCGCCTCTTCGAACGCCGCGAAGGTGTCGGCGTCCATCGTCTCCGACCAGAGGTAGCTGTAATAGCCCGCCGAATAGCTGTCGGACGCGAACAGGTGATTGAACTGCGGCAGGCGGTGCCGCATCACCAGCGCGTTCGGCATGCCGATCGCGGCCAGCGTCGTCCGCTCGAATGCATCCGGATCGACGACGCCGTCCGCCACCGTGTGCAGCTTCATGTCGACGATCGCCGAGGCGAGATATTCGGTGGTGGCAAAGCCCTGGTTGAACGTCTTCGAGGCATCGATCTTGTCGAGCAGCGCCTGCGGCATCGCCGCGCCGGTCTGGTAATGCCGGGCATATTTGTCGAGGACGTCGCGGGTCAGCAGCCAATGCTCGTTCACCTGGCTGGGGAATTCGACGAAGTCGCGCGGCGTTCCGGCGAGGCCGGGATAGGTGACGTCCTGCAGCATCGCATGGATCGCATGGCCGAATTCGTGGAACAGCGTCTGCGCATCGTCGAGGCTGATCAGCACCGGCGCCCCCTTGGCGCCCTTGGCGAAATTGTTGTTGTTCGAGGACAGCACCGTCTGTGCCGGCGCGAGGCGACGCTGGCCGCGATAGGTATTCGCCCAGGCACCCGAGCGTTTGCCGGTGCGGGCGAAATCGTCGCGATAGAACAGGCCGACCTCACGGCCGTTGCGATTGGTGACGTGCCAGATGCGCATGTCGGGATCGAACACCGGTACCGTGCCGGTGATCTCCTTGAAGGTCAGCCCGTACAGCCGGTTGGCGGCATAGAGCGACCCCTGGATGATGTTGTTGAGTTCGAAATAGGGTTTGAGTTCCGCCTGATCGAGGTCGTAGCGGCGCTTGCGCACCTGTTCCTGGTAGAAGCGGTAATCCCACGGCGCGATGGTGAGCTTGGCGCCGCTCTGGTCGGCGATCGCCTGCATGTCGCGCACCTCTTCGGCGACGCGCGCGGTCGCCGCCGGCCAGACGCGCAGCATCAGCGCCATCGCCGCCGCCGGCGTCTTGGCCATCGTATCCTGCATCCGCCAGTCGGCATGCGTCGCGAAGCCGAGCAGATGCGCACGGTCGGCGCGCAGCTTGACGATCTGCGCGATCACCGCATTCGTGTCGTTGGCGTCGCCATTGTCGCCGCGGTTGGTGAAGGCGCGCCACACCTGTTCACGCAACGCGCGGTTCTGCGCAAAGGTCAGCACCGGGTCGACCGCCGAGCGGGTGTTGACGATCGCCCAGCCCGCCTGGCCGCGTTCGGTCGCCGCCGCCTTCGCCACCGCCTTGACGCTGTCCGGCACGCCGGCAAGCATCGCCTCGTCCGTCACCGCGATCGCGGTCGATTCGTCGGCGAGCAACCGCCGCGAGAATTCGCTGAACGCGCTGGCGAGCTGCTGGTTGTACTGCGACAGCCGCGCCTTCTGCGCGGCATTGAGCTTCGCGCCCTGTCGCACGAAACTGTCATAGGTGCGCGTCACCAGCCGCTGCTGCTGCGGGTCGAGCTGCGCGCGCGCCGCATATATCGCTGCGATCCGGGCGAACAGCTTGGCATCGAAGGTGATCGCGTCGGAGGCGGCGGCGATCTTAGGCGACCATTCGCGGTCGAGCGCCTGATAGGCCGGCGTGTTGCGATTGCCGGTCATCACGCCGAACAGCGTCATCACCCGGCCGAACCGCTGCCCGGCGAGCTGCATCGGCACGAAGGTGTTGGCGAAGGTCGGTGCCGCCGGATTGTCGGCGATGCGGCGATATTCGGCGGCGCGCTCGGCAAGGCCGACGGTGAACGCCTCGGGGAACAGCTCGGGCGTCACCTTGTCCCACGGCGGCACGCCGCCATAAGGGCCGGTCCAGTCGGCGAGCAGCGGATTGGTCGCGCCGGGGCGCGCCTCGGCGACGGCGGTGTCGCCGGCGACCAGCGCACCGGCGGCGAGCGGCAGGCTGACGGCAGCGGCAAGGATCAGGGGGAACACGGCGATCTCCGGATGGGTCGGCGGGCCAGCATAGCCGCTGATCCCTCCACGTCACCCCGCCGATTGCGTCGCGATACGGTCCGCCGCCGCGAGCAGCCGCCGCCCGGTCTCCGCCGCGGCGGCCGGCGTCATCGTCACCGCGATACCGCCCGGACCGTCGAGCAGCACCTGCCCGGCCTCGATCGATACCTCCCCCGCCACCGTCTGGACCGAACGGGGATGTCCGCCATCCATGCTCACGAGGTTTTCCAGACGCCGCAGTCCGAGTAGAGATAATCGCTGTTGAATTCAGCGGTGGTGCACAGGCCACGGTGATCGAGAATCTCGACCCGCCCGTTCTTGAAGGTGAGCAGGCCGCGCTCGCGCAAGGTGCGCAAGGTACGATTGACGTGGACGCCGGTCAGCCCGCACGCCTCGGCGAGATCGGGCTGGGTCAGCGGCAGGTCGAACTGTCCGTCCTGCGCCAGCCCGACCATCTCGAGCCGCGCATACAATTCGCAGAAGAGATGCGCGAGCCGCCCCTCGGCGCCGAGCCGGCCGAGCCGGAAGATCCATTCGCGGTGCATCGCCGCGTCGATCAGCGTCGCGAACCACAGGAAGCGGGTCAGCGTCGGATGGCGTTCGGTGATGCCGACCAGCGCCTGATGATCGAACAACGCCACCTTGACCGGCCCGAGCGTGCCGATGTCATGATCGAGCCGCCCGGTCGGAAAGCCGTGCAGATCGACGAAATCGCCCGGCACGTGGACCGAGACGAGCTGCCGATAGCCCTCGCGATCGTCCATATAGCGCGTCACATAGCCTTCGATCAGCATCATGCTGCTGTCGACCGGCTCGCCACGGCGGACGAGATGATGACGGGCGGGATAGTCCTTCACCGCCATCGCCGTATCTTCCAGCACGCGGCGTTCCTCGGGCGTCATCCGCGTCCGGCCGCGCCCCATCAGGAAGCGCCCGGTCTGCGGATAGCGCGCCACCTCGCCGTCGGTTTGATCGCTTTGCGTCGGATCGTCTCTCATCAGCCTGCTCGAACAAGGATCGTTACCGGAACGTTCCATTGCCGGGCTTGCTCCGCCAGGCAAGCGCGTTCGTCTGTCGCCGCCGTCACGCCGCGCACGCCGTGATGCGATCGGCCAGATAGGCCTCTAGCTCGGCGGCGCGCGTATCCGCGCCGTGCGCGGCGAGGACGCGGCGGCGCGCGGCGGCGCCGATCGCGGCGGCGTCGCGCGTCAGCGCCGTGCGGACGTCGTCGCCGGTGTCGGCCAGGATGATCTCCGCGTCGTCGGCGAGGATCGCGTCGAGCCCGTCCCAGCGATCCGAGATGATCGGCGTGCCGCACGCCGCCGCCTCGAACAGGCGGACCGAGGGCGACCAGCCCGCCGCGATCATATCGGCGCGGGTGACGTTGAGCGTGAAGCGCGACGCCGAATAGAAAGCGGCATGACCGGCGGGCGGCAGATGCTCGATCCGCTCGACATTGTCCGGCCAGTCGATGCCGGCGGGATATTGCGGGCCGGCGACCGCGAACCGGCGCTGCGGCTCGGCGCGGGCGACGTCGATCAGCAGCCGGGTCAGCGTCGGCTGGCGATCATCGCTATAGGTGCCGAGATAGCTGAGGTCCCAGCGTTTGGGCACGTCGAGCGGCCGATAGGCGGCGGTGTCGACCGAGCAATAGAGCGCGCGCGCCGCGGGCGCCTTGAATTCGCGTTCGAGCCGGTCGAGCGTCGGCCCGCCGGTGAAGCTGAGATACAGGTCGTAGCCGGGGATGATCGCCGGCGAGAGATATTCGAAATCGCCGCGCGCCAGCTTGGCGAGCGTCACCGGCGTATCGATGTCGTAGAAGGCGGTGACGCCGCATGCCTCTGCCTGCACCCAGCGCCCGACCGCGACGCCGTCGGGCACGTAGGAGCCGACGATTACCGCATCGGCCTGCGCCACCCTGCCCCGCCAGCGTCCGAGATCGGCGAGGTCGCGGTAATAGGCGAGCTCGCAATATTCGGGATCGATCAGATCGCGATGATCGCCGGCATACCAGGGCACCTCCCGTTCGAGGAACAGGATGTCGTGCCCCCGCGCGGCGAACGCCTTGAGCAAGGCACGGAAGGTGGTGGCATGGCCATTGCCCCAGGACGATCCAAGGCTGAGGCCGAGGACGACGAGCCTCATGCCGCCGCCTGCGCGCGATGCGCCCGGAACAGAGCGTCGACCTGCTCGGCGCGCAAATCGTAGGTGTGCTCCGCCAGGACGCGCCGGCGCGCCGCCTCGCCGATCGCGGCGGCGCGGTCGGGGGTCAGAGCCGCGAGATGATCGGCGACGTCCTGCCCGTCGCGGGCGACCAGCACCTCGACGTCGGGGATCAGGAACTGCTCGATCCCCTCCCATGCGTCGGTGATCAGGCAGGCGGCGGCGCCCGCCGCCTCGAACACCCGCGTCGCCGGGGAGAACCCGATATGCGCCATGCTGTCGCGCGCGACGTTGAGCACCGCGCGCGGCGTGCAGTTGAAGGCGTTATGCTCGGCGGTATAGACGTGGCCGCGGTGCCGGACGTTGTCCGGCATCGCCTTGCTCTCCCAGCCGTTGCCGCCGATCAGAAAGCGTTGCCTGGGCAGCGCGGCGGCGGGGCGGAGGAAGAATTCCTCGACCCGCGCCTCGCGATCGGGCAGCCGGTTGCCGAGGAAGGCGAGATCACAGGCGAAGCGCTCGTCGCGCGGCACCGGATGATGCGTCTCCGGATCGAGCGCATTGTAGACCGGGATGCAATGCCGCGCGCCGAAGCCGGTATAGGCGTCGACCACCGGCGGGCCGCCGCCATAGGTCAGCACCATGTCGAGCGCCGGCAGCGCGCGCAGCACCGGATGGCTCGCATCGGCGCGCATCTCGTCGAGCGTCGCGGCGGCGTCGACGTCCCAGAAGACGGTCAGCGCGTCGCCGCGCGCATGGCGGACGATGCCGTCGAGCAGCTCCGCATCGAACACGCCGACGCCATTCGCCTTGACGACGATATCCGCCGCCGCCGCCTCGGCCAGCACGCCGTTCAGCGCCTCGACCGTGGCGGGATAGACCACCGACCGGGCATAGGGCGGCGGGTCGATGTCGCGGTGCTGCTGCCGATCGAACGCATCGGGTTCGTAGAAGGTGATGTCATAGCCGCGGGCGTGCAGCGCCTTGAGGATCCCGCGATAATAAGTGGCGGCACCGTTCCAGTAGCTCGATACCAGGCTGGAGCCGTAAAAGGCGATCTTCATGCAGCGTCCTTGCGGGCGTGGGGCGCGATCCGCGCGACGATGGCGAGCAGCTCGTCGACGCGATGCGCGCAGGTATGGCGGGCGAGGATCGTCTCGCGCCCCGAGGCGACGAGCGCGGCGCGCAGATCCGCATCCTCGTGCAGGTCGCGCAACGCCTGGGTCATCGCATCGCCCGATGATACCATCAGGAAATCACCGTCGCGGAACAGCCGCTCGCTGTCCTGCCACGGGGCCGAGACGAGCGGGATGCCGCAGGCGAGCGCCTCGAAGACGCGGATCGTCGGGATGCCGGGGAGGATCGTCGCATAATAGCGCCGCGGCACGTGCACCGTCGCCAGCGCGCGCGCGAACAGCCCCGGCGCGGCGGCATTCGGTGCCCAGCCGTGATAGCGCGCGCCATAGCGGGCGAGCGTCTCGCGCGCCGGTTGCGGGTAGCGGACGCCGTAGATGTCGAGCGACAGTCCTGCCTCCCGCGCGGGTTCGAACAGGAAGGTCTCCAGCTCCTCGGTCCGTTCGCCGTCGCCCCAATTGCCGATCCAGACGAGGCCGTCGCACGGGCCCTCCTCGGCCGGCGGATGGAAGCGACGGACATCGGCCGCCTCGTGCCAGGTCCATACCCGATCGCCCCAGCCCCAGCCGCGATAGACCTCGCTCAGCGCCTCACCGAAGGCGAGCACGCCGTCATAGCCGGACAGGTCATAGGCGCGCATCTGATCGGGCTCGCTGACCGCGCGATGATGCGTGTCGTGGAACAGCAACGTCCAGGGCGCGCCCCGCCGCCGCAGCCCGCCGAGCGCCGCGACCAGATCATGGTCGTTCCATTCGTGGACGATGACGAGATCGGCCCCGTCGACCATCGCCGCGACATCCGCGCCGAGCGGATAGCTGACCGAGCCGAGTTCGGGATAGGCGGCGCGATAGGCGTCGAGCCCGTCCGGCCCGTGATCGGCGACGAGATTGGCAAGGCTCCAGGCGTGTTCGGGCGCATAGACGCGGACGTCGTGGCCGCGCGCAAGCAGCTCGCTGAGCACGCCGCGGAGGAAATGCGCATTGCCGTGGTTCCAGCAGGAGACGAGGCTGTGGGTGAAATAGACGATCTTCATGCGGCGGCTCTTCGAATGGTCGGTCGGGTGAGCGTCGCGCGATACAGCGCGAGCATCTGGTCGGCGGTCGCGGCCGGTGTGTAGCGCGCGGCACGCAGCCGCGCCGCCTCGCCGAGCGCGGCGCGACGCGGACCGTCTAGCGCCAGCGCCTCGATCGCGCGGCACCAGCCGTGGTCATGGCCGTCGGCCGGCACGAACAGCGCGACCCCCTCCCACAGCTCGCGGAACGTCGGAATGTCGGCGAGGACGAGCGCACATCCCGCCTGCGCCGCTTCGAGCACCGCCAGCCCGAACGGCTCGAACCGCGCGGCGGAGACGAAGATCGGGCGCCGCGCGAGATGCCGCGCCAATTGCGCGCCCGACACCTCGCCGAGCCTATGCAGATGCTCGAGCTGGATCGTCTCGCCATGCGGCCCGCGCGTCGCGCCGGCGGCGAGGAAGGGGATCGGCAGCCGTGCCGCAGCGCGATCGAGCAGAGCGGCGTTCTTGACGTCGTCCCACAATCGCCCGACCGTCAGCGCGACATCGGCGGGCGCGCCGGCAGGCGCGACCTCCGGCAGGCTGCGGCCATTGTGGATCGCGAGCACCGGTCGGGCGAGCGCATAATGGCGCGCGACGACCTCGGCATAAGCGGCGCTCGGCGCGACCACCCGGTCGACCGCGCGCAGCCCCGCGGCGGTGAGCGCGCGGTGCCAGCGATAATCCGCGGCGAGCGGTACGTCCCGCGCCGCCTGCCACCAGGTCGCGACACAGCCATGCGCCACCGCGATCGACGGCAGCGGCGCTCCCGCCGCAGCAAGCGTCGGCATATTATAGTGGATGAGGTCGACGCCCTGCGCGACTGCCAGCGCGGCGATCGCCGCGCTCGCGGCCTCGACCGGCGCGGCCTCGTAACAGGTCCAGTCGAGCGGCAGGCCGGTGCCGACGAGCGTCACTGCCCGGCCCGCCGCATCGAGCATCGCGCGCTGGTCGGCATTGGGCGGCGGCCCGAGCACCGCGACGACGCTGGTCACGCCGCGTGCGGCGAGCGCCACCGCCAGCTCCGCCGTATACTGCCAGACGCCGCCGACCGCATCGGTGGTCAGCAGCAGCCTCATTCCGCCGCCATCGGCTGCGGATCGGCGATGGCGATGTCGAAGCCGCGTTCGGCGGCGAGCCAGCGTGCCAGCGCCGCGACGCCCTCCCGCCAGCCGACCCGCGCCGACAGGCCCAAGGCAGCCTCCGCGGCGCGCGTGTCGGCGACGAAATAGCGCTGATCGCCGGCGCGCCAGTCGGCGGCATGGATCGCCACCTCGCGCCCGATCAATCGGCTGATATGGGCGAGCAGCACGCGCAGCGAGATCGCATTGTCCGGCCCGCCGCCAAGGTTGAACGCCCGTCCCTTGACGGTATCGATCCGCCGCCACGCCTGCAGATAGGCCTCAACCGCATTGGCGACGTCGAGGATGTCGCGGACCTGATAGCCGTCGCCGTAGAGCGTGATCGGCTGGCCTTCGAGTGCGCGGATCAGGAAATGGGCGACCCAGCCCTGATCCTCGGTGCCCATCTGGCGCTGGCCGTAGATGCAGCTCATCCGCAGCACCGCGGCAGGCACGCCGAAGCTGCGCGCGTAATCCAGCACATATTGGTCGGCGGCCCCCTTCGACACGCCATAGGGCGTGTGGAAGTCGAGCGGCCGATCCTCGCCGATGCCGTGACGGCGGACGCCGGCATCGACCGGCTGATAGGCCTCGCCCTGCCGTTCGAATTCGAGGTCGGCGAGATCGCCATAGACCTTGTTGGTCGAGGCGAAGATCACCGGCGTGCCGGGCTTGCGGCGCACCGCCTCGAGCAGGTTGAACGTGCCGAGGATGTTGATCTCGAGATCGTCGCGCGGATCGTCCATGCTGGTTGTCACCGCGACCTGCGCCGCCATGTGAAACACCGCCTGCGCCGGCGCGACCGCGCGATCGAGCGCGTCGCGCTCGCGGACGTCGGCCCGGATCGCGGTGATCCGGGCGCCGTGCCGCTCCTGCAACCAGCGCAGATTGCGCTCGACACCCGGCCGGCTGAGCGCGTCATAGACGATGACGTCATGCCCCTCGCCTGCCAACCGGTCGGCGATGTTCGAGCCGATGAAGCCGGCGCCGCCGGTGACGAGGATCGGCGCCTCAGCAGCCACGGAACGCTCCCGCTTCGCCGGATCGCTCTGCGAGACCGGCCGTCATGCGACCAGCCCCCGCTGTTCGAGCTCCGCCCGCGCCTGCGCGACATTGTCCTCGGCGCGCTGTTCGCCGACCCATTCGGCGAGTTCGGCGAGCCCTTCGATGAAATCCTGTCGCGCGGTGAAGCCGAGCCGGCGTTCGGCGAGGCTGGTGTCGCAGAAGCAATGGCGGATGTCGCCGATCCGCGCCTTGCCAACGATCTCGGGGCGGATGTCGTTCTTGTTCATCGCCTTCGCCAGCGCCTCGGCGACCTGCGTCACCGACCGGTCCTGGCCCGAACCGATGTTGAACGTCTCGCCGACCGCCTCGGGCAGCACCAGGGCATCGGCGAAGGCGCGCGCCACGTCGCTGACGTGGACGAAGTCGCGGCGCTGCTCGCCGTCCTCGAAGATCATCGGCTGCTGGCCGTTGAGCAGGCGCGAGGCGAAGATCGCCAGTACGCCGGTATAGGGGTTGGACAGCGCCTGACCCGGACCATAGACGTTGAACAGGCGCAGGCAGACCCCCTCGATCCCATAGGGCTTGGCCATGATATGGGTGGTGCGCTCCTGCACATATTTGTTGAGCGCGTAGATCGAGGCGAGGCTCGGCCGCTTCCATTCCGGCGTCGCGATCGGGGTCAGCGGGCGGCCCTGCGCGTCGGTCGGGTCCCAGTTCGCCATGCCGTCGCGCACCGCGCCGCGCTCGGCATCCTCGATCGTACGGCCGTCGGCGTCGCGATACAGGCCCTCGCCGTAGATCGACATCGACGAGGCGGTGACGACGCGCCGCACCGGCTGGTCGATCAGTTTCTCGAACAGCACCGCGGTGCCGACATCGTTGGTCGAGGTATAGCGCTCGACCTCGTACATCGACTGGCCGACACCGACTTCGGCGGCGAGGTGGATGACGCTGTCGACGCCGTCGAGCGCGCGGGTCACGGCGGCACCGTCGCGCACGTCGCCGCGGATCAGCTCGATGTCGTCAGAGAGCAGCGGCGGCCGGTCGACCTCGCCGTGCACCTGCGGAATGAGACTGTCGAGAACGCGCACGTGATTGCCGCGGCGCAGCAATTCTTCTCCAACGAAGCGGCCTATGAAGCCCGCCCCACCCGTGATCAATACCGTTTCGGTCATAGTCTATTGATCCGGATCAACGACACCACCGCTGTATTGCTGTCTTTTCTGTTCAACCGCCGACCCGCCCCCAATTGGCGATTATTCGCTACGGTTGTGGAACGAAGGTTCTTCTTCTTTGTTCCTACGGGGTTATGCGGTAATCTCGTTAACCGAGATCAATCCGTTGTTGGGGATGACCGGGCGGCATGGGGGATGGCGGCGGAATGGCGGGACAGTGACGGCGACCTTTCTCCTGATCCGCCACGCGGCCCATATCGATCTCGACCAGCGGCTGTCGGGTCGTCGCGCCGGTGTACCGCTGAGCGAGGCCGGACGCGCGCAGGCGGCGGCGCTCGGCCGCGGCCTGGCAGCGCGACGCGCCGACATGCCGATCGAGCGGATCGTATGCAGCCCGCTCGACCGCACGCGCGAAACCGCCGCCGCGATCGCCGCCGCCTGTGGCCTGCCGGCGCCCGAACCGGTCGACGCGCTCACCGAAATCGACCTCGGCGACTGGACGGGCATCGCCTTCGCCGATCTCGGCGGACCGGCCTGGCAGGCGTGGAACGATCATCGCGACACCGCCCGCGTCCCCGGCGGCGAGACGATGGCGGAGGCGCAGGCGCGGATCGTCGGCTATATCACCACCGCCGCGACGCAGCAGGACGGCGCGCATATCACGCTGGTCAGCCATTCCGACATGATCCGCGGCGCGGTCGCCTTCGCGCTCGGCCTGCCGCTCGACCGGCTGCTCCGCTTCGACGTCGGCCCCGCCTCGGTCAGCCGCATCGTCGTCGGCGACTGGGGCGCCAGGCTCATCAGCCTCAACGAACAGGTCGCTGCATGACACCCGAAACGCTGCAAGCCGAGGTCGATCGCCTCGCCCCCTGGTTCCACAACATCGACCTCGGCCACGGCATCCACACCGCGCCCGATCATTTCCTCGGCGACTATCCCCGCTTCAAGTACCGGCGCTTCGCCGATGCGCTGCCCGCCGACCTCACCGGCCGGTCGGTGCTCGACATCGGCTGCAACGCCGGTTTCTATTCGGTCGAGATGAAGCGGCGCGGCGCCGCGCGGGTCGTCGGCATCGACAGCGACGAACGCTATCTGGACCAGGCACGGCTGGCGAGCGCGGCACTCGGCCAGGAGGGGATCGAGTTCCGCAACCTCTCCGTCTATGACGTCGCTGCGCTCGGCGAGCGGTTCGATCTCGTCATCTTCATGGGCGTGCTCTACCATCTGCGCCACCCGTTGCTCGCGCTCGACCTGATCCGCGAGCATGTCGCCGGCGACCTGATGCTGTTCCAGACGATGCAGCAAGGTTCGACCGAGATCGCCCCGGTGCCGGAGGACCATCCCTTCTTCGTCCCCGGCACGCACACGCCTCCGCCGCTGTTCGACGAACCCGGCTATCCGAAGCTGCACTTCATCGAGCAGCGCTTTGCCGGAGACTGGACCAACTGGTGGGCGCCCAATGCCGCGGGAAGCGCGGCGATGTTGCGCGCGGCGGGCTTCCGGATCGAGCAGCAGCCGGAGGCCGAAGTCTATCTGTGCCGCATCGCCGCCGTCCCCTATCAGGCATACGGACCGGCCGCGGTCTATCCGGCGAAAGGGAGGCAGGCATGATCGAAGCCGCGATGATCTGGAACGAGCCCAACAACAAGTCGCATTGGGATGTCGAGGTCGATCCCGACTGGTCGATCTTCGCCGATACGGTGATCCGCGCCGGACAGGCGATCCATGCGGTCAACCCGGCGGTGACGCGCGTGCTCGGCGGGATGAGCCCGATCGATCCCGACTGGGTGCGGCGGATGCGCGGCTACGGCGCACTCGACGCGGTCGACGTCGTCGCGGTGCACGGCTTTCCGCTCGACTGGAACCTGTGGCCGATCCACGCCTGGCCCGACAAGATCGCCGAGATCGAGGCGGTGGTGCCCGACAAGCCGATCTGGGCGACCGAGGTCGGCGTCGGCAGCTTCGGCGCGGAAGAGGTGCAGCAATTCGGCGTGCGCCGCACCGCCGAGCTGCTGCTCGACCGCGTGCCGCGCGTCTTCTGGTATTCGCTGTTCGACCTGCCGCAGAGCTGGGGCGCGACGACGCGGCACCGCGAGGCGGAAGGGTCGAGCTATTACCGCCACTTCTACATGGGCCTGATCCGCGAGGACGGCACGGCCAAGCCCGGCCTCGACGATTATGCCGCGGTCGCCGACCGGATGGGCCTGATGCAATGGTTCCATTATCAGGACCCGCGGCTCGACGAGGCGGTGGCGTGGATGAAGCGGCTCGGCACCAAGCGGCTGCGCACCGGCCTCAGCTGGGCGGACAGCTTCCGCCCGGACGCGATCGACTGGTTCGACCGGCAGATGGAGGCGCTCGCCGATTTCGACGTGACGGTGACCTTCTGCTTCACGCCCGAGCATCTCGGCGTCCAGCCGCATCACAGCAGCGCGGCGCGCGACCCGCAGCAATTCGCCGATTTCTGCGCCTGGATGATCGACCGCTATGCGCCGGCGCGCCCCTCCGCCGTGGCGGCGGAATGAGCGTCGCGCGCGGCGGCGGCGCGATCGCGCTCCGCGTTCGCTCGGCCGGGCGATATTGCCATGCAGCGTCGACGCCATGCCGGGCTCGTTCATGAAGGATAGATCGTTGCAGAACCAATTGGGTGCAGAGCGCATGCCAGCGGCCGTGCTGACCGCGCCGGGGCAGATCACGCTGACCGAGGCGCCGCTGCCGCAGCCCGGCCCCGGCGAAATCCGGCTCAAGCTCGAAGGCTGCGGCGTCTGCGCCTCGAACCTCGAGCCCTGGGCGGGTCTGCCGTGGCTGACCTATCCCGGCGAGCCGGGCGGGCTCGGCCACGAAGGCTGGGGCCGGATCGACGCGCTCGGCGCGGGCGTCAGCGGATTGGCGGTCGGAGACCGGGTCGCGGCGCTCTCCTATCGCAGCTTCGCCGGCTATGACGTCGCGCCGGCCGACCGGGTCGCGCCGCTGCCCGCCGCACTCGACGGGCAGCCCTTTCCGGGCGAGCCGCTCGGCTGCGCGTTCAACATCTTCCGCCGCAGCGACATCCGTGCCGGACAGACGGTGGCGATCATCGGCATCGGCTTTCTCGGCGCGGTGCTGACCAAGCTCGCCAGCGATGCCGGCGCACGCGTCATCGCCATCTCGCGCCGGCAGGAAAGCCTCGACCTCGCCCGCCATTACGGCGCCGCCGAGACGATCGTGATGGACGATCACTGGCGGATCATCGAAACGGTCAAGGCGCTCACCCCCGGTGACGACGGCGAACCGCGATTGTGCGAGCGGGTGATCGAGGCGGTCGGCAAATCCTGGCCGCTCGACCTCGCCACCGCGCTGATCGGCTTCGGCGGGCGGCTGGTCGTCGCCGGCTATCACCAGGACGGGCCGCGCCAGGTCAACATGCAGGAATGGAACTGGAAGGGCATCGACGTGGTCAACGCGCACGAGCGCGATCCGGCGGTGCAGATGCAGGGTCTGCGCGAGGCGATCGACGCGGTGGCGAGCGCGCGGTTCGATCCGACGCCGCTCTACACGCATCGCTATCCGCTGGGGCAATTGGCCGAGGCACTGGATGCGACGCGCGACAAGCCGGCCGGCTTCGTCAAGGCGCTGGTGGAACTGGAATAGCAATCCTCCCCGGCACGGGGAGGGGGACCAGCGCAGCTGGTGGAGGGGGGCCTCCACAAACGATATCGCTTGCGGCGAGCCCCCTCCACCACCGCTACGCGGCGGTCCCCGGCATCGGGTCGGATCGTCCCCCGGACGGATCCTTGAGCATGCGGGGCATGCTCAAGCCGCTGGCCCCGTCCCGGGGAGGAATTACGTACAAGGACGGGTGATGACTAAGCCACGCGTGGGATTTCTGGGGACAGGATGGATCGGGCGCCATCGCATGGCGGCGATGGCCGAGACGGGCGCGATCGAGGTCGCGGCGATCTGCGACCCGTCGGCGGACTGCGTCGCCGAGGCCCGCGCCGTCGCCCCCGAGGCAGCGGTGGTCGAATCGCTCGACGCAATGCTGTCGCTCGGGCTCGACGGGGTGGTGATCGCGACGCCCTCGGCGCTGCATGCCGATCAGGCGGTCGCCGCTTTGTCCGCCGGCGCGTCGGTGTTCTGCCAGAAGCCGCTCGGCCGTTCCGCCACCGAAGCGCAGGTGGTGATCGACGCGGCGCGCGCCGCCGACCGGCTGCTCGGCGTCGACCTGTCCTACCGCCATACCGAGGCGATGCGCGCGATCGCCGGCCTCGTCCGCGACGGTACGCTCGGCGACGTCTTCGCGATCGATCTCACCTTCCACAACGCTTACGGCCCGGGCAAGCCATGGTTCTTCGATGCGGCGCAGTCGGGCGGCGGCTGCGTCATCGACCTCGGCGTCCACCTCGTCGACCTCGCCTTGTGGACGCTCGATTTCCCACCGGTATCGGACGTGACGGCGCAGCTGCGTGCCGGCGGCAGGCCGCTCGCCCCCGGCGGTGTCGAGGATTATGCCGTCGCGCAGTTCACCGCGGGCACGGCCATCGTTCGCCTCGCCTGTTCGTGGAATCTCCACGCCGGCCGCGACGCGGTGATCGAGGCGGCCTTCTACGGCAGCCGCGGCGGGGCGGCGCTGCGCAACGTCGATGGCTCCTTCTATGACTTCACGGCGCAGCATTTCGCCGGTACGCACGCGACCACGCTGACCACGCCGCCCGATGCCTGGGGTGCGCGGTCGGCTGCCGTTTGGGCGGAGCAGCTCGCTGCCTCGCCCGCATTCGATCCTGCCGCGGCCCGGTTCGCGCGCAGCGCCGAGGTGCTCGATCGCATCTACGGCCGATAGGAAGGACAGACGCAGGCCTATGGGCGATTCAGGCACCGACCGATCCGGGTTGCTCGTATGCGACCGCAACGTCTGGCGTATCGCCCACGCCGACCGCCTGTCGGTGATCGTCGACGCAGACCGCTATTTCGGCGTCGCGCGCGAGGCCTTCCTGCAAGCCAAGCGGCGGATCATGCTGGTCGGCTGGGACTTTGACGCGCGAATCCGGCTGGTCGGCAGCACGGTCAGCACCGAAGGGCCGGAAACGGTCGGCGACTTCCTCTACTGGCTGGTCGAGCGCAATCCCGAGCTGGAACTCTATCTGCTGCGCTGGGATGTCGGCGCGCTCAAATCGGTGCTGCGCGGCAAGACGATGTTCACCGTGCTCAAATGGGCGCGCCACCCGCGCATCCACGTCAAGCTCGATCACCATCACCCGACCGCCTCGTCGCACCATCAGAAGATCGTCTCGATCGACGATTGCCTCGCCTTTTGCGGCGGCATCGACATGACCGCCGAACGCTGGGACACGCGCGCGCATCGTGACGACGATCCGGGTCGCAAGCTGCCCGGCGGCAAGCCCTACAAGCCGTGGCATGACGCGACCACCGCCATCACCGGCAAGGCCGCCGCCGCGCTCGCCGAATTGTGCCGTGCGCGCTGGCAGCTCGCGACCGGCGCGAGCCTGCCGGCGGTCGAGGTCGCGGGGAGCTGCTGGCCGCCGTCGCTCGACACGATGTTCGAGGACGTCGATCTCGGCATCGCGCGCAGCCAGCCCGAGATGCCCGATTCGCCCGCGGTGACCGAGGTCGAGGCGCTGTTCCTCGACCAGATCCGTTCGGCCAAACGCCATATCTATTGCGAAAGCCAGTATTTCGCCTCGCGTCGCATCGCCGAGGCGATCGCCGCGCGGCTCGACGAGGTGGACGGGCCGGAGATCGTCATCGTCAACCCGCTCACCGCGCAAGGCTGGCTCGAACCGCTGGCGATGGACACCGCGCGCGCGCGGCTGGTCGAGACGCTGCGGCGGCGCGACACCCACGGGCGGCTGCGCCTCTACCATCCCTTCACGCGCGGCGGCACCGCGATCTACTGCCACGCCAAGATCACCATTATCGATGACCAGCAGTTGCGCGTCGGCTCCGCCAACATCAACAACCGCTCGCTGCGCCTCGATACCGAATGCGACGTGATCCTCGACGCGGCGCGCCATCCCGATGCCGGGCTCGAAGCCAAGATCCTCGCGGTGCGCAGCGACCTGATCGCCGAGCATCTCGACGTGCCCGCCGAACGCGTCGACCAGTTGCTCGAACAGACCGGCTCGCTGATCGAGACGATCGAGCGATTGCGCGGTCCCGGCCGCTCGCTGCGGCCCTATAGCGTGCCCGACCTCGACGGGCTGGAGGAATGGCTCGCCGACAATGAGGTGCTCGACCCCGAGGGGCCGGGTGAGATGTTCGAGGCGGTCGCGCACCGCGGCCTGTTCCGCGGTCGCCTCCGCCGGTCGTGAGGCGGGGGCCGCAGCCCCCGCCCCGCCGCCCGGTCAGAAGCCGCCGGAGAGCGTGAAGAACGCCATCCGCGGCGGCTGCGCATAGGTGTTGTAGGTCTTCGTGATCCCCACCCCGCCGATCTCATAGATGCCGCGACGCGCGGTCAGGTTGGTGATGTTGACCGCGAAGCGCAGGTTGTGCAGCCCGGCGATGCGATCCTGCGGCAGCGTATAGGCCGCCTGGAGATTGAGCAGAAACCGCCCCGGCACCGACTGGTCGTTGGTATAGGTGGCGAAGCGGCGACCGACGTAATCGCCGATCACTTGCGTCTCGAACGGCCCGTCGGCGAGTGTCAGCACCGTCTTGTTGAGCCAGCGCGCGACGTTCGGCACGTCCTTGCCCGCGGTGCGGATGATGCTGCTGCCGCTGGTATAATCATCGGCATAGCGCGACCGGTTGTACGACAGCGCATTGTACAGCGACACCGCCGGCCCGAAGCGCAGCGTCGCCGCCGCGTCGATGCCGTTGGTGCGCACCGCGCCGACGTTCTGGAGGATGCTCGCACCGCCGAGCACCGATCCGATCACCTGCGTCGAGCTGATCTGCAACAGGCGGTTGCTGAAATCGACGTGATAGGCGCTGACCTGCGCCTCGATCGCGGTGAGCGGGCCGGCCTGAACCCGCCGCCGGGTGCGGACGCCGGCCTCATAGGTCCAGGCGCTCTCCGGCTGGGTATTGGCCTTGATCGCTTCAAACAGGTCCTGGCTGCCGACGTTATAGGGCGACAGGCCGGCGGCGATCGACGCCTGGAACTGGCGGACGTTCTGCTGGATATGGCCGAACACCTGATCGTCGGCGGTCACGTCCCACACCGCGCCGATCGCCGGCAGGAACCATTTGCGCGTGTTGAGCTTGCCTTCCGGGTAGCGGGTCGACGCGCCGCCGGGCAGCGGCATCGCGTTGGGCAGCGGCTGGGTCGGGACGCGGCCGTCGGCGAATTGCAGGCTCGACTTAAATCCGGCCTCGACCGCAAGATTGGGGGTGACGTGCCAGCGGTCCTGCAGATGCAGCTGCACCACGTCATAGCTGACGACGCTGGCATATTGCGTCAGCTTGCGCAGCGCGGGATCGGCCCATTCATAGGGCGACGGCGGCGCGGCATCGACCGGCACCGCATACCAGCGGCGGAAGATTGTGTTGCGGTTATGCTCATACCAGCCGCCGAGGCCGATCTCGTGGTCGCCCGCGGTGATCGCCAGCGACGAGAGCCAGCCCCGGCGGTCGATGCCATATTCGGTGGTGCGCAGCGCATAACCCGAACCGCCGAACACCGACTTCAGGTTCTGGCCGGGAAAATAGACGGCGAACAGCCCCGGCAGCCCCGCCGCCGACACTGGCCCGACGATCTGCCCCTGCCCTTCGTCATGATGACCATAGACCTGATTGGAGAAGGTCACCGCGTCGCTGAAGCGATAATCGTATTTGACGTAGAACAGATAATCGGTGCGCTGCGCATCGCCGTAATAATTGCTGTAGTTATTGGGGTTGTTGGCCGGCGGCTTGCCGTTGGCATCGACATAGGCGAGCGCGGCCTGCCAGTCCGGATAGAGGACGGTGCGGAAATAGGGCTCGATCCCGCCGGCATTGTGCGCGACCGAATCCTGATTGGGCTCCGCCTTGTCGGAGAATGCCGCATAGCCGGTCAGCGTGCCATGCTCGCCCTTGTGGACGAATTTGGCATTGCCCTGCCAGCCGCCCTGGTTGGCGCGAAATTCCCAGGCGCGCGCCTTCTGGCGGACGATCGACAGATAGCCGCTGTTGGTGCCGCCGAGCGCCTCCGCCGCGCCGCTGTCGATGCGCAGATAGGTTCGCTGCGCGTCATAGCTGCCGAGCGTCTGCGCGAAGCGGACGCCGGCGCGGGCGGCAGGGGCGCTGGTATAGGTCTCCAGCCCGCCGCCGAGATTGCTCGCCGAGGCGGTGGCGAGGTCGGCGGCGCCCGAGGCCAGCCGGACCGAGCCGACATCCTCGCTGATCACCGCACGCTGCGGCGAGAGGCCGTTGTAATTGCCGTAGGACTGGTCGCCGAGCGGCACCCCGTCGAGCGTGAAGCCGAGCTGGTTCTGGTTGAAGCCGTGGACGATCAGCGAGATGTTCTGCTCGTTATTCCCCCACGGATCGGCGGTTTCGAACTGGACGCCGGGCAGCGTCTGGATCGCCTTCACCGGATTGACGCCGGGCAGCACCTTCTGGATCTCGGCGCCGTCGAGCGTCACCGCCGATCGCGTCGTCCGCGTCGCGGTGACGACGACGACGCCGTTGGCATCGTCCTCCTGCGGCGCAGGGGTCACGGCGGCCGGTTCAGCTGCGGCAGCCGCCTGTGCCGCCGCAGCCGAAGCCTGACCGAGCGTGGCCAGCGAAACCGCCAGCAGCAAAGCGCCGCGGCGCCGATGCACCGCGTTGAACATCCGTGACATAATGATCCCCAAATCCGCCGCATCACCGCGGCGTGATCGGGGCCGTTACGGACGCTATGTGACGGTTCCCGGTCGGATTGATTGCGCTACCAAGTCGAACGCCAAAGTGTTGCGGCAAACCGGCGTTTCACGCCATGACGTGGCGATCGCGCAACACCGTGGCGCGGTGGCCGGGCGCGGCACGCGGCGTGCGCGTCTTGATCCCGTCGACCATGATCCAGTCGTTGGTGACGCGATCGGCGGCGACCGTCATCGCCATATAGCCGCGCCGCGACGTGTCGCACCATTTCAGCTCCGGGTTGGCGCGGACCAGCGCGGCGGCGACGCGCGCCGGATCGGTCTTGAGGCTGCTCTCGAACCCCGGCGAGGTGACGCTATGCCCGGCGAACTCGACCGCGGCGGGGCGGCCGTCCTGCGCGAGATCATAGGCCCAGGCGTTGTGGCTGTCGCCGGAGATCACCACGGTATTGCCGCCAAGCTGCTGCACCGACCTGAGGAAGCGCGCGCGGGCGGCGGGATAGCCGCCCCAATTGTCGTAATTGAACGGCAGGCCGAGCTGCCCCGCGACGACGCCGGCGTGGACATAGCCCTGCGCCGCCGGCGTCATGTCGGCGAGCCATCGCTCCGTCTCCGCCGGCATCACCGTCGCGCCCATGATCGTGCCGAAGCCGACGATCTGCCACGGCCGGCCGCTGCGCACCGAGGCGCGCATCGCATGCGCGAGCCACACCTCCTGCTGGCTGCCCATCATCGTCGCAGCCGGGTCCTGCCATGCGCCGTCGCGGAACGCCTTGAGCGCCGTTGCCGGATCGGCGGCGCGGAACAGCGGCGCGATATCGGGCTGGCGCGTGCGCGCGAGCAGCCGCGTCTCGGTGCGGAACAGCGTCGCGAGGCCGCCGATATCATAGGCCCGCCACGGCTCGTCGGACACCGGCATCCATTCGCGATAGGCCTGGATCGAGGCGGCACGGCGGGCGTTCCAATCGCCTTCGGTGGCGGGATCGTGGTTCTCGGCGCCGCCCTCCCAGCTGTCGTTGGCGCTCTCGTGATCGTCCCACTGGACGATCATCGGCATCGCCGCGTGCAGCGCCTGGAGATCGGGATCGGCGCGATAGCTGCCGTAGCGCAGCCGGTAATCGGCGAGGTGGATCGTCTCGGCGAGCGGCGCCGGCGTGCGGCCGGGCACCGCGTCGGCGGGCAGCGGATAATGCGCCGGCGCATATTCGTAGAAATAGTCGCCGAGGTGGATGGCGCAGTCGAAATCGCCCTGGGCGACCGCATGCGCATAAGCGTTGAACCAGCCGAAGCCGATGTTCGAGCAGGAGAAGATCGCCGCGCGCCACGGCGTCATGCCGTCTTCGGGCAGGGTCGCGGTCCGGCCGACCGGCGAGCGGCTGCCGTCGGGGGCGACGAAGCGGTAATGATAGCGGCGGCCGGGCTGCAAGCCGTCGACGGTGATCTTGGCGGTATGATCGCGCCATGGCCCGGTGATCTGCGCGCCGCCGGCGACGATGCGCGCGAAATCCGGCGTCTCGGCGACCTCGACGCGCAACTCGACCGCGCCGCCGTCGGCGGGGACGTAGCGCGTCCACAGCAGCATCGAATCGGCGGCGGGCTCGCCGCTCGCCACCGCATGGGTGAAGCCGCGCGCCGCGCCCATCGCCTGCACGGCGAACGCGCCGCCCGGCAAGGCGGTCGCGCCCAGTCCGATCATCGCGGTCTTGATCAGCAGGCGGCGGTCGAGAATCATAGCGGGCTCCTCCAAAAGCTTGGCCGCCATGCCGCGCGATTGTGAAAGCCGCGCGACGCCAGTGCTTTTCGGTTGCAGATGATTAGTTACCTAACTATCTAGCGGCCGTGACCTCCCCCACCCCTGCCCAGATGCGCGCTTTCTCCGCCCACCTCGTCCCGCTCGGCCGGCGCTACCGACGCGCGCTCGACAACGGGCTCGCCGGCCTGTCGCTGTCGCATACGCCGGCGCTGGCGGTGATGCTGATCGGCCGCGCCAGGGAAGGCCTGCGCCAGGGCGCGCTCGCCGACCAGCTCGGGGTCGAGGCGCCGTCGGTGGTGCCGCTGATCGACCAGCTCGAACGCAGCGGCTTCGTCGAGCGGCGCGTCGACAGCACCGACAAGCGCGCGCGGCTGCTCCACCTCACCCCGGCCGGGACGACGCTCGCCGCGCAGGTCGAGGAACGCACCGCCGAGATCCGCCAGACGCTGCTCGCCTGTATCGAGGCGGAGGAGCTCGTCATCGCGACGCGCGTGCTCGACCGGCTGCACGCGACGATGGCGCGTCTCGACGCGCAGGGCTGAGCAACGACGATGCGGATCGGCCTGCGCGAGACGGTGTTCTCCGCCAATTGCTTCGCCGCGGCGATGCTGGCGCTGTTCGTCTCCTTCTCGCTCGGGCTGGAGCGGCCGTTCTGGGCGATGGCGACCGTCTATATCACCAGCCAGCCCCTCAGTGGCGCGGTGCGATCGAAGGCGGTGTTCCGGCTGATCGGCACGATCGTCGGCGGCAGCGTCGCGGTGCTGCTGGTGCCGGCGCTGGTCGACGCGCCGCTGCTGCTGTCGCTGGCGCTCGCCGGCTGGGTCGCGCTGTGCCAGTTCGTCTCGCTGCTCGATCGCACGCCGCGCTCCTACGTCTTCATGCTCGCGGGCTATACGGCCGCGCTGATCGGCTTCCCGTCGGTGACGCATCCGGAGATGATCTTCGACACCGCGATCCTGCGCGTGCAGGAGATCGGCATCGGCGTGCTCAGCGCCGCGATGATCCACGCCGTCGTCTGGCCACGCAGCGTCGGCCAGGTGTTCGGCGCGCGCGTCCGCGTCGTGCTTGGTGAAGCGGAGCAGTGGATCGGCGACGTGCTCGCCCCCGTCCCCGCATCCGGCACCGCCCGCGCGCGGCGCAAGCTCGCCGGCGATATCACCGACCTTCACGTCACCGCGACGCACATTCCGTTCGATACCGCCCGGCTGCGCCCGACCCGCGCGGTGCTGACCGCGATGCAGGACCGGCTCGTGCTGCTGATCCCGCTCGTCTCGGCAATCGAGGACCGCTGGCGCCAGTTGCGCGAGCAGACGCCCATGGAGGTCGCCGCGGCGGTCGCGTCGGTGCGTGGCTGGGTGAGCGACTCTGCCCTCTCCGCCGAACCCGTGCTCGCCGAACTGCACGCCGCCCGCACGGCGGCGGACACCACGACCTGGCGCGACCTGCTCGCGCTCAACCTGCTCGCCCGGCTCGAGGAGCTGGTGCTGGCACTGGGCGAGACCCGTGCGCTCGCCGCCGCGGTGGCGCAGCCGGGCAGCCGCCCGCCGGTGTCCGTGGCGAGCGTCACCCGCCCGCTGCACCGCGATTATGGTCTCGCGGCGCTGTCGGCCTTCGCGACGTTGCTCTGCGTACTCGGCTGCTGCCTGTTCTGGATCGCCACCGGCTGGCCGGAGGGCGCGGTGGCGGCGATGATCGCGGCGGTGGTCTGCTGCTTCTTCGCGACGCTCGACGATCCGGTGCCGGCGCAGCGCGGCTTCCTGATCTGGACGATCGCCTCGCTGCCGCTCGCCGCACTCTATCTCTTCGCGATCCTGCCGGCGATCGACGGTTTTGCGATGCTGACGCTGGCGATGGCGCCGCCGCTGCTCGCCATGGGGGCGGTGATGGCGCTGCCGAGCTGGTACGGTCGGATGGTGCCGATGCTGATCGGATTCGCCGGCGGCCTCGCGCTCACCAATCGCTTCACCGTCGATGCGGCGAGCTTCTTCAACGGCAATGTCGCGCAGGTCATCGGCATCGCCGCGGCGATGATGACGACGCGGCTGGTGCGCAGCATCGGCGCGGGCACCGCGATCCGCCGCCTGCGCCGCGCCGGCTGGCGCGACCTCGCGCAGCTCGCCGAACGCCCGGTCGACACCGCCGCGGGGCAGGTCACCGCGTGGCGCAGCCGCATGCTCGACCGCGTCGGCCTGCTCGCCAGCCGCATCGGCGAGGTCGAGGACGAGGAGCGCGACGCCGCCGCGGCGACGCTGCGCGAATTGCGCGTCGGGCTCAGCATCGCGCAGATCGCGCCGCTCGCCGATCAGGCGCCGTTGCGCAGCGCGCTCGCCCGGCACTTCCGCGATCTTGCCCGCGGCGACGAGGCGACGCCGTCGGCGGAGCTTCTGGCGCAGATCGACGAGGCGCTGGCGGCGGGCCAGGCCATCGCCGATCCGGCGCAGCGGCGCGACGCGATGGTCAATCTCGTCGGCCTGCGCCGCAACGTCTTTCCGGCGGCGAACGACTGGCAGGATGCGAGGGCGGCGGCATGACCGGCGACATCGATATCGCCGGGGTCTTCGTCCACCCGCTGCTGCTCGCCGCGATCCTCGCCTTCGCCGCTGCCGAGCTGATCGGCTGGGCGCTCGCCCGCGCGCACCTCTATCGTTTTGTCTGGCATCGCGGCCTGTTCGATGTCGCGCTGACCGTCATCCTGTGGGCCGGCATCGCCGGCCTGATCACCGGCGGCGACCCCGCCAGCCTGCTCGGCCCGAGCCCGTTCGGCTAGAAAGCTTATGACCCTCCATCCTTCGTTGCGCGTCACCTTACGGATCGGCGTCACCCTCGCCCTCGTCCTGCTGGCGGTCGTCGCCGGCCGCCGTCTCTGGGACCATTACGAGACCGAGCCGTGGACGCGCGACGGCCGCGTCCGCGCGGATATCGTCCAGGTCACGCCCGACGTCTCCGGCCTCGTCACCGAGGTGCTCGTCCGCGACAACCAGCCGGTCGCGGCGGGAACGCCGCTGTTCCGCGTCGACCGGCCGCGCTACCGGCTGGCGGTGGCGCAGGCGGAAACGGCGGTCGCGGCGCAGCGCGTGCTGCTTGCGCAGGCACGGCGCGAGGCGCAGCGCAACCGCACGCTCGGCGACCTCGTCGCCGGCGAGGTGCGCGAGCAGGGCGACGCCAAGGTCGCGCAGCTCGCCACCGCCTTGTCGCAGGCGCAGATCGCGCTCGCCACCGCGCGGCTCAACCTCGCCCGGACCGAGGTGCGGGCGAGCGTCGCCGGTACGGTCAGCAATCTCGACCTGCGGCCCGGCGACTATGCCACCGCCGGTCATCCGGAATTCGCGATCATCGACCGCGGCTCGCTGCATATCATCGGCTATTTCGAAGAGACCAAGCTGCCGCGCGTCCATGTCGGTGACCCGGTGCGGGTGCGGCTGATGGGCGACGATCAGGCAATCACCGGCCATGTCCAGAGCATCGCCGGCGGTATCGAGGATCGCGACCGCAGCGCCGGCGCCAATCTGCTCGCCAACGTCAATCCGACCTTCAGCTGGGTGCGGCTCGCGCAGCGCATCCCGGTGCGGGTGGCGATCGACCGGCTGCCGCGCGGCGCGATGCTCGTCGTCGGCCGCACCGCGACGGTCGAGGTGATGCCGCGGACGCCGCACGACAAGGGGGCGACGGCATGACCCGCCGCCTCGGCCTCGCCGCCGCCACCGCCGCACTGCTCGCCGGCTGCTCCACCGCCGGCCCCGACTATCACCGGCCTGCGGCGGCGGTGATCGACCGCCCGGCCGCGGCGGCGCCGTTCGTCGGCGGCAACGAGGCCGCTTTTGCCGCGCTGGCGCCGGTGCCCGATCGCTGGTGGCAGCTCTATCGCGATCCGCTGCTCGACCGGCTGGTCGAACAGGCGCTCGCCGCCAACACCGATCTGCGCGTCGCCACCGCCAATATCGCGCGGGCGCAGGCCTCGCTCGACGTCGCCGAGGATGGCCGCCGCGTGCAGACCGCGTTGCAGGCGGCGCCCGGCTACGGCCAGCGTTCGGCCGAGGAGGAATTGCGGCCCGGCGCCGCGCTGCCGCGGTCGTTCGTCTATGCGGCGAGTGCGGGCATTTCCTACCAGCTCGACCTCGCCGGGCAGGTGCGCCGCGCGATCGAGGCCGCCGATGCGGATGTCGCCGCGACGCGCGCCGCCTATGACAGCGTCCGCATCACCGTCGCCGCGGATACGACGCGCGCCTATCTCGATGCCTGCGCCTCGGCGCGCGAGATCGCCGTCGCGCAGCGCGCGCTCGACCTGCAACGGCGGACGACGCAATTGACGCAGCGGCTGGTGCGCGCCGGGCGCAGCGGTTCGCTCGACGCGACCCGTTCGACCGCGCAGGAGGCGCAGGTCCGCGCGACGCTGCCCGGCTTGCAGGCGACGCAGCGGCTCGCGCTCTACCGGCTCGCGACGCTGACCGGCCGCCCGCCCGCCGAGTTCGACCGCGACGTCGCCGCCTGCACCGGCGAGCCGCATCTCGACCGGCCGATCCCGATCGGCGACGGTGCCGCCTTGCTCCGCCGCCGCCCTGACGTGCGCCGCGCCGAATGGGAGCTGCGTGCCGCCACCGCCCGGATCGGCGTCGCCACCGCCGACCTCTATCCGCGCATCGCGCTCGGCGCGTCGATCGGCTCCGTCGGCCTCGCCGAGAACGCCTTCGGCAGCGACACCTACAAATTCTCGCTGGGGCCGCTGATCAGCTGGCAATTCCCCAACCGCACGCGGGTGCGCGCGCGGATCGCCGCGGCGCAGGCCGACAGCGACGCCGCTTACGCACGTTTCGACGGCGCGGTGCTCACCGCGCTGCGCGAGACGGAAAGCGGCCTCACCGTCTACGCCCGCGACCTCGACCGCGTCGCCGCCCTGCGCGATGCCAGCCGGCAGGCGGGCAAAGCGGCACGCGATGCCGAGACGCTGTTCCGCGCCGGGCGGACCGGCTTCCTGCCGGTGCTCGACGCGCAGCGCACCGCGATCGGCGCCGACCAGACGCTCGCCGCGGCGGAAAGCCGGCTCGCCGGCGATCAGGTGCAGCTGTTCCTCGCGCTCGGCGGCGGCTGGCAGGCGTGATCATGCGGCGGAGCGATCCGCCGCCTGCGTCGTTCCTGTCGCGCCCCCTTTCGGACAGGACATGCCATGACCGACGATCCCCGCACCAGCGCGCCGACCGAATTCCCGAACGAACCCGAACAGCCGCGCCCCGGCCTCGAAGACAAGATGCGCACCCGCCCCGATCATGGCGAGGACAGCTATCGCGGCAAGGGCCTGCTCGACGGCCGCGTCGCGCTGATCACCGGCGGCGACTCCGGCATCGGCAAGGCGGTGGCGATCGCTTATGCGCGTGAAGGCGCCGACGTCGCCATCTCATACCTCGCCGACGAGCAGGTCGATGCCGAGGACACCAAATCGTGGGTCGAGAAGGCGGGCAGGCGCTGCCTGCTGCTGCCCGGCGACATCCGCAGCGTCGCGCAATGCAACGCGCTGGTCGAGCGCACCGTCGGCGAGCTCGGCAAGCTCGACATCCTCGTCAACAACGCCGCCGCGCAGACGATGAACGAGGATCTCGCCAGTATCGACGATGCAGAGATGGAGGGCGCCTTCGCCGCTAACGTCTTCGCGATGATCCGCCTCGCCAAGGCCGCCGCGCCACACCTCAAGCCGGGATCGGCGATCGTCAACACGACGAGCATCCAGGCCAAGGTCGCGACCGAGAATATGATCGTCTATGCCACCACCAAGGGAGCGATCGCCAGCCTGACGATCGGCCTGTCGAACCTGCTCGCACCCAAGGGCATCCGCGTCAACGCGGTCGCACCGGGGCCGGTGTGGACGCCGATCCAGCCGATCGCCAAACCGACCGACGAATTGAAGACGCTCGGCCAGTCGACCCCGCTCGGCCGCGCCGGCCAGCCCGGCGAACTCGCCCCCGCCTATGTCCTGCTCGCCTCGGCGGAGGGAAGCTACATGACCGGCGCGGTGGTGCCGGTGACCGGCGGCGGGCCGATGTACTGATCCCGCTGACGCGGAATGTTGCGAGAGGCGGCGGCGGCAGGCGTGATAGCGCGCCTTGCCGCCGCTGACTTTGAAATTTCCATCCTCGATCCGAATGCCTAAAAGACCAGCAAAACATGTTGGAGAGCAGGATGGCTGAGCTGGATTTCGCCCTGGGCGAGATGGCCGATACGATTCGTGAGACGACGCGCCGCTTCGCGCTCGACCGGATCGCGCCGATCGCTGCCGCGGTCGATGCCGAGGATCGCTTCGCACGCGAACTGTGGCCCGAGATGGGTGCGCTCGGCCTGCACGGCATCACCGTCGAGGAAGCGGACGGCGGGCTCGGCCTCGGCTATCTCGAACATCTCGTCGCCTGCGAGGAGATCAGCCGCGTTTCCGCCGCGATCGGGCTCAGCTATGGCGCGCACTCCAATCTCTGCGTCAACCAGATCCGCCGCTGGGGCAATGCCGAGCAGAAGGCGAAGTATCTGCCCAAGCTCATCTCCGGCGACCATGTCGGCAGCCTCGCCATGTCGGAGGCGGGCGCAGGATCGGACGTCGTGTCGATGAAGCTGCGCGCCGACAAGGTCGATGGCGGCTGGCGGCTCAACGGCACCAAATTCTGGATCACCAACGCCGCTTATGCGGATACGCTGGTCGTCTACGCCAAGACGATCCCCGACGGCGGGTCGAAGGGCATTACCGCCTTCCTGATCGAGAAGGACTTCGCCGGCTTTTCCATCGGGCAGAAGATCGACAAGGTCGGCATGCGCGGCTCGCCCACCGCCGAACTGGTGTTCGACGATTGCTTCGTGCCCGACGCGCAGGTGATGGGGCCGCTCAATGGCGGCGTGAAGGTGCTGATGTCGGGACTCGATTACGAGCGCGTCGTGCTGTCGGGCATCCAGCTCGGCATCATGCAGGCGTGCCTCGACGTCGTATTGCCCTATGTCCGCGAACGCCGGCAGTTCGGCCGGCCGATCGGCGAGTTCCAGCTGATGCAGGCCAAGGTCGCCGACATGTATGTCGCGCTCAACGCGGCGCGCGCCTATGTCTATGCCGTCGCCAAGGCGTGCGACGCGGGGCAGACGACGCGCTTCGACGCGGCGGGCTGCATCCTGCTCGCCTCGGAAAGCGCGGTGAAGGTGGCCGGCGAGGCGATCCAGGCGCTGGGCGGCGCGGGCTATACCAAGGACTGGCCGGTCGAACGCTATTGGCGCGACGCCAAGTTGCTCGACATCGGCGCCGGCACCAACGAGGTGCGCCGCATGCTGATCGGCCGCGAGCTGATCGGCCATGACGCGCCGCGCGCGCAATGACGACGCTGCGTACCGCGATCGACGCGACCTCGGCCGAGTTCACCGCCAACGCCGCGCACAATCGCGCACTCGCCGACACGCTGCGCGACCGGATCGCGGCGAGCGCGCTCGGCGGATCGGAGCAGCATCGCGCCCGCCATGTCGCGCGCGGCAAGCTGCTGCCGCGCGATCGCGTCGAGCGGCTGCTCGATCCCGGCTCGCCGTTCCTCGAGATCGGCGCGCTGGCGGCGAACGGCATGTACGACGATGCCGCGCCCGGCGCCGGGATGATCGCCGGCATCGGCCGCGTCTCGGGCCGCGAATGCCTGATCATCGCCAACGATCCGACGGTGAAGGGCGGCGCCTATTTCCCGATGACGGTCAAGAAGCACCTGCGCGCGCAGGAGATCGCGCGCGAGAACCGCTTGCCGTGCATCTATCTGGTCGATTCGGGCGGTGCCAATCTGCCGCATCAGGCGGAAGTCTTCCCCGACCGCGATCATTTCGGCCGCATCTTCTTCAACCAGGCGCAGATGTCGGCGGAGGGGATCGCGCAGATCGCCTGCGTGATGGGCAGCTGCACCGCCGGCGGCGCCTATGTTCCCGCCATGTCGGACGAGACGGTGATCGTCCGCAACCAGGGCACGATCTTCCTCGCCGGCCCGCCGCTGGTCAAGGCCGCGACCGGCGAGGTGATCTCGGCGGAGGAACTGGGCGGCGCCGAGACGCATGCGCGCAAGTCGGGCGTGGTCGATCACGTCGCGGAGAACGACGAACACGCGCTGCTGATCGTCCGGGACATCGTCGCGACGCTCAACCGGCCCAAGGCGGTCGACATCGAAGTCACCGATCCCCGCCCGCCGCTGCTCGACGCGCAGGACCTCTACGGACTCGTGCCGCAGGACGTGCGCGCGCCCTATGACGTGCATGAGGTGATCGGGCGGATCGTCGACGGCTCCGACTTCCACGAATTCAAGCCACTGTACGGCACCACGCTCGTCTGCGGCTTCGCGCGCATCTGGGGCATGCCGGTGGCGATCCTCGCCAATAACGGCGTGCTCTTCTCGGAGAGCGCGCTCAAGGGCGCGCATTTCATCGAGCTCGCCTGCCAGCGCCGAGTCCCGCTGCTGTTTCTCCAGAATATCTCGGGCTTCATGGTCGGCGGCCGATATGAGGCGGAGGGGATCGCCAAGAACGGCGCCAAGCTCGTCACCGCGGTCGCCACCGCCTCGGTGCCGAAGATCACGTTGTTGATCGGCGGCAGCTTCGGCGCGGGCAATTACGGCATGTGCGGCCGCGCCTATTCGCCGCGCTTCCTGTTCAGCTGGCCCAATGCGCGCATCTCGGTGATGGGCGGCGAACAGGCGGCGAGCGTGCTCGCCACCGTCCACCGCGACGCCGACGGCTGGACGCCCGAACAGGCCGAGGCGTTCAAGGCGCCGATCCGCCAGAAATACGAAGACGAGGGCAATCCCTATTACGCGACCGCGCGGCTGTGGGACGATGGCATCATCGACCCGGTGCAGACACGCGACGTGCTCGGCCTCGCCTTCTCCGCGGCGCTCAACGCGCCGATCCCCCAGTCGCCGTCGTTCGGCGTGTTCCGGATGTGATGGCCATGATCGACAGCCTGCTCATCGCCAATCGCGGCGAGATCGCCCGCCGCATCATCCGCACCGCGCGGGCGCTCGGCATCCGCACCATCGCGGTCCATTCCGATGTCGACGCCGCCATGCCCTTCGTCCGTGAGGCCGACGCGGCGGTGTGCATCGGCACCGCGCCCGCCGCCGACAGCTATCTGCGCCAGGACCGCATCCTCGCCGCGGCGCGCGAGACGGGCGCAAGCGCGATCCACCCCGGCTACGGCTTCCTGTCGGAGAACGCCGACTTCGCCGAGGCGGTGATCGCCGCCGGGCTGATCTGGGTCGGCGCGCCGCCGGCGAGCATCCGCGCGATGGGCCTCAAGGACGCCGCCAAGCAGCGGATGATCGCCGCGGGCGTACCGGTCACCCCCGGTTATCTCGGCGACGATCAATCCCCCGCCCGGCTGCAGGCGGAGGCCGATGCGATCGGCTATCCCGTGCTCATCAAGGCGGTCGCCGGCGGCGGCGGCAAGGGCATGCGCAAGGTCGATGCGCGCGAGGAGTTCGCCGAGCTGCTCGCCAGTTGCCAGCGCGAGGCCGCCGCCTCGTTCGGCAACACGCAGGTGCTGATCGAGAAATACATCCTGTCTCCGCGCCATATCGAGGTGCAGGTGTTCGGCGACCGCCACGGCCAGGTCGTCCATCTGTTCGAGCGTGATTGCTCGCTCCAGCGCCGCCACCAGAAGGTGATCGAGGAGGCCCCTGCCCCCGGCATGGACGCCGCGACGCGCGCCGCGGTGTGCGACGCCGCGGTCAAGGCGGCGCGCGCGGTCGACTATGTCGGCGCGGGGACGATCGAGTTCATCGCCGACGGCTCCGATGGGCTGCGCGCCGATCGCATCTGGTTCATGGAGATGAACACCCGGCTGCAGGTCGAGCATCCCGTCACCGAAGCGATCACCGGACAGGATCTGGTCGAATGGCAGTTGCGCGTCGCCGCGGGCGAGCCGCTGCCGCGCCGGCAGGAGGATCTCGCCATCCACGGCTGGGCGATGGAGGCGCGGCTCTATGCCGAAAATCCGGCGAGCGGCTTCCTCCCCTCGACCGGCCCGCTCGACCGGCTGCACTTCCCGCCCGGGGTGCGGGTCGACAGCGGCGTCGAGCAGGGCGGCGCGGTGACGCCTTATTACGACCCGATGATCGCCAAGCTGATCGTCCACGGCACCACCCGGCGCGAGGCGGCGGCGAAGCTTGCCGCGGCGGCACGGGATACGCAGGTATGGCCGGTGAAGACCAACGCCGCCTTCCTCGCCCGCGCGGCGGCGCATCCCGCCTTCGTCGCCGGCGCGGTCGATACCGGCTTCATCGAACGCCACGGCGACGATCTGATCCCCGCTGCCGACCCCTCGCCCGCCGTGCTCGCCGCAGCGGCGGCGGCGCTGCTGCCCGAGGGACGCGATCCGTGGGTCGGGCTGCGCGGCTTCCGGGTCAACCGGACGCCGGTGACATCGGTCGCGGTCGCGGTGGCGGGCCGCACGCATCTCGTCGCGCAGCCGCGCGCCGCGGGCCACAATCAGGACGGCGTGCTGTTCCTCGACGGCGAGGCATGGCCGTTCGGCCTGCCCCGCGCCGATCTGCTCGCCGGCGGCAGCGAGGGCGACGGCGCGATCCTCTCGCCGATGCCGGGCCGGGTGATCGCGGTGCTCATCGCCCCCGGTCAGGCGGTGACGCGCGGTGAACGGCTGCTGGTGCTCGAGGCGATGAAGATGGAGCAGGCACTGGTCGCGCCGTTCGACGGCCGCGTCGCCGAACTCAAGGTCGCCGAGGGCGCGCAGGTGCCCGAAGGCACCCTGCTCGCCCGCATCGCGACGGGAGAGGAATGATGGCAGGACGCGCCTACGACGCCTGGCAGGTCGGCGACCGGATCGCCCACGACATCCGCCGTACCGTCACCGAGACGGACAATCTGCTCTTCTCGACGATGACGCACAATCCGCAGCCGCTGCACATCGATGCCGAGGCGGCGCGGGCGAGCGAGTTCGGCCAGATCCTCGTCAACGGCACCTTCACCTTCGCGCTGATGATCGGCCTGTCGGTCGGCGACACAACGCTCGGCACGCTCGTCGCCAATCTTGGCTATGACAGACTGGTGATGCCGAAGCCGGTCTTCCTCGGCGACACGCTGCGCGCCGAGACCGAGGTGGTGGCGCTCAAGGACAGCCGCTCGCGGCCCGATGCCGGGATCGTCACCTTCGCGCACCGGATGCGCAACCAGCGCGATGAGATCGTCTGCGAATGCCTGCGCACCGCCCTGCTCAAACGGTCGGCGGCATGAGGCTGCGCTCGCTGCTGTTCGTGCCGGGCGACCGGCCGGAGCGGTTCGCCAAGGCCGAGGCGAGCGGCGCCGACGCGCTGATCCTCGACCTCGAAGATGCGGTGGCGGCGGCGGCCAAGCCCGCGGCGCGCGCGGCGGTGGCGGCGCGGCTGCGCGAGCCGCGCGGATCGGTAAGGCTGTTCGTCCGGATCAACCCGCTCGATGGCGGCTTCGTCGCCGACGATCTCGCCGCCCTGCGCGGCCTCGCCCCCGATGCGATCGTCCTGCCCAAGGCGGAGGGCGCTGCGAGCCTGACCGAGCTTGCGCAACGGCTGGCCGCGGTCGGGATCGCCGCACCGGTGCTGCCGATCGCCACCGAAACCCCCGCGGCGATCTTCGCGCTCGGGAGTTACGCGCAGGCAGAGGTCCCGCTCGCCGGCCTCACCTGGGGAGCGGAAGACCTGCCTGCGGCGATCGGCGCGACGACCAGCCGCGAGGACGACGGCCGCTACACGCCGCCCTATGAGATGGCGCGATCCCTGACCCTGTTCGCCGCGCATGCCGCGGGGGTGGCGGCGATCGACACCGTCTATCCCGCGTTCCGCGACCTCGACGGGCTCGCCGCTTATGCCGCCCGCGCGGCGCGCGACGGCTTCACCGGGATGATGGCGATCCACCCGGCGCAGGTCGCCGCGATCAACGCCGCCTTCACCCCGACCGAAACGCAGATCGCCGCGGCCCGCCGCATCACTGCCGCCTTCGCCGCGGCGCCCGACGCCGGCGCACTCCAGGTCGACGGCCGGATGGTGGATGCGCCTCATCTGAAACAGGCGCAGCGGCTCATCGCCCGTGCCGGAGCAGATGCCGCGGCAGACTAGAGGCTGCCGGCGAAGATCCTCCGGCGGCAAGGCGAACGATCAATCGCGATAGTCCGTATCGGTGACCGGATCGAGCCACGTCACTGCGGAGCCATCGACGCTTTCGGTCATCGCGACATGGCTCATCCCCGTCGTCGCGGTGGTGCCGTGCCAGTGGCGCTCGCCAGCGTCGAAGACGATCGTATCGCCCGGCAGGATCTCTTCACGTGGACTGCCCTCGCGCTGCGCCCAGCCCCTGCCCGCGGTGACGATGATCGTCTGGCCGGCGGGATGTGTGTGCCAGACGGTGCGCGCGCCGGGCGCGAAGGTGACGAGCGCGGAGCCGGCCCGGCCGATTGGCCGCGACGACATTGTCGAGGCGCACGTCGCCGGTGAATCATCCCGGCGTCTTGCCGGGCATCGCCGGCGTGGTCGCATTGCGGATGATCGTCATCGCCACATCTCCTCGTGTCCGCCAGCGCCCAGCGGGTGCGGAAGCTCGCGTATCACCACGCCACCGACACGCCGAGCCGGGCATTGCGCGGCCGCAGCGGCGTTACTTGGTTGCGCGCGGCGAGGCCGAACGGATTGCCGAAGGCGAAGCGGTTGGCGGCGGCGTTGGTCACATTGTCGAGCCCCAGCGTCACGTCGACCCTGCGCCAGCGCAGCCCCGCCGAGGCGCCGAGCGTCACATAGCGTCCCTGGCTGACGTCGAGCAGGTCGCCGGTGCCGAGCACCGAGCGCCCGATATAGTCGAACGTCACGCCGACGCGCGGCTCGACCGGCCGGCCGCTTGCCCAGCCATAATCGACCGCGGCATGGCCGGCGAAGGGCGGGGTTTCGGGCAGGCGGCGATTGTCCTCGCGCGACTGGTCGGCGACCGGTCCGCGCACGCGGTTGTAGGTATAGAGCGCCGATGCCGCGACGCTGAGCCCGACCACCGGCACCCAGTCGATCGCCGCCTCCAGCGTCTGGATATTGGCGTCGCCGAGATTGGTGGTGAACGGCTGCCCGCGCCGGTTGAGCAGATCGGCCTGGATGCCGCGCCATCGCGCGGTCGCGGCGCTCATCGACAGGCCGAGCCCGGTCGTGCCGCTGCGCAGGCGGCGCAGGCCGACCTCGCCCACCGCGATCGAATCGGGGGCGAAATTGGCGACGCGGCCGATCCCCTGCGCGACCGCGAGGCCGCCGGTCCGGAAACCGGTCTGATAGCGCGCGAACAGCGCGACATCGGGCGCGAGGCGATAGGATAACGCCAGCGTCGGATCGATCCGCTGGGTCGAACGCCCCTTGATGTACGCGTTCGGCCGCCGCGTCGCCGAGGGTTCGCCATCGACGCGCGCGCTGGTGAAACGGCCGCCCACCGTCATCGATAGCGCCGGGGCTACCGCCAGCGTCGTCTCGCCGAATGCCGAGGCGGCGCGGGTGACGTTGGTGACGCCGACGATATCCATCGGATTGCCCGGACCGCCGAGCGCGCGCGACAGGACCGAATTGTCGCTGACCAACGTCACCCCGGCAAGCCAGGACGGACCGCCCGGTATCGATCGCGACAGGCGCAATTCCTGCGACAGCAGCAGCTTGTCGTTGTCGACCGTATAGATCGCCGGCCGGCTGCTGCCCCGCGGCGTGGCATCGAACAGTTCGCGGGTATGGTAATCCGCCACCCCGGTCGCCGAGACGAGCCGCAGGCCGCTGTCCCAATCCTTGCTGACGACGACGCGGCCGAACAGGAAGCGGTTGCGATAGGGCTGCGCCAGCCGGCTGCTGCGCCGGTAGCTGTCGCGCGTCTCGGCATATTGGCCGTCGGCGGCTTCGATCCGCTGGCCGGCGCCGCTGACGTCGATCCGCCAGCCGGGGCCGGGCTGCACCCGCAGCGCGACGCGCCCGCCGATCGTATCGACGCGATTGACCGCTCTCCCACGCACCGGATCGTCGATATAGCCGCCGTCGCGCACGCCATAGGCGACGCCGCGCAGCGCCAGCCGCTCGTCGAGCAGCGGCAGGTTGAGCATCCCCGACAGGTCGAAACCCGCCGCACCGCCCTGCGTCGCGGTGACGCCGCCGCCCGCCGCCGCCGCGACGCGATCGAACACCGGCGCGTTCGAGGTCAGCCGCAGCACGCCGCCGATCGCGCCGGCGCCGTACAGCGTACCCTGCGGTCCCTCCATCACCTCGATCGCCTGCATGTCGTAGAGGCGCAGGCCGGGGTCCGGCCCGGAGGCGTTGAGCTGGACGTCGTCGAGATAGACGCTCGCGGTCGATTGCGTCGTGCCGTTGAAGCTGCTGTCGGCGATGCCGCGGATGAACACCTTGTTGCGCCCCGCGCCGAGCTGCGTGCTCTGCAGGATCGGATCGGCGGCGGCGAGATCGCTGATCGCCGCGGCACTGCCGTTGGCCTGCGTCGTCTTGCCGATCAGCGTCAGGCTTCCGGGATAGCGGAGCAGCGGCACGCGCTGCTTGCTCGCAGTGACGATGATATCCGCCGGGGCGGCCTCGGCACGTGGCGGCGGCGCGGCCCGCGGGTGCGGCGGCGGCAGGCGTTTGCGCGGCGCGGCGACGATGCGATAGCCGCCGTGCGCGAAGGCGATCGCGCGATAGCCGCTGCCGGCGAGCAAGGTGTCGAGCGCGGCGGCGACCGTCATCGTGCCGCGCAGCGGGCGGGAGCGGACGGCGCGCAAGCCGCTTTCGGTGCTGGCGATCTCCACCCCGCTGGTCCGCGCCAGCGTCAGCAGGGCGGCGTCGAGCGTGGTGGCGGGGATGGTGACGGCGATCACCCGGTCGCGCGCCTGCGCCGCCGCCGGCAGGCAGACGGCGACAAGGATCAGCGCTCGTAACAGTTCAGGGCGTTGCGGTGTCGCGCTGCGCCAAAACCCAGCCTTCGCCATTACGCCGCCATGTTGCCCCGATCAGATCGGCCAGATGCGGAACGTCGCGATCGGCAGCGCCTGTAACGTGGATCATGCCGGTAAACGGCCGTTTCGACAAGTCACCGATGATGCGCAGATCGATGCCAAGCGCGCGGCGCAGGCTGGCGGCGACCTCGCCGACCGGGGTGCCGTCGAAGCTGAGATCGCCGGTGCGCCAGCCGCCGATCACCGCGGTCGGCAGGGTCGAGCGGACCAGCCGGTGGTCCGCGGCCATCGTCACCGCCTGCCCGGCCCCCAGCCGCAGCTGCGCCCCGTCCGGCTGGAAGAGCACCGATCCCTCGGCGACCGCGACCGCGATTCGCGCACCGCTGTGGACGACGTTGAAGGTCGTGCCGAGATCGCGCACCACTTGGTCGCCGGCGCGCAGTTCGAAGGGATGCGCGGCATCGTGGACGACGTGGAACAGCGCCTCGCCCGAATCGAGCGCGACCCGGCGCGGATCGTCGCCGCTGACGCGCAGCAGGCTGCCGCCGTTGAGCGCGACCTGCGTGCCGTCGGCGAGGCGGACGTCGCGGCGCTCGCCGTCGCGGGTGGCGTAGACGTGGTCGGCGGCGGCCGGCGCGAACACCGACGGCATCGTCAGCCCGAGCACGAGCGCCGCGGCGATCGCGCCGCCCCCGGCGAGCGGCCACCAGCGGCGGTGACGAGGCGCGTCGTCGTTCGCCGCGACCGGGAGCGGCGCCGGATCGGGAAAGCGGACCTCGGCGATCTGCCGGTCGAGCAGGGTGACCCGATCATAGGCCTCGGCATGCGCGGGGACCTCGAGCCAGGCGACGAACGCCTCCCACTCCGTCGCCGCCATATCGGCTTGGCGCAGATGCCAGGCGATCGCCTGATCGATGATGTTCGGTGCGTCACGGCTCACAGGCGCTGCCCCCTTCCATCATCATGACGATGCGCGACCGGCATATCCGCAGCAATCGCGTCCGCCTGCGCATGAATAATCCGATAGGCGCGCTGCAACAGCTTTTCGACGCCGCTGACGCTGATCCCCAATTCCTCGGCGATCGCGCGCTGCGGCCGGTTTTCGATCCGATAGAGCCGCAATGCCGTCGCCATCCGCTCGGGCATCGCCGCGATCGCCGCCTCGATCGCGCGCAGCTGGTCGCGCATCACCAGCGTGCGTTCGGCATCGGGCAGATCGTCCGCAGCCGGCTGATCCTCCAGCCATGCCGCCTCGCGCGCGCCCCGCCGTGCCGCCGCGATCCGCCGGTCGGTGGCGAGGTTGCTGGCGACGCGGCACAGGAAGGCGACCGGCTGCGCGATCGGCTGATCGGCGAGCTGGTCGATCCGTAACCACATGTCTTGCAGCGCATCTTCCGCTTCGTCGCGGCTGCCGAGCCGCGCGGTCAGCAGCCGCGCCAGCATCGTCCGCTGTTCGAGGAAGATGGCGCGAAGTCCAGCCTCGCCCAATCTGCGTCCACGCTCCCGTCAGGCTGGAAACGCCAGCCCTTCCGCCGCCGCCATGTCCGCAATCGACCATCTCCGCAAGGCATCTGCTTCGCGCGGCCGTGCCGCCGCGATCGAATCGCCGTCGCGCTTGCCCGCGCCGGGATGGCACATCACCAGATGCATGCCCGCGGCCCGGCGCAGGAAGCGCGGGAAGAGCGTCTTGTAGTCGCTCGAAAAGTCATAATGGCCGGCGAAACTGTCGTTGCAGCGCAGCCGGTAGCGCGCCGCCGCCCGGCGCAGTCCGCGCGAATGATAGGCGCTGCCGATCGCCTTGCCGACGAAGGGGCGCGCCAGCATCGCGTCGACGCGATCGGTACAGTCGCGCAGCCAGGCATCGGGCGCGCGGCTCGCGGTTTCGAACAGGACGATGTCGCGGATGCCGGGCAGCGCATGGCTATGCTGGTGGCCGTCGACGAAGTCGGGGGCGCGGCCCATCGCCGCGGTGAAGGCGTCGAATTGCGCGGCGATCTCCGCGGCGATCTCGTCGAGCGGCAGGTTGCGCCGCGCCGCGCGGCGCGCGAGCGGATCGATCTCGGGCAGGCGACCGTCGGGGGCGAGCCGCGGCATATCGGTGAGCGGCCGCTCCTGCGTCAGCGTCAGGTGGAGGCCGATCGAAACGTGCGCGGGCAGGTCGCGAAGCAGCGCGGCATCCTCTGCCCAGCCGGGCATCAGCGTCATGCAGCTCGTCGCGTTGAGCTTGCCCAAAGCGGCAAGCTCGGCGATCGTCTCGCTGACGCCACGCGAATAGGCGAAATCATCGGCGCAGAGAATCAAATTAGGCAAGGACCGTTCCCTCCAGATCCTGGAACGCACGCTCGCGCATCTGTACGCTGAGCAACTTGCGGCGCTGCAACCGGCGCGCCAGGAAGCGATAGAAGAACCAGCTGCCCGCGACCGGGGCGGCGGCCGAATAGACGAGCCGTTCCAGCAGCGTCCAGCGGATCGACTCCCGGTCGCGCTCGCGCGGCGAGGGCATGCACCACAGGTCGCGCGAATAGAGCATCCGCCCCTGCCGCATCGTCCGGTGGATCACCTCATGATCCTCGAGGATGAAGCCCCAGATCGCGGCGTCGAAGCCGCCCGCCGCACGCAGGGCGGCGACGTCGAAACACTGGCCCGCACCGCCGGCATGGCATTGGCGGGGCAGCAGCCGTGCCGCCGACAGGATGCGCCGCGCCTCGGCATCGCGCGCCGGCTGTTCCGCGCCCGGCGGGACGAAATAGGCGCCGGCGACGACGCAGCGGTCGCGCTGCAACAGCCGCTCGGCCTCGGCGAGATAATGCGGCGGATAGAGCGTATCGGCGTCGCAGGTCGCGACATAGCGCGTCCGTACCCAGCCGAGCCCGGTGCGCAGCGCGGTGACCTTGCCCGGCGTCGGTTCGGTGATGACCAGCGCGTCGAGCCCGTGCGCGCGCACCGCGGCGCGGGCGACATCGGCGCTGCCGTCGGTCGAGCCATTGTCGACGAGGATCATGATCACCGGCACGGTCTGCGCGGCGAGGCTGGCGATCGTCGCGGCGAGATAATCGCGCTCGTTGAAGAACGGGATCAGCACCGTCCACAGCGGCGTCGGCCGCCGATCGAGCCGCCGCGCGGCGATCGACGATCCCGCCGCGCTGCGTAGCATCGTATCATGGTCGTTGAGCAGAAACATGATGCCCCCGGCGGACGTGTCTGGCGGCATCGCGGACCGCGACGCATGCCGACGTGGTCCACCCCCCGCAGACCACGTCGGCGCCGCGCGTCGGTCGCTGCGATGCCCCGATGACAGACGACACCGATCCGCCCAAGCCACACCGGCCTATGCAAAAAAGTTCCGCATGACGCTGTGCCGGTCACGGATTATCAAGGACCGATGACCCATATGGCCCGTTTCCCGGCCGCAGCCGCGGTAGCCGGCCGATCGCCCGCGCTCCGGCGGCCCGCATTCGAGCTGTCGATGTTCGGGCAAGGCGCGGCGTTGCTGCTGTGGGCGGTGATCCTGCGCTGCCGCGATTTTGGCAATCCGATCATCCATGTCGACGAGCAATATTATCTGCTGGTCGGCGACCGCCTGCTGCACGGTGCCCTGCCCTATGTCGATCTGTGGGATCGCAAGCCGCCCGGCCTGTTCCTGATCTTCGCGGCGATGCGGCTGCTGCCCGGCGACGGCATCCTCGCCTATCAGCTGGTCGCGACGCTGTTCGCGGCGGCGACCGGCTGGCTGGTGATGCGCGGCAGCCGGCGGCTCGGGGCGACGGCGACGGGCGGGTTCGTCGCGGGGCTCGCCTATGTGCTGTGGCTGTCGTTGCTCAGCGGGCGCGGCGGGCAGTCGCCGGTCTTCTACAATCTGTTCGTAGGCGGCGCGGCGGTGCTGACGTTGCGCCTGCCGCGGCTCGCCGCGGCGCAGGCGGTCGGCGCGATCGTCGCTAGCGGCTGCGTCGCCTGCCTGCTCGCCGGGCTGGCGATCCAGACCAAATATACGCCGGTCGTCGAAGGCGCCTTCTTCGGCCTTGCGCACCTCTGGTATCTTTATCGCGCGCGCGCCTCCGCGCCGGCAGTGATCGCGGCGGCGGCGGTCTGGGCGCTGCTCGGACTGCTGCCGACGCTGCTAATCGTCGGTTTCTACTGGATGCGCGGGCCGGCGGTGTTCGACGCCTTCTGGTTCGCCAATTTCGCCTCGGTCGCGCTGCGCAAGGGCTATCCCGCCGCCAAGATCGCCGCGCGGCTCGCCGGCACGACCGCGCAATTGCTGCCGCTGCTGATCGCCATCGCCGCGGTCTGGCGGATGCGGCCGCGATCCCCGGAGCGGTGGATCGCCTTCGGCTGGCTCGCCGCCGCGCTCGTCGCCTTTGCGATGATCGGCGCCTTCTTCGATCATTATGCGCTGCCGCTGCTCGTGCCGATGGCGATGCTCACCGGCGTCGCGCTCGGCCGCTGGCGCGCCGCGCCCTGGCTGCTGCTCGGCTATGGGCTGGCGCTGTTCGTCGCGCGCGTCGCCCTGGTGCCGACCGAGGCGGACTCGGCGCGCACCGTCGCCCGGGTGATGGCGGCGAACGACCGCGGCGGCTGCCCCTATGTCTTCGCCGGCGACGCGATCCTCTACCATCTGGCCAAGGCCTGCATCCCGACCGCCTACGCCTTCCCCTCGACGCTCGCCTATGAGGCGGAACAGGGCGCGACCGGGATCGACGAGGCGCGCGAGGTTGCACGCATCCTGTCGCGGCGGCCACCGGTGATCGTGACGATGGACGTGCCGATGGCGCCGTGGAACCGCGCCAGCGAGCGGATCATGGCCCGCACCCTCGCCGCCCACTATCGCCTGGTGTCGCGCGTCCCGCGCGAGGGGGCGCATCTGCTCGTCTATCTGCGCGACGATCTGCCGCTGCGCCGGTAACCGCCCCTTGGCGGCGGCGGGGCGACCGGGCTAGAGCGGCGGCATGACGCCGCTGACGCTGTACAACAGCCTGACCCGCACCACCGAGCTGTTCGAGCCCGCCGACCCCGCCGATGTCCGCATCTATTCGTGCGGGCCGACGGTCTATCATTATGCGCATATCGGCAATCTGCGCGCCTATCTGTTCACCGACACGCTCGGCCGGGTGCTGACCTGGAAGGGCTATGGCCTCACCCATGTCATCAACATCACCGACGTCGGCCATCTGACCAGCGACGCCGATGCCGGTGACGACAAGATGGAGGCGGCGGCACGCGCCAGCGGGCAGGACATCTGGGCGATCGCGGCGCATTATACCGCGGCGTTCAAGGCGAACCTCAAGGACCTCAACGTCCGCGACCCGGCCCGCTTCCCGCTCGCCACCGATCACGTCGGGCCGATGATCGCCTTCGGCGAGGCGATCGCCGAGCGGCATTGCTACCAGCTCGCCGACGGCCTCTATTTCGACACCAGCACCGTGCCGGATTACGGCCGGCTCGCCGGCCTCCGCGACGAGGGCCCGGTCGAGGGGCGGATCGAGACGGTCGCGGGCAAGCGCCACCCGGCCGACTTCGCGATCTGGCGGACCAGCGCGCCGGGCGAGAACCGCCAGATGGAGTGGGACAGCCCGTGGGGCCGCGGCGCGCCGGGCTGGCACCTCGAATGTTCGGTGATGAGCCGCCAGTATCTGGGCGCGCATTTCGATATCCACACCGGCGGCATCGATCATCGCGAGATCCATCATCCCAACGAGATCGCGCAGAACCAGGCCTTTTCCGGCACCGCCGACACCGGCGCGACCGTGTGGATGCACAACAATTTCCTCGTCAACCGCACCGGCAAGGTCTCCAAATCGGCGGGCGACGCGCTGATCCTGCCGGCACTGGTCGAGCGCGGCTTCCATCCGCTCGCCTATCGGCTGATGTGCCTGCAGGCGCACTATCGCAGCGAGCTCGAATTCTCCTGGGAGAATCTCGCCGCCGCGCAGACCCGGCTCAAACGCTACGTCCAGACCGTGGCGGCGCTGCGCGCCCGCGGCGAGGCGAAGGGCGCCGCCGCCGCGACACCCTATCGCGAACGGCTCGATGCGGCGCTGTCCGACGATCTCAACACGCCGCGCGCGCTGCCGGTGCTCGACGAACTGCTCGCCGACAAGAGGATCAGCCCGGCCGACCGGCTGGCGGCGCTCGCCGATTTCGACGCGGTATTCGGCCTCGGGCTGACGACGCTGGCGCGCGAGGATCTGCGCGTCCGGCCGGCGAGCGCCGGGATCGACGCCGCCGGGGTCGCCGCGCGGCTCGCCGAACGACGCGAGGCGCGGGCGGCCAAGGACTTCCCGCGCTCGGACGCGATCCGCGACGAACTCGCCGCATTGGGGGTCGAGGTGATGGACGGCGATCCGCTCGGCTGGGACTGGGCGATCGCGGTCCCGCCCGCCGCCTAGCCGAGCGGCTGGTCGGCGGTGGCGATGATCGGCGGCACATAGGGGCGCGGCGCGTCGGCGGGGATGCGTGCGATCTCCGCCTCGATCGCCTTGGCCCGCGCCGCCGAGGACGGATGCGTGCGGCTGCGGAACAGGCCGCCGTCGACGTCGCCGCCATGGTCGCGCCAGAAGCGCACTGCGCTCTGCGGATCATAGCCGGCGTTGCGCAGCAGATACATGCCGAGCAGATCGGCCTGATCCTCGGTCAGCCGGAACAGCCGGCCGTTGCGCCCGACCTCGGCGAGCAGCCCGCGCTTCACCCCCGCGGCATCGAGCCGCCGCGCATGGTGGAGGATGTTGTGCGCCAGCTCGTGCGCGACCACCACCGCCACCTCGTCGTCGCTATAGCGTTCGAAGAAGCGCACCGCGATCTGCACGATCCGCCCGTCCGCCGAGGCCTCCATGCCCGGCCCGAGCAGCACCTCGAACGCGCTGCGACAGCCCGGCGAGGCGGCGATGGTGACGCTGCGCGCCTGCCCGCCGCGGACCAGCGCGACGCGCAGCGGCCGGTCGGCGGGCAGTGAAGCGATCGTCGCGAGCGCGGCGTCGCGGGTGGCGCTCGACGTCGTCTTGCCGGCGACGGCGGCGAGCGGCTTGCCGTCGATGGCGGTGATCGAATCGCCCGGCTGGACCGCCGCCGACGCCGCGGGCGCGCCCGGCACCACCGCCTCGACCGCGACCGGCGCCTCGAACCCGAAGCTGACCCGCGCCGCGTCGCGCAAGGGCGCGTCATATTGGTCGATCGCATGGATCGCCCAGCCCGGCGTCGGTGCCAGCTCGCGGCACAGCGCGGCATTGGCGGTGGTCAGCCGATAGGCGATCCCCGCCATCCGCCCGTCGACCGCGCGGATCGCCGCAAAGGTCGCCGCAGCATCCTGCGCCATGGCCGCCGAAGGCAGCGACAATCCGAGCGCGACGCAGAACAGAGCCTTGATCATCCGCCGCTTCTAGGCGAGCGGCGGCGCCAGCGGAACCGCCGATCCGGTCATTTGACCGCGTTGGCGTCGATGGTCACCCGATTGCCGGTGGAGACCGCGACGCGCTTGCCGCTGCCGACGAGGCTCCAGACCTGTTTCGGCGACGGCATATGATCGAAGGTCGGAAAGGCGCTCGTCGTCCCGTCGACATCGGTGAGCGAGACCGCATAGCTGCCGCTCTTCTCGATCTGCCCCATGATCGACGGGAAGACGGAGACGGTGCGGCCCGCGTCGTACAGCGCCATGACATAGCTCCGCTCGTCCGTCCGGTAGACGCCATATTCGACGCGCGGCTCGCCGTCGCGGCACCAGACGGGGCGCGGGCCGGCGGGCTCGGACTTGGCCGCGGAGGCAGCGATGCTTCCGCTCAGCATCGACAGGATATCGGGCGTCTTGATCGGTTGCGCCTTGGCGAAGTGCAAGGCGGTGGTGCAGGCGACGATCGGCACCGCCGCCGGGGCCGGCATTCCCGCCGGCTTCGGCCAGCGTATCCCGCCGATGACGGCCTGGAGCCGCGCGTCGAGCTGCGTCGCGGTCAGCGTCGGTGCGGTCATCCGGATGACAACGATCCAGTCACCGACCGGGATCGCCGCCAGCGCGGTACTGCGGATTGCGCCGCCCGCGATACCGTAGACCTGCCGCAGCGCGGACGGCGTCGACGCGCCCGGCGCAGCGAAGGCGACCGGATCGGCGCTGGCCGGGGCGGCGTTGCGGAACAGATCGCGCTGCTCGAGCGTGGTGCGCGACCGGTCGAACCAGAGGGCGACATCGTCGGCCGCGGGATGGAAGAGATAGATCGTCGCGCTGACGCTGCCGTCGGCCGCCTGATATTGTGCCATCACGTCATGCTCGGACGCCGTCGCATCGGTCAGCGCGGTACGGCGCATCCCGTCGATCTGTGCGGTCAGCACCAATCCGGTCTGCGCATGCTGCCACCCCTTGTCCGCCGGCACCGGCAGATCGCGCGCCGCCAGCGGTCTGGCGACGGCGAGAGCAAGCCCCATGATCGACCACCGCATGCCCCGTCCCCCTGTCTTTACCTTCATCCTAGAGGATTGCAGCGATGACCGGCAATGCGGGGTTGCCCGCAAAGACGTCGCGGTGACTGCCCCAAGCGTTCCTTCGTTGCGTCAAAGCCGTTTTGGGCGCATGTCGCGAGGCGTTTAGACCCGAAGGACACACCGATCATGGCCGCGAACTGGGCCCCCGACAGCTGGACCAAGGCCGATGCCCGCCAGCTTCCCGACTATCCCGACGCCGCCGCGCTCACCCAGGCGACCGACACGCTCGCCACTTTCCCGCCGCTGGTCTTCGCCGGCGAGGCGCGCAATCTGACCGCCGAACTGGCCGAGGTCGCCGCCGGCAAGGCGTTCCTGTTGCAGGGCGGCGATTGCGCCGAATCCTTCGCCGAGCACAGCGCGAACAACATCCGCGACACCTTCCGCGTCATCCTGCAGATGGCGGTGGTGCTGACCTATGCGTCGAAGCTGCCGGTGGTGAAGCTCGGCCGCATGGCGGGCCAGTTCGCCAAGCCGCGCTCCGCGCCGACCGAGGTGATCGATGGCGTCGAGCTGCCGAGCTATCGCGGCGACAACGTCAACGACATCGCCTTCACGCCCGAAAGCCGCATCCCCGATCCGCAGCGGATGATCCGCGCCTATTCGCAGTCGGCGGCGACGCTCAACCTGCTGCGCGCCTTCGCACAGGGCGGCTATGCCAATCTGCACCAGGTGCATCGCTGGACGCACGATTTCATGGGCCGCAGCCCGTGGTCGCGCAAATATGCCGAGACCGCCGACCGGATCGGCGAGGCGCTCGAATTCATGGCGGCGTGCGGCATCGATCCCGAGACCGTGCCGCAACTGGCGCAGACCGCTTTCTATACCAGCCATGAAGCCCTGCTGCTGCCGTTCGAACAGGCGCTGACCCGGCAGGATTCGCTGACCGGCGACTGGTACGACACCTCGGCGCATTTCCTGTGGATCGGCGACCGCACCCGATTCGAAGGCTCGGCGCATGTCGAGTTCCTGCGCGGCATCGGCAATCCGATCGGCGTCAAATGCGGGCCGAGCCTCGAACCCGACGCGCTGCTGCGCATGCTCGACACGCTCAACCCCGGCCGCGTGCCGGGGCGGATGACGCTGATCACCCGCTATGGCTTCGACAAGATCGAGGCGGCGTTGCCCAAGCTGGTCCGCGCGGTGACGCGCGAGGGGCATCCGGTGGTGTGGAGCTGCGACCCGATGCACGGCAATACCGTCAAGGCGGTGACCGGCTACAAGACGCGCCCGTTCGACCGCATCCTCGCCGAGGTGCGCGGCTTCTTCGCCGTCCACCGCGCCGAGGGCACGCACGCCGGCGGCATCCATGCGGAGATGACCGGCCAGAACGTCACCGAATGCACCGGAGGCGCGATCGACGTGACCGAACAGAGCCTCGCCGATCGCTATCACACGCATTGCGACCCGCGTCTCAACGCCGGGCAGAGCCTCGAACTCGCCTTCCTGCTCGCCGAGATGCTCAACGCGGAAATGGCCGAGCGGCGCAAGGTCGCCGCCTGATAAACGGGGGCGTCGGCGAAACCCGCTTGACGCCCCCTGCCCCAGCGCCTAGAGGCGCTGGCTCACCGCACGGCCCCTTCGTCTAGCGGTCAGGACGTCGCCCTCTCACGGCGAAAGCACGAGTTCGATTCTCGTAGGGGTCACCAGCGGTCTTCCCGCTCTACTGTTTCCAATGTCACGACAGCGGTGGCTGGCCATTCGACGCGGTCAGGCCGCCGTCGACCGGCAGGTTGACCCCGGTGACATAATGCGCGTCCTCGCTGGCGAGGAAGGCGATCGCGCCGGCGATGTCGGCCGGCTCGGCGCCGCGACCGAGCGGGATCCGCTCCTCGAACTTGGCGATCAGCTCGGGCTGCTCCTTCATCCCCGCGGTCAGCGCGGTATAGGTGAGCGACGGATTGACCGCATTGACGCGGACGCCATGCTGCGCCTCGTCCATCGCCAGCGCCCGCGTGAAATTGCTCACCGCGCCCTTTGCCGCACAATAGAAACTGTGGTTCCAATCGCCACCCAGACCCGATACCGACGAGATGTTGACGATGCAGCCCTTCGACGTGCGCAGATGCCGGATCGCCGCGCGGCTCATCTGGACGACGCCGTAGAGATCGGTCTCGATCACCTTGGTGAAGGCGCTGAACTCGCCCTCGTCGAGCTTGCCGAGATGATCGACGCCGGCGTCGTTGACGAGCACGTCGATCCGCCCGAAGCGATCGATCGTCGCCTGGACGAGCGCTTCGGAGGCGGCGCGGTCGGAGACGTCGGTGGTCTGCACCGCCACCGTGCCGGGCAGCTCGTCGGCGAGGCGACCGAGCGCCGCCGCATCGATGTCGCCGAGCATCAGCGTCGCCCCTTCCTCGGCGAAGCGGCGCGCCGCCCCCTCACCGATGCCGGACGCGGCACCGGTGATCAGCACGACCGTATCGGCGAAGCGCGCCATCACGCATTCTCCGCCTGCGCCGGATGGCGACCCTCGGCGAATTCCTCGACGAGCTTGGCGCAGAAAGCGGGCAGATCGTCGGGATTGCGGCTGGTGACGAGGCCTTTATCGACCACCACCTCCTGATCGACCCAGTTTCCGCCGGCGTTGCGGATGTCGGTCGCCAGCGTCGGATAGGAGGTGAGCGTGCGGCCCTGAAGCTGGTCGGCCTCGATCAGCGTCCACGGCGCGTGGCAGATCGCCGCGACCGGCTTACCCGCCGCGAAGAAGTCACGGACGAAGGCGACCACCGCGTCCGAACCGCGCAGCTTGTCGGCGCCGACCGTACCGCCGGGGATGACCAGCCCGTCGAAATCGGCGGCGGCGACGTCGCCGATCGCCTTGTCGACGGTATAGCTGCTGCCCGGATCGAGATCGTTATTGACGGTCTGCGCCTCGCCCGTCTTCAGGCTGATCACGGTGACGGTACCGCCGGCCGCCTCGACCGCCGCCTTGGGCTTGGCGAATTCGGGATCCTCGGTGCCACGCGGCGCGATCAGGATGGCGATGGTCTTGCCCGACAGGGTCATGATGATTCTCCTAAAATGGCTATTGGTATTCCCGAACGGTCGGGGTGCACGGCGTATCGAAGGCCGCGGGAGGATGTCCGTCAGATCGATGCGGTCGGCGCCGCTCACTCGGCGGCGCGCATCGCCTCGTGATAGGGGCAGCCGTTGACGCGGGCGCGGAAATCGGCCGAATGGCGATAGGTCGCGTTGCGCGCGCGGTTGACGTTGCCGAGTGGCTGGTGCGCGGCAAGTCCGGTCCAGATGCTGAAGCGGCTCTGCTCGTTAATCTGCTGGACGTGGGCGTCGCTGTAGCTGTCCTGCGCCGCGGCGCGGATCGTCGCGACGCGCTGGAACGGCGCTTCCTCTTCCTGCCATTCGACCGTCGGGTCCTCAACCGGCTGGCGATCGAGATCGCGGCAGAGCTGGACCTGGAATTCCCATTCGCCGTCGATCCGCGCCATTTCCTCGCGCACCTCGCTGCGGATCGCATCCTCGCGGCCGTTCGCGTCGATGATGCGGCCGGTGAGCGCGGTCAGGGCCGGCGCGACCGGGACGATGCGGAACTTGGCGATGTAATCACCCCAGCGATACGGCGTCACCGAATAATAGGTCTCTCCCAGCGGATCGACATTGGGCGCGCCGCCGAGCGTATCGACTGCGGGGATCTGCGCACCGACCGCGTCCAGCGCGTTATGCACGCCGCGCAGCACCGTCGACAGCACGGTCTTCGTGCCTTCCAGCCGGTCGGTGGTCTTGGCGAGCAGCTTGAGGTTGGACAGGAAGGCGGCGGCGTCCTTCGCCTGGAACACCTTGCCGTTGTTGAGCACGAAATCCTGCGTCTCGCCCTCGGCGCCGGGCAGGCGCTCGCCCGCGACGTCGAACACCTTGATCGCGAGGCCGCGCGGCAGGCTGATCGCGTCGGGCAGGATGTCGCCGGCGTTGGTCGAGATGCGCATCAGCAGCTTGTGCCGGCCGGGCGTCGCGAACAGACCCTGCGCCACCTCGGGCGGCAGGTCGGCGTCGATGGTCATCTCACCTTCGAGCAGCGCATGCGCCTTGGCGTGAACCGAGCGGACGGCGTGGCCGTAATCTTCCGCGGTCCGTTTGAGGATGACATCGAACGTCTGGTTGAGGCCGGCGATCGTCTCGGCCTCGTCAGGCTTCACCTCTTCGACGTCGGGACGGTAACGGATCGGGGCGTCGGTCATCGGGCATCTCGCTGCGGGCGTTGAGGGACAAGGTCCTTTCGTCAAACCCCCGGGACGCCGCGATTGTTGCGGTACGGTTCCGGACCGATGCGCGTGGCAGCGGCGGCGGCCCGCCCCCTGCCCGCGATCAGGCCGGCAGGGGGCGGGCGCCGCTTATCGATCGCACCGGATCGGGGCCCGGCGACGGCCCGCCCTACAGATCCACCGCGTAGAGCGCATGGTGGGTAAGGATGAACAGCGTCTTCTGCCCCGCCCCGCCGATCACCAGTTGCAGCGGCCGTTCGGGCACGTCGATGCGCCGCGTCTGCGTGCCGTCGGGCGCGTAGACGAACACCTGCCCGTTGGCGACGTAGAGGTTGCCCGCCGCATCGCGCGCAACGCTCTCGCCGCCGCGATCGGCGACCACCTTGAGGTCGGTGACCTGGCCGCCCTCGCCGACGAGACCGCTGTAGGTGCGGTTCTCCGATCCGTTGGTCAGCGTCACCCGGCCGCCCTGCGGCGCCGCGACGAAGCCGTAGGAATCGAGCGTGTCGGACCAGCGCCAGCCCTGATGATCGTCCGGCCCCTGGTTCCAGACGCGGAACGCCGGCAGCACCAGCGATCCGTCGGGCGAGACATATTCCTGCGCCTTCGCCTCGCCCATCTTGCCGGTGAAGAAGGCGCTGAGCGGCGGGTAGCTATAGGTCTTGGGGTCGATCCGGTCGGCGAATTCACCGTTCGCCCAGACGTTGACCGGCAGCAGCGTCGCCGCCTTGCGCCCGGCGCGCACCGGCGTCGGCGGGATGACGCGGACCGCGGCCGGATCGCGCGGATCGATGCTGTAGACGCTGCCGTCTCGCCCCGCCGACGACAGGACGAGCAACGATCCCGACCGGTCGACCGCGAGATTGACCGGATCGAGCGGCGCGTCGGACACCGTCGTCAGCCCCTCGCCCGCCGACCAGCCATGGATGCGCTGGAAGAAGCGATCGATGAAATAGAGCTTGCCGTTGGCATCGGTCGCCGCGCCGGCAATCGAATAGAAGCCGTCCGCGAGCTTGCGCACCCCCGCGGAGACGGGGATCGCCGGTGCGGTCGCGGCGCTGGCCGGCGCGGCCGGCACGTCGAGCCGGGCGAATTCGCGTTCGCGCACCTCCTGCTGGCGCGTCATGTCCTTGATCGCATTCTCGAAGGGGAATTTGCTCGCACGCGTATAGGTGCCGCAGCCCTTGGCATCGCAGCTCGCAAAGCCGCTCTCCGCATTCACATGGACGTTGCGGAAGCGGATCTCGCCCGAATTGTACAGCCGCACCGCGGTGTCCATCGGCTTGATCGTGCGGGTGACGCGATAGCCGTGGTAATTGGCGAACAGGATGTTGCGCGAGTTGCGGAACTCGGTCGACACCGCATTGACGCCGTCGCGGACCTCCTGCTCGGTCTGCGGCGCAAGGAACTCCCAATTCTCGACATGGTCGAGGACGATCTCGTGGCGATAGTGATGCTCGGCCGACAGTTCGTAGACATGGCCCGGCGTCTTGGTGTTGGAGACGTAGAATCCCGCGGAGGCCAGCGTGTTGGGCGACCAGAGCGCGGCGAAGGTGCCGCCGCCGCCGTCGGTCACCCAGATGCTGGGATATTGGCCGTCGAAGCGCGCGCGCGGATCGCCGAAGCCGATCGGGCTGCCCTTGGTCAGCACGGTGCCGCCGCCGCCCTGGATCTTGACGTCGTTGACCATCGACCGCTCGCCCGCCTTCCACAGCAAGGCGGTGGCGCGCGGATTGACGCCGCCGGTCCACAGGCCGAGGCCGTGGACGATCGCATTGCCGCCCTTCGCGCTTTCGATCAGCGCCTTGGCGCTGCCGACGCCCATGAAGGCGGGCGTCTCGTCGGGCAGATAGACGTGGGTGAGGCTCGGGTGGAGCGCGATCAGCACGCTGTCGGGGCGCAGCCTGATCGTATCGGTGACGCGATAGCGGCCCATCGGCAGGTAGACGACGCGATGCGTGTCGATCGCGCGTTGCAGCGCGGCGGTGTCGTCGGTGGTGTCGTCGCCCCTGACGCCGAGGTCGTGCGCATTCGCCCAGGCCTTGACCGGCGGCAGCGCCGCGATCGCCGGCCTGGGCCGGGCCGGCACCCGCGCCAGCGGCGCCATCGTCACGTCGGTCGCATAATCGCCGATCGTGCCGAGCCCGGCGAGCTTCAGCCCATAGGAAAAGTCGCTGACCCGATAGCGGGCACCCTTGCCCGCCACCGTCGCGCCGCTGTCGCGGAAGCGGGCGAAGGTCGGCGTGTTAATGCCGATCGCATTGTCGAAGCCGATCTGGGTGAACACGCTCTTCTCTTCCGAGATCAGCACCGCGGTCTGCGAGACGTTCTCGAAGCGGACGTCCTTGCCCCACAGCGAATCCGAATAGCCGCGGTCGATCTCGATACCGACTGGCGTGTCGCGGATCGCGACGTTGACCAAAGTCAGATCGACCTCATGCTCGCGGATCGCAGCATCGCGCTGGCCGCTGAAATCGCTGTCGATCAGCGTGAACTGCCAGGCGGGCGAGGTCTTTTCCGACATGATGCCGTAGCGGCCGCCAAAGAAGCGCAGGTCCTCGAACTCGTTGCCAGCCTGATAGACGCCGGCGAGCCCCGATCCGATATGGAAGTCGGCATGGCGGATATAGCCGTGCTGCGCGACGCGGAAGCGGACCGCGACCGCGCCGGCATTGCCGGCCCCGATGCGGAAATCGACGTTGCTGATCGCCGAATAGAAGGTGCTGGAGGTCGCGTCGAAGATCGCGGGATCGAACGGCACGCTGGTCCGCGGCGGCACCGGCGCCTTGCCGACGCGATACTGATCCTCGCCGGTGAAGGCGAGCACCGCCGCGACGCCCTCGCCGAAGCCGGCGCTATTGTCGCCGAGCACGATCTCCGGCCGGGTCGCGCCGACGCCGAAGATACGCACCGCCGAGCGGACGAAGATCGTCCGGCTGACCCGGTAGCGGCCCGAGGGCAGGAAGACGACGCCGCCCTTGCCGCCTTCCGCAGCCGCGTCGATCGCCTGCTGGATCGCGGCGCTGTCGTCGGCGCGGCCGTCGCCGACGCCACGCACGGTGATCGCCCGCTCGTCCTTGGGCGCGGTGAGATAGACGGAGGTCGTCGCCGCCACCGCAGGCGCGGGCGCGATCAGCGCCGCCGCGCCAAGCAGCCAGATATGCTTCAAGGCCAGTCTCCCCGGGGGTTCGATCGTGCGGCGCGACCCGGCGGGCCGCGTGAAAGGGTCAGGAGGCGCGGCGCGCCAGCGTCTGCGCGGCGAGCGCGACCTGCGTGCGGTTGCGCACGTTGAGCTTGCGCATCAGCGCGGTCATATGCGCCTTCACCGTCGCTTCGGCGATGCCGAGATCATAAGCGATCTGCTTGTTGAGCAGCCCGGAATGGACGCCGTGCAGCACCTTCATCTGCGTCGGCGTCAGCGACTCGAGCGTCGGCGTCACCCCCGGCGCAGCGGCAGTGCGCGGCGCGGTCTGGCGAGCGAGTGTGGAAGTCCCTTCCATCGTCATCCTCCCTAAACGGCCAACGGCCGGCGGACGTCCATGGCGGACGCTCCATCTTGGTCTTGCGAACCATTTGCATGGATTCGGTTAGACAGGTTTCTTGTATGATCCAGCTAATACGATGGGATCAAGCCTTTTTTCTTGCCGATCCGTAAAAACCTGTCCTACAGATAGCTTAGAAACGGCAGGCGAAGGCGTCGCCGCACAGGAGGGAGGGTGTCGATGCGGCACAGGCAGGGCAGCGCGGCAAGCGGCGCAGCGCCACGACCGGCAGGGCGCGGTTCCGATCGAATCGGCGCATGCGACCGTCACCGCGCGGTGGGCACGCCGACATGAGTGCCGCCGACATCCGCCTGATCGCCGCGGCGCTCGCCGGGATCCTGCTGGCGGTGGCGATGATCGTGCGCGGGCGGCTCCATCCCTTCATCGGCCTGTTGTGCGGCGCGTTTGCGGTCGGGCTGTTCGCCGGCCTGCCGTTGCCCGAGATCGCCAAGGCGGTGCAGAAGGGTGTCGGCGACATCATCGGCGGCACCGGCCTCGTCGTCGCCCTCGGCCTGTCGCTCGGCGCGATGCTGCATTTGTCGGGCGCCGCGGCGGCACTGGCGCAGGGCGCGTTGCGGTTGACCGGCGCGCGGGCAGCGCCGTGGGCGACACTCGGCATCGCCATCGTCATCGGCCTGCCGCTGTTCTTCGAAACCGGCCTCGTGCTGCTGCTGCCGATCGTCGTCGCCGCGGCGGAGGCGATGGCGGGGGACGATCCGGCGGCGCGCGACGGCGCCAAGCTGCGGCTGATCATGCCGGCACTCGCCGGGCTCGGCGTCGTCCATGCGCTGGTGCCACCGCATCCCGGGCCGTTGCTCGCGGTCGAGGCGCTCGGCGCGAACCTCGGCAAGACGATGGTCTACGGCATCCTCGTCGCCATTCCGACCGCGATCCTCGCCGGGCCGGTGCTGGCGCGCTTCGTCACGCCCGGCGTCCGGCTCGCGCCGCCGCTGCTCCACGATCACCGTCTCGATCTCGCCACACCGAACCGGTTCGCCTCGCTCGTCATCGTGCTGCTGCCGGTGCTGCTGATCGCCACCGGCGAACTCGGCCAGATGGCGCCGGGGCTGAAGGGCGCGGGCTGGCTGGTCGCGGCGAGCAATCCGGTGATCGCGCTGCTCGTCACCAACCTGCTCGCCCTCCCCCTCCTGTTCGGCCGGCGGCTGCGCGAGGCGAAGATCCAGGACGCGGTGTGGCACGAGACGATGGCCGCGGCCGGCGCGATCCTGCTCGCGATCGGCGCGGGCGGCGCGCTCAAGCAGGTGCTGGTCAGCGCCGGCCTGTCCGACCTGCTCGCCCGGCTGGTGCTGATGTATGCGGTGTCGCCGCTGCTGCTCGGCTGGCTGGTCGCGGTCGGCATCCGTCTCGCCGCGGGATCGGCGACGGTGGCGACGATCACCGCGGTCGGCATCATGCCCGGCGTCGTCGCCGGGTCGGGCGTGTCGCCCGAACTGGTGGTACTGGCGATCGGCGCCGGGTCGGTGTTCTTCAGCCACGTCAACGATCCCGGCTTCTGGCTGGTCAAGAGCTATGTCGGCACCAGCACCGCGGACACGTTCAAGACCTGGTCCCTGCTCGAGACGGTGATCTCGGTGGTCGGCCTCGCGCTGGTCGTCGCGCTCAGTTATGTCGTCTGACCGGCGGGAAAAGGAGCCAGAATGAGCGAAGTACGGCTGGTCGACCGCGCCTATACGGCGATCGTCGCGATCATCAACGACGATGGCCTGGCGATCGGCGATCGGCTGCCCTCCGAAGCGCGGCTCGCCGAATCGTTCGGCGTGTCGCGGACGATCGTGCGCGAGGCGCTCGCCCGCCTCGCCTCGGACGGGATCACCGCGGCGCGGCGCGGCGCCGGCTCCTATGTGCAGCGCCGCCCGTCCGAGCGGCTGAGCACGCATATGCCGATGGACGCGCTCGCCAAGACGCTCGGCACCTATGAGGTCCGCTTCGTGTTGGAATCGGAGGCGGCACGGCTCGCGGCGCAGCGGCGCTCGCCCGACCAGCTCGACGTGATCGAACAGGCGCTGGCGGCGCTGCGCAGCGCGCTGCTGTCGAACGCGCCGGCGCATGACGAGGACTGGCTGCTCCACCGCGCGATCGTCGAGGCGACGGGCAATTCCGCCTTCGTGCCGGTGTTCGACCATCTGCAGGACGAGGTGATGCGCATCCTGCGCGCCGGCGTCGACATCTCGCGCTCGCGCCCGCCCGAGGTGATCGGCGCGATGATGGACGAACATGACGCGATCGTCGATGCGATCCGCGCGCGCGATGCCGACGGCGCGGCGCTGGCGATGCGCTGGCACCTGTCGCAGGGGCGCAAGCGGCTGATGCCGTGAGCCGGGCCGGACCGACCGAAATCGGCGCAGACTCCCCTGTTTCAGCCGCTTGGTCTGACCCTGTCGAGGGGCCCGAGACTCACCGCCCTTCGACAGTCCTAGTGCGACCGGCGGGATATCGGATCGGCTCCGAGGATCGCACCGTGCTGCGCATCGATCCACGTCAGCGCCTCGGCGGCCAAGGTCTCGACCGGCCGCGCCGCATCGAGCGTCACCGCCGCCTCGTCGCTGGTCGGCTTTTCGAGCGTGGCGAGCTGGCTGCCGAGCAGGCTGGGCGGCATGTAATGGCCCGAGCGCGTCTCCATCCGCCGCGCGATCTCCGCGGCGCCGGTGTCGAGCAGCACGAACAGCAACGGCACCGCCGAGGCGGCGGACAGGCGTTCGCGATAGCTGCGCTTGAGCGCCGAACAGGCCGCGACCGCGACGCCGCCCGCGCTTGCCAGCGCCGCCTCGCCGAGCGCCGCGCCGAGCCGGTCGAGCCACGGCCAGCGATCGTCGTCGGTGAGCGGATGGCCCGCCTGCATCTTGGCGACGCTGGCGGCGGAGTGGAAGGCATCGCCTTCGAGCACCGGGCAGGCGAGCGCGCAGCCGAGCCGCGTCGACAGGGTCGACTTGCCGCTGCCGCTCACGCCCATGACGACGACGGCATATGTCCGCCCTGCTTGCCTTTGCACCGGCTACCTTTGCGTTCGACGCCGGCTGAGCGCCGGCGTGCGGATAACGCTGCTATCCCGCGTCCGTGCCCGGCTGACCATTACGACCTTTGTCGCAATCGTCGCCTGCCGCAGCCGCTCCTACTTCGGACGCACCGGCGCTCCGGCCCCGTTTTGACAAGGAATTCGCCGTGATGACGATCAGGCCCCGCGCGGCGCGCCGCCTTCCCCCCGTCGCCATGCTGCTGCTCGCCGGCACCGCCGCGCCGCTGTTCGCCGCCGCGCCGACGCCATCGGTGTCGAGCCTGACCGCCGCGCCGGCCGATCCGCGCGCCGTCACCGTCGCCGCGACGGGCGACGGCATCGCCGACGACGGCGCGACGATCCAGCGCGCGATCGACTCGGTCGCCGCGCAGGGTGGCGGCGGCATCGTCTTCCTGCCGGAAGGGCGCTACCGGATCACCCGCACGCTGTTCATGCGACCGGGTGTGCGGCTGTTCGGCGTCGGCAAGCGGCGGCCGGTGATCCTGCTCGCGGCGAACACGCCCGGCTTCCAGACCGGGGTCGGCAGCATGGTGTTCTTCACCGGCACGCTGCCGACCAAGCCGGGTGAGACGCCGCGCGTGGTGCCGGTGCCGCCGCCGACCAGCGTGCCGTTCGATCCCGCCATCGCCGACGCCAATTCCGGCACCTTCTATTCGTCGATGGCCAACGTCGACTTCGTCATCGGCGAGGGCAATCCGGCGGCGACCGCGGTCCGCTTCCACGCCGCGCAGCACGCCTATCTGTCGCATATCGACTTCCACCTCGGCTCCGCGCTTGCCGGCATCTATCAGGTCGGCAACGTCGGGCAGGACCTGCGCTTCTTCGGCGGCCGCTATGGCATCCTCACCGAAAAGCCCTCCCCCGCCTGGCCGTACACCTTGCTCGACGCGACCTTCGAGGGTCAGCGCGACGCGGCGATCCGCGAGCATGAGGCGGGGCTGACATTGGTCAACACCGTCTTCCGCAACGTGCCCGTCGGGATCGAGATCGACCGCGGCTATGGCGACTGGCTGTGGGGCAAGCAGGTCCGGTTCGAGAATGTCGCCAAGGCCGGCGTCATCATCAGCAACGAAGGCAATGCCTATACGCAGATCGGCTTCGAGGATGCGACCGCCACCGGAACGCCGGTGTTCGCGCGCTTCCGCGACAGCGGCCGGACGGTGGCAGGCCCGGCGGCGCGCTATCGGGTGCGCGCCTTCACCTACGGCCTGACGCTGCCGGCGCTCGGCGCGATGGGGACGTTCGCGACACGAATGGATGCGGTGCCGCTGACCGGTGGCGCCAAACGGCCGGCGCCGGCGATCCGCGCGCTGCCGCCGGTCGCGAGTTGGACCAACGTCCGCGATCTCGGCGTCACCGGCGACGGCAGCACCGACGATACCGAGGCGCTGCGCAAGGCCATAGCGAGCCGCAAGGTGCTCTATTTCCCCGCCGGCTTCTATCGGGTCAGCGACACGCTGACGCTGCGTCCCGACAGCGTGCTGATCGGCCTCCACCCCAGCCTCACCCAGATCGTGCTCGCCGACGACAGCCCCGCCTATCGCGGCATCGGCGCGCCGCATGCCCTGATCGCAAGCGCGCGCGGTGGCGACGCGATCGTCTCCGGCCTCGGCCTCGCCACCGGCGGACGCAATCCGCGCGCCACCGCCCTGTTGTGGCGAGCGGGCGAACGCTCGCTGGTCGACGACGTCAAGTTCCAGGGCGGGCACGGCACCTTCCGCGCCGACGGCAGCCGCTTCGATCCCTATAACGCCGATCACAGCGGCGACCCCGATCCGCTCCAGCGCTGGGACGGGCAGAACGCCAGCCTGTGGGTGACCGACGGCGGCGGCGGCACGTTCAACGGGCTGTGGACGCCGAGCACCTATGCCTCGGCGGGCCTGCTCGTCACCGACACCGCCACGCCGGGTCACGTCTACCAGATGTCGGCGGAGCATCATCGCCGCGCCGAGATCGTCCTCGACCATGTGCGCAACTGGGAGTTCCTCGCGCCGCAGACCGAGGAGGAAGCGGGCGAGAGCCGCGATACGGTGGCGTTCGAGATCCGCAACTCGCGCGACATCCTGTTCGCCAATCTCCACGCCTATCGCGTCACCCGCTCGCTGCAAGCCGCACCAAACGCGATCACGCTGACCGGATCGAGCAACATCCGCTTCCGCAACGTGCATGTGAATGCGGAAAGCGGCTTTGCGACCTGCGACGAAGCCGGCTGCGGCACCTATCTGCGCGCGAGCAAATATCCGTACGAAAACGCGATCCGCGACATCACCCGCGGCGCCGAGGTCCGCGAGCGCGAATTCGCCGTACTCGATGTCGGCGACGCGCCGGTCGCCCCACCGTCGGCCGGCGTCGCGGTGACCAGGGTCGCCGAGGGCTTTCACGCTCTCGGCGGCGGCGCGGTCGATGCCGCGGGCGCGCTCTACTTCGTCGATCGGCCGATGCAGCGGATCCACCGCTGGACCGCCGGCGACGGGCTGTCGGTGGTCGCCGATGCGCCGCTCGACGCGGTCAACCTCGCGGTCGACCGGTCGGGCAAGCTGATGGTCCTGTCCTCGGCCGGTGCTGCGGGCACCGTCTACAGCCTCGATCCCGCCCACCCCGCCGCGATCACCGTGCTGCCCGCGACGCCGACCAGGCCGCATCCGCGCCTCGCCCTGCCCGCCAGCCTGTGGGTCAACGGCGAGTTCCGCGATCAATATGACCCCGCGACCGACCATTTCACCACGCTCGCCGAAATGTTCGCGCGCGACGTCGCCGAGCCCAAGGCGCGGGAATATGTCTCGCCCGACGGCAGCCTCGCGCTGCCGGCGTTCCGCGTCTGGCAGCAGGGGCCGGCGGATCATCGCGGCTGGCGCTTCTCCGATACGCTCGACACCTATGGCCTCGTCACCGCCAAACCCGGTGAGCGACTCTATGTGCCCAACGGTTCGGAAGACCGCACCTACAGCGGCCTCGTCGGCGCCGGCGGCGCGATCACCGGCCTCAAGCCGTTCGCGCCGCGCGGCGGCGAGAGCGTCGTCGCCGGCCCCGACGGCCGCGTCTACGTCGCCAACGGACAGATCTTCGTCTATGCCGCCGATGGCCGCGAGACGGGGCGGATCGACGTGCCCGACCGGCCGCTGCAATTGCTGTTCGGCGGCGCGGACGGGCGGACGCTGCTGATCGTCACCCACCACGCGCTCTACACCGCGCGTCCCTAGCGTTTGTTGCCGACATGCGCGGCAGCGCGCATGTCGGGGGCGGGTCCTGCCCGCGAAACGTGCATCTGCGCGTCTCGGGCGACGGCGCTACCATATGTCCCTGCCGGCTTGATCGACTTTGGTCGTAGATGCCGTCGCCCCCGTCTTTGCGTAAGCAGAAGCCAAGATCAGGGATCAGGCCGGAACGGTCGGCACTAGCCTGTCAACAAGGGGATGGATGATGAGCAAGGTCTCGCGCACGCGACGGCGTTTCACGGCAATGTCGGGTAGCGCTACCAGCGCGATGGCGCTCGCGGCGATGCTGATCGCGATGCCGGCGATCGCGCAGCCGCTGGTGCAGGACCAGTCGGCGGTGCCCGATTCGACCCGCTCCGCCGACCCCGCCGCGCCCGACCAGCTGACCAAGCCGACCACCACCACCGACGGCACCGCCGACGCACCGCAGGTCGAGACGCCGGCGAGCGACATCGTCGTCACCGGGACGCGCATCACCGCCAACGGCTTCAGCGCGCCGACCCCGACGACGGTGATCGGCGAACAGCAGATTCAGCAGAACGCCCAGTCGAACATCTTCAACACCGTCGTCCAATTGCCCTCGCTGCAGGGATCGACCGGCGCGACGACGGGGACGTTCAGCACCTCGAGCGGCCAGCAGGGTCTCAGCTCGCTGTCGCTGCGCGGCCTCGGCACGATCCGCACCCTCACCCTGCTCGACGGCCAGCGTGTCATCGGCGCCAACGTCACCGGCGTGACGGACATCAGCCAGTTCCCGCAATTGCTGATCAAGCGCGTCGACATCGTCACCGGCGGCGCCTCCGCCTCCTACGGATCGGATGCGGTCGGCGGTGTCGTCAACTTCATCACCGACACCCGCTTCACCGGCGTCAAGGGCAATCTGCAGACCGGCGTGACGACCTATGGCGACGATGGTCAGGTGCTGGCGCAGCTCGCAGTCGGCAAGGCGTTCGCAGGCGACAGGCTCCACGTCATCCTCAGCGGCGAATATGCCAAGGATCAGGGCGTCGGCCCGGGCAATTTCGGCGAGGACCTCGCCGGCAGCCGCGACTGGTATCGCGCCTCGACCCTGGTCGACACCGGCAACCGCGCCGGCGGCACGCCGCAATTCCTCTATCGCGACCATGCACAGGCCTATCAATATACGAAATACGGCCTGATCAGCAGCGGCCCGCTCCAGGGCACGGCGTTCGACGTCAACGGCAACCCCTTCCCGTTCCAGTACGGATCGAACGGCGTGCCGTCGAAGACCGCGGGCGGCAACGTCATCGGCTGCTATGTCGGCTTCTGCGTCGGCGGCGATCAGTCGGGCCACGTCGGCTCGGGCACGTCGCTGCAATCGGCGTTGCAGCGGATCAACGGCTATACCCGCGTCGGCTATGACATCGCGCCGGACACCGAGCTGTACGTCACCGCCAATATCGCGCAGGTCAAGACCAACAACCAGCCCAACCCCGGCGCCTCGAAGACCGGGCTGACCATCCAATGCTCCAATCCCTATCTGCCCGCGTCGATCAGCGCCGCCTGCGCCGCCAACGGCATCACCACCTTCGGCTATGGCCTCAGCAACGCGATCCTGCCGAACATCAAGGTCAACACCGATCGCCGCCAGTATCGCTTCGTCGGCGGTCTGAAGGGCAAGGCCGATCTGGTCGGGTCCAGCTGGACCTATGACATCTATTACGAGCACGGCATCAACATCACCGACATCAATGTCGACAACATCAGCCTGAACGGCCGGTACAACCAGGCGATCAACGCAACGACGCTCAACGGCCAGATCGTCTGCGCCAATGCGACGGCGCGCGCCAACGGCTGCCAGCCGATCAACATCTTCGGCGGTGCGACGCCGTCCGCCGCGGCGCTCGCCTATATCGTGCCGGAAAACGGGCCGTTCCAGCATACCCGCCAGACGCAGGATGCCGCCGCCGCCAGCATCTCGGGCACGCCGATCGACCTGTGGGCTGGTCCGCTCGCCATCGCGATGGGTGTCGAATACCGGCGTGAGGCCTATCGCGTGAATGCCGATCCGTACGGCGCCGGCGTCTCGGATATCAGCCCCAATTCGGCCGATTATCCCGCCGATCCGATCCTCAATTCGACGGTCGGCAGCAACTGGTATGCCGGCAATTACAAGAACGGCTCGGGCAAGTATCACGTCTACGAAAGCTTCCTCGAACTCAACCTGCCGATCCTCGACTCGGCGGCGCTGGGCAAGGCGAGCATCAACGGCGCGGGCCGCGCGACCAAATATTCGACCTCGGGCGTGATCTACGCGTGGAAGGTCGGCGGCACCTGGGACACGCCGCTCGACGGCCTGCGCCTGCGCGCGGTGACGTCGCGCGACGTGCGCGCGCCGAACCTGTCCGAACTGTTCGCCGCACCGACGACCACCACCGTTCCCAATTTCACCGATCCGCGCAAGACGACGGCCAATCCCAACGGGCGCCAGCTGCTGATCATCCAGAATACGATCGGCAACCCCAATCTGCGCCCCGAAACCGCGCGCAGCACCGAGGCCGGCATCGTCTATGCGCGGCCGTCGTGGCTGCCGGGGCTCAGCCTGTCGTTCGACTATTACAAGATCAAGGTCAGCGACGTCGTCTCCAGCCTGTCGGCGCAGCAGATCGTCAACCTCTGCTATATCTCCAACCTGCCGGACACCTGCGGCGCATTCAATCTCGACGTGCCGGTCGGCAGCAACCAGACCGCGTTCGTCAACGTCCAGTCGTTCAACCTCGCCTCGATCAAGACCGAGGGCTTCGACATCGAGGCGAGCTACCAGTGGCGCAATCCGCTCGGCCTCGGCGGCAATTTCACGCTGCGTGGCCTTGGCACCCATGTCATCAACTTCATCACCGATCCCGGCCTGCCCGGCACCATCCCGGTCGACAGCGCCGGCGCCAATTCGGGGGCGACGCCGAGCTGGAAGTGGCTGGCGGTCCAGACCTACGACAATGACCGGTTCAGCCTGCTGCTCCAGGAGCGCTGGTTCAGCGACGGCGTCTTCGGCAATCAATATATCGTCTGCTCGACCAACTGCCCGGTCTCGACCGCCAACAATCCGACCATCGACTACAACAAGATGAAGGGCGCCTTCTATTTCGACATCGGCGGCTCGCTCAACGTGACCAAGCAGGTCAGCATGTTCTTCAAGGTCGACAATCTGTTCGATCATGATCCGGAAGCCTCGCCGCAGACCAACACCGGGCTCGACGTCAATCCGGCGCTCTACGACACGCTCGGCCGCTTCTATCGTCTCGGCGTCCGCGCGCGCTTCTAAGCCGTTTCCCCTGCCCCCAACCTGCCCCGTCACGCCGGTCCGGCGTGGCGGGGAATTTGTGCCGGAGCAACCGGAACGGCCCGCCGTTCATTGGAAGCGGATGACCGTATCCCGCCTCACCGTCTGGCATGACGGCGCCTGCCCGTTGTGCCGACGCGAGATCGCCCTCATGCGGCGGCTCGATACGCGCGGCGCGATCCGCTTCGTCGACGCGACCGACCCCGACACCGCCTGCCCGATCGATCGCGCCGCCCTGCTCGACCGGTTCCATGCCCGCGAGGATGGCGTGCTGCTGTCGGGCGCCGCCGCCTTTGCGGCGATGTGGCGCGCGATCCCGCTGCTTCGCCCGCTCGGCCTCGTCGCCCGCCATCCGATAGCGCTGCGCTGGCTGGAGCGCGGCTATCGTCGCTTCCTGCGCTATCGCCCCCGCCTGCAACGCTGGCTCGGCTGATCGTCAGCTCGCCAGCGCATAGTCGCGGCAATGGTCGAGATAGCCCGCCTCATGCCGCCCGGCGAGGGCGACGACGCTCTCCCACAGCCAGCCCGGCGCATCGATACGCCCGCGGCGATCCGCGCCGATCACCTCTGCCCAGGCGGCGCGGCCGTCCGCATCGAGCTGGCGGGCATGCGCCTTGCCGACGACGAAGGCGAGATAGCGCGCCGCCTTGACCGCCTCGCCCGCACTGAACTGCTCGACCTCGATCTTGAGGTCCTGCGGCGACAATTCGCGCACGAACAAGGAGCGGTCGAGCAGCCGCGTCGCGACCATCCGGCTGCCGAGGTGCGGCGACAGCGCGCGCGCCGCGGCGACGACGCGCTCCGCCTGATCGGCGGGCATGCGCGCACCGCGTGCGGCGGGCGCGATCGGCGTCGTCGCCTCCTTGAGGTCGATCAGCGCATAATCCGAGCGGCCCTTGGCGTTCTTGAGTCCGGCGAGCGCGGCGAAGCGCAGCAGGCCGAGCGAGCTGCACCCCTTCATCCAATAGGCCGCGTCGACCAGCCGGACGGTGCGGTCGCGGTCCTTGTCATCGAGCGCGAGCACCATCGCCGACACCTCGGGCGCGGCGAGCGTCTCGGCGAGCGCGGCGCGTTCGGCGGGCTCGAGCGGCCAGAACTTGCGGCCGAGCGGGATCGTCGGCTCGGTGGTGCGCAGCCGCTCCTTGGCGAGGTGCCGCCAGCGCCGGCCGAGCGCGCGGCGGCGGACGCTGCGCACCACGTCGGGTTCCGGGCCGCTGTCGCCGCTCGCCGGGTCCTGCATCGCCCGTGCATAGCCCTCGGCCATCTCCTCGATCATATGCGCGGTGGTGACGCCGGGCAGGTCCGAGCCGCGCGCCGCGGTGGCGAGCGACAGGCCCAGCCGGATCAGGTCATGCGCCGGATTGCCGATCACCGCCTGGTCGAGGTCGCGGATCTGGATCGCGATGCGCCCGTCGCCATCGTTGATCGGGCCGAGATTGCCGAGATGGCAATCGCCGCAGATCCAGATCGCCGGCCCCGCCGGCACCCGTCTGGCCGCCGCCGACTCCGCCAGCCAGTCGTAGAATTTCACGGTATTGCCGCGAACATAGGCGTGGGTCGATCGCGCCATCTTGAGCTGGCGCTTGGCGTTCAGAATGCCACCGCGCTCGGCGGGCTGGGGAATGCGCATCGCGGTCCTTTGATCAGCAATAGTCTGTAACGCATGTGTCGCGGCCTTGGGTACAAAGCTACCCGACCGGCCTGACTGCCAAACCTTTTCAGTAGCTTGCTTCCATTTCGCCAAGCCGCGCGTTGGGCGCCGATCGGAAGAGGAGAGTTTGCATGAAACGCTTTGTGATCGCGGCAGCCGCCATGACCCTGTGCGCCGGTGGCGCGATGGCCCAGTCCCATCAGGCAGGATCGCACAATCCGGCGGTCAAGAACGGTGCGCCGCACACCATCGCCGCGCCGGCCAAGGGCGCCAATTCCTTCACCGAAGACCAGGCGCGCGGCCGCTTCGCGAAGGCGGGCTATACCGGTGTCACCAAGCTGACCAAGCGCGACGGCCTGTGGCAGGGCAGCGCGATGAAAGGCGGCAAGCGCGCCACCGTGATGCTCGACTACAAGGGCAACATCACCGCCCGCTGACCGACGCGCTACCCTTCAGGAGAGACACCATGACCCAGACCATCACCCGCCTGTTCGACGATTATGCCGATGCGACCACCGCGGTACGCGAACTCGAATCGCTCGGCGTGTCGCACGACGACATCAGCATCGTCGCGAGCAACGCCGACAAGCGCCACGGCGAGCATGTCGAACAGGATCATGACGGTGTCGACGATCACGGCGACGTCAGCCGCGGCGTGTCGACCGGTGCGGTCGTCGGCGGTGCCGGCGGCCTGCTTGCCGGACTCGGCCTGCTCGCCATTCCGGGTCTCGGCCCGATCGTCGCCGCCGGCTGGCTCGCAGCGACCGCAGCGGGTGCCGGCATCGGTGCGGCCGGCGGCGCGGCGACCGGCGGCATCGTCGGCGCGCTCAAGAATGCGGGCCATGACGATGCCGACGCGCACGTCTATGCCGAAGGCGTCCGCCGCGGCGGCTCGCTGGTCAGCGCGCGGGTCCCGGATGATATGGTGAGCGAGGCCGAGGCGGTGCTCCAGCGCAACCGCTCGGTTGACGCGCAGACCCGCGGCGCTGCCTATCGCGACAGCGGCTGGACCGGCTTCGACGAGGCCGCCCCGGCCTATACCGCCGATCAGGTTGAAAACGAGCGCACCCGCTACACCACTGCGTCGCGACTCTGATCCGGAAAAGCGCCCGCCCGTCGGCGGGCGCTTTTTGCCCCTGTCCTCAGCTTCTTGGTGGCTTGTTAAGCGCAATTGTGGTTGATCGGCCCGCGTCCGCTATAAAGTCACGAACGCGGCTGATGGGGTTTTATGCTGAATTGGGTGGTGTGGACGACGGTTTCGGCGCTCGCCTCTGCGCCCGCCCAGCAGACACCGCCGGCACAAGTCCCGCCCGCCACCGTCCCGACCGACACCGCGCCCGTCCTCGTGCCGGTCGCGCCGCAGGCCGCTCCGCCGACCCCCGATCAGGTTGCACCCGCCGATCAGGCCGCACCCGCCGTTCCGGTGCCCATGGCTGCGCCGGAGACGCCGCCGCCGGCCCTGCCGCAGACGGTGCAGCCGCTGCCTGCCGGACCGATCACCGAACCGGCCGATATCGTCATCACCGGGCGCAGCGATGCGAAGATCGATCCCTTCCGCGCCGTCAACGAACGCTCGTTCGAGGCGACCGAGGCCGTCGACAAGGCGCTGATCGCGCCGGTCGCGCGCGCGTATAAGAAGACCGCGCCCAAGCCGTTCCGCGATGGCGTCCACAACGTCCTCTACAATCTGCGCGAGCCGGTCGTCTTCCTCAACTTCCTGCTCCAGCACAAGATCGGCAAGGCGATCGAGACGGTCGGCCGGTTCGGGATCAATACCACCGTCGGCCTGCTCGGCGCGTTCGACATCGCCAAGCGCAAACCCTTCCGCCTGCCGCGCCGCGGCAATGGCTTCGCCGATACGCTCGGCTTCTACGGCGTGAAGCCGGGGCCGTTCATGTTCCTGCCGCTGGTCGGGCCGACGACGGTGCGCGACCTGTTCGGCGGCGCGGTCGACCGGCTGGTGCTGCCGCTCGCCGCCGGGCGCGTGGTGACGAAGCCCGCCTTCGTCGTCCCCGCGGCGGTGCTCGGCGTGCTCGACCATCGCGCCGAATTCGACGACACGCTGCACGAGCTGCACGACAATGCCGCCGACCCCTATGCCAATACGCGCACCTTCTATCTCCAGCGCCGTCAGGCGGAGATCGATCATCTGCGCGGCCGCGGCACCGGCAGTTCGAGCCCGATGTCCGAAGCCCCCAAGGCGGCGATCGACGACCACGGCCGCGAGGTGAAGACCGCGCCCTGACGCCGCCTAGCGCCGCACCCGCGGCAATTGCCACCACGGCGTCTGCGGGCTGAGGTGATGTTCGTGGTGATAGGCACCGAAGTGGAAGCAGGTGGCGAGCGAGGCGAGCGGCGACAGGCCGTTGCTGCGCGCATTATGGGCATCGGCAAAGGGCGTATCGGCATGGCGGTGCGGCAGATAGGTGCCGAACAGGAAGAGCTGCGCCAGCGCGAGCAGGGCCGGCAGCGCCCAGAAGACCACGATATTGAGCAGCGACGCACCGAGCAGCATGTAGACGATTGCCGCGACGGTGATCCGCAGAATCTGGCCGTGCGTGTAATAGCCGCGGAAGAAATGGACGAACCACGGCAGCGCACGCCGCGGCGCGCCGGCGTGGAAATCGGGATCGTGCTCGGTGCCGGGTGCGGCGTGATGCCGGTGATGCATCGGGTAGAGCGCGCGATACGACAGGCCGGCATAGGCGCCGAGGCAGGCGGTGCCGACCAGTGCATTCCACCGCCGCCGCCCCGGCGCGAAGGATCCGTGCATACAGTCATGCGCGATGATGAACAGGCCGGTGCTCAGCCATGCCTGCACCAGGATGAGCAGCGCCGCGACCGGCAGCGTCGCGGGCTGCCAGCGCCAGAAGAAAATGCCGCCGATATGGATCGCCAGCCAGCCGCCGGCGATCGCCAGCGCCAGCAGCAGGCTGGTCCGCGTCGTCGCGGCGCGGGTCATCGCCCGCTCATCGCGAATGACGTTCGGCGAGCTTGCGCTTGAGCTTCACCGGATCGGGCGCGAGCAGGAAGCCGAAGCTCACCCCGCCCTCCTTGCCCTTGACCGCATGGTGCAGCCGATGGGCCTGCAGCAGGCGCTTCGAATAGCCGCGGCGCGGCACCCAGCGCATGCCGAAACGCTGATGCACCATCATGTCGTGGACGAAGGCGTAGATGCCGCCATAGACGGTGATGCCGAGCGCCGCCCACCACAGGGGCGGCCAGCGCAGCCCGACGACGAACAGCACCAGCACGATGACCGCAAAGGTGATCGCATACAGATCGTTCTTCTCGAACGCGCCCTGATGCGGCTCATGATGCGATTTGTGCCAGCCCCAGCCCCAGCCGTGCATTACATATTTGTGCGTCGCCCAGGCGAAACACTCCATGAACAGCACCATGCCGACGACTATGGCCAGCTTCTCATACCAGGCCATCGCCCACTCCCTGTCGCAGCCGATCATCGCGCGGGCTGCGACGCTCGCTCCTATCTATGCGATATGCGCCGGCAGACAAGGGCGCGCGGTCATCGCGTCGAGAGCGAATAGGGGCGCGCGGCACGGCTCCGGCCCCAGCTGCGGTCGGGCGTCGCCGCCATGCGGAAGCGCAATTCGCCGCCCGCGCGCAGCTCGGCATCGCGCAGAAAGCTGCGGGTCAGCGCCTTGCCATTGAGCGTCACCGCCGCGACATAGCGGTTCGTCGGCGACAGGCCATCGGCGACGACGGTGAAGCTCTTGCCGTCGGGCAGGCGCATCACCGCGCGGTCGACGAACGGGCGACCGATGACATATTCGTTCGATCCCGGTGCGACCGGATAGAAACCGAGCGCGGTAAACACCAGCCATGCCGACATCTGCCCCAGATCGTCGTTGCCGGCGAGCCCGTCCGGCGTCGGCCTGTATTGCGAGGCGACGATCTGCGCGAGCCGCTCCTGCGTCCGCCACGGCGCGCCGGCATAATTGTAGAGATAGGCGACGTGATGGCTCGGTTCGTTGCCATGGATATATTGGCCGATCAGCCCGGCGATATCCTCGGCATGGCTATAGTCGAGCTTGCTCGTGTCATAGTCGAACATCGCATCGAGCTTGGCAATCGCTTTGGCGTCGCCGCCGAGCAGGCGGAACAGGCCGGCCTGATCCTGCGGCATGAACCAGCTATATTGCCAGGCATTGCCCTCGGTATAATCCGATCCGTAGTTGATCGCGGTCGGATCGAACGGCGTGCGGAACGCGCCGCTCGACAGGCGCGCGCGCAGCCAGCCGGTCCTGGCGTCGAAACTGTTGCGCCAGTTGCCGGCGCGCGCGTCGAACCGGTCGGCGATCGCGGTCCGCCCCATCGCCCGCGCCATCCGCGCGATCGTCCAGTCGTCATAGGCATATTCGACCGTCTTCGACGCCGCTTCCGGCTCCTTGTCGATCGGGACATAGCCATGCGCCATATAGTCGCCGAGCCCGCCATAGGGCGCATAGGTCGCGCTCGCGACCATCGCGTCGAGCGCCGCATCGGCATCGAAGCCGCGGATACCCTTCAGATAGGCGTCGGCGATCACCGGCGCGGCATGATAGCCGATCATCGTCCAGGTCTCGCGCCCGGCGAACTGCCACACCGGTAGGATGCCGTCAGGGCTATGCTCGCGGCTGGCGACGAGCGAGCGGACGACATCGACCGTGGTCTGCGCCGGCTGGATCAGCGTCTGCAGCGGATGTTCGGCGCGAAACGTATCCCATAGCGAGAAGGTCGAGCGGAAGGTGAAGCCCTCCGCCTTGTGCACCTGATCGTCCGGCCCGCGATACCGGCCGTCCGCATCGCTCCACACGCTCGGCGCGAGCAGGGCATGGTAGAGCGCGGTATAGACGGTGCGGCGCATCGGCGCGGGCGCGTCGATCGCCACCGCGCCGAGCGCGTCGTTCCACGCCGCGGTCGTGGCGGCGCGGATCGCGTCGAAATCCCCCGGCTCGGCGGCGAGATTGGCGACCGCGGCATCCTCGTCGACACCAGATAAGGCGACCCTGACCTCGAGCGGCGCGGCAAGCGAACCGAAATCGAGCCGCGCCTCGAGCGCCCGCCCCAGCTTTTCCGCGAGTGCCTCGCTGCCCCGCCCCGGCCCCTGGAAGCCCTTGTACGGCACGGCGGTATCACGATCGACGAAGGCATGGTCGGTGAGCGGTGCGGAGAAATGCATCGCGAAGAAGAGCTTGCGCCCCGGCGCCCAGCCGCGCGTCTCGCGAAAGCCGGTGAGGATGCCGTCGCCGCGCAGGTGCAGCCCCGACCACAGGATCTTGCCCGGATAATTGTAGAGCGACGAGCGCAGGTCGATGACGAGATGCGCGGCGCTGCCCGCCGGGAAGCGATAGCGATGCACGCCGATCCGCGTCCCCGCGGTCAGCTCGGCGCGGATACCGCTGTCGGCGAGCGTCACCGCATAATAGCCGGGCCGCGCCGTCTCGCTGGCGTGATCGAAGCGCGACCGATAACCCGATCCCGGCCGCGCCGGATCGCCGGGATCGAGCCGCACCGTCCCCGCCATCGGCATCACCAGCACGTCGCCGAGATCGGAATGGCCGGCACCCGAGAAGTGGGTGTGGCTGAACCCCTGGATCGTCGGGTCCTCATAGCGATAGCCGGCGGCATGGCCGTAGCAGGCGCGGATCTCGCAGCCGGTATCGGTATCGGGCGACAGCTGCACCATGCCGAACGGCGCGGTGGCGCCGGGAAAGGTATGCCCTTCCCCCGCGGTGCCGATCAGCGGATCGACCGCGTCGACCGGTGCGCCGGCGGTCTGCGCGAAAGCGGGCGCGGCGGCGAGCATGGCGATGGATAAAAGGTAACGCATCGCGTGATTTAAGCAGGTGCGGTGGCGCGGCGGAAGCCCTCCGATCGTCAGCGCCTCTGATCGACGCGCCACCGTCCGCCCGACAGCGTGCGGCGGTGGCAGACGATCACCGCGGCGCGGTCGTCTCGCCCGGCTGGACGAGATAGCTTGCCGTCAGATAGCGGACGGCCACCGGCGCCACGTCCGACGTTGCGGCCTTCGGCGGGGTCACGGACAGGATGGTCCTGATATAGGTGCACGCCGCGCGATCCGCCGCGCCGCTGCCGCTCGTCGTAGTGACATCGCAGCGCGCAACACGCCCGCTCGCGTCGAACAGCAATCGCGCCTTGACCGGATCACGATACTCGGGTGGCAGCGTCTTCACCAGCAGCGGCACGGACATCAACGTACTGGGCTGATGGTCTTCGACACCCCAACTCGTTCCGGCCCGGAACTCGGCAGCGATCGGCTGGCCGGTCGCATCGGTTGCCGGAGTGAACCGCGCCCGCTTGACGTAGACGGCGCAGGTCTTCCTATCGAGTGTTGGTGATCCGCTGCTTTCCGTAACGGCGCAGCCAGAAATGCTACCTTGTGCCGTCACCTGCAGGACGATCGAGGTGATGCCATATTCGCGCCGACGCAACGCCTCTTCGGGATAATCCGAATATGTGATGACATCCTCGGCATTGCGCAATTGTGGCGCCACAGCCGCGGTGGCGGGTGAGACGGATTGGGCAACCATCGACCCCGCGGCGAAAAGAAGCTCGATCAACGCGCGCGCACCCCCGTGGGGAACGATGTGCCCCAACACGGAGGTGCATGCAATCCGGGCGGCCCGATGGCGGGTCGCCCACCGATCCAAGGGGACCGGAGCCCTGCCCCGTTACGCCGACTGGGGTATCACGCTGATCAGCTCGTCCTCGCCCGGTTCCTTCGCCGGCTTGAGCGTCAGCGCCTGCTTCGGGTCGATGCGGCGATCGCGGGTGCGCGGCGGCAGCGTCACCGTCTCGCCCGTCTCGAGCGAGCGTTCAACCGCGGCGAGGACGTGCATGTCGAGCAAGCCTTCCTCCCCGTTCGCCTCTGGTTCGCGATCATTGAGGATACAGTCGGAGAAATATTGCGTCTCGTTGCCGAACTGCTCGACCGGATCGAAGCTGTGCGTCTTCTCGCCATCCTCGGTCTTCTCGACATAGCGGATGCCGACCTTGGGACCGAACATGAAGGCGGGCGAGGCGTAGATGCTCGCGCGCGTGCCGACCAGCTCGAAGAATTCGGCGGAGGCGGTGGCGTAGCTGACGGTGAATTGCGCGAGCCGTTCACCGGGGAAGGTCAGCGTCACCGCGACGGTATCGTGGAAGTTGAAGCCGCGGTTGGGCGTCTTGGTGCCGACGGCATGGACCGCGATCGGCTCGAGCGAGAAGAGGTTGCGCGCGGCGTTGAGCGGATAGGTGCCCATGTCGGGCACCGGCCCGCCCCAATAGCCGTTGTGGCCGCGCGAATTGGCCTCGGCGACATTCTGGCAGAAGGCCGAAACGAAGCTGCGCAGCTCGCCGAATTCCTTGCCGCGCGCGCGCGCGACCATCTCGACCGTGCCGGGCTCGTGGTGCAGGCGATAGGCGATCATCAGCTTGGCGCCGCTCTTCTTCTGCGCGGCGAGGATCTGCTCGGCCTCCTCGACGCTCGATGCCATCGGCTTTTCGAGCAGCACGTGGATGCCCGCTTCCAGCGCCGGCACCGCATATTGCATGTGGAGGAAGTTGGGCGTCGCGACATAGACGGCGTCGATCTCGCCCGACCGCAGCAGTTCGTCATATTGCTCGTAGGTATAGGCTTTGAGCTTATACTGTTTGGCGAGCTTGTCGGCCTTGACCGGATCGCCGGTGACCAGCGCGACCATCTCCGAATTGTTGGTGCGCGCGACGCCGGGCATGAATGCCTGCTGCGAGATCTGGCCGCCGGCGACGACGGCGTAGCGCACCTTCTTGGTGAGTCCGAACATAATCGGCCTTTCGTATCGATCAGGGGGGATGCGCGACGAACGAAGCGTCCGCGCGATTGTTGCACCCCCTGTCGTTATCGCGCCGCCGCCGGCTGGACGCCGCTCCTGTCGATCACCGCCTTCGCCGCGGCCGGCCAGGCGTCGCCGGTCACCGCGACATTCGCCTCGGCGCGATTGTCGAGATAGTCGGTCCAGCCGCCCTGCAAACGGCCCGAATTATACCAATTGCCGGTGGCGCGATTGTCCATCGCGGTGCGCCGCGGCGCGATATGGTCCTGCGAATTGAGCGTCAGCCAGACGCCGCCGACGCGATCGATGACGTTGTTGCGGACGGTGACGTAGCGCGAGCCTTCGTCGAGATAGATGGCGATGCCGCCCGATCCGGCGACATCGGCGACGTAATTCTCGGCGATCAGCGCGCCGGGATCGGCGGACAGATGGTAGATCGCGCCGCCGTCGGGAAACCATTGTTTGACGCGGGCGACGCGGTTGCCGACGATCACCGTGTCGCGCAACGTCGTCGGCGTGTCATAGACCCGATTGCCCGGCGCGTCGTAATAGCCGCGCTGGCCGCGCCAGTATTCGGCGCTGCCGCCGGGATCGTTGGTCCCCCAGCCCCAGCCGACGTCGATGCCGTCATAGGGGGCGTCGGACACGTCGTTGTTCATGATGATCGTGCCCGAGGCATAGGTCACCAGGATCGCCGACTGTTCCTTGTAATCGCGCGAGACGTGGCTGATCCGGTTGTTGCGGATGACGATATCGCGCAGCCCCATCTCGGGCCGCTGCGGGTGATGCGCATCGGGCTGCACCCCGCCGACCATGATCGCGCCGCCGGCGAGATCGGTGAAGGCGCTGCGCGTCACCTCGATCGCGCTGGCGCCGAGGCCGATGCCGGCATCGTTGGCGTCGGGATTGTTGCCGATGCCGAGCGCGACCTGGCCGAGCTGCGCGAACCGGTCGTCGTCGAAGACGATGCGCCGCGCCGCCGCGACCTGTACCGCGGCGGGCTGCTGGCGGAAGCGGTTACGCATCGCCTCGAACGGGCGGCAGCCCCAGCTGCAGTCGCGGATCGGATCGGCGGGATAGTCGGGCAGCTCGCCGGACAGATAGGATCCGCTCTGCTGGCTGGCATAGCCCTCGGCACTCGCCGGTTGCAGCCAGCTCGTATCGCTGAATGAAAGGCCGCGGAATTGCAGGTCGGCGACGGGACGGTCGTGGCTCCCGGCGATCGACAGCAGGGATTCGAGCCGCGGCATCACCACCGCGGTGCGCGCCATCGCCTCACCGGCGCGCGGCTTGTAATAGAGGCGACCGGCGGCGGGGTCGGCGTAGAATTGGCCGGGCTCGCGCAGGAAGGCGAGCGCATTGACCAGGAACAGCCGCGCCACCTCGGCCGACACCGGCCGCGCCAGCGTGTCATAGCCGACCAGATTGTTGCGCCAGCCGGGCTGCTGCATGACGATGCGGTCGCCCTCGATCCGCTCGACCATCGCATGGCGATGCGTGAACCAGCTCATCCCCTCGACCGCGATCCGGCGCTGATCGGGCAGTTGCGCGAGCGCCCGCCACGCCGGATCGGTGATCGTCAGCCCGGCCGGCGTGAAGGCGACTGCGGCGCGCGGGATCTCGATCGCGGCGCGGCTGGCGAGCCGGCCCGCGACGCTGAGCTGCAAGGGATCGCTGCCGCGCGGGATCGCCGCGACCCAGATGTCGCGACCGCGGTCGGCGCGCGTCCAGCCGGTGACCGGCACGCCGCCCGACACGGTCGGATAGGCGCCCGCCGCGCCTTCCCAGCGCACGGTATAGCCGTTCTGCCCGCCGTCATCGGCGGTGAAGCGCAACGGCGCGGCGAGCCGGTAGGCACCGGCGGCGATCCGCACGGTGACATCGTGATCGCGGTTGAGCCGCCGCACCGCCGCCTGCGCGCGCAGCAGCGTCGCGAAGGGATGCGCGGCCGAACCGTCGCCGTCGTCGCTGCCGGTGCCGGCGACGTGGAGGACGACCGGCACCGGATCGGGCCGGTTGGGGATGACGATGCGGTGCGGCGCGTCGGAGGGGATTGGGGGCGCCACCCGCGGCAGCACCGGCCCGACAGGCAGCTGCGCGGCGGCGGCGGGTGCGAGCGCGATTCCCACCGCCGCGACCAGTCCGCCACCGCGGCGCCGCATCACTGCGTCTCGGCCGTCACCGCCGCCGCCGCCCGCGCGGCGAGGATATAGGCGGAGGTGGTGCTGACGGTATATTCGTTCTCGAACCACAGGAACGGCCAGTCGGTCTTCGCCTCCGGATAATCGGGTTTGACGATCAGCACGCCCGGCACCATCCCGCCCGGGATGAAGCTGTAATCGGCGCGGTTATGGCCATAGCCGATCAGCTTCGACGCGGTGCCGACGGTCGAGACCAGCGACAGGTTGTTGGCGGGGTGGCGCCCCAGCACATAGTCGATCGCGTTGAGCGTGTAGGCGGTGCCGACGATCTCCGGAAACGCCTTGTGCAGCAGGTACATGGTGGTGCCGAAGCTGACCACCTGGTTCGATCCCGCCCACGATCCGTCGCTGATCGGCACGCCGAACGGATTGGCGGTCATCGGCCCGTCCGCCTTGGCCTTCATGTCCTGCACCAGCGGTACCAGCGCGGCGCGATAGTTTGCGTCCATCAGCGGGATCGCCCGCACCGCCGCACCGGCGAGCCACGGGAAGTTCTGCGCGATCACCGGCTGCAACTGGCGCAGGCGATCGGCATAGACGCGATCGCGCGTGGTGAGCAGCAGCTCGACCGTCGCGACGACATTGGCCGCCTCCGCCGAGCGCGGCGACGAGGAATCGTCGCGGCCGTCGCCGGCCTTGACCACCCCGCCCTGCTGCTTGCTCCACAGCACCTTGGCCGCGGCGAGCGCCTCGCCCGCCATCTTGGGGTCGCTGCCGGCGAGCGCCCGGCTGGCGGCGGCAAGCCCGCCCGCGACGGCGAGGTTGTTGGCGGGCAGATCGGTGGTGAAGGCCCAGCGATCGTCGGGCGTGCCCGAGGCATTGCCCCTGATCTCGTCCTTGCCGAGCTTCGCGTCATAGAGCCGGTTGTCGGTCTGCGACCCGGCATCGCCGAGATGCGCGTACTGGCGCAGCGACGGATCGACGATGCCGACGATGGCGTGTCCGAACACCTTGTATTGCGCGAGCAATTGCAGCGTGCCGTGGCGGATCTGCTGGACCGCATCCTCGATGCCGTCGGGCCGGCGGATCTCGACCTTGCGCGCCGCCTCGTCGATGCTCGTCTCGTCCCAGTCGAGCCCGAACAATTCGCGCGCCCAGACCAGATCGCGCGTCACCGCGGCATTCTCGGGCGTCTGGATGTCGTAATCGCCGGCGTCCTGCCAGCCGCCGACCGCGAGGCCGGGGATATGCTCGCCCGCCTTGAACGGCGAATCGAGGTTCGGCCCCATCTTGTAACCGTCGAAATGGGTGATGTTGGGCGGCGCCTGCCGCGCGTCGTCGAGATGCGAGGGCGACGACCAGACGCGATATTGTTCGCGGATGCCGACGTGATCCATCTGTTCGGCGATGAACGTGTCGAGCGAGGTCTGCCACAGCCGCTGATAGGCGTCGGGCGCGATGCGGAACGGGTTGGTGGTGCGGCCGGCATAGCGTATCGCATAGAGGCCCGGCTCGCGCACCGACGAAAAGTCGAAGGCGGCATAGTCGTAGCGCGTCCAATGGCCGCGCGTCTGGGTGCGCGCGCGCAGCACCGACTGCGTGCCGTCGGCGGTGAGGCGGACCAGCTCCGCCTCGGCCGGCGCCTTGAAGTTCGGGTCGAGCTCGATCAGCGCGACCTTGGCGCGGCCGGGCGTATAGCCCGCCTGGTTGAACGAAACGACCGGATCGCGCGTCCAGTTCTTCACGACATTGGGCCGGACGTGCCAGACCACCGCATCCTTCTGCGCGCCCGGCGCGATCAGCGATCGGACGACGAACCAGCCGTTCTGCGCCCGCGCCCGTGCATCATAGAGGTCGAGCCGGCCGGTGTCGGAGGTGATGCTGACGCGGGTCAGCGGGTCCTCGGGCGACAGCGTGATCGTCTTGGTAGCGCTCCCCAGCGGCAGCGGATCGCCCGATCCGTCCTTGGCCATCGGCCCGGTCGGGTGGCGCGGGAACAGCCCCGGCGCCGTATCGGTCAGATAAGTCTTGCCGAAATAGGCGGAGGGCAGGAAATCGAGGTTGAAGCCCGCCTTGCCGGCCAGCGCCGCAGGCAGCGGCTGATCGAGGTCGACGGCGATGCGGAAGCCGCCCGGCTCGGCGGTGACCTTGACGCTATAGGCGAGCTGCTGCTGCTTGAACGCCGAGCGGACGACGACCTGATTGGGTTCGTTGCCGAGGCTGCGGCTGACGAATTCGGGCACCGGCGCCCATTGTTCGGGCGTGCGGTCGAGCCGCACCGCGCCGTCGGTGGCGATCCGCTCGCCGTGCAGCACCATCTGGATGCCGGCATTCTTCTCGTCGAAGAAGATCGGGCTGAAGTGATTCTGGTCGACGATGACGGTGAGGCCCTGCGTCTCGAGCGTCTCCGCCGGCGTGACGGTCAGCGTCTGGGCATGGCCGATGCCGACGAGCATCGCGGCGCTCGCCACGCCAAGCAACAGGGTCCGGTTCCATCGGGTCACAGGCATCGTCTCCACTGGGTGCCGGTCTGCCGCCGGCGGTGCGAGCCGGGGAGTATCCCCAAGCCCTTGTTTTCCCGAAGCTTATCGATAGCGCTACCATCCGACAACCGGTGATTGCGCCCTCGCCCCGATGCCGGGCGACAAAAAAGGGCGGCCGCCGCAGCGACCGCCCCCTTTGCGTGGCAGGTTAATGATCTCGCTCAATAGGCGATGCGCACACCCGCATAGTAACGGCGGCCGAGCGGGTCGTAGGTGCCCGCATCGGTATCCTGTCCCGCCGAGCTGCCGATGTCGGCGAGGTACGGCGGCTTGTTGTCGAGCAGATTGTCGCCGCCGACGAAGAACTCGAACTTGTCGTTGGTGCGGAAGCGCAGCTGCGAATCGAGGTAGAATTGCGGGCGGACGCGGACCGCCGGGTCGGACCCCGGCCGCTCGCCCGTCAACTGATCGTCGACGCTCGACTGGCTGAGCCAGGTCCCGGTCACCGTCAGGCCGACGCCCTTCAAATCCCAAGAGCCGTTGACGGTGAATTTGTCACGCGGCGCACCGATTTCCCCGGCGAAATAATCCCGATCGGCGCCGGGCAGCGGCACGATGTAGCCCGAAATCAGATGCGTGTACGAACCACGCAGGCCGAGCGTCCCGTCCAGGCCCCAATCCGACAGGTTCTGGCGCCACGTGACCGTGGTATCGATCCCGGACGTCTTCACGCCGCCGCTGTTAAGATAGGAGGTCGTCAGCTGCTGGATAGAACCGGCACTGTTGGCACCGTTGATCGCCGGGCGACGGGTGATCCGGTCACAATAGTCGGTGGCGCCGCCGTCGTAGCATTGATTGACGATGTACTGGAGCGGGGTCTGCACGATCGCATCACGGATGCGGACGTTGAAGTAATCCACCGTGATGACGAAGTTGCGCAGTGCACGTACCGAGCGCGGATTGATGACCACGCCCGCCGTGAAGCTGTCGCCTTTTTCTTCCTGCAGCTGCGGATTGCCGCTCTCGAAGCTGGTAACCCCCTGGATATCGCTTTGATTGATGGTGAAGGCTCCACCATTCGCGGCAATGTTGGCGAGCACACCCGGTGCCGCGCGGCAGTTGGCGGAGACCGACGTGGTCGAGGTAAGCGTGACGCCAACGCACGGATCGACGATCTGCGGGAAGTTCTGCTGCGGCGCAGAAAACAGCTCGTTGATGTTCGGCGCCCGCACGGATCGTGCCTTGATGACGCGGAAGCGAATGTCCTCCACCGGCGCCCATTCACCACCGTAATTGTAGCTCACGGTCGTGCCGACCGTCGAATAGTCCGACACGCGAACTGCGCCGCGCACGCTGAGCGAGTGGAAGAACGGCTTGTCCTGGATCAGCGGCACGATCGCTTCGCCGAAGCCCTCCCAGACGTGGAAACGACCGGAGGTGGCGGGCAGCGCGTTATTGCCGTTGAGGCCTTGTTGGGTGAGCAGATCGAAGGTGTTGCTGCTCGTCTCACGACGATATTCGGTGCCGACGTTGACGCCGATCGGATCGGCGCCGAACAGCGAGAACAGCTTGCCGGTAACGTTGCCCCCGAAGACCGTCTGCGTCACCTTCGCATCGAGCGTCGTGTCGACCGCGAGATAGCTCGCGGCTGGCGCCAGCGTGCCCGCACCGCCATAAACGTTCGCAGGGATACAACCTGCCGCGCGCGCCGCCGGGTCGGCGCAGACGACCTGACCGGTGGTGGGATCGCGATAGGCGTTGAGCGCCTGGATGAAGTTCAGCGTGTTGAACTGGCCCGTGCCGTCCTGATGCTCCTTCGACTGGCCGTAGATGCCATACAGTTCGTAGCTCCAGCGATCGCCGGCAAAGCTGCCGTTGACGCCGCCGGCGATGCGGAACAGGTCGCGATCTGCGGCGAATGTACGCTGGCCGAAATCCGACAGGCGGCGAGTGAACGAAACGTCACGGAGGCCGTCACCGACGCCAGTATTACCGATTGGGGAATCAATCGCAGCGTTGTAGATCGCATCCGGGACAAACGGATTGCGATAAGTCACGCCGCCGACAATCGTCTCGATGGGGATCTGCGCGTTGCGACGCGGATCACCGAAGGTCGAGTCGAGCGGAAAGGCTTCGATCACCGACTGCACCTTGGTCTTGGCATAATTGCCCTCGACCCACAGATTGGCCGCCGGCGAGACGTCGAAATTCGCTCGTCCTGCGGCGACGTAGCGCTCGACGGGCACGGCAAGGTAGCGATAGTCGGAGCGGTTGAACCCGTCCGGGCCCGCTGCTGTACCATTTGCGTTGACACAGCCGCCGGTTCCGTTTGCGCTAAAGCAATTCCGCAGCGCGCCGTCTTGGCCATACGTAAAGTTCTGATTGCCGGCGGTGATTCGACCCTGAGGTGCATAGCCCGACAGATACGGGCGCGTCGGCACGAAGAGATCTGCGAGGTCACCGGTCAGATTGGCGGTGCTGGTCGAATCGACCGCGCTGGACCCCGCCTCGGTCGACCGGTCGCGCTTCAGCACCGTGCCCTGCTTCGAATAGCTGCCGAACAGCATGATGTTGCCGCGGCCGTCGGCGAAATTCTTGCCGCCGAGCAGGCTGATCTGACGGTCGAAGCCATCACCGCGCTGCGAGATGCCGACCTGACCATCCGCCTGGAGGCCTTCGTAATTCTTTTTGTAGATGATGTTGACCACGCCCGCGACCGCGTCCGAGCCGTAGACCGCGGAGGCGCCGCCGGTGAGCACGTCGACGCGGTCGATGAACTGCGTCGGGATGACGTTGAGGTCGACCGCCTGGCTGCCCGGCTGGCCCGAGACGAAGCGGCGGCCGTTGACCAGCACCAGCGTGCGATCCTCGCCGAGGTTGCGCAAATTGACCGTCGCGGCGCCGGCGCCCTGCGTCGCGAACGACGAATTGGTGCGGCTGATGCCGGGCGTGCCGAACGCCGGATTCTGCAACAGCACTTCCTGGACGTTGATCGCGCCCTGCTGCTGGATCTGCTCGGCGCCGATCACCTGCAACGGCGAGGCGCTGGCGGCGGCGGGCGAGGCGATGCGCGAGCCGGTGACGACGATGTCGCCGCCCGGCGCCGGCGCGCCCGGCGCGGTCGCATCGTCGCCGGCGGGGGTGACGCCGGTCGCGGCGGGGCTCGCCGCCTGATCGTTGGTGGTGTCGGCGGGGGTGCCCTGCGTCGGCAGCGCGCTATCCTGCGCCTGGGCCGGCACGGCGAATACGGCGCCGACGAGCAAAGTGGTGGCAAGGAGGCGGTGACGATACGCTGCTAACATGAGATACCCTGTGCACTGGAAGGACAACGAGTCTGTCCTGCTGCCGCGCAGCTAACCGGCCAGGGCGCCTGATGTAATCGTAAATGTCAGCGCGTTTCAAAATGTTGCGGTATGTTGCAAAGAAGTGACATTGACATTGTCCTATGCAGGCGACTCACGTCCCGCGCCGGCCGCATGCCATTCCCGCCGTAGCGTCGCGACCAGGTCGGCGGCCGGCATCGCCCGCGCGAGCGGCGCACCCTGCCCCGCCCAATGCGCGCCATAACCATGCTCGCCGCGGGCCCGGGCGACTGCGTGGAGCGCCTTCCCGGCGGCATAAGCGATCGGATAGTCGGGCGGCGCGACGTCCGGCTCGAACGCGGTGAACCGATTGGCCAGCGCGCGTGCCGGCCGGCCCGAGATGTGCGTCGTCAGCCGCGTATGCCACGCCCCCTCGCCCGCCAGTGCGGCGCGATAGCCCTCGTCCGCCGCCGATTCCGGACAGGCGACGAAGGCGGTGCCGAGCTGTGCCGCCACCGCGCCGAGCGCACAGGCGGCGGCGATGCCCGCGCCGTCCATCAGACCGCCGGCGGCGATCACCGGCAGCCCGCCGTCGCGGACCAGCAACCGGGTCAGCGCGACGGTGCCGAGCGCATCGTCCGGCGCGGCGGGATCGAAGCTGCCGCGATGGCCGCCCGCCTCGATCCCCTGCGCGACGACGGCGTCGATTCCCGCCGCCTCGATCGCGCGCGCTTCGGCAAGGCTGGTCGCGGTGGCGAGCAGCACGCTGCCCGCCGCGCGCAACGCCGCGATCGCCGCCGCGGGCGGCAGGCCGAAATGGAAGCTGACCACCGGCGGCGCGGTCTCGACCAGCATCGCGAGCATCTCCGCATCATCGGCGAAGCTGCGATATGGTGCGTGCAAGCGCACGGGCGGCTCGGCGTCATATGCGGCGAAGACCGGCGCCAGCGCGGCGAGCCACGCCGCCTCGCGGGCCGCAGCCGCGTCGGGCGTGCGGTGGACGAACAGATTGACGGTGAACGGCCGATCGGTCGCGGCGCGTATCGCGTCGATCATCGCGCGGGCCCCGGCGGCATCGGTCGCGCCGACGCCGATCGATCCCAGCGCACCCGCCTCGCTTACCGCGGCGGCGAGCGCGGGCGTCGCCACCCCCGCCATCGGTGCCTGGATCAGCGGCACCGAGCAGCCGAACCGATCGAACCACGTCATCGCTCGTCCTCCCGCACTTGCCGGTCGCGGTTATCATCGCGGGTGCGCTAGCGCCATGCATCGACGCGGGTGCGGTGCCAACCGTCTGCCACCATGGGAATCTCAACGACGTGTGCGCGCCCCTCGACCAATCGTCACCCCGGGCGTGTTCCGGGGTCCACTGCGCCGCGCAATCAACGGCTTGTGCTTTTGCCGAACCGTGGATGCGGGAACGGCTCCGGCATGACGAGGGAGCGCCGCCGTGGCCACGTACCAATCTGCAACGGGCACCCCGCTGACCCACGGCCGCCACCGCCAGGATGCGGACGATTGTCTTACAGCATGCCATCGCCGGGGGAAGCACCGCTCGGGTCTGAAGGCCTGCTCCGATCGCGCGCGATCAATCCGATCGCGCTGCTGGCGAGCCGCCGCCAAAAGGCGTATGACGCTGCCATGCTTCAACCCAGCGCCGCCTTCCTCTCGCCTGTCCGGCCGCGCAGCGTCGCGCGCTGGCTGATCGTCGTCGCCGCGCTGATCGTCGCCATGGTCGTCGTCGGCGGCATCACCCGCCTGACCGAATCCGGCCTGTCGATCACCCAGTGGAAGCCGATCAGCGGCATCATCCCGCCGCTGACGCAGGCGCAATGGCAGGCCGAGTTCGACGGCTACAAGCGCATTCCCGAATATGCCGCCTTCAACCAGGGGATGACGCTCGACGGGTTCAAGCGCATCTTCTTCTGGGAATATACGCATCGCCTGCTCGGCCGGGTGATTGGTGCCGCCTTCGGCCTGCCGTTGCTGTGGTTCGCGATCCGACGGCGCATCCCCGCCGGTTACGGCTGGCGGCTGGTCGCGCTGCTCGCGCTCGGCGGCTTGCAGGGGGCGATCGGCTGGTGGATGGTCGCCTCGGGCCTGTCGGTGCGGACCGACGTCAGCCACGTCCGCCTCGCGGTGCACCTGCTCACCGCGCTCACCATCCTCGCCGGGATCGTGTGGACCGCGCTCGACCTCATCGCGCTGCACCACAACCCGCTCGCCCGACCGGCCCGGCTGACGCGGATCGCGGCGGTCGCGCTTGCGCTGCTCGTCGTCCAGCTGATCTACGGCGCCTTCACCGCCGGGCTCGACGCCGGCTATGCCTTCGCAAGCTGGCCGCTGATGGGCGACGCGCTGTTCCCGGCCGGCGTGCCGATGGTCGATCCCGGCTGGCGCAACGCGGTCGACAATCCGGTCGTCGTCCAGTTCATCCATCGCTGGTGGGCGTTCGCTGCCGCCGCCGGGCTGGTCTGGCTCGCGGTGCGCGCGATCCGGATGGGCGCGGGTGCGGGACGCTGGGTGATCGGCCTCGTCGCGTTGCAGATCGGGCTCGGCATCGCGACCCTGCTCAGCGGCGTGCAGATCGACCTCGCCGTCGCGCATCAGGCCAATGCCGCACTGCTGCTGATCGCCACCGTCTGCGCCGCCCACGCGGTCGGCCGCCGCCCCGCCTGACCCTCAGGTATCATTTTACCCGTCAGCAAAGCCGCGCTTTGCTTGACTTTTGGGGGTCGTTCCAGCAGTAGCGCGACCAATCACGCCGCCCGGCGACGGGCGGCGTGCCTCGTTTCAAACCGAAAGGTCCAACGCCATGAAGGCGCTCATGAAGACCACCAAGTCGGCCAAGCCGCACGAGGTGGAGAAGAAGTGGCATATCGTCGATGCCGACGGCCTGGTGGTCGGTCGCGCGGCGACGATCATCGCCAACGTCCTGCGCGGCAAGCACAAGACGTCGTTCACCCCGCACGTCGACTGCGGTGACAATGTCATCGTCATCAACGCCGACAAGATCCGCTTCACCGGCAACAAGGCCGCGAAGAAGGTCTATTACAAGCACACCGGCTATGCCGGCGGCATCAAGGGCGTCACCGCCGCCAAGGTCCTCGACGGCCGCTTCCCGGAGCGCGTGCTCGAAAAGGCCGTCGAGCGCATGATCCCGCGCGGCCCGCTCGGCCGTGAGCAGATGCGCAACCTGCGCATCTTCAAGGGCAGCGAGCATCCGCACGAAGCTCAGAACCCGGACGTTCTCGATATCGCGGGCATGAACCGCAAGAACAAGGTGGGCGCGTAATGACCGACAATCGCCAGTCGCTTTCCGACCTCGCGTCGCTGACCCAGGCCGCTCCGGCGACCACCGGTGCGCCCGCCGCCGCTGCTGAGGGCGACGCCCCCGCCGCGCCGACGCAGGTGCTGCCCGTCACGCCGCTGCGTGAGCAGATGCTCGACAAATACGGCCGCGCCTATGCGACCGGCCGCCGCAAGGACGCCGTCGCACGTGTCTGGCTCAAGCCGGGTTCGGGCAAGATCACGATCAACGGTCGCGATCAGGAGGTCTATTTCGCACGGCCGACGCTGCGCCTCGTCATCAACCAGGTGTTCGGCATCACCGAGCGCGAGGGCCAGTATGACGTGGTCTGCACCGTCAAGGGCGGCGGCCTGTCGGGCCAGGCCGGCGCGGTCAAGCACGGCATCAGCCAGGCGCTGACCCGCTTCGAACCGGTGCTGCGTGCGCCGGTCAAGGCGGCAGGCTTCCTGACCCGCGACAGCCGCACCGTCGAGCGCAAGAAGTACGGCCGCGCCAAGGCGCGTCGCAGCTTCCAGTTCTCGAAGCGCTAAGCGATCCGGCCCTTTGGGGTTCGAAGGGGGCGGTCCGGCAACGGGCCGCCCTTTTTCGTGGCCGCTCAGAACAGCTTGCGCACCGTCAGCTTGACCATCCGGCCATAGGGATCGAGGAAGGCGCGCTGATAGCGATAGGGCGTCATGCCGTTGCGATCGCGCACGACGGTGCGCGTGTTGAGCAGGTTGTTGACGTTGAACTGGAAGCTCAGGCTCTTCGCCCAGGCCGCGCCGTTCGCGATCTTCTGCGCATCGATCGTGCTGTAGAGGGCCAGGAAGGTCCGTCCCGAAAAGGACAGGTCCGACGCGGCGATCGGGCTGCGGATGCGCGTCGCCCCCTGCCACATGCCGAACACGCCGCCGTTGACCGCACCCACCGAGCCACCGAGCGTGCCCTGCACCTCGTAGCGCGTTCGTCCGCCGTTGCCGGTGACCGACTCCCCCGCGAGCAGATCGAGCTCAGGCTGTCCCACCCGGGGCAGTAGGCGATCATCGATCCGGGCGGTGGCAGTGACGAACGTATAGAGCGACGGTCGCGGCTTGGGCGGCGGAGGCGGTGGCGCTTCCTTGGCGGGCGGCGGTGGCTCGGGCGGCTTCGCCCCAAGCATCGTCCACAGCGAGACGCGCGCCTGCAGCTTGCGCTCGCGCTCGCGCGCCAGATTGAGCGGGCGGAGGTCGACCAGCACCAGCCGGCCGGCGGCATCCCGCTCGAACCGGTTGGGGAAGGCGGATTGCAACGCATCGGTGCCGCCGACCGGATAGCTGACCTGGCCGTCGGTCGTCGTCTCGATATAGTCGAGGTTGAACCGCAACTCCTTGCCGCGGAACGGCTGCCAGCCGATACCCGCGGTATCGATCTGCCGCCGCTGCGGGCCGAGCGCGGGATTGCCGCCGGCGACCACGGTGACCAGCGGGCTGGTGCCGGTGAGGAAGTCGAAGAAGGGCGCATTGGGCACCGCGACCACCGGCTGGGTGAGCAGCGCGATCTCCGGCGCGGTGCGGCTGACGCTGGTCGAGGCGGTGATCTGCACCCGCTTGCGCGGTGCCCAGATCAGCCCGAGGTTGCGGCTGGCGAGGCTGCCGTAATCGGACACGGCAGCGATACCAATGCCGGCATTGGCGGTGAGCGTCCCCAGCGGCGACAGGATGCCGCGCTCCGCCGAGGCGAGCGGCAGCTCGAAAGCGACGTTGGCGCTCTCCGTATCGCGGCGCAAAGGCGGCGTCGCGGCGGCGGTGGAGTGCCCCGCGCTCGACGTGCGGGCGGCGTCGGCGGTCAGCGTGACGCGCGCATCGCCGGCGGGAAGCGCGAGCAGCGGCCCGGTGACGTTGGCCTTGGCCGATACGGTCCGCGCGAGCGTGCGACTGCGGCTGACCTCGCGCTGGCGCAGCCACGCCGCATCGAACGGCTGGAACGGATCGGCGCCGGCGTCGATCGCCGCCTGCGCCGCGCCGGTATCGACGCCGAGATCGACCATCGCGCTGGTCCGGCTCCGGTCGTAGCTGCCGGTCACCGACCACAGCCAGCGCCGCAGGCTGCCCTGCAACGTCGCGCCGCCGTGCAGCGTCAGCGCGCGCGTCCGCTGCGCCAGCACCCCCGCCTCGGGCAGATAGCGGTAGAGCAGCACGTCGCCGGCGAAGGGCGCGGCAGGATTGCCGGCGGGGACGCGCAGCGCCGCGGTCGACAGGCCGGCGAGTCCCATCCCGCGTTGCGCATCCATCGACAGGTTGAGCGATCCGGTCACCGTCCTGCCGATCGGCATCGCGTGCGTCGCATTGACGCGCAGCTGGTCGCGGCTGGTGAGCGACTGATACGGCGCCAGATCGGTGATCCGCCGCGGCCCCGCCGCCGCGGCGGCGTAACCGGCAAGCGTGGCCCGTGCGCCCGGATCGCCCGGCACCGACACGCTCGTCACCGGCCGTCCGGCGAGCGCATCGAGCGCCGGATCGACCGATCCGCCCGCCGGCGCCGCGATCGTACCAATCGTATCGTAGAGCACGCCGGGGTCGGGCGCCGGCGAGCGACGCGATGCGAGGAGCGGATCCTGCCGTTCGTACGACAGGGTCACCGAGGTGCGGCGATCCTTGTCGAGCCGGGTCGATCCGAGCAGGAAGGTCGCCGCGCTGCCGCCGCCCTCGGTGGTGGTCGACGCGTCCTCGCTCGCCTCGAGTGCACGGAAGCGGCGTTTGGTGATAAAGTTGGTGATCCGTACCGTCGGCGGAAAACCGAAACGCGCGGAGTCGCTTTCCGCCAGGATCTCGGTACGTTCGATCGCCTCGGGCGGCAGCGTCTGCAATTCCTCATAGCCCGAGATGCGCCGCCCGTTGAGCAGGAACACCGGATCGGCGCCGCTGTTCGAGGTGGTGAGCGGCTTGAGCAGCCGCAGCAGATCGTCGATCCGACTCGCGCCGAGCGCCTTGATCGCCTGCGCATCGAGCACCGCCACCGGCGCGCTGTCACCGATCGCCGAGCCGCGCAGCTTCTCGCCGACGACGACGATATCGTCGGGCGGTGCATGCGCTGCGGTTTGTGCCGCGCTGCCGCCCGGTATCGCGAGCGCGATTCCCCCGATGAACCACCGCCGCATCCGCCCCTCCCCAAGAGCTTTGTTGCCCCTGCCCGACTATCGGCAGTCTCTTATCGTAGGCAGAATTGGGAAGATCGCGCCAGCAATTATAGGTTCTCTTCGGAAGCCGTACGGATTCACTTACTTAGTGGCATCGGCAGGCGGCGATTCGACCGAATGCCCACTCACCCGCGATAGAATACCACCGCCACGCCCGCGATCAGCAGCGCGACCAGCACGAGCACCGGGACGCGCCGCGCCCGCCTCGCCGCCGCGGCGGTCTCATAGGCATCCATGTCGAACCAGAAGCGCCCGGCCGCCGGCATGCGGATCGATCCGTCGGCGATCATTGCCGCAAAGGCGCGCGCCTCGCGCGCGTCGCGCGGGGTGAAGGCGATCGCATCGTCCGCGGTCACCGCATGCGCCGCGACGAACTGCGGCGCGATGCTGCCGCGGACGAGATAGCGGTCGCGCACCGTGCCGCGCGACGGCTCGCGCGTCAGCCGCGCGGTCACCGCCGTTTGCCCTGATGACGGATGTTCGCCGGCCGGCCACGGTGCTTGATGACGCGGTCCTTGCGCGGTGACGAGACGTGCCGCGCACCCGGCGCCGCCCCCTTGCCGCCGGGCAGTTCGAAACGCAGCGCCCCCGACACCGGATTCGCCTCCGCCAGCCGCAGTTCGACGCGCTGGCCGAGCGTATAGGCCTCGCCGCTCTGCTCGCCGACCAGCGTGCGCGACGCCTCGTCGAAGCGAAAATATTCACCGCCGAGATCGCGCACCGGCATCAGCCCGTCGCCGCCGATCCCCTCCACCGTCGCGAAGAAGCCGTAATTCTGTACGCCGGTGATCCGCGCGCCGACCGTCTCGCCGACCTTCTCGGCGAGGAAGGCGGCGACATAGCGGTCGATCGTATCGCGCTCCGCCTCCATCGCCCGGCGCTCATAGCCGCTGATCGTCTCGCCGATCACGTCCATCGCCGCCGCGTCGGTCTGGCCGAGCCCGCCCTCGCCGAGCCGATAGGCGGCGACGAGCGAGCGGTGGACGAGCAGATCGGCATAGCGCCGGATCGGCGACGTGAAATGCGCATAGGAGCCGAGCGACAGGCCGAAATGCCCCTGGTTGGCGGGCGCGTAATAGGCCTGGGTCTGGGTGCGCAGCACCTGCTCCATCACCTGCGGCCGAAAGTCGGCATCGCCGACGCGCGCCAGCACGTGATTGAAGGTCGCCGGGCGGATCACCTGCCCGAGCGCCAGCGGCACGTCGAACGTTTCGAGATAGTCCTTGAGCGCGACGAGCTTCTCGCGGCTGGGCGGCTCGTGGACGCGGTACATCACCGGCGCCTTCTTCGCCTCCAGCGCCTTGGCGGCGGCGACGTTGGCGGCGATCATATAATCCTCGATCAGCCGGTGCGCATCGAGCCGCTCGCGCGGCGCGACCGACATGATCCGCCCCATCTCGTCGAGCACCACCCGCCGTTCCGGCAAATCGAGATCGAGCGGCTCGCGCGCGTCGCGCGCCTTGGCGAGCGCACGCCAGCAGTCCCAGAGGTGGCGGAGGGATTCGCGCAATTCCTCCCCGGCACGGGGAGGGGTACCGCGCCGCGCAGCGGCGTGGTGGAGGGGCGCTTCCTCGGGCGGTGTCGCTGGTGGCGCCCCCCCTCCACCAGCTTCGCTGGTCCCCCTCCCCGTGCCGGGGAGGAATGAGTCAGAAATCGCCTGCGCCTCTTCATACGCCAGGTTCGCCGCGATCCGCACCCTTGCGCGCGTAAACCGCCAGCTCTTCAGCGCCCCCGACCGGCTGATCTGCAGATGGCACACCAGCGCCGCGCGATCCTCGCCCTCCTTGAGCGAACATACCTCGGCCGACAGGATCTCGGGCAGCATCGGCACCACCCGATCCGGGAAATAGACCGAATTGCCGCGACGCCGCGCCTCGCGGTCGATCTCCGATCCCGGCCGCACATAGAAACTGACGTCGGCGATCGCCACCACCGCCTGCCAGCCGCCGCTGTTGGCGGGATCGTCGTCGGGCGCGGCCCACACCGCATCGTCGTGATCGCGCGCATCGGCGGGATCGATCGCGACGATCGGCAGGTGCGTCAGATCCTCGCGATCGTCGCCGAGCGGCAGTTCGGAGACGCGCGCCGCCTCGTCGAGCGTATCGCCGGTGAACACGTCGGGGATGCCAAGCTTGTGGATCGCGATCAGCGAGAAGCTGCGCGGTGCGAACGGATCGCCGAGCCGCTGGACGACGCGCACGCTGATCCGCGGCGGCCGACCGGTCATTTCGGCCATCACCAGATCGCCCGCCTCGGCACCGCCGGTATCGGAGACGGGGAATTCGCGGCGGTCCTTCTTCTCGACCCCGGTCAGCCAGAAGCGCTCCCCCTCGCGCCGCAGCACGCCGAGCACCTGTTCGGACGCCTTGGCGAGCACCTTCATCGGATGCGCGATCCAGCCGTTGCCTGCTTGCTCGGTGCGCGCCAGCACGCGCTCGCCGATGCCGAGCGCGCCACGCTTGCGCTCGCGCACCCGCAGACGCGGCGGCGGCGTCTCCGCCTCCCAGCGATCGGGCACTGCCCAGACCGTCCCGCCGTCATCGACGTCGGCGACGCGCAGCACCGTCACCTTGGGCAAGCCCCCCATCTTGTGAAAGGCGCGGCCGGGCGCGCTGTCGATCAGCCCCTCGTCCGCCATGTCCTTGAGCAAGGCCTTGAGCGCGATCTTCTCCTGCGCGGTGAGCCCGAACGCCTTGGCGATCTCGCGCTTGCCGGCGGGCACGTCGGAGGTTTCGATGAACTGGAGGATCTGCGCCTGCGTCGGCAGACCGGGTCTGTTTTTATGTTTCACGCAGCGAAGATAGGGATTGGACCCGGCAACGTCATGCCCCAACTTTGCGCCGGGCGGCGCGAGCCGCTACAGCGCCGCCATGTCGCCGTTCCGCGTCTGCGCGCTCTATCGCTTCACCCCGTTCGACGATCCTGCCGGCTTGCGCGGCCCGCTGCTCGACGCCTGTCTCGCCGCCGGGGTGAAGGGCACGCTGCTGCTCGCGCCCGAGGGGATCAACGGTACGATCGCCGGTCCGGACGCGGGGGTCGCGGCGGTGCTCGCGCATATCCGCGCGCTTCCCGGCTGTGCGACGCTCGACGTCAAGGAGGCGCGCGCCGAGACGATGCCGTTCCACCGCACCAAGGTGCGGCTCAAGCGCGAGATCGTGACGATGGGCGTCGAACAAGTCGATCCGCTCGCCGCCGGCCATTATGTCGAGCCCGCCGACTGGAACGCGCTGATCGCCGATCCGGCGACGGTGGTGATCGACACGCGCAACGATTACGAGGTGGCGGTCGGCAGCTTCGCCGGCGCGATCGATCCGCAGACGCACAGCTTCCGCGACTTCCCCGCCTGGTTCCGCGCGCATCGCGACGAACTGCTCGCCGGCGGCAAGCAGGTGGCGATGTTCTGCACCGGCGGCATCCGCTGCGAAAAGGCGACCGCCTTCCTCAAGGCGGAGGGCGTCGCCGACGTCTTCCACCTCAAGGGCGGCATCCTGCGCTATCTGGAGGAGATACCCGCCGCGCAGAGCGCATGGCAGGGCGAATGTTTCGTCTTCGACGAGCGCGTCGCGGTCGGCCACGGTCTCGCGCCGGGCAGCCACGGCCTGTGCCGGGCGTGCCGGATGCCGGTTTCCGCCGACGATCGCCAGTCGCCGCTCTATGCGGAAGGCGTGAGCTGCCCGCGCTGCCACGCCACGCGTGACGACGCCGCCAAGGCGCGCGCCGCCGAACGCCACCGCCAGGTCCAGCTCGCCGAGGCACGGGGCGAGGCGCACGTCGGCGCGACATACGAGGCGTAGGGCTTAGGGCGGTTAAGGCCACAAGCGTCACGCCCTGCTCTCACCCTATCGGTCGCTGCGCGACCTCTTCCCTCTCCCGGCGGGAGGGGGAAAAGCGGCGTAGCCGCGAAGGGGGAGGACGGGAGCGGGACGTTAGCGAAAGCCCCTCAATACGCCCGCGCCAGCAACACCCGCTCCACCGCCGGCGCGCCGGTGAATAGGCACGTCCCGTCCGCCGCCGCCGCATCGGACGGCGCGTTGCGGATCGTCAGCTTGAGCGCCTTCAATCGCTCGACCACCGCGTCGAGCGCCGCGCCGGTCGGCCGTGACCATTGCACCTCGACCCAGCCGGGGTTGACCGCCCCCTCGGCGAAATGCGCCTCGACCGCGGCGAAATCCGCCGCCGGGACGATCGCCGCGGTCAGCCGCGCGCGCGCCTCGTCATGCAGCGCCTGCTGGATCGCGGCGAGCAGCGCCGGCACCTCCGCGACGAAACCGTCGCGCGGCAGGACCTGCGAATCGAGCTTGCCGTCCTCGCGATACAGCCGGTCGCGGCGGATCACCGAGACGTTGTCGCCCGCCATGTCGCGCCCGCCGATCTCGACGACGATCGGCGCGCCCTTCTTGACCCAGCCCCAGCGCTTGGTCGCCGCCTTGGCGGGCTTGAGGTCGAGCAGCGCGCGCACCGGCTCGCCGAGCGCGGACAGGCCGGCGAGCGCCGCCTGCACCTCTTTGGCATAAGCGATCAGCGCCTCGTCCTCGGGCGTGTCGCGCAGCATCGGCACGATCACCACCTGCCACGGCGCGATCCGCGGCGGCACGCGCAGGCCGTCGTCATCGCCATGCACCATGATGACGCCGCCGATCATCCGCGTGCTCACCCCCCAGCTCGTCGTCTGCGCGAGTTCGAGCTCGCCGCTGGCGTTCTGGAAGCGGATGTTCTGCGCGCGGGCGAAGTTGGTGCCGAGGAAATGGCTGGTGCCCGCCTGCAGCGCCTTGCCGTCCTGCATCATCGCCTCGATGCTGTAGGTCGCGACCGCGCCGGGGAAGCGCTCGTTCTCCGGCTTCTCGCCCGCGACCACCGGCAGCGCGAGGCACTCCTCGGCGAAGCTGCGATAGACTTCGAGCATCTTGAGCGTCTCGTCACGCGCCTCGTCGGCGGTGGCGTGCGCGGTATGGCCCTCCTGCCAGAGGAACTCGCTGGTGCGCAGGAACATGCGGGTGCGCATCTCCCACCGCACGACATTGGCCCATTGGTTGATCAGCACCGGCAGATCGCGCCACGACTGGACCCAGCGCGAGAAAGCGGTGCCGATCACCGTCTCCGACGTCGGGCGCACGACCAGCGGCTCCTCCAGCTTGGCGGCGGGATCGGGCACCAGCCCGCCCTTGCCGTCGCCGATCAGCCGGTGGTGCGTGACCACCGCCATCTCCTTGGCGAAGCCCTCGACATGCTCCGCCTCCTTCTCGAAATAGGAGAGCGGGATGAACAGGGGGAAATAGCAATTCTCATGCCCGGTCGCCTTGATCCGGTCATCGAGCAGCCGCTGGATCCGCTCCCAGATGCCATAGCCCCACGGCCGGATGACCATGCAGCCGCGCACCCCCGATTCCTCGGCGAGGTCGGCCTCGGCGATGACGGTCTGATACCAGGCGGCGAAATCCTGTGCGCGGGTGACGGAGAGAGCGTGCTTCATGCGTGGGACGCCTAGCCAAAGCCGCTGCGTCCGTCACCCCCTGCACGATCGCGGATCAGCGCACCGGCGGATGCGGGTCCGACAGGATCGCCCACAGGAAGAAGGCGGCGACCGCGGCGATGCCGAGCAGCCAGCCGTAGCGATCGATCCACGCGACCGGCGACTTGCCGAGATCCGCGCGCACCTGCACCGCGTCGATCGGCGCGCCATGGCCACATTGATCGCACCGGCTGGCGTAGCGCACCCCGGTCGGCCAGCGGAACAGCCACATGATGTGATGCACGCGATACGCCAGATGCTTGTAGAAACCGCGCTGGCATTCGCAGGTCGGGCAATGTCTGCGCCCGTCCGGCCCCAGATCGCGGCTGACCGTCTTCGATCCCCAAGTGATGAACATAGTCCCCCCAGTCGATCTCTCTCTTATAGAAAGATCACCGGGGGCTCAGATCGGCGGCGTCCGATTTCCCGCTGCCGCGAGCATCCGCTTGCCGCGCAGATACATTTCCAGCCGCTGCGCACTGAACAGGCCGAGCGCCAGCGCCATCAACAGGTCGGGGATCGCCATCGGATCGAGCCCCGCCGGCCCCGCATATGTCATCGCGCCGCGCGCGCCGCTGCGCACGACGATCAGCAGCACGATGAACAGCAAGGCCGCCGGCGACGCGGTCTGGCCGAGCCGGTGCGTCTCGGGATCGAGCGTGATCCGCATCATCTTGCCGCGCTGCCAGCCGAGCGCCGCGCCGAGCGCCAGCGCGACGAGGCAGAACAGCCAGCCGCGGCCGCGCGGCGGAAAGCGGCTGAACGTGACGGCGATCACCGCCGCATAGACTGCGGGCAGGACCCAGAGATGTTCGAGCTTGAGCGGCCGCACCCGCTTCATCCGCCGCCAGCGGATCGCCATCACCACCGCGACGACGACGAGCGGCAGGGCATAGTTGATCCAGTCCATCACTCTCCGCCCCGCCAGTCTAAACTTGAGTTCAGTCGCCTGCACATCGGTGACATGAAGCAACCCATTAGCTAGCGCCGGACGATGAGAGCCTGGCCTTCCCTGCCCCGCAGCGCAAAAATCAAAGCGACCGGTTACGTCATTTCGACCTTCAGCGTCGTTCTTCTGGCGATCGTTTCCTGGCGCAGCGCCAGTCGCGATTCCGCGCTCGCCCTGTGCCTCGTCTGCGGCGCGACGACCTCGATCATCGGCATGATCATGCGGCTCTACTCATATGAAGTCGAGAAAACCGAGCCCGCCGACTGACCGCCCGATCGGCCGATACGGTCGCCCCCGCCCGTCACGCCCGGGCGGGGGACCGTATGCTACTCCGCCGCCTGGGCGAGCGGCGCGTCCTTCCACACCAGCACCGGCTTGCGTGCCGCCTGCGTCTCGTCGAGGCGCGCGCGCGGCGCGAAATGCGGCGCGGTCTTGAGGCTGGCATCGCCCGCCTTCGCCCGTTCCGCCACCGAGCGCAGCGCGCCGACGAACTGGTCGAGCGCCGCCTTCGATTCGGTCTCGGTCGGCTCGACCAGCATCGCGCCGTGGACGACGAGCGGGAAATAGACCGTCATCGGGTGGAAGCCCTCGTCGATCAGCCCCTTGGCGACATCCAGCGTCGAGAAGCCCTCGGCGAGATTGGCGTCGGAGAAGATCGCCTCGTGCATGCACGGCCCGGCCTTGGCGAAGGGCGCGTCGAGCGTGCCCTCCAGCGAGCGCAGCACGTAATTGGCGTTGAGCACCGCATCCTCGGCGACCTGGCGCAGGCCGTCGGCGCCGTGGCTGAGGATATAGGTCAGCGCGCGCGTGAACATGCCCATCTGGCCGTGGAAGGCGACCATCCGGCCGAAGCTGCCGGCGTGATGCTCGCCGGCATTCTCCTCCTCGATTAGCACGAATTGCTCGCCCTGCTTCTCGACGAACGGCAGCGGCGCGAACGGCGTCAGCGCCTCGGAAAAGACCACCGGCCCCGAGCCCGGCCCGCCGCCGCCGTGCGGCGTCGAGAAGGTCTTGTGCAGGTTGATGTGCATCGCATCGACGCCGAGATCGCCCGGCCGCACCCGGCCGACGATCGCGTTGAAATTGGCGCCGTCGCAATAGACGTAGCCGCCCGCGTCATGCACCGCGTCGGAGATCGTCTTGAGGTCGCGTTCGAACAGGCCGCAGGTATTGGGGTTGGTGATCATCACCCCGGCGACGTCCGGCCCGAGCCGCGCGATCAGCGCCGCGGTGTCGACACGGCCGTCGGCGGTGGCGGGAATGTCCTCGACCGCGAAGCCGGCGAAGGCGGCGGTGGCGGGGTTGGTGCCGTGCGCCGATTCGGGCACCAGCACGATCTTGCGATGCCCCTCGCCGCGCGCTTCCAGCGCCGCCTTGATCGCGAGGATGCCGCACAATTCGCCGTGCGCGCCCGCCTTGGGGCTCATCGCGACGCTGGTCGTGCCGGTCAGCGTAACCAGCCAGTGCGCGAGCTGATGGATCACCTCAAGCGCGCCCTGCACCGTATCGACCGGCTGCAACGGATGCACGTCGGCGAAGCCGGGCAGTCGCGCCATCTTCTCGTTGAGCCGCGGATTGTGCTTCATCGTGCACGAGCCGAGCGGGAACAGGCCCAGGTCGATCGCATAATTCTGGCGCGACAGGCGGGTGTAATGGCGCACCGCCTCCGGCTCGGCGAGCCCGGGCAGGCCGATCGCCGCCTTGCGCGCGAGGCCACCGAGGCGCGACGCCGGTGCCGCCGCATCGATGCCCGTGAAGTCGACGCCGGTGGTCTGCGTGTCGCCGATCTCGAAGATCAGCGCTTCCTCCAGCATCAGCGCCTTGTTGCCGGTGGCGGTCGGTGCGGCGGGCTTGCCGTCGCCCGCGGTCATCTGCGGACGCCAGCCGCTCTGATTGATGCTCATGCCAGAACCTCCTCGAGTGCGGCGGCAAGGGTTTCGATGTCCTCCGCGCTGGTCGTCTCGGTCACCGCGACGATCAGCCCGTTGGCGAGCGCCGCCTCGCCCGGATAGAGCCGGCCGAGCGACACGCCCGCGAGGATGCCGCGATCGGCGAGCGTGCGCACGACGGGACGCGCCTCGACCGGCAGCCTGACGGTGAATTCATTGAAGAAGCTCTCGGTGACCAGCTCCACGCCGGGCACCTGCGACAGCCGGTCGGCGGCGCGGCAGGCGGCGGCATGGTTGATCGCCGCAAGCCGGCGCAGCCCCGCCTCGCCGAGCAAGGTCATGTGCACCGAGAAGGCGAGCGCGCACAGCCCCGAGTTGGTGCAGATGTTGCTCGTCGCCTTCTCGCGCCGGATATGCTGTTCGCGCGTCGACAGCGTCAGCACGAAACCGCGGCGCCCGTCGGCATCGACCGTCTCGCCGCAGAAGCGGCCGGGCATCTGGCGGATGTACTTCTCCTTGCAGCCCATCAGCCCGACATAGGGGCCGCCGAACTGCAGGCCGACGCCGAGTGACTGGCCCTCGCCGACGACGATGTCGGCGTCCATCTCGCCCGGCGCGGTGATCGCGCCGAGCGCCACCGGCTCGGTGACGACCGCGATCAGCAGCGCCTTGTTGGCGTGGCAGGCGTCGGCGAGCGGGGTGAGGTCGGTGATGCGGCCGAGGATGTCGGGATATTGCACGACGACGCACGACGTGTCCGCGTCGATCGCCGCGATCAGCGCCTCGACATCGGTCTCGGCGGTCAGCGCCGGCGTCGCGGTCTGCAACTGGTCGCCGGTATATTTGGCCATCGTCTTGGCGACGCTGACATAATGCGGGTGGAGCCCGCCCGACAGGATCGCCTTGCCCTTGCGGGTGATGCGCCGCGCCATGCCGATCGCCTCCCAGCAGGCGGTCGAGCCGTCGTACATCGAGGCATTGGCGACGTCGGTGCCGAGCATCCGCGCGACCTGCGTCTGGAACTCGAACAGCATCTGCAACGTGCCCTGCGCGATTTCCGGCTGATAGGGCGTATAGGCGGTGAGGAATTCGCCGCGCTGGATGAGATGGTCGACGCTCGCCGGCACATGGTGGCGATAGGCCCCGGCGCCGAGGAAGAAGGGCACCTCGCCGGCGACGACGTTCTTGCGCGCCAGCGCGGTCATGTGCCGCTCGACCGCGAGTTCGGAGGCATGGCCCGGCAGGCCGGCGATCGGCCCGGACAGGCGGGCGGCCTCGGGCACGTCGACGAACAGATCGTCGATCGATCCCGCGCCGATGACCGAGAGCATCGCATCACGATCGGGCTGGGTAAGCGGCAGATAGCGCATCATCATTCCCTTGGAAGCCCCACCCCTTCCGGGGAGGGGCTAAGATAGGTCACAGCTTCGCGACGAAGTCCGCGTAGGCCGCTTCGTCCATCAGCGTCTCGAGCTCGGCCGGGTCGCTGAGCGTGATCTTGAAGAACCAGCCCTCCGCCTCCGGGTCCGAATTGACCAGGCTGGGATCGTCGGCGAGCGCGGCATTGCCCTCGGTCACCGTGCCCGACACTGGCGCATAGACGTCCGACGCGGCCTTGACCGACTCGACGACCGCCGCCTCGTCGCCCTTGCCGAGCTGCTTGCCCGCCTCGGGCACGTCGACGAAGACGATGTCGCCGAGCTGGCCCTGCGCATAGTCGGAGATGCCGACCGTGCCGGTGTCGCCGTCGACATCGACCCATTCATGATCTTCGGTGAAATAACGGCTCATCACTTGCCTCCTGCGCGGACATAGCGGTGGGGAACGAAGGGCAGCGGGGCGACCACCGCCTCATGGATCTTGCCGCGCTGGACGAGGAGCAGCGGCGTGCCCGCCTCCGCCAGCGCTGCGGGAACATAGGCCATGGCGATCGGCGCGCCGACGCTCGGCGCGAAGCCGCCGCTGGTGACGCGGCCGATCACCGCGCCATCGGCGTCGACGACGCTGGCCCCCTCGCGCACCGGCTGGCGCCCGGCGACCGACAGGCCGACGCGCTTGACCGCGGGGCCGTCGGTGCGCTCGGCAAGGATGCGCGCCGCACCGGCGAAGTCGGCGGCCTCGCGGCGGCGCTTCGACAGCGCGAAGCCGAGATCAGCCATCACCGGCGTCGTCTCGGGATCGAGGTCGTGGCCGTAGAGCGGCAGCCCGGCTTCGAGCCGCAGCGAATCGCGCGCGCCGAGGCCGATCGGCTTGACCTCCGGCTCGGCGCAGATCGCGTCGGCGAAGGCGGCGGCGGCCTCTGCGGGGATCGAGATCTCGACGCCATCCTCGCCGGTATAGCCCGAACGGCTGATCCACAGCGCATGGCCGTTCCACGCGAACGCGCCCGCGGTCATGAACACCAGCGCCTCGACGCCGGGCACCAGCCGCGCGACGGCAGCGACCGCCTTGGGGCCCTGGACCGCGAGCAAGGCCTGGTCTTCCATCAGGTTGAGCGTCACGTCATCGGGCAGCACGTCGAGCAGATAGGCGAGATCGTCATATTTGGTCGCGCCGTTGACCACGACATACAGGCTCGCCGCCCCGAACGGATGCGCGCCCTCTTCGGGCAGCGTCGTCACCATCAGATCGTCGAGGATGCCGCCCTCGTCGTTGAGCAGCAGCGAATAGCGGATCCTGGTCGGCGCGAGTCCCGCGACGTCGCCGGGCAGCACCTTCTCGAGCGCGGCGGCGACCGCGGCGGCGTCGATGCCGTCGCCGGTCAGGCCGACCTGCCCCATATGGCTGACGTCGAACAGACCCGCCGATTCACGCGTCCACAGATGCTCGGCCATGATGCCTTCATATTGGACGGGCATCTCATACCCGGCGAAGGGCACCATGCGGCCGCCGCGGGCGCGATGCCACGCGTCGAGCGGCAGCAACTGGATGGCGGGTTCGTCGCCGTCGAGCTCGTCAAGCGGGTCAGGCAGGGTGTCCGGCAGCGTGTCGCTCATCAACCGTCTCCAAAAAAGGCACACGATCCGGGTCGCGGGCCAGCCGCATCCGATCTCGTCATACCCCCTCTGTCACGGTGACCTGAGAGCTTTCACCCGGCGCATAACAGGCGGCGGGCTTACCCCTTCGGTGGCTCCTCAAAGGAACGCTTTCCAGAGTGTCGATAAGGCAGCGCGCGGTCCGTTATGCCTGAGAGATTCCGGGGTGGTTGCTCCTTCGGCGGCCTCCTTGTGAAGAGGCTCTCTCCCGCGCCCGCCCATGCCGGTCGCCCGGCATCGACGTGCGATGCTCTGGCGTCCCGCAAGGGCTTAGTCAATGCGGAAAGGCCCGCATCCGCCGCGGATCAGCGCTGCGCGTTATACTTCAGCTGATCGTCGGTGAGCTGGAAGCCGACCAGCGCCTCGAACGTCGCGCGCAGCACCGCGGTGCGCACCTCGGGCCGGGCGAGCGGATCGGTCGCGGCATCCTCGTCCCCCGCCTTGCGCTTGCGGGTGAGCTGGTCGCGCACCTCGTCGGGCAGCGTCGCCGCGGCGCGCGCGATCTGCGTCGAGGCGGTGCCGCTCGCCTGCGCGCGCGTCTGGCCGGCGTCGAAATGGACGGTCACCGCCCCCTTGCGCTTGGCGGTCACCGCGGTGCCGCCGCGGACGATGGCGATGTAATAGGGCAGCACCACGTCGCGCGCCGCATCGGCGCGGGTGCGCCGCGCCAGCACGTCGAAGGTAACGCTGGTGACGATCTGGTCGCCCGCGTCGTTGCAGGCGCCGCGTACGTGCGTCATGTTGGCGACGACGTCGATCGCGCTCTCGTCACGGCTGGTCGCCGGGTCGAACAGGGTGATGTCGCCGGTCCCCGCCGCGACGCCGACGGTCGGACAGGCCGAACGCACCGCCGAGATGCCGCCTTCGACGATCTCGCCCTTGCTGGCGCAGCCCGAGAGGATCAGCGCGAGGGCGGACAGGCCGAGAATCGTGGTTTTCACGGGGACGCATACCTTTGTCGAACGGTCAGTGACGCAGTCGCCGGCGGCCCGGCGGTACGGCGCGCACCATAGGAAGCGCCTTTCGCGCGTGCAAGCAATCGCGTAGAGCGACCGCCATGGCCTCTCTTCTTCAGCCGGACGGCGGCAAGCCCGTCCTCGATCTGCTGATCGCCGCGCCGCGCGGCTTTTGCGCCGGCGTCGACCGCGCGATCCGCATCGTCGAACTCGCGATCGAGAAACACGGCGCGCCGGTCTACGTCCGCCACGAGATCGTCCACAACAAGTTCGTCGTCGACACGCTGCGCGCTCAGGGCGCGGTGTTCGTCGAGGAGCTTGATCAGGTGCCGAACGGCGCGCCGGTCGTCTTCTCGGCGCACGGCGTGCCCAAATCGGTGCCCGCCGACGCGCAGAGCCGCGGGCTCGAATATCTCGACGCCACCTGCCCTCTGGTGTCGAAGGTGCACCGCCAGGCCGAACGCCTGGTCGCGACCGGCCGCCACATCATCTTCATCGGCCACGCTGGCCATCCCGAGGTGGTCGGCACCTTCGGACAGGTGCCGGACGGCGCGATGTCGCTGATCGAGACCGCCGCCGATGCCGAGACCTTCGCGCCGGTCGATCCCGACAATCTCGCCTTCCTCACCCAGACGACGCTGTCGGTCGACGATACCGCCGCGGTCGTCGCGGTGTTGCAGCGCCGCTTCCCCAACATGCTGCCGCCGCGCGGCGAGGACATCTGCTACGCCACCTCCAACCGGCAGGCGGCGGTCAAGGCGATCGCCGCGGCGTGCGATGCGATGCTGGTGATCGGCGCGCCCAATTCGTCCAACTCGGTGCGGCTGGTCGAGGTGGCGGAGCGCGAGGGGATTCCGGCGCGGCTGATCCAGCGCGCTGCCGATCTCGACTGGCGCTTCCTCGACGGCGTCGGCACGCTCGGCATCACCGCCGGCGCCTCGGCGCCCGAGCTGCTCGTGCGCGAGCTGGTCGAGCTGCTCTCGACCCGTTTCGACGTCACCGAGCGCGAGGAAGAGACGACGCGCGAGACGATCGCGTTCAAGCTGCCACGCGGGCTCGACGCCGCGGCATAGCCGCCCGCTTCCCCGGCCCGCGCCCGGGGGCGCGGCAATCGGGGGAGGAACACATGGCCGTCTACACCCATGTCTCGGCGGAGGCGCTGTCCGCCTTCCTGCGCCGCTATGACGGCGTCGGCGCGCTCGTCTCCGCCAAGGGCATCGCCGAAGGGGTGGAGAACAGCAACTATCTGGTCGACACCGATCGCGCGCGCTTCATCCTGACGCTCTACGAAAAGCGCGTCGATGCCGGCGACCTGCCCTTCTTCCTCGACCTGCTCGATCACCTCGCCGCGCGCGGACTGCCGGTGCCCCCAGCGATCCGCGACCGCGACGGCGTCGCGGTGCAGCAGCTCGAGGGCCGCCCCGCCTGCCTGATCCGCTTCCTCGCCGGCGTGTCGGTGACCCGCCCCACCCCGGCGCAGGCCGCCACCGCGGGTGCAGCGCTCGGCGCGCTGCACTGCGCCGCCGCGGATTTCAGCGGCACACGCGCCAACAGTCTCGGCATCGCCGACTGGCGGCCGTTGCTCGAACGCTGCGGCGGCGACCTCGATGGCATCGCGCCCGGCCTGTACGCGCGCGTCGACGGCGCGCTCGCCGCAGTCGAGGCGGACTGGCCGCACGATCTGCCGACGAGCGTCATCCACGCCGACCTGTTCCCCGACAACGTGTTGATGTTGGGCGACTCCGTGACCGGTTTGATCGATTTCTACTTCGCCTGCCGCGATCTGCGCGCCTATGACGTCGCGGTGATGCATGGGTCCTGGGCTTTCGATCCGCGCGGCGTGCCGCTCGATGGCGTCGGCGCGGCGCTGCTCGCCGGCTATGCGGCCGAGCACGGCCTGTCCGATGCGGAGCGCGCCGCGCTGCCGGTGCTGGCGCGCGGCGCGGCGCTCCGCTTCCTGCTCACCCGCGCCTGGGACTGGCTCAACACGCCGGCCGATGCGCTGGTGACGCGCAAGGATCCTCTCGCCTATCTGCGCCGGCTCGACTGGTATGATGCCCATCCGGAGGCTTTTGCATGACCGACCCCGCCGCCGCCCCGCTCGTCGAGATCGCCACCGACGGCGCCTGCAAGGGCAATCCCGGCCCCGGCGGCTGGGGCGCACTGCTCCGCTTCGGCGGCCACGAGAAGGAATTGTCCGGCGGCGAGCGGCTGACCACCAACAACCGCATGGAGCTGACCGCGGCGATCGAGGCGCTGCGCGTACTGACGCGGCCGTGCAAGATCCGCCTGTCGACCGACAGCAAGTACGTCATGGACGGCCTGACCCGCTGGATCCACGGCTGGCGCAAGAACGGTTGGCGCACCGCCGACAAGAAGCCGGTGAAGAACGCCGAACTCTGGCAGGCGCTGTTCGCCGAGACGCAGAAGCACGAGATCGAATGGGTCTGGGTCAAGGGCCACAATGGCGACGCCGACAATGAACGCGTCGACAAACTGGCCAGCGACGCCGCCCTCGCAGCGAGCCGGCCTGCCGTTTAAGGGGTCGCGCAGAGGCGCAGAGCCCTACCCCGCCGCGCCAGCGGCGATCAGGACAATCTGGTAAAGGGAGCCAGCCGCCCGTCCCGATCGTCCTCCGCGCCTCCGCGTGAGCACTCTTCTTCGCGATTTCGCGGCTTCGCGTGAACCATCCTTGCCATTCGCCTGATGGTCGGCAGCTTTGATCACGCGAAGACGCGGACACGCGAAGAGATTTGTTCACGTGGAGGCGCGGAGGCGCGGAGAGTTTGGATGTGGCGCGGCGGCGGCGCTGTCACCTCGGCGGTGTCGGGACGGCGGCTGCGCCGTGGATGCTCCCTCTGCACCCCTGCGCCAACCCTGCTCCCGGTCAGCCCGGCAGGAAGCGCCGCGCCGCATAACGATCGACGTCGATCCCCGCATAGGGCGCCGCCAACGGCGTGCCGAGCAGCAGGCTCGCCGCCACCGCCGCGCCGGCGGGGGCGGTCTGGATGCCGAAGCCGCCCTGCCCCGCGCACCAGAACAGCCCCGGCACCCGCGCGTCGAAGCCATAGACCGGCAGCCGGTCGGGCGCGAAGCTGCGCAGGCCGGCCCAGCGTCGCTCGACCGCGACGGCCCGCCAGTCGACGACCGATTCGAGCCGGTCGATCGCCTGCGCGACGTCGACCTCCTCGGGCGCGACGTCATGCGGACCGACCGGCGTCTCGTCATGGGGACTGAGCCACAGCCGCCCCGCCTCGGGCTTGAAATAGAAGCGCCCGGCGATGTCGGCGACGAGCGGCATCCCCGCCGGCGCGGATGGTTCGGTGCGCAGCTGCACCATCGTCCGCCGATAGGGCTGGATGCCGAGCGGCGCGGCGCCGACCCGCCCGGCGACCGCATCGGCCCACGCCCCCGCCGCATTGACGAGCAGCCGCGCCCGGAACGTCCCGGCGGGCGTGTCGATCGTCCACACCCCCGCCTTGCGCTGCGCCGCGATCAGCGCGGCATCGGTGGCGATCACGCCGCCGGCCCGCCGGAACGCGGCGAGATAGGCGGCATGCAGCGCCGCGACATCGATATAGGCGCAGCTCGCCTCCATCACGCCGAGCGTCCAGTCGGGCCGCAGCCCCGGCACCCGCTGGTGCGGATCGACCCGCTCCAGCGCCACCGCGGTACCGGCGAACGAGTCGACGAACGCATCGACCTGCGCGGCATCCGCCGCCCGGCCGACGTGGAGCGAGCCGAGCGGCGCCAGGAAGCCGCCGTCACGCAATGCCGGGCCGGAGGCGCTGGTCAGCGGCTGGATGCCGGGGCCGCCATAGGTCTCCGACCAGAAGGCCGCCGACCGCCCGGTGCTGTGATAGCCCGGCTGCGCCTCCGCCTCGAGCAGCAGCACGCGCGCCGCGCCGACGATCGCGGCGGCGAGCCCCGCCCCTGCGATGCCACCGCCGACGATGGCCACGTCGTGGATCACGTCCGCCGCTCCAGAAAGTCGGTGATCGCCCGACAGGCGCGCAGCCGCACGCCATCCGCCTCGCGCAGGATCTCATGCGCCGCCTCCGCGCCGAAGCGGATCAGCTCGACATCGGGCAATCGCGCGGCGAGGCGGCGCGCGGCGGCGCTGTCGACCAGCTGATCGTGGTCGGCGACCAGCATCAGAACCGGCACCGCAAGCCGCGTGAGCCGCGGGTCGGCGAGCAGCCGCGCGCCGGAGACGAACGCCTCGCGCACCCAGGCCCAGCTCGGCGGGCCGAGCAGTAGATCGGGGTCGCGGCCATACCAATAGGCCTCGTCGCTATATCGTTCGAGCGAATGGGTCAGCCGTTGCTGGCGATGGCCGGAGGTGGCATCGCCGGGCCGCGTCTTCCACACCGGCCGCGCCGGATCGCCGAACCGCGTCGCCGCCGCGGCAACCAGCGCGCCGATCCGGCTGCCGAGCGGCGAGCGGATGCCGATCATCGGCGCGACCAGCACCGCCGCATCGGGCGTCACTCCCCCGTCGAGCATCGCGCGCAGCGCGAGATGCGCGCCCATCGAATGCCCGAGCAGCACCGCCGGCCCCGCCGCCTCGCCGCGCCAGTCCTGCCAGAAGGCGGCGAGATCGGCGACCCAGGGCGCGAAGCTCGCCGCATGGCCGACGTGGCGATCGCCGGCGAGCCGGCCCGATCCGCCCTGCCCGCGCCAGTCGAACGCGGTCACCGACCAGCCGTGCGCATGCAGGTGGCGGAAAGTCTCGATGAACTTCTCGATGATGTCGGCGCGCCCGCCCTGCACCAGCACGCGGCCGCGCGGCGCGGGATGCGGCCAGTCGAAGCGGCGGTGCTGCCAGCCGTCCGGCGCACGCCATAGCGACAGGCGCGATTCGGCGGGCCATTGGCGGCGCAGCTCGTCTTGCTCGGTCATCGTCGCGCTGGTTACGTTTTCGCAAGCCATCCCGTCTACCTACGCATGACGATGGGGTGGGATAATCTTCTGGTCGCGGCTTTGGCCGTCATGCTCGGCGCACTGCTGGTGGCCGCGGGGATCGAGGATGCCCGTACCCGTGAGATCGCCAACGTCAAGAATGCCGCGATCGCATTGCTCGCCCCCCTGTGGTGGTGGGCGCTCGGCCTCGGCTGGACGGAGGTCGGCGTGCAGCTGCTCGTCGCGGCGATCGTCTTCGCGCTGTTCGTCGGCGCCTTCGCGCGCGGCTGGATGGGCGGCGGCGACGTCAAGATGATCGGCGCGCTGGCGCTATGGCTGCCGCTCGGCGGGCTATTGCAGATGCTGATGGTGATGTCGGTGCTCGGCGGGGCGATCACGATCGCGATGATGATCGAGCGGCGCTGGCAGCGCCGCATCGGCCAGGTCGAGGTGCCTTATGGCGTCGCCATCGCCGCCGCGGCGCTGCTCGCCTTACCCGCTACAATGCCAGCGCTTTGAAGACGAACCGGATTTTAACCAGTCTCGGCTCATAGTCCGGCCACTGCCCCCGGTGTGCTGAAAGGCCCGTTGAGAACATGGATAGTCGCAAGATCGTTTTGCTGGTGGGCGCCCTGCTCGTCGCCGGCATCACGGCATTCTTTGCCCGCACGTTGATCGCGGGTTCGTCGGCGCCGCAGGCGATGGCGATGGGCGCCCCCGCCCCGGTCGTCGCCAACGGCCCCGAGGTGCTGGTCGCCACCCGTACGCTGCCGGTCGGCACGATCCTCGATGCCACCGCGCTCAAGTTCCAGCCGTGGCCCCGCGAGCTGGTCGACAACGCCTATTACCTCAAGCCGAGCACCGATCTCAGCAAGCTGACCGGCACCGTCGTCCGCAACGCGATCACCGCGGGCCAGCCGGTGACGCGCGGCGCGCTCGTCTCGCCGGGCGATCGCGGCTTCCTCGCCGCGGCGCTCGCGCCGGGGATGCGCGCGGTGACGGTGAGCGTGTCGAGCCAGGCGGCGGTCGCCGGCTTCGTCTTCCCGGGCGATCGCATCGACCTCGTGCTGACGCAGACGGTGCCGGGCGGCGGCGATGGCCAGCCGCTCAAGGTGTCCGAGACGATCATGCGCAACGTCCGCGTGCTCGCCACCGACCAGCGCACCGACAATGTCGTCGGCGAGGACGGCAAGTCCAAGGTCAGCACCTATTCGACCGTGACGCTGGAGGCGACGCCCAAGATGGCCGAGAAGATCGCGGTGGCGCGGACGATCGGCGACCTGTCGCTGTCGCTGCGCGCGCTCGCCGACAATTCGACCCAGCTGGAAGAGGCGATCGCCAGCGGCGCGGTCAAGGTGCCCGACGGCGATGCCCGCGCCGAAAAGGCGATGATGCTGCGCGTCGCGAGCGAGCCGCAGACCGGCGGCAGCACCTACGCGACCGGCGCCGACGTCTCGCGCTTCCAGCGCAGCACCGTGCCGCCGCGCACGCCGACCACCGGCACCGCGGCAACCGGCACGCCCGGCACCCCCGGTGCGGTCGTCATCCAGGGGCCGGTCGTGCGCGTCGCGCGCGGCAACAGCGTGACCGTCGTACCGGTCGGAGGGAAGAACTAATGGCTTCGTCGCAGACCTTCCGCGCGCCGCGCCGTCGCGCCGCCGCCCTCGGCCTGATGCTGGCGAGCAGCATCGCATTGCCGCTCGGCGTCGCCGATGCGCGGGCGCCCGATGCCACCGTCGCGCGCAGCTCTTCGATCGTCCAGGTCAACACCGGCCGCGGCCGGCTGGTGACGCTGTCGCGGCCGATGAGCGACGTGTTCGTCGCCGACGATTCGGTCGCCGACGTCCAGGTCCGCTCGCCGACCCAGCTGTACATCTTCGGCAAGAAGACCGGCGAGACGACGATCTCGGCGACGACGAAGGGCGGCGCGGTCGTCTATGCGACCACCGTCCGCGTCGGCAACAACCTTGATTCGATCGCGGCGATGCTGCAGCTGGCGATGCCGGAGGCGCATCTCACCGCGACGCCGATGAACGGGCTGGTGCTGCTCACCGGCACCGTCGCCGGCCCGGGCGACGCCGCCGAGGCGGAGCGGCTGGTCCAGGCCTATGTCGGCGATTCGACCAAGGTGCTCTCGCGCCTGCGCACCGCAACGCCGTTGCAGGTCAACCTCCAGGTGCGGATCGCGGAAGTGAGCCGGACGTTCATCAAGAACGTCGGGGTCAATCTCGGCTCGGTGGACGGAACCGGCGGATTTAAGTTCGGCATCGGTCGCGGTGGAGTCAGCCCTCAATATGCCCCCGGGCAGCCATTGGCGACGGGCTTCAACACGGGCTCAGGTTACAGCCTCGTTGCGCCCGGCACGTCGGGGTCCACGCTTGGCCTCGCCGGCAAGCTGCTCGGTCTCGACCTGCTCGCCGCAGTCGATCTCGGCGAGACGCTGGGACAGGTGACGACGCTCGCCAACCCCAATCTCACCGCGCTGTCGGGCGAGACCGCGACCTTCCTCGCCGGCGGCGAGATCCCGATCCCGCTGTCCGGCGGCCTCGGCACCGTCACCGTCGAATACAAGCAATATGGCGTCAGCCTCGCCTATACGCCGACCGTCCTGTCCGACGGCCGCATCTCGCTGCGCGTCCGTCCCGAGGTGTCGCAGATCGACAATGCCAGCGCGGTCACGGTCAGCGGCACCCGCGTCCCCGGCATCACCACCCGCCGCGCCGAGACGACGCTGGAGCTCGGCTCGGGCCAGAGCATGATGATCGGCGGCCTGCTGTCGAACACGCACGGCAACAATATCGACAAGACGCCGTTCCTCGGCGACCTGCCGATCATCGGCTCGCTGTTCCGCTCGACCAACTTCCAGCGCAACGAGACCGAGCTGGTGATCATCATCACCCCCTATCTGGTCAAGCCGATCAACAATCCGGCGCAGGTCGCGCTGCCGCACGACGGCTATCGCGCGCCGGGCGATGCCGAGCGCATCCTGCTCGGCGAGGTCGGCGGCGGCGGCAGCGGGCCGCGGCCGGTGCCGGTGATGGTGCCCGGCGGCCAGCCGGTGCCGCCGACGCTCGGCGCCGCCGCCGCGGTGCCGCCGGCGCCGCAGCGCCAGCCGGTGCCCGCCGCCGATCCGCGTGCCGCATCGAAGAAGAAGAGCGCCGCGCCCGCCCCGGGCTTCTCCGACTGATGGCCCCCGCATCCCCCACTCCTGCGTCCCCGATCAAGGACCTCGCGTCGATGACCAAGCGTTCGCTCCTCCTCGCCACTTTGCCCGCGCTGCTGCTCGGCGGCTGCATGGGCACCACCAATCGCGGCCTCGAATCGGTCCACCAGCCGGTCGTCGCGCGCAACGATTATGCGCTCGATCTCGCCACCGGCGGCCGCGGCCTCGCCCCCGGTGAGGGACGCCGCCTCGCCGGCTGGATGGACGCGATGCACCTCGGCTTCGGCGACCGCGTCGCGATCGACGAGGCGGCCTATGCCGGCGCGGCGCGCGACGAGGTCGCCGCGGTGGTGGCGAGCTACGGCCTGCTGCTCTCCGACGATCGACCGGTCACCGATGCGCCGGTGACGCCGGGCACGGTGCGCGTGGTGATCAGCCGGATGCACGCCTCCGTCCCCGGCTGCCCCGACTGGAGCCGCAATTCGAGCAACGAGTTCGACGCCAACACCTCGTCCAACTACGGCTGTGCGGTGAACACCAATCTCGCCGCGATGATCGCGCGGCCGAGCGATCTGGTCCATGGCGCCGATCCGCAGACGCTCGCCGACACTACCGTCAACCGCAAAGCGATCGACGCCTATATCAAGAAGGCGCCGACCGGCGCCGGCACGCTCCAGGCGACGAGCACCAAGGGGGGCAATTGATGAACGCGCCCTGGAAACCCGCCGGCGCCGCGCAGCGCGAACCCTTCGCCGCCTATGTCTGCGACGACACCACCGCCGAACTGCTGCGGCCGATCGCCGCCGAGCTCGGCTGGTCGGTCGACAAGGTCCACAAGGGCGGGCTGCGCAATGCGGTCCAGTCGCTGTCGGTTTCGGCGAGCCCGCAGATCCTGCTCGTCGACCTCGCCGAATCGGGCGATCCGCTCAACGACATCAACAGCCTCGCCGAGGTGTGCGAGCCCGGCACGGTGGTGATCGCCGCGGGGCAGGTCAACGACGTGCGCCTGTATCGCGACCTGATCGCCAGCGGCATCCAGGACTATCTGCTGAAGCCGCTGCATCCCGATGCGATGCGCGAGGCGTTCGGCCATGCCCAGGCGATGCTCAACGCCCCCAAGCTCGCCGAGGCGAACGTCGACCGGCCGCATTGTGCGATCGCGGTGATCGGCACGCGCGGCGGCGTCGGCGCCTCGACCGTCGCCACCTCGACCGCATGGCTGCTCGCCGAGCGCGAGAAGCGCACCGTCGCGCTGCTCGACCTCGACGTCCATTTCGGCACCGGTGCGCTCACCCTCGATCTCGAACCGGGCCGCGGCCTCACCGACGCGATCGAGAATCCGAGCCGCATCGACGGGCTGTTCATCGAACGCGCGATGGTCAAGGCGACCGAGAAGCTCGCCGTCCTTTCCGCCGAGGCGCCGATCAACGCGCCGCTCGTCACCGACGGTGCCGCCTTCTACCAGTTGCAGGAAGAGATGCGCGCCGCCTTCGAGGCGACGGTGGTCGACCTGCCGCGCGCGATGCTGGTCCAGCATCCGCATCTGATCAGCGACATCCAGGCGGCGGTGATCGTCACCGACCTGACGCTTGCCGCGGCACGCGACACGATCCGGGTGCTGTCGTGGCTCAAGACCAACGCGCCGCAGACGCACCTCACCGTCGTCGCCAGCCGCGTCCACCCCGCCGCGCAGCTCGAGATCAGCCGCAAGGACTTCGAAAGCTCGATCGAGCGCAAGATCGATTTCCTCATCCCCTTCGACCAGAAGCTCGCCGCGCAGGCCGCCAAGCTCGGCAAGCCGATCGCCGAGGCGGGCAAGAACACCAAGACGGTGGCGCCGCTGATCGAACTGACCCGCCACGTCCTCAACGTCGGCGAGGAACTGGTCGCCACCGGCAGCGAGGGCAAGGCGACCGCCAAGCGCAAGTCGCTGATCGGCGGCTTCTCGGCGCTGCTCAGCAAGCGCGCCAAGAAATAACGGCGCGGCGATGGACCTGCTTCCCCTGATCATGGTGGCGTTCGGCGGGGTGATGACGATCGGCCTGATCGTCATCGCGCTCGCCGGCCCGTCGGCGCAGCGCGCACAGGCGCGGCGGCTGTCGTCGGTCCGCACCCGGCACGGCGATGCCGCGACGGTGGCGGACACGCAGATGCGCCGCATCGCCGCCGGGCGCGTCCAGACCCGCACCGATCTCGCCTTCGGCCGGCTGCTGCCCAATCCGGCGCAGCTCGCCCAGCGGTTGGCGATGACCGGCAAGGACTGGAGCGTCGGCCGCTACGGCATGATCAGCGGCGGGCTGATCGTCGTAGTCGCGGGACTGCTGATCCTGAAGGGCGCGCCGATCCTGCTCGCCCTGCTGTTCGGCCTCGCGGTCGGCGCGGGGCTGCCGCACTGGCTGGTCGGTTTCTTCATCCGCCGCCGCGTCGCGCGCTTCACCGCCAAATTCCCCGATGCGATCGAACTGCTCGTCCGCGGCCTGCGTTCGGGCCTGCCGGTCACCGAGACGATCGGCGTCGTCGGCCAGGAGGTGGAAGGCCCGGTCGGCGAGGAATTCCGCATGGTCTCCGACAAGATGAAGATCGGCAAGTCGATGGACGCGGCGTTGCAGGACACCGCCGACCGGCTCGGCACGCCCGAATTCCAGTTCTTCGTCATCACCATCGCCATCCAGCGCGAAACCGGCGGCAACCTTGCCGAAACGCTCGCCAATCTTGCCACGGTGCTGCGCCAGCGCGGCCAGATGAAGCTCAAGATCAAGGCGATGTCGTCCGAATCCAAGGCCTCGGCCTATATCGTCGGATCGCTGCCGTTCATCGTCTTCGGCATGATCTGGATGATCAACGCCGGCTATATGCAGGGCTTCTTCTCCGAACCGCGGCTGATGATCGCCGGCATCGGCGGGCTGCTGTGGATGGGGATCGGCGTGTTCATCATGGCCAAGATGGTCAGCTTCGAAATCTAGCGGCGCCAGGGCGGGAAACGAGACATGCAGCCTTCCGGACCGACGCTGATGGGCATCGACGTGCTCTGGGTCGCGACCATCCTGTCGGGTGTCGCCGCCTTTGCGGTGATGCTCGCGCTCTACACGGTGATGCGCACCGTCACCGATCCGATGAACAAGCGCGTCAAGGTGCTCAACGAGCGCCGCGAACAGCTCAAGGCGGGCATCACCGCCTCGACCAAGCGGCGCGCCAAGCTCGTCCAGCGCAACGACACCACCGACTGGATGCGCGGCCTGCTCTCTTCGCTCAAGGTGTTGCAGGACAGCCAGGTCAAGGACGCGCAGCTCAAGCTGATGCGCGCCGGCATCCGTTCCAAGGAATGGGCGGTCGGCGTGATCTTCGGCCGGCTCGCGCTGCCGATCGTGTTCGGCGGGCTGATGGTGCTGCTCGTCTACGGGCTCGATTACTTCCCCGACTGGTCGGCGTTCAAACGCTATGCCCTGGTCGCGGTGACCTTCATCCTCGCCTACAAGGCGCCCGACCTCTATCTCAAGAACAAGATCACCAAGCGCAGCGACGCGATCCGCAAGGGCCTGCCCGACGCGCTCGACCTGCTGGTGATCTGCGCCGAGGCGGGCCTCACCGTCGACGCCGCCTTCCACCGCGTCGCGCGCGAGCTCGGCCGCGCCTATCCCGAACTCGGCGACGAATTCACGCTGACCGCGATCGAACTGGGCTTCCTCACCGAACGGCGTCAGGCCTTCGAGAATCTCGCCAGCCGCGTCGACCTCGACGCGATCCGCGGCGTCGTCACCACGATGATCCAGACCGAGAAATACGGCACGCCGCTCGCCTCGGCGCTGCGCGTGCTGTCGGCCGAATTCCGCAACGAACGGATGATGCGCGCCGAGGAGAAAGCGGCACGGCTGCCGGCGATCATGACGATTCCGCTGATCCTGTTCATCCTGCCGACGCTGTTCATCGTCATCCTCGGTCCCGCCGCCTGCTCGATCAGCGACGCCTTCTAGGAGCGAGGCACCGGCAAGCGCCTGCACCGCCGAGCGAAATGACGACCGCTGTCCTACTCGCGCGGGGCGCGCTATCCGGCCGCGGCTCTATCTCATCGTCGATCGATCAGCGCAAAATCCGAAACGATCGGGCCTGATCGTTTCGATCAAGGTGTCCATGTTGTCCATGTTCGTCGCCGGACGTCACGCCGCTTTCGCTGCGGACGGCGATGAACCAAGCGCCATCGCACTCGTTATGCTTGCGTAACAGGGAGGCTCGGATGCTGTTCACCACTACGACGCAATTCGCCGCTTTGGCCTTGTGCCTTGTCGCAGGCTGGTTCTTCGGCCTCGCCAGCAGCAGCGGCGGGCGCAAGTGGAAGACGCGCTATGCCGACGAGCGCGAGGCGCATGCCGGCTATCGCAAGCAGGGCGATACCGCGCTCGCCGAGGCCAATCGGCGCATCGCCGAACTGGAGCGCGAGAACGACCGCCTCGCCCGCGCCGCCGAAACCGCGGCGGTCGCAGCCCCCGCCGCGCCGGTCGTCGCCGCGCCGACGCTCGGCGAGCGCATCACCGGCCGCGTCCGCCCGGTCAGCACCGTCCGCCCCGCCTATCCCGCGGGCAGCCGCCCGGGCTGGTTCGATTTCGGTCCGACCACCCGCCGCTAACGCCAATCTGCCTCGGATCGCTCGACTTCGCCGGTAGGATTGGGCAGGATCGGGGTATGGACACCACCCCACGCACCGGCGGCCAGATCCTCGTCGCGCAATTGCTCGCCCAAGGCTGCGAGCGGATCTTCACGGTGCCGGGGGAAAGCTTCCTCGCCGTGCTCGATGCGCTGCATGATACGCCGGAGATCGCCACGGTGGTCTGCCGGCAGGAGGGCGGCGCGGCGTTCATGGCCTGCGCCGACGGCACGCTCGGCCACCGGCCCGGCATCGCCTTCGTCACCCGTGGCCCCGGCGCGACCAATGCCGCGATCGGCGTCCACGTCGCCCGGCAGGATTCGCAGCCGCTGATCCTGTTCGTCGGCGACGTCGACCGCGGCACCCGCGACCGGGAGGCGTTCCAGGAAGTCGACATGACCGCGATGTTCGCGCCGCTCGCCAAATGGGCGGCGCGGATCGACGATGCGGCGCGCATCCCCGAATATGTCGCACGCGCCTATGCCGTGGCGATGAGCGGCCGGCCCGGTCCGGTCGTGCTCGCCCTGCCCGAGGACATGCTGCGTGACAGCGCCGAGGTCGCCGACCGGCCGCGGGTCGAGCGGCTGTCGCAGGGCTGCGACGAGGCGGGACTGGAACAGCTCGCCGATCTGCTCGCCACCGCCGAACGGCCGCTGGCGATCGTCGGCGGCGGCGGTTGGGACAATGTCGCGGCGCAGGATTTTGCCGCCTGGGCGGATCGCACCGGCATCGCCGTCGCCACCGCCTTCCGGCGGCAGGATGCGATCCCCAACGCCTGCCCCGCTTATGCGGGCAATCTCGGTTACGGCCCCAATCCGGCGCTGGTCGCGCGCGTCAAGGCCGCCGACCTGCTGCTCGTCGTCGGCGCGCGGCTCGGCGAGGCGACGACCGACGGCTATACGCTCATCACCCCCGATCATCCCGGCCAGCGGCTGATCCACGTCCATCCCGATGCGACCGAACTCGGGATGACCTATCGCACCGATCTGGCGATCTGCGCCGGCATGGCCGAGTTCGCCGAGGCGCTCGCGGCAATCGACGGCCCGCCGCATCCCGGCGGCGCCGAGGCGCATGCCGAATGGCTGGCCTGGTCGACCCCCGCACCCCGCGACGGCGTGGCGATGGATCTCGGCCCCTGCGTCGCGGCGATGCAAGCGGCGTTGCCGGCAGACACGATCCTGTGCAACGGCGCGGGCAATTACAGCGGCTGGTGGCACCGCTACTGGCGCTATACGGCGCCCGGCACGCAGCTCGCCCCGACCGCCGGCGCGATGGGCTATGGCGTCCCCGCCGCGGTCGCCGCCGCGCTGCGCTTTCCCGAGCGGCAGGTGGTCGCGCTCGCCGGCGACGGCTGTTTCCTGATGAACGGGCAGGAACTCGCCACCGCGGTGCAACACGATGCGCAGATGCTGGTGCTGGTGATCGACAATGGCGGCTACGGCACGATCCGCATGCACCAGGAGCGTGAATATCCCGGCCGCGTCCAGGCGACGACACTGACCAACCCGGACTTCGCCGCGCTCGCCCGCGCTTATGGCTGCTGGGCGGAGACGGTCGAGCGGACCGAGGATTTCGCCCCGGCGCTGGCGCGGGCGCTCGACCGGCGCGGGGTCCGCCTGCTCCATTTGCGCACCGACATCGCCGTGATCAGCAATGCGACGACGCTGGAAGCGATGGCGGCGCGGCGGTCCGCCTAGCCCCGCCCTCGCGCGGCGCGGGTCGGCAGCACCAGCCGGTCGAGGAAGTTGCGCAGCTCGGTCATCCGCATCATCGGATCGAGCACCTGTTCGTCGAGTCCGAGCCGCCAGGCGAGATCGCGCCGCTCAGGCTCGCGGTGGAGGGCGTCGACCAGCACCGCCTGCTGTTCGACGTCGAGCCGGTCGCGCGCCATGCCGAGGTCGATCAACTCCTCCGCCTGCCGCCGCAGCGCCGCCGCGACCTCGCGCAGCGAGATTTCGGGGTGATATTGCACACCCCAGAAGACGCCGCGGTCGTGCCGGATCTCCGCCGCCTGCACGTGGGTGACGCCGTTGGAGGCGAGCAGCGTCGCGCCGTCCGGCAAGGTCTCGACCTCGTCGCCGTGGATCGCCGGCACGTCGAACACCGGCGGCCGCCCGGCGAGCAGCGGGTGATCGACACCGTCCGGCTGCCGGAAGATGCGGCGCGCGAAGCCGATCTCGCGCCGCGACCCCATCGCCCGCACCTGCCCGCCGGCGGCGACCACCGCGACCTGAAGCCCGGCACACGATCCGAACGCCGGCGTGCCCGACGCGAACACCGCGCGCATGAACGCGATCTCGCGCCGCGCCGCGGGCGTATCCTCATAAAGATGGAGCGGCGATCCGGTCAGCAACACCGCATCATAGCCGCCGAGCCCGGCGGGGATCCCGGCATCGGCGTCCGCCGGCTTGACCCGCACGCACCGCGCCTCCGGCATCAGCCCGGTGAGCCGCTTGCAAAAGGTCTCGCCCGAACTGCGGCCGACGCTGTCGCGGCGTTCGGCGCGGGCAGCGGGGGGCTCACTTTCGGCGATGAGCAGCCGGAGTGGCGCCACTCAGCCGACCGGCTTGGTGACGACGGTCTTGCCACGCTCGAGCAGGGCCTCGATCGCCTCGGTCTCTAATCGGCCGGCGGTGATGAGCGCCGCCTCCGGGGTCAGCGAGACGGCGACGCCGTCGGGTCCGTCGACGATGATCTCACCTTGGTCGTGGGTGACCGAGGACGGTTGGCTATAGGGCGGGGTCATTGGCCGTAAACCACTCACGACAAACGATGTTTCCCGCGGAAGCAAATAGTCCCCGGTGCCCGCCGCGGATCAGCGCAGCTTGTCGCTGCCGTTGATCAGCGCGGCCTTCTCGCCACTCGACATCGCCGCGGCATTGACGTCGGCGTCGTCGATCGCATCGGCCTGCTGCGCCGCGCTCTTGCGCTCCGCCTTGGCCTGATCCTCGAGATTGTCGGCGGCGCTCTCCATCGCATCGGCGCGATTGTCGGCGGCGGCCTTGACCTCGCTGCCGAGCTTGTCGTCACCCTTGCCGCCGCACGCTGCCAGCGACAGCGCCATCGCACCCGCGGCCAGCGCCATCATCGTCGTCTTCATATGCATCTCCCTTTTTCCATATGGAAAAGGCCGCCCCGAATTTGCGGGACGGCCCTTTGCCGGCAATCGATCAGACGATCAGATATTGTCGCCGAGCGCGCCCTTGACGCTGCCCTTGAACTTCTCGCCCTTGCCTTCTGCCTGCTGGGCCTGACCCTCGGCGGCGAGGCTGGGGTCTTCATTATGCTTGCCGATCGCTTCCTTGGCGTTGCCGATCGCTTCGTTCACGGTGCCTTTGATCTTGTCGGTGAGCTCGCCCATCAGGACCTCCTGCCGTTATCGTCAGCCCGCCAGCCGGGCCGCTTGATCTACGACAATACAACGGGTTCGAACCGGACCGGTTCCGTGACAAATCCGTCAGAGGGCGTCAGATCAGCCCGGCGAGCGGGCTCGACGGATCGGCATAGCGCCGCTGTCCCATGCGTCCCGCGCGATAGGCGAGCCGCCCCGCCTCGACTGCCGCACGCATCGCCGCCGCCATCATTACCGGGTCCTTCGCCTCGGCGATCGCGGTGTTCATCAGCACGCCGTCGCAGCCCAATTCCATCGCCACCGCCGCATCGGAGGCGGTGCCGACGCCGGCGTCGACCAGCACCGGCACGCCCGCACCCTCGACGATCAGCCGGATCGTGATGCGGTTCTGGATGCCGAGCCCCGAGCCGATCGGCGCGCCGAGCGGCATGATCGCGACGGCGCCGGCATTCTCCAGCCGCTTCGCCGCGATCGGATCGTCGACGCAATAGACCATCGGCTTGAAGCCTTCGTTGGCGAGGATCTCGGTCGCGCGCAGCGTTTCGTGCATATCGGGATAGAGCGTCTTCGCCTCGCCCAGCACCTCGAGCTTGACGAGATCCCAGCCGCCCGCCTCGCGCGCCAGCCGCAGGGTGCGGATCGCGCTCTCGGCGTCGAAACAGCCGGCGGTGTTGGGCAGATAGGTGACCTTCTTGGGATCGATAAAGTCGGTCAGCATCGGCGCATTGCGATCGCTGACGTTGACGCGACGCACCGCGACGGTGACGATCTCCGCCCCCGATGCTTCGAGCGCGGCGGCGTTCTGCGCGAAATCCTTGTACTTGCCGGTGCCGACGATCAGGCGAGAGCGGAAGGTCCTGCCCGCGACGGTCCAGCTGTCGTCGGCCACCGCCCGCGGGTGGTCGCCGCCGCCGACGAAATGGACGATCTCGATATCGTCGCCGTCCTCGACCCGCACCTCGGCGAGCGTCGAGCGCGGCACCACCTCGAGATTGCGCTCGACCGCCACCTTCTCCGGCACCAGCCCCAGTTCGGCGGCGAGTTCGGCGAGGCTCAGCCCCGCGTTGACGCGCTTGTGCGCGCCGTTGACCGTGATCGATACCGTTCCGTCGCTATGGGGCATAAGCTTGCAGGAGGCGCACGCCCCCATCCGTTCGGGCTGAGCCGGTCGAAGCCCCGCTCTCCCCTTCGGCCCGGTGCGACAGAGGAGAGCTGCCCTTCGACAAGCGCAGGGCGAACGGACTAAGGGTGATGCGCCGCACCTAGGCACACGATCTCTCCGGTTCAACCGAAAGCGACCCGATGACCGACACCATCTTCGTCCTCAACGGCCCCAACCTCAACCTGCTCGGCACGCGCGAGCCCGAGATCTACGGCGCCGACACGCTCGACGACATTGCCGGCCAGCTCGAGGATCGCGCCCAGGAGCTGGGGCTGGAGATCGACATGCGCCAGTCGAATCACGAAGGCCATCTGGTCGACTGGCTGCACGAGGCGCAGGCGCGCGGCGCGAAGGCGGTGATCCTCAACGCGGGCGCCTTCACGCACACGTCGATCGCGGTGTACGACGCGATCAAGGGCATCCGCACGCCGGTGATCGAGGTTCACCTCTCCAACCCCCACACCCGCGAGGAATTCCGCCACACCAGCTTCGTCGGGCGCGCTGCGAAGGGCACCATCGCCGGATTCGGAGCGCTGTCCTATACCCTTGCGCTTGAAGCGGCGGCGCGCTTCTGACAGGAGGCTCCCCCATGACCGACCAGACCAACTCCGGGGCCCCTGCGCAGAGCATGCAGGTTGACGTCAACCTCGTGCGCCAGCTCGCCGAACTGCTCGACGCCACCCACCTCACCGAGATCGAGGTGGAGGAAGGCGATCGCAAGATCCGCGTCGCGCGCAAGGCCGCCGCTGCCGCCGCACCGCTCCATTACGCCCCGCCGGCGGCGGCGCCCGCTCCCGCCGCGGCAGCGCCGCAGCCTGCCGCCGCCGAGGCCGGTGCGATGGCGCCGACGCTCGCCGCCGCCAATGCGGTCAAGTCGCCGATGGTCGGCACCGCCTATCTGTCCGCCGAGCCTGGCGCCAAGCCGTTCATCGCGGTCGGCAATGCGGTGTCGGCCGGCGACACGCTGCTGATCGTCGAGGCGATGAAGGTGATGAACCCGATCACCGCGCCGACCGCCGGCATCGTCCGCCAGATCCTGATCGAGAACGGCCAGCCGGTCGAATTCGACCAGCCGCTCGTGGTGGTCGAGTAAGGCATGCGCCCGATCAAGAAGCTGCTGATCGCCAACCGCGGCGAGATCGCGCTGCGCATCCACCGTGCTTGCCATGAGATGGGCATCACGACGGTCGCGGTCCATTCGACCGCCGACGCCGAGGCGATGCACGTCCGCCTCGCCGACGAGGCGATCTGCATCGGGCCGCCGGCAGCGACCGACAGCTATCTCAACATCCCCAACATCATCTCGGCCGCCGAGATCAGCGGCGCCGACGCGATCCACCCCGGCTACGGCTTCCTCAGCGAAAACGCCCGCTTCGCCGAGATCGTCGAGATGCACGACCTGCTGTTCGTCGGCCCCAAGCCCGAACATATCCGCACGATGGGCGACAAGGTCGAGGCGAAGCGCACCGCCGGCGCGCTCGGCCTGCCGCTCGTTCCCGGCAGCGACGGCGCGATCAGCGACGTCGCCGAGGCCAAGGTGCTGGCGGACGCGATCGGCTATCCGGTCATCATCAAGGCGGCGAGCGGCGGCGGCGGTCGCGGCATGAAGGTGTGCACCGGCCCCGAGCATCTCGAAACGCTGATGCAGCAGGCCGGGACCGAGGCGAAGGCGGCGTTCGGCGACGCCACCGTCTACATGGAAAAATACCTCGGCAATCCGCGGCATATCGAATTCCAGGTGTTCGGCGACGGCAATGGCAACGCGATCCACCTGGGCGAGCGCGACTGTTCGTTGCAGCGCCGCCACCAGAAGGTACTGGAAGAGGCGCCCTCGCCGATCATCTCCGCCGAGGAGCGCGAGCGGATGGGCGGCATCGTCGCCAAGGCGATGGCCGACATGGGCTATCGCGGCGCCGGCACGATCGAGTTCCTGTGGGAAGACGGCGAGTTCTACTTCATCGAGATGAACACCCGGCTGCAGGTCGAACATCCGGTGACCGAGATGATCACCGGCCTCGACCTCGTCCGCGAACAGATCCGCGTCGCCGAAGGCCATCCGCTGACGCTGCGGCAGGAGGACGTCCAGTTCCGCGGCCATGCGATCGAATGCCGCATCAACGCGGAGGACCCGCGCACCTTCGCCCCCTCGCCGGGGCTGGTGAAGCAATATCACGCACCGGGCGGCATGCACGTCCGCGTCGATAGCGGCCTCTACGCCGGCTATCGCGTGCCGCCCTATTACGATTCGATGATCGCCAAGCTGATCGTCTACGGCACGACGCGTCAGGGCGCGCTGCGCCGCCTGCGCCGGGCGCTGGAGGAATTCGTGATCGAGGGCCCGACGACGACCATCCCGCTGCATCAGGCGCTGCTCGACGATCCCGAGTTCCAGGCGGGCAGCTATACGATCAAATGGCTCGAGGAATGGCTGGCCAAGCAGGACGCCTGATCATCCTCTGAACCGGAGCCGCAGCGCGATGATTGCGACAATTTATCACAATCCGCGCTGCGGCACCTCGCGCAAGACGCTCGCCCTGCTCGAGGAGGCGGGCGCGACGGTGACCGTGATCGAATATCTCAAACGGCCGCCGACCGTCGCCGACCTGTCGCGGCTCTACGCCCGTGCCGGCCTCACGCCGCGCGACGGGCTGCGGCTCAGCGAGCCGGACGGCAAGCGACTCGCCGACAGCGAGGCGGATGACGCGGCGATCCTCGAGGCGATGGCGATCAACCCCATCATCATCCAGCGCCCGCTGGTCGAGACCGACAAGGGCGTCGTGTTGGCCCGGCCGCCGGAGGCGGTGCAAACGATCCTGTAGCCAGCGCCCGCCTGCCCGCCCAAGCAGCAAGCCGGCCTGACCTGCCCGTTTAACAAGCAGCAAATCGCTTCGAATCCCGGTTGCCCCGAAGGGTCAGGACTGGCACGTTTACTGCACCGCCCGCGCCAGACGCGCGGGATTTTCAGGGGGCGTATCGCGGTGAAGAAGGTCGAAGCCATCATCAAGCCATTCAAGCTGGATGAGGTGAAGGAAGCGCTGCACGAGATCGGCGTGAGCGGCATCACCGTGACCGAGGCCAAGGGCTTCGGCCGCCAGAAGGGTCATACCGAACTCTACCGCGGCGCCGAATATGTCGTCGACTTCCTGCCCAAGGTGAAGCTCGAGGTGGTGGTCGAAGACGCCCTCGCCGACCGCGTCGTCGAGGCGATCGCCAATGCCGCGCAGACCGGCCGGATCGGCGACGGCAAGATCTTCGTCATCCCGGTCGAGGCAGCGCTGCGCATCCGCACCGGTGAGCGCGACGAAGCGGCGATCTGACAGCATCGCCATTTGACGCGGCGCAACATTCCATGTGAATGCGCCGCCGCGACGCAATTTCCTGCCCGGCATCGCCCGGGCCACGTAGCAGAGCAAGGGACCTGATATGGCTGCGACCGCCAACGACATCCTCAACAAGATCAAGGACGAAGAGATCGAGTGGGTCGATCTGCGCTTCACCGACCCGAAGGGCAAATGGCAGCATCTGACGATGGTCGCCGGCCTGATCGGCGAGGACGAGCTGACCGACGGCCTGATGTTCGACGGCAGCTCGATCGAGGGCTGGAAGGCGATCAACGAATCGGACATGGTGCTCAAGCCCGATCTCGACGCGGTCTACACCGATCCCTTCTCGGCGACGCCGATGCTGATCGTCTTCTGCGACGTCGTCGAGCCGTCGACCGGTGAACTCTATGCGCGCGACCCGCGCTCGACCGCCAAGCGCGCCGAGGCCTATCTCAAGACCACCGGGATCGGCGACACCGTCTACGTCGGCCCGGAAGCCGAATTCTTCATGTTCGACAACGTCCAGTTCGACACCAATTATGCGTCGTCCTACTTCAAGATCGACGATATCGAGCTGCCGACCAACACCGGTCGCGAATATGAGGGTGGCAACCTCGGCCACCGGCCGCGCGCCAAGGGCGGCTATTTCCCGGTCGCGCCGGTCGACAGCGCCGTCGACATCCGCGGCGAGATGGTCTCGACCATGCTCGAAATGGGCCTGCCCTGCGACAAGCATCACCATGAGGTGGCCGCCGCGCAGCACGAGCTCGGCCTGACCTTCGGCACGCTGACCACCACCGCCGACCGCATGCAGATCTACAAATATGTCGTGCATCAGGTCGCCCACGCTTACGGCAAGTCGGCGACCTTCATGCCCAAGCCGATCAAGGAAGATAACGGCTCGGGCATGCACACCCACTTCTCGATCTGGAACGGCAAGACGCCGCTGTTCGCCGGTGAGGGCTATGCCGGCCTGTCGGACATGTGCCTCTACTTCATCGGCGGCATCATCCGTCACGCCAAGGCGATCAACGCCTTCACCAACCCGACGACCAACAGCTACAAGCGGCTGGTGCCGGGTTACGAGGCGCCGGTGCTGCTCGCCTATTCGGCGCGCAACCGTTCGGCCTCGTGCCGCATCCCCTACGGCACCGGTCCGAAGGCGAAGCGCGTCGAGGTGCGCTTCCCGGACGCGATGGCCAACCCCTATCTCGCTTATGCGGCGCTGATGATGGCGGGGATGGACGGCATCCAGAACAAGATCCACCCCGGCGAGGCGATGGACAAGAACCTCTACGACCTGCCGCCCGCCGAACTGGCCCAGGTGCCGACCGTCTGCGGCAGCCTGCGCGAGGCGCTCGACAGCCTGGAAGCGGATCACGACTTCCTGCTCAAGGGCGACGTCTTCTCGAAGGATCAGATCGAGGCCTATGTCGAGATCAAGCGCGGCGAGGTCGCCCGTTGGGAGATGACGCCGTCGCCGGTCGAATATGACATGTACTATAGCGCCTGACCGCTGACCCGCACCGCGGTGGGGCCGACCCCCGCCGCGGCGCAAAAGGCCGGACAGGCCCGTCCGGATCGTCTACCAGAAGGCGCCCGCAACGAACGGGCGCCTTTTCTGTCCGGGGGGATCATGAGCCGTACATCCATCGACCGTCGCACGCTGATCGGCGCCGGCACGGCGCTCGCGGCCACGACCGCCCTCGCCGCGCGCGCAACGGCCGAACCGCCCGCCCCGGCCACGCTCGCACCGCGACCGCCGATGGGGTGGAACAGCTGGAACAGCTTCGCGACGACGATCAACGAGGCGCAGGCGCGCGAGACCGCGGCGATCATGCGCACGCGGCTGCTGCCCTTCGGCTACGACGTCTTCACCATCGACATCCAATGGTATGAGCCGGGTGCGTCGAGCTATACGTACAGCACCAGGCCGCAGCCGACGCTCGACGGCTATGGCCGGCTGCTCCCTGCCCCCAATCGCTTTCCGTCGAGCGCGGGGGGCAAGGGCTTCGCGCCGCTCGCCGCCGACGTCCATGCGATGGGGCTCAGGTTCGGCATCCACCTGATGCGCGGCATTCCGCGGCTGGCGGTCGAGCGCAACCTGCCCGTGCTCAATACCCGCTATCACGCCCGCGACATTGCCGACACGGCGAGCATCTGCCCGTGGAACCCGGACATGTACGGCGTCGACATGCGCAAGCCCGGTGCGCAGGCCTATTATGACAGCGTCTTCGCGCTCTACGCGGGCTGGGGTGTCGATTTCGTCAAGATGGACGACATGAGCCGCCCCTATGATTCCCATGCGGCCGAAATCGGGGCGGCGCATGCCGCGATCCAGCATAGCGGCCGGCCGATCGTGCTCAGCCTGTCGCCGGGCGAAACGCCGGTGGCGCGCGCCGACCACGTCCGCCGCCATGCGCAGATGTGGCGGATCAGCGACGATTTCTGGGACGAATGGCCGATGCTGGAGGCGCAGTTCACGCGCCTCGAAAACTGGCATGCGGTCGACACGACGGGGGGCTGGCCCGATGCCGACATGCTGCCGCTCGGCCAATTGGCGCTCGGCGCACGGGCGACCAAATTCACTCCGGACGAGCAGCGGACGCTGATGACCCTGTGGTCGATCGCGCGGTCGCCGCTGATCATGGGCGGCGATCTGCGTCGGCTCGATGCGGCGACGCTGGCGCTGCTGACCAATCGGGCGGTGCTGGCGGTCAATCAGGCGAGCCGCGACAACCGCCCGCATTTCGTCGCGGACGGCACGCGCATCTGGTCGGCCCGCCCGATCGCGGGCAACGGCGTCTACGTCGCGCTGTTCAACACCACCGACAAGGCGCGCGAGGTGGCGGTGCCGCTGGCGATGCTCGGCCTCGCCGGATCGGCGGCGGCGGTCGATCTGTGGAGCGGCCGGTCGGTCGGCACCGCCAGCGACCGATTCCGCCAGACGATCCCGTCGCACGGCGCGGGCCTGTACCGGCTCGGCTGAGCCGTTCCCGAGTCGCCGGCCCCCACCAACGGACGGGCCGTCGCCCAATCAACGCGATACGCGGCCGCGCTGGACCTGACCGAATCGCCTTTGCATGATCGTCGCAAATCGATCGGGGGGCGATCATGGATGCCATTGCAGAACACACCAGTCTCAGGCCGGAGCGGATCGCGCCGCCCAATGATGATGTCCGCGCGACGGTCCAGCACGTCCAGAAGATCGCGCTATGGATGCCGCGGGGGATCATCATCGTCTTCGTCGCGGTCCCGGTGCTCAGCGCCCTACTGCACGGTTCGATTGGCTGGGCCCTCTTTGGCGGCGTCATCAACTATCTGATCGCGGGACTGATCATCGCGGTTGTGACGCGTCTTTTCCTTCGTCCGACGATCAGGTTCCGCTATCGCGCCGCGGCGCAGACGCTGATGCGACAGGTCGATACGCTTCCCGAACCGGCCAATCTGTCGATCAGCTGGTGGCAGGATACGCCCGGTGCCGCAGCGATCACCCGCGGGGGGCATGTCGTCATCACCGACTATGACACTGACTATCACCAGCTCTGGCTGAGCCGCGACCAGATCGTCCACGCCACGGTCGAACGCGAGGCGACGGTCTATACCGATACGCGGGAGGGCGGTCGGTTGACGCTCGGCGGTGTTTCGGGCGGCCTGTTCGGCGGCTATACGTTCGGCGGCAAGTCGCGGTCGGTGAGCACGACGGTCGAGACCGCCTTCCTCGAAATCCGCTACCAGCTCGACCGCAACGGACCGGTCCGCACCTGCGTCATTCCGTTCGGCGAGGATCGCCGCTGCGCCGACGAGTGGCGCGCGACAATCGAGCGGCTCGAGGCCATCGCCTGAGCCGCCCGGTACCTATTTACTTCTGGCAGGCGACGATCGCGGTGACGACCGAGATCGTCTCTTCCGGGTCGCGGACGCGGACCGTATCGAGGCCAAGTTCCTTGGCGGGATAATCGTTGCCGCCCGGGAAGATGGCGTCGCCGATGAACATCATGCTATCCAGCGGAATACCGCTCTCGTCGCGCAGCTTCTTGAGACCATAGGCCTTGTCGACGCCTTCGCGCGTGATGTCGATCGAGGTGGCGCCGCCCATGTTGATCGACAGGCCCGGCAGGCGCTGCTTGAGATCGGCCTGGATGACCTTGCGCTTTTCGAACTTGGGGTCCCAATGCTCCTTTTCGGCGATCGGCGCTTCCTGGCCGAGCGCGGAGAAGGTGATCTGGCTGCCGCGATCCTCGATCCGCTCGCCCCAGGTCTTTTCCGGGGTGAAACCCGTCGCCGCGAGCGATTCGTCGAACGCCTTGAGGATCTTGGCCTTGGTCTCGTCGTCGAACAGCTCGGCGTAGACGGTGTTCCAGCTGCCGTCGCGATAGGTGTAGAGCTTGGTGCCGGTGGTCGGCATCAGCCACAGCTTGCTGAGATCGGCGCGCGCCGGCAGGCGGCTCGCGACCTGCTTCTGGAACTGCGGCCAGTCGCCACCCGAGATCACTGCGACATGCGCGACGCCGAGCAGGTCGGCGAGCGCCTCCCCCATCGGCTCCTGCAAGGGCTGCTTGCTCTCGGCCAGCGTTCCGTCGAGGTCGAAGGCAACCAGTTGTTTCATGCAACAGCTCCAATACGGGGAAAGATGATCGTGTCGATGGCGTGCGCGACGCCGTCCGCGTCATTGCCGCTCGTCACCGCATGAGCAATAGACTTTACTGGATCAGGCGCGTTTCCCATCGCGATAGAAAGGCCGGCGCGTTCCAACATTGGGACATCATTATATTGGTCGCCGAGTACCGCGATCGCGTCGAGCTGCTGATCGAAGGTCTTGGCGAGCGCGACCAGCCCTGCGCCCTTGTTGGCGGCGCGGGCGGTGACGTCGAGATAATAGACCTGGCTCTGCACGATCGTCGCATCGTCGCCATGCGCCGCCTTGCAGCGTTCGGCGAGGCGCGCGAGCATCGCCTCGTCGTCGCTGACGAAGGTGATCTTGTCGGCATGGTCGAGCAGCGCATCGAAATCGTCGGTGACGATCGGCTCCTGATTGGAGGCGCGCCGTTCGCTGTCGACATGCGCGCCGACGTCGGTCGAGGCATACCAAAGGTCGTCGGCGAAGACCCAGATGTCGGCGCCGCTGTCGGCGGCGATCCCCATCACGCCGCGCGTCACCGCCGCATCGACGCGATGCTGCTCGGCGATGCTGCCGTCCCGCCGGAAGATGATGCCGCCGTTGAACGCCGCCATCGGCGCGTCGATCGCCAGCTTTTCGGCGATCGGCATGATCCCCGACATCGGCCGCGCGCTGATCACGGTGAAGCCGATCCCGGCCTCCTCCAGCCGGCGCACTGCCGCGACGGTGGCCGGCGTGACCTGCTTGCTCTTGTCGACGAGCGTGCCGTCGATGTCCGACACGACGAGCCGGATCGGCGGTGCCTCACGGCTCACTGCGGCATCTCGACATGGCCGCCGAAGCCGAAGCGCATCGCCGACAGCACCTTGTCGCCGAACGTATGGTCAACCCGGCTGCGATAGCGCGCGAACAGCGATGCGGTGAGGACGTTGGCCGGCACCTTCTCTTCCATCGCGGCGTCGATCGTCCACTGGCCCTCGCCCGAATCGGCGACGCTGCCCGAAAAGCCTTCGAGCATGCCGTCCTTGGCGAGCGCGATCGCGGTGAGATCGAGCAGCCACGACGAGATGACGCTGCCGCGCCGCCAGACTTCGGCGATGTCGGTCAGGTTTAGGTCGAAGCGCTCGTCTTCGGGCAATTTGTCGCTGCTCTTCGACTTGAGGATGTCGAAGCCCTCGGCATAGGCCTGCATCAGGCCATATTCGATGCCGTTGTGAATCATCTTGACGAAATGGCCGGCACCGGCGGGACCGGCATGAATATAACCCTTCTCCGCCCGGGCATCGACCGCCTCGGCGACGCGCCCCGGCGTGCGCGGGATCGAGCCATAGCCGGGCGCAAGCGCGTCGAAGATCGGATCGAGCAGATTGACCGTCTCGACGTCGCCGCCGATCATCATGCAATAGCCGCGCTCCAGCCCCCAGACGCCGCCCGAGGTGCCGACGTCGACATAATGGACGCCCTTGTCGGCAAGCGCCTTGGCGCGGCGGATGTCGTCCTTGTAGAAGGTGTTGCCGCCGTCGATGATGATATCGCCGTCGCTTGCGCCCGCACCGATCGCCTGGATCGTCTCTTCGGTCGGGCCGCCGGCGGGCAACATCACCCACCAGATCGCCGGACTGCCGAGCTTGGCGCGCACGTCGTCGAGCGAATGCGCCGCCTCCGCGCCATCCTTGGCGAGGGCCGTCACCGCCTCGGCGCTGCGATCATAGGCGACCACCTCATGGCCGGCGTGCATCAGCCGGCGCGCGATATTGCCACCCATGCGGCCGAGGCCGATCAGTCCGATCTTCATGCTTGCTGTCCTGACGCTGATTGTGATGTCGGTTAAACGGAGCGGTGGAGGATGGGTTGCGTTGCGCAACCTGCCGCACGCCGCCGAAGCTCGCCGCCGATCACAGCCCTGCCGCCGCGCCGCGACCATATCGCGGCGACGTCGGGCAGTGGCTGTGCGGGAAACCGGTGTATCCGCACCGGGCGGTCGCCCCGCCCTGGATCAGGACGGGGCGGCGGATCATGCCGTTGCCGGCTGCTTGGCGGCGATCGATCCGAGCAGATCGTCGAACGCCTTGGCGAAGGAGGCGACGCCCTGCTCGACCAACGTATCGGTCACGCCGGTCAGGTCGAGGCCAAGCCGGTCGACCTCGGCCAGCACGCGGCGGGCGTCGTCGACATCCTGTTCGAGCGTCGGCGCGACGGTGCCGCGTTCGCGGAAGGCGTCCATCGTCGCCGGCGGCATGGTGTTGACCGTGTCGCGGCCGATCAGCGTGTCGACGTAGAGCGTATCGGGATAGGCCTTGTCCTTGACCCCGGTCGAGGCCCACAGCAGCCGCTGCGGCTGCGCGCCCTTGGCGGCGAGCGCCTGCCAGCGCTCGGACTTCTCGAAGTCGAGGAACCATTGATAGGCCATCTTGGCATTGGCGATCGCGACCTTGCCGCGCAGCCCCTTCAGCGTGTCCGCCTCGGGATCATTGTCGGCGACGCGGCGGTCGATCTCCTTGTCGATCACCGCGTCGATGCGGCTGACGAAGAAGCTGGCGACGCTGGCGATGCGGTCGATCGGCTGGCCCTGGCGGACGCGCTCTTCGAGCCCGGTGGCATAGGCCTCGGCGACGCGGATATAGGCCTCCTGCGAGAAGAGCAGCGTGACGTTGACGTTGATGCCCTTGGCAATCGTCGCGCTGATCGCCGGCGCGCCGGCGGGCGTACCGGGGATCTTGATCATCAGATTGGCGCGGTCGACCGCGTGCCACAGCTTCTCCGCCTCCGCGATCGTCGCGTCGGTATCGTCGGCGATGTACGGCGAGACTTCGAGGCTGACATAGCCGTCCTTCGAGTCGAGCCGGTCATACACCGGCTTGAGCGTCTCGGCCGCGGCCTTGATGTCCTGGATGGCGAGATGCTCGTAGCGATCGATCGTCGCCGCGCCGGGATTCTCCTTGTCGAAGGCGGCGAGCGTCTCGTCATAGGCATCGCCATGCCCCATCGCCTTTTCGAAGATCGACGGGTTGGAGGTGACGCCAGTCAGCGAATCCTCCTTGACCAACGTCTCGAGGCCGCCGGCCTCGAGAAACTTGCGATCGACGAAGTCGAGCCAGACCGCGGTGCCCGCGGCGCTCAGGTCGTTGAGCTTACCCATTGTTGCTCTCCAGCATTTCGCGCGCCACCTTGACGACATTGTCGAGGGTGAAGCCGTATTTGTCCTGCAGCTTCGATATGGGGGCGGAGGCGCCGAACGTCGACATGGTGATCGTACGCCCCTTGAGGCCGACATAGCGATGCCAGCCCATCTCGCCCGCCTGCTCGACCGCGAGGCGCGAGGGCACCGACGACGGCAGCACGCTTTCCTTATAGTCTTCCGACTGGAGCTCGTAGCGATACCAGCTCGGCATCGAGACGACGCGGCTCTTGATGCCGTCCGCCGACAGCTTTTCGTGCGCCTGCACGACCAGCGACAATTCGCTGCCCGTCGCGATCAGGATCACCTCGGGCGTGCCTTCGCAATCGGCGAGGACGTAGCCGCCCTTGAGCGTGCCCTCGGCCGAGGCATATTTGCTGCGGTCGAGCGTCGGCAGCGCCTGGCGCGAGAAGATGAGCGCGGTCGGGCGGCTGGCGTCCTCCAGCGCGGCGCGCCAGCTGTAGGCGACCTCGTTGGCATCGCCCGGACGGATCGTGTCGAGGCCGGGGATCGCGCGCAGCGTCGCGAGATGCTCGATCGGCTGGTGGGTCGGGCCATCCTCACCGACGCCGATCGAATCATGGGTGAACACCCAGACGCTGGCCAGCTCCATGATCGCCGACAGGCGGATCGGCGCGCGCATGTAATCGGCGAAGACGAGGAAGGTCGAGCCGTAGCCGCGCACGTGCGACAGCGTCATGCCGTTGACGACGCCGCCCATGCCGTGCTCGCGCACGCCGAAGTGGAAGTTCTGGCCGCCGTAATTGTTCGCCTCGAACGAGGGCGCGCCCTTGATGTCGGTCTTGGTCGACGGCGAGAGATCGGCCGAACCGCCGATCAGCCACGGCACCCGCTTGGCGAGCGCGTTGAGCACCTTGCCGCCCGAATCGCGGCTCGCCATGCCCTTTTCGTCGGCGGGGAAGTCGGGAATGTCCGCATCCCAGCCCTCGGGCAGTTCGTCCTTGAGCATCAGCGCGAGCTCGGCGCCGAGCTCCGGATTGGCCTCGCGATAGCGCGCGAAGATCGCTTCCCATTCCTCGCGCAGCGCGCCGCCGCGCCCGGCGATCGCGTCGTGGAAATGCTCGGCGACGCCTTCGGGGATGTAGAAATCCTTGTCCTCGGGCCAGCCATAGGCCTTCTTGGTGGCGCGGACGTTATCCTCGCCGAGCGGCTCGCCATGCGCCTTCTCGCTGCCCGCCTTGGGGCTGCCCCAGCCGATCACCGAATGGACGACGATGAAGGTCGGCTTGTCGTCGGTCGCCTTGAACGTCTCGATCGCCTTGGCGAAGGCCTTGGTGTCGTTGGCATCGTCGAGGTGGATGACGTTCCAGCCATAGGCCTGGAAGCGCAGCCCGACATCCTCGTCGAAGGCGAGATCGGTGCCGCCCTCGATCGAGATATGGTTGCTGTCGTAGATCCAGCAGAGATTGGACAGCTTGAGGTGACCGGCGAGGCTGGCCGCCTCGGCGGCCACGCCCTCCATCATGTCGCCGTCGCCGCACAGCGTATAGACGTCATGGTCGAACAGCGTGAACTCGGGACGGTTGTAGCGCGCGGCGAGCCAGCGCTCGGCGATCGCCATGCCGACCGAATTGGAGCAACCCGCACCGAGCGGCCCGGTCGTCGTCTCGACACCGGTGGTATGGCGGAACTCGGGATGGCCCGGCGTGCGCGACGACAGCTGGCGGAAGCCCTTGAGATCGTCGAGGCTGAGCGCCGGGCGGCCGGTCTTGTTGCCGTCCGCGTCGATCTCCTCGATCCCGGCAAGGTGGATCAGGCTGTACAGTAGCATCGAGGCGTGACCCACCGACAGCACGAAGCGGTCGCGGTTGGGCCAGTCGGGCTTGGCCGGATCGTAGCGCAGGAATTGCGACCAGAGGGTGTAGCCGACCGGGGCGAGCGCCATCGGCGTGCCGGGGTGACCCGAATTGGCTTTCTGCACCGCGTCCATCGACAGGGTGCGGATGGTATCGATGGTGAGGCGTTCCAGCGAACCGTCTTCGTGGATCGCGGTGTTGGTATCGGTCATGGGATTAAAGGCCCTCGCTCTTACCCTGCGTCGAACGCCTGCACGCCCGATCTGTTGCGGTACGGCAGGCCTTAGCCGGAGTAATCCCCCCGTTCCAGCCGCGAAACGGTCCCGTTTTGCGCAAAATAGGCGGCATCGACCTCGTCGAGGAACAGGCCGTGGCCGAGCACGCCGGGTATCGCCGCCAAACGCGACGCCACCGCGCGCGGATCGCCGAGATCGATCCGGCAGTCGGCAATATAATTCCCGTTATCCGTGACATAGGGCTCATGCTCACCGCCGCGCAGCACCGCCCCCGCGCCCAGCGCCGCGAGCACCGAGGCGCGCGCGAACGGCAGGATCTCGACCGGCACCGGCGGCCCTGCGTCGATCGCGGCGACGCGCTTGCTGCCGTCGGCGATGACGACCATCCGGTCGGAGGCGGCGGCGACCACCTTCTCGCGCAGCATCGCGCCGCCGCCGCCCTTGATTGCGAAGAACCGCGGGTCGATCGCATCGGCGCCGTCGATGGTCAGGTCGAGCCGCGGCACATCGGCGAAGTCGAGCATCGCGATGCCGAGCCGCCGGGCAAGCGCCTCGCTGGCGCGCGACGTGGCGACGGCACGGATGGACAGCCCCTGCGCGACGCGTGCGCCGATCGCTTCGATCGCATGGGTGGCGGTGGAGCCGGTGCCGAGCCCGACGAGCATACCGTCGACGACCTCGGCCGCCGCCGCCGCGCCGGCGAGCGCCTTGTCCCGATCATCCGTCATGTCCCGATCCTTCCCGCACTGCGACAATTTGCGACATTAATAACGCGGTACTCGGGTTGCATTTCCGCCGCGTTCGCCGCCAATGGGCCAGCAAGAGCAACCAATCGTCGGGCCGCGCATTGTCGCGCTGGTCCCGGCTCCGCGAGCCGAGATACCATCCGGGTGACATACTTGACGACATTTGCGTTTCGGGGCCGCCGGTTGGGTGCCGGCACGGCGGTCGCCGCAGTGATTCTCAGCCTCGCCGCCTGCGGCGGGGGCGGTGATTCGAACGCCAAGGGCAAGGGCGGCGCAGGCGGTCCCGGCAAGGGTCCGACCACGGTCGGCTATGTCGTCGTCCAGCCGACGCAGGCGGCGATGGTCACCGAACTGGCGGCGCGTACCAACGCCTATGAAAGCTCGGACGTCCGGCCGCAGGTCAACGGCATCATCCGCCGCCGCTTCTTCACCGAAGGCTCGCTGGTGAAGCGCGGCGAGCCGCTCTACGAGATCGACCCCCGCCTCTACCGCGCCGCGGTCAACGAGGCGCAGGCCAATCTGCAAAGCGCGCGCGCCAATCAGGAAGCGCAGCGCGTGCAGGCCGAACGCTACAAGCCGCTCGCCGCGATCCAGGCCGTGTCGCAGCAGGAATATACCAACGCCGTCGCCACCGCGCGACAGGCGACCGCCTCGGTCGCGCAGACCAGCGCGGCGCTGGAGACGGCGCGGATCAACCTCAAGTTCACCACCGTGCCGGCGCCGATCAGCGGCCGGATCGGCCGGTCGCTGTTCACCGTGGGCGCGCTCGTCTCGGCGAGCCAGACCGATCCGCTCGCGCAGATCCAGCGGCTCGATCCGATGTTCGTCGACATCCAGCAATCCGCCGCCGACATGCTCGCGCTGCGCCGCAGCCTGTCGCAGAACGGCATCGTGCCGACGCGCGCGCAGGTCCGCCTGACGCTCGAGGACGGCAGCGACTATGGCCAGACCGGCAGCGTCGAATTCTCCGAAGCCCTGGTCAACACCGAAACCGGCACGGTGACGCTGCGCGCCAGCATCCCCAATCCGCAAGGGTTGCTGCTGCCCGGCATGTTCGTCCGCGCCAAGTTCGCGCAGGCGATCAACCAGCGCGCCTTCCTCGTGCCGCAGGAGGCGCTGAGCCGCGACGCCAAGGGCAATGCGACGGTGATGCTGGTCGGACCGAACAACAAGACGGTGCAGAAGTCGGTCACCGCGTCGCGCACGCAGGGGCGCTATTGGGTGGTGACGAGCGGGCTCAACCCCGGCGACAAGATCATCACGCAGGGGCTCAACAACCTCAAGCCCAACGCGCAGGTCAAGGCGGTGCCGGCGAACAGCCCGCAGGTGGTCAAGCCGCCGCAGGGCAAGGACGCACAGCAGGGTAACGCCCAAAGCAAGGCGGGCTGACCCCGTGATCAGTCGCATCTTCATCGATCGCCCGATCTTCGCCTGGGTGCTGGCGATCATCGTCATGCTCGCCGGCGTCGGCTCGATCCTCAGCCTGCCGATCGCGCAATATCCCGACGTCGCGCCGCCGCAAGTCTCGATCCGCGCGACCTTCCCCGGCGCGAACGCGCAGACGCTGCAGAATTCGGTGACGCAGGTCATCGAACAGCAGCTGACCGGCATCGACGGCCTGCTTTATTTCAGCTCCTCCTCGTCGAGCCGCGGCCAGGTGACGATCACCGCGACCTTCGAAAAGGGCACCGATCCCGACATCGCGCAGGTCCAGGTGCAGAACCAGGTGCAGCAGGGCGTCGCGCGCCTGCCGCAGCAGGTGCAGCAACAGGGTCTCGTCGTCCGCAAGTCCAACCCGGACAATCTGCTGATCGTCGGCGTCTATGACGAGACCGACCAGCGCACCAACATGGACGTGTCAGACTATCTCGTCTCCAATCTGCAGGACCCGCTCGGGCGCGTGCAGGGCGTCGGCGACGTCAACGTCTTCGGCTCGCAATATGCGATGCGCATCTGGCTCGATCCGGCGCGGCTGGCGAGCTATTCGCTGATCCCCAGCGACGTCACCACCGCGATCCAGAACCAGAATACCGAGGTCGCCGCCGGCGAGATCGGCGGCCTGCCGTCGAGCAGCGAGCAGATGCTCAACGCCACCGTCACCGCCCAGTCGCGGCTCCAGACGCCCGAGCAATTCCGCCAGATCATCGTCAAGACGCTGCCGACCGGCGCCACCGTGCGCCTGTCCGACGTCGCGCGGATCGAGCTCGGCGCGGAAAGCTATGCCTCGGTCAGCCGGATCAACCGCCATCCCGGCGCGGGTATCGCCGTGCTGCTCGCCCCCGGCGCCGACGCGCTGGCGACCGCCGAACTGGTCAAGGCGGAGGTGGCGCGCGTTGCCAAGACCTTCCCGCCCGGCCTCAAGGTCGCTTACGCCAACGACACCACCGCCTTCATCCAGCTGTCGATCGAAGAGGTGGTCAAGACGCTGATCGAGGCGGTGATCCTCGTCGTCATCGTCATGTTCGTCTTCCTGCAGAGCTGGCGCGCGACGCTGATCCCGACGATCGCCGTGCCGGTGGTGCTGCTCGGCACCTTCGCGGTGTTCAAATTCGCCGGTTTCTCGATCAACACGCTGACCCTGTTCGGCCTCGTCCTCGCCATCGGCCTGCTCGTCGACGACGCGATCGTCGTCGTCGAGAACGTCGAGCGGTTGATGGAAGAGAATCCGGAGATGAGTCCGCGCGAAGCGACGATCGAGTCGATGAACGAGATCACCGTCGCGCTGATCGCCATCGCGCTGGTGCTGTCGGCGGTGTTCCTGCCGATGGCCTTCTTCGGCGGCTCGACCGGGGTGATCTACCGGCAATTCTCGCTGACCATCGTCGCGGCGATGGTGCTGTCGGTGCTCGTCGCGCTGATCCTCAGCCCGGCGCTCACCGCCTCGCTGCTCAAGCAGAAGGCGCAGGAGGCCGACGAGGCACAGGGCTTCAAGCGGCGGTTTCCGCGCGTCGCCGGCTGGGGGACCAAGGCCTCCCACTGGTTCAACACCAATTTCGATCGCGGCGTCGAGCGCTACACCAATGCGGTGCGCGCGGTGGTCGATCGCAAGTGGCTGTTCCTGCTGATCTATGTCGGCGTCGTCGCGCTGTTGGCGATCCTCTTCCTGCGGCTGCCGACCGGCTTCCTGCCGACCGAGGACCAGGGGTCGGCGATCGTCCAGTTCCGCCTGCCGGCCGGCGCGACACAGGCGCGGACGCTCCAGGTGCAGAAGCAGGTCGAGAATTACTTCGTCCAGAACGAGGGCAAGAACAGCTCCGTGCTGTTCACCGTCGCCGGCGGCGGTTCGGGTTCGGCCGGGCAGAATACCGGCCAGGGCTTCCTCAACTTCGTCGACTGGTCGGAACGCAAGGGCAAGGAAAACACCGCCGACGCGATCACCGGCCGCGCCTCCGCCGCCTTCCGCGGGCTGCGCGATGCGCAGGTGTTCGCGCTGGTGCCGCCGGCGGTGCGCGGGCTCGGCCAGTCGGACGGCTTCACGATGGAGTTGCAGAACACCGGCGGCCTGTCGCAGCAGCAGTTCAACGACGCGCGCGACAAACTGCTCGCCATGGCCAATGCCGATCCGGTGCTCGCCTCGGTCCGTCTCACCGAATTGCCCGACATCGCGACGCTGCGCGTCGACATGGACCAGCAGAAATTGTCGGCGCTCGGCCTGACCCAGAGCAACGCCAATGCGACGCTGACCACCGCCTGGGGCGGTACCTATGTCAACGACTTCATCGACCGCGGCCGCGTCAAGCGCGTCTACGTCCAGGGCGACGCACAGTATCGCGCCGAGCCCGAGGATCTGAAGGACTGGTTCGTCCGCGGTTCGAACGGCCAGATGGTGCCCTTCTCCTCCTTCTCGCGCACCGGCTGGGCGACCGCGCCGACGACGCTTTCCCGCTTCAACGGCATTTCGTCGTTCGAATATCAGGGTTCGGCGGCGCCGGGCAAAAGCTCGGGCGACGCGATGGCGCGTATGGCGGAGCTGGCCGCGAAGATCCCCGGCACCTCGGTGAGCTGGGCCGGCCTGTCCTATCAGGAACGGCTGTCGTCGGGGCAGGCGCCGCTGCTCTACGGTCTGTCGATCCTCGTCGTCTTCCTCTGCCTCGCGGCCTTGTATGAGAGCTGGTCGATCCCGTTCGCGGTGCTGCTCGTCATCCCGCTCGGGCTGATCGGCGCGATCGCCTTCGTCACGCTGCGCGGGCTGACCAACGACGTCTATCTCCAGATCGGACTGCTGACGACGATGGGTCTCGCCGCCAAGAATGCGATCCTGATGATCGAGTTCGCCGAACAGGCCGAACGCAAGGGCGCGCGCGTGTTCGACGCGGCGCTGGAAGCCGCGAAGATCCGCCTGCGGCCGATCCTGATGACCAGCTTCGCCTTCATCTTCGGCGTGCTGCCGCTGGCGATCTCGACCGGGGCGGGCGCGAACAGCCGCATCGCGATCGGTACCGCGGTGATCGGCGGTATGCTCTCGGCGACCTTCCTCGCGATCTTCTACATCCCGCTGTTCTTCGTGCTGGTCCGCCGCGGCGTGCGCGACGGGCTCGCCAAGATGCGTGGTCGTCCGACCGGGCATCAGGGCGGCAAGGTCGACAAGGAACCGCCCGCCCCGCCGATGCCGCCCGCCGAGCCGGAGCCTGCCCGATGAGCCGCCCGATCCTCGCCGCGGCGCTCGCCGCGACCGCACTCGCGGGCTGTTCGATCGAGCCCAAATACGTCCGGCCGGAGATGCCGGTGCCGACCTCCTGGCCGGTCGGCGACGTCTACCTGAAGCAGAGCGAAGCGGCGCTTCCCGCCTTCACCTATCGCGACATCTTCAAGGATCCGCGGCTTCAGACCCTGATCGATCAGGCGCTGGTCAACAATCGCGACCTGCGGGTCGCCGCCGCCAACATCACCGCGGCGCGCGCGCAATATCGCATCCAGCGCGCGGACCTGTTCCCCGCGGTCGATGCGACCGGGCGCTATTCGCTTTCGGGCGGCGGCAATGGCGTGCGCAATACCGCGAGCAGCGGCAGCACCAACACGGGCACCGGCACGAGCACGGGCAATACGGGCACCGGGACCGGAACCGGCACGGGGGTCGGCACCGGGACGGGATCGACCGGAACGGTGACGACGACCAGTTCGAGCAACAGCGCCTTTTCCGCGCAGCTCGGCGTCACCGCCTTCGAGCTCGATCTGTTCGGCCGCGTCCGTTCGCTGTCGCGCGCCGCGCTCGATCGCTATTTCGCCACCGAGGCCGCGGCGCGGGCGACACGGCTGACGCTGGTCGGGGACATCGCCGACGCCTGGCTGACCTATGCCGCCGATCGCAGCCTGCTCAAGGTGGCGCAGGATACCGCGACCAGCGCGCAGACCAGCGTCCGCCTCACCCGCGCCCGGCTGGAGGGCGGGATCAGCGCCCGCACCGACGTGCGTCAGGCCGAACAGATCCTCGAAACCGCCAACGCCGATCTCGCCGAGCAGCGGACGTTGGTGGCGCAGGACGTCAACGCGCTGCAACTGCTCGTCGGCGCGCCGATCGACCCCGCGCTGCTGCCGGCATCGATCGATCAGGCGCAGGCGACGATCGCGACATTGCCGGCGGGGCTGGACAGCGGCGTCTTGCTGCGTCGACCCGATGTCGTGCAGGCGGAATATACGCTGCGCGCCTATAATGCCGAGATCGGCGCGGCGCGGGCGGAGCTGTTCCCGCGTATCTCGCTGACCGGGCTGGTCGGGTTCGCGAGCACCGCGCTGCGCACGCTCTTCGCCGGCGGGGCGTTCAGCTATTCGGCGGCGCCGTCGATCAGCTACCCGATCTTCCAGGCGGGCGCGGGCCGCGCCAACGTCCGCTATACGCAGGCGCAGCGCGACGCGGCGCTTGCCACCTACGAAAAGACGATCCAGACCGCCTTCCAGGAAACGGCCGACGCGCTCGCGCGGCAGGGCACGATCGCCGACCAGTTGCGCGCGCAGACCAATTTCCAGATCGCCGCGGCGGATACGCTGCAACTGGTCAACGCGCGCTATCAGGGCGGCATCGACACCTTCCTGTCGAGCCTCGACGCGCAGCGCTCGCTCTACACCGCACAGCGCACGCTGATCACGACGACGCTGACCGGCGCGAGCAACCGGGTGGCGCTGTACCGCGTGCTCGGCGGCGATTCGACACTGGACGCGCGGGCGAGCGGCCCGGTGCCGGTGACTCCGACCGGTGTGCCGCGACCCGGCTGATCCCTCGCCGACGGTGCAATCGCCTTTCGACAATCCGGCTGTATCAGGCATATAGACGCGGCCTGATCCAGCCGGAGCGTTCCCGATGAGCCATACGATCCGCCGCTTCCGCCCGACCGACGATGCGGCGATGCTCGCCTTCGCCGCGACGCTGCCCGAACATGACCTGCTCTTCCTCGGCCGCGACCTGCGCCACGAGCGCGTCATCGAGGCATGGCAGCAGGCGGTGGGCGAAGGCTGGATCGACAGCCTCGTCGCGGAGGACGACGGGCGGATCGTCGCGACCGGCGCCTTGGTGCGCGATCCGCTCGGGTGGAGCGGCCATGTCGGCGAGATCCGGCTACTCGTCGCCCCTGACCGCCGCGGCGCGGGGCTCGGCGGCGACCTGCTCGAGGCGCTGCTCGCGATTGCCCATGCGCACGGCCTCGCCAAGCTGAGCGCGACGATGACGCCCGACCAGACCGCCTCGATCGCGCTGTTCGAGGGGCTGGCGTTCCGACGCGAGGCGCTGCTCACGGATCATGTCAAAGGTCGCGACGGCGTCGCCCACGACCTGCTGATCCTGGCGCGGGCGGTGCCGACGGCCTGATATCGCCGCGGCGGGCGGCCTTCCGCTTTTGCCGACGGGTGGCCGATACCCCGGCCCGCCCGGCGGAGCCGGAGCAGACATTCACCCGAGGAGGCGAAGCCGTGCGAAGCTTGCCCCCCGGGAATAACGCGAAACTCAGCCTTGGTCGGGCTTGCCCCCGCGCAGCGGTGCGACCGCCTCGCGGCCGAACTGCATGATCAACTCGCCCATCTCACGCGCCTGGTTCATCGATCGCTGGCCCTGTTCGCGCAGATATTCGCCCTGGATGCGCATCACCTCGCTGAGGTCCTTGGCCTTGGCGGCTTCACGCATCGCGTCGAACGCCTCGCGCGAATTCTGCTCGGCCTGTTCGATGATCTTCAGGCCGATCGCCGCGCCATTGTCGGCGGCTTTCTGGCCGGAGGCGCGCATCGCCTCGCCGGCGCGACGGGCGGGATCGATGACATGTTCGGCGAAGCCGGCGCGTGCGGTTTCGGCGGCATCGCGCATCGCATCGGCATCCTGCGCGGCGCCCGCGCCTGCATTATCCTCGGCCATCAGTCGCAATCCTCTCATCTTGGGACGACGGATCGGTCGTCCGTTCAGTTACCAGTCTGTGAACGTATGATAGGGAGCTTGGCTCCGGCGCCGCGACCCGTGTTGGCGTATCCGCGCGTCGGCAGAAGGCAAGGCGTATGTCGACGAATCAAGACCCCATCCCGCCCCGGATCCGCGCGGAACTGCTGCAACGCGCGATCGGCCTCGGCGAGGAGCTCATCCGCCTGTCCGACGATCTCGGCCTGACCGTCGCCGGGCTGCACGTCTGCCAGGGCGTCGAGATGATGCGCGAAGAGGCCGACCGGCTGCTCGGCGAGGGATAGGAGCGGGCATAGCGCGCCGCCCCAGGCTAGGCCGCGGCGATGCAGCGCAGGGTCAGCATCACCCCTTCGTCGGTGAGCGCGACCGGGCAGGCTTCGGGCGCATGCGGGTCGCAGCGGATCACGTCGCGCGCGGCGAGCGCGAGCAGCCAGCGCCGGCCGACGGTGGGGCGCACCCCCGCCTCGGCCAGCAGGGTACGGCCGTCGATCACCCGCCCTTCCTCATAGGCGATGAACAGGATCAGCAGCAGGTCCCATCCCGGCTCGCCGAACAGTTCGGCGAGCGAGCCGGCCGCCGCATTGCGGCAGCGGCGCTGGGCGAGCAGCGCGCGGGCACGTTCGGCGTCGTCGGGCTCCTCCGGTCCGGTGAGGGCGGTGGCGACGATCTCGCCGCGCCCCAGCGCGACCAGCGCGCGCAGGCGCGAAATCGCAGCGGCGAGCCTTTCATGGCTTTCGCGGTCGCGTTCGGGCCAGCGCCACAGACGGATATCCGGCGTCATTGCGACTCAGCGTCCGCAGGCCGCACCGGCGACCAGTCGCGATCGCTGCCGAACAGCGCCAGACGGTGGCGGTGGCGGATCACGCCGAGCGCGAGCAGCACCAGCATCGGATAGGCGATCTTGCTGCTCGCGCCGGCATACATCCACGGCACGAGCGTGGGATCGAGCGCCTTGACGCCGTGGATCGCGATGGTGAGCAGGTGTAGCGCGCTGACGTAGAGCGGCCAGAAGCGGTCGGCGCGCAGCGCGATGCCGACCAGCGCGAGCAGGACGAGACAGTCGATCGCCAGGATGCGCAGATGCACCGTATGGTAGCTGACATTGGGCTGGAACGGCAGCAGGAAGGTCATCGTCGCGCCCCCCAGGAAGACCGCCGCGGTCCAGCGTTCGGGCGCGCCCCCCGCCGCCAGGGCATAGAGGCACGCACCGAACAGGATCAGATTGAAGACGAGGATATGTGTCATGACTTGGCCGGCCAAAGGAGCGATCTGGTGGCCAAGCCATGACACTCAGGCGGCGACGCGCAGATGACTGGCATCGACGCCCGACGGGATGACATCCGGCTTCGGCTGTTCATCGCCGAAACTGGTCTCATACCCGATCTGGCGACCAAGTTTCTCGATGACGCGATGGCCGGCGACCGTATGGCCGCGCGCTGCGCCGATGGCGAGGATCGCCTGGCCGAATACCTCGAACGCCTGCTGCCCGGCGATCGCCGGCAGTCTGGCGGCGCTGCGGGCGCGGGGCAAGGCGGCGAGCAGTTCGCCGCCGGTGGCGAAGGCCTCGTCGAGCTGCGTTTCGAGCCGCCACAACAAGGCGGCGACCGCATCGGCGGCGAGCTCGGCATTGGCATAGACGGGATTGTTCTGCGACATGACCACCCTTCCCCCTGCGCACCCCGGTCGGGGCGCCTGCTGTAGGTCAGGACAGGCGCTGCGTGATCGCCGCGATCAGGCCGGTGAGGACCTGGAGCCCGGTCATCAGCATGCCGAACCCGATGGCGATGCTGATGGCGATGGCGGGTATCCAGATCAACCGGCCGCCGATCGTCAGATCATTGCCCCGCTGTCCCTTCCGCCGGATGGGCATCGATAGTCCCGGGAAGCGCTGCGCTGGCAATTGCTCCCCGGAACCCCCCGGTGCCCTGACGATCCTGTCGTCCGGCGTCACCGGCATTGGCGGATCGGCGGGGGGATCGGCTAGCCGTGCAGAATGACCCCCCATTTTATCGGGGGCGTCGGCGGGCGTGTCGGAGGCGTCTTCATGCGCGGCGAGCTGGAGCGCGGCGTCGCGGCGATTGCGCGCGCCGAGCACCTTGACCGCCTCGGTCAGATATTTGTCGACGGTGCTCTTTTCGATGCCGAGTTCCTCGGCGATCTCCTTCGACCCCTTGAGTTCACGCACGCCGCGAAGGCATTCGCGGTGGCGGCGCGTCAGGCGGTGGAACGGAATAGCGTCAGTCACACTCCCCTGTCTCGCGGGACGCGCGGCGACGCAAGCGCTTGCTTGGCGGCCGCGGCGATTTCGTGCGCCACGGTGGCCGGACGGTCACGTCCGCTCAACGCATTGGGTGTGGGGGGTAATTTAATAGGGTGCCGCGGAGCGAATCGCCCCGCGGCGGGGCGGCCGTCACTCGTGCGCCGGCTTGGCCTTCTTGCGTCCAGGCTTGTTCGCCTTCTTGCCGCGACGGGTGGCGACGGGGGTCGCCTCGGCGCGCAGCAACGGCACCGCGATCGCCGCGGCGGCGCCGACCAGGATCGTTCCGCCGATCGCCAGCCAGGCCGCGGTGCCGAGGCCACCCGGCTGCGGACGCGGCGGCTTGGGCTTGGGCGCCGGCTTGGGCGGCGCGGCCTCGTCGTGATGCACTGGGCCGGCATGTTTCATCGCGGAACTGGGGATATGGGACATGGCTGATCCTTTCTGGCCAATCCAACCCCATGGCGCGATGCAATGTTCCGCAGGCGCAACGCCTCGGCCGCAGCGAGCGTCAGCGCGACGCGGCCCGCCACAGCCGCATCGCGCGGTCATAAGCATCGGCCGCCCCCTCCTTTGCGGCGGCGAGCGCCTGCTGCTCGTCCTCATGCTCCCGCTCCATCGCCCGGCGGCGTTTGGCGAGCGTCGCCTCCTCGGCCCGCAGCGCCCGCGCCTCGCCGCGCTGACGGTCGGTCGCCTCGGCGAGCGCCTGTTCGGCGGCGTCGAGCGCGGCCCGGTCCGGCTTCGGCGGGATCGCCCGTGGCTTCGGCTTGGCGGACGGCGTGGCGGGGGCCGGCTCGGGTGTCGCGCGACGGGGCGGCCTCGCAGGGGTCTCGGGAAGCGCGGCGATCTGTTCGGCGGCGCTGCCGCGCGAGCGTCTGATCACCACGCCGGGCTGGGCGAGCGGTTCGGCGGTGAGCGACGGATCGATGACCTCCTCGGCCGAACCGCGCGCGAACAGATCGCGCTCGCTGCCCCAGGCCTTCAACGCCGCCTTGCGGCTGGTGGCCGCGACATAGGCGTCGTGGAACCCGATCGGGGTGCGGAAGACTTTGAGCTTTGCCATCTCGGCAGGGTAACCGGCACCGGGGCCATCGGGTTGCCTGTGCCGGGCTTCCGGCCTGATGCGGCGTCGGTCCAGCCCCAAGGTTGACGCCGTCGCGCTTCGTCCCGTCGCGGCACAAGCCCTTGCGGGACCTAGCCAAATGCCCGCCGCCGGGGCATGCGGCCAAGAGCAGCGGGAGCGGATCATGCCGGCACGACGGCCCTTGGTGGCCAAGCTCATCCTCGCCGTCGCGGCGATCGGCGCGGTGGCGGTTGCCGCGGCACCGTCGCTGCGGCCGATGACGGCGAAGGTGTCGCCGGTGAGCGCGACCCGCGCCCCTGCCCTGACCCCCGTCGCCGTCCGCCCCGCGCCCGCCCCCACGCCGACAGCCAATCCGCTCGCGGTCAAGCGCGTACTCGCGATCGGGCCGATCAAGTTCGGCGACTATGCCTGGGACGACAAGGGCGTCCCTGCCGGGCCGCTGATCGTCACCGTCGATCTCGCCGCGCAGACCTTGTCGGTGTTCCGCGACGGCTATGAGATCGGCGCGACCGCGATCCTCTATGGCGCCGACGACAAGCCGACTCCGCTCGGCACCTTTCCGATCCTGATGAAGGACGCGCACCACGTCTCCAGCCTGTACGGCGCGCCGATGCCCTATACGATGCGGCTGACCAACGACGGCGTCGCGGTGCACGGCACGGAAGTCGCCTGGGGCTATGCCACGCACGGCTGCATCGGCGTGCCGACCGCCTTTGCCAAATTGCTGTTCCGGGAGGCGAAAGTCGGCGATCGCGTGATCATCACGCGCGGCAAGACGCTGGCGACGGGCGAGGCGATCCTGCCGGCCGCGACCTGATCGCCGCCGGCGGCAACGCACGTGCAGCATAGGCTTCCCCCGCCGGGTCACCCTTGCTAAGGCCGCCCCACCATAAGCTTTCGCTAGAAGCGCTCTCGCGCGCCCGCGCGGCTCCACGCCGCCTCCCCGAGCGCCCTGGGCCTACCAGAAGGGATCATAATGACCGCCATCGGCCAGGACAGCCTCAACACCCGCTCCACGCTCACCGTCGGCGACAAGAGCTATGCCTATTTCAGCCTCGAAAAGGCGGCGGCGAAGTTCGGCGACATCAGCCGCCTGCCCTTCTCGATGAAGGTGCTGCTCGAGAACATGCTGCGCTTCGAGGACGGCAAGACCGTCACCGAGACCGACGTGCAGGCGATCATCGACTGGCAGCAGGAGCGCCGCTCGGATCGCGAGATCCAGTATCGCCCGGCGCGCGTGCTGATGCAGGATTTCACCGGCGTGCCCTGCGTCGTCGATCTTGCCGCGATGCGCGACGCGATCACCAAGCTCGGCGGCGACGCCGCCAAGATCAATCCGCAGGTGCCCGTCCACCTCGTCATCGACCATTCGGTGATGGTCGACGAGTTCGGCACGCCCAAGGCGTTCGAGGATAACGTCGACCTCGAATATCAGCGCAACGGCGAGCGCTACGAGTTCCTCAAATGGGGATCGGCCGCGCTCGATAATTTCAAGGTCGTGCCGCCGGGCACCGGCATCTGCCACCAGGTCAATCTGGAATATATCGGCCAGGCGGTCTGGTCGTCGCCGAGCGTCGGCGACCATGGCGACGGTACGCCGATCGCCTATCCCGACACGTTGGTCGGCACCGACAGCCACACGACGATGATCAACGGCCTCGGCGTGCTCGGCTGGGGCGTCGGCGGCATCGAGGCGGAAGCGGCGATGCTCGGCCAGCCGGTCAGCATGCTGATCCCCGAAGTCGTCGGCTTCAAGCTGACCGGCGCATTGCGCGAGGGGATCACCGCCACCGACCTCGTGCTCACCGTCACGCAGATGCTGCGTGCCAAGGGCGTCGTCGGCCGCTTCGTGGAGTTCTACGGTCCGGGCCTGTCGTCGATGACGCTCGCCGACCGCGCGACGATCGCCAACATGGCTCCCGAGTACGGCGCGACCTGCGGCTTCTTCCCGATCGACGACAAGACGATGGACTATATGCGCCTGACCGCGCGGTCCGAGGAGAATATCGCGCTGGTCGAGGCCTATGCCAAGGCGAACGGCTTCTGGCGCCACGACGATGCGCCCGAGCCGGTGTTCACCGACACGCTCGAACTCGACATGGGCACCGTCACCGCCAGCCTCGCCGGCCCAAAGCGTCCGCAGGACCGCGTCAGCCTCGGCAAGGTCGACGAGGTGTTCAACGGCGATCTGTTCAAGATCTACCACAAGGAGCGCCCGCAGCGCGTCGAGGTCGCCGATCGCGGCCATGACATCGGCGACGGCGACGTCGTGATCGCGGCGATCACCAGCTGCACCAACACGTCGAACCCGTCGGTGCTGGTCGCCGCCGGCCTCGTCGCGCGCAAGGCGAACGCGCTCGGCCTCAAGCCCAAGCCGTGGGTCAAGACGTCGCTCGCCCCCGGTTCGCAGGTCGTCACCGACTATCTCAACAAGGCGGGGCTGAGCCAGGATCTCGACGCGATCGGCTTCAACCTCGTCGGCTATGGCTGCACCACCTGCATCGGCAATTCGGGTCCGCTCGCCGAGCCGATCTCGAGGGCGATCAACGGCAATGACATCGTCGCCGCCTCGGTGCTGTCGGGCAACCGCAATTTCGAGGGCCGCGTCTCGCCCGACGTGCGCGCCAACTTCCTCGCCTCGCCGCCGCTCGTCGTCGCCTATGCGCTCAAGGGCACGGTGACGCTCGACATGACCGAGACGCCGCTCGGCCAGGGCAAGGACGGACAGGACGTCTTCCTCAAGGACGTGTGGCCGACCAACCAGGAGGTCGCCGACGTGATGGCGGCGAACATCGACGATACGATGTTCCGCAACCGCTACGGCAACGTCTATGCCGGCGACGCCAAGTGGCGGGCGATCGAGGTGACCCAGTCGGACACCTACGCCTGGCCGTCGGGCTCGACCTATGTCGCCAACCCGCCCTATTTCGAGGGCATGGAGATGACGCCGAAGCCCGTCACCGACATCATCGAGGCGAAGCCGCTCGCCATCCTCGGCGATTCGATCACCACCGACCACATCTCGCCGGCGGGATCGATCAAGGCGGACAGCCCGGCGGGCAAGTGGCTGATGGAGCGGCAGGTCAGCCGCGCCGATTTCAACAGCTATGGCGCGCGTCGCGGCAACGACCATGTCATGGTCCGCGGCACCTTCGCCAACATCCGCATCAAGAACGAGATGGTGCCGGGCATCGAAGGCGGCATGACCAAGTTCGACGGCGAGGTGATGCCGATTTTCGACGCGGCGATGCGCCACAAGGAGAAGGGCACGCCGCTCGTCATCGTCGCCGGCAAGGAATATGGCACCGGTTCCAGCCGTGACTGGGCGGCGAAGGGCACCAACCTGCTCGGCGTGCGCGCGGTCATCACCGAGAGCTTCGAGCGTATCCACCGCTCGAACCTCGTCGGCATGGGCGTGCTGCCGCTGCAGTTCGCCGAGGGCGTGACGCGGCAGACGCTGGGCCTCGACGGGTCGGAGACGTTCACCATCACCGGCGTCGCCAACCTGCGCCCGCGCCAGACGGTGGATGTGACGCTGACCCGCGCCGACGGGACGGTCGAGACGTTCGCGACGCGCTGCCGGATCGATACCGTCAACGAGCTGGAATATTTCCTCAACGGCGGCATCCTCCAGTACGTGCTGCGCAACCTCGCGGCGTAATTCCGCGACGTAGCGACGGATGCGACGGGGGCGGCACCGCGAGGTGTCGCCCCCGCTTGCATTCGGGCCGGGGCAGCCTTCCCGCGCGCGCCACACCCTCGCCACATCCAGCGGTATAATCACCGTTTTACGGAGACTTACCGCCGCATGACCCGCCTATACCCGCTCCTGTTGACGGCCCTCGTGGTGCCGGCGTCGGCGTCGGCGCAGCATGTCACCGCCGGCTGTACCGCGGCGACGCCGCACCGGCTGATCGTCACGGTGCGGGGGCTGCGGACCGGCGGCGGCGATCTGCGCGTGCAATTGTATGACGAACCCGGCTTCCTCCAGAAAGGCCGCTGGCTGGCGCGGGTCGAGGTCCCGAGCGACTCGCGGCGCAGCGTCGAGCTGTGCGTGCCGGTGCCGCGGCCGGGGACCTATGGCATCGCCGTGCGTCACGACGCCAACGGCAACGGCAAGTCCGATGGCGGCGACGGCGGCGCCTTCTCGCGCGACCCGGCGCTGTCGCTGCTGCGGCTCAAGCCGGCCTTCGCGCAGGTCGCGGTGCCGGTCGGCAGCGGGATCAGCCGGATCGCCGTGACGATGAACTATCGCCACGGCTTCAGCATCGGCCCCGATCGCTAGAGCGCTAGCGCAGCCCCAGCGCGCGCCACGCCACCGCGTCGAGCTTCTCGACCAGCACCGGATCCCGCGCGCTCTTGGCGGTGATGATCGCCTGGTCGAGGCAGGTGTCGATCGGCGACGGCGGCCGTTGCGCGGGCAAGGCGCGCAGCAGGTTTATCACCATCGTGCGGGCGCGGGCGGCATTGGCGCCGAGCTGCGCGATCACCTGCGCGACGTCGACCGCTTCGGTATCGGCCCGCCAGCAGTCGTAATCGGTGACCATGCCGACCAGGGCATAGGGCAGCTCCGCCTCACGGGCGAGCTTCGCCTCGGGCATCGCGGTCATGCCGATGACATGACAGCCCCATTGCCGGTAGAGGTGACTCTCCGCGCGCGTCGAAAACTGCGGCCCCTCCATCGCCAGATAGGTGCCGCCACGCACCGTCCCCGCCCCCGCCGCATCGGCGGCGAAGGCGCTGAGCCGCGGGCAGACCGGGTCGGCCATCGAGACGTGCGCGACGCAGCCGCTGCCGAAGAAACTCGCCGCGCGGCCGCGGGTGCGATCGATGAACTGGTCAACGATCGTGAAGCTGCCCGGCCGCCGCGCCTCGACCAGCGAGCCGACCGACGAGACCGCGAGCACATCGGTGACGCCGATCCGCTTCAGTGCGTCGATATTGGCGCGGGCGTTGATCGCATCGGGGCTGATGCGGTGGCCGCGCCCGTGCCGGGGCAGGAACGACACCGCGACAGGACCGACCCGGCCGCTGAAGATCGCATCCGACGGCGCGCCCCAGGGCGTCGTCACCTCGACCCAGCGGCCGTCCTCGACGCCCTCGACATCGTAGAGGCCCGAACCGCCGATGATGCCGATATGCCAGCCCGTGCTCATGCCGCGATCTCCGCCCGCCGGCGCGCGTAGAGCAGGTAGACGAGCAGGCCGAAACCGTTCCAGCCCAGGAAGGCGAGCTGCGTGCGGATCTGCAGGCTGGTGAACAGATACAGGCAACCGAGGATCGCGAGCGGCGCGACGATAGAGGCCGCAGGCGTACGGAACGGCCGCCGCACCTCCGGATCGCGACGCCGCGAGACCAGCACGCAGGCCGCCACCGCGACGAAGGCGCAGAGCGTGCCGGCATTGGCGAGGCTGGCGATGACGTCGAGCGGCGCCAGTCCGGCGATGATCGCGACGAACACCGCGGTCATCGCCGTGATCCGCGCCGGCGTGCCGCGCCTGTTCACCGTGGCGAGCGCCGGCGGCAGGAAGCCGTCCCGCGCCATGACGAGGAAGATGCGGCTCTGCCCGTAGAGGAAGGCGAGCAACACCGTCGGCAGCGCCACCGCGGCGGCGGCGGCGACCACCGTCGCGACCTTGGGCTGGCCGAGCTCGCGCAGGATCAGCGCGAGCGGCTCCGGACTGCTGCCGAAGCGCGCGTAGCTGAGCGCACCGACCGCGGTGGCGGCAACAACCATATAGATGACGGTGCAGGCGAGCATCGATCCAACGATGCCGATGGCGAGATCGCGCTCGGGGTTCTTCGCCTCTTCGGCGGCGGTTGAGATCGCATCGAAGCCGTAGAAGGCAAAGAAGATGATCGCCGCCGCGCCCATCACGCCATATTTGACGCCGCCCGCGCCGGTCGGACTGCCATAGCCATAAGGCGCGAAGGGGTGGAGGTTGGCCGCATCGAAATGCGGCAGCGCGACCCCGACGAACAGCGCGAGCGTGACGATCTTGAGCAGCACCAGCACGGTGTTGATCCGGGCACTCTCGCGCGTGCCGAGCATCAGCAGCCCGGCGACCAGCGCGATGATCGCCACTGCCGGCAGGTTGACGACACCGCCCAGTCCCGGACCATTGGCGAGCGCCGCGGGTATGGTGACGCCGAGCCCCTTGAGGAAGCCGACGGCATAGCCGGACCAGCCGACCGCGACGGTCGAGACGACGAGCGAATATTCGAGGATCAGGCTCCAGCCGACCACCCAGGCGAACACCTCGCCCAGCGTCGCATAGCTGTAGGTATAGGCCGAGCCCGAGGCGGGGATCAGCGTCGCCATCTCGGCATAGCAGAGCGCGGCACAGGCGCAGATCGCGCCGGCGACGACGAACGCGACGATCACCGCCGGGCCGGCACGGTCGGCGCCGACGCCGATCAGCGTCAGGATGCCGGTGCCGACGATCGCGCCGACGCCCAGCGCGACGAGATGCGGCCAGCCGAGCGTCCGCGCGAGCTGCTGGCCGGGCGGCTGTGGCTGGATCGTCTTGCGACGCAACAGGCTCATTGGGTCCCTCCCTCCCGTGAAGGCGCGAGGTATAGGCGGTGGCGGCCGCGCTGTACTAGCCCCTCCCCTTTCGCCGAGGGGCTGACAATATCAGAACCGCCGCGAAATGCCCGCCGCCAGCTCCATGTCCGGCGCGGCGCGGTTGAGGCCGAAGGTCGACTGGACATCGAACTGCCAGTCCTTCTTGGGTCGCCAGGTGAGCGACGCGGCGCTCAGCCATTGCGTCGCGCTATCGTCCGGGTCCTCGTCGCGGATCACCTGCGCCTCGAGCGACAGCGCTACCGTCTTGTTGAGCTTGATCGTCGTGCCGCCGGCACTGCTGTAGCGCAGATGGCGGCCGGCGCGCTCCTCATCGGGCTGGGCGTCGATCTCGGGCGTCGCGTCGAGCTGGACGGTATCGTTGAGGCGATAGGTCACCGGCAGCAGCACGCCGCCGCCGGCGACGCGCGATCCGATCGTGCTGCCGCCGACCGGCAGCGTGACGAACGGCAGCACCGCCACCGCCAGCCCCTTGCCGTCGGGATGAAGTAACCCGGCCTTGAACCCGAGCGAGACGTCGCCGCTCTCGTCGAAGCGATCGATCTGACCGGTCTGGCGATCGCGCTGACGTTCGTGACCGAAGGGGGTCCAGCCGATCCGCGCCTCGATCCGGTCGGTGATGCCGACGCGGACCAGCGTATCCGCGATCAGCACCGTATCGGTGCGGCTGTCGGGCTGGCGATCGAGCGTCCAGTCGACCACGCCGGTCTCGACCGACACCTTGCCGCGATCGATGATGCAGGCCGGCGTATCCAATCCCGGCCGTTCGGGGCAATAGCTGCGCTGCGCCAGCGCGGGGGTGGCGACCACCGTCAGCGCGACGCCCCCCGCCGCGGCGATCCGCCTCACGTCAGCCGCACCCAGGTCGGTGCGTGATCGCTGGCCTTGTCGCGGCCGCGATAGTCCTTGTCGACGCCGGCATCGACCAACCGGTCGGCAGCCTGCGGGCTGAGCAGCAGGTGATCGATGCGGAAGCCAGCGTCGCGCTGCCACGCCCCCGCCTGATAGTCCCAGAAGGTCCAGACGCCGCCGGTCGGGTGGCGGGTGCGCAGCGCATCGGTCCATCCCTGCGCGAGCAGCCGCCGATAGGCGGCGCGGCTTTCGGGCTGCATCAGCGCGTCGCTCGCCATCGCGCGCACCGAGAAGGTGTCGTCGTCGTTGGGGATGACGTTGTAATCGCCCATCAGCACCGTCGGCACCTCGGCGTCGAGCAGCGTGCGGGCATGCGTCGCCAGCCGCTCCATCCAGCGCAGCTTATAGTCGAACTTGGGGCCGGGCTGCGGATTGCCGTTGGGCAGGTAGATGGAGGCGACGACCAGCCCGTCGACCTCGCATTCGAGATAGCGGCTGTGCTCGTCCTCCGCCTCGCCCGCGAGCCCGCGCTGGCGTTCGACCGGCACCTGGCCGCGCGCGAGCACCGCGACGCCGTTGAACCCCTTCTGGCCATGCCAGACCGCACCATAGCCCAGCGCTTCGATATCGGCATGCGGGAAGCTATCGTCGCTGCTCTTGATCTCCTGCAGGCAGACGACGTCGGGCTGCTGTTCGGTGAGATATTCGAGCAACCGGGGCAGGCGCGCCTTGATCCCGTTGACGTTGTAGGTGACGAGCTTCAACCGTCAGATCGCAAAGCTGGAGCCGCAACCGCAGCCCGAGGCGGCGTTGGGATTGTCGACGCGGAACGCCGCCCCGCCGAGCGATTCGACATAATCGACCTGACAGCCGCGGACGAGGTCGATGCTGACGCTGTCGACGACCAGCCGCACGCCGTCCGTCTCGGCGATCACGTCGTCGCCGTCGGGCGCGTCGGCGAAGCCGAACTTGTACTGGAAGCCCGAACAGCCGCCGCCGTCGACCGACAGGCGAAGGATCGCCGGCTTGTTCTGCTTGCCGGCGATCGTCGCGACGCGTCGCGCCGCGGCAGGGGTGAGCAGGATGTCGGGTGACGTGGCCATGGGGCGGAGATAGGCGCGCGATCGTGGCGGGGCAAGTTCGCTCCGCGTTCCGGCGCCGCCCCCTCACCCGATCAGCACGCGCACCCCGATGGCGAGGATCAGCGCCGGCACGGTGGTGAGCACGCCGACGCGCAGGAATTGCCCGAAGGTGACGTCCTCGCCCTCGCGCCGGATCGCGATCAGCCAGAGGATCGTCGCGAGCGAGCCGGTGATCGACAGATTGGGACCGAGGTCGACGCCGATCAGCAACGCATCGACGATCAGCGCCGGCGGGTGGGCCGCCGCGATCGTCTGCGCGGCGATCAGGCCGGCGGGGAGGTTGTTGACGAGATTGGCGCCGACCGCGAGCAACCCGCCCGCCCCCGCCGCGGCGAGGCGCGGGTCCTGCGCCGCCGCCGCGGAGAGCTGCCCGGCGAGCCAGCCGATCAGCCCGGTCTCGGCGAGCGCCTCGACCATCACGAACAGCCCGGCGACGAGCAGCAGCACCAGCCACGACACGCCCTTGACCAGCGGCAGCGGCGACTGCCGGGCGCGCAACTGCACGGCGAGCGCAGTGGCGACGCCGGCGCCGAAGGTCGGCCAGCCGAGATCCCAGCCGAGCGCCGAGGCCATAGTCAGCAGCACCGCCGTCGCGCCGATGCCGGCGAGCGCGACGCGGCCATTGCCCTCCAGCGCGACGCTCTCGCCCTGTTCGGCACTGCCCGACAGATCGCTGCGGAACAGCCAGCGCAGCCCCGCATAGGTCGCGCCGATCGCGAGCAGCGACGGCAGTGCGAAGGCGGCGAGCCAGGCGCCGAGCCGCGGCAGGTCGCTGGCGTAGAGCACGAGGTTGGCGGGATTGGAGATCGGCAGCACGAAGCTCGCGGCATTGGCGACGAGCGCGCAGGCGAACAGCAGCGGCAACGGCTTGACCTTGGCGCGCTGCGCCACCGCATAGACCGCGGGGGTGAGCACCACCGCGGTGGCATCGTTGGAGAGGAAGGTGGTGACCGCGACGCCGACGAGGAAGACGAGCGTGAACAGCCGCACCGCCGATCCCTTCGCCCCCGCCGCGGCGCGATGCGCGACCCAGTCGAACACGCCGTGCGTCCGCGCCGCCTCGGACAGCAGCATCATGCCGATCAGGAACAGATAGACGTCGCTGCCCTTGAGCACCGCCGCCCAGGCATTGGCCGGCGCGATCAGCCCGAAGGCGAGCAGTAGCAGCGCCCCGCCGACCGCCCAGACCGCCTCGGGCCAGCGGAACGGGCGGACGATCACCCCGGCGGTGGCGGCGGCGCAGATCGCGGCGGTGGCGATCATCGCGCGACGGGTCTTGGGTCGAGGGTGGTCATCATGTCGGTTCCTGCCGGTCGGCGGTGTCTAAGCCGAAGAATGGAAGCGGTGGCGGGCTTTATCCTGCCATCATAGAAAGACGTCTCGCCCCGCTCGTCATCCCCGCGCAGACGCTGATCCAGACGCGTCGGCCTGCCCGAGGTTCGAAAGGACCGCGGGCATGGATCCCCGCCTGCGGAGGGATGAGGGATGGAGGATGATGGTGGCGCCGCCGCCCTGCCCGCCCTCACGCCGGCTTCGTCTCTGGCATCGCCAGCGCGTAGAGTGCGAGGCCGACGCCGGCGACCGCGGCGAGCGTCAGGAAGCTCGCCGCATAGCCGCCGCCGACGATGATCGTCCCCGCCAGCGTCGCGCTCAGCGCCGCGCCGAGGCCCTGTGCGGTGGCGACCGCACCCTGGCTGACGTTGAACCGGCCGGTGCCCTTGGTCAGGTCGGCGATCACCACCGGGAACAGCGCGCCGAAGATGCCGGCGCCGACGCCGTCGAGCGCCTGCACGCCGACCAGCCACCACGGATCGTCGGACAGGGTGTACAATGCCCCTCGCGCCGCGAGCACGGCGAACGCCACCAGGAACAGCGGCTTGCGGCCCCATTGATCGACGTTCCGGCCGACCAGCACCGCCACCGGCACCATCACCAGCTGCGCCGCGACGATACAGGCCGCGGTCAGCGAGGTCGCCGAATCCTTGCCGACCGTCTTGGCGAGCAATTGGCTCACCGAGGTCAGCATCGCGGCATTGGCAAGGTGGAAGAGGAAGGCGATCACCGCGAACAGCAGCAGCGGCTTGTTCTCGACCAGCACCTTCCAGCCGCCGGGCTGCTCGCAGCCCTCGTCCGGCTCGCAGTCGAGTCCGCGGGCGACGGCATTGTCGATATCGTCGTTGCGGATGCGCATCGCCGCGAAGATGCTCGCGACGGTCAGCCCGCCCATCAGCCAGAAGACCACGACCGGCCCGAACTTCCATGCCAGCGCCCCGGCGAGTGCCGCCGAGACGGCGTTGCCGGCATGGTTGAACGCCTCGTTGCGCCCGACCCGCTTGGAGAACAGCTTCGGGCCGACCAGCCCCAGCGTGATCGCGCTGATCGCCGGTGCGAACACCGCGCCCGCGACGGCGGCGACGGACTGCGTCGTCGCGACCATCGCGAAGCCATGAACGAACGGCAGCGAGATGCTGCTCAGCGTCACCAGCAGCGCCGCCAGGATGACGATGCGCGGCTTGTTGCGGCTGCGGTCGATCAGGCCGCCGGCGGGCGTCTGCGACACCAGCCCGACGATCCCCGCGACGGTCAGGACGACGCCCACCGTCGCCTCGTTCCAGCCATGCGCCGGCCCGCGCACCGCGAGCAGATAGATGGCGAGATACGGCCCGAGCCCGTCGCGCACATCGGCCAGGAAGAAGTTGAGCGCATCGAGCGTCCGCCCGGCGTCGGCCGGTCTGGCGTTGCGGCCGCCGGTGGCGGCGGAAGGGGCTAGGCTGGCCATCGGCGGTCTCCACCGCGTCCAGCCACCCGAGGCTTACGCGTTGCCGCTCAACGAGACGCGGTGCGAGTTGATCCCGCTTCGGACCGATAAATGTTATCCGTCATGGCCGATCGGGGACAAGACGCTGCAATTCGAGCCGATAGGCGGCAGCGAGTTGCGCGAAGCACCGATTCAGCGTAGGGGATGCGGTGCGGCCTCGCTCGGCCTCGGCTTCGCGGATTAGGCGGTGCAGGGTCTCTGGGGTCACGGAAACGGCCATGATGCGCGCGTTACAAGCGCCACATTGCGTCCGTATTGCCGCCCGCGATTGGCCCGCGATTTCAACATCGCGATTGTACTGTCCTCTGCCGCGCCCCGGTTCTGGCCTCGTGCCAAGCCGTCGGGGCGCCGCTTTCCGTTAGGTTGCCCCAATGCCCTTTTCCTCCCTTCCCCCCCTGCTCGGCCAGGCGCTCGTCGCGCGCGGCTATGAAGCGCCCACCGCCGTCCAGGCCGCGGTGATCGAACCCGAGGCCGCCGGCCGCGATCTCGTCGTCTCCGCCCAGACGGGTTCGGGCAAGACGGTCGCCTTCGGCCTCGCCATGGCCGGCGAGCTGATGGCGGACGGCACGCTGCCGCCGCCGGGCAAGCCGCTCGCACTCATCATCGCGCCGACGCGCGAACTCGCGCTCCAGGTCAGCCGCGAGCTGATGTGGCTGTACAAGGAGGCGCATGCCCGCATCGCCACCTGCGTCGGCGGCATGGACGCGAGCAAGGAGCGCCGCTCGCTGAGCCACGGCGCGCATATCGTCGTCGGCACGCCCGGCCGGCTGCGCGACCATCTCGAGCGCGGCGCGCTCGACCTTGCCAGCCTGCGCGTCGCGGTGCTCGACGAGGCGGACGAGATGCTCGACATGGGCTTCCGCGAGGATCTCGAACAGATTCTCGACTCCTCGCCCGACGAGCGCCGAACGCTGATGTTCTCGGCGACGATGCCGCGCCCGATCGTCGCGCTCGCCAAGCGCTACCAGCGCGATGCGCTGCGCATCTCGACGGTCGGCGAGGATCGCGGCCATGGCGACATCGCCTATCAGGCGGTGACCGTCGCGCCCGCCGACATCGAACATGCCGTCATCAACCTGCTGCGCTTCCACGAGGCGGAGACGGCGATGCTGTTCTGCGCGACGCGCGACAACGTCCGCCACCTCCACGCCAGTCTGGTCGAGCGCGGCTTCGCGGCGGTCGCGCTGTCCGGCGAGCACAGCCAGAACGAGCGCAACCAGGCGTTGCAGGCGCTGCGCGACCGGCGCGCCCGCGTCTGCGTCGCCACCGACGTCGCCGCGCGCGGCATCGACCTGCCGAGCCTCAGCCTCGTCGTCCACGTCGAGCTGCCGCGCGATGCCGAGACGCTCCAGCATCGCTCGGGCCGCACCGGCCGCGCCGGCAAGAAGGGCACGGCGGTGCTGATCGTGCCCTATCCGCGCCGCCGCCGCGTCGACATGATGCTCAAGCAGGCGAAGATCGCCTGCGACTGGATCAAGGCGCCGTCCGCCGACGATATCCGCGCGCAGGATCGCGAGCGGCTGATCACCACGCTGCTCGCGCCGATCGAGTTCGACGACGAGGATCGCGCGCTCGCCGCGCGCCTGATCGCCGAAAAGAGCCCGGAGGATATCGCCGCCGCGCTGGTCCACGCGCATCGCGCCGCCATGCCGCAGGCGGAGGACCTGCTCGACAGCGCCGCGCCGCAGCAGTCCGACCGGACGCAGGGCCACCGCCCCGGCTTCGAGGATACCGTCTGGTTCCGCATGGACATCGGCCGTCGCCAGAATGCCGACCCGCGCTGGCTGCTGCCGCTGATCTGCCGCCGCGGCCATATCACCAAGGCGGAGATCGGCGCGATCCGCATCAACCCGAACGACACGATCTTCGAGGTGCCGCGCACCGTCGCCGACCGTGTGCTCGCCAGCGTGCAGCGTACCGCCAATCCGGAAAGCGACGAGGGCAGCCTGCAGATCGTCCCGTTCACCGGCAATCCGCGTGAGGCGGGCGGCCGCGACCGCGCCGACCGGGCGGAGCGCGCGCCGCGCAGCGGAACGGGTGCCCCGCGCAGCCGCACTGCCCCCGGCGGCGCGCCCGCGCGGCATCAGGCCAAGCCGTACCGCAAGGGCCCGCGCGGCTAAGCGGCGATGACGGGCGTGCGCATATTGGTCGATGCGGACGCCTGTCCGGTCAAGGACGAGGTCTACAAGGTCGCCTGGCGCCGCGCGGTGCCGGTGACGATCGTCAGCAACAGCCATTTGCGCATTCCCGCGCATCCGCTGATCACCCGCATCGTGGTCGGCGACGGCTTCGACGCCGCCGACGACTGGATCGCCGCGGCGGCGGATGCGCAGGCGGTGGTGATCACCGCCGACATCCTGCTCGCCGACCGCTGCCTGAAAGCGGGTGCGACGGTGCTGGCGCCGACCGGCAAGCCATTCACCACCGCCTCGATCGGCAGCGCGATCGCCACCCGCGCGATCATGGCCGACCTGCGCGCCGGCGGCGACCAGGTCGGCGGGCCCAAGCCCTTCGCCGCCGCCGACCGCAGCCGGTTCCTGCAGGCGCTGGACACGGCGTTGGTGCGGTTGACGCGGTGACATCGCCTGCGACGCTTCTAGGCTGAACGGTTCTGCCGACGCTCTGTCTATAATTAGACGTAGCAAAGACGTTCTCGGTCGAGAAGGCTGCGATGTCCTATCCTCTGCATATTGGCGGCACTACGCCAAATTTTGTTCAAACCATTGGCATCCGGGCGGCTATCGCTCCGCTTGCGGTGGCCAATGCATTCTCTCGCGCGGATGATTGGGCAGCCGCCTTTCTCAAGGAAGCGAAGAAGACGCCTTTCGACCGGATCAGGGATAACATTCTCGCCCGCCACCATTTCACCAAAGAGCAGTTCGCCGCTCTGCCAAAGAGTGAGTGGGAAAGCATCGAGAAGGAGATACGGGAAGCCATCAAGCGTGTGTTGGCAGCAGGTTAACAACCGGTTCGAGATGAACCGCTAGAGACGAATGTTTTCGGCGACGGATCGACGGTGCTTCGGTGGATCGGGGGGTCGTTGTCATCATGCCGTGACCCGAGCCCAGCGGGTCGCTTAGCCGATCTCCCCACGATCGTACCGCCCCCGTTACGGGAACCAACCTCCCCGCCGCCCATTATCGCGGGCATCTTGCGAGGAGTATTCGCCATGGTTCGTTCCGTCCTGATCGGCGTCGCGCTGATCGCCGCCCTTCCCGTCGCCGCGCAGACGACGACGTCCGCGCCCTCCACCGCCGAGCAGCAGCGCGACGATGCCGTCGCGGCGCAGACCGCGCCGGAAACCGCCGCGGCCAACCAGCATGTCGATGCGGTCGCGCGGTTCGATACGGGGGCGGTCACCGCGGTGAACGCCGCCAATGAGGCGCGCTATCAGCGCGACGTGCGGCGGTATCGCGCGGCGATGCGCGCCCGTCGGCAGACGATCGCGGCCGACACCGCGCTGCAAGCCGATCGCGAGCGCGCCTATGCGATGGCGATGGCCGATTGGCGCGATCAGGTTGCGGCGTGCAAGCGCGGCAAGTCGCGCGCGTGCAAGATGCCGAGCCCCAACCCTGCCAGCTATATGTGATCGGTGGCGGTGATATCCATTTGACGTGACGCGTGGCGTTTACCGCCACGCGGTCCGCGGTCACCGCACCCGCCGCTCCGGCGGAATTGGGTTAGCGCATTTCGCCCATGGTCGACACGCCGTACCGGGTCTGGCGTATCACATTTTGAGTTTCTAATCCGCCGTCGCCAATCTGCACGGGCCGCCGACGACCTGTACCGGCCGGTCGCCGGTCTCATGGGTCAAAGCGTCTTCGGATCGCCAGAGCCTGGGCCGCCTGCCCCTATCCTTCGTCACCCATGCGCAGCGCAGCGATAAAGGCTTCCTGCGGGATGCTGACGCTGCCGTATTCGCGCATCTTGGCTTTGCCCTTCTTCTGCTTCTCGAGCAGCTTGCGCTTGCGGGTCGCGTCGCCGCCATAGCATTTGGCGGTGACGTCCTTGCGCATCGCGCTGATCGTCTCGCGCGCGATCACCTTGCCGCCGATCGCCGCCTGGATCGGGATCTTGAACAGATGCCGCGGGATCAGCTCCTTCAGCCGCTCGACCATGCCGCGGCCGCGCACCTCGGCCGTGCCGCGGTGGACGATCATCGACAAGGCGTCGACCGGCTCCTCGTTGACGAGGATGCTCATCTTGACGAGGTCGCCCTCACGATAGCCGATCTGCGTATAGTCGAAGCTGGCATAGCCCTTCGACAGCGATTTCAGCCGATCGTAGAAATCGAACACCACTTCGTTGAGCGGCAGTTCGTAGGTCGCCTGCGCGCGGCCGCCGACATAGGTCAGATTCTTCTGGATGCCACGGCGGTCCTGGCACAGCTTGAGGATCGATCCGAGATATTCGTCGGGCACGTAGATCGTCGCATTGATCCACGGTTCGCTGATCGTCTTGATCTTGTTGACGTCGGGCATGTCGGCGGGATTGTGCAGGTCGATCTGCGTGATGCCGGCCGGATCGGGATGGGTCAGCTCGATCTGATAGACCACCGACGGCGCGGTGGTGATCAGGTCGAGGTCATATTCGCGCGTCAGCCGCTCCTGGATGATCTCCAGATGCAGCAGGCCGAGGAAGCCGCAGCGGAAGCCGAAGCCGAGCGCGGCGCTGGTCTCCATCTCGAAGCTGAACGACGCGTCATTGAGCCGCAGCTTGGAGATGCTCTCGCGCAATTTCTCGAAGTCGTTGGCGTCGACCGGGAACAGGCCGCAGAAGACGACCGGCTGGACCTCCTTGAAGCCCGGCAGCGCCTCGGCGGCGGGGCGCTTGCTGTCGGTCAGCGTGTCGCCGACGCGCGCCTGGGCGACGTCCTTGATCTGCGCGGTGATGAAGCCGATCTCGCCCGGGCCGAGGTCGGTGAGCTGCTCGATCTTCGGCCGGAAGCAGCCGACGCGATCGACCAGATGCGTCGTGCCCGCCTGCATGAAGCTGACCTGCTGCCCCTTGCGCAGCACGCCCTGCATCACCCGGACGAGGATGACGACGCCGAGATACGGATCATACCAGCTGTCGACCAGCATCGCCTTCAGCGGCGCGTCGGCATCGCCCTTGGGCGGCGGGATGCGGGTGACGATCGCCTCGAGGATCTCGTCGATGCCGATCCCCGACTTGGCGCTGGCGAGCACCGCCTGCGACGCGTCGATGCCGATCACGTCCTCGATCTCCTTGCGGACCTGTTCGGGCTCGGCGGCGGGCAGATCGATCTTGTTGATCACCGGCACGATCTCGTGGTCGTGCTCGATCGACTGATAGACGTTGGCGAGCGTCTGCGCCTCGACGCCCTGCGCGGCGTCGACGACCAGCAGCGCGCCCTCGCAGGCGGCGAGGCTGCGGCTCACCTCATAGGCGAAGTCGACGTGGCCGGGCGTGTCCATCAGGTTGAGCGTGTAGGTGACGCCGTCCTTGGCGGGATAGGACAGGCGCACGGTCTGCGCCTTGATGGTGATCCCCCGCTCCTTCTCGATCTCCATATTGTCGAGCACCTGGCTCGACATCTCGCGGTCGGAGAGGCCGCCGGTGCGCTGGATCAACCGGTCGGCGAGCGTCGACTTGCCATGATCGATATGCGCGATGATCGAGAAGTTACGGATGGTGTCGGGGGAGGTCGTCATAAGGCCCCGCGCCTAGCGCACGATCCGCCCGGGTGCTAGATGCCGAAGGCTCCGCGACGCCGATCAAAGGGGGCTCCTTTGGCGGTGTCCCGAGCATGATCAACGCTTGGGGAGAATCAGAAAAGTTAGGAAGCAACAGCTTATCGCCGCATTGGCCGGCGTGTGCCTGGTCGTGTCCAGCGCGGATGCGCGGAAACTGGCGCGCGAATCGGTCGGTCAGAAGCTTCAGGACAAGACCGCCGCCGAGGTGCCGCACTGCCTGCGCAAGCTCGGCACGCTGGCGATCGCCGACGGCGACGATCCGCGCTGGTGGACGCAATATGATCTCGCGCCGCCGTCGAAGCTGCTCAAGGTGCTCGTCCAGCGTTCGGGCTGCTTCAACCTGGTCGATCGCGGCACCGGGCTCAACGCCGCGCAGATCGAACGCAACATCGGCGGCAATCTCGGCCTGCAGCGCGGCGCCAACGTCGGCCAGGGCCAGATCAAGGTGGCCGATTACGTGCTCGTCGCCGAGATCCAGGGCGCCAACAGCAACGTCAGCGGCAACGGCGTCGCCGGCGCGGCGGGCGGGCTGATCGGCGGCGCGATCGGTGGCCTGCTCGGCGGGCTCAAGAGCAAGAAGATGGAGGCGAACACCGTCCTGTCGCTGACCAACGTCCGCACCACCGAAACGGTCGCGACCGAAGAGGGCTATGCCGCCAAGAACAACCTCAGCTTCGGCGGTGGTGGCTTCCTGTCGGTCGCCGGGGCGGCGGGCGGCGGCTATGACAATACCGACATGGGGCGGATCGTCACGCTGTCGTTCATCCAGGCGTATAGCAAGCTCGTCACCGGGCTCGGTCTCGTCACGCCGGGATCGGCCGGTACCGCCGAGGCGACGCCCAAGAAGACCTTCACCGCCCAGGCCCCCGTCGCGCTGCGCGCCACCGCGACGCCCGCGGGCAAGGTGCTGCGCGCGCTGCCGGTGGGCGCGATCGTCTATCCGACCGGCAAGCAGGACGGCCTGTGGTGGGAGGTCGCCGACGAGAATGACAATGTCGGCTGGGTGCTCAACACCAAGCTGGCGCCGTCGAGCTGATCCGACCGGGGGAGCGCCGCGCTCCCCCACCCTCACCCCTGCGCGAGCGATTCGATCCCGCGCAGCGCGCTGAGATAACGCGCCGAGCCCTGTCCCGAAACCAGTGCCCAGGGCAGCCGGCGCTCCTCCAGCACTGCCTTGCTGAGCTCGAAGAATTTGCGGCGCGCCGCCTCGTCGCCGAACATCCGCGTGCCGTCCTCGACCCAGGGCAGGTCGATGTCGAAGAGCAGATAGATGTCGGCGGTGTTGGTCCAGGTCGTGAACCAGGGGTCGCGGCGGTGGAACAGCATCTCCGCCCAGACCGCGGTCATCAGCGGATCGGTGTCGGTGATCACCGGATAATTGCGGTCGGCGAGGGCATGGCGGACCTTGGCGTCATGGCCTTTGCCGATCTCGACCAGATCGGCCATCGTCAGGTCGGTGCCGAACGCCTCGGTATAGGCGCGGCCGAACTCGGCGACGCACGGCGCCCCGCCGAAATGTTGCGACAGACGCGGCAACATCGTCGACTTGCCGGTGCTTTCCGGGCCATGCAGACAGATCGAGCGCGGAATCATGCGCGAACCTTTCCTTCTTGCCGCACTGCCGCCCGGCGCCAGTCGATCCACCCCCAGATCGCCAGGCCGAGCAGCACGGCGTAGAGCGCGGCGGTGATCCACAGCGCCTTGGCCGCATAGAGCGGCACGCTGCCGACATCCACCGCGATCCACAGCCACCAACTCTCGATCACGCGCCGGGCCTGCAACCATTGCGCCGCGACCGAGGCGATCGCCAGCGCCGCGTCCCACCACGGATAAGCGGCATCGGTGAACCGGTGCATCAGCAGCCCCCAGCCCCAGGCCGCGGCGACGATCGCCACGAGCCAGCCGATCCGCGCGACGGGTGCGAGTCGCGTGACGATCACCGTCCCCGCCGTCGCGCGGCTGTGCGCCCAGTTGCGCCAGCCGTAGAGATTGGCGGCGAAGAACACGCCCTGCAGCAGCGCATCGCTGTACAGGCGCGCGGTCGCGAAGACCCAGGCGTAGATCGCCACCGCGACCAGCGCGACCGGATAGTTCCAGACGCTGCGCCGCGCGACCAGCGCGACGTTGACGATGACGAGGGCAGCGGCGAGCGCTTCGACCATGTTCACGTCGCCGCCCCTAGAGCCTCGTGCGACGATTTCGCAAGCATGTGAATCCGGCGCTTGCATCCCCCTTCGACGCTGGCTATAGGCGCGCCTCCAAGCACGGACGGACCCTTTCGAAGGGCACCGGACGGACTCCGTCGGGGAGTAGCTCAGCCTGGTAGAGCACTGTCTTCGGGAGGCAGGGGCCGGAGGTTCGAATCCTCTCTTCCCGACCATTTTCTAAGCCGCGCACATCCCCCCATGCGGGGCCGCAGCCTCCCTTCTCAGATATAACCTTACGAAAGCCAGCGCGGCGCGGGACGCTCGCGTGTTTGGGTATTACGGGGATTCCGCTGGACACCGTCAGGGCGGAAGCGACGCCGCGCCCCCGCCCCTTCTGTCGAGCGACTCAATTGTGCGGGATCTTGGATCGATCGAAGTTCGGACCGAGGTCGATCAGGAAGGCCGGCCCGACCTCGATCACCTGCTTGGCACCCGCGAGTTGCACGAACAGGTTCGCCTTGCCCGGCGCATAGGCCTCGTTCGCAACGCCTGACACATAATAGCGCTTCCACGTCGGACCGACCTTGATCGGCTCGCTGGTGATCGGCGTATAGGGCGGTGCGGCGCCGCCGACCCCGACCGGGATCGTGACCGGCGCGGCGTCGGTGGCATTGGGTGCGCGCAGGAAGATCATCACCATCATCGTATCGCCCGCGGCGATCGGCTTGATCGTCGGATAATTCGCGCCGCTGTCCCAGACGTTGGCGCCGGCCTTGGCCACCTTGATCTGCACCGCATTGCCGCCGGGCACCTCGGCCGCCGCGACCTGATGAGCGGTCTGATTGGGGCCGTAGGGCATCCAGCCGATCCCCGGCGCATTGACCGCCTTGTCGAAGATGCTGGGTTGCGCCGCCGGTGCCGGGGCCGGCACGGCCTGGTCAGGCGCACCCGACGCCAGACCGGCGACGAACATCGCGAATGTTCCGATCATCATCCTTCTCCCTGTCCCGGTCGAGTCTGCCCGATCCGGCGGCGGCGAGTGTAACGATGTCGGCGATTGTGCCAAGCCGGTCCGGCCCTATTGCAGGCCACCGCCGCCGCGGGACGATCAGCGCCGCCGGTGCACGATGCCGACACCCTGCCGCGCCCATTTCGCCCGCGTCATGCAGGTCGGCGCCGGCGTATTAGGCCGCGGATCGCGCATCGTGTCGGAGAAGAAGCGGATGCAATAGACGTCGCGCGCCGGCTTGTACGACACGGCATAGGCGCGGGCATCGGCATGGGCGTCCACCGGCGACAAGGCTGTCGTCAGTGCCAGCATCAGGATCGGCATCTGGTCATAAGGCATGATCGTCTCCCCGACAGGCCATCGGTGGACGATGGTCGTCGCGATCCGCCATGCGATAAGTGTGCCATATCAGTGATACACCCGCAGGTGGCATCGCGGCGCTTACCGATCCCTTCGTATTGGCAGATCACACCCCGTTTCGGCGGGCACCGCCACCCGGACGGTCGATCGGTGGATTCGCGGGGCGAGTGGGGGAACGACTGAATGACAAATCGTTCATTAACCTATATGTCAGCCTTGCTGTCTGAGCGACAGCAAGATTCCTTCTGGCGCCGTAGGGAGCGAAAGCCTCATGCCCGAGACGAAATGGAAACGGACGAAGCTGCGCTCCGTCATCCTTCGCGTACAGGGATCGCGTTTCCTGTCCGACCGGATGCGACGCGCTTTGCTCAACTTCGCCGGTGCCCGCATCCATCCGACGGCGACGGTGCGGCATTCCTGCTGGCTCGCCTCCGCCGACCTCGTCATGGGGCGCAATGCGATGCTCAACAACGAAGCCTATTTCGACGGCGGCGACACGCTGACGATCGAGGACGGCGCCCGCGTCGCGGCGCGCTGCACCTTCACCGCGAGCAGCCATCCGCATAGCGGCGATCCAGCGCGCCGCTCGTCGCCGTCGATCGAGGTCGCGCCGATCACGATCAAGGCCGGCACCTGGGTGATGGCGGATTGCACGATCAATCCCGGCGTGACGATCGCGCCTGGCTGCATCATCGGCGCCAAGTCGCTGGTCACCGAGGATACCGAGCCCAACGGCCTCTACCTCAACATGGCCAGCGCCTCCGGCACTGTCCGCGCCCGCCGTTTCCGCACGCTCGCGAACCGCAGCGATCCGTCATGGCGCGACGGCAAGGCGCCCGCGCAGCCCAAGCAGCCGGCGCGTGAGCCGGTCGGCACATTCGCGGGCCAAGGAGTCCGCCGCGTCGCCTGACGCGCATTTCGCGCTTGCATAACCGCGGCGCTTTGGCCAAAGCCGCTCGCACACCCTGTCTTCGGGAGGCACGGTGGTTCATGACTTCCCGATCGGCTGCGGCATCTGCCGCGGCCCCAAGCGCCCGTAGCTCAGCTGGATAGAGCATCAGACTACGAATCTGAGGGTCGGACGTTCGAATCGTTCCGGGCGCGCCATTTCTGACTTGTCATAGCGGAGCCATGTCGGTGGTCGACAAGAGCTGGGGAACGCCCTCGCCTGCCGGGCTGCGGGTACGCAGCAATCTCGGTCTCGACGATCGCGCCGCCCAACGCGCCGCCGCCCGCGAGGCGCGGGCGCAGGCGCGTGCGGGTGAGAGCGAACAGCGGCTCAAGGACCGCACCGCCGCCCGCGAGCAAGAGGCCCGCGCCCGAGAGGCCGCGCGCGAAGAGCGGCGCGTGGCGGAGCAGCAGCTCGCCGAGGGCGATCCGCATGCCGCCGCGGCGCAGCGGCGTCGTGGATCCGGTCGCAAGGACGTGGTGCGCGAACAGCGCGATACGCGTGGCTACACGACGGTGGTCGATGTCGCGCGGATGCGCGAACTCGCCAAGCGCGGCGCGTCGGTCGCCGGACTGGCCGGCGCGTTCGGAGTCAGCGAAGAGGAGGTTCGGGCGGCACTCGCCGACGCCGAATAGGCGCGACGCGTCAGCGCGCGCGGCGGAGCGAGACGAGCTGGACGATCAGGCTGAACACGGCGATTTCCCATCGATGCCGCGGGATCGCGGCGTCGACAGGCCTATGTCGCCGCTGCATTTCCGCGACAATTGCAACCTCGGTCACCCCGATTGCACGACGGACAATCGTGTCGGTTCGCGGCGGCGATCCATGCGTCGAGCGTGAAGGCGTCGGTCGGCCGCGTTTCCGCCTGCATGCTGTTCTTCATGATCTCGAGCGCCCAGCGGGTGCGATCGGGATCGTCGCCCGCCACGCCGTCCGCCGGCACCCACAGCTCATATTGCCGCATATGCGCATCCGCGGCGGTGAACAGCACGCAGATGTCGGCGGCGACACCGGTCAGCACCAGCCGACTCGCGGCGAGCTGCGGCAGCAACACCGGCAGGTTGGTCGCGTAGAAGCCGGAGAATTGCGGTTTGATGACGAAATAATCGCTGTCGCGCGGGCGCAGCGCCTCGGTCAGCGTGCGCCCCGGCGTGTTGCGCGACAGCGCCGTCTCGACCAGCCGGTCGCGCTGCGAATGCCACTGGCCGTCATTGTCGTTGACGTAGATCACTGGCACCCCCGCCCGATCCGCCGCATCGCGAAGCGCCAGGATCGGGGCGACCGCCGCCTCCGCCGCCGGTCGCAGGCGCTCCGCCCCGTCGAAGTCGAGCGCATTGACCATGTCGATGATGACGAGGGCGGTGTGGCCCGCGGCGGCGGGCAATCGGGGTTGGGCCATGACCGTCCCCTACTCCCATTCGTCGCACGCCGCCTTGATCTGTCATGATTTTGGAACGAAACGGGATCATGGCCGATGCCGAACCGGTTCCGCAGCGCAAGATCATCCATGTCGACATGGACGCCTTTTTCGCGTCGGTCGAACAGCGCGACGATCCGACGCTGCGTGGCCGACCGGTCGCGGTCGGCGGATCGCGCGCGCGCGGCGTTGTCGCAGCGGCGAGCTACGAGGCGCGCGCCTTCGGGGTGCGATCGGCGATGCCGTCGGTGACGGCGATCCGCCGCTGTCCCGATCTCGTCTTCGTACGGCCGCGGTTCGAGGTCTATCACGCGGTCTCGCAGCAGATCCGCGCGATCTTCGCCGATTATGCCGATGCCGTCGAACCGCTGTCGCTCGACGAGGCCTATCTGGACGTGACGGCCGACGTGCGCGGTCTGGGGTCGGCGAGCGCGATCGCGGAGGAGATCCGCGCGCGCATCCGTGCCGACACCGGCCTCACCGCCTCCGCCGGGGTGAGCTACAACAAGTTCATCGCCAAGCTCGCCTCCGACCAGAACAAGCCCGACGGAATCTGCGTCATCCCGCCGCACAAGGGCGCGGCCTTTGTCGCGTCGCTGCCGGTCAAGCGCTTCCACGGCGTCGGCCCCGTCACCGCCGCGCGGATGGAGCAGCTCGGCATCCATACCGGTGCCGATCTGCGCGACCGGCCGCTGCCCTTCCTCCAGGCGCATTTCGGCTCCTACGCCCAGTATCTCTATGCCGCGGCGCGCGGCGAGGATCACCGCCCGGTCCGCTCGCATCGCGTCGCCAAGTCGGTCGGCGCGGAGCGGACGTTCGAGACCAACCTGACCGATCGCGCCGAGCTACATGCGGCGCTGGCGCGCGTCGCCGAGGCGGCATGGGTCCGCATCGAACGGTCGGGCGCGCGCGGACGGACGGTGACGCTCAAGCTGCGCCATGCGGATTTCCGCACGCTGACCCGCGCCCGCTCGCTCACCGCGACGGTCGGCGATCCCGCCGCCTTCCTGCGGATCGGCGGGGAGCTGCTCGACGCGCTGCTGCCGGTGCCGGACGGCGTGCGGCTGCTCGGCCTGACGCTGTCGGGCATCGTCCGCGACGGCGAGGTGGCGGCGGCGGAACAAGCGAGCCTGCCGCTGTAGCGCGGGCGCGCGGCAGGTCCGGCCGGGTGGCCCCTCACCGCCCGCCGGGCGGCAGGTTCGTCTCGAGATAGCGCGTCATCAGCGAATAGAGGTGTAGGCTGGTGCCCGGCTTCTCGTAGATGCCGTGGGTACGGTCGGGATAGGCCATCATCGTGAACGGCTTGTTCGCGGCGATCAGCCGGTCTTCGAGCTGTTCGAGATTCTGGTAATGGACATTGTCGTCGCCGGTGCCGTGGATCATCAGCAGATTACCCTTGAGCCCGTCCGCATAGGTGATCGGCGATCCCGCCTTGTAGCCCGCCTCATTGTCCGACGGCAGGCCCATGTACCGCTCCTGATAGACGGTATCATACAGCGTCTGGTCGGAGACCGCCGCGACGGCGATGCCGGTGCGGAACAGGTCGGGAAAGCGGAACATCGCGTGCAGCGTGCTCGACCCGCCGCCGCTCCAGCCCCAGATGCCGATCCGCGTCGCGTCGATATAAGGCCGCTCGGCGATCAGCCTGCGGACGCCCGCGGCATAATCCTCCGGTCCGATCACGCCCAGGCGGCGGTAGATGCTCTTGCGCCAGTCGCGCCCGCGCGGCGTGTTGGTGCCGCGCGGATCGATGCTCGCGACGATATAGCCGCGTTCGGCGAGCATCCGGTGCCACAGGGCGGTGTTGCCGCCCCAAACGTCCGCCACCGTCTGCCCCCAGGGTTCGCCATAAACCTGGAACAGCACCGGATAGCGCTTCTTCGGGTCGAAGCCCGCGGGCTTGAGGAGCCACGCGTCGACCGACACGCCCTTGCCGAGATCGAGCCGGGTGAACTCGACCGGCGCGAGCGGCTCGTGCGCCACTTCGTCGGCGAGCGCGGCGTTGCGCGCCAGCACGCGCACCGGCGCCTGCGTGGTCAGGTCGATCATCTCGGTCACCGGCGGCCGATCGAATGCCGAGACGGTGTGCCGCGCCCAATGCGCGCCGGGCGCGATGTCGTAGCTGTGCGTCCCCGCCTGCCCCGCCGGCGTCACCCGCTCGACGTGCGGCGCGCCGGTCAGCGTCGCGCGATACAGGTAGCGCTGCGTCGGATTGTCGGGCGAGGCGATGAACCAGGCGGCGTTTTGCGCCGCGTCGACCCGCAGCAGGCTAACGACATCGAACTTACCTGGGGTGCGCAGGTCCATCGTCTTGCCGTCGGCGGAGGCAATATAGAGGTGCCGCCAGCCATCACGCTCGCTCAGCCAGGTGAAGCGCTTGCCATCGTCGAGCCAGGTCGGATCATCGTTCGCCTCGACCCAGGCGGCATCGCGCTCGGTGAACACCGGCCGCGTCGCGCCCGTCGCCGGATCGGCGAGCAGCAGCTGATAGCTGTTCTGCAGGCGGTTGGCATATTGCAGGAAGACCTTGCCGCTGCTGCCGGCCCAGCTCATCTGCGGTACGTAATTCTGGCGCGGATCGCCGGCGAGCGTGATCCAGTGCGTCGCGCCGCTGGCGACGTCGACGGTGCCGACCCGCACCGCCGAATTGGTCGTGCCGACCTTGGGATATTGCAGCGGGATCGGCCGCGAATATTGGCCGACGGTGTTGGTGATGAGGTAGAAGGTGCCGACGCCGGCGGTATCGAAGCGCCAGAAGGCGATCGTCTTCGAATCCGGGCTCCACGACCACGCCTTGCGCAGCGAGAATTCCTCTTCGTACACCCAGTCGCCGAGCCCGTTGACGATCAGGTCGTTGCCGTCACGGGTCAACTGGCGCGGCGGCGCGTCACCGGCGGTCGGCTCGACATAGAGGTTGTTGCCGCGGACATAGGCGATGCGGCTGCCGTCGGGCGAGAATTCGGCATAGAGCAGGCTGGCGGCCGGGGCATCGCCGCCGATCCGCCGCAGCTTGCGCGTCGTCAGGTCGAACAGCCAATAGTCGCCGAGCGCGCGCGTGCGGCGGAAGCGCTGGCCGTTGGTCAGGATCAGCAGCCGCTTGCCGTCGGCGGACCAGGCGTAATGCTGGATCTCGACCGGCTTGCCCGTCGCCGGCACGACGAGATCGCGTGCAGCGACCAGCACGGTGCGCCCGTTCCGCGCGACGTCGTAGCGGACGAGGTCGGTGCCGCCGGCGATCGCCGACGACCGTTCGATCGCGTCGAAGCCCTTGCCGTCCACGGTCCATTCCCCGCCTTCGACGGTATCGGTCGGGATCGGATTGCTGCCGAAGATGCGCTCCACGGTGAGCGGCGCGGACTGGCCGGCGGCGAGGCCGGGCTGAACCAGAGCCGCGAGACCGGCGAACATCAGGGCGCTGCGCATCGTCTTCAAATCAACCCTCCTCCAGGAACCGCCTGCTTATATCACCTCCAGCCGATCGTATACGCTCCTCGCCGGATGGCGGTCGCTTGCTTCGGCTTGCGCTTTCCGCTAACGGCCGCCGCTTCCACGCCTCGGCTGGATGCTTGCGGGAGGGCGGAGACGCCCGCTGGGACCGCTAAACTTGAAACGAGAGTGACATGGCAAAGAAGATCACAGGTTACATCAACCTGCAGGTTCCTGCAGGCGACGCCAAGCCCGCCCCGCCGATCGGCCCGGCCCTGGGTCAGCGCGGCGTCAACATCATGGAATTCTGCAAGGCGTTCAACGCGCAGACCACCGACATGGACAAGGGCACGCCGCTGCCCACCAAGATCACCGTCTATGCCGATCGTTCGTTCAGCTTCGAGATCAAGACGCCGCCGGCGTCGTTCCTGATCAAGAAGGCCGCCGGCCTGAAGTCGGGTTCGAAGGAGCCGGGCAAGGTCGTCGCCGGCAAGATTGCGCGCAGCAAGCTCGCCGAGATCGCCCAGACCAAGATGAAGGATCTGAACGCCAACGACATCGAGGCTGCGACCAAGATCATCGAAGGCTCCGCCCGCGCGATGGGCCTCGAAGTGACGGAGGGCTGATAGATGGCCAAGCTGACCAAGAAGCAGAAGGCGAACACCATCTCGTCGGAGACGCTGCACGGCGTCGACCAGGCGATCGCGCTCGCCAAGCAGAACGCCACCGCCAAGTTCGACGAGACGATCGAGGTCGCGCTCAACCTCGGCGTCGATCCGCGCCACGCCGACCAGATGGTCCGCGGTGTCGTGACGCTGCCCGCCGGCACCGGCAAGACGGTGCGCGTCGGCGTCTTCGCCCGCGGCCCCAAGGCTGACGAAGCGCGCGCAGCCGGCGCCGATGTCGTCGGTGCGGAAGACCTGATGGAGACGATCCAGGGCGGCACGATCGAATTCGATCGCTGCATCGCGACCCCGGACATGATGGGCGTTGTCGGCCGCCTCGGTAAGGTGCTGGGTCCCAAGGGCCTGATGCCGAACCCGAAGCTCGGCACCGTGACGATGAACGTCGCCGAAGCGGTCAAGGCCGCCAAGGGCGGTCAGGTCGAGTATCGCGTCGAGAAGGCCGGCATCATCCACTCGGGGATCGGCAAGGCGTCGTTCACGCAGGAAGACCTGCGTCGCAACTTCGACGCGCTGGTCGATGCGGTGGTCAAGGCCAAGCCGTCGGGCGCCAAGGGCAAGTATGTCCGCAAGGTCGCCGTCAGCTCGACGATGGGCCCGGGCATCCGCGTCGACACCGCCGAGGTGGCCGGCGCGTAAGCGTCGCCCGCTTGCAGTGAATAGGAGAAGGGCCGGGAGCGATCCCGGCCCTTTTTCTATGGGTGCTACTCCGGCCTAGACAATGCTCCCGCGGGGGCGGAAGCCCAGTTTTCTTTTCGCCGCAGGCCGCTGTTCCGCTTGGCCACTAAATTCCCGCCTGCGCGAGACTACTGGTGGTTTGCGGAGCGCTGGGCGACTTCGCCGAAAGTCTTCGCCTCGCCGGGAGACTTTCACCTTCAGGTCACTTGATCGCATCGACAACCCTCCGCGCCTCCGCGCCTCCGCGCGAACGCAAATCCTCGGGCTGCCCGTGCGATGATGATTCACGCGAAGGCGCGAAGCCGCGAAGGAAGAGCGTTCACGCGGAGGCGCGGAGGCGCGGAGAGACTATATGGACAGAGGCACTTCGCCTTGCCGTGCTCTCGAGTAAGGCCAGACCGGTGCCGGGTCGCAACATCTTCGCGTCTTCGCGTCTTCGCGCGATCATCCCCGTAAAAGGCCGATACTCGGGTGGAGCGCGAACGCCGCCGCTCGCCTCACCCCAACCGCCCGCCGCGACGGCTATTCCGGAAAGTCCGCCCCCAGCGCGGCGTCGCGCAGGCCTTCGATTTCCGCCAGCCGCTCCCGCAACTTGGCTGTCACCGCCTCATAGCCGAACTTGCCGAGCACCAGATGCCGCGGCGGCGTGTCCGCCTCGGCGGCGGCGATGATCGCGTCGCCGGCGCGGACCGGATCGCCCGCCTGCTCGCCGCTGATCTGCCTGGTCGACTCCATCCGCTTGCCTGCGGTGTCGGCATAGTCGGCGATCCGTACCGGCGTCTGCTGGAGCGAACGACCGGCCCAGTCGGTGCGGAACGGCCCCGGCTCGACGCAGGTGACGGCGATGCCGAGCGGCGCGACCTCGGCGAGCAGGCTGTCCGACCAGCCCTCGACCGCATGTTTGGACGCGGCATAATAGCCCGAGCCCGGAAAGCCGATCAGCCCCGCGACCGAGGTGAAGTTGATGACGTGACCCGATCGCTGCGCGCGCATCAGCGGCAGCACCGCGCGGGTCAGCGCGAACAGGCCGAAGACGTTGGTATCGAACTGCGCGCGGATCGCCGCCTCTTCGCCTTCCTCGATGCTCGCCTGATAGCCATAGCCGGCATTGTTGACGAGCACGTCGATGCGGCCGAAACGCGACTCCGCCGCCGCGACCGCCGCCGCCACCTGACCGGCATCGTTGACGTCGAGCGCCAGTGCCAGCGCGCGGTCCTCCGCCTCCGCCGCCAGACCGGCGACGCGCTCCGCATCCCGCGCGGTGACGACGACACGCCAGCCGCGCGCCAGCACCAGCTTTGCCAGATCGCGACCGAAACCGGTCGAGCAACCGGTGATGAACCAGACGGGGGCGGAAGGCAGTGTCATCGGGAACCTCGGTGCGATCGGGAGCAAACCGGAGCAATGCGGCAGCGCGAGCCGGGTTCCGCGCTAACATCACTTCGGCGGCGTCGCCCCTGCGCTGCCGTCGAGCGCGGCGCCGACCGAGGCGAGCGGCCGCGACAGGATCGCGCCGACGTGACGGGCGGCAAAGATGCCGACGACGCCGATCGCGACGAGCAGCGCGACGAACTGGAAGGCGGCGGCAAAGCGATGGCTCTGCGCCTCGCGCTCGGCGGGGGGCACGCGGCGTTCGGCGCGCCGATCCGCGCCCGGCGCGTCGCCGCGCTGCGGCTTATGCGCGGGCGGCTTGGCGGAGACGATGCCGTCGATGTCGATCGGGTCCTGCGTCCGCACGCCGAAGAAGGCGCCGTTCTGCCAGACGACGCGGCCGACGACGACATGATGGATCCGGCGGATCTCGATCACCGTTCCCGGCCGGCAGGCGGGCTCGGCGGTGGCGAGCAGGCCGCGCGACGACATGTTGTGGATCACCACGTCGGTCCATTCCGATCCCGCCCGCATGCGCGCGCGCACCAGCACCTTGACGCGGGGTTCGCGCTTTTTCATCGGGCGGGCCGGTCGGGCGCGGAGAAAAGGTCGGACATCATCGCTGCCCTACCACGCAAATGTTAAACGTCCGTAATAGACGTATCAGTTTCTGACATAATTCCGGTGCTTGCCGCCGCGCACCGAAGGGCATGGTTGACTTCGCACGTAACTGCGGTAAAGGCCCGCGCTTGCCGGTGGGTCCGCCCGCCGCGCATCCGTCCAAGACAGCAGGTGCCGCGGATTTGCCACGGCTTAATGCCCTGCCGAGACGGGGACAGGATTTCGAACGATCGGAGCGCTCCGTCGCGCCGGTCTGCCGCCCTTCACGGGTGCCTTCCCCATCGATGGACAACCCCGGCGGGGTTTTCCCCTCCGGTTTGTAACCGGGAGGGTCGCTTCGTGCGGCGCTCTCAAAACGTGGAGAATGGCATGGATCGTGCTCAAAAGGCCGCGGCCGTTGCCGAGTTGAATCGCACCTTTTCCGAGGTCGGCGTGGTGGTCGTCACCCGCAACAACGGAATGACGGTTGCCCAGTCGACCCGACTGCGCAACGCGATGCGGGACGCCGGCGCGACCTACAAGGTCTCGAAGAACAAGCTTGCCAAGATCGCACTCGATGGCACCGATTACGGTTCGCTGGGCGACATGCTCACCGGCCCGGTCGGCCTCGCCACCTCGATCGACCCCGTCGCCGCTGCCAAGGTAGCGGTCGAATTCGCGAAGACGAACGACAAGTTCGAAATCGTCGGCGGTGCGATGGGTGCGACCTCTCTCGACGTTGCCGGCGTGCAAGCGCTCGCCACCCTGCCCTCGCTGGATGAACTCCGGGCGAAGATCGTCGGCCTCATCGTTGCCCCGGCAACGAAGCTCGCGACCATCACCCAGGCTCCCGCGGCGCAGATCGCGCGCGTGCTGTCGGCCTACGCCGAGAAGGAAGCCGCCTGAGCTTCAGGCGCTTTCGGACAAGCGATTTTCAACTGACACTTAGGGGCGTTTCGCCCCGGCATATGAAGGAAGTATCATGGCAGACCTGAACGCGCTGGTTGACCAGCTGAGCGAACTGACCGTCCTCGAGGCCGCCGAGCTCTCGAAGATGCTCGAAGAGAAGTGGGGCGTTTCGGCCGCCGCTGCCGTCGCCGCGGCTCCCGCCGCCGGTGGCGCGGGCGCCGGTGCCCCGGCCGCGGAAGAGAAGACCGAGTTCGACGTGATCCTCACCGGCGACGGTGGCAAGAAGATCAACGTCATCAAGGAAGTCCGCGCCATCACCGGTCTCGGCCTGACCGAAGCCAAGGCGCTCGTCGAAGGCGCGCCGAAGGCCGTCAAGGAAGGCGTGAACAAGGACGAGGCCGAGAAGGTCAAGAAGCAGCTTGAAGACGCCGGCGCGACCGTCGAACTCAAGTAAGCTGGTCCGAACCGTCCGGCGTCACGGCGTCGGGCGGATCGTGCAACGGATGAGGCGGCCTTCGCGAGAAGGTCGCCCCTTTCGTTATGCGTCACCGCCGGCGTGCGGGACGCCAGGACTCGGGCCGGATCACCGTCGCCGGCGGCTCGCCGGCACGCGCCGCGTCGATCGCGGCGTTGATCGCCATCAGCTCGGTCTGCCGGCTCATCGCGGTCATCGCGTCGACCAGCGCGGCGAGCTGCGTCATCGTCGCCTGCATCTCCCCCGTCTTGTCGGCGATCGCCGCCTGGTGGCGGCGCACCTCGTCGTGGCGCGCGGCGACATCATGGTCGAGGCGAACGCGGCGGGTGACGTCGGTGGCGATGGCGACGATGCGCTGCGGCGTGCCGTCCGCGTCGGCGACCGGCGTATAGCTTGCCTGCAGCCATAACGGCGCCCCCTTGCTGTCGATCCACGCCAGGACCCCCGCCTCGCTCTCGCCGGCGGCGAGCCTCGCCCAGAGGGCGGTATAGGCCGGCGCACCGGCATCGACCGGATCGCACAGGATGCGATGGTGGCGGCCGATCAGATCGTCGCGGTCATAGCCGATGAGCGCGAGGAACCGCGCATTGGCGTCGAGGATGATCCCGTCCGGCGTGAAGTCGATGACCGCATGGCTGCGGTCGAGCGCGACGAGGCGGGCGTCGCGCGTCTCGTCATCGGACGGTGGCGCGGTCCGTTCGCTGGCGACCTTGACGAAGCCGCAGACCGCGCCGTCATCGTCGAGCAGCGGATCGTAATCGGCGTGCAGCCGCAGCTCGCGTCCGTCCCGGCCGATCCGCGTGCAATCGAGCGAGACGGCGCGGCCGAGCGCGAGATCGAGCCACAATTGCCGGTAGTCGGCCGACGCCCGCACCTCCGGCGAGCAGAAGGCGCGGTGCGGCATGCCGAGCAGGTTTTCGAGCTGATAGCCGAAGGTCGTGCAATAGCGCTCGCTCGCCCACACGACATGGCCGGCGGCATCGAAATGCGCGACATTGGTCGTGCGGCAGATCGCCGCCCAGATCGCGGCACCGTGACGTTCGCCTGCCATGGGGTCTCCCGGCCCCGAGAAAGGACCACTTTGGACACGGTTAGCGACAACCGGCGATGCGGATCAAGCGCGAATTGCGTCGCTCACCGCTCCACGGCAGCGGCATAGGGGCGGACGCCGAGGACATCGTGCATCCGCGCCGGCTGATCGAGCCAGAACGGCACCAGTTTCGCCGAGTCGACGCGCTCGACGCCGACCGCGAAGGCGTTGCCGACCTGCCCCTCGCCGCCACCGGCATCATAGACGACGTTGACGACGACGACGGGCACGAACATCGGCCGCCCCGCCGCCTCGAGCGGGCGGATCTCGGTGCGCGACAGGGCGACGACGACGCGGACGCGGCGTGACTCTCCCGGCGCCAGCGCGAAGGGTGGCACCGCGGTGCGTCCCGGCGGCGCGGCATAGATGGCGGCGACATCACCCTCCTGCCCCGGTCCGGCGCCGGTCAGCGTCGCGGCGATGCGGATCGCCTGTGCCGGCGCCGTCCCGGCATTGCGCACTTCGAGTTCCGCCTCGACGGTGGCGCTGAGCAGGTTGAGCCCGGCGCGACGCGGGTGCAGCGCAAGCGCCAGCCGGGCACGCGCCGCGGGCGGCTCGAACATCGCCGGGGTCGGGGCCGTCGTCGGCGTTGCCGCTGGCGTGGGCAGGCGATCCCGCACCGGTGGAGCCGGCGGCAGTGGCGCAACCGGTACGACCGCAGGCGCCTCATCGACCGCCTCGCGCGAGCGACGGCGTAGCCACCACCAACCGCCCGAGGCCGCTGCGATCACCGCGGCAGCGATCAGCCACCAGAGACCCGATCCATCCCCTTCGGCTGCGGGCGCAATCACCGGCGTGGCGGTCGGGCTCGGTGTCGCGAGCGGGGCCGCTGAGGATTCGTCCGTCGGCAGTGCCGCCGGCGTCGTCGCGGCGGGTTCCGGTGCGATGGTCGGTACAGGCGCGACGGTGGGCGTCGCGGCCGGGGTCGGCGTCGCACGCGGCGTCGGTGTGGCGCGCGGCGTGGGCGTAGTCCGCGGGGTCGGGACCGCACGCGGTGTCGGGGTTGGAGCCGGCGTCGGGCTGGGTGCAGGCGTCGGCTCGGGAACGACCGGCGCGGGGGTGGCCGGGCGCGACGGCGACAGGCTGAAATTGTCGAGCCCCGGGATCGTCTGCGGCGCGCTCGTATTGGACTGCGCGAGCCCCGGCGTCCCCGCCAGAGCCGCCGCCGAAAGGGCGATCGCGCCCAGCCGCGCGCCCCGCATCATGGTCATGTACTCTGATCTCACCCAAAACCCTTGCGCGCTCCTTAGTGAACGGTTGACGACCGCCACCCCCGCTGCGACGAACCGCCCCGCTATGGCGACGGAGCGAACGGCACGGCCGCGCCGCCCGCCGCCGCCACCCCTTTGACACGGCGGGGCAAGCCGCCTATATCCGCGGTTCACCAAAGCTTTCGGGACATGGGGCGCCGTCGCGCAGCGCCCCGTACGGATAGAGGGTTCTGGTTTCAAAGACGCTGAAGGCCGACGCACTTGGATGCGATCGGCTTTTTTGCGTCGCACCTCGCGTCCCGCTCCGGGGGTTCCCGGGCACGATATTCCGGCCGTCGCCAGTGTCCGCTGGCGGGCCACGACTGAGGGCATAACACCATGGCCAGCAAAGCGATCCAGGGCAGCACCGCGAAGCGGCGCATCCGCAAGATCTTCGGGGACATCCACGAAGTCATTCAGATGCCGAACCTGATCGAGGTTCAGCGCGAGAGCTACGAGCAGTTCCTCCGTTCGGACAAGAGCATCGGCCACGTCTCGGGCCTCGAGAAGACGCTGCGCAGCGTGTTCCCGATCCAGGATTTCGCCGGCACCGCCTATCTCGACTTCGACGATTACGTCCTGGAGCCGCCGAAGTTCGACGTGGAAGAATGCCGCCAGCGCGGCATCACCTATGCCGCGCCGATGCGCGTCACGCTGCGCCTGACCGCGTTCGAGGTCGATCCGGATACCGAGGCCAAGTCGGTCATCGATATCAAGGAGCAGGACGTCTACATGGGCGACATGCCGCTCATGACCGAGAACGGCACCTTCTTCATCAACGGCACCGAGCGCGTCATCGTCAGCCAGATGCACCGCTCGCCGGGCGTGCTGTTCGATCACGATCGCGGCAAGACGCATGCGTCGGGCAAGTATCTGTTCGCCGCCCGCGTCATTCCGTATCGCGGCTCGTGGCTCGACTTCGAGTTCGACGCCAAGGACATCGTCAACGTCCGCATCGACCGTAAGCGCAAGCTGCCGGTGACGGCGCTGCTCTATGCGCTCGGCATGACCAGCGAGGACATCCTCAACCACTTCTACAACCGCGTCACCTATGTGCGCGGCCAGGGCGGCTGGATCATCCCGTTCGCGCCGGAAAACTGGCGTGGCGTCAAGCCGCTGTTCGACATCGTCGACGCCTCCTCGGGCGAAGTCGTGTTCGCCGCGCAGCAGAAGATCAGCCCGCGTGCGGCCAACAAGGCGGCCAAGGACGGCCTCACCCAGCTGCTGATCCCGACCGAAGAGATCTTCGGCCGCTATTCGGCCTATGACCTCATCAACGAGCAAACCGGCGAGATCTACGTCGAGGCGGGCGACGAGATCGGCGCCGAGAATCTCGAGGCGCTCGACAAGGCCGGCATCGACACGATCGAGCTGCTCGACATCGATCACGTCTCGACCGGCGCATGGATCCGCAACACGCTCAAGGCCGACAAGGCCGAGGAGCGCGAGCAGGCGCTGAGCGACATCTATCGCGTCATGCGCCCCGGCGAGCCGCCGACGCTGGAGACCGCGGAGGCGCTGTTCGCCGGCCTGTTCTTTGATCCGGACCGCTATGACCTGTCGGCGGTCGGCCGCGTCAAGCTCAACATGCGCCTCGACCTCGACTGCCCGGATACGGTGACGACGCTGCGCACCGAGGATATCCTCGCCGTGGTCAAGACGCTGGTCGACCTCAAGGACGGCAAGGGCGAGATCGACGACATCGACAATCTCGGCAACCGCCGCGTCCGCTCGGTCGGCGAGCTGCTCGAGAACCAGTATCGCGTCGGCCTGCTGCGCATGGAGCGTGCGGTCAAGGAGCGCATGTCCTCTGTCGACGTGTCGACAGTGATGCCGAACGACCTGATCAACGCCAAGCCGGCGGTCGCCGCGGTGCGGGAATTCTTCGGCTCGTCGCAGCTGTCGCAGTTCATGGACCAGACCAACCCGCTGTCGGAAGTGACGCACAAGCGTCGTGTCTCGGCGCTCGGGCCGGGCGGTCTGACGCGGGAACGCGCGGGCTTCGAAGTCCGCGACGTCCACCCGACGCATTATGGCCGCATCTGCCCGATCGAGACGCCGGAAGGCCCGAACATCGGTCTGATCAACAGCCTCGCCTCGTTCAGCCGGGTCAACAAATACGGCTTCATCGAGACGCCGTACCGCAAGATCGTCGACGGCAAGGTCACTGACGACGTCGTCTATCTGTCGGCGATGGAAGAGGCCAAGCATACGATCGCGCAGGCCTCGGCCGAGCTGAAGGACGACGGCAGCTTCGCCGAGGAGCTGGTGTCGGCCCGTCAGGCGGGCGAGTTCCTGATGGCGCTGCCCGAGACGATCACGCTGATGGACGTCAGCCCCAAGCAGCTGGTGTCGGTCGCCGCGTCGCTGATCCCGTTCCTCGAGAACGACGACGCCAACCGCGCGCTGATGGGCTCGAACATGCAGCGCCAGGCGGTGCCGCTGGTCAAGGCCGAGGCGCCGTTCGTCGGCACCGGCATGGAAGAGACCGTGGCGCGCGATTCGGGCGCCGCGATCGCCGCCAAGCGTGCCGGCATCGTCGACCAGGTCGATGCCAGCCGCATCGTCGTGCGCGCCACCGGTGAGGTCGATTCGGCCAAGTCGGGCGTCGACATCTACACGCTGATGAAGTTCCAGCGCTCGAACCAGTCGACCTGCATCAACCAGCGTCCGCTGGTGAAGGTGGGCGACGTGGTCAACGCCGGCGACGTCATCGCCGACGGTCCGTCGACCGAGTTCGGCGAGCTGGCGCTCGGCCGCAACGCGCTCGTCGCGTTCATGCCCTGGAACGGCTACAACTACGAGGACTCGATCCTCATCTCCGAGCGGATCGTGAAGGACGACGTGTTCACGTCGATCCACATCGACGAGTTCGAGGTGATGGCCCGCGACACCAAGCTCGGGCCCGAGGACATCACGCGCGACATCCCCAACGTCGGCGAGGAAGCATTGCGCAACCTCGACGAGGCGGGCATCGTCTACGTCGGTGCCGAGGTCGAGCCGGGCGACATCCTCGTCGGCAAGATCACGCCGAAGGGCGAAAGCCCGATGACGCCGGAAGAGAAGCTGCTCCGCGCGATCTTCGGTGAAAAGGCGAGCGACGTGCGCGACACCTCGCTGCGCCTGCCGCCGGGCGTCGCCGGGACGATCGTCGACGTGCGCGTCTTCAATCGCCACGGCATCGACAAGGACGAGCGCGCGATGGCGATCGAGCGCGAGGAGATCGAGCGCCTCAAGAAGGACTCGGACGACGAGCGCACCATCCTCAACCGGGCGACGTGGAGCCGCCTGCGCGAAATGCTGCTCGACCAGGTCGCCACCGCCGTTCCGAAGGGCCTCAAGAAGGGCTCGACGATCGACATGGACCTGCTCGACAGCGTCGACCGCCACGAATGGTGGAAGTTCGCGGTGCAGGACGATGCGGTCCAGGCCAATCTCGAAGCCGTCAAGCAGCAGTATGACGAGGCGGCCAAGCGGATCACGGACAAGTTCCATGACCGCCGCGAGAAGCTGGAGCGTGGCGACGAGCTGCCGCCGGGCGTGCTCAAGATGGTCAAGGTGTTCGTCGCGGTGAAGCGCAAGCTGCAGCCGGGCGACAAGATGGCCGGCCGTCACGGCAACAAGGGCGTGATCAGCCGCATCCTGCCGCAGGAGGACATGCCGTTCCTCGCCGACGGGACGCCGGTCGATCTGGTGCTCAACCCGCTGGGCGTGCCGTCGCGCATGAACGTCGGGCAGATCTTCGAAACGCATCTCGGCTGGGCTGCCCGTAACCTGGGCATGCAGGTCGCGACCGCGCTCGAGGATTGGCGCGAGGCGAATCCGGACGCCAAGGCGGGCGAGATGCCCGACGCGGTCCGTTCGCGCCTCGTCGAGGTCTATGGCGATCATTATGCCGACGACATCCAGAGCCGCGAGCCGGAAGAGATCGCCGAGCTGGTCCAGAACATCCGGACCGGCATTCCGATGGGCACCCCGGTGTTCGACGGCGCCCGCGAAAGCGACGTGTCGGCGATGCTGGAGCTGGCGGGTCTCGACACGTCGGGCCAGTCGGAGCTGTTCGACGGACGCACCGGCGACAAGTTCGACCGCAAGGTGACGGTGGGCATCATCTACATGCTCAAGCTGCACCATCTGGTGGACGACAAGATCCACGCGCGCTCGATCGGGCCCTACTCGCTCGTCACCCAGCAGCCGCTGGGCGGCAAGGCGCAGTTCGGCGGCCAGCGCTTCGGCGAGATGGAGGTCTGGGCCTTGCAGGCCTATGGCGCCGCCTACACCTTGCAGGAGATGCTGACGGTGAAGTCCGACGACGTGGTCGGCCGCACCAAGGTCTATGAGGCGATCGTCAAGGGTGACGACACGTTCGAGGCCGGCATCCCCGAGAGCTTCAACGTGCTCGTCAAGGAAATGCGCTCGCTGGGCCTCAACGTCGACTTGAAGACGATGCAGGACCAGGTCGACGAGGACGGCATCGCGATCGCCGCGGAGTGACCTCAAGTCCCCTCTCCCCCTGTGGGAGAGGGGCAAGCCGCGGAACGCGGCGCGGGGTGAGGGGCAGTGCGGCACGGCAGCCGCATCGCTTCCCCCTCACCTTCCCACTGCCTTCGGCAGCGGGCCCCTTCCTCTCCCACAAGGGGAGAGGAGACAGAGATTTTAAGAGGACAGGTTCATGAACGAACTGACCAACTTCGCGAACCCGATCGCCAAGCCCGAAACCTTCGACCAGATCCAGATCGGCATCGCCTCGCCCGACAAGATCCGCTCGTGGTCGTTCGGCGAGATCAAGAAGCCCGAGACCATCAACTACCGCACGTTCAAGCCCGAGCGTGACGGCCTGTTCTGCGCGCGCATCTTCGGTCCGATCAAGGATTACGAATGCCTGTGCGGCAAGTACAAGCGCATGAAGTACAAGGGCATCGTCTGCGAGAAATGCGGCGTCGAAGTCACCGTGTCGAAGGTCCGCCGCGAGCGGATGGGCCATATCGAACTCGCCGCCCCGGTCGCGCACATCTGGTTCCTCAAGTCGCTGCCGTCGCGCATCGGCCTGCTGCTCGACATGCAGCTCAAGCAGCTCGAGCGCGTGCTGTACTTTGAAGCCTATATCGTCATCGAGCCGGGTCTGACGCCGCTGGAGAAGTTCCAGCTGATGACCGAGGACGAGCTGCTCGAGGCGCAGGACCAATATGGTGAGGACGCCTTCTCCGCCGGGATCGGCGCCGAGGCCGTGCGCATCATGCTCGAAAGCCTCGATCTCGAGGGCGAGAAGACGCAGCTGCTCGAAGAGCTGGCGACGACCAAGTCGGAGCTGAAGCCGAAGAAGATCATCAAGCGTTTGAAGGTCGTCGAGAGCTTCCTCGAATCGGGCAACCGGCCCGAGTGGATGATCCTCGAGGTGGTGCCGGTGATCCCGCCCGAGCTGCGCCCGCTGGTGCCGCTCGACGGCGGCCGCTTCGCGACGTCGGATCTCAACGACCTGTACCGCCGCGTCATCAACCGCAACAACCGGTTGAAGCGCCTGATGGAGCTGCGCGCGCCGGACATCATCGTCCGCAACGAAAAGCGCATGCTGCAGGAAGCGGTCGACGCGCTGTTCGACAACGGCCGCCGCGGCCGGACGATCACCGGCGCCAACAAGCGTCCGCTCAAGTCGCTGTCCGACATGCTCAAGGGCAAGCAGGGCCGCTTCCGCCAGAACCTTCTCGGCAAGCGCGTCGACTATTCGGGTCGTTCGGTGATCGTGACCGGCCCGGAATTGAAGCTGCACCAGTGCGGCCTGCCCAAGAAGATGGCGCTCGAGCTGTTCAAGCCGTTCATCTACGCCCGCCTCGACGCCAAGGGCCTGAGCATGACGCTCAAGCAGGCGAAGAAGTGGGTCGAGAAGGAGCGCAAGGAAGTCTGGGACATCCTGGATGAGGTGATCCGCGAGCATCCGGTGATGCTCAACCGCGCACCGACGCTCCACCGGCTCGGCATCCAGGCGTTCGAGCCGGTGCTGATCGAGGGCAAGGCGATCCAGCTCCACCCGCTGGTCTGCTCGGCGTTCAACGCCGACTTCGACGGCGACCAGATGGCCGTGCACGTGCCGCTGAGCCTCGAGGCGCAGCTGGAAGCGCGCGTCCTGATGATGTCGACCAATAACATCCTGTCGCCCGCCAACGGCAAGCCGATCATCGTGCCGTCGCAGGACATGGTGCTGGGTCTCTATTATCTGTCGATGATGAAGGAAGGCGAGCCGGGCGAAGGCATGCTGCTCGGCGACATGGCCGAGGTGCATCAGGCGCTTAACGCGGGTGCGGTGACGCTGCACACCAAGATCGTCAGCCGCGTTCCGCAGACCGACGAGAACGGCAAGCAGTACCTCAAGCGCTACGAGACGACGCCGGGCCGCATGCTGCTGGGTGAAACCCTGCCGCACAGCCACAAGGTGCCGTTCGAGACCGTCAACCGCCTGCTCACCAAGAAGGACGTCGGCGACGTGATCGACGAGGTCTATCGTCACACCGGCCAGAAGGAGACCGTGCTGTTCGCCGATGCGATCATGGCACTGGGCTTCCGTCACGCGTTCCGCGCCGGCATCTCGTTCGGCAAGGACGACATGATCATCGCGCCGGACAAGGACAAGCTGGTCGACGAGACGCGCGATCAGGTGAAGGACTTCGAGCAGCAGTATCAGGACGGCCTGATCACGCAGCAGGAAAAGTACAACAAGGTGATCGACGCCTGGAGCCGCTGCGGCGATCAGGTGGCGAACTCGATGATGAACGAGATCAAGGCCGTCCGTCACTATGAGGACGGGCCGATGAAGGGCCGCGAGAAGGACATCAACTCGATCTACATGATGGCCCACTCGGGTGCCCGTGGCTCGCAGGCGCAGATCAAGCAGCTTGCCGGCATGCGCGGGCTGATGGCCAAGCCGTCAGGCGAGATCATCGAGACGCCGATCATCTCGAACTTCAAGGAAGGCCTGACCGTCCTCGAATATTTCAACTCGACCCACGGTGCTCGTAAGGGCCTCGCGGACACCGCGTTGAAAACGGCCAACTCGGGTTATCTCACCCGCCGCCTCGTCGACGTGTCGCAGGATTGCGTCATCGTCGAGGAGGATTGCGGCACCGAGCGCGCGCTGGAGATGAAGGCGATCGTGCAGGGCGGTTCGACGATCGCCTCGCTCGGCGAGCGCATCCTCGGCCGCACGACGGCGGAGGACGTGGTCGACGCCAAGAGCGGTGAAGTCATCATCCCGACGGGCACGTTGCTCGACGAGGCGATGATCGCGCAGATCGAGAAGATCGGCATTCAGGGGATGAAGATCCGCTCGCCGCTGGTCTGCGAAAGCAAGATCGGCGTGTGCGGCAAGTGCTACGGGCGTGACCTCGCCCGCGGTACGCCGGTCAACATCGGCGAGGCGGTCGGCGTGATCGCGGCGCAGTCGATCGGCGAGCCGGGTACGCAGCTGACGATGCGCACCTTCCACATCGGCGGCGCGGCGCAGCTCAACGAACAGTCGAACCTGGAGGCGCCGGTCGACGGCACCGCCCAGTTCCGCGACCTGCGCCTGATCGTCGATCAGCGCGGGCGGCGGGTGACGCTGTCGCGTTCGGGCGAGATCGCGATCGTCGACATGGACGGCCGCGAACTGTCGACGCACCGTATCCCCTATGGCGCCTATGTGATGTTCGACGACGGCCACATGCTGTCGAAGGGCGATCGCATGGCGGAGTGGGATCCGTTCACCATGCCGGTGATCACCGAGAATTCGGGCATCGTGAAGTATCAGGATCTGATCGAGGGCAAGACGCTCACCGAGCAGACCGACGAAGCGACCGGCATCGCGCAGCGCGTGGTGATCGAATATCGCACCTCGTCCAAGTCGAAGGAGGATCTGCGTCCGCGCCTGACCCTCACGACGTCGGAAGACGGCGAAGCGGCGCGCTACATGCTCGCTGCCGGCGCGGTGCTGTCGGTCGACGACAATGCCGAGGTGCAGGCGGGCGACGTGCTCGCCCGTGTCAGCCGCGAGTCCGCCAAGACCCGCGACATCACCGGCGGTCTGCCGCGCGTCGCGGAACTGTTCGAGGCGCGCATCCCCAAGGAGGCGGCGATCATCGCCAAGGTCTCCGGCCGGGTCGTGTTCGGCAAGGACTATAAGGCGAAGCGCAAGATCGGCATCCAGCCCGAGGATGGCGGCGAGGTCGTCGAATATCTGGTGCCGAAGTCGAAGGTGATCGACGTTCAGGAAGGCGACTACGTCAAGCGTGGCGACAACCTGATCGGTGGTTCGCCCAACCCGCATGACATCCTGGAGACGATGGGCATCGAGCCGCTGGCCGAATATCTGGTCAGCGAAATCCAGGAAGTCTATCGACTGCAGGGCGTCAAGATCAACGACAAGCACATCGAGACGATCGTTCGTCAGATGCTGCAGAAGGTCGAGATCACCGACGGCGGCGACACCACGCTGCTCAAGGGCGAGCAGGTCGATCGCGAGGAAATGGACGCGACGAACGAGAAGCTCGAGAAGAACCAGCAGCCCGCGCAGGGCAAGCCGGTGCTGCTCGGCATCACCAAGGCGTCGCTGCAGACCCGCAGCTTCATCTCGGCGGCGTCGTTCCAGGAGACCACCCGCGTCCTCACCGAGGCGGCGGTCCAGGGCAAGCAGGACACGCTGATGGGTCTGAAGGAGAATGTCATCGTCGGCCGGCTGATCCCGGCGGGTACCGGCGCGGGCATGAACCGGCTGCGGGTCGCCGCTTCGTCGCGCGACGCGGCGCTGCGGGCACAGCAGCGGGCGCTGTCGGCGGCGATCGTCGCCCCGATCTCTGCCGCGGAACAGCGGGCCGCGGAGCAGCAGCGCACGGTGCGCGACGATGCCGGCACGGGTCCTGACCCGCTCGCCGAGGTCGTGCCCTCGGGCGACGGCAGCGATGCCGCCGCAGGTGAGTATCTCAACCAGGAGTGATCCTGGCCTCTTGCCGAGCACACGAAACCGCCGTCCGGGTGACCGGGCGGCGGTTTTATTTTGGGCGTATGCCGGCAGCGGCCCCGCGCGCGCCCCGCAACGCCACCTTAAAAAAATTTCACCGAATGATGCCCGCCGCTCCGTCCCTCTTGATACAAATCAAGCAACGGACGTGATTGGGTGGCTCTTGCCGTCTGATCTTTGGAGGGGATGACGCTATTTTGCTGATGATAACCACTCGCGACAGGAACTGTGTCTCGCGTGCCACTGGATATTGGGAATTGCGGCGCGGGCTGTTTGCCGAGCGCAATTAAAACTTGCGCCACATTGGCGATAACGGGCATATACCGTATATCAGGACGGGGGCGGGGCATTTGGCCTCGTGGGATATGAAATGATGAATATGTCGTCGCAGTCGCAGCCGCTTGAGACCTTGGAGACGCTGTTGGTCGAGGCCTGTCAGATCGCGGATGCGGTCGGGCTCGACCTCGCTGCGATCCGCATCGAGGAAGCGCTTATGATCGCTCGCGAATCCTCCAATTCCAACCCGCTGTGGCAATCCTGGGGGACGATGTCGCTACTCAACTGAGCCGCCGCGCCGCTAGGACAGGCGCCCGACATCGGCCGTCGCATCGCCGACCACCGCGGCGTCTACGCCCATCGTCCGGGCGATCGTTTCGAAGCCACCGTTATGGACGCGGATCTCATTGAACGCCGGCGGCGAATGGCGCGTCCGCTTCGACAGCGTTCCGGCACCGATCATCCGGATCGTCCGCCCCGCGCGCGCGACCGGAACGTCGAAGGGGTCATGGACATGGCCCGACAGCACCGCATGCGCCCCCGCCTCCGCCAGCGCGGTCAGCGCCCCGTCGCCATTACGCGTGCTGGCCGTGCCCTTGGTCGGGCCTTCGATAAGAGGGTGATGCGCGGCGACGAAGATCAGCCGGTCCTTGGGCGCCGCGTCGATCATCGCCAGCGCGCGGCGTAACGAACCCGCCCCTACCCGGCCCTTCGACCAATTCCAGCGCCATTGCGCCCGCGCGATCGTCTTGAGCGGGACGATCGTCACGCCGGGCAGGTCGAGCTCGCGCTCGATCATCTTCTCCACCGCGGCATAGCGCTGATAGGGCGCGAACAGGCGGCGAAACGGATCCCAGTAATAAGGGATGTCGTGGTTGCCGATCTCCAGCGTCACCGGCACGCCGAGGCTGCGCAGCCACGCCCCGCCCCGCTCGAACTCGGATCGCGTCGCGCGCATCGTCAGGTCGCCGGTCATGATCACCGCATCGGGGCGTTCCGCGGTAACGCGTTCGCCGAACCAGGCGATCGCCTGTGGGTCCTCTGCGCCGAAATGGACATCGCTGACGTGGAATAGAGTGATCATGGCTTTCCGAACGCTGCTGCTGCCGGAAAGCTGCTAATGCGCCGATCCGGGCGGCTGCAAGTGGGTGCTCGACTTGCCAACATATTGATTTGGATCAGCACGGGTTCATTTGTAAAGCCATACGGGTCAGGCCATGCTGGACTGGACGAGTTGCATACGGTGACAATGGCGATCCCCCTCGAAACAGATCCGAGTCTCGACCTGACGGCCTGTGATCGCGAACCCATTCATATCCCAGGCGCCATCCAGCCGCACGGACTGCTGCTGGTCGCCGAAGCCGGCCCCGGTCATGCGGTGATCGCCGGCGCGGGGGCGATCGAGGCGCGGCTGGCGACGCACTGGCAGGGCCGGCCGCTCGCCGATCTGCTCGGCCAGGATATCCAAGCGCTGCTCCACCATCTGCCGGGCGGGCTGGACGCGACCAGCCAGATCGTCGTGCCGGGAATCGGCGAATCGTTCGTGGCGACGGTGCATCGGGGCGGCACGCATCTGCTCGTCGAGCTCGAGCCGGTCGCGGGCGCGCCGGCGTCGGTATCGACGACGCTGGCCTGGCTCGACGCGGTCGCGGCGAGTTTCGAGCGCGCCGCCGATCTCCAGACGCTGTACGACCGCGCTGCCGGTGCGTTCCGGATGCTCACCGGCTTCGATCGGGTGATGATCTACCGCTTCCTCGACGACGACGCCGGACAGGTGGTGGCGGAGGATCGCGATCCGTCGCTGGCCACCTTCCGCAACCATCGCTTCCCCGCCTCCGACATTCCGCGGCAGGCGCGCGCGCTCTATGTGCGCAACCGCACGCGGACGATCCCGACGGTCGACTATGACCCGGCGCCGCTGCGCCCGGCCGCCTTTGACCATATCGACCTCAGCGACGTCGCGGTGCGCCATGTCTCGCCGATCCACCTGCAATATCTCCGCAATATGGGGGTGGAGGCGTCGGCGTCGATCTCGATCGTCAAGGACGGCTTGCTGTGGGGGCTGATCGCCTGTCACCACAACAGCCCGCGCGTGCTGCCGCCCGACGTCCGCAACACCGCGGCGACGCTGGCCAGCGGCCTCGCCCGGCAGATTCGCGCCAAGGAGGAGGCCGCCGCCTATCGCGAGCGCCTGACGCTGCGCGCCGACGAGGACCATATGGTGCCGCGCCTCAACAGCGAGGAGCCGCTGCGCGCCTCGATCATCGCGGTGAAGGACGAATTGCGCGCGATGCTGCACGCCGACGGCTTTGCCATGGTCGCGGGCAACCAGATCGAACGCTCGGGCCGCTGCCCCGACGACAATGTGCTCGCCGGTATCGCCCGGTGGGTGCGCGAACGCGGTGGCGAGCCGCTCGCGACGCACGAACTGGGTGCGCTCTTCCCGATGGCGCGCGCGCATGAGACCATGATGAGCGGCCTGCTCGCACTGCCGCTGTTCGACGAGGATGCGATCCTGCTGTGGCTGCGTGCCGAGACGGTCGAGACGATCGAATGGGCAGGCAATCCCCACAAGTCGGTCGCGGTCACGCCCGGCGAGACGCTGACGCCGCGCACCTCCTTCGCCAGCTATAGCGAGACGGTCCGCGGCTGTTCGCAGCGCTGGACGCTCGAACAGATCGAGGCCGCGCATCGCCTGCGCCGCCGCTTCCACGAGGCGCGCCAGCACCTTCAGGTCCGCACGCTCAACCGCGAATATGCCCGCGCGCTGAGCGAGAAGGATGCGCTGCTCGCGCAGAAGGACGTCCTGATGAAGGAGGTCAATCATCGCGTGCAGAACAGCCTGCAGCTGGTCGCCTCGTTCCTCCGCCTCCAGGCCAAGACCGCCAACAGCCCCGTCGTCGCCGATCACCTCGCCGAGGCGCAGGCGCGACTCGCCGCGGTGGCGCTGGTCCACCGCCGCCTGTATCGTGACGATCAGGTCGAAAGTGTCGATCTCGCCCGCTATGTCGACGAGCTGATCGCCGATATGCGGACGTCGCTCGGCGCCGAATGGGGGCGGCATATCAAGCTCGACCTTGCGCCGGTGCTGGTGCCGACCGACCGGGCGGTGAATATCGGCCTGATCCTGACCGAGCTGGTGATCAACGCGACCAAATATGCCTATGGCGGCGCGGCCGGACCGCTGGCGATCGCGCTCGAACAGCATGGCGGCAAGCTGCGGCTGATCGTCGCCGACGACGGCCGCGGCAAGGGCGACGGCGAGGGATTCGGCAGCCGGATGATGGACGCGATGGTCCAGCGCCTGTCGGGCGTGATCGAATATGGCGACAATCATCCCGGCCTGCGTGCGATCATGACCGCGCCGATCGACGAAATATAATTTTGCATCGGGTGCGATCCGGATCGATCGCTCCCGACGATCCCGGCGGAAGCCTTGCTCGTGATGCGATAGCCTTTTGCCGGCAATGTGATAGCATAGCCTCATGGCCTGCGCGCGCCCCCGTCGACCGACCGCCGCCGGCGGGATCGGCGCGCGTGCGGCGGCGTCCCCCGATGGTGCAGTGCGCAATTTCGGCTTGCCTCGCGCGCCGCGCCGCCCCATGCGCCCCCCGCCACCAACGAAAGGTCTCTTATGGTAGCCTGGTTCCAGGCGCTGATGCCGAAGCAAGGTCGGTTCTTCGAACAATTCGAAGCCCATGCCGCGACGCTGGTCGCGGGTGCGGACGCCTTGCAGAAGCTGTTCAGCGGCGACGGCGCGATCCCGGTGCATATCGCCGAGATCGTCGATCGCGAGCATGAGGCGGACGATATCACGCGTGAGGTGTTGCAGGACGTCCGCCGCGTGTTCGTCACGCCGTTCGACCGTTCGGCGATCACCGACCTGATCGGGGTGATGGACGATTCGATCGACCAGATGAACCAGACCGCGACGACGATCGCGCTCTACGAGGTCAATCAGTTCGCGCCCGACATGCGCGCGATGGTCGACCTCGTCGTCGAGGCGGCGCGGGTCACCGCCGAAGCCATTCCGCTGCTCCGCAAGCTCGACACCAACGCCGCGCGGCTGCACGACCTCACCGCCCGGCTGGTGCAGCTTGAGGGGCAGGTCGACGACCATCACGCCCGCGGCCTGCACGCCCTGTTCAAATCCTGCGACGACAGCCAGACGATGCGCTTCATCGTCGAGCGCGAGATCTACAGCCATCTCGAACGCATCGCCGACCGGTTCGAGGACATCGCCAACGAGATCCAGGGTCTCGTCATCGATCACGCCTGAGCCATGACCATCTCCTTCACGCTGCTTGTCGCGCTGATCGGCGTCGCCCTGCTGTTCGACTTTCTCAACGGACTGCACGACGCCGCCAATTCGATCGCGACGGTGGTCTCGACGCGCGTGCTCAAGCCGCATCATGCGGTGATCTGGGCCGCCTTCTTCAACTTCATCGCCTTCGCCGTCTTCGACCACAATGTCGCGCAGACGGTCGGCAAGGGCATCGTCAGTGCCACCGTCATCGATCCGCAGGTGATCTTCGGCGCGCTGATGGGTGCGATCGTCTGGAACGTCATCACCTGGCGCTATGGCATTCCGTCCAGCTCCAGCCATGCGCTGATCGGCGGCCTGCTCGGCGCCGGGATCAGCAAGGCGGGGTTCGACAGCGTCGTCTGGGCGGGCGTCGGCAAGACGGTCGGCGCGATCTTCCTGTCGCCGACGATCGGCATGATCCTCGCGCTGCTGCTCGTGCTCGTCGTCGCCTGGAGCTCGCTGCGGCTGACGCCGATGGGGGTCGACCGGCGCTATCGCAAGCTCCAGCTCGTCTCCGCCGCGCTCTACAGCCTCGGCCACGGCGCCAATGACGCGCAGAAGACGATGGGGATCATCACCGTGCTGCTCTATTCGCAGGGCCTGCTGACCGGCGCCTTCCACGTCCCCTTCTGGGTGGTGCTGTCGTGCCAGGCGGCGATGGCGATCGGCACGATGTCGGGCGGGTGGAAGATCGTCCATACGATGGGGTCGAAGATCACTCGGCTGACCCCGGCGCAGGGATTCTGCGCCGAGACCGGCGGCGCGATCACCCTGTTCATGGCGACCGTCGGCGGCATCCCGGTCTCCTCGACCCACACGATCACCGGCGCGATCGTCGGCGTCGGCTCGGCACGGCGGCTGTCCGCGGTGCGCTGGAACGTCGCGAGCCGGATCGTCGTCGCCTGGGTGGTGACGCTGCCGGCGGCGGGGCTGATCGGCGCGCTTTGCTACGAAGGCGCGGCGCTGCTGTCGCGCTAGTCTCGCGCTGCACGGAGCCTTCGCCGCGCTGCCTCGTTGGCTGCGGCGGATGACGAGGGAGTGTGGGTGATGGCGACCGAGATGATCGTGCTGGCGGCGTCGGTCGCGCTGCTCGTCGTGCATATCATGCTGCAGGGCCAGACCGCGACGCATGATCGCGGCCTCGCCTGGAACGCCGGACCGCGCGACGAAGGCGACGTCAAACCGCTCGGCGTGCTCGCCGGTCGCGCCGCCCGTGCGCTCGCCAATTTCCAGGAGACCTATCCCGCCTTCCTCGCGCTGGCGCTCGGGCTGGCGGCGACGGGGCAGACCGGCGGACTCGGCGCGATCGGTGCGCTGGTCTGGCTGATCGCGCGGATCGTCTACATTCCGCTCTATCTGCTCGGCGTGCCCTATGTGCGCAGCCTCGTCTGGGTGGTGGCGATGCTCGGCCTGCTGCTGATGCTGATCCGCTTCGTCTGAGCGACGGGGGCCGCCGGCGCGGCAGCCCCCGCCCCCGTCAGGCGATATGCACCGCCTTGGTGATGCAATGCGCGGCGATCCCCTCCGGCCCGTCTTCCGAACCGAAGCCGCTGTCCTTGACCCCGCCGAACGGCGCATCGCCCCAGCTCAGCCGCACCGTGTTGATCGCCACCATGCCGGCCTCGATCTCGTCGCCGAGCCGGTTCTGGAGCCGGCCGTTTTCGGTGAAGCAATAGGCGCCGAGGCCATAGGGCAACCGGTTCGCCTCCGCGATCGCGTCATCGGCGGTGGCGAAGGCGCCGATCAGCGCGACCGGGCCGAACGGCTCCTCGTTCATCGCATGGCTGGCGAGCGGCACGTCGGCGAGCACCGTCGGGGCGAAGAAGAACCCCTCTCCCTCCGCGCGCGTGCCGCCGGTGAGCAACCGCGCGCCGGCGCCGACCGCATCGTCGACCAGCCCGGCGATCGCTTCCGGCCGGCGCGGATTGGCCATCGGCCCCATCTGCGTCCCCGCCTCGAGCCCGTTGCCGAGCTTGAGCGCGCGGGTGCGCTCGGCGAAGCCCTGTGCGAACCGCTCATAAATGCCCTGCTGGACGTGGAAGCGGGTCGGCGCGACGCAGACCTGTCCGGCGTTGCGGAACTTGTGCTGGACGAGGATGTCGAGCGTGCGATCGAGGTCGCAATCGTCGAACACCAGCACCGGGCCGTGCCCGCCCAGCTCCATCGTCGTCTTCATCACCGTATCGGCGGCGAGCTTGAGCAGATGCTTGCCGACCGGCACCGAGCCGGTGAAGCTGAGCTTGCGCGTCACCGGCGAGGCGAGCAGCTGGCGCGACACCGCATCGGGCACGCCGAAGACGAGCTGCGCCACCCCGGCGGGCAGGCCGGCATCCTCGAAGCAGCGCAGGATCTCGACCGCCGCACCCGGCGTCTCCTCGCTCGGCTTGAGGATCACCGAACAGCCCGCGGCGATCGCCGGCGACAGCTTGCGCACCGGGTTCATCACCGGGAAGTTCCAGGCGCAGAAGGCTGCGACCGGGCCGACCGGCTGATGCAGCACCAGCGAGCGCGTCCCCGCCGGGCGCGGCAGCACCCGGCCGTAGATGCGCACCGCCTCGCCGGCGTGGAAGTCGAGCAGCGCGGCGGTCGCCATCACCTCGCCCTTCGCCTCGGCGAGCGGCTTGCCTTCTTCCAGCGTCGCGAGCCGGGCGAGCCGGTCGGCGCGCTCGCGGACCAGCGCCGCGGTCCGTGACAGGACCGCCGCCCGCTCCTGCGGCGCGACCGCGCGCCAGCTCTTGAAGGCGCGGTCCGCGGCATCGAGCGCGCGATCGAGATCGGCGGCGGTGGCCAGCGGCACCTGCGCCAGCGTCGCCCCGGTGGCGGGATCGAGCACCGGTTGCGTCTCGCGATCGGTGATCCACTCGCCGTCGATCAACAGGCCGAGGCGCGTATCGTAGGAAGTGTCGGTCATAACAGCTCGCTTTCGTCAGCTAGAGCGCGCCGGGCCAATCGCCGACGGGGCAGCGGCCCTGGCGCTGTCGGCCCCTCTACCGCCCCGGCGCGCCCGCGCAAAGCGGCGCGCGGGCGGCTTGCCGGCGTACTTGGTCAACCGACGGATGCTTGTGGCGTTCGTCATGGCGACCGGCGCCGTCTTGCCATGACGACGGTCGCGAGCTGCGGCAGCATCGATCCGGCGCCCTCGCCGCGGACGCAGACCTCGCGACCGTCCAGACCCGTCCTGCCGATCATCCCCGTCGGCTGGGCGAGACGCTGACAATGAGCGTGATCGCGCGCCGACGATGAGTCACTCGGCGTTGCGCAACAACTGGCCGCGCTCGTCCTGCAGCATCCAGAAACGCGACCAGCCGCGCACCTTGGGCAGAATCAGCCAGGTCAGCGCCGCGGTAAGGATCACCGACGACAGGATCTGCTGCACCACCTTGGGCGCACCGGGCAGCAGCCAGCCGATCACCGCGCTGACGATCAGCAGGGTCGGCACGACGCCGATCCAGGTGACGCAGGCCGTCTTCCACTTGCGCGCCGCCGCCTCGCTCGGCAGCGTGAAGGCGAGCAGCGTGCCGGCATCGGACTGGTCGAGCCCGACCGAGAAATCGTCCGCCTCGTCGGACAGCGCGCGATAGCCGTCCTGCCCCGTCCAGGCGTCGACCGCCGTCCGGTCGCCGAATTGCAGCAGCAGATGATGCAGCCCGCCCGCCTGCGCCAGCCGCACCGCGCAGCGGAACCGCGGCTGGGCCTGCGCCGCGGCGACGCAGCGATCCGCCCACGGCTCGAACGCCTGTTCGTGCCCGGGCCGCATGACACGGGAGATGGCAAGGGTGGCGAACGCGGGCGCGACGAGGTTCATGCACGGTGCGACCCGCGAGGCGGCCTGGGGTTCCCGCGATCGGGCAACGAAATTAGTGCGATGAGCGCTCCGCTAAGGCGCTGTCATGCATGGCCTTCGCCTGCGCGCCGAACATCGGCGGGCGCTCGAGCCGGGGCCTGAACCGTGCGTGCGCTCAGGGATACGGGAATGGAGCGGGTGAAGGGAACACGCCGTAAGCGTACGTTTCTGAAAGCCCGCGTCTGAGGCAACGAACGTCCGCTCACGCCCAGAAGCGGACATTGCTCCAAACTCGATCACCCGATACGTCGGCCCGGCCAGCGTGACGGAATAGGTAGACGTATCGCCACAGCGATCCCGGCAACGGGTGCGGGCTCGATTCCCTGCCGCTGGCAATATTGCTCAATGCCGGACATTCAGAATACCCGTCAGCAGACCAAGATCAGACATTGCGAGCCATAAGCAACGGGTGCAGACGTACGCGATGAACGTTCGCCCTATTCTGCTTGGCGTCGCCCTTACGGGCTGCGCGTCATCGTCATCCGAAAGGATCATAGATCAAATAGAGCAAACAGTGCGAATGCCTTCGGGCGCGAGTGCGTTGAAAAGGTATAGGCGATATTATTACCGCGACAATCGGGCAATAGTCGGCACCTACGTGCTATCCAGCAAACCCGGCCGTGAGTGGCGGACTAAGGACAAGATGATAATGGTCCTCGACGGCGGATGCGGCGTGGTCAATGTAGTCTTCTCAATTAAAGACAATCGTGTGACTTATGCGGCTTGCAATGGCGTCGCTTAGGCGGCCTACATGCCCGAAAGCCGCCCATCCGCTTCCCTCCCAGAAGGGGACATTCCGCTTTCGTCCAATTGTGGAACTTCGGCATCGATCGTAGAATCGCTACATGAGTTTCGATACAAGTATACGGATTGTCCAAGCGGCCCTGCACTGGGCATGGGACCCGATCGGTGTGCGGGGCATCGAAGAAGCTTCTAACGAATACGATATGTATGCGCCCGCAGTGCTCCAAATGCTGAAAGCCGAAGCGCCGGTCGAGCAGATTGCTGGCTATCTAACGAGCGTCGTTCGAGATCGGATTGAACTTCCGGTGCGACCCGATCGCGATAGGGATGTGGCGTCCATGCTCAAAGAGATGTTCGCCGTCAGCCAGTAAGCGGAATGTCCGCTCACGCCCATTAGCGGACATTCACCCCCAGAGCCGCCCGCACAGAAATATGGCAAGCTCCCTAGCGTGTTGTCCCCAGTGGAAGTGATGAAGCCGAAAGGCGAAGTGAGCGTCATCAATGCTGACATGCTCTGCAAACCAAAGCACTTCGCGCATATCGAGCGTTAGGTCGGCTAAATCATCGATGGCGTCCGCCGTCATGAGCGCGTCATCGAATGATTTGGCCGGGTCAGCTACGGGGTAATACCCGTAAGCCGGGAAACGTTCGGCCACTTGCTTGTAAAGTGACGGGCCATCCTGTCGTGGCGCATCGATCTCGGCGTCCGTCAAATCGCCATGTGGCGTCTCATGGTAGGCGGCGACAAGCCGATCCAACGCGTTGAGCAAGGCTTCATCTTTGGGAGGTTTGTCACCCCAGACAGTCGCCAGAAAATGCTCGGCGGCAGCGATGGCTTGCGAACGGTTCATGCGCACATGGTCCCACGCAGGCGCAGATTTCTCAACGTCCGCTTTCCCCCAAAAGCGAACACTCTCGGCGGAGACACCCTCCGCCGCGGTCAGCCAAATCTGCCCGGTCAACGGCTGTCGATACCCAACCCGGCTGGTGCCGGTACCCGCGTCCGCTTACGCCCATAGTCCGTCGTTCATGAGGTTGATCGACTTGCTCCGAACCTGCCGTTGGTTCAGCTTAGTTTCGATGGCGGCGGTGATCATTGGCAGGAGAAGTCTGTGTTCGGTTGGCTACGAAAGGGGAGGCACCCCGCCAAGCCGCATCGCGCAGGCATCCCGCCGATCGATGCGACGCTGTTCGACCAAGGTGGGGACCGTCTATTTAAAGCTCTTGCCCGATTTTGGGCGTCCTCTGACCCGAAGAGCTATTCACCGGGTTGCGCGGAAGTTCAGATCAAAGCGCTTGAAGAACGCTATTCCATTTGCCTCCCTGATGATTTCCGATCGTATCTGTTAAATGCCGCGCCACGAACAAGATACATGGACGACATCGGTACGCAGTGGTGGGCCGCAGACGAAATCAAATCTATCCCGGATGAATGCCCAGATGGCCCGCCGGGTAGATTGAATGACGAGATCGAACACGAAAAGCACGCTTATCTCATATTCTCGGACTACCTAATCTGGTGCTACGCATGGGCGATCTGCTGCTCGGACGGACCGAACCGCGGAAAGGTTGCACTGATCGGTGGCCTGCCGGATGCGATCGTCGCCGATAGCTTTCGCCAGTTCCTTTTATTGGAACTGACAGACGATTTCTCCATCCATCAAGGCGCTGGCGGGGGCATCGCGCCTTAGCAATTGATGGGCGCAATTCCGTATGATTGCGTCAGAGCGGTCCGTCCGCTTTCCGCCCATTAGCGGACATCGCCCCCTGCCCCACTAAGGCTGGAGCCGCCTCACACGAGGGAGCGGGGAGCGGGTGAAGGGAATCGAACCCTCGTCGTAAGCTTGGGAAGCTTCTGCTCTACCATTGAGCTACACCCGCGCCGGGCCGCGATCGGCGGCGCGATCCGGGCTGTAAGCCGGCGGCGGCGGCAATGCAACGGGGCAATCGACAGCGGCGCGGCGACGCGATACCGCGTCGCGATGCTGGTGCTGTTCAACAAGCCGTTCAACGTGCTCAGCCAGTTCACCGATCGCGGCGCGCCGACGACGCGGGCGACCTTGTCCGATCATATCGCCCTGCCCGGCGTCTATCCGGCGGGACGGCTCGATCGCGACAGCGAGGGGCTGTTGCTGCTCACCGACGACGGCCGCCTGCAGGCGCGCATCGCCGATCCGCGCTTCAAGCTCGCCAAGACCTATTGGGTACAGGTCGAGGGCGAGCCCGATGACGCGGCGCTGGCGCGGCTGCGCGACGGCGTGGTGCTCAACGACGGGCCGACGCGGCCCGCCGAGGTGGCGCGGATCGACGATCCCGCGCTCTGGCCGCGCGATCCGCCGATCCGCGTCCGCGCGCACATCCCCGTCAGCTGGCTATCGCTGACCTTGCGCGAAGGGCGCAACCGGCAGGTGCGGCGGATGACCGCGGCAGTCGGCTATCCGACGTTGCGGCTGGTGCGCTGGCGGATCGGCGAATGGACGCTCGACGGGCTGGCGCCGGGGGCGCATCGCATCCTCCGCTAGCCGCTCAGCGCAGCAGCAGGTGCGCGACCGCCGGGCTCGGCCAGGCGATGGTGCGGACCTCGGGCGGCAAAGCGGCCTCGTCCACCCGCGTGCGATCGGTGACGACGACGCGATAGCGGTCGGCATGGCGGCTGACCGCCCCGACATTGCCGCTGCCGCCGAGCGCAGCGACCATCGTCTCCGGCAGCGTCACCGGTGCGGCGGCCGGCGGGGCCGCGACCGGCGCGGTCGCGGTACCGCCGGCGTCGAGCGCCGCGCGCATCTCCATCGCCAGCCCGTCGGCGATGCCGCCGACGATCACCTGCACCGCCGTCCCCGACGGGCGCAGCACGCCACGCGCGCCGAGCTGGCGCAGCCGCGGCTCGTCGATCGCCTGGGCGTCGGCGACCGACAGGCGCAGCCGGGTGGCGCAGGCGTCGATGCCGCGCAGATTGGCCGCACCGCCGAGCGCGGCGACGAACGCCGCCGCCTTGGCATCGGCCGCCACCGCCGGTCCGGCCGGCACGGCCTCGGGCGCCTCGCGCCCCGGCGTCGGCAGGTTGAAGCGGACGATAGCCCAGCGGAACAGCACGTAGTAGATCACCGCATAGGCCGCCCCGACCGGCAGCAGCATCAGCGGCCGCGTCGCCTTGCCGTAGTTCAGGACATAATCGAACAGCCCTGCCGAAAAGCCGTAGCCGAGCCGGACGCCGAGCGCGTTCATGATCGCCTCGGCGAGCCCTGCGAGCAGCGCATGGATGCCGTAGAGCACCGGCGCGAGGAACATGAAGCTGAACTCGATCGGCTCGGTGACGCCGGTAAGGAACGAGGTCAGCGCGAGGCTGAACAGCATCCCGCCGACTTCCTTGCGCCGCTCCGGCGCCGTCGCGTGGTACATGGCGAGACAGGCGGCGGGCAGGCCGAACATCATCACCGGGAAGAAGCCGCTCATGAAGCCGCCCGCGGTCGGATCGCCGGCGAAGAAGCGGGTCAGGTCGCCGGTCTTGCCGTGATAATCGCCGACGACGAAATAGGCGACGTTGTTGAGGATATGGTGCAGGCCGGTGACGAGCAGCAGCCGGTTGAGCAGGCCGAAGGCGAAATAGCCGTAGCCGCCCGCCGCGACGACGCCGTGGCTGAGCGCGTCCATCCCGGCGTCGATCGGCGCATAGCTCAGCCCGAGCAGCAGCGCGATGACCAGCCCGGCGATGCCGGCGATGATCGGCACGAACCGACGGCCGCCGAAGAAGGCGAGATAATCCGGCAGCTTGAAGGTCGCGAACCGGTTGTAGAAACCGCCGCCGACCAGCCCCGAGAGGATGCCGACCGGCACCTCCAGCCGATCGATCGCCGCGGTCTTCCACGCAGCTGACACGCCGGCGACGAGCGCGTCGGGCACGTTGGCGAGCGTCGCGGCGGGCACGGTCAGAAAGGATTGCGAGGCGTTGACCGAGACGAGATAGCAGACGATCCCCGCCATCGCCGCGGCACCATTGCCGTCGCGTGCGAAGCCGGTAGCGACGCCGACCGCGAACAGCAGGCCGAGGTTGGAGAACATCGCATCCCCCGCCGCGCTGACGAAGGGGATGTCGAGCAGGTCGGGCTGACCGAGGCGAAGCAGCAGCCCGGCGATCGGCAGCACCGCGATCGGCAGCATCAGCGCGCGGCCAAGCGGCTGCAGGAAGCCCATGATGGTGGCGCCGGCGGTGGAACGGGTCATCGGCTGATCTCCTCGGCGAATTGGCGGGCGAGCGCGCGGACCTCCGCGGCGCCGGCGGCGGCGGTCGCCGCGGCGGCATGCGTCCGCACCGCCGCCAGCGTCAGCCGCCCGACCAGCGCCTTGGTCGCCGGCACACGCGCCGGCGGCACCGACAGGGTGCGGACGCCGAGCCCGATCAGGATTGGCGCGGCGAGCGGATCGGCGGCAAGCCCGCCGCAGACGCTGACCGGCACGCCGCGTGTCGCCGCACCGTCGCAGGTCATGCCGATCAGGCGGAGGACCGCCGGATGCAGGCCGTCGATCCCGCTGGCCACGGCGGGATTGCCGCGATCCATCGCCAGCACATATTGGGTCAGGTCGTTGCTGCCGATCGACAGGAAGTCGGCATGCGCGGCGATCAGATCGGCGGTCGCCGCCGCCGCCGGCGTCTCGACCATCGCGCCGAGCGGCACCGGGCCGATGCCGAGCTCGTCGCGCAGCCGGTCGAGCGCGGCGCGCACCGCGATCAGTTCGGCGACGCTCGCCACCATCGGCACCATGATGCGCACCCGGTCGATCTCGGGCACGGCGAGGATCGCGCGCAATTGGGTGTCGAGCACCTCCGGCCGCGCCAGCGAGACGCGGATGCCGCGCAGGCCGAGCGCCGGATTCTCCTCGGGGGGAATGGCCAGATAGGGCGCGGGCTTGTCGCCGCCGACGTCGAGCAGGCGGATCACCACCGGCCGCCCCGGCAGGGCCGCGACGACACCGCGATAATCCGCCGCCTGTTCGGCGACGTCCGGCGCGACGGCGCGGTCGAGGAACAGGATCTCGGTGCGGAGCAGGCCGCAGCCCTCGGCACCGGCCGCCGCCGCCGCCTCGGCATCGGCGATCGAGCCGAGATTGGCATAGACGTGGATGGCCGTACCATCGGCTGTCGCCGCGGGAGCGTCACCGGCGGCGCGCGCGGCGGCCTCGGCGGCGGCGCGGCGGTCGATCACCGTCTGCGCCTGCGCGATGCGATCGGGGGCAGGATCGGCGACGACCGCACCGGCGTCGGCGTCGAGGATCAGCATCGTGCCGTCGGAGATGACGCGCAGCGCGTCGCCGGCCGCGACGACCATCGGCACGCCCAGGCCGGCGGCGAGCATCGCGACGTGCGAGGTCGGGCCACCGCCGACCACCGCGAAGCCGGCGACCTGCGCCGCGGCGAGCGCGGCGAATTGCGAGGGCAGCAGATCGTCGGCGAGCACGATCGCGCCGGCCGGCACGCTGACCGCTGCGGCGCGCGTGCCGAGGATGGCGTGGACGACGCGCAACGCGACGTCGCGAATGTCGTCGGCGCGTTCGGCGATGCGGGCGTTGCCGGTGGCGCGAAGCTGCGCCCCCTGCGCCTCCGCCGCGGTCATCATCGCCGCTGCCGCCGCCATGCCGTTGGCGATCCCCGCCTCGGCGCGACCGCGCAGGTCGGGATCGTCAAGGATCGCGCGATGCGCGGCCAGCACGCCGCCGATCTGCCCGCCGCCCGCCGTGGCGGCGAGGTCGGCGGTGACCGCGGCGATACCCTCGGCGAGGCGCGCCCGTTCGATCGTCACCCCCTCGCCCGTCGTCGGCAGCTCGGGAATGTCGGGACGCAGCCAGACGGCGCGGCCGATCGCCACGCCCGGCGCGGCAGGTACGCCGGGCAAGGCCCCCGGCTCGAGCGACGGCGCGGCGGCCGGCGGCGGCGCGACGGCCGGCGGCGGCGCGTCGACCTCGGCGCTGAGCAAGGCGACGACGGCGTCGATCGCGCCGGCCGCATCGCCGCCGCGCGCGGTGATGGTGACGGCGCGCCCCTGCGCGAGGCCGAGCGACAGCAAGGCGATCGGGCTCGTCGCCGATGCGCTGTCGTCACCGGCGGTCAGCGTCACCTCGGCGCCGCTGTCGCGCACCGCGGCGACGATCCGCGCCGCCGGCCGCGCGTGCAGACCATGGGGCAGCAGCACGGTGGCGTCGCGTCGCAGCGTCTCGCCCGCCGCGGCGTCCGCCAAGCCGCCTTCGGCGGTGGCGGCGCTGATCCGCGCGAGCGGGGCTCCGACCGCGATCAGCCCCTCGCCCGCGATCGGCGCGATCGTCGCCGCGCCCTCGACGAGCAGCACCGGCGTCACCGCCGAGGCGGCCTGCCGGACGATCGCATCGAGGTCGAAGCGGATCAGCGCATCACCGGCGCGGACGCTGTCGCCCGGCGCGACGAGCGGGGTGAAGGCGCTGCCGCCGAGCCGCACCGTGTCGATGCCGATATGGACGAGCAGCGACACGCCGTCGCCGAGGTCGAGGGTGATCGCATGACCGGCAGCGTGGAGCGTCAGGACGCGCGCATCGCAGGGCGCGTGAAGCGTGTCACCGGTCGGATCGATCGCGACGCCCGGCCCCATCATCCCCTCGGCGAAGACCGGATCGGGCACGGCGGTCAGCGGCAGGACCCATCCCGCGAGTGGCGCCAGCAGCTGCTTGTCGGTCATTCCATCATTCCTCGCCGGTCGGACGCGCAGTGTATCGCGCGGCAACCCGCTGACAATACCTATTGAATACCTTTGTGACCGCCTCAGCCAGCGCTGATCGTCACCGGGCCGACGATGCCGGAGGGCCGGCCCGGCTCGGGCGCGACGATCAGGACGATCGCACGCGGCCCCGCGCCCGCCGGCAAGGCCGCCGTGATCGGTCCGACCGCCGCACCGGCTTTGTCGGCGAGCTTGCGTCCGTCGACCCACAGTTCGGCCCGTCCTGCGACCGCGGCGAAGGCGATCCGGCCGCCCTTCGCGGCGATGACGCGCACCGGCGTGACGCTGGCCCGATAGACCTGCCAGCCCGCCTGCGCCTCGGCCGGGGTGGCGGTGCCGCTGTGGACGAAGGCCCAGCTGTTATTGTCATTCTCTGCCGGCGTCAGCGACGCGTCGGGGCGCGCCGCGAGCAAGGGCGAGCGCCGCCAGTCGTCGATCGTCCGCGTCGCGGCGAGCGGTGCGACCTGCGCGCGGGGCGCCGCGGCGATACGGTCGATCGTCAGCGTCGCGGGGCGCAGACCGGGTGCGGTGGCGCGCAGCGTGATGCGACCGCGCCCGCCGGCGTCGGCCTGGACGATGACCTGCGCCAGCCCGTTGAACAGCGATCGCGCGCCGCTCGTCGCGCTGTCGCCCTTCTCGGATTCGTGGCTGTTGGGATCGCCGTTGCCGACACCGATGATCGTCGCGCCGGTGACGACGAACCGCGTCGGCAGATTGGCGGTGGGGACGTGGCGGCCACGCGCGTCGATCGCGTCGATCGTCACCGGCTGGACGTCCTCGCCGTCGCCCGCCATCGCGCGCCGTGCCGGGGTGAGGCGCAGCGCCACCGGTGGCCCCGCCGTCTCATGCCCAGCGCGCGCCACCTCGCGTCCGCCGATTGAGGCGATCACCTCGATCGTGCCGGGGGCATAGGGCACGGTGAAGCTGTTGCCCATCAGCCGGTCGACCGCCGCCTCGCCGACGACGCGGCCGTTGAGCCTGAGCGTGATCCGCTCGGCATTGCTGAGCACGAGGATCGGCACCGGCTGCCCCTCGCGTCCGGGCCAGGTCCAGTGCGGCGCCAGGCCGACGACCGGCGCATCGTCGATCCAGCCGGCGCGATGGATGTCATAGGCCGTCTTGCGGAAGCCGCAGAGATCGAGGATGCCGAAGAAGCTGCTGATCGTCGGCCAGACGTGCGGCGTCGGCTCGCCATGATAGTCGAAGCCCGTCCAGACGAAGCCGCCAGCGACGAACGGGCGCCTGGCGATCTCTGCCCAGCCCTTGCGGTGCGTCTCGCCCCAGCCCGCCGCATCGTCGTCCATCGACGAGCGGATGTTCTTCGCCGGGATCGTCTGATAGGCGCCGCGCGTCTCGAACGCGCTGGTATCCTCCGAGCTGGTCATCGGCTTGGTCGGGTTGAGCGCGTGGAACTTGTCGTAATCGCCGGGATAATAATTGAAGCCGACGACGTCGACGACGGTCGAGACATTCTCCGGATTGAAGAAGGCGCCGTTCATCGCCGCGGTGACCGGGCGACTGTCGTCGAGCCGCTTCACCGCGGCGGCCATCCGCCGCACCATCTCGACGCCGGCGTGGGTGCCCTGCATCGGCTCCTCGTTGAACACCGACCAGAGGATGACGCTGGGATGGTTGCGGTCGCGCCGCACCAGCCATTCGAGCTGGGCCATATAGTCGGGCGAGGGATTGAAATTGCGGTTCTCGTCCATGACGAGGAAACCCATCCGGTCGCATAGGTCGAGGAAAGCCAGCGGCGGCGCGTTGTGCGAGCAGCGGATCGCGTTGCAGCCCAGCTCCTTGAGCCGCTCCAGCCGCCACGCCATCAGCGCGTCGGGAAGGGCGACGCCGACGCCGGCATGGTCGTGGTGGATGCACACGCCCTTCAGCTTGACCGGCGCGCCGTTGAGGAAGAAGCCGCGGTCGGCATCGAAGTGGATCGTGCGGAAGCCGACCGGCACGCTGCGCGCATCGACCGTCGCGCCGTCGCGTTCGAGCGCCACGGTGACGGTGTACAGCGTCGGCGTCGCCACCGACCAGAGCGCCGGATCGGCGATCGTCAGCGTCGTGGTGAGGTCGCCCTGCCCGAGCGGCGGCACCGTGGCCATATCGGTCGTCGCGGTCGCGACCGTCCGGCCGCCTGAATCGAGCAGCCGGGCCACGGCGCGGACCCCGACCGCCGCGGCCTCGGTCGAGCGCGCCGTCACCGTGACGGGCACGCTCCAGCCGCCGCCGCTGCCGGCGCGCGGGTCGCAATGCACGCCGTCGGTGACGATCGAGACAGGCGCGCGGCGGGCGAGCCAGGCATGGCGGTAGAGGCCGGCGCCTTCATACCACCAGCCCTCCATCGCCTCGGCATCGACGCGGATCGCGACGACGTTGCGCTCGTCGCCGAAGCGGGCGAACGGCGTGATGTCGACGTAGATGCTGTTATAGCCCGACCAATTATGCGCGACGACGCTACCGTTGACCCAGATGGTCGCGTTGGTGGCGATACCGTCGAACTGCAATTCGCAATATTGGCCGCGGCTGGCGGGATCGAGGTGGAAGCTGCGCCGGTACCAGCCGATGCCGCGTGGCCGATAGCCCTGCGCGACATTGGCGCTCTCGACGAACGGCTGGAACGACGCCCAGTCATGCGGCAGCGTCACCAGCGGCCAGTCGCTGTCGTCATAATCGATCGCCGCCGCGCCGACCGCATTGCCCGCCTTGGCGCGCAGATAGGTCTCGTTATGCGTCGCCGCCGGCGGCACCGCGATGTCGCCTTCGTGGAACAGCCAGCCCTGGTCGAAGCCGATCCGCGACGGATCCCCCACCGGCAGCGGCGCGCGCAGGCCGTCGACCGGGGCGGGCATCGGCAGCGCGCCATAATCCGGCCCGCGCGCTGCGCGCGCGGCGGCGGGCAGGGTCAGCGTCAGACCGGCACCGGCGGACCCGAGCAGCTGCCGCCGGTCGATCGTCATGCCGGATGGCCGCCGATGGTGGTGGCGACCGGCGCCATCGCCGCGGTCAGTTGCACCCAATCGGCGCGCAGCCCGGCGGCGAGCGCCCCGCGTTCCGCCGACAGGCCGAGGAAGGCCGCCGGATTGCCCGCGGCGAGCCGCGCCGCCGCCACCGGCTCGAGCCCGAGCATCCCCATCGCATTGGCGACCGCCGCCGCCATGTCGAGGTCCGATCCGGCCAAGGTGCCATCCTCATAGGAGCAGATGCCGTCGCGCACGCGAATCTGCCGCCCCTGCAGGACGAAATCCTTCACCTCCGCGCCGACCGACGACATCGCATCGGTGACCAGCATCATCCGGTCGAGCCCGCGCGCGCGCAGCGCGATGCGCAGCACCGCCGGAGCGACGTGGACGCCGTCGGCGATCAGCCCGCACCACGGCCGCGAATCGTCGAGCGCTGCGCCGACGAGGCCGGGAGTGCGCTGCACCATCGCCGGCATCGCGTTGAACAGATGGGTGATGCCGCTCAGCCCCGCATCGAAGGCGGCGAGCGCCCCGTCATAGCTCACCTCGGTATGACCGGCGCTGACCAGCACGCCGGCGGCGGTCAGCTGGGCGATGTCATCGATCTGCGCCAGCTCTGGCGCCAGCGTCACCATCACCTTGCCGCGACGCGGCCGGGTGAGCAGCGCGATCATCTCGGCATCGAGCAGGCGAAAGCGCGCCGGGTCGTGGATGCCCTTGCGCGCGACGTTGAGCCACGGCCCCTCGATATGCACGCCGACCACGCCGGGCACGCCCGCCGCGATCGCCGCATCCACCGCATCGAGCGCGAGCGCGATACGGTCGGGCGTGTCGCTGATCAGCGTCGGCAGCAGCGCGGTGGTGCCGTAGCGCGCATGTGCCGCGGTGATCGCGGCGATGCCGTCGACGTCGGTCTCGTCGTTGAACAGCACGCCGCCGCCGCCGTTGACCTGCGTGTCGATGAAGCCCGGCATCAGCCAGCCGCCGTCGAGATCGACCGCGTCACCCGCCTCGCCGTCGAGCGGGCGGATCGACGCGATGCGATCCCCCGCAACGACGATCTCCGCACCGCGCCACACCGCATCGGCGACGACGACCTGGCCGTTGGTATATCGGAACGCCTCGCTCATAGCGTGCGCGTCACCTTGGCGAGGTGCGGGGGCGTGTCGGGATCAAGCCCGCGCCGCCGCGACAGCGCCTCGGCGAGACCGTAGAAGCTCGCCAGCATCAGGATCGGCTGCACCGCCGGATGCGCGTCGAGCGCGGGCAGGTTGGCGCGCGCATCGCCGGCATGCGCCGACAGGACGGTCGCGCCGCGGCCGGCGAAGGTCTCCGCCACCGCCATCACGTCGTCGCCCGCCGCGTCGGAGGTCGCCAGCGCGAGCACCGGAAAGCCTTCGCCGACGATCGCCATCGGGCCGTGGCGCACCTCGGCGGCGCTGAACGGCTCGGCCTGCACCTGACAGGTTTCCTTGAGCTTGAGCGCGCATTCCTGCGCGACGCCGAAGCCATAGCCGCGACCGATGACGAACATCTGCTTCGCCTCGGCAAGCGGCTCGACGCCCGCGCTCCAGTCGAGCGCGACGGCGCGTTCGAGCTGTTCGGGCAAGGCCTTCACCGCCTCGGCAAGCGCGGCATCGCCCGACCAGGCTGCGACCAGAGCGGCGAGGCCGGCCATCGCGGCGATGCACGATTTGGTCGCGGCGACCGAGCGTTCCGGCCCGGCGCTGAGCGCGAGCAACGTGTCGGCCATCTCGGCGAGCGGCGACGTCTCGTCGTTGACCAGCGCCACCACGTCGGCACCGGCCTTGGCATGCGCCTCGACCGTCGCGAGCAGATCGGGGCTGCGACCGCTCTGCGAGATGGCGATGCACAATGCGCGCCGCGTCGTCACCGGCGCGTCGAACAGCGATACGACCGAGGGCGCGGCGGAGGCGACCGGCACGCCGATGAGCGTCTCGATCAGATATTTGCCGTACATCGCGGCATGGTCCGACGATCCGCGCGCGCAGGTCACGACCACGTCGGGCGGGGTCGCACGCAGCCGCTCGCCGAGCGCGGTCAGCGCGGCGGTGTTGCGCGCCACCAGCCGGGCGACGGTCGCTCCCGCCTCCAGCGTCTCGGCGCGCATCAGCGTGCCCGTCATCGTATCGGTCGTCACTTGGTTCAGGGCCCCCGGGCTCGTGTCAGCTGTCGGCGAGCTCGGCCACGAAATCGTAGCTGTCGCCGCGGTAATAGGATCGGGTGAATTCGACGGCGCGGCCGTCGCGCAGGAAGCCGCGCCGCTCGATCAGCAGACCGGGCGAGCCCGGATCGACGCCGAGCATCCGCGCGTGGTCGGTGCCGAACGGCACGGCGCGCAGCCGCTGGAGGGCGCGCACCGGGCGATGCCCCGCCTCGGTCAGCGCGGCGTAGAGCGAGCTTTCGACCGCATCGATCGACGGCAGGCAGAAACCGGCGATCGTCGCCACCTCCAGCGCCATCGGCACCTCGTCGGCGAAGCGCAGCCGCTGGAAGCGGAACACCGGCGCGCTCGGCGACAAGGCCAGCGCCATCGATTCCTCGGGGCTGACGGTCCCGACGCTGCGCGAAACCCAGCTGCTGCTCGGCGTCAGGCCGCGCGCGATCATATCCTCCGAGAAGGAAGACAATTTGCTGAAATTCTTCTCGACGCGCCCGGCGACGAAGGTGCCCGCGCCGCGGCGACGGGTGAGCAGGCCTTCCTCGACCAGCCCCTCGATCGCCTTGCGCACCGTGATGCGCGACACGCCATATTCGACGGCGAGATCGCGCTCGGCCGGAATCGCATCGCCGCGCGTGATCACCTCGCCACCGATCGCGTCGCGGATGAGCTGTTGCAGCTGCAGATAGAGCGGTGAGGGATTGTCGGCACGAAACCGCCCCACCCGGCTCACGAAACTCATCCCTCACTCCCTGTTCTGCTGCTTGTGGCGTCAACGGGTGCCACGGCTCGCAGAGCGGCGCCAGTGGCGCCTTGCCCTACAATTGTCCTAGATTGGACTGGTCGTCAATGACCTGACGTAGCTGCGCGACAAGCCTGGCGCTGGTGATCCGCGGCGGCGGCCCGAAGTCGATACGCTCGGCGGAGGCGGGTGCGGCGGCCGTGCTCGCCGAGCCGTGGACCGCGCAGACGCCGGTGGCGGCGATCAGCGCGGCGACATTGCCGGGCGCGACACCGGCGCCGGCCATGACGGTGCAGCGGCCCGCGGCGCGCGCCACCATCCGGGCGATCGTCGCCGCCCCGGCGGGCGCCGAGGCCGCACCGCCCGAGGTCAGGATATGGTCGAAGCCGAGCGCGACCGCCGTATCGACCGCGGCGACCGGATCGTCGACCACGTCGATCGCGCGATGCAGCGTCATGCCGACGGTGGCGGGCAACACGTCGCGGACGCCTGCCAGCGCCGCCGTGTCGAGCACCCCCTCCCGCGTCGCGCCGAAGACGAGGCCGTCGACCCCCGCCGCGACCAGCGCCGCCGCCTCGCGCTGCGCCAGCGCCAGCGTCGTCGCGTCATAGGTGAAGCCGCCCGGCTGCGGTCGCACCATCGCGCGCACCGCCACGCCGGCCGGTCGCGCCACATCGAGCACCGCCGCGACCAGACCCGCCGACGGGGTCAGCCCGCCGAGTGCGAGCGCGGCACATAATTCGATCCGGTCGCAGCCGCCGGCGATCGCCGCGGCGGCACCCGCGACGGTCTCGACGCAGATCTCCAGAGTGATTCGCGGAGCGGTGTCCGAAGTGTCGTGACGATTCGCCTGCATCGTCATGATTCGGCCCGCATCACCCGCACTTGCCGCGTTTGCCGGCGCTCGTCCGTCGCGATCGTGTGCGACGAACCGTTGCAACACCCGCCGCCGCCGTATCCGTCGTCCCGCATGATCCTCTCTCCCAAATCACTGATCGCTTTACACTTTACCTGCGCTACACGCTTTCGGACCGTACCGGTCCCAGAGCGGTCACGCCACCGGTCACACAATTCGCCGCATTCGCCGAGCGATGTTACACTTTTAATGCATGGATTGGCATGGATTGGTTATAACCTTTCCATAGCGAGCGGATTTATATGCCAAAATGGCACGCTCGTGGATCGCCGCCGGCCGATGCGGCTGTGTGAACGGAGCATGCGGCCGGGCGTGCGCCACAAAGGGGACTGAAGCTGATGCACCTTCGCCATGCGATCCTCGTGACCACGGCCCTGGCCGGCCTTGCCACGGCCATTCCGTCGACGGCGCAGACCGCGCCCACCGCCAGCCCACCCGGCAGCGACGATCAGGCGGCGACGACGACGACCGCGACGGACGCACCGGCCGACGGCGACATCATCGTCACCGGCTATCGCGGCAGTCTGCAAAAGGCGATCAACGTCAAGCGCAACGCCAATGCGGTGGTCGATGTCATCACCTCGGAAGACGTCGGCAAATTCCCCGATCGCAACGTCGCGGAATCGCTGTCGCACATTCCCGGCGTCAGCATCGACCGGCGCTTCGGCGAAGGCGAGAAGGTGGCGATCCTCGGCACCGATCCGGCGCTCAACCGCATGCTGCTCGACGGCCATGCGCTCGCCTCGGCCGACTGGGGCGGCAACGACAATGATCCGTCGAGCCGCACCTTCAACTATTCGCTGCTCGCCCCCGAACTGGTCGACCGGCTCGAAGTGTACAAGTCGCCCGAGCCGCGGATCGAGGAGGGCAGCCTCGGCGGTACGGTGATCGTCCGCACGCGCCGGCCGCTCGATCTGCCGGCCAATTCGATCTTCGCCTCGGGCGGCTATTCGTACAATGACCGGTCGGACAAGGGCAACGCCCGCGGCTCGGGCCTGTACAGCTGGCGCAACGCCGACGAGACGTTCGGCGTGCTCGTCGCCGCCACCTACGACAAGCAGAACCTGACCCGCGCCGGCGTCGAATTCTTCGGCTATGACAATACCGCACCCAATGCCGACGGCACCTACAACAGCCCGTTCGTCAATCGCGCCAGCGACGGCACCCTCAGCCTCAAGAGTCCCGGCGCGACGATCACCGGCGGCACGATCGAGGATCTGTACAAGGCGGCCTCGCCCTTCGGCATCAACTACGCCTATTTCCAGCAGCAGCGCGAGCGCAAGAGCGTGTCGGGCACGATGCAGTTCCGGCCGAGCAGCGACCTGACTCTCACCCTCAACGGCACGCATATCGACGGCAATTACAACAATTACAGCCAGTCGATGTACACCATCCCCGGCGCCTGGACGGGGAACGTGTTGCAGTCCGCGACGATCAGCAACGGCGTCGTCACCGCCGCGAGCTTCGGCGCGGCGACGAGCCAGAGCGCGCAGCTCGATACGCTCGTCCGCCGCACCAGCCTCAAGACCGACAATCTCAACCTGTTCGCCGACTGGGAGGGCGACGGCGGCGCCAAGGTCAACTTCTCGGGCGGCTGGTCGCGCGCGAAGGGCGGCCGCAATCCCGAATATCTGTTCAACGTGCAGACCAAGCTGCCGTACAGCTACGCCTTCACCAACAACACCGCGACGGTCAATTTCGTCGGCGACCTGACCAATCCGGCGAACTATTTCACCAATCCGAACAACAACGCCGCGCAGATCGAGGGGCGGCCGGTGCTGACGTCGACCGGGGCGCAATTGGTCGCGGCGCAGATCGGCGGGCTGGACTATAGCGTCACCACCGATCGCGATATCTTCGGCGGCTATGACGCGACCATCCCGGTCAGCGTCGGGCCGTTCACGGAGATCCTGCTCGGCAGCCGCGTCACCGATCACGTCAATCGCGTCGATGCGCGCGGGATCAACACCTATCTGCAGCAGTCGCTCGACGTCACCCAGCTCGGCGTCACCGCGCTGACCACGCCCGACGGTACGTTCGACGGCAGCGGCGGCATGGGCAATGCCACCAAATATCTCAACCTGCCGCAGCAGTCGGTGATCGACATCCTCGCCAATGCGATCAACAGCCCGCTCGTCACCAAGGTCGGTGCCTCGACCGAGGTGCGCGAAACGGTCATGGCCTCCTATGCCCAGGCCAATTTCGATCAGGACGGGCTGCGCGGCAATATCGGCGGCCGGCTCGTCTATACCCGCGACATCTCCAATTACGCGACGACGCTGAGCAACACGGTCAATCCGGTGCCGGTGCCGACCCGCACGGTGAACGACTATCTCAAGTTCCTGCCGAGCCTCAACATCGCCTATTCGATCACGCCGAAGGTGATCGTCCGCGGTGCGGCGGCGCGGGTCATCGCGCGGCCGCGCTACGAGGATCTGGCGGCGGCGACCTCACTCAACAACGTCACGCTCGACGGTGGCGGCGGCAATCCCAACCTCAAGCCCTATGAGTCGACCAATTACGAACTGACCGCCGAATATTACCCCCGCGCCGGCAGCCTGCTGGCGGTCGAGCTGTTCCGACGCGAGATCAGCAACTATATTTTTAACACGCGGACCAATGCGGTCTTCTTCAACTCACTGACCGGCGCGCTGGCGACCTACAACGTCAACCAGCCGATCAATGGCGGCAAGGCGAAGGTCAACGGCGCGTTGATCTCCGCGCAGAGCGACATCTGGGGCGGCTTCGGCTTGCAGGCGAATTATTCCTATCAGGAAAGTTCGACCTCCAATACCGACGTGACCGGCACGACGCTCAACCTGCCCTATCTGTCGAAGCATACGGTTAACGTGATCCCCTATTTCGAAAAGGGACCGTTCCAGGCGCGGGTCAGTTACAATTACCGGTCGAGCTATTTCCGCACGATCGGCCGGCTCGGCTCGCGCGAAATGGTCGCGCCCTACAGCCAGCTCGATGCCTCCGCCTCGCTCAACATCACCAAGGGCATCGTGCTCAGCGTCAACGCGCAGAACCTGCTCGACGAGACGTACCTGCAATATAATGCGACGCCGGACCGGCCCACCGCCTTCTACAAGAACGGCCGCACGTTCGCGGCGGCGGTGTCGTTCCGGATGTAAGACGCCCCGGTCAAACCACTCAAATAACGTGTGTAAAAAATCATTGCCTCGGCAGCCCGTGATGCGGCTGCCGGGGCTTTTTTGCAGATCAGGCATGGACGCCGCGGAAAGCGTCGGCCAAGATACCATCAATACCAAAACAGGACCAAGGGGCGGCCATGAGGGAGCAACCGGGAATCGCGATCGTCGTCGGCGCTGCGCTGGCGCTGCTGACCGCGCCCGCCGCCGCCCGCCCCGCCCCGCCGGCTGCGGGCGAGCTGCCGCTCGTCCCCCTGCCGCAGAGCGTGACGCAGGGCAGCGGAAGCTTCCTCGTCGCCGACGGCGCGCGGGTCGGCACACCGCCGGGCGATGCCGGTGCGGCGGCGGCCGCGCGGTTGCTCGCCCAGCACGTCCGCGCCGCGCGCGGGATCGCGCTCGCACCGGTCGCCGGCGAGGCCGCGATCCGCTTCGTCCGCGATGCGACCGTCACCGGCGACGAGGCCTATCGGCTCGACAGCGATGCGCACGGCATCCGGATCAGTGCATCGGGCGATCGCGGCCTCGTCCACGGCGCGATGACGCTCGCGCAATTGCTCAGCCCGGATCGCGCTTATGGCCGGCCGGTCGCGGTGCCGGCGCTCGCCATCGCCGATGCGCCGCGCTTCGCCTGGCGCGGGCTGATGATCGATCCGGCGCGGCATTTCCAGCCCGTCGCGGTGCTGCGCGATATCGTCGACCAGATGGCGGCGGTGAAGCTCAACACGCTCCATCTCCATCTCAGCGACGATCAGGGCTGGCGGTTCGAGGTCAGACGCTATCCCAAGCTGACCGAGGTCGGCGCCTGGCGCACCCCGCCCTCCGCCGGCGGCCCGCCGGGAGCGCGCGTCGGCGGCTTCTATACGCAGGCGGAGCTGCGCGGCCTCGTCGCCTATGCCGCCGAGCGCGGTATCGTCATCGTGCCAGAGATCGACCTGCCCGGCCATGCGCAGGCCCTGGTCGCCGCCTATCCCGAACATGGCGTGCTCGGCGATCGGCCCGCAGTCGGCCACGACTGGGGCGTCAATCCGTATCTGCTCAACCCGCGCCCAGAGACGGTGCGGTTCGTCGAGGACATCCTCGACGAGCTGCTCGCGGTATTTCCGGGGCCGTATGTCCATCTCGGCGGCGACGAGGCGGTCAAGGATCAATGGGAGCGCTCGCCCGCTGTGCAGGCGCAGATGGCATCGCTCGGCCTCAAGACCGAGATGCAGATGCAGAGCTGGCTGATCGGCCAGCTCGCCGCCTATCTCGCCAAGCGCAACCGGCGGCTGATCGGCTGGGACGAGATCCTCGAAGGCGAATTGCCGCGATCGGCGGCGGTGATGTCGTGGCGCGGCGAGGCGGGCGCGGTCGAGGCGGCGAAGCGCGGGCACGATGTCGTGCTGTCGCCGGGGCCGACGCTCTACCTCGACAATGCGCAGAGCGATCAGGCGGACGAGCCGCCCGGCCGGCTGGCGATCCAGACGCTGGCCGACCTGTATCGCTACGATCCGCTGCCCGCGGGCATCGATGCCGCCGCCGCCGGACATATCCTCGGCGCGCAGGGCAATGCGTTCAGCGAATATCTCATCACCGCGCGGCAGGTGCAGCATGCGATCTTCCCGCGCGCCGCGGCGCTCGCCGAGATCAGCTGGTCGGCGCCGGGTGCGCGCAACTTTCCCGGCTTCGTCGCACGGCTCCAGCCGCAGATCGCGCGCTGGCGGCGGGCAGGGCTGGAGGTCGCCGACAGCGCCTTCGCGGTCACGTACACGCTGGAGGGCAAGCGCGGCGACGTGCTGCGCAGCGGGCGCATGACGGTCGCCCTGGCGACACAGGCCCCGCTCGGCACGATCCGCTACACGCTCGACGGCAGCGCCCCCGCCGCCAACAGTCGGCGCTATGCCGCGCCGCTGACGCTGGCACCCGGCGCGACGATCCGCGCCGCCGCCTTCGATGCCGCGGGCGTGGCGCTGGCGGCGCCGCGCAGCTTCGCGACCGACCGGCAGGCGTTGCTCGGCGCTGGCAATGACGCGCTCACCGCCTGCCCGACCGGATCGCTGGCGCTGCACGTACCGCTGACCGCCGACGCCACCGCCGACGCGCCCGCCTATAAGATCGACCTGTTCGACACTTGCTCGGTCTTCCCCGCTGCACCGATCGCCCGCGCGAGGACGATCGCGCTGGACGTCGCGCGACTGCCGCGGCCGTTCGGGCTCGCGCACGAGTTCACCAAGCTGCGCGCGCATTACAACGTCACGCCGCACGGCGAGCTGGTCGTCACCGCCGGCTGCCCGACGAAGGACGCGCCGCGGCCGGCGGTGCTGGCGACCTTCCCACTGCCCGATCCGGCAAGCGCGCCCAACCGGATGCGCTTCGAGGCCGCGCTGCCGCCGCAGACGCGCGACGCCGACCTCTGCCTGCAATTCACCTCGCCGCTAGTCGACCCGCTCTACGTGGTCGATCACGTCCAGTTGACGGAGCCTGTCCAGTGAAGCCCGCCCTCCCCCTTTTCTTCGCCCTGCTCGCATCGACGCCGGCCTTCGCCGCGCCGCGCACGGACGTGGCGCTCGACCGTGGCTGGCAGGTGCGGATCGATCCCGCCGACAGCGCTGCCGGACAGGCGCATCCCAAGGAAACGCGCTGGCTGCCCGCGCACGTGCCGGGCAGCGTCCAGCAGGATCTGATCGCCGCCCACCGCGTCCCCGATCCGTTCAAGGGCACCAACGAAGCCGCGATCCAATGGGTCGGCCTGACCGACTGGCAGTTCCGCACGCAGATCGCGATGTCGCCGGCGATGCTGGCGCGCGACCATCTCGACCTCGTCTTCGACGGGCTCGACACCTTCGCGACGGTGCGCGTCAACGGTCGCGTGCTGCTCTCCGCCGACAATGCGCATCGCCGCTGGCGCGCGGATGCCAAGTCGCTGCTCAAGGCCGGCGACAATGAGATCCTCGTCACCATCGCCTCGCCGATCAAGCAGCTCGCGCCGCTGGTCCTCGCCGCCAAGCACCCGCTGCCCGGGGAATATGTCTCGGCGTTCAAGGACGATCCCGGCGACCGCCAGACCTCGCCCTATATCCGCAAGCCGAAATACCAATATGGCTGGGACTGGGGTCCGCGGATCGTCACCATCGGCCTGTGGCGGCCGGCGCGGCTCGAGGCGTGGGACGCGGCGCGGATCGAGACGCTGCGCGTCGAACAGGATGCGCTCAACGATGCCGAGGCGCGGCTGACCGCGCGCGCGACGATCGTCGCCGACCGGGCGAAGACGGTGATGCTGCGCACGACGCTGACCGCGCCCGACGGCACCGCGCGCACCGTCGAACAGGCGGTGGCGGTCGCCGCCGGGCTCAACCGCGTCGCGATCCCGCTCACCGTCGCCGCGCCGCAGCGCTGGCAACCCGCCGGTTATGGCGCGCAGCCGCTCTACACCGTCGCGACGACCCTGCTGGTCGACGGCGCGGCGAGCGAGCAGCGGGCGCGGCGCATCGGGCTGCGCACCGTGTCGCTCGACCGGCGTGATGGCGCCTTCGCCTTCGTCGTCAACGGCAATCGCGTCTTCGCCAAGGGCGCCAATCTGATCCCGTTCGACAGCTTCCCGGCGCGTGTCGAGGCGGCCGAGATGCAGGGGCTGCTCACCGCGGCGCGCGACGCCAATATGAACATGATCCGCGTCTGGGGCGGCGGCTATTATCTCGACGATGACTTTTACGAAATGGCCGACCGGCTGGGTCTGATGATCTGGCAGGATTTCATGTTCGGCGGCTCGGTGACGCCGCCCGAGGCCGCATTCCGCGAGAACGTCCGCATCGAGGCGGACGAGCAGGTCGCGCGGCTCGGCGACCATCCCTCGATCGTCCTCTGGGCGGGCAATAACGAAGTCCTGTCCGGCTGGGAGAATTGGAGCGACCGCAAGGCGTTCAAGACGGCGGTCGGCCCCGACGAGCAGGAGCGGATCGGCACTGGCATGGCGGTGCTGTTCGACCGGGTGCTGCGCGATGCCGTCACGCGCAACAGTCCCGGCACGCCCTATATGCCGGGATCGCCGTCGAGCGATTACGAAGGCCCGACCGATACCGACGCCAATGGCGATCGCCATTTCTGGGACGTCTGGTCGGGATCGAAGCCGGTCGAGCAATATCTCGATCACTGCCCGCGCTTCATGTCCGAATATGGCTTCCAGGCGATGCCGACGATGGCGACGATCCGCGACTTCGCCGGGCCGGGCGCGCTCGATGCCGACAGCGCGGTGATGAAGGCGCATCAGAAGTTCCTGGCGGGCGAAGGCAATGCCCGGCTGCGGCTGTACCTCGACCAGCGGCTGCGGCCGGCCAAGGACTTCGCCGACTTCGTCTATCTGACGCAGGTCAATCAGGCGCAGGCGATCGGCCTCGCCGCGCGCCACCACCGCGCCTGCCGGCCGGTGACGATGGGGTCGCTGTTCTGGCAGCTCAACGACGTCTGGCCGTCGATCAGCTGGGCGAGCATCGATCACCTCGGCCAGTGGAAGCTGCTCCAGTATGAGGCGCGGCGGTTCTTCGCACCGCAGGCGATCGTCGCGGAGCATAAGGACGCGAGCACGCAGGTGACGCTGATCTCGGACGCGACGACGCCGATCGCGGCGCGCTGGCGGGTGACGGTGCGCGACATGACCGGCACGACGCTGGCGACGCGCGAGGCGGCGGCGACGCTCGCGCCGCTCTCCGCCGCGACGGTAGCGACGCTGCCCGATGCCGCGCTGTTCGGCGCCGCCCCGCCGGCGCAGAGCTATGCGGTCGCCGAGCTGCTGATCGACGGGCGCAGCGTCAGCCGCACGATCGTCGAGCGGCTCGCGCCCAAGGATATGGCCTATCCCGATCCCGGCCTGACGCTGCGCCGCGACGGCGACCGGGCGACGATCACCGCCACCCGGCTGGCGCGCGCGGTGATGATCGACATGGGCGATATGCCGGGCCAGGCTTCCGACAATGGTTTTGACCTATTGCCCGGCGAGAGCATCACGGTGACACTGACCGGCCAGCAGACGCCGGTACTGCGGACGCTGGCGCGATGACCCTTTCCTCCCCCTGTCTCGGAGCGACCTTATGATCCCCGCCCTCCTCCTGCTCGCCCAGGCCGCCGATCCGGTCGCCGCGAGCGTCGCGGCGATGTCGCCCGAGCGCAAGGCCGCGCAATTGCAGAGCACCGCGCCCGCCGACGCCGCCGCGGGCTTGCCCGCCTATGACTGGTGGAACGAAGGGCTGCACGGCCTCGCGCGCGATGGCTATGCCACGGTCTTCCCGCAGGCGATCGGCCTTGCCGCGACCTGGGACGTCGATCTGATGAACAAGGTCGGCACCGTCGTCAGCACCGAGGCGCGCGCCAAGTTCAACGCGCAACCCGCCGCCGCGGATCGCCGCATCTATCAGGGGCTGACGATCTGGTCGCCCAACATCAACATCTTCCGTGATCCGCGCTGGGGCCGCGGGCAGGAAACCTATGGCGAGGATCCCTATCTGACCGGGTCGCTCGGCGTCGGCTTCATCACCGGCCTGCAAGGCCCCGACCCCCGGCACCCGCGCGTCGTCGCGACACCCAAGCATTTCGCGGTGCACAGCGGCCCCGAGGCGGGACGCGACAGTTTCGACGTCGACGTCAGCCCGCGCGATCTCGAGGCGACCTATCTTCCCGCCTTCCGCCGCGCGATCACCGAGGGCAAGGCACAGTCGCTGATGTGTGCCTATAACAGCATCCACGGCGTGCCGGCCTGCGCCGCCTCGTGGCTGATGAACGATCGCCTGCGCCACGACTGGGGCTTCGCCGGCTTCACCGTCTCGGACTGCGACGCGGTGTCGAACATCTCGATCTACCATCATTACCGGCTCGACGCGGCCGGCGCGGCGGCGGCGGGCATCCGTGGCGGGACCGACATCAATTGCGGTACGGCCTATGCCGCCTTGCCCGAAGCGCTCGCCAAGGGCCTCGTCACCCAGGCGGAGGTCGATACCGCGCTGACCCGCGCGCTGCGCGCCCGCCGCGCGCTCGGCATCGCTTACGGGGGCACCAGCCCCTGGGCGAGCATCAAGCCCAGCGAGCTGGCGACGCCCGCGCATCATGCCGTCGCGCTGGAGGCGGCACGCAAGGCGATCGTGCTGTTGCAGAATACCAACGCGCGCCTGCCGCTCGCCGCCGGGAGCCGGATCGCGGTGATCGGCGCCAATGCCGACGATCTCGGCGTGCTGCAGGGCAATTACCACGGCACGGCGATGCACCCGGTGACGCCGCTCGAAGGCCTTCGCCAGCGTTTCGGCGCCGCCAATGTCCGTTATGCGCAAGGCTCGCTGCTCGCCGAAAGCTCGGCGATCGTCGTGCCGGAGACCGCGCTGCGCGCCGACGGCAAGCCCGGCCTGCGCGCCACCTATACCGGCGGCAGCGGCGCACCGACCGTGCGGCAGGACCGTCGCATCGACCTCGACGTCAACCGCGCGCCGCCCGCGCCCGGCCTGCCCGCGATCGGCTATACCGCGCGCTGGACCGGCGAGTTCGTGCCGCCCGCGCCCGGCCGCTACCATCTGATCCTCGACCAGACGCAATGCTGGAAGGATTGCACGGTCCACGACCGCGCGACGCTGACGCTCGGCGGCAAGACGCTGCACGACGGCGATCTGCCCAAGGGCCGCGTCGACCTCGTCATCGACAGCGACGGCACGCCGCAGCCGATCGACATCCGGCTCGACCATCGGTCGGAGGACGACAGCTTCCGTCTGTTGTGGCTGCCGCCCGCCGAGCCGTTGCTCGCGCAGGCGGTCGAGGCGGCGCGCCAGTCCGACGTCGCGGTGGTGGTCGCCGGCCTGTCGCCCGATCTGGAAGGCGAGGCGCTCTCCGTCTCCGTCCCCGGCTTCGTCGGCGGCGACCGGACCGACATCGCTCTGCCCGAGCCGCAGCTGCGGCTGCTCGCCGCGCTCAAGGCGACGGGCAAGCCGATCGTCCTGGTGCTGACCAGCGGCAGCGCGGTGGCGGTCGATCCCGCCGCCGCCGATGCGATCCTCGCCAATTGGTATGGCGGCGAGGCGGGCGGCACCGCGCTCGCCGACGTGCTGTCGGGGGCGACCAATCCCGCCGGGCGCCTGCCGGTGACGCTGTACCGCACCACCGCCGACCTGCCCGCCTTCACCGATTACAACATGAAGGAGCGCACCTATCGCTATTTCACCGGCACGCCGCTGTGGGGCTTCGGCCATGGCCTCAGCTACACGCGCTTCGGCTATGCGGCACCGCGCGGCGCCGCATCAGTCGCGGCGGGCGGCACGCTGACGATCGACACGATGGTGACGAACAGCGGCGCGCGCGACGGCGAGGAGGTGGTGCAGGCCTATCTCGTCCCGCCGGCAGGAACCGGCCTCGGCGGCAATGACGCGGTGCTGCAACGCCAGCTCGTCGGCTTCCGCCGCATCGCCGTCGCGCGCGGGCGCAGCAGCAATGTGCGCTTCACGATCGATCCGCGCGGCATGAGCATCGTCGATCGCGACGGCCGCCGCCACGTCGTCCCCGGCGCCTACCGGCTCTACGTCGGCGGTGGTCAGCCGGGTGACGGCGCGGGGCAATGGTTCGACTTCACCGTGACGGGGACGGACATGGAGCTGCCGAAATGAGCGGAGAACTCCGTGCCGCGGGCGACATCGCCCTGCCCCGCCGCAGCGTGCTCGCCGGCGGGGTCGTGGCCGCCGCGGGGCTGGCGACGCCGGCCTTCGCCGCATCCCTGCCGTCGAAACGACCGGCGCCGGCCGACCGGCGCTTCACCAGCCCCGCGGTGGAGCGCGAGCTGGTCCGCGTCGCCGGCCGGATCGGTGACGACAAGCTGCGCTGGATGTTCGGCAATTGCTATCCGAACACGCTCGACACAACGGTGACGCAGGTCGGCACGGTGGACGGCAAGCCGGACAGCTTCGTCATCACCGGCGACATCCCCTGCCTGTGGCTGCGCGATTCGTCGGCGCAGGTGAAGCCCTATCTCCACCTTGCCCGCAAGGCGCCCGAGCTGCGCCGACTGATCGGCGGCCTGATCGCCCGGCAGGCGCGCTGCATCCTGATCGATCCCTATGCCAACGCCTTCATGGAGGACCCGACCGCCAGGTCGAACCTCGAATGGTCGCAGAAGGACGAGACGGAGATGAAGCCGGGCGTCGCCGAACGGAAGTGGGAGATCGACTCGCTCTGCTATCCGATGCGGCTCGCGCATGGATACTGGCGCGCGACCGGCGATGCCGCGCCCTTCGACGCGACCTGGGCGGAGGCCGCGCGCGCGAGCATCCGCACCTTCCGCGAACAGCAGAGGAAGGACGGCCCCGGCCCGTACAGCTTCCGCCGCTCCGCGCCGCAGCCGACCGAGACGTTGCTCTGGGGTCACGGCCATCCGACGCGGCCGGTCGGGCTGATCCATTCGGGCTTCCGCCCGTCGGACGATGCCTGCCTCTATCCCTTCCTGATCCCGAGCAATCTGTTCGCGGTCACGGCGCTGCGCGAACTCGCCGTCGTCGCCAACGAGGCGCGGCACGATGCCGCCCTCGCCGCCGCCGCCACCGCGCTGGCGGCGGAGGTCGAGGCGGCGCTCAAGGCCTATGGGACGATGCGGCTGCGCGACGGCAGCGAGGTCTGGGCCTATGAGGTCGACGGCTTCGGCAACGCCATCTTCATGGACGACGCCAACGTGCCGTCGCTGTCGGGGCTCGGCTATCTCGGCTGCGTCGACTCGGCCGATCCGCTGTGGCGGCGGACGCAGGCCGCGTGCTGGAGCGCGGCCAATCCGTGGTTCTTCCGCGGCCGCGCCGGCGAGGGCATCGGCGGCCCGCATGTCGGTGCGGGCCAGATCTGGCCGATGTCGCTGACTATCCGCGCGCTTTCCGCGACCGACGACGCGACGATCCGCGCCGCGCTGCGCAGCCTGCGCGATACCGACGGCGGCACCGGCTTCATCCACGAAAGCTTCGACCAGGACGATCCCGCCAAATTCACCCGCGCCTGGTTCGCCTGGGCGAATGGCCTGTTCGCGGAACTCATCCTCCATCTCGCCGCGACCCGGCCCGCATTGCTCAAGGCGCCCCTATGACCGATCGCACCCTTTCCCGCCGTGCGCTGCTCGCCGGCACCGCCGCCGCCGGCCTGCCGCTCGCCCTGCCGTTGCCGGCCCTCGCCGCGGCGCCCGCGCCGGCCAAGGCCAATCTGTTCGTCGGTACCGGCGGCCACGGCCATACCTATCCCGGCGCGACTTTGCCGTTCGGCATGGTTCAGCTCAGCCCCGACACCGATGTCGAGCGATGGGACGCCTGCTCCGGCTATCACCGCGACGATACGTCGATCATGGGGTTCAGCCATACCCATCTGTCGGGCACCGGCATCGGCGACATGCTCGACGTGCTGGTGGTGCCGACGGCCGGCACGAAAACGGGCGGCAAGGTCGAATTGCTGCCGGGGCCGCTCGCCGATCCCGATGCCGGCTACCGCCAGCGGTTCACCGCCGAACAGGCCGAGCCCGGCTATTATCGCGTTGCGCTGGAAAGCGGCGTGCGCGCCGAGCTGACCGTCACCGAACGGACCGGCTATCACCGCTATACCTTCCCCGCGGGTGCGGGGCATATCCTGATCGACCTGTCGCATCTCGTCCTCGACAAGAGCGACCAGCCGCCGCTGATCACCGACGCGAGCCTGACGCTCGACGCCGACGGCACGCTGACCGGGAGCCGCACCGTCAACCGCTGGGCGAAGGGGCGGCATATCCATTTCGCGCTCCAGACCTCGCGCACGCCGAGCCGCGTCACGCTCTATGGCGACGGCGATGCCGGCCAACCCGCCGGCGCGCGCGCAGTGCGGGGCAACCGGCTGAAGGCGGTGCTCCATTATGACGATGCCGGCGGGGCACCGATTTTGGTCCGTTGCGGCATTTCGGGCGTCGACGTCGCCGGTGCGCGCGCCAACCTCGCCGCCGAGGGCAAGAGCTGGGATTTCGACGCGGTGCGCCGCGCCGCGCAGGACCGCTGGGCAGAGGCCTTCGCCGGCGTGCGCATCGCCGGCGGCAGCGCCGATCAGCGCGTCATCTTCGCCTCCGCGCTGTATCATGCGCTGCTCGCGCCGACGCTCTTCTCCGATGTCGACGGCCGCTACATCGGGCTCGACCGCAAGCCGCACCGGCTCGGCGCGGGCGAGCGCGCGTACAGCAGCTATTCGCTGTGGGACACCTATCGCGCGCTGCATCCGCTGCTCACCATCGTCGCCCCCGATCAGGCGCAGGCGCTGGTCCACGACCTGATCCGCCAGACGCAGCAGAGCGTCTACGGCCCGCCGGTCTGGCCGTTGCAGGGGGTCGAGACGGGGACGATGATCGGCTGGCACGCGGTATCGGTCCTCGCCGAGGCGCAGGCCAAGGGGATCGCCGCCGATTATGCCGCCGCCTGGCCGGCGATCGCCAAGCGCAGCTTCGACTTCACCGCGCCCGACCTCGACAACAGCAAGGGCCGCGACGTCTATGACGCCAAGGGCTATGTCCCCGCCGACGTCTGGTTCGAAAGCGTCAGCCGGACGCAGGAATATGCCTATGACGACTGGGCCTCGGCGCACCTCGCCCGCGCGGCGGGGGAGGGCGCCGCGGCGGACCGGCTGCTCAAGCGGTCGGGCAACTGGCGCAACGTCATCGACGGCAAGGCGGGCTTCGCCAAGCCGCGCTTCGCCAACGGCCAGTGGTGGTCGCCCTATGATCCCGTCCAGCTCGGCCATATGCCCAAGCCGTGGTGGCGCGACTATACCGAGGCGAACGGCTGGCAGGCGACCTTCCTCAACCAGCATGACGTCTATGGCCTGATCGACCATATGGGCGGCGATGCGAGGTTCGAGGCGCGGCTCGACGCGCTGTTCACCGCGCCGTCGACGCTGCCGGCCAATGCGCCGCCCGACATCAGCGGCCTCGTCGGCCAATATGCGCATGGCAACGAGCCCAACCATCACGTCGCCTATCTCTACGTCTATGCCGGCGCGGCGTGGAAGACGCAGGCGATGGTGCGGCGCCTGTGCACCGAAATGTACAAGAACGACCCCGACGGGATCATCGGCAACGACGATTGCGGGCAGATGAGCGCGTGGTTCGTGCTGTCGTCGCTCGGCTTCTATCCGGTCGATCCGGTCGAGGCGGTCTATGTCTTCGGCTCGCCCCTGTTCGAACGCGCCGAGTTGCGCCTGCCTGGCGGCAAGAGCCTGACGATCGAGGCGCCGGGCAACCGCGCCGACACGCCGTATATCCGCGCGGTGACGTTCAACGGCCGGCCGTGGACCAAGTCGTGGATCAGCCATGCCGAGCTGATGCAGGGCGGCCGCCTCAGCTTCACGATGAGCGCGATGCCCAACACGGCCTTCGGTGCCGCCAAGGCCGACCGGCCGCCATCGCACGGCCGCGCTGCCAGCGCCTGACCGCCATCCAATCGGAGAGTTTCGTGACCGACCTCAGCCGCCGTACCATCCTCGCCACCGGCCTCGCCGCCACCGCCATGCCCGCGCTCGCCGCGCCCGCCTCCACGGCCGGTACGCCCAAGCCCTATGGTGCGACACCCTCGCCGCGCCAGCTCGCCTGGCATCGCCGCGAACGCTACGCCTTCGTCCATTTCTCGATCAACACCTTCACCAATCGCGAATGGGGCTATGGCGACGAGAGCCCGGCGCTGTTCAACCCGACCGACTTCGCGCCGGACCAGATCGTCGCCGCCGCCAAGGCCGGCGGGATGCGCGGCATCATCCTCACCGCCAAGCATCACGACGGTTTCTGCCTGTGGCCGACGCAGCTGACCGAACATTGCATCCGCAACAGCCCCTACAAGAACGGCAAGGGCGATATCGTCCGCGAAATGGAACAGGCGACGCGCCGCGCCGGCCTGTCGTTCGGCCTGTATCTGTCGCCCTGGGACCGCAATCATCCCGAATACGGCCGCCCCGCCTATATCGACTATTACCGCAAGCAGGTGGTCGAGCTGTGCACCCGCTATGGCGAATTGTTCGAATTCTGGTTCGACGGCGCCAATGGCGGCGACGGCTATTATGGCGGCGCCCGCGAGACGCGGAAGATCGATGCGCCCAAATATTATAACTGGCCGTCGATCATCGCGCTCGTCCACCAGCATCAGCCGATGGCCTGCACCTTCGATCCGCTCGGCGCGGACATCCGTTGGGTCGGCAACGAGGATGGCGTCGCCGGCGATCCCTGCTGGCCGACGATGCCCGATCATCCCTATGTGCAAAGCGAGGGCAACAGCGGCGTCCGCGGCGGTTCCCTGTGGTGGCCGGCGGAGACCGACGTGTCGATCCGGCCCGGCTGGTTCTACCATCCCGACGAGGACGGCGCAGTGAAGACGCCGGAGCGGCTGATCCGGCTGCACGACGAATCGATCGGGCGGGGCACCAACCTCAACCTCAATCTGCCGCCCGACCGGCGCGGTCGCATCCCCGATCACGACGTCGCGGTGCTCAAGAGCTTCGGCGCGGCGCTGGAGGCGAGCTTTGCCAAGGATCTCGCACAGGGCGCGGTCGCTTCGGCGAGCGCGACGCGCGGCGCGGCCTTCGCCCCCGCCAAGGTCCTCGACGGCGATCGTGACAGCTATTGGTCGACCCCCGACGGCATCACCACGCCGACGCTGACGCTCGACCTGCCGCCGGGCCGCCGCTTCGACCTTATCCGGTTGCGCGAATTTCTGCTGCTCGGCGTCCGCGTCACCCGCTTCGCGGTCGAGGCGGAGGTCGGCGGCCGCTGGCAGCGGCTCGCCGAAAAGAGCTGCATCGGCGCGCAGCGGATCATCCGCCTGCCCCGGCCGATCGACGCGCGCCGGCTGCGGCTGGTGATCCTCGACGCCCCCGCCTGCCCGGCGATCAGCGAAGTCGCGCTGTTCCACAGCGTCGCGCCGGTCGCCGTCGCCGCCCCGCGCGTCGCCGATGCTACCGCCCTGTCACCGCGCGGCTGGAAGGTCGTCACGGCGAGCGCGCCGGGCGCCGAAGCTTTGCTCGACGGCAATGGCGACACGATCTGGTCGCAACCCGCCCCCGCCGCGACGCCGGCAAGCGTGACGCTCGATCTCGGCCGCGCGCAGACCGTCGCCGGGTTCAGCCTGACGCCATGGCGGCACCCGGACACCGCCAGCGCGCCGCCGCGCGGCTATCATGCCGAAACCAGCCTCGACGGCACGCACTGGACCGACGCCGGTGAAGGCGAGTTCCAGAACATCGCTTATGCGCTGGCGACGCAGCGTATCCCGTTCGCCGCGCCGCGCGAGCTGCGCTTCCTGCGGCTGAGCTTCCCGGCGACCGCGGTGCCGGCGGCGAAGCTGGCGATCGCCGATGTCGGGGCGTTCAGCGGGTGAAGCGGGGCGGGCTCATGGGCAGCGGCAGGGCATTACGCGCAGCAGTCCCGAAGATTTGACCGCTATTCTCTGCGTGTGCGAGGCTTCCGGTAAAGCGCACCAGGGCTCCCGCCAAGGCGGGAGCCCAGTTCTTCCTGCCGCCAGATCTCGCCCTGCTTGGCCACTGGAGTTCCGCTTGCGCGGGAATACTGGTGTACGCCGAGGTGAGAATTCCGTGAGCACCTACATCGGCGCGACGAGGCCGATTGCTCGACCGACACGGCACCGCCACCGCGAGACGCGGCGCGCCCGCTCAGATCCCGCCGACCGTCACCGTTCGCCCGCCCGCCTCGAGCGCCTGCGTCAGATCGGCGACGCATTGCGCGACCAGATCCGCGTCTGCACTGCGCACGACGAAATTGGCCCCCGTCCGCCCGTCGCGGAAGAAGGGGTAGGACCCGATCGAGACGCCCGCATGCGCCTTCTCCGAGTCGCGCAGCAGATCGGCGACCTCGCTCTCGGCGACCCAGCAGCCGATCGTGCCCGACACCACCGGCCGGCCCCCTTCCAGCGTCCCGGTCAGCGCGTCGAGCATGCCGGCGGTGATATGCGGTACGCCGGCCATGATGAAGATGTTGCCGACCCGGATACCCGGCGCACCCGACACGCGATTGGGGATGAGGCCCGCCCCCGCCGGCACCCGCGCCATGCGCGCCCGCGTCTCGGTCAGTCCGCCGCGCGTCGCATAATAGGCTTCGAGCGTCGCCATCGCTTCGGGATGGTGCTCGACCGCCACGCCCAGCGCCGCGGCGATCGCGTCGACGGTGATGTCGTCATGCGTCGGGCCGATGCCGCCGGTGGTGAAGAGATAGTCGTTGCGCGCGCGCAGGATGTTGACCGCCTCGACGATCGCCGGCTCGCGATCCGGCACGACGCGCACCTCGGCAAGGCGGATGCCCTGGACGTTGAGCCAGCTTGCCAGCTGCGCGATATTCTTGTCCTGCGTCCGGCCGGAGAGGATTTCATCCCCGATCACGACCAGCGCGGCGGTCCAGATACGTTCCTGCTCCATCCCCCGGTCATAGCCTCGCAAAATCGCGGCGACCACGCTATATCGCGGCGATGACCGAATATGTGACCGTTACCTCCGACGCTCCCGAAGGCCGCACCGGCGCGATCAAATTGCACGGCCCGGCCGCCTTCGCCGGGATGCACAAGGCAGGCCGGCTCGCCGCCGAGACGCTCGACATGCTCGTGCCCCATATGGTGCCGGGCGTCACCACCGCGGAGCTCGACCGGCTGATCTACGACTTCATCGTCGCGCGCGACGGCGTACCGGCGACGCTCGGTTATCGCGGTTACACGCATTCGACGTGCATCTCGATCAACCACGTCGTCTGCCACGGCATCCCGTCGGACAAGACGCTTAAGTCGGGCGACATCGTCAATGTCGACGTGACGCCGATCGTCGATGGCTGGCATGGCGATTCGAGCCGCATGTACCTGATCGGCGAGGTGCCGTTGAAGGCGCGGCGGCTGGTCGAGGTGACCTATGAATGCCTGATGCTCGGCATCGAACAGGCGCGGCCCGGCAACCACATGGGCGATGTCGCCAATGCGATCCAGCGCCATGCGGAAAAGCATCGCTATGGCGTCGTGCGCGACTTCTGCGGCCATGGCCTCGGCCGGCTGTTCCACGACGCGCCCGAGGTGGTGCATGTCGGCAAGCCGGGCACCGGCCCCGAGCTCAAGCCCGGGATGATCTTCACGATCGAACCGATGATCAATATCGGCCGCCCCGACGTCAAGCTGCTCGACGACGGCTGGACCGCGGTGACGCGCGACCGCTCGCTGTCGGCGCAGTTCGAACATTCGATCGGCATCACCGAGGACGGCTGCGAGATCTTCACCACCTCCCCCGCCGGCTATCACCAGCCACCTTATGGCTGAGCGTGTCGCATCCGCTTGACGCGCCGGTCTGGCATGCGCTGACGACCCGGCTGGCGCCGCTGGCGAGCGGCGACGGCGAGGCGCGGCGGATCGATCCCGACCATGGCCTGTTTGCGGCACTGGCGCCCGGCGGCCGATCGAACGGCGCGGCGCTGGCCGCACTGGTCGCGCCGGGCGAGACGATCGGCTTGATCGAAGTCGCGCCGGCTGCGACCCTGCCCGGCTTTCACTGCACCAGCCGCGCCGCCTGCCTCCAGATGATAGCGGAAACCCCCGTGGCGGCGGCCGACGATGCCGGGATCCTGCCGTTGGGCGAGGACGATGCCGCCGAGATGCTCGCCCTTGCCACCCTCACCCGTCCCGGCCCCTTCTTCCGGCGGACGCACCGGTTCGGCGGCTTCGTCGGCATGCGCAGCGGCGGCCGGCTGGTGGCAATGGCCGGGACGCGGCTCGCGCTTCCCGGCTTTCGCGAGATCAGCGGCGTCTGCACCCATCCCGATCATCGGGGCGGCGGCAAAGCGGCGCGCCTGATCGCCAGCGTCGCGACGGCGATCCGCGCGGCGGGCGACGTGCCGTTCCTGACCAGTTATGCCGACAATGACGGCGCGATCGCGCTCTATCGCCGGCTCGGCTTTACGCCGCGTGCAACGCTGCGTTTCCATCTGTTCGCCCGCGTCTGACGGACCCTTGGCAGTCCCCCTGCGTTGGCAGCGGCCTGTTCTATCAAAGGCTTAGCATGACCAAACAGGCATTGATCGTCGGCGCGAGCGGAATCGTCGGCAGCGCTACCGCCGCGCTGCTCGTCGAACAGGGCTGGCAGGTCCATGGCCTCGCCCGTCGTCCCGGCGAACAGCAGGGTGTGACCCCGGTCGCCGCCGACCTGCTCGACGCGGCGGGTACCGCCACCGCGCTGGCCGGGCTGCGGCCCGATGCCGTGTTCATCACCACCTGGCTGCGGCAGGACAGCGAGGCGGAGAATATCCGCGTCAATGCGACGATGGTCCGCAACCTGCTCGACGGGCTGCGCGCCAATGACGGCGCGGCGCGCCATGTCGCGCTCGTCACCGGCCTCAAACATTATCTCGGGCCGTTCGAGGCCTATGGCAAAGGCACGCTGCCGCAGACGCCGTTCCGCGAGGAACAGGGCCGGCTCGATGTCGAGAATTTCTATTACGCCCAGGAGGACGAGGTGTTCGCCGCGGCGGAACGCGACGGGTTCAGCTGGAGCGTCCACCGTCCGCATACGGTGATCGGCAAGGCGGTCGGCAATGCGATGAACATGGGCACGACGCTCGCGGTCTATGCGACCATGTGCCGCGAGACGGGGCGACCGTTCCGCTTCCCCGGATCAGCGGCGCAGTGGAACGGCCTCACCGACATGACCGACGCCGGCCAGCTCGCCCGGCATCTGCTGTGGGCGGCGACCACGCCGGCAGCGGCGAACGAGGCGTTCAATATCGTCAACGGCGATGTCTTCCGCTGGAGCTGGATGTGGCAGCGGATCGCCGACTGGTTCGGCGTGGAAGTTGCGCCGTTCGACGGGACGGTGATGCCGCTCGAACAGCAGATGGCGGACGACGCGAACCTGTGGCGCGAGATCGCGACGCGCGAGGGACTGGCTGAGCCCGACCTCGCCCGCCTCGCCTCGCCGTGGCACACCGACGCCGACCTCGGCCGGCCGATCGAAGTCGTCACCGACATGTCGAAGAGCCGCAAGCTGGGCTTCACCGCCTATCAGCCGACCGACGACGCCTTCTTCGCCCTGTTCGAGCGGCTGCGCGCCGACCGGTTGATCCCGTGACGGCACCACGCCGATGAACGACGAGCGATCCGACAAGGGCCGTGCGGTGCCGAGCGGCCGGCTGTCGCGGCTCGGCGCCTTCGGGCGGCTTGCCGCGGGGGTCGGTGGCGGCGTCGTCGCCGAGGGCGCGCGGCGGCTGGCGGCGGGTGAGCGGCCGCGGATGGGCGATCTGCTGCTCACCCCCGCCAATGCGACCCGCGTCGCCGATCAGCTCGCGCATCTGCGCGGCGCGGCGATGAAGCTCGGCCAGATGATCTCGATGGATGCGGGCGACATGCTGCCGCCCGAACTCGCGACGATCCTGTCCCGACTACGCAACGACGCGCACCATATGCCGCCGCCGCAGCTCAACACGGTGCTCACCGCCGCCTGGGGGCGCGACTGGCGACGGCGCTTCGCGCATTTCCAGGCGCATCCCATCGCCGCCGCCTCGATCGGTCAGGTCCATCGCGCCCACCTGCCCGACGGCCGCGAACTGGCGATCAAGGTACAATATCCCGGCGTGATGCAGAGCATCGACGCCGATGTCGACAATGTCGCGACCCTACTGCGCGTCTCTGGCCTGCTGCCCAAGGAACTCGACATCGCGCCGCTGCTCGACGAGGCGAAGCGGCAGCTGCACGAGGAGGCGGATTATCTGCGCGAGGGCGCGATGATGACGCGCTATCGCGACCTGCTCGCGGGCGAGCCGGCGTTCGTCGTACCCGAACTCGATCCCGACCTCACCACCCCCAATGTCCTGGCGATGAGCTATGTCGCAGGCGTGCCGATCGAGACGCTGGAGACGGCGGACCAATCGGTGCGCGACGATGCGATGCACAGCCTGATCGCACTGGTGCTGCGTGAGCTGCTCGACTGGGGGCTGATGCAGACCGACCCCAATTTCGCCAATTACCGCTGGCAGCCCGAGACGGGCCGGATCGTGCTGCTCGATTTCGGCGCGGCCCGACCGGTCGCGCCGGCGACGGCGGCGGGCTATCGCCGGCTGCTCGCCGCCGGCCTGTCGGGCGAGCGCGACGCGGTGCGCGCGGCGGCGATCGCGGCGGGCTTCCTCGGCGAGGCGGCGGCGGCGCGGCATCGTCCGCTGGTCGATGCGATGATCGACGTGATCCTCGGCGAACTCAACCGCCCCGGCCCGTTCGACTTCGGCGACCGCGCCTTCGTCGGCGTCGTGCGCGAACAGGGGATCGAGATGGCACGCGACCGTGCGACCTGGCATCTGCCCCCCGCCGACACCTTGTTCGTCCAGCGCAAGATCAGCGGCACCGCCCTGCTCGCCGCCCGGCTGAAGGCACGGGTCGACATCAGGGCGATGGTCGCCGGACGGGTCTGACGATTACGCCGCCGGCGGGGCGAGCAGTTCGGGTTCCAGCAGGCGGTGGAGGTGGACGACGACGAACTTCATCTCCGCATCGTCGACGGTGCGCTGCGCATGGGCGCGCCACGCCTTTTCGGCGCTGGCATAATCGGCGTAGATGCCGACGATCTCGAGCTGCGACGGATCGGCGAACTCGAGGGTACGGGGGTCTTTGACGCGGCCGCCGAAGACGAGGTGAAGCTTGCTCATGCGCGTATCCCGGGTGTGAGGGTCAAGCCCAGCGCCCTAGCCTGTTGCGCCGCACTATTGAACCCCCGCGACACCGCCGCGCGAACGGCGGCGTCGCGCCGGTATCACGCCTTGTTGGCGGCCGTCTTCACCGCGGCGGAGCCGGCGGTCGAGGCGGCCTTGGCGATGCCCTGGAACAGCGACTTGACCTGATCCTTGGCGGCATCCTTGGACAGGCCGGCATTCTGCAGCTCGCTGGCACCGGCCTCGCGCGCCGCCTGCACGGCGCCGCGTGCCCGCTCGCCGAGCGTCCGGCCGAGCGGAGCGAGCAATTCCTTCTCCTTCGCCGAACGCGGGATCAGCGCGCCGGCGAGCGCGCCGATGGCGAGGCCGCCGGCGACGATCGCCAGCGGATTATGCTCGACCGCATCGGCGGTGCGGCGTGCGGCATCGCTGGCGACATGCTTGGCGTCGTCGATACGGGCGTGGATGTCGTGGCTGTCGGTCATGGGGCTATCCTTTTGCGAACGGGGTCAGTCCTGCGGGCCGAGACCGGGTTCATGGTCGCGGTGGCCCGGCTTGTGCTTGGGCTTGCGGCGAAACAGCGCCGCGATACGGTGACGGGCGAGGAACAGGCCGGCGACCGCAGTGGCGCCGGCGACGGCACCCGGATTGCGCACCGCGGTGTTGAGACTGGCCTGCGCCGCGGCACCGCTCTTGTCGGTGATCTCACGCGCCGCCTGCAGCGCGAGCGTGCGCGGGTTGAGCCGGACCTGCAGCCGCCCCAGCGTGGCGTTGAGCCGCGCGCGTGCCGCCGCTGCCTCGGCTTCGGCCGTCGCGAGACGCAGCGAGGGTTCGGGAGCGCTCATCGCGCGGTGCCCGGCGCCAGCCGGCCCTTGCCGATGATCGCAAGCACACCGGCGATCGCGAACACCGCGATCACCACCGCGGCGGTGGCGAGCCCGGGGCCGATCAGCGTTGCCAGGCTGAGGATCAGCCCGACGAGCAGGGTGATGAGACCGGCGAGCGCCAGCACCGCCGCCGCGACGAAGAAGATCGCCGCGTTGCGATAGGCACTGGCGCGTTCACCGACGCGCGCCTTGACCAGCGCGATCTCCGCGCTGGCGAGGCCACGCGCATCGTCGACGAGCTGCGACAGCAACGTCGGGATGCTTTCGTCCTCGGTGACCGGCTGGGTCGTCGCCATCGTGCGATCAGGCCTTGTTGCTGTCGATGCCGGACTGGACGAGGCGGGCGAGCGCGAAGCCGAGCGCCGCCGCGACGCCGACGGCGACGCCGGGGCTCTTGCGGACGAACTCGCGTGCCTCTTCGAGCAGCTCCTCGACGTCCTTCGCCTTGAGCTGCTCGGCAAAGCCCGAGACGGTACCGGCGGCGGTGCGGGCGTAATCGCCGTATTGCGCGCCGAGCTTGTCATCGACCTGCCCCGCCGCGTCGTTGATCAGCTGCGACAGCTGGTCGAGACCGCCCACCGCCCGTTCCTTGCCGGTATCGGCGAAGGTGCGGATCCGGTCGGTCGCCTGCGCGCCATATTTCGACGAATAGTCTTTCACCGTCTGCTTGGCCTGTTCGGTCGTGCTCGCCGGCGCGGCGGCCGGATCGGCGGCGTCGGTGGTAGTGGCACCGGCGTCGGTGGCGGAAACGGTGGTGAAATCGGTATCGGCCATGGATCGCCCTTTCCTGTGTTCGCAACGCTCAACCCCGGCCCGTCCGGCGCGGTTCCCTCGCCGTGGAGGAGATTGCCGCGACACGGTCGGCACGATAGAGCGCGCCCATCACGCCCCAGAGGTAGGAGCATCGTTACGTGACCGCAATCATCGACATCCATGGCCGGCAGATCCTCGACAGCCGCGGCAACCCGACGGTCGAGGTCGACGTGCTGCTGGAGGACGGCAGCTTCGGACGTGCGGCGGTGCCGTCGGGCGCCTCGACGGGCGCGCATGAGGCGGTCGAGAAGCGCGACGGCGACAAGAGCCGCTGGGGCGGCAAGGGCGTCGACAATGCGGTCGAGGCGGTCAACGGCGAGCTGGTCGAAGCCCTGCTCGGCCTCGACGCGGAGGATCAGGCGGATCTCGACGCGGCGATGATCGAGCTCGACGGCACGGAGAACAAGGGCCGGCTCGGCGCCAACGCCATCCTCGGCGTCAGCCTCGCCGCCGCCAAGGCCGCGGCGGAAGCGCGCGGCATGCCGCTCTACAAATATGTCGGCGGCGTATCGGCGCACGTGCTGCCGGTGCCGATGATGAACATCATCAACGGCGGCGAACATGCCGACAATCCGATCGACTTCCAGGAGTTCATGATCGTTCCCGTCGGCGCGGCGAACATCGTCGAGGCGGTGCGCTGCGGTTCGGAGATCTTCCACACGCTCAAGAAGGCGCTGCACGACAAGGGCCTCGCCACCGGCATCGGCGACGAGGGCGGTTTCGCGCCGAACATCGCCAGCACCGAGGAGGCGCTGGGCTTCATCATGCAGAGCATCGAAAAGGCGGGTTACACGCCCGGCGACGACGTCATGCTCGCGCTCGATTGCGCCGCGACCGAATTCTACAAGGACGGCCGCTACAATATTTCCGGCGAGGGCAAGGTGCTGGAGAGCGGCGCGATGGCCGAATATCTCGCCGACCTGACCCGCCGCTATCCGATTTTCTCGATCGAGGACGGGATGAGCGAGGACGATTGGGAGGGCTGGAAGGCGCTCACCGACCTCGTCGGCGACACGGTCCAGCTGGTCGGCGACGATCTGTTCGTCACCAACCCGAAGCGGCTGAAGCGCGGCATCGACGGCGGCTACGCCAATTCGCTGCTGGTCAAGGTCAACCAGATCGGCACGCTGACCGAGACGCTGGAAGCGGTCAACATGGCGCAGCGCGCGCGCTATACCGCGGTGATGAGCCATCGTTCGGGCGAGACCGAGGATGCGACGATCGCCGACCTCGCGGTCGCCACCAACTGCGGCCAGATCAAGACCGGCAGCCTGGCCCGGTCGGACCGGCTCGCCAAGTACAACCAGCTCATCCGCATCGAGGAAGAGCTGGGCGATTCGGCACGTTACGCCGGTCGCGACGTTCTGAAGGCTTGATCGGGCACGAACGACGAGCGAGGATGCACGGCATGGCGGCGCGCGGACACAGGCAATCGGCATTCCAGCGGACGATGCGGCGTGCCGCCTTGCCCGCGCTCGGGCTGACGATCATGGCGTTCTTTGGCGCCTATGCCGTGCTCGGCCCGAACGGCATCCTCGCTTATGGTGACTACAAGAAGCAGCTGATGCGACGCGAGAAGCAATATGCCGCGCTTGACCAGAAGCGCGCGGTGCTCAAGAACCGCGTCGCCCTGCTCGATCCCGACCATGCCAATCCCGACATGGTCGACGAGATGGTCCGGCGCGAGCTCAACGTCGCCCACCCCGATGAGGTGATCGTGCCCCTCAAGTGATGGTCCGCCTCGCTTCACCGGCGGCGGGGCGCCGGGCTATTCCGACACGTGGCCGGGGCCGAGATCGCGCTCCGCGCCCTTGGTCCGTCCCTCGCCGCCGGTGACGGGATACCCGTCACCGGTCGCGGCATCGCCGTCGAAATCCTCGCCGGGATTGCCGCCACCCGCGCCCGAGCCGCTGCCGTGCACCTCGCCCGTCGCCGGGTCGAAGCTCGCCCGGCGGCCATTGTCGGGCGGGATCGCCGGATCGCGCGGCGGGGCCGGATCGGAGGGGCGCGCGGCGACGGTGCCGCTCGGAGCCTTGGCGCCGAGCGCTTCCTCGCGGGCGATATGGTAATCCTGACCGAAGCTGCCGTCCTGACGGTCGAACGGGTTGCCGCTGGGGTCGCGTTCGGGATCGACCTTGGCGTCGCGGGGCGTATCGGACATGGGACCTCCTGCTGTCGTCCCGGGCCAACGCCCTGCGACCGCCGAATATCCCATCGTACTTTTTGCTACCGACCGGTATAAAAGCCGTTGACGGTACGGAATCACGCTTCTATACCGACCAGTATAGAAGATGAGGGCGACGGAAAACGCTATCATCGATCGGGTACCGGATGCCTTCCGCGACGCGGCGGCAAATGGGGTGCAACAATTCGCGGTCACAGCTCTGCATCGCCATGGATGCGGACGTGGTGACGTGCGGATGCGAAAAGGGAGTGACGCCATGGCTTTTCTTGCTTTTGCCGAACCGGGCAATGCCGGTTACGCGCGGGTGAGCGCCCCTGTGCCGACGCCCGCCCCGTCCCTCACCCTTCCCGCCCCCGCTTCGATAGAGGAGCCGCGCCCCGTGCTGACGGAACTCGAACGCTCGGTGATCGGCATCGCGCGGCAGGACGGCCTGTCGACGTTGCGGCAGCCGGGCCGGCTGACGCGCTGGCTCGGGCTGGTGTTCGGCGTGCGGATCAGCCCGCAGCTCGCCGACCCCAAGCTGGAGGCGCTGCGCCGGATCGCGGTGCTGAGCTGGAAGCGCGGCTATGCGATCGCCTCGGCCGAGGTGAAGGCCTTCCTCGCCTCCGGCTATTCGCCCGCCTTCTACGAGCTGGTCGTCGACACGATCGCTGCGGCACGGCAGGCCGAGGCACGGCGCGGTCGCGCCTGACCCATCGTCCCGAGCGACCGCGGCCGGTTCTGTCGGAGTTGAGCGGCCGGCAGCGGCTGGTTTTCGGCCCGATCCCGGCTTCTGGACGCCGGATTCCGGCGTGTGGATTTGTCGGGCAAATTGACGCGGCGAGCGCCGCCCGATAGCATCCTCTCCATCGCGCGCTGGGACGCGTCAGGGGAGAGAGATGAAGGTTTCGAGGCTGCTGTTCTGTACCGCGCTCGCGGGTCTGGTATCGGGGGGCGCGATGGCGCAGCAGGCGGCGCCAGCCCCTGCCCTGCCGGATACCGTGTCGGTGCGCGGCGATCATCTCGGCGCGAAATATGACCGCCACCTCTTCGGCCAGTTCGCCGAACATCTCGGCACCGGCATCTATGGCGGGATCTGGGTCGGCCCGAACAGCAAGATCCCCAACGTCCGCGGCTATCGCACCGACGTGCTCGACGCGCTGAAGGCGATCAAAGTGCCGGTGGTGCGCTGGCCCGGCGGTTGCTTCGCCGACGAATATCATTGGCGGGAAGGGATCGGGCCGCGCAACAAGCGCCCGGTCAAGGTCAACACCAACTGGGGCGGCGTCACCGAAGACAATGCCGTCGGCACGCACGAGTTCATGGACTATAGCGAGCTGCTCGGCGCCGAGGCCTATGTCTCGGGCAACGTCGGCTCGGCGCCGCCGCGCGAGATGGCCGAGTGGGTCGAATATATGACCTCGCCGACCGGATCGACGCTTGCCAAGGAACGCGCCGCCAACGGGCGCAAGACGCCGTGGAAGCTGGCGATGTTCGGCATCGGCAACGAATTGTGGGGCTGCGGCGGCAATATGACGCCCGAATATGCCGCCGACGAGACGCGGCGCTATTCGACCTTCATCAAGGTGCCCGAAGGCGTCCAGATCATGAAGGTGGCGAGCGGCGCCAATTCCGAGGATTATAACTGGACCGAGGTGATGATGCAGAAGGCGGCGAGCGCCTTCTCCGGCATCGGCGTCCATTATTACACCGTGCCCGGCACCTGGGAGCAGAAGGGCGCCGCGACCGGCTTCGACGAGGAGGCCTGGGCTCGCACCCTGGTCAAGACGATGAAGATGGAGGAACTGCTCCAGAACCATTCGCGCATCATGGACAAATATGATCCCAAGAAGCGCGTCGCGCTGCTCGTCGACGAATGGGGCACGTGGTACGATCAGGAACCCGGCTCGCATCCCGGTTTCCTCTACCAGCAGAACAGCCTGCGCGACGCGGTGGTGGCGAGCCTCAACCTCGACATCTTCGCCCGCCATGCCGATCGCGTCCGCGGCGCCAATATCGCGCAGATGGTCAACGTGCTGCAGGCGATGCTGCTCACCGACGGCAATCGCATGGTCAAGACGCCGACCTATTGGGTGTTCGACCTGTACAAGGGCTATCAGGACGGCACGGTGCTGCCGGTCGAGGTCAGCTCGCACTGGTATCGCAATGGCGGGCATGAGCTGCGTGCGGTGAGTTCGAGCGCGGTGCGCGGCACCGACGGCGTCGTCCATGTCGCGCTGACCAACGTCGACCCCAATCAGGCGGCGAACGTCTCGGTGCAGCTCGCCGGGATCAGCGGCGGGACGGTGAGCGGGCGCATCCTGACGGGTACGACGATGGACGCGCACAACACGTTCGACGCCCCCGATACGATCAGGCCGGTCGCCTTCACCGGCGCGACGCTCGCCAACGGGACGTTGTCGGTCGCACTGCCGGCGAAGTCGGTGGTGATGCTCGACATCCGCTGACATGCGAAGGGCGGCACCCGATGGGTGCCGCCCCGATAAAAAAAGCTCGCCACGGCGCCACGGCGGCGCCGACGCGGTCGATCAGATGAATTCGACCTTCGACACGACGTAATAGCGGTCCCCCGCCGGCACCGAGACCTCGATCTCGTCATCGACCCGGCGGCCGATCAGCGCGCGACCGAGCGGCGAATTGTAGGAAATGCGGCCGGTCTTGGCATTCGCCTCGGTCTGGCCGACGATCTGGTATTTCACCGGCTTGTCGTCGTCGTCGAGCAAGGTCACCGTCGCGCCGAACACCACCTTGTCACCCGACAGGTCGCGCGGATCGATGATCTGCGCGCGGCTGAGCTTGTCCTCGATATCGGCGATCGACGCTTCGATCTGGCCCTGGCGTTCCTTGGCGGCGTGATATTCGGCGTTTTCGGAAAGATCGCCGTGCGCCCGCGCTTCCTCGATCGCATCGACGATCTGGGGACGTTCCGTTTTCAGACGCTTCAGGTCCGCGGTGAGCGTGTCATAGCCCTCCTGGAGCATCGGCATCTTTTCGACGGTCGCCATATCTACGTCCCCAATTCACTCATACCCCGCGGCGGACCACCGGCCCGCCCCGCACATCACGTCATTATGTCGGGATCAGTTGTGCGACTGCGAATAGTAGGATTGCAGAGGCCGTACTTCAAGAGAGGTGACCCCGATTGCCGCCGCCGCTTGCACGCTCGCCGGGGCGGTGGTGAAATAGGGGATCTTCTGCGCCAAGGCCGCCTGACGGATCGGTTTGGAGTCCTTGAGGCTCTGCCACCCTTCGGTGGTGTTGAAGATCAGCGTCACCTCGCCGTCCATGATCCGGTCGAGGATATGCGGCCGCCCCTGTGCGACCTTGTTGACCGTCTCGACCGGCAGGCCGACGCTGGCGAGATAGTCGGCGGTGCCGCCGGTCGCCAGCACCTTGAAGCCGTGCGAGAGCAGCGACTTCACTGCCGGGACGATATGCGGCTTGTCGCCGCTCTTGACGCTGACGAAGGCGGTGCCGCCGGTCGGCAGCACGGTGCCGGCGCCGAGCTGCGACTTGGCGAAGGCGGTGGTGAAATCGGGGTCGATCCCCATCACCTCACCGGTGCTCTTCATCTCGGGCGACAGCACCGGATCGATGCCGGGGAAGCGGTTGAACGGGAAGACGGCTTCCTTGACCGCATAATAATCGATGTGGCGATCGATCGGCGGCAGCTCGCGCAGCATTTCGCCGGCCATCACCCGGCTCGCGATCTTGGCGATCGGAACGCCGATCGCCTTGGCGACGAACGGCACGGTGCGCGACGCGCGCGGGTTGACCTCGATGAGATAGACCTCGCCGTCCTTGACCGCGAACTGGATGTTCATCAGCCCCTTGACCGACAGGGCCTGCGCCAGCGCCACCGTCTGCCGCTCGATCTCGGCGATCGTCTCGGGGTTGAGCGAATAGGGCGGGATCGAACAGGCGCTGTCGCCCGAATGGACCCCCGCCTCCTCGATATGCTGGAGCAATCCGGCGACGACCACCTCGTCACCATCGGAGATCGCATCGACGTCGACCTCGATCGCGTCGCGCAGATACTGATCGATCAGCACCGGCGAGTCGCCCGACACCTGCACCGCGGTCTGGATATAATCGTCGAGCTGCTGGAGCGAATCGACGATCTCCATCGCCCGCCCGCCGAGCACGTAGCTCGGGCGCATCAACACCGGATAGCCGATCCGCTCGGCCGCCGCGACCGCCTCGTCGCGGCTGCGCGCGAGGCCGTTGGCCGGCTGCTTGAGGCGCAGCTTGTTGACCAAGGCGGCGAACCGCTCGCGATCCTCCGCCAGGTCGATCGCATCGGGGCTGGTGCCGAGGATCGGGATACCCGCCTTCTCCAGCGCCCGCGCGAGATTGAGCGGCGTCTGGCCGCCGAACTGGACGATGACGCCGACCAGTTCACCGCGGCTCTGCTCGACATGGAGGATCTCCAGCACGTCCTCGGCGGTCAGCGGCTCGAAATAGAGCCGGTCGGACGTGTCGTAATCGGTGCTCACCGTCTCCGGATTGCAGTTGATCATGATCGTCTCGTAACCCGCGTCGGCGAGCGCGAAACAGGCGTGGCAGCAGCAATAATCGAACTCGATGCCCTGCCCGATCCGGTTGGGGCCGCCACCCAGGATCACCACCTTGCGGCGATCCGACGGCATGCTCTCATCCTCGGGCTCGCCGAACGAGGGCGCCTCATAGGTCGAATACATATAGGGCGTGCGCGCATCGAATTCGGCGGCGCAGGTATCGATCCGCTTGAACACCGGGCGGACGCCGAGCTTGTGGCGCCGCTCGCGCACCTCCTCCTCGGTGACGCCGCCGGTCATCGCCTTGACCGCTTCGTGGATCAGGCCCGAACCGCGCGCGATCCCCCGCTCGTTGCCGCGCAGGTTCGCCGATTTGAGTGCGAGATAGGCGAGCCGCTTGTCGCTGAACCCCATCGCCTTGAGCCGGCGCATCCCGGCGGCGTCGATCGGCAGGCCGTTGGTCGTCACCTCCACCTCGGCGGCGACGATCTCGGCGAGCCGTTCGAGGAACCACGGATCGAATTTGGCGATGGCGTGGATCTCGGCGACGGTGAAGCCCTCGCGCAACGCCTGCGCCGCGACCAGCAACCGGTCGGGGGTGGCCACCGCCAGCGCCGCCTCGATCTCGGCGCGCGGCGCGCCGACCAGCCGGTCGACCTCGTTGAAACCGGACAGGCCGGTCTCCAGGCCGCGCAGCGCCTTCTGCATCGATTCATGGATGTTGCGGCCGATCGCCATCACCTCGCCGACCGACTTCATCGCGGTCGACAGCACCGCCTCGGCGCCCTTGAACTTCTCGAAAGCGAAGCGCGGGATCTTGGTGACGACATAGTCGATCGTCGGCTCGAACGACGCCGGCGTCGCGCCGGTGATGTCATTGTCGATCTCGTCGAGCGTATAGCCGACCGCGAGCTTGGCGGCGACCTTGGCGATCGGGAAGCCCGTCGCCTTCGACGCCAGCGCCGAGGAACGCGACACGCGCGGATTCATCTCGATGACGACGAGGCGGCCGTCCTTCGGATTGACCGCGAATTGGACGTTCGATCCGCCGGTCTCGACGCCGATCTCCCGGAGTACCGCGATCGATGCATTGCGCATGATCTGATATTCCTTGTCGGTCAGCGTCAGCGCGGGCGCGACGGTGATCGAATCGCCGGTGTGGACGCCCATCGGATCGACGTTCTCGATCGAGCAGATGATGATGCAATTGTCCTTGCGGTCGCGCACCACCTCCATCTCATATTCTTTCCAGCCGAGGAGCGATTCTTCGATCAGCACCTCGGTGGTCGGCGATGCGTCGAGCCCCTTGCGGACCATGTCGACGAATTCGGACCGGTTGTAGACGACGCCGCCGCCCGACCCGCCCATCGTGAAGCTCGGCCGGATGATCGCCGGCAGGCCGGTGACCTCGAGCCCGGCGAGCGCCTCCTCGACGGTATGCGCGATCGCCGAACGCGCGCTTTCCAGCCCGATCTTGGTCATCGCCTGCTTGAACTTGAGGCGGTCTTCCGCCTTGTCGATCGCCTCGGCATCGGCACCGATCATCTGGACGCCGAACTTGTCGAGCGTGCCGTCGTGGAACAGCGCCAGCGCGGTGTTAAGCGCGGTCTGCCCGCCCATCGTCGGCAGAACGGCGTCGGGCCGCTCCTTCTCGATGATCTTGGCGACGACGGCCGGCGTGATCGGCTCGACATAGGTCGCGTCGGCCAGCTCGGGATCGGTCATGATCGTCGCCGGGTTCGAATTGACCAGGACGATGCGATAGCCCTCTTCCTTCAGGGCCTTGATCGCCTGCGTGCCCGAATAATCGAACTCGCACGCCTGCCCGATGACGATCGGTCCGGCGCCGATCACGAGGATGGAGGAAATGTCGGTGCGTTTGGGCATGGGTCAGAATTCCGGAACGGGCATGACTGGGGCGGTCGGAGAGAGCGTCACCGCGGCGACAGCGATCCTACGAACCGCTCGAAGAGATACAGGCTGTCCTGCGGCCCCGGCGACGCCTCGGGGTGATATTGCACGCTGAACGCCGGCCGGTCGGTCAGCTCCAGTCCCGCATTCGATCCGTCGAACAGCGAGACGTGCGTTTCGCGGACGTTGGCGGGCAGCGAGTCCCGCTCGACCGCGAAGCCGTGGTTCATGCTGGTGATCTCGACGACGCCGTCGGCGAGCCGCTTGACCGGATGGTTGGCGCCGCGGTGGCCCTGGAACATCTTGGTCGTCGTCGCGCCGACCGCCAGGCCGAGCAACTGGTGGCCGAGGCAGATGCCGAACAGCGGCTTGCCGGTGTCGAGCAACTGGCGGATCACCGGCACCGCATAGGTCCCGGTCGCGGCGGGATCGCCGGGGCCGTTCGACAGGAAGATGCCGTCGGGGTCGAGCGCCATCACCTGCTCGAACGTCGCCTCGGCCGGCAGCACGCTGACCTTGGCACCGGCGCGGACGAGATTGCGGAAGATGTTGTGCTTGCTGCCATAGTCGATCGCGACGACGTGCGGACGCGCCCCCGCATCGCTGCCGCCATAGCCGAAGCCCAACCGCCAGACGCCGCCTTCGCGGCTCTCGCCCCAGGCGTAATGCGCCTCGGTCGACACCGTCTTGGCGAGATCCATCCCCTCGAGCCCCGGCCAGCCGCGCGCCATCTCGAGCAGCGCGGGCAGGTCAAAGTCGCCGCTCGCCGAATGGGCGACGACGCCGTTGGGGGCGCCGCCGGCGCGGATGCGGCGGGTCAGCGCGCGCGTGTCGATCCCGGCGAGGCCGATGCGCGTATGCCGCTTCATCCAGCCGTCGAGCCGCTCGACCGCGCGAAAGTTCGACGGCGCGGTCACGTCCTCGCGCACGATCATGCCGAGCGCATGCGGCGCATCCGCCTCGATATCGTCGGGGTTGGCGCCGACGTTGCCGATGTGCGGGAAGGTGAAGGTGATGATCTGCCCGGCGAAGGACGGATCGGTCATGATCTCCTGATAGCCCGTCATCGCGGTGTGGAAACACACCTCGCCGACCGCGGCCCCCTCCGCACCGAAGCCGCGGCCCCAGGCCACCTCACCGGTGGCGAGGACCAGAACACCCGTCGCGCCGTCAGGCTTCGCAGGCATGGCAATGGGCTTGGCGTCGGCCATGGCTTGGCGGGCACTCCTACAGATTTCGTCTATGTCGCTAAGAGGCGCCCGCTAGCCCCCCGCCCCCGTCAGGTCAACCGGTTCACGAAGGAGCGTTCCTCCGCTAGGTTTGTCCGCTTCACCGCCATCTTCGAGAGCTTCCCCATGATTCGCGACGACATCAAGGCCGCCCAGGTCACCGCCATGAAGGCGGGCGACAAGGAAACCCGCAGCGCGATCAGCCTGATCCAGGCCGCGATCAAGAACCGCGACATCGAGCTGCGCACCAGCGGCACCACGCCCGACGACGATGCCGTGGTGGTCGAGGTGCTGCAGAAGATGGTCAAGCAGCGCCGCGAATCGATCGCCATGTACGAAAGCGGCGGCCGTCAGGAGCTGGCCGAGGCGGAGAAGGCCGAGGTCGCGGTGATCGAACGCTTCCTGCCGGCGCAGATGAGCGAGGCGGACACCGTCGCCGCGATCGAGGCGATCAAGGCCGAGCTCGGCGCGAGCGGTATGAAGGACATGGGCAAGGTCATGGCGGAGCTGAAGGCGCGCCACGCCGCGAGCCTCGACATGAGCAAGGCGAGCGGGCTGGTGAAGGCGGCGCTGTCATAAGGGGGCTTTGCTTCCAACCCTTTTCCTTTCCGTCTTGCGTCGTCCGGGCGCAGGCGGGGACGACGAGGGGCGCAGGATGAAGCCTCCCCGATCGGGCAGTTCCGGCGGCTGTCACGGGCGCCGGCCCGTCCGCCCGTCAAAGCCTCCTTTTCCGATCAAACGCGCCCTTGCCGAATGGCGCCCCAGCGCGCATGGTAAAATCACGGCATGAGTCTTTCGCCGGCCTTTCTGGACGAACTGCGTGCCCGCACGTCGCTGTCCGCGCTGATCGGCAAGACGACCAAGCTGCAGAAGGCCGGGCGCGAGATGCGCGGCTGCTGCCCGTTCCATAACGAGAAGACGCCCAGCTTCTACGTCAACGACGACAAGGGCTTCTATCATTGCTTCGGCTGTTCGGCGCATGGCGATGCGATCCGCTGGATGACCGATCAGCGCGGCCTCCCCTTCATCGACGCGGTCAAGGAACTGGCGCAGGCCGCCGGCATGGAGATGCCGGCACAGGATCGCGCCTCTGCCGCCAAGGCGGAGCGGGCGAAGGGCCTGCACGAGGCGATGGAGGATGCCGCCGCCTGGTTCACCGAGCAGCTCCATGGCATCGCCGGCGCCGAGGCGCGCGCGGTGCTCGCCAGGCGCGGCATCTCGGCGGAGACCGCGCGGGCCTTCGGCATGGGCTTCTCGCCCGACAGCCGCGGCAAGCTGCGCGCCGCGCTCAAGGACTATGGCGACGCCGCGCTGATCGAATGCGGCCTGCTGATCCAGGTCGACGGCAAGGAACCCTATGACCGGTTCCGCGGCCGACTGATGATCCCGATCCGCGACGCGCGCGGCCGGGTGATCGCCTTCGGCGGCCGCGTCATCGGCGAGGGCGAGCCCAAATATCTCAACTCGCCCGACACGCCGCTCTTCGACAAGGGGCGCACGCTCTACAATCTCGACCGCGCCGCGCCCGCCGCGCGCAAGTCGGCACGCATCCTCGTCGTCGAAGGCTATATGGACGTGATCGCGCTGGCGCAGGCGGGGATCGGCGATGCGGTGGCGCCGCTCGGCACCGCCTTGACCGAGGCGCAGCTCGAACGTCTGTGGCGGATCAGCGACGTGCCGATCCTCTGCCTCGACGGCGACAGCGCCGGACAGAAAGCGGCGCTGCGCGCGGCGCATCGCGCGATGCCGATGCTCGGCAACGGTCGCAGCCTCGCCTTCGTCACCCTGCCCGAGGGGCAGGACCCCGACGACCTCGTCCGCGGCGGTGGCCGCGCGGCGATGGAGGCGCTGCTCCAGCAGCCGCAGCCGCTGGTCGATCGCCTCTGGCAGAGCGAGGTCGCCGCGGGCGCGCTCGACACGCCCGAGCAGCGCGCCGGGCTCAAGCAGCGGCTGCACGAGCTCGCCGCGACGATCGCCGACGGATCGGTGCGCAAGGAATATGAAAGCGACTTCAAGAACCGCTTCTACGAACATTTCGCCCCGAAACGCCGCGCCTTCACCCCCGCCGCGCCGCGCGCGCAGGGCAAGCGCGGTGCCGACGGCCAGTGGAAGCCGCCGATCGCCCCGCCGACCGAGGATGCCAAGGCCTTCCACGCCGCCGGCATCGACCGCGTGCTCGCCAAGGCGATCCTCGCCGGGCTGATCCGCCACCCGGTCGAGATCGCGCGGCATATGGAGGTGCTCGGCAGCCTCAAGCTGATCGACGGCGCGCTCGGCCGGCTGTTCGAGGCGGTGGTCGACGTCGCGCTGGAGGATCAGGCGCTTGATAGCGCGCGCCTGCGCACCATATTGGCGAAGTCCGGTTTCGATGCGATCGCGAGCGATCTGCTGAGGGCCGATACGATGCCCTATTCGTTCACGCAGAGCGGCGGCGACCCCGCCCGCGCCCGTGCCGACCTCGACGAAGCGATCGCCATCATGGTGGCGCGCCCCGAAGTGGACATGGCGCTCGGTGAAGCGACCGCCTCGATGCAGGCGCACTTCACCGCCGAGGCGTTCGAACGGCAAGTGGCGTTGGTGAAAGAGAAACAGGGCTTGGAGCTTCGACTTGCAAATCTGGTGCAGTCGAACGAAGACGCCCGATCGTTTGGATCCGAGGGTAATTGATGGCGAAGGTTAACGGTAGCGGTGGCGATGAGGGTGCGGACGTGACCGACGCGCCGCTGATCGACCTCAATGACGCCGATATCAAGAAGCTGGTCGCCCGCGCCAAGAAGCGCGGCTACATCACTTACGACCAGCTCAACGAGGCGCTGCCCCAGGATCAGATGTCGTCCGATCAGCTCGAGGACATCATGTCCGCGCTGAACGAGATGGGCGTCAACATCGTCGAGAATGAGGAAGCCGGCGAGGACGGCGAGGACAAGGAGCCGGCCGAGGACGACGAGGCCGAGCCCGTCGAGGCCGATGGCGACGGCTCCGCCGCGCCCGCGCTCGAGACCAAGAAGAAAGAGACCGTCGATCGCACCGACGACCCGGTCCGCATGTACCTGCGCGAGATGGGCGCGGTCGAGCTGCTCAGCCGCGAGGGCGAGATCGCCATCGCCAAGCGGATCGAGGCGGGTCGCGACACGATGATCCTCGGCCTGTGCGAATCGCCGATCACCTTCAACGCGATCATCGACTGGTCGACGCAGCTCAACGAAGGCACGATGCAGCTGCGCGAGATCCTCGATCTCGATGCGATGCTGTCCAAGGGTCCGTCGGCCGAGCAGGTCGAGGGGGCCGAGGACGACGAATCCGGCGAGATCAGCGAGAAGACCGCCGGCGCCAGTTTCAAGGACGAGGAAGAGCCCGAGGAGCCGTCCGCGGACGACGATGACGAATCGGGTGAGCCGCGCGCGCCGCGTCCCTCGGACGACGAGGATGAGGACAATACGCTCAGCCTCGCGCAGATGGAGGAGACGCTCAAGCCGCAGGCGCTCGAGCGGTTCGCCAACATCACCGCGCTCTACAAGAAGTTCAGCAAGATCCAGCAGGCGCGGCTCGACGCGATGCAGGCGGGCGGCGAGCTTTCGGCGGCGGACGAGCGCAAATACCAGAAGCTGCGCGAGGAACTCACCGCCGAGGTGGAGAGCGTCCAGTTCCACAACGCCAAGATCGAATATCTTGTCGATCAGCTCTACGCGTTCAACCGCCGGTTGACCGCACTGGGCGGGCAGATGCTGCGCCTCGCCGAACGGCACAAGGTCAGCCGCAAGGACTTCCTCGACCGCTACGTCGGCCACGAGATGGACGACACCTGGCTGCAGACGGTCGGCAAGCTCGACAAGAAATGGGCGAACTTCGCCAATAACGAAGCCGACGCGGTTGACCGCATCCGCGGCGAGATCAGCGAGATCTCGCAGCAGACCGGCATGGCGCTCACCGAATTCCGCCGCATCGTCAACATGGTGCAGAAGGCGGAGCGCGAAGCGCGCATCGCCAAGAAGGAGATGGTCGAGGCGAACCTGCGCCTCGTCATCTCGATCGCCAAGAAATACACCAATCGCGGCCTGCAATTCCTGGATCTGATCCAGGAGGGCAATATCGGCCTGATGAAGGCGGTGGATAAGTTCGAATATCGCCGCGGTTACAAATTCTCGACCTATGCGACCTGGTGGATCCGGCAGGCGATCACCCGCTCGATCGCCGATCAGGCGCGCACCATCCGTATCCCGGTGCATATGATCGAGACGATCAACAAGCTGGTCCGCACCAGCCGCCAGTTCCTCCACGAACAGGGTCGCGAGCCCACGCCGGAGGAAATGGCGGAGCGCCTGAGCATGCCGCTCGAGAAGGTGCGCAAGGTGATGAAGATCGCCAAGGAGCCGATCAGCCTCGAGACGCCGATCGGCGACGAGGAGGATTCGCATCTCGGCGACTTCATCGAGGACAAGAATGCGGTGATCCCGGTCGACGCCGCGATCCAGGCCAACCTCAAGGAGACGGTGACGCGGGTGCTCGCCTCGCTGACCCCGCGCGAGGAGCGCGTGCTGCGCATGCGCTTCGGCATCGGCATGAACACCGATCATACGCTCGAAGAGGTCGGCCAGCAGTTCAGCGTGACGCGCGAGCGCATCCGCCAGATCGAGGCGAAGGCGCTGCGCAAGCTCAAGCATCCGAGTCGCAGCCGCAAGATGCGCTCCTTCCTCGACCAGTAAGCCGACAGGGGCCGCCGGAGACGATCCGGCGGCCCCTTCGCTATCGGCTCGCGCGGGCAAATCACCGCCGCGTGAAATACGCTATTGATAGGCGTTCGCAAGACGGGCTATAGGACCGGCATGGCCGGCACGACCCGCTCCCTATGCTGATGAAGGCGACCCCGCCCTGCCCCACGCCCGCGGCGTCAAAGGCGCGCTGGCCGATGGTGCTGCGCTGCCTCACCGCGCTGATCGGCGGCTATGCGGCGACGGCGGGGCTTTCGGCGCTGTCGGCGCGGCTGCTGCCGATCGACCGGGCGGAGGCGACCGGCTGGGCGCTGATCCTGTCGATCCTGCTCTATCCGGTGATCGCCCTGTGGTGCTTCCACGAGCCGCGGCTCGGCCGCATTCTCGCCGGCGTGTGGGGCAGCGCCCTGCTCTGCGCCGCGCTGCTCTGGTGGCTCGGAGTGCGCGCGTGAACGGCTCGCTCCGGCGCAACATGGCGTGGATCCACGGCTGGCTCGGCCTCGTCGCCGGCTGGCTGCTGTTCGCGATGTTCCTGACCGGCACGGCGAGCTATTTCCGCCCCGAAATCACCCGCTGGATGCAGCCAGAGGTCGATGCGCATGCCGTCCCGGCCGGGGTCGCGGCGACCAGCGCGGTCCGCTATCTGCAATCGGTCGGTCCCGAGGACGAAGCCTGGTACCTCTCGCTGCCGACCGACCGCGAGCCGGTCACCCGCGTCTTCATCACGCCCAATGCCAAGGCCGCCGACACGGGCCACAATCGCCCCAACGAATTGTCGCTCGACGGCGTGACGGGCCAGCCGGTGCACGGCCGCGAAACCCGCGGCGGCGAGCATTTCTATCGCTTCCACTTCCAGCTGCAATTGCCTTATCCTTGGGGACGTTGGCTCGCCAGCCTGTGCGCGCTGTTCATGCTGGGTGCGATCATCTCGGGCGTGGTGACGCACAAGCGCATCTTCGCCGACTTCTTCACGCTGCGCTGGAACAAGGGGCAGCGCAGCTGGCTTGACGCGCACAACGTCTCGGCGGTGCTGGCGCTGCCCTATCACGCGGTGATCACCTATACCGGGCTGATCACGCTGGTCGTGATGTACATGCCCTATCCGATCCTCAGCAACTACGCCAAGCCGGCCGATTTCGCGCAGGCGGCCTATCGCTATCCGGCCGAGACGGCGGCGGCGGGCCGCGCCGCGCCGCTGGTGCCGGTCGCGCCGCTGATTGCCGATGCGCAAGCCCGGTGGCACGCGCCGGCGGCGATCGTGACGATCCGCAACCCCAATGACGCCGCCGCGGCGGTGACCATCTACCGCTCGCCCCGCGCCTCGCTCAATGCGCGCGGACCGACGCTGACCTACAGCGGCGCGACCGGGCGGCTGATCGCGGCGAGCGGTGACGCCGGGCCGGCGCTGACCACCGCCGGGGTGATGCTGGGCCTCCACGTCGCGCAATTCGCGCGGCCGGCGTTGCGCTGGACCCTGTTCGGACTCGGGCTGACCGGCGCGGCGATGGTCGGCACCGGGCTGCTGCTGTGGACCGCGGCACGGCGACGCCCCAATGCCGCCCCCTTCTTCGGGTTGCGGCTGGTCGAGCGGCTCAACATCGCGACGATCGTCGGGCTGCCGATCGGCATGGCCGCCTTCCTGCTCGCGAACCGGCTGATCCCCGCCGATCTGCCCGGCCGCGCCGACCGGGAGGTCGCGGCGATGTTCTGGACCTGGGGCGTGGTGGCATTGCTCCAGTTCGCGCGGCCGACGCGTCGCGCCTGGCGCGAGGGCTTCGCCCTCGGCGCGCTCGCCTTCGCCGCGATCCCGCTGGCCAATGCCGTGACGACCGGGCGCGGGCTACCGGGCTCGCTGCTGCGCGACGACACGTTATTCGCTGCCTTCGACCTGGCGATGCTCGCCATCGCCATCCTCTTCGGCGTCGCCAGCTGGCGCGCCGGCCGACCGCCGCGGCCCGCCGCGCGCCGTATCCGCCAGACCGAGACGATCCATGCCTGAGACCATCCTGCTCTCCGCCACCGCCTGGCTGCTCTTCGCCGGCGCCTCGTTCCGCTTCCGCCGCGAGGCGGGTACGGCGAGCCGTGGTGAGCTATGGTTGCTGCGCGGCGGCGCGGCGGCGCTGCTCGCCGTCGCGCTGCTCCATTGCGGCGCCCCGCTGAGCGGCGAACGCTGGGTGCGCGCGCTGACCGGCGCGTCGATCGGCGCGGTGATCGTCGTGCTGGCGCTGTCGGCGCAGCCGATCGCCGCGCTCGCTCCGGCGCGCTGGCTGCTCGCGGCCAAGCGCCGCGCCGCCGCATCGCTCGCCGCGCTGCTGCGCAGCCCGGCCACCGCCGCCGACCGCTGACGCGAAAAGGGCGCGGGAGGAAGCCTCCCACGCCCTTATTTTTCCACCGAACCGACGGATTATTCCGCGGCGACGGTGCCCTTGGCGGGACGCGTGTCGCGACGCTCGGCGATACGCGCCGACTTGCCGGTACGGCCACGCAGATAATAGAGCTTCGCGCGACGCACCGCACCCTTGCGGACGACGTCGATCGAATCGATGTTGGGCGAATAGAGCGGGAAGACGCGCTCGACGCCCTCGCCGAAGCTGATCTTGCGCACGGTGAACGACGAGCCCATGCCCTTGTTCGACCGGGCGATGCACACGCCTTCGTAATTCTGGACGCGGGTCCGCTCGCCTTCGACCACCTTGACGCCGACCTTCAGCGTGTCGCCGGGACGGAATTCGGGGATCGCGCGCTTGGCGGTCAGCTTTTCGATCTGCTCGGCTTCGAGCTGCTGGATCAGGTTCATCGCATCAGTCCTTCTCGTGCCGCGCGCCAGAGGGAGGTCGGACCCGAGCGCCCTCGTGGCGCTCCCACAGATCCGGCCTCCTTAGCCGTGTATCGGTCTCGGCCATCGACTTGCGCCAGGCCGCGATCCTCGCATGATCCCCCGATCGCAGCACTTCGGGGATCGTGCGCCCTTCCCAATCGAATGGTCGGGTATATTGCGGATATTCGAGCAGCCCCGTTTCGAAGCTCTCGTCCACACCGCTTGAAGCCGCGCCCATTACGCCGGGGAGCAGCCGAATGCAAGCATCGAGCAGCACCAGCGCCCCCATCTCGCCACCCGACAGGATATAGTCGCCGATCGACACCTCCTCGATAGCACGGCCGGCGAAGATGCGCTCGTCGAAGCCCTCGAACCGGCCGCACAGGATGATGACGCCGGGACCGCCGGCGATGGCGCGGACCTTGGCCTGGGAGAGCGGCCGCCCCCGCGGCGTCATCGCGAGGATCGGGCGGTCGTCCGCGACGCTGTCGACCGCGGCGGCGAGCACGTCGGCGCGCAGCACCATCCCGGCACCGCCGCCCGCCGGCGTATCGTCGACCGAACGATGCCGATCGGTGGCGAAGTCGCGGATCTGGACCGGATCGCACCGCCACCCCCCTTCGCGCAACGCCCGGCCGGCGAGCGAGACGCCGAGCGGCCCGGGGAACATCTCGGGGTAGAGGGTGAGGATCGTCGCAGCGAAGGTCATTGGGTCCAGTTTTCCACGGAGAGGCCGGGGATATCGGCATAATCCGACACGTTGGCGGTGACGACGGTCAGCCGCAACGCCAGCGCATGCGCGCCGATGAGCCGATCGAACCGGCCGCGGCGGAAGGGTAGTCGCTGATAGGCCTCGGCGGCCGTGGTATCGAACGGCAGCGGCGTGATGAGATCGAAGAACGCACGCATGGCGCGCATCGCATGGCCGTCCGCCGGATCGACGCCCCGCAGCACCTCGGCATAGACGACGGCGGAGGTGACGACCTCACCCAAGGCACATGATTCCGCCCGGTGACGCGCACGGTCCGACAGCGCCTCCAGCAGGTAGATGCAGATGTTCGAGTCGAGCAGGAAACGGGGTGCGACCCGGAGATCAGTCACGCTGCAACAGCGCCCCGGCCCAATCGAGGTCACGCGGCTCCATCATCCGGTCTTCCGGTGCCAAGGGCTTCAATCCTGGACAGGAACCGTAGATGCCGGTCAGGTCGATCTTCTTCCGCACAGGCGGCGCAGCCTCGATCACGAAGGCCCCGCGCTCCTCCCGCAGGATCATCTCGTCCCCTTCCTTCAGACCCAGCGCCTTGGGTAAGCGCAACGCAACCGAATTTCCTGATTTGAACACCTTGGCGCGATATTCGTTAGCCATGCCAATCTCCGTATCTACGGGACGTATATACATGCAGCTGAGCCTTCAAGCGTGACCGACGATTGCATCATCATCGGCGCCGGCCCCGCCGGGCTGACGGCCGCCATCTATCTGGCGCGCTTTCACCTTTCGATCCGGCTGTTCGACAGCGGGTCGAGCCGCGCGGCGATGATCCCGTGCACGCACAATCATGCCGGCTATCCGGACGGCATCGCCGGCAAGGACCTGCTGGGGCTGATGCTCGCCCAGGCGGAGCGTTACGGCGCGCACCGCGAGGAGAAGAAGGTCACCGCGATCGAGCCAGACGGCGAGGATTTCACCATCGTCACCGATCACGGCCGGTATCGCGCGCGCACCGTGCTGCTGGCGACGGGGGTGGTCAATCACCGGCCCAACATCCTGCCGGAGGTGCACGACCCGGCGCTCGAACGCGGCCTGTTCCGCTATTGCCCGATCTGCGACGGCTATGAGGTGACCGACAAGCGCGTCGGCGTGATCGGCACCGGCGACCATGGCATGCGCGAGGCGATCTTCCTGCGCGGCTATAGCCGCGACATCACCCTGATCGCGCCGGACGCCGAGCATCGGCTCGACCCCGCATGCGTCGCCCGGCTCGATGCGGCGGGGATCGCGCGCGTCGCCGGTCCGTGCGGCAATTGGCAGATCGAGGGCAATCGTCTCGCGCTCGATACGGCGGACGGGCGGATGGCGTTCGACAGCGTCTATCCGGCGCTGGGATCGCGTATCCGCTCGCATCTCGCGGTGGCGGCGGGGGCGCGGGCGAATGGCGACGGCTGCCTGGAGGTCGACGATCACCAACGCACCAGCGTGCCGGGGCTGTTCGCGGCGGGGGACGTGGTCAAGGGGCTCGACCAGATCAGCCATGCGATGGGCGAGGCCGGGGTCGCGGCGACGACGATCCGCAACACGCTCGCCGAGCGACAGCCGATCCGGCGGTGATGGCCGGGTCCGCCGCCGGCGGCGTTCCTGCGAGGGTAGCGCGGCGGCTGGGGCGGGTCTTTTGCATATCCGCTGTCCGTGGCGAAGTCAGGCGAGTGGCGTGAGTCCGTCTAGAGGTTCGCCCGACTGGACCCCGGCCTCCGCCGGGATGGGCGGTTGGGAAAGGTGGTGGCCTTGGCCTTGCCCGCGCGAAGGCGAGACCCTTGCACCCTTGGTCATGCCGGACTTGTTCCGGCATCCACGGTTCCGCGGGAGCGTAAGCCGCTAACCTTGCGGAACGGTGGACCCCGGAACACGTCTGGATTGACGGAGCGCTTTGGGCGACGGTGCGCTTCGGGTAACGCCACGTTTGAGTGACCGAACGCCCTAGGCCGCGGCCCGCTTTGGGTGCCGCCGAGCCTCTTCGCAGCGCTCCCGCGAGGCGGCATCCTTGTGGTCTTCACCCGGTAAGCCGTTGTTCTGCTTGGCCACTGGATTTTCGCCTGCGCGGGAATACGGGACGGCTTGGCACGCGGCGCGGGTGTCGCGGCGATCGTGTCAGCCCGCTGACGTGGACAACTTGGACACCTTAACGGAAACGATCCGCTGCGATCGTTTCGATTCCTGCGCTACGAGCGACTCACATTAGAAAGAGCGTGCGCGAGGATAGCCCGTCAGGGGACTATAGGACAGATCGCTCCGGCCGATTGCGCCCGTCACCGCCACCGCGTCATTCGACGAAGTCGGCGGTCACCACCAGCCGGTCTGCGTTCCATTCGGGCACCGCGTCGGCGTTCATCGGCACCATGAAGCGTTTGCCGTCGGGCCGCTCGATCTCGAGCACGTCGCCGGCGCCGAAATTCTCGATCAGCACCACACGGCCCAGCGCGCTGCCGTCGGTCGACACCGCCGGCAGGCCCATCAGATCGGCATGATAATATTCGCCGTCGCCGAGCGGCGGCAGCGCCGAGCGCGGCACGGTCAATTCGGTACCACGCAGCGCCTCGGCGGCGTTGCGGTCGGCGACTTCGGCGAATCGGACGATCAGGCCGTTGTTACCGGCCTGCGCCGATTTGAGCGTCAGCGCGCCCTGGTTGAAGCTCTTGTAGCTGCCGAAATCCTCGGCGAAGACCTTGAGGCGCACCTGGCCGTTGACGCCGTGCGCGCCGATCACCACCGCGAGCGTGACGCTGGGCTCAGCCCGGCGATCCGCCGTCTCCTGCTGGGGCATCATCGTCTCCCTCTGCGGGTTCGGTGGCCGAGACGCCCTGATTGGTGGCGTCGTCGGTCGCCGCCGTGTCGGTCGGTTCGTCGGCGGCGGTACGGGGATCGGGTTCGGCGGCCATGATGCGTCAACTCCTCGGAATGAGAGGCTATCAACGCACCATGGCCGGCTTCGATGCTTACGCCTCGGCAGTCTCGGCGTCGGCGGCAGGCGCCTCTTCGGCCGGGGCGGCGGCGGCGGCGGCGGCGGCCTCTTCCTGCGCCTTCAGCTTCTCGGCCCGCTCCTCGGCGCGCTCGGTCGCCTTCTCGCCCGGCTTGCCCTTGTTGGGGTTGCTGCGCGCGGCGCGCTCACGGATACCGGCGACGTCGAGGAAGCGCGCGACGCGGTCGGTCGGCTGCGCGCCGTTCGACAGCCAGTATTTGGCGCGCTCGGCGTCGAGGACGATGCGGTTCTCGGCGTCCTTGGCGAGCAGCGGATTGTAGTTGCCGATCTTCTCGATGAACTTGCCGTCACGCGGGCTGCGCGCGTCGGCGACGACGATCCGGTAATAGGGACGCTTCTTGGAGCCGCCACGCGACAGGCGAATGCTGAGTGCCATTGTAGATAATCCTTCGTTCTAAGTCGTTTGCGTTGAAGTCTTATTTCTTCTTGAGAAGATTTTCGAAACCGGGCGGAAGCTTGGGCATGCCGTCCTGGCCGCCGCCGAGGCCGGGCAGCCCCTTGGGCAGGCCGCCGCCGGCCTTGTCCATCATGTCGCCGAGCCCGGCGCCGCCGATTGCATTGCCGAGACCACCCATGCCGCCCTTGCCGAGCATCGCCATCATGCCCTTGAGACCACCCATCTTCTTGATCTTCTTCATGGCGGTCGACATTTCCTGGTGCATCTTGAGGAGTTTGTTGACCTCCTGCACCGTCGTGCCCGATCCCTTGGCGATGCGGATCTTGCGCTTGGCGTTGATCAGCTCGGGCTTGGTCCGTTCCTTGACGGTCATCGAGCCGATCATCGCATCCATGTGGATCAGCATCTTGTCGCCGCCGGCGGTGGCGAGCGCGCCCTGCGCCTTCTTCATCCCCGGCATCATGCCGGCGAGCGCGCCGAGGCCGCCCATCCGGCGCATCTGCTGGAGCTGACCGCGCAGGTCGTTCATGTCGAACTGACCCTTGGCGAGCCGCGCGGTCATCCGCTCGGCGTCTTCCTGCTGGATCGATTCAGCGGCGCGCTCGACCAGGCTGACGACGTCGCCCATGCCTAGGATGCGGCCGGCGACGCGGCTGGGATGGAAGGCTTCGAGCGCGTCCATCTTTTCGCCGGTACCGGCGAATTTGATCGGCTTGCCGGTGACGGCGCGCATCGACAGCGCGGCACCGCCGCGCGCGTCGCCGTCCATCCGGGTGAGCACGACGCCGGTCAGCGGCACCTGTTCGGAGAAGTTCTGGGCGACGTTGACCGCGTCCTGCCCGGTCAGCGAGTCGACGACGAGCAGGATCTCCTGCGGCGTGGCGATCTCCGCCACCGCCTTCATCTCGTCCATCAGCGCCTGGTCGACGTGAAGCCGGCCGGCGGTGTCGAGCATCAGCACGTCATAGCCCTGGAGCTTGGCGGCGTGGAGCGCGCGGCGGGCGATGTCGACCGGCTGCTGGCCGGGGACGATCGGCAGCGTCGCCACCTCGACCTGCGTGCCCAAGGTCGCGAGCTGTTCCTGCGCATTGGGGCGATTGACGTCGAGCGACGCCATCAGCACCTTCTTGCGGTCACGCCCGCCGACACCGGCGGCGAGGCGCTTGGCGATCTTGGCGGTGGTCGTCGTCTTGCCCGAGCCCTGCAGGCCGACCATCATCACCACCGCGGGCGGGGTAACGGAGAGGTCCAGCTCCGACGCGTCGGCGCCGAGCATCTCGACCAGCGCGTCGTTGACGATCTTGACGACCTGCTGCCCCGGCGTGACCGAGCGCAGCACGTTCTGGCCGACCGCTTCCTCGGTCACCTTGTCGACGAACTGGCGCGCGACCGGCAGCGCGACGTCGGCCTCGAGCAGCGCGACGCGCACTTCGCGCATCGCCGTCCGCACGTCGGCCTCGGTCAGCGCGCCACGGCCACGCAGGCGGTCGAATACGCCGCCAAGCCGGTCGCTCAGACTGTCGAACATCGCCTCGAAACCCTTATCATGCCACGCAACGCAAAAGACGCCGGCGGGCGAAACCTCGCCGGCCAGCGTGCACCCATGGGCGCTTCATCGATCGCATTCCGTGGAGGAACGTGCATCGCTGTTAGTCGAAAGTGACGATGGAGGCAAGAGTGGCCGCTTGGTCCTACCAGCCGGCATCCGGCCGGGCGAGATAGGCGCGTTCCGCATCGGTCGATTCGCGTCCCAGCGCGGCATTGCGGCTCGGAAAGCGTCCATAGGCTGCGATCACGTCACGATGATCGTGTGCGAAGGCGATGTTATCCGCAAGCCCCAGCGCCTCGAACTTCGTCACCGACAGGTCCTGCTCCGCCAGATCCTCCGCATGCATCAAGGGCATGTAGAGGAAGACGCGCCGTTCGGGCGGATAGCGCCCCTCCCAGCCCCGTCCGATCGCGGTGTGCGTCAATTCGCGCGCAAGGCCGTCCGCCGCATAGGCCTCCGCCGCGCCGCGATGCAGATTGCGCGAGAATTGGTCGAGCAGAATGATCGCCGCCAGCAGCGTATCGGGATCGTCGCGCCAGCCTTCCGCCCGCGCGCGCAGCACGCCATCGCGCATCGCCGCGAAGCGTGCGGCGATCGTCCGGTCGAGGGCGTCGTCCTTGGCGAATTGCTGTTCGCTGGTCAGCCCGAACCAGAAGTCGAGCACCGCCGTCGCCATGTCATGGACTTGGGCTCCATCACTGACTAAATCGCCCGCCATGCCTGCTCCCGCGCCAGAGGTGATCTCCCTCGGCTGCCGCCTCAACATCGCCGAGAGCGAAACGATCCGGACGCTCGTCGCCGGGCGCGATACCGTGGTCGTCAACTCCTGCGCGGTGACCAACGCCGCGGTCAAGGCGACGCGCAGCGCGATCCGCCGGGCGCGGCGCGACCGGCCGTACGCCGAGCTGGTCGTCACCGGCTGCGCGGCGCAGATCGACCCGCAGGGCTTTGCGGCGATGCCCGAGGTCGACCGGGTGATCGGCAATGGCGAGAAATTGTCGCGCGCGGCGTGGGACAGCCTCGCCCCCGTCGTGGTCGGCGACATCATGCAGTTGCGCGATACCGCGCCGCATCTCGCCTCGAGCTTCACCGGCCACGCCCGCGCCTTCGTCGAGGTGCAGAACGGCTGCGACCATCGCTGCACCTTCTGCGCGATCCCCTTCGGCCGCGGGCCGAGCCGGTCGGTGCCGGCGGGCGCGGTGATCGACCGGATCGCCGCGCTGGTCGACGCGGGCCATGGCGAGATCGTGCTGACCGGGGTCGATCTGACCAGCTATGGCCATGACCTGCCCGGCGCGCCGACGCTGGGGCATCTGGTCGCGCGCATCCTGCGCCATGTCCCGGCGCTGGCGCGGCTGCGGCTGTCGTCGCTCGATTCGATCGAGATCGACGCGCGGCTCGAGGCGCTGATCACCGGCGAGGCGCGGATCATGCCGCATCTCCACCTCTCCTTCCAGGCGGGCAACGACCTGATCCTCAAGCGGATGAAGCGCCGCCACAGCCGCGCGCAGGCGGTGGCGACGGTGGCGCGGCTCAAGGCGGCGCGGCCCGATCTCGCGATCGGCGCCGACCTGATCGCCGGCTTCCCGACCGAGGATGACGCGATGTTCGCCGACACGCTCGCGCTGATCGACGATGCCGATATCGTCCACGGCCATATCTTCCCCTATTCGCCGCGCGCCGGCACGCCGGCGGCGCGGATGCCGCAGGTCGCCCCGGCGACGATCAAGGCGCGGGCGGAACGGTTGCGCGCCGCGGCGGCGCGGCGGCGGACGGCATGGCTCGACGGGCAGGTCGGCACGGTGCAGCAGGTGCTGCTCGAACGGCCGGGGACCCGCGGCCATGCGGGGAATTTCGCGGAGGTGTCGCTTGCGCCGATCGGCGTCGCGCACGGGGACGGCCGGGCTTCGACAGGCTCAGCCCTGACGGATCATGGGGACTTTGGCGGTGGCGGTCGTGAAGACACCGCGCCCCCCTCCCCCGTTCGCCCTGAGCCGGTCGAAGGGCAGGCCTCCGCAAGCGCCGCGCTTTCGCGTCCAGTCACCCGCAACCCCGGCGATATCGTCGCGGTCCGCATCACTGCCGCCACCGACACCCAGCTGCTAGGGACGATGATATGAGCACCACCCCCACCTGGCACGAGCGGCTGCTCGGCGGATTCAAGAAGACGTCGGACCGGCTGGTCGGCAATCTCGCCGGCCTCGGCGGCGCGCGGCTCGACGAGGCGACGCTCGACGAGGTCGAGGAGGCGCTGATCGCCTCCGACCTCGGCCCCGACACCGCCGGCAAGATCCGCACCCGCCTCGCCGAGGGGACGTTCGAGCGCAACATGGAGGAGCTCGGCATTCGCCTCGTCGTCGCCGAGGAGGTCGAGAAGACGCTCGCCCGCGTCGCCCGCCCGATCGAGATCGAGGCGTTTCCGCGGCCGCAGGTGATCCTCGTCATCGGCGTCAACGGATCGGGCAAGACGACGACGATCGCCAAGCTCGCGCATCTGCTGATGGAACAGGATTACGGCGTGATGCTGGCGGCAGGCGACACGTTCCGCGCCGCGGCGATCGGCCAGCTGCGCACCTGGGCCGACCGGGTGGGCGTGCCGATCGTCACCGGGCCGGAGGGCGGCGATGCCGCGGGCGTTGTCTGGGACGCGGTGAAGAAGGCGACCGAGACCGGCATCGACGTGCTGATCGTCGACACCGCCGGCCGGTTGCAGAACAAGCGCGAGCTGATGGACGAACTCGCCAAGATCCGCCGCGTGCTCGGCCGGATCAACCCGGCGAGCCCGCATGACGTCGTGCTGGTGCTCGACGCGACCACCGGCCAGAATGCGCTGAGCCAGATCGCGGTGTTCAAGGAGGTGGCGGGGGTCACCGGCCTCGTCATGACCAAGCTCGACGGCACCGCGCGCGGCGGCGTGCTGGTCGCCGCGGCGGAGAAATACGGCCTGCCGATCCATGCGATCGGCGTCGGCGAGGGGATGACCGACCTTCGGCCGTTCGACGCCAATGAGGTGGCACGGATCATCGCCGGCGTCGATCAGGGGGCGCGCAAGTGACCGCGGCACGGCCATCCTCCCCCGGCCTGCGGATGGGCATCGAATATGGTCCGCTGCTCGTCTTCTTCGCGGTCAATTTCCTCTTCCCCGCGGCGCTGGCGATGAAGCTGGTCGCGGCGGGCACCGGCTTCCTCTCCGATCTCGACCGCGCCGGTGCGCTGGTGATCGCCAAGGTGATCGTCGCCACCACCGCCTTCGTCGTCGCGACGGTGATCGCGATGGCGGTGTCGAAGGCGAAGCTCGGTGCGGTGTCGCCGATGCTGTGGATCTCGGGCGGCTTCGTCGTCGTGTTCGGCGGGCTGACCGTCTGGTTCCACGACCCCAAGTTCATCCAGATGAAGCCGAGCTTCGTCTACGGCATGTTCGCCGCCGTGCTCGCCTTCGGGCTGATCACCGGCCGGCCTTTGCTGCAGGGCCTGCTCGGCACCGCCTATCCGGGGCTGGACGCGGTCGGCTGGCGCAAGCTTACGCGCAACTGGGCGCTATTCTTCGTCGCGATGGCGGCGCTCAACGAGGCGGTGTGGCGGACGACGAGCTGGGATTTCTGGGTCGGGTTCAAATTATGGGGGGCGATCCCGCTTACGTTGTTGTTCGCGTTCGCGAACGTGCCGATGCTGCTGCGGCATGGGCTGAATACCGAGGACCCGCAGGCGGGGATCCCGCCGGAATAATCCTCCCCGGCACGGGGAGGGGGACCGCCGGCGAAGCCGGTGGTGGAGGGGGCTCTTCACGCAGCGCATCGCTTGCGGAAGCCCCCCTCCACCAGCCTGCGGCTGGTCCCCCTCCCCGCTAGCGGGGAGGAATTTGGGAATTACGCCGCGTCGAAACGCTTGCCGGCTTCGTCCCAGTTGACGATGTCCCACCACGCCTTGAGGTAGCCGGGGCGATCGTTCTTGTAGGTCAGGTAATAGGCGTGTTCCCACACGTCATTGCCGAGGATCGGCGTGCCCTTGTCCTTGGCATCGTCCATCAGCGGATTGTCCTGGTTCGGCGTCGACGTCACCTTGAGCGCGCCGCCCGAATCCTTGATCACCCAGGCCCAGCCCGAACCGAACTGGCCCGCACCCTTGGTGTTGAAATCCTCCTTGAGCTTGTCGAGCCCGCCATAAGCGTCGATCGCGTCCTTGAGCGCGCCGGACGGCTGCGTCGAACCCTTGGGCGCCATGATCTTCCAAAAGAAGTCGTGGTTCCAATAGCCGCCGCCATTGTTGCGGACGAGCGGCGGCAGCGACGAGATGCGGCCGAGGATGTCCTCGATCGACAGGCCTTCGAGGCTCGCGTCGGCGGCGACGCCTTCGTTGAGCTTGGCGGTATAGGCGGCATGATGCTTGTCGTGGTGGAAGGTCATCGTCTCCTTGGAGATGACCGGCTCCAGCGCGTCATAGTCATACGGCAGCGGCGGCAGTTCGAATGCCATGGCTAAGGCTCCTTTCGGTAGGGACAGTGTCGTCCCGGCGTTAACGCAGGTCTTTGCCTAATGCTCCCCCGCCGTTACGCAAGCGTTACGAGCCCGTCGCGTTGATCAGCTCGTGTCGGCGCAGCGCGTGGCGCAACTGATCGTAGCTGAGCCCGAGCGCCTCGGCGGTGGCGCGCTGGTTGAAGCGATGGTCGGCGAGCGCACGGGCGAGCAGCTCGCGTTCGAATTGCGCGACGCGCGACTTGAAGTCGGACGGTCCGGCCTCGCAGGCGGCGACCGGGCTGTCCTCGGGCGGCGCATCGGCGCCCGAAGACGCGGACGCGGATGCAGGCGCGGGCGTTGCCCGGCGCGGCCCGCCGCCCGCCCCGCCCTGCGGCCGGAACGGCGAGGCGAAGGGATCGATCTCAATCGCGTCGACCGGGCCGTCGCCGTCCCAGCGATAGACCGCGCGCTCGACGACGTTGCGCAGCTCGCGGACGTTGCCCGGCCAGCGATAGGTGTGCAGCTGGTCGAGCGCGCGCGGACCGAAGCCGGGCCAGCGATCCCAGCCGATCTCCGACGCCATCCGCCGGCCGAAATGGTCGGCGAGCACCGCGATATCGCCGGTACGCGCGCGCAGCGGCGGCAGCGTCACCACCTCGAAGCTCAGCCGGTCGAGCAGATCGGCGCGGAATTCGTGCGCATCGACCTTGTCGGGAAGATGTTCGTTGGTCGCCGCGACGATCCGCACGTCGACGCGCGCCGGCCGCGACGCGCCGATCCGGGTGATCTCGCCATATTCGACCGCCCGCAGCAGCCGCTCCTGTGCCGCCATCGACAGCGTGCCGAGTTCGTCGAGGAACAAGGTACCGCGATGTGCCTCCTCGAACCGGCCGGCGCGCGCCTTGGTGGCGCCGGTGAAGGCACCCGCCTCATGGCCGAACAGTTCCGCCTCGATCAGCGACTCGGGCAGCGCGGCGCAATTCATCACCACCAGCGGCTGGTCCCAGCGCGGCGACAGGCGGTGGAGACGCTCGGCGACCAGCTCCTTGCCGGTACCGCGTTCGCCGATCACCAGCACCGGGCGATCGAGCGCGGCGGCGCGGCTGGCACGCTCCAGCGCGTCGAGAAAGGCCCCCGATTGGCCGATCACCTGCGAGGTCCGTTCCATCGCCAACATCTGGCGCAAAACGCCAAGACTATGCAAGCATCCGCCGGTGTTTTACATATATATGACACCGAAAAGTGACGCTTTTGCGTGCTTTTCCGATTTGGCACGCCTCCTGCAAAGCACCGGACATACCGCCACACGGCGGGAACAAGGTTCAGATATCAGGAGGTTTCCATGTTCAATTCCGACACCGGCCGCAAGCTCGCCGCGATCGTCTGCACCGTCCTGTTCAGCGCCACCTGTGTCGCTGGCGCGGTCGGTCCCGCCGCGGCCAGCCACAGTGTAGCGACCACGCAGCAGAGCGCGTAACATGGTCGCAAAGCCGGCGCCCCGTCGCGCCGGACAGTCTTAGGAGCAAAGAATCGATGGGCATTTTTTCCCGCACCCGCGACATCGTCGCCGCCAATTTCGCCGACCTGCTCGAAAAGGCGGAAGATCCGGCGAAGATGATCCGCATGATCATCCTCGAAATGGAGGAGACGCTGGTCGAGGTGCGCGCCTCCGCTGCCCGCACCATCGCCGACCAGAAAGAGATGCGTCGCCATATCAGCAAGCTGGAGCAGTTGCAGGACAGCTGGACCGAGAAGGCCGAGCTGGCGCTGAGCAAGGATCGCGAAGACCTCGCCAAGGCGGCTCTGGTCGAGAAGCAGAAGGCCGCCGACATGGCCGAGCAGCTCAAGATCGAGATCAAGGTGCTCGACGACGCGCTGCGCGCCTCGGAAGAGGATATCGCCAAGCTCCAGAAGAAGCTGACCGAAGCGCGCACCAAACAGTCGAACGTCCAGACGCGGCTGGAAAGCGCCAACAACCGCTACCGCCTCCGCGAGATGTATGCCGGCCCCAAGACGCACGAGGCGTTCAGCCGCTTCGACGTGCTCGAACGCCGGGTCGACGATGCCGAAGGCCGCGCCGAGGCGCTGGGTCTCGGCGCACCGAAGAGCCTTGAGGAAGAGATCGCCGAGTTGCGCCAGAGCGACAAGGTCGATGCCGAACTCGCCGCGCTCAAGGCGCGCCTGAAGAAGGAGGGGTGAAATGGACATCGAAGGCGTACTTGCCATTTCGCTTGCCCTGATCGGCCTGCCCTGGTTGATCTTCCACTACATCACCAAGTGGAAACAGGCACCCAAGATCACGGAAGAAGACGAACGTCTGCTGGACGAGATGTTCAATCTCGCCCGTCGCCTCGAAGATCGGCTCAATACCGTCGAGCGGATCGTCGCCGCCGACAATCCTGACTTTCGGGCCAGTCTGAACAGCCCGCAAGCAACCCCCTATTCGCTCGACCGGAGGAATTGAGATGTCTACCCGCACCAAATTCTACGTCGACAAGCAGGAAGCCAAGTGGCTCGGCGTCTGTGCCGGGATCACCGACTATACCGGCTTCGACCTGACGCTGGTCCGCGTCGCGATGATCGTGCTGACCATCGCCACCTCGGGCTGGGTGTTCATCGCCTATGTCGCCGCCGGGCTGCTCGCGCCGAAGAAGCCCTATGGCCTCTACGAGACGCAGGAAGACGCCAAATTCTGGCAGGGCGTGCGGACCAATCCGAAGCGCTCGACCAGCGAGGTGCGCAGCAAGTTCCGCGACATCGATCGCCGGCTCGCCGACATCGAGCTGCATTACACCAGCCGCAACAGCCGACTGGCCGAGGAAATCGACAGCCTGCGCTGAGCAACGTCGGGGGCAGGATCAGGCATCACGGGTTCAGGGAGAATCACGATGGACATGGGTTGGATGGTGCCGGTCGGTATCGTCGGAGCGGTGAGCGCGCGTCACGCCTTCACCACCTGGGTCAAGGCCAAGCACGGCTATCCGCTGGAAGAGGCGCAAAACCGCCAGGCCCGCAAGATGCGGCGCATGCAGCGGATGATGTGGATGGGCTACGGCCCCGACGGCGGCGACGACATCGAGGCGGAGCGCAAGATCATGCTGCTCTCCAACGAGAACGAGAAGCTGACCGGGCAGGTCAGCCGGCTGGAGGAACGGATCGCCGTCCTCGAACGCATCGCCACCGATCCCGCCGAGCGCACCGCCCGCGAGATCGAAGCGCTTCGCGACCGCTAAGGGAGACGGATGATGGGACCCGATCATATCGTCTGCATGATCTTCGGCGCGATGGTGACGCTGGCGGTGCAATATTACGGCCGCCGCAAGGTGCGGCAGGCGATCATTGCCCCCGATGTCGAGGCGCGCCGCAACATCGACCTGCTCGATGCCGAAAACGCCCGCCGCATCGGCCAGATCGACCGGCTGCAGGAGCGGCTGGCGACGGTGGAGAGCATCGTCACCGACCGCGCCCACCGGCTCGGCCACGAAATCGACCAGCTGCGCAGCTGCTGACAGGAGTAGGATGATGAGCCCTCTGATGATCCCCATCCTCGGCATCTGTTGCGGTCTGCTCGCGATCTTCGGCGGCATCTTCGTCAAGCCGTGGTTCGCGCTCCAGCACCGCCGGATGGAGATCGAGGCCGACAAGGTCGCCGAAAAGGCCGCGCAATATGCCGCGCAGACCGAGCGGCTGGAGGAACGAGTGCGCGTGCTCGAACGCATCGTCACCGATCGCGGCGCCGACCTGGCGCAGGAGATCGACGCGCTGCGCGGCACCGCGCCCGGCCGTCTGCCGATCAACTGACCACGGGGGCCAAGGCGGCCGGAGCTGCCTGCCCCCCCCCCTTTCCACCCGCTGTTCTGGGTGGGACCAATCCGCGGCGCGCCCTCCCCCGGGTGGCGCCGGTACCGAAACCCGCGGCAGCGTCGGTCCCGTCCGGAGACCCGCCGCCTGCACGCCCGCTGACCGGAGGCCGATCATGAACGATCCCAACGTCTATCTTACGCTCGCGCTGGTGGCGCTCGCCGGTCTGGCGATGCTGGTCGGCGCCTGCCTGTCGGGCTGGCGCGGCTGGCTCGCGCTCCAGCACGAACAGCTCGCCGCCCGCGAGCCCGTCCCCGCCGGCCCCTCCGCCGGATCGCGGATCGAGATCGCCGATCTCAAGGAGCGTATCCGCAAGCTGGAGGCGATCGCCGCCGGTGTGGATCTGTGAGGACGCAGGTGGCGATTGCGGTTCGCCACCCCGCGTCAACGCGGAGCCCGGATGGGGCGCTTGCCTGACCGGACACCTGGTTTCCGCGCAGGCAAGACCTCTGCGAACGTCCTGACCTCTCCTGAACCCTAACGTCGCCCCGGACGTGTTCCGGGGTCTGCCGCCCCGCAAACCCAGAGGCTGCTCTTGCGGAACAGTGGATGCCGGAACCAGTCCGGCATGACACACGGTGTTGCAGAGGATTCGCCCAGGACCGGCGCGGCATCACCAAGGTGATGGCCGATTGCCTCCTCCCCGCCGCCGGTCTACCGCGCCGTGATGACCAGCATCGCCGAGATCCGCGACGAATATGACTTCCTCGATGCCGACGATCGCTATCGGCTGCTGATCGACCTCGGCCGGTCGCTCGAGCCGATGCCGGAAGCGCTCAAGACGGAGGCGACGCTGGTGCGCGGCTGTTCCGCATCGGTCTGGGTCTATCCGATGCGGGCGGAGGACGGCACGCTCCATTTCCTCGCCGACAGCAATGCCGCGATCACCAAGGGGATCATCGCGCTCGTGCTGCGTACCGTGCAGGACGAGACGCCGGCGACGATCGTCGCGACCGATATCGAGGGCGCACTCGCGCCGTTCGATCTCGCCAATCAGCTGAGCTCGAACCGGACGCAGGGCATCCCCAACATGATCGCACTGATCCGCGAAACCGCGCGCCGCTACGCCTGATCGGCGGGCACGGTCCGCACTGTCGCCAGCCGCGCGGCAAGTTCGGCGACGTCGGCGCCCTGCGGCACGACCAGCCACGTCCCCGGCGCGCGGCCGTCGATCAGCGCAACGCCGCCGCGCGGACACAGGCCGAGGCAGCGCGTCTCGACCACGCCGAGCGTCGCCTTGCGCCCCTTGCCGAGGCCGAGCAGCTTGCGCAGCAGCTTGGCGAGCGGCGTCTGCGCCTTCTTGCCGAAGCCGCCGTCGAGCTTCTTCGAACATTTGCCGCAGACCAGGATCGCGCCGCGCCAGGCGCTCGGCACCTGCTTCAGCGGGGGCGCCATTCGCGCCGTTCCTCCGCGCTGCGCAGCACCTCATAGGCGGCCTGCACCGTCTGGAAACGCACCGCGGCATCGGCATCGCCGGGGCGGATGTCGGGATGGTTTTCCTTGGCGAGCTTGCGCCACGCGGCCTTCACCGTGTCGAAATCCGCATCGGTATCGAGCCCGAGCACGTCGAGCGCGCGCATCTCGTCGCGCGAGCGGCTGCCGTCGCCGCTGCCGCCCCAGGCATAATGGCTGGCATTGGCATAGCCCGACGCATTCTGCGACTCCGCCGCCTCGCGCTGCGCCGCTTCCTCCGCGGACAGGCCTTCGAAATAGTTCCAGCCGCGATTATATTCGGCGGCGTGCGTCGTGCAGAAATACCAGCGGTCGGGGCTGTTGGGCGATTTCGGCGCGGGGCAATCCCCCGGCTCGGTACAGCCGTGCCGGTCGCAAATCCGCACCGTCGTCGTCTCGCGACCCGAGCCATAGCCACGCCAGCGGGGAAAGCCCCAATCGTTCGAGCGTGAAGTGCTGCGCGCCATCAGGACCACATAGGCCCTGGGCGCCAAGGCGCAACCGGAACGGGGTCAGTGGGGTATCCGGAATTTGACGTTGGAGGTGTTCGCCCCGCAGGCCAGCGCGCCTTCGGGCCGATAGGTCTTGGCATAGACAAGCCCGCTCGCCGTCGCCGCGCCCGCCTTGGTGAAGATAAACGGCGGATAGGAGACGATCGCGCGCGCATTGAGGACATGGCCGTTGGCGGCGATGTCATATTGCGTCCGCGTCCACCCTTCGAAGCCCCACGACAGCGCCTCTTCCGGGAAGCTGCCGCCCGAGTGGAGCATCCGCGGCGCATCGCCGACCAGCGCGCACTGGCTCGCGGTGAGGCCGGTCTTGTCGAAGGCCGCCTTCGCCGCGGCGTCGTCGCCGCGCCGCTGCGCCAGCGACGCGAGGCGGATCTGCGCGCCGGTGCGCAGCGCATCGTCCGCGGGCAGCGTCGGATCGTCGACGACCTGGCCGAGCAGCGCCGCCATCCGGTCGCTCGCGTTCCGCTCCTCGTCCGCGAGCAATAACCGCAATGCGGCGCGGGCACGCGGATCGCCGGCATAGGGCTGCTGATCGAGCAGCGGCGCGACCACCCGGCGGAAGGTGCCGGGGCGCCACTGGTCCGCGACACCGTTGAGCCGTGCGTCGAGGTCGAGCGCGAGCTGCCCCGTCACTGGCGCCTGTGCCGCCCTCGCCGCCTGCAAGGCCTCGGCCGCGAACTGGGCGCGTTCCTCGCGCGGCACCACCGGCGAATTGAGCAACGCGATCAGCGCCGGCAGCTTGCCCGCGGGCGGCGCGGCGGCCAGTGCAGCACGCTGGCCGGCCAGCGCCTGCGCCGGGTTTTCGGGCGCGTCGGCCATCGGAGCACCGCGCTCGGCAGACCAGCGCGTCAGGTCCGCGAGCAACCCGTCCGTGATCGACGGCCGCGGAAAGGCCATGTTGCAGCGTAATTCGACCCTCGCATTGTAGCGCAGGAAACTGGGTATCGCCTTGACCTGCTCGGCACTCCACGCCCACTGCCGGGCCGCGCGGGCAAAGGCGAGCGCGACCGTGCGCCCGCCTTCGGCATAGATCGGCTCGGCAAGCAGGACGCTGCCATCGTCGGCGATGGAGAATTGCACGACGGCGAGCTGCTCGGGCTTGAGCCCCGCCTCACCGCCGCAATCGGGCGGGGTCATCGCCGCGCCGAGGTCGAACTGGCCGTCCGGCATCCGACCCGCTCCGGTCATCGCCATATAGTGGCGCGCCTCGTCCTTCCGCCCGGCGAGCAGCATCGCCAGGGCGACGTTCGATCGCGCCGCGACATCGCGCAGGTCGGTCTTCTCGGTGAGTCCGCCGAGCAGCTTGACGGCGCGCATCGCCTCGGCCGTGGCGACGGGCAGATTGCCGGTGTTGAGCGCGAGCACCGCCTTGGCGGAGGCGAAATCGGCGGCGAGCGGATTGTCGATCGGCGACGCGGCGATCACCGCATCGGCGCGTGCGGCCGCGGCGGTTGCGGTGGCGGGATCGGTGAAGGTCGCGGTGCGGATCAGCCCGCGCAAGGCGGCAAGCCGTTCGCCGGCGGTCGCGGCCTCCTGCTCGGCATGGCGGTAGGCGTCGGCGGCGCTGGCATAATCGAGCGTCTGCTGGTCGAGCCCGGCGAGGTTGAGATAGGCATCGAAGCGATCCGCGCTCAACGTCTTGTCGCCGGTCGGCAGCAGCGCCAGCCCCTCGCGGGTCGCGGCGACCGCCTCGTCATAGCGTTTGAGCGCGACCAAATCCCGGCTCTTGCGCACCAGCACGATGCCGCGGCTGCGCGGTTTGGCCGCAACGCGGGGCTCCAGCGCCTGCCATGCCGCGAGCGCCGCGGCATGATCGTCGCCCGCGCTCAGCGCCGTGGCGGCCTCGAAATCCTGCTGGACGCTCCGCTGGGGCTGCGCGACGGCCGCACTGCCGATGGCCAGCATCGTCACCAGCACGCCCATTTCGATCCGCATCGTCCGTCCCCCGTCCCTTGGGGGCAGCCTGCACCACGGGGCAATGAAACGCCAGAGGGTCTGTAAGCCGGGTTCTGTCCTCTTCCTTACGGAAGATGGGCGACCATTCCTCTACGACGACGCTTGCGCGCCGCCTCCAGCAACCAACCCGGGCGACGAGCTGAAACAAAGCCCCGGAGCACGAAGCCCCCTGTCGCCCCTATTCGGTCTTGCTCCCGGTGGGGTTTACCATGCCGCTCCTGTTACCAGGCGCGCGGTGCGCTCTTACCGCACCCTTTCACCCTGACGTGGCCGAAGCCGTCGCCGTCTGCTCTCTGTGGCACTGTCCCTGGGGTCACCCCCGCCGGGCGTTACCCGGCACCGTTGTTTCGCGGAGCCCGGACTTTCCTCGCGTATCCGTTGGGATACCCGCGGCCGCCCGACCCTCTGACCGGGTGCGCCCTAGCGCGGGAAATCGCGCTAGGGAAGCGGTACCGGCGCGCTTCCATGCCGAACGCCGCGCTGCCGCCGGGTCCGGCACGACGCTTCAATCGTCGCCCTGCGGCTTGGGCAGCAGCAGCGCGAGCAGGATCATCCGGCATTCGGCGTCGATCTCGCCGTCGATCAGCTCGGGGCGATAGCGGCGCTGGAAGGCCATGATCGCCGCCATCGCGTCGCTGACGTCATAGCCGAAGCGTTCGAGCGCGAGCAGGAAGCCGCCCTGCGTCCACATCGGGTCGAGCAGGTTGCGCGTCGGGCGCGGCAGCGCGAGCCGCAGCCGGGCGAGCTTGCCCCAGGGGAAGAGCTCGCCGGGATCGCGCTTGCGCGCCGGGGCGATATCGGAATGGCCGACGATATTGCCGCGGGTGATGCCGTGGCGTTCCTTGATCGCCGCGACCAGCGGGATCAGCGCCGCGATCTGCTCCTCGGTGAACGGGCGATAGCCCCAGTCGTGGCCGGGATTGACGATCTCGATACCGACGCTCGCCGAATTGACGTCGGTGATGCCGCGCCACGACGAGCGGCCGGCATGCCAGGCGCGGTCCTGTTCGGCGACGAGCCGACAGACCGTGCCGTCCTCCTCGACCAGATAATGCGCGGACACCTTGGCCTCCGGATCGCGCAGCCGCGCGAGCGCCGACGGGCCGTCCTGCATGCCGGTATAATGCAGCACGATCATGGAGATCGGCAGCGACCGCTCGTCGAAGTTCGGCGAGGGCGTGTCGAGGATGGTCATGGCGTCAGCCTAGCCGAGCCGGGCCGGGTGCGTAAGGGGGATCAGGCCGCGGCGGCGTGCGACGGTGCCGGCCTATCGCCGGTCCGCTCGTAGAGGCCGCGCAACCGGCGGCTGGGGGCGAAGGCGTCGGTCTGGCCGATCACCGTCTCGCCGGCGCCGAGCACGAGCGTTCCGCCCGGCCGCATCGCCGCGGCGAAGCGCGCGAAGACCGCCGCCTTGGTCGTCGGGGAGAGATAGAGCAGCACGTTGCGGCAGAGGATGACGTCGAACGCGCCGCCCGGCGGATGATCGGCGACCAGATTGTGGCGGCGCACCGTCACCAGCCGGGTCAGCTCGGGCCGGGCGACCCAGTCGCCGCCCTCGCTGTCGAACCAGCGCATCATGCGGCGGATCGGCAGGCCGCGCTGAATCTCGAACTGATTGTAGCGGCCGGCGCGCGCGCGGGCGACCGCCGCCTCGGACACGTCGGTGGCGATGATCTCCGGCATCGGTCGCCCGCCTTCTGCGCGTTCGGCGAACAGCATCGCCAGCGACAGCGGCTCCTGCCCGGTCGAACAGCCCGCGCACCAGATGCGCGGCCGCCGCCCGGCGGCTTCGGCGCCGGCGACCGCCTCGAGCACCAGATCGAAGACCGGCGCGTCGCGGAAGAAGGAGGTTTCCTGGTTGACCAGCGCGTTGACGATCTGATCGCCGACCCGCACGTCCTGCCCGTCGAGCAGCAGCGTCACCAATTGGTCGAGCGTGTCGAGCCCGCGTTCGCGCAGCAGCGGCTTGAGCGCGACGTCGATCCGCCACGAGCGATAGCTGGCGATCTGCTGCCCGGTGCGCGCCTCGAGCAAGGCGCTGAAGACGTTGAGGGCGACGGGCGATACCGTCCCGGACGCGGGCATGGTCATGGCCGGCGCCGGGCGGCGGCGATGCGGCCGATCGCGGCGGGGGGCAGCACGGCGTCCGCGCTGCCGCCGTCGACCACCGCGCCGGGCATGCCCCAGATCACCGAACTCGCCTGATCCTGGACGACCACGCAGCCGCCCGCCTCATGCACCCGTCGCGCGCCGTCCGATCCGTCGCGGCCCATGCCGCTCAGCACCACGGCGAGCAGCCGCGGCCCGAACACTGCCGCGAGCGAGGCGAACATCGGGTCGACCGAGGGCGTGCAGCCGCTCGCCACCGGCTCGGCGGTGAGGCGGATCGCGGCGGAGCCGTCGGCGAGCGCGACGATGCGCATGTGCGCATCCCCCGGCGCAACGACGATCCGGCCGGGACGCAGCCGCAGCCGGTCGGTCGCGACCTCGCACGGACGCTTGCCGATTACCGCGAGCTGCGCGGCGAAATAGGGCATGAAGGCGGTCGGCAGATGCTGGGTGATGAGGATCGGCAGGCGGAAGCTCGCCGGGATCTCGGCGAGGAAGGCGCTCAGCGCATGGATGCCGCCGGTCGAGGCGCCGATCGCGACAATGTCGAATTCGTCGCTGCCGGCACCGGTCGCGATGCGCGGCGGCGGTGCGGGGCGCGCCGGCGCGGGCGGCGACGGCATGCGTGACGGGGTGGCGCCGGCGAGCCGGTCGAGCTTGTCGATCAGGATCGCGGCGAATTGACCGAGGCGCGCGCCGCTCGCCGGCTTGAACACCGTGTCGGCGGCGCCGAGCGCGAGCGCCTGCACCGTCGTCGCGGCGCCCTCTCCCGCCTGGCCGGAGACGACGAGCACCGTCGCCCCCGCCCCGGCGACGATCAGGTCGGGCAGCGCGGTCAGCCCGTCGGTGCCCGGCATCTGCACGTCGAGCAGGATCACGTCGACCTTCGCCCGCGCCAGCACGTCGAGCGCCGCGGCGGCGGTGCTGACGCTGGCGACGACGGCATAGCGATCGGTCGCGGTCAGGATGCGTTCGACCACCGCGCGCGCGACCGCCGAATCATCGACGATCAGCACCCGTGCCAGAGTCGCACCGGCGGTCGCGGCCTCCTGCCGGTCGAGGGGTATCGCGGTGGCCATCACGCCGGCCTCCGCCTCAGGCCATGCCGACGATCTGGAGTTTGGATTCGAGCGTATCGCGGTCGAACGGCTTCATGACATATTCGTCCGCCCCCGCCTCGATCGCCGCGCGGATATAGGCCATGCCGTTTTCCGTGGTGCAGAACACCACCTTGGGCCGCGTCGGGATCGGCGCCTCGCGCAGCGCGCGCAGGAAATCCATGCCGCTCATCACCGGCATGTTCCAGTCGAGCAGGATCACGTCGGGCGGCGAGGCGAGACAGGCGTCGAGCGCCTCGCGCCCGTCGCAGGCTTCCGACACGGTGAAGTCGAGCGTTTCGAGGATATGGCGCGCGACCTTCCGGATCACCTTCGAATCGTCGACAACGAGGCAGGTCTTCATGGATAAGCCTTTATACGGGCGTGTGTTCGCCATTCGGGACAGTGGCAGCGAAGCGTAAGCGTCGCGTTAAGCGGCGAGCGTTTGTTGCGGGACGAGCGCGGCAAGATCGACGATCAGCAACGGTTCGCCGTCGCGCTCGACGAGGCCGATGCCGGCGCGCGCCCAGCCATGGTCGAGCGCGAGGCCCGGCGACAGCGGCTGCGCCTCGAAGACCGAGACGTCCTCCAGTTCGTCGACGAGGATCGCGTAGAGATGGCCGTCGACACGGGTGATGACGGCGCGGCGCGCGCTGGCCGGCGTCGGATCGAGGCCGAGCGCGGTGCCGGTGTCGATGACGGTCACGACGCGGCTGCGCAGCGCGACGAGGCCGCGGACCGCCGCCTCGGTGCGCGGCACCGCGATCACCTGCGCGATATCGACCACCGAATCGACCTGGCTGGTCTCGATGGCGACGCCGCGCCCGGCGATATGCGCGATCAGGAACAGGCCCATCAGCGATCTCCCACGGCATGCGCCAGCGCGTCGAGCAGCGCCGGCCGGTCATAGCGATAGATGCTGGCGGGATCGCCGTCGCTCGGCCGCTCCTGGCGCAGCCGGACGACGTTGCGCGCGGCGGCGGGGGCGATCGTCGCTCCGTCCATCACCAGCGCCACGTCGGCCGGTCCGTCCGGCGGCGGCTGCATCACGCAGCGATAGCCCATCGATTCGAGCATCGGCCGCAGGAAGGTCTCCATCCAGCCGCCGGCATCGCGTTGCAGCCAGCACAGGCGATCGCCGGCGGGTTGCAGCGCCCCGGCGAACAGCGCGTGCGCGTCGAGCAATTCGACCTGCTCGCCGTCGATGATGACGACGCCGGCGACCGGCCCGACCCCGCGCGCCGGCGCGACCTCGCCGGGCAGCTGCACGATCTCGACGGGTTCGTGGATCGCATAAGCGATCTCGGTCGATCCGTCGGTCAGCCGCAGCACGGGCAGGTCGGCGCGCTCGCCGATCGCGGCGGCGGCGTGGAGCGGCACGAGGTGGCCGCCGATCGCGAGTCGCAACTGGCCGCCGGTGCGGCGGATCGCGGCGGTCGACACCGTCTCGACGCGGTCGATCGCGGCGAGCGGCAGCACGCGGCGCTGGTCGTCGAGATCCTCGAACATCAGCGCGAGCACGCCGCGCGCCGGTGCCGCGGCAGCGGCCTCCTCCTCGGCGAGGATGCCGTGGAGGAAGCGCAGCCCGGCGACGGTGGCGATCCCCGAGGCGTCGAGCAGCAGCATCGGCAGTCCCGAATCGGGCAAGGTATGGCCGGCATAGACGCCGGTCGCCATCACCGCGGGCGCGGCGGGCTTGACCACCAGTTCCTCGGCATCGATCACCGCATCGATCGCCAGCGCATAATCGCCGTCGCGGGTGGCGACGATCGCCAGATTGGTCTCGCCGCCCGTACCGATGCCGAGCAGCCGGCCGAGCGAGACGAGCGGCAGCCGCCGTCCGCGCACCGTCGCCACCTGGGCATCGCCGACCGTGTCGATCCGCACCGTCTCGCCGCCGATGCGCAGGATCTCGTCGACCGACTGGCGCGCGATCGCGAAGCGCTGGTCGCCGACGCCGACGACGATCGTCGACATGATCGACAGGGTCAGCGGCACCGAGATGACGATCGTCAGCCCCTGCCCCGGCCGGTTGGCGAGTTGGATGCGGCCGCCGATATGTTCGATGTTCGACCGCACCACGTCCATGCCGACGCCGCGGCCCGAGATCGCGGTGACGGTGTCGCGACTCGACAGGCCGGCGTGGAAAATCAGGTCGAGCCGTGCCGCCGCGTCCATCGACGCGAGCGCCGCGTCGCTGACCAGCCCCTGCGCGCGCGCCTTGGCGGCGAGCCGGTCGCTGTCGATGCCGCGGCCGTCGTCGGCGATCTCGACGAGGATCTGATTGCCCGACTGGCGCGCCGAGACGAGCAGCCGGCCCGTCTCCGGCTTGCCCGCGGCACGGCGCTCGGCCGGCGTCTCGATGCCGTGATCGACCGCGTTGCGGATGATGTGGACGAGCGGATCGCGCATCAGCTCGATCATCTCGCGGTCGAGCTCGACATCGGCGCCGTCGATGCTGAGCGCGACCGACTTGCCGAGCTCGCCCGCGGTATCGCGCACCATCCGCGGCAAAGCCGAGAAGAGCGCGTCGATCCGCTGCATCCGGGTGCGGGTGACGGTGTCGCGCATGTCGGAGACGGTGAGCGACAGCCGCTCCAGCGCCGCCTCGACCAGTGGATCGACCTGTTCGTCGCGCAGTCGCCGGGCGAGCTCGTTGCGCGCCAGCACCATCTCCGACATGCCGCTCATCATCCGGTCGAGCAGGTCGACGTTGAGGCGGACCGAGCGGCCGTTGCTACGCACCGCCGCCGCCGGCTGCGCGACGACCGCGGGGCGGGCATCCTCGGCAAGCGCGGCGATCAGCAGGTCCTCGCACGAATCGTCGAGCGGCGCGCCGGCGTCAATCGCCTCGACCAGCTCGCCGATCCGGTCGACGATGGCGAGCACCGCATCCACCAGCGCGGTGTCAGGGAGGCGCTGTCCGTCGCGCACCGCGGCGAGCACATCCTCGGCGGCATGGCTGAGCCGGGCGAGCCGCGGCAGATCGAGGAAGCCGCAGCTGCCCTTCACCGTGTGAACGAAGCGGAAGATCGCATCCAGCCGCGTCCGATCGGTCGGCGCCGCCTCCCATGCGACGATCTCCCCCGACAACGCCTCGAGCGTCTCGCGGGTCTCGGCGATGAATTCCTGCAGAAGGTCGTCCATGGGTCCCCGTGGGTTATCCCCGGGTCATGGCGGAACATGCGTTAAAGCTGCGTTTACTCGCGAGGGGGCGGCGCGGCCCGATCTGACACATGACAGGCGCATTTCATTTAGATGACAGATTAGTGACAAGTCCCGCTGGCCGATCTACGTTTTGGCGCGACGAGGGTAAGGGGGGCAGAGCAATGAAGAACGGCTTCGACATGGCGGCCGTGCGCTTCTTCGCCGGGCTGAACGGCCATCGCGGGCTCGACGACGTCTTCGTCTATGGCCTGCATTACAATACGGTGCAGACGCTGCCGATCGCGATGATCGCCTTCGCCATGTGGCTGACCGCGCCGCGCGACGGCCGCCGCAGCGACATCATCATGACCGGCTTCATCGCCGCGATCGTCGTCGTCGCGCTGGCGATGGCGTCGAAGCTGTTCCTGCCGGCGCGGCCCCGTCCCGCCGCGCTCGGCCTGTATCCCTTCACCAGGCAGGATTTCCCCTTCGACTGGTCGTCGCTGCCGAGCGACACGCTCGCCATCCTCTCGGCCTTCACCGCCGCGATGTGGACGGCGGAGCGGCGCTGGGGGATCGTCGGCATCGCCATGTGTGTGCTGGTCGCGATCGCCAAGATGTTCGCCGGCTATCATTATCCCACCGACATCCTGATCGGCGCCGGGCTCGGCGTCGCGACCTTCACCGGCCTGTGGCGTTTCACCGATATCGGCCATCGCGCCAACCGGATCGTCGCCCTCGCCTATCGCCGCGCGCCGGTGGCGATCACCGCCGCGCTCGCCTTCGTCGCGGTGAGCTTCGGCACGCTGTTCGCGGACCAGCGCGTGCTGGTCAAATACATGCTCGGCAAGGAGTCGATCTCGGGCGAGACGACGCGCGTCACCGCCGCGGCCGGCGGTCGCGTCGTGGTGCAGATGCTTCCGTAAAAAATTCGCGCCGGTCGGCTTGAACCGCAATCGGCGCTTTCTAGTTCACCGCCGCCGGGCGCCGTGTTCGGGTCCGGTTGGACGTAGGGGGCGCCGGCTCTCGCTCCGGCGCAGCTCAGGTCCAGATTGCTCGTCAGGAGGATTTGGAGATGAGAACCAATTTCGATTTCACGCCGTATCGGCGCGCCACGGTCGGCTACGACCGGTTGTTCGACCTGCTCGAAACGGGGACGCGCGGCGACGGCGGCGACGGCTATCCGCCCTATGACATCGTCCGCGAGGGCGACGACCGCTACCGCATCACGATCGCGCTCGCCGGTTTCCGGCCCGATCAGATCGAGATCGTCGCGCGCGACAATCAGCTGACCGTCACCGGTCGCCACGCCGAACCCGATCGGGATGGATCGGACGACAGCGGCAGCCGCTTCCTGCATCGCGGCATCGCGACGCGCTCGTTCGAGCGGCGCTTCCAGCTCGCCGATTACGTCGAGGTACAGTCCGCCGACTTCCGCGACGGCCTGCTCAGCATCGCGCTGCAACGCATCGTGCCGGACGCGATGAAGCCGCGCCGGATCGCGATCAACGACGGCGCCGCTCTGCCCGCGGCCGCCTGATCCCCACAGCCCAGCCAGACAGGAGAATGATGATGGCTTTCCGTGATCTGATCCCCTGGAGCCGCCAGGACCATCGCGCCGTACCGGCGATCGGCCTGCGCGATGCCGAGGGCGCCCGCGACACGCCTCCCTTGCTGTCGCTTCACCGCGAGATGAACCGCCTGTTCGACGACGTGCTGCACGGCTTCGGCGCGCCGTCCTTCGCCACCGAACGCCTCGCCGTGCCGAGCGTCGAGCTGAGCGAGACCGATCAGGCGATCCGCGTCACCGCGGAACTGCCCGGGCTCGAACAGAAGGACGTCGAGCTGTCGATCGAGGACCAGGTGCTGACGCTGCGCGGCGAGAAGAAGGCCGAGGTGGCGGACGAGGCGCGCGGCTATTCCGAACGCCGCTACGGCCGCTTCGAACGCCGCATCGGCCTGCCGCGCGGCATCGACGCCGACAAGGCGACCGCCGCCTTCGCCCATGGCGTGCTCACCGTGACGATACCGCGCACCGCCGCCGCCGGGGATGCGGTGCGGCGCATCCCGATCCACGCCGGCTCGGGCTGAGCCGCATCGACGGCGCCCGCCTAATTGCAGGCGGGCGCCCCCTTCGCCGCCACCCCGAACCGCCAGATCGTCGTCTGGCGATAGGTCTCGCCCGGACGCAGCCGCGTCGACGGGAAGGAGGGCTGGTTGGGACTGTCGGCGAGATGCTGCATCTCGAGCGCGATGCCGTCGCCCGGCCGATAGACATGGCCGCCGGGACCGGCATCGCTGCCGTCGATATAGCCGCCGGTATAGGCCTGGATCGACGGTTCGGTCGTCTCGATCGTCAACGTCCGGCCCGAGCCGGGATCGACCAGCCGCGCGACCGGCGCCAGCGTGCCGGCGGGCTTGTCGAACAGCCAGGCGTGATTGTAGCCGCGTGGCGTCAGCGGCGGCTGCGCGATCCGTTCGCCGATCGTGTGCGGACAGCGGAAGTCGAACGGCGTCCCTGCGACCGGGGTGAAGCGGCCGCTCGGAATGCCGCCGGCGTCGGTGTCGACCAGCCGCGCCGCGCGCAGTTGCAGATATTGGCCGTCGACGCTGCCGCTGCTCTCCCCCGCCAGGTTGAAATAGCTGTGGTTGGTGAGGTTGAGCACGGTCGGCCGGGTGGTCTGCGCCCGATAGTCGATGTGCAGCGCATCGTCGGCGGCGAGCCGATAGGTGACGCTCACCGTCAGCCGGCCGGGGAAATTCTGGAATCCGTCGGGGCTGACGAGCGTGAAGCGGACGCTGTCGCGGCGGATCGCGGCGGGCGTCCAGTCGACGGTGTCGAACCCCTGCGGACCGCCGCCGTGCAGCGCATTGGCGCCGTCATTGGCGACCAGCGTCACCGGCCGGCCGTCGATGGCGAAGCGCGCACCGCCGATCCGCCCGGCATAGCGGCCGATCGTCGCGCCGAAGCCGTTCTTGCGGATCTTGGCGCGATAGTCCGCCGGGGTCGGATAGCCGAGCACGACATTGGCGCGATGGCCGTCGCGATCGGGCACCTCGACCGCGGTGACGATCGCGCCCTGCGGGATCAGCCGCACCACCATGCCGTGCGCGTTGCGCAGCGTGATCGTCGGATCGGCGGGTGGCGTCGCGGCGGCGATCGCGGCAAGCGGGAGCAAAATCATCATTCACGCGATCTACGCCAGCGACGGCAGGTGGGCGAGTCCCGCGTGGCGTTGCGCTTGCGTGCAATACAGCCGAGGTTCAGCGGCTATGCTTAACAGGACCGCCATGGATTCCGAGACGCCCGCCCCCGCTCCCGCCCCGGCGATCCGCGCCGTTGCCGACGATATGACGGCGATCTTCGGCGCGACGCATCGCGGCGATCTGCCGAACGACCGCGCGCCGGCGCTGGTGCCGCAGCGACGCCACCGCGCCTGGCGCGCGCTGGTCGCGGTCGGCGGGGTCGCGACGATGATCACCGCCGGGCTGATCGGCGGCAGCGCCGTACTCGATTCGGGCGCCGCGCCGGCGCAGCGCGCCGCCCCCAAGCGGATCGCCACCCGCCCCGCTGCCGCGCCGACCGTGGCGCCGGTGATGGTCGCCGCCGCCACCGTGCCGACGCCGACGCCCGGCGACACTGCGGAGGCGCAGGACTATCGCGGCGACACCGAGGATCGCGGCGACACCGGCTATCGCGGTGATGCCGATGATCGCGCCGGCGCCGACTATCGTGTCGACTCGGCCCCGGCGGACGGGGCGACGCCCGCGCCGCCGGCCGCCGCGGCCCGTCAGACCGCACGCGCCGACGAGCGGCCGATCGTCGTGCCGCGCCCGCGCCGCGCCGAGCGCCCCGTGGCGATCGACCGGGCACCCCCGGCCCTCTATGCCGCGCGCACTTGCTATGACGAGGCGTCGTGCCTCGCCCCGCAATTGCAGGCGGCGGAGCGCACCGTCGCGGTCGCTTATGACCGCGCCACCGCCGCACAGGTGCGCAACGGCACCTTGCGCGACTATCGCGACGAATGGCTGCGCGCCCGCCGCGTCTCGCAGCGCCGCCCGCGCGAGGCGTTGCGCATCTACGGCATGATCGCCGCCGACCTTCAGCTCTACGCCGACAATGCGCCGGGGGACGACCGGATGGCGTGGCGATGATCGCCATCCGTCGCGTCGCGCATAACCCCGCGCCGGGCCTGCGCGCCGGACCGCAGCCGCTCTATGCGATCGGCGACGTCCACGGCCGCTACGACCTGCTCCATGCGCTGCTCGCCGAGATCAGCCGCGACGCGGCGGAGCGGCATCCCGGCGTGACGCCGCGGCTGCTGCTGTGCGGCGACTATGTCGATCGCGGCCCCGCCTCGGCGGCGGTGCTCGCGGCGCTGGTCTGGCTGCTGCGGTCCAAGGCGGTGGATGCGCGGCTGCTCGAAGGCAATCACGAGGCGATGCTGCGCGGCTTCCTCGATCGCCCGGCCGAACATCGCCGCTGGCTCGCGGTCGGCGGCGCGGCGACGATCGCCTCGTACGGCGTGGCGATTCCCGACGAGGCGGCGCTCGACACCCCCGCGACGCTCGTCGCGCTGCGCGACAGCCTGCTCGATGCGATGCCGACCTCGCATTATCATTTGCTCGACCGTCTCGACCTGCTCGTCGAGGTCGGCGATTACGCCTTCGTCCATGCCGGCGTCGTTCCCGGCGTGGCCTTGCATGCGCAGCGCCGCGACGACCTTTTGTGGATCCGCGACGAGTTCCTCGACCACCCGCGCCCTGCCACGGCGGTGATCGTCCACGGCCATACCTGGACCGGCGACCAGCCGGTGCTGCTGCCGCACCGCATCGGCATCGATACCGGCGCGTACAAGACCGGCGTGCTCACCGCGCTCTATCTGTGCGACGACCGCGCCGCGATCCTGCAGGCGGTCGACACGCCGGCGGCCGAGGTGAATTCGGCGTCATGATCGCCCCCGCCGGTTGACTGGGACCGATCCGCACCGATCTCCCGCGGCGACCTATCCAGGGGATCAGAGATGACACCGGACGAACGCACCCTCCTCTCCCAATTCCTCACCGACCTCGGCGCGGCGCGCGGCATCGCCAAGGATGCCGAGGCGGACGCGATGATCCGCCAGGCGCTCGCCGCCAATCCGGACGCTGCCTATGTGCTCGTCCAGCATGCGATCGTCGCCGACCAGTCGCTGCACGCGGCGCAGGCGCGGATCGCCGAGCTGGAGCGGCAGCTCGCGCCGCAGCCCGCCGCGAACCGGTTCCTGCCCGAGCAGGGGCCGTGGGGCGCGTCGCCCGCCTTCGCCCAGACCAACTATGCCCCGCCCGCGCCCGAGGCGCGGCCCGGCATCCTGTCTGGCGGCGGCGGGCTCGGCAGCTTCCTGCGCGCCGCCGGCACCACCGCGGCGGGCGTCGCCGGCGGCGAGATGCTGTTCAGCGGCCTGTCCGACCTGTTCGGCGGCCACCACGGCGGCGGCCAGGGCTTCCTCGCGCCCGAGGAGAATGTCGTCATCAACAATTACGGCGACGACGGCGACAACGATTACGACGATCGCGGCGACTGGTAGGGGCCGGTCCGGCCGGTCGTGCGTTGCGCGTCCATGTCCAAGCATCACGACCGCTACGCCTATCGCCCGATCATCGACCGGCCCGATTACGACTGGCCGGACGGCCGCCGCCTCGCGATCTACCTCGGCGTCAATTATGAGGTGTTCGACTTCGGCGGCGGCCTCGGCGCCGAACTCGCGCCGTCGCAGACCCAGCCCGACGTGATGAACTACGCGTGGCGCGATTACGGCAATCGCGTCGGCGCATGGCGGTTGTTCGACCTGTTCGACCGTTTGCAGCTGCGCACCACCGCATTGCTCAACAGCGCGGTGCTCGACCGCTGCCCCGGCCTCGCCGAGGCCTGCCGCGACCGCGGCGACGAGATCGCCGCGCACGGCGGCAGCAACGCGCAGGCGCAGGGCAAGCTGTCGCGCCATGCCGAGCGCAAGATGATCGCCGACGTCACCGACCGCCTCGCCGCGCTCGGCACCACGCCGACCGGCTGGCTCGGCCCGTGGATCTCGGAGAGCGAGCATACCCCCGACCTGCTCGCCGCAGCGGGCTATCGCTACGTGCTCGACTGGGCGCACGACGACCAGCCGACGCGGCTGGCGACCAGCGACGGGCCGCTGCTGTCGATCCCCTATTCGCAGGAGATCAACGACATCCCCTCGATCATCCAGCGCCATCAGGAAGCCGATACCTTCGCCGCGATGATTCGCGCCGCGGTCGAGCAACTGCTTTCCGAATGCGACCGCCGGCCGCTCGTCCTCGGCATCGCGCTGCATCCCTATATCATGGGACAGGCGCACCGCGTCCCGCCGCTGGCGAAGGTGCTGACCGAATTGCGCGCCGCGGACGATCCGCGCATCTGGTGGACGACCGCGGGCGACATCGCCGCGCATGTCGCGGCCACGGGGGTGGCGGTGTAAGGGGAAGTGCTGGTGACCCCTACGGGAAATCTCACCAAGACACACCCGTAAGAAGTCGCGTCACTAAGGGTTGCGCCCCCATGCAAGGCTGTCATTTATTGTGAGACTTTGGTGCGGGACAGCACCTCGATCATGAACGAGAATATGACAGCATCATTGCCATATATCCGAAACCGAGACGGTGTGTTTCAATATGAACGTCGTATCCCCATCGCCATTCAGCGCGACACGAAGAGATTCCAAGAGACGTTCAAAGGCCAAGCCTTATTCCGCAGGTCATTGCGGACGAAAAAGCGAGACGAAGCCGTTTTGGCATACGGGGCGGTCGACGCACAATTTGAGGCGTTGCTGGGTCGCAAGTGCGGCATTGAGGTGCGTCCAAAGCCGAACCGCGAAGACCCGCGACGTACACTAACGGATCAAGACCTTACCGCCATAGCCGACCGGTACGAAATGCTCACCGCCGGACCGTTCGAACGACTCCACCGAAGAGCGAACGTATGTCCAATCGCGGCGGCCGATCTTGAACGCATGGAAAGCGATCTTGAAATGGACGCTGACCAGATCAGAGACGCGGTAAGAAGCCGTAGTGACGGAAACGACAGCGCCTTCTTACGGCCTGCATCCGAGGCGAATCTGCTGATTGACGAGATTGGCTATTTCGCACCTGCCGGTAGTGAAAATCGCGGCGCGATCATCGGTGCAGTCAGAAGCGGCATGGAACGAGGCTATCGTCGCATTGCTGCACTTTCGACAGGGGACGTAGCGCCTCGTCTTGATGACATTTCGCCATCATCTAGTATAGCAGATACTATAACGCTTGCGGACGCTGTCCGACGGTACATCGAAGTACGAAAGCTTCCGGCCAAGGCCTTGAGCGAAATTAATTTAGCTCTGGGTCAGTTTGAGCAGGTCGTCGGACGCAAGACACTTGCAGCAATTCGTCGTGAAGACGTTTATGACTTTATTGAGTATCTGTCTAATCAGACGGTAGGCGGGAAAACAGCCGGAAGCGTAGTTCGCCCTCTTTCCGAGCAGAGCATAAGAAAGCGTTGTCGGCTACTTGGTTCATCGGTGAATTTTGCCCGCGATAGAGAGATTTTTTCCGGGGAAAACCCCTTCTCTAATATACGATTCGCCGGTCACGTTCGACCAGTCGACAAAGCTATTATGCCAGACAAGCGGCGTTTTCGCATTAGTGAGCTAAACTCGATCTTTGCGCATCCTTGGTTTACAGGCTGCGAGTCAGAAACCAAACCTTACAAACCCGGCAGTCATCGCCTTCGCGGGGAACACTTTTGGGTTCCAATCGTCGCTTTGTTCACCGGCTGCCGAGCGGGTGAGCTAGGTGGGATGAAGTTAAGCGAGGTTCGATTAGATGACCCGCATCCGCACTTTATCGTACGGGACAACGAATACCGCCGCACGAAAAGCCGACGCGCTCGCAGCGTACCTATCTTAGATGCTTTGCTCAACATGGGCTTCGCGGAATATGTGGTCAGCATCAACGATGGCAAAAATGACCGATTATTCCCAAAGTGGACAGCGCCTAAGCGGAAAGGTGCTACAGAAAGCGATGATCCTGCGTGGTCTAATTACGGCGTTGTGCGCGCCTTCAATCGTCACGTCATACCGAAGACGTTAGGCGCCAATATGCTTAGCGGCGCTCGTAGCGACGTTACTTTTCATTCATTCCGAGGATCATTCAAAGCCATGGTCGGTAAGTGGCCAAACGTACCCTCGCTGATCTATGATGAAGTGGTCGGCCACAAGCAAAGCGAGTTAAACGAGCGGTATATAGGCGAGGTAACTATCGAAGAGACTTACCCCGTGATGAGGAATTGTAACTTTCAGGGCCTAAATCTACCTGTTGCGCCCCCTTTACCAAATTAGATAAGCGTGAACTTTAACGCAGTTTGGTCTTTTACTCACCAAAACGCCTGAATTGCAACTGCCGCCCTGTGAGGATCGCCGTTCTACATGCGCATCTGCGACAAACCAGCCGCACCAACCGGTGGGTTGACCGCTTTCAAGATAGGTGGCTAACAAATATGACAAAGAATTTTGTTAAGTAGGCGCGTCATAAGCATTCTACTTAACATTAGCTTTAAGCAAATTCATAAATATAGCTTATAGTTTCTTAAACAAATGTGTTCCTAATCAATTCACTAGCTGTTGCCGCCCCATATTTTCCTGTCATCTAGCATGGCTCCGCCGGCAATCCCGCCGGTTTTTTGGAGCCAATATGCAACTTGTAATAAACCCACCCATCCCGTCACTGACCCTTGTAGCGGCAACGGACCACAGCCCGCTTGACCGGGATCAACCCACCGCCCGCATGTACTTAACGTCACGCCCAAGAAGCGCTGCGGCGAAAGCGTTTATCGCCACGCTCGCAGCCTCGATGATCGAGTCAAAGATACCCTGCACCACCCCCAATTCAGAGTATCACCTTGCTCTAGGTGCTATGGTTGCGGAACTCCTAAGGGCGGCATCGTACGCTCCACCCCGCGCTTGCTTCCGGCCTCTGAAAACCGAAAGCTTCACTGGTGGTGCCGTGGGCTATCGCCCCTTTAAGCAGGCGTTGGCCGATATGCGCAGCCACGGCTTTGCCAAGCTTGAAAAGGGCTATTCCGAGTGGGGAACCCGCGAAGGTACGGTAACGCGCATTCTATTCACGCCAAGGCTTACCCACCAACTGGCGGCATCGGGGATCACAGTCGCCAACCGTTTCCACCATTTCGATTATCAACGGGCTATGGAAGACATTCCGCCGATCCAACTACGGGCAACCACCGCTAAGGAATGGCCCCGCGTGTTCCGAGGTAGGAAGATGAGGGTCGACTACGCCTGCCCCACGGTCACAGCCCACGCAGACCAAATTCGGTCAATCAACGCCTATTTAGGCAAGCAATCTGTTATCGACCATGAAGGCGTGACACTGGACATAGCCCTGCGCCGTATCTTCAATCTCGGCGATCAGTCAGGTCATGGATATAATAAAGGCGGCCGGGCCTATGAGTCATATCAAAGCATTAAAAGAAAATACCGCGAACATATTACGATCAACGGCCACAGGACGATTGAGGTAGATATATCAGCCTGCTTCCTTACGCTTCTACATTTCCTTCTCGGCCACCCCTTCTGCGCTACGGTTGATCCCTATGCTGGCCCCGACCTGCCCCGCGATATCATCAAGGCTTGGGTCAACCTTACTATTGGTCACTCCAATTATCATAAGCGATGGCCGAAAGAGACGATTAGTAAGCTTGAAGAGAAGGGGTACGTAGACGTACCAAAAAGGTATCCGATGACGGCCGTAAGGAAAGCGTGCCTACCTCACTTTCCGATTGTTTCGGAATGGGTAGAAAGTTCATACTCATGGGCCGACTTGTTCAGGGCAGAAAGCCAGATCATGCTAGACGCTACACAACGTTTGGCAGAGGTTCATAACATACCAGCGCTGCCAATGCATGATGCCTTAAGGGTGTCGGTTCAGGACTCGTCAATGACCGTTGATGTTATTAAAGATGAATTTCTAAAGCATACCGGCATTCAGGCGATTGTTGATAATCCTAATTAGATTATGACTTGATGATTACCAGCAAAAAGATAATGTAAAATATCTATATATCCTCTCTCTTCACCCCCCCCCCCATCCACTCTCTCTCATACGGGAAACAAGCAGGATGGAAGGGGGTTGAAGAACCTATGAGGCAGGTTCGCCATCAATTTAAGAATGGTGGTTGGTCGCCGCCTCTGCTTTAGAGGCAAGCGACGCGTTTTAAAACATGCTTACTGGCAAACCACTCCCCCATTTAGCTGAAAACGAGCCAGGAAGGCCCCTTGAGCAGGAAAAGAGGCCAAGGGCTACTGGGATAGCCTAGAAAGCGGAAGACGCTCTACGGGGCCTCTAAGGGCGTTTAAAGCCTAACGCCGTTTAGCCTTCATGAGCGCCACTGCCGTCAATCCACACAACAGCGCAGCAACCGTCAGCCCACCAACGGCTAACCAAAGCGCAGCATCATCATTAAGGCCCCAGCCGCCCACCAGCCGACACCGAAGCGGGTGTGGCAGCTACGTGGGTAGCCCGACACGCCCAAGGCCCTGTACGAGGCTTAAATAAGCCTTGCGCCAGCCTACTGACGCCCGGACTTGATCAAAGCGGTTATTCCAACTCCACAGATCAGCACGGCAACCGCCAACCCCAAACCTGCGGACCAGATCGCAGCGTCCAACCCGCCGATGTAGCCGCCTACAGCAAGCCCGATTAGTGGAAGGACAATAAGCGATAGGCATCCGATTGCGATCATAGGGATCAGCCTACCTAGGCAGTATCCTCACACATAGGTTTTTTGCCGTCTTGGCTGACGATGCACCGGTAACTCCGGATCGGTTCTAATCTAGGACTTCGCAGTCGCTTAACCCCGCATCGGACGATGTATGAGGCGGAAGGCTTTAAGGTTGTAGAGCTTGCGCATAAGCCTAAAGTGCAAGCTCGAAACGTTAGCTTCATTGGCAAAGGTTGGAAATTAGATGCTTACGCTGCTGCTGATGATCGCAACGGTTGATGTACGCCAAGATGGCCCCGCTATAACCCTAGAGCAAGCTAAGGCTATGACACCGGCAGAACTGGGTGATGCTTTGCTTGCGCCTAATCATCCGCCAATCGTCGAAGCTAGCGTTGGCCCCATAGGAATGATGCCGCCACCCCCACCAGAAAGCCCGATCCAAAGCGAAATAAGGCTATATACAGCGGCTCAACCTTCCAGCGAAAAAGGCTTCTGCGAGAAGATACAGGCAACCGTATTATTAGACCCAGTGACACGGATCAACGGCACTCTGCCACCGGCGCAAGCGGCTCGACTCACAAATACAAAGCTTTACCGTTGGGCTACAAATGGCACCACCTCTGCGAGCTGCGAAGGTAAACACTACGAATTCTTCGAAGCACAGGCTGATAATGCGCAGCGCGGCTTCGAGGTTATCCGTTTCCTTGTCGCCCTACAGCAAAAGCACGGCGCAGGTGCGACACTTAGCATCGATGATGAGTACGCTCGATCTAATCGAGCTTACCTCTCAAGGCGTCCGTCAGACCACGCCAACTTTCCTAAAGAAGCAACCACTTCCATCACGAATGGCCGCGCCGCGCTCGCTCAATTCCCAATAACGAGTATAAGCCGGATCGACGCGTACAGCGAAAGTTGGCCAAGTGACCTTTTGAAGTGGAAGGATTTGGCAGAGGTCAATGGCGCTAAGCCAGAGGCGGTTAGATTGTTCGCAGGCGGCCTTTGGAGTGCCGGCATCGTGCTATCTAGCGATAAAATCAAAACCGTACGCTTCGTCAGGGAGATTCCACCCCCATTTTAGCCCGTGGTCCTGCTCTGCGCTAAATAACGCTATCCATTCTGATCTTCCGGTCCGACTAAATCCGTAGGGGCATCCATAATGGCATTGTCGATAGGACACTCGGAGCAACGTCATAAGCACTTACGCTGGCGTCGGCTTTTGCCACTAGTGGCTATGGCCCTGCTCGCGCTTATCGGGGTGCGGGTTTGGTCAGCCCAATCCTTTACGACCGGTCCAATGCCGCCGCCTATTAAGGTGGTGAGCAAGCTTCCAGTCACGCTTCCAGACGGGCAGCAAGCCCCGTTGGGTCAACTAATTCGTCCGGGATTGCCGACCGTCATTTCGCTGTGGGCAAGCTGGTGCGGCCCCTGCCAGCTTGAAGCACCCGACATAGTCGAATTGCGGCGCCATTTCGGCCCCGACAAAATAAACCTTGTCTACCTCAATGTCCGTGAAGATGGCGCTCCCCCAGCGGACCTAGCTCGCTTTCTGCGGTCAATCGGGATGCCGCCACACGATTACGTGTCGATGGGTTATGCCGACTTACCACGCCTTACGAACGATACTCGCAATCTGATTCCGCGCACCTTCGTCTTCGATAAAGCAGGAACGCCGATAGCGATGATAGTTGGCTACAAGCCAATGGCGCTTGCACGGATACCGGGGCTGCTGTCGGACTAGACCAGCGCTCGATGAACCAGCGCCCCGTCCATTGGTTATCCGCTCCCCAGTAGGAGTAAGCCATGAAACGCAGCTTGATCGCCATCGCCGCCTTGTCGTTGACCGTAGGCACGTCCGCAATGGCACAGACCGTGCGCGAGACAAAGGTGGACCACGATACCAAGGTTCATAATGGCGTCGCCACGACGACCACGAAGGTCACCGAGTCTAGCAAGCGGAAGACCCATCGCCCGAAGAAGATTCTAGGGGTAAAGGTAGGCCATAAGACAGTGAAGCGTAAGATCGTCAGGGAAACGTCTGTAAGCTCTGACGGTGATCGCAAGACGGTAGTTAAAACGTCCCATTGATCTTCTCCCGCTGGCGTTTTGGTAAGACGCCAGCGCATCGCTTAACGATCTAGCCAACGGCAAACGCCGGCACCACCACCAAGGCCTAGCAGCCCTTTGGCAGGGCCAAAAGCGCCGAAGTCAGTCCCTTCCACGGCCTTCCATGCTTTGCCGTTGGTGAAGAGGATCGTGTACGGCTGATAACCCGAATAGCCGCCCATGGCGTTCGTCTCGTTCACGTCGATAGATGCCGCGTACCCGTACCATTCCTTACCTGACAGGTCGCCTTTGCAGTGAGCCTGATGAATGCCCGACGACCTTTCAATAATCACGCCGGAGTACGACACGTTCTTCCAGCACTTGCTCATAGCGCTGCCTAAATCGCTCTTGTTCGTCCCCGCGCAACGGGCTTCGATCGATCGAGAACGTCCGCCCTCTGATTACGTCCAGCATACGCAGTTCGCCTAGCTGGACCGTTGGTATTGCACGTCCCAAAAGCCAAAGACCCCATCGTGCTGCCTCGTCCGACAGCGCAGGTGTGGGAGCAAAGTATGGGTAGACAAAATGCTCTATGTCCTGTCCATCGCGAACCGATAGAATGCTGTCTACTTTTACCGTCGCTGCAAGGCCAGGGAAGCGGAAACTCGTTTTCAACGACTGCCCCGGCCTAAATGGCTCGTTGGTCCAACGGCGACGCTCATTCCACCAAAGAAGAAATCCATCCCGCAACAAAGGGTAGAGGTTTGCACGCCCCCCGTTTGCGGCCACTCGTTCCTCGACACAGGTATGAAGATCGGCCGTGCCAAACACATGGGATTTAGCATCGAACCAGAATGGAGCGTAAAAGTCTCCACCGCCCGCGGTTTCCCCCGCTTCTTTGGCTATTTCCTCCCTAATATCGCCACGGAGGGCTGTTCGCCTCGGTGCTTGATCCAAGAAGAGTATCTTCAAAAGCTTGCGCAGGTGAATGTTATCAAGGGCCATGGCCACCTCCATTATGGAGGGTGGCACAAGTCAGAATTTTTTCAAGCCTACGCTCTTATTCGGATTTCACGCAGTAGCGCTTCACGGTCGCCGCAGAGACTCCAAATTGCGCAGCGGTCCTCGCGATGCTTGCTCCATTATCGCGACGCCATGCAAGAACCTCACTGCGATCATGGGCGACTGGACGACCAAGGCTAACCTTACCCCTGTGAGTCTTGCCGGTGAGTGCCAACGCCGCTTTAGCAGCGGCACGTCCGGCATCGCACCTTTCCCTAATTCGCTGCCGTTCCATTTCCGCAACCTGCGCCAGAACCGCAACGATCAACTCACCAACGCCTTTGGCAATCGGGCCGAGGCCGCGAACGTCTACCGTTACGCCTTTGTCGATCAATCGGCGGATGGTCGTCTGAATATCAAGAGCATCCCGACCTAGGCGGTCGATTGCATATATGCAGACTGTATCGCCTTCACGAACGTAACCTAGCAACGCTGCAAAGCCGGGACGATCGGCAGCTAGCACCGCGCCGGACACGCCTTCGTCCGTGAACTCTTTGGTGAAGGTCCCACCTAGAGCCTGACGTTGTGACTCGACGCTCTGGTCCGCGGTCGAACAGCGATAGTATGCAATGCGGGACATAGAGGCTCCGAGTCGCTCAAAAGATATTCTCTATTTACGCACCAGGTGCATAAATGTGGAGTTATATCTTTTGAGCCTATGGTGCAATTTATATTGCGGGTGGCTCATCAGTTACAACTTACGTATCTCGGCTAGCCGACTTCTGGCCTCACAAGGGATCGCGTCAGCCGCTCCCCTTCAAAAAAGCAGTGCGCTCGGAATTGGTCGCGAACACCGAAGCTATTTTGCGCTGTGAAACTGGTCGCGAAATGTGCCTTTCGTTCCCCCAAGTTATCGAAGGCGTCGCCGCTTACAAATTCGATGGACAACGGGTGGGTTGTACGCGTTTCCACTGCACGACGACAAAGAAGCATCGCTTGTGCCTGATCTAGTGGAGTCGGGGCTTCCGCATTAGCAGCAGCTTGAATGGCCCGTACGTCGATACGCACCACATGCGCCTTCGGGCCTTTCGTCGCGCAGGTAAGCTGAAAAACGGGGCTCGCCTTACTGTAAAGGTCTTTATCGACGGCTAGCGCATGCGGGGCTAGCGAAATACAGTTTGTATCGGAACGGAGGACCCCATTCGCAGCGGCGACTATTAGGCGTCGATAAGGTCGAGCCTCCGGCACGGCTTTCCAATCGAAATCACGTCGCCGTAGCTCGACGCTTTTTGCCGATCCGGTTAAGTTTCCACCGCTTCCGCTCTCGCCGGCGTTCGAGCACGCCGCCAATGTAACGGCTGTAGCAATGAAGATTAGCGCCTTTCTGCTCATTTATGCCCCCAAATCAGTTGGAGGCAAACCCGGCGGCGAGCCGGGTGTTAGGAACCCGGAGAAACCCCACAGGCGCATGTGCCTTTACCGTCGCCGGCTGGACATACGCACATGCCACCCGGCCACTTAGACGTGACCGGCTGGTTTCTCTCGGAGGTTCCTACGCCTCACAGCCCGGATTATGCCGGACGGCAAAGCGTAAATGCCAAGCTGTAACACGAAGCGCAACAGTAAGTGTGATTTCCTGGCACTGCGCGGGCGAACAGCGTGCAAGTGTCAGAATCGGCATAGTGGGTACGTCCAATTACGAGCGAAGATAAGTAGAGCCGTTAGCGATAGAGGCTTGCCTTCCTCTCTAAGCCCCTCATAACGAGGGCAAATCGCCTGGGGGAGAACCCATGAATAGCTGGCTTACCGATGGAGCAGGAATTTTGAAGTCGAGCAACGACCCGAATGAGGTTTTTACGCCGAGATCACACGACATTAATCAGCGAACGTACGTAGAGCGTCGTGGGCTGGAACATCGCTTACTCGATGCGTTAGGCGGGCGTAAGTACATCATTATCCATGGGGAAAGCGGAAACGGTAAAACGTGGCTATTTAAGAAAGTTCTTAGTCAGGCAGGATTGTCTTTTCAGACGGTAAATTTAGCGAATGCGAATACGGTGGGCAGCTTGGAAGGCGCGTTTGAGCAGAAGCTCGGGGAAATCGGCCACCAGCAACTCTTAAGTAAAAAAACCGAAATTGAGGGCGGCGCTCGACCATTTAACGTCGGCATCGCAATGAAAGAGACTACAGAATATAAAAATTGGAGTCCAAGCGCGTTCTCTCGACTTCTCGCCGAAATATCGCATACGAATGGCGGCAAGAAAGGCGTTCTCGTTTTAGATAACTTTGAACAAGTTGTTGAAAACGAAAAACTAGTCAAAGAGGTTGCAAATTTAATAATATCTGCCGATGAAGAATCAATTGCCGTGCACAACGTTAAGGTTCTTATCGTCGGGACACCAAATAATATTCGGCACATGATTTCAAGAGTTAGTAATGCCTATACAATTTCAAACAGACTTATAGAGATACCAGAGGTTGCCAGATTGGAGCCGAATGAGGCATTTGCGATCATGGCACAGGGGTTCGAAAGGCATCTGCGTTATACATTTACCGTCAACAAAAACGAGTTATACAAAGACATTTGCTGGAAAACCGACCGTATCGCGCAAGAAATACAAGAACTTTGTTTGAAAATTGCCCTGGAAGCGCGACGAAATTCAGGGACGATTTCTAAAGAGGTTGTGGCCGCTGCGGAAGAAGCGTGGGCGCACGAATCACTTTCTGCTGACCTAGGCACAATTGAATTATTAATGAATTCGAGAGATACAAAGGTTGGAAGGAAAAATCAGGTTTTGTACTGCCTCGGGACTTATAAAAAAGAAGACTTTAAATATATTGACATAGAGAGATCGGTGAGAGAGCGATTCGATGTCGAAGATGCCATCAACCTTAATATCCCCCAAATTTTGGCTAGCTTTACTAAAACCGAGAACCCCCTTCTCCGAAGGCATCCGTCGGGTGAGGGCTACCGTTTCGTATCTCCGAAACTTAAAATGATTATTAGAGCTAGATTTAAGTTAGACGAAGAAAATCGCGTTATAAAGTTATTTTAGAGTTATTCAAAATAAATTAAAAATGTTGTCTCGCAAGCTGATTAGCTGTCTTCCCTATCCTAATTTGGTATGCTTATTTAAGGTATTCTCTCAGAGTCGATAAGGAAATCAGCGAGCGGTTCCTATGCGCCATTCGGTGGCAGTTGGCGCATAGGGTAGCGAGGTCGGCTAGCTTCGTCTTAGTTCCGGGTTTGAGCGTATGTACCGGCTTGGTGTGGTGTACCTCGATGTACCCGGCACCTAGCTTTCCATACGTGGCCTCGAAGTCGAATCCGCATACCTCGCACGTCAACGATCCCGCTGCCGCCGCTGCCTTACGCTTCTCTTTCACCAGCTTCGGATCGCGCTCATAGCGCTTGTGAAGGCGCATGATGACGCCGCCCTCTTCACCTTCGTAAGGCTCTGCCGGTGGTAGCTTTGCTAGTACCGCCTCATCAGCCCCCAGGACGGCCTGTCTGATCGCATCTGCATCTGTAGCAAGATCAGCTAGCCGACCGTCGTATTCGGCCCACAGCACGCCTTCAAGGCGGTTTCCGCGCTGCATACCGACTTTGCCTTGCTCTAGGTACGTCGAATCGGACGAGCGGAAGTTCATCACCTTAAGGTAGACGCCATTACGATTTCGAAGCGTGTCGCTGTCGCTGCCGCCGTTTAGCCGATGCATCTTGTTCAAGACGGACGACAGCGCTTCTAACGCGGCATCATCCTTCGCGGTCGGATTCCCGCCTGTCTTGACGTAGAGGTCGAGCGCCAAGGTCAGCTCGTCTCTTGACCATACCGGGTTGCGCGGCTGCTTTTCCATCCGTGGACAGTACCTCGCCACCGATCACCATGCGACAGGCTCGTTTGAGCCGTGGACCCGTCCATCGGAAATGCGAGATAAAACTGTGAGATTTTGCTGCTGGTCACCACGCTAAGTCATTGAAATCCTTAACGTGGTGACCCCTACGGGAATCGAACCCGTGCTTCAGCCGTGAAAGGGCCGCGTCCTAACCGCTAGACGAAGGGGCCAGCGGGGGTGCTGCTAGAAGAGGGTCGGCGATCGGTCAAGGGGTTGCAGCGATCAATTTGCCCAAGCGGCGTCTTCGAGGTGCATTTCCGCCGCCGGGCGGCTGCCCCAATCGTCGATCTTGGCGCGGCCGGCGAGCCACAGGCGGCGGTGCGGCGCGGCGGCGAGCAGCGCCTGCCCCAGGGCGGTGTCGGCGGCGCGGAACGCCACCGCCTTGAAGCTGCGGCCATCGTCGCCCGCCACCACCGCGCGGACATGGCCGTTGCCGACGACATCGGCCTTGATGATCCGCACCGGCCCGGCGGCGATGCGCGGCGCCGGCCAGCCCATGCCGTACGGCCCGCCGACGTCGAGCGATTCGACCAGCAGCGGGTTGATCCCGCCCGGCGCGAGTACCGCGTCGACGAGCAGCGCACGGCTCTCCATCGCGCTGTCGACGGTGGCGGCGAGCCGCGCTTCGAGGAAGTCGGCGAAGGCGGCGATGCCGTCGGCGGGGATCGTCAGCCCCGCCGCCATCGCGTGGCCGCCGCCGGCAACGAGCAGCCCGTGCTCCTTCGCCGCGAGCACCGCCGCGCCGAGATCGACCCCGGCGATCGACCGGCCCGATCCCTTGCCGAGCCCGTCCTCGCCGATCGCGATGACGATCGCCGGGCGGCCGAGCTTCTCCTTGAGGCGACCGGCGACGATGCCGATCACGCCGGGGTGCCAGCCCTCGCCCGCGACGACGACGACGCGGCGGTCGCCGGTCGCGCCGAGCTCGGCGGCCTGCTGCACGCCCGCCTCGATCAGCCGGCGCTCCTCGTTGAGCCGGTCGAGCTCGACGGCGATCTGCCGCGCCTCGTCGGGATCGCGCGTGGTGAGCAGCCGGACGCCGAGGTCGGCACGGCCGACGCGGCCGCCGGCGTTGATCCGCGGGCCGAGCGCGAAGCCCAGGTCACTGCACGTCGGCGCACGGGTCAGCCGCGCCGCCTCGATCAGCGCGGCGAGGCCGGGGTTGCGGCGCTGCGCCAGCACCTTGAGCCCCTGCGCGACGAAGGCGCGGTTGAGCCCGCGCAGCTGCGCGACGTCGGCGACGGTGCCGAGCGCGACGAGATCGAGATGGTGGAGCAGGTTGGGCTTGGCCCGGCTGGCGAAGAACCCGCGCGCATCGAGCACGCGCAGCAGCGCGGCGGCGAGTAGGAAGCAGACGCCGACCGCGGCGAGATGGCCGTGCGCCGCGCCCTCCGCCTCGTCGAGGCGGTTGGGATTGACCAGCGCATGCGCGAGCGGCAGCGCGGCGGCGCATTTGTGGTGATCGACGACGACGACGTCGACCGGATGCGCATGCGCCATCGCCAGCGCGTCGAACGCCTGCGCGCCGCAATCGACGGTGACGATCAGCGACGCCCCCTCACCCGCCAGCCGCACCAGGGCATCGCCCGATGGGCCATAGCCTTCGAGCAGCCGGTCGGGGATATAGGGCCGCGCCTCGAGCCCGAGCTCGCGCAGCACGAGGATCATCAGCGCCGCCGAGGTGGCGCCGTCGACGTCATAATCGCCGAACACCGCGACGCTCTCCCCCGCCTGCACCGCATCGGCGAGCCGCGCCGCGGCGCGGTCCATGTCGCGGAACACCGACGGATCGGGCATGAAGGCGCGGATCGAGGGGCTGCGGTGATCGTCGAGCGTCTCGCGCTCGGCGCCGCGGGCGAGCAGCAGCTGGGTGACGAGATCGTCCGCACCAAAGCCATCGCGCGCATCGGCGGCGAGGCTGCGCCAATGCCAGGGCTGGCCGAGAATCGAATGGGATACGCCGAGAACGGGGGTCATGGATGGGGCAAAGGTTCCGGTAGGGCGCGGCACGGCGCGACGGTCTGCCGTCCTTAAAGCAAGATGCGCCGAGGAGGAAACGCTTTGCCGGTCAGCGGCTCATCGCGGTGTCACGGCCGATCCGCGTCGCGTTCAGAAAACCACAGGAACCACAGCAACCCGAGCGCCGCGGCGGCACCGATCGCGCGCATCAGCGGCGCCTCCCCCGCCCCCGCGCCGCTGAACCGTGCCGAGGCATAGCCGATCGCCAGCATGAAGCCGCCGAAACGGGCCGGACGCAAGGGGGCCAGCCACCGGGTCGCGGCGTAGCCGATCAAACCGACGCAGGCCGTCGATGCGAATGCGGTGAGCAGATCGGCGAGCAAGGTCGTCCCCTCCATCTATCGTCCCGGCGCCGGAACCGCCGTTCCCGTCTCACCCTTCGACACCGGCCCGCTCCCGGCCTATATCAGCGCCAATGGCCGATTCCTTTGATCTGGGCGAACCACCGGCGGCGGCGACGCCCTATCGCGTGCTGGCGCGCAAATACCGTCCGCAGACCTTCCGCGAGCTGATCGGCCAGGACGCGATGGTTACCACGCTCGGCAATGCGATCAAGCGCGACCGGCTGGCGCATGCGTTCCTGATGACCGGGGTGCGCGGCGTCGGCAAGACGTCGACCGCGCGGCTGATTGCCAAGGCGCTCAACTGCATCGGCCCGGACGGCCAGGGCGGTCCGACGATCGATCCGTGCGGCGTCTGCGAGCCGTGCCGCGCGATCGCCGAGGGGCGTCACATCGACGTGATCGAGATGGACGCCGCCAGCCATACCGGCGTCGACGACGTGCGCGAGATCATCGATGCGGCGCGCTATGCTGCGGTGTCGGCACGCTACAAGATCTATATCGTCGACGAAGTCCACATGCTGTCGAAGAATGCGTTCAACGCGTTGCTGAAGACGCTGGAGGAGCCGCCGGCGCACGTCAAATTCCTGTTCGCCACCACCGAGGTGAACAAGGTGCCGATCACCGTGCTGTCGCGCTGCCAGCGGTTCGACCTGCGGCGCATCTCGGCCGAGCAGCTCGCCCAGCATTTCGCCTTCGTCTGCCGCGAGGAAGGCGTCGAGGCCGAGCCCGAGGCGCTGATGCTGATCGCACGCGCCGCGGAAGGTTCGGCGCGCGACGGCCTGTCGATCCTCGACCAGGGAATCGCGCATGCCGGGCTGGAGGGCGGCGGCGTCACCGCCGATGCGGTGCGCCAGATGCTCGGCCTGTCCGATCGCGGCGCGGTGCGCGACCTGCTCGCGCTGGTGCTCGCCGGCGATTCGGCGGGGGCGCTCGCCAGCCTGCGCCGGCAATATGATTATGGTGTCGATCCGCAGGCGGTGCTGCGCGCGCTGCTCGAATCGGTGCACGGCATCACGCTGACCAAGGTCGGCACTGCCGACGATCCCGCCCAGCCCGCCGAGGAGCGCGCGGCGCGGCACGAATGGGCGGCGGCCCTGTCCTTCCCGGCGCTGCACCGATTGTGGCAATTGTTCCTGAAGGGGCATGACGAGGTCGCCAAGGCGGCGCTGCCGATCGAGGCGGCGGAGATGGCGCTGCTGCGCGCGATCCATGCCGCGAGCCTGCCCGATCCCGGCGAACTGGCGAAGCAGATCGCCAGCGGCAAGCTCGGCGCGATCGGCGCACCCGCTGCCGCGTCCGGCGCGCCGGCGCCCGCCGCCGCCGCCGCCCCCGTGGCCGAACGTCCGGCGGTGCCCGCGGACTTCCCCGGCCTCGTCACCCTGCTCGAGGACAAGGGCCATTTCGCGGTCGCGGCGCAACTCAGCCACGGCGCGCGCGTCGTCCGCTATGCGGCGCCCGAGCTGATCCTCAGCGGGTCGCGGCCGATGTCCGCCGATACGCTGCGCGACGTCGCCGATGCGCTCAAGTCCGCGACCGGACAGGTGTGGAAGATCGCCTTGGAGGATGCGCCCGGCGCGCCTACCTTGCGCGAGCAGGCCAAGGCGGACGACGAGGCGAAGCGGCTGGCGATCCTCGACACGCCGCTGGTCAGGGCGGCCTTCGCCGCCTTCCCCGAGGCGGAACTCGAATCCTGGCCCGGCAAACGGAGTATGGCATGAAGAATATCGACGAAATCCTCGCCATGGCGCAGAACGTCCAGAACGAGCTGCAGAAGGCACAGGACCAGCTCGACACGATCGAGGTCGAGGGTGTCTCGGGCGGCGGCCTGGTCAAGGTCAAGGCGAGCGCCAAGGGCCGGATCATCACCATCGCGATCGACGATTCGCTGATCGAGGTGTCGGAAAAGCAGATGCTCGAGGACCTGCTCGCCGCGGCGTTCAACGATGCGCGCGCCAAGGCGGATGCGGTGTCGGGCCAGGAAATGTCGAAGATGACGAGCGGCCTGCCGTTGCCGCCGGGGTTCAAGCTGCCGTTCTGAGGGTCTTAGCTCCACTGGAATTTGTCATCCCCGCGCAGGCGGGGATGACCACCGGGGCAGGACGACAAGACAGACGCGATACAGAGGTAAGACGCTGCCCCGGACCGACCTCCCCTACCGCAGACAGCTGTCCAGCCCGCTCCGCCGCACCACGCCGACATAGCGCGACAGGGCGTTGCCGTGGCGGCGGACGAAGCCGTGCGGGTCGATCGCCGCGCGTTTCTTGGGCAGCGGCAGCACCGCGGCGATCCGCCCCGCCTCGGTCGGGGTCAGGTGCGAAGCGTCGTGGTGGAAATAGCGCATCGCCCCGGCATTGACGCCATAGGTGCCGATCCCCGTCTCGGCGACGTTGAGATAGACCTCCATGATCCGGCGTTTGCCCCACAGGGTCTCGATCAGGACGGTGAAATAGGCCTCGAACGCCTTGCGGACATAGCCGCCGCCCTGGAACAGGAAGACGTTCTTGGCGGTCTGCTGGCTGATCGTGGAGCCGCCGCGCAGCCGGTTGCCCTGCGCATTGCTATAGGCGGCGTGCGCGATCCCCTGCCAGTCGAAGCCGTGATGCGAGCAGAAACGCGCATCCTCGCCGGCGATCGCGGCGCGGGCCATGTCGGGGTCCATCTTGGACAGCGGCATCCAGTCCTTGGTGACGCTGCGCCCGCCGAGCAGATCGCCCGCCATCGTCCAGGTGAAGGGCACCGGCACGAAACGATAGATGCCGACCCACAGCAGGCTGATCGCGACGAAGACCAGACCGGCCTTGAACAGGAGGCGGAGGACGAAGAGCATCGCCGCTCCTTACCGGCGCGGCGCGGGCTCCAGCAAGGGGAGGATCGCGTCGGCGGCGGCGATGCCGGTCTGATAGGCGCCGTGCGCGGTCGAGAAGTCGGTGGCGGAACAGGCCTCGCCCGCGAAGAACAGGCGATCGTCGACCGGCGCGGCGAGGATCGCGCGCGCCCCCGCCTGCCCGACCCGCGCGTGGCTGTAGCTGCCGTGGATATACGACTCGCCGCGCCAGTGCGTCGCGGTGAGCGGGGTCAGCCGGCGCCGCCAGTCGGAGCCGAGCAGCGCGACCAGCTCGCGAATCGCGAAGTCGGTCGCGGCGCGGGTGTCGGCCATCGCCTCGGCGCAGGCGCCGCCGAAGAAGCTTTCGATGATCGGCAGGCCGAAGGGCGACAGCCGGTGACTGGCGGTGCAGCTGCGATGCGGATCGCCGATCAGATGCGCCTGTGCCGGCCATTCGGGTCGGTCGACCGCGAGAAACACCTTGTCGGCGAGACCGAGCGGCAGCGCCGCCGCCGCCGCCTGCTTGTCGGGCAAGGGCGGGTCGAAGCGGATCGCGGCATAAGCGCTCGTCGGGATGGCGAGGATGACACGGTCGGCCTCGATCGTCCCCGCGGGCGTGTCGAGCCGGATCGTCCGGCCGCGGTGGTCGATCCGCGTCACCGGCGTATCGAGCCGCACCGGCACCGCGCCGGCGTGTCCGACGATCAGCGTGCCATAGCCGGCGGGAAGCGCCCAATTGTCGTCGGTGGCGGCATCCTCGTAAGCCGCCCAATCGTGCAGCGAGACACGGTCGAGCGGCGCGCCATTGGCATAGCCCGAGATCGCATCGATCATCGGCCGCCACGGATCGTCCGGCGCGACGAAATCGGACAAGGGCCGGTCGGGGCCGGCGAGCGCGGCATGCGCAGCCTCGTCCCAGCGCTGATAGGCGGCGCGGAAGGCGCGTTGCTCGTCGGGCGGATAGCCGAGGTCGCGCCATTGCTCACCCCAATGGGGGGAGCTGCGATCGATCGCGGCGCCGCTGCGCTCGGCGATCGCGGTCCACGGATTGCGGCCGGCGGAATGGAGCCAGCCACAGCCGAGATCGATGGCGGGTTGACCTTCGGCCCGATCCGGCGCGCGCGAAGACAGTCTCTCACCACCGGTTAGCGTCTCCACCGCGACGCTGCGCGCGCGGCCGCCGAGTCGGCTGCCTGCTTCGACCAGCAGCACCTCGGCGCCTGCATCGTGCAGCCGCCGGGCCGCGGCGATCCCGGCCGCACCGCCGCCGATGACGACGGTGCGCATCGGGTCAGGCCGCGGCGAGCAGACGCTTTTCGCCGGCGATGCGCATCATCGCCTTCTGGAGCTTCTCGAACGCGCGCACCTCGATCTGCCGCACGCGTTCGCGCGATACGCCATAGACCTGCGACAGCTCTTCCAGCGTCTTGGGATCGTCGGTCAGCCGCCGCTCGGTGAGGATATGCTTCTCGCGATCGTTGAGATCGTCCATCGCCGACACGAGCATGCCGTGGCGGACGTCCGCCTCCTGCGCCTCGGCGACAACGGTATCCTGCAACGGCGCGTCGTCCTGCAGCCAATCCTGCCACTGGCCCTCGCCATCCTCGCGCATCGAGACGTTGAGCGAGGTGTCGCCGCCCATCGCCATGCGCCGGTTCATCGACACGACATCGGCTTCCGCGACGCCGAGGTCGGTGGCGATCTTGGTGATATGCTCGGGTTTGAGGTCGCCGTCCTCGAACGCGTCGAGCTTCGACTTCATCCGCCGCAGATTAAAGAACAGCTTCTTCTGCGCGGCGGTGGTGCCCATCTTCACCAGGCTCCACGAGCGCAGGATATATTCCTGGATCGAGGCACGGATCCACCACATCGCATAAGTGGCGAGGCGGAAGCCGCGATCGGGCTCGAACTTCTTGACGCCCTGCATCAGGCCGATGTTGCCTTCCGAGATCAGCTCCGAGGTCGGCAGACCATAGCCGCGATAGCCCATCGCGATCTTCGCGACGAGGCGCAGATGGCTGGTGACGAGCTGCGCCGCCGCATCGGTATCGCCATGCTCCTGGAACCGTTTGGCGAGCATGAACTCCTGCTCGGGCGCGAGGATCGGGAATTTCTTGATCTCGGCCAGGTAGCGGTTGAGGCTCTGCTCCCCGCCAAGGGCAGGAATCGTCGCGGGGACGTTGCTGCGGGCTGCCATGATCTGATCTCCCTTTCTTTCGGAGGCGATTCGCCCCGCCCTGTCTCCTTTGGGGCGGCGGCGAACCGGCTCGAACCTATACGTGAAGCTCGGTGAACAGTTCCTGCATGTCTGCAGGCATCTGGCTATCGAACGCCAAAGCGGTGCTTTTCACCGGATGGATGAACCCGAGATGGGCGGCGTGCAAGGCCTGGCGCCGGAAACCAAGGGTTTCGAGCAGCGCCTTTTGAACACCCTTTGTTCTACCATAGACCGGGTCGCCGAGCAAGGCGTGGCCGAGCGAGGCCATATGGACGCGCACCTGGTGTGTCCGCCCCGTCTCCAGCCGGCATTCGACCAGCGCCGCATCGCGCAGCACCTGCATCGTGCGGAAATGCGTCACCGCGCGCTTGCCGCCGGGGACGATCGCGATCTTCTTGCGATTGGCCGCGGAGCGCGCGAGCGGCGCGTCGACCTTGCCCTCCGCCGGACGCGGCACGCCGCCGACGATCGCGCGATAGCGGCGATCGATGCTGTGATCGTGGAACTGCCGCGCCAGCCCCTCATGCGCACGATCGGTCTTGGCGGCGACCATCAGGCCGGAGGTGTCCTTGTCGATGCGGTGGACGATCCCCGGCCGCGCGACGCCACCGATTCCCGACAGCGATCCCTGGCAATGGTGGAGCAGCGCGTTGACCAGGGTGCCGTCGAGATTGCCCGCGGCGGGATGCACCACCAGCCCGGCGGGCTTGTCGATGACGATGAGATGCTCGTCCTCATAGGCGACGACGAGCGGGATATCCTGCGCCTCGTTATGCGGCAGGCTCGGCACGGGCACCGCGACCGCAAGCCGGTCGCCCGCCGCGGCGCGCTTGGCGGGATCGCGCACCATCAGGCCCGCGCGCGTCACCGCGCCGCTGGCGATCAGCACTTTCAGCCGTTCGCGCGACAACGTCGGCACCGCATCGGCCAGCGCCCGATCGAGCCGCCAGCCGTCCGCCGCCGGCGCGATCACTGCTTCAATGATGGAAACCCCCCGGTCCATTACCTAGGGATGTGGGTAGCATGACCGCAATTGCAAGCGACCTGATCGACCGCATCCGCTGCGAAGCCGCCGCCTGTCCCGACGCGGAGGTCTGCGGCCTGCTGTTCGGCGACGATGCGGCGATCACCGCGATCCGGCCGTGCCGCAACGTCGCCGCCGATCCGGCGCGCTGGTTCGAGATCGATCCGGCCGCCTTGCTCGCCGCGCATCGCGCCGCGCGCGGCGGCGGACCGCGCCTGATCGGCCATTATCATTCGCACCCGAGCGGCATCGCGCGTCCCTCGCCGCGCGATGCCGCGAGCGCGCCGCCCGACGGTGCGCTGTGGCTGATCGTCGCCGGCGGGACGGTGCGCGGCTGGCGCGCTGTCGCCGACGGACCGGTCGAGGGGCGGTTCGCGCCGGTGCCGCTGCGCATCGCCTGACGGCCGCCCTTGCGCGCGCGACTCGGCTCGGCCACACACGCAGCGTTCATCCAGGGGAAGCTCATGTCCGTCAGTCCGGTCGATTTCGCCAGTCTGCTCTGTTCGCGGCTGTGCCACGACCTGCTCTCGCCGGTCGGCGCGCTCAACAACGGACTGGAATTGCTCACCGACGAAACCGACGAGGAGATGCGCGCGCGCGTCTTCCAGTTGCTCGCCGAATCCGCCCGCGCCTCGGCGAACAAGCTCAAGTTCTTCCGCCTCGCGTTCGGCGGGGCGGGCGGCTTCGGCGACCGCGTCGATTCGCGCGAGGCGAAGACGGCGATCGAAGGCCTGCTGATCGACAACAAGCGCACCACCTTCAACTGGTGGGTCGAGTCGGACCAATTGCCCAAGACGGCGCTCAAGGTGATGCTCAACCTCGCGCTGCTCGCCAGCGAGGCGCTGGTGCGCGGCGGCACGCTCGACGTCGGCGGCGAGGAGAATAACGGCCAGCTCGAGATCGTCGTCAAGATCGAGGGGCCGCGCATCATCCTCGCGCCCGACCTGCGGCTCGCGCTCGATCATGGCGAAGGGCCGGAGGGCGTCACACCGCGCACCGCCGCCGCCTATATGGTGCACAGCCTGGTCGCGCAGGCGGGCGGCACGTTGCAGATCAGCGAGCCGACCGAGACGATCATGATCTTCGGCGCGGTATTTCGCGGCTGATCCCGCCGCGACTTGCCCTGTCCGGGTGGAGGGGACTAACCGGGCGGCCTGCACTTTCCGGAGCTCCGATCCATGAAGACCCGCGCCGCCGTCGCCTTCGCCGCCAAACAGCCGCTCGAGATCGTCGAGCTCGACCTCGAAGGACCGAAGGCCGGCGAGGTGCTGGTCGAGATCATGGCGACCGGCATCTGCCATACCGACGCCTATACGCTCGACGGCCTCGACAGCGAGGGCCTGTTCCCGAGCGTGCTAGGCCATGAGGGCGCGGGCATCGTCCGCGAGGTCGGCGCGGGGGTGACCAGCGTCGCGGTCGGCGATCACGTCATCCCGCTCTACACGCCCGAATGCCGCCAGTGTAAGTCGTGCCTCAGCCAGAAGACCAATCTGTGCACCGCCATCCGCGCGACGCAGGGCAAGGGGCTGATGCCCGACGGCACCACCCGGTTCAGCTACAAGGGCCAGCCGATCTTCCACTACATGGGCTGCTCGACCTTCTCCAACTTCACCGTGCTGCCCGAGATCGCGGTCGCCAAGATCCGCCCCGACGCGCCGTTCGACACCAGCTGCTACGTCGGCTGCGGCGTCACCACCGGTGTCGGCGCGGTGGTCAACACCGCCAAGGTGCAGCCGGGCGACACCGTCGTCGTCTTCGGCCTCGGCGGCATCGGCCTCAACGTCATCCAGGGGGCGAAGCTCGCCGGCGCGAAGATGATCGTCGGCGTCGACATCAATCCGGATCGCGAGGATTGGGGCCGCCGCTTCGGCATGACCCATTTCGCCAATCCGCGCGATGCCTCTTCGGTACCGGGGGGCGACATCGTCGCGCATATCGTCCAGCTGACCGACGGCGGCGCCGACTATAGCTTCGATGCCACCGGCAACACCGATGTGATGCGCCAGGCGCTCGAATGCTGCCACCGCGGCTGGGGCACGTCGATCATCATCGGCGTCGCCGAGGCGGGCAAGGAGATCAGCACCCGCCCGTTCCAGCTCGTCACCGGGCGCAACTGGCGCGGCACCGCGTTCGGCGGCGCGCGCGGCCGCACCGACACGCCCAAGATCGTCGACTGGTATATGGACGGGATGATCCAGATCGACCCGATGATCACCCACCGCCTGACGCTCGACGAGATCAACAAGGGGTTCGACCTGATGCACGCCGGCGAGAGCATCCGCAGCGTGGTGATCTACTGACGGCGCACGATTCCCCCTGGATTCCTGCAACAATCCTCCGACCGCCCCGGCGGAGGCCGGGGCCCAGATGGGGGACGCGGAGTGAGTGACTACCAGGGTCCACCCGACTGGACCCCGGCCTGCGCCGGGGTGGTAGCTAGGGAGATACGGAATGGTATTCTCAACCATCCCGATGACGGCTGGATCGCTGAAACAGCGACCCGCTTTACCTTCGACCAAGCGTAGCATCGAACACACATGAAGGAGCCTCCCATGTTCTCCCACGTCATGCTCGGCACCGATGACATGGCCGCCTCGCGCGCCTTCTACGATGCGACGCTGGGCGCGCTCGGCATCGGACCGGGGGTCAGCGATGCCAAGGGCCGCACGGCCTATATGCACGCTGGCGGCCGGCTGCTGCTGAGCGTGCCGATCAACGGCGAGCCCGCCAGCCACGCCAATGGCGGCACAATCGGCTTCGCCGCCGCCTCGCCCGCGGCGGTCGATGCGTGGCATGCCGCCGGACTCGCGCATGGCGGCACCGCGATCGAGGACCCGCCCGGCCCGCGCCAGTCGCCGTTCGGCCAGCTCTATCTCGCCTATCTGCGCGATCCCGCCGGCAACAAGCTGTGCGCCGCGCACCGTATGGCGGCCTGAGCGATGGCGATCGAGACCGTCGCCACCGCGCGGGCGTTCGGCGGCACGCAGGGCGTCTATCGCCATGCCTCCGACGCGACCGGCACGCCGATGACCTTCTCGGTCTATGTCCCGCCGCATGTGCCGGGACAGACGCTGCCGGTAATCTGGTATCTGTCGGGGCTGACCTGCACGCACGCCAATGTCACCGACAAGGGCGAATATCGCCGCGCCTGCGCCGAGCTCGGGCTGATCTTCGTCGCGCCCGACACCTCGCCGCGCGGTGACGGCGTCGCCGACGATCCCGCCTATGACTTCGGCCAGGGCGCCGGCTTCTACGTCGATGCGACCGAGGCGCCCTGGGCGGCGCATTTCCGCATGTGGTCCTACGTCACCGAGGAATTGCCCGCGCTGATTGCCGCGCATTTCCCGGCCGACATGGCGCGCCAGTCGATCATGGGCCATTCGATGGGCGGTCATGGCGCGCTGACCATCGGGCTGATGCTGGCGGAGCGGTTCCGCGCCGTCTCCGCCTTCGCACCGATCGTCGCGCCGAGCCGGGTGCCGTGGGGCGAGAAGGCGCTCGGCGGCTATCTCGGCGCGGACCGCGCGGGGTGGCGCCGGCACGATGCGGTGGCGCTGATCGAGGACGGCGCGCGCGTGCCCGCGCTGCTCGTCGACCAGGGCGAGGCCGACCAGTTCCTCGCCGAGCAGCTACGCCCGCAGTTGCTCGCCGAGGCGTGTGACGCCGCGGGGATCGAGCTGACGCTGCGGATGCAGCCGGGCTATGACCACAGTTACTATTTCATTGCGACGTTCATGGCGGACCATCTCGCCTGGCATGCCGCGCGGCTGGGGTAGCGGGTTACGGGTACGCTAGCGATGGTCACCCCATCACCTCCGCTTGTAGAACGCCGCTGCTGATCGGGGGCTTCCGCCTGCCCGCCCGTATTCCCGCGCAGGCGGGAATCCAGTGGCCCAGCAGAACGACGGCTTGCAGCACAGAAACACTGGGCTCTCGCCTGCGCGGGAGCACTCTAGTCTGACAGGATCACGCGACGCTCAGCGGATGAACGCACGTGATCACCTCTTCACTTGGCCAGCATCTTCTCCGCGCTGGTCTTCACGAAGTCGGCGATCGGGCCGGACATCATCGCCAGCATCATCGGCACCCTGACCGTGCCGCGGACGTCGGCGTCGCCGACCGTCATGTCGACCGCGACCTTCTGCCCCATCGCGACGATCGCCAGCGCCAGCGTGTCCGGCCCCGTCCAGTCGGCATCCACCGTGCCGCCGCCGGGGATATGCCGGGCGAGCTTGGGCAGCCCCGCCGCGATCCGCCGCCGCGCCTCGTCGCGGCCGAGGTCGTGCGCTATGTCGAAGGGGATCGCGGCCATCATCGTCTCCGGAAAGGAACAGGCGGCGCCCCTGCCCGCGCCCGGCGTGCGCCGTCAACCATCAGCGATGGTGACGAAACCGCCGCGCCCCGCTAAGGCGCGCCGCATGACCGAGATCACGCCCCAGATCGTCGCCGACCACGGCCTGTCCCCGGAAGAATATGAGCGCGTCCTCCACGCGCTGGGCCGCGAGCCCAATCTGGTCGAGCTCGGCATCTTTTCGGTGATGTGGTCCGAGCATTGCAGCTACAAGTCGAGCCGCATCCACCTCAAGAAGCTGCCGACCGAAGGGCCGCAGGTGATCTGCGGTCCGGGCGAGAATGCCGGCGTGATCGACATCGGCGACAATCAGGCGGCGATCTTCAAGATGGAGAGCCACAACCACCCGTCGTACATCGAACCCTATCAGGGTGCGGCGACCGGGGTCGGCGGCATCCTGCGCGACGTGTTCACGATGGGCGCACGGCCGGTCGCCAACATGAACGCGCTGCGCTTCGGATCGCCGACCCATCCCAAGATGCGCCACCTGATCAGCGGCGTCGTCCATGGCATCGGTGGCTACGGCAATTGCGTCGGCGTGCCGACGGTGGGCGGCGAGGTCAATTTCCACCCCGCCTATGACGGCAACATCCTGGTCAACGCGATGACGGTCGGGATCGCCGATCAGGACAAGATCTTCTATTCCGCGGCGAGCGGCATCGGCAATCCGATCGTCTACGTCGGGTCCAAGACCGGGCGCGACGGCATCCACGGCGCGACGATGGCGTCGGCCGATTTCGGCGAGGATGCCGATGCCAAGCGTCCGACCGTGCAGGTTGGCGATCCATTCACCGAGAAGCTGCTGATCGAGGCCTGCCTCGAACTGATGGCGACCGACGTGATCGTCGCGATCCAGGACATGGGCGCCGCCGGCCTCACCTCGTCGAGCGTCGAGATGGCGTCGAAGGGCGGCGTCGGCATCGAGCTGGTGATGGACGACGTGCCGCAGCGCGAAACCGGCATGACGCCCTATGAAATGATGCTCTCCGAATCGCAGGAGCGCATGCTGATGGTGCTCAAGCCCGGTCGCGAGGCCGAGGCCGAGGCGATCTTCCGCAAATGGGAGCTCGATTTCGCGGTGATCGGCCGTGTCACCGACACCGGCCGCATGGTGCTGACCTTCAAGGGCGAGACCGTCTGCGACATCCCGCTCGGCCCGCTCGCCGACGAGGCACCGCTGTACGACCGGCCGCACGTGCCGACGCCGCCGCCGGCGCCGCTCGCCAACGTGCCCGAGAGCCGCGACATCGCCGCCGACCTGCTGACGCTGATGGGCTCGCCCGACATCGCCAGCCGTCGCTGGATCTGGGAGCAATATGACCACATGGTCGGTGCCGATACGGTGCAGGCGCCCGGCGGCGACGCCGCGGTGGTCCGCGTCCACGGCACCGACAAGGCGCTGGCGATCACCACCGATTGCACGCCGCGCTATTGTTTCGCCGATCCGGTCGAGGGCGGCAAGCAGGCGGTCGCCGAGGCGTGGCGCAATATCACCGCGGTCGGCGGCACGCCGCTCGCCATCACCAACTGCCTCAACTTCGCCAATCCGCAGCGGCCCGAGATCATGGGCCAGATCGTCGGCTGCCTCGACGGCATGGCGCAGGCGTGCCGCGCGCTCGACTTCCCGATCGTCAGCGGCAACGTCTCGCTCTACAACGAATCGAAGGCGACCGGCGGCGGCAGCGCGATCCTGCCGACCCCGGCGATCGGCGGCGTCGGGCTGCTCAAGGACTGGACCCGGAATGCGACGATCGCCTTCAAGGGCACCGGCGACATCATCCTCGCGGTCGGCACGCGGCGCGGCCATCTCGGCCAGTCGCTCTTCCTGCGCGAATGCCATGGCCGCGAGGACGGCCCGCCGCCGCCGGTCGATCTCGCCGCCGAGCGCAAGACCGGCGACCTGATCCGCGCCGCGATCACCGCCGGACAGCTCTCCGCAGTGCACGACGTGTCGGACGGCGGCATCGCGGTGACGCTCGCCGAAATGGCGCTCGCCGGCAATGTCGGCGCGATGATCGACCGCAAGCAGCCGTTCGACTGTGCGCGCGCCTTCTTCGCGGAGGACCAGGGCGTCTATGTCGTCACCGTCCACGATGCGGCGCTGCTCGACTTCCTCGGCGCGGCGCATGCCGCCGGGGTCGAGGCCGAGCCGCTCGGGCGCACCGGCGGCAAGCGGCTGATCTTCGAACGGCCCGATCGTGACGACGTGGTGACGCTGGAGGCGCTGCGCAGCGCGCACGAGGGCTTCTTCCCGGCGCTGATGGGGGTGGACGGCGCGCTCGCCTGACCGGCAGCGGCGGGCCGGGTAGCGCCCGCCCGCCCCGCGCGGTAAGGCATGGCCATGTCCACCACCTTCACCATCGACACCGCGACCAGCCGCGCCAACCCGACGCCGGCGCCGCGCAAGCGCCTGACCGTGCCCGCGATTCGCCAGCGCAAGGGCGGCGGCGAACCGCTGGTGATGCTTACCGCCTATACGGTGCGCACCGCGCAGCTGCTCGACCCGCATTGCGACATGCTGCTCGTCGGCGACAGCCTCGGCCAGGTGATCTACGGCCTGCCTTCCACCGTGCCGGTGACGCTGGAGATGATGGCGGCGCATGGCGCGGCGGTGGTGCGCGGCAGCTATCACGCGCTGGTCGTCATCGACATGCCGTTCGGCAGCTACGAAGGCTCGCCGCAGCAGGCGTTCGACAGCGCCGCCTTGCTGCTCAAGCAGACCGGTGCCGCGGCGGTGAAGCTGGAAGGCGGCGCGGCGATGGCGCCGACGGTACGCTTCCTCAGCGAGCGCGGCATTCCGGTGATGGGCCATGTCGGCCTGACGCCGCAGGCGGTCAACGTGCTCGGCGGCTATGGTGCACGCGGCCGCAGCGACGCGGAGGCGGAGGCGATCGCCGCCGACGCCACCGCTATCGCCGAGGCTGGCGCCTTCGCCCTGGTGATCGAAGGCGTGGTCGAGCCGATCGCGATCCGCATCACCGAAAGCGTCGCCTGCCCGACGATCGGCATCGGCGCCTCGGCCCGCTGCGACGGCCAGGTGCTGGTGGCGGAGGATATGCTCGGCCTGTTCGAGCGCACCGCGCGCTTCGTCAAACGCTATGACGATATGGCGGCGCGCATCTCCGACGCCGCCGAACGCTATGCCGCGGAAGTGCGCGCGCGGACCTTCCCCGGACCCGAGCAGATCTACGCCGCCAAGGTGTAAGTCCCCGCCCGCGGTGCAGCGCCCTCAACCCGCCACATTTCGCGTGCTTTCGTTTCGTCGGCGTCGCCGCTAAGAGTGCGCGCCAATTCCACCGTCTGTTCCGGAGCCCTCCTTGGCCCTTACGCCGCAAAACAACGAAGCGTTCCTGCGCGAAGTCGATGACGAGCTGCGCCGCGACCAGTTGACCAGCTATTGGGAGCGCTACGGCCGCTGGACGATCGCCGCGATCGTCGTGGCGCTCGCCGCCTTCGCCGGCGTGCTCTACTGGCAGCATCGCCAGACCGAGGCGGCGGGCGTCGAGGGCGAGCAGTTGCAGGCCGCCTATGACACGCTCGGCGCCGGACAGGCGGACAAGGCCGACACGATGCTCAAGCCGATCGCCGGCTCGCCGCGCCCCGGCTATCGCGCGCTCGCGCAGATGACGCAGGCCGACATCCTGCTCGGCAAGCAGCAGATCAAGCCCGCCGCGGCGATGTTCGCCAGGATCGCCGCCGACACCAGCCTCGCCCAGCCGTTCCGCGACCTCGCGCTGATCCGGCAGACCAGCGCCGAATTCGACACGCTGAAGCCGCAGGTGGTGATCGAGCGGCTGCGCCCGATCGCGGTGCCGACCAACGCCTATTTCGGCAGCGCCGGCGAGATGCTCGCGATCGCCTATCTCGACAGCGGCCGCAAGGACCTCGCCGGCCAGCTGTTCAGCCAGCTCGCGCAGAATGACGCGGTGCCCGACACGATCCGTCAACGCGCGGTTCAGATGGCGGGCACGATGGGTATCGATGCCACGCCGAACGATGCCGCCAAGGTGCGGATCGTCTCTCCCGCCAGCGCGGCCGGCGCACAATCGAAGGAAGCACCTGCGCAATGACGACGAGATATCGGGCCTCGGTGGCGGTGGCGGCGTTGATGGCGCTGTCCGCCTGCGGCATCTTCAAGGGCCATACCAAGAAGACGCCGACGGTCGGCGAGCGGGTGCCGATCCTCGCATCGGAAAATGCGATCGAGGCGGACAGCACGATCGCCGACATCCAGGTGACGCTGCCCGCCGCGGAGCCGAACGACGCCTGGACGCAGCCCGGCGGCAATGCCGCCAAGTCGATGGGACAATTGGCGCTGGCCGAATCGCCGGCGCGCGCCTGGCAGGAGTCGATCGGCCGCGCCTCCAACCGCGAGCGCCTCGGCGCGCCGCCGGTGGTCGCCGACAACAAATTGTTCGTCGTCGACGTCAATGCGCAGATCCACGCCTTCGCCGCCGACAGCGGCGCGAAGCTCTGGGACGCCTCGGTCAGCACCGGCGACCAGAATCGTCCGGCGCGGTTCGGCGGCGGCGCGAGCTATGACGACGGCCACGTCTATGCGACCGACGGCGTCGGCGACGTCGTCGCGGTCAATGCCGCGGACGGCAAGGAAATCTGGCGCGCCAAGCCGGGCGGCCCGCTGCGCGGCGCCCCGACCGTCGCCAACGGCTCGGTCTATGTGCTGAGCCAGGACAATCAGATCTTCGCGCTCAACCAGAGCGACGGCAAGGTGCAATGGACGCAGTCGGGCACGCTGGAGACGCAGGGCGTGTTCGGCGTCGCCGCCCCCGCCGCGAGCCAGGGCACGATCGTCGCCGGCTTTTCGAGCGGCGAGCTCAACGCCTATCGCTACGAGAACGGCCGCGTGCTGTGGGGTGACGCTCTGTCGCGCACCTCGATCACCACCTCGGTGTCGAGCCTGTCGGATATCGATGCCGCGCCGGTGATCGACAACGGCCGCGTCTTCGCGGTCGGCCAGGGCGGCCGCATGGTCAGCCTCGATCTCGCCACCGGCCAGCGGCTGTGGGAGCAGAATTTCGCCGGCATCTCGACCCCGTGGATCGCGGGCGAATGGCTGTTCGTCGTCACCGACGACGCGCGGCTCGTCTGCCTCGCCCGGTCGAACGGCAAGGCACGCTGGATCGCGCAATTGCAGCGCTTCAAGAACGCCAAGAAGAACAAGGGGCCGCAGGTCACCTGGTTCGGGCCGGTGCTCGCCGGCAACCGGCTGGTGCTGACCAACTCGCTGGGCGACATCGCCTTCGCCTCGCCGACCGACGGCAGCATCGTCAAGACGATCGAGACCAAGGACAGCTATGCGCTGCCGCCGATCGTCGTGAAGTCGACGCTCTACACGCTCGGCCAGTCGGGGAAGATCACCGCCTATCGGTGATCCTTTCCGCGGCCGGGGCGGAATTGGGGTTGCTTGCGATGCCCTCATCCCGAACGGGTGGGGAGAATTGCGACGGTCATGTCTGTGCTCCCGCCCAGCCGGGAGCCCGGTGTTCTTCTTGCCGCAAGCCGATGGTCTGTTTGGCCACTGGATTCCCGCCTGCGCGGGAATACTGATCCTCTCGGCGAACGAGGCGGTCGGCGCACACACGCTCGCCGCGCCGGTGACGCCACCCGCCCGGCGAGCGTTGGTAATTTCCGCGCCGGTCTTCTAAGGCGCAACCATGTCCCGTATTCCCACCGTCGCGATCGTCGGCCGTCCCAATGTCGGCAAGTCGACGCTGTTCAACCGCCTCGTCGGCAAGAAACTCGCCCTGGTCGACGATCGGCCCGGCGTCACCCGCGATCGGCGCGAGGGCGATGCGCATCTGATCGGCCTCGACTTCCGCGTCATCGACACCGCCGGCTATGAGGATCATGACGCGCAGACGCTGCCCGGCCGCATGCGGCTGCAGACCGAGGCGGCGATCGGGCAGGCCGATGTGGCGCTGTTCCTGTTCGACGCGCGCGCCGGCATCGTCCCGCTCGACGAGGAGATCGGCCGCTGGCTGCGCTCGTCGAAGACACCGGTGATCCTCGCCGCCAACAAGGCCGAGGGCAGGGCCGGCGAACAGGGCATTCTCGAATCGCTCAGCCTCGGCTTCGGCGATCCGGTGCAATTGTCCGCCGAACATGGCGAGGGCATGGCCGAGCTGTTCGAGGCGCTGCTGCCGCATATCGAAAAGGCGCTCGCCGAGATCGCGCTCGACGAGGAGGACGACGACCGCGCCGACGCGCCGCTCAAGCTCGCGATCGTCGGCCGCCCCAATGCCGGCAAGTCGACGCTGATCAATCGCATGCTCGGCGAGGACCGGATGATCACCGGCCCCGAGGCGGGGATCACGCGTGATTCGATCGCGGTCGACTGGCTGTGGCGCGACCCGCGCCGCGGTGCGCATGGCGAGCCGCGCCCGGTCCGGCTGATCGACACCGCCGGCATGCGCAAGCGCGCCAAGGTGCAGGACAAGCTCGAGAAGATGTCGGTCGCCGATGCGCTGCACGCGGTCGACTTCGCCGAGGTGGTGGTGCTGTTGCTCGACGCGACGCTTGGCCTCGAGGCGCAGGATCTGCGCATCGCCGACAAGGTGCTCGAAGAGGGGCGCGCGTTGGTCATCGCGCTCAACAAATGGGACGTCGCGGAGAATGCCTCGTCGCTGTTCAACGGCGTCAAGCGCGCGCTCGAGGACGGGCTGTCGCAGGTCAAGGGCGTGACGGTGATGACCGTCTCCGCCGCGACCGGCAAGGGCATCGACCAGTTGATGCAGGCGGCGTTCGAGGTCCGCGACGCCTGGTCGAAGCGGGTCGGCACCGGCGAGATGAACCGCTGGTTCGAAAAGGCGATCGAGGCCAATCCGCCCCCTGCCCCCGGCGGCAAGCGGATCAAGATGCGCTACGTCACCCAGGTCAAGACGCGGCCGCCGAGCTTCGTCGTCTTCGGCACGCGCGTCGACCAATTGCCGGCGAGCTACGAACGTTATCTGGTCAATTCGATGCGCAAGGAACTGGGCTTTGGCGCGGTACCGGTGCGGATGACGTTCCGCGCGCCGAAGAACCCGTTCGACACCAAGGATTAGACCGGCCGCCCCGCGCGGCAACGTGATGTTTACGGCTTTGCCTTACTCCGATGCGAGACCGGCAGGGGTGTGCCCACGGGTTGCGGGGAGAAATCAGTGTCGTTCGTTGGCAGCACGTTGATCGACTGGGCCGTGTACGCGCAGGCACGCGCCGAACTCGGAACCGGTTTCGTGCGCATTCTCGGCTATTTCCGGGAGGACGGCGTCAAGTCGGTGATCGCGATCGAACAGGCGATGCGCACCACCACCGCCGCGGCGATGGTCATCCCGGCGCATACACTGAAAGGCGAGGCGCGGCAGTTCGGCGCCGAACCGCTCGCCACCCTCGCCGAGCAGATCGAGGAGATGGCGCGCGACTGCGTCGAGCGGCAGGACACGTGCGAGGAAGCGCTGGAACTGGTGGTGCAGTTGCGACCGCTGTTCTTCGAGACGCTCGCGTTGCTGGAGCGGGAAGCCGCCCCGGTGGCACCGCGACGGCCGGCACCGGGGGGATTCGGACGGAAGGTGTGAGGGGCGGCAAGGGTCGTCTCAGAGACGAAGTTCACCCTGCTGGAAAATTCTCGAACTCGATACGGGGGAGAGTCACCGCCGCGCGACTCGATCCCCCGTGCCCATAACCGCGCCGGTGCCGGTCTGACCGGCTGGCTCCGCTCCGTATATTTCGTTGACGGCGCGTTTTAGGCAAAAAACGAATACGCCAAGTCGCGGCCAAAAAAAAGGCCGGTCTTGCGACCGGCCGAAAAGTTTTTAGGAGAGGATGCCTGAAAGGCACCGTCTTTGTGCATCGCAGCACGATGCTTCGCAATTGCAAAAGACGCAATTGAGGTTTCGTTTATCGCAATCGTTAGCCTTGGCCTGCCTCTCCCCGGTTGTGTCCGCGCCGCGCGCCGCCTAGCGAAGCAGGCATGCGCCTGCCCCTCGCCCTGCTCGCAACCTTCGGCATTGCCACCGCAACCCCCGCCGCCGCACCACGCGAACCCGCGATGGTGCGCGTCCGGCTCGACACGCCTTATGGGCCGATCGTGCTCGCGCTCGATGCCCGGCACGCGCCACGCACGGTCGCCAACTTCCTCGGCTATGTCGACGACGGGCGGTTCGACGGGATGAGCTTCTATCGGTCCGCTCGCAACCGCAGCGCGCCGAGCTATGGCTTCATCCAGGGCGGCATCCGCACCGACGCGCGGCGCATCCTGCCGCCCTTCCCGCTCGAAACCACGGCGATGACCGGGCTGCGCCATGTCGACGGCACGATCTCGATGGCGCGGCGCGCCGAGGCGGGATCGGCGGGCGGCAATTTCTTCATCACCGTCGGCGCGATGCCGAGCATGGACGCCAAAGGCGACTATCCGGGTTATGCCGCCTTCGGCCACGTCGTCTCGGGCATGCCGGTCATCAAGCGCATCCTGGCGCTGCCGACCGGCGGCGGCATGGGCGGGCAGTTGCTGCTCAAGCCGGTGCGGCTGATCGCCGCGCGCCGCCTCAACGGCACGCCGCACCCGACCGGGCTGGTCAAGCCGTGGCTCGTCAAGACGCGCGATCGACCGGCGCACTGAGGCAGATCAGCCCCGGTTGCAACCATATGCCTCGCCCCCGGTTATCCCGCCTAGTCTTTTAGGAGAGTAACGATGAAGACCGGGTTCCTGGCCGTACTGGCCACCGTGGCGATGGTGTCGCCGATCGCCGCGACCCCCGCCGCGGCGCAGCGCGACCGTTACGACAATGCGCGGAACGATTACCGCTGGCAGGGCGATCGCGACGGCAATTGGAACCCCTCCGATTCGTATCGTGAGGGCCGCTATCGCGAGCGTCGCCTCGGCCGCAACGACCGTATCTATCGCGGCCAGGACGGTCGCGCCTATTGCCGCCGCAATGACGGCACCACCGGTCTGGTGGTCGGCGCGGTCGGCGGTGGCGTGCTCGGCAATCTCGTCGGCGGCGGCACGCTCGGTACGTTGCTCGGCGCAGGCGGCGGCGCCTTACTCGGCCGCTCGGTCGATCGCGGCAAGGTGCGCTGCCGCTAAGGATGGCAGAATCCAGAACGACCCCGCGGCTTGCCGCGGGGTCGTCTTCATTCCGGATCAGCCGTTGCGGTGCGGTGCGGCGCCCGCCTTGGGCGAATCGTGCTCGCTGATCGAATTGAGTTGGACGTAATTCTGCACCCCCATCCGCTCGATCATCTCGAACTGGCGTTCGAGCGTATCGACATGCTCCTCCTCGCTGGCGAGGATGCGCGCGAACAGATCGCGGCTGACGAAATCCTTGACCTCCTCGCAATAGGCGATCGCGCCCTTGAGCTGGACGACCGCCTCCTGCTCCATCGCCAGATCGGAGCGGAGGATCTCCTCCACCGTCTCGCCGATGCGCAGCCGGCCGAGCAGCTGGAAATTGGGCAGACCGTCGAGAAACAGGATGCGCTCCGACAGCCAGTCGGCATGCTTCATCTCGTCGATCGATTCCATCCGCTCATACTGGGCGAGCTTGTAGACGCCCCAGTGATCGAGCAGGCGATAGTGTAGCCAATATTGATTGATCGCGGTCAGCTCGTTCCTGAGCGCCTCGTTGAGCAATTCGATGACGCGCGGTTCACCCTTCATCGTCCAAACTCCACCATGGTTGCCGATGGCGGCGATCTAGGCGGCGACCGAGGCGGACGACAAGCCAAAAAACCGCAGAAATCCGCCGTTTTTTGCGTTGCAAACGTCAGGCAGCAGCGCGTTCGGTGTCGATAATCGCTCGCGCTACCAGCACGCATTGGCCGCATTTCGCGCGGCAGCCGAGCGACTGATAGGCCTGGCAGGCGGTGCGACAGCCGTTGCGGGCAGCCTCCCGAACCTGGGACTCTCGTATCGCATTGCAAACACAGACGACCATGGATGCTCCTCGCTCGACCGCAGTTATGGAGCTAATGCGAGACGGTCGCAAGAGGAATGCTAATCATTCGCAGTCGTGCCGGCACGCTTCGCCGCAATGCCGCGGCGCCGGCTCAGCATTCCGGCGTCAGCGCCGCCTGCCACGCCGCCGGTTTGAAGCCGACGAGCAGAATCGCGTCGTGGACGAACACCGGACGCTTGATCATCGACGGCTGCGCCAGCATCAGCGCGACCGCGCGCGCCGAGTCGATGCCGGCCTTGTCGGTATCGGGCAGAGCGCGGAAGGTCGTCCCCGCGCGATTGAGCAACGCCTCCCACCCGAGCCGCGCGACCCAGGATTCGAGCAGCGCGGCGTCGATGCCGGCGGTCTTGTAATCGTGGAAGGCGTAAGCGATGCCCGCGCCGTCGAGCCAGGCCCGCGCCTTCTTCACCGTGTCGCAATTGCGGATGCCGTAGAGCGTCGTCATCGGTCGCCTTTAGCCGGCGGGTCGGCCGAGGGCGAGGCTGATCGGCCCGGATCGCCTCCCGACCAGGCGCGTTCGCGCGGCTGGCACCCTTCTCCCTTCAGGGCTAGCAGTGCAGCATGACCGACGCCTTCTTCTCGATCCATCGTCACCAGCTCGTCCGCGTCGCCGCCGCGACACCGATCGCCAGCGTCGGCGAGGTCGCCGTCAATCTCGCCGCGACCGTGGCGGCGGCAACCGATGCCGATGCGCGCGGCGTCGACCTCGTCGTCTTTCCCGAACTCAACCTGACCTCCTATGCGATCGACGATCTTCACCTGCAGGCGGCGCAGCAGCGCGCCAGCGAACAGGCGGTGGTGGCGCTCGCCGAGCAGACCGCGAGCCTCGCGCCGCTGCTGCTCGTCGGCGCGGCGTTGGTCCGCAACGGGCGGCTCTACAATTGCGCGGTGGCGGTGCATCGCGGCCGCATCCTCGGCGTCGTGCCCAAGACCTTCCTGCCCAATTATCGCGAATATTACGAGAAGCGCTGGTTCGCCTCCGGCCTCGGCCTCACCGGCCTGACCATCCGGCTCGGCGAGGAAGACGTGCCGTTCGGCACCGACCTGCTGTTCGCCGCCGACGATCTGCCCGGCTTCGTCGTCCATGCCGAGATCTGCGAGGATTATTGGGCGCCGACGCCGCCTTCCACCATTGGCGCCCTCGCCGGGGCGACGATCTGCTGCAATCTCAGCGCCTCCAACATCGTCATCGGCAAGGGGCGCGAGCGGATGCTGCTCGCCGCGGCACAATCGGCGCGCACCGCCTGCGCCTATGTCTATTCCGCCGCGGGGCCGGGCGAGAGCACCACCGATCTCGCCTGGGACGGTCAGGGCTTCATCTACGAATGCGGCGACCTGCTGGCCGAATCGCAGCGCTTCGTCCAGGCGGCCGAGCTCACCGTCGCAGACGTCGATGGCGAACGGATCGTCCAGGAGCGGCTGCGCACCGGCACGTTCAACGATGCCGCGATCGCCTCCGGCCATCCGGAGACGCGCGTCCGCCGCATCGGCTTCAGCCACCGGCCCAGCCTCGACGACAGCGGGCTGGAGCGGCCGATCCGCCGCTTCCCCTTCGTCCCCAACGATCCCGGCCGGCGCGACGAGGATTGCTACGAGGCCTTCAACATCCAGGTCGAGGCGCTGTCGAAGCGGCTCGCCGCGACGCGATCGCAGACGCTGGTGATCGGCGTCTCGGGCGGTCTCGATTCGACGCATGCGCTGATCGTTGCCGCCAAGGCGATGGATCGGCTCGGTCGGCCGCGCAGCGACATCCTCGGCTTCACCCTGCCCGGCTTCGCGACCGGGGACACGACCAAGAGCAATGCCTGGGCGCTGATGCGCGCGCTCGGCTGCACCGGCGCCGAGATCGACATCCGCCCCGCCGCGCGCCAGATGCTCGCCGACATGGGCCACCCCTTCGCGAGCGGCGAGCCGGTCTATGACGTCACCTTCGAGAATGTGCAGGCGGGGCTGCGCACCGATTACCTGTTCCGCCTCGCCAATCAGCGCGGCGGCATCGTGCTCGGCACCGGCGATCTCAGCGAATTGGCACTCGGCTGGTGCACCTATGGCGTCGGCGATCAGATGAGCCATTACGCGGTCAACAGCGGCGTGCCCAAGACGCTGATCCAGTTCCTGATCCGCTGGTGCATCCGCACCGGTCAGTATGACGCGGCCACCAATGCGGTGCTGACGACGATCCTCGACCAGGAGATCTCGCCCGAACTCGTCCCCGCCGATGCCGAGACGGGCGCGATGCAAAGCACCGAGTCGATGATCGGCCCCTATGCCCTCAACGACTTTTTCGCGCATTACGTCGTCCGGCACGGGCTCGCGCCGTCGAAGATCGCCTTTCTCGCCTGGCATGCGTGGCGCGATGCCGCGGCGGGGGCATGGCCGGCGGACGTTCCGGCGGCGGGGCGCGTCGCCTACGATCTGCCGACGATCAGACACTGGCTGGAGCGGTTCATCGTCCGCTTCTTCCAGCTCAGCCAGTTCAAACGCTCCGCCATCCCCAACGGACCGAAGGTGTCCGGCGGCGGCGCGCTCAGCCCGCGCGGCGACTGGCGCGCGCCGGCGGACGGCAGCGCGGCGGTCTGGCTCGACGAGTTGCGGCGAAACGTTCCGTAAATTATTGCCTTTATTTGCCCGGGGGCGCATTATGAAGATCTGATGACACCGCCTCCCCGGGATGGCTCGCGCGATCGCCGGATCGAGGACCCATCGAATCTCTATCTGATTCATCCTGCGTCACACGCCTTGCTCCCCCTTGCCTTGCGGCACGGTCTGTCCGCCAATGCGGTGTCGGTGATCGGGCTCGGCTGCGGCACGATCGCGGCGCTGGCCTATGCGCAGGCGTCGGCGCCCGCCGCGGCGGTGATCGGCCTGATCTTCTCGGTCGCCTGGCTGATCGCCGATGGGCTCGACGGGATGATCGCGCGCGCGACCAAGACGGCGAGCGCCCTCGGCCGCACGCTCGACGGGCTGTGCGACCATGGTGTCTTCGCGTTGATCTATATCGCGCTCGCCTGTGCGATCGGCACCACCGGCGGCTGGGTACTGGCAATCCTCGCCGGCGGCTGCCACGCCGTCCAGTCGAGCCTGTACGAAGGCGAGCGCGCGCGCTTCCACCGCCGTTTGCGCGGCGAGCCGCTCGCCGCGGTGCCGGTGCCGACCGGCATGCCGCTCGTCCGCCTCTATGACAGCGTCGCCGGCTCGGTCGACCGCGTGTCGATGCCGTTCGAGCGGCGCTTCGGCGCGGCCGAGGATCGGGCCGCCTTCGGTGCCGCTTATGCCGCCGCGGCAGTGCCGGCGATGCGCCTCCAGTCGCTGCTCACCGCCAACGTCCGCGTCTGGGCGGTGTGCCTCGCCTGCCTGATCGGCAACCCGCGATTGTTTTTCTGGTTCGAGATCGTCCCGCTGACCCTGGTCTGCGCGGTCGGCCTCTACCGCCACCGGCGCGTCGAGCGCCGCTTCGTCTTCGGCGCTACGCCGCATTCCCTTCTTTTTCCAAGCGAACAGGGTCATTCATGAAGAGCATCAACATCGCCATCGTCGGCATCGGCAACTGCGCGAGTTCGCTCGTCCAGGGGCTGGAGCATTATCGCGAAGGCGCCAACGATCTCGTCGGGCTGATGCACTGGGAGCTCGGCGGCTATAAGCCCTCCGACATCAAGGTCGTCGCCGCCTGGGACGTCGATGCGCGCAAGGTCGGCAAGGACGTCGCCGAGGCGATCTTCGCCAAGCCCAATTGCACCGCGGTGTTCGCCGCCAACGTTCCTGCCACCGGCACGCTCGTCAAGATGGGCGCGGTGCTCGACGGCGTCGCCGACCATATGGCGGATTACAAGGACGACCGCACCTTCATCGTCGCCAACGACACGCAGCCGAGCAAGGCCGAGATCGTCGCCGAGCTGAAGGCGAGCGGTACCGACGTGCTGATGAACTATCTGCCGGTCGGCAGCCAGCAGGCGACCGAATTCTACGCCGAATGCGCGCTCGAGGCCGGCGTCGCCTTCGTCAACAACATCCCCGTCTTCATCGCCTCGAACCCGGAATGGGCGAAGAAGTTCGAGGATGCCGGCGTCGCGATCATCGGCGACGACATCAAGGCGCAGCTCGGCGCGACGATCGTCCACCGCGTGCTCACCGACCTGTTCGCCAAGCGCGGCGTCAAGCTCGACCGGACGTATCAGCTCAACACCGGCGGCAACACCGACTTCCTCAACATGTCGAACCACCGCCGCCTCGAATCCAAGAAGATCTCGAAGACCGAGGCGGTCCAGTCGGTCGCGGCCGAGCGGCTCGACGACGACAACGTCCATATCGGGCCGTCGGACTACGTGCCCTGGCAGAACGACAACAAGGTCTGCTTCCTGCGCATGGAGGGCCAGTTGTTCGGCGGCGTGCCGATGAACCTCGAACTGCGCCTGTCGGTCGAGGATTCGCCCAACAGCGCCGGCGTCGCGATCGACATGATCCGTTGCGCGGCGATCGCCAAGGATCGCGGCATCGCCGGCGTGATCGACCCCGCCAGTGCCTATTTCTGCAAGCACCCGCGCACGCAGATGACCGACGATCTCGCCCAGACCGCGGTCGAGGCGTTCATCAAGGCCGCCTGATGATCACCACGGGCCTGCTGCTCGCCGCCGGTCAGGGCAGCCGGCTCCGTTCGGTGACACCGTTCAAGCCGCTCTGCCCGGTCGCCGGGCGGGCGCTGATCGATCATGCGCTCGACGGCATGGCGGCGGCAGGCCTGACGCGCGCGATCGTCTCGCTCGGCTATGGCGCCGAGGCGATCGCCGCGCACCTCGCCGCCCGCAGCTGGCCGCTCGAGGTGGTGACGGTGATGACCGACTATCATCAGCCGAACGGTGTTTCGGCGCTGGCGGCGCGTGCGCTGATCGGCGCCGAGGGCGCGGTGCTCGCGATGTGCGATCACCTCGTTCAGCCGCGCCACTATCGCCGCCTCGCCAAGGCGGGCGCGGGCGACGGGCTGCGGCTCGGCATCGACCGCCGGCTCGGCCATCCCTGGGTCGATCCGCTCGACGTCACCTGCGTCGCGACGCGCGGCGATGCGATCGTCGCGATCGGCAAGGAACTGCACCCGCACGATTGCTACGACACCGGCATCTTCGCGGTGTCGCAGCGCTTCTTCGCGGCGCTGGCGACGCTCGACAGCCCGTCGCTGACCGAGGGCGTTCGCCTGCTCGCGGCAGACGGCGCGGCGACGATCGTCGATTGCAGCGATCTCGACTGGCTCGACGTCGACGACGCCCCCGCCTTCGCCCATGCCGAGGGCTGGATGACGCGCCTCGCCGCCTGAACGGCGCCGGTGATCAGCGCGCAGGCGGCCGATCCTCGTCGTTGAGGAGGTGCAGGTTGAACCCCCTGACCGACGGGGCGGTCAGCAAGGCCTTGTCCGTGCGGGTACGCGCGGCTGGCTGGGGGACGAGCGATTGTGCCCGCGTCCGGGCCGTCGCGTCCGCGGTCGGCGGCGCCGTCAAGCTGCCGACCTTGAAGACGGCGATGCCCTTCTCCAGCTCGGCCGCCTCTCCGGCGATCTCGGTCGCGGTCGTCGAAATCCGGGCAGAGGCCTGGACATTGTCTTGCGTCACCAGATCGAGCTGCTGGATCGCCGCGTTGATCTGCGATGAGCCGATATCCTGTTCGCGGCAGGCGGCGCTGATCTCGGCGACGAGGTCGGCGGTACGCCGGATATCGGGGACGAGCTGGGTCAGCATGTCGCCGGCATGCGCCGCCGCGGCGATGGTTTCGGCGGAAATGCCGCAAATCTCCCCGGCGGCGGCCTGACTGCGCTCGGCGAGCTTGCGCACCTCCGCGGCGACGACGGCGAAGCCCTTGCCGTGATCGCCGGCGCGCGCCGCCTCGACCGCGGCGTTGAGCGCGAGCAGATCGGTCTGCCGCGCGATCTCCTGGACGATGCTGATCTTCTCGACGATCATCTGCATCGCGCGCGTCGCCTCCTGCACCGCCACGCCACTCTGCTCGGTCCGCATCGACGCCTGGCGCGCGATCGCCTCGGTCTGGATCGCATTGTCGGCATTCTGTTTGATGTTGGCGGTCATCTCTTCCATCGACGCCGAAGCCTGTTCGGCGGCGGCGGCCTGCTGGACGGCGCCTTCGCTGACCTGCTCGGCGATGACGGAAAGGCGCTGCGTGCCGGCCGCGACGACCTGTGCCGTCCCCGTGGTTTCGGCAACCACGGCGCGCAGCCGCGCCACCATCGCGACGAGCGAATGACCCAGCCGATCCTTGTTCGACAGCGGCTGATGGTCGACGGTCAGATCCCCCCTCACGATCGTATCCGCCAGGACCGCCGAGAGGCGCAGGTTGCCGGTCATCACGTTCACTGTATCGACGAGATCGCGGATCTCATCGTTGCCGGTGACGCTCACCTGCTGGTCGAGGTCGCCCACCGCCACCGCATTTGCCGCCTGCGTCAGCGCCGCGAGGCCCCTGGTGATCCCCAAGGCGATCCACAGCGCCGCCGCCGTCGATAGCGCCACCGCAACGGCCGCGAAGACCGCGATCAGCCGCACCGCGGTCCGGTAGGTCGACGTGGTCGCCTTCTCGCTCGCCGCCATCTCGTCACGCTGCTTGTAGAACACCGGCGTTTCCAGCCGCTCGATATCGTCGGTGATCGGCCGCGCTACCTGATAGGCCATGGCGCGCGCCTCGGCCGACCGGCCCGCATCGCGCAGCGCCCGCACGCTCTGCTCGACGCGCCCGTAGCGCACGATGTCGTCGGCGACGGCGCGCCACGCCTGCCGGTCCGTCTCGTCTTCGGCATGATCGATCAGCCAGGCCGTATCGGTTTTGAGCCTCTGGCGGTGGCTGTCGTTCAACGCCTCCACCTTGTGGCGCTCCGTGTCGGTCGGCGCCTCGATCAGGTCGTAGAGGCCGCGGGTCGCGCGCAGTTCATATTCGGTGATCCACTGGATCCGCTCCTTGCGCGCCGCCGGTCCTTCGAGCAGCGCGGTGACGGTGTCGTTGAACAGCGTCAGGTTGACGTAGCTATAGGCGTTGGTCCCGATCAGCAGCGCGATGACGATGCCGAACGTCAGCAGAAGCTTGGTCTTGATCATGAGGCGCACGGGGTCACGCTCCGCTGGGGGGATGTGGGAAGGGGGCGACGGATCACCGCGCCGGACGGACGAGCCATGCCGGCGCGTCGACGGTGAACTTCAGCCCCAGCACCAAGGCATCGGGGATATCGCGCGGCCGTAACGGCGCGCCGCTCTGATCGGGGTGGACGATATATTGCAGGTTCGGCGACAGGCGCACGGCGGGGCCGAGTTGCGCGCCATAGGCCAGTTCCATCATATATTGATGCCGCGGCACCTCGGCGGACCCGCCGGTCGTGCGACGGGCGGCGCGCATGGCGCCAAGCGCGAGATCGCTGAACCGTTGGTCGTTGATGACGAAGCCGAGCGTATCGCGCTCGCGCCCCGGCAGCAGGCCGGCGTAGGACAGCCCGAGTTCGAGGAAGTGCGTCTCGCTCGTCCGCCCTTCGATATTGGTCATCGCGACGCCGAACAGCGTGAGCCCCCGCAGCGACGTCGGGTCGGGCCGAGTCAGCATCTGATCGAAGCGGGCGAACCATCCCGATCGCCCGTGGCGGATCGCCGCGGGCCGGCCGCTCGTGATCGCGATGCCGCCCTGATCGTCGCGGAGCGGGTCGTCGTAATCGGCATGGTCCAACCAGCCGCCGATCGCATAATGATGCGGCCGGCGGACGCTCGCGCCATCGGCGGCGATGCCGAGTTCATAGGGGATGATGACGCCGGTCGCGCCGCCGGTGCCGAAGGCAATGCCGTGATCGCCCGGTCGACGGCGGTCGGGATTGACCTCGAACACCCCGGCATGTGCATAGACGGTGCCGCCGAGCGATAGCCGCGCCCGCGCCATCCAGCTCGATGCCGGAAAGTAGGTGAAGTTGCTGACCTTGAAAATAAAGGTCGGGTTGCCGCAGGCCGAGTTCGTCTGAAACTGGCAATAGACGGGCGCATTGAGGAAATAGAGGTTCGCCTGGCTCCGCCCCGCCTCGACGGTGAGGCGATCGTGGAGCAGCCGCTGCTCATACGTCAGGATCGCGAGATGGACGTTCTGCGTCCCCCAGATCTCCTGCACCGACGTGTTGTTGCCGATCGCGATGGCGCTGAGGTTGCTGCCGTGGCGATCGGTGACGGCGAGATGCAGCGTCCCGCCATCGACTCCCGCCAATCGTCCGAGATCAGCGTCGACGCCGAGATAGACCTGGCCGGCATAAGCGGCGTCGCGATGCAGGCCGCCACGGACATTGGTCGCCGCCTCCCCCGTATAGCCGAGCGCGAGGCGGATACCGGGATCGCCGCGCGACCCCTCCTGCTGCTGCGGTGGGGGAACCGTCGCCGGACCCGCGGCAAGATCCTGGGCAGCGGCGGGACCGACGCCGCATCCGACGGCCAAGCTGCAGGAGGCGATACCCCATATGACCTTACCCCACATCCGTCCGCCCCCCGTTACGTCAGCGGACTTTCCATTAAAGAACTTTATAATGGGTTAATTCCATAATAGGCCGCCTTCTCCTGAAGTTGCGAACCACTTGCTCCGATCGGGCGGGTGCAGTCTGTGCGACGGGGTGCGACGACGCTCGCAGCTTGACCCCTGCCCCCCGATCCCCGACACCGCGCCGCGTGACGCACCTGCCCCCGCCCCCCGCCGACCTGTTGCGCGATGCCGCGCTGTTCCTCGATTTCGACGGCACGTTGGTCGAACTGGCGGAGCATCCCGAGGCGGTGGCGGTCGATGCGCGGCTCGCGGCCCTGATCGATCGGCTGTCGGATCGGCTCGACGGCCGGGTGGCGATCATCTCCGGCCGGCCGGTCAGCGGCATCCGCGCGCTGTTCGGCGATCCGCATTTCGCCGTGTCGGGCAGCCATGGCCTCGAAGTGCTGTGGCCCGACGGCACGCACATGCGCGCGGAACGCCCCGCCGCCCTCGACCGTATAGTCGTGGCAATGAAAGCCTTCGCAACTGCAACACGCGGCGTGCTGGTCGAGGAAAAGCCGCTGGGCGCCGCGCTCCATTACCGCGCGGTGCCGGAGGCGGAGGCGCAGGCGCACGACCTCGCCCGCCAGCTCGCCGCCGACGCCGGACTGCATCTCCAGACCGGCAAGATGATGGTCGAGGTGCGTGTTCCCGGCGCCGACAAGGGCACCGCGCTGCGCACGCTGATGCAGAGCCCGGCGATGGCCGGTGCGCGTCCGGTCTTCCTCGGCGACGACGACACCGACGAGCCGGCGATGGTCGCCGCGCGCGCGCTGGGCGGCGCGGGCGTGCTGATCGGCGCGGCGCGCGAGACCGCCGCCGCCTATCGTCTCGACAGCGTCGCCAGCACGCTCCACTGGCTCGAAGCCGCAACCGAAAGCCTTGCTGCATGACCTCCACGCCCGACGCCAATGCGATGAGCGTCGACCTCTGGCCGATCGGCAATTGCCAGGTCAGCGCGCTGGTCGATCGCGCCGGGCGCTTCGTCTGGGCGTGCGTGCCGCGCGTCGACGGCGATCCGCTCTTCTCCGCTCTCGTCGGCGGGGCGGATCCCGACAGCGGCTATTGGTCGATCGGCATCGAAAATTCGGTCAAGGTCGAGCAGCATTATATCCGCAACACCCCGATCCTGGTCAGCACGCATACCGATGATGCCGGCAACGTGCTGGAGGTCACCGATTTCTGCCCGCGCTTCGTGCGCACCGGGCGGACGTATCGCCCGGTCGCCTTCGCGCGCATCGTCCGTCCGATCGCCGGCAGCCCGCGCGTCACGGTAAAGCTCCGCACCACCTGCGGCTGGGGCGGCACCTGCCGAGAACAGATCGGCGGCTCCAACCATCTGCGCATCCTGCTCGATGCGATGCAGCTGCGGCTCACCACCACCGCGCCGATCGGCATGGTGCAGGAGGAGCGCGCCTTCCGCCTCGAACGGCCGCTGCACTTCTTCCTCGGGCCGGACGAGAGCTTCAGCGGCGACCTCGCCGAGACGCTGGAGGCGATGCTCGCGCAGACGATCGCCGAATGGCAGGAATGGGTGCGCGGCCTCGCCATCCCGCTCGAATGGCAGGATGTGGTGATCCGCTCGGCGATCACGCTCAAACTGTGCCAGCACGAGGAGACCGGCGCGATCGTCGCCGCGCTCACCACCTCGATCCCCGAACATGCCGGGTCGGAGCGCAACTGGGACTATCGCTATTGCTGGGTGCGCGATGCCTATTACACGGTGCAGGCGCTCAACCGGCTCGGCGCGCTCGACGTGCTGGAGGGCTATCTCGGCTATCTGCGCAATATCGTCGACAGCGCCGCGGGCGGGCATATCCAGCCGCTGTACGGCGTGCTCGGCGAGCCGACGCTGGAGGAGCGGTTCGCGCCGGCGCTAGCCGGTTATCGCGGCATGGGGCCGGTGCGGGTCGGCAACCAGGCCTATGAGCAGATCCAGCACGACGCCTACGGCCAGATCGTACTGTGCAGCGTCCATGCCTTCTTCGACCAGCGGCTGTTCCGCCAGTCGGGTCGCGAGGATTTCGAGAGCCTCGAACATGTCGGCGAACGCGCCTGGCAGTTCCACGACCAGCCCGACGCCGGTCTGTGGGAGCTGCGCACCCGGCAGAGCGTCCATACCTATTCCTCCGCCATGTGCTGGGCGGCGTGCGACCGGCTCGCCAATGCCGCGCACGTCCTCGGCCTGTCCGACCGGCGCGACTTCTGGCAGGGCCGCGCCGACACGATCCGCACCGAGATCGAGACGCGCGCGTGGCGGCCCGAGACCAACCGGATGTCGGCGACCTTCGCGGGGGACGACCTTGACGCGAGCCTGATCCAGCTGCTCGACCTGCGTTTCTTCGAGCCCGACGATCCCCGCTTCGTCGGCACGCTGGAGGCGGTGGAGAAGGGTCTGCGACGCGGCAGCCACATGCTGCGCTACGACACCGAGGATGATTTCGGCCTGCCCGAAACCGCCTTCAACGTCTGCACCTTCTGGCTGATCGAGGCGCTGCACTTCACCGGCCGCCACGCCGATGCCCGTGCGCTGTTCGACGAGATGCTGGCACGACGCACCGCAGCCGGTCTTCTTTCCGAAGACATCGACCCGACATCGGGGGAATTGTGGGGCAATTATCCGCAGACCTATTCGCTGGTCGGCATGATCAATTGCGCTGCGCTATTGTCCAAACCATGGAGTTCGATCCGCTGAGCCGCCTGATCATCATATCCAATCGTGTGTCCGCGCCCAAGGGGTCCGACTCCGGCGCGCAGGGCGGCCTTGCCGTCGCGCTCGCCTCGGCGTTGCGCGAATATAAGGGCATGTGGTTCGGCTGGTCGGGGGACCAGACCGACGAATATACCGGCCAGATCACCTTCCAGCGCAACGACGGCGTCACCACCGCCACCGTCGACCTGGAAGAGCAGGACATCGACGAATATTACAACGGCTACGCCAATCGAACGCTGTGGCCGCTGTTCCACTACCGCGTCGACCTCGCCGAATATGAGCGCGAATTTGCCGGCGGCTATCAGCGCGTCAACGAACGCTTCGCCGATACCGTCCAGCCGCTGATCGAGGAGGATGATGCGGTCTGGATCCAGGACTATCATCTCTTTCCGCTCGGCGAGGAATTGCGCAAGCGCGGCGCGACCAACCGCCTCGGCTTCTTCCTGCACATTCCGTGGCCGCCGCGGCGGCTGCTGTCGATCCTGCCCGAAGCGCAGGCGCTGGTGCGCAGCCTGTTCGCCTATGACGTGATCGGCTTCCATACCGAGGAATGGCTGCAGAGCTTCTGCGACTATGCCACCGCCGAACTCGGTGCGCATATGGAGGGCGACGACCTCGTCCTCGACGATCGCCGCGTCCGCGTCATGGCCTGCCCGATCGGGATCGACGCCAAGGAATTCGCCGGACTCGCCACCAGCACGCGCGGTCGCCTTGCCTTCCGCCAGATGCGCGATGCCGCGGTGGGGCGCGACATGATCGTCGGCGTCGACCGGCTCGATTATTCCAAGGGGCTGGAGGAGCGGTTCCTCGGCTACGAACGCTTCCTCACCGAACATCCTGAGGAGCGCAAGGAAGTCACCCTGCTCCAGATCGCGCCGCCGAGCCGCGCGACGGTCGGCAGCTACCAGAAGATCCGCAGCAACCTCGAAGGGCTCGCCGGGCGGATCAATGGCGCCTATGCCGATATCGACTGGGTGCCGATCCGCTACGTCAACCAGGGCTATCCGCGCGACGTGCTTGCCGGCATCTATCGCGCCGCCAAGATCGGCCTCGTCACCCCGTTGCGCGACGGCATGAACCTCGTCGCCAAGGAATATGTCGCCGCGCAGAATCCGGAGGACCCGGGCGTGCTGATCCTGTCGCGCTTCGCCGGCGCGGCCTGCCAACTCACCGATGCGGTGCTGATCAACCCCTATTCGGCGGAGGAAATGTCCGACGCGATCATGCTCGCGCTGCGCATGCCGCGCGAGGAGCGGATCGAACGCTGGACCAAGATGATGGACGTCATCACTCGGCAGGATATCGGCTGGTGGCGCAAGACCTTCACCGATGCGCTGATGGGTCCGGCGGTGGAGACGGAGGCGCAGACGGAGCCCGCATGAAGCGTTCGCGCGGCAGCGCCTCGGGCATCTCGTCGCGGATGAAGGCGTAGATCGCCTCGCGCACGTCGCAACGCAGGTCGAAGGCGGTGGAGGCGTCTTTCGCGGTCATCAGCCCGCGCAGCTCCATCGTCCCGTCGGGTTTCGCATCGGTGACCTGAAGGTTGCAGAAACGCTGGTCCCAGCGCGGATTGGCGCGGACGATCTCCTCCAGCTTGGCGCGGATGCGCGGCACGTCGGCGGCGGGATCGAGATACCAGAAGACCGAGCCGAGCAGCGCGCTCGTCTCGCGCGTCCAGTTCTGGAAGCTGTTCTCGAGGAATTTGGAAACGGGCACCACCAGCCGGCGGTCGTCCCAGATGCGCACCACGACATAGGTCAGGCGGATGTCCTCGATCCGCCCCCATTCATTGTCGATGATGACGACGTCGTCGATGCGGATCGGTTCGGTGAAGGCCATCTGGATACCGGCGATGACGTTCTTGAGCGCCGGCTGCGCGGCGGCGCCGATAGCGAGGCCGGCGACACCGGCGGAGGCGGCGAGCGTCACGCCGATCGTGCGGACGCTGGGGATGCTCATCAGCATCATCATCACCGTCAGCATCACCAGCACGAACACGCCGATGCGGTGGAGGATGCTGATCCGCGTCCGCCGCCGCCGCGCGCGCAGATTGTCGGTCGCCGATATGTCGAACCGCACCTCGCTGACGTCGCGATAGGCGGTGAGCGCGGCAAGCAGCATCCAGCCGAAGATCGCCGGGGTGAGCAGCCCGATCGCGCGCTGCCAGATCGTCTCCCAATAGCGCGGCAGGTCGAGCCCCGGCCCAGATGCCGCCAACGCGACTCCGATCATCAGCCAGAAGGTCGGCCGCCCGAGCCGCGCGATCAGGATATCGTCGGTCTTGGTCGCGGTGCGGCTGGCGATCCGCCGCAACACGGCGAACAGGCTGCGGTGAACCAGCGCGAGCACCAGCACCACCAGCAGCACGCCGCCGAGGCGCGCGGTCCATTCGGGCAGGGTCACGTCGAGATACGGAATGCGCATCCCGCTATCACGCATGACGCGGGTTAAGGCTCCCTTGCCGGCCCGCTTTCATGCTGCACCTGCGAAACGTCTTCGCCGCCGCCTTACAGCACGAAGCGGCTGAGATCGGTGTTGCGGGCGATCCCCGCCAGCTGCGCCTCGACATAGGCGGCGTCGACCGTCACCGGCGCTTCGCGATCCTCGGCATCGAAGCTCACCTCCTCGAGCAATTTCTCCATCACCGTCTGAAGGCGGCGCGCGCCGATATTCTCGACCTGGCCGTTCACCTCGGCGGCGATGCGTGCGATCGCGGCGATGCCGTCGTCGGTGAAGCGGACCTCGGCCCCCTCGGTCGCCAGCAACGCCTGGTATTGCGCCGGCAGCGATGCCTTGGTGTCGGAGAGGATGGCGATGAAATCCTCCTCGGTCAGGCCCTTCAGCTCGACGCGGATGGGCAGGCGGCCCTGCAGCTCGGGCAGCAGGTCGGACGGCTTGGCGACATGGAAGGCACCGCTGGCGATGAACAGGATATGGTCGGTCTTCATCGGCCCGTATTTGGTCGCCACCGTCGTGCCTTCGATCAGCGGCAGCAGGTCGCGCTGCACGCCTTCGCGGCTGACCGAGCCGCCGCGCACGTCGCTGACCGCGATCTTGTCGATCTCGTCGAGGAAGACGATGCCGTTCGCCTCGGCGTCCGCCAGCGCGGTGCGGCTGACCTCGTCCTGATCGAGCCGCTTGTCGGCCTCCTCCTCGACCAGTTTGTCCCAGGCGGCACGCACCGACAGCTTGCGGCGCTTGAGCGGCTGATTGCCACTCAGCGACTTCATCATCTCGCCGAGGTTGATCATCTGCGGGCCGCTGCCCGGCACGTCGAACGGAGTCGCCGCGGCCTGTTCCAGCTCGATCTCGATCTCGGTCGCGTCGAGATGACCGTCGGCGAAGCGCTGCTTGAAGCTCTCGCGCGTCGCCTGGCTCGAATCCTTGCCGACGAGGGCGTCGAGCAGGCGCTTCATCGCCGCTTCCTCCGCCTTGTCCTTGACCGCAACGCGGCGGCGCTCCTTCTCCAGCCGGATCGCCTCCTCGACGAGGTCGCGCGCGATCTGTTCGACGTCGCGGCCGACATAGCCAACCTCGGTGAACTTGGTCGCCTCGACCTTGACGAACGGCGCGTCGGCAAGCTTGGCGAGGCGGCGGCTGATCTCGGTCTTGCCGCAACCGGTGGGCCCGATCATCAGGATGTTCTTGGGCGTCACCTCGTCGCGCAGATCGGCCGAGAGTTGCTGGCGCCGCCACCGGTTGCGCATCGCCACCGCCACCGCGCGCTTGGCGTCGCGCTGGCCGATGATATGGGCGTCGAGGGCGGCGACGATCGCCTTGGGAGTGAGATTCTGGTTCATCGGAAATCCTGGGTCACAGCTGTGCTGGGATCGCGCGCCGCCAGGGCGCAGTAAGGTCACGACACCGCGGCCTTCGCCGGGGCGGCGCTGTCTATCCTTAGGTCGTGCTGTCCATCACCTCGATCGTGGTGCGATCGTTGGTGTAGACGCAGACCTCGGCGGCGATCGCCATCGCCTTGCGGCAGACGGTCTCGGCATCGGCCTCGTAATCGACCAGCGCGCGCGCCGCGGCGAGCGCGTAATTGCCGCCGGAGCCGATCGCGGCGACGCCGGCCTCCGGTTCGAGCACGTCGCCGTTGCCGGTGAGGATCAGCGTCACGTCCTTGTCGGCGACGATCATCATCGCCTCGAGATTGCGGAGATATTTGTCGGTGCGCCAGTCCTTGGCGAGTTCGACCGCGGCGCGCATCAGCTTGCCCTGATGCCGCTCCAGCTTCGCCTCCAGCCGCTCGAACAAGGTGAAGGCGTCGGCGGTGGCGCCGGCGAAGCCGCCGATCACCTGCCCGTCCGCACCGAGGCGGCGGACCTTCTTGGCATTGGGCTTCATCACGGTCTGGCCCATCGAGACCTGACCGTCGCCGATGACGACGACCTTGCCGTTGCGCCGGACCGACAGGATGGTGGTGCCATGCCAGACCGGCATGGAATGGGAATCGCTCATGGGGGCGATGTAGGGTGCCTGCGGTGCGGGGCAAGTCGATCGGGTCCGTCTTGGCGAGTGAGGACGATCGGGGTCTCGCGGAGGCGCGGAGAGGCAGGGTTGGGTTCACGCGAAGACGCTAAGACGCGAAAAGGCGTTTCGCGCAGAGGCGCAGAGGCATCGCGTCGGCGCGAAGCACCCTTCCTGACTAGGTCGCGTAGCGAAAAGGCCGCTCCGCGGCAGAGCACGTCAACTCTGCGTCCTCTGCGCCTCTGCGCGAACCGATGCTTCTTCTCCGCGCCTCCGCGTGAACCCTCCGCTACACCGTCACCGATCGACGCCCTTGATCTTCCCGACGGTGCGCGCCGCGGTGTAGCCGAGATAGCCGGTGCCGAAGAGCGCGTAGAGCGGCTCCGGGATCGCGGCGAGGTACGCCGCCATGCCGTGCGCGATCGCCGCGGCGCAGGCCGGGCGGATCGCCGCGACGAGGCCGACCGGGATCGCGCCAAGCAGCAGCACGTACATGACGTAGAGGAAGGCAGGCCGCGCGCGCGTCACCCAGCGGTCGGGGAGCGGCTCGCTCATGCGACGCGCGCCGCGAGCCAGCCGTAGAGGAACGCCTCGTCGGCGGGGCGGCGCTCGGCGAGCGCGAGATAGCGTTCGCCCTGCAAGGCATCGACCGCCTTGATCAGCACCCGCTCCCCCGCCGGCCCGCGGATGGCGAGGAAGGCGTCGAGCGCGGCGAGCGTCGCGGCGCCGATCCGCTGGTCCGCGGCGATGTCGGCATAATCGCGGCCGTTGCGGTTGAGCGCGTTGAGCGCGCGCTGGAGGAAGCGGGCCGCGGTGGCGGTGCCCATGTTGACGCCGGTATCGAACAGTTCGGCGGCGAGCGCCGGCGCGCGTTCGGCGATCTTGTCGAACCCGGCGCCACGCCAGTAGACGCGCTCGTAGATCGCCGCGGCGATGGCGCGCGGCAGATCGCGCATCGCGCCATGGTAGCCGTTCGCCCGCGCCACCGCGACGCTGATCCCCCAGCAGGTCGGGCCGCCGCGGTCGGCGGGGTGGTCGACATAGCCGCCTTCGCGGTCGATCACGTCGTCGATGAGCGTCTGTATCGTCATGCCGTGCCTCCTGCTGGTCAGGCGGCGATCGGGATCATGGCCGTTCCAAATAGGACAGCGGCTTTTTTCGGGGGCGTAAAAGCCGTGGCGCGTGCGTGGCTTGGCCGGCATGCGCAAGGCCGCCGTTCCAACACGGCGTCGGCGCCAACCGGCGATCGTCATGTCCGAGTCGGCCGGGCCGCTTGTCAAACCGTAGCGCCCGGCGGTCGTGACGGCGGCCCGCCCCATGGCCCCGCAGCCCTCCCGCTTCGCACCACCGCGGGCCACGCCCCTACAGGTCGAGCGCCCAGCCGTCGCGCCCCTTGGGGTCGAACGGCCCCTCCGGCACGTAGCGCGTCGCGCCGCCGCGCAATTGCAGCACCGTCCAGTCGCCCCGCCGGTCGATCCCGACCAGCGTGCAGCCGCATGCCGCATAGGCCGCGACGACATCCTCGCGCTGCGTCTCGAGCAGCCCGGCGAGCACGATCACCGCATCGGGCGCGGCGATCGCGGCGAGTTCGGGCGCCATCGACACCAACGGCCCGGCGAGGATGTTGGCGATCACCAGATCGAACGGCGCGGCCGCGTCGATCGCCGCATCGCGCGCGCCATCGGCGACGTAGAGCGCGACCCCCTCCACGCCGTTGCGCGCGGCATTGTCGTGCGTCACCGCGATCGCCACCGGATCGATGTCGGTCGCCACCACCCGCGCCGCCGGCCACAAGGCGGTCGCGGCGAAGGCGAGGAGGCCGGTGCCGGTGCCGACGTCGATCACCGCCTCGAACCGCCGCCCCGCCACCGCGAGCGCGTCGAGCATCGCGAGGCAGCCGCTGGTCGTTCCGTGATGGCCGGTGCCGAACGCCTGCCCCGCCTCGATCAGGAAGGCGCGCCCGCCCGGCGGCGGCGACACGGCATGCGCGGCGGTATGGACGACGAAGCGGCCCTCGCGGATCGGCTCCAGCCCCGCCTGGCTCAGCGTCACCCAATCCTGCGCGTCGAGCCGCTCGACCGACGGATCATGGGCGCTGGCGCTCGGCACCAGGGCGTGGATCGTCGCCAGCATCGCCGCATCGGGTGCATGATCGAGATAGGCGTCGAGCCGCCAGCGTTCGACATCGTCCTCCACCTCTTCGGTGGTCATCAGCACCGCGTCGATGACGAGATCGCTCGCGCTGTCGATCGCCTCCGCCTCGGCGCGGGTGCACGGCAGGCTGACCTTCCAGCTCGACCCCGGCGTATCAGCGGACATAGCTCGCCCCGTTGACGTCGATCACCGCCCCGGTCATCGATGCCGGCGCCTCGAGCGCGCAGAAGCGCGCCACCGCCGCCACTTCGGCCGGATCAGCGACCTTGCCGAGCGGAATGTCGGCGAGCAGCGCGTCGCCGCCGCGGCTGGCGAGATAGTCGTCGGCCATGCCGGTCATCGTGAAGCCGGGGCAGATCGCGAAGGCGAGGATGTTCTCGCGCGCATAGCCGCGGGCGATCGTCTTGGTCATCGCCACCATCCCCGCCTTGGCGGCGGCATAATGCCAGTGCGCCGGTGAATCGCCGCGATAGGCGGCGCGGCTGGCGATGTTGACGATCCGCCCGCCGCACCCGCGCTGCTGCCAGTGGCGTACCGCCAGCCGGCACAGCTCCGCGGCGGCGGTGAGATTGATCCGCTGCGTCCGCTCCCAATCGGCGACCCAGTCGTCGTGGTCGCGGGTCAACGGACTGGCCTCGAACACGCCGGCATTGTTGACCAGCACGTCGATCTGCCCGGCCTGCGCCAGCGCCGCCGCCCACAAGGCCCGCGGCGCGGCGGGATCGGCGAAGTCGGCGGCGATGCCGCTCGCCGTGCCATGTCCGATCACCTGCGCGCCGCCCTCACGCAACGCCACGTCGATCGCCGCGCCGATGCCGCGGCTCGATCCGGTAAGAAGTATCGCCATGGCGTGGCTTTAGGCGGCGCGGCCGGGAGCGGCAATGGCGGCGCTGATGCCGGATGTTCACGCAGAGGCCCGGCGGCGCGGCGGCGCGGCGGCGCGGCGCCGTTCGATTAACCCAAAAGTCTCGGAGGTGCACAGAAAGCGCATCATAAGTCGACCACCCCGGCGAAGGCCGGGGCCCAGTCGGGCAACGGTCGTTGGCCTCGACTGAGCTTTACCCAACTGGACTCCCGCCTTCGCCGGGGTGGTGACTGGTGGAGGAGAGGAATTTCACCCCGCGGGCCTATTGCTTCGGCAAGCCTCTCGACCCGCCGACTTCCGGCATCATCCGACGCTGGCCGAGAACCCGTCCGCCGATTGCTGCAATTGCCCGAGCCGGTCGCCGACCTCGCCGAAGCCGGCGCCGAGGCTGTCGATCTCGCCGGCGACCGCCTGCGTGTCGGCGCGGATCGCCCCGATCGTGTGCGACATCGAATCGGCGGCGAGCGCGGTTTCGTCGACCGCCGCGGTGATCGCGGTGACGGTATGCGCCTGCGCGGCCATCGCGTCGCGGATGCGATCGGCGGAGACCTGCACCTCGCCGACCGTCTCGCGGATCGCCGCATTGGTCGCCACCGTCGTCCGCGTCGCATGCTGGATCGCGGCGATCTTGCCGGCGATATCGTCCGTCGCACGCGCGGTCTGGTTGGCGAGGCTCTTCACCTCCTGCGCGACCACCGCGAAGCCGCGGCCCGCGTCCCCTGCCCGCGCCGCCTCGATCGTCGCGTTGAGCGCGAGCAGATTGGTCTGCCCGGCGATGTCGCGGATCAGGCCGAGGATCGATTCGATCGACTGGGCGTGATCGCTGAGCAGCGCGCTCGCGCGCACCGCCTCACCGGCATGGTCGCTGGCGCGCCGCGCGATGCCGGCGGCGGAATCGACCTCGGCGCGGGCATGGTCGATCGCGCGGATCAGGCCCGCCGCGGTCTGCGCCGCCTCGCGCATCGCCACCGCCGATTGCTCCGCCGCCGCGGCGACCTCCCCCGCCTTGCCGAGCATCTCGCGCGTCGAGGCGGAGGCCGCGCCGGCCTGGACGCGGATGCGCGCGCCGAGCGTCGCGGTGCCGGCGATCGCGCAGGCGATGCTCTCGCGGAACGCCGCCGATCGTGCCTGCCGCTCCTCGCGCGCCGCCTCGTCGCGCAGCGCGACGAGCCGCCCGGTCATCAGGTCGGATTCGACCAGAGAGATGCGCTGGACCGCGTCGCACAGCCGCAGCAATCGCTTGGTATCGCCTTCGCAATGGCGTTCCAGCGTCCTCACGGTGAAACTGTGCGACTGGGCGAGCGCCGCCTGCAGGCTCGCCATCGGCACGCCGGACTGCGCGGACTGTTCGGCATTGCGCACCGCGATCGCGCCCCAGGCGGCATCGAACGGCGCGCTGTACTTGAGGAAGGCGTAACGGGCGCTGTCGGCGATCCGCCGTTCGAGCCGGTCGGCGGTGAACAGCCGCCGCAACGGCTGCACCGCGGGCAGCGACAGATAATGGTCCCAGAAGCGGCGCGAGATCTCGCCATAGTCCGCCGGGGTCAGCAGCCCGGCGATCTCGCGGCAGGAGGTCGCGATCTCTCCGTCCCAGTCATATTCGCCAAGGTGCTCGGCGAGATCGCGCTGCGCCCTGGTCATTTCAGGCCGCGACCTTGGTGACGAATTCGCCGGCGCTGGTCTTGAGCGCGATCAGCTGGCCGTCGAGCCGGTCGAAGCCGCGACCGACATGGTCGATCTCGGCGGCGACCGTCTCGGTGTCGCTGCGGATCGCGGCGATCGTGCTCGACATCGAATCGGCGGCGAGCGCGGTCTCGTCGACTGCGGCGGTGATCGCGGTGACGGTCTGCGCCTGCGCCTCCATCGCATAGCGGATGCGGTCGGCGCTCTCCTGCACCTCGGTGACGGTGCTCTTGATGCTGGCGTTGGTCTCGACCGTCGAGCGTGTCGCCGACTGGATCGAGGCGATCTTGGCGGCGATATCGTCGGTGGCGCGGGCGGTCTGGTTGGCGAGGCTCTTCACCTCCTGCGCGACCACCGCGAAGCCGCGGCCGGCATCGCCCGCGCGCGCCGCCTCGATCGTCGCGTTGAGCGCGAGCAGATTGGTCTGTCCGGCGATGTCGCGGATCAGGCTGAGGATCGATTCGATCGACTTGGCATGATCGCTCAGCGTCTCCGACATGCCCACCGCATTGGTCGCCTGCACGCTGGCGCGGCTGGCGATCTCGGCGGCGGCCTCCACTTCGGTACGGGCGTCCTCGATCGCACGGATCAGACCGGCGGCGGTCTGCGCCGCCTCGCGCATCGCGACCGCGGATTGTTCGGCGGCGGCGGCGACCTCGCTCGCCTTGCCGAGCATGCCGCGCGCCGAGCCCGAGCTGCGCTGCGCCTGGTCGCGCAGCGCGCGGCCCTCGTCGGTGGCGATCTCGACCGCGCTGGTGATGCCCTCGCGGAAATCGTCGGCGAGGCCTTCGCGGGCGAGCCGCGCGCCGTGATCGGCATAGCCGGCAAACAGCTCGACGGTCAGCTCGGTCTCCATGCCGAACAAGCGCATCAGCGCGTCGACCAGGCCGCTGTGGCGCGGATCGTCGGCCGGCACGCGGGCCATCAGCGCGCGCAGCGCGGCGCGATCACTGGCGCACGACATGGCGAGCACCTCCATCGTCGACACGCCCGCCGCATAAGCGGCGGCGACCGATCGTTCGAGCGACTCGACCCAGGCGAGCCCGTCGAGGTGGCAGCAGCGGTTGCGCAGATAGGCGATGCCGGCGGTGACGCGGCGTTCGGATTCGAGCGGCGTCCATTCCGGCGCACCGGGATGCGCGCGCCGCCAATGCGCCCAATAGGCCTCGACGATCGTCGGCGCGTCGGCCTCGATGATCGTCCACAATTCCGCCGCGCGCGGGATCAGCGTGTTCTCGCCGCCGTCGAAGGCGATGATGCGGCTGCGCAGGTCGATCGCGGCGGCAATGCTGGCCGGCTGTGGCAGGGCGAGGTCGGGCAAGAGCGTCTCCACGGTCGGCAATGTATCAAGAGTGTTGCAGGGATTAGAGTTCACTGGTTAATGGTCGGTTAGAGGCGGCGTCGGCCGATCGCCGGCCGGACTCCTTGCCGCGACGATGGTGCGCTGCGTCACTTTGCGCCGCTATGGCTTGCATCGCCCGTCCTCAGGCCTAATAGGCAGGCAATCGATTTTGGCCGAGGACCGTTCATGGCATCCCGCACTCCGGCGCGCCCGCGCAGCCCGCATCTTTTCTCGGGCTTTCTGAAGCTCCACTACAGCTGGGGCCCGCATATGCTGGTCTCGATCCTCCACCGCGCGACGGGCTCGGCGATGGCGACGGTCGGCACGGTGCTGCTCGTCTGGTGGCTCGCCGCGATCGCCTCGGGGGCGGAGGCCTATGCGCGGTTCCGCGACGTCTTCACCACCGACATGGGCCATCTCAACATCGTCGGCTGGGTGATCGGCGTCGGCATGACCTATGCGTTCTTCACGCACATGCTGAACGGCGTCCGCCACCTCGTGATGGACGCCGGCGCGGCGTTCGAACTGAAGCGCAACAAGATGTTCAGCCTGATCGTCATCGCCGGCGGCATCGTGCTGACCGTGGCCTTCTGGCTCTACCTGGGGATCAAGTGATGGGTTCGGGTACGCATATCGGCCGCGTCCGCGGCCTCGGCAGCGCCAAGGAAGGCGCGCACCATTGGTGGCGCCAGCGCGTCACCGCCGGGTCCAACCTGTTCCTGACCCTGTGGTTCGTCTTTTCGATCCTGCGCATGCCCGGCTATGACTATGCCAATGTGCACAGCTGGTTGCAGAACAGCTGGGCGGCGGTGCCGATGCTGCTGCTGATCGTCTCGGTCTTCTACCACTTCCGCCTCGGCCTGCAGGTGGTGATCGAGGATTACCAGCACGAGCAGAAACGCGTCGCCGCGATCCTGCTGCTCAACTTCTTCACGGTCGCCACTGCCGCGATCGCCATCTTCGCGATCCTCAAGGTCGCCTTCGGAGCTGCCGCATAATGTCGGACGCCTATAAGATCATCGATCACACCTATGACGCGGTCGTCGTCGGCGCGGGCGGTTCGGGCCTGCGCGCGGTGATGGAATGCGCGCAGAACGGCCTCAAGACCGCCTGCATCACCAAGGTGTTCCCCACCCGCAGCCATACCGTCGCGGCGCAGGGCGGCATCGCCGCCAGCCTCGGCAACATGGGTCCGGACCACTGGACCTGGCATATGTACGACACCGTCAAGGGCTCCGACTGGCTCGGCGACCAGGATGCGATCGAATATATGGTGCGCGAAGCGCCGGCCGCGGTCTACGAGCTGGAACATGCCGGCATGCCGTTCAGCCGCACCGACGAAGGCCGCATCTACCAGCGCCCGTTCGGCGGCATGATGCAGAACATGGGCGAAGGCCCGCCGGCGCAGCGCACCTGCGCCGCCGCGGATCGCACCGGCCATGCGATGCTGCACACGCTCTACCAGCAGTCGCTGCGCTACGATGCCGACTTCTACGTCGAATATTTCGCGCTCGACCTGATCATGGAGAACGGCCAGTGCCGCGGCGTCGTCGCTTTGTGCATGGAAGACGGCAGCATCCACCGCTTCCGCGCGCACAATACCGTGCTGGCGACCGGCGGCTACGGCCGCTGCTATTTCTCGGCGACCTCGGCGCATACCTGCACGGGTGACGGCGGCGGCATGGTGCTGCGCGCCGGCCTGCCGCTGCAGGACATGGAATTCGTCCAGTTCCACCCGACCGGCATCTACGGCGCGGGCGTGCTCATCACCGAGGGCGCGCGCGGCGAAGGCGGCTACCTGACCAACTCCGAAGGCGAGCGCTTCATGGAGCGTTATGCCCCGTCGGCGAAGGACCTCGCCAGCCGCGACGTCGTGTCGCGCTCGATGGCGATGGAGATGCGCGAAGGCCGCGGCGTCGGCAAGAACGGCGACCATATCTTCCTGCACCTCGACCATATCGATCCCAAGGTGCTGCACGAGCGGCTGCCCGGCATCACCGAGACCGGCAAGATCTTCGCCGGCGTCGACCTGACCCGCCAGCCGCTGCCCGTCACGCCGACGGTCCACTACAACATGGGCGGCATCCCGACCAACTTCCACGGCGAGGTCGTCCACCTCAAGGACGGCAATCCCGACACGGTCGTCCCCGGCCTGTTCGCGGTCGGCGAGGCGGCGTGCGTCTCGGTCCATGGCGCCAACCGCCTCGGCTCGAACTCGCTGATCGATCTCGTCGTCTTCGGCCGCGCCACCGGCAAGCGGATCGCCGATATCTGCAAGCCCAACGGCACGCACAATCCGCTGCCCAAGGGCTCGGAGGAGCTGGCGCTGACCCGCCTCGACAAGTTCCGCAACGCCACCGGCAGCATCCCGACCGCGGAGATCCGCGGCCAGATGCAGCGGACGATGCAGAAGCATTGCGCGGTGTTCCGCGACAATGCGCTGCTGACCGAGGGCCAGGCGCTGATGAAGGGCATCTACGGCCAGATCGCCGATGTCGCGGTCAACGACCGCAGCCTGATCTGGAACACCGACCTGATCGAGACGCTCGAGCTCGACAATCTCGCCGCGCAGGCGGTGGTGACGATCGACTCCGCCGCCAACCGCAAGGAATCGCGCGGCGCCCACGTCAACGAGGATTATCCTGACCGCGACGATGGCGAGTGGATGAAGCACACGATCACCAGCTTCACCGGCTGGGGCGGCGTCGGCGGCGCGACCGCGATCGATTATCGTCCGGTGCACGATTACACGCTCACCGACGACGTCGATTACATCAAGCCGAAGAAGCGGGTCTACTGATCCCCGGGCGGGGCGGATCGCCGCCCCGCCACCCTGCTCGGATCGCTCCCCTACCCGCGCGCCTTGCTGCGCGCATAATGCTGCGTTCCCTGGGTCAGCACCCGATCGCCCGCGACGATCGCCGCCACCGGGATATCGTCCTGGCGCTTCAGCTCCTCGTACAGCGGCGCGAAATCGGTCTCGACGGTGACGCGGAGCAATTCGTCGAAGCTCGGGATGACGAAATAATTCTGCTGGAAATCGTCGATCCGATAGTCGGTGCGCATCACCCGAGCGATATCGAAGGCGATCCGGTTCGGACTGGGATCGTCGAGCGCGAAGCGGCTCTCGGCAAAGCTCGACACGATGCCCGACCCATAGATGCGCAGGTCGTCGCCTTCCTGCACCAGGCCGAACTCGACGGTGTACCAATAGAGCCGGCCGAGGTATTTGAGCGCGTCGAGCCCGAGCGCGCGCTGCCCGCCGCGGCCATAGGCCTCCAGATAATCGGCGAAGACCGGGTCGGCGAGCATCGGCACATGGCCGAAGACGTCGTGGAAGACGTCCGGCTCCTGGAGATAGTCGAGCTGGTCGGGGCGGCGGATGAAATTGCCGGCGACGAAGCGGCGGTTCGCCATATGGTCGAAGAAGACGTCATCGGGGACGAGGCCGGGCACCGCCACCACCTGCCAGCCGGTCAGCTTCATCAGCCGCTCGCTCAATTCGGCGAAATCGGGGATGCCGGGCTTGGACAGCTTGAGCACGTCGAGGCCGCGCAGATAGGCTTCCGACGCCCGGCCGGGCAGCAATTGGGATTGGCGCGCGAACAGAGTATCCCAGGTGGCATGATCCTCCGCCGTATAATGCTGCCAGTCCTGCGGGATCGTCCAGTCGGCGGACGGGGCGTGGGGTTGGGGTGATTCATCGGCCATGACGGCAGCCTAGCATAAGGTTTCGAATGATACGACATCCTGCCCTGACGAGCCTGAGCCGCTGGCTGGCGCGCATCGCCGCGCTCGTCGCGTTGCTGGTCGTCGGCTATGGCGTGGCGGGGCTGGTCGGTGGCGCCATTCCGTCGCATCGCGATTGGCGACCGCCCGCACGCGGCGTAACCGTCTATATCGAGTCGAACGGCATCCATGTCGGGCTGGTGGTGCCCAAGGTGGCGGCGGGGATCGACTGGCGCGGCTGGGCACCGGGAGCCGACCTCGCCGCGCCGCGTTACGAAGGATATGACCATCTTGCGATCGGCTGGGGCGAACGGACCTTCTATCTCGACACGCCGCACTGGCGCGACGTGCGGCCGGGGCGCGTGCTCGCCGCGGCGATCGGCAGCGACGCGACGCTGCTGCACGTCGAGCACGTTCCTGCGCCGGAGCCGGGTAATGACGTGCGCCGCATCGTGCTGCGGCCGGTGGAATATCGCCGCCTCGCCGCGTTCATCCGGGCGAGTGCCGCGCCGCAGCGGCAGCGCTGGCGCGGCTATGATCGCAACGACGCCTTCTATGCCGCGCGCGGCCATTACAGCGCGCTGCGGACCTGCAACGCCTGGGTCGGCGACGCGCTGCGCTTCGCCGGCGTTCGGGTCGGCCGCTGGACGCCGTTTCCGGTGACGGTGCTGCAATGGTTCTAGACAAATTGCAGGCCGGCCTCGCGCGCTGGCGCAGCGAGCCGCCCGCGCATGCGCGCTTCGGCCCCGACTTTCTCGCGCCGCCGCCGCCGCCCAAGGCGCTCGCGGCGAGTGAGGTGCCGCGCGTCGCCTGGATGTTGGCGACCCGCTGGCGCCACGCCGCGGCGCTCGCGGCGGTGCCGCCGGGGCGTGGCGGTGCGGTGATGGCGCTGCCCGGCCTGTTCGACTCGGACGGGTCGAGCATCGTGCTGCGCGACTTTCTGGCGAAGCTCGGCTATCGCGCCGAAGGCTGGGGGCTGGGCCGCAACCTCGGCGTCAAGAGCGTCGGCACCGAGGCGGAACGGCTGATTGCCCGCGTCGAGGCGCTGCATGCGGAGGCGGGGCCGGTGGCGCTGGTCGGCGTCAGCCTCGGCGGGATCATGGCGCGGCTGGTCGCGCATCGCCGGCCCGATCTCGTCCGCAAGGTGGTGACGGTGAGTTCGCCTTATGCCGGCGGCGGCCGTGCCACCAACGTCTGGCGGGCGTTCGAATGGGCGACCGGCGAGCGCGTCGACGACCCGGCGGTGATCGCCCGCAGCCAGGCGATCGCCGCGCCGCTGCCGGTGCCGTGCACCGCGATCTGGAGCCGCAGCGACGGCTTCGTCAACGGCTTCATCTGCCACGACCCCAGCGCCGAGGCGGTCGAGGTGAGCAGCGGCCACCTCGGCGTGCACATCCACCCGGAGGTGCTGCTCGCGATCGCCGCGGCGCTGGCGCAGGATGCGGTGGTGCAGGACCGGTAGCGGGTGCGGGCGGTTTGGGTTTCGAGGCCGTTTGAGGATTTCACGCGAAGACGCGAAGCCGCGAAGAGGGTGCGCATGAGCGCGGCCCGTCTCCCTTCAGACGGCGATTAAACAGGAACTGCGTCTTCCGTTCACCTTCTCTCCGCGCCTCCGCGCCTCCGCGTGAACCCCTTCTTCTTTTCGCGTCTTAGCGTCTTAGCGTCTTAGCGTCTTAGCGTGATCCATCGTCGACAGGCGACCGTGGCGAACGGCGTTGATTCACGCGGAGGCGCGGAGGCGCGGAGGAGTCCTGCTCGGGGGCATGGCGTGGCCACGATCGCGATGAGGGAGCCCCACATCCGCGAGACGACAGCGCAAGCCTTGGGACTCGTGCAGACCTCTTTCCATCATGCCGGACTCGTCCCGGCAACCACGGTTCCGCAGGAGCATAGGCCCTCGCGCTGGCGGCACGGTGGACGCCGAAACACGTCCAGGGTGACGGCGCGTTTGGGGCGGCGGCAAGACTGGGATTTCCGAGGCGCTGAACCACTTAAGCCTCAGCGACGGTCAATCCGACGGAGGCGGCGGATACCCGAGGCGATCGACCGGCTCGCGGCCCGATCACCCCAACCGATGCCCCTCAATAGCCGGCGCGATAACCCGCATAGTGGCAGGCGTCCTGATCGTCCGGGTGCGAGCGGCAGCGGGCGGCGGCCTTCTTGCGTTCGCGGCCTTCCTTCGCCTCCTGCTTGCGCATCTTGCGGCCGTAGTTGCGGTCGGCCTCGGACTGGCTCGTCGTCGTCCAGTCGACCGCCTTGCCGGCGACCTGGAACGGCGCCTTGACGATCGAGGTGGCGGTGCTGACGCAGCCCGCGGTGGCGAGCGTGACGGGGAGAAGCAGAAACAGGCTACGCATTTACGGATGATCCTTGGCCGCACGGCGGGTCTCGACGCCGATTAGCGGGTAATCGGTGAAGAATCCGTCGATACCAAGGCGGAGCGCGCGGCGGATCTCGCCGGCGATATCGCCGTGCGCGGCCGGATCGTCGCCGCGGCGGAAACGCGGCGGCAGGAAGGTGTTTTCGGCGCGATAGGTCCAGGGATGCACCTTGATCCCGGCGGCATGCGCGTCGGCGACCAGGGTCGTCGGCGTATCGCCCTGCCACAGCTGCGCCTTGTCGGGGCCGATGCCATAGGCATAGCCCGCCACCGCGCGCAGGCCGGCGGGGGTGAGCATCGCCGCATAGCTCGGCACCGCATGATCGGCCGGGCCGCCCTCCCCCGCCATCAGCTGGATCAGCCGCACCTTGGTGAGGCGGTGGATATGCCGGAGGTTGGCGACCTCGAACGACTGGATGAACACCGGCGCGTCGGCCCTGTCCCATCCCGCCTGCCGCAGCGCCGCGACGAGCGGCAGGTCGGTGCCGAGGCCGATGCTCGCGAAATAGGTCGGATGCTTGGTCTCGGGATAGATGCCGATCGTCCGCCCGGTCTCGGCGGTGCGGCGCTTGGCGAGGGCGATGATCTCGGCGAGCGTCGGAATCTCGAACCGGCCGTCATAGGCGGCATTGCCGGGGCGCAGTTGCGGCAGCCGTTCGCGGGCGCGCAGCGTCTTCAGCTCGGCGAGCGTGAAATCCTCGACGAACCAGTCGGTCAGTGTCGCGCTATCGATCGTCTTGGTGGTGCGGCGGTCGGCGAATTCGGGATGAGCGGCGACGTCGGTGGTGCCGCCGATCGCATTTTCGTGCCGCGCGACCAGCACGCCGTCCTTGGTCGGCACGAGATCGGGCTCGATGAAATCGGCGCCCTGATCGATCGCGAGATCATAGGCCGCGAGCGTATGTTCGGGGCGCGATCCGCTGGCGCCGCGGTGCGCGATGACGATCGGTTCGGTGACGGGTCTGGGCATCGCGCGATCCTGCGCGCAGACCATCGCAGATGCCAGCAGCAGCGTGGCGGTGAGAGCGATTCGCAAATCGGAAACCATCATGATTGCGCGCGTTACACGTACATTCCTTCACGGGTGTGACTCCCGATCCTCGCGAGGCAGCGCATGCATTTCACGATCAACGGCCAATCGTTCGAGGCCGAACCCGATATCCGCACCTCGCTGCTCGATCTGTGCCGCGAACATCTGGGGCTGACCGGCAGCAAGAAGGGCTGCGACCACGGCCAGTGCGGCGCGTGCACGATGCTGGTCAACGGGCGCCGCATCAATTCCTGCCTCAGCCTCGCGGTGATGCACCAGGACGACGAGATCACCACGATCGAAGGGCTTGGCACACCCGAGGATCTGCACCCGTTGCAGGCAGCCTTCGTCCGTCATGACGGCTATCAGTGCGGCTATTGCACGCCGGGGCAGATCTGCTCGGCGGTCGGCATGCTCGACGAGGTCAAGAAGGGCTGGCCGAGCCACGTCACCGGCGATCTCGATGCGCCGACTTTCGACGACGGCGAGATCGCCGAGCGGATGAGCGGCAACATCTGCCGCTGCGCCGCCTACCCCAATATCGTCGACGCGATCCGCGAGGTCGCCGAGAGCAACGGCGACACCAAGATCGCCCCCCGTCAGCCGGTGGAGGCAGGCGCATGAAGACCTTCAGCTACGCCAAGGCGGACGACGCCGAGACCGCGGTGCGCGATGCGCACGTCTCCGGCGCCAAATATATCGCGGGCGGCACCAATCTGCTCGACCTGATGAAGCTGCAGGTCGAGACGCCCGAGAAGCTCGTCGACATCAGCCGCCTGCCGCTCGGCGAGATCGAGGAGCGCGAGGATGGCGGGCTGACCATCGGCGCGCTGGTGCCCAATTCCGACCTCGCCGCCGATCCGCGCGTCATCGCCAAATATGAGGTGTTGAGCCGCGCCCTGCTCGCCGGTGCGAGCGGTCAGCTGCGCAACAAGGCGACGACCGGCGGCAATCTGCTCCAGCGGACGCGCTGCTACTATTTCTACGACACGTCGACGGCGTGCAACAAGCGCGAGCCCGGCAGCGGCTGTTCGGCGATCGGCGGCTTCAACCGCGTGCTCGCGGTGCTCGGCACGTCGGAGCATTGCATCGCCACCCACCCCGGCGACATGCCGGTGGCGATGCGGGCGCTCGATGCGACGATCATCACGCTCAAGGCCGATGGCGACAAGCGCCGCATCCCGATCGGCGATTTCTATCGCCTGCCCGGCGATACGCCGCAGATCGAGACGGTGCTCGAAGCCGGCGAGCTGATCACCCATGTCGAACTGCCCGCACCGCCCAAGGGCAAGCAGGTCTACGTCAAGGTCCGCGACCGCGCGTCTTACGCCTTCGCGCTCGTCTCGATCGCAGGGGTGGTCGAGGTGGCGGACGGCAAGATCGCCTCTGCCGCGCTCGCCTTCGGCGGACTCGGTCCTATGCCGTGGCGCAATCCGGCGGTGGAGGCGGCGCTGGTCGGCCAGGCGCCGTCGGACGCGGTATTCGCCGCGGCGGCGGATGCGCTGCTCGCCGATGCCAAGGGCTATGGTTCGAACGACTTCAAGATCCCGCTGGCGCGGCGGGTCCTGATCGCGACGCTGCGCGACCTGACGGGAGAATGAGCATGTTCGGTTTCGGCAAGGGCGACACCAACTCGCTGACGATGAACAAGGCGCATCCGGAGTCGCTGCTCGACAGTTCGGCGCAGGATGTGATCGGCAAGCCGATCGACCGGATCGACGGACCGAAGAAGGTCTCCGGCACGGCCACCTATGCCGCGGAATATGCGCTCGAAAACGTCGCCTACGGCTATCTCGTCCGCGCCACGGTCGGCGCGGGCAAGATCACCAAGCTCGACGCCGAGACCGCCAAGGCGATGCCGGGGGTGATCGACGTCATCACCGATTACGCCACCTTCCTGCGCAACCCGCAGCAGGGCGGCGAGACCGGGGCACCGACGCAGGGCGTCGAACAGGTCGCTTATTATGGCGAGATCATCGCGATCGTCGTCGCCGAAAGCTATGAGGCGGCGCGCGACGCGGCGCTGCGCCTCCATGTCGACTATGCGCCGAGCGAAGGCCGCTACGATTTCCAGACGCATCGCAACGAGGCGGAAAAGCCGTCGCCGCAGCAGATCCCGCCCTATCATGAGCAGGGCGATATCGAAGAAGGCATGAAGCAGGCGCAGCACCGGATCGACGTCACCTACACCACGCCGAGCCAGAATTCGGCGGCGATGGAGCCCCATGCCAGCCTCGCGGTATGGGAAGACGGCGCGCTGACGCTGTACGGCGCTTACCAGATGCCGGCATCGGACAAGCAGCAGCTCGCCAAGTCGCTCGGCGTCTCGGCGGACAAGGTGCGGATCGTCGCGGCCTATGTCGGCGGCGGCTTCGGCTCGAAGCTCGGCATCGCGCCGGAGAGCGTCGCCGCGGCGATCGCCGCCAAGCGGCTCGGCCGCCCGGTCAAGGCGGTGATGGCCCGCCAGCAGGTGTTCGACGCCACCGTCCGTCGCTCGAACACCGAACAGCGGATGCGGCTCGGCGCGGATGCCGACGGCAAGCTGATCGCGATCGGCCATGAGACGATCACCTCCAACCTGCCCGGCGAGGATTATTTCGAGCCCGCCGGCATGGCGACGCACTTCCTGTACGACGGCGAGAACCGGCTGATCACGCACGATATCGTCCGGCTCGACTGGACGCTGTCCGGATCGATGCGCGCGCCCGGCGAGGCGGTCGGGCTGATCGCGCTGGAAGGCGCGATCGACGAACTGGCCGAGGAGATCGGCATCGATCCGATCGAGCTGCGCCGCCGCAACGAGCCGGAACAGGATCCCGAGAAGAAGGTCCCCTATTCGTCGCGGATGCTGATCCCGTGTCTCGAACGCGGCGCGGAGCGGTTCGGCTGGGCCAAGCGCAAGCCGGCGGGCACCGATCGCCGCGGCGACTGGCTGTACGGAATCGGCGTCGCCTCGGCGGCACGCTCCAACCAGTTGCAGAAGTCCGCCGCCAAGGTGTCGATCGACGGTCAGGGCAAGGCGCATGTCGAAACCGACATGACCGATATCGGCACCGGCACCTACACGATCCTCGGCCAGATCACCGCCGAGATCCTCGGCCTGCCGATCGAGGACGTCATCGTCCACCTCGGCGACACCGATGCGCCTCCGGGTGCGGGATCGGGCGGATCGTGGGGCGCCGGATCGTCGGGGTCGTCGGTCTATCTCGCCTGCGAGGCGCTGCGCGGACAGATCGCCAAGGCGATGGGCGTCGACGAGCCATCGATGACGCTCAAGGACGGGCGCGTCATCGCCGACAACCGCAGCGTGCCGCTCGCGGAGCTGGTCGGCGACGGCATGGAAGCGACTGGCGAGATCGCCCCCGGCCGACAGGAAAAGACGTTCAACCAGGCGAGCTACGGCGCGCATTTCGCCGAGGTCGCGGTCAACGTCGTCACCGGCGAGGTGCGGGTCAAGCGGATGCTCGGCGTGTTCACCGCGGGGCGCATCCTCAACGAGAAGACGGCGCGCTCGCAATGTCTCGGCGGCATGACCTTCGGTATCGGCAGCGCGCTGACCGAGGAACTGGTCCACGATCCCCGCAATGGCAAGGTCGTCAACCGCGACCTCGGCGAGTATCACGTGCCGGTCAACGCCGACGTGCCGCAGCTGGAGGTCGAGTTCCTGCACGAGCGCGACATCCAGGCCAATCCGCTCCACGCCAAGGGACTGGGCGAGGTCGGCATCTGCGGCGCGGCGGCGGCGGTCGGCAATGCGATCTACAACGCCACCGGCGTGCGGGTGCGCGACTATCCGCTGACGCTGGACAAGCTGCTCGAGGGACTGCCGGTGGTGTAAGGGGACCGGGCGGGGGCGCTCGCGGCCGTGCTCCCGCCCAGGCGGAGACCCGGTGTTACTGAGCGCGAAGTTGTTGCTCTGCTCGGCCACTGGTTTCCCCTTCCGCGGGATCCTGCGAGACCCCCTCCGTCATGCCGGACTCGTTCCGGCATCCACGGCCCCGCAGGAGTTTCAGCCATTGCCTGCGCGGCACGGTGGACCCCGGAACACGTCCGGGGTGACGGTGCGTTTCGGGCGAGGCCGAGACATCGCAAAGGTCTCGTGCTCGCGACGATCCGTGGTGCCGCCATCACCGGGAGCCCTCTTCGCAGGCGTTACGCGCACCGCGGGCGAGGATCATCAGCCCCCTCCCCTGTTCCTTGCCGCCTGCCTGCCCTACATAGCCTGCGCCCGGGGGCGAGGATAAGCCGATGAACGATATGACGATGGACCGCGCCTACCGGCCGGCAGGGCTGGCGCGGGGCGAGGTGCTCGGCGCGCCGGTGCCGCGGATCGACGGACCCGCGAAGGTGAGCGGCACCGCAACCTATGCCTATGAAGGCGCCGAGCCCGGCATCGCTTATGCCGCGATCGTCGGCGCGCCGGTCGGCAGCGGCCGCGTCACTGCGATCGACGCCGCGGCGGCGGAGGCCCTGCCCGGCGTCCTCGCGGTGATCCACGGCGACCCGCGGATGGTGACCGGCGGCAGCAACTCGCAGGCGCAGTCGCACAGCGACACCGACCGCATCTTTCATTACGGCCAGCCGGTCGCGATCGTCGTCGCCGAGGATCAGGCGGTCGCCCGCGAGGCCGCGACGCTGGTCGTCGTCGCGACCGAGGCCGGCGACGGCCGATTCGATTCCACGGCGCAGCCGGTGCAGCGCGATCCCGACATCGGCTTCCTCAAGCCGGTCGAGATCGGCGATGTCGATGCGGCGCTGGCGGCGGCACCGGTGGTGCTCGACCGCAGCTATACGACGCCGGTCCATTTCCCCGCCGCGCTCGAACCGCATGCCAGCACGGTCGCCTGGGCGGACGGCAAGCTGCTGGTTCGCACCAGCAATCAGGTGATCGGCGGCGCGCGGCGGACGATCGCCAAGGCCCTTGGCCTCGCCGCCGAGGACGTTCGCGTGCTCGCTCCCTTCGTCGGCGGCGGCTTCGGCGGCAAGACCGGCGTCGGCCCCGAGGTGATCCTCGCCGCGATCGCCGCCGAGCGGGTCGGCCGGCCGGTCAAGATCGCCCTGCCGCGCGCGCAGACCGCCTATCTCGTCCACCACCGCTCGGCGACGACGCAGCGGGTGCGGATCGGTGCCACCGCCGACGGCCGGATCACCGCCTTTGCGCATGAGGGCCTCGCCGCGCAGAACGACGATGCCAGTTTCCTCGAACCGATCCCGTTCGGCTCGCTGCCGCTCTACGCCGGCGAGGCCCGCCGCTTCCGCACCGATCTCGTCCGCGTCGACCTCCCCGCCACCGGCGCGGTGCGCGCGCCGGGCGAGGCGATCGGCACCTTCGCGGTCGAATGCGCGATGGACGAGTTGGCCGAGACGCTCGGCCTCGACCCGGTCGAGCTGCGCCGCCGCAACGAGCCGGAGGTCGATCCGGTCAGCGGCAAGCGCTTCTCGACGCGGCGGATGCTCGATTGCTACGACGAGGGCGCGCGCGCCTTCGGCTGGGCGGAGCGGCGCAAGCGGCGCGAGGGCGACTGGCTGATCGGCCACGGCATGGCGGCGGCGCTGCGCGGCAATTTCACCGTCAAGGCGGAGGCGCGGGTGACGCTGGCCGGCGACGGGCGCGCGATCGTCGCCTGCGACATGACCGACATCGGCACCGGCACCTATACGATCCTCGCGCAGACCGTCGCCGAGATGCTCGGCCTGCCGATCGCCGCGGTCGAGGTGCAGATCGGCGACAGCGACCTGCCCGCCAGCGCCGGCTCCGGCGGATCGTTCGGCGCGGGCAGCGCCTGTTCGGCGGCGGTGCTCGCCTGCGAGGACATCCTCGCCGCGCTCGCGCTGCGGATGAACGCCGCGCCCGAGGATCTGCTGCTGCACGACGGGGCCGTCACGGCGGGCGGGCGCAGCGTCGCGCTCGTCGACCTGCTCGACGGCGCCGCCATCGTCGCCACCGGCAAGACCGGCCCCGGCGCCGAGACGCAGGCCACCAGCCAGGCGAGCCACGGCGCGCATTTCGTCGAGGTCGCGGTCCATGCCGTCACCGGGGAGGTGCGGGTGCGGCGGATGCTCGGCGTGTTCGACGTCGGACGCGTGCTCAACGCCAAGACCGCGGCGAACCAGCTGATCGGCGGCATGGTCTGGGGCCTATCCTATGCGCTCGGCGAGGCGGCGGTGGTCGACGTGCGCAACGGCCATTTCGTCAATCCCGACTTCGCCGAATATCACGTCGCGGTGAACGCCGACGTGCCGCGCATCGACGTCCGCTTCATCGAGGAGATCGACGACAGCGCCAATCCGGTCGGCGCCAAGGGCGTGGGCGAGCTCGGCATCTCGGGCGCGGGTGCGGCGGTGGCGAATGCGATCCACGACGCCTGCGGCGTGCGCGTGCGCGACTTTCCGGTGACGCTGGATAAATTGCTGGCAGGATTGCCTGACGTATAATTCCTCCCCTGAAAGGGGAGGGGGACCGCGACGCGTAGCGGCGTGGTGGAGGGGGGCTTCCGCAAACGGTATCGCTTGTGGAAGCCCCCCTCCACCACGCTCTGACGGGTGCGGTCCCCCTCCCCGTACCGGGGAGGAACCAAAGGATAGACTATGGCCGAAAACGATTCCGTCCTCGCCGCCGCCCGCCATTGGCAGGGCGAACCGCTCGCGCTCGCGACGGTGGTCTCCACCTGGGGCAGCGCGCCGCGGCCGCGCGGCAGCCATATGCTCGTCCATGCCGACGGACGGTTCGAAGGATCGGTGTCGGGCGGCTGCGTCGAGAGCGACATCCTGCAGACCGCCGCCGAGGTGATCGCCGGCGCGCCCTTCCAGCTCAAGCGCTACGGCGTCGCCGACGATGCGGCATGGGAGGTCGGCCTGCCCTGCGGCGGCGAGATCGCGGTGATGGTGCAGCCGGTTTCGGCGGCGGGCTTCGACCCCGAATTGTTCGACCGGATCGCCGAGGCGCGCGAACGCGGCGAGGCGCTCACCGTCACCACCGATCTCGCCACCGGGCACAGCGACTTGCGCCCCATCGAAACCGGCGAGGTGTTCGCCAACCGCTACGATCCAGCACGGCGGCTGCTGATCGTCGGCGCGGTGCAGATCGCCCAGGCGCTCGCCGCGCTCGCCCGCACGCTCGGCATCGACACGACGGTGATCGATCCCCGCGCGCGTTTCCTCACCAAGGAGCGTTTCCCCGGCGTGACGCTCGACGACCGCTGGCCCGACGAGGCGATCGAGGCGCTGCGCCCCGGTCCGGCGACCGCGGTGGTGACGCTCAGCCACGACATCAAGATCGACGATCCCGCGCTGATCGCCGCGCTTGCCAGCGACGCGCCCTATGTCGGCGCGCTCGGCAGCCGCCGCAGCCATGCCGCGCGCCGCGACCGGCTCGCCGCGGCGGGGCTGAGCGCGGCGCAGATCGACCGGATCGACGCGCCGGTCGGCATCGACATCGGCGCGATCGGCCCGTCGGAGATCGCGCTGTCGATCGCCGCGGCGATGGTCGGCGCGTTCCACGGCCAGCGCGCATGATCGCGGCGGCGGATTGCGTGCTGGTGCTGCTCGCCGCCGGGCGGTCGCAGCGGATGGGCGATGTCGGCAGCAAGCTCGACGAACCGTTCCTCGGCCGGCCGCTCGGCCTGCACGTCGCGATCGCGCTCGAGGACATGCCGTTCCGGGAACGGATGGCGATCGTCGGGCGCGCGCAATGCGATTATGCCGCGCATGGCTTCACGCTGATCCGCAACGACGATCCCGCGATGGGGATGAGCCGGTCGCTGGCGCTCGGCGTGGAGCGCGCGCGCGCGCTCGAGGCGCGCGGCATCGTCGTCGCGCTCGCCGACATGCCGCGGGTGACCGCGACGCATATCTATCAGCTGCTCGATGCCGCCGACGACGCGGATGCGATCGTCGCGTCGAGCGACGGCCGCGCCCCCAAGCCGCCCGCGGTGTTCGGCGCCGGCCGCTTCGACGCGCTGCTCGCGCTGGAGGGCGACGCCGGTGCGCGCGCGATGGTGCGGGCGGGCAAGCATGTCGTGACGACGCCCGCCGAGCTGATCGATGTCGATACGCCGGAGGAGCTCGCCCGGTTGCGCGAGCTGGTCCATGCGCCGGAGGTGTATACGCGGGTCGGACGACGGGTGGCGGCGGAGGGGTAGAGCTTTATCCCAACTCATCATCCCCGCCTGCGCGGGGATGACAAGGTGCAGGGTAAGGCTCGCCCCTCAGAGCGCCCCCCTATTCGTGGCGCAGTGCGTCGATCGGGTTGAGCGCGGCCGCGCGGCGGGCGGGGAAATAGCCGAACACCACGCCGATCACCGCCGAAATGGCGAAGGCGATGATGTTGATCTGCGGATCGAACGTCCACGGCACCTGCATCAGCGGCACGAGCGCGAGGATCACGCCCTGCGCGATCACCAGCCCGATGATCCCGCCGAGGCAGGACAAGGCCACCGCCTCGACGAGGAATTGGAGCAGCACCTCGCGCGCCACCGCGCCGATCGCGAGGCGGATGCCGATCTCGCGCGTCCGTTCGGTGACGGAGACGAGCATGATGTTCATGATGCCGATCCCGCCGACCACCAGGCTGATCGCCGCCACCGCCGCGACGATCCGCGTCAGCAGGGTCGTCGTGCCGGTGAGCGTGTCGGAGATCTGCTTGGTGTCGAAGATGTTGAAATCGTCGTCACGCCCGCCGGACAGGTGCCGCCGCTCGCGCAGCAGCGCGGTGATCGAGGCCTGTACCGCGCTCGTCTGGTAATCGCTGTCGACGCCGACCAGCATCACGCGCACGTCGTCATTGCCGACGAAGCGGCGCTGCACGGTCTTGATCGGCATGACGACGACATCGTCCTGATCGCCGAAGCCACCCTGGCCGCGCGTCGTCAGCGCGCCGATCACGTCGCAGCTGACGTTGCCGAGGCGGATGCGCGTGCCGATCGGATCGCCGCCGCGGTAGAGATTCTGGCGCACGGTATTGCCGATTAGGCATACCGCCTTGCCCGCCTCCTCCTCGCCCGGCGTCCAGTAGCGGCCGGAGGCGAGCGGCCAGGGCTGGACGGTGTTGAACGCCAGCGTCGTGCCGTTGATCGTCGTCGACCAATTGGCGCCTTCGTAGATCGCGGTGGCGCTCGAGCTGGTCTGCGGCGCGACCGCGGTGATGCCGGCGATCTGCGTCGCGATCGCATCGGCATCGGCGATCTTGAACGGCGGCGGCGGCGGCCCGCCGCCACCGCGCCCGAAGCCCTGCCCCGGCCGCACCTGAAGGATGTTGCTGCCCAGCGCGGAAATCTGCTGCTGCACCGCCGCGGTGGTCGCCTTGCCCAGCGTCACCATCGTCACCACCGCGCCGACGCCGATGACGATGCCGAGGATGGTGAGGAACGAGCGCAGCAGATGCCGCCGGATCGAGCGCAGCGCGAGGATGAGCGTGGTGCCGATCATGACGCGTCCACGGCCTCGCCCTGGCGATACTGCGCCTCGATCCGCTCGACCAGCCCGTCCTTGAAGTGGATCACGGTGCGCGCGAAGGCGGCCATATCGGGCTCGTGCGTCACCATCAGCACGGTGATGTTGCTGGTGCGGTTGAGGTCGGTGAGCAATTCCATGATCTCCACCGAGCGTTCGCTGTCGAGGTTGCCGGTCGGCTCGTCGGCGAGCAGCACGTCGGGCTGCGTCACGATCGCGCGGGCGATGGCGACGCGCTGCTGCTGGCCGCCGGACAGTTCGGCGGGGGTATGATCCCACCAGCGATCGAGCCCGACCTTGGCGAGCGCCGCCATGCCGAGCTCGCGCCGCGCCTTCTTGTCCTCGCCGCGATAGAGCAGCGGCAGCTCGACATTCTCCAGCGCGCTCGTCCGGCTGAGCAGGTTGAAGCCCTGGAAGACGAAGCCGAGGTAGCGGCGGCGCAGCAGCGCGCGCTGGTCGCGGTCGAGCGTCTCGACATGATGGCCGCGGAACAGGAAGGTGCCGCCCGACGGCACGTCGAGGCAGCCGAGGATGTTCATCGTCGTCGACTTGCCCGATCCCGACGGCCCCATCACCGCGACGAAATCCCCCGCCGCGATATCGAGGTCGACGCCCTTCAGCGCCTGGAATTGCGTCGCACCGGTGCCGTAGACCTTGGTGACGTTGCGCAGCGTGATGATCGGGTCAGCCATGCGCTTTTCCCTCGCCTGTCATCCCCGCGCAGGCGGGGAGCCAGACGCGCCCGCGCTGCGCAGGAGCCGGACGACTTGCGTCGCTCGCCCCTCGCCTGCGCGAGGACGACACGGCGGGCCGCTTACTGTCCACCGCCGCCACCCTGACGCCGCTGGCCGCCGCCGCGCTTGGCGCCGCCGCCGGCATCGTTGCCGCTCGACAGCTGGCCGGTGATCACCTGCTGCCCGGGCTTGAGATCGCCGCCGAGCACTTCGGTCATCGTGCCGTTGGTGTCGCCGGTGGTGACCTGCACCGCCTGCGGCTTGCCGTCCGCGCCCTTGACGTAGACCGTCTGCGACGCGCCGCGCGCCAGCGTCGCGGTGCGCTCCGGCCGGTCGCGGCGCGGGCGGAAGGTGAGCGAGCCGGCGATACCGCCGCTCGACCCGCCCGCCCCGCCGCTCGCCGCCGGCTTGAAGCGCAGCGCCGCATTGGGGACGAGCAGCACGTTCTGCTTGTCGGAGGTGACGATATCCGCGGTCGCGGTCATGCCGGGCCGCAATTGCAGCGACGGATTGGCGACGGTGAGGTCGGCGGCATAGCTCACCACCTGCCCGCTGGTCGAGCTGGTGGTGGTCGTCGTCGAGGTCGAGCTCGCCGAACTGACGGTCAGATTGGAGCCGAGATCGACACGGGTGATCGTCGCCGGGAAGGTGCGGCCCGGAAAGGCGTCGACGGTGAAGTTCGCCTTCTGCCCGACCTTGACCTCACCAACATCGGCCTCGTCGATCGCCACCTCGAGCTTCATCTTGCTGAGGTCCTCGGCGATGACGAACAGCGTCGGCGTGTTGAACGAGGCGGCGACCGTGGCACCGGGATCGATCTGGCGCGCGAGCACGACGCCGTTGACCGGCGAGCGGATCACCGCGCGGGCGCGCTGCGTCTGGTTCTGCGCCAGTGCCGCCTGCGCCGCGGCGACGTTCGCCTGCGCGACCTTGAGCGCGGCGACGCTGCGCTGATAATCGGCGCGGCCGGTCTGCAATTCGGTGCCCGAGGGGACGCGGCCGTTGGAGAGTTTGTACACCTCCTCCAGCCGGGCGAGCTGCGCGCGGCTTTCGGCGACGGTCGCCTGCGCCTGATTGACCTGCGCCTGGTTGGCGGCGATCTGGGCCTGCTGCTGGCGGATCTGATCGTCGATCTGCTGCGGATCGATCAGCGCGAGCGGCTGGCCGGCGCTGACGCGGTCGTTGACGTCGACCACCACCTTGGTGACGAGGCCCGAGAGCTGCGAGCCGACCGTCACCTGGTTGGTCGGCGCGAGCTTGCCGGTCGCCGAGACGGTGACGGTGAGATTGCCGCGCGTCGCCGCCTGCGTCGCATAGCCCGCCTCCGCCTTGGCGCCGAAACAGCTCTTGAGCAGCAGCGCGAGCAGCACGACGCCGAGCGCGACGAACACCCATTTGAGGTAGCGCCGCCACACCGGCACCGGCTTGACGCCGAGAAAATCGTCGATCGGTTCGGCCATCAGCGGGTCTCTTCTGGAGCGGTTCGAGCAGGCGGTTGCGCCGCCGGGTTGCGGGCGGCGCGGGCGGGCGCCTCAGGCGTGACGCTCGGGTCCCAGCCGCCGCCGAGCGCGTTGTACAGCGCGACGAGCGCGGTCGCCTGGTCCGAGCGCGCCTGGGTCAGGCCGTTCTGCGCGGAGAGCAGCGTCGCCTCCTGCTGGTTGAGCGTGGTGAAATCGGTGAGGCCGCTGCGATACTGGCTGCGCGCAAGGATCGCCGCGGCGTTGCTCGCATCATAGGCGATGCCGAATTGCGTCTCGCGCTGGCGCGCCGAATCGAGCGCGACAATCGCATTCTCAATATCCTCCAGCGCGGTGAGGATCGTGCCGCGATAGGCGGCGAAGGCCGCATCCGCCGCCGCCTCGTTCGATCGCACCTGGCTGCGCAATCGGCCGCCGTTGAAGATCGCCTGGGTCAGCCCGGCGAACAGGCTGCCGGTGATCGCATTGCCAAGGCTGCCGAGCCCGGTCGCGTTGGAGTTGACGTTGCCGCTGATCGCCAGCGCCGGATAGAGCTGCGCCTTGGCGACGCCGATCTGCGCGGTCGCGGCGGCGAGCGCGCGTTCGGCGGCACGCACGTCGGGGCGGCGGCGCAGCGCATCGGCAGGGATGCCGACGCCGACCGTCGCCGGGCCGCGCGGGATCGGACGCGCGGCGGCGAGCCGGCTGCGCAGCGCGCCGGGCGCCTGACCGGTCAGCACGCCGATCCGCGCGACCGCGGCGGCATATTGCTGTTCGATCTGCGGCACGGTCGCGGCGGTCTGCGCGCGCTGCGCCCGCGCCTGTTCGGCATCGACCGAGGAGACCAGCCCGGCCTGGACGCGGAAGCCGGCGATCTCGAGATTGTCGTCCTGGATCGCGAGGCTGGCGCGGGCGTTGGCGAGCTGCGCCTGATAGGCGCGGGCGAGCACGTAATTGGTCGCCACCTCGCTCTCGACGGTCAGCAGCGTCGTCGCATAATCGAAGCCGGTCGCGGCATATTGCGCCTGCGTCGCCTCGACCGTGCGGCGCACCTCGCCGAACAGGCCGAGCTGGTAGCTCGCCGACAGGCCGGCGGAGAAGCTGTTGGTGCCGCCGCCGCCGGTGTCGACGACGGTGCCGTCGGGCAAGGTGAACGAGCGTCCGCCGCCGCGCAGGTTCTCGTTGCGCTGATAGCCTGCCGAACCCGACAGCGTCGGCAGCAGCGACGCGCGGCTCTGCACCAGCGATTCGCGCGCCTGCCGCAGCCGCGCCACCGCCTGCGCGATATCGGTGTTGGCGAGCCGCGCCTGTTCGACCAGCTGGCCGAGCACCGGATCGTCGAAATTCGCCCACCAGCGGGTCAGGTCCTCGGCGGTTTGCTGGGCCGGTACCGAATAGCCGTCGGGCACGCCGAGCGCGGCGGCGCTTTGCGGGTGATAGTCAGGGCCGACGGTGCATCCGGCGAGCGCGACGGGGACGAGCAACAGAGCGGAGGCGCGGACCATGGCCGTATCGTGTGGCCGACACACCGGCGCGTCCAGCCTTTTTATGTCGCAATATGTGTCGCATCCGCGCGCCGCCGCGGCTCAGCGGCCGGTGAAGACGGGTTTGCGCTTGGCGAGGAAGGCCGCTCCGCCCTCGCGCGAATCCGCCGTGCCGCGCGCGGTCCGCTGCGCCTCCGCCTCGGCGGCGAGCGCGCCGGCATAGTCGCCGTCGAGCGCCCGGCCGATCGCGCGGCGCATCAGCCCGAGCGCCACCGTCGGCCCGGCGGCGAGCCGCGTCGCCAGCGCCAGCGCCGCCGCATCGAGCGCATCGTCGGCGACGACGTCGTGGATCATCCCCCAGTCGCGCGCAGTGGCGGCGGCGACGCGCTCGCCGAGCAGCATCATCGCGGTGGCGCGGGCGCGGCCGATCAGCCGCGGCAGCATCCAGGTCGCGCCGCCGTCCGGCACCAGCCCGATATTGACGAACGCCTGCAGGAAATAGGCGGTGTCGCTGGCGATGCAGAGATCGGCGGCGAGCGCGAGGCTGCAGCCGATGCCGGCGGCGGGGCCGCGCACCGCACTGACCACCGGCACCGGGCAGTCGGCGATCGCGACCAATGTCGGATTGTAATGATCGGTGAGCGCCGCATGCGTCGCCGTGCCGGGATCGTCGCCGTCGAGCGCGCCGCCGGCGACATCCGCGCCCGAACAGAAGGCGCGCCCTGCCCCGGTGATCAGCACCGCGCGGGCGCCGTCGAGCCGGTCGAGTGCGTCGCGCAGCTCGTCGAATAGCGCGGGCGGCGCGGCATTGAGCCGCTCGGGCCGGTTGAGCGTCAGCACGCGGACGTCGCCCCGCGCCTCGGCGAGGATATGCTGGTAGGTCATCGCTCTCCCCTGCATGGCTCGCGCAGGTCTAGGCCGCCGCCGCGGCGGGCGCTACGCTTTCTTCACCTTCGCGTGGTTAAGCGGATGATCATGCGTCATATCCTTCATTCGCTCGTCCGCGACCGCAAGGCCGCCACCGCCATCGAATATGGGCTGATCGCCGCACTCATCGCGGTCGCAGCGATCGCCGCGATGCAGGGCCTCGGCAACAAGCTCAAGACGACGTTCCAGAACGTCTCATCCAACATGAAGGCGACCTAGAGCAAAGGCGACACGCTGCCTTCGATCAAGGTGCTTCCGTTAACAGATGATGCCGCAACAGTCCGATATGGACATTGACTTATGCCCGTCTGACATCGCCGCGGTCGGGATCGCGGCCGATCGCTTCGTCGCAGAGGCGACGACCCTCCTTCGCGACGCGCGGGCGCTGGTGATCGCCGACAGGCGCGCCGCGGCGGCGACGCTGATCCGCGACCGGGCGCGCATCGTCGCGCTGCTCGGCGACTATCAGAGGTTCAAGCACATTCGGGTGTTCGATCCGGTCATCGCCGAAGGGCATGGCAGGCGCTGTGCGACGGCGCGGCTGCTCAAATGCGAATGCGTGCTGATGGGCGACAGCTTCGCCGCCTATGTCAGCCGCTGGCAGCATGCCGACCTCGCCGCCGACTGGGCCGCCTATCGGCGCGACATGATGACGATCACCGAACAGTTGCTCGACCATCTGCGCGTCGAACAGGCCGCGATCGCTTCGCTGCTCGGCGCCGATCGGAATGCCGGCGACGTGCCCGCTACGCGGTGATCGCCACCTTCCGGTGCGCCGTCGTCCGCCGCGCACGCGCATCGAACACCACGGCGACGGCCGCCGTCAGCAGCACCGCCAGCATCACCGCGCCGAGATAGGTCGCATAACCCCCGCCCGCACGATACCATAGCGCGGCGAGCACATAGGTGATCCACACCGTCGCCATATAGCAATAGAGCGTCTGCCGGCCGATACAGGCTAGCGCCCGCATCGGCGCCGATGCCACCAGGTCGCGCCGCCAGGACAGCAGGCCGCAATAGAAGGCGATGATGATCGGCGCATGGATCAGCCGCAGCAGGCCGAGATTGCCCTTAGACGTCAGCAGCCCGGAATTGGGAACATGCCGCTCGATATGGAGCAGCTTGGCGGCCGCGAAGGCACCGACGGTCACCGCCAGCAGGATCGTCGTCTGGCGATGCGCTTCCAGATAGGCGAAGACCCGCTCATGCGCGCGACGCGTCCCGAGAAGCATCGGCACGAAGAAGAAGATCTGCCACGCCGCCGGGTTGAACTTCCACTCGACCACCGCCGGATCGAGCAGCCCGGTCAGGGTCGCGAGCTGCGATGCCAGCCACAGGCCGACCGACACGCCCACCAACAGCGTCGCGCTGCGCCGGTGGAGCCACAGCGCCACCGGCGTGACCAGCATGAAGATCACATAGAGTTGCAGCACGTCGAGCAATGTCGGCGCGCGCAGCAGCGCGAGGAACAGCAGCAGCCCTTCGGTGGGGCTGCGATGGAGGAAGTCGGCGCTCCAGGCCGTCGCCTCCCAGGCCGGCATCATCGCCAGGACCGGCGTCACCGCGAGCAGCAGCAGCCCGTCGTAGACGTAGAGCCGTGCCGCCCGCCGCAACACCGCCGCGGTCGGATTGGCCTTTCGTTGATAGACCATGCCGACCATGTAGCCCGACATGATCACGAAGATCGACGCGGACGACGAATAGCCGAAGGACGACGGCGTCGGTACGCCGCGACCGTCGAGATGATAGATCTGGAAGGCGACGGTGATGTGGTTGATCGCGATCACCACCATCGCCAGCCCGCGCAAGATATCGATACGCGTCTCGCGTCCTGGCCCCGCCGTCATCGCCACCATCCCCGTCACCTGGCCTCGCCGGCCCTCGAAATAGCCAGTGAACACAAAGGTTTAGTTTTTGGTATTGAAGGGTGACGTTTTTGTCGTGACGCAGGACACCTCCGCCGCCGCTGAATCGCAGACGGCCCCGTATCCGACGGACGGCTTGACCGGTGGTGACCGGCAAATGGGACAGGACGAATGGGTGGCGCACCCGACAGGATTCGAACCTGTGGCCTCTGCCTTCGGAGGGCAGCGCTCTATCCAGCTGAGCTACGGGTGCCTGGTTAGCTGCGCCTAGCAAAGCCGAAGGCGCGGCGCCAGTGGCTTTATGCCGGTGGCGGAGATGCGGCGGTCTTCGGCGGCGGCGTCTTGGGTTTGAAGGCGCAGAGGTCGGCGACGATGCAGCGCCAGCATTCGGGCCGGCGCGCCTTGCAGACGTAGCGGCCGTGCAGGATCAGCCAGTGATGCGCGTGCAGGCGGAACGGCTGCGGCGTCGCCGCGTCGAGCTTGCGCTCGACCGCGAGCGGCGTCTTGCCGCGGGCGAGGCCGGTACGGTTGCCGACGCGGAAGATATGCGTGTCGACCGCGAAGGTCTCCGCGCCGAAGGCGACGTTCATCACGACATTGGCGGTCTTGCGACCGACGCCGGGCAGCGCCTCGAGCGCGGCGCGGTCGGCGGGCACCATACCGTCATGGTCGGCGACCAGCGCCTCGGACAGAGCGATGACGTTCTTGGCCTTGGTGTTGAACAGGCCGATCGTGCGGATATGCTGTTTGAGTGCGTCGAGCCCGAGGGCGACCATCTGTTCGGGCGTCCCGACCTCGGCGAACAAGGCGCGCGTCGCCTTGTTGACGCCGGCGTCGGTCGCCTGCGCCGACAGCACCACCGCGACGAGCAACTGGAAGACGTTGCCCGATTCGAGTTCGGTCTCGGGATGCGGATTGGCCTCCGCCAGCCGCCGGTAGAATTCGAAGACGTCGGCCTTCTTCACAGGCCGAGCACGTCGCCCATGCGATAGCGGCCGGCGGGCCGGTCGGCGAGCCACAGCGCCGCACGCACCGCGCCCTTGGCGAAGATCGACCGGTCCTGCGCGAGATGCGACAGCTCGATCCGCTCGCCCTCGCTGGCGAAGACGACCGTATGATCGCCGATCACCGATCCGCCGCGCAGCGACGACAGGCCGATCGTCCCCTCGGTGCGCGCGCCGGTCAGCCCGGCGCGGCCGTCGACGCGCAGCTCCGACAGCGTCGTCCCCCGCCCCGCCGCCGCCGCCTCGCCAAGCAGGATGGCGGTGCCCGAGGGCGCGTCGACCTTGTGGCGGTGGTGGCTCTCGACGATCTCGATATCCCAGTCGGTGCCGAGCCGCGTCGCCGCCTCGCGCACCAGTTGCGCGAGCAGCGTCACGCCGAGCGAGGTATTGCCGGTCTGCAGGATCGCGATCTCGGCAGCGGCGTCGTCGATCGCGGCATGCTGCGACTGGGTCAGCCCGGTCGTACCGATCAGCAGCGGCGTGCGCGCCGCGCGGGCGGCGGCGAGATGCGCGCCGAGCGCCGACGGCGTCGAGAAATCGACCAGTACGTCGGCGACGCGCGCCAGCACCGCCGGATCGCCGCCGGCATCGGTGCCGCCGGCGAGCGTCGCGCCTTCGATCGCGATCTGCTCGGTGATCGCGCGGCCCATCCGGCCGCTGCTGCCATAGATGCCGATCGCGGTCATGCTGCGGGTCCGACGTGGGGAGAATGGTCCATGCGCGCCCTCTGCCACAGCGCCGCGCCGGACGACAGCCCAGCCTCTCGCTGACAGAGATCGAGCGTGCCGCTTATGCCAGATCGGTGACGAACCGGCCAAGGTAGCCGATCCAACCGACGATCGTGCGGAGGCGGGGGCCGAGCCGACGCCGCCCCAAGATCATCGCCACGCCAAGGCAGAACAGCGCTGATCCGATGAGCATCAGGTACGGATGCGTTGCCCGATCGAGGACCGGCCAATCGGGTGTCCTGAAGCGATAGCCGTCGGATAGCCCCTGATGATCGCCGATCAGCGCGATCAGCAGGATCGTCTGATCGAATGCCACCGTCGCCAGTTAGGCAATCAATATCCCCCTCCCCGCCGTCCGCTGACCCCTCGTCATAAAACCGATGCTGGCGCGGCGGCGGCGCGACGCTATCGTGGCGGGATGACCGCATCGCTCGTCATCCTCACCGGCGCCGGCGTCTCCGCCGAGTCGGGTATCGCCACGTTCCGCGGGCCGGGCGGCCTGTGGGAGGGGCACCGCGTCGAGGACGTCTGCACGCCCGAGGCGCTCGCCGCCGACCCGCTGCTGGTGCACCGCTTCTACGACGCGCGGCGGGCGGCGCTCGCCGCGGTCGAGCCCAATGCGGCGCATCGCGCGCTCGCCGCGCTCGACGCGGCCTGGCCCGGCGAGTTGCTGATCGTGACGCAGAACGTCGACGATCTGCACGAGCGCGCCGGGACGCGGCGGCTGCTGCACATGCATGGCGAACTCCAGTCGGCCCTATGCGCCGCGTGCGGCGCGCATCGGCCACGGTCCGAGGCGCTGCCGCCGGGCACCCGTTGCGAGACGTGCGGTGCGGCGGCGCTGCGCCCGGACATCGTCTTCTTCGGCGAGATGCCCTATCAGATGGCACGGATCGAGGCGGCGCTGGCGCGCGCCGACCTGTTCGTCTCGATCGGCACATCGGGCGCCGTCTATCCTGCCGCCGGCTTCGTCCAGCTCGCCGATGCCTATGGCGCGGACACGCTCGAACTCAATCTCGAACGCTCGGCGGGCAGCGCGCTGTTCGCCGAAACGCGGCTCGGGCCGGCGGGGACGCTGGTGCCGGCCTGGGTGGCGGAGATGCTGGTCTAGCAGCGGGTTGGCGCGGAGGCGCGGAGGCGCGCGCCTGAGAGGGCACGGCATGGTTCAACCTGACCGGGAGAATGGCACTGCCGCGGCGGTCACCCGCCCTCCGCGCCTGCGCGCGAACATCCTCTCGACTCCCCTCCCGCGACGGCGGCGCCGCCTCGCGCGCTATTCCACCCAGTCGAGGCCGATGTCGCGATAGACCTCGCGGTCCTCGTCCCAGCCCGGCTTGACCTTGACGTGGAGGTAGAGGTGGACCGGCCGGTCCATGATGCCCGCCAGTTCGGCACGGGCGCGCGCGCCGATCTCCTTGATCCGCTGGCCGCCCTTGCCGAGCACGATTGCGCGCTGCGTCGGGCGTTCGACGAGGATCTGCTGGTGGATCTCGATCGATCCGTCCTCGCGCTCGCTGTACTTCTCGGTCTCGACGGTGCTCGCATAGGGCAGTTCGGCGTGGAGCTGGAGGTAGAGCTGCTCGCGCGTCACTTCGGAGGCCAGCGCCCGCTCGCTCGCGTCGGACACCTGATCCTCGGGATAATGCCACGGCCCCGCCGGCATGGCGGCGGCGAGCGCCGCCTTGAGTTCCGCGACGCCGTCGCCGGTCTGCGCCGAGACGAACCAGGTGTCGGCGAAACCGATCAAGGCATTGAGCTTCTCGGCGTGGAGCAGCAGCTTCGGCTTGTCGGCGATGTCGACCTTGTTGAGGATGAGGATTTTGCGCTCGGGCCGATCCTTCAGCGCCTCCGCGATCCGCTCGACCTTGCCGCCGACGCCACCCTTGCCGTCGACGACGAGCGCGATCAGATCGGCGCCCTCCGTTCCGGTCCAGGCGGCGGCGACCATCGCGCGATCAAGCCGGCGCTGCGGCTCGAAGATGCCGGGCGTGTCGACCAGCAGGATCTGCGCCTCGCCCTCGATCGCGACGCCGAGCAATTTGGTGCGCGTCGTCTGCGCCTTGGGACTGACGATCGCGACCTTCTGGCCGACGAGCGCATTGACGAGCGTCGACTTGCCCGCATTGGGCGCGCCGACCACGGCGACGAGGCCGCAATGTTGGGTCTGGGTCATGGATGGTCCGGTGTTGGGCGATGCACGATCGGTGCAATCGAGGGGAACGGAAAGCGCCTCATGTGCGCAGCTTGTCCAGCAGCGCCTTGGCCGCGGCGGTTTCCGCTTCCTGTTTGTTGGTGCCGGTGGCGCTCGCTTCGGCGAAGCTGCCGATGCGGACCTGGATGGTGAAGCGCGGCGCGTGATGCGGGCCGGAGCGGTCTACGACCTGATATTCGGGCGCGCGGCGCCCCGCCGCCGCCGCCCATTCCTGCAACGCCGATTTGGGATGCTGCGGCGCCTTGTCGCCGCGCTGGACGCGTTCGCGCCACGCCGAGCGGATGAAGGCGCGCGCGCCGTCGAGCCCCGCCTCGCGATACCAGGCGCCGATCAGCGCCTCCATCACGTCGCCGAGGATATTGTCGCTGTTCGACGCACCGTCATCGCGCGCCTGCTTGCCGAGGCGGAGATGATCGCGCACGCCGAGTTCGCGCGCGACTTCGGCGCAGGTCGCGCCGGTGACGAGCGCGTTGAGCCGCTTCGACAGATGGCCCTCGGGCTCGTTCGGGAACAGCTCCCACAGCCATTCGGCGACGACCAGGCCGAGGACGCGGTCGCCGAGGAATTCGAGCCGCTCGTAATTCTCCGCCGCCTGGCTGCCGTGGGTCAGCGCGCGTTCGAAGGGGGCGAGGTCGGCGGGGCGGCGGCCGAAGGTGCGGCCGAGCCAGTCGGGTAGCGCGGCGGTCAGAAGCCCTCTCCGATCCGCTGCCAGCGTGCGGCGGTGAACCAGCTCACCGGATTGATCCACGAGGCATTGCCGTTGGTCGAGAAGAAGGTGACCACCGCCTTGCCCTCGATCCGCTCCATCGGAATATAGCCCATGCCGATCGGCGCGGGGAAGCGGCTGTCGGCGCTGTCGTCGCGATTGTCGCCCATCAGGAAGACGTCGCCCGCCGGCACCGTATAGAGGCCGGTATCGTCCGCCTGCGGAATGTCGGCCTGATCGAGCACCTCATAGCTCTTGCCGTTGGGCAGCGTCTCGCGGAAGCGCGGGTAGCGGCAGATCGGCACGCCGGCGGCATCGACGTCCTGGAAGCTCGCGCCGCATTTCTGCGCATCGAAATTGGCGGTGAGCGGCAGGATGAAATCACCGATCCGCTGCTTGGGGATCGCCTTGCCGTTGAGGATGACCTGGCCGTGGCGGACCTGGATCGTGTCGCCGGGCAGGCCGATGACGCGCTTGATGACGTCATGATCGTCCGGCCCCGGCGAGCGGAACACGACGACGTCGCCGCGCGCCGGATCGCGGCCGAGGATCCGCCCCGGGATCAGCGGCACCCCGGCCGGCAGCGACCAGCGCGAATAGCCGTAATTCCACTTGGTGACGAACAGATAGTCGCCGATCAGCAGCCGCGGCAGCATCGATTCCGAGGGGATCGAATAGGGCGCGAACAGGAAGCTCCTGAGGATCAGCACGATGACCGCCAGCTTGACGAGGAAGCGCAGCGTCTCGGCGAGTTCGGACCGGGGCTTGGCCGGCGTGGTCGCCGCGGCCGGCGCGGTTTGCGGAGTCTGATCCATAGCGAAGGGAGCCTTAGCGCCCCCTAAGCGTCCTGAGTAGTCGTTCCGAGGGGCTTGCCGCGACGCGCAGGTTCGATACGGAGCCAACCGGACATCCCTTCCCCGAAGGACATATCATGAGCGACTGGTCTGCGATCGAAGCCCTCCCCTCCGTCAAGCTGGTCGATCTGTTCGAACAGGACGGCGAGCGGCTCTCCACATTGAGCCTCGACGTCGCCGGTATCCATTTCGACTGGTCGAAGACGCATCTGACCCGCGAGGCGATCGACGCCTTCGTCGCGCTGGCGGAGGCCAAGGACCTCGCCGGCAAGCGCGACGCGATGTTCGGCGGCGAGCACGTCAATGTCACCGAGGACCGCCCGGTCGGCCACACCGCCGAACGCGGCGAGGGCGATCCGGAGAGCGTCGCGCTGGCACGCAAGTTCCACGAACGGATGCGCTCGCTGATCGACGCGATCGAGGGCGGCGCGCTCGGTGAGATCCGCCACGTGCTGCACATCGGCATCGGCGGTTCGGCGCTCGGCCCGCATCTGCTCGTCGACGCGCTCGGCCGCGAGGACAAGCGCTATGACGTCGCGATCGTCTCCAACGTCGACGGCGTCGCGCTCGAGGATGCGATCAAGGATTTCGATCCGGCCGCGACCTTGCTCGTCGTCGCGTCGAAGACCTTCACCACCAAGGAAACGATGCTGAACGCCGAATCGGCGCTGCAGTGGATGACCGAACACGGCGTCAGCGACCCTTATGGCAAGGTGATCGCGCTGACCGCCGCACCCGACAAGGCGATGGAATGGGGCGTCGACGAGACGCGCATCCTGCCGTTCGGCGAGGGCGTCGGCGGCCGCTATTCGCTCTGGTCTTCGATCGGTTTCCCCGCGGCGATCGCGCTCGGCTGGGGCGCGTTCGAGGAGCTGCTCGAAGGCGCGGCGGCGATGGACCGGCATTTCCGCCTGACCCCGCTCGCGCAGAATGCGCCGGCGCTCGCCGCCTTCGCCGACCTCTATTACACGCAGGTCCGCCATGCCGAGACGCGCGCGCCCTTCGCCTATGACGAGCGGCTGCGGCTGCTGCCGAGCTACCTCCAGCAGCTCGAGATGGAGTCGAACGGCAAGGGGGTGACGGTCGACGGTCGGCCGGTCGGGCGGCCGACCGCGGCGATCACCTGGGGCGGCGTCGGCACCGACGCGCAGCATGCGGTGTTCCAGCTGCTCCACCAGGGCACGCACCTCGTCCCCGTCGAGTTCATCGTGGTGATCGAGCCCGGCGACACGCTGGCCGAGGATCACCACCGCCAGTTGCTGCTCAACGCCTTCGCGCAGGGGGCGGCGCTGATGAAGGGCAAGCAGGTCGAGGATCCGGCGCGCTCGTACAGCGGCGACCGGCCGTCCTCGACGTTGCTGCTCGACGTGCTCGACCCGCGGACCTTGGGCGCGCTGATCGCCTTCTACGAGCATCGCGTGTTCGTGAACGGCGTGCTGCTCGACATCAATTCGTTCGACCAGTTCGGCGTCGAGCTCGGCAAGGAGATGGCCAAGGCGGCGGATCACGGCGGCCAGTCGTTCGACGCCTCGACCGAAGACTTGATCCGCCGCGCCGGGCTCGACTGATGCGACCGGCGGGATCGTCGGGCGTTGACGCCGGATGATCCCGCTCCTCCTCGCCGCGGCGCTCGCACCCGCCCCAGCCGCTCCGTCGCCGACGACGGTCGCCGCCATGCGCTGGCAGCGGCGCGTGCTGGTGATGGCGGCGCCGCGCGCGGACGATCCCGCGCTCGTGGCGCAGCGCCGCGCGCTTGCCGGCTGGGATGCAGCGGCGCGCGAGCGCGACCTCACCGTGGTGACGGTGATCGGCGACCAGGTCGCCGGCGCGGCCGATACGGCGACGGCGTTGCGCCGGCGCTACCGGATGCCGTCGGACCGGTTCGCCGCGGTGCTGATCGGCAAGGACGGCGGCGTCAAGCTGCGCAAGGCCACGCCGATCGCGGCCGAGATGCTCGCCGAAACGATCGACGCCATGCCGATGCGCCGCGCCGGCGAGCGGTGACGTTGTCGCTGCGTCGCGATGCCTCTATATCGAGGTATCGGCGGAGTCTAAGACATGTACGTTCAAATCGATGATGCATTGGTCACGGAAGCAATGCAGGTAGCGAACGCCACTACCGCCGAGCAAGCAGTATCCTATGCGTTGAGGGAGTATCTTCGGGTCAAGCGTCAACTGGCGGCGCTGGACGCCCTTCAGGGGTTAGGCTGGGAAGGTGACCTCGACGACATGCGGACCAGCAAGTACATCCCGGCGAAGTGATCGTACTTGTTGATTCATCGGTATGGATCGATCACCTAGCGCATCGTGTTACGCGGCACACCACCGCGTTGCGGGCGATCACGGCCCGGCATGGTAAGCTCCTGGTCGGCGATCTCATCCTCACGGAAGTGTTGCAGGGCACACGCGATCAACGGGAATTCTCGTCCGCTCTGGCGGCGTTGTCGGCGTTCGAATTCGTTTTCGTCAGCGACCACCGCGTCGCCATCGAAGCGGCACGCCACTATCGCCACCTGCGCAGCCGCGGCATCACCGTCCGCAAGACGATCGACACGCTGATCGCGACGCGATGCATCCTTGATCGCCTGCCGCTATTGTATAGCGATCGTGATTTCGACCCCTTCGTCCAGCATCTCGGCCTTCGGTCGGCGCTCGACGCTCCCGGAGTGTATAATGGCTGACTATGATTACGACCTGTTCGTCATCGGCGCAGGATCGGGCGGCACGCGCGCCAGCCGCGTCGCCGCGGCGCACGGCGCCAGGGTCGCGGTCGCCGAGGAATATCGCGTCGGCGGCACCTGCGTCATCCGCGGCTGCGTGCCCAAGAAGCTGCTGATCTACGGTGCGCATTTCGCCGAGGACCTCAAGGACGCCAAGCGCTTCGGCTGGCAGGTGCCCGACGAATGCGCCTTCGACTGGCCGACGCTACGCGACAATGTGCTGGAGGAGGTCGACCGGATCAACGGCGCCTATACGCAGACGCTGGAGAATCACGGCGTCGAGATCATCCACCAGCGCGCCGTCGTCACCGGCCCGCACAGCGTCCGCCTCGCCGACGGCAGCGAGAAGACGGCCGAGCGCATCCTCGTCGCGGTCGGCGCGCATCCGGCGGTGCCCGACTGCCCCGGTGCGGAGCACGGCATCACCAGCAACGAGGCGTTCCACCTCGATGCCATCCCCAAGCGCATCCTGATCGCCGGTGCCGGCTATATCGCCAACGAATTCGCCGGCATCTTCCATCAGCTCGGCGCGCACGTCACGATCATGAACCGGACGCAGGACATCCTGCGCGGCTACGACCTGTCGATCCGCGACCGGCTGTTGCAGATCAGCATGATGAAGGGCCTCGAATTCAAGTTCGACGCGACCTTCCAGCAACTGGTCAAGGGCGAGGGCGGCTGCCTGACGGTGCATATGAGCAACCACGAGCCGGTCACCGTCGACATGGTGATGTTCGCCACCGGCCGCGTACCGAATACCCGCGACCTCGGGCTCGAGGCAGCAGGCGTCGCGCTCGACAGGGGTGCGATCGTCGTCGATGCGCAGAACCGGTCGAGCGTCGACAGCATCTTCGCGATCGGCGACGTCACCAACCGCATCCAGCTGACCCCGGTGGCGATCCGCGAGGGCCAGGCGTTCGCTGACACCTTCTACGGCAACAAGCCGACCAGCGTCGATTACACCAACATCCCCTCGGCAGTGTTCAGCCATCCGCCGATGGCGGGCGTCGGCCTGACCGAGAGCGAGGCGAAGCAGAAGCTCGGCTCGATCCGCGTCTACTCGTCCGACTTCCGGCCGATGAAGAACGTGCTCGCCGGGCGCAACGAGCGGGCGCTCTACAAGATGGTCTGCGACGGCGAGACCGGGCGGATCGTCGGCCTGCACATGATAGGCCCCGACGTGCCGGAAATCCTCCAGGCGGCGGCGATCGCGGTCAAGGCGGGGCTGACCAAGGCGCAGTTCGACGAGACGGTCGCGCTGCACCCGACGATGGCGGAGGAACTGGTGCTGATGAAATAAGGGGGGCGCCTAGCGCGCCTCCGCCCTCGCTCGAGCCCGCCCCCGCACCCGCCACCGCCACACACCGGTGACGAACAGCACCGCCGGCACCAGCCCGGAGACGAACGCCAGCCAGCGTCCCGCCAGTCCGAAGGCCTCGCCATCGTGCAGCGGGTGCAGCCAGTCGAGCAGCGTATCGCCGCCGCCGTCGCGCCGCGCGTCGCGCACCGCGAGCACCCGCCCGGTATAGGGATCGAGCCAGACGTTGCTGCGCGGGAAGCGGCGGCTCGGCTCGCCCGGCAGCGCGAGGTTGACGCGCACCACGCCATGCGCGTCCGCCGGCGTCTCGATCCACGCCAGCGCGCCGCCGGGCAGCGCCCGCTCCGCGCGGTCGACCAGCGTATCGAGCGGCAGCGGCGGGCCGTTCGGGACGCTGCGCAGCGGCGGCGTCGCGAACAGCGGCGAGGCGCGCGCGACGAGCGGATGGACCTGATCGGGCAGGTCGAGCAGCACGCCGGTCGCGGCGACGACGACCAGCACCTGGGCGCTGCCGATCCCCGCCCATTTGTGCCAGTCGTACAGGCGCCGCGAGCGCGCCGCCTCCCGCTTCCACGCAAGCGAGCGTCGCCAGCCGCCGGGTCGCGGCCACCACGCCCACAATCCACTGACCAGCATCGCCAGCATGACGATCCCGGCGATCCCCATCACCAGCGCCCCCGGCTTTTCGAGCAGCAGCCGGTAATGGAGATCGTAGAGCCAGGTCGTCGCATAGCCGCCCCAGAAACCGCGCCGCACCACCGTCAGCCGTACCGGATCGAGCCACAGCATCAGCGGCGCGAAGGCACGCGCGCGCGTCTCGCGGGCGGCGTAATAGCGGACCGGGATCGGCCCGCCGTCGGGCGTCACCTCGATCCGCCATGCCCCGTCACGCCCCGGTTCGGCGCGGCGCAGCGCGTCATACACCGCCTGCCACGACGCCGGCCGTGCGCCCGCCGCCACCCGCGCGAGGCCGGGATGCAGCGCACCGTCGATCGCCGGGTAGAAGACGAGCAGGCTGCCGGTCAGCCCGGTCAGCACGAACAACGCGCCGACGCTCAGCCCCAGCCACAGATGCACCCGGCGGACGATACCGCGCGCGCTCACAGCGTCAGCCGCAGGCTGCCGTAGAGCGCGCGCGGATCGGCGGGCGAGTGCAGCACCTGCGTGCCGTCGTACCAGGCATATTCGTAATGCCGGTTGCCGATGTTCTTGAGCTGCGCGGCGAGTTCCAGCTGCGGTCGCAGCCGCCACGCCACCTCACCATTGACCACCAGATAATCGCCATAGCGCGGCAGGCTGTTGGCCGGGGTGAGATGATAGCTCGACTGGCCGTTGCCCGACAGCGACAGCCGCCAGCGTTCGGCGGGGACGAGGTCGACACCGCCCGAGAACAGGTTCTGGGGGACATGGTCGATCCAATTGCCCGCCTGCGACGGCGTCGCCGGATCGGGCGTGACGATCCGCGCATGCTGGTAGGAATAGGCGCCCCACAGCGTCGCGCCGCGCACCGGCGTCAGGTTGAGCTGGACGTCGACCCCGCGCCGGCGTGTCCTGCCGAGATTGTCGCTGTCGCCCGAGGGATCGTTGAGCCGGCGCTTGATCTCGCCGCTCGCGGTCTGCTGCCACAGCGCGACCCGCGTCTCGAGCCAGCGGCCGCGTGCATATTTGACGCCTGCCTCCCAGCCTTCGTTGATCGACGGCGCGAGATTGGTGATCCGCGGCGGCACGCGATAGGAGCCCGCGCCGACGCCGATCTGGAACGTCCGCCCGTAATTGCCGTAAGCGGTAAGGCCGGCGAGCGGCATGACCGCGACGCTGAGCTTGGGCTGGCTGATCGTGCCGTAATCGTTGATGGGATAGCGTAATCCGTTGAGGCGGTTGCGCAGCGATCCCGACACCGTGTCGATGCGCCAGCCCGGGGTGATGCTGAGCCACCCGACCGGCTCGATCACCGCCTGCGCATAGCCGCCGGCGATCGTCAGACCGAAGGCCTGATCGCGTGTCTGGCTGGTGATGCGGCGGTCGGCGGTCAGCCAGCGCAGGCTCTGGTTGTCCTGCCGCTGTACGTCGCCGCCGACCTCGATCATCAGCCGGTGCAGAAAGCCGACCTGCGGATGGTAATGGAGCGCGGCGAGTCCGCCGTATTGCTGCTCCTGCGTCAGCCGCCGCTGCTGCGCGACGGTCGCCGAGAAGCGGACGTAGCGATCGTCGTCGAGGCTGCTGGCATAGCCCTTGGCGGTCAGCGCCAGCGTCGGGGCGAGATCGGCATCGAGGTGAAGGCTGTACTGGCCCGTCTGCCGCCGGCCGCCGTCGCTCGCCGAGACGGGATAGGACAGGCGGCGGTCGCGATAGGCATCGGCATCGGTGAGATAGCCGGGTTCGTCGGCGCGCGTCTGCGCATAGCGGGCGATGCCGCCGAGCCGCACCCCGCCCCAGTCGTAGAACCATTTGCCCGCGAAGCTCAGCCGATCGAGCCCGGCATGATCGCGATAGCCGTCGCTATGCCGGTAGCCGAGCGCGTAATTCTGGCTGAACCGGCCGGTCTCGACCCCCGCCGACACTTGTCCGTCGGCGGTGCCGAACGCGCCGCCGAGCGCGCGCATGTCGAGGTAATTGCCGCCGATCCGCGTCGCGATATCGGCGCTGCCGGCGATCGCGTGGAGGCCGTAGCGCGGGTCGGCGGTGCCGCGGACCAGTTCGATCTGCGCGATGTCGAGCGGCATCACCGCGTCGATCAGCGGCATGCTGCCGTCGTTGGCATTGCTCGGCACGCCGTCGATCAGCAGCTTGACCGCGTTGATCTCGCCCTCGCCGTTGAAGCCGCGGATCGAGAAGCGGCCCGAGGTGGTGCCCTGGTTGAAGTCGGTCAGCAACACGCCGGGCAGGCGCGCGAACAATTCCCAGCTGTTGTCGACATTCTGCCGCTGCGCGACATCGCCGCCGAGCCGGTCGATCGAGGTGACGACGTTGCTCGGCGCGCGCATCATCTCGCCGGCGGTGACGACGATGTCGCCGACCGAGAAACTGGTGTCCTGCGTCGCCGATGGTCGCGTGGCGTCGTCCTGTTGTGCGGATGCCGGGCTCGCCAGCGCGAGCGCAAGGCCCGCCGCTGCCGCGGTTGGTCTGAGGTGCATTGATATTCGTCCTGATCCAGGCGCGCACCCGCTGGCGCGCGCCGTCATGAAGGCAAAGGTCGGATCAGGCGGGGCGCGGCGGTCCGCGCAGCGGCGGGCGGAGGTAGATGCGGTCGGGCAGGACCGGCCGGCGGTGCGGCCGCATCGCCAGCGCCATCGCAAAGGCGATCGCGAGCGCGAGCAGCAGCGGCACGACCGGCAGCGCGACGGCCTGCGCGAGCGCGCCGAACGGGCAAGGGCTGTCCGCGACCGGATGCGGTGCGCCCTGCGCGTCATGGCCGGCACCGGCATGCGCCATCGGCATCGTCATGGCCATCGGCGCGGCGCGCACCGGCCCATAACCGCTACAGATCGCCAGCACCGGCCGGCCATCGACCCGATCGATCATATAGCCCGCCGGCACGAGCAGCCGCACGGCGAGCGCCAGCGCCAGCAGCCACGCCGCCAGCGCGCGATGATCCAGCAACAGGCGGCGGAGCGACGTCACGCGCAATCCCTTAGGCGACGCGGCGGCGGCTGTCATTCACCGCGATGACGGCGGTGATGGGTGGGTGGATCGCGCCAGGGCCATGCCTGCACAAGCATCGAGCGACATTCGGCCCGATCCTCGACCGGGTTGATGCCACCCTGCCCCCAAGCCTTTGTGGCGGCGTCGGCGATCCGTCGTTAGGGTCCGGCGATGCGTCTGTTTCTTCCCCTGCTGCTGATCGCCGCCGCGCCCGTGCCTCCGGTGCGCGAAGGCGTGGCGACGCTCGCCGCCGACAGCGAAGCGCGCTGGGTGCCGTTCGATCTCACCCCGGGCAACCAGATCCGCTTCACGCTGACGCTCGATGCGCGCCCCGTGACCGCAATCCTCGATACCGGCGTGAGTTATTCGGTGCTGGCGAGCAAATCCGCCGCCGCCGATCCGGCGCGGATCACCGCCGACGGACAGGCGACGGCGATCGGCGGCGGCGGCAACGGCGCGGTGGCGGTCGGCTGGCTGCCGACCCGGCGGCTGGTGATCGGCGGGCTGACGCGCAGCGGCGGCGGCGTCACCGTCGCCGATCTACCGGCGCTCGCCACCGGCAGCGCACAGGCGGTCGACATGCTGATCGGCCGCGACGTCACCGGCGGCCATGCGCTCGACATCGATTATGCCAATCACCGCTTCCGCCTGCTCCCGTCGGGGCGGCTGCCGTTCGTCGGCGCGATCGCGCCGCTGACCATCTCGGCCGGGCGCCGCGTCTATGAGAGCAGCGCGACGATCGCGGGCAAGCGGCTGTCGCCGATGATCGTCGACACCGGCGACGGGTCGGCGCTGACGCTGTCGGCGGCGTCGGCGGCGAGTGCGGGCATCGCCAAGCTGCCGACGACGACGACCATCTCCTTCGGCCTCGCCGGCGAGACGGTGAGCACGCTCGCCATCCTGCCGGCGGTCGCGATCGGCCAGCAGCAGATCCGCAATGTTGAGACGCGCGTCGAGCCGCCCGCGGGTTTTTCGGAGACGATCGGCGTCGCCGGTCGGGTCGGATCGGGGCTGTTGCAGAGCTATCGGGTGCTGCTCGACCCCGGCGCCGGACGGATGGTGCTCAAGCCCGGCCCCGATGCGGATGCGCCGCCGCTGCGCTCGACCAGCGGGCTGCTCGTCGGGCTGACGCGCGACCGGCTCAAGGTGCTGCACGTCATGCGCGGCGGACCGGCGGCGGCGGCGGGCTGGCGCGCCGGCGAGACGATCTGCCGGATCAACGACGCGCCGGTAACGGCCGACTATCCGACGAGCGCGCTGGCGAAATGGGCGATCGGTACGCCGGGAACGGTGGTGCGGCTCGGCCTGTGCGACGGGACGGTGCGGACTTTGACGCTGCGGCAATTCTACTGAAGATTTGATGCGCGCAGAGGCGCAGAGGACGCAGAGAAAATGGCTGCGCCAGCAGCCCCACCTCACTCGTAGGACTGGGGCAAATCGTGCGCGGCAAAAGAGACATCTCCGCGCCTCCGCGTGAACCCTATCTTCTTCTCGCCAATGGCTCATCCCCGCTTCTTATGAATGAGCGGCGGGCGAAGAAAAATTGTTCACGCGGAGGCGCGGAGGCGCGGAAGGATTGATCGTTCCGGCGATCCAACGTCGCCAGAACGGCAGAGGCGCTACACGCCGATCGGGACACCTCTGCGCCCTCCGCTCCTCTGCGCGAACCCAAACGCCCCCGCGTCGAAGAGAAAAAACTACCGCGTGTGCAGCCCGAGGCTGACCAGCAGGATCGTCGCAAGCAGCGCCGCCATCTGCACCGTCCGCCAGTCGATGAGGCCGACCCGGTCGGGATCGGCGCGCAACCGGCGACGGCGGTCGGCGAAGGCGGCGACGAGCGCGAGCAGTACCGTGCCGCCCGCGCCCCAGAACAGGAGCGGCATGGGTCAGCCGAGCTTTTCGACCTTGTCCTTCAGCCGCAACAATTCGGCCTTGAGCGCGGCGATCTCGTCGTCCTTGCTCGCCGGCGGCGCGGCGGGGGCGGGCGCGACCGCCGCCGCCGGGGTCTGGAACGCCTGCGCCGCGACCTCGAACATCTGCAGGTTGCGCTTGGCGATCTCGGCGAAGGGCGAGTGGGCGAAGGCGCCTTCGACCGCCGATTTGAACTGTTCCTGGTTGCGGCGGAAGCTGTCCATCGACGCCTCCAGATAGCCCGGCACCATCGCCTGCATCGAATCGCCGTACATCGAGATAAGCTGGCGCAGGAAGCTGACCGGCAGCATCGTCTGGCCGCGGCTTTCCTCTTCCATGATGATCTGGGTCAGCACGTTATGGGTGATGTCGTCGTCGGTCTTGGCGTCGACGACCTTGAAGTCGCGGCCGTCGCGGGTCATCGTCGCCAGATGGTCGAGCGTGATGTAGGACGAGGTCTCGGTATTGTAGAGGCGCCGGTTGGCGTATTTCTTGATGATGACGATTCCGTCGCCCCTGGCCTGTTTCCTCATACCGCTCCCCTGTTGCGCGACGGTGCGTTGCCGTGACTGATCCCGATGGTACGCCGCAATTTTTCGCACCGCAACACGGTCCGCGGCCGTTGCCCCTGTTCCTCGAGATGCTGCGCAGCGAAACCGCGGCGGAGCCGGCGCGTACCGCCGCGGCGCTGGCGGGACTCGCCGCCTATCAGCAGGCGCCCCGCCCCGCGCCGCCCGCGCCGATGCCGGCGCTCGCCACCGCGGGGCGCGCGTCGCTGCGCTATTACGGCGGGCGCGGGCGCATGGTGGTGTTCGTGCCGTCACTGATCAATCCGCCGGCGATCCTCGACCTCGGCGAGGCATCGCTGGTCCGCTGGATGGCGCAACAGGGATTCCGCGTCGCGCTGGTCGACTGGGGATCGCCGGGGGCCGCAGACCGCGACATGGACATGACCGGCCACGTCGAATCGCTGCTGCTGCGGCTGATCGAGCAGCTCGACGAACCGCCGGTGCTGGTCGGCTATTGCCTCGGCGGGACGATGGCGCTCGCCGCGGCGGGGGCGACGCAGGTCGCGGGACTCGCGACGATCGCCGCGCCGTGGCATTTCGCCGGCTATGGCGATGCCGCGCCGGCGATGCTCGACCTGTGGCACGCCGCCGCGCCGACCGCGGAGGCGCTCGGCGTGCTGCCGATGGAGGCGTTGCAGGCGGGCTTCTGGCGGCTCGACCCGGCGCGCACCGTCGCCAAATATGAATCGTTCGGCCGGCTCGATCCGGACGGCGCGGCGGCGCGCGCCTTCGTCCGGCTCGAGGATTGGGCCAATGCCGGCGAGCCGCTGCCGCTCGCCGCTGCGCGCGACCTGTTCGAGGGCTTCGTCGCCGCCGACCGCCCCGGCACCGGCGGCTGGCCGATCCGCGGCGTCGCCGCCGGGCCGGAGCGCCTCACCTGCCCCGCGGTCGAGTTCGTCTCGCTCACCGACCGGATCGTCCCCGCGGCGACCGCCGCCGGGCTTGAAGATCGGCGCGACCTCGGCCTCGGCCATGTCGGGATGATCGTCGGCGGACGCGGGCGGGCGATGCTGTGGGAGCCGCTGGCGCACTGGATCGCCGCGCTGCCGGGCGGTAGACAGGCCGCAAAGGAGTAGGATCATCATGACCGAGATCGTTATCGCCGCCGCCAAGCGCACCCCCGTCGGCAGCTTCCTGGGCGCCTTCGCCGCCACCCCCGCGCACGAGCTCGGCCGCATCGCGATCGAGGCGGCGCTCGCCCAGGCCGGCGTCGACGGCGCCGACGTGTCCGAGGTGATCCTCGGCCAGGTGCTGACCGCGGCGCAGGGCCAGAATCCGGCGCGGCAGGCATCGATGGCGGCGGGCATCCCCAAGGAGGTGCCGGCCTGGGGCGTCAACCAGGTGTGCGGATCGGGGCTGCGCGCGGTGGCGCTGGCCGCGCAGGCGATCCAGACCGGCGACGCGACGATCGTCGTCGCCGGCGGCCAGGAGAGCATGTCGCTGAGCGCGCACGCGCAGACGATGCGCGGCGGCACCAAGATGGGCGCGATCAGCCTGGTCGACACGATGCTGGTCGACGGCCTGACCGACGTGTTCAACGGCTATCACATGGGCATCACCGCCGAGAATCTCGCCGAGGAATATCAGGTGACGCGCGCCGACCAGGACGCCTTCGCCGTCGCCAGCCAGAACAAGGCGGAGGCGGCGCGCGCCGGCGGCCGCTTCGCCGACGAGATCGCGCCGGTGACGATCAAGGGCCGCAAGGGCGACACGGTGGTGGCGGACGACGAATATATCCGCGCCGGCGCGACGCTGGAGAGCGTCGGCGGCGTCCGCCCGGCGTTCAAGAAGGACGGCACCGTCACCGCCGCCAATGCCAGCGGCCTCAACGACGGCGCCGCCGCGCTGGTGCTGATGAGCCGCGAGGAGGCCGCAAAGCGCGGCGCGCCGGTGCTGGCGACGATCCGCAGCTGGGCGAGCGCGGGCGTCGACCCGTCGGTGATGGGGATCGGGCCGGTGCCCGCCTCGCAGAAGGCGCTCGACAAGGCCGGCTGGACGCTCGCCGACCTCGACCTGATCGAGGCCAATGAGGCGTTCGCGGCGCAGGCGCTGTCGGTCGGCAAGGCGCTCGGCTGGGATGCCGGCAAGGTCAACGTCAACGGCGGCGCGATCGCGATCGGCCATCCGATCGGCGCGAGCGGCGCGCGCGTGCTCACCACGCTGCTTTACGAGATGCAGAAGCGCGATGCGAAGAAGGGGCTGGCGACGCTCTGCATCGGCGGCGGCATGGGCATCGCGATGTGCGTGGAGCGCTGAAGCGCCAGGACACCGGCGCTGACGTAAACGAAACATTTGGACATGATGGCCGTCATGATCGTGTCATTTTGGCGACACATTACAGCTAAATGACAAGATTGACACGTTTTGGAGGCATTGCCGCTTGTCCCTGCGGCCGTGCGTTTGCCAACATGGTCCCCTGACAAAGGCGATAAACGCCTGACACAGGGGACTATTATGAAGAACTGGTTGTTCTCCGCGAGCGCGCTCGCGGGCGGGATGCTGCTCGCCACCAATGCCTTCGCGCAAACCGCTCCCGATACGAATGCGCCGCAGGCCGGCAGCAACACGGCCGGGACCTCGATGGCGGCGCCCGATCAGGACGAGCCGACGCGGCCGTCCGAGGAAATCGTCATCACCGGATCGCGCATCCGTTCGCCCAACCAGGTATCGGTGGTTCCGATCACCACCGTCTCGGCCGCCGAGCTGACCCAGACCGCGCGCACCTCGATCGGTGACGTGCTCAACGATCTGCCGCAGCTGCAGAGCACCTACAGCCAGTCGAACTCGACGCGCTTCCTCGGCACCGGCGGTCTCAACCTGCTCGATCTGCGCGGGCTCGGCACGTCGCGCACGCTCGTCGTCGTCAACGGCCGCCGCCATGTCGGGTCTGACATCCTCAACAATGCGGTGTCGGTGGACGTCAACACGATCCCGACCGACCTGATCGAGGGCGTCGACCTCGTCACCGGCGGCAACTCCGCGGTCTACGGCTCGGACGCGATCGCCGGCGTCGTCAACTTCCGCCTCAAGCAGAATTTCGAAGGCTTGCAGATCCGCGCCCAGGGCGGCGTCAGCGACGAGAAGGACGCAGGCAGCTATTTCGTCAGCCTGACCGGCGGCAAGAACTTCGCCGACGGCCGCGGCAACCTTGCGGTCAACCTCGAATATGCCCGCACCGAGGCGGTGTTCGCGTCGGACCGCAAGGCCTATCGCCAGGCCGACGGCTTTGTCACGACCAATGTCGACGCACCGGGCGTCGGCGTCGACGGCAAATTGAATTATGACGGCGTGCCGGATGCGGTGTTCTTCCGCAACATTCGCGGTGCGACAATATTCGACGGCGGCCTCGTCTCGTTCGTCGGCTCGGCACCCGGCGCCGGAGCGCAAGCGCGTTGTGGCCGCGATTCGCTGGGTCGCGCCTACACCTGCAATTATCTGTTCCAGCCGGGCGGCACGCTCGTTCCCGAAACCGGCACCCGCGTCGGCATCGCCAACGGTTCGACCACCAGCCCTTCGGCGTCTCCGTCGGGCAGCAGCTTCATCGGCGGAAACGGCAACACGTTCCGCGAAGGAACGCTTCTTCAGTTGCTTCCGCAGCTCGATCGCTACTCGGCAAACCTGGTCGGCCACTTTGCCGTGTCGGATGCCTTTGTGCCGTTCATCGAAGCCAAATATGTCCGCGTCGATTCGGTCAGCCTTGGCGGCTCCGGTCCGGCCTTCTACACGGGCTCGACGATCGACGCGTTGTATGAACGTCCTCGCCTCGACAATCCCTATCTCAGCGCCGATGCACGAGCAGCCCTCACCGCGCAGGCGTTGCTGTCTGCCAACAACTTTATCAACCCAACAAACGGTGCAACGATTGTCGCAACAACGGACGCAAACGGTGTCGTCACGTCGCGAGAACAAAATCGCGATGCGTTGATCGGACGTATCAACGCCGGATCAACCCGCTTTGTCCTGCGCAAAAACCTGACCGACCTTGGCACTCGTCGTGAAGACGCGCGTCGGGAAACGTATCGCATCGTCGGCGGCGTACGCGGCGAGTTCCTCGACACCTTCAATTACGAAGTTTCGGCAAATTACGGCGAGTTTAAGGAGCGCACCCGCGTCCTCGGCAACGTCGACGTGCAGCGGCTGAGCCTAGCGCTCGACGCGGTGCGCAATCCAGCGACTGGCCAGATCGTCTGCGGCGCGCAGCTCGATGCCAGCCGCTTCGCCTTCGGTGAGGATCTCGGCGGCAATGCAGCGAACCTCGCCAGCGATATCGCCGCCTGCCAGCCGCTCAATCCGTTCGGCGTCGGCAGCATTTCGGACGCGACGCGCAATTACGTGCTGCGCAACACCGTCTCGGAAGGCAAGATTACCCAGCTCGACCTCCTCGCCAACGTCTCGGGCGACTCGTCGAAGCTTTTCAACCTGCCGGGCGGCGCGGTCGGCTTCTCGGTCGGCGCAGAATATCGTCGTGAGACGAACTACTTCCAGGCCGATCCATACGTCCAGGCCGGCTACACCTTCTACAATGCGTTGGCCCGGTTCGATCCGCCGTCGTTCGAAGTCAAGGAAGCCTTCGGCGAGCTGCGCATCCCGCTGCTCAAGGATCTTCCGCTCCTTAAGGAGGTCACATTCGGTGCCGCTGGCCGCGTGTCCGATTACAAGGGTTCAGCCGGCACGGTCTACACATACAACCTCAACGGCGTTTGGGCGCCGGTTGAGGGTATCCGCTTCCGCGCGAATTACGGCCGCTCGGTGCGTGCGCCGAACCTCAGCGAACTCTACGCTGCGGCTGGGCAGAATTTTGCGCCCGCGTTCCTTGATCCGTGTTCTGCGGACAACCTTGGTCGTGGTACGCAGTTCCGCGCCGCAAATTGCGCTGCGGCCGGCATCCCGACCACTTACAACTATCAATATGCCCAGTCGCTCGAAATCCTGAGCGGTGGCAACGCCAATCTCCGCGCTGAAAAATCCGATTCGTACACTTATGGCGCAGTGATTTCGCCTACCTTTGCACCGGGACTAATTCTGTCGGTCGATTACTATAACATCAAGGTTAACAACGTAATCAACTCGGCAGGCGCACAAGCCACCGTCAATAATTGCTATGACTCGCCCTCGATCACTGACAACCAGTTCTGCGCGCAGTTCCAACGTGTTGCCGCTGGTGCCACTGGTCCCAACGGCGAGCAGGCCTATCGCATTGTTGAAGGATCGTTGCTCGACAATCCGCTGAACTATGCAAGCCTGACCCGCCGCGGCATCGATGCAAACCTGTCGTATGCCCGTACCTTCGGCGGTACGCGCGTTTCGGGTCAGGTGATCTACTCGCATATCATAGACAGCAACAGCTTCCTCAATCCGTTGCAGCCGTCGTTCGCCAACACCACGGCGGGCGAACTGGGGTATCCGAAGGATCAGGTGACGGTGAACCTCGGTGCTGACTTCGGCATCATCTCGCTCGACACGCAATTCCGCTATCTGTCGAAGCAGTCGGTCGGCGCGATCGAGAATCACATCGCCTTCCAGGATCGCCCGGCGCAAAACCTCGACGATTACGACATCCCCTTCTATCCGGATGTCCTGTACATCGGCGCCAAGCTCGGCATCGATTTCAGCGAGCGGTCGACCTTCTACATCGGCGTCGACAACCTGACCGATCGCCTGCCGCCGCTCGGCGCGACCGGCATCGGTGCCGGCAGCGCGATCTTCGACAATATCGGGCGTCGCTTCTACGCGGGCGTCACCGCGCGCTTCTAAGCGCTTCTGCAAACCCGAAAACTGGAGGGCCGGTGGTTTCCACCGGCCCTTTTTTCGTCCACCATTCGGCGATGCAGAACGACCCGATGACCGCCGTCGCAGCGGTTCAACGACGTGCCGCTGCCGGGGAAGGCGAGGCACTGTTCCAGCTCGGCCTGTGGCAATTGCAGGGCCGCCCCCTGCCGCGCGACCTGCCCGGCGCGCGTGCCGCACTCAGACGGGCGGCCGACGCCGGCCATGACGAAGCGCGGCTGATCGAGATCGCGCTCGCCGCCAACGGCACCGGTGCCGACGCTGACTGGCACACGGCGATGGGGTTGCTCGATACTGCGGTCGCGGCGGGCAACGTGCCGGCGCGTCAGCTAAAAACGCTGCTTGCCGCGATGTCGCTCGATGACGCAGGGACGCCGGCAAGCCTGCCCGTGATTCAGCCGCTCACCGCCGACGGCAGCGTGCGTCGCGCCGTCGCGGCGTTCAGCCCGGCGGAATGCGCCCATATCGCGCGCGCCGCGGACGATCTGCTCGCGCCGGCAGCGGTCGTCGATCCGCGCACCGGGCGATCGGTGCCGCACCCGATCCGCACGTCGGACGTGGCGGTGATCGGCCCGGTGCGCGAGGACCCGGTGATCCGCGCGCTCAACCAGCGGATCGCCGCGCTGAGCGCCACCCGGATCGGCCAAGGCGAAGCGCTGACCGTGTTGCGCTACCGGCCCGGCCAGCAATTCCGCCTCCATTCGGACATTCTTCCGCAGGTGCGCAATCAGCGCGTCGCGACGGTGCTCGTCTATCTCAACGACGATTTCACCGGCGGCGAGACGAGTTTTCCCGATCACGGGCTCGTCATCCGCCCGCGCGTGGGAGACGCGATCATCTTCGACAATGTCGATGCCGCGGGGCATGCGCTCGCCACCGCCCGCCACGCCGGCGAGCCGGTGCGCAGCGGCGTCAAATGGCTGGCGACGCGATGGATACGCGCGCGCCCGTTCGACGTATGGACCGGGCCGGAAGCCGCCTAACCCCAGACCCGATCATAACGCTGCCCCATCAGCGTCAGCAGCTCATATTGCGACATCCCGCTCGCCGCCGCCGCGTCGGGCAACGCGAAGTCGAGCGTCACCCAATCGCCCTCGCCCAGTTCCGGGCTGGCGCTGACGTCGAGCGCGAGCAGGTCCATCGAGACGCGGCCGATCACCGGCAGGCGCCCCTCCCCCGCGGTGCCGGTGTCGGAGAAGCCGCGGACGTAACCGTCGGCATAGCCGAGGTTGAGGATCGCGACCTCGGTCGCCCGCGGCGCTCTCCACGTCGCGTTATAGCCGACCGTCTCGCCCGCCGCGACCGTACGGCGTTGCAGCACCTGCGCCTGCGGCGTGACGACGCTGCGGATGCGCCCGGCATAGTCGGACCGGACGATGCCGCCATAGAGCGCGATGCCCGGCCGGGTCAGATCGAAGGCATAATCGCCGCCGAGCGCGATGCCGCCCGAATTGGCAAGGCTCATCCGCCGCGCCGCGGTCGCCCCGGCGAGCCCGGCGAAGGCGGAGCGCTGCCGCGCGTTCATTTCGCTGTCCTCATCGGCGCAGGCGAGATGGCTGAGCAGGGTCTCGATCGCCAGACCGTCGAGCAGGCCGTCGCGCACCGCCTGCGGCGCGACGCCGAGCCGGTTGATCCCCGTATCGACCATCACGTCGCAGGCGCCGCCGCCCGCCGCGCGCCAGCGTGCCACCTGCGCCTCGCTGTTGAGCACCGGCCGGGCGATCCCCGCCAGCGCCAGCGGCATGTCCGCGTCGCGCACGCCGTGCAGCACCGACACGGACAGGCCGAGCGGAGCGAGCCGCTCCGCCTCCGCCCAGGTCGCGACGAAGAAATCGCGGCAACCGGCGGCGGCGAGCCGCTCCGCGACCGCGATCGCGCCGAGGCCATAGCCGTTCGCCTTGACCGCCGCGCCGCAGGCTGCCGCGCCGCTCATCCGGTCGAGCGTGCGCCAATTGTCGGCGAGAGCGGCGGCGTCGAGGCGGAGGCGAAGCGGTGCGGTCACGCGCGCCGCTTAATCCCCCGCGGCCGCCGCGTCGATGCCCGCGTCAGCCGAGCCGTGCGCGCAGCCCGATCCACAGCGTCCGCGGGGTGGCGCGCTCGACGATATTCGCGCCGCTGATCCCCGCCTCGACGCGGGCATCGAACAGGTTCTCGGCGCGTGCCTCCAGCGTCAGCGCGCGGGTGAGCGGCAGCGCGGCATAGCCGTCGAGCGTCGTCGCGGGCGCGAGGCTGCGGCTGTTCTGATCGTCATCGAACTGTCGCGCGACATGGCGCAGCGTCGCCGACAGCGCGGCGCGTTCGCGGCGCCAGCCGAGCGTCGCCGACACCGCATCGCGCGGCGTCTGCGCCGGGCGCAGCCCGTCGAGCGTCGCCGCCGCACCCGAGGCGCGCACCCGCGCATCGACATGGCTCCACGAGGCGAGCGCGTCGAACGGCCCGAAGGCGTAGCGCGCGTCCACCTCCACCCCGGTCGAGCGGATCGCGTCGAGATTGCGGCGGACGCGCGACGCGCTGGTCGGCGTCGACGACAAAGTGACGTTGGCGATCGCATCGGTCAGCCGGTCGCGGAACACCGTCGCGGCGAGGCTCGCTCCGGCAAGCGGGGTGAGCGTCGCGCCCGCCTCGATCCCGGTCAGCCGCTCGGGCGACAGCGCGGCGTTGGCCGCGGTGACGTCATTGCCGACGCGGAACGGCCGGTAGAGTTCGTTGAGCGTCGGCAGCCGCCAGCCGCGATAGCCGGCGGCGCGCAGCGTCAGCCAGCCGGCCGCGCGCCAGGCCGCGCCGACCCGCCCGGTCGCCTCGTCCCCCGACCGGTCGGCGAAACGCGTATCGGTCAGCGCCGCGCCGCCGGCGAGCGGGCGTTCGCTGAGATAGCCGCCGTCGATCGTCCACCAGTCGATCCGCGCCGCGCCGGTCAGCGTCAGGTCGCCGAGCGTGACGCTGCCGTCGGCGAACAGGCCCTGCGTCCGCGTCTCGCCCCCCGCCTCGCGGCGGCGCGTCGGACGGGCGGCGACGAAGGTGAACAGCTCCTGCGTCTTGCCCGACACGTCGCGCAGATCGGCGCCGAGCCGCAGGTCGACGGTGTCGGCGACCGGCGGCTGCACCTCGATCCGCGCGCCGAGTCCGGTCGCGGGCGTGTTATATTGATTCAGCGACTGGCTGGCGGTGGTGCGCGCCGCGTTGACGCTGGCGAAGCTCGACGCGAAGGCGCGCGTCTGCAGATAGGCGAGCGCCGACCAGCCCCAGCGGCCGCGTCCGACCAGCCGCAGACTGGCGTCGGCCCCGTCGGACTGGTTGGCGGTATAAGCGGTGCCGCGCTCGCGCCGGTCGGTGAAGGCGCTGACATTGGCCTGGAGTTCGGTCGCCGGCGCGATCGTCACGACGGTGCGCAGCGCGGCGGAGGCCTGTTCGTAGGGCGCCGGCCGGTCGACCGGGCCACGCTGTCCGGCGACGGTGGGCACGAAGCCGTCGCCGCGCGCATAGGCCGCGGACAGCGTCGCGAAGCCGCCGTCGCGGACCAGGGCGGCATTGCCCTGCGCGTCGACCGAATCGCGGCTGCCGTAGAAGACGCTCGCGTCGAGCGGGGCGAGCTGGTCGGGTGTCGCGCTGTCGATCTGCACCGTGCCGGTGAGCGCCCCCGGGCCGAAATAGCCGCTGCCGCCGCCGCGCGTCACCCGCACCTGCCCCAACCGGCCGGTGGCATAGGCCGGAAAGGCGACCCAGCCGCCGAACGGATCGGCCTGCGGCACGCCGTCGACGATCAGCAGCGCCCGGCTCGACGCATTGCCGCCGATGCCGCGCAGGCTGATCCCCTGGCTGGTCGGATTGGCGCTGCGGCTGTCCGAGCGGCGGAATTGCTGGAGGCCGGCGACGTCGGCGAGCACGCTTTCGAGCCGCGCGGCGGCATTGGCCTGCAAGCGGTCGCGATCGATCGTGACGATGTCGAAGGCGCGCTCGCCGGGCGAATCGGGCAGGCCGCGCCCGGTGACGATGATGTCGTCAGCCGCCGCGCCAGTCTGCGCGACGGCGGGGGTGGCGAGCGTCAGGGCGGGCAGGAGCAAATAGCGCATCCCCGCCCATTGACGCTTTTTCCGATGAAGAACAGCAATCTACCGCATCGCGGCAGGTTCCGGGTCGAAAATGTCGATGGGTAACGTAGCGGAACGATCCTCATCCTGTTGCGCTTGCCCTGTCATGGAAGACGACGAACCCCAGTCCGGATCGGCCGGACATGCTGCCGCCGGCCACCCCCGCCCGACGCTGGGTGCCGAGGCCCTGCGCGACGAGCTTAACCGCGCGGCGTTGCGTCTGTCGCTCGACAGTGAGGGGACCGCCATCGACTTCATGCTACCGACGCTCGCCGAGCCGTGGGCGGGAGCCGGGCATAATTGGGACGTGCAGGCCTCCTGCCCCGAATCGCTCGACGCGATCGCCCGCCGCGCGGTCGAACAGGTCGCTGCGCTCTGGGATCTCGATCCGCAGGACAGCGGCGAGGCCGTGACGTTCGAAGCGGAGGAGTGAGCCTGACGCGCGACGAGGATCAACGTGCGCCATTGTCGCGGGGCGGCCGGTGGCCTAGATTAACTCAGACAATTTCCTGAGAGGTATTTCCGATGATCGACGGCGCCCTGCTGATCGGCGGCGAATCACGCCAAGCTTCCGACCGTTTCACCGCGGTCAATCCGGCGAGCGGCGAAACGCTGACCCCGGACTTCTCGTCGGCGCGTGCCGATGCGGTGGCCGAGGCCTGCGCGCTCGCCGAAGCGGCCTTCCCCGCCTTCGCCGCCACCGACCTCGAGGCGCGCGCCGCCTTCCTCGAAGGCATTGCGCAGAACATCCTCGACATCGGTGACGCGCTGATCGAGCGCGCGATGGCCGAGAGCGGCCTGCCGCGCGCCCGGTTGGAGGGCGAGCGCGGCCGGACCGTCGGTCAGCTGCGTCTGTTCGCCGGCGTCGTGCGCCAGGGCGACTTCCTCGACGCGACGATCGATCCGGCGCAGCCCGAGCGCGCGCCGCTGCCGCGCCCCGACCTGCGCCGCATCAACCTCGCCATCGGTCCGGTGGCGGTGTTCGGCGCCTCCAACTTCCCGCTCGCCTTCTCGGTGGCGGGCGGCGACACCGCCTCGGCGCTCGCCGCCGGTTGCCCGGTGGTGGTCAAGGGCCATCCCGCGCATCCCGGCACCGGCGAGCTGGTCGCCCGCGCGATCCAGCAGGCGGTGAAGACCGCCGGGCTGCCCGCCGGCGTCTTCTCCTATCTTCCCGGCGAAACGAACGAGCTGGGCGGCGCGCTGGTCGCCGATCCGCGCATCCAGGCGGTCGGCTTCACCGGCTCGCGCGCCGGCGGCCTCGCCCTCGCCCGCATCGCCGCCGAGCGTGACGAGCCGATCCCGGTCTATGCCGAGATGTCGAGCATCAATCCGGTGGTGATCTTCCCCGCCGCGCTCGCCGCGCGCGGGGCGGCGCTCGCCAAGGAGTACGTCGCATCGCTGACGATGGGCGCGGGGCAGTTCTGCACCAACCCCGGCCTGGTGCTGGCGATCGACGGTCCGGAGCTCGACGCCTTCGTGCGCGACGCCGGCGCGGCGCTGACCGACAGCCAGCCGGCGACGATGCTGTCCCCCGGCATCCATGCGAGCTTCGAAAAGGGCGTCGAGGCGCTCGCCAGCCATTCCGCCGTGACGACGATCGCGCGCGGCAAGGTCGGCGAAGGTGTCAACCAGGCGGTCGGCGCGCTGTTCCAGACGACGGCGGAGCAGTTCCTCGCCGACGTCGCGCTGTCGCACGAGGTGTTCGGATCGTCGTCGGTGGTCGTCCGTTGCGCCAGCATCGACGAGATCATCGCGGTGGTCGGCAAGCTCGAAGGCCAGCTCACCGCGACGCTGCAGCTCGATCCCGCCGACGAGGCGGATGCAGCCAAGCTGATGCCGGTGATCGCACGCCGCGTCGGCCGCGTGCTGGCGAACGGCTGGCCGACCGGTGTCGAGGTGGCGCCGGCGATGGTCCACGGCGGCCCCTTCCCGGCGACGAGCGACGGGCGGACGACCTCGGTCGGCACCTTGGCGATCGCGCGCTTCCTGCGCCCGGTCTGCTTCCAGAACCTCGCGCCGGCGCTGCTCCCCGCCGCGCTGCGCGACGACAACGGCTGGAGCATCGCCCGCCGGCTCGACGGCAAGCGCGAAGCCAGCCCGCGGTAAGCTGTGGATGCTCCCGTCCAAGGGCGGGAGTGTCGTTCATGACGCGGGCGGGTCGGCCTCTGGTCGCCCGCCCGCTTCTGTTTGAAGCGGAACGAGCCCTGTTGAATAGGCTCGGCATCACCTCGAACCGATCGTCGCGCCAGACGATGATCGAAACCTTCCCGAACCTCGCACCACCCCGGCGAAGGCCGGGGTCCAGTTAGAGCGTCGTCGAAAGACTCCACCGCGCTTCACCCGACTGGACCCCTGCCTTCGCCGGGGTGGTGCGTGTCGCTACGGGACGACCTTCCGAGCGGCTTCGGATTGCTCCGGCGGCCGTCGCGCCGCAATATGTCGGGTTATGCTCGTGCCGAACGGTGGATGCTGGAACGCGTCCGGCATGACGGGCGAAGTATTGCAGTACTCCCGCGCAGGCGGGAGCCCAGCGTCTTCTTAGTCGTAACCCGATGGTCTGCTTGGCCACCGGATTCCCGCCCGCGCGGGAATACTGTGATGCTCTGGCAGGTGCAGCGACACTTGCGCAGACGTGTTCGGGCGTGCCGATATCCTCAAGGCCCGCCAAGCATCAATGTGGTGCGACACCTCCGGAAGGCGCTCCTTACACCGCCACCGGCGTCACCGGTACGCCGGCCACGCCCGGGTCGAAGGCGAACAGATTGCCCGCTTCCGGCTGATCCGCCAAGGCTTCGGCATCGAGTCCCTTGCGCGCGCTCGTCGCATAGGCGGTGCGCAAATCGGCGCCGCCGAAGGCGATCTTGGTGATGTTCGACGCGGGCAGCCGCACCGTGCCGATCAGCGCGCCCGCGGGATCGTAGCGGCGCACGCCCCAGCCGCCCCACAGCGCGACCCACAGACACCCTTCGGCATCGACCACCGAACCGTCGGGATAGCCGGCGCCCTCCTCGATCGTCACGAAGCGCGTCGCCGCGCCGAGCCGGCCGTCGCCATCGATCGTCGCGCGCCAGATCGTCTTGCCGAGCGTGTCGGTATGGTAGAGCGTGACGCCGTCGCCGGCGATCGCCGGGCCGTTGGTGATGCATACCGGGGCGAGGCCGCTGTCGCTGACCGTGCCGCCGGCGTGGCGATAGACGCGCCCGGTCAGATCCGTCTCGGCGTCATCCATCGTGCCGAACCAGATCCGCCCGGCGCTGTCGGTCGCCGCGTCGTTGAGCCGGTTGCCGGCGGCATCGCCCTCGGGCCGCGCCAGGAAGGTGAAGCTGCCGTCGGCGGGATCGAAGCGGTGCAGTCCGGTGCGCAGGCCGGCGATCAGGCCGCCGTCGTCGCTCGGCAGCACCCAGCCGACCTGATCGGGCGCATCCCAGCGCTGCGCCGTGCCGCTCGCGGGATCGAAGCGGTGGATATGCCGGCTCTTGATGTCGACGAACCACACGGCCTGCTCGCGCCCGATCCACACCGGCCCCTCGCCGAGTACCGCCTGTACCGGCAATACGGTGCGCACGTGATGATCGGTCATGGCATATCCCCTCCAGGTTGAAGCTGGCGCTACATCCTCCGATCCGGGGTTCAGGTCCAGTCTGACAAAACCAGCCTGCCTCACGCGTCGAACAGGTCGCGGAAGCGATGCGGCTGCGAGCGCAGATATTGGTCGGGCGCCTTGACGTGCGCGCCGAGATGCGCCGCGGCATGCCAGGGCCAGCGCGGTTCGTAGAGGATGGTGCGGGCGAGCGCGATCATGTCGGCATCGCCGGTGCCGACGATCGCCTCGGCCTGCTCATAGTCGGTGATCAGCCCGACCGCGACGACCGGCAGGCCGCAGCCCTGCTTGACCGCACGGGCGAGCGGTACCTGATAGCTCGGCCCGGTCGGGATCTGCTGGCGCGGATCGAGCCCGCCGCTCGATACGTGGATCGCCGCGCAGCCGCGCGCTTCGAGCGCGCGGGCGAAGGCGACGGTCTGTTCGGCATCCCAGCCGCCCTCGACCCAGTCGGTGCCCGAGACGCGCATCGTCACCGGCCGCTCCGCCGGGAAGGCGGCGCGCACCGCGTCGAACACTGCGAGCGGGAAGCGCATGCGATTGTCGAGGCTGCCGCCATACTCATCCGTCCGCCGGTTGCTGAGCGGCGACAGGAACTGGTGGAGCAGATAGCCGTGCGCGCCGTGCAACTGCACCGCGTCGATCCCCAGCCGCGCGGCGCGGCGGGCGGATTCGGCGAAGGCGGCGACGAGCGCCTCGATCTCGGCGACCGAAAGCGCGTGCGGCGGATTCTCGCCCTCGGCGAAGGGCGCAGGCGACGGCGCGACCGTCTGCCAGCCGTCGGCATGGTCGGGCGCGATCTGCTTGCCACCGCGCCACGGCAGGTCGGTCGACGCCTTGCGCCCGGCATGGGCGAGCTGAATCGCAATCGGCATGTCGGAATGGCGGCGCATCGATTCGAGCACCCGCGCCATCGCCGCCTCGGTGGCATCGTCGTACAGGCCGACGTCGCCGAAGGTGATCCGCCCCTCGGGCGTCACCGCGCTCGCCTCGATCGTCAGCAGCCCCGCCCCCGACAGCGCGAGATGGCCGAGGTGGATGAGATGCCAGTCGGTCATCCGCCCCTGTTCGGCGGAATATTGGCACATCGGGGCAATGACGATGCGGTTGCGCATCGTAAGCGCGCCGACGGTGATCGGCTGGAACAGGGCGGGAGTCGGCATGGCACCTCGGCGGACGGGAGACGGATAGGCGCTACGCTTGACCGGCCGATTGGTGCCGCGCCGGCAACGTGACGCTCGCGGCAAGGCCACCGCCGTCACGCTCGCCGAGCGTCAGGCTGCCGCCGTGCAGCTCGGTCAGCTCGCGGACGATGGCGAGGCCAAAGCCATGGCCTTCGCCGCGCTCGTCGAGCCGTACGCCCGGCTCGGTGACGCGCGCGCGGTCCGCGGCGGGGATGCCGGGACCGTCGTCGCTGACGGTTAGCACGATGCGGCGCGCGTCGTCGCTCGCCACGCGCACATCGATCCACACCTGCGTCGCGGCGTGGCGCGCGGCATTGTCGAGCAGGTTGCCGAGCAGTTCGTCGAAATCCTGCGCGTCCATCGCCGCGACCGGGTCGCCGGCCACCTGCGGCGTGACGGTGATGCCGCGCCCGGCGTGGAGGCGGCCGATCGCCAGCGCGAGATCGTCTACCGCCGGGGCGATACGCACGCTGGCCCGCGTATCGGTCGCTCCCGTACGGGCGCGGGCGAGATGGTGGCGGATCGTCGCGTCGATCCGCGCGACCTGCGCCGCCTTGGCCGGATCGTCGCGCAGCTGCAGCGCGAGCGTCGCCACCGGCGTCTTGAGCGCATGCGCCAGATTGGCCGCGGACTGGCGCGCGGTGGCGAGCGCGGCGGCGCGATCGGCGGCGAGCGCGTTGAGTTCGTCGGCGAGGCCGCGCAGCTCGACCGGCTGATCGTCGTCGACCCGCTCGCGCAGGCCGGCGCGGATCGCGGCGAGCTGCTCGCGCATCCGGGCGAGCGGGCGCAGGCCGAGGCGCAGTTGCAGCAGCGACGCGGCGGCGAGCAGCGCGGCGAGGATCGCCAGCGCGACGAGCAGCGGCGTCAACGCCTCACGCAGCGGCCGTGCCACCACCGCGCGCGGCGCGGCGGCGAGCAGCGATACCGTGCCCCGCGACGTGACGAGGCGCAGGCGGCGGGCGTGGATGGTGCGGCCAGCCTGATCGACGCCGTCGAGCCCCTGCGGTGCGGCGGCATCCTCCGCGATCGGTGCGGGGGGCGCTCGCGGTGCGTCGGGCGCGCCCGGCGGCGGCGGCGGTGCGGCGACCGGGCCGGGCCGCAGCCGCGGTGGGTCGGCCGAGCCGATCGCCCCGTCGGGTCCGTCGATCCGCCACGTCCAGCCGCGCCCCGCCTCCAAGGCGCCGGCCCGTGCGGTGAGCCGGGCGCGGTCGACCTGCCCGTCCGGCGCGACGGTGCTGGCGAGCAAGGCGATCTCGGCATCGAGCCGCCGGTCGATGCCTTCGGTGACGACGCGTTCGAGCACGCCGGCGATCGCCCAGCCGGCGATGCCGAGCGCGGCGAGGATCGCCACCGCGGAGAGCAGCAGCATCCGCCCCTGGATCGATCGCAGCACCGGCTCAGCCTTCACCGCAGGTCAGCCGATAGCCGCGGCCGCGGATCGTCTCGATCATCTCGGCGCCGATCTTGCGGCGCAGGCGGCCGACTATCACCTCGAGACTGTTCGAATCGACATCGGCATCGCCTTCATAGACGCGTTCGAGCAGGTCGAGCCGCTCGATCACCGCCTCGCGCCGCAGCATCAGCGTCGACAGCACGCGCCATTCGAACGCGGTGAGCTTGAGCGGCAGGCCGTCGAGTTCGAAATGGCCGATCTGCGTATCGAACGACAGCCGTCCGCAGGTCAGCACCGGCTGGGCATGGCCGGCGGCGCGGCGGACAAGCGCGCGCAGCCGCATCACCAGTTCCTCGACGCGGAACGGCTTGACTAGATAGTCGTCCGCCCCCGCCTTGAAGCCGGCGACCTTGTCGGACCAGCCGTCGCGCGCGGTGAGGATCAGCACCGGCAGCGCGCGCGACGCAGCGCGCCAGTCGCGCAGCACGCTGATCCCGTCCTTGCCCGCCAGCCCGAGGTCGAGCACCGCCGCGTCATAGGTCTCTGTTTCGCCGAGATGGCCGGCGTCGATCCCGTCGGCGACGAGATCGACCGCGAAATGCTCGGCGCGCAGCGCGCGGGCGGTGGCCGGGCCAAGGTCGGGATCGTCTTCGACTAGCAGGATGCGCATGACCGTGGCCCTATTCTCCCTGGCTAAACCGAACATGAACCGCCTGGTTCAGCGGGGGTCGGCCGAATCACCGTAGAAGCCGGTCATCGACATGAAGGAGACGATCGATGGCAAGACTACATATGACGATCCGGCAGCGGCTGGCGCTCGGTGCGGCGGCGCTGGTCGCGGTGGGGGCAGCGGGCGGCGCCGGCGCGGTCGCGCTGACCCGGCCGGGCGTCGAGATGGCCCCGACGGTGGCGACGCCGATCGCCCGCCTCGCCAACAGCAACGGCATCGTCACGGTCAAGGGCCGTGTCGCCGAGGTGTTCGGGGACCGGTTCGTCGTCCAGGACGGCAGCGGCCGTGCGATGATCGACGCCGGGCGCGACGGCACCGCCCATGTGACGCGCGGCAATGCGGTGCTGGTCCAGGGCCGTTATGACGAGGGCCAGTTGCGGGCGCACTTCCTCGTCGGCCCATCGGGCGAGGTGAATGAGGTCGGCCCGCGGCCCCGCCCGCGCGGTCCGGGTGCGGATGCACCGCCGCCGCCGCCGCCGCCGCCCGGTGCCGGTCCCGCCGGAACGCCGCCCCCGCCCCCGGGTGTCGGTCCGGCCGGCAGCCCGCCGCCGCCGCCGCCCGGCGCGGGTCCCGCCGGAACGCCGCCGCCGCCTGCGGTCGGCCCGGCCGGAACGCCTCCGCCGCCGCCGCCTGTGAACGGCGCCGCCCCGCCTGCGCCCCGCGCCGGTGCCGCGCCGGTCGCCCCGGCCCCGGCGCCGACCCCGGCGCGCTGAGCCAGCGGCACACAAAAATCGCTCCCGTCGTCGTTCAGCGGCGACGGGAGCGACGTATCGTCCGCGAAGAGACCCGTTTTACTTGGTCACGGCGTTTTCATTGCCGACCGCTTCGTCGGTGTCGTCGTCGCCGGTGCCCGAATAGTCGATATGGCTCTGCCCGCCATGGCCGAGGAAGCCGCCGCCGACATCGTCCTGCTTGCCCTTGCCGGTGTGCGGATTGGGGTAGGCGCCGCCGCTGCTTTCGCTGTCGCCCTTGCCCGATGGCCATTCGACACCGTCGTCCTGTTTGGCCTTTTCAGCGTGATTCGGGTCGATCGCCTGCATCGGTTGTTTGTCGGTCACATCGTATCTCCTTGAAAGACCCAACGATGCAGCGAGCGATTGCGTTGCGTCGCGCCCTCCCCCACATGGGTCCGTAATACACCAACGGGGACCCAATGGCCGATCCATATCAAACCTTGGGCGTTGCGCGCGGCGCGTCCGAGGCGGACATCAAAAAGGCGTACCGCAAGCTCGCCAAGGAACTGCATCCCGACCGCAACAAGGACAACCCCAAAGCGTCCGAGCGGTTCAGCCAGGTCACCAACGCCTACGACCTGCTCAACGACAAGGACAAGCGCGCGAAGTTCGACCGCGGCGAGATCGACGGCGACGGCAACCCCGCCGCGCCCTTCGGCTTCGGCGGCGCGCGACCGGGCGGCGGCCGCGCCGGATCGGCAGGCTTCAACAGCGCCGGCTATGAATTCGGCGCCGGCGGCGATCCGGACATGAGCGACATCTTCGAAGGGCTGTTCGGCGGCGGACAGGCGCGGGGCGGCGGCTTTTCTAGCGGCTTCGGCCGGCGTGCGCAGCCCAAGGGCGCCAACGTCACCTATCGGTTGCAGGTGCCCTTCATCGACGCGGCGACGCTCAGCCCGCAGCGCGTGACGCTCGGCGACGGCAAGACGATCGATCTCAAACTGCCCGCCGGGCTCGAGAGCGGCACGCAGATGAAGCTCGCCGGCAAGGGCGAGGCCGGGCCGGGCGGCGCCGGCGATGCGATCGTCGCCATCGAGGTGCAGCCGCACCGTTTCTTCGAGCGCGACGGCGACGACGTGCGGCTCGACCTGCCGATCACGCTCAAGGAAGCGGTCGCCGGCGGCACCGTGCGCGTGCCGACCGTCGACAAGCCGGTGATGCTGACCATCCCCAAGGGCACCAGCTCGGGCAAGACGCTGCGGCTCAAGGGCAAGGGGTTTCACAAGAAGGACGGCACACGCGGCGATCAGCTCGTCACGCTGCTGATCGACCTGCCGGCCGATGATGCAGCGCTGCAACAGTTCGTCGCCGGGTGGAACGACCCGCGGAACCCGCGAGCCGCCATGGGCGTCTGACGCGGTCGTGACCGAAACGAATGTCCTTACCCCCGAGGCGCGCGCGCATCATCGCGCGCGCCACCAGCTCGCCAAGCTGAAACCCGGCCCCGCGGCGTGGGAGATCACCAAGCGCGCCGCCTATGGCGTGTTCACCGATGGCTTCATCCACGCCGGCAACCTCGCCTATCTGGCACTGATGACGGTGTTCCCGTTCTTCATCACCGCCGCGGCGGTGCTGTCGCTGCTCGGGCAGAGCGCCGAGACGCAGCGGGCGGTCGCCTCGTTCCTCCACGTGCTGCCGCCCGATGTCGCCGATATCCTGCGCAAGCCGATCGCGGACGTGCTGCTCGCGCGGACGGGATCGCTGCTGTGGCTGGGCGGGCTGGTCGGATTGTGGACGGTCGGCAGCTTCGTCGAGACGATCCGCGACATTTTCCATCGTGCTTATGGCGTCAAGGCAAGCGTGCCGTTCTGGCGGTCGCGCCTCTCGTCGTCGGGCGTCATCATCCTGTCGGTGATCATCGCGCTGCTCAGCTTCCTCGTCCAGGGCATCCTGACCGCGGCGGAACAGTTCATCTACCGCCTGCTCCCCTTTGCGGAAGGGCTCGCCGGATGGGTCGGCCTGTCGCGGATCATCCCGGGGCTGGTGATGTTCGGCGCGCTCTATCTGCTCTTCTATTCGGTGACGCCGTCCAAATATCGTTATACCGACTGCCGCAAATGGCCGGGTGCGGCGTTCACCACGGTCTGGTGGGTCGGGATGACGACGCTGCTGCCATGGGTGCTGGGGCATCTCGGCGGCTATGACATGACCTATGGCAGCCTGGCCGGGGTCGTCGTGATGCTGTTGTTTTTCTACCTGATCGGATTGGGACTGGTGTTCGGCGCGCATCTCAACGCGGCACTGGCGGAACCCCCCGAACCGGCGCTACAGGGGCAATCGGTGACAGAAAAGGCGAAGACGGCGTGACGGGTTTGATGGCGGGCAAGCGTGGGTTGATCATGGGGCTGGCGAACGACAAGTCGCTCGCCTGGGGCATTGCCCAACACCTGTCCGAACATGGCGCCGAACTCGCTTTCTCCTATCAGGGCGCGGCGATGGAGAAGCGCGTGCGTCCGCTCGCCGAACAGCTCGGCGTCGCGCGACTGTTCGATTGCGACGTCGCCGACATGGCGGCGCTCGACGCGACCTTCGATGCGCTCAAGGCGGAATGGCCGACGATCGATTTCGTCGTCCATGCGATCGGCTTCTCCGACAAGTCGCAGCTGCGCGGCCGTTATTACGACACGACGCTCGACAATTTCCTGATGACGATGAACATCTCGGCCTATTCGCTGGTCGCGGTGGCGCAGCGCGCGCGCGCGATGATGCCGGACGGCGGCGCGATCCTGACACTGACCTATTACGGCGCCGAGAAGGTCATCCCGCATTACAACGTGATGGGCGTCGCCAAGGCGGCTCTGGAGACCAGCGTCAAATATCTCGCGGTCGATCTCGGCCCCGACAATATCCGCATCAACGCGATCTCCGCCGGGCCGATCCAGACGCTGGCGGCGCGCGGCATCGGCGACTTCAACTATATCCTCAAATGGAACGAGCTCAACGCGCCGCTCCGCCGCACCGTGACGATCGACGATGTCGGCGGCGCCGGCCTGTACATGCTGTCCGACCTGTCGGCGGGCGTGACCGGCGAGATCCACCATGTCGACGCGGGCTATAACGTCATCGGCATGAAAGCGGAGGACGCCCCGGATATCGCGCTGGCGTAAGACGACGGCGGTGCCGGTCGTCTTCGTCGATCGCGGATGGCGGTTCCACTTCTACTCCAATGAAGGTGACCCGCGCGAGCCGATCCACGTCCATGTTGCCAAACGCGGCATCGGTGATGCGAAGCTCTGGCTGTATCCCGAGGTGACGTTGGCCGATAATCATGGACTGGACGCCCGCGCCCTGCGATGGATCATCGAGCAGGTCAGCCTTCGTCGACCTGAGATTACGAGCGCCTGGCATGAGCATTTCGGTACGCGCGACGAGCGTTGAGTTCGATGACGATCAGATGTGGGTCCGCCTCGACGATGGCCGCACCCTGGGCGTGCCGCTCGCCTGGTATCCCCGGCTGCTGCACGGATCGGCGGCGGATCGCGATAAGGTGTGGATCAGCCCCAGCGGTCTGCACTGGGACGAGCTCGACGAGGATATCTCGGTCGCGGGCCTGCTCGCCGGTCGCGGCGACATGAACCAGGCAAAGCGTAGCGCCGCATGAGCATCAACAGCTTCGGGCATCTGTTCCGCTTCACCACCTGGGGCGAAAGCCATGGTCCGGCGATCGGCGCGGTGGTCGACGGCTGCCCGCCGGGGATCGCGCTCGGCGAGGCGGACATCCAGCCGTGGCTCGACAAGCGCCGCCCCGGCACCTCGCGCTTCACGACGCAGCGGCGCGAGCCCGATCAGGTGCGCATCCTGTCCGGCGTGTTCGAGGGGCGGACGACCGGTACGCCGATCAGCCTGATGATCGAGAACGTCGACCAGCGATCGAAGGATTATTCCGAGGTCGCCAAGGCTTATCGCCCCGGCCATGCCGATTATGCCTATGACGCCAAATACGGCCTGCGGGATCATCGCGGCGGCGGTCGTTCCTCGGCGCGCGAGACGGCGTCGCGTGTCGCCGCCGGCGCGGTGGCGCGAGCGGTGATACCGCAGGTGCGCATCCGCGGCTGGGTCGAGGCGATCGGTGGCGATGCCATCGATTATGCTGCGTTTGACGACGCGGCGATCGATGCCAACCCCTTCTTCTGCCCCGACGCGGCCGCGGCCGCACGCTGGGAGGCGCTGGTCGATGGCGCGCGCAAGGCGGGTTCGTCGCTCGGCGCGGTGGTGGCGTGCGAGGCGACCGGGGTGCCGGCCGGCTGGGGCGCGCCGCTATATGCCAAGCTCGACGCCGAGCTGGCGCATGCCTGTATGGGGATCAATGCGGTCAAGGGCGTCGAGATCGGCGACGGCTTCGCCGCCGCGGCGCTGACCGGCGAGGCGAATGCCGATGCGATGCGGCCGGGCGCCGACGGTCCCGATTTCCTCGCCAACCATGCCGGCGGGATCACCGGCGGCATCGCCACCGGCCAGCCGATCCGGCTCCGCGTCGCGTTCAAGCCGACCAGTTCGATCCTCATCCCGGTACCGACGATCGACCGCAGCGGCGCGGCGGCGGATATCGCCACCAAGGGCCGTCACGACCCCTGCGTCGGCATCCGCGGCGTACCCGTGGTCGAGGCGATGATGGCCCTAGTACTTGCCGACCAGGCGTTGCTCCATCGCGGCCAGACGGGGCGCTGAAGGTTAATAAAACGGAACCCTCCCTGCATCGGCCCGTTGGGGGCGGACGACAAAGCAGGAGAGAACGATGCGTAAGATCATTCCGCTGATGGCCGCCGCGATGCTGATCCCCGCCGCAGCCTATGCCCAGACGACGACCGGCGGCACCGCTGGCGGCACGATGGGCGGCAGCACCTCGGGCAGCATGGGCACGATGGGCGGCAGCACGACCGGTACAATGGGCGGTCAGACGACCACCGCGCCGACCGATTCGACGATGTCGAGCGGCACCACGACGCAGAGCCGTTCGTCGCGCAAGTCGCGCAGCACCCGTAGCGGTCGCACGACCGGTTCGGGCAGCATGAGCGGCTCGACCACCGGCACGATGGGCACCACCGATACGATGGGCGGCGCGACCGGCACCGGCACCGGCTCGACCACGGGCACGATGGGCGGCACCACCGACACGATGGGCGGCACGTCGACCACCGGGACGATGGGCGGCACCACCACGGGTGGCACCGCCACCCCGCAATAAGCTTTTCGAAGCTGCGAACAAAAGGCCGGGCGGGTCACACCGCCCGGCTTTTTCGTGTCCGCCGTCAGTCGGCGAACGGATCGCGGACGAGGATCGTGTCCTCGCGTTCCGGGCTGGTCGACACGAGGGCGACCGGGCAGCGGATCAGCTCCTCGACGCGGCGGATATACTTGATCGCCTGCGCCGGCAGATCGGCCCAGCTCCGTGCCCCGGCTGTCGACTCCTGCCAGCCTTCCATCTCTTCGTAGACCGGCTCGACCGCCGCCTGATCCGCGGCATGCGCCGGGAAATAGTCGAGTGCCTCGCCGTTGAGGCGATAGCCGGTGCAGATCTTGACCGTCTCGAAGCCGTCGAGCACGTCGATCTTGGTCAGCGCGATGCCGGTGATGCCGCCGACCGCCGCCGACTGGCGCAGCAGGACCGTGTCGATCCAGCCGCAACGCCGCTTGCGCCCCGTCACCGTACCGAATTCATGGCCGCGCTGGCCGAGCCGCTCGCCGGTCTCGTCCTCCAGCTCGGTCGGGAACGGCCCCGACCCGACGCGGGTGGTATAGGCCTTGGCGATGCCGAGCACGAAGCCGACCGCCGCCGGCCCCAGCCCCGATCCGCCCGCCGCCGTACCGGCGATCGTGTTGGACGAGGTGACGAAGGGATAGGTGCCGTGATCGACGTCGAGCAGCACGCCCTGCGCGCCTTCGAACAGGATACGCTTGCCGCGGCCCTTCGCCTCGTTGAGGTCGCGCCATACCGGCTTGGCGAACGGCAGCACGAACCCGGCGATCTCGCGCAGTTCGGCGAGCAGCGTGGCGCGATCGATCGCGGGCGAGCCGAACCCCGCGCGCAGCGCGTCGTGATGCGCGAGCAGCCGGTCGAGCTGCGGCCCGAGATCGTCGAGATGCGCCAGATCGCAGACGCGGATCGCGCGCCGGCCGACCTTGTCCTCATAGGCCGGGCCGATGCCGCGACGGGTGGTGCCGATCTTGCCCGCGCCGCTCGCATCCTCGCGCAGGGCGTCGAGGTCGCGGTGGAGCGGCAGGATCAGCGCGCAGGTGTCGGCGATGCGCAGCGTCTCGGGCGTCGCGGTGACGCCCTGCGCCGCCAGCCGCTCGATCTCCGCCTTGAGCGCCCAGGGGTCGAGCACGACGCCGTTGCCGATCACGCTCGGCGTGCCGCGGACGATGCCCGAGGGCAGCAGCGACAGCTTGTAGACATTGTCGCCGACGACGAGCGTATGGCCGGCGTTATGGCCGCCCTGGAAGCGCACCACCATATCGGCGCGCTCGGCGAGCCAGTCGACGATCTTGCCCTTGCCCTCGTCGCCCCATTGCGCGCCGATGACTGCTACATTGGCCATGGATACAGGTCTCCGCCTGCCGGCGTTGATCCGTGCGCCCTTCGACAGGACTCGGCACACGAACGGTCCTGAGATGCCGCGCGCCTACCGGCGCGCGGCGGCGGGGTCAACCGCTTGGCGGGAATTGAGGGCGGGGAACGGTATGGCTCTGCCGTCGGTGACGGGACGAGCGCATTGCGTCCCGCCACCGACACGTCACCAATGCGAGCCGATCAGAGCGCCCGCGCCTCGCCATCGACATAGAGGTGCGTGCAGAGCTGTGCCTCCGGCGTGTCGCCCGCGGTCAGCGCCGCGACCGCGACCCAGCCGGCGGCGCGCATCGCCGTCCCCGCCTCGGCCGGCGTGCCGAACGGCAGGAACAGGCGTCGGCGATCGGCCGTGCCCGCGGTGGCGAGGATCGCATCGGCGTAGAGCGAGAAGCCGGTCGCCGCTTCCTCCGCACCGCCTTCGTGCATCACCGCATAGGTGCCGCCGCGCCCGACCTCGCGCGCCGCGCCGGCGATGAACAGCGAGAAGCCGAGCCACGACTGATATTCGAACCCATGCCGCTCGGTCGGATCGAGCGTCAGCGTGACGTCCTCGCCCAGCCCCGCGGCGATCGCGGCGAGGCCGTCGAGCCGGCTGGCGAGCACCTGTCCGGTGTCGAAGGCGCGCAGCCGGGCGATGGCGCCGTCGAACGGACCCGCCGCCTCGATCAGCGGTAGATAGTCGGGCGCGATCGCCGCGACCGCACCGGCATCCTTGGCGTCGAGCCGCTCCTGGAGCAGCGCGATCCGCTCCGCGGCGACCGGCAACGGCCCGGCGGCGAGCGTGTCGACCAGATCGGGCAAGGTGAAGTCGATCGACAGGCCGCTCGCCCCCGCTGCGGTCAGCGCCGAGACGGCGACCGCCACCACCTCCTGCGCCGCAGCGATCGAATCGAGCCCGATCAGCTCGCAGCCGATCTGCCGCCATTCGCGCGCCGGGGCGAGTTCGGGGCTGCGCAGCTTGAGCACCGGCCCGGCATAGGACAAGCGCACCGGGCGCGGGTGGTGGCCCATGCGGGTCGCGGCGATCCGCGCGATCTGCGCGGTGACGTCGGGGCGGATCGCCAGCGTGCGCTGCGACACCGGATCGACGTAGCGCACCGCGTCGGTCAGCGCGCCGTCCTTGAGCCGCGAGCCCAAAGCATCGGCATATTCGACGAGCGGCGGATCGGCGCGCTCATAGCCATAGAGGCGCGCCGCTTCGAGCGCGCGGGCCTCGACGGCGGCGGCAGCATCGGCATGTGGCGGCAGCCGGTCGCGGAAGCCTTCGGGAAGCAGGGGTGTCATCGTAGCCGTCCCCTATCCGCGGCCGGGAACGGGGGCAACGCCGGATCGCGTGCCCCCACCGCGGGTTGGCACGGATCGACGATCACCGTTGCGCGAATCCGGGTGGGGCAACGGGGTTCGCGCGGAGGGTTCGCCGGCGACGCGCCGGCGACCGCGACGCCATGCCGCGGACGAACCGGCGCGTACCGCCCGGGCACAGCCGCCCCCCGCGCCCACCGCGCTTCCGCGCGGACCGGTGGACCGCCGCGGCACAGCCGCGCCGGACACGGAGCGTCGACCGGACCTAGAAGGTCAGACCCATCGCGGTCTTGACGCCCGGCAGCGCCTTGACCTTGGCGAGCAGGTCGGCATCGACCGGCTCGTCGACCGAGAGCAGCAGCACCGCCTCGCCGCCCGCCTGACGCCGGCCGAGATGGAAGGTGCCGATATTGACCCCCGCCTCGCCCAGCGCGGTGCCGAGCCGGCCGATGAAGCCGGGCGCATCCTCGTTGACGACATAGAGCATCGGCCCGACCAGATCGGCCTCGACCTTGATGCCGAACAATTCGACCAGCCGCGGCGCCTGATCGCCGAACAGCGTGCCGGCGACCGAACGCTCGCCGTCGGCGGTCTTCACCGAGACGCGCAGCAGCGTGTGATAATCGCCCTCGCGCTCGGTGCGCACCTCGCGCACCTCGACGCCGCGATCGCGGGCGAGCAGCGGTGCGTTGACCATGTTGACCGTGTCGGTCTGGTTGCGCAGGAAGCCGGCGAGCACCGCGCTGGTGATCGGCTTGGCGTTGAGCTCCGCCGCCGCGCCTTCGGTATGGACCGAGATGCGGGTGATCGCGCCGGTGGTGAGCTGGCCGACGAGGCTGCCGAGCTTTTCGGCGAGCGCCATATACGGCTTGAGCTTGGGCGCCTCCTCCGCCGACAGGCTCGGCATGTTGAGCGCATTGGTGACGCCGCCCGAGACGAGGAAGTCGGCCATCTGCTCGGCGACCTGGATCGCGACATTGACCTGCGCCTCGGTGGTCGACGCGCCGAGGTGCGGCGTGCTGACGAAATTGGGCGTGCCGAACAAGGGCGAGGCCTTGGCCGGCTCCTCGACGAAGACGTCGAGCGCCGCGCCGCCGATATGACCGCTGTCGAGCCCCTCCTTGAGCGCCGCCTCGTCGATCAGGCCGCCGCGCGCGCAATTGATGATCCGTACGCCCTTCTTCGTCTTGGCGAGCGCCTCGGCCGAGAGGATGTTGCGCGTCTGGTCGGTCAGCGGCGTGTGCAGCGTGATGAAGTCGGCACGCGCCAGCAGCTCGTCGAGCGTCACCTTCTCGACGCCCATCTCGATCGCACGCTCAGGCGTGAGGAAGGGATCGAACGCCACCACCTTCATCTTGAGGCCGCGCGCGCGGTCGGCGACGATCGAGCCGATATTGCCCGCGCCGATCAGGCCGAGCGTCTTGGCGGTCAGCTCGACGCCCATGAAGCGGTTCTTCTCCCACTTGCCCGCCTGGGTCGAGGCATCGGCCTCGGGCAGCTGGCGGGCGAGCGCGAACATCAGCGCGATGGCATGTTCGGCGGTGGTGATCGAATTGCCGAACGGCGTGTTCATCACGACGACGCCCTTGGCGGATGCCGCGGGGATATCGACATTGTCGACGCCGATGCCGGCGCGGCCGACGACCTTGAGGTTGGTGGCGTGCTCCAGGATCTCCTTGGTCACCTTGGTCGAGCTGCGGATGGCGAGGCCGTCATACTGGCCGATGATCGCCTTTAATTCGTCCGGGGTCTTGCCGGTGATCTCGTCGACCTCGACGCCGCGCTCGCGGAAGATCTGCGCGGCCTTGGGGTCCATTTTATCGCTGATGAGGACTTTGGGCATGGGTAATTCCTTCGAACAACGATCGTCATCCCCGCGTAGGCGGGGATCCATAGCCGCTGACGGTGCGGCTCCTGCGACGACCTGCGTGTAGGGATCCCCGCCTGCGCGGGGATGATGGCTTGACCTTAAGCCGCCGCCTTGGCGGTGGCATAGGCCCAGTCGAGCCATGGCCCGAGCGCCTCGATATCGGCGGTGTCGACGGTCGCGCCGCACCAGATGCGCAGGCCCGGTGGCGCGTCGCGATAGCCGGCGACGTCATAGGCGGCGCCCTCCTTGTCGAGCAGCGACGCCATCGCCTTGATGAACGCCTCGTCGGCGCCCTCGACGGTGAGGCAGACGCTGGTCTTCGACCGCGTCGCCGGATCGGCGGCGAGGTGGCCGAGCCAGTCGCGCGCCTCGACGATCCGGTCGAGCGCGGCGGCATTGGCGTCCGAGCGCGCGATCAGCCCGCCCTGCCCCAGCGACTTCGCCCATTCGAGGCTGACGATGACATCCTCGACCGCGAGCATCGACGGCGTGTTGATCGTCTCGCCCTTGAAGATGCCCTCGGTGAGCTTGCCCTTGGACACGAGGCGGAACACCTTGGGCAGCGGCCAGGCCGGCGTGTAGCTTTCCAGCCGCTCGACCGCGCGCGGGCCGAGGATCAGCACGCCGTGCGCGCCCTCGCCGCCGAGCACCTTCTGCCAGCTGAACGTCGCGACATCGATCTTTGCCCAGTCGATATCATAGGCGAACACGCCCGAAGTCGCGTCGGCGAAGCTCAGCCCCTCGCGGTCCGCCGGAATCCAGTCCGCGTTCGGCACGCGCACGCCGCTGGTGGTGCCGTTCCAGGTGAACAGCACGTCGTTCGACCAGTCGACTTGCGCAAGGTCGGGCAACTGACCGTAATCGGCACGGATGACGGTGGGATCGATCTTGAGCTGCTTGACCGCATCGGTCACCCAGCCTTCACCGAAGCTTTCCCACGCGAGCGTCGTCACCGGCCGCGCGCCGAGCATCGTCCACATCGCCATCTCGAACGCGCCGGTGTCGGAGCCGGGGACGATGCCGATCCGGTGCGTGTCGGGCAGGCCGAGCAGCTCGCGCATCAGGTCGATGGCATATTGCAGCCGTTGCTTGCCGATCTTCGAACGATGCGAGCGGCCGAGCGAATCGGTGGCGAGCTTCGACGCCTCCCAGCCGGGTGGCTTGGCGCAGGGTCCGGAGCTGAAGAAGGGGCGCGCCGGCTTGGTGGCGGGCTTGGACGCACCCCGTGCATCGGGGGCGGTGAAGGTATCCGTCAAAATAGTCTCTCCTCACAGAGAGCACGCGCCGCGTTGGGACGGCGTGGCCCGCCGACGGCCCTAGAGACACGCGGCGACCGTGACAATCGAAAAAGCTTCGGTCGCGAAAACGCCTCTACAAGAAACTTTGGCAAAGCGACGAGGGGGCGACAGGTGTTGCTAGACCCGACCGGGTTGGCGAAGACGGCGCGCGGGATGGCGTGGATATGGCTGGCGACGAACCTCGCGCTCGCCGCGTAAAGCGGCCTCGCCATAGCCGCATCCGACCCGCCGACCATCCTTGCCGTCCACAACACGCTAAGCCCGGTGATCTTGATTTCGAGTGCCGCGTCCGTGCTCGTCTCGATCGTGACGTTCGGGACGATCCTGCGGTGGGTGTATCGGGTGAGTTGCAACGCACGATGCTGGAGTGACGCCGTGACGATCAGTCCGGCATGGAATGTCGTCTCGTTCTTCATACCGGTCGTCTCGCTCTTCCATCCGTATCAAGGCATCCGGCAAAGCTGGTCGGCGACCGTCGATCCGGAAGACCCCGCAGCGGTGGCGGCGCCGCAATGGATGGAACTCTGGTGGCAATTGTGGGTGGCGACCATGATCCTGTGCGGCGGCATCAACCGCCTCCAGATCCAGAGTGCCAACGAAAAGGCCACGCTGCTGATGCCGCTCCGCGACCTCGACGAGACGTGGCGCGTCGCCCTCTCCCCCACCGCGCCGGGCGAGGTGGCGGCGCCGTCGATCCTGCGCTGGTGGTGGGGGTCGTGGCTGGTCGCCACCGTATCCGACGCGCTCGCCACGCTGCTGCCCGCCACGGCGCCGGCCGGACCGGGGCTGATCCTGCTCGCCGCCGTCGCGGCCTTGCCGCTCGCCGGCACGGCGTGGCGGATCATCACCCGGCTGTCGACGCTCCAACACGAGGCGATCCGTCTACAATGAGCCATTGATGCAATGCGACGAGGAAGCGGAATGGGCGTTACCAACCCGAAACGGCGCGATCCCACCACCGCCGGCGGCATCGCCGTGGGGGCGATCTGGCTGTGGACCGTGCTGGTGATGCTCGACGGGATCGGCCGGATCATCGAAATCTGCGCGGTCAGCGGTCTTGGCAAGGGGGCAATCCCCCGATGGGCGTTTACGCAGGTCGCGGCCCTGTCGTCCGCCTTGCAGGCGCTGACCGCCGTCGCCTTCGCGCTCGCTGCGCTGGCGGTGCTGCGCTGGGTCTATGTCACCAACCGCAACGCGCATGCCCTCGACGACCGGTTTTCCACCGCGCCGCAGACCAGCCCGGCCTGGGCGGTCGGCTGGTTCTTCGTACCCGTCGCCGGGCTGATCAAGCCGCTCGGCCTGATCAGCGAGACGTGGCGCATCTCCGTCGCGCCCAAGGCGGCGGCGCTGGTCGAGGTGCCCGCCATGCTGCGCTGGTGGTGGGGCCTGTGGCTGGCGAACGGCGTGCTCAGCCTCGTCGGCCTGCGCCAGTACATCGGCGCCACGCTGCAGCATGACCTGCTCACCGCCGACATGCTGCTGCTGGTCAAGGTCGCCGTCGACATCGCGTTGAGCGCGGTCTTCTCCGTCATCATCCTGCAACTGTCGGCGTTGCAGCGCGTCGCGCTAATCTATCACAGCAACACCGGGTCGCGGCGCTGGGGACGGCGGAGCTGAGCCGCCGATACCGCCGCATGATCCCGACAGCGGTGTGCGAAGGGACCCTCGCGGGGCGGGCCGCTGCGGGCTTTTTCCATCAGGGCGGCACCGTCCTGTCTGTTCACCCTGCTCGCTACCCGCGTCATCGCAAGACTGTCGGCACGCCAAACCGCGCTCTTGGCGGCGCAGCGCGGCGCTGTAGACGGGGACGATGATCCCATGCCCTGACCGGCGGGCGCTGGCGCTCGGCCTCGTCCTCCTGCTTGCCGCCTGCGGGCGCGCCGAACGTCCGGCGCCGCCGCGCGATTCGATCGCCACCGTCTCCTCCCGCCAGACCGCGCAATGCCTCGCCGATCTGCGCAACATGGACGTCAGCTACAAGACGCTGCCCGACAAGGATTTCGGCAATGGCTGCGGCCTGTCGGGCGCGGTCCAGCTGATCGACATCGGCGTACCCGTCACCGGCATCACCGCGATCCGCTGCGGCGAGGCGCGCGCCCTCTCCGGCTGGGTGCGCAACGCGGTCGCCCCCGCCGCCTATCAGATCCTCGGCAGCGAGCTGGCCAGCGTGCAGAGCATGGGCAGCTATGCCTGCCGCAACGTCGTCGGCACGCGGCGCGGCGGCGACCGGCGGTCGGGCCATGCCATCGCCAATGCGATCGACGTCGGCGGGGTGACGCTGAAGGACGGGCGGCGGGTGACGATCCTGCGCGACTGGACCTCGCCCGACCCGCAGGTGCAGCGCTTCCTGTCGACGATCCACGCTTCCGCCTGCAAGCGCTTCGGCACGGTGCTGTCGCCCGGCTATAATGCCGCGCATCGCAATCACTTGCATCTGGAGGACGACCGCGCCGGCGTCTGCCGCTGACGATCGGGCGTTGAGCCGTCGGGGGCTTTGCTCTAACGCCCGCGGATGACCGACACACGCCTTCCCGAACGGGTTTTCCCGCGCGCCAGCCAGGATGCCGCGAGCGCCCAGCAAGCCATCTCGACGCCGCAGACCGAGCATCCCGCCTATAAGCTCGCCTTCCAGGACATGGACTTCCTGCTGCGCGAGGATCTGCGCCCGGTGCGCTTCCAGCTCGAGCTGCTCAAGCCCGAATTGCTGCTCGAGGAGGCGCAGATCGCCTCGACCTTCGTCATGTACGGCTCGGCCCGCATCCCCGAGCCCGCCAAGGCGCAGGCGATGCTCGAACTGGCGAGCGACGACGTGTCGCGCGGCATCGCCGAACGGCTCGTCGCCAAGAGCAAATATTACGAGGTCGCGCGCGAACTGGCGCAGATCGCCAGCCGCGTGCCGCGTGACCAGCGCGGGATGCGCCAGTTCGTCGTCTGCTCGGGCGGCGGGCCGTCGATCATGGAGGCGGCCAATCGCGGCGCGGCGGATGTCGGCGCGGAATCGATCGGCCTCAACATCGTGCTGCCGCACGAACAGGCGCCCAATCCCTATGTGACGCCGTCGCTCAGTTTCCAGTTCCACTATTTCGCGCTGCGCAAGATGCACTTCCTGCTGCGCGCGCGGGCGCTCGCCGCCTTCCCCGGCGGTTTCGGCACCTTCGACGAACTGTTCGAGCTGCTGACGCTGATCCAGACCGGCAAGATCAAGCCGATCCCGGTGCTCCTGTTCGGCCGCGAATTCTGGGAGAAGGTGGTCAACTTCCAGGCGCTGGTCGACGAGGGCGTGGTCAGCCAGCGCGACCTCGGCATCTTCACCTATGTCGAGACCGCCGAAGAGGCGTGGGACGTGGTGCGGGAATTCTACGAGGAGCAGGCGAAGAAGGAGGGGTGAGCACCTCTTTCACGACCGGCTCGCCCTGCCCTCACCCCGCGCCGGCTTCGCCGTCTTCCCCCTCTCCCAGCGGGAGAAGGGGTAAGGCGCGCAGCGCCGCAGGGTAAGGCCAGGGGCGAGACGCCCGAGGCTTACTTCCCCGCCTTCGCGCCTTCCTTGGCGGCGTTGGGGTCGATCGACGGCGCGCCCGATGCCGGCGTGCCGGTGTTGGCGAGATTGTTGACCGCATCGGTGTTGGTCACCGAATCCTTGCCCTCCGGCGCCTTGGCGTCCGGCTTGGCCGGCGCGGCACCGGCGGCGGGCGCGGCGGGCAGCGGCAGGTTCGAACCCTGCGAGTTGAGATAGGCGATGACGTTGGCGCGATCCTGCGGATTGCCGAGGCCGGCGAAGGTCATCTTGGTACCCGGCGCGAATTTGCGCGGCGATGTCAGCCACGCGTTCATCTTGTCGAAGTCCCAGTTACCGCCGACGCCCTTCAGCGCGTCGGAGAAGGCGAAGCCGCCCTTGCCCTGGCCGATCGGCTCACCCAGCGTCGCATAGAGATTGGGGCCGATGCCGTTCGCGCCGCCCTGCGTCGCGGTATGGCAGGCGGCGCATTTCTTGAAGACTTCCGCGCCCTTGGCGACGTCCGCCGTCGGCAGCAAGGTCGCGATCGGCACCTCGGCGGCACCGCCGCCCGCGCCGCCCTCGGCCTCGACGCCCTCGATCGCATAGCCGAGCTTTTCGGGGCGCTCGCTGTGGAAGGCCATGCCGCCGACGATCGACAGACCGAGCGCAACCCCGCAGGCTGCCAGAGTCCACCCGGCGATCGTGTTGATGCGGTTATCCATCTGCCTAACGCTGCCCCTATGTTCTGCTCTGCGCCATGAACCCATAGGAAACGGCGAACCCCTCCGCAAGCGCGCGCTTGCTGCCGCCCGCCGCCCGCTCTACCGCCGCCGGTCGATGGAGACCTACGCCGCCCCCGCCCGCCCGATCGTCGCCGCGATGACCGCCGCCGCCGCCGCCCGACCCGACCGCGCCGTCGCCTTTCAGGGCGCACCCGGCGCGAACAGCCATGTCGCGGTGATGCAAGCCTTTCCGGACGGCCTGCCGCTGCCCTGCTTCACCTTCGAAGATGCGATCGACGCGGTCCGCGACGGCCGCGCCGACTGCGCGATGATCCCGATCGAGAATTCGCTGCACGGCCGCGTCGCCGACATCCACTTCCTGCTGCCGGAATCGGGGCTGGTGATCACCGGCGAACATTTCCTGCCGATCCGCCACGCGCTGATGGGCAGCGGCGCTCGCGACGCGGTGCGGGAGGCGATGAGCCACCCGCAGGCACTCGGCCAGTGCCGGCACTGGTTGAAGGCGCACGGCATCCACCAGGTCTCCTACCCCGATACCGCAGGCGCCGCCGCCTTCGTCGCGGAGCGGCGCGATCCCGCCATCGCCGCGCTTGCCCCGCCGGGCGCGGCGGCGTTGTACGGGCTCAACCTGCTTGCGGTCGACATCGCCGATGCGGATCACAACACCACGCGCTTCGTCGTGCTGGCGCGCGGCGGCAAGCCGCCGGCGGGCGACGGGCCGTGGATGACGACGCTGATCTTCGAGGTGAAGAACGTCCCAGCCGCACTCTACAAGGCGATGGGCGGCTTCGCGACCAACGGCGTCAACATGACCAAGCTGGAAAGCTACCAGCGGTCGGGCTCGTTCGCGGCGACCGAATTCTACGCCGATGTCGAGGGCAAGCCCGGCGATCCCGCCTTCGACCGCGCGATGGAGGAACTCGGCTTCCATTCCAAATGGCTGCGCCTGCTCGGCACCTATCGCCGCGCGCGCGAGCGGGGGTAACGACGGCGATTTGCAGCGACGCTCTGCCAAGCACCATCTGAAACGATCCAATCCCTCCGCGCCTCCGCGCCTCCGCGTGAACCATCCGCCGGCTGCCCACCCGCTGGCGGAACCTACATCACGCGAAGACGCTAAGAAATTCGGTTCACGCGGAGGCGCGGAGGCGCGGAGGGGGTGTGCAGAAGGGCAGATTGTGCGCTGTAACCGGTCGAAGAGGAAGATAGGGCTGCACCCTTATGCAGCGACTCCGCGTGCAAGCCACTTCCGATCACTTGGTGAAGCTGATCCGGATGCGCACCCAGGCGCCGACCTGCGGCGTGCCGTTGATCCGCGGCGGGCGGACCTTGAATTGCCACGCCGCCTCGCGGATCGCGCGGGCGAGGCCCGATCCGGGCTGCGAATCGCCGAGCTGGACGCAATCCTCCACCGCATATCGGGCAGCGGTGCGGCACGCGATTTCCGCCCAGGCACCCTTGGGGACGTTGGGCGGCAGATAGGGCGACAGTTGCGACTGCGCCGGCTCGACATACCATTCGGCATTGTACAGCCGCTGGCCGCCCGGGCCCGTCCCCGCCGCGGCGCTCGAATCGCCGGCATCGCCGTCGCCCGCGCCGTCCGCCGCGGCGAGTTGCTTGCCGGCGCTGCCGCCCGATTTGCGCGACGGCATCTTGCCGACGTCGGAGGCGGCGAAATCATTCTTGTTGAGCACCAGATAGCCCGGGAACGGCGTATCGACCGGCGGCGGTACGGAGGCATCGGGCGCCGGCGTCTTGGGCGCGGCGGGCGGCTCGGGCGCGGTGCGGCGACTCGCCTTGGCGGCGGCGCGCGCGGGCGCCTTCTCGCTCTTCGTCGCGGTCGATTCGGCGTCGCCGACCGGCAGCATGTTGACGGTGAGCGAGCGGCCCGGCTCCTTGGTCTGGTCGAGCACCGGGGCAAGCCGCCAGAGCAGAAAGGCGATGAGCAGATGCGCGAGGATCGTCAGCGTCAGCGAGATCGCCCGGCGACGGTCCGACGAAGGCTGATAGGACCGCATGGAAGCTCGCGCGTAGCGCGCAGGCGAATGTCCTGCAACAGCTTCTACACTGCCACGCGCTTGCCACCTTCGCTTGTCATCGCCGCGTCATGGCTCCGACAGATTCCCCCGCATCACCGCGCCGGCGGATCGCGATCTACGATCTCGATCGCACGATCACCCGCGCGCCGACCTGGACGCCGTTCCTGCTCCACGCGGTGCTGCGCCATGCGCCGTGGCGGCTGACGGCGCTGCCGCTGGTGCTCGGCGCGGCGGGGCTGCGCGCGGCCGGACTGCTCCACCGGGATCGGCTGAAGCAGGTGATGCATCGCGCGGCGCTCGGTACATTGTCGCCGGCGCGCGCCGAGGCGCTGGCGGCGGCATGGGTCGCGCGCTTCGGCCCGGCGCAGATCCGCCCCGGCGCGCGCGCGCAGATCGCCGCGGATCGCGCCGCCGGCTTTCGCATCGTCATCGCCACCGCCGCCTATCGCTTCTATGCCAAGGCAATCGCGCAGGCGGTCGATGCCGATGCGCTGATCGCCACCCGCACCGCGACCGATACGCGCGGCAACCTGCTGCCGCGGATCGAGGGGGGCAATTGCTACGGCCCCGCCAAGCTCGCGATGATCGAGGCCTGGTTCGCCGAACAGGGCATCGACCGCGCGCAGGCGGAGGTGCGCTGCTATTCGGATCACGTCACCGACGTGCCGAGCCTCGCCTGGGCGGATGCGGCGGTGGCGGTCAATCCGCATGCCGCCCTGCGCCGCGTCGCCGAGCAGCGTGGCTGGGCAGTCGTCGACTGGGGCTGACGGCTCAGCCGCGCGCGACCAGCGTCCGGACGAGATCGAGATCGGCGGGTGTGTCGACATCCACCGCGGCGAGCCCGTGTCGCGCCGCCACCGCCGCGGCGCGCACGCCGACCTGCGCGCCGAGCCGCGCCAGCGCCGCGTCGAGCGTCAATCGCCCGGTGACATAGCGCAGCAGCGTCGCCGGGCCGAGCCGCCGGACGATCCGCCACGGCCGCTTGCGGTCCTGCTCCACCGCCATCCACAGCTGCAGCGCCGCTGCGGCCGCCGGGGTCTGGAGCAGGAAGAGGTTGCAGCCCGACCAGCCACCGTCGGCGAAGCGCAGATAGGTGCGCCGGGTCGGCGGCGCATCGCGGACGATCAGCGCGCGCCGGGCGAGCAGCGCGGCAACGTCCGCGTCGGCGGGCGTGTCGGCGCGGAAGTCGGCGATCCACTCGGGCCGCAGCAACGCATGATCCGCGGTGGTGACGAGCAGCGGCGCGCCGAGCGCCTCCAGCCCGAGCAACGTGCTGCGGCTCGGCCCGGCGGCGGCGTCGATCGGTTCGGCATCAAGCCGCAGCGCCTCGGCACGGACCGCCGGGGCGTTGGCGGAAACCGCGATCCGCGCCGCTCCCGCCGCGCGCAAGGCCCCGATCACCCGCGCGAGCATCGTTTCGCCGTCGATGACGATCAGCGCCTTGTCGCTGACCCCGGCATAAGCGGCGAGCGGATCGACGCCGCCGCGCGATCCGGCGAGCACCAGCGCGTTGAAGCTCATGCCCGCGCCTGCCACACCCGCCACATCACGCCCGGCGCGGCGAGGATCGGATGACGCTCGCGCCAGCGGGTCAGCGGCAGGTCGACGCCCGTGTGACGACGCAGCTTCCACAGGCCATAGGCCCCCGCGCCTTCGAAGGTGAAGGCCGCCTTGACCAGCCGCGCGACGTTGAGCCACTTGCCGAGCCGCTGGCGCAGCCACCAGGCGGCGAGCGTCGCGCGCACGTCGCGTTCGGCGACGATCGGCGCATAGTCGCCACCCTGTCGGCGATGGCCGATCCCGGCGCCCTGCCAGGCGAGCGGCAGCAGCCGGTCGAAGCGTTCGGGTACGAAGGCGAGGATCTGCCGCTCGCGCCCCGGCGCCTCGACGCGCAGCTCGGCGGAATAGGTCTGGCGGAACAGCGCGAGCCAGAAATCCGCCGGGGCGCCATGCTGCGGCCCCAGCACCGCGGCGAAGCGCGCCGCGGTCGCCGTGGCATAAGCGACGGCGCGGACGACGCGGTCGCGCACCCGCGCATCGGCCGCCCAGATCAGCGCCGCGGGTTGCGCGAAGCGCGTCCAGATCGTCGTGTCGACGCTCCGCCCCTCGACCGCGCGGCAGAAGATGTCGAGCGGCAGCGTCGCCACCTTGGCGCGGATCATGATGCCGTCGACCTCGACCTCGTGGAAGCTGACGTCGGGCCATAACGTGCGCGTCGCCAGCGTGCGCAGGCCCCAGCCGCGCAGGCGCGGCGTCAGGACGTAGAAATCGAGCACGCCGTCGAGATCGCCGGTCCGCAGCACCGATCCGTAGAACAGCACCGCGACGCCGCCGAGCCGCCGCGTCACCGCCTCCGCCGCGGCGGCCACGGGGGCGCTGACCGCCGCGTCGAGCTCGTCGGCGACGAACGACAGCAGCGTCTGCGTCACGCGGCGGCGAACCGGATCGGCTCTCCCGCGCGCAGGGTCAGCTCGCCGCCCTCGTAAAGTTCGCCGTCGAGGATGAAGCCCTCGCCGGCGGTGACGTGCATGACGGCCGGGTCGCTGCGCGTGAAATCCTGCGCCACCGCCTTGCTGCCCCGCGTGCCGTTGAGGATCGCGGGGAGGATGCGGAGCAGATGCCGCGGCGGCGCCTCGACGGTGAGCAGCTTGAGGCCGGGGCGCGGGCGGCCGAACGGCTTGATGCCGAGCGGCAGGCGTTCGAGCGTCGAGCAGAGCAGCAGGTAGAGCTGCCGCGTCGCCGGGGTCGCGCCGTCCTCGCCGAGGCGGATAGTCGTACCGCGCCGCCACACATTGCCGGCGCCGCCGAACAGCGTCTGCGCCATGCTCCAGCCGAGCGACAGCGCCACCGCGATGCCGTTGAACGCGCCGACGCGATGCGTGCTCTGCGCGAGTTCGGTGGCGCGGACGAAGCCGCCCATGCCGAACAGGAAGCCACGCGCCGCCGGGCACGGATCGTCGCCGCGCAGCACCTCGATCGGGGCGCGCGTGACAAAGCGTCCGGCCCGCGCCGCGGCGATCGCGTCGCGCACCGTCCAGTCCTGCGGGATGCCGAGATCGAGCGCCAGCGCGTTGGTCTTGCCCGAGGGGATAATCGCCATCGCCGGCAGCGTCTCGAACACCCGCGCCGCGGCGGTCAAGACGTCGCGCAACGTGCCGTCGCCGCCGTTGACCACCAGCAGGGCGATGTCGCGCGCCGCATAGTCGCGCAGCGTCGCCTCCAGCGCCTCGAACGTCTCGGGCGCGTCATAGGCGACGTCGGGCCAGTGATCGAGCCGCATGCCGTGCTTGAGGTTGCGATGGCTGCGCCCGTTGGCGATGACGCCGACCAGCAACGGCGCCGATGCGGGCGCGACGGGCGCTCGCTCCGGCCGCGGCAGACAGGCCGGCGCCGAGCGCCGCAACAGCGCCGCGCCGGCCGATCCTATCGCCTGCCCCGTCCACCGTCGTTCGATCCGCGTCGCCAATCTGCAATCCTTGTCATGCAATCTTCACCAAACTGTCACAGACGAAAGGGGCAGGATTACGGCCGTTACGATAAAAAGCTCTGGAACGGTGTGATATTTTCGCTGACGCAGTCGGGACTGGGCCAACTCAGTCGGCGGCGCTTGGTTTCACCCGGAGCAAGCTTTGCGTCGCCAGGCCGAGCAACAGCGCGACGACCAGCGCGTTGACCAGCACCGCGATCGACACGCCGATCACCTCGAGCGACGGGCTCAGCCAGAAGCTGATGCCGAACAGCGCGACGATGCCGACGACGCGCGCGACGAAGGTCGCGCCGATCCGGTTGGCGGCGAGCAGCAACGGCTCGAAGCCGACGGTGACGAGATCGATGCACCCCGCCGCGGCGAGCCACAGCAGGATCGGATAGGCCCGGCCGAACGCCTTGCCGCCCATCAGCGTCAGCACCGGATGGCCGAGCAGCACGACGAGCAGGAAGGCGACCGCACCGACCACCGTCGCCATCAGGAACGAGCGCAGGATCATCCGCCGCACCCGCGCTAGCCCGCCCGCCGCGACCGCGCGGACGATTTCCGGAAAGGCGGCGCGGGCGAGCAGCTGCGACACCTTGGTCAGCGCCTGCGCGAGTTGCAGCGCGAGTCGGAACGCACCCGCCGATGCGGTGCCGACGGTGCCGCCGACGAGCAGCAGCGGGATCTGCTTGCTCGACAGGCCGAGCGACGAACTGGCGTTGGTGGCGAGCGAGAAGCGGACGATGCCGGGATGATCGCGAACGACGTCGCGCACGCCGATGCCGCGCGCGAACAGCAATTTGAGGTCGCCGGTCCGCGCCAGGGCCGCCCAATAGGCCGCGGCGGTCAGCACCTCGGCCAGCCCCCAGGCGATCAGGAAGCCGGTGACGCTCGGCAGCAGCACCGCGGCGGCGACCGCACCGATCAGCCGCATCACCGGCGTCACGCTGTCCGCCGCCGCGGCGAAGGAGAAACGGTCGCGCAGCCGCAGGATGCCGAGCGGGGTCGAGCGGATCGACAGCAGTTGCGCGATGGTGAACAGCATCGTCGCGCGCATATGCACCGGGCGGACGCCGAGCGGCTCGCCCCAGATGCGGATGATCACCGCGGCGAGGATGACGCCGAGGACCGCGCTGCCGAGATCGAGCAGCCCGCACGCCCTGAACAGCCGCGCCAGCCGCGTCTCGCCGCCGGGATCGAGGTGGCCGGTGCCGTAGCGGACGATAATCTGCCACGTCTGGAAGCCGACCACGGTGGCGAGCGCCTGGCTCGCGCCGGTGATCAGCGCGAAGCGGCCGAAGCCCGAGACGCCGAGCGTGCGCGTCACGATCGCCAGATAGACGAGGCTGAGCACGGCGAGCACGCCGCGGCTCGCCAGCATCCAGCCGAGATTGCGCGCGATCGCCCGCATCGGCCCGCCGGGAAACAGCCGCGGCGCATCCGGTCCGGCGTCGTCGGAACTCACGCCAGCCAGCTGACGATCCTCCGCCCGCGCGCCTTCGCCGCCATCGCTTGGACGAGGCGGACGAGATGGACGACGAGCGACAGCATCGTCCACGCCGCGACCGCGATGATGCCCCAATCGGGCCGGCCGATCAGCAGCCCGGCGAACAGGATCACCATATTCGGGTTGCGCCGCGCGGTGACGAGGCGGAAGCGGCTGTCGAACCGCTCCCAGACATGGATGTGCATGCCGAACCGGGCGATGAACGCGCCCTCGATCAGCCGCTGCGCGACATAGCCGAACAGCATCGCCGCGATCACCGCGACGAAGGCATCGTGCGACAGCGGCCGGCCATAGGCCGCGCAGCCCGTCGCCCAGGCCCACCACCAGAAGGGCGGATGGACGAGGTCGACGCCATGGTCCCAGGCATTGCCGAGCGCCGAGGAGGTGATCGTGCAGCGCGCCAGTTTGCCGTCGACGGTGTCGAGCACCATGAAGACGAGGCCGATCGCCAGACCGCTCCAGAACCAGCCGTACCAGAAGGCGACGGTCGCGACGATGCACAGCAGGGAGCCGATCGCGGTCACCTGATTGGGCGAGATGCCGGCACGGGCGCAGCGCCGCGTCAGCCACAGGGCCCATTCCGGCCACAGATATTTAGTGAGCAGGTCGGTGACGCCCTTGTACGCGCCGACATAGCTGGCGCGCTCGATCGCGGGCACGCTCGCCGGGGTCAGCCGCTCGGCGAAGGGACGTTCGCGCTTGCGCAGCGCCTCGTTGAAGATCCCCGCCTCATCCTCGGCCGCGATCACCGCGAGGCCGCCAGGCGCGACCGGCTGATCCGCGCGCATCGCCGCGGCGATCCGGTCGGCGTCCGCCGCCGCGACATGCGCGAGCACCGGCACGCCGTCGCGGGTCAGGATCGTCCCCGGCCGGGCGAGCAGATGCGGCAGCCACGACGGATCGAAGACGAAGGTGAGGTTGGCGAGCAGCACCGCCCCCCCGCCGGCCTCGCCGATGCGCAGGCCGCGCGCCGCGACGATCCGCCGCAGCCGTTCGGCGACCGACATGCCCCAGATCGGCGTCGGATTGTCGCCGACCGGGACGACGGTCGGCAAGGTAGAAGGATCGGGAACCATTTCCGCCGGATAGCGACAGTGTCACGATCCGGCTAGCCGCGCAGCACCGCCAGCACCGCCGCGGCCGCCCGCGCCGGCGCCGCCCCGCTCGTATCGCCGAGCGATTCGGCCGCGAACGCGCGTTGCGCAGCCAGATAGTCGCCATGCCGCGCACCGGCGCGGTCGAGCGCCGGCAACAGCGCGGCGCGCTCAGTCACCACTTCGCCCGCGCGCCACATGTCGTAGCTGGGATCGCCCGCCCAGGCGACGCCGCGCGGGTCGAGGAAGACGCACGGGCGCGGCCGCATCAGATATTCGACGACCTGGCTCGACGTATCGCCGAGATAGAGGTCGGCCGCGGCGGTATAGCTGCCGTCGACCATCGCGAAACTGTCGAGGTCGACGTGGGCGTCGCCGCGTCCTGCCAGCGCCGCGGCGACGTCGCGCACGTCGGGCGCGGTCTCGACCAGCCGCTGGTGCGGTGCGAAGATCAGGTTGAAGCGGCCCGACGCGACGATCTCCTCGACCGCCGCCGCGCCCCAGTCCCACCAGGACGACCGATGCCGCTGCCAGTGCGGCGCATAGAGCAGCTTCGGCCGGTCTGCCGCAAAGCGCAGCGCCGCGCCCTGCCGCCGGTCGAAGCCCGCCTTGATATAGCCGGTGACGGCGATCGCCGCGGGATCGACGCCATGCGCCGCCAGCGCCGCACGCTCGCGCTCCGCGGCGACGATGGTCAGCCGCGCCGCCTTGCGCCGGCGGTCGTCGCGATTCATCATCGATCCGGCGCCGTGGAGGATGTTGACGTAGCGGCTGGGCACCGGCAGCAGCGCCGGAATCCACAGGCTGGTCTGTTCGGCGGAGACGACGACGCGCGTGCGCCACAGCCGCGGCGCGAGCCGGGCGAGCAGCGGCAGCTTGGCGGGCAGCGGCGGATTGCGCCCGGCCGGCCAGTCGCCGAGATCGCGGAAGCCCGGCGCGCGGCGGATGCGCAGCCCCGGCGCCGGACCAAGCCACTCGCCGAGCAACGCCTCGTGCATCGACGTCGCCACCCAGCAATCGACGCGCAGATCGGGCGCCGCCGCGCGCAACGCCTCCACCACCGGATAGAGGTGCGGGATCAGCAGCGTCTCGCCGAGGAACAGGAAGGCGACATCGGCGCTCATCCGCCGCGCCCGGTCCAGGCGGCGATATCGGCGGGGCGGTCGATCTCCTGCCACGCCCCCTCGCCCGCGACGATCGCGCGGACCGGCGCATAGCCGGCAAGCTCGGCGATCACCGCATGATGGAAGGCGTCGATCCCGTCGGGCCGGGCGATGACGCGTTCGAGCGCCTGCGCATAGGCGTCGCCGCCGTGCGAGACGATCACGCCCAGAGAGCGATGCGTCGCGACGTCGAGCGCCAGATCCTTGGCGACCGCGCAGATGCCGCCATTGGCGACGGTGACGAGCATGTCGTCCGGCTCCGCCTCGCCGAGCCGCTCGACGAGCAGTCCGACCCCCTCGCCCGGCGCCGCCAGCGCCGCGGCGAGCAGATCGGCGGCGAAGACGGTATCGCCGTTGAGCAGGCAGAAGGGCGCATCGAGCTGGTCGCGCGCCATCCACACGCTGCCGATGCTGCTCGCCACCGCCCAGAAGGGGTTGAATACCAGCCGGACCGGCAGCGGCGGCCGCGCCTGCGCGAGATGCGCACCGATCTGGCGATAGCGATAGCCGCCGACGATCACCGCCCGCTCGACCCCCGCGGCGTGCAACGCGTCGAGCTGATGGTCGAGGATCGAGCGCCCGCCGACCTCGACCAGGCATTTGGGGATTTCGCGGGTCAGCGGCAACAACCGCGAACCGATGCCCGCACTGAGGATCACAGCTTGCATCGGACCGCCTGTAGCGGCCTGCAAGCGTCCAGCCAAATCAGTCGATTAGACCCGGCGGCCGGTCTCCGGCAAAATGCGCGTCGAGATTGGCGACGACCATCGCCGCCATCGCGCCGCGCGCCGCGACGGTCGCCGAGCCCTGATGCGGCGACAGGACGACATCGTCCCGGTGCAGCGCGGCGGGCACCGTCGGCTCGTCGGCGAAGACGTCGAGGCCGGCGCCGGCGATCCTCCCCTCGGCGAGCGCGGCGATCAGCGCATCCTGATCGACCAGCGCCCCGCGCGCGACGTTGACCAGGATGCCGTCCCGCCCGAGCGCGGCGAGCACCGCGGCATCGACCGCATGATGCGTCTCGCGACCGGCCGCGGCGGCGAGGAACAGCACGTCGCTCTCCGCCGCCAGCGTCGTAAGATCGGCGACGAAGCGCCACGGCACGTCCTTGGGGCTGCGCGCGGTGTAGATCAGGTCGGCGGCGAAGGGCGCGGCACGCGCGGCGATCGCCCGACCGATCGCGCCGAGCCCGAAGATGCCGATCCGCCGCCCGGTCGCGCGCCGGGCGAGCGGCACGTCCCAGCCGCCGCCGCGCACCTCGCGATCATTGGCGACGATCCGCCGCTCGACCGCCAGCCACAGCCCGATTGCCAGATCGGCGACATCCTCGGTCAGCGTTCCCGCAGTGATCGCAAGGCGGATGCCGCGCGCCGCCAGCGCCGCCTGATCGACGCCGTCATGGCCGACGCCGTGGATCACGACGATCTCCAGCGCCGGCAGCCGCGCGAGCAGCGCCGCATCCACCTGCATCGCCCCGCCCCCGACCAGCGCGCGGACCCGATCGCACGGCGCATCGTCGAGCCCGATATGGGTGGCATATCGCCCGGCGAGCGAGGGCGCGAGCGTATCGGGCAGCGGTGACAGCGCGAGGATGTCGATCGGAGGCGTCATACGTGCACCGCGCTTTCCTTATGCCCGTCCGCGCCGAAGATGCGCAGGTAACGGGCGATCTCGTCCGGTTCGCCGGTCGCCTTGGCGGGATTGTCGGATAGTTTGACCGCCGGGCGGCCGTCGGCGCGCGTCACCTTGGCGACGAGCGAGATCGGTTCGAGCCCCGCCGCGCCATCGGGGTCGCAGCCGCGGAAGTCGTTGGTCAGATTGGTGCCCCAGCCGAAGCTCATCCGCACCCGGCCGTGGAAATGGCGATAGACGCGCTCGATACTGTCGACATCCATGCCGTCGGAGAAGATCAGCAGCTTGTCGCGCGGGTCCTGGCCGTGCGCCTGCCACCAGGCGATGATCTGCTCGCCCGCGGGAATCGGCGGCGCGCTGTCGGGGCGGAAGCCGGTCCAGTTCGCCACCCAGTCGGGAGCATCGCGCAGGAAGGCGGTGGTGCCGAAGGCGTCGGGCAGCACGACGCGCAGATTGCCGTCGTAATGCGCCTGCCATTCCTGCAGCACGCGATAGGGCGCGGCCGCGACGCCGGCATCGTCGTCGGCGAGCGCGGCCATCACCATCGGCAGCTCGTGCGCGTTGGTGCCGATCGCCTCCAGATCATTGTCCATCGCGAGCAGCACGTTGGACGAGCCGATGAAGCGGCTGCCCAACCCCTCCTTCAACGCCTCGACGCACCAGCGCTGCCACAGGAAGCCGTGGCGGCGGCGCGTGCCGAAATCGGAGATCACCAGATCGGGCAGCGCGCGCAACCGCTCGACCTTCTCCCACAATTTCGCCTTGGCGCGGGCATAGAGGACGTCGAGCGCGAACCGGCCCTTGTCGCGCAGCGCGGCGCGTGCGCGCAGTTCGTTGACGATCGCCAGCGCGGGGATCTCCCACATCGTCGTATGCGTCCACGGCCCGTCGAAGGTCAGCTCGAACTGGCCGTCGACGCGGTGCAGATGGTAGGGCGGCAGCTGGAAATCGCCCAGCCACTGGATGAAGTCGGGCGCGAACATGCGCTGCTTGCCGTAGAAGCTGTTGCCGGCGAGCCAGATCAGCTCCTTCTTGGCAAAGCGGACGGTGCGGGCGTGATCGAGCTGCGCGCGCAGCTCCGCCTCGTCGATCACCTCGGCGAGTCGCACGCCGGTGCTGCGGTTGATCAGCCGGAAGGTCGCCTGCGTATCGCTGTGCAGATGCCGGATCATCTGCAGCATCAGCAATTTGTAGAAATCGGTGTCGAGCAGGCTGCGCACGATCGGATCGAGGCGCCAATTGTGATCCCAGGTGCGCGTGGCGATGTCGGTAACGGCCATGGCGGATGCGCTAGCCCGGATGCCGGGACGCGCCAAGGCTTCCCAAGCGGCGACGGGACGCTTAACGCTTGTCAGACATAGAAGGGAGAACGCATGGTCAAGGGTGAACGGCGCGAACCCGCGCACAGTTTGATCGCCCGCGACCTCGGCATCGCCATCGTCACCGGACAGTATCCGCCCGGCAGCGTCATCCCCGGCGAGATCGACATCGCCGGCCGGCGCGGCGTGTCGCGCAGCGTGGTGCGGGAATCGCTGCGCATGCTCTCCGCCAAGGGGCTGGTCGAAAGCCGGCCCAAGTCCGGCACGCGGGTACGCGAGCGCAGCCTGTGGAATCTGCTCGACCCCGACGTCCTCGCCTGGATGTTCGAGGGCGAACCGCCCGCCGCCTTCGTGCGCAGCCTGTTCCAGCTGCGCATGATCGTCGAGCCCGCCGCCGCCGAACTCGCCGCGCGCTACCGCAGCGCCGGTCAGCTGGCGCGGATGGACGAGGCGCTGCTGCGGATGGCGTCGCTCGGGCTCGACACCGCCGAGGGCCAGGCCGCCGACCAGTGTTTCCACAACGTCATCCTCGAAGCGACCGACAACGAACTGCTGGTCAGCCTGTCGGGCAGCATCGGTTCGGCGGTGCGCTGGACGACGATCTTCAAGTTCCGCGACCGCCGCCGCCCGCGCGATTCGATGCCGCAGCACCGCCGGCTGTTCGATGCGATCGCCGCCAGCGATCCCGCCGCCGCGCGCGACGCCACCATCGTGCTGCTGCAACAGGCGCATGAGGATACCGAGCGGCTGCTGCGTGCCTGATGACGGTGCCGGCCCGCTCCCCCGCCGCCGCGACACGCGGCAGCCTTGCCGAACGCACGGATGACGCGGGCGACGGCCTCGCTTAAGAGGCCGCCAGCGAAGAAGGATTTCCCATGCAGATCTGGGCCGGGCTCGGCAATCCGGGGCCGCAATATGCGATGCACCGCCACAATGTCGGCTTCATGGCGATCGACCTGATCGCCGACATGCACGGCTTCGCGCCGGTCCGGAAGCAGTTCCAGGGCTGGACGCAGGAAGGCCGCGTCGGCAACCAGAAGGTGCTGCTGCTCAAGCCCGCCACCTTCATGAATGACAGCGGCCGCGCGATCGGCGAGGCGTTGCGCTTCTACAAGCTCGAACCCGACGCGCTCACCGTCTTCCACGACGAGCTCGATCTCGCGCCGTTCAAGGTCAAGGTGAAGCGCGGCGGCGGCACCGCCGGGCACAACGGGCTGCGCTCGACCGACCAGCATCTCGGCCCCGAGTTCCGGCGGGTGCGGATCGGCATCGGCCATCCCGGCCACAAGGATCGCGTCACCGGCTATGTCCTCGGCAATTACGCCAAGGCGGAGCTCGATCCGCTCGCCGACATGCTCGGCGCGATCGGTGCGGAGGCGCCGTGGCTCGCCGCGGGTGACGACGTCCGCTTCATGAACGATGTCGCGATGCGGCTCGCGGCATGACCGTCCGCTCGCTCTTCGCCACGCGCTTCTACGAGGACGATCTCGGCGATGCCGCGCTGCTCGCCGAACTCGAGGAGGCGTGCCACGATCTCGCACGCGAGGATCGCGCCGGCGTCGCCTGGTCGAAGGCGCATGGCTATCGCGGCTATACCTCCTATGCCTCGCTCAACGATCTGCCGGCGCGCGATCCGCGCTTCGCCGATCTTGTCCGGCTGCTCAACAAGCATGTCGCGCGCTTTGCCGAAGCCTGTGCCTTCGACCTCGGCGGGCGGCGGCTCAAGCTCGACAGCCTGTGGGTCAACGTGCTCAAGCCGGGCGGCACGCATTCGGGCCATATCCATCCGCACAGCGCGGTGAGCGGCACGCTCTATATCGCGACGCCGCCGGGCGCCGGCGCGCTCAAGCTCGAGGACCCGCGGCTGGCGATGATGATGGCGGCACCGACCCGCCGCGCCGACGCGGGTGAGGATCACGCCACCTTCGTCTATGCCGCACCGCAGCCGGGCAGCGTCTTCCTGTGGGAAAGCTGGCTGCGGCACGAGGTGGTCGCCAATGCCGCCAAGGGCGAACGGATCAGCATCAGCTTCAACTATCGCTAGGGTCGGGGGACTGTCCGCCAGCGGATAGGACTCCACGCGGCGTCGCGCCCGCCGCGTCAGCGGCATCTCCTCTCCGACCAAGGAATCGGAAGGACCTCCCCGCAAGCCACATCTCCGCGCCTCCGCGTGAACCCTTTTCAATTCCGAACCGCCGCGGTCCACCGAAGCAGCCGTCACGCCTTTGCCGCAATCCCTCGGCAGCATCGCCGTCGTCGGGAGGCGATCGGGATGCGGCTGGCGGTGATGATGGCGTTGCAGAGCCTGCCGGTCGCGGGTCCGCCCCTGCCCGCCGACATGCGCCCGGTCGCGCCCGCGACGGCGGCGGTGCCGTGCGGGACGGAGGATGCACGGGGTGATATCGTCGTCTGCGGGCGCGACCGCACCGCCGACCGGCTCCCCCGGCTCGATCCGACGCGCTACGCCGAACGGCCGATCCGCGCCCGCACGACGATCGGCACGGTCGACATGGCGGCACAGGCCGAACAGGGCACGATGCCCGACGGCAAGAGCGCACCGCGGGCGATGCTGCACTTCAAGACGAAGTTCTAGGCCGCCCTCATCCGTCGTTCATCACCGGCCGCTACGTCCGGACGGATGCGTATTACCAAAGGCCAGATCGGGCTCGCCGCCGTCATCCTGCTCGCACCGGGCGGCTTCGTCCTCGGCGCGGCGCTGCTCGCCGACCGCTATCGCAAGCGGCGCACGGCGGAGGCCGATACCGAAATCGTTTCCTGAACGGAACGTTGTTTCAGGTTCATGCAACCGCGCCTAACAGGATGACGTTGTTGCAACATGATTTTCGAACCACGGGAGTAGTAGAATGCGGAGTTTGATGCTGGCGATGGGCTGTGCGGCAATGGTGGTCCCGGCGACGATGGCGATCCCCGTCTCCAAGGCGGATGCCCAGCGCCACAAGTATCGCGAATGGCGCGACGATCGCGGCCGTCTGCGCTGCAAGAAGCCCGACGGCACCACCGGCGCGGTGGTCGGCGCGGTCGGCGGTGCGCTGCTCGGCCGCACGATCGACACGCGCGGCGACCGCACGGTCGGCACGCTCGGCGGCGCGGTAGCGGGTGGTCTGCTCGGTCGTGAGATCGACCGCGGCGGCAAGCGTCGCTGCCGCTAAGCCGCAGCTAATTCGATCGGCAGGGGCGTCGCGGGGCAACTCGCGGCGCCCCTTCTGCGTATCGCAACCGGACTTTCCCAATTGGAGACAGAAGATGGTGTCGCGCAGCGCTTCGGCGAGCTACGAAGGCCTTGGCAAAGAAGGCAAGGGCAAGATCTCGACGCAATCGGGTATCCTGTCCGACGCGCAATATGGTTTCAACACCCGGTTCGAGGATGGCCCCGGCACCAACCCCGAGGAGCTGATCGCCGCCGCCCATGCCGGTTGCTTCACGATGGCGCTCGCCTTCGCGCTCGCCGGCGCCGGCCATAGCCAGGGCAATCTCAAGACCGACGCCAAGGTGACGCTCGACAAGGATGGCGACGGCTTCACCATCACCAAGTCCGCGCTGACGCTGACCGGTCATGTCGAGGGCCTCGGCCGCGCCGAATTCGAGCGTATCGCCAATGAGGCGAAGGCGGGCTGCCCGGTGTCGAAGGTGCTCGACTGCGACATTACGCTCGACACGACCTTCGGCTGAGCCGGGCTCTCCCGGCCGCGACCGCGGCCGGGGGACCATTGTCGACCGATCCGACCGACGGTATACGATCGGCCATCCGCCACAGGGATGGTCCGATGCGTCCGTTGATCCTCGCCGCCGTCGGTTTCGCGGCCCTGCCCGGAGTCGATGAAGCACTTGCCCTGTCGCGCGGACAGGTGCGCGACGGCGATACGATCATCCTATACCCGTTGCGGGCGCACACGCTGGCCGACAATGATCCGCGCGGCGACCTGCGCGCGCATCGCGGCGATTATCTCGATCACGACAGCCGCGACGACGATCCCCGCGCCGATCTGCGCGCGCGTCACGGCGACCGCCATGACACCGCCGATGATCTGCGCCGCGACCGACGCGCCGCTCTCCGCGATCGGCCGCAGACGGTGACGCCCGAAGACGAGGCGGCAGCGGCGGTCGAGACCGAGCCCGTCGCCCCACCCGACGAGGGTTAGACCAGCGTCAGAAGATCCCGCCGCCCAGGCTCAGCCGGATCGCGAAGATCACGATCAGCACGAGGTTGAGGTTGCGTCCGCCGTTGGACGAGGACAATGCGCCGACCGCCGCGCCGACGATGCCGATCGGGATGACGATCCAGTTCATCCAGCCGAGCAGCGGAATGAAGGCGACCAACCCAAGCGTCAGCGTGACCAGACCGAGGGCGATGGAGACGATGTTGAGCATGGCGACGATATGGCTGCCGTCCCCGCACGGGACAAGCCACCGCCGCGTGACGTTCTGTTAACCGCACATGCCGGTGGCGCCTTAACCGCTGCTGCGCCATGACAAGGGGGTGACCGCCCGCCCCGCCCTCCTCCTGCTGACGCTCGCGCTGGCGGCGTGCAGCAAGCCGCCCGCCTCGCAGCAGGATCTCGACAGCCTCGACCGCGAGCTGACCGCGGGATCGGGCAATCAGGCCGATCCGACGCTGACCGCGGCGCTGCGCGACCAGATCATGGTCGACCCGGCGCTGACGCAAAGCGCCAACACCAACGTCGTCCGGCCGCCGAGCCGCCCCGATCCGCTGTCGGCGCCGCCCGAGCCGGTCGTCCCGACCAGCGACCACGTCGCCGCCGCCGACCTCAAGCCGACCCCCACCGCCGGACGCGACTGCCCGCGATGCCGGGCCGCCGACGGCGCCCTGACGCTCGGCGAACTCGCCAAGCGCCAGTCGGCGGGACAGGCGGCCTGTGCGCAGCGTGTCACCTATTCGGCGGGCTGGGCGAACCGGCTGCCCGCGGCGGTGCCGCTCTACCCCGATGCGCGGGTACGCGAGGCGGCGGGCAACGATGCCTGCGGCCTGCGCGTCGTCAGCTTCACCAGCAGCGCCCCGGTCGGGCGCATCCTCGACTGGTACAATGCGCGCGTCAGCCGCGCCGGCTATAGCGTCGACCATCAGGCCTCGGGCGCGCAACACGTGCTCGGCGGCACGCGCGGCGACTCGGCCTATGTCGTCTACGCCAGCGCCGCGCCCGGCGGCGGCAGCGAAATCGACCTGATCGTCCGCTGAGCGTCGCAGGAAAGGCAGTCGCCGCGGGAAGATACGGCGGCTTCCTTGCTATCGCTGACGCCCACGCCATATTGTGCATTGCAGCATCACACGTCGGGTGGCGATCCTGTCCCTTTCGGAGTGCGCGCATGCGTCGTTTGTCAGACACGATCGCCCGGCTCGCCGCCGAGCAGGCGCAACGGATGCCGTCGTCCGACGGGGTCGACCGGCTGGGCGACCGCACCGGCTTCGGCCGCAATCCCGGCAACCTGCGCGCGCGCGTCTATGTGCCGGCGACGGTGCCCGCCCGCCCGGCGCTCGTCGTCGTCTTGCACGGCTGCACGCAGACCGCCGCCGGCTATGATGCCGGATCGGGCTGGTCGCAGCTCGCCGATGCGCAGGGCTTCGTGCTGCTCTTCCCGGAACAGCAGCGCGCCAACAATCCCAATCTCTGCTTCAACTGGTTCGCGCCCGAGGATGTCAGCCACGATCACGGCGAGGCGTTTTCGATCCGCGAGATGATCGCCGCGGTCAGCGCGGATCATGATGTCGATCCGGCACGGGTGTTCGTCACCGGCCTGTCGGCGGGCGGCGCGATGGCGGCGGTGATGCTCGCCACCTATCCCGAGCTGTTCGCCGGCGGCGCGATCCTCGGCGGCCTGCCCTATGGCACCGCTTCGGGGGTGATGCAGGCGCTCGAACGGATGCGCGGGCAGAACATGCCCGACGCCGCCGCGCTCGGCCGGCTCGCGCATCAGGCATCGCGGCACGGCGGCGGCTGGCCGACGCTGTCGGTCTGGCACGGCGATGCCGACGCCACCGTCGATCCGGTCAATGCCGAGGCGCTGCTGACGCAATGGCGCGCGCTGCACGACCTGTCCGCCGAACCGGCGATCCGCACCAGCGAAGGCCAGCGCGCCTATCGCGGCTGGCGCGACGCCGGCGGGCGGCTGGTGCTGGAGGATCATCGCATCCACGGCATGGGCCATGGCACGCCGATCGCCGCGCACGGACCGGAGGCGTGCGGCATGCCCGCGCCGTTCATGCTCGACGTCGGCATTTCGTCGACGCGCCGGATCGCCGCCTTCTGGGGTCTCGCCCCTGCCCTTTCGACCGGCGAGGCGCGCCCGAGGCTGACCCGGGTCACGCCTCCCACTCCGCAGCGCGCGGGGGGTGTGGCCGGCGTCATCAACGACGCCTTGCGCGCCGCCGGGCTGCTGCGCTGACCGGCGCGCCAACGCCCCGCATTCCCTTGGCTTGAATAGTCCTCTAGGGCTGGCACCATGCCTCTTCTGTTCGTCATGATCGGCGGCGCCCTCGGGTCTGCCGCACGATATCTCACCGGCCGCGCCGCGCTCGCCGTCTTCGGGCCGGCGTTTCCGGCCGGCACGCTCGCGGTCAATCTGATCGGCGGGCTGCTGATGGGCGTGCTGACCGCGATCCTCGCCCGCGCTGGCGGCAGCGCCGAATCGTGGCGATTGTTCATCGGCGTCGGCGTGCTCGGCGGCTTCACCACCTTCTCGAGCTTCAGCCTCGACGTGGTGACGATGATCGAGCGCGGGGCGATCGGCCCGGCGCTCGGCTATGCCCTCGTCTCGGTGATCGGATCGATCGTCGCGCTGTTCGCCGGCCTTGCCCTGACGCGCGCCGTGCTCGGCGGAGCGGCGGCATGAGCGAGGGCAAGACCGAAGGGCGCGACGGCGTCCGCCAGTATAACGTCGGCTATGACGACGACGGCATCCGGCTCGATCGCTGGTTCAAGCGTCATCTGCCCGAGACGAGCTTCACCACCGTCGCCAAATGGGCGCGCACCGGCCAGCTGCGCGTCGACGGCGCGCGCGCGACGCCCGGTGACCGGATCAAGGCGGGCCAGACGCTGCGCGTGCCGCCGCCCGAACCGGCGATCGCCGATACCGCCGACGCCCCCCGCCCCAAGCGCGAGCGGCCGCCGCTCAGCGACGACCAGATCGCCTATGCGCGCGAGATGGTGATCCACAAGGATCTCCAGGCGCTGGTGATCAACAAGCCGCCCGGCCTTGCGACGCAGGGCGGCACCAAGACCTCCGAACATGTCGACGGCCTGCTCGACGCGCTGCAATATGAGGCGGAGGGCCGCCCCAAGCTCGTCCACCGGCTCGACAAGGATACGTCGGGCGCGCTGCTCGTGGCACGGACGACGCGCGCCGCCGGCTTCTTCGCCAAGGCCTTCTCGGGCCGCACCGCGCGCAAGGTCTATTGGGCGCTGGTGGTCGGCGTACCCTCGATCGACGACGGCATGGTCGATCTGCCGATCGGCAAGCAGCCCGGCACCGGCGGCGAGAAGATGCACGTCGACGAGGAGAACGGCCAGGCGGCGCGCAGCCGCTATCGCGTCATCGAACGCGCCGGCAATCGCTGCGCCTGGGTCGAGCTGCAACCCTTCACCGGGCGCACGCACCAGTTGCGCGTCCATATGGCGGCGATCGGCCATCCGATCGTCGGCGACGGTAAATATGGCGGCGCCGCGGCCTTCCTCACCGGTGGGGTCAGCCGCAAGATGCACCTCCACTCGCGCCGCATCCGCGTCGACCATCCCGACGGCGGCAGCATCGACGAAACTGCCGCGCTGCCGACGCATTTCGCGGAGAGCCTGGCGACGCTCGGCTTCGACGAGGCGAAGGGCGATGCGATGCCGTTCGAGGAGCCGAAGAAGGGCCCGCCCCCCAAGGCCGTGCTGAAGCAGCGCGCCAAGGCGCACGCCAAGACGATGCGCAAGGAACATCGCGGCGAACGCCGGCGCCGCGGCAGCAAGGATTGATGCATCCCAACCCCGTGTTCCGCGCCGATGCAGCCCTGGCGCTGGATGCGGCGGAGCAGATCGGCTTTGCGCACGTCTTCGCGGCGACCGAAGACGGGCCGATGGTGGTGCACGCGCCGATCACCCGGCATGGCGACGCGGTCCGCTTCCATGTCGCCCGCGCCAACCGGATCACCCGGCATCTCGATAAGGCGCACGTGGTCCTCAGCCTGATCGAGACGCACGGCTATATTAGCCCGAACTGGTATCAGCCGCCCGGCGATCAGGTGCCGACGTGGAATTTCGTCGCCGTGGAAATCGAAGGTATCGCCCGGACGAACGGCGCCCCTGACCTCATCGCCCATCTCGATCGACTCGCCACAATACACGAGCCGCAGGACGAGCCATGGCACCGCGACAAGATGGACCCGGCCGCCTTCGAACGGCTGCTCAAGGGTATCCGCGGGTTCGATGTCACCATCACCGCGGTGCGCGGCACCACCAAGCTCAGCCAGAACAAGCCGGCCGCCGATCGTGCCGGCGTTGTCGCCGGATTGCGCCGGATCGGCAGCACGGCACTGGCGGATCGCATGGCTGGCGAGGGTTGACGCCCCTTTCGCCGACCCGCCGCCACCGCTAGGGCAAGCCCATGACACATCTTGCCGTGTTCGATTGCGACGGGACGTTGGTCGACAGTCAGGCCAATATCTGTCTCGCGATGGAAACCGCCTTCGCCATCGCCAAACTGCCGCCGCCGCCGCGCGCCGAGATCCGCCGGATCGTCGGGCTGAGCCTGGTCGAGGCGGTGCGGGCGCTGGTGCCGCAGGCGGACGACGCCGACCACCGCCGGATCGCGGCGGATTACAAGGACGCCTTCTTCGAGCTGCGGACCAGCGGCCGGATGGCCGAAGAGCCGCTGTTCGAGGGGATTGTCGAGGTGCTCGATACGCTGCGCGCGCGCGGCTGGCGGCTCGGCGTCGCCACCGGCAAATCGGATCGCGGGCTCGCCCATATCCTCGCCCACCATGGCCTGTCCGACCATTTCGTGACGCTGCAGACGGCGGACCGGCACCCGTCCAAACCCGATCCGGCGATGCTGCTCGCCGCCATCGCCGAGGCGGGGGCGGCACCCGACGATTGCGCGATGATCGGCGACACCAGCTTCGACATGGCGATGGCCAAGGCGGCGGGCGCCCGCGCGGTCGGCGTCGCCTGGGGCTATCACGACGTCCACGATCTGGTCCGCGGCGGTGCGCAGGTCGTCGCGTCGCGGACGCAGGCGCTGCTGGAGATCCTCGCATGAGCCGCGACGATACACAGGCACGCAACCGCTGGCTGGCGATCGTCGGCAGCCGGATCGCCGGCAGCCTCGGCGCGGTGTTCGGGCTGGTGCTGGCGGTGCGCGCGCACGACTGGCCCAGCAAGCTGCTCGGCGTCGCGATCACGCTGTCGGCGCTGGCGGTGATCGCGATCGTGCCGGCGAGCCTGGCGCAGCGCTGGCGGACGCCGCGCTCGTGAAGCGATTCTGGAAGGAGGTCGGCGTCGATGCCGATCGCGTCGTCACGCTCGACGGGCGGCCGGTGCGCACGCCGGGGCGGACGCCGCTTGCCCTGCCGACGCCGGCGCTCGCCGCGCTGGTCGCCGACGAATGGCGTGCGGTCGGCGAGACGATCGATCCGCGCGCGATGCCGCTGACCGGGCTCGCCAATGCGGCGATCGACCGGATCGCCCCCGCCCCCGCCGCCTTCGCCGCGGGCCTCGCCGCTTATGCCGACAGCGACCTGCTCTATTATCGCGCCGAATCGCCCGAGGCGCTGGTCGCGCGGCAGCGGGCGGCGTGGGATCCGTGGCTCGACTGGGCGCGCGCCCGCTATGACGTGCATTTCGAGACGGTGAGCGGCGTCATGCCGCGGGCGCAGCCAGCGGCGACGCTGGCGCGGCTCGGCGAGGCGGTCGCGGCGGGCGATCCGTTCACGCTCGCCGGCCTGTCGCCGGTGGTGACGATCACCGGATCGCTGGTGCTCGCGCTCGCGCTGCTCGACCGGGCCGGCGATGCCGACACCCTGTGGGCGGCGGCGCAGGTCGACCAGACGTTCCAGGCCGAACAATGGGGCGAGGATGTGCTCGCCGCGCAGGCGCTCGCCAACGCCCGCCGCGATTATGACGCGGCGGTGGCGTTCTTGACCGCGCTCAGGACGTGCGGGTGAGCTTGCGGATGAAGCCGATCAGCCCGGTCTGACGCGAGCGCTTGAGCCGCTCGGCGGCAAGGATCGTCTTCACCCCCTGGAAGCATTGCTCGACATCGTCGTTGACCAGCACATAGTCATAGCCGTCCCAGTGGCTGACCTCGTTCGCCGCGCGCGCCATCCGCGCCTCGATCACCGCGCTGCTGTCGGTGGCGCGGTTGGTCAGCCGTGCGCGCAACTCTTCCATCGACGGCGGGAAGATGAAGACGCGGACGACGTCGCCACCGGCGATCTGGAACAGCTGCTGCGCGCCCTGCCAGTCGATGTCGAACAAGACGTCCTTGCCGGCGGCGAGCATCGCCTCGACCTGCGCGCGCGGCGTACCGTAGCGATGGTCGAAGACATGCGCCCATTCGAGGAACTCGTCCGCCGCGACCATGCGGCGGAATTCCTCGAGATCGACGAAATGATAGTCCTTGCCGTCGACCTCACCGGGCCGCATCGCCCGCGTCGTCGCCGAGACCGACATCGCCAGTTCGGGTTCGTCGGCGAGCAATTTGCGCGCGATGGTGGATTTGCCAGCGCCGGACGGCGAGGACAGCACGAACAACACGCCGCGACGGCGGAAGTGGTGCGGATCGGCGGGGTGTGACGACGGCATGCGCGCTAGTGGCGTCTGCCGGGGGCAGGCGTCAAGCGCGCGACCGTTGAAAAGTCACGGAAGGTCACGGCTCCCGCGCGGCGGCGGGAGCCGGAGGGGTCAGGCGCCGCGCGATTGACGGCGGCGATCATAGGCCTTCTTGGCGACGTAGCCGCCGCCGATCAGCATACCGAGCGGACCCATGCGGCGCATCGCGCCCATGGTCAGCGCGCCGATCGCGGCGCCCTTCAGCCCGCCGCCGCCCTCGCGACGGTCCATCTCGCGTCCGACGAGCGCACCGATAATCCTGCCGATCATTCTACCTCTCCGAAAATCCGGTCTTTGAGTTCCGCCGCGCCGCGCAACACCGCCCAGCCGACCGCATAGGTGACGACGAGCGGTGCGACGACCTTGAGGACGTTCGCGGTCACCGCACCGATGATCGCGCCATCGGCGACGCCGTCGTCATCGCCGGACAGCGAATCGATCGCCGCGCCGATCAGCGCGCCGGTGGTGGTGGTGCTCACGAGCGTCCCCTCTTGACGTTGCGGAAAAGCAAGCGCGCGAGTCGAAGGGAAGTTCCTCGTTTCGGGTCCGGTCCGGTACGAATAGGCCATCACGCCGCCGATACGCCTCGCCCTACCCGCTCCGGCGGGTCAGCGCGGCGCGGCGCGGCGCTATCGGCGTCAGCACCCGACCGCCGCCGGCCGGGGCGGGTTCGAGCCGGAAGCGCGCGATCTGCTGCCCCAGTTCGGCGGCGCGACCGGCCAGGCCGGAGGAGGACGCCTTGGTCTCCTGCGCCATTGCGGCATTTTCCTGCGTCATCACGCTCAGTTCGTTGATCGCCGTGTTGATCTGGCCGAGCCCCTCCGCCTGACTGCGTCCGCTGTCGGCGACCCGCGCGACGAGCGCACGCGCGTCCTCCACGCGCTCGCGGATATGGCGGAGCGCCGCATCGGTCTCGCCGACCAGCCGCACGCCGGTGGCGATCTCGCCGCCGACCGCGCCGACGCGCGCCTTGACCTCGCGCGCGGCTTCGGCGGACCGCTGCGCGAGCGCGCGCACCTCCTGCGCCACCACCGCGAAGCCGCGGCCGGCATCGCCCGCCCGCGCCGCCTCGACACCCGCGTTGAGCGCGAGCAAATTGGTCTGGAAGGCGATGCCGTCGATCAGCGCGATGATGTCACCGATTTCGGTGCCGCTCCGCTCGATGCCATGCATCGCCGCGATCGCGCGCTGCGCCACGTCGCCGCTCGCCGCGGCGGCCGCACTCGCCTCGGCCGCGAGCTGATCGGCGCGGATGCCGTCCGCTGCCGCCGCCGCGACATCGCGCGTCAGCACCTCGAGCGCGGCGGCGCTTTCCTCCAGCGCGGCGGCCTGGCGTTCGGTGCGCTCGGCAAGCGCCTCGGCATCGCGGCGGATCGCATGCGTGTCGGCATCGATCGCATCGGCACGCTCGCCGACCCCGGCGATGATCGCGCGCAGATCGACGAGCACCTTGTTATAGGCGGCGCGCACCGGCTCGTACCGCTCATCGAGCCTGGTCGCGATCGGCTGGGTGAGATCGCCCCCGGCCAGCCGGCTCAGCCCGCCGGTGATCGCCGTGATGAGCGCGTCGATCTCGCTGATGTCCATGCAGGTCGCGATGATCGCGGGGCGCCCGTCATTCTCCGCGAGGAAGACCGACACCAAGGCGGGGAACTGGCTGCCGTCCTTGCGCAATCCGCGGAACGGCATCCGCGCGACGCCGGTACGCTCCACCTCCTGCAACAGAGCGGCGGTCGCGGCGCGCGAGGATACGCCATTGTCCTGCAATTCGGGGGACGTCAGTCCCAGCGGCTGGCCGATGAAGTCGTCGCGGGTGCGGCCGAACAGCCGCAGCGCCGCAGGATTGCAGTCGATATACCGCCCGTCCTGCACCATGTAGATCGCCTCCGGCGAGGCATTGAAGTAAAATTCGGCCATCGATGGACGCTTCCGCCCGACAATCCAGTTTCGCACCGCTTATCCGCCTCCCCCATCGCTCTGATTAACTAATGTAGAGCAAATTTCGGCGGCATCGCGGCCGTCCGCATAGGGAATTGGCGGCTTTCGCCGCTAGTGGCCGCCGCCCGACGACAGTATCTGGTTAATCCGAATGGCTTCGCCCGAACGCGGAAGCAGAATTATTTTCACCGCCGATACGGAGGCGATCTCCGTATCGCGGCGACCGGAATTGCTGTCGCCGATCCCGTCCCGACCCGGACGGAATCGTGCCGCGAACGTGGTTCAGCCGGCAAAAGCCTCCGGATCAGCGCGTCACCGGCTGCCGCATCGCGACATCTACCGCCCGATCATCGTCTCCGGCCGCACCAGCCGGTCGAAGGTCGCTTCGTCGACCAGCCCGAGCGCCAGACCCGCCTGGCGCAGCGTCGTGCCGGTCTGATGGGCGTGTTTGGCGATCTTGGCGGCATTGTCATAGCCGACCTCGGGCGCCAGCGCCGTTACCAGCATCAGCGATTGCTCGACCAGTTGCGCGATACGGTCGCGATTGGCGCGGAGGCCTGCGACGGTGCGGTCGGCGAAGCTCTGCATGCCGGTGCTGAGCAGCGCGATCGACCGGAGCACGTTCGCCCCGATCAGCGGCTTGAAGACGTTGAGCTCCATATGGCCCTGCAAACCGCCGACGGTGACCGCGACATTGTTGCCCATCACCTGCGCGGCGACCATCGTCAGCATCTCGGCCTGCGTCGGATTGACCTTGCCGGGCATGATCGAGCTGCCGGGCTCGTTGGCGGGCAGGTCGAGCTCGCCGAGGCCCGAGCGCGGGCCGGAGCCGAGCAGGCGGATGTCGTTGGCGATCTTGGTCAGCGCGACGGCGAGGACGTTGAGCGTGCCGTGGAGGTCGACCAGCCCGTCGTTCGACGCCAGCGCCTCGAACTTGTTGGGCGCGGTGACGAACGGCAGGCCGGTCAGCGCGGCGATCTCCGCCGCGACATCCTCGGCGAAGCCTTGCGGCGCGTTCAGCCCGGTGCCGACCGCGGTGCCGCCCTGCGCGAGCGGCAGGATGGCGCGTTCGACCGTGCTCTCGATCCGCGCCCGCGCATTGGCGAGCTGCTGGACATAGCCCGAAAATTCCTGGCCGAGCGTCAGCGGCGTCGCATCCTGCAGATGCGTGCGGCCGATCTTGACGAGATCGTCCCACTCCGCCGCCTTGGCGGCGAGCGCGTCGTGCAGGCTCTGCAAGGCGGGATAGAGCTGTCGCGTCACGGCCAGCGCGGCGGCGACGTGAAGCGCGGTCGGGAAACTGTCATTGGACGACTGGCCGCGGTTGACGTCGTCATTGGGGTGGATGGGGGTCTTGCCACCGCGCGTGCCGGTCAGCCGCTCGTTGGCGCGGCCGGCGATCACCTCGTTGACGTTCATGTTCGACTGGGTGCCGCTGCCGGTCTGCCAGATGACCAGCGGGAATTGATCGTCGAGCGTCCCGGCGACGATCTCCGCCGCCGCGGCCTCGATCGCCTCGGCCTTGTCGGCGGCGAGGCCATGACGGCGATTGACCCGCGCCGCGGCCTGTTTGACGATCGCCAGCGCATGGACAATCTCGACCGGCATCCGCTCGCGCGGACCGAAGGGGAAATTCTCGAGGCTGCGTTCGGTCTGCGCGCCCCAATAGGCGTCGGCGGGAACCTCGATCGGGCCGATCGAGTCGGTTTCGGTGCGCGTGGTCATGCGACGCAATATCACCGTCGGGGTGGGTTGATTCAAGGGCAGCGGTCGCGCAGTCTCGGCGCTGATGATTTGGATCGCCCTGCTGGTCGCGCAGCCGACCGCCGCCGCGCCCTGCGCTTATGATCGCGATCGGCTGCTCGCGCTCGATCTGGACGCTTTCGATCAGGATATGACCGGCGGTTGGCGCAAGTTGGAGGAGGATGGGTGCGAGGCGGACGCGGCCGACCTCATCCGCGACTGGCGCGTCGCGCATCATGCCCGCGAAACCATCCTGTACTGGCACGAGGGGCAGTTGCGCGCCGATCTAGGCCAGACCGCTGCGGCGATCGCGTTGTTCCGCCGGGCCTATAAGACTGCCAAGCAGGATCATGGCTTCGGCTGGAATCTCTATGTCGACGGCACGATCGCCTTCCTGCGCCGCGACCGCCCGGCGTTTGACATGGCGAAGGCCAAGCTCGCCGCGCTGCCGCGCCCGACCGGCGTTACCTTCAACGGTCCTGACGGCAAGCCGCACCCTGTCTCCTGGCCGTTGAATATGAACGTCTTCGAGGGTCTCGCGCGGTGTTGGGACAAGCCATACAAGGCGGCCTATGCGTGCGCGAAGCCGTTGTTTCGAGTGACGAAACCCGATCCGGCATAGCATCGCCGCCCAGCCACGGTCAGCCGATCCGCTTCGACAGGAAGAATCGCGCTTCGTCCGGTGGATAGTCGTCGATCTGACCGAAGCAGCGATAGCCGAGCTTTTCGTAGAAGCCGCGCGCCTGGAAGCTGAAGGTATCGAGCCACAGGCCGACGCAATCGAGACGCCGCGCCTCCGCCTCCGCCGCGGCCATCAGCTGCCGGCCGAGCCCCTGCCCCCGCATTGTGCTCGGAACGACGAGATATTGCACGAACAGCCAGCGATAGCTCGCCATGCCCCACAGACCGCCGACGATAGCGCCGGCTTCGTCGCGCAGCACGATCGCGACCGGGTGACGCTCGGTCGGCCCGACCGCCGCATCGTTGAAGGCGACGAGCGGCGCGAGGATCGCCTCGCGCTCCCGATCCCCGGGCGCGGCGACGATCTCGATCACGCTTATTTCTTCCGCTTGAAGTCCACGCTGACCACGTTGGATCCGTCCGGCGCAGGTGTCGCGGTCGGGCCGTCGTTCTCCGCCTCGTCATGCGGCTCGGGGCCGTCGCTCGGGTCCTCGGTCGCCTGGAAGCGCAGTTCGAAATTGACCGCGGGGTCGTGGAAGCCGGTGATCGCCGAATAGGGGATGACCAGCTTGGACGGCACCTGGTTGAAGCTCAGCCCGACGGAGAATTTGCGCTCGTCGACCAGCAGGTCCCAATAGCGGTTCTGCAGCACGATCGTCATTTCGTCGGGGAAGCGTTCGATCAGCCGCTGCGGGATGTCGACACCCGGCGCCTGCGTCTTGAAGGTGATGTAGAAGTGATGCTCGCCGGGCAGGCCGCCCGATTCGGCGACGGAGCCGAGCACCCGTCCGACGACGGCACGCAGCGCCTCCTGGACGATCTCGTCATACGGGATAAGGCTATCGGGCAGGCCATCGGTCATGCCCCTTGGGTAGCGTATCGCCGGGACGGGTCAAGATTGTGTGTGACGCCGCACGCTCCTATGGGACGAGCCGACATGCGCAGCGCCACGATCAACCGCTCCACCGCCGAAACGCGGATCGACGTCACCGTCAATCTCGACGGCACCGGCGTCTATTCGATCAACACCGGCATCGGCTTCCTCGATCATATGGTCGAACAGCTCAGCCGCCACGGGCTGATCGACATCGACCTCAAGGTCGACGGCGACCTGCATATCGACGGGCATCACACCGTCGAGGATTCGGCGCTGGCGCTCGGCCAGGCGGTGGCGCAGGCGCTCGGCGACAAGCGCGGCATCCGCCGTTATGGCGACGCGCTGTCGCCGATGGACGAGACGCTGACCCGCGTCGCGCTCGACATTTCGGGGCGGCCGTGGCTGGTGTGGAAGACCGCCTTCACCGTGTCGCGGCTCGGCGAGCTCGACACCGAGCTGATCGAACACTGGTTCCACAGTTTCGCGCAGACCGCCGGCATCACGCTCCACGTCGAGACGCTGTACGGCAGCAACAACCACCATATCGTCGAGGCGGCGTTCAAGGGCCTCGCCCGCGCGCTGCGCGCCGCGGTCGAGATCGATCCGCGCAAGGCGGATGCGATCCCCTCGACCAAGGGCGTGCTGTGAGCGAGCCCTTCGCCCGGCCGGGCGCCCATATGTGCATCGTCTCGCTGACCTATGGCGGCGACCTCGATGCGATCGACGCGGCGATGAGCGATCATGTCGACTGGCTCGCCGACGGCTATGCCAACGGCCGGTTCGTCGCCTCGGGCCGCAAGCAGCCGCGCAGCGGCGGGATCATCATCGTCGTCGGCAGCAAGAGCGTGACCGAGGAGCTGATCGCCACCGATCCCTTCGTGTCGCGCGGGCTGGCGACGGCGGAGATCATCCCCTTCACCGCGAGCATGGCGGCGCTGCCGCTCGGCGACCTGCTGTCATGACGATCGCGCTGATCGACTATGGCGCGGGCAACCTCCATTCGGTGGAGAATGCCCTGCGTGCGGCGGGCGCCACCGACCTTACCGTCACCGCCGATGCCGAGGTGGTAGCCCGCGCCGATCGCATCGTCCTGCCCGGCGTCGGCGCGTTCGGCGCCTGCGCGCGGGCGCTGCGCGACGTGCCGGGGATGATCGAGGCGATGGAGCGCCGCGTCCGGCGCGAGGGCGCGCCGTTCCTCGGGGTGTGCGTCGGCATGCAGTTGATGGCGGATTCCGGCGAGGAGATGGGCGTCCATCAGGGGCTCGGCTGGGTGCGCGGCCGGGTGCGGCGGATCGAGCCGGGCACGACGGACGCCAAGGTGCCGCATATGGGCTGGAACGACGTCGTGCCGCGCGGCGACCATCCGCTGGTGCCGGCGGGCGAGGCCTATTTCCTGCACAGCTATATGTTCGAGGGCGAGGACGTGATCGCGACCAGCGACCATGCCGGCCCGGTCACCGCCGCGATCGCACGCGACACGATGCTCGGCGTCCAGTTCCATCCCGAGAAGAGCCAGCGCTACGGCCTGGCGATGCTTGCCAAATTCCTGGAGTGGCGGCCGTGAGCCTGATCGTCTTCCCCGCCATCGACCTCAAGAACGGCCAGGTCGTCCGCCTCGCCGAGGGCGATATGGACCGCGCCACCGTCTATGGCGACGATCCCGCCGCACAGGCGATGCTGTTCGCCGAGGCGGGGGCGCAGCATCTCCACGTCGTCGACCTCGACGGCGCCTTTGCGGGGGAATCGGTCAATGGCGAGGCGGTGCGCGGCATCGTCGCGCGCTTTCCCGGCCACGTGCAGCTCGGCGGCGGCATCCGCAACCGCGCCAGCGTCGAACGCTGGTTCGATCTCGGCGTCTCGCGCGTCGTCATCGGCACCGCCGCGCTCGACGATCCCGATTTCGTCCGCGGCGCGGCGCGCGACTTTCCCGGCGGCGTCGTCGTCGCGGTCGATGCGCGCGACGGCATGGTCGCGACCAAGGGCTGGGCGGACGTGTCGACGACCAGCGTCGTCGATCTCGCGCGGCGGTTCGAGGATGCCGGGGTGGCGGCGCTGCTGTTCACCGACGTCGGTCGCGACGGATTGCTCAAGGGCGCAAATATCGAGGCGACGGTCGACCTCGCCCGCTCGGTCGACATTCCGGTGATCGCCAGCGGCGGCGTCGCGGGAATCGCCGACATCCACGTCCTCGCGCTGCACGCGCGCGACGGCGTGGAGGGCGTCATCACCGGTCGCGCGCTGTACGACGGCCGGCTCGACCTCGCCGCCGCGCTCAGCGTCGCGCAGGCGGCGGAATGATGAACCCGGGTCTCGCCGGTCTGTTCGCCGGGGGCATGGCCGGCGCCTATGTGCCGACGCTGCGCGACCAGATCCGCGACGGCCGGATCGAGATGCCGCTCGGCGGGATCAACCCGATCGGAGTGCGGCGCGACGAGCATCCGCTCGCCTTCCTGCTCTGTAGCGTCGCGATGGTCGGATGTGTCGCGATCCTGTTGATCGTCTCGGCGATCCTCGTCGTGCGGGCATTGCTGTCATGACCGTCCGCGCCCGCGTCATCCCATGCCTCGACGTCGCCGACGGGCGCGTCGTCAAGGGCGTCAATTTCGTCGCGCTGCGCGACGCCGGCGATCCGGTCGAACAGGCGCGCGCCTATGATGCCGCCGGGGCGGACGAGCTCTGCTTCCTCGACATCACCGCCAGCCATGAGGATCGCGGCACGATCCTCGACGTGGTTAGGCGGACCGCGTCGGTCTGCTTCATGCCGCTGACCGTCGGCGGCGGCGTCCGCTCCGCCGAGGACGCGCGCGCGCTGCTGCTCGCGGGGGCGGACAAGGTCGCGGTCAATTCGGCGGCAGTGGCACGGCCCGAGGTGGTCGCCGACATCGCCGAGCGTTTCGGCAGCCAATGCTGCGTCGCCTCGGTCGACGCGCGCCGCGTCGGCGAACGCTGGGAGGTGTTCACCCATGGCGGCCGTCGCCCGACCGGGATCGATGCGATCGCCCATGCCGAACGGCTCGCCGCGCTCGGCGCGGGCGAGTTGCTCGTCACCTCGATGGACCGCGACGGCACGCGCAGCGGCTACGACCTCGCCCTCGTCCGCGCGATCGCCGACCGGGTGAGCGTGCCGGTGGTGGCGAGCGGCGGCGTCGGCGGGCTCGACGATCTCGTTGCCGGGGTGCGCGACGGCCACGCGAGCGCGGTGCTTGCCGCCTCGATCTTCCATTTCGGCGAGGCGAGCATCGCCGACGCGCACGCCGCCCTCGCCGCGGCGGGAATACCGGTGCGTCGCCACTGAGCGCATCGCCCTGCCCTCACCCGCGGCGCTGCGCGCCCTCCCCTCTCCCGCCGGGAGAGGGGAGGAGACGGCGTCGGAGGCAAGGGGTGAGACAGCAAAGACGTGCTACGGAACCGCCTATGATCGCGCTTCTCTCCGTCGCGGGCGGCCACTCCGGCGTCGTCCATCGTCGCACCGGCCCCGAATGGTCCGACCTTGCGCTGTTCGTCGTCGCGGCGCTCGGCCTGTGGCTGGTGCGGCGCGCGTTGCGGCGGCGGTTCACAGGTAAGGATTGACCGGCACCCGCCTCTCGCGCCAAGCGGGGGCGATGGACCCGCTCGACCGCCTGGACGCCACGATCCGCGCCCGCCGCGACGCCGCCGACCCCGGCCGCTCCTATGTCGCCAGCCTGTTCGCCAAGGGGCGGCCCAAGATCGCGCAGAAGGTCGGCGAGGAGGCGACCGAGACGGTGATCGCCGCGCTCGCCGCGCCGGAAACGCTCGCCGCCGAGGCGGCCGACCTCGTCTTCCACCTGCTCGTGCTGCTCGCCGACGCCGGACTGGGGCTGGACGACGTGCGCGCCGAACTGGCCCGGCGCGAGGGCGTATCGGGCCATGACGAGAAAGCCTCGCGCTAGGAGGACCGAGATGCCGATCGACGCCACGCAGCCCTATGACGACCAGAACGTCTTCGCCCGCATCCTGCGTGGCGAGATCCCGTCGCGACGCGTCTACGAAGACGATTATGCCGTCGCCTTCCACGATATCGCGCCTGTCGCGCCGGTGCATATCCTCGTCGTCCCGCGCGGCGCCTATGTCTCGTGGGACGATTTCAGCGCGCGCGGCTCGGCCGAGGAGATCGCCGGCTTCGTCCGCGCGATCGGCCATGTCGCACGCGAGCACGAGCTGGTCGCACCGGGCTATCGCCTGCTCGCCAATATCGGCGGCGATGCCGGGCAGGAGGTGCCGCACCTCCACGTCCACCTGTTCGGCGGGCGTCCGCTGGGGCCGATGCTGGCGGGCTGAAAACACCCGTCTCGGCGATGGCACCGGCGCCGCGCGCTGCGGTGAGCCGGGCCGCTTACCCAGATAAGGGATTGCCTCTGCCCCATTAGGGGTTAGCATCGTTCGCTTCACCATGCGGCGGCAGTCAACGACCGTTCGCATCTGGGGGGATAGAGCTTCATGATTTTCGGGCGCGTCAAACCTCTCGACGCCATTCTCGCCACCGCCGAAAAACGCGGGCTGCACCGCTCGCTCGGCGCGTTCCAGTTGACCATGCTGGGGATCGGCGCCGTCATCGGCACCGGCATCTTCGTCCTCACCTCCGAAGCCGCGCAAAAGGCGGGGCCGGGCATGCTGCTGTCGTTCGTCGTCGCCGGCTTCGTCTGCGCGGTCGCGGCGCTCTGCTATTCCGAACTCGCCTCGATGGTGCCGGTATCGGGATCGGCCTATACCTACACCTATGCGGTGACGGGCGAGATCCTCGCCTGGATGGTCGGCTGGGCCTTGATCCTCGAATATGCTGTCGGCGCGAGCGCGGTCGCGGTCGGCTGGTCGAACCATGCGGTCGGATTGCTGCGCGGATTGGGCGTCGCCTTCCCCGCGGCGATCAGCAACGCCGATGCGCTGATGGCGCATATGCAGATCGCGTTCGGGGCGACGCCCAATGCCGATCTGCAGACCGCCATGTCGGTCGGCGGCTGGATCAACGTGCCGGCGGTGATCGTCGTCGCCTTCGTCACCTGGCTGCTCATCATCGGCACCACCGAGAGCGCGCGCGTCAATGCGGTGCTGGTGCTGATCAAGATCGCCGCGCTCACCGCCTTCGTGGCGCTGACCGTGCCGGTCGCCAATGCGACCAATTTCGATCCCTTCCTGCCGACCGGCGGCGTCGGGGTGCTTGGCGCCGCGGCGTCGATCTTCTTCGCCTATGTCGGCTTCGACGCGGTGTCGACCGCGGCGGAGGAGACCAAGAACCCGCAGCGCAACGTGCCGATCGGCCTGATCGGCAGCCTGGTGATCTGCACCATCTTCTACCTGCTCGTCGCGAGCGGCGCGATCGGCGCGATCGGCGCGCAGCCGGTGATGAGCGCCGGTCAGGTGCTCGCACCCGGATCGGCCGAACTCGCTGGCCGCTGCGCCAGCATCGTCGCGGGCGGCGCCGTCGAGCCGCTGGTCTGTTCGAAGGAGGCGCTGGTCCATGTGCTCGACACGATCGGCTGGCCGGCGATCGGGCGGCTGGTCGGCCTCGCCGCGGTGCTGGCGCTGCCGTCGGTGGTGCTGATGATGATGTTCGGCCAGACCCGCATCTTCTTCACCATGGCGCGCGACGGGCTGCTGCCCGAACGGCTCGCCGCGGTGCATCCGAAGTTCCGCACGCCGCACGTCGTCACCGTCGTCACCGGCGTCGCCGCGGCGATCGCGGCGGCGGTGCTGCCGGTCGGCAAGCTCGCCGATTATTCCAACGCCGGGACGCTGTTCGCCTTCCTGATGGTGGCGGTGTCGGTGATGGTGCTGCGCAAGACCGATCCGGGCCGCAAGCGGCCGTTCCGCACGCCGGGGGTCTATATCGTCGCGCCGCTCGCGATCATCGGCTGCGTCGGCCTCTATCTGTCGCTGCCGCTGACCGCCAAGCTGGTGCTGCCGATCTGGGGGCTGATCGGGCTGTTGATCTATTTCGGCTACAGCCGCCGCCGCTCCTACGTCGGGCGCGGCATCTTCGACACGGTCGACGATCCGGCGATGCAGCCGGAAGTGGCCAAGCCGCTGGACTGACCGTCCGGACGATCGACATGAGAAAGGCCGGGGGAGCGATCCTCCGGCCTTTTTCGTGGCGGGAGGGGCGCCGATCGATGACGCGATGAGCCCTGCTCTTCTCCGCGCCTTCGCGTGACGATGATCGCGCGAAGACGCGAAGACGCAAAGAGGGTGTGAGCGGGGCCAAGCCCCTGCCCCGTTACCGTTCGAGGGAATCGCTGCGTCGAGACGGACGCGCCATCTTCGCGCCTTCGCGTCTTCGCGTGATATTTGCGCAGCCGCGCGGCGGACGCGGGGTAGCGTCCGGCAGCTACATTCTATCGCCGAAGCGCTGTCTCTGCGTCCCCTGCGCCTCCGCGCGCAAAAGCTCACGCGGCGGCGCAGAGGGCAAGGATCAGCCGAGCTTGCTCGCGGCGAGCGCCTTCATGTCGACGTTGGGGCGGGCGCCGAAGTGGCTGATGATCTCCGCCGCGCAGATCGCGCCGAGCTTGAGCGACGCTTCCAGCCCCTTGCCCTGCGCCTGACCGTGGAGGAAGCCCGCCGCGAACAGGTCGCCGGCCCCCGTCGTGTCGACGACGCGCGCGATCGGCTCGGCGGCGACGTCGGCGCGCTGGCCGTGCTGGATCGCGCTCGCCCCTGCCGCGCCGCGGGTGACGACCAGGGTCGGCACCTGCGCGGCGAGCTTGGCGACCGCCGCATCGAAATCCTCGACCTCGGCGAGCGCGGTCAGCTCGCCCTCGTTGGCGAACAGGATGTCGATGAGGCCATCGGCGATCAGTTGCCGGAAATCGCCGCCGTGGCGGCCGATGCAGAAGACGTCAGACAGCGTGAAGGCGACCTTGCGGCCGGCCTTGCGCGCCGCCTCGATCGCCGCGCGCATCGCCGCGCGCGGCTCCTCGGGATCCCACAGATAGCCTTCGAGGTAGAGGATCGCCGCATCCTCGATCATCGCCAGATCGAGCGCCTGCTCGGGCAGATATTGCGACGCGCCGAGATAGGTGTTCATCGTCCGCTGGCCGTCGGGCGTAACGAAGATCAGGCAGCGCGCGGTGGTCGGCTGGCCGGGACGGACCGGCGTGGCGAAATCGACGCCGGCGGCGCGGATGTCGTGCGCGAACACCTCGCCGAGCTGATCGTCGGCGACCTGGCCGATGAAGGCGGTGCGGCCGCCGAGCGCGGCGATGCCGGCGACGGTGTTCGCCGCCGAACCGCCCGACACCTCGCGTCCCGGACCCATTTTGGCATAGAGCGCGTCGGCATCCTCGGGCGAGAACATCAGCTGCATCGATCCCTTGGCGACGCCGATCGATTCGATGAAGGCGTCGTCCGCCTGCGAAAGGATATCGACGATCGCATTGCCGATCGCGACCACGTCATATTTGGGCTGGGACAAGGATAAGGCTCCGAAAGCGAAACGCCGTCCCTAGAGGGCGCACGGCGGGCGCGCAACGTGGCGGCGGTTGACGCGGGCGCCGGTGCGCGTCACGCCGGGACGATGCTGCGCGCGCTCGCCCTGTCCGTCGCCCAATTGACCGATGGCGCGGTGCTGCGCGTGCTGGTCAAGTCGCTGCTGGTGACGCTCGCGGTCTTCGCGGCGTTGGGCGCCGGCCTGTATGTCGGATTGCGGGCGTTGCTCGTCGGCGGGCTCGGCAGCGGCTATGGCGATGGCCTTGCCGGCGCGGCGGCGGTGGTGCTGATGGTGCTCGGCGCATGGCTGCTGTTCCGGGTGATCGCGGTCGCGGTGCTCGGGCTGTTCGGCGACGAGGTGGTCGCGGCGGTCGAGGCGCGCCACTATCCCGCCGCCCACGCCGCGGCGCGGACGGTCGGCCCGGCGCGCTCTGTGCGGCTGGCGCTCGGCTCGGCGGCGCGGGCGGTGGCGGTCAACCTGCTGATGCTGCCCGTCTATATCGCGCTGCTGTTCACCGGGATCGGACCGGCGATCGGCTTCTTCCTGGTCAATGCGGTGCTGCTCGGCCGCGACCTCGGCGAGATGGTGGCGAGCCGGCATATGGACGATGCGACGATGCGGGGCTGGCGCACGGCGACGCGGGGGCAGCGCTTCCTCCTCGGGCTTGTCGGCACCGGGCTGTTCGTGGTTCCGCTGGTCAACCTCGTCGCGCCGATCCTCGGCGCCGCGATGGCGACGCACCTGTTCCATGCGTCGAAGGGGATGAAGGCGTGAAGACGGTTGCGGTATTGGGATTGGCCCTGCTGGCGGGAGCGTGCGCCGCACCGGGGGTCGCGCCGCCGACCGCCAGCAAACCGGTCATCCCCTATACCAGCGCCGGGCTGGAGCGGGTGATCGGCCAGAACGAGGCGGGGCTGGTCACGCTGTTCGGCAAGCCCGACGCCGACATCCGCGAGGGCCCCGCGCGCAAGCTGCAGTTCGCCGGGCCGATCTGCGTGCTCGACGCCTATCTCTACCCCGACGGATCGCAGCCGCCGCGCGTCACCTATCTCGACGCGCGCGAACCCGACGGCAGCAGCATCGATCGCGCGAGCTGCGTCGCGGCGCTGACCCGGCGCGACGGCGGGAAGTAGCAGGCGGTTCGCTGGTGGGGCGCGGGGGAGCGAGGTGATGTCGCTTGCCTGAGCGATGACCGTTCCCGCAACACCGTGACGAGCCCGAGCGGGCGGGAGCCTATTGGCATCGTTAATGGGTTCGAGACGCCTGCCCCAAATCACCCACCACCCCGGCCTTTGCCTTCGCCGGGGTGGGGAAAGTGGTGGGCTCGTGACGTCCGCAGACGTTTCGATTCGTTCCGGGACCCATGTTGGCCCCGTTTAGGAGCGGCCGCGACGGCGACCGATGACTGTCGGGCACGTCACGCCTGACGGGCCTACCCGGCAAGAACCTCACATCACGGTGAAACCTTCATCGCTATTGCGAACCACTTGCGATACTATCCCACGCCGTTTAAGTCCCGCGTTTCACCATCGGGGGACATCACAATGCGGCTGCTGTCGCTGCTGCATCGCTGGATCGGCGGGATCGCCGGGCTGCTGCTCGCCCTGCTCGGCCTCAGCGGGGCGCTGCTGGTCTGGCGTGATCGACTGACCTTCGTGCCGCATGCCGGTGATGCGCCGCACCACGATCCGGCGGCGCTGGCGCGGATCGTCGACACGCTGGCACAGGGCGACCGTGCGATCGACCGGATCAGCTTCGCGAGCGACGCGATCGGCGTTCACCAGATCGCCTTTGCCGATGGCGGCGGCGCCTATCTCAGCCAGAGCGGTGAGACCGTCGCGCGCTGGTCGTCGCTGTGGCAGCGCCCCGAATTGTGGCTGTTCGACCTGCACCACCGGCTGCTGCTCGGCGAGACGGGCGAGACGATCAACGGCATCGCCGCGCTGATCGGCCTGGGCTTCGTCATCAGCGGCGTCATCCTGTGGTGGCGGATGCGCCCGCGCTTCCGGCCGCGGCTGTGGCCGGCGAAGATGACCGCGGGGGCGATCGTCCACCAGCATCGCGATCTCGGCGTGCTGACCGCGCCGCTGCTCGCGGTGTCGCTGCTCACCGGCGCGATGATGGCGCTGCCCGCGGTCGGCGACCTGCTGGTCGGGCGCGACGCCAAGCCGGCATTGCCCGACGTGCCGCCGGCGCCGGCGGGCGCGCGGCCGGCCTATGCCCTGGTCTTCGCCGAGGCAGCGGCCCGCTTCCCGGAAGCCGAGCCGCGGCGGCTGCAATGGCCGCGCAAGCCCGGCAAGCCGATCGCGCTGCGGTTGCGGCAGCCGTTCGAATGGACGCCGAACGGGCGCACCTTCCTCTATTTCGATCCCGCGACGCTGGCGGTGGCGGGGGTGGTCGATCCGGCGCAGGCGGCCGGCAGCGGCTGGTGGCGCGAGAAGCTCTATCCAATCCATGCCGCCAAGGTCGGCGGGATCGTCTGGAAACTGGCGATGACCACATCCGGACTGGCGCTGGCGATGCTCGGCAGCCTTGCCGTCTACGGCTTCTGGCGGACGCGCTGGCAGGCGCGGCAGCGGCGGGCGCGGCCGGCGCGCCGCGTCCTGCGGTCAGCCGGCTAGCCGGCTAGCCGCGCCATCGCCCAGGCGGCGGCCTCCGCGACGACCGGGTCGGCGTCGTCGCGCAGCCGGGCGAGCGCCGGGAGCAGCTCTGCCGCGCCGCTGTTGCCCGCGGCGATCGCGGCGTTGCGCACCATGCGGTTGCGGCCGATCCGCTTGATCGGCGATCCGGCGAAGACCTGCCGGAAGCCGGCATCGTCGAGATCGAGCAGGTCGGCGAGCGCGGGCGCGGTCAGCTCGGCGCGCGGCTGGAAGGCGAGGTTCGCCGCCGCTGCCGCCGCGAACTTGTTCCACGGGCAGACCGCAAGGCAATCGTCGCAGCCATAGATGCGATTGCCGATCGCGGCACGGAACTGGTCCGGGATCGGCCCGGCATGTTCGATCGTCAGATAGGAGATGCAGCGCCGCGCATCGAGCCGATAGGGTGCCGGGAAGGCATCGGTCGGACAGGCGCGCTGGCAGGCGTCGCACGAGCCGCAACTGTCGCGGCCCGCGGCATCGGGCGCGAGGTCGAGCGTCGTGTAGATCGCGCCGAGGAACAGCCAGCTGCCATGCGCGCGGCTGACCAGATTGGTGTGCTTGCCCTGCCAGCCGAGCCCCGCCGCCTCGGCGAGCGGCTTTTCCATCACCGGGGCAGTGTCGACGAACACCTTGAGGTCGCAGCCCGCCTCCTGCGCCAGCCAGCGGCCGAGCGCCTTCAGCGCCTTCTTGACGACATCGTGATAGTCGCCGCCCTGCGCATAGACGGAGATGCGCGCGCGCTCCCCCTCCCCGGCCAGCCGCAGCGGATCGGCGGCGGGCGCGTAGCTCATGCCGAGCGCGACGATGCTGCGCACCGCCGGCCATAGTCCGGCAGGCGAGCCGCGGTGATGCGCGCGCTCCTCCATCCAGATCATGTCGCCGTGCCGCCCCTCGTCGAGCCACTGGCGCAGCCGCGCGGCGGTGTGCGGCGCGGCGTCGGCGCGCGCGATGCCGCAGGCAACGAAGCCCAGCTCCGCCGCCTTGGCCTTGATCCTGCTGGCGATATCGGCTTGCGGCTTGTCTTGCGGCACGTTCGCCCGCTACCACAGGCAGCGCCGCGATACACGCCTCGTGACGCGGCGAACGGGGGACGGGGTTTGGCGGACGATTGGGCGGTGCTCGCCGAACAGCTGGTGAAACGCTTCGGTGACCGGCGGGTGGTCGACGGGATCGATCTCGCGGTGCCGCGCGGCGCGATCTACGGCGTGCTCGGCCCCAATGGCGCGGGCAAGACGACGACGCTGCGCACCTTGCTCGGCATCGTCGAACCCGATGGCGGCCGGCGCGTCGTGCTCGGCCACGAGGCGCCGCGCGAGGCGAGCGACCGAATCGGCTATCTGCCCGAGGAACGCGGCCTCTATCCGTCGATGAAGGCGCGCGACGCGATCGCCTTCATGGGCGCGCTGCGCGGCCTCGACCGCCGCACCGGCCGCACCCGCGCCGCCGAGATGATGGAGGCGGCGGGCCTCGGCCATGCCATCGACGAGAAGATCAAGAAACTGTCCAAGGGCATGGCGCAGCTGGTGCAGTTGCTCGGCTCGGTCGTGCACCGCCCCGACCTGCTCGTGCTCGACGAGCCCTTCTCGGGGCTCGACCCGGTCAATCAGGAAAAGCTCGAGGCGCTGATCCTCGCCGAGCGCGATCGCGGCGCGACGGTGCTGTTCTCGACGCATATCATGGCGCATGCCGAGCGCGTCTGCGACCGGCTGGCGATCATCGCCGGCGGCAAGCGCCGCTTCGAGGGGACGGTGGACGAGGCGCGCGGCACGCTGCCGAGCCGCGTCCGCTATCTGCCGACCCGCCCCGATCCCGCCATTGCTGCCGTGCTGCCGCGCGACGCGGTGCCCGATGGCGACGGCTGGCGCTTCGAACTGCCGCCCGAAGGGATCGAGCGCCTGCTGGTGACGCTGATCGAGCGCGGTCATGGCATCGCCGGCCTGTCGATCGAGCGGCCGGGCCTGCACGATGCCTTCGTCCGCATCGTCGGCCGCGCCGCAGCCGAAGGAGAGATGGCATGAGCGCGATGCGCACCCTGCGTCAGGCGCTGACGATCGCGCGGCGCGATTTCGTCGCGACGGTGTTCACCCCCGTCTTCCTGCTGTTCCTGTTCGCGCCCGTGCTGCTCGGCTCCTTCTCGGCGATCGGCGGGATGGGCGCGGCGAGCGTCGCCGACAGCCGTGCCGACAAGACGCGGATCATCGCGATCGTCGGCGATCCGGCCGCGGGCGCGATGGCGGCGGCGGACAAGCGGCTGCGCACCGCCTTCCGCCGCGACGACGAGGCGCCGCCGGTGCTGGTCACCGAACGGCCCGGCCGCGATCCCGCCGCCCAGGCCCGCGCCGCCTTCGCCAGCGATCAGTTCGAGGCGAGCGCCGTCCTCTACGGCCCGCTCGACCGGCCGCAGATCTCCTATGGCGCGCGCGGCGGCCGCGCCGCCGATTACCTCGCGCTGCTCGCCGCGGAGACGGTCGCGGCGGAACGCGGCGGCACGACGCCGACAATCGCCGCGGTCAAGACGGCGAGCGAACGGCCGCGCAGCTCGGCGGCCAATCGCCGCCAGTCCGCGTCGTTCGCGGTGTTCGGCGTCTTCCTGCTCAACCTGTTCCTCGCCAGCCAGGTGGTCGGCACGATGGCGGAGGAGCGCAACAACAAGGTGATCGAGGTGCTCGCCGCCGCGGTGCCGCTGGAGAGCGTCTTCCTCGGCAAGCTGCTCGGCATGTTCGGCGTCGCCCTCCTGTTCGTCGGCTTCTGGGGGACGATCATCGCGCGGCTCGGCGCGCTGCTGCCGCCCGACGTGGCCTCGGCGCTGGCGATCCAGGCGGCGGTCGGCATGCCGGCGTTCGTCGCACTGTTCGTGCTCTATTTCACCATGGCCTATCTGCTGCTCGGTTCCGCCTTCCTCGTCGTCGGCGCGCAGGCGTCGACCCCGCGCGAGATCCAGATGCTCGCGCTGCCGATCTCGATCGTGCAGATGGGGATGCTCGCGCTGGCGCTCGCCGGCACCGCGCGGCCGGACAGCTGGATCGCGACGGTCGCGCAGCTCTTCCCGCTGTCGTCGCCGTTCGCGATGGCGGGCCAGGCGGCGACCTCGCCGTCGCTGTGGCCGCATGTCGCGGCGATCGCGTGGCAGTTGCTGTGGGTGACGATCTTCATCACGCTCGGCGCGCGGCTGTTCCGCCGCGGCGTGCTGCAATCGGGCAGCGCGCGGCCGTTCTGGAAGCGCGCCCGCTCCGGCTGAGCGCCGCCAACCTGCCGCGACGGCACGATTCCCATGTCAGATGACACCTATGTCATCGCTCGTACGTCACCGCGTCACACGCCTGAGCCTAATGACGGTTCCAACGTGATGGGGGGTTCGTATCATGCGGATGCCGGGTGTGCTGCTGTTGGCGTCGGTGCTGTTCGTCACCGGTCTTGCCGAGCCGAAATCGGTGATGGCGGTGGAGCCGTCGGTCGTCCACGCCGTGCCCACGGCCGGCCCGGTGACGGTGCTCTCCTATAATGTCGAAGGCCTGCCCTGGCCGCTGACGCATGGCCGCACCGCCGCCGCTGCGACGATCGCCGCCGAATTGCGCGCGATGCACGACCGCGGCGACGGGCCGCAGGTGGTCGCGATGCAGGAGGCGTTCGGCGCGGCGCAAAAGGCGATCGGCAGCGCCGCCGGCTATCGCTACGTCGCTTACGGGCCGAGCGCCACAGACGATCGCGCTGCGCCGACGACCGCCGACCAGCGCGCCTTCGTCGCCGACGCGAGCCTGTGGCATGGCGAGACCGAAGGCGCGCGCGAGGATAGCGGCCTCGCCGTCTTTTCCGATTATCCGATCCTGTGGGTCAAGCGCGTCGCCTTCCCGGCTTATGCCTGTGCCGGTTTCGACTGCCTCGCCAACAAGGGGATGCTCGCGGTCGCGTTGCGCGTGCCGGGGCAGAGCGCGCCGCTGGTCGTCGTCGACACCCACCTCAACTCGCGTGCCGCCTCCGGGGTCAAGGACGCGCGCAGCTTCTATGCCTATCAGCGGCAGGCCGATGCGCTGCGCAGCTTCATCGCCGGCGTCGGCGCGGGCGGCGCGTCGGTGATGCTCGCCGGCGACTTCAACGTCGGCAACGATCCGCAGCGGCAGGCCTATCTCGGCGCGGCGCTCGGCGGCGACGGCATGACGATCGCCGCGTCGGAGACGGCGTGCGGCGCGACCTGCCGCGCGATCGCGCCGACGCCGACGCTGGCGCATGCCAAGACCCTGGTCGCCTATCACGGCACGCTGACCACGGCGGGCGCGACGCGCAGCTTCGGCACGCTGCCCGACGGCGACCGGCTGTCCGACCATATCGGCGTGATCCGCCAGTTCGCCTTCAACCTGTGACGGGTACGCCAGCGTACCGACGCGGCGCGGGGGATGCGGCGACGGCGGCGGCGCCTTACATAGCGGACATGGCTCACGATCCTTCCCGCCGTTCGTTATTGTCGCTGGCTGCCGCAGGCGTCGCCGGCGTCGCTCTCTGGGGCTGCCGCAGCGCGCCCGCCGCCGCCGCCGAGCGTTTCCCGGTGCAGATGAGCGATGCGGCGTGGCGCAAGAAGCTCGGCGATCAGGCCTGGGCGGTGCTGCGTCACGAGAGCACCGAACGACCGTTCACCAGCCCGCTCAACGACGAGCATCGCGCCGGCACCTTCCTGTGCAAGGGCTGTGCTTTGCCGCTGTTCGCCTCGCGCACGAAGTTCGACAGCGGCACGGGCTGGCCGAGCTTCTACGCGCCGCTGCCGCAGGCGGTGGCGACACGCACTGATTCATCGCTGATGATGCAGCGCGTCGAGGTGCATTGCCGCCAGTGCGGCGGCCATCTCGGCCACGTCTTCGACGACGGGCCGAAGCCGACGGGCAAGCGCTATTGCATGAACGGCGTCGCGATGACCTTCCGCTCGGCGTAACCGGGAGCTTCCGGAGGGCGCCGTTTCGTCCGGCGCTGCAGTCTCGGCGCGGAGTGCGGCCCGCTCGCTAACTCACGCCCGTTCGTGGCGTATCGCTGCCCTTCATCGCACCCCCTCCGCGCCTCCGCGCCTCCGCGTAAATCAAAGATTCGCGCTAGGCGCACCGATCGAGGGATTCACGCGAAGGCGCGATGCCGCGAAGGTGAAGAGGGTTCACGCGGAGGCGCGGAGAAGTGGATTGGGGGGCGCGCGCGCTTCGGTTTGGCGTCGGCGGCGGATGAATGGGACGGTCCCGCGCCATGGCGTGCCGCCCGTGCCCATGGATCCCGGCCTGCGCCGGGATGACCAACAAGAAAGTCTTGGCGGTCGGTTTGTCGGGCTGCCGCCCGCGAGGCTCCCGACTTATTCGCCGGCGACGGGGACCACCGGCACGGTGGCGGCGGTGGCGATGATGGTGGTGTCGGTATCCGCGTCGGTCGCGGTCGCGGCGGGGGCGTGGCCCGAGTAGATGAAGCCGCTGGTGGGGTAGCTCGACGTGCCGAGATCGCCGTTGGGGCCGTACCAGACCTTGACTTCGCTCCAGTCGCCGGCGGCGGAGACGTCGATCGCGCGGACGTTGCGCTCGATGCCGCCGGGGCGCGACCAATTGGCGTGGGTGAGCAGCACTTCCCGATCGCTGACCACCTGCGAGACCATCGCGACATGGCCGACGCGCATCCGCCGCGTCGCCTGGAAGGCGAGCACCGCGCCGACCTTCGGCGCATGGCCACGCTCGTAGCGGCCGGCGGCTTGGCCCCACCAGGTGTTGGCGTTGCCGTGCAGATCGATGCCCGAGATCTCGCGAGCATAAGGCGCGCACTGCCAGAATTGCGCGAATGCCGGCGTCGTCGTCATCAAGGCACAGGAAAACACCAGCGCAAAACGCGCCGCCAACGTCTTTACAGTCACTTGCTGACCCCCCGGTCAAAACCCGTTCGTCGAGGATGTCGCTAGCCGCCCGATTCCTTTTCTCCAATGGTCGGAGGAACCATAAGAGACGAACGGTGTTGCGGCGCCGACGAGACGACGGGATGCGTCCGGAGCCTTGTCTCTTTCTGGCCGATGAACGGCGCAAGAATGTGGAATCGGGTGGGTTTCCTGTCATTCCCATGACGATGCGATGATCGTCCGCGCGCCGCCCCTCGCCATCGGGCTCGACCGATCGCCTCTACCGCCCCGTCATCGCAGCCCCGCGCGGAAACCGGACCGTGCGGCGGGACGAATGGCGGCAGGTACGGGCCCTATTGCCGCGGCCGGTCGACGCCCCAACACGTCCGGGATGGCGGAAGGCTTTTTCCGCAGCCATTCCAGTATGGCCCCACCCAAGAGCATCCGCCTGTTTTTCGAAGTTCGGGTTTGCAGGCGCGGGCGCATCGCATTACCTCTCTGCCAATTAAATGGCAGTGGAAGCGACATGGCTCTCGACCCTGAAACCTTCGATGCGCTGATCGACACCGTGCGGCGGTTCGTCGCCGAACGGCTCCGCCCGCTCGAGGCGGAGGTCGAGGCGGCGGACGCGATCCCCGACGCGGTCGTCGCCGAGATGCGCGAGATGGGATTGTTCGGCCTGTCGATCGCCGAGGATCATGGCGGGCTCGGGCTCGACATGGTCGAGGAATGCCGTGTCGCGATCGAGATGGGGCGGACGACGCCGGCCTTCCGATCCGCCTTCGGCACCAATGTCGGCATCGGCAGCCAGGGGCTGGTGATGGCCGGCACGCCCGAACAGAAGGCGCACTGGCTGCCGCGGATCGCGAGCGGCGCGGTGATCACCAGCTTCGCGCTGACCGAGCCCGACGTCGGCAGCGATTCGGGCAGCGTCAAGACGCGCGCGGTGCGCGACGGCGATGTCTACCGGCTGACCGGCACCAAACGCTATATCACCAATGCCGATCGCGCCGACCTGTTCACGGTGATGGCGCGCACCGGCGAGGCGGGCGCGCGCGGCGTTTCCGCCTTCCTCGTGCCGCGCGACCTGCCGGGCGTCTCGGTCGGCGAGCCCGAGAAGAAGATGGGGCAGAAGGGCGCCAAGGTCGCCGACGTCCATTTCGACGACGTGCCAGTCCCCGCCGCCAACCGGCTCGGGGCGGAGGGCGAAGGCTTCAAGATCGCGATGCGCGTGCTCGATCGCGGCCGGCTGCACATCGGCGCGGTCTGCGTCGGCGTCGCCGAGCGGCTGATCGCCGACAGCGTCGGCTATGCCACCGGCCGCAGCCAGTTCGGCCAGCCGATCGCGCAGCACCAGCTCATCCAGGGGATGATCGCGGACATGAAGACCGAGGCGCTGGCAGCGCGCGCTCTGGTGCTGGAGACCGCCGCGGCGAAGGATCGCGGCGACGATGTCGTGCTCGAATCGGCGGCGGCGAAATATTTCGCCAGCGAGATGGTCGGCCGCGTCGCCGACAAGGCGGTGCAGATCTATGGCGGCGCCGGCTATATCGCCGATTACGGCATCGAGCGGCTGTATCGCGACGTCCGGCTGTTCCGCATCTACGAAGGCACCAGCCAGATCCAGCAGGTGATCATCGCACGCGAGACGATCAAGCGCGGCGGATGAGGTTCGCTCCATCCCCTTCCCCGTCATCGCCACCTGCGCGAGGATGACATCGGGGGTGGCGCAGACGGCAATCGCGACGGTCACGGCCAAGCCGGACCCGTATCAGGAGAGAGACACATGGACATCAGCACGCTGTTCCGGCTCGACGGCCGGATCGCCCTCGTCACCGGCGGCAGCCGCGGCATCGGCAAGATGATCGCCGCGGGCTTCGTCGCGCAGGGGGCGACCGTCTATATCTCGTCGCGCAAGGCGGACGCGTGCGAGGCGGCGGCGGCGGAGCTGGGGCCGAACTGCATCGCGCTGCCGCAGGACGTCAGCACCGTCGCCGGCTGCCAGGCGCTCGCCGCGCAACTGGCGGAGCGCGAGGAACGGCTCGACATCCTCGTCAACAATGCCGGCGCGGCCTGGGGCGTGCCGTTCGAGGATTTCCCCGAGGCGGGCTGGGACAAGGTGATGGACCTCAACGTCAAATCGCCCTTCTTCCTGACCCAGGCGCTGCACGGCCTGCTCAAGGCGGCGGGATCGCGCGCCCGTCCCGCCAAGGTGATCAACATCACCTCGATCGACGGCCTGCGGCTCAATCCGTGGGAGACGTACAGCTATCACGCCTCCAAGGCGGCGCTGATCTTCCTCACCAAGCGGATCGCGGCGCGGCTGGTGCGCGACGGCATCCACGTCACCTCGATCGCGCCCGGCGCCTTCCCGAGCGATATGAACAAGGCGGCGCGCGACCATGGCGATGCGATCGCCCGCGGCATTCCCGCAGGCCGGATCGGCGTCGACGAGGATATGGCGGGGACGGCGATCTATCTCGCCAGCCGCGCGGGCGACTATGTCGTCGGCGAGACGATCGCCGTCGACGGTGGCCTGGTCCATGCCGCGCTCGGAACGAGCATCGACGCGGGGTGACGGCAGCCGTTCGCATGTGCAAGCCTGTGCTTCGACAGGCTCCGCACGAGCGGTTATCAAGCGAACGCTCCCCCGCCGTTAGCCCGGAGCTTGTCGAAGGGCGGGGCTCCATACACGCCGCCCGCCTGTGGAAGCCCGTGCTTCGACAGGCTCAGCACACACAAATATCATACGAACGCTTACCCAGCCGTAAGCGCTGAGCCTGTCGGAGGGCGGAGCTTCCACACGCGCCGCCCGCGTGTGAAGCCCTCGACGGGACGCGCCCGCCGCCCCCGATCAGCGCGCGATGCCGCCTGCGGCGAGCACCGCCAGCGTCACCAATTCGCTCGCGGTCGAGGTCATCGGCGCGATCTGCACCGGCTTTTCCATGCCGACCAGCATCGGCCCGATGACGCTGTCGCCACCCAGCTCGCGGAGCAGCTTGGCGGAGATATGCGCCGATTGCAGGCCCGGCATGATCAGGATGTTGGCCGGGCCGGACAGGCGCGCGAACGGATAATTGGCGAGCTGGCGCGGGTTGAGCGCGACGTCGGGCGGCATCTCGCCTTCATATTCGAAGCCGACGTTGCGCCCGTCGAGCACCGCCACCGCCTCGCGGATATTGTCGACCCAGGCACCCTTGGGGTTGCCGAAGGTCGAATAGCTCAGCATCGCGACGCGCGGTTCGTGGCCCATGCGGCGCGCGACCTGCGCGGTCTGTTCGGCGAAATCGGCGAGCTGCTCGCCGGTCGGCCGTTCGTTGACGGTGGTGTCGGCGATGAACACGGTGTGGCTCTGGCCGACCAGCACGTGGATGCCGAAGGGCGTGCGCCCCGCCTCGGGATCGATCACGCGCTTCACCTGGCGCATCGATTCCGCCCAGGTGCGGGTGATGCCGGTGATCATCACGTCGGCCTCGCCGAGCTGGAGCAGCGCCGCGCCGAAGACGTTGCGATCCTGGTTGATCATCCGCTCGACATCGCGGCGCAGATAGCCGCGGCGCTGGAGGCGGCCGTAGACGAAGTCGACCATCTTCGGGACGAGCGGCGAATGGCGGCTGTTGTGGACCTCATATTCCTGCGGATTGGCGACGCCGAGCGCCTTCAACCGGTCATAGACGTCATCGCGGCCGACCAGCACCGGCGTGCCATAGCCGCCTTCCTTGAACGAGATGGCGGCGCGCAGCACCACCTCTTCCTCGCCCTCGGCGAACAGCACGCGCTTCGGCCGCGCCCGTGCGCCCTCATAGGCGAGGCTGAGCACCGAGGTGGTCGGGTTGAGCCGCGCGCGCAGCGTCTGGCGATAGGCCTCCATGTCGAGGATCGGCTTGAGCGCCACGCCCGAATCCATCGCCGCCTTGGCGACCGCCGACGGCACCAGCTCCATCAGCCGGGGGTCGAACGGCGACGGGATGATATATTCGGGGCCGAAGCTGTGCTGCACGCCATAAGCGACCGCCACCTCCTCCGGCACGCGGCGGCGGGCGAGTTCGGCGATCGCATTGGCGGCGGCGATCTTCATCGCATCGTTGATGCCCGTCGCGCGCACGTCGAGCGCGCCGCGGAAGATGAAGGGGAAGCAGATGACGTTGTTGACCTGATTGGGATAGTCCGAGCGGCCGGTGGCGACGATCGCGTCGGGGCGCGCCGCCTTGGCGATCTCGGGGCGGATTTCCGGCTCGGGATTGGCCATCGCGAAGATGATCGGCGACGGCGCCATATGCGCGACCATCTCCGGCTTGAGCGCGCCCGCAGCCGACAGGCCGAGGAACACGTCCGCCCCCTCCAGCGCCTCGGTCAGCGTGCGCTTGTCGGTGTTAGCGGCATGCGCCGACTGCCATTGATTGACGCCGTCGCGACCCTGATAGATCACCCCGGTCTTGTCGCACATGATGACATTGTCGTGGCGCACGCCCATCGCCTTCATCAGCTCGGTGCAGGCGATCGCCGCCGCACCGGCGCCGTTGACGACGAGCTTGACGTCCTGGAGCTTGCGCCCGGTGAGCAGGCACGCATTGATCAGCCCCGCCGAGGCGATGATCGCGGTGCCGTGCTGGTCGTCATGGAAGACCGGGATGTTCATCCGCTCGCGCAGCGTCTGCTCGATGATGAAACATTCGGGTGCCTTGATATCCTCGAGGTTGATGCCGCCGAAGGTCGGCTCCATCAGCTCGACCGCGTCGATGAAGCGGTTGACGTCCTCGGTCTTCAACTCGATGTCGATCGAGTCGACGTCGGCGAAGCGTTTGAACAGCACCGCCTTGCCCTCCATCACCGGTTTGGAGGCGAGCGCGCCGAGATTGCCCATGCCGAGGATCGCGGTGCCGTTCGAGATCACCGCGACGAGATTGCCCTTGGCGGTGTAATCATAGGCCGCGGCGGGATCGTCGGCGATCGCCTGCACCGGCACCGCGACGCCGGGCGAATAAGCGAGCGCGAGGTCGCGTTGCGTCGCCATCGGCTTGGATGCGATGATCTCGATCTTGCCGGGACGCCCCTCCGAATGGAACAGCAGCGCCTCGCGCTCGGAGTATTGGACGGACGCTTCGTCGGACATGGGACCTCGCTGACGGGCTGACGCTACGGCTCTTGACGGGTTCGGGCCGGGCTTTCAACCCGCAGCGTCAGGGGTTATGCTGCCGGCATGACGCCCGATGCTCAAATACCCCCCCGCTATCCGCGGCCAGCGACGCGGGATGACGTCGCCCGGGCGAAGGCGGGCTATGAGTCCGGCTATGGTGTCGATCATGTCATCGTCAGTGAGTGGCTGCGGACCTGGGGGCAGCCGGGGTTCAAGGACTTCCCCCTTTGGCTTGCCGAACAGAATGAATAGAGGCGATGGCGAATGTCGTCTGGCGTCCCGGAGCCGTCGACGATATCCGGGAAATAGCCCGCTACATCCATCGATTTGACCCCGTCGCGGCGTAGGACGTGGCAGCCAGATTGCTCGATCTAGGCAACAGCCTCGCCATCTTTCCGCGGCGCGGCCGGCCCAAGGACGGCATTCGCGAGATGACGTCTGTTCCTCCCTACATTCTCCGCTATTCGGTCGCGGACGAGACCGTGTTCATCCTCTCCGTCCGCCACGGCGCCCGTCTTCTGGATTGACCTTACCCTGATGACCACCCCTACCCCGATGATGGCGCAATATCTCGGCCTCAAGGCCGAGGCGGAGGATTGCCTGCTCTTCTATCGCATGGGCGATTTCTTCGAATTGTTCTTCGACGATGCGCGCATCGCGAGCAGCGTGCTCGATATCGCCCTCACCGCGCGCGGCGAGCATGACGGCGAGAAGATCCCGATGTGCGGCGTGCCGGTCCATGCCGCCACCGCCTATCTGCAACGGCTGATCAAGGCGGGCCACCGCGTCGCGATCGCCGAACAGACCGAGACGCCGGCCGAGGCCAAGGCGCGCGGCGGCTACAAGGCCTTGGTCGCGCGCGGTATCGTCCGCGTCGTCACCGCCGGCACGCTGACCGAGGAGGCGCTGCTTGACGCCCGCAGCGACAATTGGTGCGTCGCGATCGGCGAGGCGGCCGGCGCGGTGGCGCTTGCCGCCGCCGACGTCTCGACCGGCCGGTTCGAGGTGATCGACTGTTCCGCCGACGCGCTCGGGGCAGAGCTTGCGCGGCTCGGCGCGGCGGAGGTGATCGCGTCCGACGCCGGCGAGCAGCCCGGCGCGACGACGCTGCGCCCGCGCCATACGTTCGACAGCGGCGAGGGCGAGGCGCGACTCAAGGCGCTGTTCGGGGTCGCGACGCTCGACGGGTTCGGTCAGTTCAGCCGCGCCGGCCTCGCCGCGGCGGGCGGACTGATCGCCTATCTCGACCACACCGCCAAGGGCGCGCTTCCCTTCCTGCGGCCGCCGCGCCTTACCGCCGCCGCGGAGACGATGGCGATCGACGCGGCGACGCGCGACAGCCTCGAACTCACCTGCACCACCGGCGGCCAGCGCAAGGGCAGCCTGCTCGACTGTATCGACCGTACGGTGACCGGCGCCGGCGCACGGCTGCTGGCGAGCGACCTCGGCGCGCCGCTCATGGACAGGACGGCGATCGATGCGCGGCTCGACCTCGTCCAATATTTCCACGATGCGCCGGCCCAGCGCGAGGCGGTGCGCGCGGCGTTGCGCGCGCTTCCCGATATCGGCCGGGCGCTCGGGCGGCTGGCGGCGCGGCGGGGCAGCCCGCGCGATCTCGGCCAGCTCCGCGACGGGCTCGACGGCGCCTGGCATCTCGGCGAGCGGCTCGCCGCGATCGATACGCCGCTCGCGCTGCTCGACCGGATCGCGCCACGGCTGCGCGGCCATGGCGCGCTCGTCGACCTGCTGCGCCGGGCGCTGGTGCCCGCGCCGCCGATCGAGGCGGGCGACGGCGGCTATATCGCCGCGGGCTATGACGATGCGCTCGACGAATTGCGCGACACCGGCGCCGGCGGCCGGCGCGCGATCGCCGCGCTCGAGGCGGAGATGAAAAGCGCGACCGGGATCGCTACGCTCAAGGTCCGCCACAACAACGTGCTCGGCTATCATGTCGAGGTGCCAGCGCGCGCCGCCGATCCGCTGATGCAGCCGGACAGCGGCTTCACCCACCGCCAGACGCTGGCGGGCGTCGTCCGCTTCAACACGCCGGCGCTGCACGAGGTCGCCGCGCGCGTCTCGCAGGCCGGCGCGCATGCCCTCGCCGCCGAGGCCGCGCATCTCGAGGAATTGATCGGCACCGCGCTCGCCAGCCGCGAGGCGATCGCCGCCACCGCCGATGCGCTGGCGCGGATCGACGTCGCCGCGGCGCTCGCCGAGCGCGCCGCCGAGGGGCAGTGGGCGCGGCCGGCGCTTGCCGAACACGCCTGTTTCGATATCGTCGGCGGCCGGCATCCGGTGGTCGAGGCGGCGGTGGCCAGGTCGGGCGACCGGTTCGTCGCCAACGACTGTACGCTCACGTCGGATTCGCGACTGTGGCTGGTCACCGGGCCGAACATGGGCGGCAAGTCGACCTTTCTGCGCCAGAATGCGCTGATCGCGGTGCTTGCGCAGGCGGGCAGCTACGTCCCCGCGACGCGGGCGACGCTCGGGCTGGTCGATCGGCTGTTCAGCCGCGTCGGCGCCTCGGACAATCTCGCCCGCGGCCGATCGACCTTCATGGTCGAGATGGTCGAGACCGCCGCGATCCTCGCGCAGGCGACGCCCAACAGCTTCGTCATCCTCGATGAGGTCGGCCGCGGCACCAGCACCTACGACGGCCTCGCGATCGCCTGGGCGGTGGTCGAGGCGATCCACGAGGACAATCGCTGCCGCTGCCTGTTCGCCACCCATTATCACGAACTGACGCGGCTGGCCGAACGCTGCGACGCGCTGACGCTGCATCACGTCCGCGCGCGCGAGTGGAAGGGCGAGCTGGTGCTGCTGCACGAACTCGCCACCGGGCCGGCGGACCGCAGCTACGGCCTCGCCGTCGCGCGGCTGGCGGGCATGCCGCCAGCAACGGTGGCGCGGGCAAAGGCGGTGCTGGCCAAGCTCGAGGCGGGGCGCGCCAAGACCGGCGGCCTCGCCGCGGGACTCGACGACCTGCCGCTGTTCGCCGCCGCCGCGCAGGTCGAGGAGGCGACGTGCGACGCGATCCGCGCCGAGGTGGAAGCGCTCGACATCGACGCCCTCACCCCGCGCGAGGCGCTCGACACGCTCTACCGGCTGAAGGCGCTGGCGCGCGAGGGATAGCCGGGGCGCGAAACGGCATGTCCCCTTAACCTGCACGCCGCTATAGCCGACCGTCATGCACTTCCGTTTCGACCACCTCCCCAACCGTCGCGCCATCGTCAACCGCCGGGCGCTGGAAGAGCGGATCGCGGCGATCGCGGCCGACGGCATCGCGCTGCGCCTGCAGGCGACCGCGATCCTCAAGGAGGCGCTCGCCGAGGGACGCGCCGAGATCCAGCGGCGGCTGGCGGTGCACCCGTCGCGCGGGCTCGAGGCGTCGAACGCGCAGGCCTATCTTACCGACCAGCTGCTGCGCCTGTTGTTCGACCTCGCGACGCAGCGGCTGCACCCGATCCACAATCCGACCGCGGGCGAGCGGCTGACGCTGATCGCGGTCGGCGGCTATGGGCGGGCGGAGATGGCGCCCTATTCGGATGTCGACATCGGCTTCCTCACCCCTGGCAAGCAGACGCCCTGGGCGGAGCAGGTCATCGAATCGATGCTCTATGCCTTGTGGGACCTTGCGCTCAAGATCGGCCATTCGAGCCGCTCGCTCGACGAGATGGTGCGGCAGGCCAAGGGCGACGTGACGATCCGGACCGCCTTGCTCGAGGCGCGCTACGTCACCGGCGACGTGACATTGTATGACGAGGCGGCGCGCCGCTTCAAGACCGAGGTGCAGCATGGCACCGAGCGCGAGTTCATCGCCGACAAGCTCGCCGAGCGCGATGCCCGCCACCGCAAGATGGGCGACACCCGCTATGTCGTCGAACCCAACGTCAAGGAGGGCAAGGGCGGCCTGCGCGACCTCCACACCCTGTTCTGGATCGGCAAATATATCCACGACGTGCAGCGCGGCGCCGATCTGGTCGAGGTCGGCTTGCTGACCAAGGAGGAATATCGGCTCTTCCACCGCGCCGACAATTTCCTCCAGGCGGTACGCTGCCATCTGCACAGCGTCACCCGCCGCGCCGAGGACCGGCTGACCTTCGACGTCCAGCGCGAGATCGCGACGCGGATGCGCTTCTCCGACCGCCCCGGCAAATCGGCGGTCGAGCGGTTCATGCAATATTACTTCCTCCAGGCGAAGACGGTCGGCAACCTCACCGGCGTCTTCCTTGCGCATCTCGACGAGCGGTTCGCGGCGCGCGGGCGGCGGTTCGGCCTGCCGACGATCCGGCGGCGGCCCGACCGGCTGCACGGCTTCGTGCTCGATCGCGGCCGGCTGGCGTTGCCCCGCGACGATTTCTTCAGCGAGGACCCGGTCCGGCTGATCGAGATCTTCCAGCTCGCCGACCTCCACGGCGTCGAGATCCACCCGCTGGCGATGCGCGCCGCGGCGCGCGACGCCAAGCTGATCGCCCGCCATCGTCGCGACCGGCGCGCCAACAGCCTGTTCCTCGACGTGCTGACCTCGCCGCGCGATCCCGAGCTGGTGCTGCGCTGGATGAACGAGGCGGGCGTGTTCGGCCGCTTCGTGCCCGATTTCGGCCGCGTCGTCGCGCAGATGCAGTTCGACATGTACCACCATTACACCGTCGACGAGCACACCATCCGCGCGATCGGTCTGCTCGCGCGGATCGACAAGGGCGAGTGCAAGGTCGAACACCCCCTCGCCTCGGCGATCATCCGCCATATCGTCTCGCGGCGCGTGCTCTATGTCGCGGTGCTGCTCCACGATATCGCCAAGGGCCGCGACGGCGATCATTCGATCCTCGGCGCGGAGGTGGCGGAGAAGCTCTGCCCGCGCTTCGGCCTCACCGCCGCCGAAACGGAGACGGTGGCGTGGCTGGTCCGCTGGCACCTGCTGATGTCGGCGACCGCGTTCAAGCGCGACCTGTCCGACTTCAAGACGATCCTCGACTTTTGCGCGGTCGTGCAGAGCCCGGAGCGGCTGCGGCTGCTGCTGGTCCTCACCATCGTCGATATCCGCGCGGTCGGCCCGGGCACCTGGAACGGCTGGAAGCGCCAGTTGCTCGCCGACCTCTACGAGGGCGCGGAGGAGGTGCTGCGCCTCGGTCACAAGCAGCGCGGCCGCGCCGAACGCATCGCGACGCGGCAGGAGACGCTGCAGGCGACGCTCGGCTGGGAGCCGGCGCGGTTCGACGCCTTCGTCCGCCGTTTCCCCGAAGCCTATTGGATCGCCGAACCCGACGACGTGCTCGCGCATAACGCACGCTTCATCGACGCCGCGGGCGCCGCGCAGCTCTCGATCGACGCGCAGGTCTATGCGACGCGCGGCGCGACGCTGGTGACCATCTATGCCGCCGACCATCCCGGCCTGTTCTACCGCATCGCCGGCGCGATCCACGTCGCCGGCGGCAATATCATCGACGCGCGCATCCACACGACGCGCGACGGCATGGCGATCGACAATTTCCTCGTCCAGGACCCGTTCGGCCGGCCGTTCGACGACAGCGCGCAGCTCCGGCGGCTCAAGATGGCGATCGAGGATGCGCTCGCCAATCGCGGCAAGCTGACCGACCGGCTGGTCGCCAAGCCCGCGCCGCGCACCCGCGCCGATGCCTTCGACATCGAACCCAACGTCCTGATCGACAATCACGCCTCCAACCGCTTCACGGTGATCGAGGTCAATGCGCGCGACCGGCCGGCCCTGCTCAACCAGCTCGCCCAGGCGCTGTTCCAGTCGAAGGTGACGCTGCACTCGGCGCATGTCGCCACTTATGGCGAGCGCGCGGTCGACACCTTCTACGTGACCGACCTGACCGGTGACCGCATCACCGCCTCGGCCCGGCTCAAGACGCTCGAGCGCCGGCTGCGGACCGCGGCGGCGGGCGACATGGTCGAGATGGCCGCCTGACACAAAGCGGCCGGCGCGCATCGCTGCGGCCGGCCGGAGTGTCGTTGCCTGATGAAAGAGTGTGTCGGCGCGCGGATCAGAACCGCGCGCGGATCGTCGCGCCATAGGTGCGCGGCTCGGCGAGATATTGCGAGAAGAGCTGGCGGCCGCCGGGATATTGCGGATCCTGGAATGCCGCGTTGGCGGCGCCCTCCTGGAACGGCGAGTTGAAGGCGACCTGCGCATAGGTGACGTTGGTCAGATTCTGCCCCCAGAATTCGAGGCTGATCCGCTCGTCGGGCAGGCGCAGGCCGATGCGCGCGTTGACGATCGCATAGCCGTCCTGCGCCTTTTGCGGAAACAGGTCGGAGCCGGTGTTATAGTCGCCGGTCATGCGCGTATCGACGTAGAAGAGCGCCGAATAGCCGCCGCCGAGCTGCGGCGTCCACGACGCCGACGAGGTCGCGACGATGTCCGCCGAGTTGGACACCGTCCGCCCTGGCAGCAGCCGCAGCGCCTGATCGAGCGGCGCCCCCGCCGCGGAGCCGACGAGCTGGTCGCGATATTTGGTGTCGGTGACGGTCAGGCCGAGGCTGACGCGCACGTCGCGTGCCGGCACCAGCGCCGCCTCCAGCTCAACGCCCTTGGCGCGGACGCCATAGCTGACATCGCCCGACGGGCAGACGCCGGTGGTCGTTGCGGCGGCATTGTAATTGCTCGCGGCGGTGAACTTGCTCTGATCGCGATCGCCGCCGTTGAGGCTCGACGAACAGCCGTTGATGTTCTGCACCAGGAAGACGGTACCGTTGAAGGTGTTGAGCTGGAAGTTGCTGAAGTCCTGGATGAACGCCGCCGCCGACAGCGTGAACGGCCCGGTGCCGTATTTGGCGCCGACCTCGAAGGCATTGACCGTCTCGGGCGCGAATTGCAGCGAATTGGCGAGCGCCTGCGCGCCGCCGAGCTGCGCGAAGCTGAAGACCGGCTGTTTGAGCGCCGACCGGTCGAGGTTGAAGCCGCCCGCCTTATAGCCGCGCGAATAGCTGCCGTAGAGCAGCAGATGGTCGATCGGCTTCCACGACAGGATCGCCGTGCCGGTGACGCGATCCTCCTTGCGGCGGCTGTTGATCGACACGCCGTTGAGCTCGGCGGTGTTGTTGCCCTGGCAGGACAGGCCGATGATCCCCGCCGCGGTGGCCGCGAGCCCGGCATTGGCGAGGAAGGGCGCGAGCGCACGCTGGTTGGTGACGCAGCCGACATTGTCGTTGGTGAAGGTCGCGTCGAAGCGCTTGCGTTCGTTGGTGTAGCGCGCGCCCAGCGTCAGATCGACCGTGTTGGTGACGTGGAAGATATTGTGCGTGAAGATCGCCCAGTTGCGGCTGTTCTGATTGTAGACGTCGCGGGTCGAGCCCTTGTCGTTGATCGCATCGAGCGTATCGATCGCGCCGACGATCGTCGCCCCCGCCGCCCCGAAGGGCGAGGCGACGCCGGGCACCCGGCCGGCGAGTACCGCGCGGCCGGTGTTGCTGAGGCAACCGGTGTTGCCCGGCGCGTAAAAGGGCGCGAGCGCGCTGCCCGAGACGAGCCGGCAGGTCGCGAACCGGCCATATTGCGTGCCGAAGCGCAGGTTATCGAGCACGCGCAGGTCTTCGTTGGCGAAGAAGCCGCCGACCAGCCAGTCGAGCTTGTCCGCGAACAGCGAGCCGTTGAGGCGCAGCTCCTGCGTGAAGGTGCGGAAGCGCCGGGCCGAATTGCCGTCGGCGGCGCGATAGAGGATGTCGACGCGGCTATAGTCGGTGTCCGATCCCTGGTCCGAATCATAGTCACGATAGGCGGTGATCGAGGTCAGCTTGGTGCGTCCGAAGGTCCAGTCGAGCTGGCCCGACACGCCCCAGTCCCTGGTGATGCCGGCGAAGCTGCGACCCGGGCTGGTCGACACGTCGCGGCTGTAGCCCGGGTTGGTGACGAGGTTGAGCGGCTGGCCGAGATCGCGGATGACGTTGACAATATTGTTGCCGTTGCCGCCCGCCGCGAGGCCGGCGTTGACCGAGGCGACGGGGTTGTTGAGGTTGCCGACCGCCTCGTTGACCGACCGGTCGACATAGGTCGCCGCGCAGCATTTCTCGTCGCGATGCGTGTAATCGCCGATCAGGCGGAAGCGGATCGCGTCGGTCGGCTCGAACAGCAACTGGCCGCGGACGAAATAGCGGTTGCGATCGTTGACGTCGGTGTTGTTCGTATAGTCGCGGTAGAAGCCGTCGCGCTTGACGTAGACGCCGTCGACACGCGCGGCGATCGTCTGGCTGAGCGGCACGTTGAGATTGCCGGCGAAGCGGTAGAAATTGTAATTGCCGTAGGTCGCTTCACCGCCGCCGCTGACCCCCTGGAACGACGGCGCCTTGCTGATGATGCTGATCACGCCCGCCGAGGCGTTGCGGCCGCCGAGCGTGCCCTGCGGACCGCGCAGCACCTCGACCCGGTCGATCTCGCCGAGTTCGGTGAGGCCGATACCCGAGCGCGACCGATAGACGCCGTCGATGAACACCGCGACCGAGCTTTCGAGGCCGGGATTGTCGCCGACCGTGCCGATGCCGCGGATGCGCGCCGAGCCGTTCGATTCGGAGCCGGTCGACGAGACGAGCAGCGACGGCGCGAGCTGGTTGAGCTGGCGGATGTCGCTCGCGCCGGAGTTCTGCAGCGTTTCGGCGGTGATCGCCGACACCGCGACCGGCACGTCGGCGAGCGCCTGGACGCGGCCCTGGGCGGTGACGACGATGTCGGCGGCGGGCGCCTCGTCCTGCGTCACCGATGCCGCGGCGGTCGTCGAGGTCGTCTGCGTCGCCGGGCTCGACGGTTCGGGCGAGTTGTTTTGCGCGGCGGCCGGCGAAGCGAGCGCGATCGTGGCGGCCGACAGCAGATACGCAGTAAGGCGCATGGTCATCCTCTCCCTGTACCGATCTCGTTTTCGAATATCGGGTTTCTTCGGAAGCTAGGATCGCCCAGGCGTGAGCGTCTACAAGTTTATAGACGTCGCCAGCATTTTCGAACCGAGTGTCGCTTATACGCAACACCGGGCCCGTCGCCGGACCCGGTGTTCGAAAATGCTTGACGCTACGGCAGGCCGCAATTGCGGCCGGAATTCACTTGGGCGCGAGCACCATCAGCATCTGCCGGCCTTCCATGCGCGGATAAGCCTCGACCTTGGCGACCTCGGCGACCTGTTCGGCGACGCGCTGGAGCACCGCCATGCCGAGCTGACCGTGGCTGAGCTCGCGACCGCGGAAGCGCATCGTCACCTTGACCTTGTCGCCTTCCTCGATGAATTCGACAACCTTCTTCATCTTGGTGTCGTAATCGTGGTCGTCGATGTTCGGACGCATCTTGATCTCCTTGATCTCCTGCGTCTTCTGCGATTTGCGGGCGAGATTCGCCTTTTTCTGCGCCTCGTACTTGAACTTGCCGACGTCGAGGAACTTGGCGACGGGCGGATCGGCGTTGGGCGAGACCTCGACCAGATCGAGGCCGAGTTCCTGCGCCTGCGCCATCGCCTCGCGCGTGTACATCACGCCAAGATTCTCGCCCTCATGGTCGATCACGCGGACCTTGGGGCTGACGATCCACTCGTTGAAACGAGGGCCATTCATCGGCGGCGCCTGATTTGGTCGGCGCATCATGGGAGGACGTATGGGTATAGCTCCTGTGGTGGTTTGGGTTAGATATAGGCTTTCCGGATCGCTTTCGGAAGATGTCTATGCACGATGATGTACCGGTAACGGCCGAACGCCTTGGCCTGTGGACCTGGGACCCGGACACACCGTTCCCACTGACCGATGCCGAATGCGCACAACTCTGTCGTGGCCACCCGATCCGATGGCCCGGCACTGCGGAGGATGTCCTGCGATTACCGGGCCGATACGAACTACTCGACGGCTGGCTGGTGACCCGGCGTTAGCGCAGATCGGGCGGGGTCGCCTCCTCGCGCAGCATAGCGACCGCTTCCTCCACAGTCACGATCTGCTGCGCCTGGCTGCCGAGCCGGCGGACGGCGAGCTTGCCTTCCTCCGCCTCGCGCTTGCCGACGACGAGCAGCACCGGCACCTTGGCGACCGAATGTTCGCGCACCTTGTAGTTGATCTTCTCGTTGCGCAGATCGGTCTCGACGCGAAGCCCCGCCTTGCGCAGCGTTGCCGCGACCTCCTCGGCATAGCCATCCGCCTCGGAGACGATCGTCGCGACCACCGCCTGCACCGGCGACAGCCACAGCGGGAAGCGGCCGGCATGATGTTCGATCAGAATGCCGATGAAGCGTTCGAACGTGCCGAGGATCGCGCGGTGAAGCATGATCGGGCGATGGCGATTGCCGTCCTCGCCGACGTAGCTCGCGTCGAGTCGCTCGGGCAGCACCGTGTCGGTCTGGATGGTGCCGACCTGCCAGGTCCGGCCGATCGCATCGGTCAGGTGGAATTCGAGCTTGGGCGCATAGAAGGCGCCCTCGCCCGGCAGCTCTTCCCAGCCATAGTCGGCGGTGTCGCGGCCAGTCGCGGCGACCGCGTCGCGCAGCGACTGTTCGGACCAGTCCCACATCGCTTCCGAGCCGAACCGCTTCTCCGGGCGCAGCGCGAGCTTGATCGCATAGCGCTCGAAGCCGAGGTGCTTGTAGACCGAGTCGAGCAGCTCGCAGAATTTGCGCACCTCATCGACCAGCTGATCCTCGCGGACGAAGATATGCGCGTCGTCCTGGGTGAACTGGCGCACGCGCATGATGCCGTGCAGCGCGCCATGCGCCTCGTTGCGGTGGCAGCAGCCGAATTCGGCCATGCGGATCGGCAGGTCGCGATAGCTCTTGATCCCCTGTTTGAAGATCAGCACGTGCGCCGGGCAGTTCATCGGCTTGAGCGCCATCAGATCGCCCTCGCCCGACAGCACCGCCCCCTCGTCGGCGGTGTTCGGCACCTCGTCGGGGACGACGAACATGTTCTCGCGATATTTGCCCCAGTGGCCGGACTGTTCCCATTGCTTGGCGTCCATCAGCTGCGGCGTCTTCACCTCGGCATAATCGGCGGCGTCGAGGCGGCGGCGCATATAGGCTTCGAGCTGGCGCCACAGGATGAAGCCCTTGGGATGCCAGAACACCGACCCCTGCGCCTCGGGCTGGAGATGGAACAGGTCCATCTCCTGCCCGATCTTGCGGTGATCGCGCTTCGCCGCCTCCTCCAGCATGAAGAGATGCTGGTCGAGCTGCTTCTTGTTGAGCCAGCCGGTGCCGTAGATGCGGCTGAGCATCGCGTTCTTCTGGTCGCCGCGCCAATAGGCACCCGACACGCGCGTCAGCTTGAAGGCGTTGGGATCGAGCTTGCCGGTCGAAACCATGTGCGGGCCGCGGCACATGTCGAGCCATTCGCCCTGGCGATAGATCGTCAGTTCCTCATTGTCGGGCAGTTCGGCGGCCCATTCGGCCTTGAAGGTCTCACCCTGCTTCGTCCAGGTCTCGATCAGCTGCTCGCGCGTCCACACCTCGCGGGTGAACGGCTCGTCGCGGGCGATGATGCGGCGCATCTCGGCCTCGATCGCGGGCAGGTCCTCGTCGGTGAAGGGGCGATCCTTCGGCGCGAAGTCGTAATAGAAACCGTCGTCGGTCGCCGGACCGAAGGTGATCTGCGTGCCGGGGAAGAGGTGCTGCACCGCCTCCGCCATCACGTGCGCGAGATCGTGGCGGACGAGTTCGAGCGCATCGGCCTCGTCCTTCGCGGTGACCAGCGCGAGGTTGGTGTCGCCCTCGAACGGCCGGTTGAGATCGCGCACCTGCCCGTCGATCCGCGCGGCGATCGCCGCCTTGGCGAGGCCGGGGCCGATCGCGGCGGCGACGTCCGCGGGGGTAGTCCCGGGCGCAACCTCGCGGACGGAACCGTCGGGCAGCGTGATACGGAACATGGCAGACATGATGAACTTTCAACTGGGGTGAGGCGCCCGCGAATAAAGCGCCGCGGGGTATATAGGCAAGCTCTGGTGCAAATCCTCCCCGCCACCCATCGGTGGCGGAGGGCCCCTCATCAGACGGCCCGCCTGTGGAAGCCCCCCGCCACCAGCTGCGCTGATCCCCCTCCCCGTGCCGGGGAGGATTCAGGCGATGCCGAACGGCACGACACGATTGGCTTGCGTGTGGCCGATCTCCGCCCGCCCGAGATAGGGCACGCCGAGGTCGCCGCACCAGCGGCGGATCATGGATTCGAGGCTATCGCCCCATTCGGGCTCGTTGGGCTGCACCGCGGTCACCGCGCCCAGCCGGACGCCGGCGATGCCCTTGAGCTGCGTCGCATGCCCCATGTGGAACAGCAGCCGGTCGATGTTGTACATCGGCTCCGACACTTCCTCGATCAGCAGGACGTGGTCGGTGAGGTCGGGCAGATAGGGCGTGCCGATCAGCGCGCCGAGGATCGACAGGTTGAACGCCGCCGCCGGCCGGCCGTCGAGCCCCGGCTCCAGCCCCGCCCGGTCGCCGCGCGCCAGCCAGCCGAGCGAGCGGGCGATCGTCGCATCGCCGTCCTTGCGGCGGATGTCGCTCGCCATCGGGCCGTGCACCGGCCGGCCGATCCGCCGCGCATAGAGCGCGCCGAGCAGGAAGCCGATGTCCGAATAGCCGAGATAGCTCTTGTGCCGCGCCGCCGGGCCGAGCTGCGGCAGCACCAGCGGCAGGATGCGGTTCGAGCCATAGCCGCCGCGCAGGCACCAGATCGCGTCGAAGCCGGGATCGTTGGCGAATTCGAGGAAGGCGGAGGCCCGGCGCGCGTCGTCGCCGGCGAAATGGCCCGCCACCTCCCAGCATTGCGGGTGGATGACGAGATCGACCTCGGGATAGGCGAGCGCGGCGAAGGCGATGAACGGCGCCTCGGCATCCTTGTTGCCGACGCTCGCCGGTGCCACCACCCCAATTCGCATGCCGTCCGTCGCTCCGCCGCATCGCAGAGCCTTGCCCCTGCCAGACCGGGTCGATAGCGCAGCGTCATGGCGCACGGCAATCTTTCCCCCTCCCCGCTCGGCGGCCCGGTGGCCGGCAAACGCTTCTTCCTCGTGGGGATCGGCGGATCGGGGATGATGCCGCTGGCGACGATCCTGGCGGGGCGCGGCGCGATCGTCGCCGGCTCCGATCGCGGGCTCGATCAAGGGCGTGTGCCCGCCAAGTTCGACGCATTGCGCGCGCGCGGCATCGCGCTCTTCCCGCAGGACGGCAGGGGTATCGTCGCGCCCGACCAGATCGTCGTCGCCTCCGCCGCGGTCGAGGAGACGGTCGCCGATATGGTCGCGGCAAGCCGGCTCGGCTGCGCGCGCGCGACCCGCGCCGAATTGCTCAGCACGCTGTTCAACCAGAGCGCGCTGCCGATCGGCGTCGCCGGTACCAGCGGCAAGTCGACGGTCACCGGCATGATCGGCTGGATCCTGCATCAGGCGGGGCGCGACCCGACGGTGATGAACGGCGCGGTGATGAAGAATTTCGCCGCGCCCGACGCGCCCTTCGCCAGCGCGCTGGTCGGCGACGGCGACGCCTTCGTCAGCGAGGTCGACGAGAGCGACGGGTCGATCGCGCATTATGCGCCGCGCATCGCCGTGCTCAACAACGTCAGCCTCGACCATAAGGGGCTCGACGAGCTGCGCGGCCTGTTCGGCGCGTTCATCGCCAAGGCTGAGACGGCGATCGTCAACCTCGACAATGACGAGGCGGCGGCGCTCACCACGACGCTGCCGCCGGCGCAGGTGGCGACCTTCGGCATCGATCGCGACGCCGATTTCGCCGCGCACGCGCTGGTCGAGGCGCCGTTCGGCATCGGCTTCGATCTGATCGCGGCCGGCAATGCGCCGATAAAGGTGCGGTTGCGGGTGCCCGGCCGGCACAATGTCGCCAATGCGCTCGCCGCGATCGCCGCCGCGGTCGCCGCGGGCGTGCCGCTCGATCGCGCCGCCGTGGCGATCGGCGGCTTCACCGGGCTGCGCCGCCGCTTCGACCTGGTCGGCGAGGCGGCGGGAGTCGCGGTGATCGACGATTTCGGCCACAACCCGGACAAGATCGCCGCGACGCTCGACACGCTCCACGCCTTTCCCGGCCGACTGCTGCTGCTGTTCCAGCCGCACGGTTATGGCCCGCTCAAGGTGATGCGCCACGAACTGGCGGCGATGTTCGCCGAGCGGCTCGCGCCCGACGATCGGCTGGTGCTGCCCGATCCGGTCTATCAGGGCGGCACCGTCGCGCGTGAGGTGACCAGCGCCGACCTCGTCGCCGACATCCGCGCTGGCGGACGCGATGCGGTGCATATCGCCGATCGCGCCGCGGCGGCGGCGGCGCTCGTCGCGGCGGCGCGGCCCAGCGACCGGATCGTCGTGATGGGCGCGCGCGACGACACGCTGAGCCTGCTCGCCGCGGAGATGCTGGAGTCGCTGCGGCGACGCGGCTAGAGTGATACGCAGGAGGTAGTCATGAAGCTCTTCACCCAGCATCCGGCCTCGGTCGGCGAAAGCTATGGCGAGCATTTCGGCGTCGCGACGCGGTTCGGCCTGCGGATGATCGGCGGCGGCCTTGCCGCTTTGGTCCATGGCGTGCTGCCCTTCGCCTTCCAGACCACCGGCAGCCGCACCATCGCCGCGCTCCACGCCGAGATGGTCGCCAAGCGCGCCGACACGGCGCAGGTCAACACGGTGGAATTCGTGATCTGAACAGGTGACGACCGGCCGGTGCATCGAGGGCGTTCCGGCATTCGTGGTTCGACGGGAGTAGAGGGGCGGCAGCGCGATAGGCGAGGATTGGCGGAAGACTCCGCCTTATCGTGCCCAGTACTCCCGCGAAGGCGGGAGCCCAGTTTCTTCTTTTGAGCAGCCGATGTTCTGCTTGGCCACTGGATTCCCGCCTTCGCGGGAATACTGGTGTTTGCGGCAAGGGGACCGACCTCCGCCGCACCTCCAAACACCGCCGAGGCGATGAGGCGCGTGTAATGACAGGGTGACATCCGCCATCTGCTCCCCGCTGCCCCGCTCTCCTGCCGATAGGCGACCCTTGCGCTCGAAACCCGCGCTCGCGGCCCCGCCTTGCGATTAACCACATTCCCCCGTTGACCTGCCCCTCCCGCTCCGCTCCACTCGCCGCAGGGGGACTATCATGAGCGATCCATCGGCGGCGCCGGTACGAGCGTTCCGCTTCACCGGGCGGTGGCAGGATTATGCGCCGATCGCCTTCACCAATCTGCTGCTGACGATCGTCACGCTCGGCATCTACACCTTCTGGGGGCGGGCGCGGACGCGGCGCTATCTGTGGAGCCGGACGCGCTTCATCGACGACCGGCTCGAATATACCGGCACGGGACTGGAGCTGTTCCTCGGCTATGTCATCGCCTTCTTCGTGATCGTGCTGCCGTTCGGCATCGTCAATCTCGCGATCCAGGGAACGCTGATGCGCGGGCATCAGGGTGCGGCGGCGGTGACCGGCATGATCGTCTATCTCGCCATCCTCTATCTGGTCGGCGTCGCGCGCTTCCGGGCGCTGCGCTACCGGCTCAGCCGCACCTATTGGCACGGCATCCGCGGCGGCAGCAGTCAGGCCGGACTCGGCTATGGCTGGCGCTATTTCTGGCAGACGATCGTCGCGACGTTCACCGTCTATCTGCTGATGCCCTGGTCGATGGTGCGGCTGTGGAACCAGCGCTGGAACGCGATGAGTTTCGGCTCGCTGCCGTTCCGCAGCCACGCGCGCTGGCAGCCGGTGTTCGGACGCTTCCTGCTCTTCTACCTCCTGCCGGTGATCCTGTTCGGCGCGGTGGCGCTGCTCGTCGCGGCGATTGGCTTCAGCGGAGGGTTCGACGGGCCGCGCAGCACCGTCCCCAGCCCCGGCATGGTATTGGCGATCGCGCTCGGTGGTCTCGCCTTCTATATCGTCTTCTTCGGCGTGCTCGGGCTCATCGCGATGACCTTCTACGCCGCCTTCTTCCGCGAGGCGGTGGGCGCGACGTCGCTGGGGTCGCTCGATTTCGGCTTCGAGGCGACGACGCGCGACTGGATCCTGCTCTACCTCGGCAATCTCGCGCTCGTCGTCGTCACCTTCGGGATCGGCGCGATCTTCCTGCAATATCGCAACTGGGCGTTCTTCATCCGCCACCTCAACGCCTATGGCGAGATCGCGGTGGATGATCTGCTCCAGTCGCGCGAGCGCGCGCCGGGTCAGGGCGAAGGGCTGCTCGATGCCTTCGATGTCGGCGCCTTCTGAGGTGAGCGACCCAAGCGCCGAGGTCTGGCATTACGACGGCCGCAGCGCGCTGCGCCGGTCGGCACGGCTGACCGTCGACGGCGACGACGGCTTCCGCCTCGTCGGCGACGGCGTCAGTGACGAGCGCCACGCCTTCGCCGCACTCACCCCCGCCGATGCCGATGGCGACCGGCGCAGCTTCGGACTGCGCGGACGGCCGGGCTGGCGGATCGGCCTCGCAGCTCCCGTGCCGCCGGAGATCGCCGCACGACTGCCGGGGGCGCAACGCTATGGCGGCTGGATCGACCGGCTCGGGCTGTGGCGGGCGGCGGCGATCTCCGCGATGCTCGCCGCGGTCGCGGTCGCGATCGTGCTGCAAACGCCGGCATTGCTTGCGCGGCTGATCCCGACCTCGGTCGAGCAGCGGCTCGGCGAGGTGATGGTCGGCGACTTCGGCCGCACCGGCTGCGCCGACCCCGCCGGCACCGCCGCGCTCGCCCGGCTGGCGCAGCGCATCGACCCTGACGACCCGACGCGCGACATCCACGTCGTCAAGCTGCCGATGGTCAATGCGGTGACGCTGCCCGGCGGGCGGATCGTCGTCTTCGACGGCCTGCTCCAGGCGGCGCGCTCGCCCGACGAGGTCGCCGGCGTGATCGGACATGAGATCGGCCATGTCCGCGGCCGCGACGTGATGGAATCACTGCTGCGCCAGCTCGGCCTGTCGGTGCTGCTCGGCGGGATGGAGGGGCATGTCGGCGGCTATACCAATGCGTTGCTCGCCACTGCCTATTCGCGCGGGGCGGAGGCGCGTGCCGACGGCTATGCGATCCGGCTGCTCGACGAGGCGCATGTCTCGCCGCGCCCCACCGCCGCCTTCTTCGCCCGGCTGGCGAAGGCGCAGGCCGGCACCGAGCGGATGTTCGCCTATCTGGCCAGCCACCCCCTTTCCGACGCCCGCGCCGCGCGTTTCCGGACCAGTGCGAAGGCGGATGCGGGCTATACGCCTGCGCTCGATCCGGCGGACTGGCATGCGCTGCGCGGCATCTGCCGCGGCGAGACCGACCGGATCACATGGCGCTTCTAGCCGGCCGCCGCCGCGGTCAAGCGATGGAAAAGCCAAGGATGACGCACCCGCGCCGGCGCGATACAGAGCGGGGATGACTGCCCAGCGCCCCCGCCTCGCCTATCATCACACGCCCGGCACCGCGCCGACGATCGTCTTCCTGCCCGGCTATGCCTCCGACATGCAGGGCAGCAAGGCGCTTGCGCTCGAAGCCTGGGCGAAGGCGCGCGGCCGGGCCTTCCTGCGCTTCGACTACGGCGGCTGCGGGCAGAGCGAGGGCGTGTTCGAGGAGCAGACGCTGATCGGTTGGCGCGACGACGTGCTGGCGATGCTCGATCACGTCGCGCAGGGGCCGGTGGTGCTGGTCGGATCATCGATGGGCGGCTGGCTGATGCTGCTCGCCGCCAAGGCGCGGCCCGAGCAGGTCGTCGCGCTGGTCGGCATAGCGCCCGCGCCCGATTTCACCGACTGGGGCTTCACCACCGAGGAGAAGATGACGATCCTCAGCGACGGCCGGATCGAGCGCGCCAATCCCTATGGCCCGGAGCCGACCGTCTACACCCGCGGTTTCTTCCAGGCGGGCGAAGCCAATCGGCTGATGTTCGGGACGATTCCCTTCGACGGCCCGGTGCGGCTGATCCAGGGACAGGCGGATGGCGACGTGCCGTGGCACCGCACCGTGCGGCTCGGCGAGATGATTCGTTCAGCCGACGTGCAGACGCTGCTGATCAAGGACGGCGACCACCGGCTGTCGCGCGAATCGGATATCGCGCTGATCATCCGGGCGACCGAGGACGTAATGCGATGATCCTGCTGCTGGCCGCGCTGATCCAGGCCGCCCCCGCCGCCGTACCGGTGGCGACCGCGAATCACGCCGCCGTACCGGTCGCGCCCGCCAAGGCGACCGTCCCCAACGTCGACGCACGCGAGCTGCGGTTCGCGCGCTGCCGCGCCCTCGCCCAGACCGATCCCGCCGCGGCGCAGGCCGAAGCGTTGCGCTGGTCGCTGCGCGGCGGCAGCTATTTCGCGCGCCAGTGCAATGGGCTGGCACTGGCGCAGCAGGGTGATTTCGCCGCCGCCGCGCTCGCCTTCACCGCCGCCGCCAAGGCCGCCGATGCCGCGCATGACAAGCGTGCCGCCAATTACTGGGCGCAGGCGGGCAATGCGCAGCTCGCCGCGGGCGACGTGCCGGCGGCACGGGTCTCGCTCGACACCGCGCTGGTCGCGGGCACGCTCGAAGGCCTCGCGCTCGGCGAGGCGCGGCTCGATCATGCGCGCGCGCTGGTCGCGGCGAACGACCTGCCGGCGGCGCGGCGCGATCTCGATCTCGCTCTGGCGCAGGCGAGCGACGATCCGCTCGCCTGGCTGCTGTCGGCGACGCTGGCGCGGCGAATGAACAATCTGACCCGCGCGCGGACCGATATCGGCGAGGCGCTGCGCCGCTCGCCCGACGATGCCTCGGTGCAGCTCGAGGCGGGCAATATCGCCGCGCTCGCGCAGGACGAGGCGGGCGCGCGCGCGGCATGGTCGGCGGCGGCACGGCTCGCCCCCGATGCGCCCGCCGGCCGCAACGCGCGCGCCGCGCTCGCCCAGTTCGGGGACGCGCCGGCCGCGGCGAAGCCACCGACGGGACGTTGATCGGTACGGACACCCTCTGGCCTGCCGGGCGTTGCAGGGGTACATCGCTTCCGTCAAAATCAGGACCCGGCCATGCACTATCTCCACACGATGATCCGCGTCAGCGATCCAGACGCGACGATCGCCTTCTTCCGCCTGCTCGGGCTCGAGGAGGTGCGGCGGATCGAGAATGAGGCGGGGCGGTTCACGCTGATCTTCCTCGCCACCGCGGAGGATCAGAAGATCGGCGATCGCCGCGCCGAGGTCGAGCTGACCTACAATTGGCCTGCCGAGGACGGTACTCCGCCGGAAACCTATGGCAGCGGCCGCAACTTCGGCCACCTCGCCTATCGCGTCGACAATATCTACGACAGCTGCCAGCGGCTGATGGACGCAGGCGTGACGATCAACCGCCCGCCGCGCGACGGCAACATGGCCTTCGTCAAGACGCCCGACGGCATCTCGATCGAGCTGCTCCAGGCCGGCGCCGCGCTCGCCCCTGCCGAACCCTGGGCGTCGATGCCGAACACCGGGAGCTGGTGAGATGACGCTGGCGATCGTCCGCGTGCCGGTGCTCGCCGACAATTATGCGTGGCTGATCCACGATCCGGCGAGCGGCGAGACGGTGGCGGTCGATCCCGGCGAAGCGGTACCGGTGCAGGCCGAAGCCGCGGCCCGCGGCTGGACGATCAGGCAGGTGTGGACGACGCACTGGCATCCCGATCACACCGGCGGCAATGCCGCGCTGCAGGCGCAGGGCGCCCGGATCACCGGCCCGGCGGCCGAGGCGGACAAGATTCCAACGCTCGACGCGACCGTCGGCGAAGGCGATCGTGTACGGATCGGCGCGGTCGAGGCGGCGGTGTGGCATGTCCCGGGGCATACCGCCGGCCATATCGCCTTCCATATCGAGGCGGCCGATGCGATCTTCACCGGCGACACGCTGTTCGCGCTCGGCTGCGGCCGATTGTTCGAGGGCACGCCGGCGGAGATGTTCGCCAACATGCAACGCTATGCGACCCTGCCCGACGCGACGCAGGTCTATTGCGGGCACGAATATACCGAATCGAACGGCCGCTTTGCCCTCACCGTCGAGCCGGACAATGCCGCGCTCGTCGCGCGGATGGCGACGGTGACCGCGCAGCGCGCGGCCGGCGAGGCGACGGTGCCGACGACGATCGGCGTGGAGCGCGCGACCAATCCCTTCCTCCGCGCTGCCGATGCCGAGGCCTTCGCGACGATGCGCGCCGCCAAGGACAGTTTTCGCGGCTGAGACGTTTTGTAACCCGGTGCAGGAGGTTTCGATGATGATCCCAAGGCCATTCGTCGCTCTGGCGGCCATCGCCATCGCCGGCTGCACCCAGACCCCCCGGGAACTCGCGCGCGCGCAGCAGGCGTCCGCCACCGCCGCCGCCGATCTCGCCAAGGAACTCGCCGGCCTGACGCCGAGCAACAGCACCACCTGCCTGCCGCCCTTCCCGACGACCCAGGTCAAGGCCTTCGGCCCGACGCTGGTCTACGTGGTCAGCAACGGCGTCAAATATCGCAGCGACACGGCGGGCGGCTGCGAGCGCGTCGGCCGCGGTGATATCCTCATCACGCGCACGCCGACCGGTCAATTGTGCCGGGGCGACATCGCGACGACGGTCGATTCGGCCAGCCGCACGTTCAGCGGCAGCTGCTCGTTCGGCCCCTTCGTCCGCTACAGCAAGAGCGGCAAATGATCCGGCCGCTCGCTCTCGTCGCGCTCGCACTGCCGCTGCTCGCCGCCAAGTCCGACCCGTTCGCCGGACTGGTCGCCCAGCCGCCGGTCGATTGCATCAGCCTGTCGAACAACGACGGGCCGAGCGTGATCGACGGCCAGACCATCCTCTATCGCCGCGGCGCCGGGCGGGTGTGGCGGACGGGGCCGGTCGGCGCCTGCCCCTCGCTCGCGCCGCTGACGACGCTGGTGGTCGAAGTCTATGGCGGGCAATTGTGCCGCAACGATCGTTTCCGGGTGATCACGCCGGGCATGTCGATCCCCTCGGCCTATTGCCGCTTCGATCGCTTCACGCCTTATGTGAAGGCGGCGAAATAGCCGGCACGGCTCAACGCTGCCCCTTCAGGTAAGCGATGACATCCGCCCGGTCGAGCGGATCGGCGAGCCCGGGAAAGCCCATCGACGTGCCCGGCGCGAACGCCTGCGGATCGGCGAGCCATGCGTCGAGCCGCTCGGGCGTCCAGCGACCGCCGATCCGTTGCAGCGCGGCGGTATAGCCGAAGCGCGTACTGACGCCGGCGACCGGCGCGCCGACCACGCCGAACAGCGTCGGGCCGTTGCGGTCGGGGGCGCCGCGGTGCACCGCATGGCAGGCGGCGCAACGGGCGAAGAGCCGCTCGCCTGCCCGCGCATCGGCGACGCGCGCCCAGTCGGCGAGGTCGGGCGATGGCCCCGCCGCCGCCCGCCGCGCCGCACGATCGTCCGCCGAACAGGCCGCGATCAGCAGGCAGGCGCCGGTCAGCATGCCGCGACTAAGGCCGCTACGGACTTGTTTACATTTGTCGATTATCGACACGTCATGGCTCATCCGATCCTGCCTCTCGCGCTCGTCGCGGCGGCCGCCGTCCTGGCGCCAGCGCCGGCCACCGGCCCGACCTATGCACCGCAACGCCCGCGGCTTGCCAGCGGCGTCGCGCAACAGGTGTATTTCGCGCGGCGTCTGATCCAGACCGGGCAGCGGATCGATCAGCGCCAGCGCGCCGGGCTGATCGCATCCGGCCCCGCGACCTTCATGCGGCAGGATCTCGCCCGCGTCCGCGACGGCGTCGGCCGTACCTTCGCGCGCGGCGTCGCGCTCAAGCCGGGCGAGCGCGACAGCTACGATCTGATGCTGCGCCGGGTCGAACGTCGGATCGCCGCGGCGGAGCGCCGCTCGCGGTCAGTCGGCGAATAGCAGCACCGGTGTTTCGAGCTGGCGCTTGAGCGCCTGGACGTAGCTCGCCGCATCCCAGCCGTCGACGACGCGGTGATCGCAGCTGATCGATACGTTCATCAGCTTGGCGCGGCGGATCTCGTCGCCCCCTCCCGGTACCTTGGCGCCGGTGAACACCGGGCGTTCGACGATCCGGTTGGGGCCGATGATCGCCACCTCGGGCCGGTTGATCACCGGCGTTGTGGCGATGCCGCCGAGCGGCCCCAGTGAGGTGACGGTGATCGTGCCGTTGCCCAGCTCGTCGGGGCGCAGCTTGTTGGCGCGCGCCGCCTCGGCCAGGCGAGCGATCTCGGTCGCGAGCTGCCAGACATTGCGGTCCTGCGCGTCGCGGATCACCGGCACGGTCAGCCCCGCATCGGTCTGCGTCGCCATGCCGAGATGGACGCGGCCCGAGCGCGTCACCACGCCCGCCTCGTCGTCATAGCGCGCGTTGAGCATCGGGAAGTCGGGCAAGGTGCGGCAGATCGCGACGATCAGCAGCGGCAGCAGGGTGAGCTTGGGCCGCTGGCCGCGATGATCGTTGAGGTCGGCGCGCATGCCTTCCAGCGCGGTGACGTCAATCTCGTCGACATAGGTGAAATGCGGGATATGCCGCTTCGCCGCCGCCATATTCTCGGCGATGCGACGACGCATGCCGATGATGCGGACCTGCTCGTCGGCGCGCGCGCGACTCGCACCGGGCGCTTGATAGCCCTGGCCGGCATTGTAGCGGAGGAAGGCGTCGAGATCGGCATGGCGGACGCGATCGGCGTCGGTCTTCACCTGCGCGAGGTCGATGCCGAGATCGCGCGCGCGGGCACGGACGGCGGGGGATGCGAGCACCGGGGCGTGGCCGGTGGTGGCTGCGCTGTCCTCCGCCCGTGATGGCCCCGAACTGGTCGGGCCTGTCGCCTCGCTCCCCTTCCCCGTCAGCCCTGCGCTCGTCGCAGGACGGGTTTCCCCGGGCGTGCGGCCCGCGTCCCCTGCTTCGACAGGCTCAGCACCAACGATATTCGCGGTAACGCGCTTGGCAGAGACACCGGGCGCCGGGCCGGTAGCAGCGCTCTGCGCCTCCTCCACCCCCGGATTCTCCGCCTCATATTGCGCCGCCACCTCGGCCTGTTCCGCGCTCGGCGGTGCCGCCGCCACCGTATCGCCGGCGGCCGCCTCGGTCTCGATCACCACCAGCGCGGCGCCGATCGCGACCTGATCGCCGACTTCGCCGGCGAGTTCGACGACGACGCCCGCGACCGGCGATTCCATCTCGACGGTCGCCTTGTCGGTCATCATGTCGGCGATATTCTGGTCTTCCTCGACCCGGTCGCCGACCGCGACATGCCAGGCGACAATCTCGGCCTCGGCGATGCCTTCGCCGATGTCCGGCAGCTTGAAGGTGAAGCGGGCCATCCTATGCGTCCTTCATGATCTTCTTGAGGGCCTGGCCGATCCGCACCGGCCCCGGAAAATACGCCCATTCGAGGCTGTGCGGATAGGGCGTGTCATAGCCGGTGACGCGTTCGATCGGCGCTTCGAGATGGTAGAAGCAACGCTCCTGCACCAGCGCCGACAGCTCCGCGCCGAAGCCGCTGGTCCGCGTCGCCTCGTGGACGATCATGCAGCGGCCGGTCTTCTTCACCGATTCCTCGATCGCCTCGATGTCGAGCGGCACCAACGTGCGCAGATCGATGATCTCGGCATCGACGCCCTGCTCGGCGACCACCGCGGTGCAGACGTGGACCATCGTGCCGTAGCAGAGGATGGTCAGCGCCTCGCCCTCGCGCACCACCGCCGCCTTGCCGAGCGGGACCTTGTAGTAACCGGTCGGCACCTCGCCGGCGGGATGCTTCGACCAATTCTCCGACGGGCGATCCCAATAGCCGTTGAACGGGCCGTTGTAGATGCGCTTGGGTTCGAAGAAGAGGACGGGATCATTGTCCTCGATCGCCGCGATCAGCAGGCCCTTGGCGTCATAGGGCGTCGCCGGGATCACCGTCTTGATGCCGGAGACGTGGGTGAAGATGCCTTCCGGGCTCTGGCTGTGCGTCTGGCCGCCAAAGATGCCGCCGCCGAACGGCGATCGCACCGTCATCGGGCTGATGAACTCGCCCGCCGAACGATAGCGCAGCCGCGCCGCCTCGCTGACCAACTGGTCGAGCGCCGGGTAGATGTAATCGGCGAACTGGATTTCGGGCACCGGGCGCAGGCCATAGGCGCCCATGCCGATCGCGACGCCGATGATTCCCGTCTCGGTGATCGGCGTATCGAAGACCCGGGTCTTGCCGTATTTCGCCTGCAGCCCCGCGGTGGCGCGGAACACGCCGCCGAAATAGCCGACGTCCTCGCCCATCACCAGCACGTCGGGATCGCGCGCCATGCAGATGTCGAGCGCCGAATTGATCGCCTGGATCATGTTCATGCGGGTGGTGGGTTCGTCTTCGTTCATCGTCACGCCAAAATCCTCCCCGGCACGGGGACCAGCCGCAGGCTGGTGGAGGGGGCGCTCCACCAGCGATGCGTCTGGGGCAGCCCCCCTCCACCAGCTTCGCCGGTCCCCCTCCCCGTGCCGGGGAGGAATGCAAACGCGGCCATCACTTGCGCGCCCATGGCCGGCCGCTCGCCTCTTCCTCGGCGATCATCTGCTGCTGCTGTTCGCGCAGGTGCCACGGCATCTCCTCGAACACGCCGTCGAACAGCGAATCGAGCGGCTGGTGCAGGCCATGGCCGAGGATGCCGTTCTTCTCGGCCTCCTTCTGCTCGGCGCGGACATATTCGGCGAGCTCGCGATCCTGCGCGGCGTGACGCGCCTCGTCCCATTCGCCGAGCGTGATCAGATGCTGTTTCAGCCGCGCGATCGGATCGCCGAGCGGCCAGGCATTGGGCTCGCCGGCGCTGCGATATTGCGTCGGATCGTCGGAGGTCGAATGACCTTCGGCGCGATAGGTGAAATGCTCGATCAGCGTCGGGCCCTGATTGGTCCGCGCGCGCTCCGCCGCCCATAAGGTCGCGGCATAGACCGCCAGCGCATCATTGCCGTCGACGCGCAGCCCGGCGATGCCATAGCCGATCGCGCGCGCCGCGAAGGTCGTCGCCTCGGCGCCGGCGAAGCCCGAAAAGCTGCTGATCGCCCATTGGTTGTTGACGACGTTGAAGATCACCGGCGCGCGATAGACCGCGGCGAAGGTGCAGGCGGAGTGGAAGTCGCCCTCCGCGGTCGATCCCTCGCCGCACCAGGCGGCGGCGATGCGCGTGTCGCCCTTGGCGGCGGAGGCCATCGCCCAGCCGACCGCCTGGGGATATTGCGTCGTCAGATTGCCCGAGATCGAGAAGAAGCCGTGATCGCGCGCCGAATACATGATCGGCAGCTGCTTGCCCTGCAACTTGTCACCACGGTTCGAATAGATCTGGTTCATCATCTCGACCAGCGGATAGCCGCGCGCGATGAGCAGCCCCTGCTGGCGATAGGAGGGGAAGCACATGTCGTCGTCGGCGAGCGCCTGCGCCGCGGCGATCGCCACCGCCTCCTCGCCGGTCGCCTTCATGTAGAAGCTGGTCTTGCCCTGGCGCTGCGCACGGAACATCCGCTCGTCGAAGGCCCGCAGCAGCGCCATGTTGCGCAGCATGCGGCGCAGCGTATCCGGCGACAGCTTCGGGTCCCAGGCGCCAACCGCGCGGCCCTCCTCGTCGAGCACGCGGACGAGCGTGTAGGCGAGTTCGGGGAAGTCCTTCGCCGGTGCGGCGGTGTCGGGGCGGCGGGCGGCGCCGGCGGGCGGCACCTCGATCCCGACGAAGTCGACCGCATCGCCCGGGCGGAATTTCGGCTCGGGCACGTGCAGCGTCAGCCCGGGCAGATTCCGGGGCGGTGCATCGGCGCGAGGCAACTCGCTGGCCACCATCTCTCTCCTCGACGCGCGACCGGGAGGTCGGCGCTGTTGTTGGATCGTGTTGCGCGCCTGTAATTAAATTTCAAGCGTCTTTTCGATGGATAGTGGCCTGTCGAGGTCAGGCGACGGTCTGTTCGATCACCCCGAAGATCGGATGGTGGCGATCGTCCTCCGCCCAGATACGCACCGTATCGCCCGATCGGAGGAACGGCGTGACCGGCTTGCCGCCCGCGATCGTCTCGATCGTGCGCAGCTCGGCGAGGCAGGAATAGCCGACGCCGCCCGCCGCGATCGTCTGGCCCGGCCCGCCGTCGGGACCGCGGTTGGAGACGGTACCCGAGCCGACGATCGTCCCCGCCCCGAGCGCGCGCGTCCTCGCCGCATGCGCGATCAGCGTGCCGAAGTCGAAGGTCATGTCCTCGCCCGCATCGGCACGGCCGAACGGCTGGCCGTTGAGATCGACGTGCAGCGCGCGGTGCAGCCTGCCGTCGCGCCACCAGTCGCCCAAGGCGTCGGGCGTGACGAAGACCGGCGAGAAGGCGCTCGCCGGCTTCGACTGGAAGAAGCCGAAGCCCTTGGCGAGCTCGCCGGGAATGAGGTTGCGCAGCGACACGTCGTTGGTCAGCCCGACCAGCCGCACCGCGGCGAGCGCCGCGTCGCGGCTCGCCCCCATCGGCACGTCGCCGGTGACCACCACCACCTCCGCCTCGAAATCGCAGCCCCAGCTTTCGTCGGCGAGCGGAATCGCGTCGCGCGGGCCGAGGAAGCCGTCCGATCCGCCCTGGTACATCAGCGGATCGTGCCAGAAGCTGTCGGGCATCTCCGCGCCGCGCGCCTGCCGGACGAGCGCGACATGGTTCACATAGGCCGAGCCGTCCGCCCATTGATAGGCGCGCGGCAGCGGCGCGGCGGCGTCATGTTCGTGGAAGCGCAGCCGCGGGATGACCGCATGATCGAGATCGGTGGCGAGGTTGCGCAGATCAGGGAGCAGCCGGTCCCAATCGTCGAGCGCCGCCTGCAACGTCGGCGCGATCTGCGTCGCCTCGGCATACCAGGCGCAATCGCTGGATACGACGACGAGCCTGCCGTCACGGCCGTGCTTCAGACTGGCGAGTTTCATCAGGCGCATCCTCTCATCGTTGGCGTGAGAGTGTATCGGCAGCGCCGCACGGTTGCGACGGAAAAGTATCGGACGTTACGACAGGGTCGCGCGACGGCTGGAACGCGCGACCTCGCTCCGCAATCTACCCCGTTCGGTTTGCAAATGGGTGAGGAGGGAATCGGGCGATCGCGACCGGGGCAAGACAAAGCCAGAGGCAGGCAAAGCCGAACCTCGGCAGCGTCTCGATCGTCCGGAATGCCCCTGCGTCCGCCATCCGGCCATGACCGAGGCGCAAGCTTCAAACCCAAGAGTTCCCGCGGCGGTCCGAACGCCTTTTTCCGCCTGTCTAAGACCGCAGAAGGCCGATTCCGCCGTCAACGACAGCACGATGCGGATGCCGTCGTCGTCCCTCATGTGTCCGGATGCGGGCGAGGCCACCCGATCCATAATAAGTTTTCTTATATAACAGTTGTATAATCATACAAAATGTGGTCTCTACGATTTACGGTGCTCGCAGAAGCTGCCGGGATAGGAGAGGATGATGGCGGTTTTACGCTATGCGCTGCCGTGCGCCGCTGCGATCGGGCTCGCCGGACTGACGACCCTGGCAGGTGCGCAGACCGATGTGATCGCGACCGTGCGTGACGATCCATCGGTGGTCCGTTCGTCCTTCTATTTGCCGGTACGCGACGGCACCCGCCTCGCGGTAAACGTCTACCGCCCCGCCGACGGCGGCAAGGCGCGCGCTGGGCGCTTTCCGGTCGTCTTTGCCTTCACCCCGTACCGGGCGCGCTACCGCAAGGACGGCGAACTCGTCGATCTGATCGACTCGACGACCTTCGGGCTGCGCGATCTCGTCCATGCCGGCTATGTCGTCGCCACCGCCGACGTGCGCGGCAAGGGCGCCTCGTTCGGGGCGCGACGCGGCTTCCTCGACCAGACCGAGGCCCATGACGGCTATGATATCGTCCAGTGGCTTGCGGCCCGCCCCTACACCACCGGCAAGGTCGGCATCACCGGCTGCTCCTATCTCGGCGGCAGCGCGATGCTCGTTGCGGGCGCGCTGCCACCGGCGTTGAAGGCGGTGTTCGCCGCGGCGACCGACATCGACAAATATGCCTTCGTCCGCAACGGCGGCATCACCGCCCAGTTCAATACCCGCCCCGACGAACCGCTCGATGTCGACCTGGCGAGCGTACCGGTCGACGCCGATCGCGACGGCGCGCTGCTCCGCGAAGCGGTCGCCGACCATGTTCGCAATACGCCGATGGCACCGCTGTGGGCCGGAATGCCGTATCGCGACAGCGTCTCGCCGCTCACCGGCAACCGCTATTGGGAAGAGGTCGGCCCCTATACCCACCTCAAGGCGCTGCAAAGCCCGCAGCTCGCCTGGTATCTGTGGGGCAATTGGAACGACGAGCCGACCGAACAGATCATCCAGGCCGCGGCCAATCTCGACGCCAAGCTGATCGTCGGGCCGGGCAGCCATTGCGAACCGCCCAAGGTGTTCGACATCGTCGGCGAACAGAAGCGCTTCTTCGATCGCTATCTGAAGGACGTCGACAACGGCATCGATCGCGAGCCGCGCTATAGCTGGTGGCAGGAACGGCAGGGCGGCGGCACACTCGTCCATCGCGCCCGTCTGCCCGGTACCGGGATCGGCCGCACCGCCATCTACCTCACGGCCGCGGCCAACGATACGCCTGCCGCGGTCGATTCCGGCAGCCTCTCCTTGCGCGCCGGCACCGCGGCACCGCGCCCCTTCCGCGTCGATTATGACGTCGCCACCAAGGATTATTTCCAGTTCTGGCCGAGCCCGCTCGACGGCAAGGGTCTGACCTTCACCAGCCGTCCGCTCGCCGCCGATGCGGCGATCGAGGGCTTTCCGATCCTTACCGTACGGGCCGCGATCGACCGCCCCGACGGCAATGTCTTTGGGTATCTCGAGTCGGTCGATCCGACGGGCAAGGTGACGATGCTCGCCTTCGGCCGGTTGGCGATGAGCCACCGCAAGACCGGTGTCGCGCCCTACAACCACCTCGACCTGCCCTATCACTCGGGGCTCAGGGCCGATGTCGCACCGGCGACGCCGGGTCGGGCGGAGACGCTCACCTTCGCGCTGTCGCCGCGGGCCTATACGATCCCCGCCGGGCATCGGCTGCGCGTGACGATCACCGGCGCCGACCCGCGCCAGCGCAACCTGCCCGCCATCCGCGACGCACTGGCGCGGACGGTGACGCTGACCACCGGTGCCGCCTCGCACATCGACATCCCCTTCACCGCGCCGGTCCGCTTCCGCTGACGCGCCTGGCCGCCCGACTTCATCAAGGATACGGATCATGCATCGCATCACGTCGCGTCGTCGCCTTGCCCTCGTCTCCGGTGTCGCGCTCGCCGCGCTCGGCTGGAGCAATCTTGCCGCCGCACAGGACACGCCGTCACCGGCCACCGACAGCGTCACGCCGGCCGACGGGCAGAGCGCCTCGCAGCAGGGCCGCACTGGTGCCCCCGCCCCGGTACAGTCCGACGCTGCCGCCGCCGGGCCGGTGACGATCGGCGCGGAGGACGTCCCTGCCGCTGACATCGTCGTCACCGGCAGCCGGATCCGCGGCGCCGCGCCGGTCGGATCAAGCGTCATCGCGATCGACCGCCGCGCGATCGAGGCATCGGGGGCGGTCACGACCGATCGGCTGATCAAGGAGATTCCGCAGGTCTTCGATCTCGGCACGTCGGAAAACTCACGCGGCCAGTCGGGTGGCAACAGCAACATCACCTTCGGCAACGCGATCAACATCCGCGGCATCGGCCCCTATGCGACGCTGACGATCCTCGACGGCCACCGCGTCGTCAACAACAGCCGCTCGGTCGATCCGTCGATCATCCCTTCGCTGGGGCTCGAACGCGTCGAGGTGGTCGCCGATGGCGCGTCCGCCGTCTATGGATCGGACGCGATCGCCGGCGTCGTCAACCTCATCCCGCGCCGCACCCTCAATGGTGTCGAGACGATCGCGCGGATGGGCGCGGCACGCAATTTCCACGAGAGCCAGTTCGGCATCGCCGCGGGCAAGACCGGCGACTGGGGCCAGGTGATGGTCGCCTATGAACACGTCTTCCGCAGCAATCTGTCGGGCGACAATCGCGACTTCTTCACCAGCGACCAGCGCCGCTACGGCGGCCGCGATTTCCGCGTCAGCCAGTGCAATCCCGGCACGCTCACCGTCGGCGGGCGCAATTACGCCATTCCGCAGGGCGGCGTGACACCGGCGAGCGCCGGGCAGCTGGTGGCCGGCACCGCCAACCTCTGCGAAGGCTTCACCGGCCAGGACCTGTTTCCGGAGACGCGCTACGACAGCGCCAACGCCACCTTTACCGTCCACCTCACCGACTGGCTCGACGCGTTCGGCGACGGTTATTATTCGAAACGCCAGTTCAAGCGGTTCGGCGGCTATACCGGCGCGACGGTGAGCGTGCCGGGAACCAATGCCTTCTTCACCCGCCCGCCCGGCACGACCGGCGCGGAAACGGTACAGATCCGCCTCGACGATCTGCCCAACAATCTGTCGTTCGGCTCGACCGAAAGCTGGCAGACCGCCGGCGGCCTGCGCGCCAAGTTCGGCGGTTGGGAGGTGCAGGGGCAGGTGATCTACGGCCGCAACGACGACGTGTCGAACACCCCCAACGGGATCAACACACCCGCGCTCAACGCCGCACTCGCCAGCTCGAACCCGGCGACCGCCTTCGATCCCTATGGCCTCGGCCGCACCTCGGCGGCGGTGCTCGCCGCGATCAACGATCAGGTATTCAACGCGCCGACGCGCAACCGCTTCACCGGCGTCGAGGCGACGGTCAACGGCACGCTGTTCGATCTGCCCGGCGGCGGCGTCAAGCTCGCCGCGGGCTATGAGCGGCAGGAGCTGGAGGTCGCGCTCGGCATCCAGCGCGGCGCGCCGACCAGCCCGCTCACCTTCCGCGACTATGACCGACAGGTCGATTCCGGTTATGCAGAACTCTACGTGCCGATCTTCGGCTCGGCCAATGCCCTGCCCGGGCTGCGCCGGCTCGAGCTCACCGCTGCGGTTCGTTACGACAAATATAGCGATGTCGGCAGCACCACCAATCCCAAGTTCGGCGCCAACTGGTCGCCGCTGCGCGGGCTGGTGATCCGCGGCAGCTACGGCACGTCGTTCCGCGCGCCGCTGTTCTCGCAGATCTACGGCAACAGCTCGAACATCTTCGTCCAGCCCTATGCCGATCCGGCGCTGGGCGGCGCGATCGTCCAGGGTGCGGCTCTGTCCGGCGGCAATACCGCGCTGCGCCCGGAGGAGGCGACCACCTGGTCGGCCGGGCTCGACTGGGATCCGCTGCCCGGCGGGCGGATCAGCCTGACCTATTTCGACGTCAACTACACCGGACAGGTCGACAGCTACCTCGGCGATCTCGCCATCCTCAGCCGGGAGGCGCAATTCGCCGGCACCGGCGTCATCCTGCGCGGCGCCGCCGCCGCGGCGCGCGTGCAGGAGTTGCTCGCGCAGGGGATCACCATCGCGCGCGGCGTGCTCCCCGCCAATCCGACGCTGTTCATCGACGGCCGGACCCAGAACCTCGGCCGCTCGAAGACCAGCGGCATCGATGCGGTGGCAAGCTATACCTTCGACACGAACGGCGCCGGCCGCTTCACGCTCAATGCCAACGCCACCTATCTGACCCGCTACCGCAGCGCGATCACTCCGGCGGGCGACCTGATCGATCGCCGCAACACCGTGTTCAATCCGCTCAAGTTCAAGGGTCGCGGCAGTCTCTACTGGGCTTATGACGGCGCCAACACGCGGCTTACCGTCAATCATGTCGGCGGCTATGACAATAACACCCTGCCCAACAACGGCGTGCAGAAGGTGGCGAGCTATACCACCGTCGACCTCGGCGTGACCTTCGATGTCGGCGATCCGGCGAGCCGCAGCCTGTTCGCCGGCGGTTTCAGCGTGTCGTTCGATGCGCTCAACCTGTTCGACCGCAAGCCGCCGTTCCTCGATTTCGCGCCGACGATCAACGGTAGCGGCGGCTATGACGCCACCGCCGCCAATCCCGTCGGGCGCGAGATCGCGGTGACGCTGCGCAAGCGCTTCTGACGATGATCCGGGCTGGCCGATCCTTGCGGAGACCGACGTGACCGATCACCCGAATGCCGCCGACGGCACGCCGATCGGGCCCGAGCCACGCGTGCCGCTCGTCACCGCTGACCTCGAGCCCATGCCGGCGGCGAGGGCGGGCCGGTCGCGGCTGGCGCGGGCCATGCTCGCGATCGGGTCGGCGGGGCTGCTCGGGGCGATGGCGACCGACGCGCTCGCCGTTGCCGGTCGCCACGCCGGTATCCGCCTGTTCGGCGCGATCGAGATCGTCCAGGCCTGTATCGTGCTGGTCGCGACCAGCGCGATCCTGCTCACCACGATCGTCGATGGTCACGCCCGCGTGCACATCCTGCTCGAACGGCTGCATGCCGCCGCATCGGCCCGGCTGCTGCGCGGCGCCGATGCGGTCAGCGCGCTGATCTTCCTGTGGATCGCGATCGGTTCGGCGTGGTTGCTCGCCGATCTCTGGTCGGCATTCGAGCTGACCGAAATCCTCCATATCCCGCTGCGCTGGCTGCGCGCCGCCTGGATCGCCGGTGCGATCGCCACCGCCTTGATCCTCGCCCGCCGGGCGCTGCGCGGAGCGCGGCCGTGATCGCGTCCGAATGGATCGGCGGCGGCGGCATCCTCGTGCTGCTCGCCCTGCTCGCGCTCGGCATCCCGATCGGCGTCGGACTGGCGCTGGTCGGCGGGGTCGGGCTGACGCTGCTGCTGTCGCCCGAGGCGGCGCTGATCAAGGTCGGCGTCATCACCTTCGATACGATCTCGCGCTACGAACTCGGTGTGCTGCCGCTGTTCGTGCTGATGGCGCATCTCTGTTTCGCCGCCGGCGCCAGCCGCGACTTCTTCGACGCGGCGGCACGGTTCATCGGCCATCGCCGCGGCGGACTGGCGATGGCCTCGATCGGCGGCTGCGCGGGCTTCGGCGCGATCAGCGGGTCGAGCCTCGCCACCGTGGCGACGATCACCTCGGTCGCGCTGCCCGAGATGCGCAAGGCGAATTACGCCCCCTCCTTCGCCACCGGCGCGCTGGCCGCCGGCGGAACGCTGGGGTCGCTGGTGCCGCCGTCGGGGGCGCTGATCGTCTTCGGCATCATTGCCGAACAGTCGATCGGCAAGCTGTTCGCCGCCGCGATCGTGCCGGGCATCACCCAGGCGCTGTTCTACATCGCGACGATCGCCCTGCTCTGCCGCCTCCGCCCCGAACTCGGGCCGCCGGCAGCACGCGCGCCGTGGCGCGAGCGCTGGCCGGCGTTGCGCAAGATCGGTGACGTCGGGCTGCTGATCGTCTTCGTCATCGGCGGCCTGTTCGTCGGCTGGTTCACCCCGACCGAGGCGGCGTCGGTCGGTTCGGTCGCCGCGCTCGCGCTGTGCTGGAAGCGCGGCCGGCTGACCCGCGTGGCGGTGAGCGGCGCGCTGGAGGCGACGCTGCGCACGACCGGCATGATCTATATCGTCGTGATCGGCGCGCTGCTGTTCGCGACCTTCATCAGCGTCACCGGCATCGCCGCGATGCTGTCCAACCTCGTTGCCGGGCTCGACGCCGGGCCGACGATCGCGATCATCGCGATGGCGCTGGTGCTGCTGCTGCTCGGCTCGTTCCTCGACGGACTCGCGCTGATGCTGCTCACTACGCCGATCTTCCTGCCGATCGTCCACCAGCTCGGGCTGAGTCCGATCTGGTTCGGCATCTTCCTGGTGCGGACGATGGAGATCGGCTTCGTTCACCCGCCGCTCGGGCTCAACGTCTATGTCATCCAGGGGATCGCCGGTGACATTCCGCTCGGCACGATCTTCCGCGGCATCGTCCCCTTCCTGCTCGCCGACTTCCTGCATCTCGCGCTGCTCATCGCGGTGCCGGCGGTGGTGCTGTGGCTGCCCGGAGCGCTCGCATGATCCGCCATCTCGCCGCCCTCGCCGCGCTGTGGCTGCTTGCCGCCTGCGGCGCGGCACCGGCCCCGCCGGCGGGCGTGACGACGCTGACCTATGCCAGTCCCTATCCGCCCGGCCATCCGTTCAGCCGCGCCGACATCCGTTGGATGCGTCACGTCGAACAGGCCTCGGCGGGGCGGTTGCGCATCAAGCCGTTCTGGGCCGGTGCGCTGCTGTCGAGCGACCAGAGCATGGAGGAGATCCGCCACGGCGTCGCCGACATCGGCCTGATCACCCCCATCTACACCCGCGGCGGCGCACATACCCAGCGCGCGCAGGCCGGCTTCTACGGCGGCGTCGCATCGATGCCCGAACAGATCGCCGTCTATCAGTGTCTCGCCGCACATTTCCCCGCTCTGGACGACGAACTGCACGGCCTTCGCGTGCTCGCCGTTCAGCCCGGCAACTTCCCCGGCATCCTGACCCGCAACCGCCCGATCCGTCGCCTCGCCGACCTGCGCGGCCTGCGCCTGCGCGCGCCGGCGGAGAATCTCGAGGTGCTGCGCGCCCTCGGTGCCGATCCGGTCGATATGCCGATGGCGGACGTCTATTCGGCGCTCGCCAAGGGGGTGATCGACGGTGTCGTCGCCCCCGCGGATACCCTCAAGAGCCTTCATTTCGCCGAGGTCGCGCGCTTCTTCACCACGCTGAAGGTCAGCCGCGGCTCCTATCCGGCGCGGGCGATCGGCCTGCGTCGCTGGCGGACGCTGCCGCCCGATTTGCAACGGCTGCTGGCCGACAGCGAAGGCGTGTGGGAAGCAGCCCTGATCGACGAGATCGACGCCGCCGAACGCGCCGGCATCGCCTTCGGCAAAAGCCATGGCGTCGCCTTCCTGCCGATAGACCCCGCCGACCAGCGCGGGTTCGATACGCTCTACAACACCAATGCCGCGCGCATCGCCCGCGACCTCGCTCGCTACGGCCGCGACGGCACGCCGCTGTTCGCCGCCGCGCAACGCCTGATCGCGGCGCATCGCGCCAGCATGCCGACCGCCTGCCCCTCCTCCGATCCGCAAGGTGCCCATGACTGATACCTCCACTCCGCCGCGCCCGCTGGAGGGCCTGCGCGTCATCGATCTCACCCGCGCACTCGCCGGACCCTATGCGACGTTGCTGCTCGCCGGCCTCGGCGCCGAGGTGATCAAGATCGAGGATCCGCGCGGCGGTGATCTCGCGCGGGAGAACAGCCCTTATGTCGGTCGCGACGGCGTGAGCATCGAACGGATGCACGACGACGACGTGTCGATCTCCCATCTGTCACGAGCCCGCGGCAAGAAGGGGGTATCGCTCAACTTCAAGGCACCCGGCGCGCAGACGGTGTTCGCCGATCTGTGCCGCACCGCCGACATCGTCGTCGAGAATTTCACGGCCGGCACCGCCGACCGGCTCGGCATCGGCTATGCCGTCGCGCGCGAGGCCAATCCGGGCATCATCTATTGCTCGCTGTCGGGTTTCGGCGCCGACGCGCCGGAGGGCGGCAAGGCGATGGACGTCATCATCCAGGCGCTGTCGGGGGCGATGTACACCAGTGGCGCTCCCGACGCGCCGCCGGTCCGGATGGGCATCCCGATCGCCGACATGCTCGCGCCGGTGTTCGCGGTGATCGGCATCCTCGCCGCGCTCGAACAGCGGCATCGCAGCGGCGTCGGCCAGCACGTCGACGTTTCGATGCTCGGCGCACTGACCTCGTTCGTCGCGATCGAGAATTGGTCGGCCCTCGCCGCCGCGGGGATGCCGGCGCGGACCGGCCTCACCGTCCAGCGGCTGTCGCCGTTCGGCGTCTTCGAATGCGCCGACGGCTATGTCGCGATCGTCGCGGTGCACGAGAAGCTCGCGCAGGGGCTGTTCCGCGCGATGCGTCAGCCCGACCTCGCCGCCGACCCGCGCTTCGCCACCCGCGATTCGCGCGTCGCCAACGCGCCGGTGCTGGAGGCGGCGATCACCGCCTGGTCGCGCACGCTCGCGGTGGACGAGGTGGTGGCGCGGCTCGAAGCCGAAGGCGTGCCGGTCGCGCCGGTGCGTCATCCGGAAGAGGCGCTGAGCGATCCACGCGTCATGGGGCGCGGCGAGACGATGCCGATCGCGCATCCCCGCTATCCGCATCAGTCGGAGCTGCGGACCGCGGGCATCCCGATCCGCTTCTCGGCAGCGAGCACCGGATTCGATGCGACGCTGCCGATCGGCATCGGCGATCACAACCGCGACGTCTTCCGCGATCTGCTCGGCTATGACGAGGAGCGGTTGCGCGCGCTCGGCGATGCGGGTGTGATCTGATGGACGCCGCCGCCGCGCTCGCCGCCATCGCCGCCGCTTATGCGGACCCCGATGCGGTCGCGGACCGCCTCGCCGCAGAGGGCGTGCGCGTCATCCGCACGATCGGCAGCGACGCGCCCTTCACCTGGTTGCGTGCGGCAGGCTTTGCGCCCGTCCGCCTTGCCGCGGCGGAGGGACCGGCGACCCCGATCGCGGATGCGGTCATGGGTCCGGCGACCGGGCGGCGGCGCGCGCACCGGCTGGTCGAGCGGCTGCTCGCCGCCGATCGCCTCGACGAGGCGGTGCTGATCACCCGCGCCGATGCCGAACAGGCGCAGATCTTCGCCGCGTTGCGCGAGCGCCGGCGCCTCGGCGAAACAGCGCCGGCGCATTTCCACCTGCTCGATCTGCTTCACCACGATCGTCCCGCCTCGCACCGCTATAATGCGGCACGGCTGGCGCAGCTTGATGCATGGCTGATCGCGCTGGGCGGACGGGCACCCACCGATGCCGCCCTGGCGCAGGCCGCGGCGGAGGATGAAGCGGCCCGTACGCTCCTACGTGCACTTGGGGAAAGGCAGTTGCGCGGCAGCGACCGGCTGCGGATCATCGGCGCGAGCACGATCCTGCCCCCCGCCGAGCTCACCCGACTCCTCGCCGCACTCGACGCCTTGCCCGAGATCGCCAGCGGCCGGCGCGTCTTCGTGACCGGCAGCGCGCCCGAAAGCGATGCGTCCTATCGCGCACTGGAGGCGGACGGTGATACGATCGTCGGCGACGACCACGAATGGGGTGATCGCCGCCTGCTCGCCGCCGCACCCGCTACTCGCGCCGCCGCTGCCGCGCCCGGCCTCGCGCCGCTCGCCGCACGCCGCCCGACTGCCGACGCCGAGCCGATCGTCGCGCGTGCCGCAGCCTGCGGTGCGGCGGCGATCGTTCACCTGACGATCGATGCCGATGAGGCGGCCGCCTGGACCGCGCCGGCGATCGCCCGCGCGCTGCCCGATGGCATGACGCTGACGCTGCGGACGATCGACGGACCAGCCGCCGCCGACCCTGCCCCGGCGCGACCGGCCGCCGCGCCGCCGCCGCGCAGCCGCAAGTCGCTCGCCGCACTCGCCGGCTTCGGTGCCTATCAGCGCGACTGGTTCGCCGAACTGCGGGAGAGGGTCGCCGCCGGTGCGCCCTTCGCGATGGTCAATGCCAATGCGCCGCAGGAAATCCTGCGTGCGCTCGACGTGCCGTTCGTCGTCAACCAATGGTGGGCGTCGATCGTTGCCGCCAAGCAGCAGACGCAGCGCTACCGCATGCTGCTCCGCGACGCCGGCTATCCGACCGATGTCGAGGCGTATAGCGCGCAAGGCCTTGCGGCGGCGATGGACGCAGAGGGTGTCTGGGGCGGTCTGCCCCGTCCCGATTCCCTCCACGCAGTCGGATCGAGCGACGCGACGATCGGCATCTTCGACGCCTGGGCCGGTCGGACCGGCGCCCGGGCCTTCCTCTACGAACGCACCGTCGATCCGCGGCTCGACATCGAGACGCGCTGGTGGGAGGTGCTGCCCGACCATTGGGACGAAGCGCTCGAACCCGAACGGATCGATCTGCTGGTCAGCGAATTGCGCGACGTCATCGCGGCGCTGGAGGCGACGACCGGCCGCGTCTTCGATGAGGCGCGGTTCGTCGCCGTGCTCGACCTCGTCAACGAGCAGGAGGATTATTACCGCCGCACCCGCGACCTGGTCGCGCGCAGCGTCCCCGCACCGATCAGCATCGTCGATTCGATGCCGGCGACGATGGTGCCGCAATGGCACCGCGGCACCGTCTGGGCGCGCGACGCCGCCCGCGCCTTCTATGACGAGGTCGCCGCCCGCGTCGCTGCCGGGGCGGCCGCCGTACCGAACGAACGCGTCCGGCTGATGTGGGTCGGTCGCGGCCTGTGGAGCGAGACGGCGTTCTACCAGCGCTGGGAGGAGAGCCATGGCGCGGTGTTCGTCTGGTCGATGTATCTCGCGCTCGCCGCGGACGGTTATATCCGCCGCTTCGATCGCGGCCGCGATCCGATGCGTGCGCTCGCGGCGCGCTTCCTGACGATGGGCGACGAATTGCGCATGCCGAGCTGGGCCGGACCGTGGCACGTCCACGAGGCGCAGTCGCATCAGGTCGACGGCGCGGTGGCGCTCGCCGATGCCGATCCGTTCGTATTGCGCGCGCTCGCCGCCGCGGGCATTCCGGTGCTTGAACTCGGCATCGACAATTTCGCGATGGACGCGGCCACCGCCGACGCGCTCGATCGACGGATCACCGCCTTCATCGAAGGGCCGGCGACGCGGTGCGCCGACTTGCGTCGCTGCGGGGCAACGGCATGACCGCGCCGCTCGCCGGGCTCCGCCTGATCGAGTTTTCGCGATTTCTGCCCGGCGCCTATCCCGGCTGGATCGCCGGCGACATGGGCGCGGACGTGATCCGCGTCGAGAATCCGCGCGAACTTGCCAAACATGCGCGGATGTTCGGGCAGGACGACGATCCCGCGACGGCACGGCTGCGCCGCGCCCGCCCGTCCTATTGGCGCAACCGGCGATCGATCGTGATCGATCCCGGCCATCCCGCCGCACAGGCGGTGCTGCACGCGCTCGTCGCCAGCGCGGATATCCTGGTCGAGGACTATCGGCCCGGTGTGATGGCGGCAATGGGGCTCGGCTATGAGGCGCTCGCGAAGGTGAATCCGCGGCTGATCTATTGCTCGATGTCCTTCGCCGGGCAGACCGGCCCGCTGCACGGCCGCGCGGGCCACGATCCCGCCGCGCTCGCGCTCGCCGGGGCGCTGTCGCGGCTCAATGGCACCGCGACGCCGACCTTGCCCGGTGTGCAGGTCGCCGACGTGCTCGCCGGATCGCATGCGGCAATTGCGATGCTCGTCGCGTTGCAGCAGCGCGCGCAGACCGGCAAGGGCACGCAGGTCGACATTGCGATGACCGATGCGGCGTTGCCGCTGATCGCGGTGGCGCTCGGCCGCTCGGCACCCGACGCCATTCCCCCGGTCGACGGTCGTTGGCATCCCAAGGGCGGGGTCTGGCGCTGCGCCGACGATCGATGGCTCTGCACCACCGACATGGAGCCGCGCTACTGGCAGCGTTTCTGCGCCGCGGTCGACCGCCCCGACTATGCCGCGCGGCAGTTCGACAGCGACGCGCATCCGGCGATACACGACGATCTCGCCGCACTCTTCCGCACCCGCCCGCGCGACGCCTGGCTCGACCTGCTCGCCGCCGCGGACACGCAGGCGATGCCGCTGCTCACCCCTACCGAGGCGTTGCGCCACCCGCATGCGAGGGCGCGCGGCATGCACGTCACGCTGCCGGTCGGCGACGGAGCGGTCGAGCAGATCGGCACGCCGTTCCACATCGCCGGCATCGACCCGCCCGCGCACCGCGCCGCCGGCCTGCCCGGTGCGGAACGGAGTGACATCCTTACCGAACTCGGTCTCGACGTCGCCGCGCAACAGGCTCTTGCCGACGCGGGCGTCTTCACCGGCGACAGGAGCACACGATGATCGATGCCCTCGAGGGCCTGCGCGTCGTCGACCTCAGCCATGCGATCGCCGGGCCGACCTGCACCAACATGCTGGTCGAGCTGGGCGCGGACGTCGTCAAGGTCGAGCCGCCGGCAACCGGCGACGGCTTCCGCCACTATACCGAACATGGCGGCGAACCGATGCTGAGCATTCCGTTCGCGGCGATGAACGCCGGCAAGCGCTCGCTCGCGCTCGACCTCAAGACCGCGGCGGGGCGCGAGGTGCTGTGGCGGCTGGTCGAGCGCGCCGACATTCTCGTCGAGAATTTCCGACCCGGCGCGCTTGACCGGCTCGGCTTCGGCTTCGACGCGCTGCACGCCCGTTGCCCGCGGCTGCTGCTCGTTTCGATCACCGGCTTCGGCCAGACCGGGCCGCTCGCCGATCGCGGCGCCTATGATCATATCGCGCAGGCGATGTCGGGGATCGCGCTGCTCAACGCCGATGCCGAGGGACCCAAGAAGATCGGCCTGCCGATCGTCGACGGGTTTACCGGCTATCTCGCCACGATCGGCCTGCTCGCCGCGTTGCGTCGGCGCGACCGTACCGGCATCGGCGAGCATGTCGACGTGGCGATGCTCGACGCGGCGCTCAAGCTGGTCAACACCAGCGTCTCGGTCCATTCCTATACCGGTCGGACGCCGGGCGGCACCGGCAATCGCGGCTTCCGCCTCGTCGCGACTGCCGATTTCTATCCGACGGGGGCGGGCTGGATCGCGCTGGGCGCCAACACCCAGCAGCAGGTCGAAACGCTGTTCGCGATGCTCGGCCATCCGGACATGGCGACCGATCCGCGCTTTGCGACGCATGACGCGCGCGTCGCCCATTATGACGCGTTGCGCGACTGGCTGACCGTGACGCTCGCCGACTGGCGGGCGGAGGAGCTGGAGGCGCGGCTTGCCGCCGCACGCGTACCCGCGGCGATGCTGCGCGAGGTCGGTGAGATCGCGCAGCATCCGCATCTTGCCGAGCGCGGCACGTTGCATCCGGTCGTACTGCCCGGCTGGGACCGGCCGCTGGCGGTGGTCGGCGCCGGTTTCGCCACGGCGGACCATCCGCCGGCGACCGTGCCGGTGCTCGGCAGCCACAGCGACGCGGTGCTGGGCGAACTCGGCCTCGACGCGGCGCAGATCGCCGACCTGCGTCGTGAGGGAGTGGTGGCATGAACCGGCTCGACGTGATGATGCTCGGCGACATCATCCTCGACGTCCCCGACCCCGATCACTGGATCGGCGGCGTCGCCGCGGTGACGCGCGAGGCCGATCTCGCCATCGGCCATCTCGAAGTGCCGCATACCCGCCGCGGCGAAGAGCTGTCCGGCGACGTTCCCGCACCGGGAGCCGACCCGGCGCACCTCGCCGCGATCGCGCGGGCGAACGTCCGGCTGCTGTCGACGGCGGGCAACCATATCGCGGATTGCGGCGCGATCGGCATCGCCGATACGATCGCCGAGCTCGACCGGCTCGGCATCGCGCACGCCGGTGCGGATCGCAATCGCGCGACGGCCGAGGCGCCGGCGATCGTCATCTGCGACGGGCGGCGGATCGCGCTGCTCAGCTACAATTGCGTCGGTCCGGAGATCGCCTGGGCTGGGGATGATCGTGCCGGTTGCGCCTTCGTTCGCGTCGCCACGGCGGACCGCAGCCCGACGCGGCCGCAGGCCGATCTGACCGAAGCCGATCCCGCCTCGGTTGCGCGGATGCAGGCAGCGATCGCCGCGGCCCGACGGGACGCCGATATCGTCCTCGTCGCGCTGCACAAAGGCATCACCCACCGCCCCGCCGCGCTCGCTCCCTATGAGCGCCCGCTCGCCCGTGCGGCGATCGACGCCGGCGCGGATGCCGTCATCGGCCATCATGCGCACATCGCGCGCGGCATCGAATTCCATCGCGGCCGGCCGATCTTCCACGGTCTCGGCAATGGCGTGGTCGTCACGCATGCGCTCAGCCCGGCGCAGGATCATCCCGCGCGCGCCGAATGGGCGGAGCGGCGGCAGCGGATGTTCGGCTTCGAGCCTGACCCCGCCTATCCGCTCGCCCCCTTTCATCCCGAGGCGGTCAACGGCCTGATCGCGCGACTGCGGATCGGCGACGACGGGCGTATCGAAGCCGGCTTCCGCCCGATGTGGAGCGCCCCGCCCGGCCGCCCGGAGCCGGCGACCGGGCCGCGGGCGGAGGCCGTCGCCCGCTACATCGACGCGATCGGCATCGCCGCCGGGCTGCCCCCGCTCGCTTATACGTGGGCGGACGACTGGGTCGTGCTGACCGACGACAGCAGCGGCTGAGCCTCCGCCTGCCGCACGCGACACAGCCGCACCGGCATCGTGCGCGCGGGCGGACGCCGCTGACATCGGTCGCGTCGCTGCGCGGCATGCCCGTCTTACAGCCGGACCCGAAGGCCGCCGGGGGATGCCGATGTACCGGTGCGCGGTTCTGCCTTGTCTCCGGGGGATCAGCCTCTACAGCCGAAGGCCATGCCCGCTCCCGCGCCTACAGAGCCGATGTCGCTCGGCCGCCTCGACAATTTCATAGGTTTCCGGCTCCGTCGCATCCAGAACTACCTGTCCAGCGCGTTCACGGCGGAAAGCGTCGCGCTCGGGCTGCGCCCCGGTGAATTCTCGGCCCTGGCCGTGATCGCGGCCAATCCCGGCGTATCACAGGGCACGCTGGCGCGCGAAGTCGGGCTGGACAAGTCCGCCGCGGTGGCGGTGATCGACGACCTCGAACGCCTGCGCCTCGCCGAACGCCGCCGGTTGACCGCGGACCGTCGACGCCACGCGCTCTACGTCACCGGTGATGGCGAAGCGGCGCTCGACCGGTTGTTCGCGAAGCTCGAAACCGTCGAGCGTGATGTGCTCAACGCGCTGAGCCCCGACGACCTTCAGGTCCTCAGCAGCCTGCTCGACCGCATCTATCACTCCTGCTTCCGTCAGGATGCGTAGGGAGTCTGCCGCACACCGCGCCGTTCCGGATTCAAGGAACGGCCGCCTGACCCGCGCCAGGAGCCGCGGAACGTTATGCTCGTCGGCTCACAGCCCCGTTGCAGAAGTACAATACTTCTTCGGCGGGAAACGGCTATCCGGCGTCGGCGTCGTGAAATCCTTGTTACGCGCGCGGAACATGGCGCTGCGGGTGAAGCTGGTCGGCAGGGTCAACCATGTGAACGGAACACTGCTGAACAGCGGCTGATATTTGTAACTCACCTGGACGTGGAACAGGATCTCGTCCCGGATCAGCTGGCGATTTTGCGGCAAGGTCGCGATCGACGTCGACTGATTGCAGCCCAGCATCGGCGGTGTGACGAAATTGCCATCGAACCTTTGCCAGAGGATGCGATTTTCGATCGTGCCGTCATTATCGGAATCGGTCCCCTGGACCCCGGTGATGACGATGCGGCCGAACTGGCGCAGATCGAACGGCTGCGCGGAAAGATCGATCGCGCTGAACAGATCGTAGACCTGCCCCTCACCGATGCCGATCTTGCCGGTGCCGCTCTGCGCGACGAGATCGGCGCTCATCGCCGCCAGCCGCTGCACGCGGTTGTTCGCCATGACGTAATTGGCAAATTCGATCCCGGTGAGCGCAAAACCGAGGAACAGCGGCAGCATCAGCGCGAATTCCAGGATCGACACGGCGCGCGTGTCGCCGGCGAGCCGTCGCAATGGCTGCGCAAGCGGCATCCGGTTCAACCGCGCACCACGGCTTCGTTGCGGACGACGGTCGTCACGCTGAGCGGCAGCGTGACGCTCCGCCCGATGAACCGACCGACGAAGCCGAACAAAAGCCGCTTGGGAAAGCGCACGGTATAGCTCACGACGTCGCCGGGGCCACCGAGCGCCCCCGTCTTCGCCGTGGTATCGTCCCATTTGCCGTTGCGGTTGCGGTCGACATACGGTTCACCGGCGTCATAGCGCCCGTTGCCGTTCTGATCGGTGTAGGTTTCGGGATAGGCCGAGCTGAAGTCGGCATATACTTTGGTCTGGATCTCCATCGTCTGTCCGGGCGCGGTGGCAAAGGCGGCCATGGATCGGGTGATACTGGCGGTCATGATATCCCGACGACGCGTCTCGTCGGTTTCCAGACTGGCCGTCGCCTTGCGCGCGGCGTCGACGACGGCACCCTCGAGCACCTGCCGCGCCAGGATCATATGACCCATTTCGATCGTGCCGCAGATCAGCGTCAGCATCGCCGGCAGGATGATGGCAAACTCCACGACGGTGACGCCGCGGGCATCGCGAAGGACAGGTCGCATCATCACTGCACCAGGTGGAGATCGACGAGTTCGGCCGCGATGTCGTTGAAAGCCGCCGTCAACGTCGCCGCATCGGAGGTGCGATAGACATGCCCCGGAGCGCATTTCTCGAACATGCTCAGCGTATTCGCATCGGTCGTCGTGAGCGCGACGATGTAGACCGTCGGCGGATTCGCCTCCGCCTGCAGCGATGCGCAGGTCTTGGCGAAGCGCCGTTCGGACTGGCCGGTCAATCCGCCCGGCGTCGACGAGATCGGACTGTCGGCGTAATTGCCGTAGAAGGTCCAGGTCCGGTCGGTATAGCCGTTTTGCGAAGTGCCGAGCGCCGTCTCGCCATCGGTCATGAAGACCAGCGCCCGCTTCGGCGATTCCCGTGACGGGTTCGTCCGCCGGAAGACGTCGTCGCGGACGAGCAGCCGATAGCCCCACAGCAAGCCGGCATGGTGCAGCGTGCCGTTGGCCGGATAGATGGCCGCATTCTTCTGGTCGATCATCGTCGTATAGGCGCTGCGGTCCCGCCCGTACGCGACCGGCAGCGCCTCTTCGGGGCATTGCCAATTGGGGGACGGGAATTCGGTCCTGTTTTTGGTGCCGTCGTTGACGCTGCCGCCGAGCGGATTGACGCTATATTCGGTTGCGACCTTCCAGTCGGTGGAAAAGTTCGGAATCCGTCCGTAATTGATCTTGAAGGGCGTGCCCGTGCGCGTCGAGAAATTCCACGGAGCCACCGCGGGATCATAATAACTGCCATCGGTGCGCGTGATGACGTCGTTGCCCGCACTGCCGGCACCGTCGTTCAGTCCGATGTACATCATGTACAGCCACCGCCGGTACGGGTTGTTCTGGAAATCGTTACTATAGGCGTCGTAGTTGAGCATGGGGTCGGCATAGGTGGCGTCGAGGCGGTACAGGTTGTTGTTCGGCTCGACGCCGGCGACCTTGTAGAAACCGCCGGTGTTCAGGGCACGCTCTGCGGCGGTGGCCTTATCCTGCGCGAGCTGCGGGACGTACATCGGCGGAATGAAATAGGGTGAGAGCGGTGGGTGGCCGCCCTCCCCCGGCAAGGTCCGATCGATATCCCAGGCATCCGGCTCGCGATAGGTCAGCGTGCTGTTGAGATCCTTGACGCTGTCATCGGCGAAGACGCATCCCTTCCAGGCGAGATGATTGGCCGGCCAGGATCCGCCATATTGCGCCATATACTGGTCATTGAAGGCGAACTGCTGCCGGATGACGGTCGGCGACTGCCAGTTCGGCAGCAATTTGCCGACGTTGACGGTGATATCATACATCACCATTCCCATCGCGAGATCGGGCCGCGCCGTACCGCCCTGATAGAGCACGCCGAGAAAGCTCTTCGCCGCATCCTTGAGCGCGGTGATGCGCGTCTTGACCACGCCATTGGCGTCGCGGGGCAGATTGTCCTTGAGCGAGCCCGTATTGTCGAGCACCATCATCACCTCGAGCGGATGCGGCTGGATCTCCGCCCGCGCGACGGCGGTGACGGTTTGCCGGTCGAAGCCGAAGGCGCGCATGAACGACATCGGCACGATCGCACTGGCCCGCACCGTCGTATTGTTGCGACCGTCGATCGCCGTGAACGTCGGCGTCACGATCAGTCCGGTGGTGCCCATATAGCCGTCGGTGAAATTTCCCCGGAAATAGGCCATCGCCTGAGCGTCGCGCCCCGCCGGCGATGTGTCAGCGACCGCGAAGGCGCGGGCACCGGCCAGCGCGGCAGCGTCGACACCGGCCTGCAACTGGGACTTCACGATGTAGACGCGACCGGTATCGATGGCCGAGCCCAATGCCGCGATCCCCGGGATAAGCCCGACCACCATCAGCGTGATCGCCGAACCGCGACGATCGCGCCAAAGCCTGCGGCCAAGCTGCGCCGCCCCCCGGAATGCCCCTGCCATCGTGTCTGAACCCCCTGTCGCCAGGGGCTTAGAACAAGAATGGTAAAGATTATTGCATCGTTGCCGGTCGCATCGGGCCTTTTGATACAAAGCCGACACACCAGGCCGTCGGCACGCCGTCTGCCTTTAGGGCGGCAGCGGGAGCGATGGCGGAGACAAATGCGGTGGCGCGACGATCGTAGCGGGGACAGGAGATAATGGCGGAGCTGTCGGTCTGATGCGGACGCGGCTCGGCGGATTGCGGCGCATGCGCACCTATCCTCTTCGGATCACCTGCAAGTGCCTGTCGTCTGACCGAGCACAACTGACGGTTCGGGCTGCCAGCTCATAAGAGGACATCCAAGCCATTTTCCACTTACCTGCCCCTGCCATCCGTCGATGCCGAATAGCAGGAAGCATAGCGAACACTTCTCACCTCCCTATGCGTTATGCAGAATAGAGCGGACCCCCGTCATTCGCCGAAGACAGGCTTCAGCTCTAGCGGGAGGACAAGCGCCTTAGCTTCTGGAAGAGCAATATACGAAGCGATGAAGGTCATGGTGCCTTCCGGTTCCGTGCCATATGTTTCCAAAAGCCTCAGCGCATGCCAAACGTTTGTGAAAGGATCAGGGCTTGAGGGTTTGGGCGGTCAACGTGGCGCTCAACATCGTCGTTCGGTCAGCGGCATCCTGTCCCACTGCGACCCGATAACGCCCAGCCCCAATCCGCCAGCCGGGCAACGCGGTGTCGTAATCAGCGACGACGCGCGGCTCAGCGGTCAGCGTAATTCGCCGGGTCTCGCCGCGCTTCAGTGCGATCCGGGTAAAGGCGCCGAGACGCAGCGGAGCGCCCCCCTCCTCACGCCCGACGTACATCTGCGGCACGTCGATACCGTCGCGGTCGCCGGTATTCGTGACGTCGAACGTTACGCTCAATGTGCGGCCGCCTTTCGCCACCGGGTTGCGATAGGAGAAATGGGTGTAGGAAAGGCCGTGGCCGAAAGGGAACAGCGGCTTCAGCCCTCTCTTTTCGTACCAGCGATAGCCAACGTCAGAACCCTCGACATAGTCGACCGGGAAGCTCTGCAGCACATGGGTCGACGCAGCCGCCGGATTGGCCGCCGCAGCCGCCTCCAGCCCGCTCAGCCGGTCGAGCCCAACGGGATGCGGGCGTGGCGGCTGCGAGGCGTCGGCGGGGAAGGTGATCGGCAGCCGCCCCGACGGATTGACCGCACCGGTCAGGATCGCGGCGATCGCCTCGCCGCCGCGCTGGCCGGGATACCAAGCCTGGACCACCGCCGGCACCTTGTCGAGCCACGGCATCAGCACCGGGCCACCCGTCTCCATCACCGCCACCGTATGCGGCTGCGCCGCGGCAATCGCGGCGATCAGCGCATCCTGCTGATTGGGCAAATTCAGGTTCGGCACGTCGTCCGCCTCGGTCGTCCATTGCGTCGCGAAGACGATGGCGAGGTCGGCATTCCTGGCCGCTTCGACCGTGGCGTTGAGGCTGCGGCCGTCGACCCAGTCGACCCGCACGCCGGGCAGAGCCTTGCGAAGCGCGAGCAGCGGCGACGAGGCGTGATAGGTGATGCGCGCGAACGACGCCGACCCACCGGTGGCGAGCGGGATCTCAACCGGCGCACCGCCAACCGATCGGACCTGTGACGACCCGCCGCCCGACAACACGCCGACATCGGCATTGCCGCCGATCACGACGATGCGCTTCGCCACCCGCGCGATCGGCAGGAGGTCGCCGTCGTTCTTGAGCAGGACGATGCCCGCCTCCGCGGCGCGCTGGGCGACCTCGGCATGCGCGGCATAGTCGGGCGTCACCGCCTTTGCCGGCACAGTATCGCCGAACGCGCCGGTCTCGATCAGCCCGGTCAGGTAGCGCGCTACCATATCGTCGATCCGCGCCATCGGCACCTCGCCCTTTTCCACCGCAGCCTTCAGCGGCTCGGCGAAATACAGCGCCTTGTCGAGCTCCTGCCCCGATTGCTGGTCGAGCCCGGCATTGGCGGCCTTGGCGGTTGAATGGACAGCACCCCAGTCACTCATCACCCAGCCGCGATAGCCCCAGTCGCGCTTCAGCACGTCCGTGAGCAAGTGCTTGTTCTCGCACGCCCAGTCGCCGTTGACCTTGTTATAGGCGCACATCACGGAACCGGGCTTGCCCTGCTCGATCGCGATCTCGAAGGCGAGCAGGTCGCTCATCCGGAGCGCCGCCTCGCCGATCCGCGCGTCGACGACCATGCGGCCCGTCTCCTGGCTGTTGAGCGCGAAATGCTTGACGGTCGAGACGATGCGGTTCGACTGGACGCCGGCGATATGGGCGCCGGCCAGCATGCCGGCGAGCAGCGGATCCTCGCCGAGATATTCGAAATTCCGGCCGTTCCAGGGATCGCGGGTCAGATTGACGCCGCCAGCAAGCAATACGTTGAAGCGCTTGTCGCGCGCCTCGGCGCCGATCATCGTGCCGCCGGCGCGGGCGATCGCCGGATCGAAGCTGGCCGCTGTCGCCAGACCCGAGGGCAGCGCGGTGGCGACGTCACCCTTGCGCTGTTCGACCTGGTTGGCGACGCCGAGCGACGCATCGCTTTCGCGCACCAGCGGGATGCCGAGCCGCGCGAGGCCGTCGATATGGCCGGCAGACGGTATCAGCTCGTTGCCGGTCTTGCCCGCTGCCATCGGCGGGAACAGGCCGTGCAGGAAGGCGATCTTCTCATCCAGCGTCATCTTCGCGACCAGCGCGTCGGCGCGTGCACGCGCCGCGCTGCCGCCGGCGTCGCGAACCGTCGGTGCGGCACGCGGCGGTCGCGCGGTGGCGGTCGTGGCGATGGCGACGGCCAGCGTCGCCAGCGATGCCCAGCGGGCGATGTGCGTCGTCGTCATAAATCCTCCCCTTGGCCCCGGTGTGTCCTTCAGGCCACGATTCTGCGGAATTGAACAGCAAATCCGGTGAACGTTCACGTCATCGCTTTTTCAATGCTTTGGCTCACTTGACAGCCCTGATCGCTTCGCACAAGTGAACGTTATCAACAAGAGCGGTCCAGCCGCGTCGTCGTTATCGGGGAGGATTATCATGCGTAGCGTTCGTGCTCGCCTGCTTTCGCAATTTGCCATCGGCGTTTCCACCGTCGCCTTTATCCTGCCGGCCGCCGCTGCGGCGCAGGATGCTTCCGCCACGATGGGTCAGCCCGGCCCCGCACAGACCGATCCGGCACCTGCGGCGAGCGGCGACGTCGGCCAGGGCGACGGTGACATCGTCGTCACCGGCATCCGCGCCAGCTTGCGCGAGTCGATCGACCTGAAGCGCAACGCGCAGGGTATCGTCGACGCGATCAGCGCCGAAGACATGGGCAAATTCCCTGACACCAACCTCGCCGAATCGCTGCAGCGCATCACCGGCGTGTCGATCGACCGCAACGCCAGCGGCGAAGGCCAGTTCGTCACCGTTCGCGGCTTCGGTCCGGAATACAATCTCGTCACGCTCAACGGGCGGCAGATGCCGACCTCGACGATCGGCGACGGCAACAGCGCGCCGGCGTCGCGTTCGTTCGACTTCGCGAACCTCGCCTCCGAAGGCGTCGCCTCGCTCGAGGTGTACAAGTCGGGCCGCGCCACCGTGCCGTCGGGCGGCATCGGCTCGGTGATCAACATCCGCACCCCCCGCCCCTTCGACAAGACGGGGCTGCGCGGCTCGATTTCCGCCCGCGGCGTCGTCGATACGTCGCAGAACGGCCACAAGGACATCACACCGGAAGTGTCGGGCATCTTCTCCGACACCTTCGCCGACGACCGGATCGGCATCCTCGTTACCGGCGCCTATCAGCGTCGCAACTTCAGCGCGAATTCGGCGAACATCGGATGGCGCGACGGCTATCTCGGCAACGAGAACAATTGGGGCTCGCTCGCCCAGCCTGGCGATCCGCGCTACGCCAACATCACCAACCGGCCGACGGCGACCGACGTCTATCAGGTCCCGCAGAACGGCGGCTACGATGTCGTCAACGGCCGTCGCGAACGCATCAACGGCCAGGCCGTGCTGCAATTCCGCCCGATCGACAGCCTGACCGCAACGATCGACTATACGTATTCGCGCAACACGATCGACGTCCGCGACAATAGCGTCGGCATCTGGTACAATCACAACGACACGCTGAGCGCATGGACCGACGGCCCGGTCGCCGGCCCGTCCTTCTACACCGAGCGGTTCACCGCGGCGGAGGCAAAGGATCTCGCCTATTCGGTGTCGCAGACTGCGACGCGTAGCGAAAACAAGTCGCTCGGCGGCAATCTGACCTGGCAGGCTCCGGGCGGCGTTACGATGACGCTGGACGCCCACCACTCGACCGCGGTGTCCAAGCCGGACAGCCCCTACGGCAACAGCAACTCGTTCGGCACCGCGATCTTCGGCATCCAGAACCAGACGCTGAACTTCGACAAAGACCTGCCGGTCATCTCGTACAATATGTATCCGGGCGTCGACGCGCTTAACGCGGCAAACATCGTCCCGACCGGCAACGCCTTCCGCAATTCCTATTTCCGCGACGAGATCAACCAGGTCATGATCCGCGGCCATTACGACCACAATCAGGGCTTCATGGACAGCCTGGACTGGGGTTTCGAATACACCGACAACAAGGTGCGCTCGGCGTACAGCGTGCTCCAGAACGACACCTGGGGCGGTGCCGGTGGCAGCACGCCGGCGCAGCGCGCTGCCGCGGCGGCCCTGCTCCCCGACAACATCTTTACGCTGACCAGCATCCCAGACAAATTCTCTGGTATCAGCGGCAGCAACGATCCCAATATCATCCAGTCGTTCTTTACGTTCGACCTGCCGACCGCACTGGCGCTGACCGACAAGGCCTATGGCACCTGCGGCGGCAACCTGCAGTGCCTGCTGCCCTACACGACCGACTCGCGGATCCGCGAGAAGACCGTGGCGCCCTACTTCCAGTTCAACGGCAAGTTCGACCTGCTCGCCGGCACCGGCCACTTCATCGCCGGCATCCGGTACGAGAACACGGACGTTTCGGCGAGCGCACTGGTGCCGACTCCGACCGGCGGCCAGCAGAATTCGCAGAACGAATTCAACGTCATCTATTCGGGCAGTGGCTTCACCACCTTTAAGGGCAGCTACAACAACTGGCTGCCGTCGGTCGACGTCGACATCGCGCCGCTTCGCAACGTCAAGCTCCGCGCGTCTTACAGCCACACGATCACCCGTGCGGATTACGGCAGCCTGCAGGGCGGTCGAAACATCGACCAGTTGTTCCGCGTTGGCGGCGGCACCGGGCGCGTCGGCAATCCGAACCTGATCCCCTACAAGTCCAAGAACATCGACCTGTCGGCGGAATGGTATTACGGCAAGGAAGACTATATCTCGGTCGGCTACTTCCATAAGGACGTCGCCAACTATATCGGCTCTACGCAGATCAACACGATCATTCCGGGAGTCACCGCGCCGACCACGACGCTGAACGGCGTGACGACGAATGGTCCTCGCTATCAGGCGGCGATCAATGCGCCGGGCTATGACGGGACCTTCGCCTTCATCCAGAATTACTATGCGGCGAACTTCCCGCAATATGTCGGCAAGAACGGCGCATTGCTCGCCGGCCCCGGTGATCCGTCGGTCAATTTCATCATCACGACGCCGTTCAACAGCAGCCAGACCGCGGCCGTCAACGGGTTTGAATTCGCGATCCAGCACAATTTCTGGAACACCGGCTTCGGCACGATCCTGAATTACACGATCGTCAACGGCAATCGCGACTACAACAACCTGCTGCCGTCGAGCATCCCGCAGTTTGCGATCACGGGATTGTCGGACAGCGCCAATGCCGTATTGTTCTTCGACAAATATGGCATCAATGCCCGCGCGGCGTATAATTGGCGCAAGGGATATCTGTCAGGCTCCGGCACCAATCCCTATTACGTCAATACGTACGGCCAGCTCGACGGCAGCGCGAGTTATGCGATCACGCCAATGGTCGCGGTGTTTGTCGAGGGCATCAATATCCTGGGCGAGAACCGCAGCGGTCACTTGCGTTCCGACCGTAATGTCAATTTCGTCAACAAGCAGGATGCCCGCTATTCGGCTGGCGTTCGCTTCACCTTCTGATCCTGCCCATCCCCTGCCAGCCTCCTCGTCAGAGAAGGCTGGCTTTTTTTCCCGGGGCGCGGCAGGCCTTGCGGCCATGTTCTTCGTGGACGTTTACCGGCGAGACCTTCGATGACCAGCCAGCACGCGATCCTTACCGTGGAGGCGCATCGCGATCTGCGCATCAATAGCGCGCGCGACGGCGCGCTCGGCGACGGGCAGATGTGCTGCATCACCGTCCCGACCGAATTCCGGGCGGTGCAGAGCGCCTATCCCATTCTATTCCGTCTCAACGACGCCCGCGACCGCTATACCGCGCTCGCCATGTTCGGCTTCGAAAACGGCGAGAATTTGTTTCTCGACGCCGGCACGTGGGACGCGGGCTATCGGCCGCTGGCCATGGACGTCCAGCCATTCCTGATCGGCGGCGGTCCGGACGACGACGCTGCGAAGCAGGTGCACATCGATCTCGCTTCGCCACGAATTGCCGCCGATGGCACCGGCGACCGCATCTTCGACGAAACGGGTCAGCCGACGCCCTATCTGGAGCGCGTGGCCGAACAGCTCGGCGCGCTTGATGAGGGCTATCGTGCATCGGCGGACTTCTTCGAGGCCTTGCAGCGCTACGACCTGCTGGAGCCATTCACGCTGGAAGTGACCTTGGACGACGGCTCGACCAATCGGCTCGTCGGGTTCCACATTATCAACGAAGATCGCCTCGCGTCGCTTGATGGAGCAGCGTTCGCGGAGCTGAATGCCGATCAGCATCTTCTCCCGATCTACATGGCGATCGCTTCGCTCGCTCATATCGGCGATCTCGTCGCGCGTCGTAACCGGCAACTGGCGCGTGGCTGAGGCCGATCCCGGCCCCCTGGCGGGCCTCGCCCGCGTACCGGAGGAGCAGGTCGCCGACGCCGCGGCGCTTGACGCCCGATTGCGCGGCGCGGACGCGCCGTTCGTGATCCGCGGCCTCGCCGCTCACTGGCCACTGGTCAGGGCGGGACTCGAGTCCGCCGACGCCGCCCGCGACTATCTGCTGCGCCATCACCGCGACCGGCCGTTCACCGTCTCGGTCGGCCAGCCGGGCAGTGGCGGACGGCTGTTCTACGACGATGCGATGGCGATGAACTTCCGCACCTTCGACGCGAAGCTGCCCGACATTTTTGCACGCATCGCCGCCTTCGCCGGCCAGCCGCAGGCGCCGACGGTCTATCTCGCCTCGATCGACATCCACCAGTATTTCGACGGTCTCCACGCCGCCAACCACATCGACCTCGGCGACCGCGAACCGCTCGCCAGCATCTGGATCGGCACGCGCACCCGCATCGCCGCGCACAACGACGTGCCCAACAATCTCGCGGTCGTCGCCGCCGGTCGCCGCCGCTTCACACTGTTTCCGCGCGAACAGTTTCGCAACCTCTACCTCGGCCCGGTCGACAACACGCCGGCGGGCCGCGCGATCAGCATGGTCGACTTCCACGCACCCGACCTCGCGCGCCATCCGCGCTTCGCCGAGGCGATGGCGCATGGCCTTACGGTCGAGATGGCGCCCGGCGACGCGCTCTACATTCCGGCCCTGTGGTGGCACCACGTCGAAGGCCTGGAGGACTTCAATGTGCTGGTCAATTACTGGTGGCGCGAGACGCCGCGCTGGCTCGGCCAGCCGCAGGAGGCGCTCAACCACGCGCTGATGGCGATCCGTGACCTGCCTCCAGATCAGAAGGCGCATTGGCGGGACATGTTCGATTACTACGTTTTCCAGAACGACGATCAGGTCACCGCGCATGTGCCCGAGGGCGGCCGCGGCGTGCTTGACCCGATGACACCCGAATTGGCGAGCCGGTTGCGCAGCTATCTGTTGCGGGCGCTCAGCCGATGACTGCGCCGATGCCGCGCCGTATCGTCGTCGCAGGTGGCGGCACCGCTGGATGGATGACCGCCGCCGCGCTGACCCGCACGCTCGGCCGTACTGCCGCCGTCACGCTGGTGGAATCCGACACGATCGGCACCGTCGGCGTCGGCGAATCGACGATTCCGCCGCTGATCACCTTCAATCGCCTGCTCGGCATCACCGAGGCCGAATTCATGGCGGCGACCCAAGCGACGTTCAAGCTGGGCATCCAGTTCGACGGCTGGAAAGGTCCCGACGACAGCTATTTTCACGCTTTCGGCCTGACCGGCAAGGACCATTGGGCCGCCGGCTTCCAGCATTTCTGGTTGGAGGGGCAGGCGCGCGGCCACCAGCAATCCTACGACGATTACTGCCTGGAACTGATCGCGGCGCGCGAGAGCAAATTCGCCCATCTGCCCGACGACCGGATGAGCTACGCCTATCAGCTCGATTCGACGCTCTACGGCCGGTTTCTGCGCCGCATGGCGGAAAGCGACGGCGCCCGCCGGATCGAGGGCAGGATTGCCCGCGTCGACCTCGACGGCGAAAGCGGCGACATCGCCGCGCTGGTGCTCGACGACGGCAGCCGGGTCGAGGGCGACCTGTTCGTCGACTGCACCGGCTTTCGCGCGCTGCTGATCGAACAGGCGCTCCATGTCGGCTACGACGACTGGACGCACTGGCTGCCTTGTGACAGCGCGATCGCGGTGCAGACCGAGAGCGTACGGCCACCGGTGCCCTATACCCGCGCGATGGCGCACGATGCCGGCTGGCAGTGGCGGATCCCGCTGCAGCATCGCGTCGGCAACGGCATCGTCTATTGCAGCCGGTATCTGACGCGGGAGGCGGCGCTCGACCGGCTGCTCGGCAATGTCGAGGGCAAGGTGCTGACCGAGCCCAACATGCTGCGCTTCGTCACCGGTGCGCGGCGCAAGCAGTGGCATCGCAACTGCGTCGCCATCGGGCTCGCTGGCGGTTTCATGGAGCCGCTGGAATCGACCAGCATCCACCTGATCCAACGGGCGATCCTGCGCCTGATCCGGCTGCTGCCGGCGGCCGGCGCGATCTCGCCGCACGACATCGCCGAATTCAACGATCAGCAGCTGACCGACATGGATCAGATCCGCGATTTCCTGATCCTCCATTACAAGGTCACCGAGCGGCGGGATTCGCCGTTCTGGCGTCAGTGCGCAGCGATGGATATCCCCGACAGTCTTGCGCAGAAGATCGGCCTGTTCCGCGAGACCGGGCGCGTCTTCCGCCGCAACGACGAATTGTTCGCGGAGAACAGCTGGATCCAGGTGATGCTCGGTCAGGGCATCACCCCCGCAGCGCGTCATCCGATCGCCGCCAAGCTGCCCGACGAGGAGCTTGACCGTTTCCTCTCCGGCTTGCGCCAGGGGGTCGCAACGACGGTGCGCGGCCTTCCGGCGCACAGCGACTATGTGTCGCGCTATTGCGGCGCGGCGCCGACCTGATGGCGCGGCGTCGGCAAGCGGTCACCATCCGTCACGTTGCGGCGGATGCGGGCGTATCGCTTCAGACGGTGAGTCGCGTCATCAACAAGGAGCCGAGCGTCCGGCCGGAAATGTTGGCCAGGGTGAAGGCATCCATCGAGCGGCTCGGCTACGTGCCGTCGATCGCCGCGCAGCGGATGGCGGGATCGCGCTCCTATCTGATCGTTGCGCTCAACGACCGCGAGCGGACCATCGCCGGATGGCGCGATCGCCAAGGCACTGACTGGGTCGACCAGATGCTGCTCGGCGGTCTGCTGACCTGTGCCGAGCACGGCTATCGGATGATCGTCGAGCTCGTCGACACGCACAGCGACCATATCGAGCGCGAGCTACGCGCTGCGATCGCCGCCATCCGGCCCGATGGCGTCATCCTGACCCCGCCGCATTCCGAAAATACGCTGATTACCTGCCTGCTCGAGGAGCATCGCATCGCCTTTGCCCGGATCGGCTCGCGGATCGCCGGACCCGGCTTTGCCGTGGCGATGGACGAGGCGGGGGCGGCGCGGCTCGCCACCGAGCATCTGATCGCGCTCGGCCACCGGTGCATTGGCTTCATCGCCGGTCCGGACGATTATGAATTGAGCGGCTGGCGCACCGAGGGTTGGCTCGCGGCGATGGCGGACGCCGGGCTGCCCACCGACGACCTTCTTGCCGTCGGCGATTTTGGCTTTGCCTCCGGTCGGGCGGCAGCCGCGGCGTTGCTCGACGGCGCGGTGCCGCCGACTGCAATCATAGCGTGCAGCGACCAGATGACGCTGGCGACGCTGGAATTGGCGCGCGAACGCGGGTTCGACGTACCCGGCGACCTGTCGATCCTCAGCTTCGACGACACGCCGATCGTCCGCTTCGTCGCTCCGCCACTAACCGCGATCGTCCAGCCGATCGCGGAGCTGACGGCATGCGCGGTGAAACGTGTGATCGGCGATCCGGCTCCCGAGGCCGCTGAGCCGATCATCGTGCCCGCGACACTGACGATCCGCGCCTCCACCGCGGCCCCGAGATCGCTGGCGTGAAGCGCCCTGCCATCTCTGTGCAGCGGCTCGGGCAAGAGGGGGAGCCGCTGGTCGTGATCGACGACTTCGCGACTCATCCCGACAGCTTGCGTCAGGCCGCCGTAGCGGCTGCCTTCGAACCCGCCGGTCATCATTACCCCGGCCTGCGGGCACCGTTGCCGGACGGGTATTTCCGCGATCAATTCCCGGTGATCGCTGAGTCACTGGGCCGCCGGTTCGGGCCTCACCGTCAGATCAGCGTGGTCGACGCCAGTTTCTCGATCGTCACCGCTCGGCCAGATGCGCTCCACATCCGTCAGCGCGTGCCGCACGTGGACGCCTATGGCCGCGACCGAATAGCGATGGTCCACTATCTGTCGCCCGCCCATCGCGACGGCACCGCCTTCTTCCGCCACCGCACCACCGGTTTTGAAACGATCGACGACACCCGCGCGCCCGTGTTCTTCGGCCGATTGCAGGACGAGGTCGCTGCGATTCCGCCGGAGGGCTATATTCTCGACGACACCCCGCTGTTCGAGCGGATCGGCGGGGCGGAGGGCCGCTACAACCGTGCCATCCTCTACCGCAGTCAGCTGTTGCACAGCGGCGCAATCGCTGCCGATGCGATCCTGTCGCCCGATCCCGCCCTTGGCCGCCTTACCGTCACCGCCTTCTTGTCGATCGGCTAGCCGCATCCACCGGGGTTAGGCCCCGCCGCCATAACGGATCAGCGTCTGGCGCGTGCTGCCCGGACGGGCCGCCTCCCCCGCCCCGTTGACCAGATGCGCGATCGTCCCCTTGCCGCCGCCGAGCGAGATTGTCGTCACATCTGACACACGTACGCCAGACACATCCGGCACCTCGACCGCGCTGGCGAGCACGATCGAAGGATCGGCGGTGAAATTGGCGTAGATGCCCATTCCTACCGCCTCGTGCCGGCGGACGTGGTCAGCAACCTTGTAGGCCGCCCAGCCCCGTGGCGAGTCCGCGCGCCAGCCGCGCTGGCTGGGAGGATCGTACGGCAATTCGTTTTGGTAGAAGAAGGTCCGCCCATCCTCGCCGTTCCACAGCGTCTGCCAGCCCTGGAAATGCTCGACGAACAGCCCGTAGCAGGTGACGTGGTCGCCGTTGACGACCAGGCCGTGCGTCGCTCGGCTCTCGTCCCAGCCGACATGGACCCGCCCGCCGTCGCGATCGCCGTGATCGGCGCGCCAGATCCACAGGTGATCGCCGATGACATGATGGCTGTTGATCTCCAGGCAGGTGCCGGCATTGCCGATAGCGGCTCCGCCAACACGGAAGAACAGGTCGGCCAGCAAAGTTGGACGATCGCCGTGGTCGCCATCCGCCCCACGCGGCCCGATCTGCATCAGCACAGGCGAGTTCTGCGGTCCGGCGTCGATCAGCAGCCCGGCAATCGTCACCCCAGGCACGTCGGCCACGGTGAGCGCCGCCGTGCCGCCCTCGGCGAGCAGGGTTGCCAGTCCTAGTCCAAGGATCACCGTATCGGCTCGCGTCACCCGCAGTGGCTGGCGCAGCCGGTACACGCCCGGCGTCAATACCAGATGGCGCCCCGCGGCAAGTGCGCGATTGATCGTCGCCACCGATGTCGCCGGATCGGCGATCAGCACGTCGCGCAGCGGCACGTGGCGGCCGCCCGGCGTTCCATCCCACGATACGCCCGCCGCATCGCGGCGCAGCGACGGGACGAATATGCTCCACGCACCGTCCGCACCGACGCACAGGAACGGCTTTTCGCGGATCACCGGCACGGTCTGCAGCGTCGTGTAGGGCGGCGCAGGAAAGCTTGTCGCCGGCGCGCCCGGGACGCCCATGAACATCATGTTCCAGTTCGACCCCTGCCAGCCGTCGATGCGGCTAGTCCGGGTGAACCACTGCTGCTGCGTACCGGATCGGATCGTGCCGTCGACGCAGCAGTCCGCCATGAAGCCGCCGCTCGACCAGCCGCCGTCGTCCAACGCCAGATCGCCGGCGAGATGGATGCGGCGATAGGGCGCCGCCTGCGACACAGCCCAGCGATCCTTGCCATCAGGCGGCCGCACAGTGAGATTTTCCGCCCCGCGCCAGAAATTGACCAGCGCCATGCCGTTTGCCCAGTCCGCCTCGGCATGAACATGGCCGGTCACGGTTACGTCGCCTGGCGTGGTGCCCAGCCCGGCGACCTGCGTGAAGAAACCGACGTTGATGTCGAGGTGATGGTTACCCGGTTTCAGCAAGATGGCGCGGCGTCGGTCAGTGAAATGGGCCCGCTCCTGCTCACCGAACCAGCGGGCGATCGTCGCCTGTGCGTCTGGCGCGCCGGGGTCGACGAGCAGGACATTCGGCCCAAAGTCGGGATCCGCATTGTCCATCGCAAACGCCGGTTTGACGATAACGCTAGCACCGACGGCTGCCATGCCGGCAACTACGCCGCGCCTTGTCGTTTGTGGCATTTTGCCCTCCCCTTCAGGTGAGGCACTATATCGCTCGGCGCTGCGGGCCAGGCAAATGTCTTTACCGCGGAGGCCTTTTTGCCCCTCGGGTCATAAGCGCCGGAACAAACGGAACATGCTGCCGACGCTCTCCCAATTGGGTGATCGGAACGAGATGGCCGATCTGATGTACTGCACAACGGCGCCGTCAGATCTGCTTGATGCAAAGCCGCTGTCAGACGCAGCCTTTGCCGATAGGCAGGAATTAGCGCATTGCAGCATGCAAGCTTGATGATATGTTGCAACATTACGCATGCCGAATAGCGCATGCAGGTGCCGCATTCCGGAGCAACAATGTCCTTCAGGTTCCTTCGTCCACGACTGCATACCTCTGCCTTTGCCTGTACCCTCGCGCTCGGCGTCGCGCCGCTCTCTGCGGACGCGCAGGAGACGTCCGGACGAGACGACGAGGACGAAATCGTCGTGCTAGGCACCCGTGACACCGCCGATCGTGCGCTATCGTCGGATCGCGTCACCGAACGCATGTCACAGTCGAGCCGATCGATCGAACGCGACATCCTGGATGCGGCAGGAACGTACCGGCTGAGCGACGCCCTCGAACTCGTCAGCGGTTTCAGCCAACAGAACAACCGTGGCGGGGTCATCGACAATTTCGCGGTCCGCGGGTTTCTCGGCACCCCGGACGGAGGCGCGGAATATTATCTGAACGGCTTCCTCGCCAATCGCGGCATGGCCCCGCCGCGCGATCCTGCGACGACCGAACGGGTCGAGGTCCTGAAAGGCCCAGCGGGTGCCTTGTTCGGAGATGTCGATCCCGGCGGCCGGGTCAACATCGTGACCAAGGTGCCCCGTTTCACGCCGCATGCCGATGCGATGGTCAGTTATGGCGCGTTCCATACGCGGCGTGTCGAGCTCGACGCCACCGGCCCATTAACCGAGACCGTGGCTGCCCGGATCGTCATCGCAGGCGAGGATAGCGATGGATGGCGCGATGCCGTCCCGCTGCGCCGGCGCGTTGTTTCGCCGTCACTGACCTGGCAGCCGAGTGAAGCGCTACGCCTCACCTATACCGGTGAGTTCAGCCGATACGACACGCCGTTCGACCGCGGCATTCCGGCGATCAACGGCGATGCCAACGCCTTGCCCCGCTCGAATTACTACGGCGAACCATTGAACGGCACCACCAAATCCCGACAGGACCAGCACCAGGTGACCGGTCTGGCGGAGCTCGGTGGTGGCTGGACGCTGAAGGGCGGTGTGGTCTGGCGGACGGGAACGCTGAAGGGCCTGTCGGCCGACCAGTCGCGCATCGTCGGCAACGCCTTGTGGCGCCAGCGCCGATCGCGTGACTTCAGTGTCGACGATCTGTCAGCACGCCTTGAGCTCGCCGGACAGATCGGGCGGCACCGGGTCAGCGCGGGCGTAAAGGGCTATCGCTTTTTCTACGGCGAACGCTGGCTGCGCATCAACCCCTCGGCTGCCGTTCCTTACGCGATCGACCTCTACAATCCGGTCTATGGATCGGTGGCAGCCCCATTGCGGCCCTTCACCAACAACGACGAGAGCCGCTGGGCAGGCACAGTCTACATACAGGACATGTGGGACGTCACCGATCGGCTGACGCTGGTCGGCGGCGCACGGATCGATCCGTACCGGCAGACGATCGTCAACAACAACACAGGCGGCGTCGGCCGCAACATCGACGAGCCCGTCCACGTCCGCGCCGGGGTGCGCTACCGCGTCACGGACGTAATCGCGGTGCACGCCAATTGGGGTGAGAACTTTGCGCTGAACACCGGCACGGATCGCAACGGCGCGGGCTTCGGCCCGGAAACGGGTCGCGGCTACGAGGTCGGGGTGGCGGCCAAGCTGCCGGGTGTCGATCTGGCGGCAACATGGTTCGACATCCGTAAGCAGGACATCCTGACGACCGATCCTGTTGATGCGAACTTCCTTGCACCCGTCGGTAGCATCGTCAGCCGCGGTATCGAATTCGACGCGTCAGCGCGGCTCGGCGATCGCTGGCAGATCGTGGCCAATTACGCCTGGCTCGATGCGAAGGCGGATGACACGACGTTTCCGACACCGGACGTCCTGAACGTGCCGGAGCACGCGGGCACATTGCTGGTCGTCCATCGCATTCCGACCACCCGTAGCAACTGGCAGCTGATCGGGGGCGCCGCTTATGTCGGCAATCGGGCGGGATCGCTCACCGCCAATCCGGTGCTGCTACCGCAATACGTGAAGATTAAGGCGGCGATCGAAGCGCCGCTATTCGAGGGGGTTCGGTTCCGTCTCGAGGCCGACAATCTGCTCGATCAACGCTATTCCGCCAGTTCGTACAGCGCCTTGTGGATCTATCCCGGCGCGCCACGAATGGTGCGGGCATCACTTCGTCTCGATATGTGAAGCGGAAAGGGCGGGACTTTACCGGTTCCGTCACCTTATTGCAGATCAACCGTGGCAGGAATGAAGCGGAACAGTCGCAGCCGCCCGGCCGCGGGTGGGCGTTGGCGAATTTCCTGCCTGAAAAACTGGCGACCTGCGGCCTCGACACCCTATTGGTGCTGACGGCATAGTTACACCCGTCGCAGGCGGACTGCACCAGGCGCCTGCTGCGACTTTCCTTCGTTTCGACGCCCCAGATGCGGTCATTCCATGCCGCTTCCCTGCCCCAATCTACGCCAGCCGTTCGACTCAGATCGGCGGGCACGCAATAGCGGCCGAGGTCAGCTCAGCGGCCGCCGTCATACGCGCGCCGCCAAATTTCAGGCTGGTCTTCGCGGTTGTGGCTTCGACAGGCGAGAGGTCCTTACCGTCCTTATTCGGCAGGCGGCACCGACACACCGGCTTGGGTCTGGATCACCGGTTTCATGGTACCATCAGGATTGTAGCGGAGATGCTCGACCGTGATCGCCCGCCGCCCCAATGCGCCTTTCTGGTCACCGATCGTCAGCGACGCATTGTGCAGGAACAGGTACGATTGCCCCTTGAATTCGGCAATGCCGGGGTGGATCGTAAAACTATTGGCCGCCGATCCGGTCAGCTCTCCCCGATATGTCCACGGACCCTGAATGCTCGGCGCGGTGGCATAAGCAACGTGCTCGTTGCGATCCTTGCCCATCGGATCCATCGAGGCATAGGTGAGGTAATAAAGGTCCCCGCGTCGATGCAGCCACGGCCCCTCGACGTAATGGGGCGGCGTGATTTCGGTGATCGGGCCGTCCAGCTCGATCATGTTGGGCTTGAGCTTGGCGATGTAGCACTGCCGGTTGCCCCACGCGATCCACGACGTACCATCGCGGTCGGTGAGCACGGTAGGATCGATATCCTCCCAGCTATGCTCACCCTTGGGCGTCATCTCGTTGGTGATCAGCGCTGATCCGCGCGCGTCCTTGAACGGCCCCGTCGGGCTGTCCGACACCGCGACGCCTATGGCCTTGCCGGGGTGCGCATCATCATGCTCGGCCGGCACGTAAAGGTAGAACTTGCCGTTCTTCTGAACGGCCTGCGGCGCCCAAGCGTCCTTCTTGGCCCATGTCAGATCGGCGATGTTCAGGATCGGCGGATACGCCTTCCACGTCTTCATGTCGGTGGTCGAATAGACCATCCATTCCCGCATGTTGAACATCTCACCATCCCTGGCCTCGTCGTGATCGACGTAGAGATACAGGGTGTCGCCGACGACGAGCGGCGCTGGGTCGGCAAGGAATGTGTCGCGGATGATCGGATTGGAGCCGGGCAAATCGCGGCCTTGGCAAAGGCCTGTCGATGCGGAGACCGCCACCGTAGATACCAGCGCCAGAGCGCACACCCGCAGCCAGCCCATGCCTACCCCTCCTATTATCGGATTCGCTGGGTTAACCGGACGGTACGGCAGGTCAACGAAAATGGGGGTGCCGATACCAGGCTGACAGTTTTGACGTCAGCTTGGCCCCGAAATCGGCCATTCCGTGCAGGCGTAGCGCTACTCGCAAGCGGTCGCTCGTTCATGTCCAAGGACCCTTTTGCTGAACAGGCAGACGTCCCCGGCTCCACCGCCGTCCGGCATCGGCCCTGCGACCGATCTCCAGCGCCCGTCAGCCGAGATCGGCCGAGAAAAGGCGGGCCCGCGAAGCGACCGGGCTCGTTGAGCGTCTCACAACGACGAGGCGGAGACGGCATGAACACGATCGAGCGCGGCACTGGCCGCACACTGCTTCTGATCCACGGCCTGGGCGGGAGTTGGCGATCGTGGAGCACCGTCTTGGCGCCACTCAGCGCCTCGCGGAAGGTCATCGCGGTCGACCTTCCCGGCCATGGGGCTACCCTTGCCGAATCCGACAGCGGGACGTTCGATGGTCTGGTCGGCAGCGTGGAGCGTTACATCGCGGAGGCCGGCTTGTCCGGCGTCGATGTCGTCGGCAGTTCGATGGGCGCGCGGATCGTGCTGGAGCTCGCGCGGCGCGGACTCGTCGGCAACGTCGTCGCGCTGGATCCGGGCGGCTTCTGGCGAGGCTGGGAGCGCACCTTCTTCAGAACCACCATCGGCGCCTCCGGCCGCTTGCTGCGGGCCATCCGGCCAGGCCTGCCGGCGTTGAGCCGGAATGCAGCGTCGCGCACGGCGCTGCTCGCTCAGCTCTCCGCGCGTCCTTGGGCGCTTGACGGGGAGACCGTCGCGACCGAGCTGGAAGGTCTCAGTACAACGCCGACGTTCGATGCGCTGGTGCGGAGCCTTGCCACGGGACCTGAGCAATCCGGTCCCGCCGCTGCCGGCACCGGCCGGGTCGTCATCGGATGGGGCAGGCACGACCGGCTCTGCCTCCCCAGACAGGCTGCGCGCGCGCAGGCAGCCTTTCCCGGCGCCGAGCTCCACTGGTTTGACGGCAGCGGCCACTTTCCGATGTGGGACATGCCGGAGGAGACCGTCGCCGTCATTCTCGACGCGACGCGGTGATGCTCCACCCGCCGGACGGCGCGATTGCACGAAGATGGCAGCATCGACCCACACACGGCATTGCCGCTGAGGGTCAGCAGCGATCATCCAGATAGGCGGCGAGTTCCTCGGCCGTCCCGTTCGGAAAGGATTGCCGCAGGAACGCCAAAAACGCCGACACTCTGGCGTTCAGCAGGCGTCGCGAGGGGTAGAGCGCCCATAGCGCGACGCGTGAGGTCGGGACATCACCCCACGCCATCAGCCGCCCTCTTGCGATGTCCCGGCTGACCAGCGACAGGGGCAAACGCGCTACGCCGGCACCAAGACGCGCCGCATCCCGGATCATGACCAGCGAGGACATTCGGAGCACCGGATCGATCGCGATTGCGCGTTGTCCATCGGCGGTGTCGATCGTCCAGCTCCTCTCGACGTCGCGGTCGCGCACGACGGCAGGAAAGATGCCGCCCGCCCGCGGCAATAGCTCAGGTGCAGCAACGACGACCAACCGGTCGTGGAGGAAGGGTCGGCCCACCAGCGCATCGTCCGCTGCCGGGTTTACCCGGATGACCAGATCATAGCGCTCCTCGACCATATCGACCGCGCGGTCGTCGGTCGTGACCTCCAGTCGGACATCGGGATGGCGCTGCGCGAATCCGGCCGCCAGCCGCCCCATCGCGGTCTGGGAGAAGAGCAGGGGCGCGCTGATCCTGAGGCGCCCACGGACCGCTGCGCTGCCCGATGCGATCTCGATCGTCGTCTCCTCAAGCTCAGCGAGCAGAGCGCCTGCCCTTTCGGCCAGCGCCCGCCCCTCCTCGGTCAGCTTGAGGTCGCGCTGGCCGCGCTCGAACAGACGCAGGTCGAGCGCGGCCTCCAGCTCCGCCACGCGGCGCGACAGCGTCGCCTTGGGCCTGCGCGCGGCGCGCGCGGCTTTGCCGAAGCCACCATGGCGGGCGACGAGCGTGAAATCGGCGAGCGCGAGCAGGTCCATATCGTTCCAGCCATGAGACGGCGCGTCCAGATTGCGCGTCTATTTGCCGTACGATGGATCACGCATCTTGCCCGGGTCAGCAAGACCCAAGGAGAAGCCTCATGACCATCCTCGTAATCGGTGCCACCGGACGCGTCGGCCGCCACGTCGTCGAACAGCTCGTCGCTCGCGACGCCTCTGTCCGCGTCCTCACCCGCGACCCTGCCAAGGCGGCGTTTCCGACCGGCGTCGATATCGCCAAGGGCAATCTTCTCGATATCGACTCCCTGCGCGCGGCCTTCGTCGGCGTCAGGACGCTGTTCCTGCTCAATGCGGTGACCGGTGACGAATTCACCCAGGCGATCGTCACGCTCAACATCGCGCGCGAGGCCGGCGTCGACCGCGTCGTCTATCTGTCGGTGTTCGACGCCGACCGCGCCGTCAACGTACCCCATTTCGCGGTCAAATCGGGAGCCGAGCGGATGCTCGAGGCGATGAACTTCGGCGCCACCATTCTGCGCCCGACCTATTTCATCGACAATGAGGCGATGGTGAAGGACGTGATCCTTCAGCACAATGTCTATCCGATGCCGATCGGCGGCAGGGGCGTGGCCATGGTCGATGCGCGCGACATCGCCGAGGTCGCCGCGATCGAGCTGATCCGGCGTGACCGCGCACCCGACAAGCTATCGATCGAGACGATCAACGTGGTCGGTCCCGAGACGCTGACCGGCGACGACGTGGCAGCGATATGGTCCGACGTCCTCGGCCGCCCCGTCGTCTATGGCGGCGACGATCCCAGCGGCTTCGAACAGAATATGGCGACGGTCATGCCGCGCTGGATGGCCTATGAGATGCGGCTGATGGCCGAGCGCTACGTCAGCGACGGGATGATCCCCGCGGCCGGCGACCGCGAGCGCTTGGCCAGCCTGCTCGGCCGGCCCCTGCACGCCTATCGCGAGACGGCCGTGCGGCTCGCGTCCGCCTGATCTTCGGGCGGGTCCCGGCGAGCGGCGGGTGGCTACCCGCCGGCCGCCGGGTTCCGCGCGTCAGGCCGCGTCCGCCATCCAGGCGATCGCATCTGCACCGGCGGGTATCTTGAACGGAGCAGACGGGTTGGTCGCGGCCTCGAACACGGCAGCCGCGACGTCCCGGGCATGGGTGACCCGCCCTGTGTCCTCTGGGAATCGCTTCATCATGCCCTCGATCAGCGGCTTGTAGTCGGGATCGTCAAGACCGCGCAGGTGCGGCCTCGCATTCACGCCGAACCGCGTCGTCGGGGACCTCATCTGGCCTTCAGTGCCTTCCCCAGGAAAGTCAGCGCTGCCGCCTCGTCACGGGCCTTGGTGACGTAGCTTTCCAGCACCTCGCCTTCCTGACCGAACGCCCGCCACAGGTGGAGCTTTTCGCCATTCAGCTTCACCTACATCTCGTCCCGATGCCGCCGCCGATGGCGAAAGCCACGCATCCGGCTCACCCGCTGATGGCGGATATCGCCGGCAAAGAATGGGCCGAATCTCTTTCAGCAACGGCACACCGTCTCGTGTCAGATGTCGATCCCCCGCCCGGACAGCAGCTCCTTGACGGTCGATAGCGACAACGGGAAGCGTACGTACATCAGCACCACCGAGCGGATCACCTCAGCAGACGCGTTGCAGTAGCGGAACGGACTGGCGGGCTTGCGCGGGCGGAACATATGCCAGCCGGACCCGCGTTCGATTACCTGCCTGTGCACTTGGCTTGACGGAGCCACCCAGCGAGCACCTGCGATGACAGCATAATTCTGGCGGTGGAAGTGGCGGAGAGGGAGGGATTCGAACCCTCGGTGCCCGTAAAGGCACGCCGCATTTCGAGTGCGGTACAATCGACCACTCTGCCACCTCTCCGCAGAAGACGTTTCGGCAAGGCCCTGCGGCCCGCGATCGGTCGGTCGAGGGCGCGCCTCTAACGGGTTCGTTTTGCGGTGGCAACACCCTTCCGCTTGTGCAGCGCAGAAACCGCCCTAGATTACGGCTATGCCTCGTCACGATCCCATTGGTACCACTGCCGCCGCCGAGATCGAGGCGCCGGCGGTGGCGCATGCGCGCTTCTCGATCGGCGACGTCGTGCGGCATCGCCTGTTCGACTTCCGCGGCGTGATCTTCGATGTCGATCCGGTCTTCTCGAACACCGACGAATGGTATGAGGCGATTCCCGAAAGCGCCCGGCCGACCAAGGACCAGCCCTTCTACCATCTGCTCGCCGAGAATATGGAATCGAGCTACATCGCCTACGTCAGCCAGCAGAATCTAGTCGCCGACGACAGTGACGAGCCGATCGATCACCCGGCGATCAGCGGGCTGTTCACCGGTTATGCCGACGGCCGCTACGCGCTGCGCCGCGAACATCGCCACTAGGCGCCGGCCCGCCAGCAGAATCGGGCGGCGGGTGGTTGACAGCGGCGCGCCTTTTCCTTAGCTGCCACCGCTCATCCCGCCGGGCCTTCCCGCGCGGGCATATGTTTTTTGGGAAGTGACTAAAGCCATGTTCGCAGTCGTGCGCACGGGCGGCAAGCAGTATCGCGTCGCCGCCGGAGACAAGATCGTCGTCGAGAAGCTGGACGGCGAGGCCGGTGCATCGATCACGCTGGGTGACGTCCTGCTCGCGGGCGAAGGCTCGGAGCTGAAGAGCGTCGAGGGCCTCACCGTCGCCGCCGAGATCGTCGCGCAGGCGAAGGGCGAGAAGGTCATCGTCTTCAAGAAGCGCCGCCGTCACAATTATCGCCGCAAGAACGGCCATCGCCAGAACCACACGATCCTCAAGATCGTTTCGGTCGGCTGAGCCCAGCGCGCACAGGAGTAGAGCAGCATGGCACATAAGAAAGCAGGCGGTTCGTCGCGCAACGGTCGCGATTCGGCCGGTCGTCGTCTCGGCGTGAAGAAGTTCGGTGGTCAGGAAGCGATCGCCGGCAACATCCTCGTGCGTCAGCGCGGCACCAAATTCTATCCGGGCGCCAATGTCGGCATCGGCAAGGATCACACCCTGTTTGCGCTCGTCGACGGCCGCGTGGCGTTCCACGAGGGCAAGCTCGGCCGTAAATTCTGCTCGGTGCAGATTATGGCGGAAGCCGCCGAATAACATCGGGTAACCAGCCGGGTTACCCACCAGGGTGACCCGGTCGCACTGCCAGTCAGTGCCCACCAATCAAGGGAGACGGGTCATCCGGCTCCCTTTTTTCTTGCTCCCCCAACCTTTTGTCCCTGCCGCGTCACAGATGCGTGGCACGGGCGCGGCCAAGGAGAGAGCGAGAATGTTCGCCCGGACGAAGAGACTGACGCTGCGGCCACCCTGGCCCGAGGATGCCGGCGCGCTGGCGCAGGCGATCGGCCATGATGCGGTGCTGCGCATGCTGCTGCGCGTCCCCAGCCCCTATACGCTCACCGACGCGCAGGCGTTCTGCGCCGCGCCGCGGCCGCATGACGAACCGCGCTTCGTCATCGTCGCGCATGACGGCGGCGGCGCGCCCGCGCTGATCGGCGGGATCGGCATATCGGAGCAGGAGGGCACGCCCAACCTCGGCTATTGGCTGACGCCGTCCGCCTGGGGGCGCGGCTATGCGACCGAGGCGGGACGCGCGGTGGTCGCAATGGCGCGGCATGCGCTGCCGATCGAGCGACTCGCCGCCTGGCATTTCGCCGACAATCCGGCGTCGGGCGCGGTGCTGCGCAAGCTCGGCTTCTGCCCGACCGGCCGCACGACGCCGCGCGAATCGCCCGCGCGCAGCCAGCCTGCGGCGACGGTCGGGCATGAGCTCGACCTCAGCGGGCGATGCGAGCCGATGCCGATCGCCGCCTAGCCCCGCCCCCGCCGCGCCGCATCACGGCCGGCGGGGCCGAGCCAGGCGGCATAGCCGGCCAGCAGCGCCGCGACGGCCGCCGCCGCCTCGATCGCGCCGCGCCCGTAATCGGGATAGACGGTGGCGCCGAGCCAGGCCCCACCGACCAGTCCGCTCCACAGCACCAGATAGGGCAGCCACGCCCAGCGCGGGCCGCCGATCAGCGCCGCCGCGAGCCGCTGGCCGAACTTGACGAGCGTGCCGGTCATATAGGTGACGCCGATGCTCACCTCGCCGTCGTGCTGAAACGCCGTATTGGCCATTCCCATCGCCGCGGCGAGCAGCGCGGTGGTGAGCGCGGTCGACGCCCGGCCCTCGCTCGCCGCCGCCGCGGCGAGCAGCAGCGTCACGCCGATCAGCGCGGCGGGCTTGCGGCGGTCACCGGCGATCCGGGTCAGGATCGTCCCCACCATCACGCCGCCGACGAAGGCCGCGATCAGCGGCGCCGCGGTCGCCGCCGCGGCATGATCCACCGCGAGTCCGACCGCGAAGCGCGTCGAATTGCCGCTCATGAACGAGACGAACAGGCCACCCATTTTGAGCAGCCCGATCGCATCGACATAGCCGGCAAGCGCGGCGAGCGCGGCGGCGAGGATCCAATAGCGTTTGGCGTAACGGGTCATGCCCCTCGTTCTAGCGGCGACTTGCCCGACAGCGGAACCCGCTACGCCGGGCGCGGCATCACCGCCGCCTCGTAATCGCTCTCCGCCAGCCCGATCAGCGCGCGATCGTCATGCCGCCACGGGTGGAAGCCGGGGAGGAAATAGGCGGCCCAGACACCCGCCACCTTGCGCGCCATGCCGGGATTGCCGAACGCATACCAGGCGAGCCGCGCCCAGACGCGCGGGCCGTGCAATCCGTCCTGACGCAGCAATTCGAGCATCCCGCGCGTCCGCCCGGTGACGAACCGCCAGGTGGTGACGAGCATCACCAGCGCCTTGACCCGCCAGCGCCGGAAGCGCGGCCAGTCGCGCGTCGCGTGCAGCCAGGTGTCGTAGGCGACGCCCTTATGCTCGATCTCCTCGGCGGCGTGCCACAGCCACAGCGCCTTGGCCTGCGCCTCGCCGCCGGCGAGATGGCGCGGATCGGCAATCAGTTCGTGCGCGAGCATCGCGGTGAAATGTTCGAGCGCGGTGGTCGCGGCGAGGCTGGCGATCGCCGGCCGGTCCCTGGTCAGCGCCAGCGCGGCGTCGACGTCGCGGTCGAGCGGCCGGACGTCATAGCCCTGATCGGTGACATGGCGGTTGAAGGCGACATGCTCGCGCGTGTGCAGCACCTCCTGCTTGATGAAGGCGTTGATCTCGGCGGTCAGCTTGGGCGGCGTGCCGTCGCGGAAGCGGCGCACGCTGTCGACGAAATAGCCCTCGCCCTTGGGGAAGGTCACCGACAGCGCATTGTAGAAGGCGGTGGCGATCGGATCGCCGTTGAGCCACCAGCGCGCCATCCGCGTGCCGCGGCCGAAGCGGCGGTCGCGCGGGGTGATGACCAGATCGTCCGGCGTGGTTGCTTTTGCCATGCAAACCTCCAAACCGGGCAGACGCCCGTTATTTACACGAATGTTAGTAGGTGCCCGTCTTGCCCAGCGCAACCCCCCGCCGCCTGTCCCCCGCCGCCAGCCGCGATGCCGCGCTCGCCGCGGCGCAGGCGCTGCTGATCGAATCGGGGCCGCCGGCGGTGACGCTGAAGGCGGTGGCGGCGCGGATCGGTCGCACCCATGCCAATCTGCTCCACCATTTCGGCTCGGCGGAGGGATTGCAGCTTGCCCTGATCGGCCGGATGACGACCGACATCACCGCGACGATCCGCGACGCGGTGCTGCGGGACAGCAGCACGCCGCCCGATTCGCGCCGACTGGTCGATCTGGTGTTCGACGCCTTCGACGGCGGCGGCGCGGGGGCGCTGGCGAGCTGGATGATCCTGTCGGGCAATCGCGACGCGCTCGATCCGATCCTCGCCGCGGTCCACGATCTGGTCGACGATCTCGCCGCGGGGGTCGAGCCCGCCGGGCGGCCGATCGGTGCCGAGACGCTGCAACTGGTGCTGCTCGCGCTCGGCGACGCCCTGCTCGGCGCGGCGATGGCGCGCGCGCTCGGCCTGCCGCGCGACACCGCGCGCGCCTGCGCCGCCAGCCTGCTCGCGCAGGCGACACCCGACTGAAACGGGCGCAATGGTCGCTGGCACGGTGGCAATGCTCCGCCCCCTGCTGTCGCGCGCCGGCGCGGGGTAGGAGCAATGACTCGGACCGGTCGCGGTGCGGGACGGAGCCGGTCGGAGGCCCCTTCCCCGCAGCGCGATTCCGGTCGGAGAAGGCGACCGCCGCGGAGCGGATCGCCACGGGGAGGATGTACCGGCGGACGGAAACTCCAGGTTCCGCCCGTGCGGGATCGCCGGCCGGCACGCGATGGGGGTCGCGGCCGACCGGCGATCACCGCCGTTCAGCCGCCGTGCAGCGCGCGATAGTCGCCGGGAGTCATGCCATAGACCTCGCGGAACGCCCGGCCGAGATAGGCGGCATCGCAAAAGCCCCAGCGTTCGGCGAGCGTCGCGATCGTCGCCCGCTCCGCCTCGATGCGCAATTGCGCGGCGACGCGCGCCAGCCGCCGGTTGCGGATATAGGCCTGCACGCCGCCTTCGTCCTGCAACAGCCGGTAGAGTGTCGAGCGCGACACGCCGAGCATCCGGCTCAGCCGCGCGGTGTTGAGCGAGGGCGATCCGAGATGCCGGTCGATCGCATCGCACAGGGCGACGCGCAGCCCACGGTCGCGCCGCGCCGCGTCGCTCGTCACGCTGCCGAGGCTGGCGGCGACGCCGATCGCGAACAGGTCGAGCACCGTCTGCGCCAGCGCCGGGCCGCTGCTCGCCGGCAGGTGGTGCGCGCTCTGGCGCAACGCGGCGAGGTGCGAGACGAGCAGCGCGGCATGGTCGGGCGCGACGACATGGCCGTGCAGCCGCCTGACGCTGGTCGGCAGCAATTGCTCGGCGACCGCGCGCGGCAGGACGAAGCCGCTCGTGTCCGATGCATCCGAACGATGCCGCTGCGTCTGCGCGAGATCGACCATCACCACCGATCCCGCCGGTGCGACGACATTGCGTCCCGCCATATCGCCGACCGCGCCGCCGCGGTGGCGGACGTTGACGACCAGGTCGTCGCAATCGTCGCGGGCGATGCCCTGACCGGATCGCGTCCAGGTCTGCGCGGTGAAGCGCGCCTGGCTGATCCCGATCGTGCCGAGATCGAGCCGCGCCAGCGTCGCCGCGAACGGCTCTTCCGGAATCGTCTCGAAGCGGGACGCGATGCCGGCGGTATCGCACCAGCACGCGTGGCGCTCATGCTCGGCGACATCGACGACGCTGAACACACGCTGCCAGCCGAGCCGGTCGGAAATCGTATCGGACAGGGACTCGGTCGGCATCGTCACCCGTCCAATCTACTCCCCGGCGCGGCGCGATGCCACTGATCTCCATCGTCTCGCGGGTCGCGGGGCTGGCCGTCTGCGCCGGGGACGCTAAAGAGGCGTCATGCATTTTCTCGATCAGGCCAAGATCTTCGTCCGCTCCGGCTCGGGCGGCCCCGGTGCGGTCAGCTTCCGGCGCGAAAAGTTCATCGAATATGGCGGTCCTGACGGCGGCAACGGCGGCAAGGGCGGCGACATCATCTTCGAGGCGGTGGCCGGCCTCAATACGCTGATCGACTTCCGCTACACGCAGCATTTCCGGGCACCGCGCGGCAGCGGCGGATCGGGCAGCAACCGCACCGGCGGCGGCGGCGACGATCTCGTCATCAAGGTGCCGGTCGGCACGCAGGTCCTGTCGGAAGACAAGGACGAGGTGCTGCTCGACTTCACCCGCGTCGGCCAGCGCGAGGTGTTCCTGCGCGGCGGCGACGGCGGTCGCGGCAATGCCAGCTACAAGACCTCGACCAATCGCGCGCCGCGCCAGCACGGCACCGGCTGGCCGAGCGAGGAAGCGTGGGTGTGGCTGCGGCTCAAGCTGCTCGCCGACGCCGGGCTGGTCGGCCTGCCCAATGCCGGCAAGTCGACCTTCATCAATGCGGTGACCAATGCGCAGGCGAAGGTCGGCGAATATGCCTTCACCACCACCCGCCCGCAGCTCGGCGTCGTGCGCCATCACGGCCGCGAGTTCGTCATCGCCGACATCCCCGGCCTGATCGAGGGCGCGGCGGACGGCGCCGGTATCGGCGACCGCTTCCTCGGCCATATCGAACGCTGCCGCGTGCTGCTGCATCTGGTCGACGCCAATGATGCCGATGTCGCCGACAGCTACCGTATCGTCCGCGAGGAGCTCGAGGCCTATGGCGGCGGGCTGGTCGACAAACCGCATATCGTCGCGCTCAACAAGATCGACATGCTCGACGACGAGCTGATCGCAGCCTTGTCCGCCGAACTCGCCGAGGAGAGCGGTGCCGACGTCATTCCGCTGTCGGGCGCGGCGGGGACGGGCGTTGACTGGGTGCTCGACCGCCTGCTCGAAGTGATCGGCCCCAGCGCCGAGGCCGTGTCCGATCAGGACGAGGGCGAGGACGAGATCAGCTGGTCGCCGGTGTGACCCTGCCCGGCTAGACGCCCGCGATGGACCTCTTTCCTCCCGCCACCTGCCCGCGCCTGATCGTCAAGGTCGGATCGGCGTTGCTCGTCGCCCCCGACGGCGCGGTGCGGCGCGACTGGCTGGCGACGCTGGTCGCCGATCTCGCCGCGCGGGCGGCGGCGGGGCAGCAGCTGGTGATCGTCTCGTCGGGCGCGATCGCGCTCGGTGCACGGCGGCTGGGACTCGCCAGGGGCGGACGCGCCAGCCTGGAGGATGCACAGGCGGCGGCGGCGACCGGGCAGATCGCGCTGAGCCAGACCTGGGCCGAGCTGCTCGCCGGTCATGGCCTCACCGCCGCGCAGATGCTGGTGACGCTCGACGATCTCGAGGACCGCCGCCGCTATCTCAACGCCGCGGCGACGCTCGGCCGCCTGCTCGGACTCGGCGTGATCCCGGTGGTCAACGAGAATGACAGCGTCGCGACTGAAGAAATCCGCTTCGGTGACAACGACCGGCTCGCGGCGCGGATCGCGCAGGCGGCGGGTGCGCAGGGCGTGGTGCTGCTCTCCGACGTCGACGGGCTGTACGACGCCAATCCCCACACCCATCCCGAGGCGCGGCATATCGCGCGCGTCGAGCAGATCGACGCGGTCGCCGGCATGGCCGATCGCGGCTCGGCGTCCGGCATGGGATCGGGCGGCATGGTGTCGAAGATTGCCGCGGCGCGGATCGCCACCGGCGCCGGCGCGCATCTCGCCATCGCCAGCGGGCGGCGCGATCATCCGCTCGGCGATGCGGCGCGGCATACGCTGTTCGTCGCCGACCGCATTGCACCGGCGCGCAAGGCGTGGCTCGCCGGCGGGCTGACCTCGCGCGGCTGCATCCATGTCGATGCCGGCGCGGCTCGGGCATTGGCCGCGGGGGGCAGCCTGCTCGCCGCAGGGGCGACGCGGATCGAGGGCAAGTTCGCGCGTGGCGACCTGGTGACGATCGAGGGACCCGACGGCACGATCGCGCGCGGCCTGTCCGAATATGCCGCCGACGAGGCGCTGCGCCTGCTCGGCACCCGCTCCGACGAGCAGGCGGCGCTGCTCGGCTATGCCCCGCGCGCGGCGCTGGTGCATCGCAACCATCTGGCGCTGCTGTGATGGAGATCGCCGTTTGGTCGATTCACGCTGCGGTGATGCGCGGGCATTGCCGCGACCGTGATGCTCGGGCCGAGACGGTGGTCCGCCGCGAGCGACTTCTCATTCAACCTCCCTGCACCACCCCGTTACAGGCCGGGGTCCAGGTGGGAGATCGCCCGAACGTCTTGCGGCACTTCGCCCAACTGGACCCCGGCCTGCGCCAGGGTGGTGGGTGGAAGTCAAAGGCTGCAAACGCTGCCAAGATTGCACGCGGGCGAACCGCTCAGACCCGACCAAAACACCCCACACTGTACCTGCAAACCCGAACCTCCCGCCTGCGCCGGAGCCCCGAGGGCACGCGCGCAACTCTGATCTTTCCCCACATCGCACCAGGCGGAAACCCGCCGGTGTCGACGCGATGACCACGCTCGCCCTCACCGGCGCGACCGGCTTCGTCGGCCGGGCGCTGCTCGATCAGGCGATCGCCGCCGGTCATCAGGTGCGCGCGCTCACCCGGCGGCCGCAGCCCGACCGCGACGGCGTCACCTGGATCGAAGGCGCGCTCGACCGGCCCGACAGCCTCGCCGCGCTGGTCGACGGCGCCGGGGCGGTCGTCCATGTCGCCGGGGTGGTGAGCGCGCCGACCCGCGCCGGCTTCGTCGCGGGCAATATCGACGGCACCCGTGCGATGCTCGCCGCGACCGAGCGGGCGGGCATCCGTCGCTTCGTCCACGTCTCGTCGCTGTCGGCCCGCGAGCCGGCCCTGTCGCTCTACGGCTGGTCGAAGGCGGAGGCGGAGGCGCTCGTCACCGCCAGCCCGCTCGCCTGGAGCATCGTCCGGCCGAGCGGCGTCTACGGACCCGGCGACATGGAGATGCGCGACCTGTTCCGCGCCGCGCGGCTCGGCATCGCGCTGCTGCCGCCGCCCGGCAAGGTGGCGCTGGTCGCGGTCGCCGACCTCGCGCAACTGCTGCTGACGCTGGCGACGCGCGACGTCCCGCCGGCGATCTACGAGGTCGATGACGGGCGGACGCTGACCCACGCCGCGCTGGCGCAGGCGATCGGCCGCGCGGTCGGCCGCCGCCGCGTGCGCGCGCTGCACCTGCCCGCCGCCGTGCTGCGCCTCGGCGCGCGGCTCGACCGGGCGCTGCGCGGCGACGGCGCCAAGCTCACCGCCGATCGCGTCGGCTATCTCGTCCACGACGACTGGACCGCACGCGCGCCGCTGCGCCCGCCCGCCGACCTGTGGACGCCGGCCACCGCCACCGACGACGGACTCGCCGCAACGGCACGATGGTATCGCGCCAACGGATTGCTATAGCGCCGCAACCCTGCCGCATTTGCGCGGCATCCAGGATAGCATGATGACCGACCGCACCCAGATCCTCGACACGATCAAGGCTCAGATCGAACCGTTCAACAAGAAGCAGGTCGCGCTGACCGAGGCGACCACCTTCCAGGGCGATCTCGAATGGGACAGCCTCACCGTGATGGACTTCGTCGCGGCGATCGAGGACGAGTTCGACATCATCATCACAATGAACATGCAGGCCGAGATCGAGAATGTCGGCCAGCTCGCCGACGCCGTCGCCAAGCTGCGGGGCTGACGATGACCGAGACCGGATTGCAGCCCGAATCGCTCGACCTCGATCCCGCCCCGGTCGCGCCCGAGCGCGACCTGATGAGCAAGTTCGACGCGCTGATCGCCGAGCGGCAGGCGCTGATCGACACCGGCGTCACCGATCCGTTCGCGATCGTCATGGAGCAGGTGAAGAGCCCGACCGAGGCGGTGATCGCCGGGCGCGACACGATCCTGCTCGGCACCTACAATTACATGGGCATGACCTTCGACCCCGACGTGCTCGCCGCGGGGGAGGACGCGCTGCGCCGCTTCGGCTCGGGCACCAACGGCAGCCGCATGCTCAACGGCACCTTCCGCGACCATATGGACGCCGAACAGGCGCTGCGCGACTTCTACGGCGTGTCGGGCGCGATCGTCTTCTCGACCGGCTATATGGCCAATCTCGGCATGATATCGACGCTGGTCGGCAAGGGCGAATATGTCATCCTCGACGCCGACAGCCACGCCTCGATCTACGACGGCTGCAAGCAGGGCAATGCCGAGATCGTCCGCTTCCGCCACAATAGCGTCGAGGATCTCGACAAACGGCTCGGCCGCCTGCCCAGGGAGGCGGGCAAGCTCGTCGTGCTCGAGGGCGTCTATTCGATGCTCGGCGACGTCGCGCCGCTCAAGGAGATGGTCGCGGTCGCCAAGAAGCACGGCGCGATGGTGCTGAGCGACGAGGCGCATTCGATGGGCTTCTACGGCCCCAACGGCCGCGGCGTCTACGAAGCGCAGGGGCTGGAGGGCGACGTCGATTTCGTCGTCGGCACCTTCTCCAAGTCGGTCGGCACCGTCGGCGGCTTCTGCGTGTCGAACCACCCCAAGTTCGAGGCGATCCGCCTCGCCTGCCGCCCCTATATCTTCACCGCCTCGCTGCCGCCGTCGGTCGTCGCCACCGCCGCGGCGTCGATCCGCAAGCTGATGACCGCGCACGACAAGCGCGCCCAGCTCTGGGCGAATGCGCGTCAGCTGCACGGCGGGCTCAAGGCGATGGGGTTCCGGCTCGGTACCGAGGCACCCGACAGCGCGATCGTCGCGGTGATCCTCGACGACCAGGAACAGGCGGTGACGATGTGGCAGGCGCTGCTCCACGGCGGCGTCTACGTCAACATGGCGCGCCCGCCCGCAACGCCTGCCGGCACCTTCCTGCTGCGCTGTTCGCTCTGTGCCGAGCATCAGCCCGCGCAGCTCGACCGCGTGCTCGCCGTCTTCCGCGCGGCGGGAGAGGCGGTCGGCGCGATCGGCTGATCCGATCGCTTAGGACGTCCATTGGAAATTGGCGGAAGAGCCAATTTCAGGCGGTGCCGGCCCGCTCTCCCGCCCGGCCTCCCACAATGTATCCTTGATGGGAGGCCGGGTGGGGGAGCGGGCCGGCACCGGCCGATGCGCCACAGGCGCATCCCCAAACGCACGCTTAGGTCCGCCCGGCGGCTTTTCCGCCGCGGCGAAAGCGACTAGCGTGGCCCGCGTGACTCGTGACGATGCCGAAACGGTCCCAACCGGGACCCTGGAGGGCGACGCGACGTGGCGGACGATCACGCTCGTCGTGATGGGTCTGCTCGGCGCGGCGGTGCTCGTCGCGTTGATCGTCACGCTCGGCCTCGCCAATCGCCAGCGCGACCATGCGTTGCAGGCGCAGGCGCACAGCTATGACGTGATGATCCTCGCGCGCACCGTGTCGGGGACGATCGCCCGGTCGGAGGCGTCGCTCGGCCGCTATGTCATCAGCGGCAAGGCGGAAAAGGAGCTGGGCCAGCTCTATTTCGACCAATGGCGGCTGGCCGGGTCGCAGCTCGGCCGGCTCGAACGGCTGACCAGCGACACGCCCGAACAGAGCGCGCGCGTCCAGCAACTGCGCACCGCCTTCCAGCAGCGCGGCGAGGAACTGTCGCTGACCGCGCTCAGCACCACCTACGGCCAGAACAGCCAGGCACTCGCCCGTTATTACAAGGCGCGCCAGTCGCCGACGCTCGCCGCGATCGATGCGACGCTCGACCAGATCATCGCCCGCGAACGCGCCTTGCTCGACCAGCGCACCGCCGATGCGATGCGCACCGTCGACCGGTCGAGCCGCATCGCCGGGGTGCTGGCGATCTTCGGCGTGCTGATCGTCGTCGGGGCGCTGGTGCTCGGCTGGTTCACGCTGCACGCGGTCGGCGAGCGCGCGCTCGCCCGCGCCGAGGCCGATGCCGAGCGGCTGCGCGCCGAAACGCTCGCGGTGGCGGTGCAGCAGGCGACCGATGACCTGCGCGTCCAGGAGGCGAAGGTCCGCCAGATTCAGAAGATGGATGCGGTCGGCCAGCTCACCGGCGGTATCGCGCATGATTTCAACAATATGCTCGCGGTCGTTCTCGGCGGGCTGGAACTCGCCCGCCGTGCCGCCGCCGGGCAGGATGCCGGCGCGGTGATGCGGCACCTCGACAATGCGACCGACGGCGCCAATCGCGCCGCGGCGCTGACCCGGCGGTTGCTCGCCTTCAGTCGCGAGGAATCGCTCAAGCCCGAACCGATCGCCGCCGCGGCGCTGGTCTCGGGCATGTCGGACCTGATCGACCGGACGCTCGGCGACGCGATTACCGTGGTGGTGCGCGACGAGGCGCAGGGCTGGCGCATCCTCGCCGATCGCGTCCAGTTGGAAAATGCGGTGCTCAACCTCGCGGTCAATGCGCGCGATGCGATGAACGGCCGCGGCGAGATGGTCATCACCACCGGCGCGGCGACACTGGCCGACGATCATGTCGATGATTGCTGCGCGGGCGACTATGTGACGATCGCGGTGACCGACACCGGCGTCGGCATGACGCCCGAGGTGCTCGAACACGTCTACGAACCCTTCTTCACCACCAAGGCACCGGGCAAGGGCACCGGCCTCGGCCTCAGCCAGATCTTCGGCCTCGTCCGCCAGCTGCACGGCGGCATCGTCATCGATACCGCGATCGGCCGCGGCACCACCGTCACCCTCTACTTGCCGCGCGACGCCGGCACCGCCACGGCGATGGTGCAGCCCGATGCGGCGCCCGCGGCGGTGGCGGCGACCAGCGCGCGCCGCGTCCTCGTCGTCGAGGACGATCCGCGCGTGCTCGCCGCGACCATGGCGGCGCTGGAGGAACTCGGCCATGCGCCGATCCCCTGCGACGCGCCCGCCAAGGCGGCGGCGATGCTCGCCGCGGAGGCGGACGTCGACCTCATCATCTCCGACGTGCTGATGCCAGGACAGACCGGACCGGAGATGATCGCCGCGCTCGGTCCGCGCTATCCGCACGTCGCGGTGCTGTTCGTCACGGGCTTCGCGGGCGAGGCCAATGCCGCCGAATTCGGCCGTCATCCGGTGCTGCGCAAACCCTTCACGCTGAGCGGCCTCGAACGCGCGATCGCCACCGCGCTCGCCGCCGATCGCCCTGCCCCGCCGCAGGCGCTAGCCGCCGAGTGACGCACCGGAATTTTAGCTGACGCGCCCCGCCCTCGCGCCTATACCGGCGCTTCCCTGCCCCGGCGCGAGCCCTCCACCGCATGACCTCCCTCGACCGCTACATGGCCCGGCTGATCGCGTTGCCGTTGTTCTCGACGCTGACCATCGCCGCCATGCTGCTGGTGCTCGACCGTATCCAGCGCCTGTTCGTCTTCGTCGCCACCGAAGGCGGGCCGGTCAGCGTCGTCTGGCGGATGCTCGCCAATCTGCTGCCCGAATATCTCGGGCTCGGCATCCCGATCGGCCTGTTGCTCGGCATCCTGCTCGCCTTCCGTCGGCTGGCGAGCAATTCGGAACTCGACGTGCTGCGCGCGGTGGGCGTGAGCTATACGCGGATGCTGCGCGTGCCGTTCATGTATGCGATCGTGCTGGCGGCACTCAACATCGCCATCGTCGGCTTCGTCCAGCCCAAGGCGCGCTATTATTACGAACAGCTGCGCTTCGAGCTGCGCACCGGTGCGCTCGGCGCCTCGATCAAGGTCGGCGAGTTCACCCATTTTGGCGACCGCATGACGCTGCGCATCGAGCAGAGCCATGACAAGGGCCGCAAGCTCGACGGCATCTTCGTCTATTACAACGACAAGGGCACGAGCTATTCGGTCACCGCGCGCAGCGGCCAGTTCCTCGCCACCGACGATCCCAATACGATCATCTTTCGCCTGACCAACGGCACGCTCGTCCACAAGGCACCCAATTTCACCGTACCGCGCGTCCTCACCTTCACCTCGCACGATCTGCCGATCCCGCTGCCGCGCTACGAGAATTTCCGCCAGCGCGGCGGTCGCAACCTCGAATTCACATTGCCCGAGCTCGCCAAGCTCGGCCATGGCGCGCAGAGCGCGGAGCAGCGCGACAGCAGCCGTTCGGAATATCACTTCCGCCTCGTCGAGGTGGCGACGATGTTCCTGCTACCGCTGCTGGCGGTGGCGCTCGGCGTGCCGGCGAAGCGATCGACCTCGGGGTTCGGCGCGTTCCTCGCGATCGTGATGATCGTCGCCTATCACAAGGTGAACGAATATGCCGCGTCGATCGGCGAGCTTGGCCGCATCGATCCGCTGATCGCGCTCTGGGTGCCCTTCTGTATCTTCGCGGCGATCATCATCTGGATGTACTATCAAATCGCCTATGTCCCCGGCGGCCAGCCGATCGGCGCGCTCGAACGCGCCTTCTCCAAGACGTTCAAGCTGGTGACGCGCTATCTGCCCGGGCGTCGCCGCAAGGCGGAGCAGGCGGCATGAGCGGCTTCTTCCCCTCGCGCACCATCTCGCTCTACATGGCGCGATTGTTCCTGGTGCGGACCTTCGGCCTGCTCGCCGCTTTGTGGCTGATCCTGCAGACGCTCGATCTGCTCGGCGAATCCGGCGCGATCCTCGCGCATCCGGGCAATACGCAGGATCAGGTCTGGCAATATGTCGGGCTACGCGCGCCGCAGATCATCAGCTTCCTGCTGCCCTTCTCGGTGCTGCTCGGCACGATCGCCACCTTCTTCACGATGAACCAGAACAGCGAGGTGATCGCGCTCAAGGCGGGCGGCCTGTCGGCGCATCAGATCATCGCGCCGCTGCTCGTCGCCAGCCTCGGCGTGGCGGCGATCAGCTTCACGTTCAACGAACGCATCGTCACCCGCGCCACCGCGACGCTCGACCAGTGGAAGGACGCCAATTACGGCGCGCTGCCGATCGATCGCGGCGACCGCAGCAACGTCTGGGTGCGCGACGGCGACGATCTGATCGCCGTGCAGCAGGTGCGCGGCCGTGGCGAGACGACGCAGCTCGGCAACATCACCGTCTACGACCGGACCGGCGGCGAGCTGGTCGCGATCTTCCGCGCGCCGCGGGGGCGTCATGCCGGCGACGGCTGGGCGATCGCGCCGACGACGCGGTTCGACGTCGCCACCGGCAAGCTCACCACCCTCGGCACGGTCAAGGTCGCGCCGGGCGTCCGGCCCGATCAGTTCACGCTCGGCGCGGTCAACCCGGACGGGCTCGACGTCGTCGCGTTGCGCGCGGCGATCGGCGACCTGCGCGACGCCGGCCGGCCGACCAAGTCGCTCGAAGGGACGTGGTGGCACAAATTCTCCAGCCCGCTGTCGGCGGTGCTGATGCCGCTGCTCGGCGCGGTCGCGGCGTTCGGCATCGCGCGTTCGGGACAGCTCTTCCTGCGCGCGGTGATCGGCGTCGCCTTGGGCTTCGCCTATTTCGTCGCCGACAATTTCGCGATCGCGATGGGCAATCTCGGCGCCTATCCGCCGTTCCTCGCCGCCTGGGCGCCGTTCCTGCTCTTCCTGCTGATCGGTGAAGCGGTGCTGATCCGCACCGAGGAATAGCTTAGGGGACCGAGAGCGGCTCGGGCAGGGCCGCCGGCATCCGGGCGACCAGCGCGGTGGCGAGCTTGCCGCCGACGGTCGCCGGGGCATTGGCGGCGGTGCCACCCACCTGTGCGGTGACGGCACTTCCCGTCCACAGCGTCTTGCCGCTGCGCCAGTCGGACAGGGTGATCGTCATCCGCGTCACGATCAGCGCGCGCAGATCCTGTTTCGCGGTCGGCAGCGCGATCGAGATGCCGCCGCCCCAATTGGCCATCGCCGCATCCGCCTTCTTCGTCGGCGCGGGTGCGCCGACCAGACCGCGCGCCTCCCGATCGACTGCGACATGGGCGCGGTATCGGCTCGGCCCGGTGGCCGGCAGGACGAGATAATTGGCGGCGTTGAAGACGGCGTCGACCGCTTCGGCATAAGCAGGCGCGTCGGCGGCATGTTCGTCGCCGTCGGGAACGACGATGACCGTCACCGTGCCCGGCGGCACTGCGGCCGGCGCACCATTCGCCGCCGCGATCATCATCAGACTGGCCGCAATCCCCATCACACGCCCCCCATGATCCCGCCGGAACGGGCGCCTGATCTAGTCTAGCGAGACTGGAACGTACTCCGCACGATCTTGTTCACCAGCCCCGGCAGCCCGGCATAGCTCGCCTTGTGATAGGGCGAACCCCGTTCGACCGCCGCACCGATCCGGCGATGCGCCTCGCCGAGCGCATGATAGGGCAGGCTCGGCAGCAGATGGTGCAGCGCATGATAGCGCAGCCCGACCGGTGCCCACAGAGCCGGCAGCAGCGCGGGCGGCGGCACGTTGACCGAGTCGAGATATTGCGCGGTCACTGACATCGGCTCGCCGTCATTCTCCCACAGATGCGCGACCAGCGTCCGCACCTGATTGACCACCGCGACGCCCGCACCGATCGCCAGCGCGATCGCGACGCTGCGCAGCGGGAAGACGCCGGTCGCGGTCAGCACGACCACTGCGATCGCCCAAGAGCTCGCCGCCGCTTCGGTGCGATTCCACAGGGTCAGAGCGTCGCCTTCCGGCGCACGGCGGCGGAACTGCGGGTTGATCGCGAGCGCCGAATAGCGCTCGCGGACGATCGTGCGCAGCTTCGGCGACAGCAAGGAGACCGGCGACAGGATGGCGAAGCGGATCAAAAGACCGAGCGGCGCCAGCGCCGAGATCACCACGAACGCCGGCAGCGTCCACGGCTTCATCAGCGCGAGCGGCAGATATTCGGGATCCTCCGATGTGCCGTAGCGCGTCTTGGCGTGATGCAGGTTGTGCACGCCTTCGTACATGAAGCTCGGCGTGAGCATCGGCACGCCGACCAACACATTCCAGGCGCCACGGAAATAGGGCACGCTGCTGTGCTTCATATGGCTGACTTCGTGGATGAAGCTCAGCGCGCGATACAGGGCAAGCGCTGCCACCACCGCGGCGAACACCACCCAGCCGGTCTGCCGCAGCGTCACCGCCGCGGCCAGCGCGCCGTAACCGACGACGACCGAGGCGATCAGATCGGCCCAGTAGATCGCCGGGCGCGGTGCGATCAGGTCGCGCGTCGCCTCGGCGGCGGCGCGCAGCATCGCCTTGTCGTCGGCGATGCGCAGCCGCGGCATACGGTCCGTCGCCTCGGCGACGGGGGCGCGGGAGAGGGTCAGCGAGGATTCCATGGCGTGGTCCATTGCCCCAAGATAGTGGCGACAGCGTGGCATTCCCAGACGCCGGCTGCTCCGCAACGGTGGAACCTCTCGATCACTGATGACGGAAAGGTCACTCGCCAACCGGTGATGGCGTGCTAGATCGCATGCCAAAATGGGAGGCCCAATTGAGCGACCTGACGATCACGCCCGTCACGACCAAGAGCGAGCGCAAGGCGTTCGTCGACCTGCCGTTCCGTCTGTACAAGGATGATCCCGCCTGGGTACCGCCGCTCAAGGGCGAGGCGCTCGGCCTGATCACGCCCGAGAAGAACGGCTGGTACAGCCATGCCAAGGCGCAACTGTTCCTCGCGCGGGAGGGCGGCCGCATCGTCGGCCGGATCTCCGCGCATATCGACACGCTGGCGCTGACCATGCCCGCCGATCAGGGCTTCGGTCCCGGCGTCGGCCAATGGGGGCTGATGGAGGCCGAGCGTGAGGACATCTTCACCGCTTTGCTCGCCAAGGCGGAGGGCTGGCTGCGCGACCAGGGGATGACGCGCGCGCTCGGCCCGATCTCGCAGTCGATCTGGGAAGAGCCCGGCCTGCTCGTCCAGGGTTTCGACCATTCGCCGACGGTGATGATGGGCCATGCCAAGCCCGAATATCAGGGCTGGATCGAACGCGCCGGCTATCGCCAGATCAAGCAGCTGTTCACCTACGAACTCGACATCACCCAGGAATTCCCGCCCATCGTCAAGCGGATTATCCGCTCGGGCGAGAACAATCCGCGGATCGTCGTGCGCGAGGTCGACAAGCGCAAGTTCGAGGAGGAGGCGGCGATCATCCTGTCGATCCTCAACGACGCGTGGAGTGACAATTGGGGCTTCGTGCCGCTCACCCCGCCCGAGATCAAGGACGTCGGCGTCAAGCTCAAGCCGATCGTGTTCAACGACCTGATCCGCATCGCCGAGCTCGACGGCAAGCCGGTCGCGTTCATGATCACCCTTCCCGACCTCAACGAGCCGATCAAGCCGCTGAACGGTTCGCTGCTGCCGTTCGGCTGGGCCAAGCTGTTGCTCTGGCTGCGCAAGCCCAAGGTGCGGACGATGCGCGTGCCGCTGATGGGCGTGGTCAAGGAATTGCAGGCATCGCGCATGGCGAGCCAGCTCGCCTTCATGATGATCGAATATATCCGCCGCGCCTCGGTCGAACATTATGGCGCGAGCCGCGGCGAGATCGGCTGGATCCTCGACGACAATCAGGGGATGCGCTCGATCGCCGAGACGATCGATAGCAAGGTCAACAAGGTATACAACGTCTACGAGCGGACGCTGTAGGGCGGCGGCGGTTGGGGCGGGCCGGCGGTCCGTCCGCGGATCGTCGCGATGTCCGGGCTGAGGGCGTCGCGGTAGTCTCAGTTACGCTGCAAGGCCTCTTGGATACGGGCACCACCCCGGCGGAGGCCCGGGTCCAGTTGGGAGATCGTGGCGAGTCTTCCCGAAGGTCCGCCCAGCTGGACCCCGGCCTCCGCCGGGGTGGGGCGTAGAGAGGTCAGGCTGTGCTTCCACAAAGTTTTGGCAAAGCTCAGATCGCATAACCCGACGAGACGACACGCCGGCGATCCAAGCCTGATCCTACCCCCCTCAGACCGTGAAACTCTCCCCGCACCCGCAGGCGCCCTTGGCATTGGGATTGTTGAACACGAAGCCGGCGGTGAAATCGTCCTCGACCCAGTCCATCGTCGATCCGACCAGATACAGGATCGACCCGCCGTCGACGTAAAGCACGCCGCCCGGCGTCTCGATCCGCTCGTCGAACGGCTTGGCCTCGGTGACATAGTCGACCGAATAAGCGAGGCCCGAACAGCCGCGCCGCGGCGTCGACAGCTTGACGCCGATCGCGCCGTCGGGCGCGCGCGCCATCAGATCGGCGATGCGGGCGTCGGCGGTGGCGGTGAGGATGAGCGGCGCGGGCCGCTGGCGCAGCGTCGTCGCCATCACAGCATCCCCAGTTCGAGCTTGGCCTCGTCCGACATCTTCTGCGGGTCCCAGGGCGGGTCCCAGACCAGATTGACGTCCGCGAAGGCGATCCCCGGCACCGCGGCGACGCGCATCTCGACCTCGGCGGGCATCGATTCGGCGACCGGGCAATGCGGCGTGGTCAGCGTCATCGTCACCACCGCCTGACCGCCGTCGGCGACCTCGACCCCGTAGATCAGCCCGAGATCGTAGATGTTGACCGGAATCTCGGGGTCGTAGATTTCCTTGAGCGCGTCGATCACCGCCTCGTAGAGCGCGCCGCCGGGCTCGCCCGGCGCATCGGTCTGCGGTTGCTGCTGCAGGAAGCCGCTGAGATAGTCGCGAGTCCGCGGCGCGGGCTCGACCGCCTCGTCGACCCGTGCGCGCGGCGCCGGCGCCACCGCGTCCACTTCCTCGATACGGATTGTATCGCTCATCCGAATATCCTCGTTACCCGTTCGACGCCGCGTACCAGCGCCTCGATATCGCGCGGCCCGTTATAGACAGCGAAGCTGGCGCGGGCGGTCGCATCGACACCCAGCACCTCCATCAACGGCTGCGCGCAATGATGGCCGGCGCGGATCGCCACCCGCTCCTCGTCCAAGATGGTGCCGACGTCGTGCGGATGCACCCCCTTAATCGCGAAACTGACGATGCCGGCGCTGTCCTCCGGCCCGAACAATCGCACCGAATTGATCGCACCGAGCGCCGCGCGGGCGTCGCGGACCAGCGCGGTCTCATGCGCGTGGATCGCGGCGAGGCCGATGCCCTCGACATAGTCGATCGCCGCGGCGAGGCCGAGCGCACCGACGATATGCGGCGTCCCCGCCTCGAACCGCCCCGGCGGCGGCGCATAGGTGGTCTTGGCGAAGCTCACCCGGTCGATCATCGATCCGCCACCCTGATAGGGCGGCATCTGTGCGAGCAGCTCGGCCCGCCCCCACAGCACGCCGATCCCGGTCGGACCGTAGAGTTTGTGCCCCGAGAAGACGTAGAAGTCGCAACCGATCGCCGCGACGTCGACCGCGATCCGCGGCACCGCCTGGCAGCCGTCGAGCAGGATCTTGGCACCGACATCATGCGCCAGCTCGGTCGCGCGCCGTGCGTCGAGCACCGAGCCGAGCACGTTCGAGACGTGGGCGAGCGCCACCATCTTGTGCTGCGGGGTGAGCATCCGCGCCATCGCGTCGAGATCGATGCGATGATCCGCGGTCAGCGGCACGACGTCGATCGCCGCGCCGACGCGCTCCGCCGCCATCTGCCACGGCACGATATTGCTGTGATGTTCGAGCATCGACAGCAGGATGCGATCGCCCGGCTTGAGCTGCGTCGCCGCCCAGCTGTGCGCGACGAGGTTGATCGCCTCGGTCGCGCCGCGCACGAACACGATCTCGTCGGGCGTGCCCGCACCGATGAAGCGCGCGACGCTGTTCCGCGCCGCCTCATAGGCGCGCGTCATATCGGCCGAGCGCTGATAGACGCCGCGGTGGACGGTGGCATAGGTCTCGCCATAGGCGCGCGCGATCGCATCGATCACAACCTGCGGCTTCTGCGCGGTCGCGGCGGTGTCGAGATAGGCCCAGCCGTCGGGGATGGCGGGGAAGTCGGCGACGCGATCGAGCGGGGCCTCGCGGGTCTCGTCGCTCATAACGTCCGCTCCAGCCACGTATCGGCGTCCGCCGCGAACACCGCGCGCGCGCCCTCGTCGCCGATCCGGTCGATCGCATCGGCGACGAAGGCACGGGTCAGCAGTGCCTTGGCGCGCCCCGCCGGAATGCCGCGGCTCTGCATGTAGAAGAGCGCGCGGGCGTCGAGCTCGCCGACCGTGGCGCCATGCGCGCATTTGACGTCGTCGGCGAAGATCTCCAGCTCGGGCTTGAGGTTGACCGTCGCGGTGCGGTGCAGCAGCAGGCCGCGCAGCGACTGCTCGCCATCGGTCTTCTGCGCGTCGCGCGCCACTTCCACCGCGGCGGCGAGGCTGACCGTCGACCGTTCCGCCGCGACCGCGCGCCACAACTGGTGCGACTGGCCGTTGGGATGGGCATGGCGGACGCGCACCGCACATTCCTGCCGCTGCTCGTCGCGGGTGAGCAGCGCGCCACCCAGCTCGGCATAGGCGCCGTCGCCGTTGAGCGTCAGCGCCGCGTCGAGCCGCGTCCCCGCCGCGGTGGCGCCGAGCGCGACCGAGACGAAGCTCGCCGCCTGCGCAATCATCACCTCGTCGCGGGTCGAGACGAAGCCGGCGTCCTGGACGATCCGCACCGCGCGCATCACCCGCGCGCCCTCGCCGAGATCGAAGCGGGTCAGCGTGTTGCTCCACCCGGCCCCGGTGAAACTCTCGACCAGCGTCAGCACGGCATCCTCGCCGAGTGTGATGACGAGCGGCGTCTGCCCGTCCCCGCCGGCGTTGACGCGCGCGATCTCCAGCCGCGTCACCGAACGCGGCGCGAGCGTGATCGCATGGCCCTCGCCCGCGGCATGGCGGGCGAGTCGATGATCGCTGCTGATCGACGCAGGGGTGATCGCGAGATCGCCGGGCGTGCTCGCCTGCCGGTCGAGCTGGCCATCGACGAACACCAGCCGCGCCGCGTCGGTCAGGATAGGCTCAGGCAGTCGGGGCGCGGCGACCGGCAGGTCGCGCGCGGCTTGCAGGCCGGCCATGTCGGCCCAGCGGAACGCCTCGTCGCGGCTGGTGGGGAGATCGAGAACGGTGGTCATGCGGCGGCTCGCTGATGGGGTTCACGCGACGGCGCGAAGACGCGAAGACATGAAGGTTTGTGTCCGCGCGGAGGCGCGGAGGCGCGGAGCAGAGAGGAAGACAAGGTATCGTTGCCTGCGGCGCTGACCGTTTTCGTACTCGGCAGCGCCTTATCCAGATCGCTGGCGATGATCGATGGGAGCATTGCTCCGCCGACGCCATCGCCGCGCCTCCGTGCCTCCGCGCGAACACAAACCGTCCCGAAGGCATCAGAGGACAGGCCAGGCGCCCTACCCTCGTCGCATCGTCGCGCCTGCGCGTGATTCATCACGCCGCCACCCCAGCGTAACCCTCGCGCTCCAGCTCATGCGCCAGCTCCGCGCCGCCCGAGCGGACGATCCGCCCGTCGGCGAGGACGTGCACGACGTCCGGCCGCACATAGTCGAGCAGCCGCTGGTAATGGGTGATGAGCAGCACCGCCTTGTCGGGCGCGCGCATAATCCGGTTGATGCCGTCGCCGACGATGCGCAGCGCGTCGATGTCGAGCCCGCTGTCGGTCTCGTCGAGGATCGCGAACTTGGGGTCGACGACGCCCATCTGCACCATTTCGTTGCGCTTCTTCTCGCCGCCCGAGAAGCCGACGTTGACCGGACGCTTGAGCATCTCGGCATCCATGTCGAGCTTGGCCGCCTCGCTGCGCGCGAGCTTGAGGAACTCGCCGCCCGACAAGGGCGCCTCGCCGCGCACGCCGCGCTGCGCGTTGAGCGCCTCGCGCAGGAACTGGACGTTGCTGACGCCGGGGATCTCGACCGGATATTGGAAGCCGAGGAACACGCCGGCAGCGGCACGCTCGTGCGGTTCGAGCGCGAGCAGGTCCTGCCCGTCAAAGGTGATCGACCCCGCCGTCACCTCATAGCCGGGCCGCCCGCCGAGCACATAGCCGAGCGTCGACTTGCCCGCGCCGTTGGGGCCCATGATCGCATGGATCTCGCCGGCATTGACCTCGAGCGTCAGGCCCTTGAGGATTTCCTTGCCGTCGATCTCGGCGTGGAGGTTTTCGATTTTGAGCATCATTCTTCCTTAAAGCCCCTCCCCTCAAGGAGGCGGAGCTTGTTCCTTAACCCACACTACCCTCAAGGCTGATCCCGAGCAGCTTCTGCGCCTCGACCGCGAATTCCATCGGCAGCTGCTGCAAGACCTCTCGCGCGAAGCCGTTGACGATCAGCGCCACTGCGGCTTCCTGGTCGAGCCCGCGCGACATCGCATAGAAGAGCTGGTCCTCGCTGATCTTCGACGTCGTCGCCTCATGCTCGATCTGCGCCGAGGGGTTCTTCACCTCGATATAGGGCACGGTATGCGCGCCGCACTGATCGCCGAGCAGCAGCGAATCGCACTGCGTGAAGTTGCGGACATTCTCCGCGGTCGGACCGACGCGGACCAGCCCGCGATAGGTATTGTCCGACCGCCCCGCCGAAATCCCCTTCGACACGATCGTCGAACGCGAGCCCTTGCCGAGGTGGATCATCTTGGTGCCGGTATCCGCCTGCTGACGGTTGTTGGTCACCGCCACCGAATAGAATTCGCCGACGCTGTTCTCGCCGGCGAGCACGCAGCTCGGATATTTCCAGGTGATCGCGCTGCCGGTCTCGACCTGCGTCCACGACACCTTGCTGTTCCTGCCCTGGCAGAGCGCGCGCTTGGTGACGAAATTGTAGATGCCGCCGACGCCGTTCTCGTCGCCGGGATACCAGTTCTGGACGGTCGAATATTTGATCTCGGCATCGTCGAGCGCGACCAGTTCGACGACCGCGGCGTGCAGCTGGTTCTCGTCGCGCATCGGCGCGGTGCAGCCTTCGAGGTAGGAGACGTAGGCGCCCTTGTCGGCGACGATCAGCGTCCGCTCGAACTGGCCGGTATTCTCCGCGTTGATGCGGAAATAGGTCGACAGCTCCATCGGGCAGCGCACGCCCTCCGGAATGTAGACGAAGGTACCGTCGCTGAAGACCGCCGAGTTGAGCGTCGCGAAGTAATTGTCGCGCTGCGGCACCACCTTGCCCAGCCACTTGCGGACCAGATCGGGATATTCGCGGATCGCCTCGCTGATCGAGCGGAAGATGACGCCTGCCGCCTCCAGCTCCTTGCGGAAGGTGGTGGCGACCGAGACGCTGTCGAACACCGCATCGACCGCGACGCGGCGCTTGGGCGCGCTGCCGTCCTCGACCCCGGCGAGCATCTTCTGCTCCTCGAGCGGGATGCCGAGCTTCTCGTAGACGCGCAGGATCTCGGGATCGACCTCGTCGAGGCTGCCGAGCTTCGGCTTCGCCTTGGGCTCGGCGTAATAATAGGCGTCCTGATAGTCGATCGGCGGCACGTTGAGCTTGGCCCAATCCGGCGCCTCCATCGTCTGCCACAGCCGGAACGCCTTCAGACGCCAGTCGAGCATCCATTCGGGCTCGTTCTTCTTGGCGCTGATGTAGCGGACCGTGTCCTCGCTCAGCCCCTTGGGGGCGAAGTCCTGTTCGATATCGGACGTGAAGCCCCATTCGTAGGTCTTGGAGACGGCCGCATAGGCCTCTGCGTTCTTGGTCGCCATGATTACACCTGTTCGCTCAACGGAGCGGGAATGGGGTCTGGGATCGGATCGTGGATCGGCGCACGGGCGAGCCGTGCGAGCGTGACGTTGGCGAGCGCGCCGCGCACCGCTTCGTTGACGATGCTCCAATGCGGTCGGACGAGACAATTGCCCTCCAGCCCGCATTCGTGGCGATTGCCCTCGACGCAGGCGGTCATCTGGATCGGTCCCTCGACCGCCTCGATGATGTCGGCAAGGCTGATCGCCGCCGCCGGCCGGGCCAGCCGGAACCCGCCGCCCGTGCCGCGCGTGCTTTCGATCAGGCCGGCCGACGAAAGGCGGCTGACCAGCTTCTGTGCGGTCGGCAGCGGCACGCCGGTCTCCTCGGCGAGCACCGTCGCGTTGAGCCGCGCCACGCCGCCGCAATGGCGCGCAGCGGCAGACATCATCACGACCGCATAGTCGGCAAGGCTGGAAAGTCGCATCGGCTCCGAACGGTTTGTTGCGAATGTCTCGCAAATCGGATCAATTCGATCCGATTGCCAGATAGGGTTTTGCGCGGCCGGGTCAAGCGGGGAGACGGGTTATCCGACGCTGGTCCGACCTTCCGCACCTGTCATTCTCTCCTTCTGTATCCCCGCGAAGACGGGGATACAGACGCGCGAACCCCTGCGATCCAGCCATTGGCGCCAGCGGGTCCGCCACCCGCCAACATCGGCGGGAGATACAATGCTGAGGTTTGCGCCGTGTCCGCCGGGCCACCATCCGCGCGGCGCGCGCCAGCTTTGATTTCCGCCGCGCGCAATGCGATGGGCGCAGCATGTCCTATGCCCTCCGCCCGCTGCTCTTCGCCCTCGATGCCGAACGGGCGCATGCATTGACGCTCAAGGCGCTGGCGGTGCGGGCAAAGCTGCCCTTCCCCGCCCCGCGGCACAGCCCGCGGCTCGCCACCCGCATCGGCGGGCTCGCCTTCGCCAATCCGCTCGGCGTCGCGGCGGGGCTCGACAAGGACGGGGTGGCGATCGACGGACTGTTCGGCTTCGGCTTCGGCGCAGTCGAGATCGGCACGCTCACCCCGGTGGCGCAGGCGGGCAATCCCCGCCCGCGCTTGTTCCGGCTGGTCGCCGATCGCGCGGTGATCAACCGCATGGGCTTCAACAACGGCGGCCTCGAAGCGGGACTAGCGCGCGCCCGCACCGCCTCGCGAGGCGCCGGGCGGCTCGGCATCAACGTCGGCGCCAACAAGGATGCCGCCGACCGGATCGCCGATTATGTCGCCGGCGTCACCGCCGCCGCGCCGATCGCCGACTATGTGACGATCAATATCTCCTCGCCCAACACGCCGGGCCTGCGCGATCTGCAGCATGGTGCGGCGCTCGACGATCTGCTCGCCGCCTGCACCGCGGCGCGGGGGGCGACGCCGCTGTTCCTCAAGATCGCCCCCGATCTCGACGCCGCCGCGCTCGACGGCATCGCCCGCGCCGCGATCGGCCATCGGCTCGACGCGATCATCCTCGGCAACACCACCATCTCGCGTCCGCCGCTGCGGGCGCCGCACGCCGGCGAAAGCGGCGGCCTGTCGGGTGCGCCGCTCGCGCCGCTCGCCCGCCAGCGGCTCGTCGACCTGCGCAGCGCGACCGGCGGCAACATCGCGCTGATCGCCGCGGGCGGGATCGACAGCGGTGCCGAGGCCTATGCGCGCATCCGCGCCGGCGCGCGGCTGGTGCAGCTCTATTCGGCGCTGGTCTATCACGGACCGGGGCTGGCGCGGACGATCCTGCGCGATCTCGACCACCTGCTCGCTCGCGACGGCTTCGCCGATGTCGCCGCCGCGGCGGGCTAACGCTTGCCCTCCCCGGACCAGCCGCTAGGCTTTGCCGCGATGAAGACCCTGATCGCCCTCTTGCTCGCCGCCGCCAGCGCACCGGCGTTGGCCAAGACCCCCGCGTCGGCCCCGGCAGCCGGCATGGTCAGCGCCGCCGATCCGCGTGCCGCCGCCGCCGGTGTCGAGATCCTCAAGGCGGGCGGCAGCGCCACCGACGCGGCGATCGCGACGATGCTCGCGCTCAACGTCGTCGAGCCGCAGAGCTCCGGCATCGGCGGCGGCAGCTTCTGGGTCAGCCACGCCGCCCGCACCGGCCGGGTCACGACGATCGACGCGCGCGAGGCCGCGCCTGCCGCGGCGACCCCGCGCTGGTTCTACGGACCGGACGGCGTGCCGCTCAGCCATGCCGATGCGGTGCCGGGCGGACGCAGCGTCGGCGTGCCGGGCGCGCTGCGCGGCATGGCGCTGGCGCATCGCCAGTCGGGCAAGCTGCCCTGGGCGCGGCTGTTCCAGCCGGCGATCCGGCTGGCGCGCGACGGTTTCCGCGCCAGCCCGCGCTTCACCAATTCGGTCGCCTCCTACGGCGGCCATCTGACGCCGGAGGCACGCGCGACCTTCGCCGTCGGCGCCGACGGCATCGTCCGCAATCCGGCGCAGGCGGCGCTGCTCACCCGTATCGCGGCGCATGGCCCCGACAGCTTCTACGTCGGGCCACAGGCCGCCAAGCTCGTCGCGGCGGTCAACGGCGCGGCGCGCAACCCGTCGCAGATGACCACCGGCGATCTCGCCAGCTACGACGCCAAGCCGCGTCCCGAGGTCTGCGTGCCGTACCGCAGCTACCGAATCTGCGGCATGGGACCGCCGTCGTCGGGCGGCATCACCGTGCTGATGATCCTCAAGCAGCTCGAACGGTTCGACATGACCCGGCTCGGCAAGGACTCGCCGGTCGCCTGGCACCTGTTCGCGGAAAGCTCGCGCCTCGCTTATGCCGATCGCAACCTCTACGTCGGCGACCCCGATTTCGTCCGCGTGCCGGTCGCCGGGCTGCTCGATCCCGCCTATCTCGCCGCGCGCTCCGCACTGATCGCCCCCGACCGGACGCTCGCCACCGTCACCGCCGGCACGCCGCGCGGCGCGCCGCCGCGCACGCCGGCGCCGGTCAGCGAGGTCGCCGGCACCACCGATCTCGCCGTCGCCGATCGCGCTGGCAACGTCGTCGAGGTGACGACGACGGTCGAGGGGCCGTTCGGATCGGGGCTGGTCGTCGACGGCACGGTGCTCAACAACGAGCTGACCGATTTCGATATCGTGCCGGTCGACGCCGGCTATCTCGTCGCCAATCGCGTCGAGGGCGGCAAGCGGCCGCGCAGTTCGATGGCGCCGACGATCGTCTACGACGCCAGCGGCAAGGTGCGGCTGGCGATCGGCGCGGCGGGCGGATCGACGATCATCGCGCAGATCGCCAAGGCGCTGGTCGGCGTGCTCGACTGGCACCTGTCCGCGCAGGAGGCGATCGCGCTCGGCCTCGTCTACGCGCCCGGTCCCGTCGCGACGCTGGAGACCGGCACCGCCGCCGCCACGCTGCAACCCGCGCTCGCCGCGCTCGGCGAGCGGACCGAGGTCGCGCCGATGGGGCTCAAGGCCAATGCGATCGAATGGGTCGGCGGGCGCTGGGTCGGCGCCGCCGATCCGCGCAGCGAAGGCGTCGCGATCAGCGAGGACGGCCGCGTCAGCGATCCCACCCGCGCCGCGCCGGTCGCCAACCGCCCGTCCGAATAACCGTCGCCGGCGCAAGACCGGCGCGACAGGAGAGATCATGCGCAGCCTCGAGCATTTTCCCAACCTCGTCACGATGTTCTTCACACGGGCGAAGGAGAAGGGCGACGCCCCCTTCCTCTGGGCCAAGCGCGACGGCGTCTGGGTCGCGACGAGCTGGGCCGAGGCGGCGCGGCAGGTCGCCAGCCTCGCCGCGGGGCTGACCGCAGCGGGGATGAAGCCGGGGGACCGGGTGATGCTGGTCAGCGAGAACCGCCCCGAATGGTGTATCAGCGATCTCGCGATCATGGCGGCCGGCTGCATCACCGTGCCGACCTACATCACCAATACCGAGCGCGATCACGCGCATATCATCACCGATTCGGGCGCCTGCGGCGTCATCGTGTCGACCGACAAGCTGGCGAAGACCGTGCTCACCGCGGTGCTCCGCTCGAACCAGGGGCAGACGGTGATCGGCATCGATCCGATGCGTGCGCCGTCGGGGATCGACTTCCACGACTGGCACCGGCTGATCGCCGACCATCCGACCGACCCCGCCGATGCCGCGGCGCGCGCGACCTTCCGCCGCGACGATCTCGCCTGCATCATCTACACCAGCGGCACCGGCGGCGCGCCGCGCGGGGTGATGCAGCATCACGGCGCGATCCTGCACAACGCCAAGGGCTGCGCCGCGCTGATCGCCGAGGATTTCGGCTGGGAGGACGAGGTATTCCTGTCCTTCCTGCCGCTCAGCCACGCCTATGAGCATACCGGCGGCCAGCATTTCCCGATCGCGCTCGGCGGGCAGATCTATTACGCCGAAGGCCTCGACAAGCTCGCCGCCAATATCGAGGAGGTGCGGCCGACGATCATGTTCGTCGTGCCGCGATTGTTCGAGGTGCTGCGGACGCGGATCAGCAAGGCGATCGAGAAACAGGGCGGCATGGCGGCCTATCTGCTCGCGAAAGCGCTCGAACTCGGCGCGCGCGAGAATGCGGGCGGCCTGCGCCTCGCCGACCGGCCGGCGCAATTGCTGGTCCGCACCCTGTTCAAGCCCAAGATCGCCAAACGGTTCGGCGGGCGGATGAAGGCGATGGTGTCGGGCGGCGCGCCGCTCAATCCGGAGGTCGGGCTGTTCTTCCAGTCGCTGGGCGTCACCTTCCTGCAGGGCTATGGCCAGACCGAGGCGGCGCCGGTGATCTCGTGCAACCGGCCCAAGGTCGGCATCCGCATGGATTCGGTCGGTCCGCCGCTCGCCGATACCGAGGTGCGGATCGCCCCCGACGGCGAGATCCTGGTGCGCGGCGAGCTGGTGATGCACGGCTATTGGCGCAACGAGGCGGAGACGGCGCGCGTGCTGCGCGACGGCTGGCTCCACACCGGCGACATCGGCGAGATCGACGCGGCGGGCCGCATCGCCATCACCGATCGCAAGAAAGACCTCATCATCAACGACAAGGGCGAGAATGTCGCGCCGCAGAAGATCGAGGGCATGCTGACGCTCCAGCCCGAGATCGTCCAGGCGATGATCTACGGCGACCGCCGCCCCTATATGGTCGCGCTGATCGTGCCCGACCCCGAATGGACGCAGGAATGGTGCGCGGCGAACGGCACCGCCTGCAAGTTCGAGCGGCTCGCGGAGAACAGCGAATATCGCACCGCGATCGGCCATGCGGTCGAACGCGTGAACAGGGACCTGTCGGTCACCGAGCGCATCCGCCGCTTCGTGCTCGCCGACGAACCCTTCACGATCGAGAATGAGCAGCTGACGCCGAGCCTCAAGATCCGCCGGCACGTCATCCGCACCGTCTACGGCGAGCGGCTCGACGCGCTTTATCGGGGGTGATCCCGGAAGCGGGCGGCGGGTCGCGAACCCGCCGCCCGCCCTTACTTGGCGGCCTTCCGCGGCAGCACCGCCAACGTCCAGTCCTTCGCCGGCACCAGATATTTCGCTGCCGTCGCCTGCAACACCTCGGGCGTCACCTCGCCGAAGTCACGGCCCAGCCGGCGCGTCGCCTCCAGTCGGCGCTCGTCATAGGCACCGCCCGACAGTTCGCGGAGCCAGAACAGGCTGCTCGTCGCGGCACGGGCATAGACCTGCTGCAACGGTCCCTTGACCCGCGCCAGCTCGTCGGCGCTGACCGGAGTCTTGGCGAGGTCGGCGGCGATCTCGCGCGACAGGCGGAAGAACAATGCGACATTGGCCGGCGCGACCTGGCTCACCGCCATCAGCCGGCCGCCGCCGGGCAGCCCCTTGGGCCAGCTGCTCGCGACGCCGGGGCTGTAGCTCGCCCCCGCCGCCTGCCGCATCCGTTCGAACAGCCGGTCGCTGAACACCTGCGCGAGCACGTCGAGCCGGCGCGCCTCCGCGAGATCGGCGGTGCCCGAACCGGTCGGCCAGGCGATCACCGCGCTCGCCTGATTGTCGGGGCCATTGTGGTAGCGCAGTACCGGCGTGGCGACATGCGCGGGGAAGCGCACCGGCGGCACCGCCGCCGACGGCGCGGCGCGCGGCGGGATCGCGCCGAGGCTCTTCGCCACCGCCGCGACCGCCTCTTCCGACTTGACGTCGCCGAACACATCGACCTCGATCGGCCCGCTGGCGAGCAGCGGCGCCCAGAAGGCCTCGAACGCCTTGGGGGTCAGCGCCTCGACCGCCTTGGCGTCGGGCGTCGCCCAGCGCGGATCGCCGGCATGGAGCAACCCTTCGAGATCGCGCGACAGCACGCCGTCCGCCGAGGAATCATAACCGGGAATCGCGGTCAGCGCCGCCGATTTGGCGCGCGTCACCGGCGCCGGGTCCCAGCGCGGATGCGCCAGCTTGGCGGCGATCAGCGTCAGTTCGTCGGCATAATCCTTGGGACTGCTCAGCGCGGCGATCGAAAACGCATCCTCGTCGATGCCGAAGTCGAGCCCGAGCTGCCGCCCCGCGGTGAGCTGGTCGAGATCGTCCTGCCCGAGCGTGCCGATGCCGCTTTCCATCAGCGCCAGATCCCCCGCCCAGGCGGGGCTCGGCCGGTTGGCGGGCAGCGCGTTATAGCCGCTGCCGAACCGCACCCGGATGAAGACGCGCCCGGTATCGTCGGGATTGGGGAAGAGCAGCATCCTCACGCCATTGGCGAACACCACCTTCTCCGCCGGCAGGCCGGACAGCGGCCCGCGCGCCGCGACCACGCCCGGCGCACCGAGCGCAGGCAGCTTGCTGAAATCGACCGCCGCCTGGTTGGCGCGCTTGATCGTCAGCGCCGACACGTCCGCCTTGAGCGCGGCGGCGAGCTTCTCCGCCGTCCCCTTCTCCGCAGTGCGGGTGTTGACGAGCGCGCGCGTCGCATCGCCCTCGAACAGCTTCTTGGACGAGGCGAGCACCGCGGCGGGATTGAACATGCCCTTCTGCTTGGCGTCGGTGAGGATCGCATAGCTGTTCTCGGGCGCGGTCACCGTCTCGCGGATGTCGAGCGCGCCGGCCATGTCGTCGGCCTGTTTGGCGCTCGCCTCGACCCGCGCGGTCTCGACGCCGTTGCGGATCGCGACCTCGTAATCGGCATATTCGCGGTCGATCTCCGCCTGGGTCGGCGGGCTGTTCTGCGCGTCGGCGATCACCGCGCGCACGTCCTTCAGCGCCTGTTCCCACTGGTCGCCGACCGGCAGGATCAAGACCGACGTCATGTTCGCCGAACGCGACCGGTCGTCGAGATCGACGCCCGCCTGGACGAAGCTCGCCCCCGCCCGCGCGCGCCGTTCGAGCCGGCGGCTGATCACCTTGGCGGCGATCGTGTCGACCATCCGCTTCTGGTTGAAGATCTTGGTATCGTCATTGTAATGCCAGGGTCGCACCACCCCCATCATCACCAGCGGCGGCAGGCCGGGTTCGACCATCGTCGCCGAGGTCGGCTGGCTGGGATCGGGCTTGCCGAAATCGGGGTCGGCGGGATTGGGGCCATTGCCCTTCCAGCCGGCGAAATGGCGCGTCACCATCGCGCCGAGCTTGGCCGGGTCCATGTCGCCCGAGATGATGACGACCGCGCGCTCCGGCCGATACCAGCGATCGTGGAAGGCCTTGATGCTCGCGCCGTTCGCCGCGTCGAGCGTCTCGACCGTGCCGATCGGCGAACGGTCGGCGAGCGGCTGGCCGGCGAAGAACAGCCGGTTCATCGCATCCTGCAGCTTGACCTGCGGTCCCGGCTGCTCCCGCCGTTCGGCGAGCACGATCGGCCGTTCCGCCGACACCGCCGCATCGGTCAGCGTCGGCGCGGCCATCATCCCCGACAGGATCTTGATGCTCTCGTCGACCGTGGCGTCGGTCGCCGAAGGCAGGTCGAGCTTGTAGAGCGTCTGCGTCGGCGTGGTCGAGGCGTTGCTGTCCGAGCCGAAGGTCGCGCCGAACCGCTGCCACACCCGCTTCGCCTCGCCGTCGGGGACATATTCGGAGCCGCGGAACGAGAGATGCTCGATGAAATGCGCATAGCCGCGCTCGCTGTCCTTCTCGTACAGCGACCCCGCGTCGATGCGGACACGGATCGATACCTGCCCGGGCGGCACGCCGTTCTTGCGGACCGCATAGCGCAAGCCGTTGGGAAGGGTGCCGAACGACCAATTGGGATCGTGCGGCAGGTCGCTGCCTTTGTAGAGCCAGGGCGTCGTGTCGACCTTGACCGTCGGCGCGGGCGCCGCGGCGGGCGCGGTGCGGACCTGGGCAACGGTGGCCGATGCGAGGGCGAGAACGAGTACGGGCGCGAATGCGCGGGAAAGAAACGCCATAGGCGACGCTTGTAGCGGGTGCCGTGCGGCGCCGCCAGCGCGTCCGTATCCTCCTCACTTCCGTCATGATTTCGCCCCAGCCGGGCAATAGCCCGGTGGCTGAGGGGAGCCGGGCGGATCGCGCCCGACGAACGATGCGGCGTCCCTGCGGCGCGATTCGGATGATGGTTGGACGATGACGGTAAGCAGGAACGACGCGGCGCCGGCAATGTGGCGGAACTCGGGCAAGCCGCGCAAGGCGACGGCCCGCCGGCCGCTCGTCATCCGCATCGGCCGGCACTTGCGCGGGCTGTTCGACCGGATGATCGCCGGTTCCTCGCTCGTCGCCAACGATCCGGTGCTCGACGTCCGCCATTTCGGCTGGACCGCACAGCTGCGCGACCAGTGGCAGACGATCCGCGACGAGGCCGAGTCGGTCGCGCTGCGCGGCGCCGATGCGCCCAGCCTCGCGACGATCTCGCCCGATCACCGTGCGATCGCCGAGGTCGGCAAGTGGCGCTCCTTCTTCCTGTGGGGCTATGGCTATCCGATCGAGGACAATCTGGCGCGCTGCCCGGCGACGCAGGCGATCGTCTCGCGCGTACCGGGGCTCAACAGCGCCTTCTTCTCGATCCTCGCGCCGGGCACGCATATCCCGGCACACCGCGGCGTCACCAAGGGGCTGATCACCTGTCACCTCGGCCTGTTCGTGCCGCGCGACGGCGACGTCCGCATGCGCGTCGGCGACCGCGTCGTGCGCTGGGCGGAGGGCGAGACCCTGGTGTTCGACGACACCTACGATCACGAGGTGTGGAACGACAGCGCGGCGACGCGCGTGGTGCTGCTCGTCCAGTTCGCGCGGCCGTTGCGCAATCCGGGCAAGTGGATCGCCGACCTGTTCCTCGGCGCGGTGCGCCGCTCCGCCTTCGTCCAGGAGGCGCGCGGCAATATCGCCAAATGGAACGCCTCGATCAAACAGCTCGAGATCTAGGGTGGAAACAATCGCTTTCCCGGGCAGCGCTTGATCCCCCGCGCGCCACGCGCCACATGGCAGCCATGCTGATCGAGACCGAAACCACGCCCAACCCGGCGACGCTCAAATTCCTGCCCGGCCGCATCGTCATGGATGCCGGCACGCGCGATTTCGCGACGCCCGAGGAGGCGGAGGCGAGCCCGCTCGCCGAGATGCTGTTCGCGCTCGGCGACGTCACCGGCGTGTTCTTCGGCCGCGACTTCGTCTCGGTCACCGCCGCGCCGGGCGTCGCCTGGGCCGAGCTCAAGCCGGACGTGCTCGCCATCCTGCTCGATCATTTCGCCGCCAACATGCCGCTGTTCCGCCAGGGCAGCGCCGGCTTCAGCGTGCCCGCCGACGAGGAGGCGCTGTCCGACGACCCCGCCGATGCCGACATCGTCGCGCAGATCCGCGAGCTGATCGACACCCGCGTCCGCCCGGCGGTGGCGAACGACGGCGGCGACATCGTCTATCGCGGCTTCGACAAGGGCAAGGTCTATCTGCGCATGCAGGGCGCCTGCGCCGGCTGCCCCTCGTCGAGTGCGACGCTGAAGAGCGGCATCGAGCAATTGCTCAAATATTACGTTCCCGAAGTCACCGAAGTGAGGGCCGTCTGATGTCCGAACCCCTGCCCGATTCGGCGCTCGACCGCATCTTCCGCACCGCGCGCAGCTTCAACCATTATACCGACCGGCCGGTCGGCGAGGATCAGCTCCACGCGATCTGGGAGCTGATGAAATGGGGGCCGACCAGTGCCAACCAGCTGCCCGCCCGGCTCGTCTGGTGCGTCAGCGACGAGGCCAAGGCGAAGCTCGCCGCCGCCTGTTCCGATACCAACCAGGCCAAGGTCCGCGCCGCGCCGGTCAGCGTCATCATCGGCATGGACGTCGACTTCCACGAGACCCTGCCCGAGCTGTTCCCGCACGTGGACGCCAAGGCGTGGTTCGACGGCAATACCGAATTGCGCACCGCGTCGGCGGCGCGCAATTCGACGTTGCAGGGCGCCTATTTCATCATCGCGGCGCGGGCGCTGGGACTCGACACCGGGCCGATGTCCGGCTTCGATCAGGGCGCGGTCGACAAGGCGTTCTTCGCCGACCAGCCCAGCGTCCGCAGCAACTTCATCTCCACGCTCGGCTATGGCGATCCCGCCACCCTGCACGAGCGCCTGCCGCGGCCGGGCTTCGGGCGGTTCAACACGATCGCGTAAGCGGCATTCGTGATCCCCGACGTCCGCTGCCGCTGAATCGTCCGCCTTCCCCTCGGGATTTGCCCGCGTGGAAGGTCCGGGGCGGAGGGGGCTGACATCCTGCCGGCGGCTTACGCGGTGCCATTGCCACCCCCGCATCCGACGCTTGTCGCGCGCCACGACTCGTCGCAAAGCGTTCGAAACATGATCGACTCCCCTGCCCCTCGCACCCTCGTCATCGATACCGCCACCGCCGCCTGTTCGGTGGCGCTGATCGAGGCGGGCGTGGTCATCGCCGCGACGCATCGTGAGGTCGGCCGCGGCCATGCCGAACAGCTGCTGCCGATGATCGCCGCGCTGCCCGACGGCGGCCGCGCCGGGCACATCCTGGTCGATGTCGGCCCGGGCAGCTTCACCGGCCTGCGCGTCGGCATCGCCGCAGCGCGCGGCCTCGCGCTCGGCTGGGATGCGGGCGTCAGCGGCTATTCGAGCCTCGCGCTGATCGCCGCCGCCGCCTTCGCCGCCGGCCATGACGGCGAGATCGCCGCGATGCTCGAAGGCGGCCATGGCGAGGTGTTCGTCCAGTCCTTCGCATCCGGCCCGGTCGCCCTCGACGCACTCGCCTCGCGCAAGCCGGAGGCGGCGATCGCCGCGCTCGCCGGGCGCTGGCCGGTCGGCAATGGCCTGCGCTGGCTGCAACAGGTCGCGCCAGAGTGCGACGGCCAGCCGGCGCTGCCGGACGCGGCCGACGCCGTGCTGCTGCCGCCCGCCCTCACCGCGCTGCCGCCGCGCCCGCTCTACGGCCGCGCGCCCGATGCCAAGCTGCCCGGCGGGATCACCCCCTGATGGCGACGCGGCAGGTGACCCTGCGCAGCGGCGATGCGCGCGACGTCGGCCTCGTCGATGCGCTGATGACGGCGGCCTTCGATCCGCGCTTCGGCGAGGCGTGGACGCGCAACCAGTGCCTCGGCGTGCTGGCGATGCCCGGCGTGCGGCTGACGCTCGCCTATGTCGATGCGGCGCCCGCCGGCTTCACCATGGTGCGCAGTGTCGTCGACGAGGCGGAGTTGCTGCTGCTCGCGGTCGACCCCGCCTTCCGCCGCCGCGGCATCGGCCGCGCGCTGCTGCGCGGCGTCATCGCCGAGGCGCAGATGACCGGCATCGCCGACCTCCACCTCGAAGTGCGCGAGAATAACGAGGCGGTCCGGCTCTACGTCGAACAGGGTTTCGCCAAGGTCGGCGAACGGCGGCATTATTACCGCGGCAAGACCGGCCAGGCGTTCGACGCGCACACCTACCGCCGCGCGGTGTGACGCAAAATCGTCCGAACGGGGCTATTGCGAGTCGGTTTCGCTTTTCGCAACAAGCCGGCTGGACTACATGAGCAGCATGCCTCGCAAGATCGATCTCGAAGCCCTGTGCAACCAGAAGGGCCTGCGCATCACTGAACAGCGCCGCGTGATCGCCCGCGTGCTGTCCGAAGCAGAAGACCATCCCGATGTCGAAAAGGTGTATGAGCGCGCCTCGGCGATCGATCCGGGTATTTCGATCGCCACCGTCTATCGCACCGTGCGCTTGTTCGAGGAGGCGGGCATCCTCGATCGCCATGACTTCGGCGACGGCCGCGCCCGCTACGAACCCTCGCCCGAGGCGCATCACGATCATCTCATCGACGTCGAGACCGGCAAGGTGATCGAATTCGTCGACCCCGAACTCGAGCAATTGCAGAAGGCGATCGCCGAGAAGCTCGGCTTCCGCCTCGTCGATCACCGCATGGAATTGTACGGCGTCAGCCTCGATCGCAAGGTGTAACGCCGCGCGACGCGGCGCGTCCGGATGATCGCCAACCTGCGCCTCGGCTATCGCGTCGCCGCATTGCTGGTCGCCCTGCTGGCCGGTCTGCTGCTGCATGGCCTTTGGCGGCTGCTGCGCCGGCCCTCGCCGTGGCCGCGTCGCTTCCTCGCCGCCGTCGCGCAAATCGTCGGCGCGCGTGTCCGCGTCCTCGGCACACCCTGCGCGGGGAACGTCGTCTTCCTGAGCAACCATCTCAGCTGGATCGACATCCTCGCGATCGCCGGCGCCACCGGCAGCGCCTTCGTCGCCAAGGGGGAATTGCGCGGCGTGCCGCTGGTCGGCTGGCTGTGCACGCTCAACCGGACGATCTTCGTGACGCGCGAGGACCGCTTGCAGGTCACCGCGCAGATCGACCGATTGCGCGCGGCAATCGCTACCGGTCAGCCGGTGACGCTCTTTCCCGAAGGCACCACCGGCGACGGCACGACGTTGCTGCCGTTCAAGGCGGCGCTGCTCGCCGCGCTCGACCCGCCGCCGCCGGGGGTCGTCGTCCAGCCGATCCGCATCGATTACGGCGAGGCGGCGGACCTCGCCTGGGTCGGCGAGGAGCCCGGACTCGCCCACGCGCTGCGCGTGCTGCGGCGGCGCGGCCGCTTCGCGGTGACGCTCCGCCTGCTGACCCCCTTCGATCCTGCCGCGGCGGGCGGCCGCAAGGCGATCGCGGCGCAGGCGCGCGCGGCGATCGTCGACGCCGGATAGCGCCGCCGCCGACGCGGGAGCGGTCACGGCGGCTGGCGAGCGGCCGCCGCATCCTGTATGCGCCCTGCCATGACTTCCGCCGACAAACCCAAGACCTTCCACGTCAAGTCGTTCGGCTGCCAGATGAACGTCTATGACGGCGAGCGCATGGCGGAGCTGATGGCCGCCGACGGCATGACCGCGACCGACGATCCCGACGCCGCCGATCTCGTCGTGCTCAACACCTGTCACATCCGCGACCGCGCCACCGAAAAGGTCTATTCCGACATCGGCCGGCTGCGCAAGAACGCCCGGATCGCGGCGCGGCCGGCGCCGATGATCGCCGTCGCCGGCTGCGTCGCGCAGGCCGAGGGCGAGGAGATCGTCGCGCGCGCCAAGGTCGACGTCGTCGTCGGTCCGCAGGCCTATCACAACCTGCCCGCTTTGGTCGCCCGCGCCGCCGCGGGCGCGCCGGCGCTCGACACCGACATGCCGTTGCTGTCGAAGTTCGGCGCGCTTCCGGCCCGCCGTCGCGTCGCACCGTCCGCCTTCCTCACCGTGCAGGAAGGCTGCGACAAATTCTGCACCTATTGCGTCGTCCCCTATACCCGCGGCGCGGAGGTCAGCCGGCCGTTCGCCGCGATCGTCGACGAGGCGAAGGCGCTGGTCGATGCCGGCGCGCGCGAGATCACGCTGCTCGGCCAGAACGTCAACGCCTGGGACGACGACGGTCGCGGCCTGCACGACCTGATCCGCGTGCTCGACCGCATCCCCGGCCTCGCGCGCCTCCGCTACACCACCAGCCACCCCAACGACATGCGGCAGGGGCTGATCGACGCGCACGGCGACGTCGAAAGCCTGATGCCCTTCCTCCACCTGCCGTTGCAGGCGGGCAGCAACCGCGTGCTCAAGGCGATGAACCGCAGCCACGACACCGATTCCTACCTGCGCCTGCTCGACCGGGTCCGTGCCGTCCGCCCCGATATCGCGCTGTCGGGCGACTTCATCGTCGGCTTCCCCGGCGAGACGGAGGCGGAGTTCGCCGAGACGCTGCGGCTGGTCGACGCGGTCGGCTATGCGCAGGCCTATTCGTTCAAATACAGTCCGCGCCCCGGCACACCCGCCGCCGACATGGCAGGCGCGGTCGATGCGACGGTGATGGACGACCGCCTGCAACGGCTGCAGGCGGCGCTCGGCCGCGATCAGCAGGCGTTCAACCAGGCGAGCGTCGGCCGCCGCTGCGACGTGCTGATCGAACGCCGCGGCAAGCTGCCCGGGCAGATGCTCGGCAAGTCGCCGTGGCTGCAATCGGTCCATGTCATGACCGATGCGGCGATCGGCGACATGGTGACGGTCGATCTGCTGTCCGCCGGTCCCGTCTCGCTCGCCGGCGCCGAACGGATGCGCGCCGCGGCCTGATCTCGGCGCGCAGCGCCGCAGAGATGTGCCGCCGGCCGCGGGCGCATCCCATGCCATGCACCATGGGAAAAAGAGGACCACGTCCGCTGCAGGCGCATCCTCTTCGCGTCTTCGCGACTTCGCGTGAATCCATCTTCGCCAGCCGCCATCTTACCCGACGGCCAGCCGCATGCGCACGTCACGCTGCGCTCCCTGCCCGACCCTAACATCCCCGACGCGACAGCGACGCGCGAAAGCGGGTTTTGCCGCTTCCCTTTCGCCGGCGCGCATCCCACATTCCGGTCATGCCATCACGGCATGAAAGGACCGCATGAGTCGTAAGCCCGTCCCCGCCCGCTCCGGTGAACGCAGCCGGGCCGAGGTGTTGTTCGACAAGCCCCAGTTGCTCGCCACTCTGTTCGGGCAATATGACCAGAATCTCGTCGCGCTCGAAAACCGGCTCGGCGTCTACATCACTGCCCGCGGCAATCGCGTCGGGCTCGAAGGCAGCGCCGATCACGTCGCGGTCGCGCGCGACGTGCTGCAGGACCTCTATCACCGGCTGCAACGCGGCGAGGAGATCGACTCCGGGCTGGTCGACGCCTCGATCGCCATGGCGTCCGAACCGACGCTCGACGGCATCGTCAGCGCCGAACGCGGCGCGATCCCGTCGGTGATGATCCGCACGCGCAAGAAGACGATCGTGCCGCGCACCCCGGCGCAGGCGCATTACATGCGCGAATTGTCGACCAACGACATGATCTTCGCACTCGGGCCGGCCGGCACCGGCAAGACCTACATCGCGGTCGCGCAGGCGGTGTCGCAGCTCATCACCGGCAGCGTCCAGCGCCTCATCCTGTCGCGTCCCGCGGTCGAGGCGGGCGAGAAGCTCGGCTTCCTGCCCGGCGACATGAAGGAGAAGGTCGACCCCTATCTGCGCCCGCTCTATGATGCGCTGCACGATTGCCTGCCGGCCGAGCAGGTCGAGCGCCGCATCGCCAGCGGCGAGATCGAGATCGCGCCGATCGCCTTCATGCGCGGGCGCACGCTGGCCGACGCCTTCGTCATCCTCGACGAGGCGCAGAACACCACGCCGGCGCAGATGAAGATGTTCCTCACCCGCTTCGGCCAGAACAGCCGCATGGTGATATGCGGCGATCCCAACCAGACCGATCTGCCCGGCGGCGTCGGCTCGTCGGGCCTCGCCGACGCGACGATGCGGCTGGAGGGGGTCGAGGGCATCTCGATGACGCGCTTCACCGCCGCCGACGTCGTCCGCCATCCGATCGTCGGGCGGATCGTCGAGGCGTATGAGGGACCGGGCAATTGATCGGCCGGGATATCCTTGGCATATAGAAGGATATCCCGGAGTCGATCGATGGCCTCGCTATTCATCAAAGATCCTGAAACGGCTGCCCTTGCCGGCAAGGTCGCAGCACAGCTCGGCACAACCAAGACCGAGGCAGTCAGGCGAGGGCTGACGTCCCTCGAAACTGCGGGGATTTCCGAAGCGCCGAACGGCGGTGCCGTGACTGTCAGGACCGTCGACTGGTTGCGGCAATATCGCGCGCAGCACCCTCTGCCCGACCGCGAGGCGATGAAGATCGATAAGGCGTTCTACGATTCGTTGTCCGATGAAGAGGACGTCGTCGATCCATGGTCGGAGTGACGATCTTCATCGACGCCTCCGCGATGGTTTCGATGCTCGCTCTCGAAGAAGGGTTCGAGGCGCTCGCGGATCGTGTGGATCAGGCTGACCGCAGACTGACGTCGGCGATGGCGATCTGGGAAAGCACGATCGCCCTCAGCTCGGGACGCGGCATCATGATGGATTTCGCGCGCGCAGACGTCGCGAACTTCATCGCATCCCGTCATGTTGCCGTGGTGCCGATTGGCGCTGCGGAGGCGGACTTGGCCCTCGAGGCCCATCGTCGCTACGGCAAGGGCCGCCACCCCGCCCGGCTCAACATGGGCGATTGTTTCGCCTATGCTTGCGCCAAGGCGCATGACGCACGCCTGCTCTACAAGGGCAATGGTTTCTCCCGCACGGACCTCGCATGATCCACATCGAACTCACCCGCGAAGACCCCTGGCCCGCCGATACCGACTGGGAGGCGCTCGCGACCCGCGCGGTGCGGGCGGCGATCGAGCATACGCCGCATGGCGATCTGCTCACCACGCCGGCGCTGGTCGAGATCAGCGTCCGCCTGACCGGCGACGACGAGGTGCGCACGCTCAACGCGCAATATCGGCAGAAGGACAAGCCGACCAACGTCCTCTCCTTCCCGATGGTCCAGCCCGACCTGATCGACACGGTCAGCCAGAACAGCGACGACGGCGAACTGCTGCTCGGCGACATCGTCCTCGCCCATGGCGTCTGCACCGCCGAGGCGCAGGACAAGCAGGTCGGCGTCGCCGAACATGCCACGCACCTGCTGGTGCACGGCACGCTGCATCTGCTAGGCTATGACCATATGGGGGACGGGGAAGCCGAGGCGATGGAAGAGATCGAGCGACAGGCGCTCGCCACGCTCGGCATCGCCGACCCCTATCTGATACGAGAGGACTGACACGGCCGCCATGGCAGACGACCGAAGTAGCGCCGGCAACGGCGACTCCAGCGAATCGACCATCTGGCGCGGACTGAAGACCTTGATCTTCGGTGGCGCGCACGAAGAATCGCTTCGCGAACAGCTCGAGGAAGCGATCGACCGGCACGAGGACGATCCCGCCCCCGATGCCAAGGGCGACCTCACGCCGCTCGAGCGGCAGATGGTCCGCAATCTGCTCCACTTCGGCGAACGCGATGCCGGCGACGTCGGCGTACCGCGCGCCGACATCATCGCGGTCGAGGAAGGCACCACCTTCGCGCACCTCGTGCAGATCTTCGCCGAGGCGGGGCACAGCCGCCTGCCGGTCTATCGCGGCGAACTCGATACGATCATCGGCATGGTCCATATCAAGGACGTGTTCGCGATCCTCGCCACCGGCGCGGAGCATCCCGCCGACATCAGCGGGCTGATCCGCGAACCGCTCTACGTGCCGATGTCGCGCGGTGCGCTCGACCTGCTCGCCGACATGCGCGCGAGCCACGTCCATCTCGCCGTGGTGCTCGACGAATATTCGGGCACCGAGGGCCTCGTCACGATCGAGGATCTGATCGAGGAGATCGTCGGCGAGATCGAGGACGAGCATGACGAGGCGCCCGAGGCGCTGCTCGTGCGGATCGACGGCGGCGCGTGGGACGCCGATGCCCGCGCCGAACTGGAGGATGCAGGCATGCAGATCGATCCGCGCCTGGCCGAGACCGATCATGACGTCGATACGCTCGGCGGGCTCGCCGCGGTGCTCGCCGGCCATGTCCCCAAGGTCGGCGAATGCGTCGACCATCCGAGCGGCTGGAAGCTCGAGGTGCTCGACGCCGACGAACGCCGCATCCACCGGCTGCGCCTCCACCCGCCGGCGGCGCGGGAGAGCGACGAGGACTGACAAGAGCCGCGCCGCACCGGCGTTCCGCCCTGCCCTCACCCAGCGGCGCGGCGCGCCTCTTCCAGTATCGGATCGATCATGCCCCCCGGCACGATCGATCCAATACTCCCGGCGGGAAAGGGAAGAGGCGGCGAAGCCGGCGATCGGGTGAGGTCAAGGTAAGCGCGACCTTAGGCGCGACTCCGGACCATTGATCGCTCCAACCGATCACCGCCTTCGCATATTCGCGTTTTCGCGATCTGTCTCGTTCCGGTAGCAATGGCATCATACCGGTGTGGCTCGACAAATCGGCCGCGCCTGCGAACCCGATCGAGGAGAGATGCACATGGACGCGATCACCGAAGGCAGTCCTATCAACGATCCCCGCCGCCAGCCTGCGGCGAAGCGCCGTCTGCTCGGCCACACCGCCAAGGATTGGTGGCCGGAAGCCCTGTCGATCGACATCCTTCACCAGAAGGGCGTCAGCGGCAATCCGATGGGCGACGATTTCGATTACCGCTCCGAATTCCTCAGCCTCGACTATGATCAGCTCAAGGCGGACCTGACCGCGCTGATGACCGACAGCCAGCCGTGGTGGCCGGCGGACTATGGCCATTACGGCCCGTTCTTCATCCGCATGGCGTGGCATTCGGCGGGCACCTATCGCACCGGCGACGGCCGCGGCGGCTCGTCGGCCGGCCAGCAGCGGTTCGCGCCGCTCAACTCGTGGCCCGACAACGGCAATCTCGACAAGGCGCGCCGTCTGCTGTGGCCGATCAAGCAGAAATACGGACGCCAGCTGAGCTGGGCGGACCTGTTCATCCTCGCCGGCAACGTCGCGATCGAATCGATGGGCGGCCCGACCTTCGGCTTCTCCGGCGGGCGTGAGGACGTGTTCGAACCCGAGAAGGACGTCTATTGGGGCACCGAGGAGGAATGGCTCGGCCAGACCCGTATCGACGAGGAAGCCGGGCTGGCGCTCGAAAGCCCGCTCGCCGCGATCCAGCACGGCCTCATCTACGTCAATCCGGAAGGTCCGGGCGGCTGCCCGATGCCCAAGGGTTCGGCGCGCGACATGCGCGAGACCTTCGCGCGGATGGGGATGAACGACGAGGAGACGGTCGCGCTCACCGCCGGCGGCCATACCTTCGGCAAGGCGCACGGCGCGGGCGATCCGAGCCACGTCGGCAAGGAGCCGGAAGGGTCGGACATCGCCAGCCAGGGTCTCGGCTGGGCGTCGACGCATGAGAGCGGCATGGGCGATCATACGATCACCAGCGGCCTCGAAGGCGCATGGACGCCGACGCCGACGACGTGGGACATGAGCTATTTCGACATGCTCTTCGACCACGAATATGAGCTGACCAAGAGCCCCGCCGGCGCGCATCAGTGGCAGCCGGTCGGCAATCCCGAGGACACGCTCGCGCCGGCGGCGCATACCCCGGGCAAGAAGGTGCCGACGATGATGTCGACCGCCGACATGGCGCTCAAGGTCGACCCGGCGTATAACGCGATCTGCCAGAAATTCCGTGCTGATCCCGCCTATTTCGCCGACGCCTGGGCGCGCGCCTGGTACAAGCTGACGCATCGCGACATGGGGCCGAAGATCCGCCTGATCGGCCCCGAAGTGCCGCAGGAAGAGCTGATCTGGCAGGACCCGATCCCGCTCGCCGACTATCCGCAGATCGAGTCGGCCGACATCGCCGACCTCAAGGCGCGCATCGCCGACTCTGGTCTGTCGATCGAGGAACTGGTCACCACCGCCTGGGCGTCGGCGTCGACGTGGCGCGGATCGGATCATCGCGGCGGCGCCAATGGCGCGCGCATCCGGCTTGCGCCGCAGAAGGATTGGGAGGTCAACCAGCCCGAACAGCTCGCCAAGGTGCTCGGCACCTACGAGCAGATCAAGGCGGACTTCGATGCAGCCGGCGCGAAGACGGTGTCGATCGCCGACCTGATCGTGCTCGGCGGCTCGGTCGGCATCGAGGCGGCGGCCAAGGCGGCCGGTCAGACGATCGAGGTGCCGTTCAAGCCCGGCCGGACCGACGCCTCGGCCGAGCAGACCGACGCCGAGGGCTTTGCGGTGCTCGAACCGCGTGCCGACGGCTTCCGCAACTATCTCCAGGTCCAGTTCAACGTGCCGACCGAAGAGCTGATGGTCGATCGCGCCCAGCTGCTCGGCCTCAGCGCGCCGGAGATGACGGTGCTGGTCGGCGGGTTGCGCGTGCTCGGCGCAAACCATGCCAAGGCGAAGCAGCACGGGGTGTTCACCGACCGGCCGGGGCAGCTGACCAACGACTTCTTCGTCAACCTGCTCGACATGGGCACCGCGTGGAAGCAGATCAGCGACGAGAGCGACGAGGAATTCGTCGGCACCGACCGTCATACCCACGAGAAGAAGTGGACCGCGTCGCGCACCGATCTGGTGTTCGGCTCCAATTCGCAGCTGCGCGCGATCGCCGAAGTCTATGCCGCTTCGGATGCGGGCGAGATGTTCGTCCGCCACTTCGTCCAGGCCTGGACCAAGGTGATGAACGCCGACCGCTACGACCTGCTGCCGGGCTGAGCCGGCGGGTGTAACTAACGGTAGGAGCCCCCCGCGAAGGCGCAAACCTTCGCGGGGGGCTCGTCGTTTCTGGCAGGCACCGTGCCGGACCGACGAGGGTTTGCGCTTCGGTGAACCGCATTCCCGCGCACACAGGAATCCACCAGCCACGCTAGACGACGACCTTTGTGCCGAGATACACAAGGCTATCGCCTGCGCGGGAGCCGGGACGGACTGGATGGAAACGTCACGCGCGCGAAGCCATATGGGCGCAGCAAGCGACCCGCGCCCCGCCGACGCATCCGCACACCGCCATATCGCCCCTTCCGCCGCGCGCTTTGCCGCCCTATCCTCTGCTCATGCTCAAGCACGTCCTGCGCCTCGCCGCGCTTCTGTTCGTCATCGCGGTGGCGGTGGTCGTCTATCTTGCCTGGCCGGATACGGCGCAGGTGCCGTTCGACCGCGTCACCGGCAAGCGGCCGCAGATCACCGAGGCGCGCGTCCAGACCCTGCCCACGGTCAAGGTCGCCGACGTGGTCGGCTGGCAGGGCAATGAAACCCCTACCCCCGCCGCCGGCCTGACCGTCAAGGCCTTCGCCAAGGGGCTCGACCATCCGCGCTGGCTGTACCGGCTGCCCAATGGCGACGTGCTCGTCGCCGAGACGAATTCGCCGCCGCGCAAGGGCGGCGGCATCCAGGGCTGGGTGATGGGGCTGCTGCTCGGCAAGGCGGGGGCCGGCGTGCCGTCGGCCAATCGCCTGACGCTGCTGCGCGACGCGGATGGCGACGGCGTCGCCGAACAGCGCCACGTCTTCATGACCGGGCTCAACTCGCCGACCGGCATGGCGCTGCTCGACGGCCAGCTCTACGTCGCCAATACCGATTCGGTGGTGCGCGTTCCCTATACCGACGGCGCGACGCAGATCACCGCCAAGCCCGAGCTGATCGTCAAACTCAACGGCGGCGGCAACCATTGGGCGCGCACGCTGATCGCCGCGCCCGACGGCCGCACGCTCTATGTCGGCGTCGGCTCGTCATCGAACATCGCCGAGAACGGGCTCGAGGCCGAAAAATATCGCGCCAACATCCTCGAGGTCTATCCCAAGGAGAAGACCTTCCGCATCTACGCCTCCGGCCTGCGCAATCCACAGGGCATGGCGATCAGCCCGTTCAACAAGCAGTTGTGGACGGTGGTCAACGAGCGCGACATGCTCGGCTCCGACCTTGCGCCCGACTATCTGACGCAGGTCGAGCTGGGCGACCAGTTCGGCTGGCCGTGGTTCTATTGGGGCGGCTATCCGGACACCCGGGTCGAGCCGGCGCGCCCGGACCTCCAGCAATATTCGAAGCGCCCCGACTATGCGCTCGGGCCGCACGTCGCCGCGCTCGGCCTCGCGTTCAGCGACGAGGTCAGGCTCGGCGGGCGGTTCGCGCAGGGGGCTTTCATCGGCGAGCACGGTTCGTGGAACCGCAAGCCGGTGTCGGGCTACAAGGTGGTGTTCGTACCGTTCGCCGCACGCGGCTTCCCGGCGGAGGGCGCCAAGCCGGTCGACGTGCTCGGCGGCTTCCTCGACGGTAACGGTAAGGCACGCGGGCGGCCGGTGGGCGTGATCGGCGACCGCAGCGGTGCTTTGCTCGTCGCGGACGACGTCGGCAACACGATCTGGCGGGTCGCCGGCGCGCGCTGACGCCGGTGTCGCGCGGCGCGCGCCCGGCGCGCCGCGTCTCAGGCGGTGCGCAGCCGCAGCGGTGTGCGCTCGACCGCGCCGTTCAGCACCTTGCGGCCGAACACGCGGTTCATCGTCGCGGCGCCGTCGGCGTTGGTCAGCACGACGCGCGTGCCGCCCGAGGCGAGCGTCTCGATCGCGCTGATCGTCACCTTATGCTTGCGGCACGCGGTTTCGACATCGGCTTTGGCGGCATTGACGTTGATGGCGCGTGACATGCGGATCTCCCTTTGGGCAGCGGGAGCGCATATCATCTCTCAGTCGGGCCATGCGCGGATGGAGCAGCCCGATAGCCAGAAGATGGCCGCTTCCGCAGCGCAGCGCAAGCCCTGCCCCTTGCCGTTTCGCCCTGCGTCCGCCATATAGGTCAGGCTAGAGTCGCACATCGACGGTCTACGGCGTGCTTTGCGGCTCCCTCTTCCTTCCTTCCCTGCTTCGCGCGCGACAGGCGCGTCGGTAATCGTACCGCCGCGCCGCAAGTAGAAAGGATCTGCGATGAGCAGCATCACCGGCACCGTCAAATTCTTCAACGCCGACAAGGGCTATGGCTTCGTTGCCCCCGATACGGGCGGCGCTGACGCCTTCGTCCACATCACCGCGGTGGAGCGCGCCGGCATGGCGACGCTGAACCAGAACCAGCGGATCAGCTACGACCTCGAGCAGGACCGCCGCGGCAAGACCTCGGCCGTCAATCTGCAGCCGGTCGATTGATCGGGTGACGGGAGCCCGCGCGATCCGCGGGCTCCCGTCGTCTCAGAAGCGGATACCCATGCCGTAGACGACCTGATGCCGCCGGGGCTCGATGCTCGCGCGCAGGCCGTCGCTCACCGCCGACTTTTCGCCATAGCCGGTGTAGACATATTCCAGCCGCCCGTAGACGCGGCCGCTGAGCGTCCCCTCGACGCCGCCGCCGACGTGAAAGCCGTTGAAGTTCCGGCCTTCGTCCACGTCTGCGCGCACCAGCGTATCATCACGATAGTCGAGCTTGGCACGGCCGTTCGAATAGCCGCCCTTGGCGTAGAGCGCGAATGACCCGGACACCGGCACCCCGAGCCGCGCACCCGCGGTGAAGTTGCGCCCGGCGCGCAGGCAGAGCTGGTCCTGACCGTAGAGCTCGCCGCATTCCTTCGCCGACGACCCCTCATAGCCGAAGTAGCCGCCGACCAGCACGTTGCTCAACGCATAGTCATAGCCGATCTCGCCGCCGTAGACGACGCCGTCCTTGCCGGCGGTGCGGTTGATGCTGTCGACGCCGTCAGACACGCCGGCGCGAATCGTCGGCCGGTCCCAGCCGACGCGCGCTTCGATCCGGGCGCCGGTGAACAGCGGATCGACCGTCTGTGCCGAGGCGGAGGATGCGACCGACGCGGCGACCGCGACCGCCCCCAAAAGCATGATCTTCATAATGTCTCCCGAACCGGCATCGATACCGGACGCGAGCGTTTAAGCATGAGAGTGGTTAACAGGTCTTTGACCCGAGCACCGGCAACGACATGTGCCGATGATGCAAGTATTCCCAAAGCGGAATTACTTCAGAATGGTAGGGATGACATCCCGGCGGTAGGAGCGAGGACAAGGCCTTCGCACTCGGATGCTGGGGATGAGGGAGCGACACAGGGGCGCTCGGGAACGGAATGGTGGAGCCGAGGGGGATCGAACCCCTGACCTCTGCAATGCCATTGCAGCGCTCTCCCAGCTGAGCTACGGCCCCATTCGTTCCGGGAGGCGCCCCACTAGCGGGGGCACCGGGGCATGGCAAGCGCTGAATGATCGCCTGCCATGCCTTTTTTTCAGATCAATGTTCGTCTTCGTCGTTGGGCGCCTCGACGCCGAGATCGTCGTCCCCGCCGAGATCGACCTCATCGTCGGCCGAGGGCTCTTCCTCTTCGCCCAGCGCTTCCAGATCCTCGTCCTCGCCCTCGAGGTCGCGATCGGCCTCCTTGGTGTCGGGCTTGGCCTGCTCGAACGGCAGCGGCTGCTTGGACTTGAGGATCGGCTCCGGGTTCCACGTCGTCCCGCAGTTGATGCAGGTGACGGGATCGTCCTTTTCGAGGTCATAGAAGCGCGTCGCGCATTTCGGGCACGTACGCTTCGTGCCCCATTCCGGCTTGATCATGCCGTTCGTGCCTTTCGGAATTGGGTGTCGCAGGCAAAGCAAGGCCTTGCCCGTGAGGTGGTGCGCGCCTTGCCATAGCGCAAGGTGGCTGTCAAAGCCCCCGGCCATGGCGCATTCCGATCCCCAGGAACTGAGCGTGGCCCCGCGTGGCCCCCTCACCGGCTCCCTCCAGGTGCCCGGCGACAAGTCGATCAGCCACCGCGCGCTGATGTTCTCCGCGCTCGCGGTCGGCGAGAGCCGCATCACCGGACTGCTCGAGGGCGAGGACGTGCTCGCCACCGCCGCGGCGCTGCGCGCGATGGGAGCGGATATCGAGCGGACCGGCGCGGGCGCCTGGCGCGTCAACGGCGTCGGCGTCGGCGGCCTGCTGCAACCCGCCACCGCGCTCGAGATGGGCAATAGCGGCACCTCGACGCGGCTGCTGATGGGGCTCGTCGCCAGCCACCCGATCACCGCGACCTTCACCGGCGACGCCTCGCTGTCCGCCCGGCCGATGGGGCGCGTGATCGAGCCGCTGTCGCAGATGGGCGCCGCCTTCACCGCCAGCCCGGGCGGTCGGCTGCCGCTGATGCTGCGCGGGATCAGCCCGGCGGTGCCGATCACCTACACGCTCCCCGTCGCCTCCGCGCAGGTCAAGTCGGCGGTGCTGCTCGCCGGACTCAACACGCCGGGAATCACCCGCGTCGTCGAGCCGGTGGCGACGCGCGATCACAGCGAGCGGATGCTGCGCGGCTTCGGCGCCGAACTGACGATCGAGGACGATCCCGCCGGACGGATCATCGCGATCCACGGCGAGGCCGAGTTGCGCCCGCAGACGATCACCGTGCCGGGCGACCCCTCCTCGGCCGCCTTCTGGCTGGTCGCGGCGTCGATCGTCCCCGGCTCCGACCTCGTCGTCCGCAACGTCGGGCTCAACGTCACCCGCACCGGGCTGATCGCGGCTCTGCGGCTGATGGGCGCGGACATCACCGAGCAGGACCGGCGCGAGGTCGGCGGCGAGCCGGTCGCCGACCTTCACGTCCGCCACGCCCCGCTCACCGCGATCGAGGTGCCGCCCGAACTGGCGCCGAGCATGATCGACGAATATCCGGTGCTCTTCGTCGCCGCCGCCTTCGCGGCCGGACGCACCGTGGCGCGCGGCGCGCACGAATTGCGCGTCAAGGAATCCGACCGGATCGCGGCGATGGCAGCGGCGCTCACCGCCTGCGGCGTCGCGTGCGAGGAATATGAGGACGGGCTGGCGATCACCGGCACCGGCGGCGAGACGATCCCCGGTGGCGCGCGCGTCGCCTCGCTGCTCGATCATCGTATCGCAATGAGCATGACCGTCGCCGGCCTGCATGCCACACGGCCGGTCGTCATCGACGACATAGCCCCGGTGGCGACCAGCTATCCGGCTTTCTATAAGACATTGGACGACGTGTCGGAGGAAGCATGATCATCGCAGTCGACGGTCCGGCGGCATCGGGCAAGGGCACGATCGCCCGGGCGCTTGCCCAGCATTACGGCCTCCCGCATCTCGATACCGGCCTGCTCTACCGCGCGGTGGCGTGCAACGTGCAGCGGATGGAGCTCAACCCCGCCAAGGAGGCCGACGCGGTCGCCGCCTGCGACTTCGACGAGGCGCTGCTCGACGATCCGGTGCTGCGCACGGACGATATCGGCCAGCTCGCCTCGATCGTCTCGGCGCATCCGCTGGTGCGCGCCTCGCTGTTGCAGCGGCAGAAGCGCTTCGCGCGCCAGCCCGGCGGGGCGGTGCTCGACGGTCGCGACATCGGCACGGTGATCGCGCCCGATGCCGACGCCAAATTGTTCGTCAAGGCGACGACGCAGGTCCGCGCGCAGCGCCGCCATCGTGAATTGCTCGGCAAGGGCTTCGATGTCAGCTTCGTCAAGGTGCAGATGGACATCCGCGCCCGCGACGCGCGCGACACCGCCCGCTCCTCCGCGCCGCTCAGCATGGCGGCGGATGCGGCGCTGCTCGACACCAGCCAGATGACGATCGAGGCGAGCATCGCGCGCGCGATCCAGCTGGTCGAGGCGCGATGCGGTGCGCTCGCCCGCCAGCGCGAGCATGCGGCCAGCGGCGCCAGCCCCGCCTGAGCTTGCCAAAACGCGGTTTTTGACGTAGGGGAATATTGTCCTGCGAGCCGATGCTCGTGGAGGTAGGCGCGACCGGCTGGCCCGTTCGCGCCCTTTTCGCATCAGCGCATCGCCTGCCTCCGCCTGCCGACGCCCAACGGATGCCGCGATCGGCATGGGGTCGGCACGGCGTTTTCAGCCAAGACCATCGGAACCAACCGATTGGCCGGAAACAGATAAACCTCGAGGACACTCTAACCTTATGGCTACCCAGCCCCTTCCCAGCCGCGACGATTTCGCGGCGATGCTCGATGACATGTTCGGCGGTGCCGACAGTTTCGAGGGTCGCGTGGTGCATGGCACCGTCACCGCGATCGAGAACGATCTTGCCGTCATCGACGTCGGCCTCAAGTCCGAAGGCCGCGTGCCGCTGCGCGAATTCGCCGCACCGGGCCAGAAGGCCGACCTCAAGGTCGGTGACGAAGTCGAAGTCTATGTCGACCGCGTCGAGAACATGCATGGCGAAGCGATGCTCAGCCGCGACCGCGCCCGCCGCGAAGCCGCCTGGGACAAGCTGGAGCTTGAATTCAGCAAGACCGCGCGCGTCGAAGGCGTGATCTTCGGTCGCGTCAAGGGCGGCTTCACCGTCGACCTGTCGGGCGCCGTCGCCTTCCTGCCGGGGTCGCAGGTCGATATCCGTCCGGTGCGTGACGTCACGCCGCTGATGGACATCCCGCAGCCGTTCCAGATCCTCAAGATGGACCGCAAGCGCGGCAACATCGTCGTGTCGCGTCGCGCGGTGCTGGAAGAAACCCGCGCCGAGCAGCGTTCGGGCCTGATCCAGAGCCTCGCCGAGGGTCAGATCATCGACGGCGTCGTCAAGAACATCACCGACTACGGTGCGTTCGTCGACCTCGGCGGTATCGACGGCCTGCTCCACGTCACCGACCTCAGCTACAAGCGCGTCAATCATCCGTCCGAGATGATCGCGATCGGCGACACGGTGAAGGTGCAGATCATCCGCATCAACAAGGACACGCAGCGCATCAGCCTCGGCATGAAGCAGCTCGAGTCGGATCCGTGGGACGGCGCGAGCGCCAAGTATCCGATCGGCGCCAAGCTGTCGGGCCGCGTCACCAACATCACCGAATATGGTGCGTTCGTCGAGCTGGAAGCGGGCATCGAAGGCCTCGTCCACGTCTCGGAAATGTCCTGGACCAAGAAGAACGTCCATCCGGGCAAGATCGTCAGCACGTCGCAGGAAGTCGATGTGGTGGTGCTCGAGGTCGACGAGGACAAGCGTCGCATCAGCCTCGGCCTCAAGCAGGCGCAGAACAATCCGTGGGAAGCGTTCGCCGCCGCCCATCCGATCGGTTCGACCGTCGAGGGCGAAGTCAAGAACGCGACCGAGTTCGGCCTGTTCATCGGCCTCGACAACGACGTCGACGGCATGGTCCACATGTCGGACATCGCCTGGGGCGTGTCTGGTGAGGATGCCCTCAACCTGCACCGCAAGGGCGAGACCGTGCAGGCGGTGGTGCTCGACATCGACGCCGAGAAGGAGCGCATCAGCCTCGGCATGAAGCAGCTCGAGCGTGGCGGCCCCTCGGCCGGCGGCATTGCGGCATCGGGCGATCGCCTCAACAAGAACGCGATCGTCACCGTCACCGTGCTCGAAGTCCGCGACGCGGGCCTCGAAGTGCAGCAGGGCGACGACGGCGCGACCGGCTTCATCAAGCGCACGGATCTGGGTCGCGACCGCGACGAGCAGCGTCCGGAGCGTTTCCAGGTCGGCCAGAAGTTCGACGCGATGGTGACCGGCTTCGATCGTTCGAAGAAGCCGACCTTCTCGATCAAGGCGATGCAGATCTCCGAAGAGAAGCAGGCGGTTGCGCAGTACGGCTCGTCCGACTCGGGCGCGACGCTCGGCAACATCCTCGGCGAGGCGCTCAAGGCCCGTTCGGCGGACGCCGACAAGAAGTAAGGGAATTGGGACTGGAGTGGTGCAGACCATTCCAGTCCCTTTTTTCTTGGTTTAAGTTCATTTCGGGCCTATACGCCAGCTCCATTGATCTCTATCAAGCGCCCGTTGCATGATCCGGGGGGGAGTTTGCGATGATCCGGTCTGAGCTTGTTCATAGACTATGTGAGTTGAATCCCGATCTGTCGGGGGCGGAGGTCGACGCGATCGTCACGACCTTCTTCGACGAGATCGCCCGGCGCCTCGCCAGCAATGGCCGCGTCGAACTGCGGGGCTTCGGTGCCTTCTCGACCCGCGCGCGCGATGCCCGGATCGGCCGCAATCCGCGCACCGGCGACCCGGTCGAGGTCGACGCCAAGCGCGTTCCCTATTTCAAGCCCGGCAAGGAAATGCGGGCCCGGCTCAACGTCTGATCGCCGCCGCGACGCCGGCGGATGATCGTAGCGGGTTGACGCTCGCCGCCGATTGCGCTTCCCGTGACGGCGTGTGCGGACGTGGCGAAATCGGTAGACGCTTCCGACTTAAAATCGGCTTCCTTTGGAGTGCGGGTTCGAGTCCCGCCGTCCGCACCATCCTCGTGTCGCTCGGCCTCGCCGCGGCGCCGCTCGCCGGATGCAACCAGCGCCCCGATTCGGGGCCGGTGATCGTCAGCGCGATCGGCCAGCCGCCGCGGCCGGTCGATCCCGCCCGCGTCCGGCTCGATACGCCGACCGGGCTGCTGCTCGACGCCACCGCCGAAGGGCTGGTGCGCTATGATGCCGCCGGCCAGATCGAACCCGGCCTCGCCGAACGCTGGATCGTGATCGACGAGGGGATGAGCTATATCTTCCGCCTCCGGGACGCGCGGTGGAGCGACGGCAGCCGGGTCGAGGCGGATCAGGTCGTCGCCCAGCTCCGCCACCAGCTGGCGCGCCGATCGCGCAATCCGCTCGCCCCGTTCCTCACCGCGGTCGATGAGATCGTGACGATGACGCCGCAGGTGATCGAGGTGCGGCTGGCGCGTCCTCGCCCCGATCTGCTCAAGCTGTTCGCCCAGCCCGAACTCGCGCTGTGGCGGAGCGGTACGGTCGGCGGTGCCGGGCCGATGCGCATCGTGCGCGGCACGCGCAGTCCGCTGCTCCGCCCCGCCGCCGATCCCGGCCGCGCCGATCCCGACGATCCGCAGCGGCTCGCCCCCGAACAGGACGTAAGGCTGATCGGCGAGCGGGCGGCACGCGCGCTCGTCCGCTTCGCGGCACGCGAATCGGATTATGTCGCAGGCGGCAGTTTCGTCGACTGGCCGCTCGTCGGTCTCGCCGGCATCGCCCCGGCCAATATCCGCATCGATCCCGCCGCCGGACTGTTCGGCCTGTCGATCGTCCATCGCGACGGCTTCCTGGCCGACCCGGCGCATCGCGCCGCCCTGAGCGGTGCGATCGACCGCGTCGCGATCACCGCCGCGGTGATGGCCAATTGGGAGCCGGCCGAGCGCATCCTGCCCGAGATGCTCGACTCGGCCGCGCCGCCGGCGCTGCCCGGCTGGTCGCTGCTCACGCCCGAGCAGCGCGCCGCCGCGCTCCGCCAGCAGGTCGCGGCCTATGGCGCACCGGTCAGCCTGCGGATCGCCTTGCCCGCCGGCCCCGGCGCGACTCTGGTCTTCGCGCAGCTCGCCGTATCGCTGCGCACCGCCGGCATCACGCCGGTGCGCGTCGGCGCGAGCGATGACGCCGACCTGCGCCTGCTCGACCTCGTCGCGCCTTATGACAGCGCTCGCTGGTATCTCGCCAATGCCTGCGCCGTCTGCGCCCAACCCGTCCAGGACGCGCTGATCGCCGCGCGCGACGCGCCGACGCTCGCCGAACGCGCGCGGTTGATCGCCGCCGCCGATGCGGCGCTCGCCACCGATACCGCCTTCATCCCGATCGCGCGGCCGCTGCGCTGGTCGGCGGTGGCGATGCGGCTGCGCCAGTGGCGCGCCAATACGCGCGCCTGGCACCCGTTGAACCGGCTGCGCGACGACACCAATTAAGGTCTATGACCGTCACCCGCCCCACCCGGATCGAAGCCCGCTCGATGCTCGAATCGCTCCCCGTCGGCCGCGACCCCGCCGCGGTGCGCGTCCGCCTCGAGGCGATGGAGCGGGTGATGGAGGGGCTGGTCACCATCCCCGGCACCAACCGCAAGCTCGGGCTCGACGTGATCCTCGATCTCGTCCCCGTCGCCGGTCCGACGATCGCCGCCGTCGTCGGCGCGTGGCTGGTGTTCGAAGCGCGCAATCTGCACATGTCGAAGCTGCAGATGGCGCGGATGTTCGGCAATGTCGGGATCGACTGGGCGCTGGGGCTGATCCCCTTCATCGGTGCGGTGCCCGACTTCTTCTTCCGCTCGAACACGCGCAACCTGCGGATCATCCGCCGTCACCTCGACAAACATCATCCGGCGACGGCGGTGATCGGCTAAGGCCTAGAGCGCGATCTTCACCGTCGCGGCGCCGGGCAGGCCGCCCTGGTGCACGGGGCAGCGCTGATAGCGGAAGGCCGTGTCGAGGCAGATCCAGATCTCGTCGAGCCAGCCTTGTTTCGTCGCGGTGACGCGCATCATGTCCGCGCCGAGGCCGGGATTGCGCTTCGCCATCGCCGCCGCGACCGCCCCCGCCGTCACCGGCCCGCGGGACAGCGCCGCCCAGTCGGGGAAGCGCAACTTGCCGTAGAGCCGGTTCGACGTCGTGAAATAGCGTTCCGGATCATAGCCCGCCATGCAGGTGCCGTGCTTCGACCATTCGTGCTGCATCAGCTGCGCCGACGGCGTCGCGCAGATATGCCGCCGGATTGTCGCGCGCGACAGCAGCGGCGTCGCCTGACAATATTGCGGCCAGTCCTTGCCGACCCCGTCGGGCCACAGGCCATGCAGGGTGAAGCCGAACCGCTGCCCGGAGCGGCATTGGAAGCGGGCATCGCCGTCGCCGCCATGGTCGCGGCAATATTGCGGCGACCAGGTGATCGCGAGCGTATAGCCGCCGATCGGCAGCAAGCGCCGCGGCTGGCTGTCGCTTGGCAGATCGGGGCGCGGCCGCGGCAGCGCTCCCGGGGCGATGCAGCGATCGGCCTGCGCCTGGGCGGCGACCGGCAACAGCGCGACCAGCGCGGCGGCGGCGAGACGGACGATCACGGATGCAGCGCCAGATCGTCGTCTTCGTCCAGCCCTTCGCCGAACCACAGCCGGGCGTCCGGCTTGAACAGCATCACCGCGGCCGCGATGTAGAGCATGTTGGCGACGAAACCGAGCGCGATCTGGGCGCTCATCGCCGACCGCCCCATGGCGAGCAGCGCGAGCGCCGACAGCAGACCGAACGCCCCCAGCGCGGCGAACACCACCTGCACCCATTTCGCGATGACGCTCGGCCGGCGGGCGACGAAATACCAGATCAGCACCGCGATCGTCAGCCCCAGCACCTGGGAGGCCGGCAGGAACCAGGTCGCCTTGGCGAGCATCGGATTGGCCGCGAGCACCGCCTGCGACTTGCTCCAGTTGAGCCCGGCGTTGACCAGCCCGAGGATCACCGAGGCCCAATAGAATTGCTCGAACCGCGCGATCGATGGCGGTTTGGTCATGGCACGTCCCCCTTGTCAGACCGGCCCAGCCTAGCCGCGCCGCCGCGCCGCGTGCAAGGGAGTTGGCGGGATGGCCTGCCGGAGCAGGCCCTGTGTTCGAGAAGTCCAAGAGACGCAATTGACCTGACGCTCGACGCAGCCTCGAAAGACCATGCCGAGCTTCATGGCTTCTTACTTAACAGAACCGACGCTTTGTAGTGCAGTAGCCAAGCTATACCAGCGCTCCCGCGAACGCGGGAACCCAGTGTTTCTTTGCCGCGTACCGCTGTTCTGCTGGGCCACTGGATTCCCGCTTTCGCGGGAATACTGGTCATCCAGAGCAATTGGCATATCTTGGCAAAGTATCAACTTCGTCGCGGGCGCCTCAACAGGAAAACGCCGCGGTCGATCGACTGGAATGCCCTCGACCACCCCTCACACCGCGGTGAAGTCGAGCCCGATATCCGCGGCCGGCGCCGACTGGGTGAGCCGCCCGACCGAGACATAGGTCACCCCCGTCTCGGCGATCGCGCGCACCGTGTCGAGCCGCACGCCGCCCGAGGCTTCGGTCGGCACGCGTCCGGCGACCCGCGCCACCGCCTCGCGCAGCATCGCCGGCGGCATGTTGTCGAGCAACAGATGGGTCGCGCCCGCGTCGATCGCCGGTTCGATCTGGTCGATCCGGTCGACCTCGACGATGATCCGGTCGATCCCCGCCGCCACCGCGCGCTCGACCGCCGGCGTGATGCCGCCCGCGACCGCGACGTGATTGTCCTTGATCATCGCCGCATCCCACAGGCCGAGCCGGTGGTTCTGGGCACCGCCGCAGCGCGTCGCATATTTCTCCAGCCGGCGCAGGCCGGGAATGGTCTTGCGCGTGTCGAGCAGCACCGCGCCCGTCCCCGCAATCGCATCGACATAGGCACGGGTCAGCGTCGCGATCCCCGACAGATGCTGGATGGTGTTGAGCGCGGACCGCTCCGCGGTCAGCAGTGCGCGCGCCCGACCCTCGATCCGCATCAGCTCGCTATGTGCCGACATCCACGCGCCGTCCTCGACCAGCGGCGTGATCCGCGCCTCGGGGTCGAGCGCACGGAAGAACGCCTCGGCAAGGCCGAGACCGGCGACGACGATCTCGTCGCGCGTATCCATCACGCCGGTGAAGCGCGCCTCCGCCGGGATCACCGCCGCCGCGGTGATATCGCCGGCGGTGCCGAGATCCTCGGCCAGCGTCGCGGTGACGAAGCGATCCGGGTCGAAACCATCTAGAGTAAAGCCGGTCATGCGTATACGATCCTGTCAAATGCCACGGTGGACGTATCGTCCTGGATTCGCGGCCAGATCATGGGGAACAGGCGATGACCGATCGCGAGGCACTGGACGAGTTGCAGCACCTGCTGGCCGCCGCATTGCAGAAGGCGGACGAGCTCGATCTGATCCTGGTCGGCATCCATATCAACGAAGCCCGCAATCTGATCGCCCCCGTCGCCGCGCCGACGCACTAGCTCAGTCGCCGGTGACCGGCAGCGGTGCGGCAGGCGCGGGGCCGAGATCGCCCTGCCCGACCGTCGCGGATGCCATCGCCAGCATCGCGTCGAGGCTGGTCTTCGCCTTCAGCCGCAGACCTTCCTCGATCTCGATCCGGGGGGTGAGGTCGCGCAATGCGACGTAGAGCTTCTCCATCGTGTTGAGCGCCATATACGGGCAGATATTGCAGTTGCAGTTGCCGTCCGCCCCCGGCGCGCCGATGAAGCGCTTGGCCGGCATCGCCTTTTCCATCTGGTGGATGATGTGCGGCTCGGTCGCGACGATCAGCGTCTCGCCCGGCATCGCCTGCGCGAATTCGAGGATGCCGCGCGTCGAGCCGACGTAATCGGCATGGTCGAGGATCACCGCCGGACATTCCGGATGCGCGGCGACCGGCGCGCCGGGATGCTGGGCCTTGAGCTTGAGCAATTCGGTCTCGCTGAACGCCTCGTGGACGATGCACACGCCCGGCCACAGCAGCAGCTCGCGCCCGGTCTTGCGCTGGAGATAGCCGCCGAGGTTGCGATCCGGCCCGAAGATGATCTTCTGGTCGCGCGGCAGCTGCGCCAGGATCGCCTCCGCCGAGGACGAGGTGACGATGACGTCGCTCAGCGCCTTCACCTCGGTCGAGCAGTTGATGTAGGTCAACGCGATATGATCGGGATGCGCGGCGCGGAAGGCGGCGAACTGGTCGGGCGGGCAGCTGTCCTCGAGCGAACAGCCGGCGTCCATGTCGGGCAGCACGACGATCTTGTCGGGGCTGAGGATCTTGGCGGTCTCCGCCATGAAGCGGACGCCGCAGAAGGCGATGACGTCGGCGTCGGTCGCCTGCGCCTTGCGGCTGAGGTCGAGGCTGTCGCCGACGAAATCGGCGAGGTCCTGCAACTCGGGCTTTTGATAATAATGCGCCAGGATCACGGCGTTGCGCTCCTTGCGGAGGCGCTCGATCTCGGCGCGCAGGTCGAGCCCGGCGAAGCTGGTGCGAAGGTCCATAGCGTCTCCGTTAGGCGATTGCGCGCCCGCCCTCAACGGGCGTTGCCAAGCACTTCCGCCAGCGAGCGGCTTTCGTCCCAGCGTTCGGTCGATGCGGTGGGATCGTCGACGAAGCTGACCTTGACGGTGGCGTCGATCCCGGCGGCGCGCAGCGGCATGACGAAGCTGTTCTCGACCGCGCGGCGCGTCGCATCGCGCGCGAGCTTCATCGGCGTCGCGTCGCGCGCCTGGCGGACCAGCTCCGCCTGCCCGGCGCGGCGGTTGGCGGCATCGAGCGCGGTATCGGCATCGGTCAGCCGCGACAGGATGCCGCCGCTGCCATATTCGCGGATCGCGGTGAGATCGACCTGCGGCCCGTCGAGTTCGATCGGCGGCAGCCGCACCGACAGCGTCCGCGTCGCCGCATCCCAGGCGACGTCGCGCTGCGTCAGCTTGCCGAGATCGACCTCGTAGCGCACCAGCCCCGGCATGATCAGCGTCTTCTCGGTCGACAGGCCGAGCTGCGACTGGCGCGAGGTGCTGACCGCGACGAATCGCGCGGCAAAGGCGGACAGGCGGTTCTGTTCGCGCAGGCCTTGCAGGCTGGCGCTGGCGACGGTGGTCGGATCGGGCGACAGCTTGCGCTCGACGTAGCGCTGCACGCCCCACAGGCCGATCAGCACGGCGAGGCCGAGCAGCACGATCACGCCCGCCGCCTTGCCGAGGAACGACCCGGTCGAGCCGCGCGGCGGTTCGGGCGTCGCCGGCTCGTTCACCCCGTGATCCGCCATTGCTCGCCCTCCTCGTCTGCCAAGCCCCGTCCTCTCAAATCATAGAGATGTGCGAGCACCGATCGTTGCGCCGCGGGGATTAATCGCGGATCGAGCCCGACGTACATCCGCGCCGTCATGTCGGCGAGCGGCAGCGGCCCGGCGGCGAGCAGCCGCAGGATCTGCCCTTCGCGCTGCTTGCGATGGCCGAGCATGCCGCGCACCAGCCGCTGCGGCTGTTCGACCGCCTCGCCGTGGCCGGGATAATAGATGCGCTCGTCGCGACCGAGCAACCGCTCGAGGCTCGCCATATACTGGCCCATGTCGCCGTCGGGCGGCGAGACCACGCTCGTCGCCCAGCCCATGACGTGATCGCCCGAAAAAAGCGCCCCCGTCTCCGGCAGCACGAAGGCGAGATGGTTGGAGGTATGGCCCGGCGTCGCCAGCGCCCGGAGCGTCCACCCATCGCCCTGCACGGCCTCGCCATCGGCGAGCACGCGGTCGGGCGCATAGTCGGCGTCGAACGCCGCATCGAGCCCGGGATGGTCGCCGGTGACGTGCTGCGGCACCGCGCCGACGATCGGCGCCCCGGTCGCGGCGGCGAGCGGGCGGCTGGCGGGGCTGTGGTCGCGATGATGATGGGTGATGACGATCGCGCGCACCGGCCGGCCGGCGATGATACGCAGCAGCGTGTCGATATGCGCCGGATCGTCGGGGCCGGGATCGATCACCGCCAGATCGTCATGCCCGACGATGTAGGTCTGCGTGCCCCCGAAGGTGTACGGCGACGGATTGGGCGCGAGCACGCGGACGACGAGCGGCTCGAGCTGGATCGGGATACCGGTCGGATGCTCAGCCATCGATCCGGATGTGGCCTGCAACGGAGCCGAGCGCAAGGGCGGACTGCCGCTGGGGCGCGGCCGGGAGGGCATGGCGCGACGAAAGCGCTCGTCGTGCGGCGCGAGCGGCGCGGCGCGTCTCCCCCGCGCCGGGCGTCGCGGATGCTGTTTCGGACGCAAGGCCCTCGGCAGCACCCGCCTGCGCCGCTCAGTCCTTGCCGCCCGACGCCATCTCCGCGCGCAGTTCGGCGAGCGCCGCGTCGATGTCGGCAAGCGCCTCCTGCCGCTCCGCCGCCGGGATGGCGTCATTGTCGGAGACGCGGGCGCGCGTCGCCTGGACGCTCGCCAGCGCGCTGGCCATCGCGTCGAGCCGGATCTTCTCGGCGTTGAGGCCGGCTTCGGCACCGGCCAGCGCCGCCGTCTGGATGCGATTGCTGCAGATGACCATCGCGCGGCGATCGCCCCTGCCGGTGGTGATGACAAAGCGCTGCGGCCCGCCATCGGCGCCATCGACGCAGCGGCGCTCGGTGACGGCCGGGACTCCCGTCATCGCGCGATCGACGCGAGGCTGGATGGCGCCCGCGTCGACCACGGGGGCGGCGGTGCGATTGATCGTCACGACGCGATTCTCGTCGTGAACCGTCTTGACGATGACGCGATGCGGCGCGGCCGGGGCGGCGGGCGCGATGGCTGCCGCCGGGGCCGCCGGGGCTGGCGGAGCGGCCGGTGCTGCAGGAGCGGCCGGGGTTTGCAGATCGACTCCCATCGCATCGCCCACCCGGCCGCTCAGCGCGCTCGCCGCGCTGGTGCCCGAAGCGGTGAGGCCGAGCCCGACGAGGGCGAGCGATGACACCAGGGCGCCCCCGGCAGCGAGCCGACGCGGCGACAGACGGGACGTGGACAGCATGCGGATCCTCCCTTTCAGATCATCGATGGTATGGAGATGGCAGGCGGCGGAGACGGCACCGCCATGCGCCGCCTTGACGATCGCACAGGCATAGGCATGCCGGTCGATCGTCGAGCGGCCGGCGAGCACCCGCGCGTCATTGGCGAGTTCCTGATCGGCGCGAAAGGCGCGGAAGGCGCGCCACGCCACCGGATTGAACCAGTGCAGCGCCAGCACCGCGAGCGCGATCCAATTGGCGACGAGGTCGCCGCGCTGGTGGTGGCCGATCTCATGTTCGAGCGCCAGTTCGCGCTCGTCGGCGTCATAGCGGTCGGCGAAATCGAGCGGAAAGGCGACGTAGCGGCGCATCACACCGAAGGCGAGCGGGCCGGCGGCGGCCTTGCTGGCGATGACGCGCACGCCGCGCACCTCCTCGATGCTCGCTGCGCTGCGCAGCAGCCGGCGGCAGTGGCGGGCGTGGCTGGTGAGGTGCCAGACGAGGAATCCGATCGCCCCCGCCGCCCAGAGCAGCGCGATCGCCGCGCCGATCATCGGTGCAAGGGACGCCGATGGTGCCGCCGCGACAGCCTGCGCCGGCGCGTCGCCGACGAAGATGGTGATCGTCTCGCCGGCCCGGCTGATCGGCGTCACCGCCACCTGCCGCCAGGCCGCGGGCAGCGGCGGCAGCAGCAACCGCAACACGGGCAAAGCCCAAAGCGCATAGCCGAGCTGCGCGCCGAACGCCTGGCGCACCGGTGCGCGCACCAGCAGGACGAGCAGCATCAGCAGCGTGGAGGCGACCAGCGCCTCGATCAGCCAGCCGGTCATGGCTTGATCGCCTTGAGCAGCGCCTCGATCTCGGCGATGTCCTGCGCGCTCAATTCGTCCCGCTCGGCAAGATGCGCGACCAGCGGCGTCAACTTGCCGCCGAACAGCCGGTCGATCAGGCGTTTCGATTCGCCCGAAACATAGTCGCCGCGCGCGACCAGCGGCCGGTAGAGATAGCGGCGGCCGTCTTCCTCATGCGTGATCGCCGCCTTGGCGAGCAATCGTCCGAGCAGCGTCTTGACCGTATTGGCGCTCCAGCCGCGCGCCGGATCGACGCGCTCGGCTACGTCCTGCGCGGTGAGCGGCGCCTCATCCCACAGCACCTCCATCACCGCATGTTCGGCATCGCTGATTCGTTCGGCCACGTCGCGCTCCTGTCTGGACTACGTATGTAATCGTATCGATTACGCGCGTAGTCAAGCAGGATGATCGGGTGTCGGATCGGCTTACAGGTGATACGCGGTTGCGTGTGGCGCGAAGGGGGTTGCACCGCAGATTTCCGCGGGTTTCCAATACTGGCACGGCACGTGCGTAGGGTCGGACAGCCGAGCGTCACGACGCTTCAGCAGGGTGGGGTCATCGCTGTTCCGCGTCTCGCGACCCCACCCGCACCCGGCCTTCCCTGACGATCGCGACCGTCCCCTGCCGTCGTCATGCCGGGCGTGGTCCGGCATTCACGGAGCCGCAGGAGCGTGAGCCGTCGATATCGCGGCGCGGTGGACCCCGTACAAGTCCGGGGTGACGGGGTGTGTCGGGCAGGCGGAGAGCGCCGCACAGACCCCGTCCATGCAGGCGGGCTGGCAGGGCTTTACAACGTTATCTTTGTGCGGAGCACCGGGGTCAGCGGAACGTACTGCCGAACGCGCCCGGGGTTCATGCCGGTCATCACGACGGCATGACGGGGCGTCACCGCGCCCGCCATGCCGGTCCGGTCAGGCCGCGTCGCGCTTCAGCAGAGTGGCGAGTTCGCCGCTCTCATACATCTCCATCATGATGTCCGATCCGCCGACGAATTCGCCGCCGACGTAGAGCTGCGGAATCGTCGGCCAGTCCGAATAGGCCTTGATGCCCTGACGGATGCCCTGGTCCTGCAACACGTCGACGCTCTCATATTGCACGTCGAGATGGTCGAGGATCGCCACCGCACGGCTGGAGAAGCCGCACTGCGGGAACAGCGGGCTGCCCTTCATGAACAGCACCACCGGGTGGCTCTTCACGACGGTGTCGATGCGGGCGTTGATATCGTCAGTCATGGTCATTCCTCAGGCGGCAGCGGTCTTGAGTTGCAAGGCGTGGAGTTCGCCGCCCATCCGCGTGCCGAGCGCCGCATAGACGGCCTGGTGCTGCTGGCGCAGCGGCTTGCCGGCGAAGCTCGGCGAGACGACGCGGGCGGCATAATGATCGCCGTCGCCGGCGAGATCGGTGATCTCGACGATCGCGTCGGGGATGGCGGCGCGGATCAGCGCGGCGATGTCATCGGCGGCCATCGGCATCAGCCCTGCTCCGACTGGAACAGCTGGCGACGCGCCTCGATCATCTTCTCGGCGAGCGCGCGGCGGACGCTGGCATCGTCGATGTCGACACCGGCGGCGGTAAGGTCGCCGAACAGCTTGCGCACGACATCCTCGTCACCGGCTTCCTCGAAATCGGCCTGGACGACCGACTTGGCATAAGCGTCGGTCTCCTCGGGGGTCAGCCCCATCTGCGCCGCGGCCCATTGGCCGAGCAGACGGTTGCGACGCGCGGTGATGCGGAACGCCATCTCCTCCTCCCGTGCGAAGGCCGCCTCGTGGCTGCGTTCGCGGTCGTCGAACATGGACATCGTCGGCTTACCCCTTGTTGCTCGTCTGCGCACATAGGGTGGGGCCCCGGCAGGCGCAACGGAGCGCCGCATTGCCCGGTCCGGAACCAATAGGTTAATGGAGCGATAACTATATATGGCGCGGCAATCCATTCGCGCCGCAGGAGAAGGATCATGATCAACCGGCCCGTCCCCGTCGGCGGCCCCGTCCGCACCACCCCGCGCCGTTCCAGCCGCGCCGCACCGCTCACCGGCATCGTCGTCGGCTCGGTCATCTCGGTCCTGCTGTGGGCGATGCTGCTCGCGCTGTTCTTCGCGATACGCTGACCGCTCAGTCGAGCGTCACCACCAATTTGCCGATCGCGGTCCGTGCCGCCATGGCCGCGATCGCGTCACCGCCACGGTCGAGCGGGTAGCGCGCGGTGACCTTGGGTGCGATGCGACCGTCGCGCCACAGGTCGAACAGGGTCGCGACATGCGCGGCATTGGCCTGCGGAGCACGCGCGGCGAACGCCCCCCAGAAGACGCCGCAGACATCGCAGCTCTTGAGCAACGTCAGGTTGAGCGGCAGCCTGGGGATGCCGGCCGGAAAACCGACGACCAGATAGCGCCCTTCCCAGCCGATCGCGCGCAAGGCCGGCTCCGCATAGTCGCCGCCGACCGGATCGTAGATCACGTCGAACCCGCCGCGCCCGCCCGCCGCCTTGAACCGCTCGGCGAGCGCCTTGGACGCATCCTTGTCGAACGGCGCGCGGCCATAGACGATCGTCTCGTCCGCCCCCGCCGCGCTTGCGGCCGCGGCCTTCTCCTCGGACGACACCGCCGCGACGACGCGCGCGCCGAACGCCTTGCCGAGTTCGATCGCCGCCAGCCCGACCCCGCCCGCCGCGCCGAGCACGAGCAACGCCTGGCCCGCGCCCAGGCGCCCGCGGTCGAGCAGCGCATGGATCGTCGTCGCATAGGTCAGCAGCAACGCCGCCCCCTCGGCAAAGTCGCGCTCGGCCGGCAACCGATACAGGCGCTGCGGATCGGTGACGATCTGCGTCGCCAGCCCGCCATGGCCGATCACCCCCATCACCCGGTCGCCGATCTGCCAGCCGTCGACACCCTCGCCGAGCGCATCGATCACCCCGGCGATCTCGCCGCCCGGTGCGAATGGGCGCGGCGGCTTGAACTGGTAGCGATCCTCGATGATCAGCACGTCGGGGTAATTGATCGCACAGGCCTTGACGGCGACGCGGACCTGCCCGCGTGCCGGCTGCACGTCCGCCAATTCGGTGAGTTCTAGAGTGTCAGGTCCGCCCGGCGCCGTCGATAGCAATGCCCGCATAACCGCTCCTGCTCCCGATCCAGGGGCGGTATCGATCCACCGCGCCTTCGAATTTCGAAATCGCGGTATCTCTTGCCATCGTCAGGCCGATCTCGTCCAGCCCCTCCATCAGGCATTGCCGGCGGAAGGCATCGAGCGTGAAGGCGAACCGGTCCTGATAGGGGGTCGTCACCGTCATCGTCTCGAGGTCGACGGTGACCGGCTGGTCCTTCGCCACCTCGACCAGCCGATCGACCGCCTCCTGCGGCAGCACCACGGGGACGATGCCGTTCTTGAACGCATTGCCGGAGAAGATGTCGGAGAAGCTCGGCGCAATCACCGCACGCACGCCCATATCGGCGAGCGCCCAGGCGGCATGCTCACGGCTCGACCCGCAGCCGAAATTGTCGCCGGCGATCAGGATCGGCGCACCCGCGTAGCGCGGATCGTCGAAGACGTTGCCCGGCTGTGCGCGCACCGTCTCGAACGCACCGCGCGCGAGGCCGGCACGCGAGATCGTCTTGAGCCAATGCGCCGGGATGATGATGTCGGTGTCGATATTCTTGGCACCCCAGGGATAGGCGGTGCCGCTGACGCGGGTGACGGGTTGCATCGGTGCGTCCGTCAGCGCTCGATCTTGGCCGGATGCGCGAGCGCCCGCGCGCCCGCGACATAGGCGGCGACGCCGCTCAGCATCGCGCCTGCCACCAGCAATACCAGCACCTTCTTCATCGCGTCGCTCCCATCAGATCCCGCACGTCGGCCAAATGGCCGGTGACCGCCGCCGCCGCCGCCATCGCCGGCGACAGCAGATGTGTGCGCGCGCCAGGTCCCTGTCGACCCACGAAATTCCGGTTCGACGTGGAGGCGCACCGCTCTCCCGCAGGGACCTTGTCCGGGTTCATCGCCAGACACATCGAACAGCCCGGCTCGCGCCATTCGAAGCCGGCGCGGGTGAAGATTTGGTCCAGCCCCTCTGCCTCCGCCTGGCGCTTGACCAGTCCCGATCCCGGTACGACCATCGCGCGCACGCCATCGGCGACGCGGCGACCATCGGCGACCGCGGCGGCGGCGCGCAGATCCTCGATCCGGCTGTTGGTGCAGCTGCCGATGAAGACATGCTGCACGGCGACGTCCTGCATCGCCGTGCCCGGCGTCAGGCCCATATAGTCGAGGCTGCGCTGCGCCGCGGCGCGCTTGGCGGGATCGGCGAAGCTGTCGGGCGCGGGGACGACGCCGGTGATCGGCACGACATCCTCGGGGCTCGTTCCCCAGGTCAGCGCCGGTGCGATATCGGTCGCGTCGAGCACGACGCGCTTGTCGTAGGTCGCGCCGGCATCGGTGGCGAGGCTGCGCCACCAGGCGACCGCCTGCTCCCATGCATCGCCCTGCGGCGCCATCGGCCGCCCCTTCAGATAGGCGAAGGTGACATCGTCGGGGGCGACCAGACCGGCGCGCGCGCCGCCCTCGATCGACATGTTGGCGACGGTCATCCGCCCCTCGATCGACATGGCGCGGATCACCTCGCCGGTATATTCGATGACATGGCCGGTGCCGCCCGCCGCGCCGATCCGCCCCATGATCGCGAGGATCACGTCCTTGGGGCTGACCCCGAAGCCCAAGGTGCCGTCGACGCGCACCTCCATCGTCTTCGACGGGCTGAGCAGCAGCGTCTGCGTCGCCAGCACATGCTCGACCTCGCTGGTGCCGATGCCGAAGGCGAGCGCGCCGAGCGCGCCGTGCGTCGAGGTATGGCTGTCGCCGCACACCAACGTCGTGCCGGGCAGCGTGAAGCCCAGTTCCGGCCCGACGACATGGACGATGCCCTGCTCCGCCGCCGTCGCGTCGATATAGTCGATACCGAATTCGGCGGTGTTGCGGCGAAGCGCGTCGAGCTGTTGCGCGCTCTCCGGATCGGCGATCGGCAGCATCCGCCCGACCGCATCCACCCGCGGCGTCGTCGGCAGATTGTGATCCGGCACCGCGAGGGTGAGTTCGGGCCGGCGCACCCGCCGCCCGGCGACGCGCAGCCCCTCGAAGGCCTGCGGGCTCGTCACCTCATGGACGAGGTGCCGGTCGATATAGATGAGGCAGGTGCCATCCTCACGCCGTTCGACGACGTGCGCGGCCCAGATCTTTTCATACAAGGTGTGCGGAATGGAGGTCATGATGCGCGGCCGTTAACTCAAATGATGCGCGAGCGGAACCCGGTGCGACAGATTATTGCCTAGCGACGATAGTCCGCCGTGACCATGCCACAGCGATGCAGGTCTGCCTCATGCTCCGCCTCGCGCCATGTCTCGGCGAGCGCCGCCGCTTCCCAGGCGCGCAGCGCCGGATGGGCGAGGATCGTGTCGACCCAGCGCCGCCCAGCGTCGCCGACCTCGATCCCATAGGTGCGGACGCGGAAGGCGACCGGAGCGTAAAAGGCATCCACCGCGCTGAACGTCTCGCCGGCAAGCCATGGACCGCCGAAGCGCGCCAGCCCCTCCGCCCACAGTTCGGCGATCCGCGCGACGTCCCGCGCCAGCTCCGCCGACCCCGTAGCCGGAGTCGCGCGGACGCCGACGTTCATCGTCCGCTCGCTGCGCAGCGCGCCGAAGCCGCCGTGCATCTCCGCCACCGCGCATTGCGCCCACGCCCGCGCCGCCGCGTCCGCCGGCCAGACGCCGGCATGCCGGTCGGCGAGATAGAGGACGATACCGAGCGAATCCCAGATCGTCCGATCGCCGTCGATCAGCACCGGCACCTGCCCGGTCGGCGAGAAGGCGCGGAACGCCGCATGGTTTTCCGCCTGCGTGAACGGCTCGATCCGATCGACGAACGGAATGCCGAGCGCGGTCATCAACGCCCACGGCCGCAGCGACCAGCTCGAATAATTGCGATTGGCGGTGATCAGGACGTAACTCATGGCCGCGACTTTCCGATGATCGATCGCTTACTTATAGCCGCGAAGCGGACCGCGCCGGCTCATGCGTGATCGAACGCCGCCGTCGTCTTCGCCGCGACCTCGTCCGCGGTGACGCCCGGCGCCAGCTCGACCAGCCGGAAGCGGGACTGGTGATCGGGGCGGCGGAATACGGCGAGATCGGTGACGATCATGTCGACGACGTTGCGGCCGGTCAGCGGCAGCGTGCAGGCGGGGATGAACTTGGCGCTGCCGTCCTTGGCGGTGTGATCCATGACGACGATGATCTGCTTGACCCCGGCGACGAGGTCCATCGCGCCGCCCATGCCCTTGATCATCTTGCCGGGGATCATCCAGTTGGCGATGTCGCCGCCCTCGCTCACCTCCATCGCGCCCAATACCGTCAGGTCGATGTGGCCGCCGCGGATCATCGCGAAGCTCTGCTCGCTGCCGAAATAGGCGCTGTGCGGCAATTCGCTGATCGTCTGCTTGCCGGCGTTGATCAGATCGGGGTCGACTTGGTCGTCAAAGGGAAACGGGCCGATACCCAACATGCCGTTTTCCGATTGCAGCGTCACCTCGACGCCGGGCGGGATATGGTTGGCGACCAGCGTCGGGATGCCGATGCCGAGGTTGACGTAATAGCCGTCGCGCAATTCCTGTGCGGCGCGCGCCGCCATCTGGTTACGGTCCCAGCCCGTCGTCTGCGTGGTCATCAGTGCAATCCTCCGGGATGGTTGGCGATCCGCGCGAGCGCGTCGGGATCGAGTTCGGGACGCGCGCTATCGACGCCGCGCCAGATCAGGGCTTCGGCCTCGCCCGCATCGATGCCGAGCGCCTGCGCATGGGCCTTGGCGGCGTGGCGGATGGTGTCGGCCATCAGGACGCCGAACATCTCCGCATCGGCGAGCACGCCCGCATCGATCACCACCGTCGACCCCGCGCGGTCGGTTACCCAGATGCGCGCGACCTCGACCGATCGGGCGCCGAGATCGGGGATCGCCGACAGCGGGATGGCGCGCGGCTTGGCCGGCTTCATGGCGTGTCGCTCCAGCGTTTGTCGGCGGGGAAGACGTCGGCGAACCCGCCCGACAGGCCGCTGCCATAGACCGGATTGGGCAGCACGAACCAGCCGTTGCCCCACATCGCCGCAATCCCCTCGCCCTCGGCGAGCGCGCGGCGGGCGGCGGCGGAGGGACCGGCGAACAGGTCGCTGAAGTCGCCGAGCTGGTCGCCCGCCATCGCCACCACGCAATAGCGCGCCGCGATCGCGTTGCGCCGCGCGTCCTTGCCACTCGGCCCGTCGCGCAGCAGCAGGTCGCCGCCTGGCGTGAAGTCCCCCAGCCCCGCCGCCTTGAGCGCGGCGACCGTGCCGGCGGCGGTGGCGGCGCCGCGATTGCTGTTGATGATCACCGCGATGCCCGCCGCCCGCAGCGCGGCGAAGGCCTCGACGGCGCCCGGCACCGGCGCGACCGCTTTGGCGCCGGTCCGCTCCCATCGCGCCCATTGCGCCGGATCGAAGGGTGCGGAGGGGTGGCGCGCCGCCAGCGCCTCGACGCCGAGATTGAGCAGCACCGTCTCGTCGGCATCGAACACCGCGGCGCGCGGCTTGCCGTCGCACGCCTGCCAGCGCGGCGCGGCGAGCGTCGCGCCGGGGGCGAGCACGACGCTGTCCCCGGCGGCGCGGCGATAGGTCGCATAGGCCACGAGCGCGCGGAACGCCTGCCGGCTGAGCGCCGCCGCCTCCGCCGAGCCGTAGAGATATTGATATTGCGGCGGCACCGGCTGCGCATCGGCGGCCGTCGCACCCGCTGCCCCTGCACCTGCACCTGCCGCACCGGTCGGCGGCGGTAATGTGGTGAGGCCGGTGATCCGCACCAATCTGCCGTCGGCGGTATAGGTCTGGCCCGGCGCGGGCAGCGTCGCGACGCGCTGCCGCGTGCCGCCACAGCCGGCGAGCAGCGCGGTCGCCAGCAGCAGGGCCGCGCGCCGCATCATGCCGCCGCCCGCTCGCGCACGGTGCGGAACTCGATCTTCTTGTCATAGGGCGCGCCGACGATCATCCGCTTGACGTAGATGCCGGGCAGATGGATCGCATCGGGGTCGAGGCTGCCGACCGGCACCACTTCCTCGACCTCGGCGACGCAGATGCGCCCCGCGGTGGCCATCGGCTGGTTGAAGTTGCGCGCGGTCTTGCGGAAGATCAGATTGCCGCTCTCGTCCGCCTTCCAGCCCTTGATGATGCTGAGGTCGGCGCGGATGCCGCGTTCGAGGATATACTCCTCGCCGTCGAAGCTCTTCACTTCCTTGCCCTCGGCGATCAGCGTACCGACGCCGGTCTTGGTGTAGAAACCGGGAATGCCCGCGCCGCCGGCGCGGCAGCGTTCGGCGAGCGTGCCCTGGGGACAGAATTCCACCGCCAGCTCGCCGCTGAGATACTGCCGCTCGAACTCCTTGTTCTCGCCGACGTAGCTCGAGATCATCTTCTTCACCTGCCGCGTCCGCAGCAGCTTGCCGAGCCCCTCGCCGTCGATGCCGGCATTGTTGCTGGCGATGGTAAGGTCTTTGGTACCTGCCGCCTGGATCGCGTCGATCAGCCGCTCCGGAATGCCGCACAGGCCGAAGCCGCCCGCGCAGATCGTCATGCCGTCATGCAGCAGCCCGTCGAGCGCCGCGGCCGCATCGGGATAGAGCTTGTTCATCGCCCGTGACTCTCCTGTCTGTGCCGCGGCGATAGCGGGGCGGGCGCGGCGTGGTCAATGTGACGCGGTGTTCCTGCGCCCGCAGGAACCCAGGGCCAAACAGCGCACCTGGGCTCCTGCATGCGCCGGAGCACGGAGGCCTAGCGCAACGCCGCCTGCGCCGCCGCCAGCCGGGCGATCGGCACGCGATAGGGCGAGGCCGACACGTAATCGAGCCCGACCTTCTCGCAGAAGGCGATGCTCGCCGGGTCGCCGCCATGTTCGCCGCAGATGCCGAGCTTGATGTCGGGCCGCGTCTTGCGCCCGCGCTCCGCCGCCAGCTCGACCAGCTCGCCGACGCCCTCGACGTCGAGGCTGACGAACGGGTCCTTGGCATAGATGCCCTGCTCGACATAGGCGCCGAGGAAGCGCGCCGCATCGTCGCGACTGACGCCCAAGGTGGTCTGGGTCAGGTCGTTGGTGCCGAACGAGAAGAACTCGCCCGTCTCGGCGATCTCACCCGCCTTGAGCGCGGCGCGCGGCAGCTCGATCATCGTGCCGACGAGATAGTCGATCGTCGTGCCGCGCTCGGCGAACACCGCCTGCGCCGCCTTGTCGACCACCGCCTTCATCAGGTCGAGCTCGCGCTTGGTGGCGACCAGCGGGATCATCACCTCGGGGATCGGCGCCTTCCCCGACCTGGCTGCGACGTCGAGCGCCGCCTCGAAGATCGCCCGCGCCTGCGTCTCGTAGATCTCGGGATAGGTGACGCCGAGCCGGCAGCCGCGATGGCCGAGCATCGGGTTGAATTCGTGCAGCTCCGTGGCGCGGCGCTTGAGCAGCTCGATATCGACGCCGGCCGCCGCGGCGACCTCGGCGAATTCATTCTCCTCGTGCGGCAGGAATTCGTGCAGCGGCGGATCGAGCAGCCGCACCGTCACCGGCAACCCCGCCATCACCTCGAAGATCGCGGTGAAGTCGCTGCGCTGCGCCGGCAGCAATTTGGCGAGCGCGGCGCGACGCCCCGCCTCGTCCTGCGCGAGGATCATCTGGCGCACCGCGGTGATCCGGTCGGCGTCGAAGAACATATGTTCGGTGCGGCAGAGGCCGACGCCCTCGGCGCCGAAGTCGCGCGCGGTCTGGCAGTCGAGCGGCGTCTCGGCATTGGCGCGCACCTTGAGCCGGCGCACGCCGTCGGCCCATTCCATCAGCACGCCGAAATCGCCGGCGAGCTCGGGCTGGACGGTGGCGACGGAGCCGAACATCACCTCGCCGCTGGTGCCGTCGATGGTGATCGTGTCGCCCTCGCCGATCGTCCGACCGGCGACCTTCATCACCTTGTCCTTGGCGGAGATCGACAGCGACCCCGCGCCCGAGACGCACGGCCGGCCCATGCCGCGCGCGACCACCGCGGCGTGGCTGGTCATGCCGCCGCGCGCCGTCAGGATGCCGGCGGCGGCATGCATGCCGTGGATATCCTCCGGGCTGGTCTCGACGCGGACGAGGATGACCGATTCCCCCGCCGCCTTGCGCTTCTCGGCGCTGTCGGCGTCGAACACGACGCGGCCCGAGGCGGCGCCCGGCGAGGCGGGCAGGCCCTTGGCGATGACGTCGCGCGGCGCCTTGGGATCGAGCGTCGGGTGGAGCAGCTGGTCGAGCGCCATCGGATCGACGCGCAGGATCGCCTCGTTCCGGCTGATCAGCCCCTCGTTCGCCATGTCGACCGCGATCTTGAGCGCCGCCTTGGCGGTGCGCTTGCCCGATCGCGTCTGGAGCATCCACAGCTTGCCCTGTTCGACGGTGAACTCGATGTCCTGCATGTCGCGGTAATGCGTTTCGAGCCGGTCGAACACCGCGGCCAGCTCGGCATAGACCGCGGGCATCGCCTCTTCCATCGACGCGGGCTTGGCGCCCGCTTCCTCGCGCGCGGCGCGGGTCAGATATTGCGGCGTGCGGATGCCCGCCACCACGTCCTCGCCCTGCGCGTTGATCAGGAATTCGCCATAATAGGCGCGGTCGCCCTTGGACGGATCGCGGGTGAAGGCGACGCCGGTCGCCGAGGTCTCGCCCATATTGCCGAACACCATCGCCTGGACGTTGACCGCGGTACCCCAGTCGGCGGGGATGTCGTTGAGCCGGCGGTAGACCTTGGCGCGCTCCGACTGCCACGATCCGAACACCGCGCCGACCGCGCCCCACAATTGATCGTGGACGTCCTGCGGGAAGGGCTTGCCCCATTCCGCCGCGACCAGCGCCTTATATTCGCCGACCAGCGTGCGCAGATCGTCGGCACTCAGCTCGGTATCCAGGGTGAAGCCGTTGTCTTCCTTGGCGATCTCCAGCGCTTCCTCGAATGCGCCATGGTCGAGTTCGAGCACCACGTCGGCATACATCTGGATGAAGCGGCGATAGCTGTCCCAGGCGAAGCGCGCGTCGCCGGAGCGGGCGGCGAGCCCCTCGACGGTCGCGTCGTTGAGGCCGAGGTTGAGCACCGTGTCCATCATCCCCGGCATCGACACGCGTGCGCCGGAACGGACCGAAACGAGCAAGGGATTGGCCGGATCGCCGAACGCCTTGCCGGTGATCCCCTCGATATGCGCGATGCCGGCGGCGACCTCGTCCCGCAGGCTTTGCGGGAATTGCTCGCCTTCCTCGTAATAGCGCGTGCACATCGCGGTCGAGATGGTGAAGCCCGGCGGCACCGGCAGGCCGATCGACGCCATTTCGGCAAGGTTCGCGCCCTTGCCGCCGAGCAGATTCTTGTCGCCCTTCCCACCGTCCGAAACGCCGCCACCGAAGCGGTACACGTATTGGGTCATCGCTAATCCTTCACTGCGCTGGATGCCTGCCCCGGGGAGGATGGAAAGCATGTCGGATCGGGCCGCTACCCCTCGATCCTGCTGAAATCGGCGACCGTATGAACGGCGGCGCGGACCCGGTCGAGCAGCTGGAGCCGGGCGGCGCGCTTGGCGGGATCGGCGTCGTTGACGGTGACGTCGTCGAAGAACGCGTCGATCGGCGCACGCAGCGAGGCGAGCGCCGCCATCGCGCCCTCGAAATCCTCCGCCTCGATCGCCGCCGCCGCCTTGGGCTCGGCCGCGTCGAGTGCGGCGATCAGTGCGGCTTCGGCGGGTTCGGGCGCGTAGCTGGCGACTGCCGCCTCCCGATCGGGAACGCCCTCCTTCTTGAGGATGTTCGCGGCGCGCTTGTAGCCGGCGAGCAGGTTGGTGCCGTCCTCGGTCGCGACGAAAGCCTGCAAGGCATGGACCCGCGCGAGCAGCCGGACGAGATCGTCCTCGCCGCCGAGCGCGAACACCGCGTCGATCAGATCGTGGCGGACGCCCGCCTCGCGCTGCTGCACCTTGAGCCGGTCGGCGAAGAAGTCGAGCACGCCCCGGTCCACCGCGGTGCCGAGCGGAAAGCGCAGGCCGTTGTCGAGGATCAGCGCGATCACGCCGAGGGCGGAGCGGCGCAGCGCGAACGGGTCCTTCGATCCGCTGGGACGCAGGTCGGCACCGAAGAACTGCGTGATGCTGTCGAGCTTGTCCGCCAGCGCCACCGCCACCGTCACCGGCGCGGCCGGCACCGCATCGCCCTGTCCGACCGGCTTGTAATGATCGCGCACCGCTTCGGCGACCGCGTCGGGCTCGCCCTGCGCGGCGGCATAATAGCCGCCGATCAGGCCCTGCAATTCCGGAAATTCGCCGACCATGCCGGTGACGAGGTCCGCCTTGGCGAGCCGTGCCGCCCGCTCCGCCATATCGGCGAGCGCAACATGCTCCTCCCCGGCACGGGGAGGGGGACCGCCGGCCGCAGGCCGGTGGTGGAGGGGGGCTTCCGCGGGCGATGGCGCCTGTGGCACCCCCCCTCCACCGGCTTCGCCGGTCCCCCTCCCCGTGCCGGGGAGGATTATCCCCTCCTCCACCAGCCACCGCGCGAGCGTCGCGACGCGATCGACCTTGTCCGCCACCGTCCCCAGTTTCTCGTGGAAGACGATGTTCGCCAGCTTCGTCGCCTGCGTCTCGAGCGGCGTCTTGAGGTCGGTCTCGTAGAAGAAGCGCGCGTCCGACAGCCGCGCCGCGAGCACCTTGCGATTGCCCTCGACGATCTGCGCGCCGCCGTCGGTCGCCTCGATATTGGCGGTACAGACGAAGGCATTGGCGAGCGCGCCCTCGGCATCGCGGCAGACGAAATACTTCTGGTTCACCCGCGCGGTGAGCTGGATCACCTCGGGCGGCACCGACAGGAAGTCGGGATCGAACCGGCCGAGCAGCGGCACCGGCCATTCGGTCAGCCCGGCATTCTCGGCGACCAGCCCCTCGTCCTCGACCAGCACGAGTCCGGCCTCGGTCGCCAGCGCCATCGCCCGTTCGCGGATCAGCGCGCGGCGTTCGTCCTGATCGACGATGACGTGGCAGGCGCGCAGCTTCTCGACATAATCCGCCGCCGAGCCGATCGTGATCTGGCCGGGATGGTGGAAGCGGTGCCCGAAGGTCGCGACGCCCGACCGGATGCCGGCGATCTCGACCTCGACCAGATCCTCGCCGAACAGAGCGACGATGCCGTGCAGCGGCCGCACCCAGCGCAGCGATTCGGTCGAGGCGGAGGCCGCGCCCCAGCGCATCGACTTGGGCCAGGGAAAGCCGCGGATGATCGCCGGGATCGCCTCGGCGAGCACGTCGGTGGTGGCGCGGCCGGGCCGCTCGGTGATCGCATAGAGCACGCCGTCGCGCTCGGTCAGCGCCTCGCGGGTCAGCCCGGTCTTGCGCAGGAAGCCCTCGAGCGCCTGCGGCGGCGCGCTCGCCTTGGGGCCTTTCAGCTCCTCGGACACCGCCTGCGTCTCGGCCGGCAGGTCGCGCGCGATCAACACCAGCCGCCGCGGCGTCGCATAGGTGACGAGCGATCCGGCGGCGAGACCCGCCTTGCCCAGTTCGGCGGCGAACAGCCGGGCGAGATCGTCCCGCGCCTTGTCCTGCATCCGCGCAGGGATTTCTTCGGAACGCAGTTCGAGGAGGAAGTCGGTCATCATCTTCTCAATCCTCCCCGGCACGGGGAGGGGGACCGCCAGCCGCAGGCTGGTGGTGGAGGGGGTTGGCCGCAAGCGCTGCGATCGCGTCAGCAGCGGCGTCGGCATCTTTCAGCACGTCCTTTGCGGGGATGTGCAGACCACGATACCCGTTCTCGATCAAGAAGGCATCACGCGCGATATCCCGGCTCGGCCGATCGGCGCGGTCATGCGCTTCGCCATCGACTTCGACGATCGTGCGGGTCGCGCTGCAATAAAAATCGGCGACATAGGGGCCGACCGGATGCTGCTTGCGGAACTTTGCGCCAGCCTGTTGACCTTTGAGCCGCTGCCAGAGCAGCACTTCGGGCAGGCTCATCGACTTGCGCAATTTGCGGGCAGTGGCGGTTTCGGGGCGAAGCGAGCGCGGAGAGCCCCCTCCACCATCGCGCTGCGCGCGACGGTCCCCCTCCCCGTGCCGGGGAGGAATGGTCACGCCGCCCACCCGTTCTTCTCCATCCACGCCGCGCAGGCGCCTTTGGCAAGATCGCGGACACGGCCGATATAGGCCTGGCGCTCCGCCACCGAGATCACACCGCGCGCCTGCAACAGGTTGAACGTGTGGCTCGCCTTGATCGCCTGTTCATAGGCGGGGATCGCCAGCCCGGCGGCGAGGCTGTTCTCGCATTCCGCCGCCGCCTTGCGGAACAGGTCGAACAGGCTGGCGGTGTCGGCGACCTCGAAATTCCACGTCGACATCTGCCGCTCGTTCTCGAGGAAGATGTCGCCATAGGTGACGCCCGCGTCGTTGAAGGCGAGATCGTAGACGTTGTCGACGTCCTGGATGTACATCGCCAGCCGTTCGAGCCCGTAGGTCAGCTCGCCCGCGACCGGCTTCATGTCGAACCCGCCCATCTGCTGGAAATAGGTGAACTGCGTCACCTCCATCCCGTCGCACCACACCTCCCAGCCGAGGCCCCAGGCGCCGAGCGTCGGGCTTTCCCAGTCATCCTCGACGAAGCGGATGTCGTGCCGCGTCATGTCGACGCCGATCGCCGCGAGGCTGCCGAGGTACAGCTCCTGCAGATCGGGCGGGCTCGGCTTGAGGATCACCTGATATTGATAATAATGCTGGAGCCGGTTGGGGTTCTCGCCATAGCGGCCGTCGGTCGGGCGGCGGCACGGCTGGACGAAGGCGGCGTTCCACGCATCGGGACCGAGCGCGCGCAGCGTCGTCGCGGTGTGGAACGTGCCCGCGCCCATTTCCATGTCGTAGGGCTGGAGGATCACGCAACCCCGGTCGCTCCAATAGTCATGGAGCGTCAGGATCATCTTCTGGAAGGAGAGAGGTGCGGCTGCCATCGGTCGAGGCTTTGGCCGATGCGACAGCGTCTAGCAAGTGGTGCGGCGCGGCATTAGCTTGGGGTGACACGACCCGATGATGGATAGATCCCCCGCATGATACGTCCCCTTGGCGCTGCACTGTCGGCGATTGCGCTCTGCCTGTCCCTGCCCGCCTGCGCCCGTCCCGCCGCGCCCGCGCGCGCCGCCAACGATGCCGATCCGGCGCTGTGGGTGGTCAAGGACAAGGATACGACCGTCTACCTGTTCGGCACCATCCACGTGCTCAAGCCGGGCCTGACCTGGTTCGACGAGGCGGTGAAGACCGCCTTCGACCGGTCGGACGAGGTCAAGCTGGAGATCGTCATGCCCGACCCCGCGGCGATGCAGGGCCTGGTGCAGGCGACCGGCGTCGCCGCCAAGGGCACGCCGCCGCTGACCGAGCGCCTGCCCGCCGACAAGCGCGCCGCCTTCACCGCCGCGGTGACCAACCTCGGCCTGCCCGCCAATGCGCTCGACACGTTCAAGCCGTGGCTGGCGGCGACGCAGCTGTCGGTCGCGCCGCTGTCCAAGCTCGGCTACGACAGCAGCAACGGCCCCGAACAGGTGATCACCGCCGCCGCCAAACAGGCGAACAAGCCGCTGACCGGGCTGGAGACCGCCGAACAGCAGCTCGGCTTCTTCGGCAGCCTGTCGGACAAGGCGCAGCTCGACTTCCTGGTCAGCACCGTCGACGAACTGCCCAAGCTCGACCAACAGATGGCGGCGATGGTCGACGATTGGGCGAAGGGCGATCCCGATGCGCTCGCCGCCGAAATGAACGACGAGCTGAAGAGCTCGCCCGAGGTCGCCAAGGTGCTGCTCACCGATCGCAACGCGCGCTGGGCGGCGTGGATCAAGCAGCGGATGGCGCGGCCGGGGACGGTGTTCATCGCGGTCGGCGCGGGGCACCTCGCCGGGCCGGACTCGGTGCAGGCGCAACTGGCGAAGCTGGGCGTCAAGGCGGAACGGGTGAAATACTGAGTCAATCCTCCCCGGCACGGGGAGGGGGACCGCGCCCGCAGGGCGTGGTGGAGGGGGCTTGCCGCAAGCGGCACCACTTGTGATGCTCATTACCGGGCCCACACCCCCTCGCAGGTAACAGCCGCCTGCGCGGGAGGAGAGCCCCCTCCACCAGCTACGCTGGTCCCCCTCCCCGTGCCGGGGAGGAATTTGCGTTTTGGCGCACTCTCCGCTATGCGCGCCCGCTTCCGCTCCATGGTCATCCCTGGAGGCGTGGCGCGGGAACGGACTTTAGCACGTTTTGAAAAGGTAATCTGATGAGCGACACCATTACGCTCGCAGCCGAGACGCGCGACCGGGTTGGCAAGGGAGCCTCCCGGGCGCTGCGTCGTGACGGCCGCGTCCCCGCCGTGATCTACGGCCAGAACAAGGAACCGACGGCGGTTCACCTCGAAGAGAAGGCGCTGACCAAGGCGCTGATGACCGGTCACTTCATGACCTCGGTGATCATGGTCGCCGGCGAGCGGACGCTGCCCAAGGACGTCGCCTTCCACCCGGTCACCGATCGTCCGGTGCACGTCGACTTCCTGCGCATCGGTGAACATACCGAAGTCACCGTCGCGGTGCCGGTCGTGTTTGCGGACGAAGAGGAATGCCGCGGCATCAAGCAGGGCGGCGTGCTCAACATCACCCGTCACGAGGTCGAGCTGATCGTCGACGCGGCGGACATCCCGTCGGAGATCACCATCTCGCTCAAGGGCCGCGAGATCGGCGATTCGATCCACATCAGTGACGTCGCGCTGCCCAAGGGCGCCAAGCCGGCGATCGACGACCGCGACTTCGCGATCGCCACGATCGTGCCGCCGACGGTGCCGACCGCCGCCGACGAGGCGCTCGACGCCGAGGTCGCGGAGACGCAGGCCGCCGGTGCCGCTTCGGACACCGCCGAGGGCTGATCCCTTCGCAGGACGAGAACAGGGGCAGGGAAGCGACACGGCTTCCCTGCCCTTTTTCATGCGCCGGCCCGATCCCGATCCCGCCCATCCCCCGCACCGGGCGGCGTTCCCCGACCGCGTACGAACACCTTCGGAGCCGAAGGCCGAACCGCGGCCCGAGGAACGTCATCGCCGGATAGAGGCCGACGGTCGGCCGGCAGCGCAGCGTCGGTGCGAGCCGAAAGGGCAGGCCGTGGCGGCACGACGGTCGGCCGGATCGCGCCGGATCAAGGCGCAGCGGCGAACGCCATCCACAGCGCCATGACGACCATCATCACGTTTTCGGTCAACGACAGGAAGCCGAGCGGCACGCTGCTATCCCCGCCCACGCAGGCGCATTTCAGCTCGCGCCGGTCGATGTAGACCGCCTTGATCACCGACACCGCGCCGATCGTCCCGATCACCAGCGCGATCGGCACCGACAGCCAGGTCAGCACGCCCGCCGCCATCAGCACCCCTGCCAGGCCTTCGGCATAGGGATAGACGTACGAATAGGGCACCCAGCGTCTGGCCAGCAGGTCGTAGTTGAGGAACATCGTCGCGAACCGCTCGACGTTCTGGAGCTTGAGCAAAGCGAGGACGCACATCGAGAAGGCAATGAACCACTCGCCCGCGCGCAGCGTCAGCGGCGCACCGAACGCCGCCTGGCTCGCGGCGAGCGCCATCAGCGCCGTCATCGCGAACACCACCGCCACCGGGCGATAGGTCACCGCCTTCGGGTCGGCGACGGCCTTGCCGAAGAACCGCCGGACGTCGTCATAGCCGCCGACACGCTCGCCCGCGATGAAGGTCTGCGGCGTCGTCTTGACATGATGCTGCGCCTTGAAGGCGTCGGTCTCCTCGCGGGTCGTCAGCCAGTGATCCTCGACCGCGAAGCCGCGTCGTTGCAGCAGATCCTTTGCCTTCAACCCATAGGGGCAGACGTGGGTCGGCATCACCATACGATAGAGGATCGCCTTCTTCGTCGCGGCCGGCATGTATCTTCTCCCATGCGTGATCGGCCCTTATATAGGGGCCGTACCACGGTACGGAGTCAAGGCGTGTCTTCCATGACGATCGCGACGCTTGCCGCCGAGGGCGGCGTGGGCGTCGAGACGATCCGGTTTTACCAGCGGCGCGGTCTGCTCGACACGCCGGACCGACCGCGCGGCGCGGGCAGCGGCGGTGGCATCCGCCGCTATGGCCCGTCCGACGTCCGGCGGCTGCGCTTCATCCGCTGCGCCCAGGCGGCCGGCTTCACGCTCGAGCAGATCCACGAGCTATTGGCGCTCGATGCCACCGACGATCGCGCGCGGGCGCGCACGCTCGCCATCGAGCGGCTCTCGGCGCTGGACGCGCAGATCGCCCATCTCGAAACGGCCCGAACGGCTCTTCGGCGTCTCGCGCAGGAATGCGGCAATGGCGATGCCGGCCCCTGCCCGATCCTGACCGCCTTCGACGGGGGGCACGGCCAAGCGCCCGTCCCCTGACGTCCGCGCGTCAACCGATCACCGCCGATCCCGACCGTTCCTCGCAGTGCCTCGTGCCGGTACGGGCGACCAGATCTCCGCCTTGGTGGACGCGCTCGACCGGGACAGCATCCCGGAGCTGGCAGCGCCGCCGCGCGCCTGCGTGGCCGAGGCGCGTATCGGGTCGCGACGCCAGACGTGCGGGGATCCGCGCCTCACTCCACCGTGACGGATTTGGCGAGGTTGCGCGGCTGATCGACATCCGTGCCCTTGGCGACCGCGACGTGATAGGCCAGCAGCTGCACCGGGACCGCATAGACGAGCGGCGCGATCAGCGGATGCACCTTGGGCATGGTGATCGTCGCGACGCAATTCTCGCCCGCCGCCTGGATGCCGTCATAGTCGCTGATCAGCACGACCTTGCCGCCGCGCGCCTGCACCTCCTGCATGTTGCTGACGGTCTTCTCGAACAGCGGCCCCGACGGCGCGATGACGATGACGGGGACATTCTCGTCGATCAGCGCGATCGGCCCGTGCTTCATCTCGCCCGCGGCATAGCCTTCGGCGTGGATGTAGCTGATCTCCTTGAGCTTGAGCGCGCCCTCCAGTGCCAGCGGATAATCGGTGCCGCGCCCCAGGTAGAGGACGTCGCGCGCCGAGGCGATGACCCCGGCCATCTCCTGGATCGATTCGTCATAGGCGAGCGCGGCGTTGAGCGATGCCGGCGCCTCGCCGAGGTGGCGGACGATCTGCTTCTCCTCGCCCGGCTTGAGCTGCCCCTTCACCTGCGCGAGGTTGGCGGCCAGCGCGGCGAGCACCGCGAGCTGGCAGGTGAACGCCTTGGTCGAGGCGACGCCGATCTCCGGCCCGGCATGCGTCGGCAGCAGCAGGTCCGCCTCGCGCGCCATCGAGCTGGTCGGCACGTTGACCACCGCGGCGATCTTCTGCCCCTCGCTCTTGGCGTGGCGCAGCGCGGCGAGCGTATCGGCGGTCTCGCCCGACTGGCTGATGACGATCATCAGCCCGCCCGGCTCCATGACCGGCGCACGGTAGCGGAATTCGGAGGCGACATCGAGATCGACGGGCACGCGCGCGAACTGCTCGAACCAATATTTGGCGACCATGCCCGCGTAGAAGCTGGTGCCGCAGGCGACGATGGTGACGCGCTTGATCGCGCCGAGGTCGAAATCGGGGATCGGCAGCGTGACCCGCTCCTCCATCCGCTGGAGGTAGGAGCGCAGCGTCTGCGCGACGACGATCGGCTGCTCGTAGATCTCCTTGAGCATATAGTGGCGGTGATTGCCCTTCGAGATCAGCTCTCCGGTGACGCCGGAGATGGTGATCGGCCGCTCGACGGGGTGGTTGTCGCGATCATAGACCTGCGCGCCCTCGGCGGTGCAGACCACCCAGTCGCCCTCGTCGAGATAGGCGATCCGCTGCGTCAGCGGCGCGAGCGCGAGCGCGTCCGAGCCGAGATAGGTTTCGCCCTCGCCATGGCCGACCACCAGCGGCGAGCCGAGCCGCGCGCCGATCAGCAGTTCGGGATGCTTGCGGAACAGGATGGCGAGCGCGAATGCGCCGTGCAGCCGCGGCAGCACCTCGCGCACCGCGGCGATCGGATCGAGCCCCGCCTCGACCTTCTCGCTGACCAGATGCGCGACCACCTCGGTATCGGTCTCGCTGGTGAAGACGCGGCCGCGCGCGATCAGCTCGTCGCGCAGCGGCTTGAAATTCTCGATGATGCCGTTGTGGACGACCGCGACCTCGTCGGTCGCATGCGGGTGGGCGTTGTTGGTGGTCGGGCCGCCGTGCGTCGCCCAGCGCGTGTGCGCGATGCCGGTGGTGCCGGGCAGCGGATGCGCGGCGAGCTCGCGCGTCAGGTTGACGAGCTTACCCGAGGCGCGCCGCCGCTCGATCGCCCCGTCATGATCGGTGGCGATCCCGGCCGAGTCGTAACCGCGATATTCGAGCCTGCGCAGCCCGTCGAGCAGGCGCTCCGCGACGTCTTCCGTGCCGACGATTCCAACGATTCCACACATAGTCGGTACTGCCTTCAGATCAGGTAGGGGACGCGGATGCCCGGCATGGATGCCGGAAAATCGCGAATATTTCGAGTAACAAGAGTGCGACCATATCGCATTGCGCTGGCAAGGATGATCGCATCCGGCGATTTCAGCCGCAAGCGTTCGCGGCGCAACGCCGCGGCGCGCAGGGCGATATCGGCATCGATCTCATCGACGTTGAAGCCATGCAGGAACGCCTCCGCCTCCCGCACCAACTCCGGCATGCCTTTGGCGAGCACTTCCACCCAGACCATCCGACTGACCCAGGCGCCGCCGGCGTCGCGGGCGCGCCGAATCTCTTCACGGGCCGGGATGAAGCCCGCCAGAGCATCGATGACGATGTTCGAATCGAAGGTCGCAGTGATCATGCCGGATCGGGATAGATCGGCTCGGGATAGCGACCGGCCACCATGTCCAGATAGACCTGGCGTTGCCGGTCGTCCTCGGCGTCGAACAGATCGGGGAATTCCGCTTTGACCGCTTCGTAATCATCGTCCCACGGTCGCGTCCAGCTGGCCCGTTCGCGCCGCTGCCATTCGACGGCATCGCCGATATCGGTGCGGTCCTTCCACAATCCGAACCCGCGATCGAGCCAGTCCCCGTCCTCCGACTGGGACTGCGCCCGGAACGTCGATACCGCCTCACGAAGCATCGCCGCGCGCGACCGGCCGAGCGCGGCGGCGCGCTGATCGAGCCATTGCAGATCATCGGCTGGGATGTCGGCGAGCACGCGGGTCATGCCGGTATGATATCACGCAGTGATATCACCCACCACCCTTGCGCGCCGCCATCATCGCGCGGAAGCGCGTCGCCCAGCCGGGCTTGGCGACCTGCGGCGGGCGGACGAGCGCCAGCGCGCCGGCCTCGACATCCTGCGTCACCACCGATCCCGCCGCGACGATCGCGCCGTCGCCGATCGCCACCGGCGCGACCAGCGCCGAATTCGACCCGATGAACGCGCCCGCGCCGATCTGCGTCTTATACTTGAAGAAGCCGTCGTAATTGCAAGTGATCGTCCCGGCGCCGATGTTGGCGGCGGCGCCGATGCTCGCATCGCCGACATAGGACAGGTGGTTGACCTTGGCACCTTCGCCGACCGTCGCCTTCTTGATCTCGACGAAATTGCCGACCTTGGCCTTGGCGCCGAGCACCGCGCCGGGGCGCAGCCGCGCATAGGGGCCGACCTCCGCCTTCGGGCCGACCGAGGCGCCCTCGACATGGCTGAAGGCGTGGATCGTCGCGCCGTCGGCGATGCTGACGCCGGGGCCGAAGACGACATGCGGCTCGATCACCACGTCGCGGCCGATGACGGTGTCGTGCGCGAACCACACCGTCTCGGGCGCGATCAGCGTCGCGCCCGCCGCCATCGCCTGCGCGCGGCGCTCCGCCTGCCAGCCCGCCTCGACCGCGGCGAGTTCGCCGCGGCTGTTGATGCCGGCGACCTCGACCTCGCCGGTCTCGATGCACACCGCGCGGCCACCCTCGGCGATCGCCAGCATGACGACGTCGGGCAGATAATATTCGCCCGCGGCATTGTCGTTGCCGACCGATTCGAGCAGCCGCCACAGGTCGCGCGTGCGCACCGCGGTGACGCCCGAATTGCACAGGTCGACGGCGCGTTCGGCGGGACTCGCGTCCTTATATTCGACCATCTTGCGGATCGTGCCGTCGCTCGCCGCGATGATCCGGCCATAGGCGCGCGCATCGGCGGGGCGGAAGCCGAGCACCGCGACGGTCGGCGCGTCCGGCGCCTCGAGCCGCGCCGCCAGCCGCGCGACGGTGTCGCTGGCGAGCAGCGGCGTATCGCCGAAACAGACGATCGCGATGCCGTCGAACCCGTCGAGCGCCGCCTTGGCCTGCAGGGCGGCATGCGCGGTGCCGAGCTGCTCGCGCTGCCAGGCGATCTCGACCCCGGTGCTCGCCACCGCCGCCTCGACCTGCTCGCCCGAGGCGCCGACGACGACGACGCGCCGCGTCGCGCCGGCGCGGTTGAGACTATCGATCAGGTGGAGCAGCATCGGCCGCCCGGCGATCGGGTGGAGCACCTTGTGCAGATCGGACTGCATCCGCGTACCCTTGCCGGCGGCGAGGATGATGACGGCGAGAGCTTGGGTCATGCGCAGCGACTGCCACGGAAGGCTTGCCATTTCCAGAGCGACGCGTCACCGCCGCGCGGGCATGACGCCGATTTCATCCCGCCCCTCGCCCGCCGCGCCGTTCGACATCGTCGGCTTCGACCTCGACGGGACGCTGCTCGACACCAGCGGCGACCTTGCCGCCGCGGTCAATCACGCGCTCGCCTCGGTCGGCCGTCCGGCGCTGAGCGTCGAGGCGGTGCGGCCGATGATCGGCGGCGGCGCGCGCGCGATGCTGGCACAGGGCATGGCGGCGACCGGCGGCTGCGACGAAGCGACGCTCGACCGGTTGCACCGGCTGCTGCTCGATCATTACGAGGCGCATATCGCCGATCTGACCCGCCCCTTTCCCGGCATGATCGCGGCGCTCGACACGCTGGCGGCGCGCGGCGCACGGATCGCGGTGGTGACCAACAAGCTCGAGGCGCTGGCGCGCAAGCTGCTCGACGCGCTCGGCCTGACGGCGCGGTTCGCCTGCATCATCGGCGGCGATACGATGGGGCCGGGCAATGCCAAGCCGAGCCCCAAGCCGATCTACGAGATGCTGGCGCGCTGCGGCGGCGGCACCGCGGCGTTCGTCGGCGATTCGCTGTTCGACATCCGCGCCGGTCAGGCGGCGGGGCTGCCGACGATCGCCTGCGCGTTCGGCTTCCTGACGCAGCCGGTGGACGCGCTCGGCGCGGATGCGGTGATCGACGGCTATGCCGAGCTGGTGCCGACGTTGGAACGGCTCGCCTCGCCGCCACGGTAATCGCGCGAAGACGCGAAGACGCGAAGACGCGAAGACGCGAAGGTGTTGCGCTCAGGGGCGCGGCAGCGCTGAAGCATCGGCGGGAGGCGAAAGCCTGCGGTGCCACGCATACGACATCTTTGCGTCTTCGCGTGAGTCACCCTGCCGGCGGGACATGCGCAGATTCGCATCCGAATAGCGAAGGCCCCGATCACGCTCCTTTTTTCACGCGGAGGCGCGGAGGCGCGGAGAGGTCGCGGTCGGGGATGCGGCAGCTCGGATCAAAAGGGGACGGATTGGAGAGCCTGCGGCGCCACGAGCGCATCGCCTCCGCGCCTCCGCGCCTCCGCGTGAATCAATTCAACGCCGCCACTTGGTCCACAGATGCCGCGCGAGCATCGCCGGCGGCATGCGCAGCCAGTGCGAGCGGACGTAGAACGCGAAGCGGGTCGCCGGGCGGATCGGCCGACCCCAGTCGTCACGCGCCAGCACCCGGCGCAGGTAGAGCGCGTCGCCGCCCCTGAGATCGCGATGCTCCGGCGCGACCGGCGTATCGAACAGCCGGTGGCACAGCCGCAGCGCCCGTGCCGTCTCGCGGGTGAGACCATGATGTGCGGCGCGCGCGGCGAGGCCGTCGCTGCCATGATCGTCGATCAGGCAGTGGATGTCCCACAGGTTGCGCAGCCCGCCGGCAAGGTCGCCGTCCGCGAACAGATGCGCCGCGGCGTGGACGATCAGATCACGCGGCGACAGCACCGACAGACCGTTGCCGAGCGGCTCGGCATCGGCGAGCAGCGCCGCCGCGTCGGGGGTGATGCGCGCGGTCGGCGGCAGGATGGTATGGTGCACGTCGATCATCCGGTCGCGCGTCCGGTGGATCAGCGGCGGCAGCTCGTGCATCCACCGCCGGTAATAGGCATCGTCATAAGGGTCGGGCTTGACCCATTCCCACCCGGCGGCGAGCAGCGCCGCCTCGACCCGGTCGAGCGCCGCGCGCGGCACGAGGATGTCGCAATCGCCGATCGACCGCCCGCGCCCGGCGAGCGACCCGGCGGCGACGAAGGCGGTGCCCTTGAGCAGCACCACCTGACAATCGAGCGGCGCCAGCGCCCGCCGCGCCATCTCCGCCTCCCACAGGGCGGCGCGGCGCCCGTTCTCCGCCGAGGCACGCGCATCGGCGAGCAGCAGCGCGACATCCTCGGGCAAGGGCAATCCGTCGAGCCGATAGGCGAGCGTGCCGAGCAATTGCTCCGCCCGCGCGGTGGTGATCAGCCCGATCCAGTCGGTATCGAGCGCCAGCGACTGCGGATCGGCGAGCGCACGGGCGAGGATCAGCGCGTCCGCCACAGCGCCTCCACCTGGTCGATCGCGGTGGCGCCGTCGGGATAGTCGATCGCCTGGGCCGGCACCGCGCGCACCAGCCGGGTCAGCGCGGTGAACCCCGCCTCGCCCATCGCGACGTAATTGGTCGAGGCCTGGGTCAGCCGGACGAACGATTCGGCCGGCGGCACGCCGCGCGTCTCGGCGGCGAAGCCGTGGCGCGGATAGAGCAGTAGCGCCGGCCGCGCCGGCTCGTCCATCGCGCCGACCGCGAGCGCATCGGGCACCATATGGCGGATGTCGCCCTTCGGTGTGCCGACGAGCAGGGGCCCGAGCTTGGCATCCGGCCGTGCGGCGATCGCGGTGGCGATGGCGGCATTCTTGAGGCTGATCAGCCGTGGGAACGGATGGACCAGCCCCGTCTCGGGATCGATCAGCGCGAATTCGTCGCTGAGGAAGCGCCAGCCGCGCGCCGCGAGCAGCGTCGCCAGCGTCGACTTGCCCGCCCCCGATTCGCCGGTGAGCAGCAGCGCCTCGCCATCGCGCGCGACGCAGGCGGCGTGGAGCAACAGGTAACGCCGACCGCCGAGCGCCAGTTGCAGGTTCATCGCCATCTCGGCCGCGAGCAGCCCGAAGCCGAGCGGCAGCGGCGCCGCCTCGGGCAGCATGTAATCGCCGCCGATGCGGATCGACGGCCGCAGCCAGCGCCGCCACCAGTGGGTCGCCTCCAGCCGCACCGTGAAGTCGGGCAGATTGGGCGAGGGGTAATAGCGGTACAGGTCCTGCAACGCCGCGATCGGCGCGGCCCAGTCGCTGCCGACGCGGAAGCCGATCGGGCCGATGCGGACGGTGAACTGGTGCCTCATAGCGGCTCGACCAGCCCCGCGACGACCAGCTCGTCGAGCCGCGCGGCGAGCGCGTCGCGCGTCGCATCGGCGACGTCGTAGCGGTCGGCGAGCCGCGCCAGCAGCATGTCGCCGTCGAGCGGCTCCTCGCCGAGCAGCGCGAGGATCTCGCGCGCCGGGCTGGCGAGCAGATGCGTGATCCCCGACGGGCGGTGGAAGATCGCGGTGAACGCGTCGAGCTCCGCGGTCAGCAGCGCCGCGGCATCCGGGGCGCGGTAGCGCATGGCTCAGCCGCGCGGCATCTGCAGCGAGGCGAAGCAGGTGAAGCCCCCCTGCCCCCGCTGCAGCCGGCGGATGTAATTTACATAGGCGCGGCTGCTCTCATAGGTCGTCCCCGGCAGCTGGGCGCCGCGGAGCGCGCGCTTGACCTCCTCGCCCTTGAACGGGCGCGCCACCGGCGGGAACGCCCCCTTGGTGCCGGACGGGACGACATTGCCCTCGGCATCGATGAACTGGCCGGCGCGGCCGAGATCGGGCACCGGGATCTCGCAGGTCATCACCGATCCCGCGGTCTGCGCCAGCGCCGGACGGATCGACACCACCGCGCCCGCGGTCACCGCGCCGAGCATCAGCACGCGCCGCCGGCTCGCCACGCCGGCCTCGTCCGGCTGCGCCTGCGCTTGCATAGGGCCGTCGTCCGGCGTCTCGTCAGTCATGCCACCCCGCTAGCGCCACTGCCTTTCACATTCGCTAACCACTGGCAAGCGCGAGCAATGTACGGTTGCGGGACGGGTAAGGATTTGGCGGTCCGGGTGAGGCCGGCGAACGGATCCGCTCGGTCGGCGTCGGATCCCGCAGGAGCGCGTGCTTCGTGTAAGTGGACGTCGGAGCTCGACGTCAAAGTGTTCCTGCGAAAGCAGGAACCCAGGGGCAAACAGAGCAACGACTGAGACCCTTTCCAACCCTGGGCTCCTGCGTGCGTAGGAGCGCTGGCGTGGTCTCGCAGAAGTACAAGGCGTTGGTTTTGCGGCACGGTGGACCCCGGACCCCGTCCGGGGTGACGCAGTCGGCAAGGCGAGCTCGGATCGGGCGCGAAAGGGCGCCCCGCAGAAGCGCCGCACACACCCCCTCCCCGCCGCCGCCAAGCTCGGCTAGCGAGTCGCTCATGGCTTCCCGATTCGTCCAACGGTTCAGCGGTGCGTTCGGCATCGCCTGCGGCACCGCGGCGGGGGTGTTGCTGGTCGACGGGCGGCCCGACGGCGCCGGCATCGCGCTGGTCGGCGCGATCGCCGCCGCGCTCGCGGCGATGGGGCGCGGCGACCAGGGGATCGCGACGACGCGCACCGCCGGGCCGGACGCCAATCTGCTGCTCGGCGAAGTGCTCGACGTCATCGCCGAGCCGGTGCTGCTCGTCCGCGGCGGCGTCGTCACCTGCGCCAACACCACCGCGCGCGGGCTGCTCGGGCGGCATATCGTCGGCGAGGACGTGCGCGTCGCGATCCGCCATCCCGCCGCCGCCGACCGGCTGAGCTCGACCGCGCCGCTGCCCGGCCGCCCGGTCGAGCTGGTCGGGCTCGGCAGCCCCGACCAGCGCTGGGAGATGCGCACCGGCGAGACCGCGGACGGCGCGCGCATCGTCCATCTCGTCGACCAGTCGGGCAATTACGCTGCGGAGAAGATGCGCGTCGACTTCGTCGCCAACGCCAGCCACGAATTGCGCACCCCGCTCGCCTCGATCCTCGGCTTCATCGAGACGCTCAACGAGGAGGCGGGCGAGGATCCCGGCCTGCGCCGCCGCTTCCTCGACGTGATGTTTTCCGAGGCGCGGCGGATGCAGCGGCTGGTCGAGGATCTCATCTCGCTCAGCCGGATCGAGGCGGAGAAATACCGCATGCCCGACGAGCGCGTCTCGCTCAGCGAATTGCTCGAGGACGTCGCCGCGGAGATCGCCGCCGCGCATAGTCCGCGGGCGCAGGACGTCCATGTCACGATCGACGTCGATCTGCCCGAGGTGGTCGGCGACGAGGCGCAATTGTCGCAGCTGATCCACAATCTGATCGGCAATGCGATGAAATACGGCCGCGCCGGCACGCCGGTGACCGCGACGCTCGGCCGCGATCCATCGGGATTGCTGCGCCTCGCCGTCACCGACGAGGGCGAAGGGATCGCGCCGCAGCATATCCCGCGGCTCACCGAACGCTTCTACCGCGTCGATCCGGGTCGCAGCCGCAGCGTCGGCGGCACCGGGCTCGGCCTCGCCATCGTCAAACATATCGTCGAGCGGCACCGCGGGCGGCTCGACATCGTCAGCAAGGTCGGCGTCGGCACCAGCGTCACCGTCATGTTGCCGCCGGCGGCGGCCGACGCGGGCGCTGTCATCAAAGGGTAACGAAACCGTCACACAGGCGGATGTAGCGGCACGGGGGCCGTTCGCGGGGAATCGATGCGCAGTTTCTTTCTTGGTCCGCTGCTTGCCGGGGCGCTCGTCCTCGGCGGCTGCCAGGATCAGGCGAACGGCGGCGGCGGCGGTGCCCGCGACCAGATTACCGCGGTCGGATCGTCGACCGTCTATCCCTTCACCACGCTCGTCGCCGAAACCTATGTCGCCAACCATCCCGACGCCAAGGCCCCGGTGATCGAATCGACCGGTACCGGCGCGGGCATGCGGCTGTTCTGCGCCGGCCTCGGCGCCGCGCATCCCGATATCGAGGATGCCTCGCGACGGATGAAGCGCAGCGAATATGCCGCCTGCGCCGCGCATGGCGTCGGCGCGCTGATGGAGGTGCAGATCGGCATCGACGGCATCGCCTTCGCCGAGGCGAAGACCGGGCCGGGAATGCAGCTGACCCCCTCCGACCTGTATCGCGCGCTCGCCGCGACGCCGCTCGGCCAGCCCAATCGCGCGCGCGTCTGGCGCGACGTCAATCCGGCGCTGCCGGCGACGCCGATCCAGGTCTATGGCCCGCCCGCGACCAGCGGAACGCGCGACGCGCTCGCCGAACTGATCCTGACCCGCGGCTGCGAGGCGATCGATCCGCGCGCGCGCCGGCTCGCGCAGCACGATCCCGCCGCGCATGCCGCTTTGTGCACGCGGGTACGCGAGGACGGCGCCTATGTCGACGCCGGCGAGAACGACAATCTGATCGTCCAGAAACTGTCCGCCAATCCGCAGGCGATCGGCGTGTTCGGCTACAGCTATCTCGAACAGAATGCCGGCACGGTGAACGGCGTCGCGATCAACGGCGTGTCGCCGAGCTATGCGACGATCGCCGCCGGCGCCTATCCGGGCTCGCGGCCGCTCTATCTCTACGTCAAGGTCGCGCACCTGCGCGCCATTCCCGGCCTGCGCGACTTCCTCGCCGCTTATGCCGTCGCCTGGGGACCGGACGGCCCGCTCGTCCGCCGCGGCCTGATCGCCGCCCCGCCCGCCGTACGTGCGCGCGCCGCCGCGGTGATCGCGCAGACGATCCCGCTCGATCCGGCGGAGCTGCCGCAGTGAGGGGCGCGGTCTTGCGCTTTCGCGAACGGCAGGGTGCAGGCGTAGCGCTGCTCGACCTTGGGCTCCCGCTTCCGCGGGAGCACCGTGAAGGTCGGAGCGACGATGTCGCGAGCACCCGTATTCCAGCGCAGGCGGGAATCCAGAGCCAGGCAGGCCGGCGGATCGTGTGGCGATCGAGCGCCTGCCTTCGCGTATTCCTTGGAAGGATCGTCGCCCTTCCTCCCGTTACACCACCCCGGCGGAGGCCGGGGTCCAGTGGGGCGGAGCTTCATGGAAGACGACGACGGTTGTCCAACCGGGCCCCGGCCTCCACCGGGGCGGGGCGGTGGGTAAGTCCGCCGTCGTGCGCGAGCGCGGGCATGGGCGCGCTTGCGTCGGGGGCCGCGCGATGACCCCGCTCGCGCTCGCGATCATCGTCTTCGGGCTCGCGCTGATCGGCTGGCTGGCGGCGCGGATGCGCGCGGCGACGTTCCGGCCGCCGGGCCATGCGCGCTTCACCGCATTGCCCGTCCATTACGGCTATTTCGTCGCAATCTGCGCACTGGTGCCGCCGCTCATCTTCCTCGCGGTGTGGAGCCTGACCGCACCGGCGCTGGTCACCGACACGGTGCTCGCCACCCCCGCCGCCGCCGCGCTGCCGCCGCCCGGCTTCGAGCGCGCGTCGATCCTGTCGGAGGCGCGCGCGCTCGGCGCCGGGCGCAGCCATGGCGCGTTCCACGATCTCGCCGCGCAGCTTGCCCCCGCCTATGCCGCCGCGCAGACCCGCTACGACTGGATCGCCACCGCGGTGGCGCTGCTGCTCGCCTTCGCCGGCGGCGGCCTCGCCTTCACCCGCGTCCGCCCCGATTTCGCCGCGCGCACGCAGGTCGAGCGCGTCGTCATGCTGCTGCTGCTCGCCGCGTCGCTGATCGCGATCCTCACCACCGTCGGCATCGTCGCCTCCCTGCTCTACGAATCGAGCCGCTTCTTCCGCATCGTGCCGATCGGCGATTTCCTGTTCGGCACGCACTGGAGCCCGCAGGTGATCGACCCGCGCGATCCGGGCGCGAGCCTCGGCGCGGTGCCGCTGTTCTGGGGCACCTTCTTCATCGGTGCGGTGATCGCGATGGCGGTGGCGATCCCGTTCGGGCTGATGAGCGCCATCTACCTGACCCAATATGCCCATGCCGCGACGCGCGCCTGGCTCAAGCCGATGATCGAGATGCTCGCCGGCGTGCCGACCGTCGTCTACGGCTATTTCGCCGCGCTCACCGTCGCGCCGGCGGTGCGCGAAATCGGCGTCGCGCTCGGCATCGCCAATGCCTCGTCGGAAAGCGCGCTCGCCGCGGGCGCGGTGATGGGGATCATGATCATCCCCTTCGTGTCGTCGATGGCCGATGATTCGATCGCCGCGGTGCCGGCCGCGATGCGCGACGGCAGCCTGGCGATGGGCGCGACCCCGTCGGAGACGATCCGCCGCGTCATCCTGCCCGCCGCGCTGCCCGGCGTCGTCGGCGGCATCCTGCTCGCGGTCAGCCGCGCGATCGGCGAGACGATGATCGTCGTGATGGCGGCGAGCGGTGTAGCGACGCTGACCGCCAATCCCTTCGCCAGCACCACCACCGTCACCAAGCAGATCGTCGACCTGCTGACCGGCGAGGCGGAGTTCGACAGCGCCAAGACGCTCGCCGCCTTCGCGCTGGGCCTGACGCTGTTCGTCATCACGCTGGCGCTCAACGTCGTCGCGCTCAGCGTCGTCAAACGCTATCGGGAGGCGTATGAATAACCCGCGCCAGCCCACCGACTGGACCGCGGCGGCGGTCGCCCGCCGGACGCGGCGGCGCTATGCCGCCGAGCGGCGCTTCCGCCTCGCCGGGCTCGCTGCCGTATGGCTGTCGGCCGCGTTCCTCGCCTGGCTGCTCGCCAGCATGGTGTGGCAGGGGACGAGCGGATTCCGCCAGACGCGCATCACGCTGCCGATCGATCTCGCCACCGCACCGCTGCCGGTGACGCCCGCGCAGCTGCGCGGCCGCGGCGCCGATCTCGCGCTCGCCGGCGCGGGGCTCGACGCGCTGGTCGATCGCGCCGCGGTGCGGACGCTCGGGCCGGGCGGCGATGCGCTGATCTCGGATGGTGCGTGGCTGGTGGTGCGCAACGCGATCAAGCGCGATCCCGCCCTGCTCCACCGCCGCTTCACCATCGCCGTCCCTGCCGCCAGCGCGATCGACGTCGCCGCCAAGCACGACGGCACGCCGGCGGCGGAGGCGATGGTGGCGACGCTCGACGCACGCGGGCTGCTCGGCATCGGCTGGAGCGGCGGTTTCCTCACCGCCGCCGATTCGACCGATCCGACGCGGGTCGGCATCTGGGGGGCGCTCAAGGGATCGCTGCTGACGATGGCGGTGACGCTGGCGCTCGCCTTCCCGATCGGCGTGCTCGCCGCGCTCTATCTGGAGGAATATGCGCCGCGCAACCGCTGGACCGACCTGATCGAGGTGTCGATCAACAATCTCGCCGCTGTGCCGTCGATCATCTTCGGCCTGCTCGGCCTCGCTGTTTTCCTCGGCACCTTCCACCTGCCGCGCTCGGCGCCCCTGGTAGGCGGCCTGACCCTCGCGCTGATGACGATGCCGGTGATCGTCATCAGCGGGCGCAACGCGATCAAGGCGGTGCCGCCGTCGATCCGCGACGCCGCGCTCGCGGTCGGGGCGTCGCCGGTGCAGGTGGTGTTCGATCACGTCCTGCCGCTGGCGCTGCCCGGCATCCTCACCGGCACGATCATCGGCATGGCGCGCGCGCTCGGCGAAACCGCGCCGCTGCTGATGATCGGCATGCGCGCCTTCATCGCCTCGCCGCCGGGCCGGCTGACCGATCCGGCGACGGTGCTGCCGGTGCAGATCTTCCTGTGGTCCGACGATATCGACCGTGGCTTCATCGAAAAGACCAGCGCCGCGATCATCGTGCTGCTCGTCGTGCTGCTGGCGATGAACGGCATCGCCATCTACCTCCGCAACCGGTTCGAGACCCGCTGGTGACCCCCAAGATTTCCGCCCGCGACGTCAGCGTCTTCTACGGCGCCAAACAGGCGATCGATCACGTCTCGATCGACGTCGACCGCGATACCGTGCTCGCCTTCATCGGCCCGTCGGGCTGCGGCAAGTCGACCTTCCTGCGCACGCTCAACCGGATGAACGACACCGTCGCCTCCGCCCGTGTCACCGGCGAGATCCTGCTCGACGGCGAGGATATCTATGCGAGCGGCATGGACGTGGTGCAGCTGCGCGCGCGCGTCGGCATGGTGTTCCAGAAGCCCAATCCCTTCCCCAAATCGATCTACGAGAACGTCGCCTACGGCCCGCGCATCCACGGCCTCGCCACCGCGCGCGCCGATCTCGACGCGCTGGTCGAACAGTCGCTGCTGCGCGCCGGCCTGTGGGACGAGGTCAAGGACCGGCTGTCGGACAGCGGCACCGCACTGTCGGGCGGCCAGCAGCAGCGGCTGTGCATCGCCCGCGCGATCGCCGTCGACCCCGAGGTGATCCTGATGGACGAACCGTGCAGCGCGCTCGATCCGATCGCCACCGCGCGGATCGAGGAGCTGATCCACGAGCTCAAGGGCCGCTACGCGATCGTCATCGTTACGCACAACATGCAGCAGGCGGCGCGCGTCTCGCAGAACACCGCCTTCTTCCATCTCGGCCGGCTGGTCGAATTCGGGGCGACCAGCGACATCTTCACCAATCCGCGGGAGGAGCGCACCCGCGATTACATCACCGGTCGCTACGGCTGAGGACACGGACATGCCATTGGACCATACCGTCAAGGCGTTCGACGCCGACATCGGCCAGCTGCGGGGCATGATCTCGCAGATGGGCGGTCTTGCCGAGGATGCGATCGCGCAGGCGATGCAGGCGCTCGCCCGCCCCGATCCCGCGCTCGCCGCACGGGTGCGCGCCGACGACAAGGCAATCGACGCGATCGAGGCGGAGGTCGAGCGGCTCGCGGTCCGCATCATCGCGCTGCGCGCACCGATGGCGGTCGACCTGCGCGAGGTCGTCGCCGCGCTCAAGATCGCCGCGGTGGTCGAACGGATCGGCGACTACGCCAAGAACATCGCCAAGCGCGTGCCGTTAATCGAAGGCGAGCATCGCATCGAGCCGATTTCGCTGCTGCCGTCGATGGCGCGGATGGCGAGCGACATGGTGCGCCACGCACTCGACGCCTTCGCCGCGCGCGATGCCGAGGCGGCGGTGCGCGTCGTGCAGAGCGATGCCGCGCTCGACGACTTCTACGACAGCATCTTCCGCACCCTCGTCACCTACATGGTCGAGAATCCGCGCACGATCAGCCAGGTCGCCCACCTGCTGTTCGTCGCCAAGAACCTGGAGAGGATCGGCGACCACGCGACCAACGTCGCCGAAATGGTCTATTTCGCTGCAACCGGCACCCAGATGGCCGACCGCGACCGCGGCGGCCCGGACAAGGACTGAACCCAGATGGCCCGCGCTTCCATGTTGCTGGTCGAGGACGATGCCGCCCTCGCCGAACTCCTGATCTATCATTTCAAGCGCGAGGATTTCGACGTCGCGCACACCGCCGACGGCGAGGAGGCCTTGCTGCTCGCCAAGGAGAAGGCGCCCGATATCGTGCTGCTCGACTGGATGGTCGAAGGCCTGTCGGGGATCGAGGTCTGCCGCCGCCTGCGCCGGATGACCGAGACGCAGAACGTGCCGATCATCATGCTCACCGCGCGCGGCGAGGAGGAGGACCGGATCCGCGGGCTGGAAACCGGCGCGGACGATTACGTCACCAAGCCCTTTTCCCCGCGCGAGCTCGTCGCCCGCGTCAGCGCGGTGCTGCGCCGCGTCCGCCCGGCGCTCGCCGGCGAGGCACTGACCTATGACGACATCGAGATGGATACGGTCGGCCACAAGGTGCGCCGTTCGGGTGAGGTGGTGCCGCTCGGGCCGACCGAATTCAGGCTGCTCAAGCATTTCCTCGAACATCCCGGCTGGGTGTTCAGCCGCGAACGGCTGCTCGACGCGGTCTGGGGCCATGACAGCGACATCGAGAGCCGCACCGTCGACGTCCATATCCGCCGGCTGCGCAAGGCGATCAACATCGGCAACCGCCCCGACCTGATCCGCACCGTCCGCTCGGCGGGCTATTCGCTCGATTCAGGAGCCTAAGGCAAAGGCCTCCCGCCGCGTCCGCTCCGGAGCCCGGGCTCGGAGCGGATGCGACGTCATGACGGCTCGGGCACGCGACCGATCCGCCGACCAGATAGAATCGCCCGCGAAACGATGGAGAAAAGGCCGCATTGGGACGTTCAGCGCAGGCGTTGACAGATAGTGACGCATGAGATTCGAAGAGGAGATCTTGCGATGAAATTCATCCTGCTGGCCGCCACGGCGTTGCTCGCCGCCCCGGTCATGGCGCAGACGACGCCCGCACCGACCGACGGCCAGACCATGCCCGCCGATCCGGCCACCGCGCCCGCCGACCCCGCCGCCGCCCCGGCGCCGGCCGATCCCGCCGCGGCTCCGGCACCGACCCCGCAGGCGAGCATGCCCGCCCCCGCCACCACCGGCGGATCGACCCCGGCGGGCGGCTATGCCCCGAGCGGCTCGGCGATCAGCGGCGGCACGCCGGGCGCCGGCGTCACCCCGGTGTTCCGCCCCGCGCCGACCCCCGATCAGGCCTTCCCGGCCCCGGCGCCGCTCGCCAAATATCCGATCTGCAAGAAGGGTCAGTATGACCAGTGTATGCAGCGCGGCGGCAAGTAAGCCACGGCAGCCGGATCGACCGGTTGCCATCTGAAACCTGATCTTTAGGACAAGGCGCTCCAACCTTCGTGCGGGAGCGCCTTTTCCATGTCCTCGATCCGCTTCGACGGCCGCGTCGCCATCGTCACCGGTGCCGGCGGCGGCCTCGGCCGTCATTATGCGCTCGACCTGGCCGCGCGCGGCGCGAAGGTCGTGGTCAACGACCTCGGCGGCGCGCGAGACGGCACCGGCCAGTCGGATGCGGCGCTGGCTGTGGTCGAGGAGATCCGCGCCGCGGGCGGCGAGGCGATCGCCAATGGCGGCGACGTCGCCGATTACGAGCAGATGGCGGCGATGGTCGCCGAGGCCAAGGCGCGGTGGGGCGGCGTCCATATCCTCATCAACAATGCCGGCGTGCTGCGCGACAAGACCTTCGCCAAGATGACGCCGGAGGATTTCGCCTTCGTCGTCCGCGTCCACCTGCTCGGCACCGCGCTCACCACCAAGGCGTGCTGGGATACGTTCCGCGAGCAGAATTACGGCCGGGTGCTGATGACCAGTTCGTCGAGCGGCCTGTTCGGCAATTTCGGTCAGGCGAATTACGGCGCGGCCAAGCTCGGCATCGCCGGACTGACCCGGACGCTCGCCATCGAGGGCGCGCGTCACGATATCCGCGTCAACACGATCGCGCCGACCGCGGGCACGCGGATGACCGAGGATCTGTTCCCGGAGGCCGCCTTCGCCGCCTTCGCTCCCGAAAAGGTCGCGCCCGGCGCGCTTTATCTGGTCGGCGAGGACGCGCCGACCAACGTCATCCTCGGCGCCGGCGCCGGCGCGTTCCAGGCCGCCTATATCACGCTGACGCCGGGCATGCTGCTCAGCGGCGACGATCTCAGCCCCGAGGGCGTCGCCGCGCATTGGGACGCGATCGTCGACCGCAGCGGCGAGATCGTCCCCCGATCCGGCGCCGAACAGGCGATGTCGATCGCCGCGCTGCTGCCATCCTGAGGTGTATTGAATCTGCAATACACGTCCGCTACCCTCGCGCGGATAACGGGGGAACGGCATGTACAGCGAAAGCGATATCGACGGCGCGGTCGGGGCAGGCGCGATCACCCCGCAGGCAGCCGCGGCGCTGCGCGACTATGTCGCCGCGCGTCAGGCCAGCCCGGCGGTGGACGAAGAGCATTTCCGGCTGCTGACCGGCTTCAACGACATCTTCGTCACCATCGCCTTGGTGCTGCTGCTCGTCGCGCTCGGCCAGATCGGCCAGACGGTCGCGGCGTTCGGCGGCGGCGTCCTGCTCGCCGCCGCGTCCTGGGGGCTGGCCGAATATTTCACCCGGCAGCGGCGGATGGCCTTACCGAGCATCCTGCTGCTCGGCAGCTTCGTCGGTGGAATCGGCTGGACGATCCTTGGCCTGCTCAGCGCCGTGCTGCCGAACCTGACCGATCGCGCCGGGGCGCTAGGCATGGCGGCGGCGAGCCTGGCGATGGCGGCGGCAGCCTGGCTGCACTGGCGGCGCTTCATGGTGCCGATCACCGTCGCGGCGGGGGCGGCGGCGCTGGTCGGCACCGCGATCGCACTGCTTCTCGCCGCCGTCCCCGGTATCGATCGGGCACGCTGGCCGCTGCTGCTGATCGGCGGGCTGATCGTCTTCGCGGTCGCGATGCGCTGGGACATGAGCGATACCGAACGCAAGACCCGCCGCTCCGACGTCGCCTTCTGGCTGCATCTCACCGCCGCGCCGATGATCGCGCATTCGGTGTTCCAGCTGCTCGGCGTGTTCCGCGGCGACATCGGCGTCGGCATGGCGGTGGTCGTGCTGGCGCTCTACATCGGCTTTGCGGTGATCGCGCTGGCGGTCGACCGGCGCGCCCTGCTCGTGTCGGGTCTCGCCTATGTGCTGGCGGCGCTCTACGCGCTGTTCCGGACCGCCGGCGCGATCGAGCTCAGCGCGGCGCTCACCGCCTTCGTGATCGGCTCGGCGCTGCTCAGCCTCTCCGCCTTCTGGCAGACGATGCGCCGAGCGGTCGTCACCCGCCTGCCGGACGGGACACGCCGCCGCCTGCCGCCGGTCGCGTGACCGGCGTCGCGCCGTCCCGGCTATTCGACCAGCTTCATCAGCCGCCGCTCGACCGGCGCGAGCACCGGACCCAGTTCGTGGCCACGCTTGAGCACATTGCCCTGCTCGCCGATCAAGGCCCACATCCCCTGCCGCTGGCGCAAGGCGGGGCGCTTCTCGATGCGGAATTCGGGACGTTCGGCGGCGCGGCGGAAGGCGGCGAAGACCGCGGCGTCCTTGCCCAGCTCCATCGCATAATCCTTCCAATGCCCCGCCGCGACCATCCGTCCGTAGAGGTCGAGGATGCGTGACAATTCGATGCGATCGAAGCCGACCTGCGACGGTTTGCCGGCATGCGGGAACGGGGTGACGATACCCATCAGGCGCGATCACGCTCCGCTTCGGGCACGGATTCGCCGAGCAGCGCATCGAGCCGCTTGCGCATCGCCTCCAGCTCGCACCGCATCATCTCCATCTTCTGCGTCGCCGGGTCGAACACCTCGCTGCACGGCGTACCGTACGGGACGAAGCGCGGCGGCTGCGCGGCGCCGCCGTCGACCATCGTCGCCCGCGCCGGGATGCCGACCATCACCGCGCCCTCGGGCACGTCGCGCGTCACCACCGCATTGGCGCCGACCCGCGCGCGCTCGCCGACCAGGATCGGCCCGAGCACCTGCGCGCCGGACCCGATGATGACGCCGTCCGACAGCGTCGGATGCCGCTTGCCCGCGACACCATTGTCGGGGCTCGTCCCGCCGAGTGTGACGCATTGGTAGATGGTGACGTCGTCGCCGATGTGCGCGGTCTCGCCGATGACGACGAAGCCGTGGTCGATGAAGAAGTTACGCCCGATCGTCGCGCCGGGATGGATGTCGATCGCGGTCCAGGCGCGGGCGATATGGTTGACCAGCCGCGCGAAGAAGAACAGCCGGCGCCGGTACAGCGCATGCGCGATCCGGTGCAGCCCGAGCGCCCAGACGCCGGGGTAAAGCAGGATTTCGGCACGCGAATGGGGGGCGGGATCGCGCGCCTTGATCGAATCCAGATAGGCGGCCAAGCGTCGCAACATGCGCCAACGTCTCCTTGCAGACGCGTTGATGTAATCGGTCCATCGCCGAATTGCCATAAGCGCACGCAGCGCTTTGGGGGGCGACAAAGCCTAGCTTTCTTGTAGGCAATCGCCTCCGCGTGCAGGACAGCATATTGTCCCGCCGTCCCGTCCCCCGATCCACCGGAAAGATGTCTGCCGATGCTCGATTATGTCAGCACCCTCGACTGGTCGCAGATCCTGCCGTTCGTCGCGATCGGCTTTGCGGCGCAGGTCGTCGACGGGGCGCTCGGCATGGCGTTCGGCGTGATCAATTCGACCCTGCTCGTCACGGTGATGGGCGTGCCGCCCGCGGTCGCCTCCGCCAGCGTCCATGCGGTCGAGACCTTCACCACCGCCGCGTCGGGGATCAGCCACGTCGCGCATCGCAACGTCGACTGGAAGCTGTTCCGCAAGCTCGTCATCCCCGGCGTGATCGGCGCAATCCTCGGCGCGACTTTGCTCAGCACGATCGACGCCTCCGTCGCCAAGCCGTTCGTCATGGCCTATCTCGCCTGTATCGGCCTCTATCTGCTGTTCCGCGCGATCCGGGGCCGGATCGAGCCGCGCAAGCCCCGCGTCATCGCGCCGCTCGGCCTGGTCGGCGGCTTCCTCGACGCGGCGGGCGGCGGCGGCTGGGGGCCGGTCGTCACCTCCAACCTGCTGATCCAGGGCGCGACGCCGCGGCATACGATCGGCACCGTCAATACCGCCGAATTCTTCCTCACCGCGACCGCCTCGGTCACCTTCTTCATCGCGCTCGGCTGGTCGGCGTTCACGCTGCATACGCTCGGCATCCTGATCGGCGGCCTCGTCGCTGCGCCGATCGGCGGCGTCCTCGCCAAGCGCGTGCCGACCCGCGGGCTGATGGCGCTGGTCGGCGTGCTGCTGACCTTGACCAGCGCCTGGTCGATTTACGCCGCAGTTGCGAAGGGATGACGGCGCAGGTGCAGCACCTTTAAAACGCGCAAAAAGCATGGCTTTCCGCCACTGATCGTCCAGTTCGATCAGCACGAGCGAACAGATTGATTTTGCACTGCGGCAAGCCGCCCTATATCCGGTTCACGTCATTCACACCGGAGACCCGACATGGCCCTTATCGGCAGCAAACTGAAGCCGTTCACCACCCAGGCCTATAAGGAAGGCAAGTTCGTCAGCGTCAGCGACGCCGACGTGCTCGGCAAGTGGGCGGTCTTCTTCTTCTATCCGGCCGACTTCACCTTCGTCTGCCCGACCGAGCTTGAAGACCTCGCCGACGTCTATCCGACGTTGCAGAAGATGGGCGTCGAAGTGTTCAGCGTTTCGACCGACACGCACTTCAGCCACAAGGCTTGGCATGACAGCTCGCCGGCGATCGGCAAGATCAACTATTACATGCTGGGCGATCAGAACCACACGATCAGCAACAATTTCGAGATCCTGCGCGAAGGCCAGGGTCTGGCCGACCGCGGCACCTTCGTGATCGATCCCGAGGGCGTGATCCAGCTGATCGAGGTCACGTCGGAAGGCGTCGGCCGCAACGCCGCCGAGCTGCTCCGCAAGATCAAGGCCGCGCAGTACATCGCCGCGCATCCGGGCGAGGTCTGCCCGGCGAAGTGGGAAGAGGGTGAAGAGACGCTCGCCCCCAGCCTCGACCTCGTCGGCAAGATCTAAACCTATCCCTGCCTCTCCCCGTGGCAGGTGATCGCGGCCCGGGGTGGTTCCCTCCGCCCCGGGCCGCTTGTTTCTGAAGACCCATTGTTTCGGAGTCCCCCATGCTCGACGCCAATCTGACGCAGCAGCTGAAGGCCTATCTGGTCAACATCCGCGAGCCCATCGAACTGGTCGCGAGCCTGGGCGACGACGCCAAGTCGCGGCAGATGCGCGAGTTGATCGACGAGATCGCCGCGCTCTCCGACCAGATCACCACCGCCGAGGGCGACGATGCGCGCCGCCCGAGCTTCCTGATCCGCCGCACCGGCACCGATATCGGCGTGCGCTTCGCGGGCCTGCCAATGGGGCATGAGTTCACCTCGCTGGTGCTCGCGCTGCTCCAGGTCGGCGGTCATCCGTCCAAGGCGGCGCCCGCGCTGCTCGATCAGGTGCGCGCGCTCGACGGCGACTATCACTTCGAGACCTATTTCTCGCTGTCCTGCGCCAATTGCCCGGACGTGGTGCAGGCGCTCAACCTGATGGCGGTGCTCAACCCGCGCGTCACGCATACCGCGATCGACGGCGCGCTGTTCCAGGACGAGGTCGCCACCCGCAAGGTGATGGCGGTGCCCACCGTCTTCCTCAACGGCGAGGTCTTCGGTCAGGGCCGCATGGAGCTCGAGCAGATCGTCGCCAAGCTCGACACCGGCGCCTCGGCGCGCGCCGCCGAGACGATCGCCGCCAAGGAGCCGTTCGACGTGCTTGTCGTCGGTGGCGGCCCGGCCGGCGCGGCGGCGGCGATCTATACCGCGCGCAAGGGCATCCGCACCGGCATCCTCGCCGAACGGTTCGGCGGGCAGGTCGCCGACACGATGGCGATCGAGAATCTCGTCTCGGTACCGCATACCGAAGGTCCCAAGCTGGTCGCCGACCTCGAACGCCACGTCCGCGAATATGATGTCGACATCATCAACCTGCAGCGCGCGAGCAAGCTCGTCCCCGCCTCGGCCGGCGGACTGCACGAGCTGACGCTCGACAATGGCGCCTCGCTCAAGGCGCGCACGATCATCCTGTCGACCGGCGCGCGCTGGCGGCAGATGAACGTGCCGGGCGAGGATGCGTATAAGAACAAGGGCGTCGCTTATTGCCCGCATTGCGACGGACCGCTGTTCAAGGGCAAGCGCGTCGCGGTGATCGGCGGCGGCAATTCCGGCGTCGAGGCGGCGATCGACCTCGCCGGAATCGTCGCGCACGTCACGCTGATCGAATATGACAGCCTGCTCCGCGCCGATGCCGTGCTCCAGCGCAAGCTCGCCAGCCTGCCCAACGTCACCGTCATCACCTCGGCGCTGACCACCGAAGTGCATGGCGACGGCGACAAGGTCACCGCGCTCTCCTATCGCGACCGCACCCACGGCACGATGCACCGGGTCGAGCTCGCCGGCATCTTCGTGCAGATCGGGCTGGTGCCCAACACCGAGTGGCTCGCCGGCACGGTGGCGCTCAGCCCGCGCGGCGAGATCGAGATCGACGATCGCGGCCACACCTCGCAGCCCGGCATCTTCGCCGCCGGCGACGCGACGACGGTGCCGTTCAAGCAGATCGTCATCGCGATGGGCGCCGGCTCGACCGCAGCGCTCGCCGCCTTCGACCACCTCATCCGCCTGCCCGCGGAAGAGACGCATGACTGGGAAGAAGCGGCGGAATAGCCGTTAAAGTTAGTTCCCCAGCGCGGGGAGGTAGCCGGGATGCGGTGACGAAGGGGCTTCCGCAACTGCGACGTTTGCGGAAGCCCCCCATTCGCTTCGCGAACGATCCCTTCCCCGCACCGGGCAGGATAAGGGGTAGCGCCCTCCGCCCCGCCCGCCTATCTCGCGGGCCATGGCGGCGACCTACCTTCCCACGCTCAAGCAGCTGCAATATCTCGTCGCGCTCAAGGATGCCGGCCATTTCGGCCGTGCGGCCGATGCCTGTTTCGTCACCCAGTCGACGCTGTCGGCGGGTCTGCGCGAGCTTGAGACGCTGATCGGCGTGACCCTGGTCGAGCGCACTCGCCGCGTCGTCCGCTTCACGCCGCTCGGCGACCGGATCGCCGACAAGGCGCGCCGGGTGCTGCGCGAGGCGGAGGAATTGGGGGACATCGCCCGCGCCGCCGGACGGCCGCTGTCGGGCGAGATGCGGATGAGCGTGATCCCGACGATCGCACCGTTCATGCTGCCGCATATCCTGCCGCGGCTGCGGCGCGACTATCCCGACCTCAAGCTGTTCCTGCGCGAGGAGCCTTCGGGCGCGGCCTGCGAGGGGCTGCACAACGGCCGTACCGATTGCGTGCTGCTCGCCCTGCCCTTCGCCTGCGGCGACGTCGCGTCGGAGCCGCTGTTCGACGATCGCCTGTTCGTCGCCTATCAGCCGCAGGACATGCCGAGCGACCCGCCGTCGATTCCCGCCGCGCTGATCGACGAGACGCGGCTGCTGCTGCTCGAAGACGGGCATTGCCTCAAGGATCACGCGCTGTCGGCCTGCAACCGGCCGGAGCTGCGCGCCGAGGCGACGATGCTCGGCACCTCGCTGCATACGATCGTGCAGATGGTCGACAACGGCCTCGGCATGACGATGCTGCCGGAGATGGCGCTCAAGGCCGGCATCCTCGACCATACCAATATCGTCGCGCGACCGCTCGATGCCGACAATGCGGTGCGGCGCATCGCGCTGGTGTGGCGGCGGGCGAGCCCGCGCGAGAAGGACTTTCAGCTGCTCGCCGCGGCGCTCGCCGAGGCGCGGTGACGCAACCGCGACGCGGCTCGGGCGTAGAGGCCTGCGCATGAACCGTTTTTCGTACGCCCGGCCGCTTGCCGTCGTCGCCCTCGCGCTGCTTGCCGGCTGCGTGCCCCCCGCCACCGCGCCGGTCGCCGCGCCGCCGCCGCCCGCCGCCGCCGCCGCGCCGGTCGCGGTCGATCCGTCGCGGATCGAATCGGAGGCGACGATCGCCGCCTCGATCGCGGCGACGCCGGGGCTCGGCACGCTCGCCAGTGAGCTGCGCACCGCCGAACTCGACGCCTTGCTGTCCGGCACCGGCCCCTATACGCTATTCGCGCCGACCGACACCGCCTTCGCCCGCCTCGCGCCGGGGATCGCCGGCGATCTGCTCGCCCCCGCCAACCGCGCCGCGCTGGTGACGCTGCTGCGCTATCATATCGTCGCCGGCACGCTGACCACCGAGCAGCTGACGCAGCGGATCCGCGCCGGTGGCGGTCGCGCGACGCTGGTGACGCTCGGCGGCCAGCCGATCACCGCGACGCTGACCGGCGACGTGATCACGCTGACCAGCGCCACCGGCAATCGCAGCTATGTCGAGGCCGCCGATATCGCGCAGGTGAATGGCGTGATCCATGTGGTCAACGGCGTGCTGGTGCCGACGCTGCCGCAATAAGGCTGCCCGGGCCCGGTCAGGGCCGGCGCGGCGATCCGGACCATCGCCGCGCCACCCGCGCCTGCCACAGCATCAGCAGCGGCACCGCGCCCAATTCCATCGCGAAGCCGAACAGATGCCCCGACGACGGCACACCGACCGCGACGAGCGACACCACCCGCGCCAGTCCGCCCGCGACGATCAGCGCGCCGAGCAATCGGAACCGCGCGCCGCGCGCCTCGATCTGCGGCACGCAGCTTGCGAAGGCGACGCCGACCGCGAAGAAGATACCCGAGACATAGCGGAAATGGCTGTCGAGATCGGTCGGGATCACCGGCGGATGGCCTAGGAACCCCGGCCCGTGCAGCACGCTCTGCCCGCCGACGATCAGCGGCACGAGACAGGCGATCGCCACCACCCCCTGCAGGGCGCGCCGCTCGATCGCGGGGCTCACGACAGGATCTCCTTGCGCACGTGGATGGCGCGCAGCGACACGCGCACCTCCCACATGAAGGCGGTGAGGCAGCAGATCAGCAACGACACCGCGACGATGAACACCAAAGCGATCCACGTCCCGATGTGGAATTTCGCGATATTGGCGATGAACAGCAAGGCGATGACGAGGCAGGCCATCACCGCGCTCGACACCGCGAGGAACAGCGCCGCGTTGATGATCGACATGCGCTCGTCGAGCAGCTTGAGCTCCCAGATGTAGCGCGTGCGGTCGGCGGGCACGTCGATCTCCACCACGCGCTCTTCGAGGATCCGCGCGCGATCGATCACCCGCGCCAGCCGGCCGGCGAGAACGTTGAGGATCTGGCCGATCGCCGCGAGCATGAACACCGGCGCGAGCGACAATTGGATCGTCTGGGCGATCGTCGAAACCTGGAACAGCACGGGCATGATGCTATCATAAGCTGCATCCGCGATCGGGGAAGGGCTGGTGCACCGCATGGTAAGACGCCGCAGCCTATGCGTGGCGACGTGATGCCCCCCGCCCCCATCGCCACGCTCGTCGACGGGCTGCCCGCCGCGATCGATACGGTCGCCGCAGCGGCGGCACCGACGCATCGCTTTCTGCGGCGCGGCTGGTATCGCGCGGCGATCGCCGCTTATGGCGGTACGGCGCGGACGATGCTCGTCACCGCGGGCGGGACACCGGTCGCCGCGCTGCCGATCGTCCCGCTCGGCCCGCGGCCTGCGCGCCTCGCCATGGTACCGGGAAGCTATTGGCCGTTCCGCAGCTTCCCGCTCGCCGCCTGTGCCGACAATACCGTGCTCGACGCGTTGCTCGTGACGTTGGCGCAGACCGTCCGTGGTTTACGGATCGGCCCGGTCGATGACGGCGACGCCGCCGCCGCGCGGCTGATCGCAGTGGCCCGCGCGCGTGGTTGGAGCGTGCTCGACCGGTTCGTCGCCGACAGCTGGCTGCTCGACATGGCGGCAGCGCAGGCCCAGGGCTGGCCACGCAATTCGACGCTGCGCAAGAACCGCTTCCACGAAAAGCATCTCGCCGAACACGGTACGCTCGCCTGGCGCTTCCTCGACGGCGCCGACTGGCCGGCGGGGTTCGACCTGCTCGCCGACGTCGAACAGGCGAGCTGGATCGCCGCGCGCACCGACGGGTCGGACGCCAAGTTCACCGCGACCGGCCATGGCGCCTTCTGGCGCGCCGCCGCCGCCGACCCGGCGCTCGCGGCGATGTTCCGCGCGGCACTGCTGACGATCGACGGCAGGCCGGTGGCTTTCTCCTTCGACCTCGACGCCGGCGCCCTGCGATATGCCATCGCGAACAGCTATGACCCGGCCTATGCGAGACATTCGCCCGGCAAGCTGCTCTCCTACCGCAATCTGGTCGCAGCGCTCAGCCGCGGCGTGACGCGCGTCGACTGGGGCGCCGGAGACAGCGGTTACAAGCGGGTGATCGGTGCCGAGCAGGGACCGGCGATCCGCGACTGGCTGCTGCTCCGCCCGGGCGCGGCGCGATGGGTCCGGCCGCTGCTTGCGCTGGCGTGGCGGCGATCGGCGCGCGACTGATCCCTTTCGCGCCGCTGCGCGTTGCACAGCCATGTACGTCTTCCTCGACTTCGAAGCCTCCTCCCTCGCCAAGCGCAGCTATCCGATCGAGGTCGCCTGGGTGTTCGAGGACGGGCGCGAGGAAAGCCACCTGATCCGCCCCGCGGCGCAATGGACCGACTGGGACGATGCCGCCGAGGCGATCCACCATATCCCGCGCGCGACGCTGGCGGCAGACGGCGTCGCGCATGACGTCGTCGCGCGGCGGATGGTCGAGACGCTCACCGGGCATGACCTTTTCGCGAGCGCGCCGTCGTGGGACGGCAAATGGCTGAGCGCGCTGCTCCGCGCCGCCAAGCTGCCGCGCCACGCCCTGCGGTTGCGCGACACCGAGGAGGCGCAGCGGGCGACCGCCACCGCTTTGCTGCGCGACATCGTGCCGGCGGATATGCTCGGCCGGACCGTGGCGGATGCCGTCGCGCTCGCCGAGGTGCGCGACCGCGACGTGCCCGCGCATCGCGCGCTCGCCGACGCACGCGACGAATGGCGGCGCTGGTGCCTCGTCCGTGACGCGGCGAAGGCGCGCGCGTGACGCCCCTCCCCCGCCCGGCCGCGCTCTGCTAGGCGGCGGCATGGCCGAGATCATCAACCTCCGCACTGCGCGCAAAGCCGCCGCCCGCGCCGCCGCTGACCGCACCGCCGCCGCCAACCGCGCCAAGTTCGGCCGCACCAAGTCCGAGCGCGCTGCCGATGATGCCGATCGGGCGCGCGTCGACCGGATCGTCGACGGGGCGAAGCTCGAGGATTGATAGAATTCACGCGGAGGCGCGGAGGTAGCTAGGCGCCGCGAGCGCAGCTCTTCCTGTCTGCCGGTGAGGCGAAACCGACGCGAGCCTCCAAACAGTCTCCGCGCCTCCGCGCCTCCGCGCGAACCCTTACCGGTCTGATGAACCGGCCGACGGCCGCCGCACCCGCCATGCCATCAATGCAACCAGCGCCGCGAGCCCGAACCAGGTCAGCGCATAGACGAGATGGCTGTTGCGGAAGGTCACCACCGTCAGCCCGCCGCGGGGAAAACCCACGTGCGGCTCGCGCGCGTCGATGAAATAGGGCGCCACCGTCCCCAGCCGCCGCGTCGCCGCGATCGCCGCGACATCGCGCGAATACCAGCGATCCGCAGCCGGATCATTGTGCCGCAGGAAGCCGCCACCCGGCTCGCTGAGCCGCAGCAGGCCCACCACCGTCTGCGGGGCGGCGGGCACGGCGATCCGGCCGCGTCGCTCCGCCGGCACGAAGCCGCGGTTGATCAGGACGGTGAAGCCGCGCGTCTCGAAGGGGGTGAGCAGCCAGAAACCGCCGCCGAGCTCGGTCACCGCCTGCACATAGGTGTCGGCGCCGGCGCGATAACGGCCGGTGACCCGCACGGGCCGGTAGACGTCGTCGCTGCCGACCGCCGGCCAGGCCGCCGGCCCCGGCGCTGCGACCGGCGGCTGGCGGAGCTGGCGTTCGGTATGCGCGATCAGCGCGAGTTTCCACGTCCGCCGCTCGAGCTGCCAGATGCCGAGGCCGATCAGCAGCGCGATCGCGACCAGCGTCAGGCCGGCCGCCAGCGCGGAACGGGACGCCCGCCCGCTCACATCGCGCTCGCGTCTCCGCCCATGTTCGGCATCATGTTGAGGTTCATGTGGTACATCACCCACATCGACCCGGCGAGACAGATGGTAAGGACGATGATCGTGAAGATCAGCGCCATCAGCGTCCAGCCCTGTTCCGACTTGGCGTTCATGTGCAGGAAGTAGATCATGTGGACGACGATCTGCACCAGCGCGAACACCATGATGATCCCGGCGGTGATGCGCGGATCGGCGATCACGCCGCTCATCACCAGCCCGAACGGGATGGCGGTGAGGATCACCGACAGCACGAAGCCGATCAGATAATCCTTGCGGCTGCCGTGCGCGCCTTCCGACGAATGGCCGTGGCCATGCGCATTGTCGTGCGGGTCGTGACCGTGCGCACCCTGCGCATGGCCATGATCGTGATGCGTGTCCGCGCTCATCGCAGCACTCCCAGCAAATAGACGAAGGTGAAGACGCCGATCCAGATCACGTCGAGGAAGTGCCAGAACAGGGACAGGCATTGCAGGCGACGCTGGTTGGCGGCGATCAGCCCCTTGCGGCCGACCTGGACCATCAGCGTCACCAGCCAGATGATGCCGAAGGTGACGTGCAGCCCGTGCGTGCCGACGAGGGTGAAGAAGGACGACAGGAAGGCGCTGCGCTGCGGCCCCGCGCCTTCCTGGATCAGCGTCGAGAATTCGTACAGCTCGATGCTGAGGAAGGCGAGGCCGAACAGGCCGGTGATCGCCAGCCAGCCCTGCACGGCGCGCACCTTGCCGTCGTTCATCGCCAGCATCGCAAAGCCGTAGGTGATCGACGACAGCAGCAGCATCGACGTGTTGAGCGCGACCAGCGGCAGCTCGAAGATCTCGTGCGGCTGCGGTCCGCCGGCATAGCTGCCGCCGTAGACGCCATAAGCGGCGAACAGCATCGCGAAGATCAGACAGTCGCTCATCAGGTACAGCCAGAAGCCCAGCATCGTGCTGCCGCCGGCGTCGTGATGATGTTCGTCGGTCTCGTAAAAGACCGGGGCCTGGGTGCCCGGTGGAATGGTTGCTTCGCTCATGATCCTCAGGCCCCCGCGACCGCAGCGTGTCCGGTCAGCTGCCGGGTATGTTCGTCCTCCGCCGTGGTGACCTCGGCGGCGGTGATGTAGAAATCGCGGTCATAGTTGAAGGTGTGGCCGACCGCGACCGCCAGCAATCCGACGAACGCCAGCGCGGCGAGCCACCAGATGTACCAGATCATCGCCAGCCCGATCACCGTCGACAGACCAGCGAGGATGACGCCGGCGCCGGTGTTGCGCGGCATATGGATGTCGCGGAAGCCGTTGACTGGCCGCGCGGCATTGTTCGACTTCATGTCATACCAGGCGTCGAGATCGTGGACGACCGGGGTGAAGGCGAAATTATAGGCCGGCGGCGGCGACGAGGTCGCCCATTCCAGCGTGCGCGCATTCCACGGATCGCCCGTCCAGTCGCGCAGCGCCTCGCGGTTGCGGAAGCTGACGTAGAACTGGATCAGGAAGGCGGCGATGCCGACCGCGATCATCGCGGCCCCGATCGCGGCGATGATGAACCAGATCTGCAGCGACGGATCGTCGAAGTGGCGCAGGCGCCGCGTCACGCCCATCAGGCCGAGCACGTAGAGCGGCATGAACGCGACGTAGAAGCCGATCACCCAGAACCAGAAGCTGATCGTCCCCCACTTCTTGTCGAGCTTGAAGCCGAACGCCTTCGGGAACCAGTAGTTGATCCCCGCGAACATGCCGAACAGCACGCCGCCGATGATCACGTTGTGGAAATGCGCGATCAGGAACAGCGAATTGTGCAACACGAAGTCGGCGGGCGGCACCGCGAGCAGCACGCCGGTCATGCCGCCGATCACGAAGGTGATCATGAATGCGATCGTCCACATCATCGGCAGTTCGAAGCGGATCCGCCCCTTGTACATGGTGAACAGCCAGTTGAAGATCTTCGCGCCCGTCGGGATCGAGATGATCATCGTGGTGATGCCGAAGAACGAATTGACGCTCGCCCCCGACCCCATGGTGAAGAAGTGGTGCAGCCAGACGAGGTAGGCGAGGATGGTGATGACCAGGATCGCGTAGACCATCGACGTATAGCCGAAGATCCGCTTGCTGCAGAAGGTCGAGGTGACCTCGCTGAACACGCCGAACGCGGGCAGGATCAGGATGTACACCTCCGGGTGACCCCAGATCCAGATCATGTTGACGTACATCATGGGGTTGCCGCCCATGGTGTTGGTGAAGAAGTGCGTGCCGACGTACCGGTCGAGGCTGAGCATCGCCAGCACCGCGGTCAGCACCGGGAAGGCGGCGACGATCAGCACGTTGGTGGCAAGCGCGGTCCAGGTGAAGACCGGCATCTTCATCAGGCTCATGCCCGGTGCGCGCATCTTGATGATCGTCGCGAGCAGGTTGACGCCCGACAGCAAGGTGCCGACGCCGGCGATTTGCAACGACCATATGTAATAGTCGACGCCGACGTCGGGCGAATAGTCGAGCCCCGACAGCGGCGCCATCGCCAGCCAGCCGGTCCGCGCGAACTCGCCGACGAACAGGCTCGCCATCACGATCACCGCGCCCGCGGTGGTCATCCAGAAGCTGAAATTGTTGAGGAACGGGAAGCTGACGTCGCGCGCGCCGATCTGCAGCGGCACGACATAGTTCATCAACCCGGTGACGAACGGCATCGCCACGAAGAAGATCATGATGACGCCGTGCGCGGTGAACACCTGGTCGTAATGGTGCGCGGGCAGGAAGCCTTCGTTCGGGCCGAACGCCATCGCCTGTTGCGCACGCATCATGATCGCATCGGAAAAGCCACGCAGCAGCATGACGATGCCGAGGATCATATACATGATCCCGATCTTCTTATGGTCGACCGAGGTGAACCATTCCTTCCACAGATAGCCCCAGACCTTGAAATAGGTCAGCGCGGCAAGCATCGCGGCGCCGCCCATCGCGACCACCGCGAAGGTGCCGATCAGGATCGGTTCGTGGATCGGGAAACTGTCGAGCGTCAGGCGCCCGAATATCGTCTTGAGCAGGGCATCGGACATCATCTGGGTCCTACGAACGGTCAGCGGCGGTGAGGCCGGTGATGGTGGCGGGCAGCGGATCGGCGGCGGTCATCGAACGATTGTCGGCGTTGCCGGGTTTGCTGCTGCCGGGCGCGGGAGCGCGCGGGGCGTTGCGGTGCGGGCTGCTGCCCTTTTCCTCGGGCTCCTTCTGCAAGGCGCCCTTCGACTCGCTGCCACGCATGTGGCCGCTGTCGTTGACGGTCATGCCGTGGCCGCTGTCACGATGCGGATCCATCGCACCGTCCTTCATCATCGTCGCCTGCATGCAGGTCTCACCCGGCTTGGTGCACATGCCGACGATGCGGTCGAACAATTGCGGCTGGACCGCGGCGTAACGGATCGCCGGCACCTTCTCGCTCGGCTTCTCGAGCTGGGCATAGGTCGGCATGTCGAGCCGCTGCTGCGCCGATCGCGCCTCCGACGCCCATTTGGCGAAGGCCGCATCGTCGACGCTGTCGACGGTGAAGTGCATGTAGGAGAAGCCGGCGCCGCTGTAATTGGCGGACTGGCCCTCGAACCGGCCCGGCTTGTTGAGCACGGCGTGCAGCCGCGTCTCCATGCCGGGCATCGAATAGATCATGCCGGCCATCGCGGGCACGTAGAAGGTGTTCATCACCGACGACGAGGTGATGCGGAACTGAACCTGCCGGTTGGTCGGCAGCACCAGTTCGTTGACCGTCGCAACGCCCTGTTCGGGGTAGATGAACAGCCACTTCCAGTCGAGCGAGACGACCTGGATCTCGAGCGGCTTCTCGTTCTTCGCCACCCGCTGGCCCGGTGCGATCCGGCCGAGCGGGCGGTAGGGGTCGAGCGCATGCGTGCTGATCCAGGTCATCGCGCCCAGCGCGATGACGATCATCAGCGGCGCCGACCAGATGATCAGCTCGAGCCCGGTCGAATGGTCCCAGTCGGGCTGGTATTCGGCGTCCTCGTTGGTGTGGCGGAACTTCCACGCGAACAGCAGGGTCAGCACGATCACCGGCACGATGATGAGCAGCATCAGCCCGGTCGACCACAGGATCAGATTGGCCTGCTGGCGGGCGACGTCGCCCGACGGGTTCATCACCACCCAGTCGCAGCCGCCGAGCAGGGCGGGCGCAGCGAGGACGGCGGTGGTGCGCAGGGCGCGCATCACCCGCGGTGCGGCGGTGCGTGGGGCGCACGCGAGAAGAGACGGGGTTCGCATCACCATCGCCGGTACTCCTGCGTGCTGCACCGCAAAATAGGACATTTTGTCCTATCCCGCCCGCGTGCCGGCTGCGCTACACGAGGACGCTGGCGTTGCGTCCGTTTGCGGGCAAGGCGCGTTGATGACGGCTGGCCCTCGGGCTGTGAGACGACAGGATCGTGATACATGTCAGTGGCTTCTGCCCATTCCGGGGCGCTCGAACGCGATGCCCGTGCAATCAACACCAATGGCGACCATGAGGTCCGTCCCGGTGAGATCGCGATCGGCGTGGTCATCGGCCGGACGTCGGAATTCTTCGACTTCTTCTGCTATGCGATCGCCTCGGTCATCGTCTTCCCGGCTTTGGTCTTCCCCTATGTCGACCGGCTGACCGGCACGCTCTATTCGTTCGCGCTCTTCCCGCTCGCGTTCATCGCGCGGCCGATCGGCACGCAGATCTTCATGTGGGTCGACCGCGAGCACGGCCGCGGCACCAAGCTGACCATCGCCTTGTTCCTGCTCGGCACCTCGACCGTGTCGCTCGCCTTCCTGCCCGGCTATGCCGAGGTCGGCATCTGGTCGGCGATCCTGCTCGCCGCCTTCCGCATCGGCCAGGGTCTCGCGCTCGGCGGCGCCTGGGACGGCCTCGCCTCGCTGCTCGCGCTCAACGCGCCGCCGGAGAAGCGCGGCTGGTATGCGATGGTGCCGCAGCTCGGCGCGCCGCTCGGCCTGATCGTGGCGAGCGCGCTGTTCGCCTTCCTGCTCGCCAATATGGAGGGCATCGACTTCCTGTCATGGGGCTGGCGTTACCCGTTCTTCGTCGCCTTCGCGCTCAACGTCGTCGCGCTGTTCGCGCGGCTGCGCATCGTCGTCACGCCGGAATACAGCCGGCTGTTCGAATCGCGCGAGCTGACGCCGTCGCGCGTCACCGCGACGGTCAAGGCACAGTGGCGCAACATCGTCATCGGCGCCTTCGCCCCGCTCGCCAGCTTCGCGCTGTTCCACATGGTGACGGTATTCCCGCTGTCGTGGGTCGCATTGTTCACGCGTGAGGATATCGCGCGCTTCCTCGGCATCGAGATCATCGGCGCCTTCTTCGGCCTTGGCGCGGTGGTGATCTCGGGCCTGCTCGCCGATCGCATCGGCCGCCGCTCGGTGCTCGGCTATACCGCCGCCGCGATCGCGGCGTTCAGCGGCTTCGCGCCGCAGCTACTCGCCGGTGGCGATGCGGGCGAGCTCGCCTTCATGATCGGCGGCTTCGTGCTGCTCGGCCTGTCGTTCGGCCAGTCGTCGGGCGCGGTGACCAACAATTTCCCCAAGCGCGCGCGCTACACCGGCGCGGCGCTGACCTCGGACCTCGCCTGGCTGTTCGGCGCCGGCTTCGCGCCGCTCGCCGCGCTGGTGCTGGCGAGCCAGTTCGGTCTGCTCGCGGCGGGCGGCTATTTGCTGTCGGGTGCGTTCGCGACGCTGGTCGCGCTGGGGCTCAACAAGGAATTGGCCCGCCGGCTCGACTGATTGGCGACGGGGCGGCCGGCGGGTGCCGCCGCCCCGGATCGTCGGCGACGCGGATTGCGTATCGCGATCCGGCTCAGATCTGTTGCAACGCCGCAGGTCAGTCAGTGTTTGTGCGGTAGACCGATGGCCCGCCATAAGCCGAACCCTATGACGGGTCGCTCCACCCGGCGGCAGCACCAGTGTTCCCGCGCGAGCCGAACCTCAATAGCCAGTCAAAACGACGGCTTATGGCAAAGCGCCACTGGGCTTCCGCCTTCGCGGGAGCATGATGAGATATCGGCAGCGATTTCGAACATGTCCGGAATGACGGAACGCTCGGAGTAACGTCAGAGCGGTCAGGCCTCGTCTCAGCAGCACGATCGTGCGACTCGGCCGATCGCTGTGCCCTTCCGGCTGCGACGGGCTTATTCCTCGCCGCGGCCCATGCCCGTCATGTCGCCGCCGGGGCTGCCGAAGCCGCCGCTGCCCATGCCGCCCATGCCGCCGCGCCCACCATGGCCGCCCCGGCCGCCGCGCCCGCCACCGCCGCCGCCACGTCGGCGGTCCTGCGCCGAGACGCGGCCCGAGACGTGCGGCAATTCGTCCCATGCCAGCCTGCCGTCGTGGTTCGTGTCGAGCGATCCGAACCGCTTGGCTGCGGCCTCGGCGAATTCGCGGGCATCGACGCCGCGGTTGAAGTTGCGATCGGCGGCGGTCACCGGCTCGGGCAGCTCGAAATAGCTGAACCGCGCCGCGCCGAGCTTGCCCGCGTCATAGCTCGGCGCCTTGCCGCCGCCCTCGCCATCCGGATTGCTCATCACATAGCCGCCGCCGCCACCCGATCGGACCTCCGGCGCGACGGTGCTTTCATAATAATCGATATCGTCGGGGTCGATCTCGCCATCATGCTTGCGGTCGAGCTGCGCGAAGAAGCGGCTGGCATCCGCCTGGAACTCGGCGCGGCTGACGAAGCCGTCGCGATCGGCGTCCGCCGCGTCGAACCAGGCACGCTCCGGGTCGGGCGCGGCGTCGGTGCCGTGGAACGGCTGGCCCATCGGGCTGATGAAGGTGCGGTGGTTGCCGTGCGCGGGCGGCGGCGGTGCCGGCGGCTGCTGCGCCGCGACGCTGGCGGAGCAGGCGAGCAATGCGGCGAAGGCGATGCGACTCATGATCGGTGTCCCCTGTAGTTCAGTGCGGTCAACCAGCCCAATGTTGCGGCTGGATGTCCACGCCGCCGGAAGAGACTATGATCCGGTTATTCGGGAGAAACATTTTGCCGCCAGAAGGGGAGCATGATGAGCCAACAGCATAATGCGACGGCGACGGGGGACGAAGCGGCGGCGATCCTGGTGGTCGACGACGATCGTGAGATCCGCTCGCTGCTGACCGAAAGCCTCGGCGCGCGCGGCTATCGCGTGCAGGCCGCCGCCAACACCCGCGAGATGGACAGCGTGCTCGAACGCGAGCGGATCGACGCGGTACTGCTCGACGTGATGATGCCGGGCGAGGACGGCATCTCCGCCTGTCGCCGGATCACCCGCGACGGCGGCCCGACCGTGATCATGCTGAGCGCGCTCGGCGAGGAGCGCGACCGGATCGTCGGGCTGGAGATCGGCGCGAGCCACTATCTCACCAAGCCGTGCAGCGCCCGCGAGGTGATCGCCACCGTCCGCGCCGCCTTGCGCAGCCGTCATCAGGCGGAGCCCGCCGACCGGTCGCGACTGACCTTCGATGGCTGGACGATGGACCTGATGGCGCACGAATTGTTCGATGCGCAGGGCGTGCTGGTCGGCCTCACCGACGGGGAATTCGCGCTGCTGCGCGTCTTCGCCGAACGGCCGCGGCGCGTGCTGTCGCGCGAATTGCTGCTCGAGGCGGCGCGCGGCCCCAATTCCGACGCCTTCGATCGGGCGATCGATGTCCAGATCAGCCGGCTGCGGCGCAAGCTGCGCAGCGGCGGCGACGACATCATCCGCACCATCCGCAACGAAGGCTATCTGTTCGTGCCGGCGGTGGCGCGCGCATGACCGCCAACCGGCCGGTCCGACCGGCGGTGCGTTGGGTAAGCAAGTCGCTGTTCTGGCGCGTCTTCCTCGTGATGCTGCTGAGTGTCGCGGCGGTGCAGGCGCTCAACGTGGCGCTGGTCGTGTTCCTCACCCCGCCGACGCCGCGCATCTTCTCGGTGCCGCAGGTCGCCAATGCGCTGCGCTCCGGGCAGGATGCGACCGGCGAGGTGCTGGTGACGCGCGAGGCGAGCAACCCCGCCCCCGCCGATCCGCGCGGCACGCGGATCAGCCGGCTGATCGCGATGCAGCTCGATCTGCCGCCGGCGCGCGTCCACGTCCAGTTCGGCGGGCCGCCGCCACTCGTCTTCGGGCCGCTGCCGCCGCGCGGCGGGTTCGGCGACCGGCCGCCGCCCGACGCGCGCAACCAGATCCTGTTCGGCCATTTCACCGTCGCGGTGGAGCAGCGCGACGGCAGCTGGCGGGTGGCGCGCGCGGCGCATACCGGCTTCGAAAGCTGGCGGTGGCGCGCCTTTCAGTGGCTGCTCGCCGCGCTGCTCGCGGTCGCCCCCTTCGCCTGGCTGCTCGCACGACGGCTGACCAAGCCGATCGCCGCCTTCGGTGCCGCGGCGGAGCGGCTCGGCCGTGATCCGCGCGCCGCGCCGCTGCCGCTCGGCGGGCCGGCGGAGATCGCCGAGGCGGCGGCGGCGTTCAACCGGATGCAGGCGCGGCTCAACCGCTATGTCGAGGACCGCACGATGATGATCGCCGCGATCGCGCACGATCTGCGTACGCCCCTGATGCGGCTCGGCCTGCGGCTCGAACGCGCGCCGGAACCGCTGCGCAGCGCGAGCGAGGCGGACATCCGCGACATGCAGGCGATGATCCAGGCCGCGCTCGCCTTCTTCCGCGACGGCACGCAGGCGGTCGAACGCCGCCGGCTCGACCTGCGCTCGCTGGTCGAGAGCGTCACCGACGACCTCGCCGATCATGGCGAGCCGGTGGTGCTCCACGACGGCGATCCGCTGGTGATCGAGGGCGACGCCGCCGCGCTGAAATCGCTAGTCGCCAATCTGGTCGGCAATGCGCTCAAATATGCCGGCGACGCCGAGGTGACGCTGGCGCGGATCGACGGCCATGCGCTGATCGAGGTGCGCGATCACGGCCCCGGCATTCCGCCCGAGGACGTCCACCGCCTGTTCGAGCCGTTCTTCCGCGGCGAACGGTCGCGCAACCGCGACACCGGCGGCATCGGCCTCGGCCTCAGCAGCGTCCGCGGCGTCGCCCGCGCGCATGGCGGCGACGCGACGATCGCCAACCACCCGCAAGCGGGCGCGGTGGCGCGGGTGACCTTGCCGGTGTGAGAGCGGCCGGCTGTAAGCCGGTGCCGCCGGAGCGCAACGTTGCGGCTATCGCCCTCGCAACGCGCGCTCACCCTCGAACATATAATCCCGCGTGATCGGCAGCGCGGTGCGGCTGCGGCTGAACTGGATCTGGAAATTGACCAGCCCGCCATTCTCGAAGGCATTGGCCGCGCCGGCGAGATAGAAGGTCCACATCCGGTAGAAGCGCTCGTCGTACAAGGCGACGATCGCGTCGCGCGCCGCCACCGTGCGGCGATACCATTCGTGCAGCGTATAGGCATAGTGCAGCCGCAGGATCTCGACGTCGGTGAGGAACATCTTCAGCCCCTCGAACGCCGCGATCGTCTCTGACAAGGCGGGGTTGTAGCCGCCCGGGAAGATATATTTGGTCGTCCAGTCGTCGGTGACGCTGGGCGGCCCGAGCCGGCCGATCGTGTGGATCAGCGCGACACCCTCCGGTGCGAGGAGGTCGCGGCATTTGCGGAAGTAGGCCCGGTATTGCGGCGGGCCGACATGTTCGAACATGCCCACCGAGACGATGCGGTCGAACTGGCCCTCGACGCGGCGATAGTCGATCAGCTCGAACCGTACCTTGTCGGCGACGCCCGCCGCCGCGGCGCGTTCGCGCGCGATCTTGAGCTGTTCTTCCGACAGGGTCACGCCAAGCACTTCGACGCCGAAATGCTTGTTGAGATACAGCGCCATGCCGCCCCAGCCACAGCCGATGTCGAGCACCGTCATGCCCGGCTTCAGCGCCAGCTTGGCGGCGACATGCGCGAGCTTGTCCGACTGCGCCTGTTCGAGGCTGTTGTCGGGATCGGTATAATAGGCGCAGCTATATTGCTTGTCGGCATCGAGAAAGAGATCGTAGAGCCGCGCCGACAGATCATAATGATGCGCGACATTCTGCTTGGAGCGGCGCTCCATGTTGATCCGGTCGAGCCGGTGCTTGATTGCGCCGACGCCGCGCACCACCGCCGAGGGCTGGAGCGCGTTCTGGCCATGCTCATAGGCGCTGTTGTGCTTCATCAGCCGGACGAGGCCCATGATGTCGTCGCCGTCGACGGTCATCCGCCCGTCCATATACATCTCGCCCGCGGCGAGCGCGGGGTTGCGGACGATGCGACCGGCGACGCCATTATCCTGGAACCGCAGCTGGATATGACCGAGGTCGGGATCGGGCGTGCCGAAGGTGGCGGGGGGTTTGCCGGGACGGTGGAGGGTGAGTTGGCCACGCTTGACGGCGCGGCTGAGGAACATGTCGATCAGCGCCATGCGCGCCGCCATAATCGCCTATATGCCAGCATACCAATCGTAATCGACATTGTCCTCCCAATAGCCGCCCTTGCCCTTGCCGATCGCGGCGAGGCTGGCCACCGCGGTGATGCCGGTGACGTATTTGGCGTGCTTGTAGCCGAGCTGGCGCTCGACGCGCAGCCGCACCGGGGCGCCATGCGGGACGGTGAGCCGCGCGCCGTTCATCTTGAGCGCGAGAATCGTCTGCGGGTGGAAGGCGTCGACGGTGTCGATCGATTCGTAATAGGGCTGGCCGTTGTAGAGGTCGGCGCAGGTAAAGACGACGTAGCGCGCCGAGCGGCGCACCCCCGCGGCCTGGAGCACCGTGCCGAGCATCGGCCCCTGCCACTGGCCGATCGCGCTCCACCCCTCGACGCAATCGTGGCGGGTGATCTGGCTGCGCGCGGGCATCGCGGCGAGCTGATCGAGCGACAGCGACAGCGGCCGGTCGACCAGCCCGTCGACGGCGAGCCGGTAGCTGCTGAACTGGTCGGCGACCATTGCGGCATAAGCCGGCGTACCGGGATCGCGCGTGCCGTTGGCGCGGAAGATCGGCGACATCTGCTCGCGGGTGAATTCCGGCGCGAGCGCGCCGCGATCGAGCAACGCACGTTGCAGGCCGCGATGCATGTCCTCGCCCGCGAACAGGATCTTGCGCGCCTGCGGGATCGCGGCGACCTTGTCGCAGCCGGCGAGCAGCAGCCCGGCGCCTGCCGTCAGGAGCGAACGACGGGGGAGGATCATGCCTCGGGGACCTTCCACTTGCCGGTGATCATCGAGCGCAGTTCGTTGCCTGCGCCGGCGAGGATGACGAGCGCCACATGGACGACGATGAACGCGCCGACCAGCGTGGCGGTGACGAAATGCAGCGAGCGCGCCGACTGGCGGCCGTCGAACAGATCGAGCAACCAGGGCCAGGCCGCGTCCATCCCCGGCGACAGCGCCAGCCCGGTGGCGATCATCATCGGCAGCGCGACGAAGAGGACGAGGATGTAGCTCCACTTCTGGAGGCTGTTGTAGGCGGCAGGATCGTCGGCGTCGTGAAAACGCAGGTTGAGATGATCGCGCACGTCCGCGGCCAGATGCGCGGGGCTGACATCGGCGCGGCGCAAAGCGAGCTTGCGCGCGAAATGGCGGTTGATCAGGCTGACGATCATATAGCCGAGCAGGCCGAAGGCGAAGACCAGCGCGAACAGCAGGTGCCAGCGGCGCGAGATGGCGAGATTGTAGTTGGCGGGAATCGTTATCCACGCCGGAAAGCGCGGCAGCTGCGCCCAGGCATGGTCGAAATTCGCCCCGTAACGCCCCCAGTAGAGCCGCGGATGCGCGTTGGAGATGCCAAGGCCGCTGCCGAGCAGGATGACGACCGATACGGCGTTGACCCAATGCCACAGCCGCGTCGCCAGCGCGTGGCGGACGATCGACGTTCCGGGAGTGTTTGCGTCCATTCCCGCATCATAGCAGTTAAGCAGCGATGATCGACTGGCATTTCTACGAACCGCGCGACGGCCACCGGCTGCCGCATGATCCCCTCAACGCGATGGTCGCGCCGCGTCCGATCGGCTGGATCAGCAGCGTCTCGGCGGACGGCGTGCCCAACGTCGCGCCGTACAGCTTCTTCAACCTGATCAATTATACGCCGCCGCTGATCGCCTTCTCCTCGATGGGCTGGAAGGACAGCGTCGCCAATATCGCGGCGACCGGCGAATTCGTCTGGAACCTCGCGACGCGCGAACTCGCCGAGGCGATGAACGCGACCGCGGCGGCGGTGGCGGCGGAGGTCGACGAGTTCGACCTCGCCGGGCTGGAGACGCTGCCGTCGCGGCTGGTCGCGCCGGCACGGGTCGCGGCGAGCCCGGTGGCGTTCGAATGCCGGCTTACCCAGCTGATCCGCCTCAAGGACCGGCAGGGCGCCGACCTCGACCAATATCTGGTGATCGGCGAGGCGGTCGGCATCCATATCGACAGTGCGATGCTCGACGACGGCGTCTATCAGACCGCCCGTCCCCGCCCGATTCTGCGCGGCGGCGGTCCGGCCGATTATTTCGAGGTGACGCCCGAGACGCGCTTCACGATGCGCCGGCCGGGCTGAGGGCGCGGGCGGGTGCGCGGATGCGCCTTCCCCGTTGGCGTGCCCCGCTCCGTCCGCTATGCCGATCACAATAGCGCCACGATTGAAGGCCGTTGATCGCATGTTGAATGCCATGGGGTTGCTGAAGCAGCGCCGCTTCCTGCCCCTCTTCACCACCCAGTTCCTCGGCGCCTTCAACGACAATCTGTTCAAGACGTCGATGGTGCTGTTCGCGACCTATGCGATCTTCAACGATCCGCATATGGAAACGAACTTCAACGCGCTGGCGACGGGGATCGCCATCCTGCCGTTCTTCCTGTTCTCGGCGCTCGCCGGGCAGCTCGCCGACAGCCACGACAAGGCGCGGATCATCCGCATCGTCAAGACCGCGGAAATCGGCATCATGCTGCTCGGCGCGGCGGGGCTGATGGTGGCGCGCGCCGGCCTGCCGACGCTCGGCGTCGGGCTGATGCTCGGCGCGGTGCTGTTCCTCGGCGTCCACTCGACCTTCTTCGGCCCGATCAAATATGCGATCCTGCCGCAGCACCTCAAACCGCACGACGTGCTCGGCGGCACCGGGCTGGTCGAGGCGGGGACCTATCTCGCCATCCTGCTCGGCACGATCGTGGCCGGCTATGTGCCGATCGAGGGCGCGGCGATCCTCGTGCTGGTCGTCGCGGCGATCGGCTGGTTCGCGGCGCGCTTCGTGCCGCCGGCGCCGCGCGAGGGGCCGCGGCTGACGCTCAACTACAATCCCTTCTCCGCCTCGTGGCGGCTGATCCGCACGACGATGCACATTCCGCGGCTGTTCCTGGCGATCTGCGCGATCAGCTTCTTCTGGACGATCGGCGCGGTGCTGATCATCATCTTCCCGCCGCTGGTCAAGAACGTGCTCACCGCCGACAAGATGGTGGCGAGCGGCGCGATCGCGGTCTTCTCGGTCGGCGTCGCGATCGGATCGGTGGTCATCAACACGATGCTGCGCGGACGGATCAGCGCGCGCTATTCGCCGCTGTCGGTAATCGCGATGGGCGGGTTCGTCGTCGTCTTCTCCTTGCTCTGCCGCACCTGGGTGCCGGCGCCGCCGGGGCAATTCTACGACTGGACGCAATTCGTCGCGCAGCCGCGCAGCATCCCGATCATGCTGTCGCTGCTCGCGATCGCCACCACCGGCGGCATGTTCGTCGTACCGCTCTATGCCTTCCTGACCACCACGGTGGAGAAGGACCAGACCGCGCGCACCGTCGCGGCGAACAACGTCGTCAATTCGGGGGCGATGACGCTGGGTTCGATCGCGGCGATCGGGATCAACCTCGCCGGCGTGCAGCCGGTCGACATGCTGTTCCTCGTCGCCGCCATGTGCCTGATCTCCGCCTGGATCGCACAGCGACTGCATCGCGCCTGCGACTGAGCGGCGCCGCCGCTAGAACAGGAACGTGTAGAAGCAGGTGAAGAAGGCGGCGAAGCTGAGCAGGAACAGCTTCCAGTCCGAATCGTCGCCGCGCCGGGCGTCGGGTGCCACCGGCGGCGGCAGAGTCTGCCGGAAGGGATGGCGGGCGGCTTCATTGGTGAGGACTAGGCGTCTGGTCATGGCGACCGGGTTAACGAATTGTTTACGAATTGGACCAGTGGCTAAGGTGGTTAATATCCGGCTGTCCGACTGTGGGACGCAATTGTAGGAGTAGATCGATGAGCGTCGCCTTTCGCCGCGAGAGCGACGAGGAACATCTCGAACCCAAATTCGAATTGCCGATCCCGCGTGCGCCCAATCGCGTCACCGCCGCGGGCCAGCGGCTGATCGCGACGCGGATCGCCGAACTGGAGGCCGCGCTGGCGACGGCGGCGCCCGATGCGGTCGACGCGCTGCGCCGCGACCTGCGCTATTGGCAGACGCGCCGCACCACCGCGATCCCGACCGCGGCGCCCGAGGATGGCAGCGCCGGCTTCGGCACGCGGGTGACGATCCGGCTCGGCGGACGGGAGCGGACGATCGACATCGTCGGCGACGACGAGGCGGACCCCGCCGCCGACCGGCTGGGCTATGGCGCGCCGCTGGCGCAGGCGCTGTTCGGGGCGGAGGTCGGCGACCGGCTGGCGTTCAACGGCCGTGACGAGACGATCGAGGTGCTGGCGGTCGCGCCGATCGATGCCGCCGAGGGGCCGAGCTACGAAGCCGGGGGGGCTTCGTAGCTCGACGGTCGGGCACCGGGGAGCGCCCGGACGTCGACGGGTGAGTGGGAGAGAACGCCGCCGACAGCGGCTGCGATACGGGCGGCATGTTGCTCCGATATGTCTGGGATCGACCGAACCGGACATCTGCCTGCAATCCGCCGGCGCGATGGCCTGCGGCGAAGGAGCCTCGCCATGCCGGCACCGCCGCCGATCGCCACCTGCCTTGCGACCCGCCACCGCCCCGGCCGCAGCCGCAGCGAGACCGACGGCATCCGCCGCGCCCGCTGCCTGTGCTGCGGCCTGCTCCTGATGCGGACCGCGATCAGCCGGCGATGGATCATCGCGGATCGGCTGGGGTAGCGGCCGGGCCGGGGAGTCGGCCGTGATCGATCGTCGCGCCCGGACCGACGGCCATCACACCGCCGGTCCGGGCATCATGATGCCGGGCGCAGCGGGGCATGCCCGTCCGGCGCCTGGTCTCGGCAGATCGTGCTAGCGCCCCTTGGGTACCGGTGCCGGCGCGATGATCGCCGAGCGCGCGGCGTTGCGTTCCTCGACGCTGACGACGCCGTCGTGGTTGGTGTCGTAGCGATAGGCCAGGGCGCGGAACAGGCCCTGCATCTCGGTCGGCGTCACCTTGCCGTCGTGATTGGCATCGGCGGTGTTGAACCAGGCGGCGCTGATCGCCTTGGCCTTGCCCGGCGGCATCTTGTTCTTGCCGACATCCATCCTCGCGACGCGCGCGTCGATCTCGGCGCGGGTCAGCACGCCGTCGTGATTGGCGTCGGTGCGGTCGAACTCTGCCTGCAATTTGGGATCGATCTTCTCCGCCGCCAGCGCCGGGGTGGCGAGCAGCAGCGGCAGGATGACGAGCAACGGACGCATGATATCTCCGGTCGAACGAAAGGATTGCGCCCGCTTAGGCGCGGGCGTTTAAACCCATCGTGAACGCAACCGTTGCGCCACCGCGCCCGGACGCTTAGTGGCGCGGCGACTTGCCCTATCCAAGGATGCTGCCGTGACCGATCAGATCAACCGCGTCGTTCTCGCCTATTCGGGTGGGCTGGATACGAGCGTGATCCTGAAATGGCTCCAACAGACGTACAATTGCGAGGTGGTGACCTTCACCGCAGACCTCGGCCAGGGCGAGGAGCTGGAGCCGGCGCGTCAGAAGGCGCAGATGGCCGGCGTCAAGCCCGAGCATATCTTCATCGACGATCTGCGCGAGGAGTTCGTCCGCGACTACGTCTTCCCGATGATGCGCTCCAATGCCCTGTACGAGGGGCTGTACCTGCTCGGCACGTCGATCGCGCGGCCGCTGATCGCCAAGCGCCAGATCGAGATCGCGCGGCAGGTCGGCGCCGATGCGGTCAGCCACGGCGCGACCGGCAAGGGCAACGACCAGGTCCGCTTCGAACTCGGCTATTATGCGCTCGCGCCCGACATCAAGGTGATCGCGCCGTGGCGCGAATGGGACCTGACCAGCCGCACCCGGCTGATCGAATTCGCCGAACAGCATCAGATTCCGGTCAGCAAGGACAAGCGCGGCGAATCGCCCTTCTCGACCGACGCCAATCTGCTGCACACCTCGTCCGAGGGAAAGGTGCTCGAGGATCCGTGGGAGGAGGTGCCGGACTATGTCTATTCGCGCACCGTCAACCCGGAGGATGCGCCCGACGCGCCCGAATATATCACGATCGACTTCGAGCGCGGCGACGGCGTCGCGCTCAACGGCGAGGCGACCAGCCCGGCGACGCTGCTGGCCAAGCTCAACGAGCTCGGCCGCCGTCACGGCATCGGCCGGCTCGATCTGGTCGAGAATCGCTTCGTCGGCATGAAGAGCCGCGGCATGTACGAAACGCCGGGCGGCACCATCTATCATCTCGCCCATCGCGGCATCGAGCAGATCACGCTCGACCGCGGCGCCGCGCACCTCAAGGACGAACTGGCGCCGCGCTATGCCGAGCTGATCTACAACGGCTTCTGGTTCTCGCCGGAGCGCGAGATGCTGCAGGCCGCGATCGACCACAGCCAGGCCAAGGTGTCGGGCACGGTGCGGCTCAAGCTCTACAAGGGCGGCGTCTATATCGTCGGCCGCAAGTCGCCCAATTCGCTCTATTCGGAAAAGGTCGTCACCTTCGAGGACGATCAGGGCGCCTATGACCAGCGCGACGCGGCGGGCTTCATCAAGCTCAACGCGCTGAGGCTGCGCCTGCTCGGGCGGCGCGATCGGTAAAGGATAGCGCGACGAGGCGGCAAGCGGCGATAGCCAGCCTGTCCCAGGCGGCGGCCCCAAAGGGGTAACGTGGCGTGACCGCCGCCTGGCGCCTCGTCACCGCCCTTAAACCCGCCTTAACCACCCTCCCCGCACAATCGCCGCCATGGCCCGGCGGCTCCGATCCGATACGCTGATCGCAGCCGTGCTGGCGCTGCTGCTCGGCCTCGTCTGGACGATCCGCGCCAGCTCCGATCTCGGGCAGCTCCGCCTGCCCGATACCGACGACGTGATGCGGCTCGCGCAGATTCGCGACTGGCTGGCCGGTCAACCATTCGGCGATCTGCGTCAGCATCGCCTCGCGGGCGGCTTGCCGATGCACTGGACGCGACTGGCCGATCTCGGCCCCGCGGCGATCATCGTTGCGCTGCGGCCGCTGCTCGGCAGCCACACCGCCGAGGTGATCGCGGTCACCGTCTGGCCGATCGTACTGTTCGCCGTCGCGCTGCGGCTCGTCATCCGTATCGCCCGGCGACTGGGCGGGGAGCGGGTCGCGGCCACCGCCGGAGTAATTGCCGCGCTCGCCTATCCGGCGACGACGGTCTTCCTGCCGGGGCGGATCGATCATCACGGCTTGCAGCTCGTGCTGTTGCTCGCCGGCATCGCCGGGCTGCTCGCCCGCGATGCGTGCGGCGCGGCGCTCGCCGGCGGCTGTACGGCGGCGAGCCTGATCGTCGGGCTGGAGACCGCGCCGCTGCTCGCGCTCGCCGGCCTCTGGCTCGTCGCGGGATGGGCACGGCACCGCGTCGCCGGCGCGACGCTGGCCGCCTTCGCGCTCGGCCTGCTCCTCACCCTGATCGTCGGCCGCGCGCTGTTCGCGAGCGCTGACTTTGCCTATCCGGCCTGCGACGGCTTAACCCGCATCGCCTGGCGCGCGTTCCTGGCGCCCGCCGGCGCGGTGCTGCTGCTGGCGCTGCTCGACCGGCTCTTGACCGGTCACCGGCTCCGCTGGGTCGCGGTGATCGCGCTCGGCGGCGGCGCCGTCGCGTTGGGGCTCGCCCTGTCGCCGCAATGTCTGCATCCCTATGGCGCGGTCGATCCACGGATCGCCGCGCTCTGGCTGAATCAGGTCGGCGAGGCGCAGTCGATCCGGTCGGCGCCCGTCGCGACGAGCTTCGGCTATGCCGGGCTGCCGCTCGTCGGCTTCGCGGCGACCCTATGGCAGATGGCCCGCCGCCGCGGCCTCGCGTCGCACAGGGGAACGCCCGGAGACACCGCGAGCGGCATGGCGGCAGAGACACGTCCCGGCTGGGAGCTGATCGCCTTGCTGCTCGCCGGCGCGCTCGCGATCACCGCGGTGCAGCTGCGGGGCGCCTATCCCGCCGCCCTGCTCGCCGCACCCGCCCTCGCCGCGATGGTCGCCGCGGCGCGTGACAGCGGTCCGGCGGCGCTGGTCGCGAGCTGGCTCGCCGCCGCCGGCATCCTCTACCCGCTCGCCGCCCGAGCCCTGCCCTCGCCGACCGGCGAGGCGAGCGTCGGTCGCGGCGATTGCGGTGCGCCGGCGATGATCGCGACGCTCGACCGCCTGCCGCCGGGGCGCGTGATCGCGCCGGTCGATGCCGGGGCGTGGATTATCGGCGGCACGCAAGACACCGTGCTCGCCGCCCCCTATCATCGCGACGGCGCCGGACTGCGCGCGGTCTACGCCTTCTACGCCGCGCCGGCAGGCGTTGCCGCCGCCACCGCCGACCGGCTCGGCGCGCACTATCTGCTCGCCTGCGCGGCCCTTCCCGGCGCGCACCGCCGCGGCAGCGCTGCCGCCGCGCTCGCCCGCGGCACCCTGCCCGGCTTCGCCACCGTCGCCGTTTTGCCGGACGGCGCCCGCATCATCGCGCGGAACCGCTTGTCGGGGGGCGCTCCGCCCGCGTAAGGCGGTCGGATGCAGGGGCATAAGCTGCACTGGTGGCAAACGCGCTGGTTCGTCGTGGCGATGGTGATCGCGACGACGATTCCCTTATGGTGGCCGGACATCCCGCCGCTGGTCGACTTGCCCGGCCATATGGGGCGCTATCGCGTCCAGCTCGACGGCGCGGCCTATCCCTGGCTCGCCGACTGGTATGATTTCCGCTGGGCGCTGATCGGCAATCTCGGCGTCGACCTGCTGATCGAGCCGCTGACGCCGATCTTCGGGCTCGAGCTGGCGGTCAAGCTGATCGTCATGGCAATCCCGGCGCTGACCGTCTCGGGCCTGTTGTGGATCGCGCGCGAGGTGCACGGCCGGATCCCCGCCACCGCCTTGTTCGCGCTGCCGCTCGCCTACAGCTATCCGTTCCAGTTCGGCTTCGTCAATTTCGCGCTGTCGATGGCGCTGGCGCTCAACCTGTTCGCATTGTGGCTGCGGATGGGGCGGCTCGGCAGCCTGCGGCTGCGCGCGATCCTGTTCGTGCCGCTGTCCTGCGCCTTATGGGTCTGCCATACCTTCGGCTGGGGCGTGCTCGGCATCCTCGCCTTCTCCGCCGAGATGATCCGCCAGCACGACCTGCGCAAGGACGGGCCTGATGTGCCGGGAGGGGGCGGGCATTGGGCGGAGAGCTGGGCGCGCGCCGCGATCGGCTGCCTGCCGCTTGCCTTGCCCTTCCTGATGATGGTGCTGTGGCGGTCGGGCGATCACGTCACCGGCAAGACGATGGACTGGTTCAACTGGCGCGCCAAGGTCAACTGGATCATCATGGTGCTGCGCGATCGCTGGATGGCGTTCGACCTCGCTTCGGCGACCATCCTGTTCGTCATCCTGTTCAAGGGGATGCGCGACGACCGCATCGAATATTCGCGCAACCTGCTGCTCTCGGCGCTGTTCCTCAGCGCGATCTTCGTGCTGCTGCCGCGCATCGTCTTCGGCTCGGCCTATGCCGACATGCGGCTGGCGCCGTTCGTCATCGCGATCGCGCTGATCGCGCTGCGTCCGCGGCGCGGCCTGTCGTTCCGCGGCGCCGCGACGCTTGCCGCGCTCGGCCTCGCCTTCTTCGGCGCGCGGCTCGTCGCGACGACGGTGAGCTATGGGATGTTCGATGCGGAATACGACCGCACGCTCGCCGCGCTCGACCGCGTGCCCAAGGGCGCGCGGCTGCTCACCATGGTCGGGCGCACCTGCCGGGACGAATGGCTCTATTCGCGGCTCGAACATGCCGCCGGCATCGCGCTCGAACGCCGCATCGCTTATGCCAACGACCAATGGTCGATGGCGGGCGGGCAGCTGCTCACCGTCCGCTATACGCCGGCCGGCGCCTTCGCGCACGATCCCTCGCAGCTCGTCACCGACCGGCGCTGTCGCGGCGAATGGTGGCGGCCGCTGCGCGTCTCGCTCGCCTATCTGCCGCGCGACGCCTTCGACTATGTCTGGCTGATCAATCCGGCACCGGTCGAGCCCGAATACCTCACCGGCCTGACCCCGATCTGGCGGAGCGGCCGCGACGTGCTCTACCGGATCGATGATCGCAGCCGGCCCAAGGTGACGCTCGATCCCGATCTGCTGCCGCCGCGGCGGCGGCTTATCCCCCGCGCTTCCTGAACGGCGCAAGCTCGGCGAGATAGCTTTGCTCGTCGCTGACGGCGGCACGCTCGCGCACCAGGAAGTCGCTGATCGCGCGGCGGAAGCCCGCGTCGGGAATATAATGCGCCGACCAGGTCGGCACCGGCACATAGCCGCGCGCCAATTTATGCTCGCCCTGCGCCCCCGCCTCGACCGTCCTGAGCCCGCGCGCGATCGCCGCGTCGATCGCCTGATAATAGCAGAGCTCGAAATGGAGGAACGGCACCTCCTCGGTACAGCCCCAATAGCGGCCGTAGAGCGTCTCCTCGCCGATCAGGTTGAGCGCCCCGGCGATCGGCCGGCCGTCGCGCTCGGCGAGGATCAGCAACACGTCGTCGCCCATCGCCGCGCCGAGCAGCGGGAAGAAGCTGCGGGTCAGATACGGCCGCCCCCATTTGCGGCTGCCGGTATCCTGATAGAAGGTCCAGAAGGCGTCCCAATGCTCCGGCCGGATCTCGGCGCCGCTGAGGTGGCGGATGGTCAGCCCCTCCACCGCAGCGGCACGTTCCTTGCGGATCGCCTTGCGCTTGCGGCTGGCGAGCGCGCCGAGGAAATCGTCGAACGTGGCATAGCCGTCGTTCGCCCAGTGGAATTGCGTCCCCTCGCGGATCAGCCAGCCGGCCTGTTCAAACGCCGGGACCTGATCGGGACTGACGAAAGTGGCATGCGCCGACGACAGGTCATGCTGGTCGGTCACCGCCTCCAGCGCGGCGATCAGCGCCGGCGCGGCACCGGGATCGCGCAGCAGCAGCCGTGGCCCCGGCACCGGGCTGAACGGCGCGGCGACCTGCAGCTTGGGATAATATTGGCCGCCGGCCCGCTCCCAGGCGTCGGCCCAGGCATGGTCGAAGACATATTCGCCCTGGCTGTGGCTCTTGGCATAGGCCGGGGCGATCGCCACCGGCACGCCGGCGGCATCGTCGACGACGATCGGGATCGGCTGCCACCCCGATCGTCCGCCGGTGCTGCCCGATTCCTCGAGCGCGGCGAGGAAGGCGTGGCGGACGAAGGGGTTGGCGGTGCCGGCGCAGGCATTCCATTGCTCGGCCGGGATCGCGCGGACCCCGTCGACAAGGCGGGCGGCAAGCGGGCTCATGCGGCGAAGGACGATAGGGTCATCGCCCGCCGATATAGGTCATGAACCGCGCTTGGGCAGGGGTCAGGCCAGTTCGATGATCGCATCCACCTCGACCGCGGCGCCGAGCGGCAGCACCGGTACGCCGACCGCACTGCGCGCATGCTTGCCGGATTCGCCGAACAGCGCGACCATCAGCTCCGACGCGCCGTTGGCGACCTTGGGCTGATCGGTGAAATCGGCGGCCGAATTGACGAACACGCCGAGCTTGACGATCCGCTTGACCCGCGACAGGTCGCCGCCGAGATGCTTCTTGATCTGCGCGACGATCATCAGCCCGCACAGCCGCGCCGCCTCCTGTCCGTCCTCGAGTGACACGCCGTCGCCGAGCCGGCCGGTGACGAGCTGTCCCGCCTTGAACGGCAACTGCCCCGACAGGTGGAGCATCCCGCCCGCCTCGACCACCGGCACATAGGCCGCGACCGGTGCCGCCGCCTCGGGCAGCGACAGGCCGAGCTCCTCAAGCTTGCGATCGACGTGCGTGGTCATGCGAAGTCCTTTCGGGAAGATGGCGGGTGCGTCTAGCCGATTTGCCGCGCCGGTGGAACGGGTGCGTTTGGCGGCGATGGGAGTCGTTCGCTCCTCATGCGGCGGCCTGTCCCACCCCCTTCGTCATCCCGGCGCAGGCCGGGATCCATGGAGGCGGGTGGCTGGCGGCGGCGCGCGACGGCGATGGCGCCGTGTCCATGGATCCCGGCTTGCGCCGGGATGACGAAGCTGAGGGAGGATCGCCCCCGCCTACGCGTCCGCCCCCACCCCCGCCGCGAAGCGCGCGGCGATCCAAGCGCCCGCCTCACGCCAGTCGTCGATCCGCGCATGCGCGAACGGCGCCGGCGGCACCCGCGGCGCGAGCGTCGGTTCGGACACCATGTGCAGCCGGTGGACCGCCGGCGCATGGTCCGCGACCGACTGGTGATGCGTGGCGAGATCGTCGACGAACACCGTCACCGGGTCGCCATATTCCGCCCGCAGCCGCGCCACCGGCTCACCCTTGCCGCCCTGATTGCACTCGACGCGATGCGCGATGCCGAAGCGGGCGAGCTGCACGATCCGCGCCGGCTTGCACGCATCGGTGATGTTGGTGAGCACGACGATATCCGCCTGCGTCGCGAGCTGCGCCAGCGCCTCGGCGGCGTGCGGCACCAGCGTCTGCCGGTCCATCTCCGCCGGGAAGAAGCCGCCGAGCAGCGCCCACATCTCGTCGCGGGTCGGCGCCGGACCGCCGTCGCGGCGGCGCAGGCTGTTGGCGAAATCCTCGCCGTCGGGGGTGAAGTCGATATCATGCGCCTCGCCCACCCAGGCGCCGAAATGCTTGACCATGTGCAGCAGCACTTCGTCGCAATCGGTGATCAGCAGCGGTCTCATCGGGCCTCCAGCATCGCATGGGCGGCGACCAGCGCCTCGGGCGAGACGCCGAGCGCCTCCGCGCAGGCGATCAGATCGGGTTCGTAGGATTCGAGATAGGCGATCACCGCCGCCAGCACCGCCGGCTCGCCGGCACGTGCGCGCAGATCGTCGGGGAAGAGGCCGGTGACCGCGATCAGCCGGTCGGCGCGGTCCGGCTCGCCGATCGTCCAGACCAGCGCCTGCAGGCCGAGCACGTCGGCATCCGGGAGATTTGTATCGCGTGCGCGCATTGCCTATCGTCCGATCTTGGAAGGGTGGTGACGCACGTGGCGAAACGGGTACTCGTTGTCGAGGACAACGAACTCAACCTCAAACTGTTCTGCGATCTGCTGCGGGCCCACGGCATCGCGGCCGAGCCGGTGCGCGACGGCCGCGAGGCGGTGGCCCGCGCGCGCGAGCTGGTTCCCGACCTCATCATCATGGACATCCAGATGCCGCACGTCACCGGCTATGAGCTGATCCTCGAACTGATGGCGGACGAGCAGCTGCGCGCGATTCCGGTGATGGCGGTGACCGCTTATGCCGGCCGCGACGACGAGGATCGCATCCGTGCCGCCGGGGCACGCTCCTACGTCTCCAAGCCGATCAGCCTCGCGCGCTTCATGGAAGCGGTGAACGCGTTGCTGTAGGGGGAGCGGGCCGGCGCCGGCTGCGCGGGCGCGCATATGAAGACGCCCTGCCGAGCCGGCGGGGCATCGACAGGGCGTCGCGCGCTTCGTAGCCCTTGCCCCCCGAAAAGGGCCAGATGCTGCGAGCATGGTAGAAAACTACCCGACGCCGCTGCGGTTCCGCGACCCAAAAACCAAGGGCGGCGCCCTCCCGTGGAGACCACCGCCCTTAGCCCGTAGTGACGCGATACAGGGCAACCGGACGATCCGGTGCCAGACGCCGCTATGCCGTAAGAAGATGAACGCAAGGTGTCCGAAGCACGCCCGAATCAAGGCGCTGGTGCAAGCATCCCGCGGACATGCGCAATGCCGCCGGCACCCGTGGCGCCGGCGGCATTGCGATCATCACCCGCAGACGGCAGAACGCCGCCGCGAGGGTTACTTGATCTTGGCTTCCTTGAACTCGACGTGCTTGCGCACGACGGGATCATACTTGCTGAAGCTCAGCTTCTCGGTCTTCGTCCGCGGGTTCTTCTTGGTGACGTAGAAGAAGCCGGTGTCGGCGGTGCTGACGAGCTTGATCTTGACGGTAGTCGGCTTGGCCATGAGCCCCAAATCCTGAAAACAAGGAGAGCGGCAGCACCAACGCCGCCGCTCGATCAGTCGCGGCGCATGGCGGATAGGCGCGGCAAAGTCAACCGTCGACGGCACGATCCTGTCCCCTTAACCAGCCGCTTACCGTCCGCGCCCATGGTCGCGCGGTCACAGGGGGCGGGACATGCAGACGGATCGGCATAGCATAGGGGACGATCGTTGGACGCGCTGATGGCGGCGCTGGTCGCGGCGGCGCTCGCCCAGATCGGCGATCGTCCGGCGGCGCTCGCTGCGATCCTCGCCGATCGCTACCGCATGCCGCTGCGCGTCATCCTCGCGGCCGCGCTGGCGCTGCTCGCCGCCGGGCTGATCGCTGCCGCGGCGGGCGCGTGGCTCGCGCCGCATCTGACACCCGAGGCGAAACAGCTGTTCCTTGCGCTCGCGCTGCTGTTGCAGGGTGGCGGTGCGTTGTTGCCGGCGAAAGCGCCCGAACGGCTCGCCGGCTGGCGGATCGGCGGCTTCGCCACCAGCGCCGCCGGATTGTTCATCCTCGCCTTCGGGGACGGCATCCAGTTCATCGTCGTCGCGCTCGCCGCGCGTGCCGCCCTCCCCTGGCTCGCCGCGGTCGGCGCGATGCTGGGATCGCTGGCGGTGATCGCCCCTGCCGCGATCCTCGGCGAGCGCGACTGGCGGCGCCTGCCGCTCGCTCCCGCCCGTCGCATCGTCGGGATCCTGTTCGTCCTCGTCGCCCTCTGGCTCGGGCTCGGCGCGCTGCGGCTGATCTGAGCCGTCGATCATCGACATCACCAAAATGGCCCCACCGTGCGGAGCGTTTGCGCTATCGGATCGTTGCCGCAACGATCCCATTCACGGAGACTGACATGGCCGACATCAACCCGGCGTTGAGCACGCCGACCGATCTCAGCAACACCCGCTCGGTGGCGGACGCGCTCAACGCGTCGCTCGCCGACTGCTATGCGCTGTACCTCAAGACCAAGAACTTCCACTGGCACGTCTCGGGCCCGCATTTCCGCGACTATCACCTGCTGCTCGACGATCAGGCGGCGCAGATCCTCGGCGTCACCGATGCGATCGCCGAACGCGTCCGCAAGACCGGCAATACGACGCTGCGCTCGATCGGCGACATCAGCCGCCGCCAGTCGATCGTCGACAACGACCTCGACTTCGTCGACGCCGCGTCGATGCTCGCCGAACTGCGCGAGGACAATTTGAAGCTCGTCGAGGGCTTCCGCGTCGTCAAGGATGCCGCGGACGCGGCACGCGACAATGCCACTAGCGGCATCGTCGACGATTGGACCGACGAGGCCGAAGAGCGCGCCTGGTTCCTGTTCGAGGCCAGCCGCAAGGGCTGAGGCGTCGCGACGGCGGGTGTATCATCCACCCGCCGTCGACGGAGCGGAACGCCCTCCCTGCGCGTTTCCCGGTCATGCACGCTTTCGCCGCGCTCCTCGATTCGCTCATCTACACGCGCGGGCGCAACGCCAAGCTCAAGCTGATCGTCGACTATCTCCACGCCACGCCCGATCCCGACCGCGGCTGGGCGATGGCGGCACTGACCGGCGATCTCGACCTGCCCGGCGTCAAGCCGGCACAGATCCGCGCGTTGATCGAGGCGCGCGTCGACCCGGTGCTGTTCCGGATGAGCCGCGACTACGTCGGCGACACCGCCGAGACGGTGGCGCTGCTCTGGCCGGCCCCCGTGGTGCCCCCGGCCCCGGCGCCACCGCTGTCGATCAGCGCGGCGATCGACGCGCTCCGCCACCTGTCGCGCTCGGATGCGCCCGGCGTCCTTGCCGCGATGCTCGACCGGCTCGATGCCGAGGAACGGTTCGCACTGCTCAAGATGGCGACCGGCGGCCTGCGCATCGGTGTCTCCGCGCGACTCGCCAAGACGGCGCTGGCGCAGGCCTTCGGACTCGACGTCGATGTGGTCGAGGAGGTGTGGCATGGTCTCGCCCCGCCCTATGCCCGCCTGTTCGCCTGGGCGGAGGGCAAGGGCGACCAGCCGACCGCCGCCAACGTCCCGGTCTTCCGCCCCTTCATGCTCGCGCACGGGCTGGAGGATGCGCAGGTCGATCTCGCCGATTACGCCGCCGAATGGAAATGGGACGGGATCCGCGTCCAGATCGTCCATGTCGCCGGCCAGACCCGCCTGTACAGCCGCACCGGCGACGACGTCACCGCCAGCTTCCCCGACGTTGCCGCCGCCTTCACCACCCCCGGCACGGTCGACGGCGAGTTGCTCGTCAAGGGCGAGGTGCAGGGCGGCACGCTCGAGGATGGCGGCGGCGCGGCGAGCTTCAATGCGCTCCAGCAGCGACTCGGCCGCAAGCAGGTGTCGGCGAAGATGCTCGCCGAATATCCCGCCTTCGTCCGCCTCTACGATATCCTGCTCGACGGCGACGAGGATCTGCGCGCGCTGCCGTGGACCGAGCGGCGGGCCCGGCTCGAAGCCTTCGTGCCGCGGCTCGACCGCGATCGCTTCGACATCAGCCAGGTCATCACCGCGGCGAGCTTCACCGAGCTGGAGGCGATCCGTGCCGGTGCGCGCGATGCCGCGATCGAGGGCGTGATGCTCAAGCGCCGCGACTCGCCCTATGTCGGTGGTCGTCGTGCCGGCCTGTGGTACAAATGGAAGCGCGATCCGCTCACCGCCGATTGCGTCATCATGTATGCGCAGCGCGGTAACGGGCGTCGCTCCTCCTATTACAGCGACTATACGTTCGGCTGCTGGACCGAGGAGGGCGAATTGCTGCCGGTCGGCAAGGCCTATTCAGGGATCACCGACGAGGAATTGCGCATGCTCGACAGTTTCGTGCGCCGCCACACGCTCGCCCGCTTCGGCCCGGTGCGCGAGGTCGAGAAGTCGCTGGTGCTGGAGATCGCGTTCGATTCGATCCACGGCTCGACCCGCCACAAATCGGGCGTCGCGATGCGCTTCCCCCGCATCGCCCGCATCCGCACCGACAAACCGGCGGCGGAAGCCGACCGGATCGAGACGTTGCGCAAGCTGGTGACGTGAGGGGCACGTCGCCGTCAGCCGATCCGGCGCGCCTCAGTTCGCCCGGCCGACCTCTTCGCCGATCTTGATCTCGAACAGCGTCGGCCAGTATTTGCCCGTCACGAACAACCGGTCGTGCGCGGCGTCATAGGCGATGCCGTTCGGCACCGCGTCCGGGTCGCTCGCCTGTACCTCGGCGATCAGCGGGCGCAGGTCGATCAGGCCGTCGACCCGTCCGCTCGCCGGGTCGATCCGCGCGATGAAGCCGGTCATCCACACGTTGGCGAGGATACGGCCGCCGACAAATTCGAGCTCGTTGAGCTTGGCGAGCGGCCGCCCGTTGAGCGTCACCGCGATCCGGCCGCGCTCGGTAAAGCCGGCGGGGTCGATCCGCCGCAGCGTCGGCGTGCCGTCGGAGAGCAGCAGCGAACCGCCGTCGCTCGTCATCCCCCAACCCTCACCCGTATAGTGGAACGGCGCGCCGACCCGCTTGAGCGTCGGCAGCGTCCAGCGGAAGCCGATCCCGGTCTTCCACGTCAGGCTGAGCAGGCTGTTCTTCCAGCAGCCGATCCCCTCGCCGAACAGATCGGGCGTCAGCCGCGCCCGCGCGAGCACCTTGCCGGTGGCGAGATCGACGCGGCGGATGTCCGACGCGCCTTCCTTGCCGGTGCTTTCGTAGAGCGTGCCGTTGCAGAACAGCAGCCCCTCGGTGAAGGCATCGCGATCGTGCGGGAAGCGCGCGACGACGTTGGCGGCATAGACCGGGGTGCCGGTTTCCGGTGGCGGCGCGGCGGCCGACGGCGGCGGGACGCTTGCCTGAGGCGTCGGCGCCGCGACATGCCACGCCGACGCGCCGAGCGCCCCGATCAGCCCCACCACCAGCGTCAGCTTGACCACCTGCATATCCTCACATCCGCCCGTCCGGCACGCCACGCCTATCGCCTGTCCTATGCCGAAACGCAAAAGGCCCGGCGCCGCGATCTGCGGAGCCGGGCCTTTCACTGATCGGGTCGGGACCGTTACGACGCGGCCGAGAGGTTCACCGCGGCATATTTGCCGCGACGATCGACTTCGAGTTCGAACTGGAGACGATCGCCCTCGTTGAGCGTCGCCATGCCGGCACGCTCGACCGCCGATATGTGAACGAACGCATCGGGCTGGCCATCGTCGCGCTGAATGAAGCCGAAGCCCTTCATCGCGTTGAAGAACTTGACGACGCCCGTCGCCTTCTCGCCGGTCAGCTGACGCTGCGGCGCGCCACCGGCACCGCCGGCCCGCGGGCCACGATCGCCGAAGCCGCCTTCGCGGGGCTCGCGCGGCGCACGCTCGGTCACCGCCATCGGCTCGCCGTCGATCTTCAGCTCGGTCGCCGAGATGCGGCCGCCGCGGTCGACGAGGGTGAAGCCGAGCGGCTGGCCTTCGGCGAGCGAGCTCATGCCCGCCTGCTCGACCGCCGAGATGTGCACGAACACGTCCTCGCCGCCGTCATCACGGACGACGAAGCCGAAGCCCTTCTGCGCGTTGAAGAACTTTACGACGCCCGTGCCTTCGCCGACAACCTGCGGGGGCATGCCGCGGCCACCGCCGCTGAACCCGCCGCCACCGCCGCCGCCGAAGCCGCCGCCACCGCCGCCGCCACGGTACCCGCCGCCGCCGCCGCCGAAGCCGCCGCGATCGCCGCCGCCGAAGCCGCCACCACCGAAGCCGCCGCGGTCACCGCCACCGAAGCCGCCACCGCCGAAACCGCCGCCGCCGAAGCCGCCACCGAAATCGCTGCTGCCGCCACCGAAATCGTCGCGCTTGTCGCGACCACGTCCGCCACGATTGCCGCGGCCACCTTTGTCGTAACCCATAACCCTATTCGTCTTCCCGGTTCGCCCGCATCCAATCCGTGACAAGAACCCGTGCGCCGGACGACGAACGCGAGCCCTCGGGCGCGAAACCTATTGCGCCTTGGGAATCGCCATAGCGCAGAAAACAAGTCCCCGCGAATGAAATCGTCGCGTTATTGTCCCATGGCTGCGCGAATATTGCCGCATCGTCGCCGATCCGGCACGCCGTGCCGCACCCGGGCCGGCCTGCCGCGCGTCGACGCTTAACCGTTGAGCATCGCGACGTTGCAGCGTAGGGCGGGCGCATGACCGTTCACTTCCACGAGGAAGACCTCCCCGCCGATGTCTTCGCCCCCGGCGCGTCGATCGCCGTCGATACCGAGACGATGGGGCTGATCACGCCGCGCGACCGTCTCTGCGTCGTGCAATTGTCCGATGGCGGGCCGGACGAGCATCTCGTCCGCTTCGGCCCCGACAGCGACTATGCCGCGCCCAACCTCAAGGCGCTGCTCGCCGATCCGGCGCGCGTCAAACTCTACCATTACGGCCGGTTCGACATCGCCGCGCTGCGGCATTACCTCGGCATCGTCGCCGCGCCCGCCTATGACACCAAGATCGCGTCGCGGCTGATCCGCACCTATACCGATCGCCACGGCCTCAAGGAGCTGGTGCGTGAGCTGCTCGGCCAGGAGCTCAGCAAGCAGCAGCAATCGTCCGACTGGGGCTCGCCCGACCTGTCCGACGCGCAGAAGGAATATGCGGCGAGCGACGTGCGCTACCTCCACCGCCTCCAGGCCGAGCTCAACCGGCGGCTGGAGCGCGAGGGGCGGATGGCGATGGCGCAGGCCTGTTTCGACTTCCTGCCGACCCGCGCCGCGCTCGACCTCGCGGGCTGGCCGGAAATCGACATCTTCGCCCATGCGTAGGCGCGTCCGGTGAGCGCGACGGCGCGCCCGATCCGCTCGGCGCGGCAGCGTTGGGCCGCGCCCGGCGGCCGGCAGGACCGGATCGTCACGTTGCTCAACACCGGACTGCCGATCGGCATCGGCGTGCTCGCCGCCTTTCTGGTGCTTGCCCCGCTCACCGCCGCCAACGAAGTCTCGTTCGTACTCGACAAGAACAAGGTCGAGGTCGCCAAGGAGCGGCTGAAGCTGCAGGCGGCGACCTATCGTGGGCAGGACGACAAGGGCCAGGCCTTCGCGCTCAACGCCGGCAGCGCCGTGCAGCAGAGCAGCAGCGTGCCGATCGTCCAGATCAAGGGCATGACCGCCGATCTCGCGCTCGCCGACGGGCCGGCGACGCTGCGCGCCGATCAGGGTCGCTACGACCTCAACACCGAACAGATGAAGGTCGACGGCCCGATCGCGGTGCGCGCCGCCAACGGCTATCGCATCGACACCAGCGATGCGACGGTCGATCTCAAGGCCAAGACGATGCGCAGCGACGGCAAGGTCACCGGCACCGTGCCGCAGGGCACGTTCAGCGCCGATCGGCTGAGCGCCGATCTCGACGGCCGCACCGTCCGCCTGAGCGGCAATGCCCGCTTGCGGATCGTGCCGCGAAAGACGAAATAGCCGGCCATGCGCAAGCCCTTCCCCGCCGCTCCGGTCGTCGCCTTGTCCCTGGTCGCGGCGTCGTTCGCCACGCCGCTGGCGGCGCAGAGCGCGCACAATTCGAACGCGCCGATCGATTTCGGCGCCGATACGATCGAGTTGCAGGACAAGCAGCACCGCACCATCCTGACCGGCAACGTCGCGGTCAAGCAGGCGGAAATGACGCTCAACGCCGCGCGGATGACGGTGGCGACGACCGGCGCGATCATCGGCGGCAGCCCGCAGGTGTCGCGGATCGACGCCTCGGGCGGCGTCGTCGTCCGTCGCCCCGATCAGACGGGCAAGAGCCAATATGCGATCTACGACCTCAACCGTCGCGTCATCACCATGCTCGGCGCGGTGACGCTGACGCAGGGCGGCAATACGGTGAACGGCGGCCGCCTGACGATCAATCTCGATACCGGCCGCGCGGTGATCGACGGCAATTCGGTCCGCGGCGCGGGCGGCGCCGCTCCCGGCGCGACCACCACCACCGCGCCGAGCGGCCGCGTCACCGGCACCTTCTCGGTCCCTAAGCGCAACTGATCGCAAGCCTTTCCGTCCGGCGCGCGCGGGGCACGCACCCGCGCCGGGTGCGCCGGCCGCGACCTAAAGGGTCTTCCCTCGCGCGTCGCGGCGCGCCATGACGCGGCGGCTATGCACGAAGCCTGCCAAGGCTTTGCTAACTCTTTGATGCGAGGCATCGAGTCGATGGACATGGACGCCGCCGTTACCGACCTGCACAGCGCCGAAGCGATCCACGAGCCGCCTGCCAATCGCGGCCTGCAGGCGATCTCGATCGCCAAATCCTATGACAAGCGCGTCGTCCTCACCGACGTGTCGGTCTCGGTCGATCGCGGCGAGGTGGTCGGGCTGCTCGGCCCCAACGGGGCCGGCAAGACGACCTGCTTCTATTCGGTGATGGGCCTCGTCAAACCCGATTCGGGCCGCATCATGCTCGACGGCGAGGATATCACCCGCCTGCCGATGTACCGCCGCGCGATCCTCGGCCTCGGCTATCTGCCGCAGGAGACGAGCATCTTCCGCGGCCTGTCGATCGAGAAGAATATCGGCGCGGTGCTCGAACTGTCCGAGCCCGATCCCGCGGCGCGCACCGCCAAGCTCGACAAATTGCTCGACGAATTCGGCCTCACCCGGCTGCGCGCCAGCCCCGCCATGGCGCTGTCGGGCGGCGAGCGCCGCCGCGCCGAGATCGCTCGCGCGCTCGCCGCCGATCCGTCGATCATGCTGCTCGACGAACCGTTCGCCGGCATCGATCCGATCTCAATCGCCGACATCCGCGATCTGGTGAAGGACCTCAAGCGGCGCGACATCGGCGTGCTGATCACCGACCACAACGTGCGCGAAACGCTCGATATCGTCGATCGCGCCTATATCATCTACGACGGCCGCGTGCTGTTCGCCGGCAGCCCCGAGGAACTCGTCGCCGACGCCAACGTCCGCCGCCTGTACCTCGGCGAGGGCTTTTCGCTGTAACGATGTGGGAGCGGTACGCCCCCATCCCCTCTCCCGGCGGGAGAGGGGCAAGCCACGAAGCGGCGCGGGGTGAGGGCCGGTGCGGAACACGAGCGACGTCTGCGCTCACCCTTGCGCCACCTCCGGCGGCTCCCTCCCCCTGTCATAGGGAGAGGGCAGTATGAGCCTCGCCCCGCGTCTCGACCTGCGCCAGTCGCAGTCGCTGGTGATGACGCCGCAATTGCAGCAGGCGATCAAGCTGCTCGCGCTCTCCAACCTCGAGATCGAGGGGTTCATCGCCGAGGAGGTCGAGAAGAATCCGCTGCTCGAGGCGGCGCAGACCGACGAGGTCGTCCGCCCCGAACGCGTCGAGCGCGACGAGCCCGCCGGCGCCGACGAGCTGGTCGGTGGCGCCGCCGCCGCCGATCCGCTCGACGTCGATTACGCCACCGAAAGCCATCAGCAGGACAGCGTCGCCGATGGTGGCGGCGGCTTCGACGGCGCGCTGTCGGCGACCGGCGGCAGCGGCGGGGCGGGCGGCGAGGACGCGCCCGACTTCGATTCCTTCGCGCAGAAGGATGCGACGCTCGCCGACCATCTGCTCGCACAGGCGGGCGCGGTGGTCGACGCCGCCGACTGGTTCATCGCCCAGCATCTCATCGACCAGCTCGACGAGGCGGGCTATCTCACCGTGCCGCTGCTCGACATCGCGACGCGGCTCGGCGCCCCGCTGGCGCGCGTCGAGCAGGTGCTGGCGCATATCCAGACGCTCGACCCGACCGGCGTCGGCGCGCGCAACCTCGCCGAATGTCTCGCGCTCCAGGCGCGCGAGGCGGATCGCTACGATCCGTGCATGGCGCGACTGCTCGACCATCTCGACCTGCTCGCGCGCGGCGATCTCGCCCGGCTCAAGCGGATCTGCGGCGTCGACGACGAGGATATGGCGGACATGATCCGCGAGCTGCGCGGCTATGATCCCAAGCCCGGCTGCCGCTACGGCGGCGAGCCCGCGCTCGGCGTCGTCCCCGACCTGTTCGTGATGCGCACCAAGGCCGGCTGGGGGATCGAACTCAACGCCGCGACGCTGCCGCGCGTGCTGGTCAACCGCCGCTATTATCACGAGCTCAGCCATGGCGCGCAGGACAAGGCGGGCAAGGCGTGGCTGTCCGAGGCGCTCGCCTCGGCCAATTGGCTGATCAAGGCGCTCGACCAGCGTCAGCGCACGATCGTCAAGGTCGCCACCGAGATCGTCAAACAGCAGGAGGCCTTCTTCCTCCACGGCGTCTCCCACCTGCGCCCGATGACCCTCGCCCGCGTCGCCGAGGCGATCGAGATGCACGAATCGACGGTCAGCCGCGTCACCAGCAACAAATATCTGAGTTGCGCGCGCGGCGTGTTCGAGCTCAAATATTTCTTCACCTCGGCGATCCAGGCCGCGGACGGCGGCGATGCGGTGTCGGCGGAGGCGGTGAAGAGCGCGATCCGCGCGCTGATCGCCGGCGAGGGCGCGAAGATCCTGTCCGACGATACGTTGGTCGAGCTGCTTCAGGCCAAGGGTTTCGACATCGCGCGCCGAACCGTCGCCAAATATCGCGAGGCGATGGGGATCGGCAGCTCGGTGCAGCGCCGGCGGGCGAAGGCGCTTCAGGGATCGGATTGACGGTCATCGCGCAGGCGCGACGATCGCCCCCTCAGTCATCCTCATCCTCGAACCCCACCAGCGCGAGGGCCCGCGCCTTGATCTGACGTTGCTGGCACCAATGGACCAGCGCCTCCTCGCGGCCGTGCGTCACCCACACCTCGCGCGGCGCGATCTCGGCAAGCGTGTCGGTCAGTTCGTCCCAGTCGGCGTGATCGGACAGGATCAGCGGCAGCTCGACGTTCTTCTGGCGCGCGCGCTGGCGCACCCGCATCCAGCCGCTCGCCATCGCGGTGATCGGGTCGGGCAGTCGCCGCGACCAGCGATCGTTGAGCGCGCCGGGCGGGCACATCACGACATGCCCGGCCATCTCCGCCTTGCTCGCCCCCGCGACGGCGCGCAATTCGCCGAGCCGGACGCCATGTTCGACATACAGGTCGCACAAGCGCTGCAACGCGCCGTGCAGATAGATCGGCGCCTCATGCCCGCGTGCGCGCAATTCGGCGATCACCCGCTGCGCCTTGCCCAGCGCATAGGCGCCGACCAGCACGCAGCGGTCGGGATTGGCGTGCAGCCGCACGATCAGCTTGTCGATCTCGTCGCCGGTATCGGGGTGGCGGAACACCGGCAGCGCGAAGGTCGCCTCGGTGACGAAGACGTCGCAGGCGACCGGCTCGAACGGCGTGCAGGTCGGGTCGGCGCGGCGCTTGTAATCGCCCGAGACGACGACGCGCTCGCCGCGATAGTCGAGCACGATCTGCGCCGAGCCGAGCACATGCCCCGCGGGGACGAAACCGACCTCGACCTCGCCCATCGTCAGGCTTTCGCCATAAGCGACGGGGTGGCCCGCCTGTTCGCCGTAGCGCGCATCCATGATCGCCAGCGTCTCGGGCGTCGCCCATACCGCGCCATGGCCGCCGCGCGCATGGTCGGCATGGCCATGCGTCACCAGCGCCCGCGCCTCCGGCTCGGACGGGTCGATCCACGCATCGGCGGGGCGCACGTAGATGCCGTGCGGATGCGGTTCCAGCCAGTCGCCCAATCGTGCCATCCGGCTATTACGCGCCAGCATGGCACCGGGTGCCGTCGCGCACGGCCTGACGCTGCTGTCGGGCGACGATCGCCCGATCACCACCCGGCATTCCCCCGCCCCGCCGCGCTCCCTACATAGGCGGCGATGGATCTTCCCCAGCCGCTCGCCCAATGGTTTGCCGCCCGCGGCTGGCGGCCGCGCCGGCATCAGCTCGACATGCTGCGCGAGGGGCGTGCCGGACGGCATGCGCTGCTCGTCGCCACCACCGGCGCGGGCAAGACGCTCGCCGGCTTCCTGCCGACGCTCGCCGAGCTGATCGAGGCGCCGGGCGAGGGGCTGCACACGCTCTACGTCTCGCCGCTCAAGGCGCTGGCGGTCGATATCCAGCGCAATCTCGTCACCCCGATCGACGAGATGGGCCTGTCGCTGCGCGTCGAGACGCGCACCGGCGACACGCCGAGCGACCGCAAGGCGCGCCAGCGCGTCAAGCCGCCGCAGATCCTGCTGACCACGCCCGAATCGCTGTCGCTGCTGCTCAGCTATCCCGACAGCGTCACGATGTTCGAAGGGTTGCGGACGATCGTCGTCGACGAGGTCCATGCCTTCGCCACCGGCAAGCGCGGCGACCTGCTGTCGCTGTGCATGGCGCGGCTGCAGCGGATCAGCCCCGGGCTGCGCCGCGTCGCCCTCTCCGCGACGGTCGCCGATACCGACGGCTATCGCGCCTGGCTGGCGCCGGACGGCGATATCGATCAGGTCGCGATGGTCCAGGGCGAGGCCGGCGCGGACCCGGATATCGCCATCCTGCTGCCCGAGGATCGGGTGCCGTGGACCGGCCATTCCGGCCGCTACGCCGCCGAACAGGTGATGGCGGAGATCGAGACGCACAAGACCTCGATCATCTTCTGCAACACGCGCAGCCTCGCCGAGCTGATCTTCCAGGATCTGTGGAAGGTCAACACGATGAGCCTGCCGATCGGCGTCCATCACGGCAGCCTCGCGCTGGAGGCGCGGCGCAAGGTGGAAGGCGCGATGGCGTCGGGCCGGCTGCGGGCGCTGGTCGCGACCGCCAGCCTCGATCTCGGCGTCGACTGGGGCGATGTCGACTGCGTCATCCAGATGGGCGCGCCCAAGGGATCGTCGCGGCTGCTCCAGCGGATCGGCCGCGCCAACCACCGGCTCGACGAATCGTCGGAGGCGATCCTCGTCCCCGGCAACCGCTTCGAATATCTCGAGGCGCGCGCCGCGCTCGATGCGGTCGAGGCGGGCGAGCTCGACCCCGACCTGTTCCGCCCCGGTGCGCTCGACGTGCTCGCCCAGCATGTCATGGCGATGGCCTGCGCCGCGCCGTTCGAGGCGGCGGCGCTGCTCGACGAGGTGCGTTCGGCGCTGCCCTATTCGGCGCTGACCGAGGAGACGTTCGAGCGCGTGCTCGGCTTCATCCGCGACGGTGGCTATAGCCTCAAGGCCTATGACCGGTTCAAGCGGCTGACGCAGGAGGCGGACGGGCTGTGGCGGGTCAGCCATCCGCGCTTCGTCACGCAGCACCGGCTCAACGCCGGGATCATCGTCGAGGCGACGATGCTCAACGTCCGCTTCAAGAATGGCCGCAACCTCGGCAAGGTCGAGGAAGGCTTCGCCGCGCAGCTCAGCCCCGGCGACACCTTCTTCTTCGCCGGCCTGAGCTGCGAGGTGCAGAAGATCGATACCGAGGATCTGATCGTCCGCGCCTCGTCCAAGCCCGCGCGTATACCGACCTATGGCGGCAGCCGCATGCCGCTGTCGACCAACCTCGCCGACCGGGTGCGCCGCTTCCTCGCCGACCCGTCCGAATGGCCGCGCTTTCCCAAGGACGTCAGCGACTGGCTGGAGTTCCAGGCGAAGCGCTCGGCACTGCCCCGCCCCGGCCAGCTGCTGGTCGAGACCTTCCCGCGCGAGGGGCGCCATTACATGGTCGCCTATAGTTTCGAAGGCTGGAACGCGCACCAGTCGCTCGGCATGCTGATCACCCGGCGGATGGAGGCGCAGGGGCTCAAGCCCTTGGGCTTCGTCGCCAACGATTATGCGCTTGCGGTCTATGGCATCGACAAGATCACCGATCCCGCCGCCCTGTTCAGCCCCGATATCCTCGAACACGAATTCGTCGACTGGGTGCAGCAGTCGCATCTGCTCAAGCGTGCCTTCCGCGAAGTCGCGGTGATCGGCGGCCTCGTCGAACGCCAGCATCCCGGCAAGCGCAAGACCGGGCGGCAGGTCACCTTCTCGACCGACCTGATCTACGACGTGCTGCGCAAATACGAACCGACGCACCTGCTGCTCCAGGCCGCCTGGGACGATGCGCGGGCGCGGATGACCGACGTCGGCCGCCTCGCCGGCCTGCTCGACCGCGCCGCGGAGACGATGCTGCACGTCGATCTCGACCGGGTGACGCCGCTCGCGGTGCCGGTGCTGACGCTGATCGGGCGCGAGAAGGTATCGACCGGATCGGCCGACGACGCGCTGCTGATCGAGGCGGAAGCGCTGGTGGCGGACGCGATGCGGATCGACTGAGACGAGGCGGAGGTTGCGGGTCCCTCCCGTCCTTCGACCGGCGCAGGACTGACAGGAAGGGGGGCGGGGAGGCATACCCCCACCCCGCTCGCCCTGAGCCTGTCGAAGGGCCTGAGACTCACGCCCTCGCCGCGCTCGGCACCGACGGAGCGGTAATGGGCCTACACCGTCACCTGTTCGCCCAGTTCGAGTACCTTGCCCGGCGGGATCTTGAGGAATTCGGTCGGGTCCGCGGCATTGCGCTGCATGAACATGAAGATGCGGTCCTGCCACAGCGGCATGCCGACATCCGCCTCCGGCTTCAGCGTGTTGCGTCCGATGAAGAAGCTGGTCTTCATCGCCTCGAGGCTGCGCATCTCGGTCTTGCCGCCGACGCCGAGGTCGGCGGGGACGTTGGGCGATTCCATGAAGCCGTAATTGAGCACGACGATCTCGAAATTGTCGTCGAGCCGTTCGCTCGTCCGGCGATGCTCGGCATCGACCACCGGCCGGTCGGTGGTGCGGATGCTCACCACCAGATTGCGCTCGTGCAGCACCTTGTTGTGCTTGAGATTGTGGAGCAGCGCGCCCGGCGCCGAGCGCGGATTGGCGGTGAGAAACACCGCAGTGCCCGGCACGCGCTCGGGCGGCCGCTTGGCGAGCGCGGCGGCGAGGTCGGCGAGCGGGATGCTCTGCCGCGCCTCGAACGCGCGCACGATGCCCTTGCCGCGCACCCAGGTGTAGATCAGCAGGCCGATCGCCGCCGCGATCACCAGCGGCACCCAGCCGCCCTCGATCACGCGCAGGATGTTGGCGCCGAAGAAGACCAGGTCGAGGCACAGGAACGGCAGGATCGCCGCCAGCGCCCAGGCCCGCTGCCAATGCCAGACGTGGCGCGCGACGAGATAGCCGAGCAACGTCGTCACCACCATCGTGCCGGTCACCGCGATGCCATAGGCCGCCGCCATCGCCGACGAGGTCTTGAACTGGATGATCAGCACCAGCACGCCCACCAGCAGCAGCCAGTTGATCGTCGGCAGATAGATCTGCCCGACGAAATCGGCCGAGGTCTGGCGCAGCTTCATCCGCGGCAGCAGCCCGAGCTGCACCGCCTGCTGGGTGAGCGAGAAGGCGCCGGTGATCACCGCCTGGCTGGCGATGACGGTGGCGAAGCCGGCGAGCACGATCAGCGCGCCGCGCATCGATTCGGGCGCCATCAGGAAGAACCAGTCCTGGTTCTGGAACGGCGTGCCCGCCTGCTGCGCCGCCTCGAGATGCGACAGCGCGAACGCCCCCTGCCCCAGATAGTTGAGCATCAAGGCCGGGAAGACGAGGAACAGCCAGGCGATGCGGATCGGCTTCTTGCCGAAATGGCCCATGTCGGCGGTCAGCGCCTCCGCCCCGGTGACGGTGAGGAACACCGCGCCGAGCACGAACAGCCCGACCGTGCCGTGACTGGCGAGGAAGCGGATGCCATATTGCGGCAGCAGCACGCGGAAGATCGAGGGCTCGTCGGCGATATGCCACAGGCCGAGCCCGCCGATCGTCAGGAACCACAGGATACACACCGGCCCGAACAGCCGCGCGACGATCGCGGTGCCGCGCCGCTGGATAACGAAGAGCGCGACGAGGATCGCGATCGTCAGCGCGCGGATCGTCGCTTCGTCGAAGAATTTGGCGGCGCTCGGGATGGTGCGCAGCCCCTCCATCGCCGACAGCACCGACAGCGAGGGCGTGATGATCGCATCGCCATAGAAGAGCGCCGCGCCCGCCGCACCGAGCACCAGCGCGATCCGGCTGCGCAGGCCGAGCGAGCGCCGCGCCAGCGCCGCCAGCGCAAGCACGCCGCCTTCGCCGTGATTGTCGGCGCGCATCAGGAACAGGACGTATTTGACGGTGACGATCAGCGTCAGCGTCCACAGCGCGAGACTGAGCACGCCGAGAATCTCGCTCGGGTCGATGCCGTCGGCGGCGGATTGCTGCAACGCCTCGCGGAACGCGTAGAGCGGACTGGTCCCGATGTCGCCGAAGACGACGCCGATCGCCCCGATGGTCAGCCCGAGCAGCGCAGGATGCGAAGAACGCTCGGCCACGGGTGCTTCGACAGCGTGCGACATGCGCGCGACTACCCCCTTCAATCCCCTTCCGGCGGAAGGACGGCGCGCTTTACGCCGATTGGAGGGACACGCAAGCGGATTTGCATCGGCTGATACAAGGCCTTGATCCCCTGTCCCATTACGGGCAAGGCGCGGCGATGGTTCCCTTTTCGTTCGGTGGTCACGCGCTTTACGCCCTGCCCGAGGGCGCCTTGCTGTGGCCGGCGCGGCAGGCGCTGCTCGTCGCCGACCTGCATTTCGAAAAGGCGAGCTGGTATGCGGCGCGCGGACAGATGCTGCCGCCCTATGATTCGCTGGCGACGCTCGCCGATCTCGGCCGGCTGGTGCAGGCGACGGGGGCGCGGGAATTGTGGTGCCTCGGCGACAGTTTCCACGACAGCGACGGCTGCGAGCGCCTGCCGCGCGAGGCGCAGCTGCGGCTGCGCACGCTGACCGGCACGCTGCGCTGGACCTGGATCACCGGCAACCACGATCCCGACATCAAGGACCGCTGCGGCGGCGAGACCGCCGACGAGGTGGAGGTCGACGGCCTCGTCCTGCGTCACGAGGCCGATCCGCGCGAGCTGCGCCCCGAAGTGTCGGGCCATTTCCACCCCAAGCTGCGGCTCGCGGTGCGCGGCAAGACGATCGCCCGGCGCTGCTTCGTCGCCACCGAGCGCAAGATCGTCCTGCCCGCCTTCGGCGCGCTGACCGGCGGCCTCGACGTCGACCATCCGGCGCTGACCAAGGCGGTCGGGCGCGGCGCCGAAGCGCTGGTGCCGGTCGAGCAGCGCCTGCTGCGGTTTCCGATCGCCGCCTGACCACGCCGGTCGCGCCATCGGCTGAAGTCCACCGTGGGATCGTTCGGGGCGACTTAGAAGTACCAGCATTCCCGCGCAGGCGGGAATTCAGTGACCAAGCAGAACCGCGCTTGCGGCAGGAAGAACACTGGGCTCCCGCCTCCGCGGGAGCACTGGTCATTCAGTTGCGGCTATTATGAAACATGTTGGCGCAGAGGCGCAGAGTAAAGGCGCACAGTTGGCGCGGCCTTATTAGCTCAGTGCCATCGGATGACGCCGGCACCGCGAACGCAACACTTCTGCGTCTTCAGCGCCTCTGCGCGAACCCACCTGGCGCAAGCGAAAGATCGATGCGCCGCCCTTAACGATACAGCGCCGGCAGCCCCGCCTTGAAGGCCGCCACCTTCGGCTTGTCCCAATGGACGATATAGGGGTGGGTCGGATTGCGGTCGTAGAAATTCTGGTGATAGGCCTCGGCCGGATAGAAGCTGCCCTGTTCGATCCGCGTCACGATCGGTGCGCGGAAGCTCTTCGCCGCGGAGAGCTGCGTGATATAGGCGCGCGCGACCGCCGCCTGCTGCGGGCTCTGCGGGAAGATCGCCGACCGATAGCTCGGCCCGCTGTCCGGCCCCTGCCGGTTGAGCTCGGTCGGATCGTGCGCGATGGCGAAATAGACGCGCAGCAGCGTCGCATAGCTGACGACGCGCGGGTCGTAGCTGACCTTGATCGCCTCGGCGTGGCCGGTGCGTTCGGTCGACACCTGGTCGTAGGTCGCGGTACCCGCGCTGCCGCCGGCATAGCCTGCGGTGACCGAGCGCACGCCCTTCACATGTTCGAACACCGCTTCCATGCCCCAGAAGCAGCCGCCGGCGAAGACCGCGGTCTGCGCCCCGGCGCCCGCGGGCACGTCGCGCGCCGCAGCGGGAATCGGCACGACGCGCTCGGCCTCGGCAAAGCCGGTGGAGGCGAGAACGGCGGCGGCGGCGCCGGCGACCGGCAACAGGATCTTGAGCATATCAGCTAAATGGGGAGCCGCCCGCCGCGCGCCAAGGGCGGGGCGCGGCATGGCTCAGTGCGCCTGGACGATCGGCGACGCCGCGGCGACCGGCGCGACCGGCTGCGCGCTCGCCGGGTGGAGCGTGACGACGCCGACCGCACCGATCGCGAAACCGCCGATGAACTGCCAGAAGAACCGGCTCTTGATTACCTTCTGCATCACGCATGCCTTCGTTGTCGTGCAGGCGGGTCATAAACCCTGCCCAATCATAGACGCGCAGATCGTGGTTCTGCGCGCCGTTCGCAATGTCGTTTATAGAAACGCTGGATTAACCCGCCGTGGCCGGTCCGTTCAGCGCAGAGCAGGGTCAGCGCTCAGCGCAGATCGGCGCAGGCCTGCTGGATCCGCTCGCAGGCGGTGCGCAGCAGCGTGTCCGAGGTCGCGTAGCTGATCCGCATCGCCGGCGACAGGCCGAACGCCGCGCCCTGCACCGCCGCCACCTTGGCGTCGTCGAGCAGATAGCCGACGAAATCCTCGTCGCTGTCGATCCGGCGGCCGTTCGGCGTCGTCTTGCCGATCAGCTCTGCGAACGACGGATAGACGTAGAACGCCCCCTCGGGCCGCGGGCAGTGCATGCCGGGGATGGCGTTGAGCATGTCGACCACCAGGTCGCGCCGCCGCTGGAACGCCTGCGCCCGCTCGCGCAGGAAGTCCTGCGGTCCGGTCAGCGCCGCCACCGCCGCCGCCTGCGCGATCGAACAGGGGTTGCTGGTCGACTGCGACTGGAGCTTGGCGATCGCCTTGATCAGCCACGGGGCGCCGGCGGCGAAGCCGATCCGCCAGCCGGTCATCGCATAGGCCTTGGAACAGCCGTTCACCGTCAGCGTCCGCTCGTAAAGATCGGGGCAGACCTCGGCGATCGTCGCGAAGCGGAAATCGTCATAGACGATATGCTCGTACATATCGTCGGCGAAGATCCAGACGTGCGGGTGGCGCGCCAGCACCGCGCCGAGCGCCTTCAGTTCGTCGACGCTGTATGCGGCCCCGGTCGGGTTGGACGGCGAGTTGAGGATCACCCACTTGGTCCGCTCGGTGATCGCCGCCTCGAGCGCCTCCGGCGACAGCTTGTAATCCTGTTCGGGGCCCGCCACCGCGAACACCGGCGTGCCGCCGGCGAACTGGACGACGTCGGGATAGCTCACCCAATAGGGCGCCGGGATGACGACCTCGTCGCCGGCATCGACCGTCGCGACGATGGCGTTGAACAGCGTATGCTTGCCGCCGACGTTCACCGTCACCTGATCGGTCGTGTAGGTGAGATGGTTGTCGCGCGCGAACTTGGCGACGATCGCCTGCTTGAGCTCGATCGTGCCGTCGACATTGGTATATTTGGTCTTGCCGTCGCGGATCGCGGCGATCGCCGCCTCTTTGACGAAATCGGGCGTGTCGAAGTCCGGCTCGCCCGCGCCGAGGCCGATCACGTCGACGCCGGCCCGCTTCAGCTCGAGCACGCGGCTGGTGATGGCGAGCGTCGGGGACGGGCTGATGCGGCCGAGGGCGGCGGAGGGCTTCATGAGTCGGGCCTTGATGGCGGAAAGGACGCGCGGCCTATAGCGACAGCGCCGCCCCTTTCGCAATCGCAACAACCGCCGGGATCAGCCCGCGCACCGCATTCCCGACAAAAAATGGCGCGGTGAGCGCTTCCGGCGACAGATATCCCTCCCTGGCACGCCCCTTGGCGATCAGATCGGCACGCAGCACGCCCGGCAGCAGTCCGAGGTTGAGCGCCGGGGTGACCAATTGCCCGTCCGCCGCGGGGACGAACAGCGAGGTGATGCTGCCCTCGGTCAGCAGCCCGTCGGGGCGGACGAACACCACCTCGTCGGTTCCCGCCGCGGCCCGCGCGGCATCGTAGAAGCCGCGGTCGCTGGTCTTGTGGCGCAGCCGGTAATCCTCGACCGCGACCGGCAGCGGCACCAGCGCGACCCGCCACGGCGCGGGCGGCGGCAAGGGCGCCGGCGCGATCTCGATCGCGGTCGCGCCGCCCTGCGCCAGCACCAGCCGGATCCGCGCCGCGGTGCGCAGCCGGAAGGTCGCCGCCTGCAAGTCGTTGCGCGCGCTGTGCCGATTGAAGCGGAAGCCGAGCGCCGCAGCGCTCACGGTGAGCCGGGCGAGATGCGCCTCGAGCAGGACGACGCCCTCGTCGGGATCGAAGGCCATCGTCTCGATCAGGTCGAGCGGCCGTCGCCCGGCGGTGACGAACGCGCCCTTGGCCACCACCTCCGCCCATTCCTCGTCGGCGCGACTGTCGGCGACGATCCCCGATCCGAGCCCGAGTTCGGCGACCTCCGCCTCCTCGGCGATGCTCAAGGTGCGGATCGCCACGTTGAACGCCGCATCGCCATCGGCATCGATTCGCCCGATCGACCCGGTATAGATGCCGCGCAGCGCAGTCTCGGTGGTGGCGATCACCTCCATGCTGCGCAGCTTGGGCGCGCCGGTGATCGAGCCGCACGGGAACAGCGCGGTGAGCACGTCGACCGCATCGAGCCCCCCGGCAAGCTGCGCGGTGACGGTCGAGGTCAGCTGATGCACCGTCGGATAGCTTTCGACGGTGAACAGCGCCGGCACCGCGACGCTGCCCGCGACGGCGACGCGCGACAGATCGTTGCGCATCAGGTCGACGATCATCAGGTTTTCGGCGCGTTGCTTGGCGTCGCCGTGCAGCGTCGCGATCCGCGCCGCATCGTCGGCAGGCGTATCGCCGCGTGTCGCGGTCCCCTTCATCGGTCGGCAGGTCAGCCTGTCGCCCGCGAGCGTGAAGAAGAGTTCGGGCGACAGCGACAGCATATGCCGGTCCCCGGTCGCGATCAGTGCGCCATAACCCGCCGCCGCGCCGCGCCGCAGCCCGGCATAAAGCGCGAGCGGGTCGCCGGCGATCCTGACGTCCGCGCGCAGCGTGACATTGGCCTGATAGAGGTCGCCGGCATGGATCAGCGCCAGCACCTCGGCCAATGTCGCGTCGTACATGGCGCGATCGATGCGCGGCACGGGCGCCGCCGCCCACGCCGCCTCGGGATCCGGAAGCATGTCCGCCACCGCCGCCGCATCGAGCGCGCGATACGTCTCGAACAGGCCGAACCAGAGCAGCGACCCATCGCCGGCCGGCATCGGCACGGCGCGCGGCATCAGCGCCGCGCCCGCCTCATAGGTGAGATAGCCCGCGGCGTGCAGCCCGCGCCCGCCCGCCGCACGAATCCGGTCGAGCGCCGTCAGCACCGCCGCCGGGCTGTCGGCTCGGACGATCTCGACCGGGTCCTCGTAGAGCCGCGCCCCCGCCCCGCCCGCACGGGCATCGTCCAGCAACACAAAGGGGGCGTTCAGCATCCGCTCACAAATGCACGGCCCGCCCCGGTCGGCGCAAGCGGCGATTGCTCCCCTGCCGCCAGATGCTTATCCCCCGCGACATGACCGACACACAGTCCACGCCGCTCAAGGCCGTCATCGTCCAGGTGACGCCGTTCCAGCAGAATTGCACGCTGATCTGGTGCACCGCGACGATGAAGGCGGCGGTGATCGATCCCGGCGGCGACCTGCCGCGGATCAAGGCGGCGATCGCGCAGACCGGCGTCACCGTCGAGAAGATCCTGCTCACCCACGGCCATATCGATCACGCCGGCGAGGCCAAGCCGCTCGCCGACGACCTCGGCGTGCCGATCGAGGGGCCGCATGAGGCGGACCGTTTTTGGCTGGCGCGGCTCGACGACGACGGCCGCAATTATGGCATGACCGGCGTCGTCTTCGAACCCGATCGCTGGCTGGTCGAGGGCGATACGGTGACGGTCGGCGACCTGACGCTCGATGTCTATGAGACGCCGGGGCATACGCTCGGCCATGTCATCTTCCACCATGCGCCGTCGAAGTTCGCGCAGGTCGGCGACGTGCTGTTCCAGGGTTCGGTCGGCCGGTCGGACATGCCCGGCGGCAACCACAAGCAACTGATCGAGACGATCGTCACCAAGCTTTGGCCGCTCGGCGACGATACGGCCTTCATCCCCGGTCACGGCAATCCCAGCACCTTCGCACATGAGCGCGCCAACAACATGTTCGTCAGCGACCGCGCGCTCGCCGAATAGAGCGAGATCAAGACTTGCCGCGGTAACATCATAAGTTGGCCGCGGCGAGGAAACATATTGGCAATATCTCGTTGGCGGCGTGGGATTTCCCCATAAAGGATGCGTCGCATGGCCGTTAAATTCGCCGGAACGATGAACGCGATCAATCGCGGACTGGACAGCACCAAGGCCAACAAGGGCGCCGACATGGTCGAGGATTGGGAAGCCGCACTGGCCGATCTCGACACCCCCGGCGCGAAGGGCATCCTGCGCGACCTCGGCTCGCTGCGCAAACAGCTCGAAAAGGATACGCCGGATGCGGATCGCATCCATGCCCTGCTCCACCGGCTCGGTGCCGCGACTACCAAGATCGCCGACAAGGCGGACAAGTCGCAGGACAAGCTCAAGTCGCTCGGCGAGGCGCTGACCGAGGCGGGTGAAGACCAGCCCGACGAGGAAGAAGACACCGCCGCCGCCGCCGCTCCCAAGCGCGCGCGCAAGAAGGCGTAAGACCGGCAGGCCCCGTCATCCGGACACGATCCGGATGACGGGGTCGATTTTCAAAAAGCCGGACCGTCACGCCACGTTGCGCGCGTCGATCTCCAGCCCGCGATAATGATGCAGCGCCGCGAGCAGACTCGTCGCCAGCGATTCGAGCGTGATCGCCGCGACCCGATCCTCCGACGAGGCCGAGGACCGCAGCACGTCCGCCATCGCCAGTTGCGCCTGGGTGATGCGATCGATCGCCTGCAGGCTGTGCATGTGCGCCCGCAACGTATCGGCATTGGCGGCGAGATCATAGGCAAGATCGCCGAGCACGCCGGTGAGCGTCGTCAGCTCGTCCGCCAGCGCCTGCGACAGAGCGGGCTCGATCCCGGAGCCGGTACCGGTTCGGCCGCTCATTTGGAACACAGCCGCATGATCTGGCGCGACAATTGGTCGGGCGGCACGGCCTGCGACGCCATCCGCCGCGTCATCACATAGCCGTCGGTCCGCGGCTCGGCCGGGGCGATGCAATAGCCGCCACCGGCTTGCAGCGCGCGCACGCCGGCATCGCCATCCTCGCCGTCGGCGCCGAGCAGCACGCCGACCGCCTCCGCCCCCGCGGCCTTGGCGACCGCGGCGAACAGGATCGAGATCGACGGCCGCTCGCCCGCGACCGGATCACGCGGCAGCATCCGCAGCCGTCCCTCGGGCCAGCGGTCGACCACGACATGGTGGTCGCCCGGCGGCGCGAGATAGATGGTGCCCTGTTCGATCGCCATGCCGTCCTCGGCGAGGACGATGCGCGGCGCGATCTCCGCGGCGAGCTGGTCGATCATCGTGCCGGCGAGGCCCGCGCCGAGATGCTGGACGACGATGGTCGGCGGGCAATTCTTCGCGAAGCTGCCGAACAGGTCGAACAGCGTCTGCGTCGCCGCCGCCTCGCCGCCGATCGCCAGCAGCCGGCCGTTCCAGTCGATCGACGCCGCCGCCACCGCCTTGCCCATCGTGCCGCTCTTCACCACCGCCCCCTTGGCGGCCTTGATCCGCTTGCCGAGCTTGGCGAGGATCTTGTCGAACTCCGCCGCGACCGCGACCTTGGGCTTGGGGAAACAGTCGATCGCGCCGAGCCGCAGCGCCTCGATCGAGGCCGCCGCACCCGCCTCGGTCCGGGTCGAGAACATGATGACCGGCATCGGCCGCTCGTCCATCAGTTCGGCGAGATATTCGATGCCGCTCATCCCGGGCATCTCGACGTCGAGCGTCATCACGTCGGGATGGAATTGCTGGCGCATCGCGCGCGCCTCGTCGGCGCCATCCGCCGATCCGACGACGACGACACCCGGTATCCGCTCGAGCGCGCCCGACAGCAGCGCGCGCATGGTGAGCGAATCATCGACGACGAGAACCTTGACCGCAGCGGCCATAACCAGGCTTCCTTGAGCGAAATGAAGAGGATTAAAGAAGCGGAAACGTCCGTGGACCCGTCAGCTTTACCAGGTTGCGACCAACCGAACGATCAGGCGGCGTCGGGCAGCGCGATCGTGCCGTCGACCAGTCGTTCGAGCGCCAGCACGAGGATCAGCCGCTGATCGATCGTCGCCAGCCCTTCGAGGAACTGCGCCGCGGGCGTATCGCCGATATCGGGCAAGGGCTGCATGCCGTCGTCGGGCACGGTGACGATATCGTTGACCGCATCGACGATCAGCCCCTGCAACTGCTCGCCGATCCGCACGACGATGATGACGTGCCGCGCCGAGGGATCGGTCATCCCCCAGCCGAGCCGGTGGCTGAGGTCGAGCACCGGCAGCACGACGCCGCGCAGGTTGACGACGCCGCGGACATGCGGCGGCACGTTGGGCAAGGGCGTCGCCGGCGACCAGGCGCGGATTTCACGGATCGCCATGATATCGACGCCGAGGACCTGTTCGCCGATCTGGAAGGTGATGAGCTGGCGGGACATGATAGGGTCTCCTCGCAACGGGTCAGTGCAGCACGCGGCGGATCGCCGCGGCCAGCTTTTCGGGGTGGAAGGGCTTGACGATCCAGCCGGTCGCGCCGGCCTCCTTGGCCCGCTGCTTCTTTTCTTCCGAGCTTTCGGTGGTCAGCACCAGGATCGGCAGGTTGCGATGCCGGTCCTGCTCGCGCACCCGCTCGATCAGGCCGAACCCGTCGAGCCGCGGCATGTTGATGTCGGTGATCAGCAAAGCCGGCTCGGCACCATCGAGCCGCTCCAGCGCCTGCACGCCATCTTCCGCCTCGAGCACCGTATAGCCGAGGTCGGTGAGCGCCGCCCGCAACAGCATCCGCATGCTCGGTGAATCGTCAACGGTCATGATGGTTGTAGACACGGATATTCCTTTGTTCGGTTGGGAGGGCGCATCAGAAGAACTCCACGTCGCCGATCGCGGCGGCGGGCACCGGCACCGGGACGGCGCGCAATTGTTCGACCGGGCGGACATTGGCGATGCGGCAGCGCGCGAGGCCCAGGGTCGGGCGGAACTCGACGCGGCGCGCGCCATAGCCGCCGACATCCTCGCCGACCAAGGCGATCCGCTCGTCGCGCAGGAAGCGGCGGGCGAACAGCGCGTTGGCGGTGCCGATGTCACGGAAGCCGTCGCGCAGCGAGGCGCCGCCGTAGATCCGCGCCTTGAGGTTGTGGCGCATCGCGCCCATCGCCATCATCGCATTGATCAGCACCTCCATCGCATAGACGCCATAGCGCTGGAGCGAGGTGACGTCGGTATCGCCGCTGCCCGGTTCGGCGAGCAGGAAATGGTTCAGGCCGCCGATCTTGGCGACCGGATCGAACAGGCAGGCGGAGATGCAGCTGCCCAGCACGGTGGTCAGCACCGCGTCGGGATCGTCGGACACCTTGGTCTCGCCCTGCATGATCGTGATGCGCCGCAGTCCGTCGACGGTGCGTGCCGCGCCCCTCATGCCTTGCACTCGGACAGCAGGCGCGCCGCGATCCGCGACAGCGGCAGCTGCACCGTCACCGCGCCGATCTGCTGCGCGGCAGCGGGCATGCCGTAGACGACACAGCTGTCCTGATCCTGGCCGATCGTCATCGCGCCGGCCTCCTTCATCTTCTTGAGCCCCTGCGCGCCATCGGCGCCCATGCCGGTGAGGATCGCGCCAACCGCCGACGGCCCGGCCCAGCGCGCCGCCGACAGGAACAGCCGATCGACCGAGGGACGATGGCCGCTCATCTTCTCGTCGGCGACGAGCCGGCATCGGCGCAGCTTGCCGCCGGTGACCTCGAGATGGTGCGTGCCGCCCGGCGCGACATAGACCTGGCCGATTTCGAGCGGCGCGCCCGAGCGGGCGACGCTGACCTGCGGCGCCGACAGCCGGTCGAGCCGCGCGGCGAAGGTCGGCACATAGGTTTCGGGCATATGCTGAACGATCACCGTCGGCGGGCAGCGGACCGGAAAGGCCGACAGCAGCTCGATCAGCGTCTCGACCCCGCCGGTCGACGAGCCGATCGCGATCAGCGAGTCGGGCCGCGGCTCGTAATCGACGACCGGTCGGGCCGGCGTGCTGACGAAGCGCGGCCGGCGCGGGCTGCGGGCGGCGGTGCGCAACAGTTCGGCGAGATCGTCGCCGAGATCCTCGCCGAACGCCTGTTTGGGTTTCTCGCAGCAGTCGAAGGCGCCCAGTTCGAGTGCGCGGATCGTCGCCTCGGCCCCGCGCCCGGTCAGCGTCGACAGCATCACCACCGGCATCGGCCGCAGCCGCATGATCTTCTCGAGGAATTCGAGGCCGTTCATATCCGGCATCTCGATATCGAGCGTGATCACGTCGGGGTTGAGCGCCTTGATCATCGCGCGCGCGGTATGCGGGCCGTCGGCGCAGCCGATCACCTCGATATCGTCGTAGCGCGACAGGCTGTGCGCGACCATGGCGCGCATCGTCGGCGAATCATCGACGATCAGCACGCGCGTCGGCGCGGCTCGGGCATGCGAAGCGATCATGACGCTACCTTCTGGAACGTCGTCCGTCCGACGCAGGTGAAACGGGGCGCCACCGTCGCGGCGAGCCGCTCGGAATGGCCGATGTAGAGGAATCCGCCGGGGACGAGATGATCGGCGAGCCGGGTCTGCAACCGCTCCTTGGTCGCCTCGTCGAAATAGATCATGACGTTGCGGCAGAAGATCGCGTCGAACAGGCCGCGCATCGGCCAGGCTTCGAGCAGGTTGAGCTTGCGGAAGGCGACGCGCTCGCGGACCAGGGGATGGACCTCGACGGAATCGCCGACGCGCGTCGTCCACAGACCGCGCAGCATCGGCGGGATGCTCGCCGCCGTCTCCAGCGAATAGCGGCCGGCGCGGGCGGCATCGAGGATCTCGGTCGACAGATCGGTGCCGAGCACGCGCAGATCGGTGCGCGCCAGCCGCTGGCCGTTGCCGCGCTCGTTGCCGAACATTGCCATCAGCAGCGAATAGGGTTCCTCGCCGCTCGAACAGGCCGCCGACCAGATCCGCACCTTGCCGCGCGTCGCCAGCCGCTGGTCGAGCGCCGGCCACGCCTGGTCGATGAAGTGATCGTAATGATGCGCCTCGCGGAAGAAGCTGGTGTGGTTGGTGGTCAGCGCGTCGAGTGCGCGCGTCCGCTCGGCATCGTCCTGGTCGATCAGCGCGACATAATCGGCGAAGCGGGTCAGACCGCGCGCGCGCACCCGCGGCGCGAGCCGACCATAGACCAACTGCATCTTGCCGGGCGGCAGCAGGATGCCCGCCGCGTCATAGGCGAAGGCGCTGATCGCGGCGTGATCGGCGGGCTCGAAGCGGAATTCGGTCGGCCGGTTCGCCGGCAGCATCACCGCACTCATGCGGCGATACCGAGCGGCGCGGCGGTGACGCGGTCGCGCCGCCAGCGCGAGATCAGCGCATCGACATCGAGGATCAGCGCGACGCGCCCGTCGCCGAGGATCGTCGCGCCGGCGAGGCCGGGGATGGCGGCGTAATTCGCCTCGAGGCTCTTCACCACCACCTGGCGCTGGTCCTGGATCGTATCGACCATCAGGATCGCCTGGCCGACGTCCGATTCGACGACGATCAGCACCGCCTGGCTCGGATCGGTTTCGGCGCCCTCGATGCCGAGCTGGTCGGCGACGTAATGGACCGGGACGTAGGACCCGCGCACGTCGAGCAGCGCCGCATTGGGACCGAGCACCTTGACCCCGTCCTGATCGGGCCGGAGGCTTTCGACGATATGGCCGAGCGGGATGACGAAGGTCTGGTCGCCGACGGTGACGATCATGCCGTCGAGCACCGCCAGCGTCAGCGGCAGCGACAGCGCGAAGCTCGACCCCGACCCGAGATGCGAGGTGATGCCGATGCGGCCGCCGAGCGCCTGGACGTTCTTGCGCACCACGTCCATGCCGACGCCGCGCCCCGAGATGTTCGACACCGTCGCCGCGGTCGAGAAGCCGGGCGCGAAGATCAGATTGTCGGTCTCCTCGTCGCTGAGCAGCGCGTCGGGCGCGATGATGCCGCGTTCGATCGCCTTGGCGCGGACGCGCTTGCGATCGATGCCGCGGCCGTCGTCGGCGACGGTGATGACGATCCGCCCCGAATGATGCGCCGCCGACAGCGTGACGACGCCCTCCTCCGGCTTGCCGGCGGCGAGCCGCTCGGCCGGGGTTTCAAGGCCATGGTCGACCGCGTTGCGGATGAGGTGCGTGAGCGGCTCGCCGATCCGTTCGACGACGGTCTTGTCGACCTCGGTCATCTCGCCGACGATGTCGAGGCGGACGCGCTTGCCGGTCTCCACCTCCAGTTCGCGGATGATGCGCGGCACGCGGCTGAACACCGTCTTCATCGGCTGCGCGCGGATCGCCATCGTCGATTCCTGCAGCTCGCGGGTCAGGTGGTCGAGGTCGGTCAGCTCCGAAATCCCCGCCATCGCATGTTCCGACAGGCGCTGCGCGAGCATCGCCTGGGTGATGACCAGCTCGCCGACGAGATTGACCAGCCGGTCGAGCTTGTCGAGATCGACGCGGATCGTCTGCGCCGGCGGCGTCACCGCGGCGCGCGGCGCGGCGGCTTCGGCGGCGACCGGCGGCGCGGCAGGCACGGGCGGCGGCGCGGGCGCGGCGACCGGCGGAATCGGCGTGGGTGCGCCGAGCTCGGCGTCGAGCACCGGCAGCGGCAGGTCGAACGGCAGATCGTCGTTCGCCGACGCGCCGCCCGCCTTCTCGATTCTGAGGTCGCACGTCCCCATGAATTCGAAGATCGCGCGGATATCCTCCTCGGCGACCGCGGCGGGAACGGTGGCGGTCCAGCCGAGATAGCAGCGCTCGGGATGCAATTGGTTGAGCAGCGGCAGCGCCGACAGATCGACGCTGGTCACCGTCGCGTCGAGCATCGCCAGCTCGCGCAGCAGCAGCAGCGGGTCGCCGCCATTCTCCAGCGCGTCCGATCCGGGGATGAACGTCACCTGCCAGTCGCCGCCTGCCGGTGCCGGGGCCGGTGCCTCGCACATCGCGAACAGATCGTCGAAATCGTCGCCACCGAAGGCGACGGGCGCGAACTCCGGCTCCGGCTCGGCGACGGGCGCGGGTGCGCCACCGGCGCTGTCGGGCGTGGCGGCGTCGACCAGCCGCGCGAGCATCGCCGCATCGGCCGGCGGTTCGCCGCCATCGCGCGCCGCGGTTACGTGATCGGCGAGCATGTCGAAGGCGCTGACGATCGTGCCGAGCAGATCGGGGGTCAGCGTCAGCGCGCCGTTGCGCACCAGATCGAGCAACGTCTCATATTCATGGGCGAAGGCCTGGAGCCGCTCATGCCCGAACGCCCCCGCGCCGCCCTTGATCGAATGGACCGCGCGGAAGATCGTGTTGATCGTCTCATTGTCATAGTGACCCTGACGGACGGCGCCGAAGCTCGCCTCCATCGAAGCCAGGCCTTCGTCGCATTCCTGAAAGAAGATCAGCTGGATCTCGTCGAGGTTCATCATCCGTCCTTTCAGGCGTCGCGGGCCGTGCCGGCATCGGCCGCGACGTCGAGCGCCTCGTTCAATCCGGCGACGCCGATCATCCGCGCCAGCGCCTCGCTCGGCCGCTCGAGCGTGAAGTCGAGGTCGCGGTCCACCGCGGTGGCGCGGGCGCTCGCCAGCACCTGCAGGCAGGCGAGGCCGACGCGGCTGACCTCGCTGCCGTCGAGATGGACCGGCTCGCCACGCTCGATCTGGTCGAGCAGCGCGACGCGCAGCGGGCTGGCCGCCGTGGTATCGAGCGTCGCGGGAAGCAGGGACGTGGCGGGCGGAGACATTCGGCTTCGACTTTCCAAGGGGCTGAAGAGCTAGAATTCGGACCAATCGTCACCGACGACGGCAACGGCGGCGGTGGCGGAACGGCGGGCATGCTGGGCAAGGCGGCGACCTTCGACGGCGGCGCGCTGCTGAAGGTGATGGACCGGATTGCCGACGGCGACCGGCCGGCGGACGGGCGCGACGCGCGGCTCGGCGCGGAAGCGCGCCATCTGGCCGACCAGCTCGTTCGCCTCGCTGGCGAGGTTGCGGGCGGCGGCGGTGGCTTCCTCGACCATCGCGGCATTCTGCTGCGTCACATTGTCCATCTCGCCGACCGCGGTGTTGACCTGCTGCAGCGCGGTCGCCTGCTGTTCGGCGGCGGTGGCGATCTGTGTGACCAAACCGCTGATCTCGCCGAAGCGCGCGATGATCTGCTGCAAAGCGGTGCCGGTCGCGCTGACCAGCGCCACCCCTGCCCCGACCTGTTCGGACGAGGCGGTGATCCGCGTCTTGACGTCCTTGGCCGCTTCCGCCGAGCGCTGCGCCAGCGCGCGCACTTCCGACGCGACCACCGCGAAGCCGCGGCCGGCATCACCGGCGCGTGCCGCCTCGACGCCCGCATTGAGCGCGAGCAGATTGGTCTGGAAGGCGATGCCGTCGATCACCGAGATGATGTCGGAGATTTCATGCGACGCCCGCTCGATCCCGCCCATCGCGGTGACGGCGCGGGCGACGATGCCGCCCGATTCCTCCGCCTCGCCGCGCGCGCTGCCGACGACGGCGCTCGCCCGTTCGGCGCGGGCCGCGGTATCGCGCACCGTCACGGTGATCTGCTGCATCGCCGCCGCGGTTTCCTCCAGGCTCGCCGCCTGCTGCTCGGTGCGCTGCGACAGGTCGTCCGAGGCGCGCAGGATATCGCCCGATCCGCTGTCGATGCTCGCCGCCGCAAGGTTGACCGCGCTGACCGCCGCCATCATCGCCTCCATCGCGGCGTTGAAATCGGCGCGCAGCGACTCGAATTCGGCCGGAAAGTCGGCGGTGATGCGGAAGGCGAGATCGCCCTGCGCCAGCGCCGCCAGCCCCTCGGCGAGCGCCGCCGCCATCGCGCGCTGCGCGCCGGCGGTATTCGCTTCCTCGGTGTTGCGGCGGAAGATCGCCATCGCCCGCGTCATCCGGCCGACGCAATCGGTGTTGTCGGTATGGTCGATCGGCGAACTGAGGTCGCCCGCGGCGAGCGCTTCCATCCGCACCACCGTCTCGACATAGGGCCGGCAGATCAGCCGTCCGGCGTAGAGCGTGATCGCGCACATCGTCGCGACGGTCAGCCCCGACAGCGTGACGTCGACCGCCGGGCTGGTGTGGATCATCCCCGCCGCCGCCGCGCCGGCGATCCCGATCGGGATCAGACCGAGCAGCGCCTGCACCGTCGCCGCGACCCGAAATTTGACACGGATCGGCGCCCGCTTGGCAAACCAGTTCAACATCGATGACGTCCCCCTCGACAGCCGGCGGACCACCGCCGGGCATGTGTCGCAAGACGCTGTCCCAATTGACTTAACAGGGCGTTGAACACTCATTCTGGGTGTAAAGCGACGCCGGCTTGGCGCGGCGGCCCGGCGATGGCCGCGGCCGGCGGGGGCGTGGCGATGACGGCGATGTTCGTCACGATGGTACATGCTGTTCCCCCCCCCCCTTTCCGGTCTGCGGGTCGATCCAAGCGGCCGCGTCAGAATTCCGACCAATCCTCCGACGAGACGGCGAGCGCGGTGCCGCCGCTCGACGACATCGGCGCGGTGCGACGGGCCGCCCGCGCGATCCGCCGCCCGGCATCCGCGGCGCGATCCTGAAGCTGGTGCACCACCGGCACCGCGCGGAGCACCGCCTCGCCACCCGAATGGCCGACGCCGGCGAGCTTGAAGCGCGCCACCTGACGGGCGAGCTCGTCGGCTTCGGCGGACAGGCTGCGTGCCGCGGCGGTGGCTTGCTCGACCATCGCGGCATTCTGCTGCGTCACGCCGTCCATCTCGCTCACCGCGGTGTTGACCTGCTGCAAGCCGGTCGCCTGCTGTTCCGCGGCCGAGGCGATCTCCGCCACCAGCGCGTTGATCTCGGCGATGCGGACGATGATCCGGTCGAGCGCCTTGCCCGTCTCGCTGACCAGCTCGACGCCGGATTCGACCTGCTCGGACGAGGCGGTGATCCGCGTCTTGACGTCCTTGGCCGCTTCCGCCGAACGCTGCGCCAGCGCGCGGACTTCGGACGCGACCACCGCGAAGCCGCGCCCCGCGTCACCGGCGCGCGCCGCCTCGACGCCCGCGTTGAGCGCGAGCAGATTGGTCTGGAAGGCGATGCCGTCGATCACCGAGATGATGTCGGAGATTTCGTTCGAGGCCCGCTCGATTCCGCTCATCGCGTCGACCGCGCGGCGCACCACCGCACCCGATTGCTCGGCCTCGACGCGCGCCTCCTCGACGACGCCGCTGGCGCGCACCGCACCGGCGGCGGTCTGCCGCACCGTCGCGGTGATCTCGTCCATCGCCGCCGCCGTCTCCTCCAGGCTCGCTGCCTGCTGCTCGGTCCGCTGCGACAGGTCGTCGGAGGCTTGGCGGATGTCGATCGCGCCGCTGTTGATGCCGTTGGTCGCATCGGTCACCGCGCGGATCGTCTCGGCGACCGCATCGAGCGCGCGATTGTAGTCGGTGCGCAGCCGCTCATAGTCGGGGGGAAACTTCTGGTCGATGCGATAGGCGAGATCGCTCGACGCGAGTCGGGTCAGCCCCTCGCCGAGCGCGCCGACGACGATCTGCTGCGCCGCCGCCGCAGCCTGTACCGCCTCGGCATTCTGCTTGAAGACGGTGACCGCCCGCGCCATCCGGCCGATACAGTCGCGGTGATCGCCGAACGGGATCGGCGAGGCGAGATCGCCCGCGGCGAGCCCCTCCATCCGCGTCACCGAGCCGACATAGGGATCGCTGATCACCTTGCCGCTGAACAGCACCACCGCGATGGTGACGAGGAACAGCGTCGCGGCGATGCCGACATAGACCGTCGCCTCGGCCGGCGTCGCCTCCGCGGCGAGATAGGTCGTCAGCACGCCGGTCGCGGCGACCGCCCCGTGCACGCCCAGCAGCACCCGGAACTTGCTGCGTATCGGGGCATGATTAGCGAACCACGTCAACATCTTCAGGTCCTTCGATGAGTGCGGATGAGCCCGCGAAGCATTTGTCCTGGCATCATCTCTGCTCGAATCAGCCACTCACGTTCAAATTGGACCGAATCTGTAAAGACCCCGTTAAATACGCAAGCTGCGCACGGGCCTTTTACAAATATAGACTGATCCGCCGGCGATCGGGTCGCCGGTGCCGACAGGAAGTGGCGATTGTCACCGTGGCGTCGCCGAGGCGTCGTCAAAGCGTCACCAACCATGGCCAGAGCGGTCCCAACGCCAGCGCAGGCGAAGGGGAAAAGCATCATGATGTCACGGCTTTGGTTGGTCAGTGTCGCGCCGGCGGCGCTGCTCGCGGCGGCGCCCGCCCGGGCACAGGATGCGACCGCGACCGCGGGTGCGACGATCGCCGACGATCAGGATCAGACCACGGCCGCGGGCGGCACCGATACCGACATCGTCGTGATGGGCTTCGGCCAGAGCCGGCAGGTGCAGACGGTGAGCGCGATCGACATGGCGCGGCTCACGCCGGGCACCTCGCCGCTCAAGGCGGTCGCCAAACTGCCCGGCGTCAACTTCCAATCGGCCGACGCGTTCGGTGCTTATGAATGGTCGACGCGCATCTCGCTGCGCGGCTTCAACCAGAATCAGCTCGGCTTCACGCTCGACGGCGTGCCGCTCGGCGACATGAGCTACGGCAACGTCAACGGCCTGCACATCAGCCGCGCGGTCCTTTCCGAAAATCTCGCCGCGACGACGGTGGCGCAGGGCGCCGGCGCGCTCGGCACCGCCTCGACCAGCAATCTCGGCGGCACGTTGCAATTCACCAGCCGCAAGCCGTCCGATACCTTCGACCTCGTCGCCTCGGGCACCTACGGCAGCGACGACACCTGGCGCGGCTTCGCGCGGCTCGACAGCGGCGATCTCGGCGGCGGGCTCAAGGGCTATCTGAGCTACGGCTATCTCACCACCGACAAGTGGAAGGGCTATGGCACGCAGCGCCAGCATCAGGTCAACGCCAAGCTGGTCGAAGACCTTGGCGCGCGCGGCAGCATCACCGCCTTCGTCAATTATTCCGACCGGCGCGAGAACGACTATCAGGATCTGAGCCTCGACATCATCCGCCGGCGCGGGCTCAACGACGACAATATCAGCAACGACTATGCGCTCGCGCTGCAACTAGCACGCGTCTACCAGAACCAGGCGGCGCTCGCCGCCTATCGGACGGCGAACAACGGTGCGACCGCCGGCTTCGTCGCGCCCTGGTCGGGGGCGGGGCTGACCTTCCCGACCGGTTTCGGCAGCGTCGACGATGCCTATTACGATGCCGCCGGCCTGCGTCGCGACTGGCTGGGCGGCGTCACCTTCGACGGGCGGCTGACCGATCAGCTGTCGATCGTGTCGACCGCTTATTATCATCACAACCGCGGCCAGGGCTCGTGGATCACGCCCTATTCGCCGACGCCGGCGGGCGCGCTCGGCGGCAATGGCGAGACTTTGCCGATCGCATCGGCCGCGGCCTATGGCTATGCCTCGCCGCTCGGCTTCCGCACCACCGAATATGGCATCGACCGCGCCGGCAACCTCACCCGGCTGACGCTCGACACCGGCGCCAACCGGTTCGAACTCGGCGGCTGGTATGAGAGCAACAGCTTCACCCAGGCGCGTCGCTTCTACGGGATGAGCAACACCGCCTCCGACCGCAGCGCCCGCGATTTCCAGTCCAACCCCTATTTCACGCAGTGGAACGGCAAGTACGATACCGAGACGCTGCAATATTATCTCGCCGACACGCTCCGCCTCGGCGCGCTGACGCTCAACGGCGGCTGGAAGGGGATGCGCGTCCGCAATCAGGCGAACCTGCTCACCGGATCGCTGGTCAACGGCAAGATCAAGGCGGAGGACTGGTTCCTGCCGCAGGTCGGTGCGGTCTTCGATCTCGGCAGCGGCGCCGAGCTATTCGCCAGCTATACCGAGAATATGCGCGCCTTCGTCTCGTCGGCGACCTCGGGACCGTTCGCGACGACGCAGGCCGGTTTCAACGCGATCCGCAATACGCTCAAGCCGGAAACGTCGAAGACCGGCGAAGGCGGCGTGCGCCTGCGCCGCGGCGGGTTGCAGCTGTCGGCGGCGGGCTATTACATCCACTTCGCCAACCGCCTGCTGTCGTTCAGCAACGGCTCGGGCATCCAGGGCAATCCGCCGACGCTCAACAACGCCGGCAACGTCGAAAGCTATGGCGCCGAACTCGCCGCCAGCTATCGCGTCGCCCGGCCGCTGACGCTGTTCGCCAGCTATTCCTACAACAGATCGACCTATCAGGATAACGTCGTCGCCGCCGACGGCACCCTGCTCTCCCCGACCAAGGGCAAGACCGTGGTCGACACGCCCGAACATATGGCCAAGGGCGAGATCGTCTATGACGACGACCGCTTTTTCGCGCGGGTCGGCGGCGACTATATGACCAAGCGCTATTTCACCTATCTCAACGACCAGTCGGTCGGGGCGCGGCTGCTGGTCGACGCCAGCCTCGGCTATCGCCTGCGCGGCGTCGGCGGCGTGCTGGAAGGACTGGCGATCGAGGGCAGCGTCACCAACCTGACCGACAAACGCTATATCTCGACGATCGGCTCGAACGGCTATACCGCCAGCGGCGACAACCAGACCCTGCTCGCCGGTGCGCCGCGCCAGTGGTTCGTGACGCTGCGGCGGGGGTTCTGACGCTTATCCCATGCCGAGCAGGCGTCGATATTCCTGCTCGGCATGGCCATAGGTGTCGCCGGCGAGTTCGATCAGCCTGGCGCGGTCGCGCACCACGACGCGGCCGCGAAACGCGCGGATCGCCTGATCCTCTTCCAGCCGATGCAGCGCCTCGGTGACGCTGCTGCGCCGGACGCCGAGCATCAACCGGAATTCCTCGTGCGTCATGCAAATATCGTCCTCGCGCACGCGGTCGTGATAGAGGAGGATCCAGCGCGCCATCCGCCGCTCGATCGGATGCGCCAGCGACGAGACGATCGTCCGCCCCATCTGCACCATCAGCGTCTGGACAAAGCGCAGCAACAGGCTGCGCAGCCCCGCGCTTTGCGCGACCGCCGCGCCTAGCACCGCGGCGGGGATGCGCAGCGCGCTGCCATGTTCGGCGCGCATCGTCACGTCATAGGGCGAACGATCGTCGCCGAGCAGCACCGGCCAGCCGATGAACCCCTCTGCGCCGACCAGCGCCACCGCATAGCGGCGGTCGCCGTCGAGCGAATCGAGGATGCCGGCGATCCCCTCATCGAGAAAGCAGACGCTGACGATCCGCTCGCCAGCGCGGGCGATATCGTCCCATACTGCGAACGACACCCGCTCGGCATGCGGCGCCAGCATCGCCCAGTCCGCCGCCGCCATATGCCGGAGCAGCCGGTTGCTGGTGCCCCGATCCTGCGGCCCGACCGCCTTCCACGCCGTTACCATCGCCGACTCTGCGACCCCCTTAGCAGCGGGACGTCAGCCGGCCCGATCCCGGACAGCAACATAGATCGGTCCGGGTTGTTCCTGACCCGGCTTGACGTCGGGGGGCGAGGCGTCGCCTCCGCTCAGCGGCGGACGAACTGCTGCTGCGCGGGCGAGTAGCGATCCCCCTCGATCGCGATCCCCGCCAGCGCCGCATCGATCCGCGCCAGCGCGTCGCCGTCGAGCACCACGTCCACCGCCGCAAGATTCTCCTCGAGCCGGTGCAATTTGGTCGTGCCCGGGATCGGCACGATCCACGGCCGCTGCGCAAGCAGCCAGGCGAGCGCGACCTGCGCCGGCGTCGCATCACGCTCCTTGGCCAGGGTCGCGATCAGGTCGACCAGCGCCTGATTGGCCTGCCGCGCCGCGGCGGAGAAACGGGGCAGCTGGTTGCGGAAATCGTCCGCGGCAAAGGTCGTGCTTGCATCGATCGCCCCCGACAGGAAGCCGCGGCCGAGCGGCGAGAAGGGTACGAAGCCGATGCCGAGTTCGTCGAGCAGCGGCAGGATCTCCGCCTCGGGTTCGCGCCACCACAGGGAATATTCGCTTTGCAGCGCGGTCACCGGCTGCACCGCATGCGCGCGGCGGATCGCCTCGGGCGCGGCTTCCGACAGGCCGAAGTGACGCACCTTGCCGGCGGCGATCAGCTCGCGCACCGTGCCGGCGACCTCCTCGATCGGCACGTCGGGATCGACGCGGTGCGGACGCAAAATATCGCCGCAGTGTCCGTCACCGCGACCTTGCCCGCCTTCGCCCGCGCCGGCAGCAAGATCGACGTGCAGGTCGGCGCGATGGGTGACGCCAGCAGCCTGCAAGGGGGATTGCTGCTCGTCACCTCGCTGCGCGGACTGGACGGCGAGATCTACGCCGTCGCGCAAGGGCCGCTGTCGGTTTCGGGCTTCCGCGCGCAGGGCGCCGCCGCCTCGATCAGCCGCGGCGTCACCACCGCGGCGCGGATCGCCGGCGGGGCGATCGTCGAGCGCGAGGTTCCCTTCACGCTGCGGTCGGCGACCACGCTCAAGCTCGCGCTGAAGAACCCGGATTTCACCACCGCCTTCCGCGTCGCCGAGGTGATCAACCGCCGCTACGATCGTGCCGCGCGCGTGCTCGATCCCGGCACGGTCGAACTGACTCCGCCCGCCGGCTCGGCGGACCACGTCATCGATCTGGTGGCGGGCGTCGAGGAACTGCCGGTCGAGGTCGACCTGCCTGCGCGCGTCGTGATCAACGAGGCATCGGGCACGGTGGTGATGGGGGCCGACGTCCGGATCAGCCCGGTGGCGATCGCGCAGGGCGGCTTGACGATCAGCATCGCCGAAACCCCGATCGCGTCGCAACCGGGGCCATTTTCCAACGGCACGACCGAGGTGCTGCCACGCACCCAGATCGGGGTGACCGACGGCAACGGGCGCGGGCTCGGCGTGTTGCACAATGCCACGTCGCTCGTGTCGCTGGTCGCCGGCCTCAACGCCTTCGGCGTCACCCCCCGCGATCTGATCAGCGTGTTGCAGGCATTGCGCACCGCCGGCGCGCTCCAGGCCGAAATCGAGGTCCAATGATGTCCAGCATGACCGCCACGCCGCCGGCCGCCGCCGTCGCACCCGCCGCCTATATGACGCTGTCCGCTCCGCGGCTGCCGCGCGCCACCGCCAGGGCCGGCAATGCCGCCGCGACCGCCCAGTCGTTCGAGGCGGTGTTCGTCGGCCAGATGATCCGCATCATGATGGACACCGCGCCCGCCGACGGCCCGTTTACCGGCGGTCACGGCGAGGAGATGTTCCGCGGCGTGCTCGCCGAGAAGATGGGCGATGCGATCGCGGCGCGCGGTGGCTTCGGCCTCGCGCCCGCGGTGATGACGCAGATTCTCCGCATGCAGGGTGCCACGGCATGATCGCGCGGCTGATCGACATCCTCGAATCGCTGGTCATGCTGATGAGCGAGGAGACGCAGTTGCTCGAGGGCCAGCCGTTCGGCCGCTCGCTGCCGGAGATCGCCGCCACCAAGGTGCGGCTGGTCGGTCAGCTCGAACAGATGACCGCCGCCTATCAGCGCAATCCCGACGAATGGCAGCCGATGCTCAGCGGTGAACCGCGCGACCGGCTGATCGCGTTGCTCGCCGAGCTGGAGGCGATTTCCGGCGCCAATGCCGCCGCGCTCGAACGACAGATCGATCTGTCGGTCGAGATGATCGGCGCGATCACCGCCGAGGCGAAGCGGCTCGCCGGTCGCGCCACCTCGACCTATGGTGCGCAGGGTCATCTGTCGCGGTTCGACCCGACCATGCCGATCGCGATCAACTCCAGTTATTGAGCCGCGATGACCGGGGGCGCGTCATTACCGCGGGCGACCGGCTCAGTCGAGCAGCACCGCGACGACGCTGCCGATATCGGCAGGATCGAGCCGGTCGAGTTCAATCTCGCGCTCGGGGTTGAGGCTATAGCCGATCATCCGCCCCTGCCGGTCGAAGGTGACGACGAGCAGCCGCAACCCGTCCGCCTCCCGCACGCAGGCAAGGCCGCCCGACGAGGGGAAGCGATCGGGATCGACGACGACGACCGCATGCGCCGGCAGCGCCGGTCCCAGCGTCGCGCGACAGACACGCAGGCCATAGGCCTTCTCGCCGGCGTGACGCGGTGCCTCGACGCTGCGTCCGGCGGTGACCCGCTCGATCAACCCGTCGCCGCGCGGCGCGCCGAACACCGGCACCAGTCGCACCGTCGCGACATCATCGCGCTCGATCGCGGCGAGCACCGCCGCATCGCCATCGCGCGGCTGCGGCTCGCGCGGGACGATGCGGAACGGATGCGCGGCCTTGGCGCGCGGGCCGGGCGGCGGCGCATCGCGCAATTCGGTGCGGAGCAGTGCGATGCGCGCGCGTGTCTTCTCGATCCGCGCGGCCCGGCTCGCCGCGACCGGCAACCAGTCCCGCAACTGGCCGGCGGCGTCCGCCTCTTCGACCATGCGGCGCAGCGCCGCGGCATCGGCGACGCCGAGCAGGCCGCAGATCGCCCGCACCGTCTGCGCATTCCACCGCGACAGCGGCTTATAGCCATTTTCGAGCCGCGACAGAATCACCGGGGCGATGCCGAACTGGCGCTCGACCTGCGGGATCGACAGCGAGCGGTCGGCGTCGCGCCGCGCGCGGATCGCCGCGGCGAGCAGCACCGCGAACCGATCCTCGGCGATCTCCTCCTCGGTCCACCCCTGCAATTCGGTCGCCCAATCGGCGACGTCGAAGCCGGGTGCGTCGATGTCGAGCAGCAGATCCTCGGCCGGCACCCGCAGCGCGGTGGCGATCCGTTGCAATTCCGCCGGTTTGGCGAAGACTTCGCCGCGTTCGATCTTGGACAGCCGGACATAGGGGATGTCGGGCAGCGCCGCCGACAGGCCGAGCAGGCGGGCGAAGCCGTGTTGCTTGCGTAATTCGCGGATCGCATTGGGAAATACGATCGAGCGGTAGCGGTCGATCGCCCCGTCATCTGCCGCAACCTGTTGAGCGGCAACCTCTTCTTCCGGTCCGGCGATGCTGGTGCGGGTCATTGTCGCAGCTTGTGCCGCAGAAACGCGGCGATGTCGATCAATCTGGAATCCATTTTGCCGGCAAATCGGAGGCTTGCGACGGTGCCGGCTGAGCAAGACGCGGTTCAGCCACGCCGCTCTACCGGACGGCCAGCTGCTGGAGACGATGCGATGCCCGAGCCGAAGATGCCGACGCCGCCGATCGCGCCGCCGCTGTCCGACTATGAACGCCGCGTCGATCACAGCCTGTCCGCCTTGCTCGTCCTGCAAGGCCTGACGCTGTTCATCGTCGTCCCGCTCGCACAGAGCCTGGCGTTCGGGCGGACGCTGCTCGATGTTTGTCACCTCGGCTTTGCGCTGATCTGCATCACCGTGCTCACCCGCCGGCGGCTGTGGCGGATCGTGCTGCTCGTCTCGATCGCGCTGCTGACCGGCTGGCCGGTGCTGAGCCGCGCCATCTCGGCGACCCTGCCGCTCAGCACCACCGAACAGCATGAGGCGATCGCCTTTGCCGCGCTGCTGTTCAACGCCGCGGTCACCGCCGTGGTCGCGCCGCACGTCTTCGCCGCCGGGCGGGTGACCGCGCATCGCGTCCGCGGCGCGGTGTTGCTCTACCTCAACGTCTCGGCATTGTTCGCGATTCTCTATAGTGCGATTGCGATGCACGCGCCGGGGGCGTTTGCCGGCAGCGGTTTCGAACCGCATGGCGCGAGCAGCTCGACCGCCGCCTTCACCTATTTCAGCCTTGCGACGATCACCACCACCGGCTTCGGCGACATCGTCCCCGTCGCGCCGCTCGCGCGCAGCCTCGCCAATCTCGAATCGGTGATCGGCCAGCTCTTCCCGGCGACGCTGCTCGCCCGCCTCGTCGCGCTCCACCTCGCACACGAGGAGCGCGACTGAGCGCGATCAGCGGCGCGCCACCGCCGCCTCCGCCGCAGCCAGCGCCGCATCGCGTTCCTCGGCGAGCGCGGCCGGTGTCGTCGCGGCGAGGTCGTAATGCAGCTCGTGCATCGTCATGCCGCTCCGATAGCCCTCCGGCCACACCCGGGTGATCGCAAAGCCGTGGCGGCGGAAGAAGGGTGCCACCAGATCGGAGGTATCGACCGTGACATAGCGGGTCGGCGGCGCGGCGTGGCAGGCGATGTCGAACAGCCGCGCGAACAGCAGCAGCCGCCCGAGCCCGGCGCCATGCCATGCCCGCCCTGCCATGCCCCAATAGAGCAACGCCTTGTTATAATGGTCCCACAGCTCATAGCCCCCGAAGGCCGCGGGATCGCCGTCGACGGTGACGACGAACGCGGGCCCGTCGGGTTCGTCGAGCGTCTCCTCGAGCCAGGCGCGGTCGCCGGCACCGAAATATTCGGGCAGATTGCTGTCGAAGATCGCGAGGACCGCCGCACGATCCGCCGCCGTATAGCGCCGTACCGCGACCCGGCTCATGCCGCCGCCCATAGAGCGATCGTTTCGATCGCGCCGCCGTCGTCGCGCGTCCAGCAGCGCGAGATGCCCTCGAACCGCGCGGTCGCGCGGCTTGCGTCGTGCAGGCGGGTCCGGATCGCCTCGGGCGCGATGCGGCGCGGCGTGCCGATCAGCTTGGCGTGCGCCTCCTTGATCGTCCAGCGGCGCAGCCAGCCGCGCGATTGCGCCGCGGGCGGCACCGCGCGCAACTCCGCCGCCTCCTCGTCGGTGAGCATGTCCCACAGCGGCGGCGCGGCGTCGACCGGCTCGTGATCGACCGCGATCGGCTGCAATGCCGCGCCGATCAGGCAGACCTCGCCGCGATGCGACAGGCTGACGTGCCAGCCGCCGGGACTGGCGACCCGCGGCGCGCCCGCGGCGGTCCGCGCCAGCCGCACGTCCTCCGCCGCGCACCCGGCAAGACGCGCGACCAGCGCCTGCATCCGGCCCGCCCGCGCGCCGGCCGTCGCGTGCGTCCGCCACGCCACCGGCGCCTGCCCGTCCCAGTGGAGCGCCGCGAGCGGCCCGTCGTGCCAGAGCGGCATCATGCGCCGGTCGCGATCCGGGCGGGGCTGCCCTCCCAATTGGTGCCGTCGGGCAGGGTCTCGCCCTTCATCACCACCGACAGGTCGCCCAATTGGGCATCGGCGCCGACCTCGGCATCGTAGAGCACGATCGCGAGCGAGCCGATCGTCGCGCGGTCACCGACGCGGATCGGGCCGACCTTCATCACCCGATCCTCGAACAGATGCGTCTGGAGCCCGGCGAAATCGTTGAGCGCGACATCGTCGCCGATCGTCACCAGATCGTGCTCGGTCAGGTCGGTGGTGTCGATATAGCAACGCTTGCCGACCTTCGCGCCCATCAGCCGCAGGTAGAGGCCGATCCACGGTGTCCCGCGCAACGGCTCGAGCAGATTGGCGACGGCGAGATTCTCATAGGTCGCGGTGACGAGTTCGGTGCGCCAGACGAAGGTGCTCCACAGCGGCGCGGTCGTCGCCTTGTAGCGGCCGACCACCAGCCATTTGAGTGCCAGCACGAACGCCCCGCAGGCCAGACAGAAGCCGACGTAGAGGAAGGGGAAGGCCAGCCCGATCACCAGCCCGCCGCGTTCGAGATCGTCGAGGTCGCCGACCACCGACAGCAACAGGCTGAAGAAGACGAGAAAGGCGGTCAGCGACAAAGTCGTGCGCACCGCCTCGATCGACAGGCGGGTGGCGATCAGCCCGCGCGACGGATTGAAGCGCGCGCCCTCGTCGAACATCGTCGCGACCTGCCGCACCGGCAGCTTGATCGCCGGCGAACCGAACCAGGTGCTGCCGCTCTCGGTCGCCTGCGCGGGGTCCTCGGGCGGTTTGGAGAGGACGCCGATCAGCACCTCGTCGCCGATCTGCGCGCCACTCGGCAGCAGCGCCGAATTGCCGATGAAGCTGCGCCGGCCGATGCGGGTATGCGCCAGCTCGATCGTGCCATGGCCGATCCGCGCCGCGCCGAAGATGACGGAATCGGCGATGAAGCTTTCCGCGCCGATCTCGACGAGATCGGGGACGATCGCGCTCGCGGTCGAAATCTCCGCACGCCGCCCGACCTTGACGCCGAGCGCGCGATACCAGGGAATGACGTAGAGCGTCGCGAAGATCGGATGGAGCAGCCGCAACGCAAGGTCGTTGATCTGCTTGACAAGCCAGTAGCGGACGTAGAACCAGCTATCGAGCCGGTAGGTCGCCGGCGCGACCTTGCCGAGGATCAGCCGCTTGGCGGCGACGGTCAGCACGCACATCATCACGACATAGGTGGTCGCGAGGAATGGCGAGACGAGCATATAGGTATAGCCGGTCGTCGCCCAGTCGAGCTCTATCAGCGCGATCAGGCCCGGCGCGATCGGCAGGATGGCGATGATCGGCAGCAGGAAGGCGCCGACCAGCAGCCCGAGCAACGGCCCGACCGGCTCGCGCCCCACCCGCGGTGGCCGCGGCAGGGCGTCGCCGGCATGCGCGGCGGGCGATCCGGTCCAGCGCTGGCGCGCGGGGATGACGGTATCGGCCTGCAACGCCGACATATCGTCGAGCACCGCATCCTCTCCGACGGTCGCGTTGCGGCCGACCACCGCCTGCGAGCCGACGAAGGCGCCCGGCGCCAGCGTCACCCGCCCGAGCCGCAGCAGCCCGCGCTCGACCGAGCTGGTGGCGAGCACCGCCTGATCGCTGATGATCGCATCGTCGCCGACCTCGAGCAGGTCGGCGGTGTCGATCACCCCGGTGCCGATATGGACACGCGCGCCGATCTTCGCGCCGAGCAGCCGGTAATAGCCGCGGATCATCGGCGTGCCCGCCAGATAGGGCGTCGCGGTGACGCCGATGATCCGCCGGATCAGCCACCAGCGGAAATAATAGCCGCCCCACAGGGGATAATCCCCCGCCTTGAAGCGCCCGACGATCAGCCATTTGAGCGCGATCGACAGGAACATCGACGCGATCGGCACGATCGTGAAGAACAGGCCGGAGAGGATCAGCGCGCTGATCCGGTCGAGCCGGCCGGCGAGATGCGTGTAGGCGATATAGGGCGAGAACCATTGCAGCCCGGCGAGCGTGTAGATCGGCAGCAGCGCCACCGTCTGCGCCGCGACGCACAGCCAGCGCTTCCACGGCGCGATATGATGGAAGCTGTCCGCCGCCTGCACTGCGACCGGTGCGGTGCCGCCGATGCGCTGCGCCAGCGCGCGGATCGTCGGCGCGGCATAGACGTCCTCGAGCGACAGGCCCTGCAGCCCCGGCACCTTGCGCGCGGCGGAAACCAGCCGCGCCGCCTTCAGCGAATGGCCGCCGAGATCCTCGAACAGATCATCGAGCACCGAGACCGGCTGCGGCGCGAACGCCTCGGTCCAGACGCGGTGAAGCATTTCCTCCATCGGCGTCGCCGGCGCGACCAGCGCGCGGCCGGTGGTGACGGTGACCTCCGGCTTGACCAGCGCCTTGCGGTCGACCTTGCCCGAGGCGGGCAGCGTCGGCAGCGCGGCGAGGATCTGATAAGCGGCGGGCCGCATGTAATTGGGCAGCCGCTCCGCGACGAGCGCGCGCAGCCCGGCGATGTCGATCGCCTCGCCGCCGCGCGCGACGAGGAAGGCGGCGAGGAATTCGGCGCCGTCGTCGTCCTTGAACAGATGCACCACCGCCTGCGCGACGCCGGGCCATTCGCCGATCACCGCCTCGATCTCGGCGAGCTCGACGCGGAAGCCGCGGATCTTGACCTGCGTGTCGATCCGCCCGACGAAATCGATGTCGCCCGCCGCATCGAGCCGCACCAGATCGCCCGAGCGATAGATGCGCTCCGGCGCCCCCGACACGCCGTCGAACGGCGTCATCGTGAACTTCTCGGCGGTGAGATCCGGCCGGTTGACGTAGCCGACGCCGACGCCGGGGCCGCCGATCACCAGCTCGCCCTCCTGCCCCGCCGGCACCGGTTGCAACGCCGCGTCGACGATCCAGGCGGTATAGCCGGGCAGCGGCTTGCCGATGGTGATGCGCTGGCCCGGCTGCACCTCGGTCCAGGTCGCAGTGACCGAGGTTTCGGTCGGGCCATAGGTGTTGAGCAGCCGCAGCCCCGGCCGGGCCAGACGCCGCGGCAGATCGGGCGGGCACGCCTCGCCGCCCATGTTGATCAGCCGCAGCGTCGGCACCGGATGCTCGACCAGCGCGATCAGCGACGGCACGACGTGCCAGACCGTCGCCTGCGCCTCGGCGAGCGCGATCGCGACATCGGGGCCGCTGCTCGCCAGCGCCTCGGTGGCGACGAGCAGCCGCGCGCCGACGAAGAAGGCGCTCCACATCGTCTCGACCGACATGTCGAAGGCGAGGCTGAACCCGCCGAACACCACGTCATCGGGGTCTAGTGCGAGGATCGCGCTTTCCGAACGGACGAGATGGCAGGCATTGGCATGGGTGATCATCACCCCCTTGGGCCGGCCGGTCGTTCCCGAAGTATAGATGATATAGGCAAGGTCGTCGGGCACGGCGCCGGTCTGCTCGCGTTCCAGCGGCACGATCGGCTCGGCGGCGAGCTCGCCCAGTTCGGCATCGATCGCCAGTGTCGCGCCGCCGAAGGCGTCGGCACGCGCGATCATGGTCAGCGTCAGCGCGGCGCCGCTGTCCTCGACGATGTAGTCGATCCGGTCCTGCGGATAGCCCCAGTCGACCGGCACATAGGCGGCGCCGGCGCGCAGCACGCCGAGGATCGCCATATATTGGTCGAGCCCGCGCGGCAGGCACAGTACGACGCGGTCGCCGCGGCCGATCCCCATCGCGCGCAGCCGCTGCGCCAGCGCGATGCTGCGCCGGGCGAGCGTGTCGTAGGTCCAGCGCGTGCTGCGGCCATATTCCTCGCTCGCGCCGAGCAGGTGCAATGCGCAGGCGCCGCCGCTGGTCCGGCAGGTCGCGTCGAACAGCTCGTGGAGCAGTTCGTCGCGCGCATAGGGTTCGTCGGGGCGCAGCGCCGGCGCGGGCGTGATCGGCGCCTCGATGGTGTGATCGGGCAGGGCGAGATCGAGGGTGCTCATGCGAAAGGCTTGCCGTCCAACATATCGGTCCTTGGGAATATCATCGCCGGTCAGAACCAGGCGGCGATGCTGAGCGCGACGCCGATCAGTGCGAACGCCGACGCGCCGGCGAGCAGCCAGCGCCGCCGGGTCAGCGCGCTGATCGAGGCGAGCGCGATGCCGATCTGGAGGAAGGTCATCGCGATCGCGAGCTTGGTGTGCGGCCGCAGCGCCCGCCGCGCCTCGGCATCCGCCTCTTCGGAGCGGCGGTCATAGCCTTCCGCGGTCGTGCGCAGCGCCTGCCCGCGCCTGGCGTAGCGGGCCGCGTCCGCGGCATAATCGTGCGTCGACGCGGGGGCGAGCGCGGCGCTGGTCTCGGCGAGGTGACGCTTGAGATCCTCCGCCTGATAATAGGCCCAGGCATCCGAGGCGCGCGCCTTCATCAGCACCGCCTCGTTCTTGTAATAGAGCGCATCGTTCTGCTCGTGCCCGCCGAGGAAGCTGACGATCGCGCCGAGCGTCGCGAGGATCGCCGAGAACAGCGCGATCTTCTGCGCGAGCGGTTCGTGGCGGGCGTGATGCTCGACCGCCTCGTCATGCGTCCCGCGGACCTCGAATTCCTCCTGCGTCATGCCCCACCCTGTCCGGGCATCTCCGCCTCGTCGAGATGTTCGCGGATCGCCCGGCCCGACAGAAAGACCTCGGTCGCGAAACAGGCGAGCGCGACGATCGCGGCGACCAGCGCGGCGCCGAACAGCCCGAACAACACGGTGGCGGTGCCGGTATCGCGCAGCACGCCGAAGAAGATCGTCGCCGCCGCGCAGCAGGTCAGCCCGCCGGCCGCCGCCGCGCTCAGCACCGCCGCGTCGAGCACCTTCGACCGCAGCCGCAGCCGATCCAGCTCATAGCGCGTGCCATGACCCGCCGCCTTCAGCGCATGGACGCGATCGAGCACGCGCGCGAGCCGCGTCGAAAACACGTTGAGCAGCGAACCGACGGCGGTGAGCAGGAAGATCGGCGTCAGCGCGAGCTGGATGACATGCGCCGCGCTGTTGAGGGGCGCCGGCGTCATCGGCGCGGCGCCGCCGCCATGGATGCGGCGGCGCACCAAAGAAACCCGTCGCGCCGCCCCGCCCTGCCCGTCATCGCATCCCACTCCTATTGGCCCGTCCATAACGGCCATGCTTTATATTAGTCGCGTCGTCGGCAAAGATCGAAACCGGACATATTCCCTCTTTCTTGCCGAATTGCTGAACGGGACGCGACGGGCTGTGGATTATGTCCCGCAAATCGCGGGTAATCAGGCTTTTCGTCCTGCCGCCGTGCGTCTACAACACGCGTCTCTGGCGTGGGCGCGGCGTGGATGATCGTGCGGCACGCCCCCGTCTGCAGGATCACGCTGCCCTCATGCCGGCCCATTCCGCTCTGTCCATCCGTCCTGTCGCCACCTTCGACTTCCTCAACGGCGGCGGCGCGTGCGGAGAGCTGATCCGCGAGCGCGACTGGTCGGCGACGGCGCTGGGACCGATCGACTATTGGCCGGCGAGCCTGCGCACCACGGTCGCGATCCTGCTGCGCTCGCCGGTGCCGATCGTGCTGCTGTGGGGCCCGGCGGGGGTGATGCTGTACAATGACGGCTATTCGGTCTTCGCCGGCGGCCGTCATCCCGATCTGCTCGGCAGCGAGGTGCGGCTCGGCTGGCCCGAGGTCGCCGAGTTCAACGATCACGTCATGACCGTCGGCCTCGCCGGCGGCACGCTCCATTATCATGACCAGGAGCTGACGCTCCACCGCCACGGCCGGCCCGAGCAGGTCTGGATGGACCTCGATTATTCGCCGGTGCTCGACGAGAGCGGCAGGCCCGGCGGCGTCATCTGCGTGCTGGCCGAGACGACGCGCCGCGTCGCCAGCGAGCGCCGCACCGCCTTCCTGCTGTCGCTGGCGGATGCGCTGCGCCCGCTCGACCATGCCGATGCGATCATGGACCTCGCTGCCGAACGGCTCGGCGAACGGCTCGACGCCAGCCGCGTCTTCTATGCGGAGATCGCCGGCGGGCAGATGACGGTGACGTGCGACTTCGCCCGCGGCGTCGGCTCGATCGTCGGCACGCATTCGCTCGACGCCTTCGGTCCCGATCTGCTCGGCGCCTATCGGCTCGGCACCCCGGTCGTGGTCCGCGACGTCGGCGCCGATCCGCGGCTCAATCAGGAGGCGCGCGACGGCCTCACCCAGCGCGAGGTCGGCGCGTTCATCGACGTCATCCTATTCGAGGAGGAAGCAGGCGTCGGCCTGCTCGCGGTCCAGTCGGCGACGCCGCGCGTCTGGACGGAGGCGGAGGAGAGCCTCGTCCAGGAGGTCGCCGAGCGGGTCAAGACCGCGGTCGAGCGCGCCCGCGCCGCCGATGGCCTGCGCCGCCTCAACGAGACGCTCGAGGAGCAGATCGCCGTCCGCTCGGCAGAGCGGGACCGGCTGTGGAACCTGTCGCAGGACATGCTGGCGCGCGCCGATTACGCCGGGATGATGTCCGCGGTCAGCCCGGCCTGGTCGCGCGTGCTCGGCTGGAGCGAGGCGGATCTGCTCACCCGCGGCTATGCGAGCTTCATCCACCCGGAAGACGGGCCGCAGACGTTGGCGGCGATCGCGCGGATGGCGGAGACACGGCGGCCGACCCGGTTCGAGAACCGCATCGCGACGCGCGACGGCGGCTGGAAGGACATCGAATGGACCGTCGCGCCCGAGGAGGACGGCGTCCATTTCGTCGCGGTCGGTCGCGATCTCAGCGTCACCAAGGCGCGCGAGGCGGATCTGGAGGAAGCGCGCGAGGCGCTGCGCCAGAGCCAGAAGATGGAGGCGATGGGCAGCCTCACCGGCGGTGTCGCGCATGATTTCAACAATCTGCTCACGCCGATCATCGGTTCGCTCGACATGCTGGTGCGCAAGGGCATTGGCTCGGCCCGCGAGCGGCGGCTGATCGAGGGCGCGCTGCAATCCGCCGAGCGCGCCAAGACGCTGGTGCAGCGCCTGCTCGCCTTCGCGCGCCGCCAGCCGCTGCAACCCACCGCGGTCGACGTCGTCCGCATCGTGCAAAACATGGCCGGGCTGATCGGCGCGACGCTCGGGCCGATGATCGACGTGCGCGTCGACCTCGTCGACCTGCCGCCGGCGCGGGCCGATCTCAACCAGCTCGAAATGGCGCTGCTCAATCTCGCGGTCAACGCGCGCGACGCGATGCCGGGCGGCGGCGAGCTGACCATCGCCGCACGCGCCGAGAGCGTCGAATCGCGCAACGCCCACGGCCTTGCCGCCGGCGAGTACGTCCGGCTCAGCGTGCGCGATACCGGTGTCGGCATGGACGAGGAGACGCAGCGCCGCGCGATCGAGCCGTTCTTCTCGACCAAGGGGATCGGCAAGGGCACCGGTCTCGGCCTGTCGATGGTCCACGGCCTCGCCGCGCAGCTCGGCGGCGGGCTGACGATCGCAAGCGCGCCGGGTCATGGCACGACGATGAACCTGTGGCTGCCGATCAGCGCCGCCGCCATCCGGGACGACGCGGCGAACGCCGAACCGCTCGCCGCGCCGCGCCGCATCGGCACCGCTTTGCTCGTCGACGATGAGGAACTCGTCCGGCTCAGCACCGCCGACATGCTCACCGACATGCAATATGAGGTGGTCGAGGCGGGGTCGGCGGAAGAGGCGCTGCGCCTGCTCGACGGCGGCCTCGCCCCCGACATCCTCGTCACCGACCATCTGATGCCGGGGATGAGCGGCACCGAACTGGCGCGGCGGCTGCGGTCGAGCCGCCCCGGCCTGCCGGTGCTGATCGTCTCGGGCTATGCCGAGGAAGACGGCGTCGATGCCGATATCCCGCGCCTGACCAAGCCGTTCCGCATCGCCGAACTTTCCGCCTGCCTCGCCGCGATCATTGCGATGCCGCCGGAGTCTGGCGCGCCCAAACGTGGCGATGGCGCGATAAACACATAGATTGGGAACAAAGGTCAATCTCGGTTGTTTCGGCCCGGTGGCCGGCACTTCGGAGCATGCCCTCCCTCTTGTCCCGGACGCTCATGGTAGACGAAACGACCGAAACGCCCCCCGGCGGCCCGCCGCCCCACCTTTCGGGCGCCGCCAATCACGACATGGGCGACGACAGCAACAGCATCTTCTTCGCCGCGGTCAAGACGACGCGGATGCCGATGATCGTCACCGATCCCAATCAGCCGGACAATCCGATCGTCTTCGCCAATCCCGCCTTCATCAACATGACGGGGTATGAGTGGCACGAGCTGGTCGGCACCAACTGCCGGTTGCTGCAAGGGCCGGACACCGATCGCGAGACGGTCGCCGAGATCCGCCGGGCGATCGAGCGGCGGCAGGAAACCTCGGTCGAGCTGCTCAATTACAAGAAGAACGGCGCCGCCTTCTGGAACGCGCTGTTCATCTCGCCGGTGTTCGATGCCGACAACAAGCTGATCTATTTCTTCGCCTCGCAGCTCGACGTGACGCGCCGCCGCGATGCCGAGGAAGGGCTGCGCCAGGCGCAGAAGATGGAGGCGGTCGGCCAGCTTACCGGCGGCGTCGCGCACGATTTCAACAATCTGCTCACCGTCATCCAGGGCTTCAGCGATGTGCTGCGCAGCCAGATCGACGGCGAGGGCGAGTTCGACCGCGCCAAGGCGTCGCGCTCGATCAACGCGGTGATGCAGGCGGCGGAGCGCGGCGCGACGCTGACGCAGCAGTTGCTCGCCTTCTCGCGCCGGCAGAAACTGCAGGGTCGCGTCGTCAATCTCGTCGACCTGATCGACGAGCTCCAGCCGCTGATCGAGCGTACCGCGGGCGGGCTGGTCAAGGTCCGCATCCAGCATCAGGAAACCACCTGCAACGCACGGATCGACCCGACCCAGGCCGAACTGGCGATCATCAACATCCTGCTCAACGCCCGCGACGCGATGCCCGATGGCGGCACGATCACCATCGAGGTGCGCAACCGGTCGATCGAAGCGGGCGACAAGGGGTTCGGCGAGCTCGAAAGCGGCAATTACGTCGCGGTGACGATCACCGACGAGGGTACCGGCATGTCGCCCGAGGTGCTCAAGCGCGTCACCGAACCCTTCTTCACCACCAAGGATCAGGGCAAGGGCACCGGGCTCGGCCTGTCGATGGTCTATGGCTTCATGAAGCAGTCGGGCGGCTCGCTGCGCCTCTATTCGGAGGAGGGCCACGGCACCACGGTGCGGATGTTGTTCCCGTGCGAATATGGCAAGGCCGACCCGATCACCGCGCCGGCGTCGCGCTCGCTCGCCGACAAGCGCGGCAGCGAGACGGTGCTGGTCGTCGAGGATCAGGTCGATGTCGGCGACTATGCCGAAACCGTGCTCTCCGAATTCGGCTATACCGTGCTGCGCGCGGAAAATGCCAATGAGGCGCTGGCCCTGCTCGACGGGGCCGGCCATATCGACCTGCTGTTCAGCGATCTGATCATGCCGGGCGGGATGAACGGCGTGATGCTGGCGCGCGAGATCAAGCGGCGGCGGCCGAAGATGCGCGTGCTGCTCACCTCCGGCTATGCCGAATCGTCGATCGAGCGCGTCGACGCGCGCGGTGCCGAATTCGAGCTGATCCAGAAGCCGTACAAGCGCAGCGAACTGGCGACCAAGGTACGTCAGGTGATCGAAGGGCCGACCGGGATCGGCAGCCACGGGGGATAAAGATGGAAAGCTATTACCGCGACCAGGCGACGATCTGCGCCGAACAGGCGTCGGCCACCAGCCTGCCCAACGTCATCGCCCGGCTGCGCCGGTCGGAGGCGGCATGGCTGGCGATGGCGGACCGCGCCGCCCGTCATACCGAGATCAAGGCGGCAAAGGCATGATGCCGGCGTTTGCGGCCAAGGTAATCCCAGGCTAGAACGTTCTCGTTTTGGACCGTCAACCGCTTCCCCTTGCCCCGATCCAGCCGTATCAGCCGACGCCTGCCGTGCAGGCGGCGATCGACGCCTATGCGCGCGGGCTGGACGCCTGCGATCCGATGCAGGTCGGCTTCGCCATGACGCCGGTGGCGATGGTGGTCAGCGATCCGACCTTGCCCGATTGCCCGCTCATCTACGTCAATCCGGCATTCGAGCGGCTGACCGGGTTTCCGGCGGAGGAGATCCTCGGCCGCAACTGCCGCTTCATGCAGGGGCCGCTGACCGACGCCGATGACATCGTCCGCCTGCGCGAAGCGATCGCGCAGCGCGTGCCGATCGAGCTCGACCTGCTCAACCATCGCCGTGACGGGACGCCGTTCTGGAACCGGCTGATGGTCGCCCCGGTCTTCTGCGATGACGGCTCGCTGCGCTATTATGTCGCGACGCAGATCGACGTCACCGTCGAGCGGCATCGCGTGCTGATGCTCGAACAGGACCGCGAGGCGCTCGCTGCCGAGGTGGCGCAGCGGGACGCCGATCTCGCCGCGCATAATGCGCGGCTGCGGCTCGCGCTCAAGGCGGGCGGGCTCGGCACCTGGACGCTCGACCTGCCCGAGATGGTGCTGACCGCCTCGTCGGGATGCAAGCGCATCTTCGGCCGGCCGCTCGGCGAGCCCTTCACCTACGAACAATTGCTCGCCGCCATCCATCCCGACGATCTGCCGATGATGCGCGCCGCAGTCGAGCGGACGATCACGCATGGCGAACCCTATCATATCGAATATCGCATCCTCACCGCGGCGGGCGATCAGCGCTGGGTGTCGATCCAGGGCGACCTGCAGCATCGCGCCGACGGCACGCCGCTGGCGATGACCGGTTTCTCGACCGATATCTCGACGCGCAAATTCGCCGAGGAGCATCGCGCCGTGCTCGCGCGCGAGCTGACCCATCGCGTCAAGAACACGCTCGCCACCGTCAATGCGGTGGTCAGCCAGACGCTGCGCGACGCCGTGTCGCTGGAGGATGCCGCAGCGGCGGTGACCGGCCGGATCGCCAGCCTCGGCGCCGCGCAGGAGCTGCTGATCCAGGACGAGGTCGAGGGCGCATCGATCGGCGACATCGTCGATCGCGCGCTGCTGCCGTTCAAGGACCGTGACGGTGCACGCTTCGCGGCGCATGGCCCGTCGGTGCGGCTGACGCCGGAGATCACGCTGGCGCTGGCGATGGCGCTGCACGAACTTGCCACCAATGCGATCAAATATGGCGCGCTGTCGGTGCCCGAGGGGCGCGTCGCGATCGAATGGTCGATCCGTCACGAAGACGGCGAGCGGCGGCTGTTCTTCTGCTGGGCGGAACATGACGGGCCGCCGGTGACGCCGCCGAGCCGCACCGGCTTCGGCACGCGGATGATCGAACGCGTGCTGCGCCGGCATGTCCGCGGCGGCGCGGCGATCCATTACCCGCCGACCGGCGTCCGCTTCGAGATCGAGGCGGCGGTCTAGCCGCACGGCCGGCGCTGCGGCCGATGTGTCACAGTTGCTGACAAATCGGTACGCTACCGAACATATCGCCCCCCGCGATCATTGAGACAGGACCATGTGTCATGTGCTCATCATCGAGGATGATTGGTTTATCGCCGATCATATCGCCCAGCTGGTCGAGAGCGCCGGCGCGGTGACGATCGACATGGCCGATTGCGAGGAGGATGCGGTGGCGCAGGCGCTTGCCCGTCGACCCGCGGTGATCATCGCCGACGTCACGCTCGCCGCCGGCACCGGCCCCGCCGCGGTCGACCGGATCACCGCGCAGGCGGGCAAGATACCGGTGCTCTTCGTCACCGGCGAACCGCGCGCGTTCCGGCCGCGGGCGACGTCGATGCGCGTGCTGCACAAACCGGTCGACGACCGCCTGCTCATCGCCACCTTCCGCGCGGTCGCCCCGCCCGCCTAATCGGCGACGGTCAGCGCGGCGCGACTGTCGTCGATCTTGCCGGCGAGCCCCGGCACCTCCTCGAGCTGCCGCAGATCGGTGAACCGCCCGCGCTCGCCGCGATAGCGGACGATCTCGAAGCCATGGCCGCGCAGGCCCGGCACCGCATCGAGCTGCTCGGCGGTGGCGGTATTGACGTTGACGCTATCGCTCATGCCACCGTGATCCGCCCTGCCGCCGCCGGGGTCAAGCCCGTCCCGCGCGATCCTGCGGGGTCCCGGCGGCCTCGCGGCAGCCGCCGGAGCGGCAGATCAGAGATGGGCGGGCGACGGCACGGGCTCGGGCGTCGGCGGCACCGGTTGCGCCTCCTCCTGCTGCGCGCGGATCAGCCGTGCCAGCACCTGACGCGAGCGGACGCCGCCGGCATCGATCGAGAAGCCGCGCAGCTTCATCCCCGGATTGCGCTCGATCGAGCGCTGCTGCGCCTCGAGCACCTCGACATCCTCGGCGAAGACGCGGCCCTGCTGCGCCTTGAACCGTTCGGTGAAGCCCTGATCGCGAATGTCGAAATTGCGCGCCATGCCCCAGAAATAATGCGTGGTCGTCTCGCTCTCGGGAGTCAGCGCGTCGATCACCATGCCGCGCACGCCCTGGTCGTGATCCTCGATCGTCGCCCCCGCCCCGACCGGCGCGACGCCGACGTCGATCAGGATCGACGAGGGCGCGATGAAGCGGCAGATCTGCCAGCGGTCGACCGGGCCGTCCTGCTTGAGCGCGTCGCGCCAGAAGGGCGGCGCATTGACCCCGGGCATCCAGCGGGTGACGAACACCTCTTCCCCGCGCACCTCGGTCTCGATCGCCGCCTCCATCAGCTCGGGCTGGCCGATCGATCCCTGATGCGTGTAGGTCTCGTGCGTCAGGTCCATCAGATTGTCGATCACCAGCCGGTAATCGCAGGCGATCGGATAATAGCCGCCGTCGAACGTCCAGTCGGGGTGCGAACAGGGCCAGAAGTCGGGCACCAGCGTGTCGTCGGCGCGCGCCGGGTCGCCGATCCACACCCAGATCAGGCGATGCCGCTCGACCACCGGATAGCGGCGCACGCACAGCGCCTGATTGGGCCGTTCGCCCTTGATCGGCATTTCGAGCACCGCGCCGTCGGGATCGAACAGCATGCCGTGATAGCGGCAGCGCAGATTGTCGCCTTCCTTGAGGCCCATCGACAGCGGCAGCATGCGGTGCGGGCAGGCATCGTGCAGCGCGGCGATCGACCGGTCGAATTTGCGGTACAGCACCACCGGCTCGCCGCAGATCGTCCGCGCCATCGGCTGACGGTCGACCTCATGATCCCAGGCGGCGACATACCAGCGGTCTTGCAGAAACATCACGCTCTCCATTGTCCGCTCCTCTGGCGGAAGCCCGGTGATCGTCTGCCGATATAGTTGCGATGTCAACTATCCCGATCGAGCCGATCGACGTTGGCGTATAATTTGCCGAGCAGCGCGATCAGCTGGTCGCGCTCCGCGGCATCGAGCCCGGCGAGCAGCGCCCGCTCGCGGTCGAGTGCGATGCGGATGATGGCGTCGTGCATCGCCTCCCCCGCCGGGGTCAGCGACAGCGCGCGGCTGCGGGCGTCGGCGCGGTCGGGCACGGCCTGGACGAGGCCGAGCGCCTGCAGGCGGCCCGTGGCCCGGCTGGCGGCGGCCTTGTCGATGCCGCTCGCCTCGCAGATCGCGCCGGCGCTGGCGGTGCCGCGCACCTTGAGATTGGCGAGCAGTCGCCATTCGTTCACGCCGATGCCGAAGCGCGCGAGATAGATGCGTGAGGCACCGCGCGACAGCTTGTTGCCGATCGACGACAGGAAGAAGGGGACGTAACGGTCGAGGTCGAGCTGGGGCATCGCACCGGCATGACGGCTCCTCCCCGCGCCGACAAGCGCGCTACGCCGCGCGCCGCCGCGGCAGCGCGAGCAAGGCCAGTGCGGCGATCGCCGATCCCCCCGCCATACAGTCGGCGACCAGCGCGAGATCGCCGCCCGCGGCGAACAGCAATCCGGCGACGATCGGCCCGAGCGCGGCCCCGGCGCGTCCGACGCCGATGACGAAGCCGGTGCCGCTGCCGCGCGCGGCGACCGGGAAGGAGTCCGCGACCAGCGCATAGAGGCCGACCACCGCCGCATTGGTGAAGACGCCGACCAGCGCCGCCGCCTGTTTGAGCGTGCCGAGATCGCCCGCCGCCCGGCCGAAGACGATGACGCTCGCGACCGCACCGACCAGCGCCGCCAGCACCAGCGGCCGCACCGGCCAGCGCTTCGACAGCAGGCCGAGCAGCACCGCGCCGGTCAGCCCGCCGACATTCGCCCAGACCAGCACGCCGCCCGCCACCGCCGCCGGATGGCCCAGATCGACGACGATCTTCGGGATCCACTTGAGCGTGAAGTAGAAGGTCATGATGTGCGCGAGATAGGCGAGCGTCAGCAGCAGCGTCGTGCCCGCCAGCCCCGGCCCGAACAGCGCCCGCCAGCCGCCGCGCGCCTGGGCCGCCGCCGGGTCGGGGAGCGTCGCCAGCACCGGCTCGCCGCGTTGCGCGAGCAGCGCATTGACCCGCGCCAGCGCGTCGCGCGGCTGCCGCTCGACCAGATAGCCGATCGTCTCGGGCAGCAGCCACCACGTCAGCGGCAGGAAGGCGGCGCTGACGATCGCGCCGAAGACGAAGACGTCGCGCCAGCCGCCGCCCGCCAGCAGTGCCGAGGCGATCGTCCCGCCGACGATCGCCCCGAGCGGATAGCCCGCCGCCATGATCGTCACCGCGAGCGAACGGCTGCGCGCATTCGCCTGTTCGGCGACCATCGCATTGGTGGTGGCGAGCATCCCGCCGATGCCGAGGCCGGTGACGAGCCGGACCAGCGACAGCGTGACGATACCGCCGACCAGCGGCGCCAGCGCCATCCCCGCCGCCATGATCGCGAGGCAGGCGAGGATCACCGGCCGCCTTCCGATCCGGTCGGCGACGCGGCCGAGCAGGACCGATCCCGCCGCCATGCCGAACAGCTCCATCGACAGCACGACGCCGAGCGCGGCGCGATCGACCTGCCATTCGGCGGCGATGCCCGGCGCGGCGAAGCTGATCGCCAGCACGTCGAACCCGTCGAGCGCGTTGAGCAGCACGCACAGGGCGATCGCGACCATCTGTCGCCAGTGCATCGCCCCCGTCTCGATCCTCTGGCGGGGATCGACCCCGCCGCCGCCCATCGCCGTCACCACGCTGTCTCCTGTTAGCGGGGCTCCACCGCCATCAAGGCGTCGAGCGCCACGACACTGGGGCCGGCGCCGGCCGGGTGGAGGATCACCGGATTGAGATCGACTTCCCGGATGCGCGGATGCGCCACCATCACGTCGGCGAGCCTTAGCACCAGATCGGCGAGCGCCGCGACGTCGAGCGCCGGCGCGCCGCGCCAGCCGTCGAGCAGCGCGGCGGCCTGCAGCCGGCGCAGTCCGGCGACGACCTGCGCGTGCGTCATCGTCGGCGCGAACAGCTGCACGTCCTTGAGCACCTCCGCCTGCACACCGCCGAAGCCGGCGAGGATGACGGGCCCCCAATCGGGATCGTTGCGCGCACCGACGATCATCTCGGTGCCGCGCGCGCCCATCGCCTCGACCAGAATACCGTCGAGCGTCACGCCGGGCAGGTGGCGCGCGACATCGGCGATCATCCGGTCCCAGCCGGCGGCGACCGCCGCGCCATCGGTGAGATGGAGGATGACGCCACCGGCATCGCTCTTGTGGCTGAGCGCCGCCGATTGCGCCTTGAGCACGACGGGATAGCCGAGCGCCTCCGCCGCGGCGCAGGCGGCATCGCGGCTCGTCGCCAGGCGCGAGGCCGGAAAGGTGAAGCCGCAGGGGGCGAGCAGCGCCTTGGCGGCATGTTCGGGGATGACGCCGCCCGCCTCGGGCAGCGCGAGCGGCGGCGCCGCCGCGGGCACGCGCGCCGCCGGGGCGGTGGCATCGACCAGCCGGGCGATCGCCCGCAGCGCGCGCTCGCTCGACGGGAAGCACGGCACGCCGCGTGCACGCAAGGCGGTGACGGCCTCCTCCCCGATCGGCGCGCCCTCGTCGAGCCCGGCATAGATCACCGGCTTGTCGGCACCGTCGCCGAGCGCGGCAAGGATCGGCGGCAGCTTGATCGCCATCGTCACCGGATCGGTCTGGATCAGCCCGATCAGGATCGTATCGACGCGATCGTCGGCGAACAGCGCGGCGAGCGTGCGGGTATAGAGATCGGGATCGACCAGCCCCTGCGCGGTCAGGTCGAGCGGATTGCTCACTCCGACGAACTCGGGCAGCGCCGCGCGCAACGCCGGCGCCGTATCGTCGCCGAGCGCGGCGAGCGGCAGGTCGAGCGCTTCGGCAAGGTCGAGCATCAGCGCCTTGAACGCCCCCGATTCACCCAGCACCGCGGTGCCGCCCGCCGGCAGGCGCGGACAGCGCAGCGCGATCTCGGCGACGTCGCTCAATTCCTCCAGCGTCTCGGCGAGGACGACGCCCGCCTGGCGGACGAGCAGCCGCATCACCGCATGATCGCCCGCCATCGCGCCGGTATGCGTCGCCGCGCTCTCGCGCGCGGCGCTCGACGTGCCGGGATGGAGCAGCACGATCGTCTTGCCCGCCGCCCGCGCGGCACGCGCGGCAGCGAGGAAGCGCGCCGGCTGGCGGAATTGCTCGACGATCATCGCGATCACGCGCGTGCCGGGTTCGTCGACCAGATAGTCGACATAATCCTCCACCCCGCTCGCCGCCTCGTTGCCGGTCGATACCGAGAAGGTCAGGCCGAGCGTGCGTGCGGCGAAGACGGTGCCGAGCACCGCCGCCATCGCGCCCGATTGCGAGACGACGCCGATCCCCGCCTGTCCCGGCGCGGGCGGCGTCGCCACCGTCTCGACGAAGGTCAGCGGCACGCCGTCGGGATGATTGACCATGCCGAGGCAGTTCGGCCCCTCGACCACCATCCCCGCTTCACGGGCGATGCGGCCGATCTCCGCCTGTTCGGCGAGCCCCGCCGCGCCGCCCTCGGCAAAGCCGGCGGAGAAGATCACCGCCGCGCCGACGCCGCGCGCCGCCAGTTCGCGCACCGCATCGAGCACGCCGGCGCGCGGGATCGCCAGCACCGCGACGTCGACGCCTTCGGGCAGCGCCGCGATCGACGGCAGGCAGCGCCGTCCGCCGATTTCCTCCCGGCGCGGGTTGATGAGGTGGATCGCGCCGTCGAAGCGATGGCGATCGAGGTTGGCGAGCACCGCCGCGCCGAGTGCGCCCGGCTTGTCCGACGCACCGACGATCGCCACCGACCGCGGGCGCAGCAGCCGGGCGATCGACGGCGACGGAGTAAGGGACGGTGCCGGGGCATCGATCGACATCGTCTCGCTCCTCAGCCGCGCGTCTTGGTCTTATCATAGGCGCCCAGGCCCGGCTTGTAGCTCTTGTCGTCGATAAATTGCCGGATGCCCTCCTTTCGCCCCTCGTTGTCGTAGCTGTTCGCCGCCTCCTGCGCGCGGATCAGATAATCCTCCGCCTCGTCATAGGTCATCACGCCGACGCGGCGCACCGCGTCCTTGGTCGCCTTGAGCGCGACCGGGTTCTTCTTGGCGAGCACCTGCGCCACCGCGGTGACGCGCGCCTTGAGATCGGCGAGCGGCAGCGATTCGTTGACCAGCCCCCATTCCGCCGCGGTGCGCCCGTCGATCGTCTCGCCCATCATCGCGTGATACATGGCGCGGCGGAACGACAGCAGCTCGACCGCGACCTTGGTGGCACCGCCGCCGGGCAGGATGCCCCAGTTGATCTCGCTGAGCCCGAACTGCGCCTCGTCGGCGGCGAAGGCGAGGTCGCAGGCGAACAGCGGGCCGTAGCCGCCGCCGAAGCACCAGCCGTTGACCATCGCGATCGTCGGCTTCTGATACCAGCGCAGCCGCCGCCACCAGCCGTAGCTCTCGCGCTGCGCCCCGCGCGTGCCGGCGAGGCCGAGCGCCTCGGTGTCGCGGAAATATTCCTGAAGGTCCATGCCCGCCGACCAGGCGGTGCCCTCGCCGGTCAGCACCAGCACCGCGACGTCGTCGCGGAATTCGAGCGCGTCCAGCACCCGCATCATCTGGCGGTTGAGCTTGGGACTCATGCTGTTGCGCTTCTCGGGGCGGTTGAAGCGGACCCAGGCGATGCCGTCCTCGACGGTGAAGGCGACGGTTTCCTCTTCGGTACGTTCGATGGTCATGACACAGGTCTCCAGGCGCCGCGACGCGCGACGCGACGGTGGCTAGGGATAGGGTTATTGTAGGATCAGATAGGGAAGTGGCCGGGCTGCGTCTCGATCGTCACCCAACGCAATTCGGTGAAGGAGTCGATGCCGGCGCGGCCGCCGAACCGGCCGTAGCCCGAACCCTTGGTGCCGCCGAACGGCATCTGCGCCTCGTCGTGCACGGTCGGGCCATTGACGTGGCAGATGCCGGATTTGATCGCGCGGGCGACGCGCAGGCCGCGCGCGGTGTCGCGGGTGAACACCGCCGCGGACAGGCCATATTCGCTATCGTTGGCGAGCCGGATCGCCTCCGCCTCGTCGGCGGCGCGGATGATGCCGACGACCGGGCCGAAGCTTTCGTCGCGGAACAGCCGCATCGCCGGCGTGACGTGATCGATGACATGCGCCGGCATCAGCACACCGTCCGCCTCGCCGCCGACCAACTGCCGTGCGCCGCCCGCCAGCGCGTCGTCGATCAGCGCGCGGACGCCGTCGACCGTCCTGCGATCGACCACCGCGCCCAGCGGCGCCTGTCCCGCACGCGGATCGCCGACCGGCATCGTCTTGACCTTGGCGGCGAACTTCTCGGCGAAGGCATCGGCGACGGCTTCGACGACGATGATCCGCTCGGTCGACATGCAGATCTGGCCCTGGTTCATGAAGGCGCCGAACGCCGCCGCCTTCACCGCCTCGTCGAGGTCGGCATCCTTGAGCACCAGCAGCGGCGCCTTGCCGCCGAGTTCGAGCAGCACCGGCTTGAGCTGTTCGGCGCAGCGTTTGGCGATGATCCGGCCGACATGCGTCGACCCGGTGAAATTGATCCGTCGCACCGCGGGGTGATCGATCATCGCGCCGACCACCTCGCCCGCATCCGCCGGCGCGTTGCTGACGATCTGGACCACATTGTCGGGCAGCGCCTCGGCGAAGGCCTCGACGATCAGCTGATGCGTGCGCGGGCATTGTTCCGATGCCTTGAGCACCGCGGTATTGCCGCAGGCGAGCGGCACCGCCAGCGCGCGCACGCCGAGGATGATCGGCGCGTTCCACGGCGCGATGCCGAGCACCACGCCGGCGGGCTCGCGCAGCGCCATGGCGATGCAGCCGGGCTTGTCGGACGGGATGACCTCACCGCCGATCTGCGTGGTCAGCGCCGCCGCCTCGCGGATCATGCCGGCGGCGAGCATCAGGTTGAACCGCGCCCAGCCTTCGGTCGCGCCGATCTCCCCCATCATCGCCGCGACGAAATCGTCGGCGCGCGCCTCGAGCGCCGCCGCGGCGCGGGTCAGCGCGGCGCGACGCGCGGTCGGGCCGGTCTGGCTCCAGCTGTCGAAGGCGGCGGCGGCGGCGTCGCAGGCGGCGACGGCATCGGCGGGGGATTGCGCGGGCGCGGTGGTCGCGACCGCGCCGGTCACCGGATTGTGGCGCGTGAAGGTGGGCCGTTCCAAAGTCGCTGCCGTCGACATGTCCGCTCCTGAGTCTTATTTGTTATGGAGCATACCTAAACCGATGGCCGGGGCAAGCGGGATTTTACGCGATCATCCGCCGGCCCGCTCGATCCGCGTCAGCAGCGCGATCAGCGTCTGCCGTTCGTCCGCGGTAAGGTCGCGCAACAGCAGGTCTTCATGCTCGCGGATCCGTTCGAGCGCGGTCTCGATATGCGCCGCGCCGGCCTGGGTCAGCTGGAGTTCGAAGGCGCGGCGGTCGTCGCGCGCGACCCGCCGCTCGATCAGCCCCCGATCGACCAGATCGTTGACCAGGCTGACCATATTGGGCCGCTGGATGCCGAGCACCTTGCCCGCCGCGCCCTGGTTGATGCCGGGATTGTCGCGGATCGTCGACAGGATGCCGAACAGCACCTGCCGCATGCCGAGATCGCCGAGCGCATCGGCGAAATCGGCGGCGAACAGCGACGAGGTGCGGCGGAGATGATAGCCGACCAGCGTATCGAGGACGTTCAGCCTGACCGCTGCCGCATCGGTCGTCTGATCGGTTGTGCCTGTTTCCATTGGCGAAGGTGATAGGATCAAGCCCGGCGCCTGACAACGGCGCGGGCGGGCAGCCCGTCACCGGCTCGGGGGGGGGGACGGGATACCGGATCGCCACGGCCACGGGCCCCCGACCGGCCGCGCCCCCGGTCCCGTTAGACCCGCTCGAACAGCAAGGCGACGCCCTGGCCGACGCCGACGCACATGCAGGCGAGTCCATAGCGGCCACCCTCGCGCTGCAGTTGCTCGACCGCGGTCATCGTGATCCGCGCCCCCGACATGCCGAGCGGATGGCCGAGCGCGATGGCGCCGCCGTTCGGGTTGACGCGCGGATCGGCGGGATCGACGTCGAGGTCGCGCAGCACGGCGATCGCCTGCGCCGCGAAGGCCTCGTTGAGCTCGATCACGTCGATCTGATCGAGCGTCACGCCGCCACGGCGCAGCACCTTGCGCACCGCCTCGACCGGCCCGATCCCCATCACCCGCGGCGCGACGCCGGAGGAGGCCATGGCGAACACCCGCGCCCGCGGCACGAGGCCGTGCGCCTGCGCCGCAGCCGCCGAGGCGACGAGCAGCGCCGCCGCGCCGTCGTTGAGGCCGGAGGCATTGCCGGCGGTGACGGTGCCGTCGGCATGGACGACCGGCTTGAGCTTCGCCAGCGCTTCGGCACTGGTCGCGCGCGGATGCTCGTCGACCGCGAAGGCGACCGGATCGCCCTTGCGCTGCGGCACCAGCACCGGGACGATCTCCGCGGCGAAGCGGCCGCTCGCCTGCGCCGCCGCAGCCTTGGTCTGGCTGGCGAGCGCGAAGGCGTCCTGATCCTCGCGGCTGACCTGCCAGTCGGTGGCGACGTTCTCGGCGGTCTCCGGCATCGAATCGACGCCATACTTATGACGCATCGCCGGGTTGATGAAGCGCCAGCCGAGCGTCGTGTCCTCGATTCTCTGCGCACGGTCGAACGGGGTCGCCGCCTTGCCGAGCACATAGGGCGCGCGCGTCATCTGCTCGACGCCGCCGGCGATGACCAGCGCGGCATCGTCGCTGCGGATCGCCTGCGCGGCGATGCCGATCGCGTTGAGCCCCGATCCGCACAGGCGGTTGATGGTCGCGCCGGGCACCTCCGGCGGCAGCCCGGCGAGCAGCGCCGCCATCCGCGCGACGTTGCGATTGTCCTCGCCCGCCTGATTGGCGCAGCCGAGCAGGCAATCGTCCACCGCCGCCCAGTCGACCCCGGGGTTGCGCTCGACCAGCGCCTTGATCGGCAGCGCGGCGAGATCGTCGGCGCGGATGGTCGACAGCGCGCCGTTGAGGCGACCGACCGGCGTGCGGATGGCGTCGCAGATAAAGGCATCGGTCACGAGTCAGTCCCTTCCAGTTCGGCGATGATGCGGCCCGCTTCGGCAAAGGCGGTATTGGCGGCGGGCACGCCGGCATAGATGGCGGTCTGCATCAGCACCTCCTTCAGCGCGTCACGGGTGAAGCCGCCGCGCGACAGGCCGGCGCGGACGTGGAGGCCGAATTCCTCCCAACGGCCGAGGCTGGCGGTGATCGCCACCACCAGCAGCCGCCGCGTCGCCTCGTCGAGCCCCGGCCGGCCCCAGATCTCGCCCCAGGCGATCCGGGTGATCATCGCCTGGAAATCGGCGGTGAAGTCGGTCCGCCTGGCGAGCGAGGCATCGACCCAGGCGTCGCCGAGGATGCGGCGGCGGTTGACCAGCCCGGCCTCGAACAGCGTCGCCGCCGCCGCGTCCGTCGCCGCGTCGCGCGTGAGGAAGGCGATCAGCGCGCCCGCCAGCGCCTGCGGCGCCTCGACGGGGGCGAGGTGGCCGACGGCGAGATGCACCGTCTCGCTGTGCGGGATCGCCGCCGCGATCCGCTCGCCATGGCCGGCGAAGGGCGTCGAGCGGTCGCCGTCGCCCGCCACCACCAGCACCGGCAGCGCCAGGCCGGGCAGCCGGTCGATCACCGCCATGTCGCGGATCGCCGCGCCCGCGCCGGCATAGCCCGCATCCGCCATCGCGATCAGCCCGCGGCGCAGCGACGCCGCCTCCGCCGGATGCGTCGCGGCAAAGCCCGTCGACAGGAAGCGGTCCATCGCCAGATCGGCAATTCCCGCGATGCCGTCGCGCCGCACGGTGGCGATGCGATCGCCCCACGCCGCCGCATCCATCGTCGCCGACGTGCAGATCAGCGCCAGCGCCGTGATCCGCTCGCCATGGTCGAGCGCGAGCTGCATCGCGATCATCCCGCCGAGCGAGACGCCGGCGACCGCGGCGCGATCGACGCCGGCGGCATCCATCACCGCGATCACATCCGCGGCGAGCATCGGCAGGTCATAGTCGCCGCCCGGCGCATCGGAGGCGCCATGGCCGCGCGTGTCGATCCGCAGCACGCGGTATCGCCCGGCCAGCGCGGGCACGCAGCCGGCCCACAAGGCCATGTCGGTCCCGATCGAATTGAGCAGCACCAGCGGCGGCGCGGCATCGTCGCCGTCGAGCCGCCAGTAGAGCCGCACCCCGTCCCGCGTCGCAAACGGCATGTCAGTCCTTCCCTATGTCGAGCAGCGCATCGACCAATGCCACGCTGTCGCCGATGTCGGTGCCCTGCCCCGCCGCGGCGAGGTTGCGGGCGATCGCATCGCCGTCGATCTCCAGCCCCTCGGCGACGCCCGCCATCGCCTCCGCCGCGCCCGAGGCGAGCAGGAACAGGTCGACCAGCATCGGCCCCTCGGCCTGCCAGCCGCCGAGCCCGCGCTCCTCCTCCGCCGGCAGCGCGGCGAGGATGCCGGCGACCAGTCCGGGCGCGCGCGTCGCGGCGGACAGCGCGATCTGGCAGCCGGTCGGATTGCGCTTGTGCGCCATCGCCGACGATCCGCCACGCCCGGCGACCGCAGGCTCGCGCGCCTCGCCGACGCCATTCTGCGCGAGCAGCGCGAGGTCGCGCGCCATCTTGCCGAGCGCACCGATCAGGATGCCGAGCGCCGCCGCGATACCCGCCACCCCCTCGCGCCGCGCATGCCACGGCGGCGCCTCGGCAAGCCCGAGCGCCGCCGCGAGCCGGGCGGCGACCGCATCGGCCTGCCCCGCCTGATCGGGCCGGCTGCCCGCCGCGCCGCCCCATTGCAGCGCCGCCTTCGCCGCGACCTCGCGCGACAGCCGCGCCGCCGCCGCGGCGATCCCGGCATGCCATTGCGCGAGCCGCAGCCCGAAGCCGATCGGCTGCGCGTCCTGCAGCAACGTCCGCCCGATCGCCGGCGTCGCGGCATGCGCGCGGGCGAGCGGCGCCAGCGCGGTGGTGACTCGGTCGGTATCGACGAGCAGCAGCGTGCCGGCGCGGCGCACCTGCATCATCAGCGCGCTGTCCGCGACATCCTGGCTGGTCGCGCCACGATGCAGCGCCGTCGCCGCCTCACCGTCGAGCTGCGCCCGCAGCGTCGCGACGAGCGGGATCGCCAGCGTCCCCGCCAGCGCCGCCCGTTCGGCGAGCGCCGCAGGATCGAGGCGCAGCGCCGACGCCGCCGCCGCGATCGCCGCGGCGGCCTCCGCCGGGATCACCCCCACCACCGCCTGCGCCGCCGCCAATGCGCTTTCGAAGGCGAGCGCCGCGGCGATCGTCGCTTCATCGTCGAACGTCGCGATCATCGCCGCGGTGGCGACCGGTCGGGTGCGGAGCAGGCTCACAGGTCGAAGAACACCGTCTCGTCCGCGCCGGCAAGCCGCAGGTCGAGCCACCAGAGCCCCTCGCCGCGCTGCTGCGCGATCAGCGTGCCGCGCCGTTCGGCGGGGACGCAGGCGAGCACCGGATCCTCGTCATTGCCGGCCGCCCCCTCGAAATAGAGCCGCGTCGCCAGCCGCTTGAGCAGCCCGCGCCCGAATACCGACACAGCGACATGTGGCGCCTGCAGGCTGTTGCCCGGCCCCGGCACGCGCCCCGGCAGGATGGTGCGGAAGCGGTACACGCCCTCGGCATCGACCGCGGCGCGGCCGAAGCCGATGAAATGCGGGTCGATCGGCACGTCGTCGCGATCGTCGTCGAGCGCATGGTAGCGGCCGGCGGCATTGGCCTGCCAGATCTCGATCATCGCATCGACCACCGGCGCACCTTCGGCATCGAGCACGCGGCCGGCGATCTCGATCACCGCGCCCTGCGGCGTACCGGTCAGCGCCGACAGGTTGAGCAGCCAATGCTCCTCGGCGAACAGGTCGGGCCGCGCGCCCATCTCCGACTGGCCGACGAGGTCGGCGCCACCCTTCCACGGCAGGCCATAGTGGAAGAACGGCCCCACCGTCTGGCTCGGCGTCTGGCCGAACAGCGCCGGGTCGCGATTGTCCTGCCGCGGCGCGGGCTCGCGGGTTTCGAGGTCAGTCATGATGATCCTCCTCGAACGGCGTCTGCGCGCGCCCCTTGAGCACGATGTCGAACAGGTAACCGAGCGCCCAATTGGGCATGGTCGTCGCGATGTCGAAGCGGCTGACCAGCCGCTGGCGATAGGGCATCGGCACCGCATTGGCGATCGGATCGATCTCGATCAGCGGGTCGTCGGGAAAATAGAGCTGCGTCACCAGGCGCGTCGCGAACGCCGGGCCGAGCAGCGACAGATGGATATGCGCCGGCCGCCAGGCATTGTTGTGATTGCCCCACGGATAGGCCCCCGGCCGCACCGTCACGAAGCGATAGCGACCCTCGGCATCGGTGACGACCCGGCCGGCGCCGGTGAAATTGGGATCGAGCGGCGCATCCCATTGATCGCGCACATGGACGTAGCGCCCGGCGGCATTGGCCTGCCAGATCTCCACCACCGTGTCGGGCACCGGCCGCCCGGCCTCGTCGAGCACCCGGCCCGACACGACGATCCGCTGGCCGATCGGCGTGCCGCGATGCTGGCTGGTGAGATCGGCGAGCGCCGGCCCCATCAGCCGCTCCCAGCTGCCACCCGGCCCGGTCGTCTCGGTCAGCGTCTGCGGCGCGCGCACCGGCGGCTGCGCCGGTGCGCGCAGCACGGTCGAGCGATAGTCGGGGAAGAGCGACGGCGGCGCGCCCGCATCGTCGCGCGCATAGGGGCGGACCTCGATCATGCCGCCAGCCCTTCCGCCACCTCGACCGGCGCCGCGGTCCGGGCGAGCACCTCGTCCACCGTCACGCCGGGCGCGAGCTCGACCAGCCGCAGCCCCGGCTTGTCGCAGGCGATCACGCACAGATCGGTGATGATCAGGTCGACGCACGCCCGCCCGGTCAGCGGCAGCGTGCAGGCGGGCAGGATCTTCGCCTCACCCGCCTTGTTGGCGTGATCCATCACCACGACGACGCGCTTGACCCCGGCGACGAGATCCATCGCGCCGCCCATCCCCTTCACCATCTTGCCGGGAATCGTCCAATTGGCGATGTCGCCGGCCGCGCTCACCTCCATCGCGCCGAGCACCGCCATGTCGATATGGCCGCCGCGGATCATCGCGAAACTGTCGGCGGAGGAAAAGAAGCTCGAGGTCGGCAGCGCGGTGATCGTCTGCTTGCCGGCGTTGATCAGGTCGGGGTCGACCGCGTCGCGCGTCGGGAAGGGGCCGATGCCGAGCATGCCGTTCTCCGACTGCAACGTCACGTCGAGCCCCTCGGGCACGTAATTCGCCACCAGGGTCGGAATGCCGATGCCGAGGTTGACGTAGAAGCCGTCCTCCAGCTCCTGCGCGGCGCGGGCCGCCATCTGTTCGCGGGTCCAGCCCATCACATCGCCTCCGCTTCGCGGACGGTCAGCTTCTCGATCCGCTTCTCGTTGATCGTCGACCGGACGATCCGGTCGACATAGATGCCGGGCGTATGGATACAATCGGGATCGAGGCTGCCCGCCGGGACGATCTCCTCGACCTCGACCACCGTCACCCTGCCCGCGGTCGCCATGTTCGGGTTGAAGTTGCGCGCGGTCTTGCGGAACATCAGATTGCCCGCCGGATCGGCACGCCATGCCTTGATGATCGACAGATCGGCGCGCAGCCACGTCTCGCGGACATAGTCCTCGCCCTCGAAGGTCTCGACCGGCTTGCCTTCGGCGACGACCGTGCCGACGCCGGTCTTGGTGTAGAAGGCCGGGATGCCGGCACCCCCGGCGCGGATCCGCTCGGCGAGCGTACCCTGCGGTGTCAGCTCCAGCGTCAGCTCGCCGGACAGATATTGCTGCTCGAACAGCTTGTTCTCGCCGACGTAGCTGGAGATCATCTTGGCGATCTGGCGCGTCTCGAGCAGCATCCACAGGCCGAAGCCGTCCGCGCCGGCATTGTTCGAGATGACGGTCAAGTCGCGCACGCCGCTCGCACGCACCTCCGGGATCAGGCTTTCGGGATTGCCCGACAGGCCGAAGCCGCCCGACATGATCGTCATCCCGTCGAACAGCAGCCCGTCGAGCGCCGCCGCCGGACTGTCGTAGATCTTGTTCTTCATACCGCCTCGCTGCTGATCCCGCCGGTGAGCGGCAGGCCGACGTAATTCTCGGCGAGCGTCCGCTGCGCCGCTTCGGACCCACGGATATAATCCAGCTCCGCCATCTGGATACGCCGGTCGAATCCGTCCATCGTCGGAAACCGGTGGGTCACCGAGGTGAACCACCAGGAAAACCGCTCCGCCTTCCACACCCGCGCCAGCGCGCGCGCCGAATAGCCGTCGAGCCCTGCGTCCGAGCCGTGTTTATAGTGGAGCGCGAACGCCTCGCCGAGCATCGTCACGTCCGACACCGCGAGGTTCATGCCCTTGGCGCCGGTCGGCGGCACGATATGCGCAGCGTCGCCGGCAAGGAACAGCCGCCCCCAGCGCATCGGCTCCGACACGAACGAGCGCAGCGGCGCGATCGCCTTCTCGAACGACGGTCCGCGCGTCACCTTCGCGGCGGTATCGGGGCCGAGTCGCAGGCAGAGTTCGTCCCAGAAGCGGTCGTCCGACCAGTCGGCGATATCCTCGTCGAGCCCGCACTGGATGTAATAGCGGCTGCGCGTCGTCGATCGCATCGAGGCGAGCGCGAAGCCGCGTTCGTGATTGGCGTAGATCAGTTCGTGGTCCGCGGGCGGCACGTCGGCGAGGATGCCGAGCCAGCCGAACGGATAGACGCGCTCGAACGTCGTCAGCACCTCGGGCGGGATCGCCGCGCGGCTGATGCCGTGATAGCCGTCGCAGCCGACGATATAATCGCACGCCACCTGGTGGTCGACGCCGTCCGCGCGCCACGATACCGTCGGCCGCTCGCCGTCGATCCCGGCAAGGGCGACATCCTCGGCGTTCCACACGATCGGCAGGTCGTCGGCTTCGGCGGCGTCGAACAGGTCGCGCATCACCTCCTGCTGGCCATAGACGGTGACGGTCGATCCGCCGGTCAGCGCCGCCATGTCGATGCGGAACGATCGCCCGTCGAGCGACAGATTGGTGCCGCCATGCACCAGCCCCTCGCGCTGCAACCGCCCGGCGAGGCGGAGCCGGTGCATCAGATCGACGGTGACCTGTTCGAGCACCCCGGCGCGCACCCGCCCTTCGACATAGGCGCGGTCGCGCCGTTCGAGGACCATCGCATCGATGCCCTCGCGGCGCAGCAGGTGCGCGAGGAACATCCCCGCCGGTCCTGCCCCGATGATCGCAACCTGTGTGCGCATCCGTCGATCCTCTCTGCAGACTCTTCGCATCGCCTGCCACCAAGGTGCGCGGCGGCCGCGGCGCGGGCCATGCCGTCGCCAGCCGAAAAGTTGGATTTTCCAGCGCGGCCGTTATGCTCGGGCGATGGGAATCGATCCGGTGCCGAGCTTCTATCTCTACGGCGAGCCGCATCGCGCGGTCGCCGACGGCTTCATCCATGTCGAGCAGCTCGATGACCGTTCGCGGCCGAGCGAATGGACGATCCGACCGCATGCCCACGCCGATCTGGTGCAGATGTTCCTGATCGGATCGGGCGGCGGCGCGATGCAGGCGGAGGATGCGGCGATGCGCTTCGACGCGCCGGCGCTGCTGCTGATCCCCGCCGGCGTCGTCCATGGCTTTCACTGGACGAGCGAATCGGCGGGCTGGGTGCTGACGCTCGCGCGCACCTTCCTCAAGGACCTCGTCGCGCGGCATCCCGACCTCGCCCCGGTGTTCGACCGGCCGCAGGCGCTGACCCCCGACGCCGCCGTCGCCGCGCGGCTGACGCAGGCGATGGCGACGCTGCGCCAGGAGCTCGCCTGGTCCGCCGCGGGTCATCATGTCGCGGTCGAGGCGGCGCTGCTCGCGATGCTGGTCGGCGCGCTGCGGCTGCTGCCGGGCGACGATGCCGCCGCCGCGCCCGCGCCGGGCCAGCATGCCGGCCTCGTCGCCCGCTTCCGCGCCCGGATCGAGGATCGCTTCCGCCGGCGCGAGAGCATCGCCGCGCATGCCGCCGCGCTCGGTACCAGCGAGACGAGCCTGCGCGTCGCCTGCGCGCGCATCGCCGGCCGCTCGCCCGCGGCGATGCTCGACCAGCGCGCGATGCTGGAGGCACGCCGCGCGCTGCTCTATTCGAATTTATCGGTGGCGGAGATCGGCTATGCGCTCGGTTTCGCCGATCCCGCCTATTTCACCCGCTTCTTCACCCGCCACGCCGGCCGATCACCGCTGCGCTACCGCCGCGCGAATGCGGTGGACGCCGCGGACCGCCGCTCATAACCGGCATCGGCCGCCCTTGCCCCGACGCGCCGCGTGGCGACGCATATCTCTTTAACCTCAAGCCCGTATCCCCGCCCAAAGGGCGGAGACGACAGTGCTATTTGGCGATCACGCGGACACCCGGCGGCGCGACCGGACGATCGATACGCTGCGCGGCCTGCTCGTCCTCGCGGTGATCGCCGGCCATTATGCCGAGATCACCGACCGGACGAGCTTCCTCACCTGGCTCGGCGCCGGGGTGCGGATGCCGCTGTTCATCGGCTTGACGGGCTATCTGTTCAATCTCGGCGGCGCGCGGTCGCGGCCGCTGGCGGTGACGCTGCACCGCTATGGCGCGCGGCTGATCGCGCCCTGGCTGATCGCCTGCGGCGTCTATCTGACCTGCGCGACGCAGCTCACCCCGCTCGCGCTGCTCGCCGTGCCGGTGCGGCCGCCCTTCCACTTCTGGTTCGTCCCGGTGATGATGAGCTTCATCGTCATCGCCGCGCTGAGCCGGTGCACGCCGCTGTCGATGCTCGGCGTCGCCATTCCGGTGAGTATCGCGGCGATGTACCTGCTCGGCGTGCAGCATGTCGTCCGCCACGACTTCAACGGCTGGATGCCCGACCGGCGCTTCTTCATCTTCCCGATCTATTTCTTCTACGGCGTTTGGGTCGCCGATCGCGCGATCGATCGCGGCAAGATCTGTGCGGCGCTGGTGCTCGCGCCGATCGGACTGGTGTGGTGGTGCACGCTCTACGCCCATCCGTCCGCGTCGGGTGAGGTGGCGGCGAGCCTGATCGCGTCGCTGTCGCTGATCTGCCTGCTGCCCGGCATCCGGGCGAGCGCATGGTCGCTGCCGGTGATCGGCGGCATCGGCCGCCATAGCCTGTTCTTCTACCTCTGGCACCCGATGGTCTTCGGTCTGTGGTCGAGCGCCGGCATCCGCGGCGTGCCGATGCTCGGCGTCACGATCCTGTCGCTTGCGCTCGCCTGTGCATGGCTCACCCGGCATGGCGCCGCGGCGCGGGTCTTCGGCGTCACCGTCCGGACGGGACCATCGCCAGCCCGCGAGGTGGCGTTGCAGGAACGGCTCGCATGACCGGTGTTGCCGCGCTTGCCCGTACCGGGATGCTGACGATCGCCTGGCTCGTGCTGCTGCCGATGCTCGCCCTGCTGTTCGGCGCGATGATCCCGATCGTGCCGTGGCTGCGCATCGTCGCGAGCGACATCGTGCCCAATCGGGTGACGTGGATCTTCCTCGTCGCCGTGACGATCGCCGTGATCGCATGGCTGGCGCATCGCGCCCGCCCGACCGCGTTGACCCGCGCCCTGCTCACCGTCGCCGGGGTGACGGCGATCGGCGCGACGATCGTCATCGTCCATCTGCTGCAGGTCGCCGCGGCGAACGAGGCGGAGATCGACCTGCCGAGCACCCTGTCGTGGCGCGAGTTCAGCGAGGCGGCCCAGCCCGATCGCAGCCTCGTCTTCGCCCGGCCGCAGGGGGAGCCCTTGTGGCTCGACCTCTACCGGCCCACGGATGTCGCGGTCGGCCCGCCGCGGCCGGTGCTGCTCGTCGTCCATGGCGGCGGCTTTATCGAAGGCAGCCGCCGGGTCGGCGCCGCCAATATGCGCCGCTATGCCGAGCGCGGCTTCATCGTAATCAGCATCGATTACCGGCTGGCGCGGCCGGATCGGCCGACCTGGAACCTGGCGACCCGCGACGTGCGCTGCGCGCTGCGCTGGGTGGTGTCGCATGCCCGCAAACTGCATGCCGACCCCGATCGCGTCACCGTGTTCGGCGTATCAGCGGGCGGCAATCTCGCCCTCGCCGCAGCCTATACGGTCGAGGACGGCGGCGCCGATCGCAGCTGCGGCCCCCGCAGCCCGTCGATCGCCGCGGTGATCGTCAAGGCGCCGCTGATCGATCCGCTCGCCTCGTGGTGGCGGCCGGGCGAGCTGCAGGATCAGCAGCGCCTCTACATGACGCGCTATATCGGCGGCCCGCCCGAAGCCTATCCGGCGCGCTACGCCGCGCTCGACCTGCGGCGACTGGTCGCGCCGGGCAAGCCGCCGACGCTGATCCTTGCCGGCGAGAATGATCCGCTGCTGCCCATCGCCAGCGTCGAAGCCTTCGCGACCCGCTCGGCGGCGAGCGGCAACAGCGTCGATCTCGTCGTGCTGCCCTATGCCGGCCACAACTTCAACACCGCCTATTACAGCATCGCCAATCAGCTGACGATGGAAACGATCACCCGGTTCATGAACCTCTACTCACGCCGCGCCCCCGTATCGTGACCGACGGACGGGCGCGCCACCGCGTCCACCGACGCATATCCTTCGCATAGATCAGTTTTTCCGTCAGGTCGGCTGAACCGGCATCGTTGCCGCGCGTTCGGCTCATTCAGGTTCATCAAGACAGGTCATCACGGTCGGCGTGGCGTCATCCGGCGGATCATCCGCTGCGGACGATGCGCGATCATCGGACACAACGGACACGACGGGCCGCAGGCGACACCCTGCCGGCGTGGTCGGTCGTGCGAGGAGACGGAAAGTGGAAACACGCCAGTGCGACGTGCTGATCATCGGAGCGGGGACCGCCGGCCTCAAGGCCTATAAGGCGGCGGTCGCGCGCGGCGCCGATACCGTCATCGTCGAGAAAGGTCCCGGCGGGTCGACCTGCACCCGCGTCGGCTGCATGCCGTCGAAGCTGCTGATCGCCGCCGCCCGCCATGCGCACGAGGCGCGCCGCGCCGCCGAGTTCGGCGTCGTCACCGGCGCGGTGACGATCGACGCCGCGCGCGTCTGGCAGCGTGTCCGCGACGAGCGCGACCGTTTCGTCGCCGCGGTACTCAACGATTATCACGCCATCCCGGCCGACCACGTCCTCCACGGCACCGGGCGCTTCACCGGCCCGGATACGGTGACGACGGACGAACGAACGATCGTCGCGCGGCACGGGATCATCATCGCCACCGGCGGCCATCCGATCATCCCCGACGCGCTCGACGCGGTGCGCGACCGGCTCCACACGCATGAGACGATCTTCGAGATCGACGGCCTGCCGCAGCGCCTCGCGGTGTTCGGGGCCGGCCCGCTCGGCCTCGAGCTCGCCCAGGCGTTCGCGCGGCTCGGCAGCGAAGTGACGGTGATCGACAGCGGCGACACCGTCGGCGGACTCGACGATCCGGAGGCGAACACGCTCGCGCTCGCCGCGCTGCGCAAGGAGATGCGCATCGAGCTCGGCGTCGATGCCAGCGCGCAGCCGGGTGACGACGGCGCCTGCATCCGCTGGGACGGCGGCAGCGTCACCGTCGACCTGATCCTCGCCGCGACCGGACGGCCGCCGACGCTCGACGCGCTCAACCTCGACGCCACCGGCATCGCGCGCGACGACCACGGTACGCCGACCTTCGATCAAAGTACCCGCCGCTGTGGCGACAGCCGTATCTTCATCGCCGGTGACGCCAACGCCTGGCGCCCGGTGCTGCACGAGGCGGCGCGCGGCGGGCGGATCGCCGGCGACGTCGCCGCGGGCGGACCACCGGCGCGGGAGATCCCCTCGCTCGCCATCGCCTTCACCGAGCCCAATATCGTCTCGGTCGGCACGCGCTTCGACGCGCTGCCCGACGGTGCCCGGATCGGCAGCGCCACGGTCGAGGACAATGGCCGGGCGACCGCGGACGGCCGCTCCGACGGCATCGTCCGCCTCTATGCCGACGGCGACGGCCTGCTGATCGGCGCGACGATCGTCGCGCCGGAGGGCGAGCATCTCGGCCATCTGGTCGCACTGGCGATCGATCGTGGCACCGACATCGCCACCTTCGCCGACCAGCCCTGGTATCACCCGACCGTCGAGGAGCTGTTGCAGAGCGCCGCGCGCGATCTGCTCGGCACCGACGCCTGAGCCGATGACGCGCGTCATGGCGCTCGCCTGCGCCCCGGCCTTCCACTGGAGGGAAAGAGACTCATGATCCGACCGACGCTGCTGATGCTCCACGCCCTCGGTGCGAGCGGCGACGAATGGCGGCAGGTGCGCGAGCGCCTGCCCGATTACGACTGCGTGGCGCTCGATCTGCCGGGCTTTGGCGCCGCCGCCGGTCAGGGTCATGCCGATGTCGTGACGATGGCGGACCAGCTTGCCGACGCGATCCGCGCCAGCGGTGCGCCGGCCTGCATCCTCGTCGGCCACAGCATGGGCGGCAAGATGGCGACGCTCGTCGCCGCGCGCGCCGCGGCGGGCGAATACGGCCTGTCGCGCCTGCTCGGCGTCGTGCTGGTCGCCGCCTCGCCGCCCTCGCCCGAGCCAATGGACGAGGCGCGCCGCGCGCAGATGCTCGGATGGTGCGCCGATGGCGCGATCGACCGCGACGCGGCGGAGACCTTCGTCGACGCCAATACCGCCGCGCGCCTGCCCGACCCGTTGCGTGAGGCGGCGATTGCCGACGTGCGGCGCTCCGCCCCGGAGGCGTGGATCGCGTGGCTCGAACGCGGCAGCCGCGAGGATTGGAGCGCGGACATCGGTCCCATCGCCATGCCCGCGCTGATCGTCGCGGGCAGCGACGACGGCGACCTCGGCGAGGCGGCGCAGCGGCGACTCAACCAGCCCCTCTACGAGGAAGCGGAGGTCGCGGTCGTCGCCGACGCCGCGCACCTCATCCCCTACGAACAGCCGGACGCGCTTGCGGCGCTGATCGACGGCTTCGCAACCGGCCTCGCCGCGAGCGTGCTGCCGCGCGCCTTCGCCGATCTGCTCGGCTCCGCCCGGGTCAGCCGCCGCACCCGCGCGGCGATGCTTGCCCGGCTGCGTCCGCCGCGCCCGAGCGACTGGAGCGCGGCGCAGCATGCGACGATCGTGGCGCTGACCGGTCAGATCCTTCCCGACCTCGCCGATGCCGACGATCTCGCCCGGCGCGTCGAGGCGAGCATCGGCGATGGTGGCGGTGACGGCTGGCGGTTCGACAGCCTGCCGCCCGATCGCATCGCCTGGGTTCGCGGCCTCGCGACGCTCGATACGGTCACCGGCGGCTTTGCGGCGCTCGACCGCTCCGTCCAGGCGGACTGGCTCGATCGGCTCGCCGCGGGCGAGGTGGGATGTGACGACGACGGCCGCCACCTCTCGCCCGCGCAAATGGCCCTGTGGTTCGAGGATGTCCGTGCCGAGGTGGTGCGCAGCTGGATCGCCCTGCCCGCGACGATGGCGGCGATCGGCTATGACGGCTTTGCGGTCGGCGGCGATGGCCCGCGCAAACAGGGCTATGTCCGCACCCAGGCCGACACGGTCGAAGCCTGGCAGGTGCAGTCGGAGACGGTGGCATGACGGGCACGCACCACGACTGTCGCGATACGGTCGATGCGGTGGTGATCGGCACCGGTGCCGGCGGCGCGCCGCTTGCGGCACGGCTGGCCGCGGCGGGCCTGTCGGTGGTCGCGCTCGAGGCGGGGCGCGCCTTCCGGCCCGACGAGCATGTCGCCGACGAACTGGCCGCCGACATCTATTGGATGGAGGAGCGGCTGAGCGGCGGCGCGACGCCGACCGCGTTCGGATCGAACAATTCGGGGATGGGCGTCGGCGGGTCGTTGCTTCACTGGGGCGCCTTCTGCCCGCGCCCCGATCCGCGCGACCTGCAGCTGAAGACGCTGACCGGCGAAGGCGCGGACTGGCCCGTGCCGCATGACGAGCTGATCCGCTATATCGAGGAGGTCGAAGGCTTCACCGGCGTCTCCGGGCCGGCGGATTATCCGTGGGATGCGACACGCCGCTACGCTTACCCGCCGGTGGCGCGCAATGCGGCGGCCGAGGCGATGGCGCGCGGCTGCGCGGCGATCGGCATGACCGCGACCGACGCCCCCGCCGCGCTCGTCTCGCGCGACCGCGAGCAGCCGCATTTCGGTCAGCGCCAGGCCTGCGTCAATTGCGGCACCTGCCATCAGGGCTGCCGCAACGCCGCCAAGACGAGCATGGACACCACCTATCTGCCCTATGCGGTCGCGCATGGCGCGGAGATCCGCCCCGGCTGCCGCGTCGTCGACTTCGACTATGACGATCGCGGCCGGATCAGCGCGGTCGTCTATGCGACGGGTGAACAGCAGCATCGCCAGCGCTGCAACGCGGTCTTCCTGTGCGCCGGCGGGGTCGAGACGCCGCGGCTGCTGCTCAACCTCGGCATCGCCAATGCGAGCGGCCAGGTCGGGCGCAATTTCATGGCGCATGTCGCGACGCAGGTCTGGGGCCGGTTCGACGCCGATATGCGGATGAACCGCGGCTATCCCTCGTCGCTGATCAGCGAGGACATGATGCGCCCCGGCGATGCGGGGTGCGCCGGCGGCTATCTGATCCAGAGCCTCGGCGTGCTGCCGGTCAACCTCGCCACCGGCCTCGCGCGCGGCGCGGGCATGTGGGGCGAACGGTTGCAGACGACCCTGCGCGGCTACAATCGCATGGCCGGGATCGGCATCAACGGCGAATGCCTGCCGCATGCCGACAACCGGCTCGACCTCGCCGACGAGACCGATGCCTTCGGTCATCGCAAGGCGCGGGTCCGCTTCAGCTATCATGCCAACGAACAGGCGATCGACCGCCATGCCCGCCGCGTCATGACCGACATCTGGCAGGCGGCGGGTGCGCAGGACGTGTTCGCGGTCGACCGGTCGGCGCATACCATCGGCACCTGCCGGATGGGCGAGGATGCCGAGAGCGCGGTGGTCGATGCCGACGGGCGCAGCTTCGAGGTGCCGAACCTGCTGATCTGCGACAATTCGATCTTTCCGAGCGCCCTCGCCGCCAATCCCGCGTTGACGATCATGGCGCTGTCGCTGCGCACCGCCGACCGGTTTCTCACCTCCCGCCCGTAAGGAACAGACCATGGATCTTGGTATCACCAACCGTATCGCCCTGATCAGCGGCGCCGATTCCGGCATGGGCAAGGAAACCGCCCGGCTGTTGCTCGAAGCCGGCGTGCGCGTCGCCATCACCGACAAGCCCGACGGCACGCTCGACGAAGCGGTCGAGGCGCTGTCGCCGCTCGGCGAGATCGTCGCGGTCACCGGCGACGTCACCCGGCCGGACGACGTCAAGGCGATCTGGGCGGAGGTGCGCGACACGCTCGGCGAGCCGGATATCTACGTCAACGCCGCCGGCGTCACCGGCGCGACCGGCGACTTCCTTGAGGTCGACGATGCCGGCTGGCTCGACACGCTCAACATCAACCTGATGGGTGCGGTGCGGATGTGCCGCGAGGCGATTCCGGCGATGCGCCGCAAGGGCTGGGGCCGGGTCGTGCTGTTCGCCTCCGAAGACGCGGTGCAGCCTTATGTCGACGAGCTCGCCTATTGCGCGTCCAAGGCGGGGATCCTCAGCCTCGCCAAGGGTCTGTCCAAGGCCTATGGCTGCGACAACGTGCTGGTCAACACCGTGTCCCCGGCCTTTATCGCGACGCCGATGACCGACGCGATGATGCGCAAGCGCGCCGACGAACGCGGCGAGAGCTTCGATGCGGCGATCGCCAGCTTCCTCGAAGAGGAGCGCCCCGGCATGGTGCTCAAGCGGCGCGGCAAGCCCGAAGAGGTCGCCGCCGCGGTCGCCTTCCTCTGTTCGGAGCGGGCGAGCTTCATCAACGGCGCGGGCATCCGGGTCGATTCCGGATCGGTCTTCACCATCGCGGGCTAGCGGCTGCCGTCGCCTTGAACAAAGCCGTGCGGTTAAAGTACGTTGGCTTTTGCCGGGGCGACGCCAGGATGCCCGGGGGCTAGGCTGTCTCGCGCGAAGACCGGATGATCGGCCGCCGCGATGGAGAGTCGCATGATCAACCCCTGGGCGATGAAGATGGAGCAATTCACCCGCTTTACCCCGCATGAGCGCGCGCGGCTCGATGCGCTGCTGGTCGGGCGACAGCGTTCCCACGCCGTGCATGCGGACATCATCGCCGAGGGGGCCCATTCGGATCACTGCCACGTGCTGCTCAGCGGCATCGCCTGCCGCTACACCATCCTGCCGGACGGAGAGCGGCAGATCATGGCCTTCCTCGTCCCCGGCGACCTGTGCGACGCGGAGATCTTCGTGCTCAAGCGGATGGATCATGCGATCGGCGCGCTGGCGCCGTGCACGACGGCGATGATCCCGGCCGGGGAGATGAAGACGCTGCTGCGCGAGGTGTCGCGCGTGTCCGAAGCCTTGTGGTGGGGGACGATGACCGACCTGGCCGTGCTGCGCGAACGGATCGTCGACCACGGCCGCCGCGACGCCACCGAGCGGCTCGCCCATCTGCTCTACGAAATGCTGTTGCGCTACCGGATGGTCGGCCAGACCGACGGCGAGACGTTCGACTTCGCGATCACCCAGACCGACCTCGCCGATGCCACCGGATTCACCCCGACGCACGTCAACCGCGTGCTGCAACGCTTTCGCGAGGAGGGGTTGATCGCATTGCGCAGCCGTCGCCTCACCGTGGTCGATCCGCCGCGGCTGATGAGGATCGGTCGCTTCTCCGCCAATTACCTCCACCTCGAACGCACCCTGTCCGGCGACCCGGCGGTCCGTGATCGCGTCGGCGATCTGATCGATTATCCGGCAGTCGATCACCCTATCGACGCCAGGCAAGGCGAACTCCGCTAGCGTGGCAGACAAGTGCAAGATGTTGCCCTGATCCACATCAGCGCCGATCGCCCGCACGAAATCATGTCGCCCGAACGGTGTAAATGTGCGCCGGATCGCCGGTCAAGCTGCGCGAGCGCAAGGATTGGCGACACCGTCCTATCTACATCAACTACGTCACTCGCCAGTCGAATCCGGCGCGCGCGTGGCAGAAGGATTTCCTTCGCCCCTGAGTGGAACGGGAGACGGATCATGGCAGACGGCGATCTCGACTATTTCAGGAACCGCGTCGTCGTCGAGCGCGAACGGGCCCGCAGGGCAAGCAGCCCCGAGGCGCATTGCGCGCATCGGCAACTGGCGGCCGCCTATCTGCAGCGGATCGGCGAGGTCACCGGGCGCGAACGACGCCATGTTTGAAGAAAGCCTGCTGCAACAGCGTATCGCCGGGCGGGCGCACACCGACGCCGCGATCGGCGTCCTGTCGCTGCTCGGCGAGGACGAACGGCAGGCGCTCGCCGACGTCACCTCGTCGGTCCAGCATGTGCGGGCCGGCGCCGATCTGCTGCGTGAGAGCGCGACGTCGCAGCATCTGTATCTGATCGTCGAAGGCTGGGCGTGCCGCTATGCGATCACCCGCGACGGCCTGCGCCAGCTGTCGGCGCTGATCTTTCCGGGCGATGTCGCCAATGTCGATGCGCTCGCCGCGCACCGGGCCGGCCACGGCATCCGTGCGCTCTCGGCGCTCAAGGTGCTTGCCATCGGTCGCCAGCATGCCGCGGCGCTCGCCGACGACTATCCCGCGATCGCGCGGCTGTTCCTCGACATCGCCCTCAAGGATCATGCGATCCTCGGCCGGTGGATGGTGTGCAACGGGCGGCTGAGCGCGCGACGGCGGCTCGCGCATCTGCTCTGCGAGCTCAGCGCGCGCTGCGGGCGGCAGGGGATCAATGACGGCAGTTTCGACATGGCACTGACCCAGGAGCAGCTCGGTGACGTGCTCGGTCTGACCTCGGTCCACGTAAACCGGATGATGCAGGAGCTGCGCGGCGACGGCTTCGTCGTCACCGACGGGCGTACAGTGTCGATCCCCGATCTGCGCCGGTTGCAGCATGAGGGCGAGTTCGACCCCGCCTATCTGCGCCTCCGGATGGCCGCCTGACCACCGGCACCCTGGTGCGTGGCGGCGCGCTCAGTCCCCGCGCGTCGGAGCGAGCGGCGATCCGGCATAATCGCGCAGCACCGCGGCGACATCGTCGTAGATCGCGGTCGCGCCCGCCTCGGTGAGCTGATCGTCGCTGAATCCGCCCGATCGCACCGCCACGGCCGCCATGCCGCATTGCACCGCCGCGTCCATGTCATAGGGCGTGTCGCCGATCACCACCGCCTCCGCCGCGGTGACGCCTTCCAGCGTGTCGAGCGCGGCGGCGAAGATGTCGGGTGCGGGCTTGGTCTCGGCGACATCGTCGCTGCTCGTCGTCCCGCTCACCAGCGTCTCGGCATCGAGCAGCTTGAGATAATGGTCGAGCTCCTCGCCCGAGGCCGACGACGCCAGCACCACCCGCTGCCCCTGCGCATCGACGTGCCGCAGCAAATCCGAGGCGTGCGCGAACGGCTGCACCGATTCGAGATAGAGCCGCTTGAAGATCGCGCCATGCGCATCGCCCAGCGCCTCGACCGCGGCGTCGTCGAGGTCGGGGAGCAAGGTCGGCACCAATTTGTCGGTGCCCTTGCCGATCTGCTCGTGCAGCACCTGCCGGTCGAACTGCGCGCCGATGCCGGCAAACGCCTGTTCCCAGGCGAGCACGTGCATGTCGTTGCTGTCCACCAACGTACCGTCGATGTCGAAAAGAACCGCCTTGATCGGCATGACCGCTATCCTGTTGTTGGATCGTGCCAACCAGTGGCGATCGCCGGTCGTTCCGAAGGGATGGCGGCATCGGCCGCCGGTCAGTCGCTGCGCAGGCGGTAGCCGACGCCCAGTTCGTTGGCGATGACGCTGCCGACCGGGTCGGGGGCTTCGAGCTTCTGGCGCAGGTTGCGGATGACGATGCGCAGATATTCGATGCGCGGATCGTCGTCGCCGCCCCAACAGGCGGAGAGCAGCTTTTCATGCGTGACGATCCGCCCGATATGCCGGGTCAGCAGCGCCAGCACGTCATGCTCCTTGCGCGTCAGATGCACCGGCTCGCCGCCGCGGCTGACCAGCCGGCGATCGAGGTCGATGCGCAGGTCGCCGCGCTCCACCACCTGCGGCGCCGCCTCCGCCGGTCCGCGATGCCGCAGCGCGACGCGCAGCCGGGCGAGCAGCTCCTCGGTATCGAACGGCTTGGTGACGAAATCGTTCGCGCCGAGATCCAGCGCCGTCACCTTCTCGTCGACCGCATCGCGCGCCGAGACGATGAGGATCACCGCATCGCCCTGTTTGCGCAGCAGCGGGATGACGCCGAGTCCGTCGCGATCGGGCAGGCCGAGGTCGAGCAGGATCGCATCCGGCCGCTCCGCCGCCGCCATGTGGAGCGCGGCGCGGCCATCCTCCGCCTCGACCACGGCATAACCGGCGCGGAGCAACGTGTTGCGCAGCAGCCGCCGGATCGCCGGCTCGTCATCCACCACCAGGATCGTCGCGGGCATATCAGGACAGGCTTTCGTTCGGGGGATCGCTCAGCACCAGCGCGCTGGGGAAGATCAGCGCAAAGGCCGCGCCCGCGCCGTCGGGACGATTGCGTGCCTCGACCATCATCCCCATCGCTTCGGCGAACGCCTTGACGATCGCCAGGCCAAGGCCGGTGCCGCCGGCGGCGCGATCCGACCCCTCCAGACGGGTGAAGGTCTCGAACACCTCGCTCTCGCGCCCCGGCGGCAGGCCGGGACCGTGATCGAGCACGGCGAGCCGCACCTCACCGAACCGGTTGCGCCCCTCGATGACGATCGCGGTGCCGGGATCGCCGTAGCGCCCGGCATTGTCGAGCAGGTTGAGCAGGCAATGGTGGAGCAATTGCGGATCGGCACGGATCAGCGGCAGGTCGGGCGGCACGTCGAGCCGCACGTCATGCCCTTCGAGCGCGCGGCGGGCATCGTGCGCGGCGCCGGTCACCGCATCGCTGAGGTCGATCGCCTCGACGTTGAGCTTGATCGCCCCCGCCTCGACCCGCGCCATGTCGAGCAGATTGGCGACGAAGCGGTTGAGCCGCGCCGCCTCGCCCTCGATCGTCGCGATCAGCTCGGGGCTGACCTCGTGGTGGAGCTGCGCCGCCGCCGCGATCACCGCGGTGAGCGGCGTGCGCAGGTCGTGGCTCACCGACGACAGCAGCGCCGCGCGCAGCCGGTCGCGGGTCCGCACCACGTCTACGTCGCGCATCTCCGCCTGCAGCCGCAACCGTTCGAGCACCAGCGCCGATTGGTCGATCAGGCTGCTGAGCAGCGGCAGCTGGTCGGCGCGCACCGGATTGCGCCCGCTCTCGCTGGCGACGCCGAGCACGCCGAGCACGCGCTCGCCGGCCTTGAGCGGCTGGAACAGCCATTCCGAGGCGGCGAGCGTGTTCGATCCCTTGCCGGCGGCATTGCCGGTATCGAACGCCCAGTTTGCGGCGGCATTGTCCATCGTATTCAGTGCATAAGCGGGATCGGTCGCGGCGAGCAGGTCGAGCTGCGCGCCATGCCCGCGGCCGAGCAGCACCACCTGCACGCCGAGCAGCCGGCGGACGTCGTCGCAGATCATCCGCGCGGCGGCGTCGAGATCGCTGACCGCGGCGATCTGGCGCAGGAAGCCGGCGAGCGTCGCATTGGTCCGCGCGCTCGCCGCGGCGAGGTCCGCCTGCGCGCGCACCCGCGCGGTGAGCTGGCTGGTCGCCACCGCGATGCCGAGCAGCACGACGACCGAGACGACATTCTCGGGATTGCTGATGGTCAGCGTGCCGACCGGCGGCAGGAAGACGAAATTATAGGCGAGGCTGGAGGCGATGCCGGCATAGAGGCCGGTGCGCAGACCGAACAGGCTCGCCGCCGCCATCACCGGCAACAGATAGAGCAAGGCGACGTTGCCGAGGTCGAGGACGTGGAACAGCGCGCTCGCGACCAGCGTCACCGCCGCGACCAGCGCGGTCGTCACGCCATAGCCGAGCGGCGTGCCCCAGCGGGCGGGCTTGCGCCGGCCGCGCGGTTCGCTGGCGCCGCCCGACATCGGCAGCACGTGCACCGTCACGTCGGGCGTGTCGCGGATCACCCGGTCGACCACCGATCCGTGGCGCAGTTCGAACCAGCGCGAGCGCCGCGACTTGCCGAGCACCAATTGCGTCGCGCGCGCATCGGCGAGGAAGCTCTGGATGCCCGCGACGACGTTGGTCGCCGGCACGGTCGCCACCGCTGCGCCCAATTGCGTCGCCAGCGTCATCGTCGCGGCGACGCGGGCATGTTGCGCGTCGCTGAGCTGCGCGGCGCGCGGCGTTTCGACGAACAGGGCGGTCCAGGGCGCGCGCAGGCTGTCGGCGACGCGCTTGGCGGCGCGCACCAGTCCGTCGGCACCGGGCAGTTCGTTGATCGCGACGACGATCCGGTCGCTCCCCGCCCAGGTGCCGCCGAGCCCCAGCGCCCGCACGTCGTCGAGCATCCGCGCGTCGACCGCCTGCGCGGCGCGGCGCAGCGCCAGTTCGCGCAACGCCGACAGGTTCGACTTGGAGAAGAAATGGCCGAGCGCGCGCGTCGCCTCGTGCGGCAGATAGACCTTGCCCGCCTTGAGCCGCTCGATCAGCTCGTCGGGCGGGATGTCGACGACCTCGATCTCGGCCTGTTCAAGCACGCTGTCGGGCACCGTCTCGCGGACCCGCACGCGGGTAAAGCTGGCGACGACGTCGTTGAGGCTTTCGACGTGCTGGATGTTGACGGTCGAATAGACGTCGATCCCCGCGGCAAGCAGTTCCTCGACATCCTGATAGCGTTTCGGATGGCGGCTGCCGGGCGCGTTGGTGTGCGCCAGTTCGTCGACCAGCACCAGCCGCGGCGCACGCGCGAGGATGGCGTCGAGGTCCATCTCGTGCAGCGTCCGCCCCTCATAGGGAACGGCGCGGCGCGCGACGATCTCCTGCCCGCGGGTCAGCGCCTCGGTCTCGGCGCGCCCGTGCGTCTCGACCACGCCGATGACGACGTCGACCCCGTCGCGCCGCCGCGCCGCGCCTTCGGACAGCATCTCATAGGTCTTGCCGACGCCGGGCGCGGCGCCGAGGAAGATCTTGAGCCGCCCGCGCCCCTCCTGCACCGCGGCGCGCAGCAAGGCGTCGGGATCGGGGCGCGGCGGCGCGGCCGCCATCAGCCGTCGCTCCTCATCGGCGCGTCATGCGGTCGAGCGCCTGATTGAGCGCGAGCACGTTGACGTGGCGGTCGCCGAGCGGGGAATCCTCGGTCAGCGGTGCGACCAGCGCCGCGACGCGCGCGACCGGCAGTCCGCGCACCCGGGCGACCCGCGGCGCCTGCGCCAGCGCCGCCGCCGGCGACAGATCGGGATCGAGGCCCGACCCGCTCGCGGTGAGCAGGTCGGCGGGCATATTTTCCACGCCCTCGCCGCGCCGCCTGGCGACATCCGCCTTCACACGGTCGGCGAGCGCCTGGCTGGTCGGGCCGTAATTCGACCCCGACGAGGCGAGCCCGTCATAGCCCTTGCCCGCCGCGGAGGGGCGCGTCTGGAAATAGCGGTCGCTGGTGAACGCCTGACCGACGACGGTCGAGCCGATCACGCGGCCGCCGCCGTCACGGACGAGGCTGCCGTTTGCCTGGCTGGGGAAGATCGCCTGTCCGATGCCCGTCATCGCAAGAGGATAGACCAGCCCGAGCAGGATCGCGAACAGGATCGTCAGGACGATCGCCGGACGGACGGCGGTAGTGATGTCTGTGTTCATTGTACGATTCCCTACCTTCAGCCCCTCCCCGTCAGGGGAGGGGCTTTCCCGTGTTCAGATCACGCCAGCCCGAGGCCGCCGACGACGAGGTCGATGAGCTTGATGCCGACGAACGGCGCGAGCAGCCCGCCCAGGCCATAGACCGCGAGGTTGCGCGCCAGCAGCGGCCCGGCCGCCATCGGCTTGTACGTTACGCCCTTGAGCGCCAGCGGCACCAGCAGCGGGATGATCAGCGCGTTGAAGATGATCGCGCTGAGGATCGCCGACTGCGGCGTCGCCAGCCCCATCACGTTGAGCACGCCGAGGCCGGGATAGAGCGCGACGAACATCGCCGGGATGATCGCGAAATATTTCGCCACGTCGTTCGCCACCGAGAAGGTGGTGAGCGCGCCGCGCGTCATCAGCAGCTGCTTGCCGAGCCCGACCACCTCGATCAGCTTGGTCGGATCGCTGTCGAGGTCGACCATATTGCCCGCCTCGCGCGCCGCCTGCGTGCCGGTGTTCATCGCCACGCCGACATCGGCCTGCGCCAGCGCAGGCGCGTCGTTGGTGCCGTCTCCGCACATCGCCACCAGCCGCCCGCCGGTCTGCTCCTGGCGGATCAGCGCCAATTTGTCCTCCGGCGTCGCCTGGGCGAGGAAGTCGTCCACCCCCGCCTCGGCCGCGATCGCCGCGGCGGTCAGCGGGTTGTCGCCGGTGATCATCACGGTGCGGATGCCCATCGTGCGCAGCTCGCCGAAGCGCTCGCGGATGCCCGCCTTGACCACGTCCTTGAGGAAGATCGCGCCGAGCAGGCGGCCGTCGCGCGCCACCGCCAGCGGCGTGCCGCCGGCGCGTGCGATCTCGTCGGTGATGCGGCGCAGCTCGGTCGCCGCGGCCGTTTCACCCGCGCCCGCATTGGCGCGCAGGATCGAATCGACCGCGCCCTTCTGGATCAGCGTGCCGCCGCTCCGCACGCCGGAAATGCGCGTCTGCGCGGTGAAGGGGATGACCTCGGCCCCGTCCGGCAGGGCGGTGGTGGTGACGCGGAAGCGTTCGCGGGCGAGCAGCACGATCGACCGCCCCTCGGGCGTCTCGTCGGCGAGGCTGGCGAGCAGCGCCGCTTCGGCCAGTTCCGCCTCGCCGGCGCCGCCGACCGCGCGGAACTCCGATGCCTGCCGGTCGCCGACGGTGATCGTCCCGGTCTTGTCGAGCAGCAGCACGTCGATATCGCCCGCCGCCTCGACCGCGCGTCCCGATTTGGCGAGCACGTTGAAGCGCACCAGCCGGTCCATGCCGGCGATGCCGATCGCCGACAGCAACGCCGCGATCGTCGTCGGGATCAGCGTGATGAGCAGCGCGGCGAGGATCGCCACCGGGATGCTGCCACCGGCATAAGCGGCAAAGCCCGGGATGGTCGCGACCGCGATCAGGAAGATGATCGTCAGCCCGACGAGCAGCAGCGTCAGCGCCACCTCATTGGGGGTCTTCTGCCGCTCGGCGCCCTCGACCAGCGCGATCATCCGGTCGAGGAAGCCCTTGCCCGGCTCCACCGTCACCTGGACGCGGATCTCGTCGGAGATGACGCGCGTGCCCGCGGTCACCGCAGAGCGATCGCCGCCCGCCTCGCGGATCACCGGCGCGCTCTCGCCGGTGATCGCCGCCTCGTTGACCGAGGCGACACCGGCGACGACCTCGCCGTCCGAGGGGATCAGGTCGTTGGTCTCGACCAGCACGATGTCGCCGACCTTGAGCTGGCTGGCGAGCACATCGTCATACTGGCGGCCGTCGCCCTTGAGCCGCTTCGCGGTCAGGTCCGCCTTGGTCGCGCGCAGCGAGGCGGCCTGCGCCTTGCCGCGCCCTTCCGCCAGCGCCTCGGCGAAGGTGCCGAACAGCACCGTCAGCCACAGCCAGACGACGAGTTGCAGCTTGAAGCCGATGCCGAGCCCGTCATGGCCGATGGCGAGCAGCACCGTCATCAGCGCGGCGACCGCGGCGGTGACGAACATTACCGGGTTGCGGATCAGCTCCCTGGGATTGAGCTTGACGAACGACGCCTTGATCGCCGGGACGACGAGGTCGGCGGTGAACAGGCTCTTGGTCTGGGTATTCGCCATGATGGCCCCCGTTAGAACAGCTGGCCGCGGATCATCGCGAGATGATCGGCGATCGGACCGAGCGCGAGGCTCGGCAGGAAGGTGAGGCCGCCCAGCACCAGGATGACGCCGACGAGCAGCCCCACCCACAGGCCGCCGGTGGTCGGGAACGAGCCCGCGCTTTCCGGCGTGTATTTCTTGGCGGCGAGGCTGCCGGCGATCGCCAGCACCGGCACGATGATGAAGAACCGGCCGATCCACATGGCGACGCCGAGCAGCCCGTTGTAATAGGGCGTGTTGGCGGTCAGGCCGGCGAAGGCGGACCCGTTGTTCGCGACCGCGCTGGTGAAGGCGTAGAGGATCTCCGAAAAGCCGTGCGGCCCCTTGTTGAGCGGCCCCGCCAGCCCCTGTTGCAGCACGCAGGATATCGCGGCGAGGCCGAGGATGACGAGCGGCAGCACTGCGATCGCCAGCACCGCGAGCTTGACCTCGCGGCTCTCGATCTTCTTGCCGACATATTCGGGCGTGCGGCCGACCATCAGCCCGGCGACGAACACCGCGAGGATCGCGAACAGCAGGAAGCCGTAGATGCCCGCGCCGACGCCGCCGACGACGATCTCGCCCAATTGCATGTTGAACAGCGGGACGAGGCCGCCGAGCGCGGTGAAGCTGTCGTGCATCGCATTGACCGCACCGCACGACGCCGCGGTCGTGATCACGGAGAAGAGCGCCGAGGCGGCGATGCCGAAGCGCACCTCCTTGCCCTCCATATTGCCGCCGGCGACGCCGAGCTGGTGGAGCACCGGATTGCCCGCGGCCTCCGCCCAATAGGTGACGGAAGTGCCGGCGAGGAACAGGATCATCATCGCCGCCAGGATCGCCCAGCCCTGCCGCGGATTGCCCACCGCCTTGCCGAAGCACCAGGTCAGGCCGACGCCGAGCACGAAGATCGACAGCATCTGCACCATGTTGGTGAAGGCGGTCGGATTCTCGAACGGATGCGCGCTATTGGCGTTGAAGAAGCCACCGCCGTTGGTGCCGAGCATCTTGATCGCCTCCTGGCTGGCGACGGGCCCGAGCAGGATCGACTGTTTCGCGCCCTCCAGCGTGGAGACATCGACCACCCCGGCGAGCGTCTGCGGCACGCCGCCGGCGATGTAGACGAGGGTCAGGACGATGCAGAGCGGCAGCAGCAGGTAGAGCGTGATGCGGGTCACGTCGGCCCAGAAATTGCCCACCGTCTTCGCCTCGCGCCGCGCGAAACCGCGGAACAGCGCGAAGGCGAGCGCGATCCCCGTCGCCGAGGACAGGAAATTGTGGATGGTCAGCCCCAGCATCTGGCTGAGGTTCGACATCGTGCTCTCGCCGCCGTAGCTCTGCCAGTTGGTGTTGGTGGTGAAGCTGATTGCCGTGTTGAACGACAGATGCTCGCCCACCGCGGCGAGATGCTGGGGATTGCCGGGCAGCATCCCCTGCACGCGGAGCACCGCATAGGTGAACAGCATCAGCACCGCGTTGAACAGCAGCATGTGGACGGCATAGCGCCGCCAGCCCTGCTCCTGCTGCGGATCGACGCCGGCGAGCGCGTAGAAGCCGCGCTCGACCGGACCGAGCACGACGTGCAGCGGCGTGCGCCGCCCTTCGTACAGGGCGAACAGCCACAGGCCGACGGGTTTGGCGAGCGCCAGCAAGATGCCGACGAAGCCGAGGATCAGGATCCAGCCCTGCAAGGTCATCGCACCGCCTCCTTCAGAAGCGTTCGGGGCGGATCAGCACCGCCACCAGATAGACGAGAAGGCCGAGCGCGGTCAGCGCCGCCAGCCAGAGGTCGAGCGTCATGTCAGCTCCCTCACGCATTGTCGCACAGGCGGACATAGGCGAGCGTCGCCGCCACCAGTCCGACCATGATCGCGATCCACATCAGATCCTGCATCGGTCGTTCCTTTTCAGAAGGCTGCGGTGAGCGAGGCGAACAGCGTCGAACCGGCGATCGACCCGCGGCCGTCCTGCCCCTTGCTGAAGCTCGGCTGCAGATAGGCCGCCTCACGCCGCGAGATGTCGGTATCGATCCAGCTGAGGTTGACGGTCAGCGGCGTGTTGCGGATCGCGTAATCGGCACCGAGCTGCCAGTCCCAATAGGCGCCGGTCGGCGCGGCGCTGGTCGCATTGGGGCCGAGCCCGCGATTGCCGCGGGAATAGCCGATATGCGCCTTGGCGGTGATCGGCGTCCGCGGCACCGCGACGCCGCCGTCGCCCCATAGGTAGAGATTGTCGTGGCTGGCGCCGGGATGCGTGTAGACGCCCGCCGCCGCCTCGGCGCCGGTGTCATACCATCGGCCGAGCGCCTGCTGGCTCGGTGCATAAGCAACGCCGGCGAGCAGGGTCGCCGGCCCGCTGGTGCCGGACAGCTTGGCGAACAGCTCGGCATAGTCGGTCTTGCTGGCGCCGCCCGGATACATGTACCAGGTCAGCCCTGCATCGACCGTCGCGCTGCCGAAGGCGTGCTTGTAGCCGCCGATCGCATCGAGTTCGAGGTTGGAGCCGCCGAACGTTCCCCAGCCGGCGAGGTTCGACGCGAAGGTGCCGACGTGCAGGCCGCTGTCGTGCGCGATCGTCAGCGATCCCTGCACCGCCGGCCGGTCGTCGCTCTGCGACACGCCGCGCAGCCGATAGTCGCTCTGCACCGATACGCTGCCGGTCACCGTGATCGGCCTGACCGGCGTGGTCGGCGGTTCGGCGATCGCCTGCGGGCTCGACGGCTTGGCGACGTCCTGCGCCGCCGCGCCCGCCGGATACGCCACCATCGCCGCTACCACGGCCATATGACGCAAGTTCATCGCAACACCCCTTATTGGCGGCGCCCGTCCCGTGACGGCGCCTTCAGGGGTGTGCGATTAGGCGCACGTCGCGTAGCAAATCGAGATCGATTCCCGGCAAAGGCATATAGCGCGCATATGTTTCGCGCTTTTCTTCAACGCGGCGGCGATCAACGCAGCGTGGTGATGATCCCGGAGAAATCCTTGGTCGCCGCGCCATCCTCGACGAAGCGGGCGTAAAGCCGTTCGGCCTGCTCGCCGATCGGCGTGCTCGCGCCGACGCTCCGCGCCGCCTCCATCGCGAGCCGCAGGTCCTTGAGCATCAGCGCCGCGGCGAACCCGCCCTGATAATCCCGGTCGGCGGGCGATGCCGGCCCCACCCCGGGCACCGGGCAATAGCTCGTCATCGACCAGCTCTGCCCCGACGACACGCTGGCGATATCGTAGAAGGCCTGGGCGTCGAGCCCGAGCCGTTCGGCGAGCGCGAAGGCCTCGCACGTCGCGATCATCGTCGCGCCGAGGATCATGTTGTTGCAGATCTTGGCGGCCTGCCCCGCGCCATTGCCGCCGGCGTGGATCACCGCCTTGCCCATCGCCGACAGGATCGGCTCGGCACGCGCATAAGCGGCGTCGGGCCCGCCGACCATGAAGGTCAGCGTCCCCGCCTGCGCCGCGGCGATCCCGCCCGACACCGGCGCATCGACCGCGACCAGCCCGCGCTCCTCCGCCGCGGCGGCGACGCGCCGCGCGGTGGCGACGTCGATCGTCGAACAGTCGATCAGCAGCGCGCCCGGCGGACAGGCAGCGAAGACGCTGTCCGCATAGACCTGTTCGACGAAGCGGCCCGCGGGGAGCATCGTCACCACCATTTCGGCACCGTCGACCGCCGCAGCGGCATCGGCGGCGACGCGGCAGCCCGCGGCTTCGGCCCGTGCCAGCGCCTCGGCGGACAGGTCATAGGCCGCGACATCATGGCCCTTCGCCGCCAGATTGGCGGCCATGCCGCTGCCCATGTTGCCGAGGCCGATGAAACCGATCCGCGCCATTCGTCTCTCCTCTGTTTTGCCTGCGCCGCTCAGCCCGGCGTCCACGCCTCGTCCGCCGGCAGCGGTGCGAAGATGCGCGCCACCGCCTCGTCGTTGACCGCCGCAGGCGTGTCCGCCTGCCAGCGCGGCGCCTGATCCTTGTCGACGATCACCGCGCGCACGCCTTCGAGAAAGTCGGGCTGCTGTACCATGCGCGTCGCCACCGCATATTCCTGCCGCATCTCCGCGGCGAAATCGGGCATGGCGGCGCCGTCGTAAAGCAGCCGCAGGCTGACCTTCATCGCCAGCGGCGATTTGGTGCGCAACGTCGCCAGCGTCTGCTGCGCGAACGCGCTCGGATCGTCGGCGAGCGCGGCGAAAATGTCCTCGAGCCGGTCGGCGGCGAACAGTCGGTCGATCGCGGCGGCATGATCCAGGATCCGTGCGGCCCCCGGCTCGACGGCCTGTTCGGCGAGGATAGCCGCGACCGCCTCCGGCCGCGCGATCAGTGCCGCCTTGAGCGTATCGAGCCGCGCGCTGGGCACGTAATGCGTCGCCAGCCCCAGCCCGACGCATTCCGCGCCGTCCAGCCGGTGCCCGGTGAGCGCGACGTAATGGCCGATCCGCCCCGGCAGCCGCGACAGATACCAGCCGCCGCCGACGTCGGGGAACAGGCCGATTCCCGTCTCGGGCATCGCCAGCTTGGTATTCTCGGTCGCGACCCGATAGCGGCACGGGCAGGCGATGCCGACGCCGCCGCCCATCGTGATCCCGTCCATCACCGCGACCACCGGCTTGCCATAGGTGAAGAGCTGATGGTTGAGCCGATATTCGGTCAGGAAGAAGTTCCGCGCCGCTGCGCCGTCCCCCGCCCCGCTCTCGCTGAGCAGGCGGATGTCGCCGCCGGCACAGAAGCCGCGCGACCGTTTCGCGTCGCCGTCCGGCGCCGGCGCGTGGTCGAGCAGCACCGCGGCGATCTGCGGATCGTCGCGCCAGCGATCGAGCGCCCCGGCCATCTCGGTGCACATGTCGAGCGTCAGCGCATGCAGCGCCTGCGGGCGATTGAGCCGCAGCCGGCCGACGCCGCCGGCCACTTCGGTGATGACATCACTCACTTGTTCCTCCCCGGCACGGGGAGGACATGCGCGCGCCCGATCATTCCCGCACCAATTCCCGCCCGACGATCATCCGCATCACCTGATTGGTGCCTTCGAGGATCGAATGGACGCGCAGGTCGCGCCAGAAACGCTCGATCGGATAGTCCATCAGATAGCCGTAGCCGCCGTGCAGTTGCAGCGCCCGGTCGACGACGCTCGACCCGGTATCGGTGGCGAGCCGCTTGGCCATCGCCGCGAAGCGCGTCTTGTCGGGCGCCTCGCCCGTCACCTTGGCCGCGGCGACGTAGAGCAGCGCGCGCGCCGCCTCCAGCTCGGTCGCCATGTCGGCGAGCGTGAATTGCGTCGCCTGGAAGTCGGCGATCGCCTTGCCGAACTGCCGCCGGTCCCTGGTATAGCGGACCGCCTCGTCGAGGCAGCGCTGCGCGCCGCCGAGGCTGCACGCGCCGATGTTGAGCCGGCCGCCGTCGAGCCCGCTCATCGCGATGCGGAACCCCTCGCCTTCGTGGCCGACGAGATTCTCGACCGGCACGCGCACGCCGTCGAACGTCACCTGTCGCGTCGGCTGCGAATGCCAGCCGAGCTTGCGCTCGTTGGCACCGAAGCTCACCCCCGGCATGTCGCGCTCGATGACCAGCGCCGAAATCCCGCGCGGCCCGTCCTCGCCGGTGCGGACCATCGTCACATAGACTTCGTTCTCGCCCGCGCCCGAGATGAACTGTTTGGAGCCGGTGACGACATAATGATCGCCGTCGCGCACCGCGCGCGTCTTGAGCGCGGCGGCGTCCGATCCCGAGCCCGGCTCGGTCAGACAGTAACTGGCGAGCTGGTCCATCGTGACGAGCGCGGGCAAATACTTGCCCTTGACCGTCGCGCTGCCGAACCGGTCGATCATCCACGAGGCCATATTGTGGATCGAGATGAACGCACTGGTCGACGGGCAGCCATAGGCCATCGCCTCCATGATCAGCGCCGCTTCCAGCCGGCCGAGCGCGATCCCGCCCGACTCCTCGGACACGTAGATCGCGCCGAAGCCGAGCTCCGCCGCCGCCTTGATCGTGTCGCGCGGGAAGATGTGCTGCTCGTCCCACTCGCCGGCGAACGGGGTGATCCGGTCGGCGGTGAAGCGGCGCGCGAGCTCCTGGATCTCGCGCTGGTCGTCGGTGAGGTCGAACTGGCCGATGGTCATGCTGTTAGCCCATTGTCGGGATGACGAAAGCGTCCTGGATGCGGCTCGGGCCGCCATCCTCGCTGCCGCGCGGCAGGTCGCCGCCGCTGCCCGCTCCCATACCGTCCGGCCAGCGCTGCGTCACCGTCTTGACCTTGGTCCAGAATTTGACGCCCTCCATACCGTGCTGGTTGGTGTCGCCGAACGCCGACCGCTTCCAGCCGCCGAAGGTGTGATAGGCGACCGGCACCGGGATCGGCACGTTGATCCCGACCATGCCGACGTTAACGCGCGCCGCGAATTCGCGGGCGGCATGACCGTTGCGGGTGAAGATGGCGACGCCATTGCCATATTGATGCTCGCTCGGCAGCTGCACCGCCGTCTCGAAATCGGGCGCGCGGACGATCTGCAGCACCGGGCCGAAGATCTCCTCCTGATAGGCGCGCATCGTCGGCGTGACATGGTCGAACAGGCTCGGGCCGATGAAGAAGCCCTGCTCGTGCCCCTGCAACGCGAAGCCGCGGCCGTCGACGACCAGCTCGGCGCCCTCGTCGACGCCGGTCTGGATCCATTGCTCGATCCGATCGCGATGCTGCGCGGTGACGACCGGGCCGTAATGCGCCTCCGCATCGGTCGAGACGCCGACGCGCAGCGCATCGATCGCCGGGACCAGCTTGGCGCGCAACGCCTCGGCGGTGCGCTCGCCGACCGGCACCACCACCGGCAGCGCCATACAGCGCTCGCCCGCCGAGCCGAAGGCCGCGCCGGCGAGATCGGCGACGACCTGATCGAGGTCGGCGTCGGGCATGACGATGCCGTGGTTCTTGGCGCCGCCCATCGCCTGGACGCGCTTGCCCGCCGCGACGCCGCGCCGATAGACGTAATGCGCGATGTCGGACGAGCCGACGAAGCTGACCGCACCGATGGCGGGATGATCGAGGATCGCGTCGACCATCTCCTTGTCGCCATGCACGACCTGCAGGATGCCCTCGGGCAGCCCCGCCTCGCGGAACAGTTCGGCGAGCCGCACCGGCACGCTCGGATCGCGCTCCGACGGCTTGAGGATGAAGGCGTTGCCGGTGGCAATCGCGACGCCGGACATCCACAGCGGGATCATCGCCGGGAAGTTGAACGGCGTGATGCCGGCGCCGATGCCGATCGGCTGGCGCATCGAATAGACGTCGATCCCCGGCCCGGCGCCCTGGGTATATTCGCCCTTGAGCACGTGCGGAATGCCGCAGCAGAATTCGATCACCTCGAGCCCGCGCTGGATATCGCCCTTGCTGTCGGCGATCACCTTGCCGTGTTCCGACGAGAGCAGCGCCGCGAGCGAATCCATGTCGCGCTCGACCAGCTCCTTGAAGCGGAACATCACGCGCGCACGCCGTTGCGGATTGGTCGCCGCCCACGCGGGTTGCGCCGCCTGCGCCGCGGCCACCGCGCGATCGAGATCGGCGCTGCCGCCGAGCCGCACCTCCGCCTGGACCTGACCGGTGTTGGGATCGAACACCGACGCGGTGCGGCCGCCGGCAGAGCCGCCCTGCCCGACGATGACATGGTCGATTGCGCGCATCTTTCTCTCCTTGGTCGCTTGCCTGCACCCCTGCCTGCGTGCAAGCAAGCAGCGTTTATGCAATCCGAACCTGCAAAAACGCACGGCCCGGCCGCCCTGCCGTGGAGCGACCTGCAATCCTTTCTGGCGATTGCCGAAAGCGGCCAGCTCGCGCGCGCCGCGCAGGTGATGGGGGTGGACGCCTCGACGATGGGGCGGCGGCTGCGGCGGCTCGAGAAGCGGCTCGGCCAGACGTTGTTCGAACAATCGCGCAGCGGCCACCTGCCGACCAGCGCCGGCGAGCGGCTGCTTGCTCAGGTGCGCGCGATGCAACGTGCCGCCGAGCCGATCCAGCGCCAGCCCGATGCCGGCGGGATCACCGGGCTGCTCAGGGTCAGCGTGTCGGAGGGGTTCGGCACCTGGATCGTCGCGCCGCTGCTCCGCGCCTTCACCGCCGAGCACCCGCAACTGACCATCGACCTCGCCGCGACCAGCGGCTTCCTCAACCCCTCCCGGCGTGAAGCCGATATGGCGATCCTGCTCGCCCGCCCCCGGTCGGGTCCGGTGGTCAGCCGCAAGCTCGCCGACTACAGCCTGCGCCTCTATGCCAATCCCCGCTTCCTGGCCGAGCGCCCGCCGATCGACTCGGTCGCCGCGCTCGCCGGACTGCCGCTGATCGGCTATATTCCCGACCTGCTCTATGCGCCGGAATTGCGGTATCTCGACGAGATCGGCGAGGGGCTCGAACCGACGCTGCGCAGTTCGAGCATCAACGCGCAATATCGGCTGATCGCGGCGGCGGCCGGGATCGGCGTGCTGCCGCGCTTCATCGGCGACGCGTCCGCCGATCTCGTACCGGTGCTGCCCGAACGGCAGATCCGCCGCACCTTCTGGATCGTCACCCACCAGGACACACGCCGCCTCGCCCGCGTCCAGGCGTTCCAGAGTTGGCTGATCGCGCGGGTGGAGCAGCAGCGGGAGCGGCTGCTGGGGTGAGGCCGGGCACTCGAAACGCACGAAAGCCCCGGGCCGTGGGGGCTGGGGCATTGGTGGTGTTTTGGGATGGTTGCGGGGACAGGATTTGAACCTGTGACCTTCAGGTTATGAGCCTGACGAGCTACCGGGCTGCTCCACCCCGCGACACTGGGTGTTGTGCGGGGTTGTGCCCGGCACGGTGTGCCTCTCTGTGGGAGAGGGTGTGTGAATGGGTTCTTGTATATTCATCCGCCGGCTACAATGCCTGGCGACGACCTACTCTTCCATCGCTTGAGCGATAGTACCATTGGCGCAGTCGGGTTTCACGGCCGAGTTCGGGATGGGATCGGGTGGGACACCGACGCTATAGCCACCAGGCAATGGAGCGGGCGGATGAATCTCGCATCGAAGTGGGACTTCGATGCGGGAGTGCCGAGGGTCGTCTGGCGATTGCCTTGCGGCGGGCCATCGGATCCCCGGTTGGTTCAAAATCGATGCGTGCACTTATTGTTTCAGCTGGGAGTGTATCATCCGCCTCATGCAACCCAAGGTTGTCATTGATGGTGTGTAACTCTCAAGCGCGACTAGGACAATTAGTATCGGTTAGCTCCATGCGTTACCGCACTTCCACATCCGATCTATCAAGGTGATGGTCTTTCACCGTCCTATGAAATCTTATCTTGAGGGAGGCTTCCCGCTTAGATGCTTTCAGCGGTTATCCCGTCCGTACATAGCTACCCTGCTGCGCCGTTGGCACGACGACAGGTACACCAGAGGTACGTTCAACCCGGTCCTCTCGTACTAGGGTCAACTCCTCTCAAATTTCGACGCCCACGGCAGATAGGGACCAAACTGTCTCGCGACGTTCTGAACCCAACTCACGTACCACTTTAATTGGCGAACAGCCAAACCCTTGGGACCTGCTCCAGCCCCAGGATGTGATGAGTCGACATCGAGGTGCCAAACAACCCCGTCGATATGAGCTCTTGGGGGTTATCAGCCTGTTATCCCCGGCGTACCTTTTATCCGTTGAGCGATGGCCCTTCCACGAGGGACCACCGGATCACTATGACCGACTTTCGTCTCTGCTCGACTTGTCAGTCTCGCAGTCAGGCGGGCTTATGCCATTGCACTCTAACAGCCGGTTTCCAACCGGCCTGAGCCCACCATCGCGCGCCTCCGTTACTCTTTAGGAGGCGACCGCCCCAGTCAAACTACCCGCCACAGAGGGTCCCTGCACCGGCTAACGGTGCGAGGTTAGACATCAGAAAACAACAGGGTGGTATTTCACCTATGGCTCCACGCCGGCTGGCGCCAACGCTTCAAAGCCTCCCACCTATGCTACACAGTTCTTTCCTAATGCCACTCTGAAGCTGCAGTAAAGGTGCACGGGGTCTTTCCGTCTAACCGCGGGTACTCCGCATCTTCACGGAGAATTCAATTTCGCTGAGCATGTCCTGGAGACAGTGGGGAAGTCGTTACGCCATTCGTGCAGGTCGGAACTTACCCGACAAGGAATTTCGCTACCTTAGGACCGTTATAGTTACGGCCGCCGTTTACCTGGGCTTCATTTCAGAGCTTGCACCCCTCCACTTAACCTTCAGGCACCGGGCAGGCGTCAGGCCCTATACGTCGTCTTGAAGCCGACTTAGCAGAGCCCTGTGTTTTTGCTAAACAGTCGCTACCCCCTGGCCTGTGCCCCCAGCAAGAGCTTGCGCTTATGCTGGGCCTCCTTCTTCCGAAGGTACGGAGGCAATTTGCCGAGTTCCTTCAGGACACTTCTCTCAAGCGCCTTGGTATACTCTACCTGACCACCTGTGTCGGTTTCGGGTACGGTCTATACGGTGGGGCTATTTCCTGGAACAGTTTCGAAGCCCGGCCAATCCGTTAAGGCCGAACAACTCACACCATCCGTCACACACCACCAGGCCCACGAATATTAACGTGGTTCCCATCGACTACCCCCTTCGGGCTCGTCTTAGGGGCCGGCTCACCCTGCGCGGATTAGCCTTGCGCAGGAACCCTTGGTCTTTCGGCGAGAGGGCATCTCACCCTCTTTATCGCTACTCATGTCTGCATTCGCACTTCCGATACCTCCACGACCCATTACCAGATCGCTTCACAGGCTTACGGAACGCTCCGCTACCGCGTGGCTTGCGCCACACCCTAAGCTTCGGTGTATCACTTGAGCCCCGTTACATCTTCGCCGCAGAAACCCTTGTTTAGACCAGTGAGCTGTTACGCTTTCTTTAAAGGATGGCTGCTTCTAAGCCAACCTCCTGGTTGTTTTGGGATTTCCACATGCTTTCCCACTTAGTGATAACTTGGGGACCTTAGCTGTAGGTCAGGGCTGTTTCCCTTTTGACGACGGACCTTAGCACCCGCCGTCTGTCTCCCGGATATCACT
>NZ_CP115900.1:7500-652500 GCF_027945725.1 Sphingomonas sp. CV7422 | reverse complement strand
GGTCTCGTCGGGCAATACCGGCGCGCTGATGGCGATGGCCAAGCTCGCGCTGCGCACCTTGCCCGGCATCGACCGTCCGGCGCTCGCCGCGCCGCTGCCGACGCTTGGCGACAATGACGTGGTGATGCTCGATCTCGGCGCCAATACCGAGGTGGATGCGCGCAACCTCGTCCAGTTCGCGGTGATGGGCGCGGCCTATGCCCGCACGATCATGGACCTCGAATCGCCCCGCGTCGCGCTGCTCAACATCGGCAGCGAGGACCAGAAGGGCACCGACGAGATCCGCGACGCCGCTGCGGTGCTCAAGGGCCAGTCGCATCTGCCGCTGACCTTCACCGGCTTCGTCGAGGGCGACCAGCTCGCGCGCGGCAATCACGACGTCATCGTCTGCGACGGCTTTGCCGGCAATATCGCGCTCAAGACCGCCGAGGGCACCGCGCGCTTCGTCGCCGATCTGCTCAAGCGAGCGTTCAGTTCGTCGGCGCGATCGAAGCTCGGCTTCCTGATCTCGCGCCCGGCGACCGAATTGCTGCGCGATCACCTTGATCCCAACAACCATAATGGCGCGGTCTTCCTCGGCCTCAACGGCATCGTCGTGAAGAGCCATGGCGGCGCCAACGAGCGCGGCGTCGCCACCGCGATCGGCAATGCCGCCAAGATGGTGCGCGCCGACCTGACCCGCCGCATCGCCGACGATCTCGGCAATTTCGAAAAGAAAGCCGCATGATTCGATCGGTCGTCCGTGGCACCGGCTCCGCCTTGCCGGCGCGGCGCGTGTCGAATGCCGAGCTCGAACAGCAGCTCGACACCAGCGATGCCTGGATCGTCGAGCGGACCGGCATCCGCTTCCGCCACATTGCCGGGCCGGACGAGACGACCGCGACGCTCGCCGCCGACGCCTGCCGCGCCGCGCTCGCCGCCGCTGCGGTCGAGCCGGGCGAGATCGACCTGATCGTGCTCGCCACCGCGACGCCCGACCAGACCTTTCCGGCGACCGCGACCAAGGTGCAGGCGATGCTCGGTATCGGCGATTGCGTCGCCTTCGACGTCGCGGCGGTCTGCTCGGGCTTTCTTTATGCGGTGCAGGTCGCCGATTCGATGCTGCGCACCGGCGTCCACCGTCGCGCGCTGGTGATCGGCGCCGAGACGTTCAGCCGGATCCTCGACTGGGAGGACCGTACCACCGCCGTGCTGTTCGGCGACGGCGCCGGCGCGATCGTGCTCGAAGGGCAGGAGAGCGCCGCCGACGATGGTCGCGGCATCCTCGCCACCAAGCTCCATGCCGACGGTCGCCACAACGACCTGCTCTATGTCGACGGTGGCCCGTCGACCACCGGCACGGTCGGCAAGCTGCGCATGAAGGGCCGCGAGGTGTTCCGTCACGCCGTCGTCAACCTCGCCGCCGTGCTGGAGGAATCGCTGGTCATCGCCGGACTGACGTCGGCCGACGTCGACTGGGTGGTGCCGCATCAGGCCAATGCCCGCATCCTCGATGCGACCAGCCGCAAGCTCGGCCTCTCCCCCGACAAGATCGTCGTCACCGTCGACCGCCACGCCAATACCTCGGCCGCCTCGGTGCCGCTCGCGCTCGATGTCGCGGTGCGCGACGGTCGCGTCCAGCAGAACGATATCGTCGTGCTGGAAGCGATGGGCGGCGGTTTTACCTGGGGCGCGGCGGTCATTCGCTTCTGATCGCCTGCGCCCCATGGCCCTGACCGCCGCGGCCGCAAAGAAAGTCACTTTCGGACACGTCTGCTATAGTGTACCGTGGAAACGGGCATCTTAGCAGATGGAGTGGGGCAAGCGTGTTGATGACGAGCGTTGGTACACTGACGAGGGCAGACCTGGCCGAGGCCTTGCATCGCCAGATCGGCCTGTCGCGGACGGAGTCGGCGAAAGTCGTCGAACAGATCCTGACGGAAATGTGCGAAGCGCTGGCGCGCGGCGAGAACGTCAAGATTTCGGGCTTCGGCACCTTCGTCCTGCGCGACAAGGGTGAGCGGATCGGTCGCAATCCCAAGACCGGGGTCGAGGTGCCGATCGCGCCGCGCCGGGTGCTGACCTTCCGCGCCAGCCAGATGATGCGCGAGCGGATCGTTACCGGCACCTGACGCGATGCGCGTCGTCCGGCGGTCGGTGATTTCGGGGGAAATCACGACCCGGACGGCGCCCTCACCGCCGTATCAGCGTTCGCGCGTCGCCGCGAAGCGCACCTTATTGTAGCGATCGGCGATATAGCCGACCTCCCAGGCGCTCTTGGCGAGGAACACCGGATTGCCGTCGCGATCCTTCGCCATCGCCGAGCGATTGAGATCCATGAACGCCTTGAGATCGGCCGGATTCTCCGCCGACACCCAGCGCGCGGTCTCGAACGGCGCGGGCTCCAGCCCGGCCGCCACCTTGTATTCCGCATCGAGCCGGCTGAGCAACACCTCGAGCTGGAGCTGGCCGACGACGCCGATGATCCAGTTGGAGCCGATCTCCGGATAGAAGACCTGCGTCACCCCCTCCTCCGCCATGTCGTCGAGCGCCTTGCGCAGCTGCTTGGTCTTGGTCGGGTCCTTGAGCTGGACGCGGCGCAGGATCTCGGGCGCGAAATTGGGCAGGCCGGTGAAGCGCACGTCGGCGCGCTCGCTCAGCGTGTCGCCGACGCGCAACGTGCCGTGGTTGGGGATGCCGATGATGTCGCCGGGAAAGGCCTCGTCGGCCAGCTCGCGGTTCTGGGCGAAGAACAGGATCGGCGAATGGACGGCGATCGGCTTGCCGTGGCCGGTCGGCACCAGCTTCATGCCGCGTTTGAAGGTGCCCGAACATAGCCGCATGAAGGCGATGCGGTCGCGATGGTTGGGGTCCATGTTCGCCTGCACCTTGAACACGAAGCCGGTGACCTCGTCATTGTCCGGCGCCACCGGCGCGGGCTCGGCCGGCTGCGCGCGCGGCGGCGGGGCGTGTTCGGCGAGCGCGCCGATCAGCTCGGCGACGCCGAAATCCTTGAGCGCCGAGCCGAAATAGACCGGGGTCAGATCGCCGTTGCGATAGGCCTCGGCATCGAATTCGGGATAGCCCGCCTGCGCCAGCTCGATCTCCTCGGCCCAGCGTTCGGCGAGCACCGGCGCCGTCTCGGTCTTGCCGAGGAAGGCGCGGCTGTCGCCCTCCGGCCGGCTGATCGTGTTGGTGGCGAGGTCGAGCACGCCTTCGAACTCGCCGCCCATGCCGACCGGCCAGCTCATCGGCGCGACGTCGAGCGCGAGCATGTCGGCGATCTCGTCGAGCAGCTCGAAGATCGGCCGGCCTTCGCGATCGACCTTGTTGACGAAGGTGATGATCGGCACCGAGCGCAGCCGGCAGACCTCGAACAATTTGCGCGTCTGCGGCTCGATGCCCTTGGCGGCGTCGATCACCATCACCGCCGAATCGACCGCGGTCAGCGTGCGATAGGTATCTTCCGAGAAATCCTCGTGGCCCGGCGTATCGAGCAGGTTGAAGGTGATCCCCTCCCGCTCGAACGTCATCACCGACGAGGTGACCGAGATGCCGCGCTGCTGTTCGATCTTCATCCAGTCCGACCGCGCCCGCCGATTGGCCCCGCGCGCCTTGACCTCACCGGCAAGATGGATCGCGCCGCCGAAATACAGCAGTTTTTCGGTCAGCGTCGTCTTGCCCGCGTCGGGGTGGGAGATGATCGCGAAGGTACGGCGGGGGGAAGTCACTGGCTATATCCGGGTGGCAGGCGGCTCACGCGGAGCCGCGACAGGGGCAAGGCGGCTCGCGTCCGCGCGCGCCGCCTTGCCAGATGTCGCGCCCGGATGACAGGGGTAACGGTGCGCGGATCAGCCCTTGAGCGTGACGCTCATCGCGATCCGCGTCTCGCCACCCGCCGGCGTTTCGAATACGCCCGGCTTGTCGCGATACTCGCCGGTATAGCCTTCCGGATCGGCGATGCCGTGCCACGGCTCGACGCAGACATAGGCCGCGCCCGGCTTGGTCCAGATGCCGAGCATCGGCGTATCGGGGAAGGCGATCCGCAATTGCGGTCCCTGCCCGGCGCCATAGGTCACGCCCGCCGAGCGGACGTCGTCCCACACCAGCGCATCGTTGGTGAAGAGATCGTCGCGCAGATGCAGCACCCGCCCGTCGAGCGGCGAGTCGCGGCGGGCGGTCGCGATCGTGCCGTCGGCGGCGATCGTGCGCAGCGCGTCGGGCTCGTCCGCGTCGAAGACGATGCGATGCGCGGCACGATCCTCGCCATAGGGCAGTGGCCAGGCGAAGGCGGGATGGAAGCCGAAGCTCGCCGGCAGCGGAGTTTCCGCCGGATTGACGATCCGCGCCTCGACATGCAGCGTCGCGCCGTCGAGCCGGTAGGTCAGTTCGAGGCGGAAGGCGAAGGGATAGGCGGCGCGCGTCGCCTCGCTGTCCGACAGCGCGAAGGTCACCCGATCCGCCTCGACCGCGACGATTTCGAACTGCGACCGGCGCGCGAACCCATGCTTGGGCATGGGATAGGCAGTGCCGTCGACGCGGATCGTCTCCTCGAACGGCAGACCGACCACCGGGAAAAGGATCGGCGCATGGCCGGTCCAGTAGGCCGGATCGGCGTTGGTCATCAGCTCGCGCCCGCCGGCATCGCGCAGATGCGTCAATTCGGCGCCGAGCGGGTTGATCGCGGCGGTGAGGGCGATCGAGCGGATGGTGACGAGGTCGGTCATGCGCGGCCTTGTGCGTCAGCCTCCGGCGGCGTGCAACTCCCCGCGTCTCACTGTGCCGCGGTCTGGAGGACGCTGCCGTTCGCCGTCGCCGTCTCCAGCTGCATGTCCGCCGGATCCTCGGCGATCGGCGGCAGCCAGCCTTCGACGGCGGAGGCGTCGGTGACCATCACCGGCGTGCCCTTGCTGGTCACCGCGAACAGCTTCCTGGCGAACGCCGTCGGCACCCGGATGCAGCCGTGCGAGGCAGGGAAGCCCGGATTGATCCCGGCGTGGATCGCCACCCCGTCCCAGGTCAATCGCTGCATGAACGGCATCGGCGCGCTGTCGTAGAGGTTGCTCTTGTGCACCTCCGACTTCTGCAGGATCGGGAAGGTGCCGATCGGCGTGTCCTTGCCGCCCTTGCCGGTCGAGACGGTCGACGCGCCGATCAGCGTCATGCCACGATAGACATAGGCCTTCTGGTCGGGGATCGACACGACGATGCTGACCGGGCCGAGCGTCGCATCGTCGTTCCACAGGAAGCGATTGGGGGCGAGACTGGTGACCTCGGGCGCCAGCGGATCGGCAGCGACCGCAGCCCGTGCCGGCTGCGTCTGGATCGCGCACAAGGCCGTGGCGGCGAGAATCATCCAGGGCTTCATCATCGTCTCCGTCTGTCAACCCCCCTTTCGCGCCATCCAACGCGCGACTCCGCGGAACGTGCCACAACCGTTTCGGGCCGACAGGAGCGTCGCGCGCGGCCAACCGTGCAACCAGAACGCTGACCGGGGCGGCGTTGACGGGAAAATTAAGTCCGAAGCTGCTATATGATGAGCAGCGGGTTGAACCGGGGTTTTAAAGATTTTGACGCAAATCGAGCAAGATAGCATCCGCGACCGTCGCGCTTTGCTGAAGAACGGGGCAGTGCTGGCGGCGACGCTGGCGATGCCGGGCACGCTGTCGGCGACGCCGCGGCGTCTGACGCAGCGCGACCTGCGGCCGGTGTCCGAGCCGCCGTTGCCCGCCCCGCGCCCGATGGTGGCGGCGCGGCCGATCACCTCGCCGCGCGTCGTACGCCCGGACCTGATGCGCGAGGCGCTCGCCGCGCTCAACCAGCACAGCCGCCGCATCCCGCAGCGCGACCGGATCGCGATCGCCGACATGTCGGCGCCGTCGTCGGAGGCGCGGCTGCACATCGTCAATCTCGTCTCGGGGCGCAGCCAGTCGTTCCTCGTCGCGCACGGCAGCGGCTCGGACCCGGCGCATACCGGCTTCCTCAAGCGCTTCTCGAACGAGCCGAATTCGAATGCGTCGTCGGAAGGCGCCTTCGTCACCGACGATTATTACGTCGGCAAGCACGGTCGGTCGCAGCGGTTGATCGGCCTCGATCCGACCAACGACAATGCGATGGCGCGGGCGATCGTCGTCCACTCCGCCTGGTATGCCAATCGCGACATGCTGCGCACCCATGGCATGCTCGGCCGCAGCCAGGGCTGTTTCGCGGTCGGCGAGACCGACCTCAGCCAGGTGTTCGAGCAGCTCGGGCCGGGCCGGATGATCTTCTCGACCAAGGTGTAAGCTTGCGAAGCGGCGATGACGGCCCGGCGCCGGTTACGCGATTGAGGGCCAGCGTCCGATCGCGCGCGGGCCTCCGCCCTTCGCCCGGTGCGATGCTCTACCTGACGAGGCCGGGTCTCCCGCGAGACCGCCCCAGGGTATCGAGCCGCAGCAAGACTCCCGAACGGGCGCGACCTCTACATCGACCCGCTGTCCTGCCGGACTCGTTCCGGCATCCGCCGTTCCGTAGTAGCTTGAGCCGTTGCTTTCGCGGCACGGCTGCCCCCGGAACACGTCCGGGTTGACGTCACGTGGTGGGCAAGGCGGAGGCTATGCCGTATTCCCGCGCGGGCCGGAATCCAGTGCCCAAGCAGGACAACGCTTGCCGCATAAGGAACCTGGGCTCCCGCCTGCGCGGAAGCACTGGTGCGGCGCTGGCAGCGCAGCGCGACGCTTGCAAGCAGGCGGAGCCGCCCGTGGCACGCCACCGCCCGCCCGCAGCCCCCCACCTAAGCCACAGCATCACCGCCCGCAGCAACGGGCGGCGTGCGCCCGCCCCTAGCCCCGCAGCACCGCCCCCTGTTTCGCCGCCGCGGCGACCACCTTGTCGGCGATGCCCTTGAGCATCTCGTCGGTGAAGCTCTTGTCGCTCGGCTGGAGCGTCACCTCGATTGCGACCGACTTGTGGCCCGCCTCGACGCCCGCACCGGTGAAGACGTCGAACACGCGCGCGCCGACGATCGCCGCCTTGTCCGCGCCGCGCACCGCGCGCACCAGCGCATCGGCGCTGAGCGTCTCGGGAACGAGGAAGGCGAAGTCGCGCCGCACCGATTGCAGCGCCGGCGGTGCGAATGCCGGACGCATGAAGTTGCGCGTGCCGCGTTTCGCCGGCAGGGCATCGAGGTACAGCTCGACCGCCGCGACCGCGCCGTCGAGATCGAACCCCTTGAGCAGCGCCGGATGCAGCATGCCGAACCGCGCCAGCACCGTCTTCGGCCCGAGCCGCAGCGTGCCGCTCTGCCCGGGGTGCCAGGCCTCGCCCGCCTCACCCATCACCTGCAGATTGTCGACCGGCGCCCCCGCCGCGGCGAGCAGCGCCAGCGCCTCCGCCTTGGCGTCATACGCATCGAACGCCGCCGCCTTGCCCTCACGCCAGCCGCGCTCGCGGCGATTGCCGGCAAGCACCAGCCCGAGCGTTATCCGCTCGTCGGACGCGCCCTTATCGTCCTTCAGGTACCGCCGGCCGATCTCGAACAGCCGCACCGCGCTCAGCCCGCGCTTGAGGTTACGCTCCGCCGCCGACAGCAGGCCGGGAAGCAGCGACGGCCGCATCACCTTGAGATCCTCGCTGATCGGATTGGCGAGCGTCCACGCGCCGCCGCCGAACGCCGCCGCCTGCGCCGCGCCGAGGAAGCTCCACGTCACCGCCTCGTCGAGCCCGCGCGCCGCCGCGGCGCGCCGCACGCGGCGTTCGAGCAACTGCTCGGCGGTCGCGGTCGGCCGGGCGACGCCGGGCGCACGCGGCAGCGGCACGGTCGCGACCTTGTCGATCCCCTCGATGCGGATCACCTCCTCGACCAGATCGGCGGCACCGTCGACGTCGCGGCGCCACGTCGGCGGGGTCACCTGCCAGTCGTCGGTGACGGTGAAGCCGAGCGATTCGAGGATCGCCCGCTGCCGCTCCGCCGGCACCGCCAGCCCGCCGAGCGTCTCGGCCAGCGACGGCGCGTAGCGGATCGCCGTCATCGTCGTCGGCGGCGATCCGGCGCGCGTCACGCCGCTCGCCGTCCCGCCGCAATAGTGCAGCACGAGGAAGGTGGCGATCGCCAGACCATCGTCGAGAAAGGCGGGATCGACGCCGCGCTCGAACCGCTGCCGCGCCTCGGAGGTCAGCGACAGCGCCTGGCCGGCGCGCGCGATCGCCTCGGGCGCGAAATAGGCGCATTCGATGATGACGTCGCGCGTCGTCTCCGACACGCCCGAATGCGCGCCGCCCATGATGCCGCCGATATCGTGCACCGCGACGTCGTCGGCGATCACCGTCATCCCCTCGGCGAGCGTATAGCTCTTGCCGTTGAGCGCCTCGACCGTCTCGCCGGCGCGCGCGCGCCGCGCGACCAGCCCGCCCGACAGCTTTGCCGTGTCATAGACGTGCAGCGGGCGGCCGAGATCGACCGTCATGTAATTGGTGATGTCGACCAACGTCGAAATCGGCTTCTGCCCGATCGCGGTCAGCCGCTGGCGCATCCATTCGGGCGCCTCGCCGTTGGTCAGGCCGGACACCGCCTGCGCGAAGAAGGCGGGGCAGCCCGCCGCATCCTCGATCCGCACGTCGGGTCCGGGTCCCTCGCCCGCCACCGCCGGCACCTCGGGCGCGATCAGCGTGCCGAGCCCGGCCGCGGCGAGATCGCGGGCGATACCGTGGACGCCCATGCAATCCTGCCGGTTGGGCGTGATCGACACGTCGATCACCGGATCGTTGAGCCCGGCATAGTCCGAATAGCTGGTGCCGACCGGCGCATCGTCGGGCAGTTCGATAATGCCGTCATGCCCCTCGCCGATCTGCAATTCGCGCGCCGAGCACATCATGCCGTTCGATTCGACGCCGCGGATCGCCGCGACCTTGAGCGTCACGTCGAGCCCCGGCACATAGGCGCCCGGCGCGCCGAACACGCCGACGAGGCCCGCGCGCGCATTGGGCGCGCCGCAGACGACCTGCATCGGTCCGTCGCCGGCATCGACCGACAGCACCTGCAATTTGTCCGCCTGCGGATGCCGCTCCGCCGACAGCACGCGCGCGACGCGGAAGGCGGCCAGCGCCTCGCCCGGATTGTGCACGCCCTCGACCTCCAGGCCGATGCGGGTCAGCCCGTCGAGAATCGCGTCGAGCGAGGCATCGGTGGCGAGATGGCTCTTCAGCCAGCCAAGGGTGAACTTCATGCGCCGACTCCTCCCGACAGCGTGGGTACGTCGAGGCTCGAGAACCCATAATGTTTGAGCCAGCGGATATCGCCGTCGAAGAAGGCGCGCAGATCGTCCATGCCGTATTTGAGCATCGCCAGCCGGTCGATGCCGCAGCCGAATGCGAAGCCCTGCCACACCGCGGGATCGAGGCCGCAGGCGGCGATCACCTTGGGGTGGACCATGCCGCTGCCGAGCACCTCCATCCAGCCGCCACCGGAACCGCCGATGACGCGCTTGCCCTTCTCGATCGTATAGCCGACGTCGACCTCCGCCGACGGTTCGGTGAACGGGAAATAGCTCGGCCGCAGCCGCAGCACGATATCGTCGCGCTCGAAGAAGGCCTTGAGGAAGGTCTCCAGCGTCCATTTGAGGTGGCCGAGCGTGATCCCCTTGTCGATCACCAGCCCTTCGACCTGATGGAACATCGGCGTATGCGTGGCGTCGCTGTCCGAGCGATAGGTGCGGCCCGGCGCGATGATGCGGATCGGCGGCGGCTGGTCGAGCATCGTGCGGATCTGCACCGGGCTGGTATGCGTGCGCAGCAGCATCCGCGGCGCCTCGCCCGTTCCGGCGGCGCCGTCGGGGAAATAGAAGGTGTCGTGCATCGCCCGCGCCGGATGCGTCTCGGGAATGTTGAGCGCGGTGAAATTGTGCCAGTCGTCCTCGATCTCGGGCCCGGTGGCGACGGCGAAGCCGAGGTCGGCGAAGATCTCGGCGAGCTCGTCCATCACCTGGCTGACCGGATGCACCGTGCCGGCGATCGGCGCATCGGCCGGCAGCGTCATGTCGCGCGTCTCGCTCGCCAGCCGCGCGTCGAGCGCGGCGCGGTCGAGCGCCGCCTTGCGCGTCGCGATCGCCGTGGCGACCGCCTCGCGCAGCCCGTTGATCCGCGGGCCTTCGCTCTGCCGCTGCTCCGGCGTCATCTTGCCGAGCGTCTTGAGCGCCTGGGTGATGCTGCCCTGCTTGCCGAGCGCCTCGACGCGCAGCGCCTCGAGCGCCTCGGCACTGTCCGCCGCGGGGATGGCGCCGAGCAGATGGTCGCGCAGGGTATCGAGGTCTTCGGTCACGTATCGCTCTCTTTCATGGGCGGCAGGCCGAGGCCGATCGCCAGATCTACCCAGTCCGCATTCTGCGCTTCGATCAGGACGATCTTCCACGCGCGCCGCCATTCCTTCAACTGCTTCTCACGAATGATGGCGGCCTCCATCGTCGCATGCCGCTCATACCAGACAAGCCGCCGCACGCCGTATGCCTTGGTGAAGCCAGGGATCAACCCCTCGCGATGCTGGACGAGGCGGGCGAGCAGGTTGGACGTCACGCCGATGTAGAGCGTGCCGTGCCGACGACTGGCCAGGATATAGACGCACGGCTCGAATACGTCTCGCATGCAGCGCCCCCCGTTCCGCCGGCTCGGGCCGCGCCCACGTCGAGAGACGTCATAGCGGGATGCCGGGCTCCACTGCGCCGGAGGGCATCATTTCCACCGCGCCATGCCTCCCTCCGTCATCCCGACGAAAGCCGGGAACCATGGATACGGGCCGTCGAGGGCAGCACGCACCAGCCACCACACCGTGTCCGTGAATCCCGGCTTGCGCCAAAATGACGAGAGGAAGGAGGCAAGCCACCCACGCCCGCAACGAAAAAGGCGCCGGTGGTTGCCCACCGACGCCTCATCCGTCACCTGCGGTGCGAAGGTCACGCCGCCTGGGGCAGCGCCGCCTTGGCCTGCGCGATGATCGCGCTGAACGCCGCACCCTCGTGCATCGCGATGTCGGCCAGGACCTTGCGGTCGAGCTGGACGCCGGCGAGCTTGAGGCCGTGCATGAACTGCGAATAGGTCAGACCCTCGGCGCGGACACCGGCGTTGATGCGCTGGATCCACAGACCGCGGAAGGTCCGCTTTTTGACCTTGCGGTCGCGATAGGCATATTGCCCGGCCTTTTCGACCGCCTGACGGGCGATACGGATCGTGTTCTTGCGACGGCCATAATAGCCCTTCGCCTGTTCCAGAATCCGCTTGTGCTTGGCGCGGGTGGTTACACCACGTTTGACGCGTGCCATATCCTGATGTCCTTACTTGAGGCCGTACGGCGCCCAGGCCTTCACCGTCGCGGTGTCGGCCTTCGACAGCACCTTGGTGCCGCGATTCTGGCGGATGTACTTGCTGTTGTGGCTGATCAGGCGGTGGCGCTTGCCGGCGACGCCGTGCTTCAACAGACCGCTCGCGGTCAGCTTGAAGCGCTTCTTGACGCCGCTCTTCGTCTTGAGCTTGGGCATTTTGGTCCTTTCGCTGTGAGCATGGCATGAACCGCCGCGGCAGCCCTTGATGGCCGGGCAGTCCTGTAGCGCCTCGCTCGGGAAGCGGGCTCCTTAGCGATGTGCGACAGGAAACGCAACCGATGCGGAACCGGAACGAGCGCTGGCGCGATTCAGCCGGTGATGGAGACGCAGCCGCCCGCCACGGACCCCGCCGCGGATCCCGCCCCGGTGCCGACGCGCCGGCGGCGACTGCGACGGATCGCCGGCCGGATCGCGCTCGCGCTCGCAGTCCTCCTCGTCGCGATCTGGCTGGTGCTCTACGTCACCAAGGGGCGCTTCCTGCGCCGTCCGTTCGAGCGGTTCGTCGGTGGCCAGACGCATCGCCCCGTCACCGTGGCGGGCGACTTCCAGCTCTACTTCGCGCCCTTCCGCATCAAGTTCGTCGCGGAGCGGATGACGATCGGCAATCCGGCCTGGGCGACGCGACCCTATCTGTTCCAGGCGGAACGGATCGATACGCGGATCGCGCCGCTGTCGCTGCTGTGGGGGAAGCGCCGCCTCTACTGGCTCGATCTGGTCGACGGCGCGGTCGACCTCGAATGGAATGCGGACCACAGCGCCAACAGCTGGACGTTCAGCAGCAGCAAGGGCGGCAAACCCCTGCCCTTCCCGCGGATCGATACCGCGACGGTGCGCGGCACCACCGTCCGCTATCGCGATCCGCGCATGCGGCTGCTCGCCGACCTCAAGGTCGACGACATCCGCTCGACCGACGCGCGGATCGGCAAGGCGGTCGGCGTCGATGGCCATGGCACGATCCGCGACACGCCGTTCCGCGTCGCCGCACGGCTGCTCGCCCCCGATGCGACGGTCAACCGCGGCAAGAACGAGCTGGTGCTGCGGGCCTGGGCGGCGGACAATGTCGTCGACGTGTCGGGCACGCTGCCGTCGATCGCGGGGATCGAAGGCGTGCCGTTGCAGACGCGCGCGCAGGGCCGCAACCTCGCCGACCTGCTCGGCATCATCGGCGTCGCCATCCCCAATACCCGCCGCTACCGGCTGAAGGCGCAACTGGTCCAGCAGGACCAGCTCTACACCTTCACCCATATGCGCGGCACCGTCGGCGCCAGCGATCTTGCCGGCACGCTGACGATCACCAACGGCGCGCGACTGCACCTCGATTCGCGGCTGGCCACCAGGACGCTCGACATCATCGATGCCGCGCCGTTCATCGGCTACAATCCCGATATCGTCGCCGCCAGGGGCGCGCTCGCCGCCGCCGCCGCGACCGGCGCCGCGCCGCAGCGCATCCTGCCCGAAGCCGCGCTGCCGATCGCGACGATGCAGCGCTTCGATGCCGACCTCCGCTGGACGATCGGCCGGGTGCGCTCGCGCAACCTGCCGATCAGCGACATCGCGATGACGCTGGCGCTCGACCGCGGCAAGCTCACCCTGTCGCCGCTGACCATGGCGATGGCGCGCGGCAACGTCGCCGCCGACGTGACGTTCGACACGCGGCAGCGGCCGGCGCTCGACACCTATGACATCCGCCTGTCGCCGACGCCGATGGGCAAGCTGCTCGCCGGCTATGGCGTTGCCGAGGCGGGGACGACGGGCACGATCAAGGGGCGCATCCAGCTCGTCGGCCGTGGCGATTCGATCCACCAGTCGCTCAGTACCGCGCACGGCCGCATCGCCTTCGTCATGCCGCACGGCCAGCTTTGGACACGCAACGTCCAGCTCGCCGAGCTCGATATCGGCACGTTCGTCCAGAAGATGTTCGAGGACAAGCTCAAGAAGCCGGTCGAGGTCAATTGCGGGCTGATCGGCTTCACCGTCCGCAACGGCGTTGCCGCGGCGGACCCGATCCTGATCGACACCACCAAGAACGTCATCGTCGGGCGCGGCGGGTTCAGCTTCAGAAGCGAGGCGATCGACCTCGCCTTCCGCGCCGACGGAAAGAAGTTCAGCCTGTTCTCCGGCCAGTCGCCGGTCGGCGTCGGCGGCTATTTCGCCGCGCCGAAGCTCGACGTGATCAGCGGCCAGCTGCTCGAACGCGCCGGTGCCGGCCTCGGCCTGGCGGTGGTGGCGACGCCGGTGGCGGGCATCCTCGCCTTCGTCGACATCGGCGACGCCAAGTCCGCCGCCTGCGGCCCGGTGCTCGCCGGCGCCACCGCGCAGGCGCAGCGCACCACCAAGGGCAAGCCCCGCGACGACGTCGGCCACGGCACCACCGCCAAGGACGAGGACGGCAAGACCACCGGCGCGGAGAAGAAAAGCCAGCGGAAGAAGTTCCTGGGGATCTTCTGATGGCGGGCTATCCGCGGCCCTTCGTCATCCCGACGAAAGCCAAGACCCATGGCCACGATGTCACCACCGACAGCGCACCCTGCGCCTGTCCCGTATCCATGGATCCCGGCCTAGGCGGGGATGACGAAGGTCGGCGGCATTCCATCCGCCTCTTCGGGGAGGCGCAAAGCCTTCCTCAGTGCGTATGCCCCGCGGTCGCGCGGATCGCCTCCAGCACGTCGTCGGTGCGCGCCGGGTCGCCGATGGCGAGCACATGGCCCGCGCTCGCGGCGGTGAGCGGGTCGCCGTTCCAGTCGCACATCCGTCCGCCGGCGCCCTCGACCACCGGTACCAGCGCGGCAAAGTCGTAGAGCTGGAGCCCCGATTCGACGACGATGTCGAGATGACCGCTCGCGAGCAGCCCGTAATTGTAGCAGTCGCCGCCATAGACCGGCCCCTGCCGCGTGTGCCCGCCCGAGGCCGCGGCGACCAGCGCCATATAATGCGGCACGTCGCCCTCGGCGAACAGATGCGGGCTGGTCGTGGCGAGCACCGCGCCTTCGAGCTGCGCACAGGTCCGCGTCCGCGTTGGCCGGCCGTTGAAGGTCGTCGGCCGCCCGGCGACGCCGACCCAGCGCTCGCGCTGCACCGGCTGATCGATGATGCCGAGCAGCGGCCAGCCATCCTCGACCAGCGCGATCAGCGTGCCGAAGATCGCGCGGCCAACGGTGAAGCTGCGCGTGCCGTCGATCGGGTCGAGCACCCATTGGCGGCCGGTGACGCCCGGCTTCTCGCCATATTCCTCGCCGATCACGCCGTCGCCCGCCGCCTCGGCATCGAGCAGCTTGCGCATCGCCGCCTCGGCCTCGCGATCGGCGCGGGTGACGGGGGAGTGATCCGCCTTGATCTCCAGCCCCTGTTCCTCGCGGAAATAGGGGCGGATCGCCGCGCCCGCGGCATCGGCGAGGCGGCTGGCGAGCTGGATGTCGGCGGCGGTAATCGGCATGACGACAGCCCTATCGCCTCGCCTGGCGGCGCGCTAGGGTGCGCGAAACCGAGAGGAATTGCCATGCGCCTGCCCGCCGCCTTCGCCGCCATCGCCCTGGTCGCCACACCCGCCATCGCCGGCCTGCCGGTCGGGGCCAAGGCGCCGACCTTCTCGACGCGCGGCGCGGTCGCCGGTCAGGTCGTCGGCATCGACCTCGCGCAGCAGCTCAAGAAGGGGCCGGTGGTGCTCTATTTCTTCCCGGCGGCGTTCACCGGCGGCTGCAATGCGGAGGCGCATGCCTTTGCCGAAGCGATCCCCGATTTCCAGAAGGCGGGCGCGACGGTGATCGGCATGTCGGCGGACGACGTGCCGACGCTGCAGCGCTTCTCGGCGGAGAAATGCGCGGGCAAGTTCGCGGTGGCGAGCGCCGGGCCGGCGGTGATCAAGGGCTATGACGTCGCGCTCAACGGCGGCGGCCGCGCGCTGACCAAACGCACCAGCTACGTCATCGCGCGCGACGGCCGCATCGCCTATGTCCACGACGACATGAATCCGGCGCAGCACGTCGCCCTCACCCTCGCCGCCGTGCGCAAACTTCACCATAACTGAGCAATTTGAAACCGTCCGCTAAGTAATTGCGCGTATGGTCGCGGCGGGACAAAGGGTGGAACATGCGCGGGAACGCAGCGAGAAAGACTGGGGGCGCCGATCTGTATACGCGGATCGGCCACTTCCTCGCCGATCACGGCCTGTCGCCGGAACCGTCGCATTACAGCTTTGCTTATGACGTTATCGCCGATCCGCAGGGCGCGATCGCGCAGGCGGTGCGCCGGCTGACCGACGGCGGCATCCGCCTCAGCCGGTCGGATATCGAGGCGCTCGGCGGCACCGTGCAGGACGATGATGCCGCCATTCTGGTGGCAAAACCCCAGGCCCAGGTCGACGGCTTCGCGACGATGATGCGCGAGATGCAGGACGAGACGCGCGGTTTCGGCCGCGATCTCGCACAGAGCGCCGCCGCGATCCGCCATACCGCCCCGACGCTGCCCGCGGCGGGGCTCGACGAGATCGCCCGCATCACCGGCGCGATGCTGACCCGCATCCGCGAGGCGGAGGTGCGGCTCGCCAAGGCGACCGACGAGGCGGAGGCGCTGCGCATGAAGCTCGCCGAGGCGAATGACAGTGCGCGTCGCGACCCGCTCACCGGCCTGCGCAACCGCCGCGCCTTCGACGAGGCGTTCGCGAATCGGCGCGAGTCCGACGGCCCCTTCTGCCTCGCGGTCTGCGATATCGACCGGTTCAAACGGATCAACGACAAGCACGGCCATCCGGTCGGCGACCGGGTGCTCAGCGCGGTCGCCAAGATGCTCGCCGACCTATGCGCCAGCCACCTCGTCGTCCGGCATGGCGGCGAGGAATTCGCGGTGCTGTTCAACGGCATCACCCTGGCCGACGCGGCCGCGCATCTCGACACGGTCCGCGATGCCATCGCTGGCAAACGCTTCCGTCTGCGCGAGAGCGACACGCCGCTCGGGCAGATCACCGTGTCGGTGGGCGTCACCGCGGTCCATACCGGCGAGACGATCACCGACGCCTTCGATCGCGCCGACCGTTTGCTCTACACCGCCAAGGCCGAAGGCCGCGATCGGGTGTGCGCCGCCTGATCCTGGCACGATACGCCAAGCCGATCGGCGGAAACTACCAACTCTCCTGCGTACCCATCGGCCCGACCGCGCATTTGCGTGCTTTCCGGCATTTGGCACGAAGTCTGCAATGCCCATTGTATCGGCCGGGAACAGTCCCGCGCCGCTACAGCAAAGGGATCAGGATCATGTTTGCCCGTTTCGAAAGCACGCAGCGCTCGGTTGTTTCGGTCGTCGCCGCCTTCGCCTTCGCGATGATCGCGATCAGCGCCGCCGTGCCGGTGATGCCGATCGCCTGACGGCTCAGGCGTGCGCGGCGGCCCCGACCGGGCCGACCGCCGCCGCCTCGCCGCGATCATAGGTCGCGGTCAACACCCCGGCGGCGAGCACATGCCCCGCCATCGCAGCCAGGATCGCACTCCGCCCCGGCGTCTCGCCCGGCGCGCCCACACCGGCGTCGAGGGCGAACAGCTGGAAGACGTACCGATGCGCGCCATGGCCGGTCGGCGGATCGGGCGGCAGCCAGCCCTCGCGCAGATAGGAATTGCGCCCGACATCGCGCTCCGGCGTCCCCGCGCCGTCACGGCTGATCGCGCCCTCGGCGAGCCGTCCGACATCCGCGGCGATGCCCCATACCACCGCATGGACCAGCGGCTGCGGCGCCGGTGCATCGGCATCCTCGACCAGCAGCGCATAGAGCGCCGTCCCTTCGGGCGCCGCGCCCCAGGTCAGCGGCGGCGACACGCCCTCGCCGTCCGCGGTGAACCGCGCCGGCAGCCGCGCGCCGTCGGCAAAGGCGGGGCTGGTCAGGTCGAGCGACGGAAAGCCCGCGCCGAGCTCCGGCCGAGCGATCGCCAGCTTGTCGGCGCCGGCGCGCACGCTGCTGAGCGCCTGACCGAGCCAGGCGGGGACATGTTCGAGCATCGCTTACTCCTGGGGGCAATCGCCGGGGCGGGACCGCGGCGGCGATCCGGCGGCATACCAGCGGCTGGTCGCCGCCATCGTCGCCTGATCATGGTAACAGGCCTCGCCCCGGCTGCCGTCCGGCGCGACGAGGAAGGTCCAGTTGGTGTCGGCGCAATCATGCGGCGCACAGCCATGTGCGGCGATGCGGCCGTCGCGGCTGCGGAAGATCGGCACGCTCACCGCCTCGCGCGAGGTGAAGCGATGGCGCAGCTTCTCGTCACCGACCGCGTCGATCAGCGCGCGCGACACTTCGGTGCGATCGTAGAAGCCGACGCCGTCGACCGCATCGCCCGGATATTTGCCGACATAAGCGGTGATCGGATTGCTGTGCTCCTGCCCCGGCAAGGGCTTGGGCGGCAGCGTCGGCGGCGGCACGAAAGCGGCGGCGGCGGCATTGTCGTCGCGGGTGGCGGTCTCACGGCTGCCGCAGGCGGCGAGCAGGACGAGCGGGACAAGGCAGAGGGCGCGCATAGGAATGGGGAACGCGGCAGCCACCCCGGCGGTTGCCTCGCCCATGACTGACGCGCTCGATCGTTTCCTCTCCGCCCAAGCCCTCGTCCACGATCAGGCGCTCGCCGAACTGCGCCGGGGCCGCAAGACCAGCCATTGGATGTGGTTCATCTTCCCGCAGATCGCCGGCCTCGGCCATAGCGAGACGGCGCGCTTCTACGCGATCCGCGACGCTGTCGAGGCACGCGCCTATCTCGCCCATCCCCTGCTCGGCCCCCGGCTGATCGAGGCGACGCGGACGGTCACCGCCGCGCCGGGCAGCGCGCTGTCGATCCTCGGCGAGGTCGATGCGCTGAAACTCCATTCGTCGATGACGCTGTTCGCCGAGGTCGCCGACGATCCGGCGCCGTTCACCGCGGCGCTCTCCCGCTTCTACCGTGGTCAGCGCGATCAGGCGACGCTGGCGCTGCTCGCCGGCTAGAACAGCCGCCCGCCATCCGGCACCAGCTGCCCCGGGCCGATCAGCACCACTGCGCCGTCCGCATCGGGGAAGCCGAGGGTCAGCACCTCGGACAGGAACGGCCCGATCTGCCGCGGCGGGAAATTGACGACCGCGGCGACCTGGCGCCCGACCAGCGCCTCGGGCGTATAGTGGGTGGTGATCTGCGCCGACGACCGTTTCACGCCGATCTGCGGGCCGAAGTCGATGCGCAGCTTGATCGCCGGCTTGCGCGCCTCCGGGAAGGGCTCGGCGGCGACGATCGTGCCGACGCGGATGTCGATCCGCTCGAAGTCGGCGATCGTCGCGGGGTCAGAAGTCGACATTGTCATAATGCGCCGGTGGCCCAATCATCTCCATCCGTTCGGACAGCAGCGGCCGGAAGCTCGGCCGGCTCTTGAAGCCGCGATACCAGCGCGCGGTCTGGTCATGCCCCTTCCAGTCGATTCCGCCGAGATAATCGGCGACCGAAATCTGCGCCGCCGCGGCGAGATCGGCGAGGCTCAGCGTCGCGCCGCCCAGCCAGTTGCGATGGTCGAGCAGATAATCGGTGTAATCGAGGTGGCTGACCGCCGCCTTCATCGCCTCGCGCAGCCCGCGGGCGTCCGGCGAGGCACGATGCGCGAGCCGCTTGACGACCCGCTCGTGTAACAGCGGCCCGGTGACGTCACGGTAGAAATGCGTGTCGAACCAGCTGACCAGCCGGCGGATCTCGGCGCGATTGGCGGCGGTGCCGTTGATCATCGCCGCCTTGTCGACCGTCTCCTCGAAATATTCGCAGATCGCCATCGAATCGATCAGCGGCGCACCCGGCCGTGCGGCATCGACCATCACCGGCGTCTCGCCGGCGGGGTTCATGTCCATGAACTCGTCACGCCGGTCCCACGGCGATTCGCGGACCAGCGCATAGCCGACGCCCTTCTCGCCGAGCAGCAGCCGCACCTTGCGGCTGAACGGACAAAGCGGGAATTGGTAAAGCTGCCACATGCCGGCTCTGTAGGGCATCGGCGGGGGCGAGGTGAAGCCGTTGTGTTCACCTCATCCGTTCTATAATTTAGAATGACGCTGTCTTGAGGATGGGCGGATGGGTATCACCATCGAACACGATGCGCATGAGCGGGCGATCCGGCAGCTGGCCGAACGCCGCGGAGTTTCGTTGACCGACGCCATCGGGCTGGCCGTCAACAGCGAGCTGGCCCGTGATATCGAACAGGACCGTAAGGACGATTTCATGCGGCGCGTGCGCGAGGTGCAGGCGACGTTCGCCAAGGCTCCCGTTCTCGATCCCCGACCCTACCGTGAGTTAGTGTACGACGAAAACGGCCTGCCGCGATGATCGTGGCGGATGCGTCCGCCTTCGCCGCGATCATCTTCAATGAAGCTGACGCCCAGCTCTACGCGGATGCGTTGCGGGATCATGCGGCTATCATCGTACCTGCTCCGACGATCTTCGAACTCCGTCTGGTGATCCATCGGCGCTTCGGCCCAAACTATACGTTGCGCGCGGACACCTTGCTCACTGCGCCGTCGATACAGATCGTCCCTTGGACGGAAACACACGTCGCGCTCGCCATCGAGGCGCTGCAACGATTCAGTGGCCGCCCGGCGCGACTGAATTTCGGCGATTGCATGGTCTATGCGGTCGCCAAGTCGCTCGACCTACCCCTGCTCTACAAAGGCGAGGATTTCGCGCGGACCGATATCCGGCCCGCGCTGTAACCCCTTACTCTGCCGCGACCAGCGCCACCGAATCATCCAACGGATAGGTCTGGCGCGACAGCATCTCCTTGGGCACCACCTGCCAGAAGTCGCCGGCGACCCGGTCCCAATCGGCGAGCAGCCCCTTCGACCATTTGCTGTCGGTCGCCGCCGCATGGCGCTGGACGAGATCGTGCAGCACGCCCGCCCAATGCGCCGAGGCAAGCCGTTGCCAGACGATGCTCTCCGGATTGGCGCGCTGGGCGAATGCGCCGTCGGGATCGTAGACGAAGGCCATGCCGCCGGTCATCCCGGCGCCGAAATTCTGGCCGACCCGGCCGAGCAGCACCGCGACGCCGCCGGTCATATATTCGCAGCCATTGGCGCCGCAGCCCTCGACGACCACGGTCGCACCCGAGTTGCGCACCGCGAACCGCTCGCCCGCCTGCCCGGCGGCGAGCAGGGTTCCCGACGTCGCGCCGTAGAGCACCGTATTGCCGAGGATCGTATTGTCCTGGCTCGCCAATGGCGACGATACCGCGGGCCGCAACACGATGATCCCGCCCGACAGGCCCTTGCCGACATAATCGTTGGCGTCGCCGAACACTTCGAGCGTGATGCCCTTGCACAGGAAGGCGCCGAGGCTCTGCCCCGCGCTGCCGCGCAGGCGGACGGTGACGTGACCGTCGGCGAGCTTGCTCATCCCGAACCGGCGGGTGACCTCGCTCGACAGCCGCGTGCCGACCGCGCGATGCGTGTTGCGCACCGAATAGGTGAGCTGCATCTTCTCGCCGCGGCTGAACACCGCCGCGGCATCCTTGATGATCTGCGCGTCGAGGCTGTCGGGCACTTCGTTGCGGAAGGTCGACAGCGAGAAACGCCGCTCGGCATCGGTCGCATCGACCTTGGCGAGGATCGGATTGAGATCGAGATCGTCGAGATGCTCGGCACCGCGGCTGACCTGACGCAGCAATTCGGTCCGCCCGATCACCTCGTCGAGGCTGCGCACACCGAGCCGGGCGAGGATGTCGCGCACCTCCTCGGCGATGAAGGTCATCAGGTTGATGACCTTTTCCGGCGTGCCGACGAACTTGTCGCGCAGCGCCGGGTCCTGCGTGCAGACGCCGACCGGGCAGGTGTTGCTATGGCATTGGCGCACCATGATGCAGCCCATCGCGACGAGGCTGAGCGTGCCGATGCCGAATTCCTCGGCACCCAGGATCGCGGCGATGACGATGTCGCGCCCGGTCTTGAGCCCGCCGTCGGTGCGCAGCCGCACCCGGCCGCGCAGGCCGTTGAGCGTGAGCACCTGATTGACCTCGCTGAGGCCCATCTCCCACGGCGTCCCGGCATATTTGACGCTGGTCTGGGGCGAGGCGCCGGTGCCGCCGACGTGGCCGGCGACCAGGATGACGTCGGCATGCGCCTTGGCGACGCCCGCCGCGACCGTGCCGATCCCCGACGAGCTGACCAATTTGACGCAGACGCGCGCGCGCGGATTGATCTGCTTCAGGTCGTAGATGAGCTGCGCCAGATCCTCGATCGAATAGATGTCGTGATGCGGCGGCGGCGAGATCAGCGTCACGCCCGGCGTCGCATGGCGCAGCTTGGCGATGAATTCGGTGACCTTGAAGCCGGGCAGCTGCCCGCCCTCGCCGGGCTTGGCACCCTGCGCGACCTTGATCTCGATCTCCTCACAGGCGCCGAGATATTCGGCGGTGACGCCGAAGCGGCCGCTGGCGATCTGCTTGATCGTCGAATTGGCGTTGTCGCCATTCTCATAGGGGGTGAAGCGCTTGACGTCCTCGCCGCCCTCGCCCGACACCGCCTTGGCGCCGATCCGGTTCATCGCGATTGCCAGCGTCTCGTGCGCCTCCGGCGACAGCGCGCCCAGCGACATGCCCGGCGTGACGAAGCGCTTGCGGATCTCGGTGATCGCCTCGACCTGATCGACCGGCACGCCCTCGCTCGGGAAATTGAACTGGAGCAGGTCGCGCAGATAGACCGGCGGCAGATCGGCGACGCCGCGGCTGAACTGGAGATAGCTGGTATAGCTGTCGGTCGACACCGCGGTCTGCAACAGGTGCATCAGCTGCGCCGAATAGGCATGCGTCTCGCCGGTATGGCGCTGCCGGTAGAAACCGCCGATCGGCAGCTTGGCGACCGCCTCGTCCCAGGCGAGCTCGTGCCGCATCATCGCCGAATGGTGCAGCGAGTTATAGCCCTCGCCCGAGATCTTGGCGGGCATGCCGGGGAACAGGTCGTTGACCAGGCTGCGGCTGAGACCGACCGCCTCGAAATTATAGCCGCCGCGATAGGAGGAGATCACCGCGATCCCCATCTTGCTCATGATCTTGAGCAGGCCTTCCTCGATCGCATGGCGATGGCGCTTGAGGCATTCCTCCAAGGACAGGTCGCCGAACAGCCCGCGCGCCTGCCGGTCGACGATCGCCGCCTCCGCCAGATAGGCGTTCACCGTCGTCGCGCCGACGCCGATCAGCACCGCATAATAATGCGTGTCGAGGCATTCCGCCGAGCGCACGTTGATCGAGGCATAGGAGCGCAGCCCCCGGCGGACGAGATGCGTATGCACCGCCGCCGCCGCCAGCACGCCGGCGATCGCGATCCGGTCTTCGCCGACATGTTCGTCGGTCAGGAACAGCTCGCTCTTGCCCTGGCGCACCGCCTGCTCCGCCTCGTTGCGGATGCGCTGGATCGCGGCGCGCAATTTCTCCGGACCACCGTCGGCATCGAAGGTACAGTCGATCTCGGTCGCGGTGCGCGCGAAATGCGCCTTGAGCCGCGCCCAATGCTGGCCGGTCAGCACCGGCGAATCGAGCACCAGCACGCGGTCGCGCTGATCCTCGGTATCGAGGATATTGGCGAGATTGCCGAAGCGGGTGCGCAGCGACATGACGTAGCGTTCGCGCAGCGGGTCGATCGGCGGATTGGTCACCTGGCTGAAGTTCTGGCGGAAGAACTGGCTGATCAGGCGCGGCTTGTCGCTGATGACGGCGAGCGGCGTATCGTCGCCCATCGAGCCGATCGCCTCCTTGCCGGTCTCCACCATCGGGGAAAGGATCAGCTCCATGTCCTCGAGCGTCTGGCCGGCGGCGACCTGCCGCCGCGCCAGCGCGGGCCGGTCGTAGCGGACCACCGCCTCCTCGACCTCGGGCAGATCGTCGAGCGTGTGGAATTCGCCGATCATCGCCGGATAATCATGCTCGGCGGCGATCCGGTCCTTGACCTCGCGATCGCCGAGCACCTGCCCCTGTTCGAGGTCGACCGCGATCATCTGCCCCGGCCCGAGCCGCCCCTTGGCGACGACGGTCGATTCGGGCAGCGCGACCATGCCGGTCTCCGACCCGACGACGAGCAACCCGTCCGAGGTGCGCGTATAGCGCAGCGGCCGCAGCGCATTGCGGTCGACGCCCGCCACCGCCCAACGGCCATCGGTCATCGCCAGCGCGGCGGGGCCGTCCCACGGTTCCATCACCGAGGCGAGATATTGGTACATGGCGAGGTGCGCCGGCGGCATGTCGTCCGAATAGGCCTCCGGCACCAGCATCAGCTTGGCGGTCGGCGCGTCGCGCCCCGATCGGCAGATCGCCTCGAACACCGCGTCGAGCGCGGCGGTGTCGGACGCGCCCGCCGGAATCACCGGCTTGATGTCCTCCGAATTGTCGCCGAACGCGAGGCTCGCCATGCGGATCTCGTGGCTGAGCATCCAGTTCTTGTTGCCGCGGATCGTGTTGATCTCGCCGTTATGCGCGAGGCAGCGGAACGGCTGCGCCAGCCACCATTGCGGGAAGGTGTTGGTCGAATAGCGCTGGTGGAAGATCGCGACGCGCGATTCGAACCGCTGGTCCTGCAAATCGGGATAGAAGACCGACAGGCTCTCGGCGAGGAACAGCCCCTTGTAGACGATCGAGCGGCACGACAGCGAGCAGACGTAGAAGCCCTGGATCTGCGCGGCGATGATGCGCTTCTCGATGCGGCGGCGGACGAGGTAGAGGTTCTTCTCGAATTCGGCGGCGCTGACCTCGTCGGGCATCGGCCCGGCGATCATGATCTGCTCGATCTCCGGCCGCGTCGTCTGCGCCTTGAGGCCGATCACCGACACGTCGACGGGCACCTGCCGCCAGCCGTAGATGGTATAGCCCGCCTCGATGATCGCGCTCTCGACGATCGTGCGGCACATCTCCTGCGCGCCGAGGTCGGTGCGCGGCAGGAAGATCATGCCGACCGCGAGCCGGTTGGGCAGCACCTTGTGCCCCGATGCGACGACGGCGTCGTCGAAGAAGCGGTGCGGCAGGTCGATATGGATGCCCGCGCCGTCGCCGGTCTTGCCATCGGCATCGACCGCGCCGCGGTGCCACACCGCCTTCAGCGCATCGACCGCCGACTGGACGACGCGCCGCGACGCGCGCCCGTCGGTCGCGGCGACGAGGCCGACGCCACAGGCATCGCCCTCGCTGTCGGGGCGGTACATGCCATGCTCGGCGAGATAGGCGCGGGGATCGGTGGTCATCGGATAGGTCCTACTTGCCGGCCGGGGTATCGAGCGCGCTGAGACGCGCCTGGACTTTCGGGAACGCTGCCATTGCAGCATCGCGGCCTACGCCGCGTCCTGCCTCGGACAGCGCCTTCTGCAACGCCGGCTGGGCGTCGAGCAGCTTGGCGCCGGTCGGCGATCGATAGAAGGCGAGGATCGTCGTCAGTTCGCTTTCGCTGAACGTCTTGCGATATTCCTCCGCCGTCGCTTCGGCGATCGCCGGATAGCGCTCGCGGAACGCGCGTGCGAATTCTTCGGAGATGATCGCGCCGACCTGCTGCCGGCCCGCATCGGTGGCGAGCCGTGCCTTGAGCGCCGCCGGTGCCGCCGTATCGGCCCGCATCGCATTTTCGACGTTGCTGACCATCAGCGGCATGAGCTGTGCGAACATCGGATCGAGCACGCGCTCCATCCGCATCTGCGCCACAAGGGCGCGGGCGGTGGCGATCGTGCCGGGTTGCGCCGCTGCCTGCGCCAGCACGGGCTCAGGTGCGACCAATAGCGCGGTCGCGACGAGCAGCCGGAGCGGGCTCATGCCGCCACCTTGCCGACCTTCGCCTTGGCCTTCAGCCACTTGTGCATCGTCGCCGCGACATCGCGACCGTCGCGGATCGCCCAGACGACGAGGCTCGCGCCGCGCACGATGTCGCCCGCCGCGAACACGCCGTCGAGGCTGGTCATCAGCGTCTTGCCGTCGACCAGCACCGTGCCCCAGCGGCTGACGCCGAGCTCGGGCGCGCCGAACAGCGTCGGCAGGTCTTCGGCGTCGAAGCCCAAGGCCTGGATCACCAGATCGGCATGGAGCGTGAAGTCGCCGCTCGGGTCCGCTTCGGGCGCGCGGCGACCGCTGGCGTCGGGGGCGCCGAGCCGCATCTTGCGGGCGCGCACCGTGCCGTCCGCCTCGAACGCCGCCGGTGCCGAAAGCCAGACGAATTCGGCGCCCTCTTCCTCGGCATTGGCGACCTCGCGCTGGCTGCCCGGCATGTTCTTGCGATCGCGGCGGTACAGGCATTTGACCGAGGCGGCGCCCTGGCGGATCGCGGTGCGCACGCAATCCATCGCGGTATCGCCGCCGCCGATCACGACGACATGCTTGCCCGCCGCATCGAGCGCGCCCTGATCGAATGCCGGCACCGCATCGCCGAAGCCCTTGCGGTTCGAGGCGATCAGATAGTCGAGCGCCGCCACCACGCGATCGTCGCCGCCGGCGACGTCGAGCGCCCGCGCCTTGTAGACGCCGGTCGCGATCAGCACCGCGTCATGCTCGCGACGCAGTTCGTCGAGGCTCGCCTGTTCGCCGACGTCGAACCCTTCGTGGAAGACGATGCCGCCTGCCTTAAGGCGCTCGACGCGGCGCATCACCACCGGCTTCTCCAGCTTGAAGCCGGGGATGCCATAGGTCAGCAGCCCGCCGGCGCGGTCGTGGCGGTCGTAGACGTGAACCTCATAACCGTGGCCGCGCAGATATTCCGCCGCGGTCAGCCCCGCCGGCCCCGCGCCGATCACCGCGACCGACGCGCCGCGCGCCGGACCGGGGACGAGCGGCTCGACCCAGCCCTCTTCCCAGGCGGTGTCGGTGATGAACTTCTCGACCGAACCGATCGTCACCGCGCCGTGGCCGGAAAATTCGATGACGCAATTGCCCTCGCACAGCCGGTCCTGCGGGCAGATGCGGCCGCAGATCTCCGGCATGGTCGAGGTGGCGTTGCTCAGCTCATAGGCCTCGCGCAATCGGCCCTCGGCGGTGAGCCGCAGCCAGTCGGGAATATGGTTGTGGAGCGGGCAGTGCACCGAGCAATAGGGCACGCCGCATTGCGAGCAGCGCCCGGCCTGATCCTCCGCCGCCGGCGGCGCATAGCGCGCGGCGATCTCGGCAAAATCCTCCGCGCGCGCGTCAGCGGGACGCTTCGCCGGATAGGCCTGCGGCCGGGCAACGAACTTGAGCATGGAATCGTGCGCCATGGGGCCTCCTTTCGCATCCGCTAGAAAGGAAAGGCCGCCATGTCACGCACAAATCATGTTTTAGGTAAGCTAATATGCCCTAAAAAGTCGTACCAAACGGAATGAGGCTATCAACCCGGCCCGCAGGTATCCTCTTTAGGTACTCCTCCGGTCCTATCGCAGTTGGAGGGCAACCAGGGCGACCGCCCCGATGACGATGCGATACCAGGCGAAGGGCGCGAAGCCGTGCCGGCTGACGATGCCGACGAACCAGCGGATCACCACCAGCGCGACGACGAACGAGACGACGAAGCCGATCGCGATGCTGAGCCATTCGCCCTGTCCCAGCGTCGCCCCCGACTTGAGCAGGTCGTAACCCGATGCGGCGAGCATCGTCGGGATCGCGAGGAAGAAGGAGAATTCCGCCGCCGCACGGCGATCGACGCCGAGGCTGAGCGCCCCCATGATCGTCGCGCCCGAGCGGCTGACGCCGGGGATCATCGCCAGACACTGGACGACGCCGACGCCGAGCGCGGTCGTCCACGGCATCGCCTCGACCGATTCGATCCGCGCCTGCTTGACCAACCGCTCGATGACGAGGATCGCGACACCGCCGACGATCAGCGCCACCGCGACGACGGTGGGACTTTCGAGCAGCGACTTCACCGCCTTGTACACCAGCACGCCGATCGCCGCGGCGGGCAGGAAGCCGAGCGCGATGTTGCGCACGAAGGCGATCGACTTGGGCTGCCCACCGGCCAATCCCGTCGCCACGTCCCAGAAGCGCCGCCAGTAGAGGACGATCACCGCCAGGATCGCGCCCAACTGGATGACGATGTCGAAGGTCGCGGTCGCCTGATCCTGCACGCCGAGCAACGTACCGGCGAGGATGAGATGCCCGGTCGAGGAGACGGGCAGGAATTCGGTGACCCCCTCGACGATGCCGAGGAGGATGACGGTCAGCAGATCCATGGATGGTCCTTAGGCGGCGAGTGTTGCGGCACGGCGACCGAAGCGGCCGGTGCGGCGGAAGCGGACGAGCCATTCGGGCGCAACCGCCTGCAACGGCGTCGGATCGACACCGAGCGCGGCGAGGCCCGGCGCACCCGGCGTGACGACATTGTCGCGCTGGAGCATCAGCCACTGATCCTTGGTGATCGGCGCGAACGGCAGCCTGGCGAGGAAGGCGCCGGCCGCGTCGGGCAGTTCGACGATCGACGGGCTGCGGCCGATCGTCTGTGCGATCCAGCGGATGATCTCGCCCATCGTCAGCACGTCCGGGCCGCCGAGCTCGAACGTCTCGCCGGCGAAGCGCGCGTCGGTCGCCGCCGCCATCGCCTCGCCGACGTCGCCGGCGAACACCGGCTGGAACTTCACGCCGGCGCGCAGCACCGGCACCACCGGCGCCTTGCCGATCATCGCGGCGAAGCGGTTGATGAACTGATCCTCGCGCCCGAAGACGATCGACGGGCGGATGATTGCCGCGCCCGGGAAAGCGGCGCGCACCGCTTCCTCGCCGCGCCCCTTGCTGCTGCCATAAGCGGATCGCGCCTGCGCATCGGCACCGATCGCCGACATATGGACGAGCGTTTCGACGCCCGCCGCCGCCGCGGCCTCGGCGACGATGCGCGCGCCGCCGACGTGGACGCGCTCGAAATCGCCGGCCAGCACGCCGACCATGTTGATCACCGCATCGGCGCCCTGCACCGCGCGTGCCACCGTCTCGGGCAGCGTCACGTCGGCGGCGACGAATTGGGTCTGACCGAGCCCACCCAAGGGCTTGAGGAACCACGCATGCCGCGGATCGCGCTCGGCGACGCGGACGCGCGCACCGCCGTGCAGCAGCGCCTGCACCACGTAGCGACCGACGAATCCGCCGCCGCCGAAGATCGTAACCAGCTTGTCTTTCATCGCCCGGGCCTCATTTTTTTCGTCGCTGTGCTGATGTTTCGCCCCTTGCCCCGTGAAACCCGTGTTGACAAGCGCGCCGACCGCCCCCTAAAGGCCGCCGCCTACCCCGTGCCCAGATGGCGGAATTGGTAGACGCACCAGCTTCAGGTGCTGGCGATCGCAAGGTCGTGGAGGTTCGAGTCCTCTTCTGGGCACCATTTTCCAAAGAGCAGCAGGCTCGCGATCCGAACGGTCGCGGGCTTTTGCTCGTTTCGAGGAGGCACGGGCGCGAATGGCATCGGGCGAAGATCTTCGGCCTGCCGCTCCTGCACCTTCGCGCTACCGGGCATGACTTGCCGCGACCCGCTACTCGCCGTCCACGCCCTCACGAAGTTGTCGCGCAGACCTTAAGCGCCATCCCAGAGCAGGCATCAGCTTCGGACGACAAGACGGCTAATATGTCATTAACCGATAACCGAACCACTTTGACCGGCAATTGCTCGACGCGTTGCCCGCAAATCCCCGATGCGAGACAGGCCGCCCCATCTTGCGATGCAATTCCCTTTGCATAAGTCGTCGCCTCCTTCGATACCCCGTAAGCGTGACGAAGGGAGAGTGATGTGCAGGAACCGAACGTCGACAATTGGTTTCAAGCCTTCTCCGCCGAGAAGAAGCGGCAGGGCGCGGTCGATCGCAGCCGGGTGGTGAGCTTGCGCGGCAGCAGCGAATTGCTGCGGATCGTCGACGAGGTCCGCGATCATTATCGCACCCCCTTTGCCGCCATCTCGATCATCGACCGGCGCTCGCAGCTGTTGCTTGCCGAACGCGGCCTCGGTTACGCCGAGACGGCTCGCAGCACCGCCTTTTGTGCGGTAACGATCCAGCAGGGCGGGCGGGCGCTGGTCGTGCCCGACGCGCGGACCGATGTGCGCTTCGCCGGCTATGAGTCGGTGACCGGCGATCCCTATATCCGATTCTACGCCGGCGTGCCGATCCACGACGACGGCGGCATGGCGCTCGGTGCGATCTGCGTCGCCGACAATGCGCCGCTCGCCGCCGGTTTCGACCGGTCGCTGCTGGTGCGCATGGCGCGCGAGGCCGAACGCGCGATCGCCGAGACGCTGCCGCCCGAACCGCCGGCGGCGCCGACCGCATGGAGACTCCGCCTCGATTCGGACGTCTGAGCGCCGGCTCAGTCGCGCACGGTGACGCCCGCGGCGGCGAGCGCGCGGTCGATCGCGTCGACGCTCGTCCCCGAACCGGCCGGCATCGCGATCGCGCGGGTCAGCGGCCGCAGGATCGTCGCGGCGAACCCCTCGCGCCGCGCGTCGAGCGCCGACCAGCCGACGCAGAAATCATACGCCAGACCGACGAAGACGCAGCGCGTCACGCCGAGATCGCGCAACGCACCGGCGAGCCCGGTGCGCGTCCTCCGGTCATTCTCGAAGAAGGCGGAATAGGAATCGACTGCCGGGTCGATCCCCTTGCGGACGATCAGCCGCGCGTGCGCGACCGCCGCCGCCACGGCCGGATGGAAATCGGCGCCGTCGCTGCGTTGCAGGCAATGGTCGGGCCACAGCACCTGGTCGCCATAGGGCATCGCGATCACCTCGTACGGCGCGCGGCCGGCATGGCTGCTCGCGAGTGAGCCATGGCCGGCGGGATGCCAGTCCTGCGTCACCACGACATGCGCGAAGCGTTCGGCGAGCGTGGCGATCGGCGCCATCACCGCATCGCCCCCGGCGACGGCGAGCCGTCCGCCCGGGCAGAAGTCGTTCTGCGGATCGACGATGACGAGCGCCTCGGCGCCGTCGGACGGATGGGCTCGGCTGGTCATGGCGGCTGTGTAGCGCGTCGCCGTGCCGCCGCAACGCCATGACGATTCGCCTGCGCCCGAACACCCTGCGCCGGGCGTTGACCGCATGGCGACCACGACGGCCGCCGGGAGACGATGATGAGCACGACCCTGACCGCCCGCTTCGCCACCCGCCGTGAGGCGGAGATGACGGTGGAACGCCTGGTGCAGCAGTTCGAAGTGCCGCGCGAGGCGATCCGCGTCCTCGCCGACGGCGCGGCGAACACCACCGGCGTCGAACAGGCGGGCAGCGACGAGGCCGCGGCCGCTCCCACGCCCGAACCGCGTGACGACGCGCCGCTCGCCGGGGCGGTCCGCGTCTCCGTCGCCATCGCCGACGCGACGCTCGCCGACGAGGTCCGCGCCGCCTTCGCCGAGTTCGACGGCACCGGCGTCGCCGCCGCCTGACACATGGATCAATACGATAAGTTACGACGAACAGACGATAAACCGCTACGCCGGCGCCGCGGTCCCGGCACCGCGGTTTGGAGGTCTGCGCTGCTGTCACCCTGCCCGGTCCTGGTCTGCGTGCCCGTCCGCAACGAGGAACGGGCCCTGCCCGGGCTGCTCGCGGCATTGCGGCGCTGCGATCCTGCCGGCGCGGTGACCAGCTGTTTCTACCTCGACGGGTGCAGCGACGGCAGTGAGGCGCTGCTCCGCGCCGCTGCCGCCGACCGTCCGATCCGGATCGCGATCGGCCCGCGCCAGGCCGATGCCAATGCGGGTCGGGCCCGGCGGGCGGCGATGCTTATGGCGCTCGACCGGATCGGTGATGCCGACGCGCTGCTCTTCACCACCGATGCCGACAGCACCCCCGCCGCCGACTGGATCGCCGCCGGGTCTGCCGCGCTCGCCCTCGCCGACGTCGCCGCCGGCCGCATCGTTCGCCGCAACGGCAGCGCCGATCCCCTGCAAGGCCGCGTCGAACGCTATTTCGACCGGCTCCACGCCTATCGCCGGCGGCTCGATCCGGTCGACTGGGAGGATCGCGCCAGCCACCATTTTGGAGGCGGCGCCAATCTCGCCGTCCGCGCCGCCTGCTATCGCGCGCTCGGCGGCTTTCGCACGCTGCCGCACGGCGAGGATGCCGATCTGCTCGACGAGGCGGCGCGCGCCGGCTTCCGCGTCCGGCGCGATGCGGCGATGGTGGTCGAGACCTCGTCACGGCGGATCGGCCGGGTCGACGGCGGGCTGGCCGGCCAGTTGCGCCGGCTCGACGACGGCGATCTGCCGCAGGTCGCGCATCCCGCCGGCATCGCCTGGCAGGCGCGCGCGCAGGCCGCCGCGCGGCGGGCGTTCGCGACGATCGACGATCCGGCGAGCCGCGGCCGGCTCGGCGCGGTGATCGGGCTCGATGCCGACCATATCCTCGGCGTCGCGCGCGATTGCCCCAATGGCGAGGCCTTTGCGATGCGCGTCGTCCCGGCCGCTTCGGTCCAGCCGGCGCTGCTGCCCCTCGGCCTTGCCGAGGCGGCGCTGGCCGCGCTCGAGGCGCAGCCGCAGGAGGAAGCGGCATGATGCGCGATCTGCTGCGCGATGCGATCCGCGCGCAGGGCTGGGACGAGACCCCGCCCGGCGATCCGACCGATACCGACGCCTATCTCGCCCTGCTCCGCGCGCTCTACGCCACCGGCCGGCGTGATCTGCCGCTCGGCCGGCTGCTCGAAGGCCATGTCGATGCGGTGCAGATCGTCCGCCGCTACGCGACGCCGGCGCAGGTCGCCGCGCTCGGCGAGGCGCTGCGCGGCGGGGCGACGCTCGGCGTGTGGAATGCGGCGCTCGCCGATGCGCCGCTGCGGCTCGTCGGCGACCGGCTGGGCGGCGGCAAGAGCTATGCCTCGGGCGCCGGTGTGCTCAGCCATGCGCTGGTCACCGCGCAGGCGGAGGACGGCACCCGGCTGCTGCTGCTCGATCTCGCCGCGACGCCGCCGGCGATCGACCGCGACTGGTGGCGGACCACCGGCATGCAGCGATCCGAGACGCATCAGGTCCGCTGGCACGACGCCATCGTCCCGGCGACGGCGCGGATCGGCGCGGCCGATGTCTATGCACGCGAGCCGCACTTCAGCGGCGGCGCGCTGCGCTTCGTCGCGGTCCATGCCGGCGGCGTCGCGGCCGTGTGCGACCGTACACGCGACCACCTCGTCGCCACCGGCCGCGCCGACGATCCGTTCCAGACCGCCCGGCTCGCCGAAGTGTTCACGCTCGCCGAACAGGCCGCGGCGGCGGTGCGGGCTGCGGCGGACGCCTGGTTCGCGAACGACGGCGAGGCGCGGCTGGCGCGCATCGCCGCGGCGCGGCTGGCGGTGACCGAGGCCGCGACGCGCGCGATCACCGTCGCGCAGGAGGCGGTCGGCCTCGCCGGCCATTTCGTCGCGCATCCGCTGTCGGCGACGCTCACCGACCTCTCGGTCTATCTGCGCCAGCCCGTCCCCGATGCGCAGCGGCTGCGCGTCGGCCGCGCGGTCGGCGAGGGACTGCTGGCACCGGCGCTGTGAGGCTGCGCCTCGCCGGCATCCGCCGCGCGCTGATCGTCGCGCCGCACCCCGATGACGAGATCATCGGCGCCGCCGGGCTGATCCGCCGGCTGAAGACGATCGGCGCGGCGGTGTCGGTGGTGATCGTGTCCGACGGCGGCGCATCGCATCCCGGCAGCCGGCGCTGGCCGCGCGCGCGGCTGGTCGCCGAACGCCGCCGCGAGAGCCGGCGCGCGCTGCTGATGCTCGGCGTCAGCGCGCGCGATCTGCGCTGCCTCGCGCTTCCCGACGGCGACCTGCCCCGCCACGTCGGCGACGCGGTGCGCCACCTGCGCCGCCTGTCGGCCGGCGCCGACCTGATCGTCGGGCCGGCGGCGGACGATGCCCACCCGGATCATCGCGCCGTCGCCGCGGCGCTCGATCGCCTGCCCGGCCGTGCCCGCCGGCTGAGCTATCGGGTCTGGCCGCCACGCCGCCGCGGCGACGTACAGGGGCTGACGCTGCCCGTCCCCGGCGGCAGCGCGTTCAAACGCCTGCTGATCGCGCGGCACCGCACGCAGTTGGGCGCGATCCGCGACGACCCTGCCGGTTTCGCGATCGCCGCGCACGAGCTGCGCGCCTTCGCGCAACCGATCGAGCGGTTCGGGGGCGCGCGGTGAGCGCGATCCGGCTGGACGGCTTCGCCGCCAAATTCGCCGCCGAGGACGATCCGTGGCGGACCTTCACCAACCGCGACGAAGCGATCAAGCGCGCCGCGATCCTCCATGGCCTCGGGCCGGCGCCGCTCGGCCGGGTGCTCGAACTCGCCAGCGGCAACGGCTCGAACAGCGCCGCGATCGCCCCCCGCGCGCGCCGGCTCGACGCCACCGAAGGCACGCGCGAGGGCACCGCGCTCACCGCCGCGGCGATCCGCCGCTGGCCGCGTTCCCGCGCGCTGACGCTGGTGCTGCCGGCACCTCTGCCGCGGCCGGTCTATGATGCGGTGGTAGTGGCCGAATTGCTCTATTATCTCGACCCGGCGGCGATGGCGGCGGTCGCCCGCGCGGTCGGCCGGGTGGTGCGCCGTGGCGGACGATTGGTGCTCGCGCATCACCGGATCGACTTCTACGATTTCGCGCAGACCGCCGCCGGCATCAACCAGCGCTTCCTCGCCGCAACCGGCGTCGCGTGGCAGGTGACGCCGATCCGGGCGACGCGGCGCTGGCAGGTGCTTGCCGCGATCCGCCGGTGACGTAAGATTGCCGCAGCCGGGCGCTCCGCCCCGCGTCCGGGATCCATCCATGCGTCTTGCCCTTGCCCTGCTGTTGTTATCCGCGGCCCCCGTCGTCCAGGCCGATGCCGCCCCGCCGGTCGCCGCCACCGCCGCCACCGCCGCGCAGGATGCCGCGCTGCTCCAGTTCCTCGATGCCGCGTTCGACGAACAGCTCGATCGGCATCCCGAATCGCTCAGCCAGCTCGGCCTCAAGACGCATCAGGACCGGCTCGACGATTATACCGAGGCGGGCGCGCGGGCGGACCAGGCGCTTGCCGAACGCCAGCGCGCCGCGATGCATGCCCGCTTCCGCCCCGACCAGCTCGGCGAGAGCGCGCAGGTCAGCTATCGCCTGTTCGACTATGAGGTGACGCGCGGCCGCGAATCGCTCCGCTTCCGCAGGCTCAACTTCCCGGTGTCGACCAACGGCAGCCCGGCGGGCGACATTCCGGTGCTGCTGATCAACACGCACAAGATCGACACGGTCGAGGATGCGCGCGCCTATATCGCCCGGCTGCGCGATACCGAGCGGGTGATGCGCGAAGTCAGCACGACGATGCGCGATCAGGCGGCGGCGGGGATCATCCCCAACAAGGTCAATTTCGCCCCCGTCCGCGCCGATGCCCGCGCGGTGATCACCGGGGCGCCGTTCGACGGCGGCGCCGATTCGACGCTGCTCGCCGACTTCCGCAAGAAGGTCTCGGCGCTCACCGTACCGGCGGCGACCAAACAGGCGCTGATCGCCGATGCCTCGGCGGCGCTGGTCGGCCCGTTCCGCCGCGGCTACGACCAGCTGTTCGCGACGCTCGATGCGATCGAGCCGCTGTCGACGGGCAATTACGGCGCCTGGCACCTGCCCGACGGCGCGGCTTACTATGCCGACCGGTTGAAGAGCTCCACCACCACCAGCATGACCGCCGACGAGATCCATGCGCTCGGCCTCGCCCGCGTCGCCGCGATCCGGGCCGAGATGATGGCGATCCTGCGGGAGGTCGGCTTCACCGGCACGCTGGAGCAATTCTCCGACAAGGTGCGCACCGATCCGCAGTTCAAATATCCCAACACCGCGGCGGGCCGGCAGGCCTATCTCGCCGATGCCCGCGCGGTGATCGACGGGGCGATGGCCGCCGCGCCGCGCTATTTCCGCACCTTGCCCAAGGCGCCGCTCGAGGTGCGCGCGGTCGAGCCGTGGCGGGAGCGCACCGCCTCCACCGCCTTCTACAACCCGCCGTCGGCGGACGGATCGCGTCCCGGCATCTATTACGTCAACCTCGTCGACATGACGCAGACGCAGAAGGTGCAGGTCGCCGGCATCGCCGCGCACGAAGGCGCGCCCGGCCACCATTTCCAGATCGCGCGGCAGCAGGAGCTGACCGGCATCCCCAAGTTCCGCAAGTTCGGCGGCTATGGCGCCTATGTCGAAGGCTGGGGCCTCTATGCCGAGCGGCTGGCGGACGAGATGCACCTGTACAAGGATCCCTATGCGCGCTTCGGCATGCTGTCGTTGCAGATGTGGCGGGCGATCCGGCTGGTGCTCGATACCGGCATCCACGCGCAGCGCTGGGACCGGGACCGCGCCATCGCCTATTTCCGCGCCAACAGCTCGGTGTCCGACACCGACATCGCGCGCGAGGTCGATCGCTATTTCAACTGGCCGGGACAGGCGACCAGCTACATGGTCGGCCAGCAGCGCATCGCCGCCTTGCGCGCCCGCGCCGAACGCGAGCTCGGCCCCAAGTTCGACATCCGCGACTTCCACGAAGCGGTGCTCGATCAGGGCGCGCTGCCGCTCGACGTGCTCGACGAGCAGGTGACGCGCTACATCGCGGCGGCGAAGCGCTAGCCGCGCGGTTCGGTCAAGAACAGGAGGAAGGCCGCGGCGGTCAGCACGGCGCCGACCGCCGCGGTCATCGTCCAGCCGCCGTAGCTGTAGGTCAGCGTCGCGAGCATCGATCCGGATGCGCCGCCCACGAACACGATGGTCATGTAGACCGAGTTGATCCGCCCGCGCGCTTCCGGGGCGATCGAGAACAGCACGCGCTGGCCGAGCACCTGGTTGAGCTGCGTCGCGGCGTCGAGCAGGACGGCGGCGAGGCCGAGCAGGATCAGGGCATGCGCCGCCCCCGCCCAGCCGGCGAGCAGGAAGGCGAGGATCGCCGTGCCCAGCGCCACCGCGGTGCCGGCGCGGATATAGCCCCGGTCGCCGAGCCGCCCGGCGATCGGCGCGGCGAGCGCGCCCCCCGCGCCGGCGAGCGCGAACAGGGCGATCCCCTCCTGCCCGAAGCCGAAGCGCTGCGCGAGCAGCAGCGGCACCGTCGTCCAGAACAGGTTGAACACGACGAACATGATCGCCTGATAGGCGGTGCGCCGCCGGATCGCCGGGGTGCGTACCAGCAGCGACAGCCCCGATCGCAGCAGCGCGCCGTAACCGAGCGTCGGCCGCGGTCGCCAGGCCGGCACGGTTCGCGCGATCAGCAGCGCGAGCAGCGCCATGGCGACCGCCGACACGCCGAACACCGTCCGCCAGCCGGACAGCGCGGCAAGGCCGTTGGCGAGCGGCCGGGCGAGCATGATGCCGGTGATGAGACCGCCCATGATATTGCCGACGACCTGCCCGCGCCGCTCCTCGGGCGCGAGATGCGCGGCGAGCGGCACCATGATCTGGGTGCCCACCGAGCAGAAGCCGGTGACGAACGAGCAGAGCAGGAATCCGGTCGCGCTGCGCGCCAGCACGCAGCCGACCAGTCCGGCGCAGGCGCCGAGGGTCAGCACCAGGATCAGCCGCTTGTTCTCGATCCGGTCGGCGAGCGAGACGATGAAGAACAGTCCCGCCCCGTAACCAAGCTGGGTCAGCGTCACGATCATGCCGCCGACCGACGGGCGCAGGCCCAGCGCCGGGGTGATCGCGCCAATCAGCGCTTGCGCATAATAGATATTGGCGACCATCATCCCGCAGGCGATCGCGAAGATGGCGGTGAGCCCCGGGCTGATCCCGGCAGGCTGGGTCTGGCTGCTCATCGCGCCCGACTAGCGGGTCGCTGCGCCGCCGTCGCGTGCCGATCGCCTGCCGGGGATCAACTCGATGTCTCGCCGGTTTAGCCGCCACGCGAATAACGATGACGGACGGGGGAAGAGGGTGGTTCCGATTGGCGGCGGCGAGATGGCGGGACGGATCGCCGCGCATGACTGGGCCGCCTCGCCGCTCGGTCGCCGCACCGACTGGCCGGCGCACCTTGCCACCACCGTCGAGGTGATGCTGCGATCGCCGCTGCCGATGGCCTTGCTGTGGGGCGAGGATGGTCGCCTGCTCTACAATGACGGCTATGCCGGCATCGTCGGCCGCTATCATCCCGCGATCCTCGGGCAGCCGGTGATCGAAGCGATGCCGGAAGCGGCGGCGTTCAACCGCGAGGTGCTCCGCGCCGGACTGGCCGGCGCGCCGCTGACCTTCTCACGCCAGCCGATCACCCTGTTTCGCGACGGCTATCCGGCGGCGCTGTTCTTCGATCTTACCTATGCGCCGGTGCCGGGGCCGGACGGCGCGCCGGCCGGGTTGCTGGCGATGGTGATCGAGGTGACACAGGCGGTGGCGATGGAGGAGGAACTGCGCGCCGAGACGCACAGCCTCGAAACGCTCAACCGGATCGGCGCCGCACTCGCCGCCGAACTCGAACTCGAACCGCTGGTGCAGATGGTCACCGACGCCGGTGTGACGCTGACCGGTGCCGCCTTTGGCGCCTATTTCCACAATCTGTGGGACGAAACGGGCGAACGCCTGCATCTCTACACGCTGTCCGGCGCGCGCCGCGAGGATTTCGAGGCGCTCGGCCGCCCGCGCGCCACCGCGGTCTTCGCACCGACCTTCCGCAACGAAGGCGTGGTGCGATCGGACGATATCCTCGCCGACCCGCGCTATGGCCGCAACGCGCCGTTCGACGGCCTGCCGCCGGGGCACCTGCCGGTGCGCAGCTATCTCGCCGCGCCGGTGGTGTCGCGCTCGGGCGACGTGCTCGGCGGGCTGCTGTTCGGCGATCCCGAGCCCGGCCGCTTCCATGCCCGCCACGAACGGCTGCTCGTCGGCATCGCGGCACAGGCGGCGATCGCGATCGACAATGCACGGCTGTTCGCGGCGGTGCAGGACGTCAACGACACGCTCGAACGCCGCGTCGCCGAACGCAGCGAGGCGCTGACCCGCGCCAACGAGGCGCTGCGTCAGGCGCAGAAGATGGAGACGCTCGGCCAGCTCACCGGCGGCATCGCGCACGACTTCAACAATCTGCTGACGGTGATCCGCGGCTCGACCGACCTGCTGCGCCGGCCGGGGCTGACCGAGGCGCGGCGCGACCGCTATATCGATGCGATCGCGCAGACCGCCGACCGGGCGAGCAAGCTGACCGGCCAGCTGCTCGCCTTCGCCCGCCGCTCGTCGCTGACCCCCGAGGTGTTCGACGTCGGCGACACGATCCGCAGCCTCACCGACATGATGGAGATGCTCGCCGGCGCGCTGATCGCGGTCGACCTCGACCTGCCGGAAAACCCCTGCCTCGCACATGCCGACGTCAGCCAGTTCGAGACCGCGATCGTCAACATGGCGGTCAACGCCCGCGACGCGATGGGCAGCGAGGGGCGGCTGACGATCGCGGTCGGCGCCTGCGACCATATCCCGCCGGTGCGCAACCATGACGCGCGCAGCGGCGACTTCCTCAAGATCGCGATCACCGATACCGGCACCGGCATCCCGCCCGATCATCTCGACCGCATCTTCGAACCCTTTTTCACCTCGAAGGGAGTCGGCCACGGCACCGGGCTCGGCCTGTCGCAGGTGTTCGGCTTCGCCAAGCAATCGGGCGGCGAGGTGCTGGTGGACAGCCGGCTCGGCGAGGGCACGACCTTTACGCTGTTCCTGCCCCGCGAGCGCGCCGCGGCGCCGCCGCCGGCGGCCGCGGTCGCCGCCACGCCGGCCGATACGGCGCTGCGCATCCTGGTGGTCGAGGACAATCCCGAGGTCGGCGCCTTCGCCACCGCCGCGCTGAGCGACCTCGGCCACGACATCGCGCTCGCCCGCAACGCGCGCGAGGCGATCGGCTGGCTGGAGCGGCCCGACGAGCCGTTCGACGTCGTCTTCTCCGACGTGATGATGCCGGGGATGAACGGCATCGAGCTCGCCCGGCTGGTCCGGACGCGCTGGCCGGCGCTGCCGGTGATTCTGACCAGCGGCTATAGCGAAACCCTGTCGCGGCAGGGTGCTGGCGAGTTCGAGCTGCTCCACAAACCCTATTCGATCGATGCGCTCGCCGCGGTCTTCGAGCGCGTCGCGCCGGGTCAGATCACCGCGTCGACGATGAAACGCACGCCTTCGGGCGGATAATCGATCGTCGCCTGACCCCGCACATGCTGCGACAGCACGCGTGAGATCATCCGCGTGCCGAAGCCGGTGCGCGTCGGCGGCGTCACCGGCGGCCCGCCGCTCTCCTGCCACGACAGCCGAAGCCGATGCGGGTCGGCAGGATCGATATGCCGCCAGGCGAGGTCGACACGCCCGCCCGCCGCGGACAACGCACCATATTTCGCCGCATTGGTGGCGAGCTCGTGCAAGGCCATCGACACCGCGAGCGTCACCGCCGGTGACAGCCGCACCTCCGGGCCGTCGATCGTGAACACCTCGTGCGCGCGGTCCATGAACGGCATCAGCGCGCGCTCGGCGACCTCACGCAGCGTCGCGCCCTCCACCTCGTCGCGGATCAGCAGGTCGTGCGCCGCGCCGAGGCTGGCGATGCGCCCGGCGATCGCCGCCTCTGCCTCCGTCACCGAGGTCGCGTTGCGCAGCGACTGGCCGACCACCGCGCTGACCGTCGCCAGCGTGTTCTTGACGCGATGGGTCAGTTCCTGCGCGAGCGTGACGCGATGCTCCTCGGCGAATTTGCGCGCGGTGATGTCGGTCGAGAAGCCGATCATCATCGCTGCCTCGCCGTCGCGGCGTTGGGTGATCTCGGCACGGGTCTGCACCCAGCGCATCTCGCCCGCCGGCGTGACGATGCGGTAATCGAGCGCGCATTCGGCGGCATCGTTGATCGTCGCCCGGATCGCCTCGCCGACCATCGCCGCATCGTCGGGATGCACCGCCGCGGCGAAGGCGGCATAGTCGAACGGCATGTCGGCATCATAGCCGAAGATCGCCTTGCACCCCGGCGACACGTCGAGCGTCTGCGTCGCGATGTCGAAGCTCCAATAGCCGAGCCCGCCGGCGCGCAGGGCGAGCTGCAACTGCAATTCGCGCTCGGCGAGCGCGAGGCCCTGGGCCGCCACCTCGCCGGCGAGCTTGGCGCGATCCTCTTCCAGCGCGATCAACCGGTGGCGTTCGAGCGTCACGTCGGCCTGCGAGGCGACGAAATAGGTCAGCGCGCCGTCGCCGCCGAAGACCGGCATCACGGTCAGCCGGTTCCAGAAGGCGCTGCCGTCGCGACGATGGTTGAGCAGGTCGACCTCGACCCGCTCGCGTGCCGCCAATGCCGCGCGCAGCCGCTGCACCGCATCGGCATCGGTCTGCGGCCCTTGCAGCATGCGGCAGTTGCGGCCGACGATTTCGGCGGCGGCATAGCCGGTCAGCCGCTCGAAGGCCGGATTGACGTAGATGATCGGCGCGTCCGGCAGAGTGGGATCGCTGATCGCCATCGGCAGCACCGCATCGCGAAAGCCGACGACGAAGGGGTCGGTGCCGTCGAGCCGTGCCGCAAAGGCATCGATCGCCGCCTGCACCGCCGGGGCGGGGGCGACCGGTACGATGCGATCGGCGGAGAGAAGATAGCGATCCAAGCAGAACCCGCGTTATTCAAGACGTTCGTCGGCAGCAATCGGCAAGGGTGCCGGAATTGGAACCGTTTCGGTATGGCTTATCGCCGGCTACCAGGCCGGTGCCGGCGCTTACCGGCTGGTGATCCGGCGGGATCGCGTCCGTCTGCTGCAACCATGGCTAACCCCCTGTCGTCGCACCATTGTGTCGACAGGTGCCTTGTCCGCCAAGGCCGTGGCGAAGTCGACCGCAAATCACGGCGTCCGGCCGCGGAATCACGCCGGTATTTGCACTAGCCGCTGGTGCTTTTGCGCTACCAGCCGCCGCCGTTGCGATTGGGGCCGAGCTGCGCGCCGAGGATATGCCGCGACGGCCAGGCGCCGATGGTGTGGACGGCATGGCCCGGCACCACCGGGCGGCCGCGCTTGGGGCGATCCTTGCGGTCGCGGACGAGGATGTCGATCGTATCGACCGCCGCCCCGCTGCGCACGCTGAGCGGATGCAGCCCCGGCGTGGCGATCGTCACCGCCGCCTGCCACGTCGCCGCGACGCCGGGCACGGGGTGCATCGTCACCGAACGGCCGGCGACCTCCGCCACCGGCGCGGCGGCAGCCTCGCCGAACACGCGCGCCACCACCTCGATCTCACCCGGCGCGGGGACGTGGCGGGGATCGTGCGGCCGGGTGAGCAGCCGCACGTCGGCGGGCGAGACGATCTGGACATGCGGGCAGCCCGCCGCCCCCGCGCCGATCGGGCGGAAGGTCCAGCTCGGCACGCCGTCATGGACGCTGACGATCGTATAGCCCGCCGCGCCGTCCGCCTCCTCGATCTGCGCGGTCGACCGGGTCGCGCCATAGACGACGCGGCCGTCGTTGAGCAGCTCGTTGTAATGGGTATGGCCGGTGTCGACGAAGGCGACGCCCGCCTCGGCGAACAGGCTGGCGATCGCCTCGCCGCCGTCGCTGAGGTCGCCGGGATAGGCGTGCATGAAGACCAGCGGCGTCTCTCCGGCATCGTCCGCGTCGGCGAGCGTCTCGGCGAGGCGGCGGCGCTGGCCGGCGCCGATGCGGAAATCCGGCCCGCCGCTGCCGGCGCTGACGATGTCGAGGAACAGGCAGCGATAGCCCTGGATCCCGCGCGCGAACGGCCGCATCGCCGCGGGCGTGCCGGCGCGGAAGGCGGCGAGCGTGCCGTCCTCGAAATCATGGTCGCCGGGGATGGTGAAGACCGGCAGCGTCAGCGGCGCGAGCGCGGCGCGGATCCGGTCATATTGGTCGGCGGTGGCGTGGTTCGCATTGTCGCCGGGCAGGAAGACGAAATCGATCCCCTCGCGCACGCCGGCAAGATCGGCGACGATCGCCTCCAGCCGGCGGGTCCCCAGCCAGTCGTCGGCCTCGTCGGCATGCAGATCGCCGACATGCACCCAGCTGATCGTCCCGCTCATGCCGTCGTCTCCCGATGTTTGCCTTCGCACGCCGGGCGCAGCAGGCCGGCGAAGCCGATCCACAGGCCGAGGCTGGCGAGCGCGAAGCTGCCGAGGATCAGGAAGGCGGCGTGATAGCCGAGCGCCTGCGCGATCCAGCCGCCGATCGCCGGGCTGAGCGACGCGCCGAGCCCCTGGATCGTCATCACCGCGCCCTGGCCGACGTTGACCCGCCCCGTCCCGTCGAGCAGGCAGGCGACCAGCCCCGGCACCGCGACGCTCTGCAAGCCGGCCCCGATGCCGTCGAGCGCCTGCACCGGCCATACGCCCCAATGTTCGATGAACGTGCCGGCGAGGAACCCGCGCAGCGGCAGCGCCGCGAAGGAGATCAGCAGCACCAGCCAATAGCCGCGCCCCGCCGACATCTTCATCGCGACCAGCGCCGCGACGATCATCACCGCCTGCGCGACGACCACGGTGGTCGCGGTGAACAGCGCCGCATTGCCCTTGCCCGCGCCGACCACCGCGAGGCTGTAGAGCGGCAGCATCGCGCCGTTGCCGAGGTGGAAACAGGCAAGCGCGGCGGCGAGGATCAGCATCGGCTTGTTGGCGAGCAAGGTCTTGAACCCCTCCGCCTGACCGCCGCTCTTGCCGTCGTCGTCGTCCTCGCCGTTTTCGAGACCGCGCGCCGCCTGATGGTCGATCGCGCGTTCCGGGATCATCAGCACGCTGATGATCGCCAGCACGCCGAAGGCGGCGGCGAGGTAGAAGATCGCCGGCATGCCGAACTTCCAGCCGAGGAAACCCGACAGCCCCGCGCCGATCATGTTGCCGGCGTGGTTCCAGGCCTGGTTGCGGCCGTTCTGCGCGTTGAAGCCGCGCTGGCGGACGACGCCGAGCGTCATGCCCGTCACCGCCGGGCCGATCGCCGCGCCGGCGATCGCGGTCGCCACCTGGCTGACCGTCACCACCCATCCCGATTGCGACAGCAGGATCAGGAACGACGCCATCACCGTGCAGATGCCGGTGACGATCACCACCAGCCGCTTCTTCTCGGTATGATCGATGAACGCACCCGCCGGCACCGTCATGATCATGCCGGCGATGCCGCCCGCCGACATCACCGTGCCGATCGGCCCCGACGTCCAGCCGCGCTGCTGGAGGAAGACGCCGAGGAACGGCCCGATCCCCGCCTGCATGTCGGCCATGAAGAAATTGAGCGCCTGGAGCGCCGTCGTCGCCCGTTTCCGGTCGTTCGATCCTGTCGCGGATGATCCGGTAAGTGCCTGCGTCGCCATGCCTTGCCCTCGGGTTCGAGGGGCTCAACTCGATCAGGCCGGTTTGGCCGCATCGACTTCTGGCGCTGGCGTTTCAGCACGCCGCCATTTTGGAGGATTATCTAGCAACTTAAGTTACTTAGCCTTAAGATGAATTCGGTGTCATGTGCGCCTTGCGCGAGGCCGATTGACACCGCTCGCGCTGCCGGCTCAACCTGCATCATCACCAGCCGGAGCCCTCATCCATGCGTCTCGTTCGTGCCGCCCTGTTGCTCGGGGCCGCGCTCCTGCCCCTCGCCGCCACCGCCCAGAGTGTTCCGCAAGCCGCCACCGCCGCCGTCAAGCCGATCGCCTTCACCGAACGCACGCTCGCCAACGGCCTGCGCGTCTATGCGCTGCGCGACACCGGCACGCCCAATGTCGCGGTGCAGGTCTGGTACGACGTCGGCTCGAAGGACGATCCGCGCGGCCGTTCGGGCTTCGCGCACATGTTCGAACATCTCATGTTCAAGGCGACGCGCAATCTCGTCTCCGAACAGATGGACCGGCTGACCGAGGATGTCGGCGGCTATAACAACGCCTCGACCAACGACGATTACACCAATTATTACGAGGTGATCCCGGCCAACCACCTGCAACGGCTGCTGTTCGCCGAAGCGGACCGGATGGCGAGCCTGGTCGTCGAGCCGAAGAGCTTCGCCTCCGAGCGCGACGTGGTGAAGGAGGAGCTGCGCCAGTCGACGCTCGCCCGCCCCTATGGCAAGCTCTTCTCCACCTATCTGTCCGCCGCCGCCTATACGACGCATCCCTATGCGCGCTCGACGATCGGCAGCATCGAGAATCTGGAAGCCGCATCGATCGACGACGTCCGCGCCTTCCATGCGACCTATTACCGGCCGGACAATGCGATCCTCGTCGTCGCCGGCAATTTCGATCCGGCGCAGCTCAACGCCTGGGTCGACCAGTATTTCAGCAAGATCGCCAAGCCGACGACGCCGATCCCGCGCGTCACCGTGCAGGAGCCGCCGCGCACCAAGGCGGTCCGCTACACCGTCTACGAACCCAATACGCCGCTGCCCGCGGTGCTGATGAGCTGGCACGTCCCCGCCGATCGCGACGCCGACATTCCGGCGCTGACCGTGCTCCAGACGATCCTGTCGACCGGCGAGAGCAGCCGGATGTACGAAAGTCTCGTCTATCGCGACCAGCTGGCGCAGGACGCCTCCGCCTTCCTCGACAGCAAGCAGGGCACCGGCAACCTCATCGCTTATGCGATCCTCGCCGGCGGCAAGACGGTGGAACAGGGCGAGGCCGGCCTCGCGCGCGAGATCGCGCGCTTCCGCGACGCGCCGGTCAGCGCCGCCGAACTCGCCGAGGCGAAGAACGAGATCCTCACCGCCGCGATCAAGAGCCGCGAGACCGCCGAGGGCAAGGCGCGCATCCTCGCCTCGTCGGTGATCATCGACGGCGATCCGCGCGCCGCCGACCGTCAGCTCGCCGAAATCGCCCGCGTCAGCGCCGCCGACGTGCAGCGCGTCGCGCGCCGCTATCTCGGCGTCGAGCAGGCGGCGACGATCCGCTACCTGCCCGACACCGCCAAGCCGGCCGGGCAAAGCGGCGACCGGATCACCGTCGCCGCGACCGTGCAGACCGCGCCGCTCACCCCGCCCGCGCAGATCGCGATCGTCACCCCCGCCAGCGAGGCGGAGCGTATCCAGCCGCCCGCCCCCGCCGCGCCGGTCAAGGCCAATCTGCCGCAGCCGGTCGAGACGCGGCTCGCCAACGGGCTGCGCGTCATCACCGTCGAACGCCACGACCTGCCGATCGCCACCGCCTATCTGGTCGCCACCGGCGGGCAGATGCTCGACCCCGTCGACCGTTCGGGCGTCAGCAACCTCGCCGCGACGCTGATGACCAAGGGCACGACCACGCGCTCGGCGACCGAGATCGCGCGACAGGTCGAAAGCCTCGGCGGCTCGATCGGCGCCGGCTCGGACAACGAGGGCGGCAGCGTCTCGGTGACGGTCAAATCGGATCAGCTCGCGCCGGCGATGACGATCCTCGCCGATGTCGCGACGCATCCGGTGTTCGCACCCGACGAGCTCGAACGCGCCCGCGCGCAGCAGGTCGATGCGGTCACCGTCGCGTTCAAGAATCCGTCGCAGCTCGCCGCGATGGTCGCCGACCGTGCCGCCTTCGGCGCATCACCGTTCGGCGCGCCCGGTGGCGGTACGCCGACCTCGCTGAAGGCGATCAGCCGCGGTGACGTCACCGCCGCCTATGCACGCACCTGGCGCCCCGATCAGGCGACGCTGATCCTGGTCGGCGACGTCACCCCGGCGCAGGCCAGGGCGCTCGCCACCGCGCAGCTCGGCCAGTGGCGCGCGCCTGCTGGGGCGGCGGCCGCGCCGGTCGCGCTCGCCGCGCTGCCCGCGCCGCGGACGATCGTCGTCAACATGCCCGGCGCCGGTCAGGCCGGCGTCGTCGTCGAACGCCCGGCGATCCCGCGCGCCGATCCGCGTTACTATCCGCTCGCGGTGGCCAATACCGTGCTCGGCGGCGGCTTCTCGTCGCGGCTCAACCAGGAGGTGCGGATCAAGCGTGGCCTCGCTTACGGCGCGTCGAGCGGCGTCGATGCGGCGCGCGCGGTCGGCAGCTTCGCGGCGCGGACCCAGACCAAGAACCCCACCGCCGCCGAGGTGGTGACGCTGATCACCGCCGAGATGGCGCGGATGGGCGCAGCGCCGGTGCCGGACAGCGAGCTGTCGACACGCAAGGCGGTGCTGGTCGGCAATTTCGGGCGGACGGTCGAGACCACCGGCGGCATCGCCGGGCTGATCGGCGGCTATGTGCTCGACGGCGTGCCACTCACCGAATTGCAGAGCTACACCAGCAAGGTCGAGGCGGTGACGCCGGCCGCGGTCCAGTCCGCGGCGGTCGCGCTGCTCGACCCCAAGGCGGCGAGCGTCGCGGTGGTCGGCGACGCCAAGCAATTCCTCACCCCGCTCAAGGCCGCGCGCCCCGAAACCGAGACGCTGACCGAGGCGCAGCTCAACCTCGACAGCCCGACGCTGCGGTAGGCCGCCCCTTCAACCGGCGGGCGACGCGCAACCGGATGTAAGCTATTGGCGGCCTATGCCGCTGCCGATGCAGACGATCCGCCTGACCACCCGGCACTGGCGCGCGTTCGCCGCGCTGGCGCTGGCGGTCGCGGTGCTGCTCGCCGGGCTGTCGGGCTGGCGGGCGATCGTCGCGCACGGCGGCGCGGCGCCGCCCCTGCCCGCGCCCGCCGGCTATGAGGCGGAGGATCACTTTCCCGGCGCGGCGCTGCTCTACGCCGCCATGCCCGCCACCCCCGACGGCGAGAGCGCCGCGCCCGCGGTCGGCGTCACCGGCACGACCGCGCTGCCCGCCGCGCCGATCTCCGCCGCCGCGCTCGCCGCCGCGCTGCGTGCCGGCGCCAGCGTCGCACCGCCCTTCACGATGGCGGGCGCGAGCGCGCAGGATCGGGCGCGCGCGCTCGACTGCCTCACCGCGGCGATCTATTACGAGGCCGCGTCGGAAGCGGATGCCGGCCAGTCGGCGGTCGCGCAGGTGATCCTCAACCGCGCGCGCCACCCCGCCTTCCCCGCGACGGTGTGCGGCGTCGTCTATCAGGGATCGGAGCATGCCGGCTGCCAATTCAGCTTCGCCTGCGACGGCGCGCTGGCGCGGGTGCCGTCGCGCAGCGGCTGGACGCGCGCGGCGCGGCATGCGGCGATGGCGCTCGCCGGCTATGTCTTCGCGCCGGTCGGGCTGGCGACGCATTACCATACCTATGCCGTCACGCCGGCGTGGAACCGCGCCATGGTGATGACCGATGTGGTCGGCGCGCATCTCTTCCACCGCTGGAAAGGATTCTGGGGGACGAGCGCCGCCTTCGCGCAACGCTATCGTGGCGGCGAGCCGCTGCCCGGCCCGCATCTGCGCCTCGCCGAACCGCCGCTCGTCCCGCCGCCGGCGCTGATCGCCGCCGCCGCGCCGCTGCCGGTCGCCCCCGGCGCCGCGCCGCCGCCGCAACCGGTCGCGACGCCGACGCCCGACCTGCTGCCGCCCGCCTCCACCGTGCTCGACAAGTGGAAGGATTCGGGCAAGCCGCTGATGTGAAGGCCTATTATTTGGCGTTCTTCACATAGCGATCGAACCAGGCGATCGCGCGCGCCCGCACGTCGCTCGCCTGGTCGGGCGCGGTGACGCAATGGCCGGCGTCGGGGTAGATCACCAGGCTGACCGGCACGCCGCGGTCCTTGAGCGCGTGCCACCATTCGATCGACTGGGTCGGCGGCACCTCGATGTCGCGTTCGCCGACGTAGATGAAGGTCGGCGTCTTCGCCGTCTTGGCGTGATAGACCGCCGACACGTCCTCATAGGCCTTGATGTCGTCGTACATCGTCTTGCCGAAGAACGGCAGCAGCCACTGGTCGATGCCGTTGGTGCCATAATAGCTCACCCAGTTGGACAGGCCGGCACCGGCGACGATCGCCTTGAAGCGATTGGTCTGCGTGTTGGTCCACATCGCCATGAAGCCGCCGTAGCTGCAGCCGCCCAGGCCGAGGCGGTTGTCGTCGATCGGCGCGACGCGCTCGACCGCGTCAATCCCGGCGAGGATGTCGCGCAGGTCGCCGCCGCCGAAATCGCGCTTGTTGGCGACGGTGAACGCCTCACCCTGGCCGTAGCTGCCGCGCGGGTTGGGCAGGAAGACATAATAGCCCGCCTTGAGCAGCGCGCCGTTCATCGATCCCGCCGAGACATAGCCGGGCATCGACGCCGCCGAGGGGCCGCCGTGCACCATCGTGATCATCGGCGCCTTGCCGCCCGCCGGCGCCTCGCGCGGCGCGAGCAGCCAGCCCTGCACGTTGAAGCCTTCGTTGGTCCAGGCGACGCTGCGCGCGCGCGTCATCGCCGGCGCGGCGTCATTGTCGTGGGTGATCTGGCGCACGCCCGCGGCGCCCGTCGCCGCGACCGGCCCCGCATAGATCGCCGGCGCATGCTCGTAGTCCTGCACCACCGCGGCGACGACGCGGCCGTCGGCGCTGAACACCGCGCGGCCGTCGCCCGCGCTGCTGCTCGCCGGCTTGGCGAAGCCCGGCGTCACCGCCGCGCCGGGGGTGAGCGTGCCGAACTGGACCTGATCGCCCGACAGCGTCACGGTGCGCAGGCCCGCCGCGGTCCAGTCGATCGTCGTCACCGTCGACTTGGCGCCCGCGGTAATGTTGCGCGGCGTGCCGCCGGTGATCGGCACGGTGAAGACGTCGCCGCCGATCGAGCCGAAATCGCTCATCAGCCCGCCGATGAAGGCGACGGTACGGCCATCGGGCGAGACGCGCGGCTGGTTGAGCTGCGTCGCCGGCCTGGCGATCGAGCGCACCGCGCCGCTCTGCGCGTCGATCGCGTCGAGCGACGCCACCCACCAATTGTTGTCGCCATTGCCGAGCGCGGTGGTCGCGACGAAGCCGCGACCGTCGGGCGTCCAGTCATATTCGTAGACGTAGCGGCCGGCGGGCGAGATCGGCGTCACATTCGTCGCCGGGCGGGCGATGTCGAACACCGCCAGCCGCTGCTCGTCGTTCTTCTCGCCGATCTCGCCGATCATCCGCACGCCCGCCTGCGTCGCACCCGATTCCTTGGCGGCACCGAGCGTGACGAGCAATGCGACCCGTTTGCCGTCGGGCGAGACGCGCGGGGTCTGGGCGATGCCGGCGATCGTCGCGATCGTCCGCGTCGTCGTCGCATCGGCATAGATCAGCCGCACCGATCCGGTCTCGCGGCCGAGCAGGACGATGTCGCCGTTGGGCGCGAAGGTCAGCCCGGCATAGCTGCACGTCTTGCACGGATCGATCGTGCGGACGACATGCCCGTCGGCGACCGACCGCACCGTCACGACGCTCCGGCTGCCGTTGCTCTCGATCGCCGCGACGCGATCGCCGGCGGGGGCGATGGCGAGTGCGCCATATTGATGCAGCGCCTGCGCGGCGGCGGGTGCGGCGGTCGAGGCAAGCAGGGCGGCGGCGAGGATCAGGCGCATCGGAACTCCGGCATACGGGCAATAGCCCTGACGCTTAACGCCTCGCCACGCCGCCGCAAGCCGCCGCTAGCGGCAGCGCACGTTGTTGCGATCGACCGAGCGGCCGACCGCCGCACCCGCCGCGCCGCCCAGCAACGTGCCGAGCAGCCCGGAATTGCCCGGCGCGATGATGTTGCCGAGCACGCCGCCGGCGATGCCGCCGACGATCAGGCCGGTCGTGCCGTCGCTGCGCCGGCAATAATATTGGCCATTCTCGCCGCGATAGATGCGATCGCGCGACGACAGCCGGCGTTCGCGATAGCGCGGCCCGTCGACATAATAGCGATCGGCATAATAGCCGCCGTACGATGGATCGACGCGGTTGTAGTCATAGGCAGAATAGCCGCGGTAGCGCGTGTCGGTGCCGTAGCTCGAACAGCCGGCCAGCGTCGTTGCAGCCACCGCCGCCGCCATCATCATCGTCCGCATCGCATCCTCCCTGTTCGTGTCGATGCAAATCAAATGCCCTGTGCAACAGTTGGTTGCATCCCGGGAACGCGCCGGGCGGACCGACGGTTGGTCGGAATACGAAGGAGAGAAGCGATGAAAGACGATCTCAAATCGACCACCGAGACGCGCGACCCCAATCTGTCGACCGAGCATCAGCAGCCCGGCGACGCGCGCCGCCCGAGCGAGACGCTCGACAAGGGTCAGCCCAAGGGCGAGACGATCCCGCGCAAATCGTCGCTGCTCGGCAACGACTGACGGGGCGCACGCCGCGCCCCGCCGGGATCAGGCCGCGCCGGCTGCCTCGCTGAAGCCGCTGCCGCGATCGGCGACCAGCGTCGGCGCCGGGCCGGTGGCGGGGCGCAGCGCTTCCTTCTCGGCGTCGCTCGGCACCGCGGTGGGATCGGGACGGAAGGCGTCGACCGCGCGGCTGTCGTTGCCCGGATGGCTGTCGCCCATCAGGTCGGTGGGGACGTGTTCGGCGGCGGGGTTGCCGGCGCGTTCCTCGAAATGCTTCTCGGTCTCCGCCATGCCGACCGGCGCGGCGGCCATCGTCGCCGGACGCGGCGCGATCGGGCTGGTCGTGCTGTCGCCCGGCACCGCTCCGACGCCGCCGGTCGGCTTCGGCGGTTCTGCAGGCCGACGCGGGCGCGATCCCGGCGCGGGACCGAAGGCCGCCGTCGCCGCGGTCCATGCCGCCGCGCCGGCCGCGAAGGCGGCGAGGCCGAAGCCGAGTCTCTTGTAATCCATCATCACTGTCCCGGTTGCTGCGGTTCGTCGCCCTCCAACGGTGCGGCCCGAAGCCGGGTTCCGCTGCGCGCAGCACGTTGCGATGCGAGGATGATTTCACCCCTGCCCGCTTTGCTATAGGCGAACCGGCAATGCTTTCGCGCCTGGTCCTGACCGATTACCGCAACCATGCGGCGCTGCCGCTCGCGCCCGGTCCCGGTTTCGTCGTGCTGACCGGCGAGAATGGCGCGGGCAAGACCAACGTGCTCGAAGCCGTGTCGCTGCTCGCCCCCGGCCGCGGGCTGCGGAGGGCGGCGCTCGCCGACATGCAGCGGCAGGGCGGCGCGGGTGGCTTCGGCATCGCCGCGACGCTCGCCGCGCCGGCGGGCGACGTCGAGATCGCCACCGGCACACTGCCCGGCGCACCCGATCGCCGCCAGTTGCGCATCCAGGGCGCGACTGCGACCGCCAATACGCTCGCCGAATGGCTGACCGTGCTGTGGCTGACCCCGGCGATGGACCGGCTGTTCGTCGAGCCCGCCGGCGAGCGGCGCCGCTTCCTCGACCGGCTGACGCTCGCGCTGCGCCCCGGCCATGCGCATCACGCGGCACGCTACGAAGCGGCGATGCGCGCGCGCAACCGGCTGCTCGCCGCCGAACTGCCCGCCGATCCCGACTGGCTGACCGCGCTCGAGGCGCAGATGGCCGATCATGGCGGCGCGATCGCAGAGGCGCGTGAAGAGACGGTCGCGCTGCTCGGCGACGGGCTGGCGGCGCAGCCGGAGGGGGTGTTCGCCCGCGCCGCGCTCGCGCTGACCGGCCGGCAGAGCGATGCGGCGGAACTGCGCGACCTGCTGCGCGCCGGCCGCGCGCGCGACGCCGCCGCGGGACGCGCGCTCGCCGGACCGCATCGCGTCGACCTGCTCGTCACGCATCTCGGCAAGCAGCAGCCGGCGGCGCTCGCCTCGACCGGCGAGCAGAAGGCGCTGCTGCTCGGCATCGTCCTCGCCCATGCCGAGCTGGTCGCGCAACGCACCGGCCAGCCGCCGATCCTGCTGCTCGACGAGGTCGCCGCGCATCTCGACCCGCTGCGCCGCGCCGCGCTGTTCGAGCGGCTCGCGGCGCACGGGCAGGTGTGGATGACCGGCACCGAGCCGGCGCTGTTCGCCGCGATCGGCGACGCAGCGACGCGGGTCGAGCTGGGGTAACGGGCGGCGGTGCGCGGACCTGCATCCACAGGCCTGATTTCCCGTCCTCCCGCCCCTCTGTCGTGATCCCGGCACAGGCCGGAATCCATCGTCACGGAACAGGCGTGAGGCGCGCCGACGCCGGCGTCATCGCAACCATGTTTCCCGGCCTGCGCCGGGATGACGAAAGGAGAGGAGGCACGGCGCCCACCCCGCCCCATTTCGCTTTCGTTCCGCCCCCGCAATCCCTATATACTCGCTATGGCAGAACCCCAGAATGCGAACGAATACGGCGCCTCGTCGATCAAGGTGCTGAAGGGCCTCGACGCGGTCCGCAAGCGCCCCGGCATGTATATCGGTGACACCGACGACGGATCGGGCCTCCACCATATGGTGTTCGAGGTCAGCGACAATGCGATCGACGAAGCGCTGGCGGGCCATTGCGACCGGATCGACATCCAGCTCAACGCCGACGGTTCGGTCAGCGTCACCGACAACGGCCGCGGCATCCCGACCGGCATCCACCCCGAGGAAGGCGTATCCGCGGCCGAGGTCATCATGACCCAGCTCCACGCCGGCGGAAAGTTCGAGAATACCAGCGACGACAATGCCTACAAGGTGTCGGGCGGCCTCCACGGCGTCGGCGTCTCGGTGGTCAACGCATTGAGCGAATTCCTCGACCTCACCATCTGGCGCGACGGCCAGGAACATTACATGCGCTTCGCCTTCGGCGACGCCGTCGCCCCGCTCAAGGTCGTCGGCCCCGCCGCGCCCGGCCAGAAGGGCACGCGCGTCACCTTCCTGCCCAGCCCGGCGACGTTCAAGATCACCGAATTCGACTTCGAGAAGCTCGAACACCGCTATCGCGAACTGGCGTTCCTCAACTCTGGCGTGCGCCTGTTCCTCACCGATGCGCGCCACGACGAGCCCAAGACGGTCGAACTCTATTACGAGGGCGGCATCGCCGCCTTCGTCAAATGGCTCGACCGCGCCAAGACGCCGCTCTTCCCGGAGCCGATCGCGATCAACGGCCAGCGCGACGAAGTCGGCATCGACGTCGCGCTCGAATGGAATGATTCCTATTACGAGAACGTCCTCGCCTTCACCAACAACATCCCGCAGCGCGACGGCGGCACCCACCTCGCCGCGTTCCGCGCCGCGCTGACCCGCACGCTCAACAATTATGCGGAGAAGTCGGGGCTGCTCAAGAAGGAGAAGGTGACGCTCACCGGCGACGACATGCGCGAGGGCCTCACCGCGATCGTCTCGGTCAAGCTGCCCGATCCCAAGTTCAGCAGCCAGACCAAGGACAAACTGGTCAGCTCCGAAGTGCGCCAGCCGCTCGAATCGCTGATGGCGGACAAGCTCGCCGAGTGGTTGGAAGAGAATCCGGCGCACGGCAAGGCGATCGTCGGCAAGATCATCGACGCCGCCGCGGCGCGCGAGGCCGCCAAGCGTGCCCGTGAACTGACCCGCCGCAAGGGCGTGATGGACATCGCCTCGCTGCCCGGCAAGCTGGCGGACTGCCAGGAGAAGGACCCCGCCAAGTCGGAGCTGTTCCTCGTCGAGGGCGATTCGGCCGGCGGCTCGGCCAAACAGGGGCGCGACCGCCATTTCCAGGCGATCCTTCCCCTGCGCGGCAAGATCCTCAACACCGAGCGAGCACGCTTCGACCGGATGATCTCGAGCCGCGAGATCGGCACGCTGATCCAGGCGATGGGCACCGGCATCGGCCGCGACGACTTCAACGCCGACAAATTGCGCTACCACAAGATCGTCATCATGACCGACGCCGACGTCGACGGCGCGCATATCCGCACGCTGCTGCTGACCTTCTTCTACCGGCAGATGCCCGAGCTGATCACCCGCGGCCATCTCTTCATCGCGCAGCCGCCGCTCTACAAGGCGACCAAGGGCCGGTCGGAGGTCTATCTCAAGGACGATGCCGCGCTCGACGAATATCTGGTCGATGCGGGCGTCTCGACGATGCTGTTCGAAGCGCCGGGCGGCACGCGCTCGGGGGCGGACCTCAAGAGCCTGCTCGATCATGCCCGCCGCATGCGCACGCTGATGCGCTACGTGCCGCGCCGCTACGATCCGGTGATCATCGAAGTGCTGGCGCTCGCCGGTGCGCTCGACCCCGAGTTCAGCCGCGACCAGCGCGCCGCGACCGTCGCCGAGGTGACGCGCCGGCTCGAATCGGGGGACGAGGAGGCGCGCTGGACGGCGCGGCTGACCGAGGACGGCGGCATCCACTTCGAGCGGCTGTGGCGCGGCGTCACCGACCATCATATCGTCGAGGCGAGCTTCCTCGCCAGCGCCGAGGCGCGTAAGCTGCACGGCCTCGCCGCCGAACAGGCGGACAGCTTCGTCGCGGCGGGCCGGCTGATCCCGATCAAGGGCGTCGCGGCGACCGCCGAAGCCGAGCCGCTGCCCGACAACGGCGACGAGCCGGAGGAGAATGCCGGCCAGATCGGCAGCGTCACCGCGACCAAGACGCGCGGCGAAAGCCTCGTCGCGCGGCCGTCGCAATTGCTCGACGCGATCCTCGCCGCCGGGCGCAAGGGGCTGGCGATCCAGCGCTACAAGGGCCTCGGCGAGATGAACGCCGAGCAATTGTGGGAAACGACGCTCGATCCGTCGAACCGGACGATGCTGCGCGTCACCTCGGACGACGTCTCGGCCGCCGACGTGATCTTCACCCAGCTGATGGGCGAAGTCGTCGAACCGCGCCGCGAGTTCATCCAGGACAATGCGCTGAACGTCGCCAATCTGGATGTGTAAAGGTTAGAGCCGGCGATAATTGAAGCGCCACACCGTCGGCTCGCCGAATCAGCGCGCGAACAGAGTTTGTGGGAAAATCCTGTCGACCGCCCCGGCGAAGGCCGGGTCCCAGTTGGGAAACTGTGGTCAGTCTCCCGTGAGCTTCACCCTGCCGGACCCCGGCCTTCGCCGGGGTGGAGCATCGGAAGGACATACGGGAAGACGTCCGCCAAAGCGCGCCCTCACAGGCGCCAACGTCTCATCGAACCGGCAGACCGTCGCGCTACCCTCAAGCCGCGCGGCGCGTCATCCCCAGCCAGTCGCGCGCCTGGCGCTGCGCCAGCGCGATCTCGCGCGCGGTCATGTCTTCGGCGACTTCGGCGCGCGCGCCGGCCGCGTCACGGAAACCGGCGACCGCGGCGAGGTTGAACCATTTGTGGGCTTCGATCAGGTCGACTCCCGCGCCGGCGGTGCCGGTCTGGTAGCAGATGCCGAGGTCGTACAACGCCTCCGGCTGGCCCTGCATCGCGTCGGCGATGCGGCTGTCTAGCAGGAACTGCGCGCTTTTCGAACTAATGCCCATTGGTTGCCCCCATCGATCATGACGGCAGATTGCGCGATTGGTCCTGAAAAATGGTTAACGTCGCAGGAACCGCACGTTTCAGCCGATCGGCTCGATCGCGACGTTATCGATCAGCCGCGTCGCGCCCATCCGCGCGGCGGCGAGCAACCGGCGCGGGCGATCCGCCGCCGGCGATTCCGCGAGCGTCTCGGCATCGGCAAGCGCGATATAGTCGACGGCGAAGCCGGCCGCGTGCAGCGCCGCCCGCGCCTCCGCCAGCGCCGCCTCGACATCGTCGCCGCGCCCGATCGCCCGCGCCGCGACGCCGAGCGCGCGCGGCAAGGCGACCGCCTTGGCCCGCTGCGCATCGTCGAGGTAGATGTTGCGCGACGACAGCGCGAGGCCGTCGTCGTCACGCTGGATCGGCACGCCGACGATCTCCACGCTCATGTCGAGATCGGCGACGATGCGGCGGATCACGGCGAGCTGCTGGAAATCCTTCTCGCCGAAATAGGCGATGTCGGCGCGCGTCTGGTTGAACAATTTGGTGACGACGGTGGCGACGCCGTCGAAATGCCCGGGCCGCGCCGCGCCGTCGAACGAGTCGCTGACCCCGCTCACCGTCACGCCGGTGGCGAAGCCCGCCGGATACATCGCCTCGACCGGCGGCAGCCAGACGCCGTCGCAGCCGTGTTCGGCGAGCAGCCGCACGTCCGCCGACTCGCGGCGCGGATAGCGGGCAAGGTCCTCGTCCGGCCCGAACTGCTTGGGATTGACGAAGATCGAGACGATCACCTTGGTCCCCGGCCGCCGCGCCGCCTCGACCAGGGCGATATGGCCGGCGTGCAGCGCGCCCATCGTCGGCACCAGCGCGATCGTCGCGCCCTCTGCGCGCCATGCGGCGACCGCCGCGCGCAGCCCGTCCAGGTCTCGGATCGTCAGCACCGTTTAATCCCTCGAACAATGAGCGCGCGGCTTCTATGAAGAGCGTCGTGACCGAGCAACCCGCCAGCATCGATAAGGAACGAACCGTGCCCGCAGGGCCACACGTCATCGTCTTCGCCAATGAGAAAGGCGGCACCGGCAAGTCGACGACTGCCGTCCATGTCGCCATCGCGCTCGCCGCCAAGGGGGCGAAGGTCGCGTGTTTCGACCTCGACCATCGCCAGCGCACCGTCGGCCGTTATCTCGACAATCGCGCCGCCACGATCAAACGCACCGGCAGCGCGCTGCCGATGCCGGTCCATGCGACGCACGACGGCGAAAGCGAGTCGGTGTTCGAGGAGACCTGGGGCCGCCTGTCCGAGGGCGCCGACTTCCTGATCGTCGACACGCCCGGTCGCGACGATTATTTCGCCCGCACCGCCGCCGCGCTGTCCAACACGTTGGTCACGCCGATGAACGACAGTTTCGTCGACTTCGACCTGATCGGCCAGGTCGATCCCGAGACGTTCAACGTCACCCGGCCGAGCTTCTATTCGGAACTGATCTGGGATGCCCGCAAGCAGCGCGCGCGCGCCGACGGCACGCAGATCGACTGGGTGGTGCTGCGCAACCGCCTGCAGCATATCGAGGCGCGCAACATGCGCCGCGTCTCCGATGCGCTCGGCCAGCTCGCCAAGCGGGTCGGCTTCCGCATCATCCCCGGCCTCGGCGAGCGCGTCATCTATCGCGAGCTGTTCCCGGCCGGGCTGACGATGATCGATTCCAAGGAGTTCGGCGCGATGGGCCTCGGCCATGTCGCCTCGCGCCAGGAGCTGCGCGAGATGATGAGCGCGCTGCAACTGCCCGAGCACAGCACGCCGGTGGTCGCCGCGTGAAGTGGCTGCTCGCGATCGCGTTGATCTGGTTCGCCTGGCGTTACCTCAAGCCCGCCCCGAAGCCGGCGCGGCTGACCGAGACGCAGCGCGCCCGCCGGCTGCTCGGCCTGCGCGCCGACGCTGACGAGGGCGAGATCCGCGCCGCGCACCGCCGCCTCGTCGCCGAGGCGCATCCCGATCGCGGTGGTTCGTCGGAGGCGAGCATCGAGCTCAACGCCGCGCGCGACCTGCTGCTCGGCGCGCTGCGGCGGGGCTGATGGCGCATCGTCTGTCGCCGGCGATCCTGCGCGAATATGACGTGCGCGGTACGGTCGGCCGCAACCTCGGCACCGACGATGCGCGCGCGATCGGGCGCAGCTTCGCGACGCGCGTCCGCGCCGCGGGCGGCCGCCGCGTCGCGGTCGGCCGCGACGGCCGCCTGTCCTCGCCGGACCTCGAAGCGGCGCTGGTCACCGGGCTGACCGCGGGCGGCGTCGACGTCGTGCGGATCGGCATCGGGCCGACGCCGATGCTCTATTTCGCCGAGGCGACGCTCGCCGTCGATGCCGGCATCCACGTCACCGGCAGCCACAATCCGCGCGACGACAATGGCTTCAAGATGGTGCTCGGCCATCGTTCCTTCTACGGCGCCGACGTCCAGGACCTCGCGCGCATCGCCGCCGGGGGCGCGTGGAGCGAGGGCGCCGGTCAGGTGACCGAGGTCGACGTGCTCGACTCCTATGTCGCGCGGCTGCTCGCCGGGCATCGCGGCGGCGCCTATCGGATCGGCTGGGATTGCGGCAACGGCGCCGCCGGCCCGGCGGTGGCGCGGCTGACCGCGGCGCTGCCCGGCGAGCATCACCTGCTCTACACCGAGGTCGACGGCCGCTTCCCCCACCACCATCCCGATCCGACCGAGGAGCATAACCTCGCCGATCTGAAGGCGTTGGTCCGGCGCGAACGGCTCGACTTCGGTATCGCCTTCGACGGGGACGGCGACCGGATCGGCGCGGTCGACGGCGACGGCCGCGTCCTCTGGGGCGATCAGTTGCTCAGCCTGCTGATCGAGCCGGTGCTCGCCGCCTGCCCCGGCGCCGCGGTCGTCGCCGACGTCAAGACCTCGCAATTCGTCTTCGATCGCATCGCCGCGCTCGGCGGCGTGCCAATAATGGGCCCGACCGGTCACAGCCTGATGAAGGAGGCGATGATCGCGCACGACGCGCCGATCGCCGGCGAGCTTAGCGGCCATATCTTCTTCGCGCACGACTGGTACGGTTTCGACGACGCGCTCCACGCCGCGGTGCAGCTGATCGGCGCGGTGGCACGCAGCGGCCGCTCGCTCACCGCATTGCGCGCGGCGATGCCGCCGCTGGTCAACACGCCCGACCTGCGCTTTCCGGTCGATCCGGCGCGCAAGTTCGCCGCGGTCGACGCGATCCGCGACCGGCTCGTCGCCGCGGGCGTCGAGGTGGTGGCGATCGACGGCGTCCGCGTCACCACGCCGCATGGCTGGTGGTTGCTGCGCGCCTCCAACACGCAGGATGCGCTCACCGCCCGTGCCGAGGCGCACGATGCGGCGGGGCTCGCCACGCTGCTCGCGGAGATCGACGCCGCGCTCGCCGCCGAAGGGTTGGCGCGTGATTGACAGCCACCGCGCAGCCGATAGGCTCGGCGCCATGGTGGGGACCTATGATGCCGAACGCGCGGTCGACAGCTTCCGCTCGAGCACCAATCGCTGGCTGTTCGGCAGCTTCACCGGCTGGCTGACCATCCTGTCCTGCGCGATCGGCGTTGGCCTGGTGGTGATCGCGGTGCGCTGGCTGCAGAATCTGGCCGCCGCCTATGAGATCACCGACCAGCGGCTGATCGTGCGCCGCGGGCTGGTAATGAAATCGATCGACGAGATCGAACTCTATCGGATCAAGGATGTGCGGGTCGACTATTCGCTGGTCAACCAGATCACCGACATCGGCACGATCACCATCACCTCGAGCGACCGGACGACCGGCAATGCGCAATTCGTGCTGCGCGACATCCCCGCCGCGCGCGAACGCCGCGAAGGCATCCGCAAACTCGTCGACCGCGCCCGCCGCCTGCGCGGCGTCCGCGAAATGGATATCGACGACGAGCGCGATTACCGCTGAATAGACTATGGCGCGAACGGTGGGGCGGAGATCAGCACCCAAGTTCCGCAAGGTAAAACTCTGGAACGGCCACCACACAGGTTAAGTCAGTATTCCCGCGCAGGCGAGACCTCTGCGAAAGTTTCGAAACCGCCCCGGCGCAGGCCGGGGCCCAGATGGGAGGCCGTTGTAACTGATTGCAAGGCTTCACCAAACTGGACCCCGGCCTGCGCCGGAGTGGTACGTGAGCAGGTAAGATTGCTACTTTCGCAGAGGTCTCGCGCAGGCGGGAATGCAGTGGCGACGCGGAACAGCCGTCTATGGCACGAAGAACACTGGGCTCCCGCTTTCCCCGGGAGCACTGATGCTGGGCCGGCCGTTCTCTTTGAGACGGAAAGCTATCCAGCAACCCCGAATGCCCCCATCGCGACACCCCCTCCGCGCCTCCGCGTGAACTCATTTTGAGGACCGCCCGCCGAGCGATGATGATCTCACGCGAAGACGCGAGGACGCGAAGAAGGGAGTTCACGCGGAGGCGCGGAGGGGTTTCGCGGCTTCGCGCGATCACGGCGACGTCAGCCACTCGCCGTTCCGGCACCCGCCGGACGCAAGGCTGGCAAAAGCCGCGGCGAGCGCCCATTTAGCAGGTAATGCGTCCGACCCCCCAGATCATCCGCGTCATCGACCTCGAAACCACCGGCAGCGCACCGCCCGCACATGGCGTGTGCGAGATCGGCTGGCAGGATGTCGCGCTCCAGCCCGGCGGCCGGTGGGAGCTGGAGGGCGAGGGCGGGGCGATCCTCGTCAATCCGGGGCGCGCGATCCCGCCGATCACCCAGGCGATCCACCATATCCTCGACGAGGATGTCGCCGACGCCCCCTGGTGGCACGATGTCGCGCGCCGCGTGCTCGACCCCTATCCGCGCCGCGTCGCGCTCGCCGCGCATCGTGCCGATTTTGAGCAGCAATTCTGCACGCCCAACCTGACCCATGGCCAGGACTGGATCTGCACGTGGAAATGCGCGCTGCGGCTGTGGCCCGATTCGCCGAGCTTCTCCAATCAGGTGCTGCGCTACTGGCGGCGGCCGGCGGGGCTCGACCAGAGCCGCGGCCTGCCCGTCCACCGCGCCTTCCCGGACGCCTATGTCACCGCGCATCATCTGCGCGACCAGCTCAACGAGGCGAGCGTCGCGCAATTGCTCGAATGGTCGCGCGATCCGGGGCTGATCCCGCGCGTCCGCTACGGCCCGCACCGCGGCAAGGCGTGGAGCGAGCTCGACCATGAGAGCCTGATGGCCTTCCTGACCGATCGCGATCCCGATATCCGCTTCACCGCCAATGCCGAGATGGACCGGCGCAGCGGCGGGGGCGCGGTCGGCAAGCCCAGCGCGCAGGATCTGCTGCTCTAGCCTCGGTTGACGGCTTTACCGGCAGCATCGCTGGCGTAACGACATCGGCTCGCGTAAGGCTGGGCGGTGCTGAGCAAAGTCCGCAATCCATTCATCATTTCGGAAGGCCGGCTCGGCCGCGCGCTGGTCGTCTTCATGGCGCTCGGGTTTCTCGCGCTCGTCGCCGCGGGCGCCGGTGCGGGCTGGGCGTCGCGGCAGAACGAGGCGCATACCGCCGCCGTCGCGCATACCTATCAGGTCGAGTTGGCGATCAGCAACGCGCGTCGCCTCATCGAACAGGGCGAGGCGTCGCGACGCGGCTATCTGCTCACCGCCAACCCCGACTATCGCGACGCCTATCACCGCTGGTCGGCCGCCACCCCGGCGGCGCTCGCGCGCATCGCCGATCTCACCCGCGACAATCCCGACCAGGTCGCCGCCCTGAAGCTGTTGCAACGCGAGGTCAGCACGTTGCTCGCGCAGCGCGCGCGGACGATCGGTCTGATCGACAGCGGTCATGCCGATACCGCCACCACCCTGTTCCGCACCGAGGCGAGCGTCCGCCGGCTGACGACCATCCGCGATACGTTCGAACGGATGGCAGTCACCGAACGCCGCCTGCTCGCCCAGCGCGATGCGGCGCAGCAGGCGAGCGTGCGCGCCTTCTATATCATCCTCGGCGTCGCCGCGGTGCTGCTCGCGCTCGTCGCGCTCGCCTCGCTGCTCACCATCATCGGGTACACCCGCGATCTGTCGCGGTCGCGCGACCGGCTGCGCGACTTCAATGAGCGACTCGAGGAGACGGTGCACGAACGCACCTCCGACCTCAGCCGTGCCAATGAAGAGATCCAGCGTTTCGCCTATATCGTCAGCCACGATCTGCGCTCGCCGCTGGTCAACGTGATGGGCTTCACCGCCGAGCTCGCCGCCGCGACCACCCCGCTCGCCGAGCTGGTCGACCGGGCCGAGGCGGAGGCGCCGCAGATCGTCAGCGACGAGGCGCGGCTCGCGGTGCGCGAGGATCTGCCCGAGGCGATCGGCTTCATCCGCACTTCGACGCAGAAGATGGACCGGCTGATCAACGCCATCCTTAAATTGTCGCGCGAAGGCCGCCGCGTCATCACGCCTGAGCCGATCGATCCCGCCGCCATCGCCGATACCGTCGCCGGATCGATCCGCCACCTGCTCGACGACCGCGGCATCAGCTTTTCGGTACGGCGGCCGATGCCGTCGCTGGTCACCGATCGCGTTGCGATCGAACAGATCCTGTCGAACCTGATCGAGAATGCGACCAAATATCTCGAACCCGGCCGCCCCGGCGTCATCATCGTCTCCGGCGAGGCGAAGCGCGACCGCGTCATCCTGTCGGTGACCGACAACGGCCGCGGCATCGATCCGCGCGATCACCAGCGCATCTTCGACCTGTTCCGCCGCTCCGGCCGGCAGGACCAGCCCGGTGAGGGAATCGGGCTGGCGCATGTCCGGGCGCTCGCCTATCGGCTCGGCGGGACGATCGACGTCGATAGCGAACCGGGCCGCGGATCGACATTTCGCCTCAACCTTCCAAAGACATACGTCAGTCAGGACAGCGCTGCATGAATGCCCATCAATCCGTCGGCATCGTCATGATCGAGGATGACGAGGGCCACGCCCGGCTGATCGAGAAGAACATCCGTCGTGCCGGCATCCTCAACGACATCCGCCATTTCACCGACGGCACCCAGGCGCTGCACCATCTGTTCGAGGCGGAGGACGGCCCCGCCAAGAACGGCCCGGCGCTGATCCTGCTCGACCTCAACCTGCCCGACATGAGCGGCACCGACATCCTCCAGCGGATCAAGGCGGAGGGCAGCCCGCTCAAGCGCACCCCCGTCGTCGTGCTCACCACCACCGACGACAAGATCGAGATCCAGCGCTGCTACGATCTCGGCTGCAACGTCTACATCACCAAGCCGGTCAATTACGAAAGCTTCGCGCAGGCGATCCGCCAGCTCGGCCTGTTCCTGTCGGTGATCCAGGTTCCCGCCTTCGAGGGTCATTGATCTGACCGACCCCGCCCTCCCCAGCGTTTTGTACATCGACGACGACGATGGTCTGCGCCGCCTCGCCGCGCGCGGGCTGGAGCGGCGTGGCTATCGTGTCACCACCGCGGCGGGGGGCGCCGAGGGGGTCAGGCTCGCCGCCGCCGCGCCGTTCGACCTGATCGCGGTCGATCACTACATGCCGGACATGGACGGGCTCGACACGCTCGCGCAGCTCGCCGAGCTGCCGGCGATGCCGCCGGTCGTCTACGTCACCGGGTCGGACGAGGGACGGATCGCGATCGCCGCGCTCAAGGCGGGGGCGGCGGATTATGTGGTCAAGTCGATCGGCGACGATTTCTTCGACCTGCTCGCCAACAGCTTCGGCCAGGTGCTCGACCGCAGCCGGCTGGCGCGTGAGAAGGCGCGGGTCGAGGAAGACCTGCGCGCCAGCAACGCACGGCTCGAGGCGCTGCTCGGCGAGGTCAATCATCGCGTCGCCAATTCGCTCCAGCTCGTCTCGGCGATGGTGCGGTTGCAGGCGAGCGCGCTCGCCGATCCGGCCGCGCGCACCGCGCTCGACGATACGCAGCGCCGGATCGCGGCGATCGCGCAGGTCCACCGTTGCCTCTATTCGGCGAATGACGTCGAGAGCGTCGACATGCGCGACTATCTCGGTTCGCTGATCCGCGAGCTCAACGACACGCTCTCGTGCGACACCGCGCCCCATACGCTGCACCTCGACGCCGAACCGATCCGGCTGCCGACCGACAGGGCGGTGTCGCTCGGCGTCATCGTTACCGAACTTGTCACCAACGCGTGCAAATACGCCTATCCCACCGGCGACGGCGGCGAAATCCGCGTCACCATGCTGCGCGAGGCGGAGGGCTTCCGCCTGTCGGTCGAGGATGACGGCTGCGGCATGGCCGAGGGGGCCGCGCCCAAGGGCACCGGGCTCGGCACACGCCTCCTCCAGGCGATGGCGCAGAGCCTGCATACCACGATTCTCTACGAACCGCGCGAGCGCGGCGTCTGCGCGACGGTGCGCGCCGCGATCTAGTCGACCGCCGCCAGCGTCGCGCGGCGGGTCGCTTCGAGCGCGAGCCCGAAAACGACGTGGCTGGCGAGGCCATAGGCGTGCGTCGCCGGCGGCGTTTCGGTCGGCCCGGGACCCCAGCCGAAGGCGGGTACGGCGAGATCGTCGAGCAACGTCGCGACGCCCACCCCGAACGCGGTGCCATAACCCGCCTTGGATTCGGGCCATTGCCGCACCGCCAGCGCATAGCCCACGCCGAGCGCCACGCCGGTCGCATAATGGACGAGGCTGCCGGCGGTTTCGCGATGCTTCTGCGTCACGTCCTCGCCGGTCACCGCCTGTTTGGCGGTGTCGGCGGCCTTGATTGTGGCGGGGTCTTCGTTGCTGCCGGTCTGGCCGAAGGCGGAGGCGCTCACCGACTGGAACAGGTTCATCGCCAGGCTGGCGACGAGACCGCCGGCGACGCCGGCGGCAAGGGTCTTGGCGATCGACGTCACGGGCGCTCCTTGGGCTAGATCAGCCCGGACAACGCGCCGTGCCGCAAAAAGATCGGCGAGGGCTCAGGGTTTGCGGAACTTGAGCACGAACTGATCGGTCTTGCCGCGGATCGCGGGATCGAACACCGGCTTGCTGTGATCGTCGGCCGGGTTGGCGAGCACCCGGCTTGCGCCGGCGAAGCGGAAGCCCGCCGATTCGATCTGCCGGCGCACCGCCGCCGGATCGATCCGGTGCCGCGTCTCGGTACCCGACAGGCCGGTGCCGGGCGCATCGGCGTGGTCGATCACCACATAGGTGCCGCCGTGCTTGAGCAGCTTGAACACCGCCGCATCGAAGGCGCGCAGCGCCGGCTCGCCCGCGCCGTTATTGGCGATGTCGTGATAATTCTGCACGGTCCAGAACAGGTCGACCGGCTGCGGCGCGGTCGGCAGATCGGTCGCCTGCACCTGGGCGACGACGTTGCCGAGGTTGCGCGCCTGCAACGCCGGCAGGCTCTTGGTCGCGTATTTGGCGCCGGCGGCGGGCCAGAAGGCATAGACCTTGCCCTTCGGCCCGACCACGCCGGTGAAGATCCGCGTCCAATAGCCCGCACCCGGCAGGTAATCGATCACCGTGTCGCCCGGCTTGACCCCGGAGAAGGCGAGCACCGCCGCCGCCTGCCGCCGCGCATCGTCGCCCGCCTGATCGGCGCGCGCCGGATCGGCGAGCGCGCGGGTGATCGCCGGGCCCGCCGGCGCCGCCTTGTCCTGCGCCACCACCGCGGTGGTCAGCGCCGCTGCCGCGAACATCGATAAAGCCAGCCGCATCACTCGTCCTCCTGGATTGGCCGCCCGGCCGCACTAGATGTCACAGCATGACCGATCTTCGCGACGCGATCCAGAGTGAGGTGCATCGGCTGGTCGGGTTCGGCGACGGTGCGGTCGACCTGACCCGCCCGCCCGGCGACGACGGACTGTTCGGCCCCGGTTCGTCGGCGTGGGTGGTGCATGGCGACTTCACCGCGATGATGGCGGGCGGCGTCGCCGCGTTGCTGCTCCAGATGCTCCATCCCGGTGCGCTCGCCGGCGTCTGGGACCATTCCAACTTCCGCGCCGACATGCTCGGCCGGCTGCGTCGCACCGCGCAATTCATCTCCGGCACCACCTATGGCGCGACCGCGACCGCCGAGTCGCTGATCGCGCGCGTCCGCCGCATCCATGATCGCGTCGCCGGCATCCTGCCCGACGGCACGCGCTACAGCGCCAACGATCCCGACCTGCTGACCTGGGTGCATGTCGCCGAGGTCGCGAGCTTCCTCGCCGCGCACCGCCGCTATCGCGACCCCGCCTTCCCCGTCGCCGAGCAGGATCGCTACCTCGGCGAATATGCCGTCGTCGCCGAGAAACTGGGTGCCACCGCGGTTCCGCGCACCCGCGCCGCGCTCGATGCCTATCTCACCGCGGTCCGCCCGCAGCTGCGCGTCGATCATCGCACGCGCGAGGTGGCGCGCGCGCTGCTGCGCCAGCCGCCCGCGCGGCCCGCGATGGCGCCGGCGCAGGCGTTGCTGATGCAGGGCGGCATCGACCTGCTGCCCGACTGGGCGGCGCGGATGCACGGACTCGACCGCCGGCCGCTCGCCCGACCCGCGGTGCGCGCCGGCATGGCCGGGATCGGCTCGGTGCTGCGCTGGGCGCTGCGCGACGGCTCGGCGAAGCGGGCGGGCCAGCAGGGCTGAGGCCGGCTGCACCGGATCTGCACACGATCCCCGCACAACGCAGACGCCGGCGGCACGCCGCGCAGCATCGCGATCCGTCACACCCGCCTCCCGACCATAAGGAGGCCCGGCATGACGATGCGACGACGAACGATATCGGTGGCAGCCAAGGCGGGGGTCGCCGCGCTGCTGCTGCTGGTCCTCGAACTGATCGTCAATCGCGCGGAGGTGCTGCTGCCGCTGGCGATGCTCGGCTGGCTGATCGCGCTCGCCGCGCTGCGCCCCGCGGTGATCCGCCATCGCCAGCCGCGGATCGCGCTGGTTGCCGCCATGCTGGCGATCGCCGCTTATGCCGATCAGCCCAATCTGCTCGCCTTCTGCCTGTTCCTGACCGCGACCGGACTGGCGGCGACGCTGCCGCGGCGGCGGTTCGACGATGCCGCGAGCTGGGCGGTGCGGCTCGGCAGGCTGGCGCTCGCCGCGGTCGTCGGGCCATGGCGCGATCGCCGACGGCTTGCGCATATCCGCGCGCACCGGCTGCACCCGCGCGTGACGGTGACGGCGGTGGCGGCGGCGCTGATCGTGCCGCTCGGCGGCGCCCTGCTGTTCCTGATCCTGTTCGCCACGGCCAATCCGCTGATCGCCCGCGCGCTCGACAGCATGATCCTGCCCGATATCCGGACGGTGATCTGGCGCACTGCCTTCGCGCTGGCGGTGCTGCTGCCGGTCTGGGCGACACTCCGCCCGGCGGCGGGCGCGACCCGCTGGCAGGCGCCGGGCGGGCAGACCGTGCCGCCGCTGCTCCGGCCCGGCACGCTGATCCTGTCGCTGGCGACGTTCAACGCTGTCTTCGCCATCCAGAACGGGCTCGACCTCGTCTTCCTGTGGAGCGGCGCGGCGCTGCCCGACGGCGTGACGATGGCGGATTATGCGCATCAGGGCGCCTATGCGCTGATCGTCACCGCTTTGCTCGCCGCGGTCTTCGTGCTGACGATGCTGTCGCCGGGCAGCCCGAGCGCCGCCCATCCGCCGATCCGCTGGCTGGTGACGGCATGGATCGGCCAGAACGTGCTGCTCGTCGCGTCGAGCGCGCTGCGGCTGATCGACTATGTCGATGCCTATGGCCTCACCCCGCTGCGGCTCGCGGCGCTGATCTGGATGGCCCTGGTCGCGACCGGGCTGATGCTGATCCTGTGGCGGCTGCTCGGGCGGCGCTCGGCGGCATGGCTGATCAATGCCAATGCGCTGGCGCTGACGCTGGTGCTCGCCGCGTGCAGCGTCGTCGACCTGTCGGCGGTCGCCGCCGACTGGAACGCGCGCGTCGCGCTGGCGAAGGGGCGCAGCGGCCCGCCGCTCGACCTCGCGTATTTCGCACGGCTCGGCCCGGGGGCGCTGGTGCCGCTGGCGATGCTCGAACGCCATGCCGGCTTGCCGCGGCTGCACGACCGGATCGCGTACACCCGCTACTGGATGCAAACCGGGATGGAAGAAGGCCAATCGAGCTGGAATGGCTGGAGCCCACGCAACGCCCGCCGGTTGGTCGCAGCCAAAGCGCTGCTCGCGGACCGGGGATCCGGCGCCGCGCCGCCCGCTCGCCGATTGACGGGAGCGCAACAGCCGTGATCCTATGCCCGATGCCGCGCACCGTCCTCGTCGTCGACGACGATCCCCATATCCGCCAGTTGCTCGTCTTCGCCCTGCAGAAGGCCGGCCTCGACACGATCGAGGCCGGCGACGGCGAGGCGGCGCTGGCGCTTGCCGGCAGCCACGCCCCCGCCCTCGTCATCCTCGACATCAACATGCCGCGGCTCGACGGGCTGGAGGTGTGCCGCCGGCTGCGCGCCGGCAGCGAGGTGCCGATCCTCTTCCTGTCGAGTCGCGACGAGGAGATCGACCGCATCCTCGGCATCGAGCTCGGCGGCGACGACTACGTCGTCAAACCCTTTTCGCCCCGCGAGGTGGTGGCGCGGGTGATGGCGATCCTGCGCCGCACCGCCGCACGCCCGCCCGCGCTGGAGGACGGACGCAGCCTCGCCCACGGCCGGCTGCGGCTCGATCTCGACGGCTGGCGCGCGCTGTGGGCGGGGCAGGAGGTCGGGCTTACCGTCACCGAATTCTCGATCCTGCGGCTGCTCGCCTCGATGCCCGCCAAGGTGTTCAGCCGCGATGCGATCATCGATCGGCTGCACGGCCCGGGCTTCGCCGTCACCGACCGGACGATCGACAGCCATATCCGCAACCTGCGCCACAAATTTGCCGCCGCGGGCGGCGACGACCTGATCGAGACGCGCGCCGGCATCGGCTATCGGCTCGGCGCCTGCGGCACCGCGTGATCGCGCGCGGCAAGGAGTGGGCGAAGCGCCGCTGGCCGCGGTTGCGGCTGCGCACCATCCTGTTCGCGACCCTGTTCTTCGTCGCGGCGCTGCCCGGCTTCGGCGCGGTCTTCCTGCGCGTCTACGAAAATACCCTCGTCCGCCAGACCGAGGCGGAGCTGGTCGCGCAGGGCGCGGCGCTCGCGGCCGCCGCGGCGGCGCAATGGCCGGGCGGCGACGGCCGGCTCTATCCGCGGCGGATCGTGCCGCCCGGCGAGGGCGTCGATCTCAGCCAGACGCCGATCCTGCCCGAACGTCCGTCCCCGGCCCCGGCGGGCACGGTCGCCGCCGACGCCCGCATCGTCGCGCCCCGCCTCGCGCCGATCCTGCGTGCGACGCAGAGGACGACGCTCGCCGGCATCGTGCTGCTCGACGATCGCGGCCAGATCGTCGCCGGCAGCGCGGCGCGCGGCAGCTACGCACAGCTGCCGGAAGTCGCCGCCGCGCTGGCGGGGCGACCGGCGACGGTGCTGCGCCGCAACGGCGCCTATCGCGCCGTCTATCGCTTCGAATGGCTGTCGCGCGCCGCGGCGATCCGCGTCCATCATGCGCGACCGATCGTCGTCGGCGGGCGGGTGGTCGGCGTGCTGCTGCTGTCGCGCTCGGCGCGGGCGCTGTTCCGCGGCCTCTACGAGGATCGCGGCAAGATCGCGATCGGCGTCGCGGCGATCTTCGCCCTGCTGATCGTGCTGAGCGGGGTGATCTCGCGCGGGGTGACGCGGCCGATCGAACGGCTCGGCCAGGCGACGCGCGCGGTGGCAAGCGGTCGCGGCGCGATCCCCGACGTGCCGCCGACCGCGGCGATCGAGATCCAGGGCCTCTACGCCGATTTCGCGGCGATGAGCGCGGCGATCGATCGGCGGTCGCGCTATCTGCGCGACTTCGCCTATGCGATGAGCCACGAGTTCAAGACGCCGCTCGCCGGCATCCGCGGCGCGATCGAGCTGATGCAGGATCATGCCGACATGGCCGCGGCGGACCGCAGCCGCTTCCTCGCCAATGCCGATGCCGATGCCGGGCGGCTCGCGCTGCTGGTGACGCGGCTGCTCGAACTGGCGCGCGCCGATATGGCGGCGCCCGTCGCGGCGGCGACCGACCCGCTCCCGGTGGTCGCGCGTACCGCCGACGCCTATCGCAGCACCGTTTTCAGCATCGCGATCGCCTGGTCCGCGCCGCCGCCCGCCGTCGCGGTGCCCGCGGCCACGCTCGAACATGCGCTCGAGACGCTATTCGAGAACAGCCGGCAGGCGGGCGCGTCCGCCGCCACGGTGACCGGCGCGTCGACCGCGACGACGGTGACGCTGCGGATCGCAGACGATGGCCCCGGCATCGAGCCCGGCGACGTCGCCCGCCTGTTCGAGCCCTTCTTCACCACCCGTCGCAGCAGCGGCGGCACCGGCCTCGGCCTCGCCATCGCCCGCTCGCTGATCGAGGCGAGCGGCGGGACGATCGCGCTGGCCGAGGCGCGGGCGGCGGTGTTCGAGATCGTTCTGCCGCGGGTCGACGGCTGAGCTGGGTTCGCGCAGAGGCGCGGAGAAGGCAGAGGGGGTGGCAGTAACCGCGCGAGATCTTTGAACTTCGGGACGTCGCCTCGAAGCTGCCGTCACTCCGGACTGGTTCCGGGGTCCACCGTTCCGCAGGCTCGACCGCTCAGGCTCATGAGACACCGTCGATGCCGGAACGAACCGGGCATGACGGATCGAGGCTGCGGCGTTCTCGAACCCGACCCGCCGCTATAGCCGCAGCGCGCCGCCATAAGCCTATCCCCTCTGCGTCCTCTGCGCCTCTGCGCCTCTGCGCGAAACACCGATGCGGTCTCCCGACACGCGAGACGATGATCGACGCGGAGGCGCGGAGGCGCTTTGCTCGCGGCGCCTATTGCTGCGCCACCGGCACCACCGGCAGCAGCACCGCGCTCGGCGTCGCGCCGCCGCGGCGCAGCGTCACCGTCGCCTTGCGATAGTCGGCCGGCTTGGCGAAGAAGATGTTCGGCACATAGGTCTGCGGATTGCGGTCGTAGAGCGGGAAGAGGCTCGACTGGACCTGCACCATCACGCGATGCCCCGGCTGGAAGACGTGGTTCACCGTCGGCAGCCGGAAGCGATAATGCTGCACCCTGTTGGCCGGAATCGCGCTCGGATGCGCGAAGCTGTCGCGGTAGCGGCCGCGGAAGATGTCGAGGCTGATCGGCAGCTGGTATCCGCCCATCTTCGGATCGGTGGCATTCTCCGCCGGATAGACGTCGATCACCTTGACGACGAAATCGCCGTCGGTGCCGGTCGTCGCGGCATAGAGATCGGCGATCGGCGCGCCGGAGACGCGCATCGCCTCGGTCAGCACCGGCGTCGAATAGGTCATCACGTCGGTCCGCCCGTCCGAGCCGCGCTGGTCGCTGACCAGCCAGTCGCCCCAGCGGCCGTCCTTGAAATTGACCGGGCGCGGCAGGTGCGGCACCGGCTTGGCGGGATCGGAGACATAGCTGTCGCCGCCCGCCGCGCCCTTGGCGAAGCCGAGGCCGCCGTCCGCCTGCAAATAGATCGGCTTGAGCGGCGCGGCGCAGCCCGTCTCGCAGGCGAGCGGCCATTGCGCCAGCCGATCCCAGTGGTTCTCGCCGGTATTGTAGATCGCCGCCTGCGGCAGATTGGCGGGCGGGCCGTCCTTCAGATACTGGTCGAACAACGGCAGCACCATCTGCTCGCGGAATTGCGCGGCGGTGTCGCCGTCCCACTGGAACGGCCCGAGGCTGCGGCCCTCGCGATTGACCTGGCTGTGCCGCCACGGCCCCATCACCAGATAATTGTTGCCCGCCTTGCCCTTCGCCTTCAGCGCTTCCCAGGCGGTGATCGCGCCGTACATATCCTCCTGATCCCACAGACCCTGTTCCCAGATCGTCGGGACGTTGGAGGGGTTGGCGGCAAGCAGCTTGTCGAGCGCCTGACCCTGCCAGAAGGAATCATAGGCCGGATGCTGCGACATCCGCGTCCAATAGGGCAATTGGTCGTAGCCCGACTTCTTCGCCCAGTCGCCCGCCGAGCCGACCTCGCGGAAATTGTCGTAATCGTCCCAACCGCCGGTCGGCGGCACCGTGCCGCCGCCCTTGTAGCCGGTCTGCCCGCCGAGCCAGGCGATATTGGCGAGGCGGAAAGCGCCGTAATGGAACCAGTCGTCGCCCATCCAGCCGTCGATCATCGGGCTTTCCGGCGCGGCGACCTTGAGCGCGGGGTGCGGCGCGAGCAGCGCCATCACCACGGTGAAGCCTTCGTAGGATGATCCGATCATGCCGACGCGGCCGTTCGACTGCGGCAGGTTCGCCTTGTTCACCAGCCAGTCGATCGTGTCATAGGCGTCGGTGACGTGATCCACCTTGGTCGGGTTGAGCGGCCCGATCACCGGCCGCGTCACGACGTAATCGCCCTCCGACCCGTATTTGCCGCGAATGTCCTGATAGACGCGGATATAGCCGCCCTTCACGAAGATCTCGTCGGCGAGCGGCAGCGTCGCCAGCATCGACGCGCTGTCGCTGCGGTTGGCGCGCGCCTTGGCATTGTACGGCGTGCGGGTCAGCACGATGGGCGCGTTGGTTGCGCCCTTGGGGATGACGATTACCGTGTAGAGCTTGGTCCCGTCGCGCATCGGGATCATCACTTCGCGCTTGATATAATCGTTGGCGGTGTCGACCAGCTTGAAATGCGCGGGGATGTCCCCCGCCGGCTGCTGCTGCGCCTGGACGCCGATCGGCAGCAGGGCGAGCGTGGACAACAGCAGGACGGATGCGCGCATGTGGATCTCCGACAGAAGGGATGACCTATGCTAGCGCCTGCCGCCGCCGCTGCAAGCGTCGCGCGGCAGGCGCAGGATCGCGCCGCACGCCGGCACCGCCTCGATCATCCGTTCGAGCGGCCGCCCGGCGACATGGGTGCCGATCGCCGCGATCGGGCCGCCATGCGTCACCACCAGCACCCGCCCGCCCTGCGGCAGCGCGTCCCACGCCGCGAGCGCGCGCCGCGACAGCTCGCCACCGGTCTCGCCGCCGCCGGGGCGGAAGCCGTGCGGATCGGTCATCATCCGGTCCATCAGATCGCCCGTCTCCCGCCAGATCGCATCCCACGACCGACCTTCCCAGCTGCCGAAATCGCGTTCTACCCAGCGCGGATCGGCGATCGTCGCTCCGCCGCCGCGCCGCGCCACCCAGCCGGCGAGTCGCCGGGTGCGGATCGCGCCCGAATGGACGATGGCATCGAACGTCTCGACCGCCAGCTCCGCCGCCAGCCGCCGGGCGAGCGCGGCGCCGGCGCGGCTCCATCCCATGTCGGAGCGGCCGTAGCAGCGCCCCGCCCAATGCTGCGCCACCGGCGGATGGCGGACGAGCAGCACCTCGCCGCTCATCGCGCCGCGACGCCGAGCAGCAGCGCGAGTTGGCCGATCGCGACCGCGAAGCCGAGGCCGTCGCCGGTGCTGCCGCCGATCCGCCGCCGCAGGAGGCGGGCGAGCGCGGGCAGCAGCACCAGCGCGACCGCGGCCTGGATCGCCACCGCCGCCGGCATCAGCCAGGCAAGCGGCGCGACGCCGGGCACGCTCGCCAGCAGCGCGAGCAGCGCCCGCCGCGGCGGCACCCCGCCGGTCCGCGCCGCCGTCCCCGCGCCGACCGGCGGCAGGATCGCGGCGAGCAGCACCGCCCATAGCCGCCCCAGTGTCGCCGCCGCGACGATCGCCGCCACCGCCAGCGCCGGCGGCAGGGCGACGATCGCGGCGCAGCGCAGCGCGACGGTCAGGCCGAGCCCGAGCGCCCCATAGCTGCCGATCCGGCTGTCGCGCAGGATGCGGAGCGCCTCTTCACCGCGGGCATGGCCGCCGAACGCGTCGCAGAAATCGGCGACCGCATCCTCGTGCAGCGCGCCGGTCAGCAGTGCTTCGACGACGAGCGCGAGCAGCGCCGCGATCACCGGCGGCCACAGCATCGCGCTCGCCGTGAACACCGTGGCGGTGACCAGTCCGATCGCCGCGCCGATCAACGGCAGCCACGCCATCGCCCGCGCGAAGCCGTCCGCCGCCGCCGCCGCACTCAGCCGCGCCAGCCCCGGCACCGGCAGGCGGGTGAGGAACTGCACCGCGAGCAGCGGCGGCGCCCAGGCCGGCGCGCGGCTCAATCGGCGCGCTCGGCGCCGATCGCGTCGAGCCGCGCGACATCGGCGAGCAGCGCCGCCGCGGCGTCGACCAGCGGCAGCGCGACCAGTGCGCCGCTCCCTTCGCCGAGCCGCATCCCCCAGTCGAGCATCGGCGTCAGGCCAAGCTGCGCGAGCGCTGCGCCATGGCCCGGCTCGACCGAGAGGTGACCGGCGATCATCGCCCGCTCGCTGCCCGGCGCGAGATGCGCGGCGACCAGCGCCGCCGCGGTGGCGACATATCCGTCGAGCAGCAGCGTCGCGCCGCGCGCCGCACCCTCGGCGAAGAAGCCCGCCATCGCCGCAATCTCATAGCCTGCCACCGATGCGATCGCGGCGCGGTCGTCGTGGCCGAGCAACGGTGTCGCCCGCGCCACCGCCGCGGTCACGACACAGGCCTTGGTCACGACGATCGCGGCATCGGCGCCGGCGCCGGCACCGACCGCCTCGACCGGCGACAGGCCGGTCAGCAAGGTGGTCAGCGCCGCGGCGGGGGTGGTGTTGCCGATCCCCATCTCGCCCGCGATCAGCAGCGCCGCGCCGTCCGCCACCGCGGCCTGCGCCTCCTCGACGCCGACGCGCCACGCCGCGTCGAACTGCGCCGCCGTCATCGCCGCGTCATGCGCGAGACTGACCGTCCCGTCAGCGACGCGCGCATCGCGGAAGAAGGGCGGCGGCGCGACCGGCCTGGCGCTCGCCACGCCGACGTCGACCAGCCGCAGGTCGCACCCGTGCGCCGCGGCGAGCGCGCTGCTCGTCGCGCGGCCGGCGAGGATCGTCGCCACCATCATGCCCGTCACCGCCGAGGGCCAGGCGGAGACGCCGTCGGCGACGCAGCCGTGATCGCCGGCGAACAGCACGATCCGCCGCGGCCGGGTGCGCGGATCGAGCCGTTGCTGAGTCAGCGCGAGCGATACGGCGATATCCTCCAGCCGGCCGAGGCTGCGACGCGGCTTGGCGAGCGCGTCGAGATGGGCGCGAACATCGTCTTCGGTCATCGGGCGGTCCTTGCCAAAATGATCAGGGCGTCGATTGCCATCGACCGTTCCAATGTAGCGGCAATTCGATCGAGCGCCGCGTCGATCGCCTCGCGCCGGTCGAGCCCGTCCGAAGAGACGCCGAGCGGTGCGAGCAGGTGCGCGCGCGCCTCGGCGCGGTCGAAAAGGCCGTGGACGTAGCAGCCGGCGATCCGCCCGTCGGCGACCACCGCACCGTCGTCCGCCCCGTCGGCGAAGCGCAGCAGCGGCGCGGTGCCGGCAGCGACGCGGGTCACCCCGGCGTGGATCTCATAGCCGGCGAAGGCCGCGCCGCCGTCTGCGAACCGTCCCGCGACCGGCCGGACGCGCTTGTCCGCATCGATCACCGTATCGACCGGCAGCAGGCCGAGCCCGGCGACCGTCTCCGCCGGCCCCTCGATACCGAGCGGGTCGGCGATCGTCCGGCCGAGCATCTGATAGCCGCCGCAAATCCCCAGCACGCGCCCGCCGCGGCGGACATGCGCGGCAAGATCGACGTCCCACCCCTGCGCGCGCAGGAAGGCGAGGTCGGCGATCGTCGCCTTGCTGCCCGGCAGCACGACCAAAGCGGCATCGCCCGGCAGCGGCGTGCCCGGCGGTATCATCCGCAGATCGATCCCCGCTTCGTGCGCGAGCGCATCACAATCGTCGAAATTGGCGATGCGCGACAGCATCGGCACCGCCACCGTGACGCCGCCGCCCGCCGCGCCGCGGCCGAGCGCCACCGCATCCTCCGCCGGCAACAGCGCCGCCTCCGCCAGCCACGGCACGAGGCCGAGGCTCGGCCAGCCGGTGCGGTCCGCGATCGCGGCGAGGCCGTCGTCGAACAGCGTCGGGTCGCCGCGGAATTTGTTGACGAGGAAGCCGTGGATCATCGCCGCATCGTCGGGATCGATCACCGCCTGCGTGCCGACCAGCGAAGCGATCACTCCGCCGCGGTCGATATCGCCGACCAGCACCACCGGCACCCCGGCGGCGCGGGCGAAGCCCATATTGGCGATGTCGTTGCGGCGCAGGTTGATCTCGGCAGGCGATCCCGCGCCCTCGACGACGACGATATCGGCTTGCGCGGCGAGCCGGCGGTAGGCGGCGCAGACGTCACCAAGCAGATCGGGCTTGCGCCGCCAATAGTCGCCCGCGGCAAGCGTCCCCTGCGAGCGGCCGGCGACGACGAGCTGCGACGTCCGGTCGCTCTGCGGCTTGAGCAGCACCGGGTTCATGTCGACGCTGGGGGCGACGCGCGCGGCGATCGCCTGCAACGCCTGCGCGCGGCCGATCTCGCCGCCGTCGGCGGTGACCGCGGCGTTGTTCGACATGTTCTGCGGCTTGAACGGGCGGACGGTCAGGCCGCGATTGGCGAGCGCCCGGCACAGGCCGGCGACGAGCACCGACTTGCCGACGTCGGAGCCGGTGCCCTGCAGCATCACCGCCGCCATGCCAGCCCTCCGATCAGCATCCAGAACAGCAGGCAGGCCATGCCGTAGATGCGCAGCGCGCGCGTCAGATCGGCGGCATCGGGCGCGCGCCCCTGCCCCAGCCAAGTGCGCGCCGCCGGCTCGCCGTCATAGCTGACCGGCCCGCCGAGCCGCCGGCCGAGCGCCCCCGCCATCGCCGCTTCGGGCCAGCCGCCGTTGGGCGAGGCGTGATGCCGCGCATCCCGTGCCATCGTCCGCCAGCCGCCGCCGCCGGCAACGCCGATCAGCACGCCCGCCAGCCGCGCCGGCAGCCAGTTGACGGCGTCGTCGGCGCGCGCCGCCGCCCAGCCGAAGGCGGCGTGACGCGGCGTGCGGTGGCCGATCATCGAATCGGCGGTGTTGATCGCCTTGGCGGCGAACAGGCCGGGCAGGCCGAGCAGCAGGAACCAGCAGGCCGGCGCGATCACCGCATCGCAGAAGCTCTCCGCAAGGCTCTCGATCGCCGCGACCGCGACGCCCGCCTCGTCGAGGCCGTCCGTATCGCGCCCGACGATCATCGCCACCGCCCGGCGCGCCGCGACCAGATCGCCCGCGGCGAGCGGCGCGCGGACCGCCGCGACATGATCGTAGAGGCTGCGCTGCGCCAGCCCCGTCGTCCCGACCGCCACGACGAGGAGCAGGCCCCAGCCCCCGACACCATCCGCCAGCCGCTCGATCGCCGTGCCGATCAGCGCCGACAGGCCGACCAGCAGCGCGACCAGCGCGACCCCGGCGATCCGCCGCCGCCCCGCCCCGCCGCGGTTCCAGCGTCGCTCGACAAAGTCGATCAGCGCGCCTGCCGCCATCACCGGATGCGGCCAGCGCGCCGGATAGCCGCACACCGCCTCGACGATCAGCATCGCGAGCAGCGCCGGCGCATGCGTCACCGGGCGATCGGCAGGATGAAGCGCTGCCCCGCGGGGGTGATGCCGATCTCGACCGCGACGCCGAACGCCTGTTCGAGCAGCGGCGCGGTCAGCACCGCCTCCGCTGCGCCCGCCGCGACGACGCGGCCGTGGCGAAGCAGCACCGCATCGTCGGCGATCCGCGCGGCAAGGTGGAGATCGTGCAGCACCAGGATCACACCGCTGCCCGCATCGGCGACGCTGCGCAGGCGCGCCAGCACGTCGAGCTGGTGGGCGGGGTCGAGGCTGGCGAGCGGTTCGTCGGCGAGCAGCCAGTCGGGTTCGCCGGCGAGCACGCGGGCGAGCAGCGCGCGGCCGCGTTCGCCGCCCGACAGCCGCTCGACGCCGCGCCGCGCGAAGCCGGTCATGTCGGTCGCGGCGAGCGCCCGCGACACCGCGGCGCGATCCGCCTCGGTCTCGCCCCAGCGGCCGCGATGCGGCAGCCGGCCGAGCCCGACCAGCGTCTCGACGTCAATGTCCCAATGCACGTCCGCCGCCTGCGGCAGCAGGCCGATCGCGCGCGCGCGCACCCGCCGGTCGACCGCCTGCACCGCGACGCCGTCGAGCCGCGCCGCGCCCTGGTCGGGCGCGCGCAGCGCGGCGAGGCAGGCGAGCAGGCTGCTCTTGCCCGCCCCGTTGGCGCCGAGCAGCACCGTCACCCGCCCGCGCCGGAACGCATGGCTGACGGCGTCGAGCACGCGCGTCGCGCCGAGCGTCAGGCCGATTCCGTCGGCGATCAATCCGCTCATGCCAGCCTCCGCCGCATGCCGATGAGCAGGTAGAGGAAGAACGGCCCGCCGAGCATCGACATGGCGATGCCGAGCCGCAACTCGCTCACCGTCGGCAGGATGCGCACCAGCGCATCGGCAAGCGTCAGCAGCAGCGCGCCACCGAGCGCGGCGGGCAGCAGCGTCGCCGACGGGCGATGGCCGGCGAACGGCCGCACCATATGGGGGACGATCAGCCCGACGAAACCAATCTGCCCCGCCGCCGCCACCGACGCGCCGACGGTCAGCGCGACGCCGGCGATGACGATGCGCTGCAACCGCACCGGATCGACCCCCATCGACCGCGCCGCCTGTTCGCCGAGCGTCAGCGCGTCGAGCGCGCGCCCGGTGGTGAACAACAGGCCTGCGCCGAGCGCGATCAGCGGCGCGGCGATCCTGACGTCGTCCCAGCTGCGGTCGGTCAGTGCGCCGAGCAGCCAGGTGACGATCTGCGACGAGACGAACGGCGTCGGCGCGAGGCTGATCGCAAGGCTGGTCAGCGAGCCGAAGATGCTGGTCAGGATCATGCCGGCGAGCGTGAACAGGATCAGGCTGCCCGAGCGCCCCGCGATCACCGCGAGCAGCGCCATCGTCAGCCCGGCGCCGATCAGCGCGAATCCGGGCAGCAGCCACAATTGCGCGGCATAGCCGAAGAAGAGCGCCAGCACCGCGCCGAACGCCGCGCCGGTCGACACGCCGAACAGCCCCGGATCGGCGAGCGGGTTGCGCAGATAGCCCTGCATCACCGCCCCCGACAGGCCGAGCGCCGCGCCGACGAGCAGCGCGAGCACGGTGCGCGGCAGGCGCAGCTGGACGATGATGATCGATCGCGGATCGGCGGCGGTCCAGGCGTCCCACGGCACCCACACCTTGCCCGCCGCGACCGACAGCGCCGCGACGCACAGCAGCGCGACGATCAGACCGATGTTGAGCCGCGTCATGCCCCCACTCCCTGCCGCACCTCTCGCAGCCGCGCCATCGCGGCGATGATCGTCGGGCCGCCGCAATTCATCAGCCACGTCGGATAGGGCGCGACGGTGATCCGCCGCGCCAGTCGCCGCACCGCCGGATGCGAGGTCATGCGGTCGTCGCCGACATCCGCCGCGGCGGTCGACAGCAGCACGCGCGGCGGCCGGGCGACGAGATATTCGAGCGGCAGCACGTCCCATTTCTTGAGGCCATAGACCGCGCTCATGTCGCGAAAGCCGGCACGGCGCAGCAGGTCGGCGGGCAAGGTCCCGGTGCCCGGCACCAGCCCGCCCGATTGCCAGATCAGCGCCGGCACCGGCGTCACCGCCGCCGGCCGCGCCGCCGCCGCGATCCGGCCCGCCAGCGCCTCGCCGCGCGCGGCATGGCCGACGACGCGCGCGATGTCGCGCACCTGCGCCTCGCTCTCCTCGACCGTGTCGGGCACCGGATATTGGACGATGCGGATCTTCATCCGGGTCAGCGCGGCGATCGTCGCCGGCGCGACATGCGCGCCGGTGAGCACCAGATCGGGAGCCAGCGCCACCACCTCCTCCGCCGTCCCCGACGTCGCCGTGAAGCGCCGCGCCTGCGCGAGCGGGATCGAGGTCGCGCGCGGATCCTGCGAATAATGGCTGATCCCGGCGATCTGGCGCGGATCGGCGACCTGCATCAGCACCGCGTCGACGCACGGATTGATCGAGACGATCCGCGGCGCGCGCGGCAGCGTCGCCGAGGCGAGCGGCACCACCGCCGCAACGAGGGCGAGCCGACGGATCAATATTCGACGCCCTTCTGCGCCTTGAACCCGGCATTGTACGGGTGGCGGACCTCGGTGAAGTCGGTGACCAGATCGGCGATTGCCAGCAATTCGGGGCGGGCATGCCGCCCGGTGATGCAGATATGCTTGGTCAGCGGGCGGTCTTTGAGAAAGTCGACCACCGGCGCGATGCCGAGCGTGCCGTCGCGCAGCACGATGTTGAGTTCGTCGAGGATGACGAAGTCGACGTCCGGATCGAGGATCATCGCCTTCGACCGCTCCCACGCCGCCTCCGCCGCGGCGATGTCGCGCGCGCGATCCTGCGTGTCCCAGGTGAAGCCCTCGCCCATCACCTCGAAGGTGGCGAGATCGGGATGCGCCTCGAAGAAGTTGCGCTCGCCGGTCTCCCACTTGCCCTTCACATATTGCAGGATGGCGACCTTCATCCCCCAGCCGATGCTGCGGATCGCCATGCCGAAGGCGGAGGACGACTTGCCCTTGCCGTTGCCGGTGTGGACGATCAGCAGCCCGCGTTCGAGCGTGCGGCGCGCCTGCATCTTGGCGCGGGCGGCGGCGACCCGCTCCATCCGCGCATTGTGCCGGGCGTGGTCGTCGGGCGGCGGGACGGTCATCGGCGAAACTCCTCGAAGGCGGCGGCGAGGCGCGCCGCGGCGGCAGGCGGCGGCAGGCCGATGCGCAACCGGTCGGCGCGATCGGCGAAGGGACGGGTCAGGATAGCATGATCGGCGAGCGTCGCGAACAGCGCCGCCGCATCGTCGCAGGCGATCAGCCGGAACAGCGGCGCCCGGCCGACGCAGGCCAGCCCCGCCGCGGCGAGCAGCGCATCGAGCGCCGCGCCCGCCGCGACGATGCGCTGCTGCTGCGCCTGCTGCCAGGCGCGGTCACGATAGGCGGCGGTACCGATCGCGATCCCCGCCGACGATACCGGCCAGTCGCCGAGCATCGCGCGGAGCGCCGCCGCGACGCGATCGCCGGCGATCACGAAGCCGAGCCGCACGCCGGGCAGACCGTAGAATTTGCCGAACGACCGCAACACGATCAGCCGGTCCGACGCACGCGGCGCGAGGTCGGGCGCGGGATCGGCATAGGCCTCGTCGACGACCAATGTCATCGCCGCGGCGAGCCGCTCCGCCGTCGCGGCATCGAGCAGGCGGCCATCGGGATTGGCGGGGCTGGCCAGCACGAACAAATCGTGGTCACCCGGTTCGTCCGCGACCGGCTCGGCATCGGGCCAGGCGGCGCGATGCCCGGCATAGCCCGGCGTGCGCACCGCCGGCCGCTCCGCGGCGAGGATCGGGGCGAGCAGCCGCATCGCCAGATCGCTGCCCGGCACCGCGACCACCCGCGCCGGATCGGCGACGCCGAACGCCGCCGCCGCCGCTGCCTCCAGCGCGGTGATCGCCGCCGGCTCGGGCAGCCGCTCGAGCCCGAGCGGCCCCGTCACCGGCCAGCTCCACGGCGCGATGCCGGTCGACAGGTCGATCCAGTCGTCGCCGCCGAAGCGCGCACGCGCCGCCGCCACCCGCCCGCCGTGCGCGGTGAATTCGGCAAAAGCGGCGACGTCGCGCATCGGTTCAATAGGTCAGGCGGATGCCGCCGAACGCGGCGCGGCCCGGCTGACCATATTGGTAGATGGTCTGGTAGCGCTCGTCGAACAGGTTCTCGATCCGGCCATAGACTTCGAGATGCGCGAACACCGGGAAGGCGGCGCGCACGTCGGTGAGGACATAGCCGTCGAGCCGCCGGGTGTTGGCGGCATTGTCGAAACTGTCGCCGACCGCGGTGACCGTCGCGCCGGTGGTCAGGCCGAACGGCCAGCGATAGTCGGCGTTGACCGTGACGCTGTTGTCGGGCCGGCGGGCGAGCGCCCGGCCGAAATTGGCGGTGCCCGTCGAGCGGTTGGTCGCGTCGAGATAGGTATAGGCGGCGCTGAAGGTCAGCGCCTCGACCGGGCGCAGCGTCAGCGCGAACTCGACGCCCTGCGCCCGGCTGCGCGCGACATTGTCATAGGTCCCGAACGGCCGGTCGACGCAGATGCCGGTCAGCGGTTCGGCGCAGGAGACGAAGTTGATCAGGTCGAAGGAGGTGCGCCGGAAATAGGTCGCGCTCGCCTCGATCGCGCCGTCGAGCGCCTTCTGCGTCACGCCCGCGTCCCAGCCGCGCGATCGTTCCGGCCGGAGCGCGGCGTTGCCGTATTCGCTTTGCAGCTGGTACAGGGTCGGTGCCTTGAAGCCTTCCGAATAGCTGGCGCGGAAGGCGGTCTTGCCGTCGTTGGGCGACCAGACACCGCTGCCCGATACCGTCGTCGCGCCGCCGAAGATATTGTGATCGTCGTGGCGGATGCCGCCGGTCGCGGTCAGTCCGGCGATCGGCGTCACCGCCAGCTGGCCATAGACGCTGAAGATGCGCGCCCGGCCCACCGTCGGCGTGCCGCCATAGCTCGACGTGGTGAAGCGCGACACCTCGCGCTCCGCGCCGAAGGTCGCGAACACCGCCTGGGTCAGGTCGACCGCACCCTGATATTCGATCCGGTCGTTGCGCCCCTTGCCGGCGAAGGTCTCGCGCGGATCGCCGTCGGGATCGTAATTGTGGCGGTTGCTGTCGGTGTGCGCATAGCCGAGGCGGTTGCGGAAGCGGCCGTCGAACAAGGCGGCATTGAGCCCGCCATAGCCGGTCCAGCGCTCGCTGGTGCCATATTCGCGCGTATCGCCGAAGCTGTAGGTCGGCGGCGGGAAACCGTCGATGTCGGTACGGCCGTTCGAGTAGAAACCGCGCAGGTCGACCGAGACGTTCGGCGCGAGCGCGATGCCGAGGCTGCCGTTGGCGGCATAGTTGCGATAGCCGTCGCGCTCCGTGCCGGGCGCATAGGCCGAGATGCCGTCGGTGGTGTAATAGCCGCCGCCGAGGCTCGCCGCGACCGGCCCCATCTTGCCCGACACGTTGGCGAAGCCCTGGCCGGTCCCGTGCCAGCCGCCCTCGGCGCGCGCATTGACCGACAGTTGCTCGGTCGGCTGGCGGGTGATGAGGTTGACGACGCCGCCGATCGCCTGGCTGCCCCACAGCACCGACTGCGCGCCGCGCAGCACCTCGATCCGCGCGATATTGCCGATCAGCAGCCCGCCGAAATCGAAGCCGCCGCCCGGCGACGACGGATCGTTGAGCTTGATGCCGTCGATCAGCGCCACGGTCTGGTCGCTCTCCGCGCCGCGGATGTTGACCGAGGTGGCGGTGCCGACGCCGCCGTTGCGCACCACGGTGACGCCGGGGGTCTGGCGCAGCAGGTCGGAGACGACGACTGCCTGCCGCTGCGTGATCGTCGCGGTGTCGAGCACCGTCACCGCCTGGCCGACGGTATTGGCGGGGCGGGCGGCGCGATTGGCGGTGACGATGATGTCGTCGCCCGCGGCGGCGGCACGCGCGAGGTCGCCGGTCGCCTGCGCCGATTGGGCAAGGGCAGGCGGGGTTGCCGCGAGGCACGGCAACAGGATCAGGCAGGCATAGGTCTTCACGATGGTTTCCCCCCGTTCGCAACAACGGAGGCACGCGCCGCTCATCGCCGGAACCGGTCCGTCGCGCGCCCCCAACACCGTCGTCACGCGAGGAAACCCTCGATCGCCCGGAACACCCCGTCCGCACGAAGGACAACCGCGACAGGCAGGTCTCCTGGCTTCCGGGTCGTCACCCTGCCCGGCCTTCCCGGATCGCTTCGATCCAGTGGCACGCGGGGAGCAGGACTCGCCGGTCACAGTTGCGGGGACAGCCCCGGATGACGAGCGTCACGCTCGCTTCCGGGTTCCCTTTTCATCCCATCTCTGGGAACCTGTCGTGTCGGCGCCCCTAGGCCGATGCGGAGATGAAGGCAAGATGATCGCAGCCAAGACGCTGTTCCTCGGCGGTGCGCGCTCGGGCAAGAGCCGGCTGGCGCAGGCCGCGGCGGAGCGGTCCGCCGGCCCGCTCCACTATCTCGCCACCGCCGAGGCGCATGACGACGAGATGGCAGAGCGGATCGCCCGCCACCGCGCCGATCGCGACGATCGCTGGCGGACGATCGACTGCCCGGTCGCGCTGCCGCAGGCGATCGCCGCCATCCACGAGGGCGCGATCCTGGTCGATTGCCTCACCTTGTGGCTGAGCAACGTCATGCTCGGCGGGCATGACCTCGCCGCGCAGGGCGAGGCGCTCTGCGCCGCGCTCGCCGCGACCCGCCGGCCGGTGTTCGTGGTCAGCAACGAGGTCGGGCTCGGCATCGTCCCCGACCACCCGCTCGGCCGCGCCTTCCGCGACGCCGCCGGGCGGCTGCACCAGCAGGTCGCGGCGGTGATGCACGACGTCTATTTCGTCGTCGCCGGCAGGGTGTTGCCGTTGCAGCCCTTTCCGCACGACACGGCAGCGCCCGGCGATCTCGCTAAATGAACGCAAGATGAAACTACCATTCTGACGGCGTCACCGAACAGTCACGGAGACTACGCAGGACAGCCCTAACGGCCCGGATCATCCAACAAACGAGATCAGGGGGACGTCGCATGTCCAAGGTTACCCACGCCCGTACCTATCTGCTGACCGGGGCCGCATTGCTGGCGCTCGGCGGCGCCGCACCCGCGCTGGCGCAGACGCAGTCGACCACCGCGGGCGATCCCGCCGCGGCGCCCAGCGTCGTCGCCGATCCCGATCCGGACACCGGCGGCGGCCAGTTGCAGGACATCGTCGTCACCGCGACGCGGCGCGAGACCAATTTGCAGAAGACGCCGATCTCGATCAGCGTGCTCACCACGCAGGGCCTGCAGGACCGCCACGTCCTCAGCCTGTTCAACCTCGCCGACGGCACCATTCCGTCGCTGCGCGTCGCGACCTTCGAAGCGCGCCAGTCGGCGCTGACCATCGGTATCCGCGGCATCGTCCCCTACGACCAAAACCAGACCGCCCGCGACGGCGGCGTCGGCGTCTATATCGACGGCGTCGCGCTGGGTAAGACGCAGGGCCTCAACGCGGCGCTGTTCGACATCGAGCGGATCGAGGTGCTGAAGGGCCCGCAGGGCACGCTGTTCGGCCGCAACACCGAAGGCGGCGCGCTGTCGCTCGTCTCCAAGGCGCCGACCGGCCAGTTCGGTGGCCGCGTCACCGGCGGCGTCGGCAATTACGGCAGTTACGATACCGACGCGCACCTCGACCTGCCGTCCTTCGCCAATATCGCGCTGAAGCTGGACGGCGTCATCCAGCACCAGGACCCGACCGTGAAGGATCCGCTCACCGGTTCGACCGGCTGGAACTATTACGATCGCAAGGGCGGCCGCATCGCCGCGCGCTGGAAGCCGGTCGACGGCCTCACCGCCGACTTCGCCTATGATTATGCGAAGGACGAGAACACGCCGCAGTACAGCCAGCTGATCAGCTACAATCCCAACAACTATACCGTCGGCGCGTACAACGGCCTGTCGCTGGTCCTGCCGGGCACGACCACCCCGTGCGGCGGCACCATTGCTGCGGGCAACACCAAGCCCGTCTGCATCGCGCCCAAGGCGCCGCTGGTCGGCGTCCACCCCGATCGCCAGACGGTCGCCGACGTCGGCGTGCCGCAGCAGCCCAGCGTCGACATCACGCACGGCGTCTCGTCCAACCTGCGCTACAGCGTCGCCCCGGCGGTCGAGCTGCGCTCGATCACCGCATGGCGCGGCGTCAGCACCGACCAGTGGGACAATTCGGGTGGTCCGGAGCGTCAGACGTTCACGCCGAGCTCGGCGTTCAGCCGCTACAGCCTGTCGTTCCTGCGCCAGCACCAGTTCAGCCAGGAATTGCAGGCGGTCGGCAGCGTGCCGCAGCTCGATTACGTCGTCGGTGCGTATTATTACACCGAACATGCGACCGAATATGCCGCGACGCCGCTCAGCAACCTGTGGAACACCAACGGCACGGCCTATACCATCCGCAGCCCGATCCCCGGCAATGCCAATGCGATCAGCAGCAGCAATTCGGGCTATCAGCAGTATGATCCGTCGTGCAACAACACGCTTGCGACGACGGTGCCGCAATTCGCCAACAGCTGCCAGTTCATCACCCGCGCCAGCCAGGCGAGCGATCACAATTACTCGCTGTTCGGCAATCTGACCTTCACGCCGGCGGCGCTCGACGACGTGCTGCACGTCACGCTCGGCGGTCGCTGGACCAAGGACAAGCGCCACGGCACGCTCTACGTTGTCAACAACCGCGCCGACCTGGCCACCCCGGGCACGGTGTCGCCGTTCGGGTTCCGCAACAGCATCAGCCGCTTCGACCCGATGGTCAACGTCGCGTTCGATGCGACGCCGGACGTCCACCTCTACGCCAAATATGCCACCGGCTTCCGCGCCGGCGGCGCCAACGACCGCTCGCTCGCGTTCAACGCCTTCGGTCCGGAAGCGGTCAAGTCGTATGAGATCGGCTCCAAGATGGACTTCTGGAACCACAAGGCGCGCCTGAACCTGGCGGGCTACATCATGAACCGGTCGGGCACGCAGTTCGACTTCGACTATTACGACACCAACGGCTCGAGCCCGACGCTGGGCACTCACATCGAACAGACGATCAACGCCGGCAAGAGCAAGATCCGCGGCATCGAGGCCGACCTGACCGTGGCACCAGTCGATGGCCTGACGCTGACGGGCTCCTACGCCTATACCTATTGGAAGGCACCGTCGGCGGTGAACCCGCTGACCCCGGGTGCCCCGGCGCAGCAGCTCTACATCGTCTACACGCCGCGCAACGCCGCGTCGGGCGCGATCGACTATAAGGTGCCGGTCGGCAACGGCGACGCCACCGTCCGCTTCCACCTCGACGGCAATTACGCGAGCAGCCAGTACAGCTTCCAGCTCGAACCGACCAAGACCGACGCCAGCTTCATCATGAACGGCCGCCTGTCGCTCGCCGACATCGCGGTGTCGGATCACAACAAGGTCACGTTCGCCTTCTGGGTGCGCAACCTGCTCGACACGACCTACATCTACCGTCGTTCGTCGGCCAATTCGTCGCCGGTGTACAATTACGGCGCCAACGGCCAGCTCGTCTCGACCAACTATGGCGGCATCCTCGGCGATTATGCCAACTTCAACCCGCCGCGCACCTACGGTCTCGAAGCGACCGTCCGCTTCTGATCGTCCGCATCGCGCGGAAAGGCGAGCCCGAGCACCAGCCCGGGCTCGCCATCCGCGAGGTGCAATTCGCCGCCGTGCAGCCGCATGATCGCGGCGATCAGCGGCAGGCCCAGGCCGTGGCCGGGCCGCTGGCGGCTCGCTTCGAGCCGGCCGAACCGCCGCAGCGCCAGCGCGCGCTGCTCCGCCGGTATCCCCGGCCCATCGTCGGCGATCCGCACCACGGCGCGATCGCCGACGATCGCGATTCCCATCACGATCCGAGACCCGGCCGGCGTGTGCCGCAGCGCGTTTTCGACGCCGTTGATCAGCGCCTGTTCGATCAGCCGCGCATCGCCGACGATCCAGGCCGGCCGCGCGGCATCGACGACCAGGTGATGGCCGCTCTCCTCCGCCACCGGCGCGAGCGTCTCGCCGATCTCGCCGATCAGCATCGTCAGGTCGGTGGCGGCGAAGCCGGCGGTGCGCCGTCCCGTCTCGATCTCCGCGATCCGCAGCATCGCCGCCACCATCGCGAGCAGCGAATCGCATTCGCCGATCGCCTGGTCGATCGCCACCGCCGTCTCCGGCACGGCGCCCGCCGCGATCGTCGTCAGCCGGCTGCGCAGCCGCGCGAGCGGCGTCCGCAGGTCGTGCGCGACGTCGTTCGAGACGTTGCGCAGCCCCGCCATCAGCTCGGCGATGCGATCGAGCATCCGGTTGAACGCCTGCGCCTGCGAATCGAACTCGTCCTGCGCCCCCGTCACCGGCACCCGCCGCTGCATGTCGCCGGCGATGATCGCCTCCACCGTCCGCCGCGTCGCCGCGAAGCGCCGCGCGATCGTCCGGCCGAAGACGATCAGCCCGCCCAGCACGACGACGAGGATCAGCCCGTAGCCGAACAGATAGATGCGCAGCCTCACGCCGCCATAGCCGTCGAACGGTTCGGTTTCGGCGATGGTGGTCAGCGTCAGCCCGTCGCCGACCCGGCGGGTGAAGGCGCGCCCCGCGGTCAGCCCCTGGATCCGGTCGAGCCGCCGCACGTCGCTGTAGCCGGGCGCGAACCGCCGGGTCAGCGTGACGTTGCCGCCGAGCCGCCGCCCCGCCGCATCGGTCAGCTGGAAACCGATATCGCCGGTATCGCGCCGCCCGGCGAGCGCATCGATCCGCGCGAGCAGCACCGGTGCGCCGTCCCGCGCGCCGTCGGCGGCGACGAGCGCGCTGACGTTCTCGATCCGGCGATCGACCAGATCGGTGATCGTGCCGATCGTCAGCCGATAGGTCGCATAACCGGTCCCCGCCGTCGCGACGAGGAAGGCGGCGAGGAAGCCGACCGTCAGCGACCGCAGGCCGGGCTTCATCCGCGCAGCATATAGCCGATGCCGCGCAGCGTCTGGATCGGATCGTCGTCGCCGCCCTCGGTCAGCTTGCGGCGCAACCGGCGGATATGGACGTCGACCAGATTGGTGTCGGGCATGAAGTCATAGCCCCAGACGCGCTCGATCAGCATCGCGCGGGTCAGCACCGCATCGGCGTTGCGCACCAGCTCGATCAGCAGCTTGAGTTCGAGCTTGGCGAGGTCGATCGGCCGGCCGCGGCGCCATGCCCGGAACGTCGTCGGGCTGACGACGATATCGCCCGCCTGCAACGTGTCGGCGCTCGACGCGGTCCAGCCGCGCCCGCGCAGGATCGCGGTCAGCCGTGCCTGCAGTTCCGACGCCGCGACCGGCTTGACGACATAATCGTCGGCGCCCGCCTCCAGCCCCTCGACCTTGTCCTGCGACGCCGACAGCGCGGTGAGCATGATCACCGGCAGCGTCATCCCGCCGCTGCGCAGCGTCTGCAACACCGACATGCCGTCGAGCCGCGGCATCATCCGGTCGAGGATCACCGCATCGAACGCCGCCTCGTTCATCGCGGTCAGCGCCGCGCGGCCGTCGCCGGCGACCGTCACCGTATGGCCGATGCCGCGCAGTTCGTCGGCCAGCGCCGCGGCATAAGCGGCATCGTCTTCGACCAGAAGCAGTTGGAGCGTCATGCCGCGACTAAACGCTATTCCCGCATCGATCCGTCAAGCGCTTTCACCGGGACCGGCGGACGCCGCGGTGAACTGGATTCGCCGGCGTGGCGTGGCTAAGGCGGGTGCCTTCGAAGGAAAGGCCGAAAGATCAACGACCAACGCGCCATTTCCACCTTTGGACCGCCCGATGCCTGGGCGGCGCTCGCCGCCGCCACGCATGCGATCCTGATCACCGACGCCCGTATCGAATCGCCCGGCCCGACGATCCTCTACGCCAATCCGGCGATGCAAGTGCTGAGCGGTTATGCCGACGACGAGCTGATCGGGGCGACGCCGCGGCTGCTGCAAGGCGCCGACACCGATCGCGCGGTGCTCGCCGAGATCCGCGCCGCGCTCGTCGCCGGGGCGAGCTTCAAGGGCGAAGGTGTCAATTATCGCAAGGACGGCAGCCGCTATGTCGTCGACTGGACGATCGACCCGATCCGCGACGCCGCCGGCACGATCACCGCCTGGCTGTCGGTGCAGCGCGACGTCACCGCGCAGCGGGCCGAAGCCTTGCGCGCGGCGGACCATGCGACGCGGCTCGATGCGATCTTCGCTTATGCCTCGGTCGGCCTGTCGGTGATCGGCTCCGACGGCGCCTTCCTGAGCGTCAATCAGGAGCTGTGCCGGATCCTCGGCCGCAGCGAAGCCGATCTGCTCGGCTGCACCGTCGTCGACGTCACTCATCCGGACGATCTGCCGGCCTCACGCCGCGCGCTCGCCCATGCGATCACCGCACGGCAATCCGCGGTGCTCGACAAACGCTATGTCCGCCCGAACGGTGAGCTGATCTGGGCGAACAGCACCGTCACGCCGATGGCGGACGTCCACGACCGGCCCGGTCATCTGCTCGTCGTCACCGTCGATCTCACCCAGCGGCTGTCGATCGAACGGGCGTTGCAGGAGAGCGAGACGCGCTTCCGTCAGTTCGGCGATGCCTCATCCAACGCATTGTGGGTGCGGGAGGCGACGACGCTGCGGCTCGAATATGCCAGTGCCGCCTTCGCCCCGCTCTACGGCCTGCCGCCGGGCGGCGAGGAGGCCCCGCCCTGGTCGACGTTGGTCGTCGCCGAGGATCGCGCGGTCGCATTCGAGGCGATCCGCCGCGCGACGGCGGGCGAGCAGCGCACCTGCACCTATCGCATCCGCCGCCCCGACGGCGAGTTGCGCTGGATCCACGACACCGTCTTCGCGCTGAGCAGCGGCGGCGAGCTGGTCGAGCGGATCGGCGGGATCAGCGTCGACGTCACCGATGCGATCACCAATTCGGAACGGCTCGAGATGCTCGTCGCCGAATTGCAGCATCGCACGCGCAACCTGATCAACCTCGTCCGCTCGATCGCCGATCGCACCGCGCGGTCGAGCCGCGACCTGCCCGATTTCCGCGCGCGCTTCATCGACCGGCTCGATGCGCTGGCGCGTGTCCAGAAACTGCTGTCGCGGCTGCAGGATGTCGACCGGGTGTGTTTCGACGAACTGCTGCGCGGCGAATTGTCGGTGATCGCCGGCGTCTCCGACCGGATCGTGCTCGACGGTCCCGCCGGCATCCGGCTGCGCTCGTCATCGGTGCAGATGGTCGCGATGGCGCTGCACGAGCTCGCCACCAATGCGGTCAAATATGGCGCGCTCGGCCAGCCGCAGGCGCATCTCACCGTGCGCTGGTCGCTCGTCACCGCTGCCGACGGCGCGCCGCGCCTGTCGATCGTCTGGCGCGAGTCGGCGGTGGTGATGCCCGCCGACCCTTCCGCCACCGCGCAGGGCAGCGGCCAGGGCCGCGACCTGATCGAACGCGCCCTGCCCTATCAGCTCGACGCCGAGACCCGCTTCGTGCTTGAGGCGGACGGACTGTTGTGCACGATCGAGCTGCCCGTCTCGACGACGCCCCCCTCTTCCTGACGGAGACGATGATGACCGAACCCGCCCCCGGCCGCGCCAGGCGGCTCAAGGCGCTGACCGAGGCGACGCACCAGCGGCTCGATACCACCGTATCGGGGGTCGGCAGCTTCGCGACGCGCGCGGCCTACACGCGCTTCGCCACGATGCAGTGGCTGTTCCATCGCGACATCGACGCGCTCTATACCGATCCGGCGGTACAGGCCTGGCTGCCCGATCTCGCCGAACGACGCCACCTGCCTGCGCTGCGTCAGGACCTCGCCGACCTCGACAGCGCGCTGCCCGACGGCGCGGCGCCGCTCTTCCCCGCGGCAGGGACCGTCGATCCCGCCACCGCGCTCGGCTGGCTCTATGTCGCGGAAGGATCGCGGATGGGGGCGGCGCTGCTGCGCAAGGCGGCGGCGCGGCTCGGCCTGTCCGATACGTTCGGCGCGCGCCATCTCGCCCCGGCGGCGGCGGGGCCCGCCGCCTATTGGCGCGCCTTCACCGCCGCGCTCGACGCGGTGCCGCTCGACGCGGCGGCCGAGGCGCGCGTCGTCGCCGGGGCGGAGGCAGCCTTCGCGCGGGTCCAGGCGCTCGCCGACGCAATGCTGCGCCGAGCGGAGACGCAGATCGGCTAATATCCTCCGGAACAACGCAAATTATCGATTAACCATAACCGATTCATGATACGTCTCCCGGACAGGGAGATCGATATGAGGCAGCGGGCGATACGCTTGGGCTCCGCCATCGCCGCACTCGCGGCGAGCCAGGCGGCAGCGGCGCAGGACGGACAGGCGGGCGTCACGGCGCAGCCGATCCGCTTCGACGTCGCCGCACCTCTGTCCCCGTCGAGCGGCACCTCGACCGTGTCGCCGAGCAGCGTGCCGCAGGCGATGGAGCGGATGCGCGCCGACGACACCACCGCCGACCTCTCGCTCGGCACGATCTACGCGCAGGGCAAGTTCGGCACCGGCTCGACCACCTCGATCTGGAGTTCGGCGCTCGGCGCGCGGCTGCGGGTCGGCGACTGGACGCTGTCTGCCTCGCTGCCGTGGATGCGCATCCGCAGCCGCTCGACGATCTTCACCGGGATCGATTCGACACCGATCCTCGTCGCCCCCGATACCGCGCCGGTCCGCCGCACCAACCAGGGCTTCGGCGATCTGACGCTCGGCGCGAGCTATACGATCGTCTCCGATTCGACCCCGCTCGAGGTGCAGCTCTCCGGCCGCGCCAAGATCAACACCGCGACCGCGAGCAGCCGCCTGTCGAGCGGCGAGAATGATTATGCCGCCGGCGTCGACGTCTCCTATCCGATCGGCAAGGTGACGCCGTTTGCGGCGTTCAGCTATCGCTTCCTCGGCGATACCGCGCTCTACCGGCTGCGCGACGGACCGGCGGCCTCGGCGGGCGCCTCCTATGCGCTCGACAGCAACAGCTTCCTGCTCGCCTCCTATCATTATTCGCGCGCCGCGACGCGGCTGGTCGACGATGCGCACGAGCTGTTCGCCGGCGCCTCGACGCGGCTGCGCGGCACGCCGCTGCGCGCCACCGGCTTCGCCACCGTCGGCCTGTCGCGCGGCGCGGCGGCGGCCTCGGCCGGCCTGTCGCTGTCGCTCGATCTACGGAGGCGCGATGCCCGCTGACCCCGGCCCCGACGGCGATGATGTGACCCGGGTCTATGCGATCGGCGACGTCCACGGCCGCTACGACCTGTTCCGCCGGCTGATGAACATCATCGAGCGCGACCAGGCGAGCCGCACGGCGGTGCCGACGCGGATGATCCTGCTCGGCGACATCGTCGACCGCGGTCCCGATTCGGCGAAGATGGTGCGCGGCTGCATGAACCTTACTGCCGCGACCGATCGTTTCATCGTCCTCAAGGGCAATCACGAGGAGATGATGGCGGATGCGCTCGGTGGCAGCCTGTACGCCTATCGCCAGTGGCTCAAGTTCGGCGGGCGCGAGACCTTGCTGAGCTGGGGCGTCGAGGATGCGGTGCTCGACGGCCCGCCGACGATGGACAAGCTGCGCACCGCCGCCGCGACCGTCGGCGAGGAGGCGATCCAGTGGCTCGCGCGCCTGCCGCTCTATCATCGCCACGGCGCCTATCTGTTCGTCCATGCCGGCATCCGCCCCGGCGTGTCGCTGCGCCGCCAGAAGGCGGAGGACATGCTGTGGATCACCGACGACTTCCTCGATTCGGATCGCCCGCACGGCATGATTGTCGTCCACGGCCATACCGTGTCGGAACATCGTCCGGTGGTGCGCAACAACCGGATCGGCATCGATACCGGCGCCTATCGCACCAACCAGCTGACCGCGATCGGCATCGAGGGAGACGAGCGCTGGATGCTGCACACGACGCTGCTGCCCGAACTGATGCTCACCGCGGAGGATGCCACCGACGCCCCGCCGCTGGCGCAGCACGGCTGATGTCATCCGGCTTCAACGACAAGCGGCTCGACGCGAGCATCGACGCGATCCTCGGTCTCGGCCGCGACGGGTCCCGCCCGGCGCCGCCCGCCGAAGAGGCGGATCTGCCGACCTTGCAGCGGATCAAGACGTCGCGGCGCGCCTCGACCTCGGTGGCGGTGTCGCTCGGCATCGCGGCGACCGCGGGGGTCGGCTTCGTCGTCGGTCATCACGGCAGCAGCGATGCGCCGACGCCGCCGCACCGCGTCATCGACGTGCCGGCGACCCCCGCGGCCGAACCGGAATCGCCCGCGACGACGGCGGTCGATACGGTCGCGGCGCGCGCCCGCCGACCCCGCCGCCCGCACGCCGCCGCCACCGATGCGGCGATTCCGATCATCCCGGCGACGCCGCTGCTCGCCGAGGCGCTGGCCGCGGCCGTGCGCGGGGACGATCCGCCCGCGCCGATCGCCACCGCCGCCGCCGCGCCCTCGCCTGCGCCTTCACCCGTGTCCGCACCGACCGCCCCGCCGCCCGCCCCGCCCTCACCGACGCCGTCCGCCGCCCCCGCACAGCCGGCCATGTCCGCGAGCGAAGCGCGCGCGCGCCGGGACAGCATCGACGCGATGCGCGCGCTGCGCCGGCAATGATCGCCGCTCGGCATCGGCAAACCAGCCTTTAGCGCCCCCAAGCCCGCCCGGGCTGGCGCGCCGTCCGGCGATCCGCCACAGGCTCGGGCTTTGTGTGCGAAGGCGATGACGCAGCGATCATGATCCGGCTGACCGATGTCCAGAAACTCTATCCCGGCGGCACCGCGCCGGCGCTCGACGGCGTGTCGCTGTCGATCGCCAGAGGCGAGGTGTTCGGCATCATCGGCCGCTCGGGCGCCGGCAAGTCGACGCTGATCCGCCTGCTCAACGGCCTCGAACGCCCGAGCGCCGGCCATGTCGAGGTCGACGGCACGTCGATCGAGCGTCTCTCCGCCGCCGAGCTGCGCGCGCTGCGCCGGCGGATGGGGATGATCTTCCAGAACTTCGGCCTGCTCGCCTCGCGCACCGTCGCCGACAACGTCGGCTTTCCGCTGCGCCTCGCCGGCGTGTCGCGCCACGAGCGCGGCGCCAAGGTAGAGGCCCTGCTCGACCGCGTCGGCCTCGCCGAACTGCGCGATCGCTATCCGGCGCAGCTGTCGGGCGGCCAGCGCCAGCGTGTCGGCATCGCCCGCGCGCTCGCCACCGATCCCGACGTGCTGCTCTGCGACGAGGCGACCAGCGCGCTCGATCCCGAGACGACGCGCGATGTGCTCGAACTGCTGCGCGACCTCAATCGCGAGCTCGGCCTGACCATCGTCCTCATCACCCACGAGATGGAGGTGGTGCGCGGCCTGTGCGATCGCGTCGCGGTGATCGAGGCCGGGCGGATCGTCGAGACCGGCGCGGTCGACGCGATCTTCGCCGATGCGCGCCATCCGGCGACGCAGCGGATGCTGGCGGCGGTGGCGGCATGACCGGGCTGTTCGCCAACGTCGACTGGGCGGAGATCGGTCGGGCCTGTCTCGACACGCTCGCGATGCTCGGCGGTTCGCTGCTGCTCACCATCCTGTTCGGCCTGCCGCTCGGCGTGCTGCTCTATCTCACCGGCGAGCGCGGGCTGCTCGCCAGCCGGGCCGGCAATGCGGTGCTCGGTGCGATCGTCAACGTGCTGCGCTCGGTACCGTTCATCATCCTGCTGATCGTGATGATCCCGCTGACCATGGCGCTGGTCGGCACATCGCTCGGCGTCGCCGGGGCGATCCCGCCGCTCGTCGTCGGCGCCGCGCCGTTTTATGCGCGGCTGGTCGAGAGCGCGTTGCGCGAGGTCGACCGGACGACGATCGAGGCGACGCAGGCGATGGGCGCGACGACGCGGCAGATCGTCACCGGCGCGCTGATCCCCGAGGCGCTGCCCGGGCTGATCGCCGGTGCGACGGTGACCGCGGTCGCGCTCGTCTCCTTCACCGCGATGGCCGGCGTTGTCGGTGCCGGCGGGCTCGGCGATCTCGCCATCCGCTTCGGCTATCAGCGGTTCCAGACCGACGTGATGATCGTCACCGTCGTGCTGCTCGTCGCGCTCGTCCAGCTCATCCAATATGGCGGCGACCGTCTCGCCCGCCACGTCACCCGCCGTTGAAGGTCCTGCCCATGCACCGCCGTCTGCTGCTCGCCACCCTGACGCTGTCCGCGCTCGCCGCCTGTTCGGGCGGCGCGAAGCCCGATGCCAATACGCTCACCGTCGCCGCCACCGCGGTGCCGCACGCCGAGATCCTGGAACAGGTCAAGCCGGTGCTCGCCAGACAGGGCATCACGCTCGATATCCGCGTGTTCAACGACTATGTGCAGCCCAACCTGCAGGTCGACCAGCGTCAGATCGACGTCAACTACTTCCAGACCAAGCCCTATCTCGACCAGTTCAACGCCGCGCGCGACACGCATCTGACGCCTTATGCCGGCATCCATGTCGAGCCGCTCGGCGGCTATTCGCGCCGCTGGAAGACGCTCGCCGCCTTGCCCGACGGCGCCACCGTCGCCCTGCCCAACGAGCCGAGCAACGGCGGCCGCGCGCTGCTCCTGCTCCAGCGCGCCGGGCTGATCCGCCTCAAGGATCCGACCAACGCCCTGTCGACGCTGCGCGACATCGCCGCCAATCCCAAGCATCTCCAGTTCCGCGAGCTCGAGGCGGCGACGCTGCCGCGCGTGCTCGGCGAGGTCGATCTGGCGATGATCAACACCAATTACGCGCTCGACGCCAAGCTCAACCCGATCCGTGACGCCTTGGTGATCGAGGATGCCAAATCACCCTACGTCAATTTCGTCGTCGGCCGCGCCGGCGAACAGAACGACCCGCGCGTCGTCAAGCTGATCGCGGCCTTGCGCAGCCCGGCGATCAAGACCTTCATCGAACGGCGCTACAAGGGGGCGGTGCTGCCGGCGTTCTAGATTCGGTTGGCGCGATGGCCGTTGCGCTGGGAATGGGATTTCGCGCAGAGGCGCAGAGGACGCGGAGGTGTAGCGTTTGCGGCTGGTGTCGCCGATCCGCTCAGGCCTGACGATGACAGGGCCGCGCTGACCGGGGGACTGCCCCTCTGCGTCCTCCGCGCCTCTGCGCGAACCCGGTCACGCCGCACCCGCACAGACATCAAGCCGGACGAAATCACGCCAACAGCCTCAATTGGAACACAAGCGCGCGGCACAAGCGCGGCCCTGTCGTATCGGACCCGGATCGCCGCCGAACCCATGCCGCGCTATCTTCCTTCCCTGTCTCTCGTCGCCCTCCTCGCCGCCGCCGCATGGCGGGTGGAGGCGGCGCCGGCGCAATTCGATCTGGTCGGGCCGCGGCTCGACGTCGCGGTGACGCATAACGGCGCGACGCTACCGCTCGCCTGGGTGCCCAATCTCAGCGAGGGCGACCGCATTTCGATCAAGCTCGATTCGCCGCCCGCCGGCACCGAGAAGTTCCGCATCGTCGCCAGCTTCCTGCGCGGCGCGGTCGAGCGGCCGCCGCACGACTGGTTCTTCGACACGCTCGCCGGCAAGCGCCACGACAAGCAGGACGGCGGCACGCTGTCGCTGATCGTCCCCAAGGGTGCGCAGCAGCTCGCCTTGTTCATCCTCCCCGTCAAGGGCGGCAGCAGCGACGCGGTGGCGAGCGCGGTGCGCAAACAGCCCGGCGCCTTCGTCCGCGCGGTGCAGGACCTGAACCAGGCGACGCTCGACCGCGCCCGGCTCGACACCTTCCTCAACGTGCTGCTCGAGGCCGAGCGGCAGGACCCGTCGAGCGTCAGCGCCACCTCCCAGATCCTCACCCGCAGCCTGTCGATCAAGCTCAAGGCGGAATGCCTGCAACAGCCGGTCGAATTGCAGGCCGCCTGCCTGACCGGCGATCGCGAGACGTTGCTGTTCGCCGACACGCACAGTTCGGCGCTCGCCGATACGCTCGCCGGCGCGCCGACCGATCTCGCCTTCCAGCTCAGCGCGACGCCGCAGGCGGGCTATGGCTCCTACAGCTCGTATATCGGCGTCGTCCGCGATATCTTCCGGCTGTTCGGCGCCTTCCAGTCGACGCAGCTGCAATTCGTGCCGGCGCTGGCGCGGATGGACGACAGCCGGCTGACCTTGCTGCTCAACACGCCTTTGTCCTTCGCCAAGCCGGCCTCGGTGATGGTCGTCGGCCTGCCGGCGATCGAGGCGGCCAAGCCGCCGCCGTTGCGCAAGGGCGAAGACGTCGGGCTGGTCTGCGCGAGCGCGGGCTCGGTGCTGCCGGTCGAGGGCGCGCCGCTCGTCTATGCGACGCGTTACGCGCGCGACGTGCGGATTCGCGCCACCGGCAGCGGCGGCACGACGGTCGATCTGCCCGCGCACGCCGATCCGCGTCGCGGCGGCTATGTCCTCGACCAGTCGCTGCCGGCCGCCGGCTTCACCGGCGCCGTCGCCGGGCAGTTGCGCGGCAATTGGGGGTTCACCGCCTTCGACGGGCCGCGCTTCCGCCTGTCGCGTCCCATGGCGAACCAGTGGAGCGCGCCGGCCGACGCCTCGCTCGTCATCGGCCGCACCAACACGCTCGCGCTCGCCGGCGAGGGCGGCGGCTGCGTCACCGGCGTGACGATGCGGCGCGGCGACGGCGCGCCGCAACCGCTGACGTGGAAGCAGGACGGCGAGCGCGGCCTGCTCGTCGACGTGCCGCTCGACAAGGCCGCGCCGGGGACGGTGACGCTGACGGTCCAGGGCGCCGCCGGTGCCGCGCCCGCGACGCTGTCGCTGCCGGCGTTGCAGGAGATCGGCCGGCTCGACGCGCTGACGCTGTCCGCCGGCGACGACAATGCGCTGCTCAGCGGCTCGCGGCTCGATCAGGTGCGCGAAGTCCGGCTCGGCAGCGTGCTCCTCCGTCCCGGCGCGCTGACCCGCTCCGACCGCGCCGATCAGCTCGTGCTGGCGCCGGCCGATCCCGCGGCGCTGCGCGCGCTCCCCGCCGGCGAGCGCCTCACCGCCGAGGTGCGCTTCGTCGGGGACCGCCGCAAGACGATCGCGGTCACGGTGGCGCCGGCGCGGCCGCTGCCGGTGATCCTGCACAAGAGCGTCGCACCGGCAGTCCATGCCGGGGTGCTGCCGGTCACGCTCAGCCCCGATGATCGCATCGCGCAGGACGCGCGCTTCACCTTCGCCTTCCGCCTCGACCCGGCGACGCCGCTGACCGGTCAGGAGACGATCGAGATCGCGGCGGGCGAAAATGGTGTCACCGCGCGGCTCACCATCGGCAAGGGCTATGACCTGCAGGACGCCGCGACCGGGATCGTCTCCTTCGTGCCGGGCGAGGCGCTCGGCGGCGTCGCGCACGGGCCGCTGCGCGTCCGCATCCTGCGCGACGGCAGCGCGACGCGCTGGGCGCCGCTCGGCAGCGTCGTCCGCCTGCCCGAGGTGCGCGGCATCGCCTGTAGCGGCACGCGCTGCACGGTGAGCGGCGACCGGCTGTTCCTCGCCCAGGCGATCGCCACCGATGCGACGTTCACCACGGCGCAGCCGATCCCCGACGGCTTCACCGCGACGGCGGTCGACCTGCCCGCACCCGGCGGACAGAAGCCGGCGCAGCTATTCATCCGGCTGCGCGACATGCCCGACAGCGTCGCGGCGGTGGCGGTGCCGTGACGGTCACGCCTGCGGATCGCGCTTGCCGTGGCGGACGCGGATCAGCCCGCACAACGGGCAGCGATGAATCATCGTCCCCGGACGCAGCGTCGCGGGCTTGATCGACCAACGGTGCAGTCCCAGCCGGCAGCGGAAAGCGGGCATGATTTGCTCCTGGAAAAAACCGCGCTCTTGCGCCCGACGCGATGCCATTATGCTGAACCGGTCGTTTATCTTCGGTTCACAGCCCCCGAGGCGCGGCAAAACTTTGCGCGCGCGACGGGAAGCACATCTTAACCTATCCGATGATAGACGAAGATCATGCCATCCGTCGATCCCACCCCCTATCCCGCCTGGCTCGCCCAGGAAGAACGCCAGGCCGATCGCCTGCCGGTCAGTTGGCCGTCGACGATCTCGTCGCTCAAGTTCGACGAGGAGCCGTGCACGATCTGCGACGTCACCCATCTCGGCTGCCGCGTCCTGCTCGATCGCCGCGTCACGGTCGGGACCTATGTGACGATCGCGATGCCGCAGCTGACCAAGCTGGAGGGCTGGATCGCCTGGAACCGCGGCCATGAGGTCGGCGTCGAGTTCAGCCATCCGCTGCCGGCGAGCATCCTCGACGATATCGAGACGCGGCTGCGCGCCGGGCCGCCGCACTGATCCCACCGTACCGTTCCGTGACGGCATGCCGGTAGAGAGACGCTTCGCACCGCGACCATCTCTGCTACGACGGCGCCATGCTCAAGACACGGATCAGGCGGCTTTCCCATCAGCGCGACTCGGCGGCGGAGCGGTTGAATGCGATCGAGGCGTCGATCGTCGCGCTCGATGACGAGGATCTGCTCGACCTCGCCGACATCTTCCGCGCCCGCGCAGAAACACCGCTTGCCCTGATCGCGGCCTCGGAGATGACGCGCCGCGGCCTGCGGCTCTAGCCTTCACCCGACCGGCGCGGCGTCAGAGCCGGCGAGCGTCGTCGGTCCGCCGGCCCGGCAGCGGCGTCGCGAACCATTGACCGGCGGCCCGGCCGAACCGCCGGTCATCCCCGGCGTGGTCGCGACTGGTTGAGCGTTGGCCGGCCCGCCGCGCTGTCTGCGCTTGGTGTCCGCCAGTCCCGTCGCGTCAGTCGCTTATCCCGTAAAATCGCCGCGCGCTGGCGGCGAACAGGCGGCGCTCTCCCGCCGCATCCAATCCGGCGAGCGCGCGCGCGGTCGCGAACCAGTCGGCATAATCGTCGCCGCTGACCAGCAGCACCGGCCAGTCGCTCCCCCACATCAGCCGCTCGCCGAAACAGGCGACGAGATGGGTGACATAAGGCGCCAGCGCCGCCGCCGGCTCGCCTGCGGCCTGTTCGGTGCGCAGCCCGGACATCTTGCACCAGACATTGCCCAGCCCGGCCAGCGCCGCGATCCGCTCGCGCCACGGATCGAGTCCGCCCGCCGCCGCGCCCGGCTTGGCGGCATGATCGATGACGATCGGCAGGTCGGGCCAGCGCGTCGCGAACGCATGGAGCGGCATCAGATGCCGCGGCTGGACGAGCGCATCGAAGCGCAGGCCGTGCGCGATCATCGCGCGGATCGCCGGGTCGAGCGCGGGTTGCAGCAGCCAGTCGTCCTGCGGAATCGCCTGGAGCATCGGCCGCAGCCCCCGCAGCTTGCGCCGCCCGGCGAGCGTCGCGATCCGCGCCGCCGCATCCTCGGCGAGCAGGTCGGCCCAGCCGACCACCGCCCCGACCAGCGGCTCGTCGGCGGCGAGCGAGCACAGCCAGTCGGTGTCCGCATCGGTCGGCTGCGACTGGACGAGCACCGTCGCGGCGAGATCGATCCCCGCGCTCGCCGCGCGCAGATCGGCGATGGCGAAATCACGGTGGATCACCGGCAGGTCGGCGTCGGGCCATTGATGCCCCGGCGTGTCGAGCCGCCAGACATGCTGATGCGCATCGATCACGCCGCTGACCGGCGGGCGCGGCGCGCTCACGGCTGTTCGTCGAGCGAATAGATCCGCTCCGCCGCGACCCATTTCTCGCCCGGCGCGGCGAAGGGCAGGCGGCGCTGGAATTTCTCCATCAGCGCCTCCCACGCCTGCACGTCGGGGTCGGCGGCATCGGCCGCCGCCTTGGCCGTCGCGGAGAAGGCCGGTCCGGTCTCCATGACCATCGCCAGCCGGTCGCCGACATGCCAGATCTCCAGCGATTCGATCCCGCTCGCGCGGATCGACCGGTTGATCGCGGCGGGCGGTCCGCCGGCGCGATGCCAGTCGCGATAGGCGGCGATCGAGTCGGACGACGGATCGATGTCGAGCAGCAGCAGGTGACGGGTCATGGCACGGGCCTCGGCATGGGTCTGGTCGCGCGTCATCGCGCAACCCCCGTGCCACGGCCAGCGATTTGACACGCCCCGCCGGCTTTCGCATGGCAGCGGAGCAAGAGGGAGGGCGCGATGGCGTCGGGTTCGAAGACCACCTACGCGGCGCCGGCGGTGGAAAAGGCGTTCGAGATCCTCGAACTGCTCGAAACGCAGCCGAGCGGGATCCTGATCAGCGAGATGGCGGTCCGACTCGGCCGGTCGGTCGGCGAGCTGTTCCGCATCGTCGTGGTGATGGAGCAGCTCGGCTATCTCCAGAAATCGCCGCGCGACGACCGCTATTCGGTCGCCTACAAATTGCTCGACCTCGCCTATCGCGCCACGCCGGCGCAGGATCTCGTCGCTGCGGCGCGCCCGGCGATGCGCCGGCTGGCGATCGAGACCGGGCAATCGTGCCATCTCGTCGTGCTCAACGGCGGCAGCGGCCTCGTCATCACGCGCGAGCAGAGCCCGGGGACGCGCGGTTTCTCGCTGCGGCTCGGCGCGGGGATCGACCTGCTGTCGAGCTGTTCGGGCAACGTCCTGCTGGCCTTCGCCTCCGACGAGACGCAGGCGGCGGAGATGGCGCAGGCGATCGCCGCCAGCGCCAAGCCGGTCGATCGGGAGGCGCTCGACCGCAAGCTCGATCAGGTGCGGATGCGTGGTCATGACCAGCGCCAGAGCCCGATCACCCGCGGCGTCACCGATCTCAGCGTGCCGGTGTTCGGGTTCGACGGTCAGATCGCCGCGGCGCTGACCATTCCGTTCCTCGAGCTGATCGACGGCTCGCAGACCGTCGATATCACGACCGCGCGCACGCTGCTCCGCAGCGCCGCGGCCGACATATCGACGACGCTCGGCTTCCACGCCGGCTGACGCGGTTTCGCTCTTGCACGACGGCGCTGCATCTTTCATATATGCAACCTCTCTTGCAGAATGGACCTACCGTGCTGACGATCGTGTGCCAGCAACCTTTTGCGCTGAAGGCGGTCGAGCGCGACGCGCCGGTCGCCGGCCCTGACTCGCTGCTCGTCCGCATCCGCCGCGTCGGCCTGTGCGGCACCGATTATCATATCTACGCCGGTCGCCAGCCGTTCCTCTCCTATCCGCGCGTCATGGGCCACGAGCTCGCCGGTGAGGTGATCGCCGCGCCGGCCGGCTCCGCCTTCGCCGTGGGGCAGGTGATCACGATCAACCCCTATCTCGCCTGCGGCACCTGCATCGCCTGCCGCGCCGGCAAGCCCAATTGCTGCACCCGGGTCGCGGTGCTCGGCGTCCATGTCGACGGCGGCATGGCGGAGGTGATCGCCCTTCCCGAACGCGCCGCGATCGACGCCACCGGCCTGACGCTCGATCAGGCGGCGATGGTCGAATTCCTCGCGATCGGCGCGCATGCGGTGGCGCGCGCGCGGCTGCGCGGCAACGAGACCGTGCTGGTCCGCGGCGCCGGGCCGATCGGCCTTGCCACCGCGCTGTTCGCGCGGCTCGACGGCGCGCGCGTCCTGCTGTTCGATACGCGCGCGGCACGGCTCGACCAGGCGCGCAGCCGCTTCGGCTTCGATGCCATCCTCGCCGACGCACAGGCCGACGCGCGGCTCGACGCGGCGAGCGGCGGCAACGGCTTCGACTGCGTGTTCGACGCGACCGGCAGCATCGCCGCGATGAACGCCGGGCTCGCCTGCGTGGCGCATGGCGGCAGTTACGTGCTGGTCGGCGTCGCCAAGGGCGACCTCGTCTTCGCCGACCCGGAATTCCACAAGCGCGAGACGACCCTGCTCGCCAGCCGCAACGCGCTCGCCGCCGACTTCGCCCGCGTCATCGCCGCGATCCGCAGCGGTGCGATCGACACCGCCGCGCTTCACACCCACAGCGTCGCCGCGATCGACCTGCCCACGGCGATGCCGGGGCTGATCGAGCGCGCCGATCAGGTGCTCAAGGCGATCGCCAGCTTCTGACCGTTACCATTCCACCCCGATCTTGCCGAAGTGGTTGCCGTCCATCTCATATTGGAAGGCGTCGGCGAGCCGGTCGAGCGGGAAGCGGCGATCGATCACCGGGCGGATGCCGGTCGCGTCGAGCGCGCGGACGAATTCCTGCTGCTCGCGGCGGCTGCCGACGATCAGCCCCTGCAGCCGCGCCTGCTTGCCCATCAGCGCCGCGGTCGGCACCTCGCCCGACACGCCGGTGAGCACCCCGATCAGCGAGATATGCCCGCCGACCCGCACCGCCGTGATCGACTGGGCGAGCGTGCCCGGTCCGCCGACCTCGACGACATGGTCGACGCCGCCCTCCGCCCAGTCGAACACCGTCTGCCCCCAATCCTCGTCGGTACGGTAGTTGACCGTGAAGTCCGCCCCCAGCGCCTTGGCGCGTTCGAGCTTGTCGTCCGATGACGAGGTGATCGCGACGCGCGCGCCCATCGCCTTGGCGATCTGCAACGCCCAGATCGATACGCCGCCGGTGCCGAGCAGCAGCAGCCGGTCGCCCGCCTTGATCTGCGCATCGACCACCAGCGCACGCCACGCGGTCAGCCCGGCGGTGGTGATCGTCGCCGCCTCGACCGCGTCATAGCCCTTGGGCGCATGCGTGAAGGCGGTGGCGGGCAGCACGACATGCGATTGCGCGAAGCCGTCGATGCCGTCGCCGGGCGTGCGGCTGAAGTCGCCGATCGTCGGCGTGCCGTCCTGCCAGTCCGGGAAGAAGCACGACACCACGCTGTCGCCGACCGCGAATTCGTCGACGCCCTCGCCGACCGCCTCGACCGTGCCGGCGCCATCGGCGAGCGGGATGCGTCCGTCGTCGCTCGGCATGCGGCCGAGGACGATGCCGAGATCGTGATAGTTGAGCGAACTGCCGTGCAGCGCGACGCGGATCGCACCGGCGCCGGGCGCACCCGGATCGGGCCGGTCGGCGGGCGTCAGTCGGTCGAGGCCGCCGGGCGCGGAAACTGTCATCGCTTGCATCACGTCATCCTTGCTGTTCGCCGCCTCCAACGCCTCACGGCCCGTCGCTTTCCCCGTGGCACAGGCCGATTGCCTGAGCTAAGTTAAATGAAATATTGGGAGAACGCGCGATGCCCCTGACCGTCAACGGAGCCACGGTGCCGCTGCCCGACGATCCGCGCGTCTCCCTGCTCGATCTGCTGCGCGATACGCTGCATCTGTCGGGCACCAAGATCGGTTGCAACCAGGGCGCGTGCGGCGCCTGCACCGTGCTGGTCGACGGCGAGCGCATCGTCTCCTGCCTCGCGCTGGCGGTGCAATATGACGGCCGCGCGGTGACGACGATCGAGGGTATCGCCGACGGCGAGACGCTGCACCCGTTGCAGGCGGCGTTCATCGAGCATGACGGGTTCCAGTGCGGCTATTGCACGCCGGGCCAGATCTGCTCGGCGATCGGCATGGCCGCCGAGCTCGAACGCGGCATGCCCAGCCACGTCACCGGCGACCTCGCCGCGACGGTCGTCCTCGACGCCGACGAACTGCGCGAGCGGATGAGCGGCAATCTGTGTCGCTGCGGCGCGCATAACGGCATCGTCGCCGCGATCCTCGACGTCTACGGCCCCGCCAGGGTCGATCAGGAGGTTGCGGCATGACCCCCTTTGCCTTCACCCGCGCCGCCGCCACCGACGAGGCGCTGCGCCTCGCCGCCGCGCCGGCCGCGCGCTATCTCGGCGGCGGCACCAACCTCGTCGACCTGATGCGCGAGACGGTCGAACGGCCCGCGACCTTGGTCGACGTCACCGCCCTGTCGACCACGATCGAGCCGGAGGACGGCGGCCTGCGCATCGGAGCGGGCGTGCGCAATGCGGCGCTCGCCGCGCATCCCGCGGTCCGCCGCGACTATCCGGTCGTGGCGCGCGCGCTCCTCGCCGGCGCGAGCGCGCAGATCCGCAACATGGCGACGGTCGGCGGCAATCTGCTCCAGCGTACCCGCTGCACCTATTTCTACGATGTCGAAGGCTCGCGCTGCAACAAGCGCGTGCCGGGCGCCGGCTGCGACGCACGCGACGGCTTCAACCGCATCCACGCCATCCTCGGCGCGTCGCAGGCCTGTGTCGCGACGCATCCGTCCGACATGGCGGTGGCGCTCGCCGCCCTCGACGCCACCGTCCATTGCGCGACGGCGCAGGGCACGCGCACGCTGCCGCTGGTCGACCTGCATCGCCTGCCCGGCGACCATCCCGAGATCGAAACGGTGCTCGAACCGGGCGAGCTCATCACCCACGTCACGCTGCCGGCGCTGCCGGACGGGACGCGATCGACCTATCGCAAGGTGCGCGACCGCGCGAGCTATGCCTTTGCGCTCGTTTCGGTCGGTGCGGCGCTGCGCGTCGAGGACGGCCGCATCGCCGACGTGCGCCTCGCGCTCGGCGGCGTCGCGCACCGGCCGTGGCGGGCGACGCAGGCGGAGGCGGCGCTGCGCGGCCTGCCCGCGACGCGCGCCAGCTTCGAGGCCGCCGCCGCCGCCGAACTCGCCGCCGCGGTGCCGCTGCGCGACAATGGCTTCAAGATCGAACTCGCGCGGCGGACGATCACCGCCGTGCTCGCCGAGCTTTCAGGAGTGGACGCATGAGCATCCTCGAAGACGCCAAACAGGCGGTCAAGGGCGCCGCGCAGGCGGCGATGCAGAGCGCGGTGCAGATGGCGCCGGACAGCTGGATGCCCGGTGGCCGTCCCGATCCGCTGATCCGCGAACGCCACGGCTATACCGGCCGGCCGGTGTCGCGCGTCGACGGCGCCGTCAAGGTGCGCGGCGTCGCGCCCTATGCGGCGGAATTCCCGCTCGACCGGCTGACCTATGCCGCTTTGGTGTTCAGCACCGTCGCCAAGGGTCGGATCGCGACGCTCGACACCGCGGCGGCGGAGGCCGCGCCCGGCGTCGTACTGGTGATGACGCATCGCAACGCGCCGCGCATGCAGCCGATGCCCCTGTTCATGACCTCGGAAAAGGCGTGCGGCGGCAACGACCTGCCGATCATGCAGGACGACCGTATCTATTGGAACGGCGAGCCGGTCGCGCTCGTCCTCGCCGAGACGCAGGCGCAGGCCGATCACGCCGCCTCGCTGATCCGCGTCGACTATGTCGCCGAAGCGTCGGTCACCGATTTCGGCGAGGCCAAGGCGCACGGCACCGAACCCGGCCAGTTCATGGGCCAGCCGCTCAAATATGGCAGCGGCGATGCCGAGGCGGCGCTCGCCGCCGCGCCGCATCGGGTCGATGCGCGCTATACGACGCCGCGTCACAGCCACAATGCGATCGAGCTGCACGCGGTCACCGTCGCCTGGCAGGGCGAGACGCTGCGCGTCCATGACGCGTCGCAGATGGTCGCGCACATGGCCTGGTCGCTCGGCCATGTCTTCGGCCTCGCCGAGGATCAGGTCCACGTCACCTCGCCGTTCGTCGGCGGCGGCTTCGGCGGCAAGGGGCTGTGGCAGCATCAGGTGCTCGCCGCCGCCGCCGCCAAGCTCGCCGGGCGACCGGTGCGGCTGATGCTGTCGCGCGAGGGCGTCTACCGGATCGTCGGCGGGCGCACCGTCACCGAACAGCGCGTCGCGATCGGCGCGCAGGCGGATGGCGGCTTCGACGCGCTGGTCCACACCGGCACGGTGGCGATGAGCCACCACAACGTGCTCCCCGAACCGTTCATCCTGCCGACGCGCAGCGCCTATGCGAGCAAGACGATGAAGCTCGATGTCGAGGTCGCGTATCTCGACATGGTCGCCAACACCTTCATGCGCGCGCCCGGCGAGGCGGTCGGCACCTTCGCGCTCGAAAGCGCGATCGACGAACTCGCCGTGGCGATGGACATGGACCCGATCGAGCTGCGGATGCGCAACGAGCCCGATACGGACCCGACCACCGGTGCGCCCTTCTCGTCGCGCGAGGTCGAGAAGGCCTATCGTGACGGCGCGGCGCGCTTCGGCTGGGCGCAGCGCGGCACGCCGGGCAGCCGCCGCGAGGGCGAATGGCTGATCGGCACCGGCGTCGCCACCGCCACCTATCCTTATTATCGCATGCCCGGCGGCGCGGCGCGGATCACGCTGACCCGCCACGGCCACGTCACCGTCGACATCGCCGCGCATGACATGGGCATGGGCACCGCCACCGCCCAGTCGCAGGTGATCGCCGACCGGCTCGGCGTTTCGATGGAGCAGGTCACCTTCCGCTACGGCGACAGCAGCCTGCCCGGCACGGTGATGGCGGGCGGATCGCAGCAGACCGCGGCGATCGGTGCGGCGGTGGTCGCGGCGCATCGCGCGCTCGTCACCGAATTGCTCAAGCTCGCCGGCAACGATTCCCCGCTCGCCGGGCTCGATGGCGATGCGGTCGGCGGGCGGGACGGCGGCCTCGCCCGGCTCGACGATCCGGCGCGGCACGAAAGCTATGCCTCGATCCTCGCACGTGCGCAGCGCGACACGGTGGTGGTCGAGGCGAGCGCGCCGATGCCGCTCGAGACGATGCATTGGTCGATGCACTCGCACGGCGCGATGTTCTGCGAGGTCCGCGTCAATGCGGTCACCGGCGAGGTGCGGGTCAGCCGCTTCCTCGGATCGTTCGACTGCGGCCGCATCCTCAACCCCAAGACCGCGGCGAGCCAGTTCCGCGGCGGCATCATCATGGGGCTCGGCCTCGCGCTGATGGAGGAGACGCAATATGACGAGCGCAGCGGCCGGATCATGAACCCCAGCCTCGCCGAATATCACGTCCCCGTGCACATGGACGTGCCGGCGATCGAGGTGATGTGGACCGACGTGCCCGATCCGCACACGCCGATGGGTGCGCGCGGCGTCGGCGAGATCGGCATCACCGGCGTCGGCGCGGCGGTCGCCAATGCGGTGTTCAACGCCACCGGCAAGCGCATCCGCGACCTGCCGATCACGCTCGACAAATTGCTCTAGCGCCGCGCCGCGGAGGGCGCCGGGTCAGGCGCCCTCCGCCATCCGCGGCCGGAACAGCTCGCCCTTCTCTACCACCCAGACCAGCGCCAGCACCGCGACGCCGATGCCGAGATAGCCGATCGCCAGCGGCAGCGTCGTGCCGGCATAGGACTGGCCGATCGCGCTGCCGACCAGCACCGCGCCGATGCTGGTGATGAACCCCTGCACCGACGAGGCGCTGCCGGCGATATGGCCGACCGGCTCCATCGCCATCGCGCCGAAATTCGAACCGCACAGGCCGATGCAGGTCATGCTCGACGCCTGCAGGATCATGAAGCTGACCAGCGTCTCGTGCCCGTTGAGGATGATCGCGACGTGGATCACCGACAGCGCGATCAGCGCGAGCACCGCCGACTGCGAGATCAGCCGCGTGCCGAGCCGCTCGACCAGCCGGCTGTTGGCGAAGGAGGCGAGCCCCATCGAAAAGGCGCAGGCCGCGAACAGCAGGGTGAAACGCCGTCCTGCGCCGAATTCCTCGACGAAGATCTGCTGCGCCGACGAGACGAAGGCGATGATCCCGCCGAAGGTCAGCGACGCGGCGAGCGCATAGCCGACCGAATAGCGGTTGGTCAGCGTCAGCCGGTAGCTGCCGGCGAGATTGGCGAGCGACAGCGGCCGGCGCCGCGCCACCGGCAGCGTCTCGCCGAGCCGCAGCGACGACCAGGCGAGCACCACCGCGGCGAACACCGCGAGGCCGTAGAAGATCACCCGCCACGGCCCGAAGGCGAGCAGCCCCTGCCCCAAAGTCGGCGCCATGATCGGCACGATGAAGAAGATCATCTGCGCCACCGACATCGTCCGCGCCATCTGCCGCCCGGATTCCCGGTCGCGGACGATCGCCACCGCCAGCACACGCGTCGACGCCGACATCAGCCCCTGCAACAGCCGCGCGCCGAGCAGCGCCGCGAAGCTCGCCGAGCCGGCGGCGAACACGCTCGCCGCGATGAACCCCGCCAGCGTCGCCACCAGCACCGGCCGCCGGCCGTAGCGATCGGCGAGCGGCCCGTAGACCAACTGGCCGATGCCGAAGCCGACCATATAGACCGTCACCACCCATTGCCGGTGATTGGCCTCCGTCACCATCAGATCGCGGCCGATGTCGGCGAGGGCAGGCAGCATCAGGTCGACGCCCAAGGCATTGACCGCCATCACCGCGGCGATGAAGGCGACGAATTCGCGCGGCGCCATGCCGGCGGACGATGGGGTGTCGGTCATCGCGCGGCTATCGACGCGATGAGGCTGCGCGGCAAGGCCAAGTCCCTGATCCGGTGCTGGTTCGGGCCTCCCGCGAATGTCGGGACGGCAACGACTGTTACCGCATTGCAACATTATGCAAAATATCCGTACCGAAATGCCCGATCGCGTCGCATCATATGGTCGTCAGGCGCCTTTGCTGCATAATGATCGTGCGACACCGCAAAGGGCGCAGACAAGGGGAACAGCAATGCGTGCAACGACCTGGATGATCCGATCTTCCCGTCTGGCGATGGTCGCCGGGCTGGCGCTGTCCGCGCAGGTCGCGTCGGCGCAGCTCGCCACCGATCCGCAGACGCCGACCGCGCCCGCCGCCACCGAGGCGCCGGCGGAGGACATCGTCGTCACCGGCTCGCGCATCCGCCGCGATCCGCTCGACCAGCCCTCGCCGGTGGTCACCGTCGACGATGCGGCGATCGCGCGCACCGGCCTGTCGTCGGTCGCCGACGTGCTGCAGCGGCTGCCCGCCTCGTCGGGCGGTCTCAACTCGAAGTTCAACAGCTCGGGCAATTTCGGCAATCCGCCCGACGGCGGCGGCGTCGGCGCGGGCTCGGCGGTGCTCGACCTGCGCTATCTCGGCCCCAAGCGCACGCTCGTGCTGGTCGACGGCCTGCGCTACGTCAACGGCGCCTCGGCGAGCGGCATCCCCGCCACCGTCGATCTCAACTCGATCCCCTCGTCGATGATCGAGCGGATCGAGGTGCTACAATCGGGCGCCTCGCCGCAATATGGCTCGGACGCGATCGCCGGCGTCGTCAACATCATCACCAAACAGAATCAGAAGGGGCTCAAGGCGTCGGCGCAATACGGCCAGTTCCTCGGCGACAATGACGGCAAGACGCAGGATTACCAGCTCAGCTACGGGCTCGGCGACGATCATGTCCATGTCGTCGCAGGCGGCTATTACACCAAGCAGGAAGCGGTCAGCGCCGCCGACCGCAGCATCTCGCAATATCCCAATCCCGGCCAGACGAGCTGTTCGGACCCGATCGGCGGCTGTTCCAGCTTCACCCCGCTCGGCCGCTTCCTCGTCAACGGCCAGAACCTGACGCTGCGCGGACCGGTGGCGAGCGGCCGCCCGGTATACGACCCGACGCTGGCGACCGGCGACTTCAAGGCCTTCACCGCGGCCGACCGCTATAATTTCGCGCCGTTCAACTATTTCCTCACCCCGGTCGAACGCTACGGCGGTTTCGTCAACGCGCGCGCCAGTTTCTCCGATGCGCTCAACCTGCGCGTCAAGGCGGTGTACAATCGCCGCAACTCGCAGAATCAGGCCGCCTATCTGCCGCTCGGCATCGGCCCGGACGTCGGCAACGGCAATCTGCTCGACACGCTGTCGGTCGACGCGACCAATCCCTATAATCCGTTCGGCGTGACGCTGACGCCGGGGCAGAATTACACAGCGATCTTCCGCCGCCTGGTCGAGGCCGGCCAGCGAACCTACAGCCAGCAGGTCGACACCATGTCGCTGACCGGCACGCTCGACGGCAAGTTCCGCCTGTTCGGCCATAATTGGTATTGGGATGCCAATGCGGTGATCGGTTACAACGACGCCAAGCAGCTGTTCACCGGCAACATCAACGCCGCCAAGCTCGCCCGGGCGATCGGCCCGGTCAGCCAGTGCACCGACGATTGCGTGCCGTTCAACTTCTTCGGCGGCGTCGGCTCGATCACCCCGGCGATGCTCGGCTATATCGGCTTCGACGAGCGTGACCGCAGCAGCCAGACGCTCAACGATTATACCGCCAATCTGTCGGGCGAGCTGTTCGACCTGCCCGGCGGCCCGGTCGGCATCGCGATCGGTTATGAGCATCGCTACCAGTTCGGCAGCTTCACCCCCGATCCGGTGATCCAGGCCGGGCTCGGCGCCGACATCCCGGCACAGGCGGCGAGCGGCAAGTTCAACGTCGACGAAGTCTATGGCGAGATCCGCCTGCCGCTGCTCCGCGACCTGCCCGCGATCGCCTCGCTCGAACTCAACGGCGCGGTGCGCCACTCCAATTACTCGACCTTCGGCAGCAACACGACGTTCAGCGGCGGCGCCTTGTGGAAGCCGGTCAGCGACCTGCTGCTGCGCGGCCAATATGCCGAATCCTTGCGCGCTCCGTCGATCGGCGAGCTGTACGGCGCGCAGTCGCGGTTCGATGCGTCGATCGACGATCCGTGCACCAGCGCGAGCGGCGGCCAGTTCGCCTCGAACGCGACGGTGCGGACCAATTGCATCGCCAACGGCGTCCCCGCCGGCGGCAGCTATGCCGAGCCGCAGGGCGGCCAGTTGCCGGTGCTGACCGGCGGCAATCCCGACCTGCGTCCGGAGACCGCGCGGACCCTGCTGTTCGGCGGCGTCTACAGCCCGCGCTGGGCGCGCGGCGGCACGCTCTCGGCGCTCAGCCTCGAGGTCAATTATTACGACATCAAGGTGGAGGGCGCGATCGCCTCGATCCCGGCGCAGGTGCTGCTCAGCCGCTGCGCCGAGACCGGCGATGCGCTGAGCTGCGCGGCGATCCGGCGCGCGCCGAGCGGCATCGTCACCGCGATCAACGGCCTGCTGCTCAACACCGGCGGCGTCCGCACCCGCGGCATCGACGCGACGCTGACGATCCGTTCGGGCGAGACCGGCGCGGGTCGCTTCGGCCTCTATGTCTCGGGCAATTACCTGCTCAAATATGCCGAGAGCACGCCGGCGACCGGCGGCTTCACCACCACCGACTATGTCGGCACCGAGCGCGGCTCCCCCGACCAGACCTATCCGCATTTCAAGGGCCTCGGCACGATCGACTGGTCGATCGGCCCGGTCACCGCGAGCATCACCGCCCGCTATATCGACAATGTCCAGGAGATTTCCGCCGACAACGAGCTGAAGAGCCGCCTCTACGGCGACGCCCAGCTCCAGTTCCGCCCGCGCTGGCTGGACTCGCGCTTCGCCTTCACCTTCGGCGTCAACAACGTCTTCGACAAGGACCCGCCGGCCTGCTTCAGCTGCAGCCTCAACAATTACGACCCGACCACCTACGACATCCCCGGCCGCTTCGGCTATCTGCGCCTGTCCTACGGACTGTAAGGGGTGGCGTGCCGGGGCGCTGGCCCCGGCACGTTGTATGTTATTGCAGGCGGCCGGTGAGGAGAGCTGCGTCGAAGCCACCGTCGGCCAGCTTGAAGCTGACCAAGAGCGCGATCTCCTTGGCACCCTGGCCGTAGAGGCGACCGATAAAGGTGCCCGTAATTTTGCCATCCTGGCTTTTAAGCGTCCCCGATATGCGGGCACTGCCATCCTTCGTTCCGGTTATCGTAAATGGCACCGAACCCGAACCGTCTTTCACGACGAGAGGAATATTTCCCGATACAGTCCCTGTAGCGCAATCAACTGTCAACGCTTGGGCAGCCACCTGATCCTTTGCGTTGTTTTGTTCCGCTATCAGCGCGGAATACGTCAACGTTCCGGTGGTTGGAATTTCGATTGGATTGGTCGGCGAACCAATGATGAGCAGGCGCGCGACCTTGTCATCGTTGAACTGCGCTTCGGCGAAACTTTCGTACTTGGAGAGACCGTCCGGCAAACCGAGCAGCACGTAACCGCCCGAAGCGTTAAACTCCAACTTGCGCCGTACGGAAAACGTGCCGTTACCCGCCGAGTAGGTACCTTTCCCCGGCAGGTCGGTGCTGTCAGCCAAGGTGACCGTCCCGCCCTGCGTGGTATAGGTCGTCACCCCCGTTTCCGACGAAGACAAAGCAATCGCGACAAATTTCCCAGCAGAAAGATTGATATCCATTCGGTCATAGCCGGTGAAGCTTCGATCCTTCGTAAAATCGGCCGCCTTTTCGTAGGTGTATACGCGAGCTGTCGGCGCAGGAGTAGGCGTCGGCGCCGGAGTGGGCGTCGGGGCCGGAGTAGGCGCCGGCGTCGGGGCGGGAGTGGGTGCCGGGGTCGGCGCGGGCGTGCTGCCTGTTGTCACCGGTACCGGCGCCGAACCGCCCTTGCCATCCGAGCCGCATCCGCTCGTCGCCAGGACCAGCACCATCGCCGTCATCAAACGCCGCTTCATTACGCACTCCATCAGATCGGGCGCGCCCATCGCTCACCCTAACTCATTTATAGAAGCGCGGCTGTCCGAATTACCCAAGGTAGGCGATATAGAATCTGCTATATGCTTACTGCTTACAATATCCGACTTTTTTGATTTGCCGCGCCGCACCGGAATATGATCGATCGTTATTTTCTTTGCTTCGATATTGTTACAAGTCCGACTTATTATTCTGTAATACAGAACTTTACCTAACCACGCACCAAACCCACCGCTCAACCCCCTATCGCCCTCCCGCCAAAGCCGCTAAGCCACGCCCTCCCCGGGGGGCCGCTGACGTGTGGCTGAGAGGTGGGCAGCAGCCCACGACCCGCTGAACCTGATCCGGGTGATACCGGCGTAGGGAGGGTGCGCGGTCCGCCGTCGTTCCTCCGGATGACGTGGATGCGAACGATGTCGGCTGATCTGCCTTATGCTCCCTTCGCGCTGCGGCGTGCGCTGCCGCCGCTCACGCTGGCGCTCGCCGCGGTCGCCGCCCCCGCCGCGGCGCAGACGAGCGAGACCACCGATATCCGCGTGATCGGCCGCGCCGATCCCGCCGGGCTGCTGCCGGATCAGGAGACGCCGCGCGCCGAAAGCGCGATCTCCGCCGATTACATCGTCAAACAGGCCCCGACGCTCAACGCCTTCCAGCTCGTCGCGCTGCTCCCTGGCGCGACCGTCGCGTCGAGCGATCCCTATGGCCTGTCGACCAGTTCGAGTCTGACGCTGCGCGGACTTGGCCAGGACGAGATCGGCGTGCTGATGGAAGGCGCGCCGCAGAACGACATCGGTTATTATTACGCCTATCCGGCGCAATTCGCCGATCCCGGCAATCTGCGGCGGATCGGACTCGCCCAAGGATCGGTCGATATCGACTCGCCGACGCTCGGCGGCGCAGGCGGGCTGCTGTCGCTGGCGCTCGACGATCCCAAGGCGCGGCCGCAGGCGCTCGTCGACCTGTCGCTCGGCAGCTATGCGGCACGGCGCGCCTTCGCCCGCGTCGACAGCGGCGCGATCGCCGGCACCGGGCTCAAGGCCTTCCTGTCCTATTCCTACACCCGCGCCGACAATTGGCGCGGCGCCGGCTATGACGTTCGCCAGCATGTCGACGCCAAGCTGCTCAACGAATGGGGCGACAATCGCGCCAGCCTCGCGCTGTCGTACAATGACGCCAACAGCTCGACCTATCCGAGCCCGACGCTCGCCGACTGGCAGGCGCAGGGACGCGGCTTCAATTATGCGAGCCGCTACACGCCGGGCGCGACCGATTATTGGAAGCTCTATCGCGCGCCGTTCCGCAACCTCTACGCCTCCGCGCCGGTCCACCTCAGGCTCGGCGAGGCGCTGAGCTTCGACAGCACCAGCTACGCGCAATGGGGCTATGGCAACTCGCCTTATGGGACGCAGCTGACCAGCGAGGGCAATTTCCTCGGCGACGAGGCGCTCGGCGCGATCACGCTGCCCGGCGCGGTCGACGGCGTCGCCACCGTGCTCGGCAATTACACCGGTGACCAGTTCCGCGGCGGCAGCGTCGCCAAATTGGTGCTGGAGGCGGGGCGGCATCGCCTCACCGCCGGTTTGTGGTTCGACTATGGCACCGATCGCGTCACGCAATCCTATACCAGCCTCAACCCCGACGGTACGCCGACCGACCGCTGGGGCTATCGCGCCAAGGCGATCCGCACCGCCGACGGCCGGTTGCTCGCGTACGAGAACCAGCGCACCGTCACCGTCACCAAGAGCGCCTTCGTCGCCGACCGGATCGCGCTGACGCCGCGGCTGACGCTGGAGCTCGGCATCAAGGGTGTCGACGTGCTGCGCAACGGCCGCAACTATCTGCCCGGCCCGCAGTCGAGCGTGCGGCTCGACAGCTTCGCCGCGCTGCCGCGCGCCGCGCTCCACTTCGATCTCGACGACCGGCAGCAGCTGTTCGCCAACGTCACCACCAATTTCCGCACGCCGAACGAGTTCACGCTCTACGACAGCTATGCGGGCGGCGTGCTGGCGGCGCAGGGGACGGACGCGCTCAAGAACGAATATGCCGTGTCCGAGGAGCTCGGCTATCGCTTCATCGGCGCGAACCTGTCGGCGTCGGTCACCGGCTTCCACTACACGTTCCGCAACCGCCAGCTCGCGACGATCGTCCAATCGGGCGGTGCGCAGGTCAATACGACGCTCAACGCCGGCGGCCAGACCTCTTATGGCGTCGATGCCGAGGTCGATTACCGCCCCGCCGCCGGGGTCAGCCTGTACGTCTCGGGCGAATACCTCCATGCGCGGATCGACGACGACCTGCCGGTCGACGGCGACCTGCTGCCGACGCGCGGCAAGCATGCGGTGTCGAGCCCGACGGTACAGGTCGGCGCGGGCGGCATCTATGACGACGGCCGTCTGTTCGGCAGCATCGCCGGCAAATATCTCGCCCGCCAATATGCCACCTTCCTGAACGACGAGAGCATTCCGGGCTATGCGACGCTCGACCTGTCGATCGGCGTGCATCTCGCCGACTGGCTCGACGGCAAGCGCACCGATCTGCGCGTCAATGCGATCAACGTCACCGATCCGCACGTCCTGTCGGGGGTGCAGGCGGTGACGACCAATGCGCGCGACACGATCGGCCGCAACGGCAGCGTCATCGCCGGCGCGGCGCCGGCCTATTACATCGGCAGCGGCGCGGCGGTGATCGCGACGATCGCGCGCGCCTTCTGACCGTGGCGCGCGCCGCCGATCCCGACGCGCATCGCGTCCACGGCATGGGCGAGGCGCTCGAAGCGCCGGTCTGGCCGCCGATCACTGCGGCGGAGGCGGCGGCGGTGATCGCGCGCTTTCCCGCCGCGGGGCGGTTCGCGGCGCTGCGCTGGCATTCGCCGCGGCCCTTCTCGGCGGCGGCGCTGATCGATACGGATCGCGGCGCACTGCTGCTCAAGCGGCATCACCGCAGCATCCGCAGCGTCGCCGCACTTGCCGAAGAGCATCGCTTCATCGCGCATCTCGCCGACGTCGGCCTGCCGGTGCCGCAGGCTCTGGCAAGCGACGACGGCGCGCGCGCGGTCGCGATCGACTCCTCTTGCTACGAGCTGCACGTCGCCGCACCGGGCATCGATCTGTATCGCGAGCGCCAGTCGTGGACGCCCTATCTGTCGCACGACCATGCTTATGCCGCGGGCGTGATGCTCGCCCGGCTGCACGAGGCGGCGCGCGACTATACGGCACCGCCGCGCGCCGCCGCGCCGCTGATCGCCAGCTATACCATCCTCCCGGCACCCGATCCGTTCGCCGCGGCGCGGGCCTATGTCGCGGCGCGGCCGCGGCTCGCCGCCTTTCTGGCGATTCGGCCGTGGCAGGAGCAGCTCGCCGCCGTTCTCGCGCAGCATGCCGGGGGTCTGGCCGGGCTCGCGGATCAGCCGTCGCTGTGGACGCACAACGACTGGCATCCGTCCAACCTGCTATGGACGCCGCAGGGCACGGTGCGGACGGTGATCGACTTCGGCCTCGCCGACCGCAGCTGCGCGGTGCAGGATATCGCCACCGCGATCGAGCGGATGCTGAACTGGCTCGACCTGCCGCAGACCGATGCCATCGCCGATCCCGCCGCGGTCACCGCGCTGCTCGCCGGCTATGCCGCCGTGCGGCCGCTCGGCGCGGCGGATCGCGCGACGATCGCGCGGCTGCTGCCGCTCAGTCACCTCGAATTCGCGCTGTCGGAAGCCGATTATTTCACCGCGGTGGTCGCCGATCCCGCCGCCGCCGCGCTGGCGTGGGACGGATATGCGATCGGCCATGTCGGCTGGTTCGCGACGCCGCCGGGACGCGCCCTGCTCGCGACGATCCGCGGGACGGGCGGATGAGCCCGCTCGAGATCGTCGCGGTCGTCGTCAGCTTCGCGGGCATCTGGCTGACCGCGCGGCGGCGGATGCTGTGCTGGCCGGTCAACCTGCTCGCCTGCGCGCTCTACGCCAAGCTGTTCCTCGACGTGCGGCTCTATGCCGACATGGTGTTGCAGGGCGCGTTCGGCATCGCGATCCTCTACGGCTGGCTCGCCTGGCTGCGCGGCGTGCGCGACAGCGGCGTGGTGGCGGTGGCGCCGCTGCCCGCGCGGCAGGCGGTCGCCGGCCTCGCCATCGGCGCGATCGCCGCCGCGTCGGTCGGCTGGCTGACCAGTCGCTACACCGATGCCGCGCTGCCGTGGATGGACGCGACGCTGAGCAGCTTCAGCCTCGTCGCGCAATATTGGACCGCGCGCCGCCATGCAGAAAGCTGGCTGCTGTGGATCATCGTCGACGTCACCTATGTCGGCATGTTCATCGTCAAGGCCCTGTGGCTGACCGCCGGCCTCTATGCGGCGATCACGCTGCTGGCGGTTCTCGGCTATCGCCAGTGGCGGCGGGGGGCGCGGCGCGGGCGGCACGCGCCCGCCTGACCGGCGGCGCGAGCCAGTCGGCGAGCGACAGGCCGGTCTGCTCGATCGCGTGCAGCATCACCCAGCCGGCGGCGCGCGCATCGCTCAGCGCATCATGGTGGCGGTGCGGGATGCCGAGGAACCGCGCCAGCCCGCCGAGCTTGTGATTGGGCAGATCGGGCCAGGCGCGTCGCGCCACCCGCACGCTGTCGAGCCAGGTCGTCGCGATCTCCGGCAGCGCATGCACCCGGCACGCCGCGGCGAGCGCGCCCTTGTCGAACGACGAATGCGCGACGGTGACGCGCCCGGCCAGATGGCGGCCGATCGCGGCATGGACATGCGCGAAGGTCGGCCGGCCGATGACGTGATGCGCGGCGATGCCGTGGATTCGCGTGTTGATCGGGTGGAAATCGTCGCACGGATCGAGCAACGTCTCGTAGCTGAACAGCTCGCCGCCGTCGCGAAAGCCGACGATGCCGATCTGGCAGATGCTGCTCACCCGCGCGCAGGCGGTCTCGACGTCGATGACGACGAAGTCGCATGCGGCCGCGTCGTTGCCGGCGGGAGGGGAAGGGGCAGCCACGATCCCCGGCGATCTACGCCCCCGGCACGAGCGCGGCAAGCTGCGGCTATGTCCTTCTGAAACCATCCGTCCGTCGCGGCAGGCCGATGGGCGCAACACTGGTTGACGCTGCCCGGTGCAGGCCCAATGCGGCGGGTCTCTCCTGCTGACGAGGTATTCCCCTGCGCCTGTCCCTGCCCTTCGGCTTCGCCTCCCACGACATGGCGATCGACCTTGGCACCGTGAACACGTTGGTGTTCGTCGCCGGCCGCGGCATGGTGCTCGACGAACCCTCGGTGGTGGCGATCGAGACGCGAAACGGCGTGCCCAAGGTGCTCGCGGTCGGCGCCGACGCCAAATTGATGATGGGCAAGACGCCGCAGGGCGTCGAGACGATCCGCCCCTTGCGCGACGGCGTCATCGCCGACATCGACGTCGCCGAGCAGATGATCAAGCATTTCATCCGCAAGGTGCACGGCGACAGCGGCCGGCGGATGCGCAGCCCGCGGCTGGTGATCTGCGTCCCCGCCAATTCGACGCAGGTCGAGCGGCGCGCGATCCGTCAGGCGGCGACCAGCGCCGGCGCCGCCAAGGTGTCGCTGATCGAGGAGTCGCTCGCCGCGGCGATCGGCGCCGGGCTGCCGATCACTGCCCCGGTCGGCTTTCTCGTCGTCGACATCGGCGGCGGCACCACCGAGGCGGCGGTGCTGTCGCTTGGCGGGCTCGCCTACAGCAATTCGGTGCGCGTCGGCGGCGACAAGCTCGACGAGGCGATTGCCTCGCACATCCGCCGCAAGCACAATCTGATGATCGGCGAGGCGACCGCCGAGCGGATCAAGCAGCAGATCGGCGCCGCCTGCCGCCCGGCGGACGGCAACGACCTGCAGATGCGCGTCCGCGGCCGCGATCTCACCAACGGCATCCCCAAGGAGATCGGCATCGGCCAGAGCGAGATCGCCGATGCGATCGCCGACCTCGTCGCGCAGATCGTCGAGGTGGTGATGAAGACGCTCGAACAGATCGAGCCCGAGCTCGCCGCCGATATCGTCGAACAGGGGATCGTGCTGACCGGCGGCGGCGCGCTGCTGCGGCGGCTCGACGAGACGCTGAGTCGCGCCACCGGCCTGCCGGTGACGGTCGCCGAATCGCCGCTGCTCTGCGTCGCGCTGGGTGCCGGCCGGGCGCTCGAGGACGATGCCCTGAAGGGGGTGCTGCACGACCTCTAGGCGGCGGGCAAAAAAAGAGGGCCGCCGAAGCGGCCCCGAGAATCCTGTTGGGGAGGATGCCTAACGGCATGATTGGTCTGACCTATTCATCAGCCGTCGTCAAATATAAAATGAACTTTCATGAAGGGGCGGATGCGACGGTCTCCGGAACCCTAAGCGGGGCGGGCGATCGCCGCCTGCCCCGGACCAGCCAGAGCACGCCGCCGCAGCCCAGCGCCGGCAGCAGCCAGGCGATCGTCGCGACCATTCCCGGCGTCGCGCCGCACCGCGGGCAGGCCGCCGCGGCGACGACGAGCGCGAGCAGCGCATGGCCCAGCCCGCCGCTTGCCTTGATGACGGCGAGGAAGACGCCGACCGGCAGCGCCTCGTCCATCACCCCCTCGCCCGCGCCGCGATGCACCGCGATCGCCAGCATCGCCCAGATCGCCATGTTCATCCCCGCCTGCGCGATGCCGATCAGCGTCAGCCCGATGACGTCGACGTCCGCACCCAGCGTGGCAGCGAGCATCGCGAGCGCGACGAGCATCGCACCATGCGCCAGCACCAGCAGCGCCTGCGGACGCCGCCAGCGTGCGGCGATCATCCACACCGGCAGCGACAGCGCCTGCGCGAGCGCGATCGTCGCCAGCGCCGGTCCCGCCCATTGCGCGCCGCCGCGCGTCGCCTCGCCGGTGAAGGCGAGCGCCCGCACGAACAGCGGCACCAGCCCCGATTGCAGCGGCAGCAGGCAGAGCAGCCGCCGGAACGGCGGGTTGCGCCACAGGTCGCCGATCACCGCCGCAGCGCTGCGCCGCTCGCCGCCGGGCGTCGGCGGCACCGGCAGCCGTCGCGTCGCGACCACGGCGACCAGCAGCGTACCGGCATAGAGCGCACCGCCGATCATCGCCGCCGCGGCGATCGTCGCCGCGCGCGCGGCCGGCGGCGCGGTCAGGATCGCGGCGGTCGCCAGCCCGACCAGCCCGACCCCGCCGGCACTGCAGATCAGCCGCATCCCCGACACGCCCGCCGCGATGCGCGGATCGGCGGCAAAGCGGACGATCAGCGTATTGTGCCCGATGTCGCAGAGCGCGAAGCCGGCGCGGCACAGCATTACCGCGAGCGCGATCGGCCACGACCCGTCGGCCGGCGGCAGCGTGAAGATCAGCCAGAAGCTGATCGCGCACAGCGGACTGCCGATCAGCACCAGCCGGCGCAACGCGCCGACATGGCCGGAGCGATCGGTCAGGAAGGCGACACCGACATCCGCCGCGCCGTCCCACAGCATCACCGCGCCCAGCAGCCCGCCCGCCGCGAGCGGCGCCACCCCGGCGATCCGCACCAGATAATAGAGCAGGAAGGTATCGAACACGGTGAGCACGACGCTCTTGCCGAGATTGCCGAGGCTATAGCCGAGCTGCATCGAAACGGCGGGCCGCCCGGGCGATAGGAGTGGGGCGCTGGCCATGGCGCGGCGAGCCTAGCGCGCATTGCTTGCACTTCCGCGACACGGGCGCGACGCGAGGCGGCAGCGGCGCGCGCACCATCACGCCTCGCCGTCGCGGTGCCGTCGACGGACGCCCGCGCGTCCCCATTCCCGCCGCGACCTGTTATGGGCTGGCGATGACGCTCGTCCTCTACGCCGCCGCCGCGCTTGCCGAGATCGCCGGCTGCTTCGCCTTCTGGGCGTGGCTGCGGATGGGGCGTTCGCCGCTGTGGCTGATCCCGGGATGCCTCGCGCTGGTCGCCTTCGCATGGCTGCTCACCCGGGTCGAGGCGGCGGCGGCCGGGCGGGCCTATGCGACCTATGGCGGCATCTACATCACCGCCGCCTTGCTCTGGCTGTGGCGTGTCGAAGGCGTCCGGCCCGATCGCTACGATTGCGCCGGCACCGGCCTGTGCCTGATCGGCGCGGCGGTGATCGCACTCAGCCCGCACCGCGGCTGAGCGATCAGCGCGCGGTCCGATCGAGATCGGCGACGACCGGGAAATGGTCCGACGGATAGCGCTTGCCGTCATGATCGGTCAGCACCCGCGCCGACACCGGCCGGAAGCCGCGCACCAGGATATAGTCGATCCGGTCGCCCGGCACGCCGGTGAAGTCGTGAAAGGTCCCCGCCGGCCCTGCGCGCAGCTCCGCTTGCTCCCAGACGTCGGTGAGCAGCGCCGTCAGCCGTCGATGCGCCGCGCTGTCCGGCACCGCGTTGAGATCGGCGGTCAGCACGATCGGCAGCCCGTGCGCCAGCGCCGGCAGGCGGCGCGCGATCAGCGCCGCCGAACGCTGCCGCGCCACCGCATCCTCGCTGTCGCGATTGGCGAGATGCGTATCGAGCAGCAGGAACCGCCAGCGCGGCGTCGCGCGCGTCTCGAACACGCCCCAATTCGCCATCCGCGGCAGCGTCGCGCCCCAGCCGAGGCTGCCCGGCCGCGACGGCGTCGGCGACAGCCAGAAGCGACCGTGACGCAGCAGCCGCAGCCGGTCGCGCCGATAGACGATCCCCATATGCTCGTCGGCATGGCCGCCGAACCGGTCGCACCCGAACCAGCGGAAGCGCGGCAGCGCTCGCACGATGTCGTCGCCCTGCGCCTGGAACAGCTCCTGCGTGCCGATCACGTCCGGATCCGCCGCGCGGACGGTGGCGACGAACAGCGCGCGCCGGTCGGCCCAGCGATTGGCGCCGTCGTCCGGATTGGGATAGCGGACGTTGAAGGTCATCACGCGCAGGTCGGGACGCGCCGCCGGTGCCGCGCCGACGAGGCCGAGCCCGATCGTCGCGGCGGCGAACAGCCGCAGCGCGCGGGAGCGCCGGCCGCTCATTCGACCATCTCCAACCGGTCGGCGAGCCGCGCCAGCGTCCGCTCGACGTGATGCGACACCGCCTTGGGGGTGACGCCGATCCGCCGCGCCGCCTCCTTGTGGCTCAGCCCCTCGACGCGCACGAGCAGGAACGTGTCACGCGCGATCGGTTGCAGCGCATCGAGCGCGGCGTCGAGGCGGCGCAGCTGCTGGCGCGCCGCGACGGCGCGATCCGGACCGAGCGCGCCGGCGGCGGCGATGCTGTCGTCGAGCGGCAGATGCCGGTCGAACAACCGCGTCACCTGCCGGCGATGCCGGTCGATCATCAGATTGGCGGCGATCCGCCGGAGATAGCCCGCGGCATGGTCGACTGCTGACGCCTGAGTGGTGAGCAGCCGCAGATAGACGTCCTGCATCAGGTCGTCGACATCGGCAGGATCGCGCAGCCGGCGGCGAAGATACTGGCGCAGCGCGTTGATTTCGGCAGCGTCGATTGGCGCCAGCGTCACTCCACCCGTCCTTGCAATCATCGCCTCGCGACACGTTAGGGCCGATCGGTGACAGGGATATGACCAAAACGATCCTTTTTGCCGATGGGGAATCTCCACCGGCGCTGCGTCCTTCCGGCTGCACCCGTCCTTCGTCCGCGAAGGGCGGGTGGACTCATTTTGGGGGACTGACATGTTGCGATTGCCATTCAAGAGCGTGCTGCTGGCCGGCACGATGACCATCTGCGCCGCACCGGCGCTCGCGCAGCAGGAGCCGGTGCAGGCCGCCGCCGCGGACGCCACGGCTGCCGGCGCCTCGGGCCGGGACGATCGCGCCGGCGACATCGTCGTCATCGGCACGCGCAAACAGGCCGCCGCCATCCAGTTCGCCGCGGCGCAGCCGATCGCCGTGCTCTCCGAGGAGGATCTGCGCCACACCGCCGTGCACAACGTCGCCGAGGCGCTCGGCCTGCTGCCCGGCGTCAACGTCGTCAACACCGGCTCGTCGTTCATCGGCGGAGTCGACGGCGCGTCGCGCGGCGAGGGTATGTATGTCGCGATCCGCGGTCTCAATTCCGAATATAACGTCAACCTAATCAACGGCGTCAACGTCGCGCAGGGCCAGCCGTACAGCCGCGGCGTGCAGCTCAGCCTGCTGCCGCCGACCGGCCTCAACACGATCGTGCTCAACAAGGCGTCGCGCGCCGACATGGACGGCGATGCGATCGGCGGCACCGTCGATTTCCGCACGCCGACCGCCTTCGACTATGGCGACGCGCCGCACGGCAGCCTGACCGCGCTCGGCCGGATCGAGACGCGCGCGCGCAAATATCACGACGACGGGCTGGGCGGCGGCGCCGCGGCGGCGCTGTCGACGCGTTTCGGCCCCGATCATCAGATGGGCGTCTACGTCAGCGGCTATTTCGAGCGGCGCACCTATACCAACAGCGAGATCCGCGGCGCGCAATCGGCGCATGACGACGGCAGCTGGGGCTATGCCAATGCCGCCGATGCCAAGGGCCACGCCTATCCCGGCCTCGATCCCGAACGCAACGCGGCGCTGACCGGCTTCGACGCGGGCGTGTCGAGCGGCGCGACCAACCGCTTCGGCGGCAACGGCTCGCTCGACTGGCACGGCGCGGACGGCACGCAGCTCTATCTGCGCGGCAGCTATGCCAAGGCGATGACGACGCAGGATTCGACCCTCGCGCAGTTCAACGGCGGCACCAAGTCATGGGTGCAGACGGCAGGTACGGATCGCTACCAGCTCGTCGTGCCGGCGGTTTCGGTGCGCAATTATTTCGAGACCAATCCCGAAACGTCGATCCTCGCCACCGCGGCGTTCGGCGGCGCGGCGCAGCTCGGCGGCTGGAAGATCGCCCCGGAACTGTTCTTCAGCGAAGGCCACAACAACCGGCCCAATCATATCGAGGCCTCGGCGCGCAGCAACCAGTCGGACAAATATACCAACGGCGCGAAATATCCGCTCGGCGGCCAGTCGATCGGCTATCGCGACGAATATCCGGTCGCCCTGCTCAATCCGGCGATCTTCGACGCCTTCGACCATGCGGCCGATGTGCTGCCCGCCCGCCGCGCCGGCCAGCTCACCACACAGTTCAGCGGCCAGCGCAAATGGGGCAGCCGGATCGACATCAGCCGCGATCTGTCGGATCAGGCCGGGATCGTGCAGTCGGTCGCGTTCGGCGCCAAGGTGCAGACCAGCCGCCGCACCGTCACCAGCCGCGACTGGACGACCGACTATGTCGCCAATTACCTTGGCAAGACCGCGACCTGGGCCGCCTTGGGCCTGACCGGCGGCCGTTATGCGCACACCTATCCCGGCCTGTACGAATGGTCGCTGCCGCGCTTCGACAAGCAGGCGCTGTTCGACCTCTTCAACAAATATCAATTCGCCGCCAATTTCGACGGGACGCCGTACAACAGCTTCGACACCTGCGGCGATCTGTACGTCAACAACCGCAATTGCGGCACGCTCAAGGGCAGCGAGACGGTCAGCGCCGGCTATGCGACCACGACGCTGAAGACGGGCGACGTGGAGATCATCCCCGGCATCCGCTTCGAACATACCGACATCCGCAACACCTATTGGCAGATCCGTTACGTCGGCAAGGTCGAGCAGCCCGGCGCCTTCGCCGGCAATCGCTCGCATTACGACGCGCTGCTGCCCAGCCTGTTCGTCAACTGGCGGCCGACGTCCGGCATCGTCGCCCGCGGCGACATCTGGCAATCCTACACGCGCCCGCCCTTCTTCCAATTGGGCGGCAGCGCGACGAGCCGGACCGGCGACGACGGCAAGACCACGATCGTGCAGGGCAATCCCGATCTCAAGGCGATCCGCGCGACCAACGTCGACACGTCGGTCGAATGGAATTTCGCGCCCTCGGGCTATGCGATGCTCGGCGGCTATTACAAGCGGCTGCGCAACTACATGTACGACAGCGGCACGATGCTGCTCAACACCGCGACCAGCGACGGCACCAACCAGACCTTCGTCAACCAGCCGCGCAACGGCGGCGGCGGCAATATCTACGGGCTCGAATTCCAGACGCAGAAGACCTTCGTCGAGCTGCCCGGCGCGCTGCGCGGCTTCGGGATCGGCGCCAACCTGACCCGCCAGTGGACCAAGGTCGATATCGGTGGCGGCAACGAAGCGCCGATCCAGAACGCCCCCGACGTGATCGCACAGGGCCGCGTCTTCTATGCGCTGCACGGATTCTCGATCGACGCCATCTACAGCTATACCGGCGCCTATCTCGAATCGTACAGCTATCTGGGTCAGCCGACCGGCTGGGATCAGCGCTGGGTGCGGCCGATCCGGCGCGTCGACCTGCACGTCGGCGCCGATTTCGGCCATGGCGTGAAGGGGGACGTCTCGATCGCCAATCTGTTCAACAGCTATACCTATTGGGCGCATATCGGCCGCCGCTCGCTGGCGATCTCCGACATCGTCAATTCGGGGACGACCGCGCTCGCCAGCCTGAAATATTCGTTCTGACCGATCGTGACGGCGCCACCACCGGCGCCGTCACCTTCCCCGGCAGCGGCACCGGCCGAGACGATCGGCCCTGCCCTGAGTTATAGACTAAATAGCTGCTTCAATTGCATTTTCAGTCGCTATGAAGGCGCAGCTGATTGGGGGGAGACGAGCGATGCGACGCAACCGAGGCCTGTGGACGATTCCGCTCGCGCTGATCCTCGCCGCCGCGGCGCCCGCGCCGGAACCCGCGGCCAGTCCGATCCGCGTCGACCAGATCGGTTACGAGACGCACGGCCCCAAGACCGCGATCCTCGCCACGCCGACGGAGGCGCCGCAGGACTGGCAATTGCTCGACACCGCCGGGCGCACGGTGGCGCACGGCACGACCGAGCCGTTCGGCGTCGATCCCGGCTCGGGCGAGCGCGTCGCGCGCATCCGCTTCGATAGCGTGACGCGCCCCGGCCGCTATCGGCTCGCCGTCGGCAGCGCGCGCAGCCAGCCGTTCGCGATCCTCGATCGCCCCTATGCCGATGCCGCCACCGCGGCGATGAGCTTCTTCTACCAGCAGCGCAGCGGCGTGCCGATCCTCGCGCGCTATGTGCCGCGTCCCGACCTCGCCCGCGCCGCCGGCCATCCGCACGAGCGCGTCACCTGTTTCCACGGCCGCGACCAGCGCGGCGTCACCTGGCCGGGCTGCGACTATACGCTCGACACCACCGGCGGCTGGTATGATGCCGGCGACCAGGGCAAATATGTCGTCAACGGCGGCCTATCCGCCTGGACCTTGCTCGATCTGCACGAACGGCTCGCCGCGCTCGGCGATGCGAACGCCTTCGCCGACGGACGGCTCGCCTTGCCCGAGAACGGCAACGGCACCGACGATCTGCTCGACGAGGCGAAGGTCGAGGTGCGCTTCCTACTCGCGATGCAAATCCCCGCCGGTCGCTCGCTCACCGTCGCCTTCACCACCGATCGCGGGGCGCCGGCGCGCGATTTCCGCACCATCGATGCGGGCGGCCTCGTCCACAGCAAGGTCGCCGACGTGGCCTGGACGCCGCTGCCGACCGCGCCCGCCGCCGATCCGATGCCGCGCTTCCTCTATCCGCCGACCACCGCGGCGACGCTCAACATGGTCGCGGTCGCGGCGCAGGCGGCGCGGATCTGGCGCGAGCGCGACCCCGCCTTCGCCGCCGCCGCCCTCGCCGCCGCGACACGCGGCTGGGCGGCGGCCACGCGCGTGCCCGATCTCTATGCCAGCTCCGACTTCACCGGCAGCGGCGGCTATGGCGACAGGACGGTGAGCGACGAACGCTTCTGGGCGGCGGCGCAATTGTTCGTCACCACCGGCGATCCGGCCTATGCCCAGGTCATCACCACCTCGCCCTATCTGGGCGACGACGGCGTCGATCTCAGCTGGGGCAGCACCGCGCTCGCCGGGATGATGACGCTGGCGACGACGCCCAACCGCCTGCCCGCGGCGACCGAAGCCGCGATCCGCGCGCAGCTGCTGCGCCTCGCCGACCGGCTGCTCGGCGAGCGCGCGCGCAGCGGCTACCAATTGCCGCTGGCAGGCCGGAAATACGTCTGGGGCTCCAACGCGACCTTGCTCAACCGCGCGATGCTGCTCGGCGTCGCCTGGCAGATCAGCCATCGCCCCGCCTATCGCGCCGCGATGATCGACGTCGCCGACTACGTCTTCGGCCGCAACGCGCTCGATCGCTCCTACGTCACCGGCTTCGGCAGCCGGCCGATGCGGCATCCGCACCACCGCTTCTGGGCGCAGGCGGCCGATCCGCGCTTCCCGGAGCCGCCGCCCGGCGTGCTGTCGGGCGGCCCCAACGACGGCGCGAGCAAAGCCGACGCGCAGCTCAGGGGCTGTATCGGCCAGACCTGCTGGCGCGACGACTGGCAGGCGTTCACGGTGAACGAGGTGGCGATCAACTGGAACGCCCCGCTCGTCTGGGTCACCGCCTTCCTCGATGCGACGCGCAGCGTGCCGCCCGCGAAGGGCTGAGCGGCACGCCGCGGCGGCGGCGCCTATAGCGCGAAGCGCAATGTGGCGCGCAGGTCGCGTCCGGCGAGCGGCGCGAAATCCTTGAGGAAGCTCGCGTGGCGGCGGACGTTGACGTCGAACAGATTGTTCGCCGAGAGCAGCAGCGTCGTCTTGCTGTCGCGCCCGAACGGCGACAGGCTGAGGCTCGCATTGGCGATCGTATAGCTTTGCGTCGGCGTCTCGAACGCGGTGATGCGGTTCTGCTCGAACAGATGCTCGACCTCGCCGCGCAGCGTGAAGCGGTCGCCCTGCGCCTCGAGTCCGCCGAGCACGCGCGCCGGCGGGATGCGCGGCACCGGCCCCAGATCGACGATCGAGGCATGGACGTAATCGCCGAGCAGGTCGCCGTTGACGCGCACCTGCCCCAGCCGGAACAGCGTCGCCGACACGTCCGCCTCGAACCCGTAATAGCGCGCATCCGCCTGCTGATACTGGAAGCAGGGCAGGTCGACGACGCGGCCGGACGGCGAGGCGGCGGCGACGCAGACCGACGGATCGACCTGGTTCTCCGAAATATAGTTGCTGAACCAGTTGTAATAGGCCGAGGCGTCGAAATTCACCTCGGCGGTATGCGCGTGCAGCGTCGCTTCGAGGCCCCATGACTTTTCCAGCCGGAAGTCGGGGCTGCCGAGCTCATAGGCCTGCGTCCCCGCATGGCCGCCATTGGCAAACAACTCCTCCGCCGAGGGCGCGCGTTCGGTGCGCGAACCGTTGATGCCGATCCGCACCGCATCGCTCAGCGCATAAGAGGCGCCGAGCGACCCCGACAGCGCCTGGAAGCTGCGCTGCCCGCTGAAGAAGCGATTGTCCTGATCGGCGCGGGCGGCGAGCGTGCTCCATTCGTAACGCAGCCCGCCTTCGGCGCGGAACGGCCCGCTGGCGAATTGTTGCAGCGTGAACAGCCCGGTCTGGTCGGTGGCGTTGCGCGGCAGAAAGGCCTCGTCGCCGACGACGTTGAACAGCCGGTTGAAATATTGCACGCCCGACGCGCCGCTCCAGCCGCCATGGTTCGCCTGGACCAGTTCGAGCCGCCCTTCGGTGCCGTTGTTGTAGAAGGCGGTGCCGACGCTGCCGTCCTCCTCCAGCTCGAAATGGCGGTAATCGGCATGGCCGAGGCGGATGCGGATGCGATCGAGCACGCCGCCGCCGGTCTGCACCTCGCCACGCAGATCGTAGCGGTTCTGCACCACGGAGAGGCGCGGCGCCTCCTGCTCCTGCCCGACCGCGGTCGCATAGCGGATCGGCACGCCGTAGAGGCTGTCGTAATGGCTGTACGACACGCCGAGGTTGCCGGTGTCGGTAATGATCGCCGCACCGACGCCCGCGGTCCACGTCTCCGCGGCCGAATTGGGCAGGCGGCCGCGGATGCGGGTCGAGGCGGCGAAGTCGATCGGCTCCTCGCTGTCCTGCGGCAGGCCGATCTGGCTCGCCGCCGCCGCCCGCGCCGCGCGCGACAAGGCATAGCCGCCGATGCGCAGATCGTCGGACTTGAGGTACGATCCGTCGGCATGCAGCACGAGATGCTGGCCGACCGCGACATCGCCCGCGCCCTCGACCGATCGCTCGCTGGCGGCGCTGCCGTAATTGGCGATGCCGGCGAGGCGATAGCCCTTGTCGGGCACGGAGCGCGGGATGCGCGTGTCAATGACGTTGACGACGCCGCCGACCGCCGACGATCCGAACAGCAGCGCCGACGGGCCGCGCAGCACCTCGATCCGCTCGGCGAGCAGCGGATCGATGATCACCGCATGGTCGACGCTGGTGTTGGACACGTCGATCGAGCCGATCCCGTCGGTGAGCACGCGGATGCGCTCGCCCTGGAAGCCGCGCAGGATCGGCCGTGACGCCGACGGCCCGAACGACGTCGCCGACACGCCCGGCAACCGCGCCAGCGTCTCACCGATCGTCGGCCGCAGGTTGCGCGTCAGCGCCTCGCCGGCGAGCACCGACGTTCCCTGGAGCACGTCGCGCTCGCTCTGCTGCACCGGCGCGGTGATGATGATGTCGTTCGACGCGGCCGCGCGCGTGGAGGCCGCGGGCGGCGCGGCAGGATCGGCCCCGGTCTGCGCCAGCGCCGGCGCGGCGAGGATCGACAACAGGCTGACGCCGACGAGATAGGAGGTCATGATCGCTTTCCCCTGAACCAAGGCGTCGCCCCATAGCGCCATGTTATATTGTATCAAGGGGTGAATCGATGAGCTGCGTCCGGACACGGGCGAAAACCGTAGCGGCGGCCGGTACCGGACACGCGGCCATTCAAGCGTGTTCCACCGATAGGACGCCGAAGCACCGGACCATATGATCCATGACGATGCGCACGGCTGCGGAGCGGCGGACGTCTGCGTGGACGGACATCCACAACGGCCGTGACGGTGGAGGAGCGCTGGTCTCCAGCCGGATGAGACCAGGCACCGCATCGCCGACCAGGCACGGAAGAAGCGCGACGCCCAGTCCGGCACTGGCGGCCTGCGCCTGCGTGGCGACGTCATTGGTGCGCAGCACGAAGGGTCGTCCCGCCGCATAGTCATTCAGCCACGCCTGCTGGACGATATCGGCCAGCGCCTCTTCGAAACCGATGAAGGTCCAGTCGGCCGAAGGGCGGCCGGCGATCCCCGGCGCACCATAAAGGGCAAAGCGCAGGGTCGTCAGCTGACGGACGATGCGGCTCGCCCGGTCGGGACGGACGAACCCGATGGCGATGTCGGCCTCGCCCCGTTCCAGCGATGCGATGGCCAAGGTGGTCGACAGTGTCAGCCGAAGGCCGGGATTCGCGTCGAGCAGCCGCGGCAGGCCGGGCGTGATGGCGAAGGCGGCGATCGCCGACAGAACGCTGACGGTCACCGACCCGGCCGCCCCGTCGGTCTGGCCACGCAGGTAACGCACCGCGGCGTCCGCGCCGCCTTCCATCGCCGCGGCCGCCTGCACGAGAGCGGCACCGGCATCGGTGAGGCGCGTCGATCGCGGCAGGCGATGGAGAAGCTTCGCATCGATCGCCCCCTCCAATCGCGCGACGCGCCGGCCGACCGTCGCGTGATCGACCCCGAGCGCCTTGGCTGCGGCCGTCAATGATCCCGTTTTGGCGACGGCGAGGAAATAGCGCATGTCTTGCCAGTCGAACATCGGTGCAGCTTCGCACGCCTCGCTCTCGGGATCACGCGTTTCGGACCGATCGGGTCCCTGTTTGCCGGCCGCCAGCTTCAGACACGGAGAAGGCCGATGATCCTGTTCTACGCCGCGGGCGCCAGTTCACAGGCTCCCCATATCCTGCTGCGCGAGGCCGGACTGCCTTTCGCGCTCGAACGCGTCGATCTTGCCGCGCATCGGTGGTCGGGGGGAGAATACCGGCAGGTCTGCTCCAAGGGGTATGTGCCTGCGCTGCGGCTCGACAGCGGCGATCTGCTCACAGAATGCGCGGTCATCCTGCAATGGATCGCGGATCAGGACCCCTCGCGGAATTTCCTGCCACCGGTCGGTTCACTCGCCCGCTACCACGCGCTGGCGTGGCTGACCTTCATCGCCACGGAAGTGCACAAGACGTTCATCACGCCCGACCGGCACGATGGCGTCGCAGCGAACTTCCTGGCCAACACGCCGGACGGCCAGGAGCAGACCCGCATCCGCGTATCGCCGCGGCTCGCATGGGTCGATCGTCAGCTTGACGGGCGACGGTATCTCGCCGGCGATCACATGACCTGTCCGGATGTCTACCTCTTCACGATGCTGACATGGGCGTTGCGGCATGCGCTCGATCTCGGGACCTGGCCCAGTCTCGCAGCATTCTACGATCGCATGATGGATCGTCCCGCCGTTGCAGAGACCCTGGAGGTCGAGGGCGCGCCGCACGCGCTGATCGCGGCCGATTGATCGGCGAGCCGGGTCGTTACCCGCCGGGTGGGCCGCGTGGATCAGCGATCGTCGAGCACCCCCAGATCCTCCAACCACTGCCGCACCTGCCCCGGCCATTCGCGGGTGATCGGGTCGGCGGTGGGGCGCAGGCCGAAGGCGTGGCCGCCCCTGGCATACAGGCGCATGTCGACCGGCACGCCGGCGTCGGTGAGCGCCAGCGCATAGGCCATGCCCTGGCGGACATTGTCGGTCGGATCGTTCATCGCGTGGAGGATCAGCGTCGGCGGCGCCGTCGGGCTGATCCTCACCCAGGGCTTGAGGTCGAGGCTGTTGCGGCCCTTGCCGGCGTCGAGCATCCGCGCCCCGTAGGCGAGGATCGCGAAGTCCGGCCGCGGCGACTGGCGGTCGGCGGCATCGGTCAGCGGATAGCTGCGCTCGACCGTGTTGCTCATGTCGGCGACCAGATAGGCGCCCGCGGAAAAGCCGATCACGCCGATCCGGTGCGGATCGATGCCGTAGGTGGCGGCGCGCTGCCGCAGCAGGCCCATCGCGCGCTGCGCATCCTCCAGCCCGAGCAGCACCTTGGGCCGCTGCTGCGGCTGTCCCGCCGCCCGTTCCCAGACCTGCGGCGTCCGGTATTTGACCATCGCGCAGGTCATGCCCTGCCGCACCACCCAGTCGCAGATCTCGGTGCCCTCGAGGTCGGTCGCGACCGCGTAAAAGCCGCCGCCCGGCAGGACCATCATCGCCGCGCCGGTATTCCGCCCCTTCGGCCTGTAGAGCGTCATCGTCGGCCGGGTGACATAGCTCGCCCAATGCCACATCCGCCCGCCGACCAGCGGCGACCCGTTGCCGGTCGCCTCGGGATGATCGCCGCTGTCCGGCTTGGCCAAAGCGACGCCCGCCGGCCACAGCGGCACCTGCGTTCCGCCCGGCGTCGGCTGCCACACGCCGGCCCGCTCGACCTTGGGGACGGCGATCCTGGCGGGCGACGGTGCAGGCCTGCCGGACTGTGCCACAGCCGCGCCGGCAAGGCCGAGCGCGACGAGAGCAGACGCCAGCAACCCGATCCGTGACACATCGCATCTCCCGCCATGAGGACGACCGCTAGATTATAGCAGCATCACTCACGCGCCCAGATAGGCCGGTGCCGCCGCGCCCTGGCTCAGCACCAAAGTCTCGACCACGACATTGTCGTCGATCCGCGACAGGCGCAGCCGGTGCCGCCCCGCGGCAAGCGCGCCGAGATCGAGCGCGAGGCGGACAGTGTTGTCGCAGACCGCCGTCGCCCAGCGCGCCTGATCGGGCTTGTCCGCCGATCCGCCGGTCGCCTGCAACGCCGCCTGTACCGGCCGCATCGCGCCGCCGTCGACCGACACGCCGATCCGCACCCCGCCCCGGTTGAGCGTGTCGAGCGTCGGCGCGAGGTAGAGCGTCAGCGTCGTCGCACCGGCGCGCGGCAGCGTGACGTCATAGTCGAGCCAGGCGCCCTCGCCCGCCGCGCTCGACGGCCGCCCCTGCGGCAGCGCGACCATCGCGCCGGTGCCGGCGCCATGGCCGAGGTTCGCCACCTTGGTCCAGCGCAGCCCATCGCGATCCTCGGTGCGGGCGAAGTCGGTCGCGGCGATCACCACCAGATCCCGCGCCGGCGCGGGCTTTGCGACGAAGCGCGGCCGCGGCTGCTGACGATCGCGCGGCGTATCGCCGCCGACCCGGACGATCGAGGGCATGGTCTGCTGCGTCGGGTCGTTCCAGATGACGTAGTTCATGTGCACCTGCGCCATCATCCCGTCCCACTTGCCGTGGTGGATCGTGTGATATTGGCGGGTGAGCTCGCCGTCGCGGCGATAGGCCGCCTCGACCGCGTCGGCGAAGTAATTGGCGCGCGCGTCGTTGCTGCGCGCGAGCAGCCGGTTCCAGGCGGTGGCGTAATACATGCGATAGAGGTTCGCCACCGCGAGGATCGGAAACTCGATCAGCTGGAACCAGCCGTCGAGCTGGTCGGGCCGCAGCGTCGCGCGCACCGCGGTCATCTTCGCTTCGAGCGCGTCCCAGGCGGCGATCATCGCGCCGAACACGCCGCCGTCGAGCCCGTCCGCGGTCACGCCGCCGAGCGGGAAGCTGGTCTCGTCGATCAGCTCGGGCTTCCGGCGCGAGGCATAGCGGCTGTAGAGGGTGACGATCTCGCCGATCGCCGGCGCCTGGGCCGGCCCGAACGTCGCCGCCGCCCAGTCGCGCGGATAGGCGGCGAGCGTCGCCGGCGTCATCGCCTCCGGGTTCCACGCCTGTTGGAGGAAGAAGCCCAGCGGATATTCCATCGGCTTGATGTCGCCGACGTTGACGATCCACATCGCCCGCGCACCGCGCGCATAGGCGAGGTCCATCTGCTGCCAGACCTTCTCGATCTGGTTGGTGTTGAGCCATTTGTAGTTGCGCGGCACGCCGACGTAATCGAAATGATAATAGATGCCGTAGCCGCCCGGCCGCGCCGCCGCCGCCGGATCGGGCAGGCGCCGGATATCGCCCCAATTGTCGTCCGCGAACAGCAAGGTGACGTCGTCGGGCACCTTCATGCCGTGGTCGTAATAATCCTGCACCTCCTTGTAGAGCGCCCAGACCTGCGGCGTCTCGGCGGCGGGACGGTGCGTGACGTCGGCGATGATCGCGCGCTGATCGGTGACGATCCGCTCGAGCAGGTCGGTCGCGGTGCCCTCCGCCATCGCCTCGTCGCCGTCGCCGCGCATGCCGACGGTGACCACCGACTCATAGCGCCCGCCCGGCTTGGACATCATCCGCTCGATACCGCCGCGCCAGAAGCGGCGCAGATTGTCGCGGTTGCGGCTATAGTCCCAGGCGCCGCCGCGCGTCGGGTCCTCGTCGTGGTGGCGATGCCATTCCGCCTGCGCGCGCAGCATCGGTTCGTGATGCGAATTGCCCATCACCACGCCCATCGCATCCGCCAGCACCATGCTGTTCGGATCGTCGTCGGCGAACGCCTTGCCCCACATCGCGGGCCACAGGTAATTGCCCTTCATGCGCAGCAGCAGCTCGAAGACATGCGCGTACATCGCCGCATTGACCCCGCCGAAATGCTTCTTCGCCCAGCCCGACAGGCAGGGATCCTCGTCGTTGATGAAGAAGCCGCGGTAGCGGACGCGGGGGCGGTCGGCGACCGGATCGGCCGGCACCGTCACGTTGCGCTGCCGCGTCACCGCGACATCGGCGAACCAATACCAGGGCGATACGCCGATCGTCTCCGACAGATCATAGGTGCCGAACACCGCCCCGCGCCGGTCGGCGCCGACGATGACCAGCGCGCGCGCGACGCCGGGCATCGGATGATCGACGACGACGCGGCGATAGGCCTCCCAGCTGCCGCGCAGGTCGGCGACGTCGAGCCGGCCCGCCGCGACCAGCGCGTCGATCGCCGGGCTCGCGCCGAGCACGCCGATCATCACCACCGTGCCGGTCAGCGCCGCCGGCGTATCGACCACCCGCGCGCGCGTGCCGCCGACCCGCCCGAGATCCTCGGCGAAGCTCGCCGCGACGCGCCGCACCGCGCTGTCCGCGCCGGCATCGACGAACACCGTCGCCGGCGCGCCCGCGACGATCAGCGGAAAGGCCGGCTGCGACCCCGTCCGGCCGGCGAGGACCCGCGCGACCGCTGGCACGGGCAGCGCGGCGAGCGCGCCGAGCGCGCTTCCCGCCAGTAACGTCCGCCGCGAGACTGCGGTGTCGATCATCGATCCTCTCCCTTGATCGTCGCATCACGCCGAAACGGCCTGCGGACGCCCGATTGGTATGCCGTACCGGACCATGCTGTCATGCCGATCATGATGCAATCGGTCTTACAGTGATTTGCGATAAGAGATGGCCCTCGCCGGGGGCGGGCAACATAGGTGAGGCGCGGCGGACCCGACATCGCCCCGCTTCGTTACCCGAGCAATGATCGGCGAGCTTTTCCAAACAGATGACCCACGCGCCGCGGCGCGGGCGGCGATGGCGAAGGCGCTCGATCGCGCCGGGGGCGACGGTCCGGTCGTCGTGCTCGGCCATTTCGATGCGGACGGCCTGACCGCGGTCGCGATCCTCGTCCGCGCGCTGCGCCGGGCCGGCCGGACCGTCGAACCGCTGGCGATCGGCAAGACCGAAAGCCCGTGGGACGAGGCGGTCGCCGCGCGGCTCGCCGCGCTCGCCCCGGCGCTGCTGATCGTCGCCGATCTCGGCACGCGTCCCGACCCCGTCCTCGCCGGCACGCCGACCTTGGTCATCGATCATCACCGCCCGACCGGCACGCCGCAGGATGCGGTCACGATCAGCGGCAACGGCCTCGATCCCGAACCGACCAGCGCGCTGCTCGCCTGGTGGGCGGCGGGCGCGCTCGGCGACCAGGGTGATCTGCTCTGGCTCGCCGCGATCGGGCTGATCGGCGACATGGCGGACGACGCCGGCTTTCCCGAACTGGCCGAGGCGCAGGCACGCTGGGGCAAGACCGCGCTGCGCGATGCCACCGCGCTGATCAACGCGCCGCGACGCACCGCCGCCGCCGATGCCGGTCCGGCGCTGCGCCTGCTGCTGCGCGGCGACGGCCCCAAGACGATCACCAAGGGCGACGACGACGACACGCGCGCGCTGCACGCCGCCAAGGCCGAGGTGCGCGCGGCGATGGACGTCGCCAAGCGCAGCGCGCCGCTCGTCGCCGGCGATGTCGCGCTGCTCCGGCTCGACACCGCCTGCCAGATCCATCCGCTGATCGCGCAGCAATGGCGCGGGCGGCTCAAGGACAAGATCGTCATCGCCGCCAACCGCGGCTACCGGCCCGGCTGGGTGCATTTCGCGGCGCGCTCCGCCACCGGCCGCGATCTCATCGCCTTCCTCGCCGAACACCGCCCGCCCGAGGCGGACGGCCGCTACGGCAACGGCCATGCGCAGGCGACCGGCGGCGCGCTGCCGATCGCGGCGTGGAACACGTTCATCGCGGGCCTCGGCCTGCCCCAGGCACAGGTAGACGCATGACCGACCCCGAACGCCCGCTCCGCCTCGGCTTCCCGGTCAAGGTGATGGGGCGGCCCGGCCTCAAGTCGCAGGACACGCGGCGCTGGCAGAAGAACCCGCATCTCAAATGCTCGCTCGAACTGCTCGACGACGTGCTCGACTATCTCAAGTCGGAACGGCTCGACATGTACCGCTTGTCGTCGGACATCGCGCCCTATGCGACGCATCCCGACATGCCGCAATTCCACACCATGGTCGCCGACAGCGACGCGGAATTGCGCGCCTTCGGGGCCAAGGCGCGCGCCTATGACATCCGCCTGTCCTTCCACCCGTCGCAATATGTCCTGCTCAACGCGCCCAATCCCGATCTCACCGCCAAGAGCATCTGGGACCTGTCGAGCCAGGCCGAGATGCTCGACCGGATGGAGCTTGACGACGAGGCGGTGATGATCACCCATGTCGGCGGCGTCTACGACGATCATGACGCCAGCCGCGAACGCTGGATCGCCGGCTGGGAGCAATGCCCCGAGCATGTCCGCCGCCGGCTGGTGCTGGAGAATGACGACATCCGCTTCTCCGCCGCCGACGTCTTGTGGATCCACGAGCGCACCGGCGTGCGGCTGATCTTCGACTATCAGCATTTCTGGTGCCTTAACCCCGAACGGCTCGACATGCGCGAGACGCTGGAGCGCTTCCTCGCGACCTGGCCCGCCGGCGTGCGGCCGAAGATCCATTTCTCCAGCCCGCGAACCGAGCTGCGCGAGATCAAGCAGAAGATCACGCCCAAGCAGCGCGCCGCAGCCAAGACCGGCCGCGCCACGGCGAAGAAGGGCGAATTGCTCAAGGCGCCGGTCAAGGCGACCGCGCGGATCAAGACGGTGCTGCGCCCGCCGATCTGGACCGGCCATGCCGATTTCACCAACCCGTTCGAGTTCGCCACCTTCATGCGCATGGCCGAAGGATTGGTGTTCGACGTGATGATGGAGGGCAAGTCGAAGGACCTCAGCCTGCTGCGGCTGCGCCCCGACCTGCTGCGCTACGCCCCCGACGTCGCCGCGCGCTTCGGCATCACCGTCGATGATGCCGACGCGCTCGCCGAAGACGAGGCGCGGCTCGAAGACGGCGCCGACGCCGACGAGGACGCCGACGTCGACGAGGGCATCGCGGCCTGAGGCCTATTTCCCCGTCTTGCCGGTCTTCGCCGTCGGCGCGGTCGTCACCGGGCCGTCGCTGACCGGCATCGCCCCGCCCGCGGGGGCGATGCGCGATCCGTCGGCGTTGAGGCCGAGGTCGCTGAGCAGCGGCGCGACCTGCGGATCGGCACCGTTGAAGGCGCGGAACATCGGCGCGTAATCCTCGGTATGGCCCTTCGACAGGATCATGTCGCGGAAGCGCTGGCCGTTGGCGCGGGTCATGCCGCCATGCTGTTCGAACCAGTTGAACGCGTTCGCGCTCAGCATCTTGGTCCAGCTGTAGGCATAATAGCCGGCCGAATAGCCGTTGCCCCAGATGTGCAGGAAATAGCTCGACCGGTAACGCGGCGGCACGTCGGCGACGTCGAGCCCGGTGGCGGCGAGCGCCTGCGTCTCGAACGCATCGGCATTCTGCTTGCCCTGCGCGGCGGTGAGCGAATGCCAGCTCATGTCCATCTCGGCGGCGGCGAGCGCCTCGCCGAAGGAATAGCCCGAGTTGAACGTGCCGGCGCGCTTGATCTTGTCGACCAGGGCCTGCGGAATCACCGCGCCGGTGCGGTAATTGACCGCATAATGCGGCAGCACCTTGGCGTCCAAGGCCCAATGTTCGTTGAACTGCGACGGGAATTCGACGAAGTCGCGCGCCGTATTGGTGCCCGACACGCTCGGATAGGTCTGGTTGGCGAACAGGCCGTGCAGCGCATGGCCGAATTCGTGGAACATCGTCGTCACGTCGTCGAAGCTGATCAGCGCGGGCTGGCCGGCGGCGGGCTTGGTGAAATTGGCGACGTTGTAGATCACCGGCTTGGTGCCGAGCAGCTTCGACTGGTTGACGAAGTTCGACATCCACGCGCCGCCGTTCTTGTTGTCGCGTTTCCAATAGTCGAAGTACATCAGCCCGACGAGCGTGCCGTCCGCCTCGTCGACTTCATAGACCATCACGTCGGGCTGATAGACCGGCAGGTCGGTGCGCCGCTTGAAGGTCAGGCCATAGAGCTGGTTGGCGGCGTAGAAGACGCCGTCGGTCAGCACCTTGTTGATCTCGAAATAGGGCTTCAGCTCGTCCTGGTTGAGGTCGTAGCGGCTCTTGCGCACCTGTTCCGAATAGAAGTCCCAGTCCCACGGCTTGAGTTGGAAAGTGCCGCCGGTCGCCTTGATCTGCGCCTGGAGTTCGGCCGCCTCGCGGCGCTGCTCCGCCGCCACCGGCGTGCCGAGCTGCTGCATGAAGCCGAGCGCGGTCTTGGGCGTCTTGGCCATCTGATCCTGGAGCACGTAGTCGGCCCAGGTCGCGAAGCCGAGCAGCTTCGCCTTCTGCGCGCGCAGCAGCGCGATCTGCGCGATCGTGTCGCGCGTATCGTTGGCGTCGCCCTTCACCGCGCGCGTCCAGCTCGCGTTGAACAAGGCTTCCCGCGTCGCGCGATCCTTGAGCGTCGCCAGTTCGGGCTGCTGCGTCGTGTTCTGCAGCGTCAGAACGTATTTGCCCGCCATACCGCGCGCCTTGGCGGCATCGGCGGCGGCGGCGATCTCGGCATCGGACAGGCCGGCGAGCTTCGCCTTGTCGTCGATCACCAGCGCGCCGGCCTTGGCCGCGGCGAGCAGCTTCTGCTGGAAGGCGGTCTCCAGCGTCGACAGGTCGGCGTTGTATTTGCTCAGCGTGATCTTGTCGGCGGGCGACAGCAACGCGCCGGCGCGGACCATGTTCTGATAGGTCAGCGTCAGCACCTGCAATTGCTCGGGCTCGAGGCCCAGCGTGCTGCGCGCGTCGTACAGCGTCTTGACCCGCGCGAACAAGGCGGGGTCGAGGTTGATCGCATCCTGATGCGCGGCGAAGGCGGGGGCGAGGTCGGCCTGCGTCTTCTGCAACGTATCGTCGGTGTTTGCGCCGACGACGCCGTAGAAGGCCATGCTGGCGCGCTCGAGCAGCCGGCCCGAGCGTTCCAGCGCGGCGATCGTATTCTCGAATGTCGGCGCGCTGCGCGCCCGGGTGATCGCAGTGATCTCGGCCCGCTGCGCCGCCATGCCGGCGAGCAGCGCCGGGGCATAGTCGCTGCTCTTGATCCGGTCGAACGGCGGCGCCTGGAGCGGCAGGCTGCTCGGCTGGGCGAACGGGTTGCTCGCGGGCAGCGTCGCCCTGGCGGTGGCGGCAGCCGGCGCGGTTTGCGCGAGCGCGCTGCTCGACAGCAGCATCAACGTGGCAGTGGCGGCAAAAAGACGCATCGAATGTCCCATCTCCGGATAGACCGCCTCTCTCGCACCGGTGCGCGGCCGGATCAATGGCAAGCGACCCGGCACGCCGCTTCGCCGACGCGTCCACGATGAACTTAACCTTTGTTAGACAATCGCTTGCTAGGGCGTGCCTTTCCTAACAGCGCGTCCAGACCGATGATCGATACCCTCGAAGACCATTTCACCACCACCGGCGCGCGCCTGGCGACGCTGCGGCAGGCGTGCACCGCGCCGGTGCCGGACATCGACGCGCTCTGCCGCGCGCGCCACGGGCTGATCGCCGCCAGCCTGACCCGCTCGCGCTATATCCAGACCAGCGTCCTGCCGCGGCTGATCGCCGCAACGCCCGCGCTCGCCGCGCTGCGTGACGAACTCGATCGCGATCTCTCGCACCTGCGATCGGCGATGAGCGCGCATATCGCGCGCTGGTCGGTCGCCGCGATTCGCGACGACTGGCAGGGCTATCGCGAGGCGTCGGCGCGGTTTCTGGCGCGCCTCGACGAACGGCTGCGGCGCGAACGGCACGTCCTGCTCCCCGCGCTGCGCGCCCTCGCCTGACGCCGACCGGCAAAGGACCGTCATGTCTCTCAGCGATCATTATACCATCGCCTTCGATGCGCCGACGCGCACGCTGCATATCGTCACCAACGGCTTCTGGTCGCTGCCCGTGACGACGATGTTCAGTGCCGACCTGCTCGCGCGCGGCGCGGCGCTCCGGCTGCGCCACGGCAGCTTCTGCACGCTCGCCGACCTGCGGCAGGCGGCGATCCAGCCGACGCAGGTGATCGACGCGCTCGCCGCGATGATGCCCAAGGCGCTCAAGCTCACCAGCGCGCCGATCGCCGCGGTGGTCGGCTCCAGCCTCGCCAAATTGCAGACCGAACGCTATCTCAGCGCCCCCAATTGCCGCACCTTCCTCGATTACGACGCCGCGGTGGCGTGGATGCGCGAGACGTTCGCCGGCTGACCGCCTTGCATTGCGTGTGACATAATATCATACCGCGCGGATGACGCCATTTGCCGCCACCGCCGCGCGCCTTCCCCGCATCGCCTCGATCGATGCCCTGCGCGGCCTCGTCATCCTGCTAATGCTGGTCGACCACAGCCGCGAATTCTTCTTCGCGCAGGTGCCGGTCGGCGATCCGATCGATCTTCGCACCGTACCGCCGGCGCTCGCCGTCACCCGGCTCGCCGCACATCTGTGCGCGCCGATCTTCGTCGCGCTGACCGGGGTCGCCGCCTGGCTCTACGCCGCGCCGCGCGGCGGCGCGCGCGCGGCCGCCGGCTTCCTCGCCAAGCGCGGCCTGTTCCTGATCGCGCTCGAATGGACGGTGATCAACTTCGCCTGGACGTTCGATCCGACCCCGTCGCTCGTCTATCTGCAGGTGATCTGGGCGATCGGCCTGGCGATGCTCGCGCTGGCCGCGCTCGTCCATCTGCCGCGCGCCGCACTGCTCGCCATCGGCCTCGCTCTCACGCTCGGGCACAATCTGCTCGACCCGATCAGCTTTCCCCCGGGCGCGCCGGGGCATGGCCTGTGGGCGATCCTGCACGATCGCGGGATGATCGACCTGCCCTGGGGCGGGCAGGCGCGCACCTCGTATCCGGTGCTGCCGTGGATCGGCGTGATCGCGCTCGGCTATGCCCTCGGCCCCGTCTTCGCGCGCGATACGCCGCCGCGCGACCGTCGCCGCCTGCTCGTCGGCATCAGCGGCGCGGCACTAGCCGCCTTTCTGCTCTTGCGGCTCGTCAATCGCTACGGCGACCCGACGGCGTGGCAGATCCAGCCGGATGCGCTCACCACGATGATCGGCATCCTCAACGTGACCAAATATCCGCCCTCGGCCGATTTCCTGTTGCTCACGCTCGGCCTCGGCGCGGGACTGCTCGCCGCGTTCGAGCATCTGCCCCGGCGGGTCGCCAGCGTGCTGGTCGGCTTCGGATCGGTGCCGCTGTTCGTCTATATCCTCCACCTCTATCTGCTGCATGGCGCCAATCGCCTCGCCGCCGTGCTGACGGGGAGCGCCGGGGCGGTCAGCGTCGGATCGGTCGCCGGCATCTGGCTGGTCGCCGCGTCGGTCGCGCTGCCGTGCTGGTTCGCCGCCCGCGCCTTTGCCGCCTACAAGCGCGCGCATCCCGCCCGGTGGCTGCGCTACCTCTGACATCGACAGAAAGACGCGATTTTTCAGTAGACGCCGGCCGTCATATCCGCATGGTCACCGGGCTTGGAGAGGATGCCGCGATGACCATGACCCGCACCGCGTTCGCCGTGATGGCGACGCTGACCGCCCCTGCGCTCGCCGCCCCGGCGGCCCCCGCCGCGCAGCCGTGGGGCGATGCCGCGCTTGCGCCGGCGCGACGCGTCGCGCTGCTGCTGCCGCAGATGACGCGCGCCGAGAAACTCCGGCTCGTCTTCGGCTATTTCGCCACCGACTTCCCGCCCAAGCAGTTCAAGGCGCCGGCCGAGGCGCGGCTCGGCTCGGCGGGCTACGTCCCCGGCATCCCGCGGCTCGGCATTCCGCCGCAATGGCAGAGCGATGCGGGGATCGGCGTCGCCAGCCAGGGCGCCGCGCCGCGCAAGCGCGAACGCACCGCTCTGCCCTCCAACCTCGCGATCGCGGCGAGCTGGGACATCGCGCTCGCCCGCACCGGCGGCGCGATGATCGGCGCGGAGGCGCGCGCCTCGGGCTTCAACGTGCTGCTCGCCGGCGGCGTCAACCTGACCCGCGAGCCGCGCAACGGCCGCAACTTCGAATATGGCGGCGAGGACCCGCTGCTCGCCGGATCGATCGTCGCCGGCCAGATCGCCGGCATCCAGTCCAACCATATCGTCTCGACGATCAAACATTATGCGGTCAACGATCAGGAGACCGACCGCAACGCCGGCAATGCGGTGATCGACCGCGCCGCGGCGCGGATGTCCGACCTGCTCGCCTTCCAGTTCGCGATCGAGCGCGCCAATCCGGGATCGGTGATGTGCGCCTATAACCGAGTCAACGGCCCCTTCGCCTGCGAGAATCCGTGGCTGCTCGGCGAGGTGCTGCGCCGCGACTGGCAATGGCCGGGCTATGTCATGTCCGACTGGGGCGCGACGCATTCGACCAAGCCGGCGGTCGATGCGGGGCTCGACCAGGAATCGGGCTATCCGTTCGACGATGCGCCGTATTACGGCGCGAAGCTGCAAGCGGCGCTCGCCGACGGCTCGGTCGACGAAGGCCAGCTCGACCGGATGGTCGGGCATATCCTCTACGCGATGTTCGACCACGGCCTGTTCGATCATCCGATCACCGCCGCGCCGCTCGACCTGCCCGATGCGATGCTCGCCGCGCATGCCCGCGTCACCGCCGACACCGCGGCGCAGACGATGGTGCTGCTGCGCAATGAGCAGGCGCTCCTGCCGCTGTCGCCGGCGACGCGATCGATCGTCGTCATCGGCGGCCATGCCGACAAGGGCGTGCTCGCCGGCGGCGGCTCGTCGCTCGTCTATCCCAAGGGCGGCAATGCGGTCCCGGGGATCGCGCCGACCGCCTGGCCGGGGCCGGTGATGTATTATCCGTCGTCCCCGCTGGAGGCGATCCGGCGGCAGGCGCCGGGCGCGCGCGTCACCTTCGTCGACGGTACCGACGCCAAGGCCGCGGCGGAGCAGGCGCGCGGCGCCGATGTCGCGATCGTCTTCGCGACGCAATGGGCGGGCGAAGGCATGGACGTGTCGCTCACCCTGCCGGACAATCAGGACGCGCTGATCCGCAGCGTCGCCGCCGCCAATCCCAAGACCGTCGTCGTGCTCGAAAGCGGCGGCGCGGTGCTCACCCCGTGGCGTGACCAAATCGGCGCCTTGCTCGCCGCTTGGTATCCCGGCACCGCGGGCGGCGCGGCGATCGCCGACGTCCTGTTCGGGCGGACCAATCCCTCGGGCCATCTGCCGATCACCTTCCCCGACCGGCTCGACCAGCTGCCCCGGCCCGGCGAGCCCAAGGCCGGCGACGTCACCTATTCGGAAGGCGCGGCGATCGGCTACAAATGGTTCGATCGCCAGCGTCAGACGCCCGCCTATGCCTTCGGCCACGGCCTGTCCTACACGAGCTTCGCCTATGACGGGCTCAGCGTGGCGAACGACGACGCCGGCGTGACGGCACGATTCAGGGTCCGCAACACCGGTGCGCGGGCCGGCAAGGCGGTGGCGCAGGTCTATGTCGCCGGCGCGGGATGGGAAGCGCCGAAGCGGCTCGGCGGCTTCGCCATCGCGATGCTCGCCCCCGCCGCCGCGACGACGCTCAGCGTGCCGCTCGACCCGCGGCTGTTCGCGACCTTCGACGAAGGCGCACGCCAGTGGCGGATCGCCGCCGGTCGCTATCAGGTGATGCTCGGCGGGTCGTCGGACGCGCCGGCGCAGACGGTGCAGGTGACGCTCGCCGCGCGTACCCTCCCCGCCGGCTGGCACCCGCCCCGCTGATCAGGTGCACAGCGTCGCGGGCGGCAGCGGTGCGTCGGCGGGCACCGGCTTGCCCGCGGCGCGCGCCGCCGCCTCCAGCGTCGCGGTCGGTCCCGGCTTCGCCGGATCGACCGCCGCGGCGTAGAAGGGGTCCGCCTCCGCCGCGGCGAGCGTGGTGAAGCCGAACCCCATGCTGCGATAGAGCGCGAGCAGCCGCGGTGCCATCCGCGCATCGAACGCGCCGAGGTGGAGCAGCAGGACGTAGGGGATGTCATGCCCCAGCGCCGCCTTGGCGAGATCGCGCGAGCGTTGCGCCTGCGCCCGCGCCGCAGCGAGATAGCTCGCCTCGAGCGCCTGCACCGCGCCTGCGTCCTGCTTGGCGGTGCAGCGCGCGAAAGCATCGTTCCACGCATAATCGCCGAAGCTCATCGTCACCGCGGCGATGCGATAGCCGCGCGCCTTGAGTCCGCTGCGCACCGCATCGCGGGTCGCCGCCGCCTGCCCCTCGGCGAGGAAGGGATAGCGGAACCAATGCCAGTCGCCCGTCCCCGCCGCCGCCCTGATCCCGGCCTCGTTGCGGTCGGCGTCGGCGAGGAAGGCGGGGGCGCCGACCTGATCGAGATTGACGTGGCCGAAGGTATGATTGCCGATCGGCAGCCCCGCCCGGCGCCACGCCGCGATCACCTTGCCCGCCTGCGCATCGCCCGCGCCGAAGCCGCCGTTGACGAAGCCGGTCGCCGGGGCGTGCTGCGCGGCGAGTGCGGCGATGATCCGCTGCGCGATGACGAGCCGGTCGCCGCCGACCGGCAGCGGTCCGTGCGCGGGCAGATCGTCGAAGGTCAGCGCGATCTGCGGCGCGCGCGCCGGCGCGGGTGGCGGCGTCGCGCCCGTCGTCAGCATCGCCGCCACGGCTGCGATCAGCCCCCATCCGCGCATCTGTATCCCCTCGTCACGGCGCGCCCGTCGCGGCCTGTCGCCGATGGGTTCCGCATCGCCGCGCGGCTGTCAATCGATAGTCAGCCGATCACCGATCGTTGCCCGGAATTGAGCACCTGCGCGGCATGGACGGTCGCCTCCTTGATCCGGCCGGACAGCGATTTGACCTCATTGGCGACGACCGCGAACGTATTGCCGTGATTACCGGCCCGCGCCGCCTCGATCGCCGCGTTGAGCGCGAGCATTGAGGTCTGCTTGGTCACCGCATTGATGTCGTCGACGATCGTCGACAGCTCGGCGAGCGTGCTTTCATGCGCGGCCCGACGCGCCTCCGCCTCGACGCGAAAGCGCTGCGCGCGCTCCGCCTCGCTGCGTTCCGCGACGCGCATCGCGGTGACGTCGGTCGCCGCCTTGATGATCTTGACGATCCGCCCGTCGGCGCCGCGGATCGGACTATAGGTCGCCTGAAGATAGACCGCGCGGCCGTCGCGCGTGCGGCGACGGAATTCCTCCTGGGCGAAATTGCCCGAACGCAACGCCTCCCAGAAGGCGGCATAAGCGGCGGAGTCGCGATCCTCGTCGAAGCAGAACAGCGAATGATGCCGCCCGACGATCTCGGCGAGCGGATAGCCCATCACGGTGAGCAGATTGGCGTTGGCGGCGGTGATCAGCCCGTCCGGCGTCATCTCCAGCCAGCATTGCGACCGGTCGATCGCCTCGAGCTTGGCGCGATGCTCGATCCCGTCACCCACCTCGCGATCGGCGCGGGCCAGCGCCGCGCCGTTGAGCAGGACGGAGTTTTCCAGCGCGTACAGGCTGTAGAGCGCATGGGTCAGGCGCGCCAGCCGCATCGGATCACCGGCCAGCGCCCGGCACAGCCGGTGGTGCCGCGCGTGATAGCTGCGCAGCAGCCCGGCGGTGAAGGCGATCTCGGTGGCGCGATCCTGGCTGCTCGCCCGCCCGCGCCGGATCATCTTGGCGATCAGCGCCGGGGTGAGCCCCTCGGTGAACTTGCGCTCGGTATAGCGGATGTCGCGCGCGATCAGCGTCGCCAGTTGCTCCGCACCGATCCGATAGGGCGTCGTCGCGCCGCCGAACGGCGCCCAGAAGCGCGTGACGTCGTCGGCGACGCCGGCGCGGATCAACGGCCAGATCTCGCGCAGCTCGGCGTCGAGCGTGCCCTCCGGATCGAAGGCGCGGCGCAGCACCTCGACACCGTCCTCGTTGAAGTGGGAATGCTGTAAGTCGTTCATCTCGCTCGCCATATGCGAGCAGGTGCTAACCTAGATAAACCCAATATGGCGTTAAGACCGCGTCGCTCACCGTGCCCGGATGAACGCCGCGGCATCGCGCAGCACCGCGGCGCGTCCGCGCAGCGGCCGCGCGATGGCAAGCAGCAGGCCGACATGGCCGATGCCGGCATACCGCTGCAGCATGACCGGCACGCCGCCGGCGCGCAGCCTGGCGGCGAGCGCCTCGCTGTTGCGCGGCCGCACGACCGTATCGTCGTCGCCGACGAGCAGCAGCGCGGGCGGATCGCCCGCCCCGGCCCAAGTCACCGGCTGTGTCTCGGCCGGGCGCGGCCAGTCGCCGAACGCGGCACGGCTCGCCTCGGCGTCGAACGGCGCGAAATCATAGGGTCCGGCGAGCCCGACCAGCCCCTTGATCGCGCCGCGCTCCGCCCCCAGCCAGCGCGCGTCGACCGCGAGCATCGCCGCGATATAGGCGCCCGCCGAATGTCCCATGACGACGATCCGCGCAGGATCGCCGCCATAGGCCGCGGCATGCGCGACGCTCCACCGCACTGCCGCCGCGCCATCTTCGACGAAGGCGGGATAGCGGACCTGCGGCACCAGCCGGTAATCGGGGATGACGACGACGAACCCCTGCGCCGCCAGCGCCTTGCCGACGAAGGCATAGCCGCTGCGCGTGCCGCTGTTCCAGCTGCCGCCGTAGAAGAAGACGACGACCGGTCGGCGCGCGCCGTCGCGGATCCGCGGCGCATAGACATCGAGCCGCTGCCGGGCCGCCGCCCCATAAGCGACGCCCGCCGCGACCCGCCGCGTGCCGCCGTCCTTCGGCACCAGAGTATCGAACAGCCCGAGCGGCGAACAGGCGGCCAGCAGCGCCGCGCCGGCGAGGGCGAAGGGGCTGCGGATCACGACTGCACCCGGCACACCGGAGGCAGGCGCCGTCCGGCGGCATCGAGGATCTGCACAGCGTCGATCGGCATCTCCCTCCCATAGCGAGCCCGCGGCGAAAACGATATGCTGCCGACGGGAGCAGCGCTGCTGCCCGATTAAGACGGCACAGGATGCGGCCATGTAGCGCCGCTGTTACAAAGTACAGCGCTCCCTCCTGCAACACTTCAGCGCGGATGCATCGGACATATCCCGGTCCGATCCTGCAACGCCCGGACCTCACGGGACATTCTGGCGACATGGCAGGCCGTCAAAGGCTCCGGCTCCTTACGAAAGCCGTGTATGCCGCCGATCCGACATTCGACCCTTGCCGCGCTGATCTGCGCGAGCGCGCTGATGACCCCGGCGATCGCCGCCGCACAGACCGTCGCGCCCGCGCCGGTACGGCTGATCAAGACGTTGCGCGTCGAAGGGGCGCAGCGCATCGAGCCCGAGACGGTGCTCTCCTATACCAAGCTGCGCGTCGGCATTCCGTACACTGCCGAGACGCTCGACCAGGCGCTCAAGGACCTGCAGGCCTCCGACCTGTTCGTCGACTTCTCGATCGCAGGCGTCGAAACCGGCGACATCGTGCTGCGCGTACGCGAGAACCCGATCATCAACCGGGTCATCCTCGAGGGCAACAAGGCGCTCAAGAGCGACAAGATCACCAAGGAGATCAAGCTCGCCCCGCGGCAGATCTTCACCCGCACCGCGGTCCGCCAGGATGTGTCGCGGATCATCGAACTCTACCGCCGCCAGGGCCGCTTCGCCGCGGTGATCAGCCCGAAGATGGTCAGCCTCGACCAGAATCGCGTCGACGTGGTGTTCGAGATCACCGAGGGACCCAAGTCCAAGGTCCGCCAGATCAACATCATCGGCAATACGGTGTTCAGCGACGCCAAATTGCGCAGCGCCATGGTGACCAAGGAATCGCGCTGGTTCCGCTTGCTGTCGTCGAACACCAGCTACGATCAGGACCGGCTCAACTACGACCAGCAGAAGCTGCGCCAATTCTACCTGACCGAAGGCTATGCCGATTTCCGCGTCACCAGCGCGGTGGCGGAACTCACCCCCGACAAACGCGACTTCATCATCACCTACGTGGTCGAGGAAGGAAAGCGCTACACGTTCGGCGACGTCACCGTCGACAGCGAGATTCGCGACTTCGACAGCACGAAACTCGCCGCGTCGCTGCCGATCAAGAAGGGCGACTGGTACAATGCCAAGCTCGTTGAAAATTCGGTCGACCAGCTGAGCGAGGCGGCCGGGCTGTTCGGCTATGCCTTCACCGACGTGTCGCCCGATTTTCAGCGCGATCCCGACACGCTGACGATGGGGATGAACTTCCACATCGCACAGGCGCAGCGCACCTACATCGAGCGGATCGACATCGACGGCAACACGCAGACGCAGGACAAGGTGATCCGCCGCGAGATCCGCCTCGCCGAAGGCGACGCGTTCAACAGCTTCCAGGTCAAGCGCTCGCAGGATCGCATCAACAGCCTCGGCTTCTTCCAGGACAAGATGGAGATCAAACAGGTCCCCGGCTCCGCCGCCGATCGCGTCGTCCTCCAGACCAACGTCGAGGAGAAGAGCAGCGGCGAGCTGCAATTGTCGGTCGGCTATTCCAGCCTGGAAAGCTTCATCGCCCAGGCGAGCGTCACGCAGCGCAATTTCCGCGGCAAGGGCCAGGAATTGCGGCTGAGCGCGAGCGTCTCCTCCTATGCCAAGTCGGTCAATGCCGGCTTCACCGAACCCTATCTGTTCGACACCAACATCGCGCTCGGCGGCGACATCTTCCGCCGCGACTACAGCTCGTACAGCACGTCGACCAGTTCGAGCAGCTCCGCCTATGAACAGGTGACCACCGGCTTCCAGATCCGCGCCGGCATGCCGCTCAACGAATATTGGTCGCTGTCGGCGCGCTACGGCCTGTCCTACGATCAGGTCACGCTCGACGCCGACACGTATTATACCAACGGGGTGTGCGATACGGCGATCGCCGGCACCTATCTGTGCGATGCGGTCGGCAGCCGCTGGACCTCGTCGGTCGGTTATTCCTTGCTCTTCGACAGCACCAACAGCCGGCTGCGCCCGACCCGCGGCCGCCGCGTCACCTTCAGCCAGGATTTCGCCGGCCTGGGCGGCGACACGCGCTATATCCGCACCACCGCCAACGCCTCCCAATATATCGACCTGGGATCGAACTTCGTCTTCACCGCCCATGCCGAGGGCGGCTATATCAAGGGGCTGGGGCAGGACGTGCGGCTGACCGACCGTTTCTACCTCGGCGATCCGCAGATGCGTGGCTTCGACATCCGCGGCGTCGGGCCGAGCGTGACGCGCACCTATTACGATACGTCGACGGTGCCGGCGACGGTCACCGACAGCAGCACGACGACACGCACCGCGCTCGGCGGCACCGCTTATTACCAGACGCGGTTCGAACTCGAACTGCCGCTCGGCGCCGGCGCGCGCGAGCTCGGCCTGCGGCCGTCGATCTATCTCGATGTCGGCGCTGTGTTCGGCGGGACCAAGCCGACGCTGGTCGATACCTGCGCGGTCGCCAATGCCGCCGCGACCGCCTGCGTCGCGGGCACGCGGCAATATACCAACAGCGCCGGCGAGTTGCTCTATATCGACAGCAGCGGCGCGACGACGACGACCAACACCGGCACCGCCTATACCTATACGCTCGGCAGCTATCGCGAGACCTATAGCGGCAATACCGCGCGGCCGCGCGTGTCGCTCGGCGTCGGCGTCAACTGGACCTCGCCGTTCGGGCCATTGCGCATCGATCTCGCCAAGGCGCTGGTCAAGTCACCGGGGGACGACACCAAGCTGGTGACGTTCAACGTCGGCGGGTCGTTCTAGGCGGAACGACCCGTCGCGCGTCACGAATCGGCACGTCCCCGATGCGATGATGCGGCACTGCAACATCCTGACATTTCGCTGACAAGCCAGCTTGCCAGATCATCGCAACGTAACGGCTCCGGCCGGGCCATCGCTGATCAGGACATGAACCATGACGAATGACACGCCCCCGCTCGGCCGCGCCGCCACCCCGCCGCCCGGCGCGGTGCCGCCCGACGCGCCGGCGGTGGTGATCGTCGACCAGGACGCCGGCGTGACCGCCGCGCTGGCGGAGATGCTGCTCGACAACGGCATCGGCGCGACGGCGGTGGCGAGCACGCATGCCCTGCTCGATCATCACCGGCTGCACCGCTGCGACGTCGTCATCCTCGACATGGCGGCCTGCGGCGACGGCGGACTGTCGGTGATGCGCTCGCTCACCGACGGACAGCGCAGCCCGGCGATCATCGTGATGACCAGGCTCGCCACCGAGGTCGACCGGATCGTCGCGCTCGAAATGGGCGCCGACGATTGCGTCGCGCGGCCGATCAGCCCGCGCGAGATGCTGGCGCGGGTGCGCGCGGTGCTGCGGCGTCGCAACCGGCTGTCGCGCGACGGCGTCCGCCCGATCGCATCGACCGCGCTGCCGCCGGTCGAGGTCGCCTGCTTCGCCGGCTGGGCGTTCGACGTGCGGTCGCGCCGGCTGGTGTCGCCCGCCGGCGAGCCGGTGCCGCTGACCAACGGTGAATTCGGCATGCTCGCCACCTTCGTCACCGCGCCGCAGACGGTGCACAGCCGTGAGGAGCTGGTGCGCGCCTATGGCCGCGAATGGGGCAATCCGCATGATCGCTCGATCGACGTCAACCTCAGCCGCCTGCGTCGCAAGCTCGCGCTGCATGCCCGCGACGAGCTGATCCGCACGGTGCGCAACGGCGGCTATCTGTTCGTACCGATCGTCCATTATCGCCGCCCGGGCGAGACGGCGCTGGCGAATTAGGAAAATTGCAACAGGATTCGGATGTGGTCGCGGACATGCCCGCGAAATTCCGGGGACATGTTGCCCACATACAACAGTCTTCAGCGGCATGATTGCCCGCCCCCCTCGTCCAGGACCCTTGCGATGAACATGCATCCCCACCCGACGCCACCGCCCGACAGCGTGCCGCTGATCGACAATCCCTTCACCCCCGAGATTTTCGCGACCGGCATCTCCGGCCTGTCGGTGATCAACGGCATCGTCTGCATCACCGTCGAAAGCGCGCGCTGCGATCACACCAAGGCGCAGCCGGCGATGGAACGCGTCGTCGTCGGCCGGCTCGCGCTGTCGGTGCCCGCCGCGCAGGGGCTGCTCGCCGGCCTGTTCGACTTCATGGGCCAGCACGGCATCAACCCCCTCGTCACGAACGGAACCGTCACATGCCAGTAAGCTATCGCCCGAGCCTCGGCGCGGCGTGGATCGCCGCGGCGGGATCGCCCTCCTACCGGCTCGGACATGGCGAGGCGCTGCCGCCGCTGCCGCGCGGCATCACCGGGCCGCATGCCGCGATGGCGCTGCTCGCCGGATCGCCGCTCGCCCCCGCGGTCGCGATCCGCTTCACGCCCCGGCCCTGACCGGACGCGGGCGGCCCGCCGCGAGAGCGCGCCGCCCGCCCGCCATCAGAAGCCCATGGTGAGCGTCGCCGACACCGCGCGCGGCGCGCCGATCTGCGCATAGGTCAGCGACGCGGTCGAGGTCGTGCCGCTGAACCCGCCGACGTACAAGGTGTCGAACAGGTTGCTGACGTTGAGCTGCAGATAGGTCTGGTCGTTGAGCCCGAGCGGCTCGAGCGAGAAGCGCGCATCGAGGTTGACCAGCGTATAGGCCGGCGCCTTCGCGCCATAGACCTGTACCCCGCCGATCACGACCGGCAGGTTCTGGTCGTTGACATAGCGTTCGCCGGTCCGCTTCGCCTCGATGCCGAGCCGCACCGGCCCGGCATGGCCCTCGACGCGGCCGCCGAACGTATAGGTCGGCGCCCCCGCCTCGCGCTTGCCCGCGGTCAGATAGGTGGTCGTCGCGCTCGCCTGCACGTCGTTGAGGATCTTCGACTTGAGATAGGAGCCGAACGCATAGAGCGTCAGCGCGCGCACCGGCCGGTAGCTGACGCTGCCGTCGACGCCATATTTGTGCACCGTGCCGAGGTTGCGGTAGATCGTCGTGTTGGTCTCGAGATCGTAGGACGACGCCAGCCGGTCGTGGAACACCGTGTACCAGCCGGACAGCTGCGCCTGGACGCGCCCCGCCTGATAGCGCAGCCCCGCGTCGAGATTGTCGGTCGTCTCGGGCTTCGCGCCCTCGGCGCCGCTGGTGCCCTGCGCATAATAGAAGCTGTTGTAGAGATTGTCGGTGCCCGGCACCTGCATCCCCTTCGAATAGTTCGCAAAGAAGGCGAGCGGCGCGGTCAGTTGATAGACCAGCCCGGCGCTCGGCAGCACCCGGCTGTAGTGGAAGACGCGATTCTGCGGCCCCTGATAAGTGGGATAGGCCGCGGCGATGATCGCGTCGGTCGCGGCATTCCGGCCCGAGCAGATCAGCGCTCCGCTCGCGCTGGTCGTGAAACAATAATTGGTCAGGTCGCGCGTGAAGAAGGGCGCGCGCACGCCGGCGGTGAGCGTCAGCCGGCTGTCGAGGAAGCGGCCGCGATATTCGCCGAACGCCTGGTTGAGGATCGCCTTCGACAGGCGGTCGCGCTTCTGCAAGGCGGTGCCGGTCGAATCGAGCAGCGGCGCTTCGCTCGGGAAGGGCGTGCTGGCGAGGCCGTAGCCGTTGATCGTGGTCAGCTCGCCGGTCTGGCGGTGCCGCCCGTAATCGAGGCTGTAGCCGATCCGCACCGTCTGGAACGGATTGAAATCGTAGCGCAGACCGAGATTGAGCAGATAGCGGTCGGTATGGGTGGTGCTCGGCGCGCTGACCAGCACAGTGTCGTTGGTGTCGCCGTCGCCGTTGAGGTCGACCCCGCCGAAATAGGGCGTGCTGCCGACATAGCCCGCGACGCGCTGGCCGCCGATCGTCGCAAAGCCCTCGTTCGCGGTCGCGGTGCCGCCGCCGTTGGCGAGCGTATAGGCATAGGCCGCATCAACCGTCAGCACGAGCCGGTCGGCGAGCGTGAAGCGCGAATTGACGCGGACGTTGGCGGTCTTCGACGGATTGTAGCGATAGTCATAGGCACCGAAGCCGCACGCCACGCCGGCGCTGCTGACGCAATCGGCGACGTCGTAGAATCGCTCGGCGCGGGTCAGCGGAAAGCGGTTGCCCGATCCGGTGCCGACGCTGCCGCCCACGGTGCTGAGCGGCACCGAACCGAAGAAGTTGTTGATGTTGCGGTTGTAGTGCCCGGCGATCGAGATGAAGTCGCCGTTGCTGCCGATCGGCTGATACACTTTGGCGTTGAACTGCGTCTTGTCGATCTTGCCCTTGTCGGTGAAGACGACATCGTTGGTCGACTTGCTGCCCGACAGCAGCAGGCGGGTGCCGAACGGGGTGATGACGCCGGTGTCGACCACGCCGAAGATCCGCATGAAGTCATAGTCGCCGACCGATCCGGCGACGCGGACGTGGAAGTCCTCGCTCGGATTGCGCGTCTGATAGTTGATCGTCGATCCGGTCGCCGAGGCGCTCGGACTGTCGACATCGGTCGAGCCGAGGCTGACGGTCGCCTGGCCGATCAGCTCGGGGTCGAGCTGCTGGTTGGAGTATATGGCGTAATTGCCGGTATCGTTGAGCGGAAAGCCGTCCCACATCTGCGACACGCGGCTGCCGTCGAAGCCGCGGATGCTGATCGTCCCGCCCGCCGATCCATAGGGATCGTTGTTCTGGAAGCTGACGCCCGGCAGCATGTTGAGCGTGTCGTTGATCGTCTGGCCCGGCGTCTCATGCTGGATGAAGCTGCTGTCGAGGCCGACCTTCGCCTTGGCGGTCGCGGGCAGCGTCACGCCGCCGACATTGGCGTCGGCCGCCTTGCCGGTGACGACGATATCGTCGAAGTCCTGCGTGCCCGTGGTCTGCGCCAGAGCCGGCGCGGCAAGCAGGGAGAGAGAGCAGCCGAGAAGGCCGCGGGTCAGATGAACCTGTTTCACAGTTGTTTCCCGAGTTGGCGGTGTCCAGCACGCCGCCCGGGCGGAGCCTCTAACCCGCGGCATTGACCACGGAATGTCCGCTATGTTGCGGTCACTCCGTGGAATGTTACGCGACATTGGCGCTTTATGACGCTTTTGTGACGCATTTGGCTTGCGACCCCGCCACCCGTCGGCGCGGCGGGGTCGCGGGCGGGCCTATAGCTTGACGCTGGTGCTCATGAAGAAGGCACGACCATAAGGATCATAGGTCGACGGATAGGTGTTCGCCTGCTCCTGATTGTCGCCGAGGATCGGCGGCTTGCGGTTGAACATGTTGTTGACGCCGACCGAGAAGGTGAAGCCCGGCTTGACGTCGAACGCCGCCGTCAGGTCGAAATAGTCATAGGGCTTGATCCGCTCGACCGTATAGGTCGTCGTATCGTCGTCGTCGCGCACCGCGGACAGATGGCGATAGAGGACCGATACGGTGATCGGGCCGGTCGCATAGGTGGTGCGCCCCGACAGCCGCCATTTGGCATAGGGGTTGCCGCAACTGATGCCGAACTTGCCTGCGCAGTTGAGCGTCAGGTCAGGGATCGCGGCGAGCGGGTTATAGTCGAAGGCGATCAGCCGCGTGCCGCTGAATCGGAAGTCGAGCCGGCTGGTGCTGCTGCCGAACGCACCGAACCCGAGGGGCAGGCCGTAGCGCGCCTCGAAATCGACGCCGCGCGTCTTGACGCCGCCGGTGTTCGACAGCGTGTTGACCGCATCGGTGATCGCATAGCTGTTCGCGTCACGCGGCAGCGAGGCGCAATAGCTCGCATTATAGGCGGTATAGCCGTTGGTGGCGTCGCCATAACAGGCGCGGATCAGATTGGCCGTACCCGCCGAGGCGATATAGTTGGCGATCTTGATCTTGTAATAATCGGCGGTGAACGAGAAGCCGCGCAGGAAGGTCGGCTGGAGGACGATGCCGGCGGTATAGGTGTCGGACGTCTCCTCGCGCAGCGCGGCATTGCCGCCGGTCACCGTCTGGATCTGCGTGCTGCCGCCGTCATAGGCGGTGCCGAGCAGCGCCGCCGGCACGCCGGTGGCGAGACAGCTCGCGCGCAGATTGGCGTTGGTCACCGCCACCGCGAGCGTGCACGGATCCGTCGCGGTCGGGAAGTCCTGCGCCGAGCCGCTGTAGAGGTTGGCGACGGTCGGCGCGCGCACCGCCCGCGCATATTGGCCGCGGAAGGAGAGATCCGCGATCGGCGCCCACACCGCGCCCGCCGAATAGGTGTTCACCGACTTGGCTGCGGTCGAATAATAGGAATAGCGATAGGCGCCGTTGATCTCGAGCTTGTGGATCAACGGCTTGTCGGCGAGCAGCGGCACCGCGACCTCGGTATACAGCTCCTTGACGTCATAGCCGCCGCTCAGCCCCTCACCGGCGTTGAAGCCGACGACGTCGCCCGACGACAGCGAGAAATCGGGGCTGTAGACGCCGTATTCCTTGCGATATTCGGTGCCGAACACGATGCCGACCGGCCCCGCGCCGAGGTCGAACAGATTCTTGTTGGAGATCGACGCGCTCGCCACCTGTTCGGTGATCGTGCTGCTGTTCTGCACCGGGATGGTGATGAACGCCGCCGCCGCGGAACTGATGTTGCCCGCGCCGAAGATGTTGAGCGGCACGCAGCCGTTGCTGCTGTCCGAACAGACGAGATTGCCGCTCGAATCATAGGTGGTGCGCAGCGCCTGGAGCACGCGGCTGCGCGAGACGTTGCCGGTCTGCGTCTCGTCGGAGCGGGTGCGGGCATAGCTGTAATAAGCGTCATAGGCCCAGCCGTGACCGATATCGCCGTTGGCGCCGAGCACCGCGCGATAGGCGGTATTGTCGACGCTCGAGATGCGGTTGCCGACCTCGGTCAGCCGGCGGTAGATCGTCGAGGTGACATAGCCGTCGCCATCGGTGTCGAGCCCGGTGAGCAGCGCGCGCGACGACGCCGACAGGAACGACGAATCGGCGTCGAGCGCGACCGATCCGGTGAACGGCGTCGGCGCGAGCTGGTTCTTGACGCGGTTGTTGATCAATTGCCCTTCGGCATAGACGTTGAGCGCCGGGCTGACCTCGTAATGCGTCTGCGCGCTCATCAGGAACCGCTTCTGCGGCACCTGCAGATAATTGTAGGGCGCGTAATTATAGGCGTCGCTCGCCGCGCTGTAGGCGCTGTAGCTGCCGTCGGCGTTGAACTTGCGGTTGACGCCGCCGATCGCGAAGCGCGTGCCCTCGATCGATCCCGATCCGCCGGCGATCAGATTGCCGTCGCCGTCGTCGACCAGCGCCTGCCGCGAATAGGCGCGCTGCCCCTGCAATATCCCGTCGCGCTTGGTATAATCGAAATAGAGCGTCGCATTGCCGCGCCCGTCGGCGAAATTGCCGCCGAGCAGCAGGTTGGAATTGAACGTGCCGCCGTCGCCCGCCTCGTTGATGCGGTAATTGGCGTTGGCCTGCACGCCGGTGAAGTCTTTCTTCATGACGAAATTGACGACGCCCGCGATCGCATCCGACCCGTAGATCGCCGACCGGCCGCCGGTGACGATGTCGACGCGCTCGATCAGCCCGGCGGGGATGGTGTTCAGATCGACGATCTGGCTCGAATCATACGACACGTAGCGGCGGCCGTTGACCAGCACGAGCGTCCGCGACGCGCCGAGGCCGCGCAGATCGGTGGTGGCGACGCCGCCGCCCGGATTGTTCGAGGCCGAGGTGATGCTCGGCACCAGCTGCGGCAGGTCCTTCAGGATGTTCTCGACGTTGACCTGGCCGGACAGCGCGATCTCGCGCGCGCTGACCACCGCGATCGGCGAGGATTGGTCGAGCGCGGCTCCGCCGAGCCGCGAACCGGTGACGACGATCTCGTCCTGCGGCGCCGCCTCGGGCGCGGTCTGCGCGTCGGCGGTGGCAGCGACGGCGGTGGCGTCGCTCTGGCACCATGCCGGCGTCGCGCAGCCCAGCAGCAGCGTCGTGGCCAGCAATCGTCGACGGTGAACCCTTTGCATATCTTTACTCCACACCAGTCCTGAGATGGCGGCCCACCCTTATCGGGGATAATGGTACCGAACGTCAGGCATGCGGGCGAAGCAGATCGGGATCAACCGACTGACATCGATCGGGTCTATTACGCTGCAACGGCGTGCTGATCCCGCAACTGTTCTTATCAGGACCTTGCCGGCGGGTCAGGCCGCGTATCATTTATTACGATGATGGGAGAAATGTTGCCGGTCATGTCACACGGCCGCGCGGCGTTCGGCCGGCCGCCGCGATCCGGTCGTTGCGGTTCTGCACGTCCATCAATGCGCATCCACCCGAACACGCCGATGCCAGCTCTCCGCGCATCAGGAGATTCGGCATCCGGATGGGACGACCGCCCCACCGGCGGGGCGGCATCGGCCCGACGCGCGGCGCTTGCCCGCGCGAGCCGGTCGGTCGATCCTACGCCGTCCCCATCACCTGCACCGCGAACCGCTCCATCTCCTCCGCCTGCGGGCTCATCTGGAGCAGCAGCAGGTCGAGCCCGGCCGCCTCATATTCGGCGATCCGCTCCTTCAGCTGTTCGGGGGTGCCGACCAGATTGGGGCGCAGGCCGCGGTTGGAGACGGCATATTCCTGCAACTTCAGCTCGCGCTCGAGCTGCGTGCCCGACAGCCACTGGTCGAAATTGGCGTAACCGGCCGGCAGATCGGTGACGGTGGTGATCCGTTCGAGCTCGCGCTGCGCCTCCGCCTCGCTGTCACGGACGATCGCATAGGCGGCCATGCCGAACTGCATCGGCGCCCCGCCCGCCGCGGCACGCCGCGCGCGCATGTCGGCGATCTTGGGCGCGATCGCCGCGACCGGGTCGCCGTGCATGACATAGGCGTCGCATTGCGAGGCGATCATCGCCTTGGCCTTCTCGCTCTCGCCGCCGGCATAGACGGTCGGCCGCCGGGCCGGCTTGGGCGCGCAGATCGCCTCCTCGGTCCGGTAGAAGTCGCCCGCGAAGCTGAACCGCTCCTCGGTCCACAGCCCTTCGACCACCTGCAACCATTCGCGGGTGCGCGCATAGCGATCGTCATGCTGGTCGAACTGCAGGCCATATTGCCGCGCCTCGTCCGCCCACCAGCTCGACACGACGTTGAGCGCCAGCCGCCCGCCCGAGATCCGGTCGATATTCGCCGCCGCCTTGGCGAACAGCGCGGGATGGTGGAAATTGGGCCGCACCGCGACCATCAGCTCGATCCGCTCGGTCACCGCGGCGAGCGCGGCGGCGGTCGACCAGGCGTCGAGCGCGGGCTGGTCGACGCCCTTGATGTCGTTGAGGTTGAGCTCGGCGATCAGCGTGAGGTCATAGCCCCAGCGTTCGGACGCCTGGGTCAGCCGCTTGGCATAGTCCCAGTCCGCCGCCATTCCCTCGTCGGGCACGTTGCGCAGCCAGCCGCCGAACACCGGCATCCAATAGCCATATCTCATCGCCTCGTCTCCGCCAGCATCGCCGTCAGCCAGTCGACCAGCCGCACATGCGGGTCCCAGCCGAGCACCTCCAACGGTCGGGCGACGAAATTGGACAAGGCGTTGATGTCGTAGAAGCGCGCGACGCCGTCGCGATCGTCGATCAGCACCTCGACCCCGCCGACGTCGATCCCCGCCGCCGCAACGATCGCCTCCGCCGCCGCGATCAGGCTCGGGTCGGGATCGACGCGCGTCATCGTGATCGTCGGCTTGCCGGGCAACGCGCAGGCATCCGCCGGACAGAGATCGAAGCTGCCGCCGCCGTCGACCTCGATCGCATAGAGGAAGCGGCCGCCGAGCGTCTCGATCCGGATGATCCGGTCGCCGCGCGCCGGGGCATATTCCTGCGCGAGCAGCACGCGGTCGATACTGTCGGGCACGCTGCCGTCGGCGACCGCGGCGGCGAGCGCGGCGGCATCGTCATAGCGGACGATCCCCGCCCCGGACCCGCCGATGTTCGCCTTGACGACGATCGGGAAGCGCAGCGCCGCCGCCGCCGCGGGCAGGTCGGCGGCGCGATGGACGACGCGCGTCGCCGGGATCGCGAGGCCGAGGCCGGCGATCAGCGACAATTGCCGCGCCTTGGACGAATCGATCGCCAGCGCGTCGCTGCCGTTGAGCACGCGCGCCCCCCGCGCCTGCCATTGCGCCAGCGCCGCGGCGGCGTGGAAGATCGGATGCTCCGGCGCGCGCAGGAAGCTCGACATGGCGATGCGGTTGAACACCAGCGGCGCCGGCGGCGCGGCGGCGGCGGGATCGAAGGCGAAGCCGTCGGCATGGATTGCGGTATAATCGATGCCACGCGCGTCGAGCGCGGCGAACAGCGGCGCGAACCACTGCGGATGTTCGTACAGGATGGCAAGATCAGGCATAGCAGCGACGCCTAGCGTAAGGCCGCGCCATCCGGACGGCCAATTTTGATTGCACCCCAGCTAGTTACGCTTGTCGAACCGCCGCTCAGCCGGCGACCCAGGCCGCCACCTCGACCGCGACCTGATTGGCCGCCTGGCTGATCGCCGTCCCCGCATTGGCGGCGTCGATCGTCTGCACCGGGACGCGCGCCTCGAACCGGCGCTTCTCGACCGTCTCCTGCCCGGCGCGGGTCAGCGCCGCGTCATAGGTCACCACCGCTTCGCGCGTCGTCGCATCGAGCCCGAAGCGGCGCAGCTCGCCGGCGAGCGTCGCACTCGGATCGCTGATCGACTGGACCGTCGACAGCACCACCATGTTGCTGCGCGCCGACACCGTGTCGGACAGCAGGCGGGCGAACAGTCGCGCCGGCGGCTCGGCCCATTGCGCGTCCTTGACATAGGCGATGCTGGTCGGCGTCGCCTGGACCGGCACGCGGGCGCCGGCGATCGCGGTCGGCGTCGTCGGCACCTGGATGGTGATCGAGCGCGCCTTGGCGGAATTCTGGTCCGCGCCCACCGCCGGCGCCGACGTCGCCTCGATCGTCAGCAGCGAGGGCGGCGGCTTGGCGCCGAAGCTGATGCAGCCGGCGAGCGGCAGCGTCGCGGCGAGGATGAGGAGCCTGGTCTTCATGATCTCACTTGCCCTTGTAATCGGGGAGCTTCTGCTGACCGATCAGCGAGCTGGCGCCGCCCTGATCGACCTTGTCGGCGATCGACGACAGCGCCGTCGCGGTGACGCGCAGATCGCGCACCAGCCGGTTCGCCTCCGGGATCGTCTGCTTGGAGAAGGTCTGCAGGCCCGGCCGTGCGTCCTGGATCGCCGCATTGAGCGTCTCGGCGCTCTGCTGCGCCGAGGCGATCGCCTTGTTGAGGTTCTGCATCGTCGGCTTGACGTCCTGCGCGATCAGGCCGTTGGTCGTCTCGGCGAGCTTGCCGATCTGCTGCGAGGCATCGCCCGCCTGCTGGATCGCGATGCGCGTCTGCGCCAGCGTCGCCGCGATCTCCGGCCCGCGGTCGGCGAGCGCGCCCGACAGCCGGTTGGTGTTGTCGAGGATGCCGGCGATCGACGCCTGGTTGCGATCGGTGAGCAGCCCGGTCAGCCGCTCGGTCAGCGTCGACAGCCGCTCGAGCAGCTGCGGTGCCGAATTGAGGATCGCGCCGATGCCGCCCTGCTTGGTCGGGATTACCGGCACGCCATAGGGGCATTGCGTCGCATCGGGATGATCGGGACAGGCGATCGGCACCGCGCCCTTGCGCGCGCCGTCGAGCGCGACGGTGCTGGTGCCGGTGAAGCTGCCCTGGATCGTCGCGGTGGTGCCTTGGAGGATCGGCGTCTCGTCCTTCACCGTCACCCGTACGCGGACGAACTGCGGATCGGGCTTCCACAGCGCGATCGCCTTGACCTGTCCGGTCGGCACGCCCGAATAGGTCACCGTCGACCCCTTGGCGAGGCCGTCGACTGACTGTTTGAAGAAGATGTCGTATTCGCGCTCGGAGGCGCTGCCCAGGCGGGCGATCCAGACGGTGAAGACCGCCAGCGCGGCGAGCAGGATCAGCACCACCGCGCCGACGATCACATGGTTGGAACGGGTTTCCATCAGTCGGTCCCTACAGGGGGTCGGGCCGGGTCGGCCGGTTCGGTGGTGGTGGCCGCGGCCGGACTTGCCGCGATCTGCTGCGTCTTGACCTCGGTCGGATGCTGGCTGGCGTCCTGCGCCTCCTGCGTCGCGATCGCGGCGCGACCGCGCGGACCCTTGAAATATTCCTCGATCCACGGGTGATCGAGCGCGAGCAGTTCGTCGATCGTGCCGACCGCGATCACCTTCTTGTCGGCGAGCACCGCGACCCGGTCACAGATCGCATAGAGCGTGTCGAGATCGTGGGTGATGAGGAAGACGGTGAGGCCGAGCGTCTTCTGCAACGACTTGGTGAGCTGGTCGAACGCCGCCGCGCCGATCGGATCGAGCCCGGCGGTCGGCTCGTCGAGGAACAGCAGCTCGGGATCGAGCGCCAGCGCGCGGGCAAGGCCGGCGCGCTTCTTCATGCCGCCCGACAGTTCGGACGGATATTTGGGGCCGGCATCGGGGGACAGGCCGGTCATCACCACCTTATAGGCGGCGATCTCCGCCATCAGCGCCGGGTCGAGCCCGCCGTAGAATTCGCGCAGGGGCACCTGGACGTTCTCGGAGACGGTCAGCGTCGAGAACAAGGCGCCGCCCTGGAACAGCACGCCCCAGCGCTTGCGGATCGCGGTCGCCTCGGTCTCCTCGCGGCCGATCGTCGGTTCGCCGAACACGGTGATCTCGCCCGCCACCGGGGTCTGCAGGCCGATGATCGATCGCATCAGCACCGATTTGCCGGTGCCCGACCCGCCGACCACGCCGAGGATCTCGCCGCGCCGTACGTCGAGGTCGAGCCCGTCGTGGATCACCGATTCGCCGAAGGCATTCTTCAGCCCGCGGACCTGAATGATCGATTCGTCGCGTCCCGAGTCGCGCGGGCGGGCCGATGCCGGGGTGTTGGCCATCAGTTCCACCCCACCCAGGTGAAGAACACCGCGAAAAAGGCGTCGAGCACGATGACGAGGAAGATCGCCTGCACCACCGCCGACGTCGTCCGCTGGCCGACCTGCTCGGCGTCCGATTCGACGAGCATGCCCTGGAAGCAGCCGGCGATGGCGATGATCGCGCCGAACACCGGCGCCTTGATCAGGCCGATATAGAGGTCGGTGATCGGCACCACCTCGCGGATCCGCTGGATGAAGGTCACCGGCGGAATGTCGAGCGACACCCAGGCGAGCAGCCCGCCGCCGACGATCGCGATCAGCGACGAATAGAAGCCGAGCAGCGGCATCAGCAGCACCGCGGCGATCGTCCGCGGCAGCACCAGCGCCTCCATCGGCGACACGCCGATCGTCCGCATCGCGTCGATCTCTTCGGTCAGCTTCATCGTGCCGAGCTGCGCGGCAAAGGCCGAACCCGAGCGGCCGGCGACCATGATCGCGGTCATCAGCACGCCGAGCTCGCGCAGGGTCAGCCGACCGACGAGATTGATCGTGAACACCTCCGCGCCGAACTGCCTGAGCTGCACCGCGCCCTGCTGCGCGATGACGATGCCGATCAGGAAGCTCATCAGCCCGACGATCGCCAGCGCCTGCACGCCGACCACCTCGAACCGGTGGACGGTCGCGTTGAAACGGAAGCGGCTGGGATGGCGGACGACGTTGACGAAGGCGATCGTCGTCGCCCCGAGGAAACCGAGCAGGCCGTAGAGCGTGCGGAAGGTGATCACCACCGCATCGCCGATCTCGCCGAGCAGCTTGCTGAACGCATTGCTCGGCCGCACCGGCATCGCCACCGGGCGATCCGCCGCGACCACCGAATCGAGAAGATAGCGGCCGTCCGCGTCGAGCCCCTCGATCGACGCCTGATGCCGCGTCGCCAGCCGGTGGACCAGCCAGGCGCCGACGGTGTCGATCCGGTCGATGCCGCTGAGGTCGATGCTGCGCACCGGGCCGCTCACCGCGTCGAGCCGGTCGGGCAGATCGCCCAGCGTGCGCAGCAGCAGGTCACCGGAAAAGCGAAGGGTTCCGCCGCTGTCCTGCTCGAATTCGGCTGTGGCGCTCATCGCCTGCGCTTGTGAGCCAAGTTCCGACCTTCGGCAAGGCGTTTATCATACGCGACGGTTGGGTTGACCGGACAGGCTGGGTTCACAGCAGCACGTCGACCGCATGGATGATCAGGCCGACCAGACCACCCACCAGGGTGCCGTTGATGCGGATATATTGCAGGTCGCGGCCGACCGCATTCTCCAGCCGGCTGGTGATCGTGCGCGCGTCCCAGCCGCGTACCGTCTCCGACACCAGCCGGACGATGCCGTCGCCATAATCCGCGGCGATGCCAACCACCGCGCGACGGACGAAGCGGTTGATCGTCCGCGCCAGCCGGGGATCGTGGGTCAGCGTCTCGCCGAGCTGGCGCAGCATGTCGCCGAGCTGCCCCTGCATCGCGCTTTCCGGATCGCGCGCGATCCGCAGCAGCGCGGCGCGCGCCGATTCCCACAGGCCGTCGAGCCAGCGCTGCATCGCCGGATTGGCGATCAGCTCGACCTTCATCGCCTCGACCCGCGCGCGCATCGCCGGATCGAACTGCAGGTCCCAGGCGAGCCGGTCGAGCCCCTCCTCCGCCTTGAGCCGCAACGGATGCTGCGGATCCTCGGCCATGTCGGCGACGAGCTTGTCGAGCCCGGCGATCAACTTGTCCGCGACCGTCTCGTCGAGCCCGGTCCAGCGCAGGATCGATCCGGCGCGTTCGTGCACCATCGCGCGGATCAGATGTTCGTTGGCGGCGAGCGCCTTCGCGCCCCAGCGGATCGCGCTGTCGAGCAGCGGCGCGTGCCGCTGTTCGGCGATCGCCGCCTGCATCATCCGGCCGAGGATCGGCGATACGTCGGTGGCGCGCAGCCGCGCGGCGATCCCCGCCTTGACCATCCCGCCGAGCCGCTGCGGGTCGAGCCCGTCGAGCACCTGCGCGACCAGCTTCGATGCGCCCTGGCGGAAGCGCCCGCCGGCGCCCTCGGGCGGATCGGTCAGCCAGCGCGCGATCGCGGTGGCGACGTCGACGCGCCGCATTCGCCGGCCGACCACCGCCGGCTGGAGGAAATTGGCGCGCAGGAATTGCGCGAGCGTATCGCCGATCCGGTCCTTGTTGCGCGGGATGATCGCGGTGTGCGGGATCGGCAGCCCGAGCGGATGCCGGAACAGCGCGGTCACCGCGAACCAGTCGGCCAGCCCGCCGACCATCGCCGCCTCGCTGAACGCCTGGACGAACCCCCAGCCGGGATAGGCGGGGGCGAGATGACGGCTGACGAGGAACAGCGCCGCCATCGCCACCAGCAGCCCGACGGCGATCCGCCGCATCGCGACGAGAGCGGGCGGAGCCGCCTCGGTGGCGCTGCGGGGACGGGTGTTCATGGGCGAAACAATCCGCGAGCGGCGGGGAAGTTCAAGTGGGATCGCGTTCGGTTTGCGCATCACCCCCCTGCCGATGGCGGCGGCCACTCGCATACCGCCGGGTCGCGTCGCACCGGCACCGCGGATTCCGTCAGGTGCGGCACGAGGGCGCTGCCCGGTCAACGGCTTGCCGGTGCGGCGTCGACAGCCTTTCGCGCCGCTCCTAGCCTCGCGTCATGACCGAAGGCGACAATGCGGCCACCGCCGGCTGGGATGCGATCCGGGCCGCGTGCGCGCGCCTCTATCCGCAGCAGGAGCCCAGACATTATGGGTCGAGCCTGCCATTCGGCTTCGACGGCAATCCGCTCGACGGGATCAGCGCGTGGAAGCGTGCCGAGCCGATTCCGCATTGGCATTGCGTCGGCTTCGGACTCTCCGAACTGTACTGGAAAGAAAGCGACGACGAGGCGATCAGCGGCCACGGCTTCGAACTGACTTTCCGTCTGCGCTGCGATCCAGCGGACGAGAATCTGCCCGGATGGGCGATCAGCCTGATGCAGAATCTGGCGCGCTATGTCTTCACTTCAGGCAATGCCCTGCGCGACGGCGAGTGGATGGACCCCAACGGATCGATCGCGCTCGACACGGACACGCAGTTGCGGGGGCTCGCCTTCGTCGCCGACCCGAAGCTGCCGCCGATCGCCCCGCCGAACGGCAGCGTCGCCTTCGTCCAGATCGTCGGCCTCACCGTCGATGAGATGGAGGCGGGCAAGAATTGGCAGACGCGCGGAGTGCTGGCGGCGCTGCTGCCGCACCTGCCGCTCTGGATCACCGACTTCGCGCGCGCCTCGCTGCTCGACCGGCCCGACGTACGAGACGCCGTGGAGACGGGGCGCGATCGCGACGGGTCGTCGATGGGGATGCTGTTCGTGCCGACGGTCGCCTACTCGCAGCAGGGCGATCCGTCTGCTCCTACGACACTGATCCGGATCGGCGCGGGTCAGGTCGAGACCCTGCTCGCGCTGCTCGCGCTGCTCGCGCTGCGGCTGCCGTTCGGGCGGGACCTGCTGCTGCTCGATACGGACGACGCGATCCGGTTCGCCGCGGGCGAGGCATCGAGGATCAACGCGCAGGCCCGGCCGCCGTGCGTGACGCTCGATCGGGGCGGGCTCGACCAGTCACGCGACACGCTGCGTCCGGTCAGCGGCGCCTATCGCCTCGACGCGCTGCCCGGCGTCGTCTGGCAGATCGAGCGCACCGACATCCGCGACGCGAGCGGCGCGGTGATCCGCTCGGTCGGCTGAACGTCCGCCGGCCGATCCGTCGCCGGCGGATCACTCCGCCGGCTGCGCGCCCCCGTCGTCATGCCCCAGCCGGCCCGGCACCGGCGCGATGCTCGGCTGGTTGGGGCCAGCGATGCCGACCACCGTGCTGCCGTCGTCGCCGGGACGATAGGTGAGTAGCCGCCGGCCGAGCCGCGGCCCGACATAGCGTTCGATCCCGACCGCGAGGCTGAACGCCGCCGGCACGATCACCAGCGTCAGGATCGTCGACAGGATCAGGCCGCCGATCACCACGATGCCCATCGGCGCGCGCCACGATCCGTCGCTGCCGATCGACAGCGCGGTCGGGATCATGCCCGCGACCATCGCCACCGTCGTCATCACGATCGGCTGCGCGCGCTTGTGCCCGGCGTCGATGATCGCGGTCAGCGTGTCGACGCCCTTGTTCATCTCCTCGAGCGCGAAATCGATCAGCAGGATCGAATTCTTCGCGACGATGCCGAGCAGCATCAGCAAGCCGATGAACACCGGCAGCGACAGCGGATTGCCCGTCGCCCACAGCGCGATCAGCCCGCCCAGCGGCGCGAGCAGCAGCGACGCCATGTTGACGAACGGCGGCAGCGCCCGGCGATAGAGCAGCACCAGCACCGCGAAGACGAGGAAGGTGCCGGCGATCACCGCGACGACGAAGTTGTTGAGCATCTCCGCCTGCCATTTCGCCTGGCCGAGCGTCAGCTTGTTCACGCCGAGCGGCAGGTTCTTCATGATCGGCAGATTGTCGATCTGCTTCTGCGCGACGCCGGAGACGATGCCGGGGGCAAGATCGGCGCCGACCGCGATGCGCCGCTGTTGGTTAACGCGATCGATCTGCGTCGGTCCCGAGCCGAGGCTGATGTCGGCGATCAGCGCCAGCGGCACCGAGCCGCCGCTCGCGGTCGAGACGGGCAGGTTCTGGATCGTCGACAGCTCGGTCCGCGCGCCCTGATCGAGGGCGACGCGAATCGGCACCTGCCGGTCGGAGAGCGAGAAGCGCGCCGAATTCTGGTCGATGTCGCCCAGCGTCGCAATGCGGATCGCGCTCGACAGCGCCTGCGTCGTCACGCCGAGATTGGCGGCGAGGTCGAAGCGCGGCTTGATGACGATCTCGGGCCGCTGGAGATTGCCCGAGATGCGCGGCTGGGTCAGCGTCGGCAGCTTCGCCATCTGATCGACCAGCGTATTGGCGGTCTTCTGGAGCAGCGCCGGATCGTCGCCGCCGAGCACGATCGTCATGTCGCGCCCCGACGAGCCCCAGCCGAACTGCGAGCGGAAGCCGACGCGCGCATCGGCGAACTTGGCGAGCTCGGGCGCAAGATTGCGTTCGAATTCGGTGCTGGTGACCTTGCGGTCTTCCTTGAGCGTCGCGGTGACGCGGCCGGTGTTGACCGCGCCGTTCGATCCGGTGCGGGTGTAGACCGAGGCGACCTCGGGCTGGCGGCGCAGCAACTCGCCGACGCGGGTGACGACCTCGTCGGTCTGCGCCAGCGTCGCGCCCGGCACCATCTCGATCGTCGCGGTCGAATTGTCGCTGTTCTCGGCGGGCGAGAATTGCATCGGCACCACCGCGAACATCGCCAGCGTTGCGATGAAGGCGAGCAGGCCGAAGCCCATCACCCACATGCGATGATCGCGCCAGCGGCTGGTGACGCGATGCAGGCCGCCGCGCGCCGCGCTCGCCTTCTGCCGCGTGCTGTCGAGCGTCCAGCGCAGCACCGCCATATAGCCATCCATCAGCCTGCCCTCGCCATGGCTGGCGTGGCCGAAGCTCTTGAGGAAATAGGCGGCGATCATTGGCGTGATGAGGCGAGCGACGGCAAGGCTCATCAGCACCGAGACGACGACGGTGAGACCGAAGTTCTGGAAATACTGGCCCGAGATGCCCGGCATCAGGCTGACCGGCATGAACACCGCGACGATCGACATGGTGGTGGCGAGCACCGCGAGGCCGATCTCGTCGGCCGCGTCGATCGATGCCTGATAGGCGGATTTGCCCATCCGCATATGCCGCACGATATTCTCGATCTCGACGATCGCGTCGTCGACCAGCACGCCGGCGACGAGGCTGAGGCCGAGCAGCGTCATCTGGTTGAGGTTGAAGCCGAGCAGCTCCATGAACCAGAAGGTCGGGATCGCCGACAGCGGGATCGCCAGCGCCGAGATCAGCGTCGCGCGCCAGTCGCGCAGGAACAAGAGCACGACGAGCACCGCGAGCACCGCGCCCTCGATCATCGCATGGATCGCGGACTCATATTGCGCTTCGGTATATTTGACGCTGTTCGAGCGCAGGATGAAATGAACGTTGGGGTTGCGCTTCTCGAGGTCGGTGAGCTTCTTCACCGCCTCGTTGAACACGGTGACGTCGGAGGCGCCCTTGGCGCGCTGGAAGTCGAAGCTGATCGCCTGGCGCCCGTCGACCGCGGCGCGGCTGCGCTGCTCGGCATAGAGATCGCGCACCGTGGCGATGTCGCCGAGGCGGATGGTGCGGCCGTTGCCGACGTTGATCTGCGTCTGCGCGAGCTCGTTGGCGTTCTTGGCGTTGCCGAGCACGCGCACCGATTGTTCGGACCCGGCGATCTCGGCGCGGCCGCCCGCGGCGTTGAGGTTGATCTGGCGCAGCTGCGCATTGACCTGGCTGGCGGTGAGGCCCTGACTCTGCAGGCGCAGCGGATCGAGGATGACGCGGATCTCGCGGCTGACGCCGCCGTTGCGGTTGACCGCGGCCATGCCGGGCACCGACAGCAGTTCCTTGGTCACCGTATTGTCGATGTACCAGCTCAATTGCTCGACCGTCATGTCGCTGGCGATCGCCGAATAGCTGGCGAGATCGTTGTCGGTGGTGTCGGCGCGGAAGATCTGCGGTTCGAGGATGCCCTCGGGCAGGTTGCTGCGGATCTGCGCGATCTTGTCGCGCGTGTCGTTGACCGCGCGGTCGATCGGCGTGCCGATCGCGAGCTGGACGACGGTGGTCGACTGGCCCTCGGTGACCGTCGAGGTGATCTCGTCGATCCCCTGGAGCGAGCGCACCGCCGATTCGACGCGGTTGGTGACCTGATTCTCGAGCTCGGTCGGCGCCGCGCCGGGCTGGCTGATCACGACGATGACGACGGGGAAGTCGATGTCGGGATCGTTGTTGACGTCCATCCGCATGAAGCTGACGATTCCCGCCAGCGTCAGTGCCAGGAACAGCACGATCGGCGGAACCGGATTGCGGATCGCCCAGGCGGAGATGTTGCGGAAGCTCATGTCAGCTTGCCTTTGCCTGCGCGGCCGCGACCACGGGTTTGACCTTCTGGCCGGGGGCGAGGAACCCGCCCGCCGACCGCACGACGCGCTCGGTGCCGTCGAGGCCGGCGATCACCGTCACGCCCGCGTCGGAGACCTGACCGATCTTGATGTTGCGGCGTTCGACCTTGTCGTCCTTGCCGACGATATACACGAAACTGCCCTTGTCGTCGCTCTGCAATGCCGCGTCGGGCAACAGCGGCGCGACCGCGGCGCCGCCGACGATCGTCGCCGAGGCGAAGCCGCCGGGGCGCAGCGCCGGATCGTAGCGCAGCGCGATGCGCGCGATCCCCTGCCGCGTCGTCGCGTCGATGATCGGCGACACCTGCCACACCTCGCCGGCGAAGCTGCGATCGCTGCCGACCGGCGTCACCGTCGCGCGCGCGCCGGGGCGCAGGCTGGCGAGATCCGATTCGGCGAGCTGCGCGCGCATCTCGATCTGGCCGCCCTGCGCCATGCGGAACAGCACGCCCGATCCGGCGCTGACGATCTGGCCCGGCTCGGCCTGGCGGGTCAGCACCAGCCCCGCCTCGGGCGCGCGGATGTCGAGCCGGCCGTTGCGCGCCTTCGCCTCGCGCAGGCTGGCGGCGGCGACCTGGACGCGCGCCGCCGCGGCATCGCGCGTCGCCGCCTTGCGCTGCAGATCGGCCTTGGAGATGAAGCCGCGGTCGACGAGCTGCTGCGCGCGGTCGAGCTCGGCCTGCGCGATCGTCTGGTCGGAGCGCGCCACCGCGACCTGCGCGGCGAGCGAGGCGGCGGTCTGCGTCTGCACCGAGCGATCGACGGTGGCGAGCACCTGCCCCGCGCCGACCCACTGGCCCGGCTCGACGAGCACGCGGGTGATCATGCCGCCGTCACCGGCGACGCCGACCGGCATCTCGCGCCGCGCGGCGAGCGTGCCGGTCGCGGTGATCGTGCGGTCGACCGTCTTGCGGCCGGGGACGATGACGGTGACGACCGGCATCTGCTCGGTCTTCTGGCCGGCGGCGGGATCGGCCTTCTTGCGGCCGAACAAGGCCCAGCCGGCGACCGCGAGCAGCGCGACGACGATCAGCGCGATGACGATCCGGCGGCGGCGGGACGACGGCGCCGGATCGCCCGGCAGTGCCAATCGCTCGTCGTGCCCGATCGAACCCTGATAGTCGTTCATGCCCGTCCCATCCCCTCGGCCACTCGTGAGGCCATCTGCGTCGCGACTGTGTTATATGAATAAGCCACCACGCTCAAGCCCCCGCTGGCGCGGCGCCGTCGCCATGCCCTATTCTTGAAGTTCCCGCAATAACATCGCCTGTTCAGCCGGGGTTGATCCCGGCTGCGGCAAATGCTCGTGCCACATCGATCAACTCGGAAGGACAGACATGAAATATCTCGTCGCGGCAGCGCTGATGATCCCGGCGGCGGCGCAGGCGCAGACCGCGCCGACCACGGTCGAGCCGCTGGTGCCGGCGCAGGGCACGATCCTCGACGTCAGCGCCGAAGGGCGGACGACGCGGGTGCCCGATCTCGCGACGGTCCGTGCCGGCGTCGTCTCGCAGGCGCAGACCGCCGCGGCGGCGCTCGGCGACAATGCGCGGCGGATGGACGCGGTGCTCGCCGCGCTCAAGCGCGCTGGCGTCGCGCCGCGCGACATCGCCACCGCCACCGTCGCGCTCAGCCCGCAATATCGCTACACCGACGGCCAGCCGCCGGCGATCACCGGCTATCAGGCGACCAATACGGTCAGCGTCCGCTTCCGCGACGTCGCCCGCTCGGGTGCGGTGCTCGATGCCCTGGTCGCGCAGGGGGCCAACCAGATCGACGGCCCCAGTCTCTCGATCGACCAGCCCGACGCGGCGCTCGACGAGGCGCGCACCGATGCGGTCAAGCGCGCCCGCGCCCGCGCCGACCTCTATGCCGCGGCGGCGGGGATGAAGGTCGCGCGGGTGATCTCGATCGCCGAGGCGGGCCAGGACGCCGGCACGCCCGGCCCGCAACCGATGTTCATGGCCCGCGCGCTCAAGGCCGACGCCGCACCCACCGCGATCGCACCGGGCGAGAAAGAGGTGACGGTGACGCTGTCGGTGCGCTTCCTGCTGCAATAGCGGCGGCAGCGGTCGCAAATGCAGACATGTTGACGCGGAGGCGCGGAGGACACAGAGGGCTCGCCGTCTGCAACACTCCCGCCCCCGCAATAGTCCCGACGTCATCTCGCGAACAAGTCAACGGGAGTGGAAATGCCCAAACACCTTCGGCGCTCCCGCAAGAGTGGGATCTCAGTATTGTCTCCAATTGCGAACTGCGGCTCTGCCTGACGTTGAATTCCCGCCTTGCGCGGGAACACAGTGCCTCGTGTCTCGCGGCTTAACCGCCAAGACGGCCGTGTCCGCGCGGGCGTTTGGATACCCCGAATCACTAGGCAACCTCCACAGATGCCCCGCCCTGCCAAGGGTCCGATGCGTGCGGCGAACCCGGCTCACCACCGACTTTGGGCGGCCTCCGGAGATCACACGCCCCGCCGCGTCCGCCACATCCCTCTGCGCCCTCTGCGCCTCTGCGCGAACCCAGCACCTGTCGCCGGTTGCCGTCCCGTCGGACCCATTTGACCAGCCCCGCCAAAAAATTGGACGAGGTAAAGTGTATGGCATTGTACCAAAACCCAGAATGTCGCCCGCTGTCCTACACGACCGGCCTTTGCTAGCGACACGGGCGCAAGAGTCGCTCCTTCTCATTGTCGAACAAACGGAAACGATCAGGCCGGATCGTTTCGATCAAGGTGTTCAACTTGTCCATGTTGCCCCATTCCGGCCACATTCAGGCACTCGCCGCCGGCCGTCCGCACCGCGGCGAATCCCGGTATCGAGAGAGCCGGGGCAAGGAAGGGCTAAACGGACGGAGCAGCTCGCGGTCATGCGACCACCCCGTCATACCGGACCGAAGACGGCCCGCGGCACCACGCAACGCCACCGCCGCACCGCATAACGAAAAGGGCCGCCCGGTCGCCCGGACGGCCCTGTCTTCGCGTGGCGTCAGCGACGCCGTGCCGCGCCGCTCTTAGCGAACGCTACCACGACGCACGAGGTTGACGATCCCGAGCAGGATCACAGCGCCGAGCAGCGACACCAGGAACGAGGTGATGTTGAGCGGCGCATTGTTGATCGAACCGCCCGAGATGATCAGGCCACCGAGGAAGGCACCGACGATGCCGACGACGATGTTGAGGAAAATCCCCTGCTGGGCATCCGTGCGCATGATGATGCTGGCGAGCCAGCCGATAACGCCACCGATGACGAGCCAAAGAATGATACCCATAAATCCCTCCGTTGCGCCCGCCATGGGCTCCGTCGGGAAAGACTCTCAACCCCGTAACAATGTTCCGCACGCGTTTCGGTTTTCGGACGAAGCGCGGCCGTCAAGCCACCCCGCTCAATATTTTTGCTGGCGCTCGTACAGGGACTTGTAATGCTGAATCCGGGTGACGCGCAGCCCGGGCATGCCCGACCGGTCGATCGCGCGCTGCCAGCTGGCGAATTCCTCGACCGTCAGGCCATAGCGTGCGCACACCTCGTCGACGGTGAGCAGGCCGCCGTTGACCGCCGCGACCACTTCCGCCTTGCGTCGCACCACCCAGCGCGTCGTCGACGGCGGCGGCAGCGAATCCAGCGTCAGCGATTCGCCGAGCGGGCCGATCACCTTGGCAGGACGGATTTTCTGGTTCTCGATCATCAGTTAACCTCGATCGGGGCTGGGGGCCCCCTCTCAAACGCGATACACAACCCTAGCGGCCGGTCTTGAAGATCGAATTGCACGCGAGGGTTAACGGGGCTTTCAGCCTTCTGGCCGGGGTCGTCCTTCTCTCCATTGCGCGAGCAGAGCCGCGGTTGGGCCGTTGAACGCGCCGTCCAGCGGTTGCAGCAAGCGCGACGGGTGACCGATGCGGCCGAACCGTGCCTGGGCGACGGCGGTCGGAGACGCCGTCTGCCGGGCGGCGATGCCGACCATCAGCACCGCCAGATCCCCCGGAAGTTTCGTCACCTCCGTGTTTCTGTCGAAGCCTGGGAAGCTGAGGTCCAACCTGTGCCACTCGTCGTTGCCTGTGCCAGTCTCCTTTTTAGCAACGAGCCATGAAGGCCCGGTAAAGCCGCGCAGACTTTTGCACGAACCTATGTGAACCCATGTTAACCAGGCGCGGTTTTGCGGTTCCGCGGCGGACGGAGTAGAAGCGGGCATGAACGAAGTGGATTTCCAGCTTGGCGAACCGCTCGCCGGCAAGCGGATCGTCGTCGCCATGTCGGGCGGCGTCGACAGCTCGGTCGTCGCCGCGCTCGCCGCGCACACCGGGGCGGAGACGATCGGCGTGACGCTCCAGCTCTACGATCACGGGGAGGCGACGGGCCGCGCCGGCAGCTGCTGCGCCGGCCGCGACATCCGCGACGCGCGCGCGGTGTGCGACCGGCTGGGTATCGCGCATTACGTCTTCGACCACGAGACGCGCTTCCGCGAGACGGTGGTCGACACCTTCGCCGACGCCTATCTCGCCGGGCAGACGCCGATCCCCTGCGTCCAGTGCAACACCGGCCCGAAGTTCACCGATCTGCTCAGCCTCGCGCGCGAGCTCGGCGCCGATTGCCTCGCCACCGGCCATTACGTCCGCCGGCTGGTCACGCCCACGCAGGTCGAGCTGCACCGCGGTGCCGATCCGGCGCGCGACCAGAGCTATTTCCTGTTCGCGACGACGCAGCCGCAGCTCGACTATCTGCGCTTCCCGCTCGGCGGCCTGCCCAAGCCGCGGGTGCGCGCGATCGCCGCCGACCTCGGTCTCGGCGTCGCCGCCAAGCCCGACAGCCAGGATATCTGCTTCGTCCCCGACGGCGATTATGCCGGCCTCGTCCGCAAGCTGCGCCCCGAGGCGGACACTGCGGGCGATATCGTCGATCTCGCCGGTCGCAGGCTCGGCACGCATCGCGGCATCATCCATTTCACCGTCGGCCAGCGCCGCGGGCTGGAGATCGGCGGCTCGCCCGAACCGCTCTACGTCGTTCGCGTCGATGCGGCGACGCGACAGGTCGTGGTCGGCCCGCGCGCCGCGCTCGCGGTGTCGGCGGCGGCGATCAGCGGGCTCAACTGGCTTGGCGGCGACTATGACGGGCCGATCACCGCCAAGGTCCGCTCGATGGCCAAGCCGGTGCCGGCGCGGCTCGACGGCGACCGGTTGCGCTTCGCCGCGCCCGAATATGGCGTCGCCCCCGGTCAGGCGGCGGTTCTCTACGCCGGCGAACGCGTGCTCGGCGGCGGCTGGATCACCGCGACCGAGCCTGCGGCGCTGCCCGCGGTCGCGGCGTGAGCGTCTCGATCGAGGCACTCCGGCTGGAGATGGAGGCCGCCGCGGCGGCGCTCGATTTCGAGACCGCGGGTCGGTTGCGTGACCGGATCAGCCTGCTGCGCGCCGGCGGCGAGGATGCCGACCCGACCGGCCTCGATCGGCAACGCCCCGGCGCGATGGGCCTCGGCACCAGCCAGTCGCGCGTCGTGCCCCCCGACGGCTGGGTCAAGCCCGCCAAGCCTGACCCGATGACCCGTAACCGCGGGCGCTAGGCACCGCTCATACCGTCAGCACGATCTTGCCGACATGGTCGCCCTCCTCCATCCGCGCATGCGCGGCGGCGGCGTCGGCGAGCGGGAAGGTGCAGTCGATGATCGGGCGCAGCCGCCCGGCCTCGACATGTGGCCAGACGGTACGGCCGATCTCGTCGGCGACCAGCGTCTTGAACGCGGTGTCGCGCGGGCGCAGCGTCGACCCGGTCAGCGTCAGGCGGCGGCGCATGATCTCGAACAGCGGCAAGGTCGCCTGCGCGCCGCCCTGCACCGCGATCGAGACGTGGCGGCCGTCATCGGCGAGGCACTGGAGGTTGCGCGGCACGTAATCGCCGCCGACCATGTCGATCACCGCGGTGACGCCCTTGCCGCCGGTGATCGCCTTGACCCGCTCGACGAAATCCTCGGTCCGGTAGTTGATCGCATGCGTCGCGCCGAGCTCGAGCGCGCGGGCGCATTTGGCGTCCGACCCGGCGGTGACGATGATCGTCAGCCCGAACAGATTGGCGAGCGCGATCGCCATCGTGCCGATGCCGCTGGTCCCGCCGTGAAGCAGCACGCTGTCGCCCTCGGTGGCGAAGGCGCGTTCGAACAAATTGGTCCAGACGGTGAACAGCGTCTCGGGGATCGCCGCCGCCTCGACCATCTCCAGCCCGTCGGGCACCGGCAGGCACTGGCCGGCGGGCGCGACGGCATATTCGGCATAGCCGCCGCCGGCGAGCAGCGCGCAGACCCGCTGGCCGAGCAGCGCCGGGTCGACATCCGGCCCGACCGCCGCCACCGTGCCGGCGATCTCCAGCCCCAGGATCGACGGTGCGCCCGGCGGCGGCGGGTAATTGCCCTTGCGCTGCAACACGTCGGGCCGGTTGACCCCGGCCGCGGCGACGCGGATCAGCACCTCGCCCGCCGCCGGGCGCGGCACCGGTCGCTCGACCAGCCGCAACACCTCCGGCCCGCCATGCGCCTCCGGGTCGATCGCCTGCATCGTCTCGGGCACTTCGCTCATCCGCTGTTCCTGTCCGTCGATCCGCGGGCGGGGTACGCCGCCGTCCAGCCTTATTGACATCGTGCGGGCGGGGGTCAACGTTAGGCAGCGATGGAATCGGACGACGCCCCGTCGCGTCCCAACGACGCATTGACCGAGCTGCTGCGGCAGGACCTCGACCCGCTGTCGATCGCCGAGCTCGATGCCCGGATCGTCACGCTGGAGGCGGAGATCCGGCGCACCCGGCTCGCCCGCGACCGATCGGTCGATCATCGCGCCAGCGCGGACGCGCTGTTCAGGCGATGACCGGCCGTCGCGCCGCCCGGGCCGGTTCGCCGATGCCGACGACGCGACGTCAAGTGCTTGATGCGAGCGTCCGCGATACCGACATGATGGGAAAGGGCGCGGCGACCCACCGCGGCCCGACTGGAGTAATCTGAATGCCTTCCTTCGCCCCCGCGCTCGAGACCACGCTGCACAAGGCGCTCGAGGCCGCGTCCTCGCGTCGGCACGAATATGCCACGCTCGAACATCTGCTGCTCGCGCTGATCGGCGACGAACATGCCTCCAAGGTGATGGAGGCGTGTCATGTCGAGCTCGGCGACCTCAAGACCACCGTCGCCCATTATCTCGATACCGAGCTCGATGCGCTCAAGGTCGATGCCGCGACCGATCCCTCTCCGACCAGCGGCTTCCAGCGCGTCGTCCAGCGTGCGATCCTCCACGTCCAGTCGTCGGGCCGCGACGAGGTGACCGGCGCCAACGTGCTCGTCGCTTTGTTCAGCGAGCGCGAGAGCTATGCCGTCTATTTCCTGCAACAGCAGGACATGAGCCGACTCGATGCGGTCAGCTTCATCAGCCACGGCGTCGGCAAGGGCAGCGGCGCCGCCGAGGCGACGACGCCCAAGGGCGCCGACGAAGACAAGCCGGCCAAGGGACAGGAGAAGGGCAAGACGGAAAGCGCACTCAAGCAATTCACCGTCGACCTCAACGAGAAGGCGAAGATCGGCAAGGTCGATCCGCTGATCGGGCGCGGGCCGGAGGTGGATCGCACGATCCAGATCCTGTGCCGCCGGTCGAAGAACAACCCGCTCTATGTCGGCGATCCCGGCGTCGGCAAGACCGCGATCGCGGAAGGCCTCGCCCGCAAGATCGTCGAGGGCGAAGTGCCCGACGTGCTCAGCGAGGCGGTGATCTACAGCCTCGACATGGGCGCGCTGCTCGCCGGCACCCGCTATCGCGGTGATTTCGAGGAGCGGCTGAAGGCAGTCGTCAACGAGCTGGAAAAGCTGCCGCATGCGGTGCTGTTCATCGACGAGATCCACACCGTGATCGGTGCCGGCGCGACCAGCGGCGGCGCGATGGACGCGTCCAACCTGCTCAAGCCGGCGCTGTCGGGCGGTACGATCCGGTGCATCGGCTCGACCACCTACAAGGAATTCCGCAACCATTTCGAGAAGGACCGCGCGCTGCTCCGCCGGTTCCAGAAGATCGACGTCAACGAACCGACGATCGAGGACACGATCAAGATCCTCGCCGGACTACGCTCGGCATTCGAGGAGCATCATTCGGTCAAATATACGCCGGATGCGATCAAGTCGGCGGTCGAGCTGTCGGCGCGCTACATTAACGACCGTAAATTGCCCGACAAGGCGATCGACGTGATCGACGAGGTCGGCGCGATGCAGATGCTGGTGCCGGTCGCCAAGCGCAAGAAGACGATCACCGCCAGGGAGATCGAGGCGGTGATCGCGACGATGGCACGGATTCCGCCCAAGTCGGTCAGCACCGACGACAAGGCCGCGCTCGAAAGCCTCGAGACGGATCTGAAGCGCGTCGTCTTCGGCCAGAATGCCGCGATCGAGAAGCTCGCCTCGGCGATCAAGCTCGCCCGTGCCGGCCTGCGCGAACCGGAAAAGCCGATCGGCAACTATCTGTTCACCGGCCCGACCGGCGTCGGCAAGACCGAGGTCGCCAAGCAACTGGCGTCGATCCTCGGCATCCCGCTCCAGCGGTTCGACATGAGCGAATATATGGAGCGCCATTCGGTCAGCCGGCTGATCGGTGCGCCTCCCGGCTATGTCGGCTTCGACCAGGGCGGGCTGCTCACCGATGCGGTCGACCAGAATCCGCATTGCGTGCTGCTGCTCGACGAGATCGAGAAGGCGCATCCCGACCTGTTCAACATCCTGTTGCAGGTCATGGATAATGGCCGCCTCACCGATCAGCACGGCAAATCGGTCGATTTCCGCAACGTCATCCTGATCATGACGACCAATGCCGGCGCGTCCGACATGGCGCGTGAGACGGTCGGCTTCGGCAATCTCACCCGTGAGGGCGAGGACGAGCAGGCGGTGCAGAAGATGTTCACGCCGGAGTTCCGCAACCGCCTCGATGCGATCGTGCCGTTCGGCTATCTGCCGACCGAGGTGGTCGCGCGGGTCGTCGACAAGTTCATCCTCCAGCTCGAACTCCAGCTCGCCGACCGCAACGTCCACATCAACCTGGACGATGCCGCCAAGAGCTGGCTGACCGAAAAGGGCTATGACAAGCTCTATGGTGCGCGTCCGATGGGTCGCCTGATCCAGGAGAAGATCAAGCAGCCGCTCGCCGAGGAACTGCTGTTCGGCAAGCTCGTCCATGGCGGCGAGGTCACGGTGCGGATGAAGGACGGCACGTTGTCCTTCGCGATCGAACCCGCCGCGCCGAAGAAGCCGAAGAAGAAGGGCAAGGCGGAGCCCGTCGACGCGAAGTAAGGCGTCGGGTTTGAATGGCAGCGGGCCGGGCTGGCGACAGTCCGGCCCGTTTGCGTTTGCGCCTTCCGGGTAGTGCCCGGGGGACCCGGGGGCGATCGGCGTGGCGGCATGGCGTCGCTGATGCCACGTGGAGACAGGGCCGTCCGGGCGACCGGGCGGCCCATTTTCCATGTGGCGCGGTGGTCGCGCTGCGTAGTGCCTTGTGCCGTTATCGCTCCGGCATGACGGGGTGGTTGATCACGCGACCGCATGCTGCGGCGTCCGGTCCAGCCATTGTTGATCGAAACCCTTGCACGGCGAAGCATCGCCGCCCCCGGGAAGAGCGACGGCGGAGGCCTGAATGTGGCCGGAATGGGGCAACATGGACAAGATGGACACCTTGATCGAAACGATCCGGGCCGATCGTTTCCGTTTGTTCGACGATGAGAAGGAGCGATTCGTGCGCCCGTGCCGCTAGCAAAGGCCGGTCGCGTAGGACAGCGGGTGGCATTTTGTGTTTTGGCTCAAAGCTATACGGCCCGCCCGGTCCATTTGGGCTGGGTTCGTCAGGGGGATTTGTCCGGCCGGCGACTGGTGCCGGGTTCGCGCAGAGGCGCAGAGGACGCAGAGGACGCAGAGATTTATAGGGGGGAACGGCGGGGGGTGTCCTCTAGATCGTTGCGACACCTTGCGGTGAGCCGGACTCGCTGCGGTCGCCTGCGGTCTCGCAGGGGCGGGATCTGTGTCGAGGTCACTTGACCGTTCGACATATCCGAGCGTTTGCGTGGGCAAGGTGGTTCTGGAGGCTGATCTGCTTGCCACGTGACGCAGTATACCCGCGCAGGCGGGACCTTTGCGAAAGTAGCAACCTGACCTGCTCACGTACCACCCCGGCGCAGGCCGGGGTCCAGTTTGGTGAAGCTTTGCAATCAGTTACAATACCTCCCAACTGGGCCCCGGCTTTCGCCGGGGCGGTTTCGAAACTTTCGCAGAGGTCTCGCGCAGGCGGGAATCCAGTGCCAAGTAGAACGGCAGTCTTGGGAGCAAGGAGATACTGGGCTTCCGCTTTCGCGGAGTACTGGAAACCTTCTGCCGTCATGCCGGACGTGTTCCGGCATACACGGTTCGGCAGGAGCGTCGTTTGTTGCTTTTGCGGTACGGTGGACCCCGGAACCTGTCCGGGGTGACGGGGTGTATCGGGCGAGGCTGCGAGTATCGCGGACGTTCCGCGCAGGCGGGCATCTCTTAGCCAAGCAAGACAACGGTCGTGGTGCGCCGAGACATCCCGCCATCACCGGCGCATTCATCAGCCGATCGCGGAGGCCTCAAACAAGCTCGAACGACACTGCCTGTCAGGCGGCGCCGCGCGCGGTCGCGGACGCTTCGCCGGCCCCCTCACCCGAGCTGCCGCAGGGCCGCCAGCGCCGCCCGGGTCGGGGTGGTGAGCGCCTCCGGCAGCGCGTCGAGCGCGAACCATTGGGGCCCGTCGTGCTTGTCGGGCTCGCAGTTGCGCGGGGTGCCGGTGAAATCGAGGACGCGATAGATCGGCGCGACCCAGTGCGTGCCGGCGGCGCGATCGATCTGGTCGACGAAGCACAGCCACTCGACCGCGCCGACGACGATGCCGAGTTCCTCGCCCACCTCGCGCCGCATCGCCGCCTCTGCCGGTTCGAACAGGTCGATCTTGCCGCCGGCGAGCCCCCAATGACCCGATTCGGGCGGTCGCCGGCGACGCAGCAGCAGGATCCGTCCATCCGCGACGATCGCTGCGCCGCAGCCCACCCGTGGTTCCGTCCCGTCGGTCATGACACAGGCGTATAGCCGCTGCCGGCCTTAGCCCAAGGCCATCCGCACAAGCTTCCGTTAACCCTCGGTTCGCATTCGTCTGCTAGCGCTCTCACGCATGCCGCCGCCCGCAACCCGATGGATTCTCACCGTCCTGTTGCTGGTCGTTGCCGCGCTGCTGCCCGGACGGGCGCAGGCCGCGACGCGGATCGACCTCGACAGCTGCATCCGCCCCGCCGCCGCCGGTGACGAGGCTGCGACGCTGTTCGACCGGCCCGATCGTTTCGCCTGTACAGCGAAGCAGAGCAGGTTCGGCCCCGGCGACTTCTGGCTGATCTCGCAGCCGCTGCCGCCCGGCACCGTGCCGCTGCGCCTGCGCCAGGCGAGCCTCTGGCAGTCGCGCGTCACCCTCAATGTCCGCTACGCCGACGGGGCGATCCGCCATATCGGCGTGACCAGCGGCGATACCGGCCGGCACCTGCGGCTCGGCGCGACGATCGAGCTGCCGCTGCCGCCGCATGCCGCGCCGCCGACGCGGTTGCTCTGGCATGTCGAGGGCTCGCTCAACCGGCGCGGCGTGCTGATCGGCCCGGTGCTGGTCGATGCCGATACCGCCGCTGCGAGCGACATGACGATGGCGGCGCTCTATGCCGCCTTTGCCGGCATGTGCCTGGCGCTGCTGATCTACAATCTCGCGCTGTGGGCGGCGCTGCGGCAGGCGTTCCAGCCGGCCTATTGCCTGATGGTGCTGTTCCTGCTCGGCTATGCCTTCTCCTCGTCGGGCCTGCTCGGCCAGATCAGCGGTATCGACAACAACGACCGCCAGCGGCTCAACTATCTGCTGCTGGCCGGCACCGCCTCGGCAGCGCTGGTGTTCGCCCGCGCCTTTTTTGAACGCCGCGTCTTCGACGGCTGGCTGCGCCCCTACAGCACCGGGCTGATCGCGACGCTGCTGACCGCCGCGACCGCCTATGCCTGGTTCACGCCCCGCTATGTGGCGATCACCGACGGTATTTCGACCATCGCCTATGTCGGCGTCATCACGCTGATCGGCCCGATCCTCTACCGCGCCTATCGCCGGCGCAGCAATTACCTGTGGCTGTTCGGTCTCGCCTGGGGCGCGCCGGTGGTGCTCGCCGGGGTGCGCATCCTCGCCGCCTATCAGCTGATCGCCTGGCATTGGTGGATCGACAATTCGACGCTGCTGGCGATGGCGCTGGAGGCGGCGCTGTCGTCGCTCGGCGTCGCCTATCGCATCCGGCTGCTCAGCCTCGAGCGCGATGCGGCGCGGGCGCGGGAAATCGCCGCCCACCGGCTCGCCGCGACCGATCCGCTCACCGGCCTGCTCAACCGCCGCGCCTTTCTCGACGGCGCGATCGGCCGGGCCGGCGAGCATCAGCTGATCCTCGTCGACATCGACCATTTCAAGCGGATCAACGACACGCTCGGCCACGACGGCGGCGACGAGGTGCTGCGGCTGATCGCCGGCGCGCTGCGCGCCGCCGCGCCCGACGCGCTGGTCGCGCGGATCGGCGGCGAGGAATTCGCCATCCTCAGCCCGGCGGAACAGCCGCTCGATGCGCGCGGCGTGCTCGACCGGCTGCGCGTCCAGCGGATGCCGTTCGATCTGATCGTCACCGCGAGCATCGGCACCTGCACCGGCACGCTCGCGCGCGAGACCGAATGGAAGGCGATGTACCGCTGCGCCGACCGCGCGCTGTTCGCCGCCAAGGCGGCGGGGCGCGATCGCGTCCGTCACGGCGTCGCGCTCGCGCAGGTCGCCTGACCCGCTGGCAGGGGCTTGTAATCTCTGGTATGTCTGTCCTCTCGCGAAGGAGACGGGCAGGCATGAGGCAGCAGCGCAAATGGGCGGTCGCGGGAATCGCGCTGCTCGCCGTCGTCGCGGTGCGGCACCCGACTCCGGACATCCGCCTGCTGACCCATGATATCGGCGATCCCCGCCCGCGCCGCTTCCAGGCGGCGATCGACCTCGGTCTCGTCGGCGTCTCGGTGCTCTATACATGGACCGCGCGGGCGCACTGAGCGGGCGGCGGGCGCTTGCACCCGCTTCGGCGCTGCCGCATAGCAACACCATGGATAATCCGATCGAAAGCCTGACGTTCGAGGACGCGCTCAAGGAACTCGAACGCATCGTCGGCCGCCTCGAAAGCGGCGAGGCGACGCTCGACGAATCGATCCAGCTCTACGAGCGCGGCGACCGGTTGCGGCAGCGCTGCGCCGAGCGGCTCGATGCGGCGCAGGCCCGGATCGAGGCGATCCGCCTCGATGCCGAGGGCAAGCCGACGCAGACGCGCCCCTTTGCCGCGGCCTGATCGCGTGACGACGCCGCTGGACGACGCCCTGGCCACGGTCTGCGCCGATATCGACGCGCGCTTCGACCGTCTGCTCGCCATTCCCGACGATCCCCGCGCCGACCTGTATCGCGCGATGCGCCATGCCGCGATCGGCGGCGGCAAGCGGCTGCGGCCGCTGCTGGTGACCGCGACCGGCGATCTGTTCGGCGTCGACCGCGACTGTTCGCTCGACGTGGCGATGGCGGTCGAGGCGATCCACGTCTATTCGCTGATCCACGACGATCTGCCGGCGATGGACGATGACGACATCCGCCGCGGCAAGCCGACGGTGCACAAGGCGTTCGACGAGGCGACCGCGATCCTCGCCGGCGACTGCCTGCATGCGCTCGCCTTCGAGATCCTCGCCGATCCCCGGACGCATGCCGACCCCTTCGTCCGCTCCGAGCTGGTGATGGCGCTCGCCCGCGCCTCCGGCCCGAGCGGCATGGCGGGCGGGCAGATGATGGACCTCGTCGCCGAACGCTCGCGCTTCGACCTCGCCACCGTCACGCGCTTGCAGCAGATGAAGACCGGCGCGCTGATCTCCGTCTCGGTCGAGATGGGCGCGATCCTCGGCCATGTCCCGCCCGAGGGGCGGCGCAGCCTGCACGGCTATGCGCACGACCTCGGCCTCGCCTTCCAGATCGCCGACGACCTGCTCGATGCGGAGGGCGACGAGGCGCGGGTCGGCAAGGCGCTGCGCAAGGACGGCGAGGCGGGCAAGGAAACCTTCCTGTCGCTGCTCGGCGTGACGCGCGCGCGCGAACAATGCCGGATGCTGGTCGACCAGGCGGTACAGCATCTCCACGGCTTCGGCGCCGAAGCGGACGTGCTGCGCGCGGTGGCGCGCTACGTCGTCGACCGCGACCGCTGAGGCGACGGTCCAAGGGGGGTTTCATGGCAGAGCGGATCGGCGTCTATCCCGGCACCTTCGACCCCATCACCCTGGGGCATATGGACATCATCCGGCGCGGCGCGAAGCTGGTCGACCGGCTGGTGATCGGCGTCACCACCAATCCGTCCAAGTCGCCGATGTTTTCGATCGAGGAACGGATGGCGATCGTCCGCCGCGAGGTCGCCGAGCTCGGCGGCAATGTCGCGGTGGTGTCGTTCGATTCGCTGCTGATGGATTTCGCCGAGCGCGAAGGCGCGCGCGTCATCATCCGCGGGCTGCGCGCGGTCGCCGACTTCGAATATGAATATCAGATGGCGGGGATGAACCAGCAGATCAATCCGCGCGTCGAGACCGTCTTCCTGATGGCCGATGTCGCGCTGCAGCCGATCGCCAGCCGGCTGGTCAAGGAGATCGCGCTGTTCGGCGGTCCGATCGCCAAATTCGTCACGCCGGCGGTCTGCGAAGAGGTGGTCGCGCGCGTGAACGTGCTGGGCCGCAAGGGAAGCTAGCCCGCTGCCCCCGCACGTTCAGTTTGGTGCAACCCGGTTTTTGCTCTAAGCCGCCGCAACCCACCTAGGTTGGATATTCCATGCGCCCGTTCGCCCGTCTGCTTGTCGTTGCCCTCAGCCTGTCGATCCTGCCCGTCGCCGCCACGGCGCAGACCGCGCCCGTCGCGCCCGCCCAGCGGGCGACGCCGCCGGCGATGAACGACCCGCAGAACCTCTGGCTGCTCGATCTGTCGGACGGCGGCCGGGTGACGATCTGGCTGCGCCCCGATGTCGCGCCGAAGATGGTCGAGCGGGTCAAGACGCTCACCCGCCAGCATTTCTACGACGGGCTACTGTTCCATCGCGTGATCGACGGCTTCATGGCGCAGGGCGGCGACCCGAAGGGCGACGGCACCGGCGGTTCGACGCTGCCCAACGTCGCCGCCGAGTTCAATTACCTGCCGCACGTCCGCGGCGCGGTATCGGCGGCGCGCGCCGATGACGAGAACAGCGCCAACAGCCAGTTCTTCATCGTCTTTCAGCCCAAGCTCAACCTCGACAAGAAATATACGGTGTTCGGCCGGGTGCTCGACGGCATGCAATATGTCGATGCGATCGAGCGCGGCGAGCCGCCCGCCAATCCGACCCGCATCGTCCACGCCTATATCGCCGCCGACAATCCGCCGGCCTATACGCCGGCGCCCCCGCCCGCCCCGGTGACGCTCGGCGCGCCGGTGACGCTGCCCGGCATCGGGCCGGCCGGCAAGGCCGCGCCCAAGCGCGCGCCCGCCAAGGCCGCCGCCGCCGGCCAGTGAGGGTCGACCTCTTCGATTTCGATCTGCCGCCCGAGCGGATCGCGCTGCGGCCGGCGGTGCCGCGCGATGCGGCGCAGCTGCTCGTGCTCGACGGTGACGACACCTTCGACCGGGTCGTCGGCGATCTGCCGGGTGCGCTGCGGGCCGGCGATTGCCTGGTGTTCAACGACACGCGCGTCATCCCCGCGCAGCTCGAAGGACGCCGCGGCGGCAGCGCGGAGGGCGGACGCGGCGGTGCCGGCGCGACGATCGGCGCGACGCTGCACAAACGCGAAGGGCCGCGGCGCTGGCGCGCTTTCATCCGCAACGCCAAGCGGCTGCGCGACGGCGACCTGATCGAATTCGGCGCCGGCGTCGCCGCCCGCGCGAGCGATCGCGGCGACGACGGCAGCTTCGCGCTCGACTTCCTCGGCGACGAGCCGGTGGAGCTGCTGCTCGAACGCGCCGGGCGAATGCCGCTGCCGCCCTATATCGCCGCCAAGCGCCCGACCGACGCGCAGGACGCCGACGATTACCAGACGATGTTCGCCGCCGAACCCGGCGCGGTCGCCGCCCCCACCGCGGCGCTGCACTTCACGCCGGCGCTGCTCGACGCGCTCGGCGCAGCGGGAATCGCGCATGAGACGCTGACGCTCCACGTCGGCGCGGGCACCTTCCTGCCGGTCAAGGCGGACGACACCGCCGATCACCGCATGCATGCCGAATGGGGCCGGATCGACGCCGAAACCGCCGCGCGGCTGAACGCGGTGCGCGCGCGCGGCGGGCGGGTGATCGCGGTCGGCACCACCTCGCTGCGGCTGATCGAGAGCGCGGCGGGCGAAGACGGGATCATCGCCCCGTTCGAGGGCGACACCGCGATCTTCATCACCCCCGGCTATGCCTTCCGCGGCATCGACGGGCTGATCACCAACTTCCACTTGCCGCGCTCGACGCTGTTCATGCTGGTCTCGGCGCTGATGGGGCGGGAGCGGATGCAGGCGGCCTATGCGCATGCGATCGCCACCGGCTATCGCTTCTACAGCTATGGCGATGCGTCGCTGCTGCTGCCGGGGCGGCGCTGATGCTGCTCGCGCTGCTGCTCCAGGCGGCGATCCCCGCCGCGACGCCGCCCGGCCAGCCGCCGGCGACCTTCGTCGTCGAGCCGGTCGGCATGGCGATCGCCGGCTTCGACAGCGACGGTGACGGCCGGACGAGCCGCGCCGAGCTCGACGCCGGCGTCCGCCGCAGCTTCGCGGCGAGCGATACCGGCAACAGCGGCGCCATCGGCTATATCGCCTTCGCCGACTGGGCGGAGCGCTGGCTCGGCGACCGCAACGCACTGCCGAGCCCGTTCGAGGTCGACAGCGACGGCGACAACCGCATCACGCTCGCCGAATTGCAGGCCGCCTTCGCGCGGGTCTTCGCCCGCCTCGATGTGAACCGCGACGGCTTCGTCTCCCACAAGGAGCTGCTGACGATCCGCGCCAATGCCGGCCGGACGATGGGCCCGCCCGGCAAGAAGAAGCGCTAGCCGCCGCTCACCCGCCGCCGATCCCCTCGATCACCACGCCGCTGCCGTCGCAATTCGGGCAGGCGGCATCGTCGATCCGGCCGCTGCCGTTGCAGCGCGGGCAGACATTCTCGCCGGTGCCGGGGGTGCCGGCGGGGGCGTCGTCGCCGGGGGCCATCGAAGCGTCGGTCATCAGCATCTCTCCTTGCCCGCTCCCAACGCTCGACACCGCGCACCGGCTTCGCCAAAGCGAGGATATGTCTCCGCGTTTCGCCTTCACCATCACCGCGACCGACGGCCGCGCCCGCACCGGCGCGATCGCCATGCAGCGCGGCACGATCCGCACCCCCGCCTTCATGCCGGTCGGCACCGCCGCCACCGTCAAGGCGATGAAGCCCGCCGACGTCGCCGCCGCCGGCGCCGACATCATCCTCGGCAACACCTATCACCTGATGCTGCGCCCCGGCGCCGAGCGGGTCGCGCGGCTGGGTGGGCTGCACGACTTCATGGGCTGGTCGAAGCCGATCCTGACCGATTCGGGCGGCTATCAGGTGATGAGCCTCGCCGATCTGACCAAGCGATCCGAGGAGGGCGTGTCGTTCAAGTCGCACCTCGACGGCACGCGCCACCTGCTCAGCCCGGAACGTTCGATCGAGATCCAGCGGCTGCTCGGCAGCAACATCGTCATGGCGTTCGACGAGCTGGTGCCGACCACCGCGACGCGCGAGGTGCAGGCGGCGGCGATGGAACGCTCGATGCGCTGGGCGAAGCGCAGCCGCGCCGCCTTCGACGGCGGCGGCGACCACGGCGCCAACAATGCGATCTTCGGCATCCAGCAGGGCGCGCTCGACGAGGGGCTGCGCAAGGCAAGCGCCGACGCGCTGGTCGACATCGGCTTCGACGGCTATGCGGTCGGCGGCCTCGCCGTCGGCGAGGGACAGGCGGCGATGTTCGGCTGCCTCGACTTCGCCCCCGGCCAGCTGCCCGCCGACAAGCCCCGCTATCTGATGGGCGTCGGCAAGCCCGACGACATCGTCGGCGCGGTCGAGCGCGGCATCGACATGTTCGACTGCGTCATGCCGACGCGATCGGGGCGCACCGGCCAGGCCTTCACCCGCGAGGGACCGATCAACCTGCGCAACGCCCGGTTCGCCGAGGACCAGACGCCGCTCGACCCGGCGTGCGGCTGCCCGGTCTGCACGACCTGGAGCCGCGCCTATATCCATCATCTCGTCCGCGCCGGCGAGATCCTCGGCGCGATGCTGATGACCGAGCACAATATCCGCTTCTACGAAGACTTGATGGCCGACCTGCGAAACGCCATTGCAGACGGCACGTTGACCGCATTCGCCGATGCGTTTCGAGGGCGATACCAGCGCGGCAAGGGAGAGTAAGCATGTCCGATCAACCCAATGAGATCCTCGCCGCCGCCGCCGCCGCCAAGGCGCAGCAGGATGCCGTCGCGGCGACGCGCGATCCGGCGAGCAAGAAGCGCTGGCCGATGCGGATCATCGGCGTCGGCATCGGCTCCGCGGCGGTGGCCGCGGCGGTGCTGTTCGCCAATTCGGGCAAGAGCCGGGACTGACGCGCACCGTGGGCTGCATCCCCGACGATTGCATATTTTGCATGCTAAGCGCTAACATTTGCACTTGCGAGGATCGGTGCTGCGCTGCACAAAGAGCGTGCCTTTCAGGCATCCTCTCCTAAAAACTTTACGGCCGGTCGTTTCGATCGGCCTTTCTTTTTGCCCACTGGTCCGGCAGGCTGACGCCGTTGCGCCGGGGGCTCAGCCACCGCGGGGAGAGGCGCCGCCGGCACGACCGGCACCGACCCCCGTGGCGGATCGGCGGGGCATCGCACCCCCTGCCACCGTTCCGACGCTTGCATGAAGAGGGCCGCCATGACGATCGCGATCGGCACCAGGGTCGATGAAACCGGCACGCTGATCCGCGACGGCGGCGCCTTCTACCTCCGCCGCGATGCGGGTGGACGCTGGGAGCTCGAATTGCATCGCACCCCGGTCGATCTCGTGGAGAAGCGCGTCCGGCTGGTCGGCACCTTGGTCGGGCCTCAGCTGGTCAACGCCGACGGCGTCGCGCCGGCGTGAGCGCGCCGTCCGACGATTATGCCCGCGGCCGCCGCGACGGCCTGCGCCTCGCGCTCGCCATCCTTGCCGCCGAGGAGGCGAAATGGGCGGCGCTGCTCGGCGAGAGCGCCTCGTGGCGGACCAATGCGACGCGGGAGGTGCGGCACAAGACGCTGCAGGTCGCGCAGACCCGCGTCCAGACCGCGCTCAACCGGCTGACCCCGAAGGATGCGGCGGTCGACGGCGAACTCGCCGCGGCGCTCGACAAGCTCGGCCTGTAGCGGTTCGCGCGGACGCGCAGAGGTGTCATGCTTGGGCGCGCGGCTGACGCCGTGCTTGCCTCTTCGCAAACCCTTACCGCGCGGCGCGCAGCGTGATCCGCGTGATCTCGGGCGGGCGGCCCAGGCGCAGCGCGAAGCCCGGCCACAGGCCGGTGCCGTTGCTGACGTACAGCGTCATGCCGTCAACGTCATAGCGGCCGGAGACGAAGCCGCCGTTCGCCGGCCCCAGCGCCGCGGCGAGCCCGGCGATCATCCCGCCGTGCGTATGCCCCGACAGTTGCAGCGCGACGCCGCGCGCCGCGGCGGCCCGCGCGAGACGCGGCTGATGATCGAGCAGGATCACCGGCGCCGCAGGGCTGCGGGCGAGCGCCGCGCCGAGGTCCGGCCCCGCCTCGCCATGCGCTCGCGCGGAGATATCGGTGACGCCGGCGAGCACGATCGCCGCATCGCCACGTGTCAGCACGCGATGCGCGTTGGGCAGCATGCGGAAGCCGAGTCCGCTCAGGTGGCGCATCCACCCGCCGTAATCGAAGAAATATTCGTGGTTGCCGGGGATGGCATAGACGCCGTCGGGCGCCCGCAGCCCGGCGAGCGGCGCGACGTCGTCGCGGCGCATCGCCACCGAACCGTCGATGAAATCGCCGGTGACGACGATCAGATCCGCGCCGGCGGCATTGGTGCGATCGACCACCGCCCGCGCCCAGCCTTGCGGGAACAGCCGGCTGATGTGCAGATCGGTCAGCTGGATCAGCCGATAGCCGTCGAACGCCGCCGGCAGATCGGGGATCGTCACCGCGATATCGCGCACCGGCGGCACCCGCACGGCCTGCGCGACGCCGATCGCGGCGAGCAGCGCCGCCACCCCGGCCGCGGCATAACGTACCGTATCGGGCAGCGCGACGCCACCGCGCCGCACCGCCATCGTCGCGAGCGTGCCGAGATCGAGCGCGATCTGCACCAACGCGAGCAGCAGCAGGGCGCCGAACGCCCAGTTGAACGCGATCACCACGCCACGCGGAAATTCGGGTGCGAACACCGAGCCGGACGAGAGTCGGCTCCAGAAATGGAATTGCGACGCCGCCAGCATGGCGAGGCCGATGCCCCCCTTCGTCCACAGCGGCAGGCCGAGCGGCAGCAGCCAGCGCAGGATGACGTACGCAGTGGGTGTCGCGAAGAACAGGTGAAAGATCGTCAGTCTCCCCGCCGGACACCCGGCGTCACGAAAAGGCCGGCGCGCCGGCGGGGCAGAATGCCGACGCGCCGCGGGCGGCGATCAGCTCGGATGCGCGGCGCTCTCGGCCGCGGCGGCGCCCGGCTCGGTCGGGATATCCGACACCGCACCGACATCCGCCTCGGCCTGTTCGGCGAGCTTCATCTGTTCATAGGCGATTTCGAGATCGGCGACACCGGATCCGGTCGGCTGGATCGGCAGGTCGGTCTGGCCTTCGGCATCGGGACGGATCGGGTCGTTCATCGTCGGTCTCCTTGTGTGGAGACGGCAACGCACCGCGGCGCGATGGGTCGCATCGCCGCGTCATTCCGCCGCCGCGACGCCCGACAAGGTGGAGCCGCCGCCACCTCACGTAGCGACGGCTCCGACAGTCCTGGAGAACTGCACACGACATATTCGGGAGAAATCTGCCGCTGCGGCCGCCCTTAATGGTTAACGTCAGCAAGTCGACCCTATTCGTCGCCCGCTTCGGACAGTGTACGCCAGCGTACCGGGGCCGTCCGGTTGGCAAACCCGGTGTCGACCGTTAGGCCGGCGGCTCCGCCATCCCCCTGCCGCCATGCCGGCGGCAGGTGCCGGGCCGCGGCAGGACAGCGTGATGCGGATATGAAGCTCGTCCCCGTTCCCCCCGGCGTCGACGTCATCGCGTGCAGCACCTGCCACCGCCGCGGCGATCCCCGCGATGCCGCGCAAGGCCCCGCCGGCGCACGGCTGCTCGCCGCGTTGCGCGAGGCGCAGGCCGGTCAGGCCTCTACGGGAGTGGCGGTGCGGGCGATGCCCTGCCTGTTCGCCTGCGCCGAAGCCTGTACCGTCCATCTCCGCGCGCCGGGCAAGATCGGCTATGTGCTCGGCCGGTTCCGCCCCGATGCCGCGACGGCGCAGGCGATCCTCACCTTCGCCGCGCATTATGCGGCGAGCGAGACGGGAGAGGTGGCGTTCGCCGTGTGGCCCGAAGCGGTGAAAGGCCATTTCCTCACCCGGACCCGCCCGAAGGATTCCTCGTCGCATGAGCCATCGCCGCTCTGCCGCGACGGCGCTGGCCGTCGCGCTCGCCGCCTGTGCGCAGCATCCGCCGGTCGAAGGCCCGGTCGCGCTCGGCGAGACCGCGCTGGTCGGCGGTCCGCGTGTCCGCCCGGATCACGTCGTCGAGGACAGCCGCTGCCCGGTCGGCACGACCTGCGTCTGGGCCGGGCGGGTCGTGGTCCGCGCCACCGTCTCGGGCGGCGACTGGACGAAGCCGGTCGACCTGATCCTCGGCGTGCCGGTGCCGGTCGCCGACGGCCTGCTGACGCTGACCGCGGTCACCCCCGCCCGCCGCGCCGGCACCTCCGCGAAGACGACACCGTCGCGCTTCACCTTCGCCTTCCAGGGCGGCCTATAGACCGACGCGCAGCCCGAGCGCGTAATAATGCGGGCCGGCATTGCCCTTGACGCTGATCGTCGGCAGCAGCGGCAGCGCCACCGTGCCATAGGGGCGGAGGTCGTCGCCGATGCGCACGCCTGCCCCGACCGTGGCGAGGAGCGGGATCGCATAGGTCGCCTCGACACGGCCATAGGCCTTGACCGCGGTATCGTCGCACTTGCTGCTCGCCGCATATTGGCCGGTCTCGCCATCGCGGCAGCGGGCGTTGCCGCCGTTCGGATCCTCATGATAGCGATCGTTGTCGCCGCGATAGACCAAGGCGCCGATCATCGGCGTCAGGCGGAAGCCCGCCGCGCCGAAGCCGTAGCCGACCCCGAGTTCACCGCCCCAGCGGGCATCGGCCCGCGCACCGTTCGCCTCCAGCGTCAGCTGCGCCGCCGCCGGCGTCGCGGCCGCCATCGCCACGGCGAGCCCGCCGGCGATCCACCCCATAATCCGCATAATGCCCCCTAAGCTATTCGATTTACCGGCTTCTATCGAGGCGCCTACGGGCCGGGCGGCGGATCGGCAAGGCGTCAGCGGAAGGTCATCGTCTTCACCGCCAGCCCCGCCTTGACCGTATAGGTGACGCTCCGCGCCGGATCGACCGGCTGCACCCAGCGTGCGCCCGCATAGAGCCGTTTCGCCGGCAGCGGCCGGCAGTCGCCGCCGCCCGCGGCGCATTGCCTGCCGTCGTACAGCTCGACGCTGGTGCTGCCGTCGTTGGCGAGCGTCAGCATCGTGCCGTCGCGCCGCGCGCTGACCGCATCGGTCATCACCTGCGGCCGGACGATCACCAGCATGTCGTAGCCGACCAGCACCTTGAGCGCCGATTGCGCGCCGGTGACCTCGCCCGCCACCGGCTTGACCGTGACGCGATAGACCCGGTCGCGCGCGCCGTGCGGCGCCACCGCGGCGATGCGGATCAGCCGATGCTCGCCGGGTTCTAGGATCATCTTCTGCGGCGAGACGAGCAGGCCGCTGCGCGCCGGATCGGGATCGACGACGCGGCGCTCGTCGGGCGTGCCGGGCGCGATGATCTCGGCGGGTTCGGCGACGACGTATATCCGCTCCGTGCCGCCGTTCGCCGCCTCGACGTCGACGCGCGGCGGCGCGGTCGGCGGCAGGTCGACCACCACCTGGCTCAGCACCAGCTGCGCCGCGGCGGGCGAGGCGGTGAGTCCCGATGCTGCGACGATCCCGAACGTCCTCATCCCGATCGCCCTCATCCCGATCGCCCTCATCCCGATCGCCCTCATCCTCGTCTCTCCGTCATGGCCGCGCATCCGCGATCTGGTTGAATATCGATCCGCCGCCGCAGATCAGCGTGCCGAGCGCGGCATAGCCGCTCGCCCCGGCGGTCGCCCGCACCGGCATCGCGCAGCTGCGCCCGTCCGGCGCGGCGATCCGCAGCGTCGCGTCCCGCGCCGTCTCGATCTGGAAATAGCCGGCGCCGTCGGTGCTGCCGATCGCACCGGGTGCGCGGATCGCAGCATCGGCGACCGGCGATCCGTCGCGCCACAGCAGCCGGCCGAACATCGCCATCACCGTCCGCGCGCGCCACGCCAGCCGCGCGACCGTGCCGGGATAGACGCTGACGGTGCGCGCGCCGCCGTCGATCTGCATCAGCGCCGCGCCGGTCGGCCGCAGCCGCACCGCATATTGGCGATAGGCGGGGACGGACACCGCCAGCGTGCCGCCCGGCCGCACGATGCCGCGCGCGCCATTGTCGACCAGCACCTCGAACGCCGCATCGTCGGCGCCGTCGTCCGGCGCAGCGCCGGCGAGCGCGACGAGGATGACGCTGTCGTTGCGCTCGCGCCCCTGCATCGCCAGCCCCTGCCGCATCACCGCGGCGGTGGTCTGGAAGCCGAGGCTGTATTGCGTCGTGCCGTTGCTGCCGGCGAGCGGCTGGGCGAGATCGGCGGAAAGGCTCGCCGCATCGCCGCGCCAGTCGGCATGGCCGCGCGCGAGCGTGCCGTCGATCTCGCGCTCGACGCCGCCCGACAGCGCGAGCGTGCCGCCGAGCGCGCGATCCGTCTGCCACGCGGCGCCGATCCCGCCGACCGGCGCGGCGCGCCCGCGCACGCCCGCGCCGCCGTCGCCGCGCAGGCCGGCGGTCGCGCTCACCGCGCTGGTGCCGCGCAGCCGTTGCAGGCTGATGCCGAGATAGACCGCGTGCGCCTGATTGGTCACCGTCGCGTCGCCGCGCAGCGTCACCTGCACGCCGCCGCGCTGGATCAGCGGCATCGTCAGGCTCGGGCCGAGGCCATAGCTCGCCCGCGTGCGCCGGTCGTCGCGATAGAAGCCGGACAGCGCGATCTGCCCGCGCGGCAGGGCGTAATTGACCGTCGCGTTGATCTGCGTGAAGCCACCGCTCGCGAGCCGCGCCGCCGGTTCGGTGCCGAGCCCGAGCGCGGCATCGTCGCGAGCACCGAGCGGGACGAGCGGCCGGTCGCCGCGGCTCCATACCCGGCGCAGGTCGATCGCATAATGGAAGCGCGCCGCCTCCGCCGCGCTCGCCTGCACCAGCACGCCGAACTGGCCGGTGACCGAGGCGAGCGCCGCTCCTCGCAGCTGCGCCGTGCGGCCGAGCCAATAGCCGCCGAGCTCGACCATCGCATTGCGATCCGTGCCGATCAGCGTCGCGTCCAAGGCGAGGTGCGGATCGAGCCGCCGTGCGATCCCCGCTTCGTAGAAGGCGACGCGCGACGGCGACACGAACCGGCCGTTGCGATCGTCGGCGAGCACGCCCGCATAAGCGAAGACGATCGGCGCGCCGACCGTCGGGATCGCGGCGTTCTTGGTGAAGAAGCGGCGCTCGTCGCGCACCGCGCCGCCGGCGCCGGTGATCCGCAGCACCACCTCATAGGCGCCGTCGGGCAGGCCGCTGGTGTCGATCGCCTGATTGCCGGCATCGTAGCTGCGCGAGGTGAGCAGCCGCCCGTCGCGCAGCACGTCGACCCGCGACCGCATCGCCAGCGACACGATCAGCGGGCTGCCGACGATCACCGTGCGGTCGAGCCGCGTGTCGATCTGGCTCTGCACACCGACGCCGACCAGCCGCCGCCGGCCGGTCAGGTCGATCCCCGGCGCCCATTGCACGCCCGCAGACAGGCGATAGCCCGGCGTATCGAGCTCCGCCGCGAGCGTATCGGCGAGCAGACCATAGCGTGACGAATAGGAGGTCTCGCTGCGCAGCCGCGCCGGGCCGTAACCGAGCAGCGCCCGGTTGAGCAGCGCATAGTCGCGATAGCCGCCGCTGCCCGCGATCGTCCCGCCGATCTGGTCGACCAGGGTGAGCTGCGACGGCGGCCGCGGCAGGTAGCGGCGTTCGGCGGCGGGGCGGACGGCGAGCAGGCGCGGGTGGAGGAACAGGTCGACGCGGAACCGCGCCTCGTCGAACACCACGCCCGCCACGTCGGGCGTCGGCGTCCGGCAATCGGCCGGATCGATGTCGCCCGCGCAGACCAGCGCGCGGTGGGCGGGCAGTTCCGGTATCGCCAGCGCCGCACGCACCGCCGCGGGATCGCGCACATCGGGGATCAGCGCGACCAGCGCATCGACCGCGTCGAAGCTGATGCGGTCGCCGCGATAATGGACGCGCGCCTGCCCGATCGCGCGGCCGCCGAGATAGACGTCGACCAGCGCCGCCTGCGGTGCGAGCAGGCCGTCGAACCCCGCCGGTGCCGCCACCGCCAGTCGCGGCGGCGCGTCCGTCGCCGCGTCCCGCGCTGCCGCCGGGGCGGTGCCCAGCAGCGCCAGCGCCAGCGCGCACCAGCCGGTCGACCAGCCCACCGCCCGCGCCTATTCCGCCGCGATCAGCAGCGTCAGCGTGCCGCTATAGGCGCCCGCCGTCGCGCGGCCGAGCGCCGTGGCGCGCAGCACGATCGTCAGGCTGGCGCTGTCGTTGCCGAGTGCGCAGCTGAGGTTGAGGCCGAGCAGGGTCGTCGTCTGGCCGGTCAGCGCGACCCCCGGCACCAGCGCGGTGCCGCCGGTCTGCCCCGCCGAACCGCTCCATTGCGCCTCGAACGGGAGCGGCGCGCCCGCCCCGGCGAGCGTGAAGGCCTGCCCCGCGCCGCTGCCGCTCGCGGTGACGCTGTAGCGGCCGGTCAGGTTCGCGGCGGAGACGCACAGGCTGCGGCTGCTGCTGATGTCCTGATCGACGCCGACCAGCCCGAACGCATAGTCGCCGAGCCGGGTGATCTGCACCTGCTGCGCCGCCGCCGGGCTCGCGCCGAACGCCGCCAGTCCCGCACCGACCGGGGCCAGTAACGCCAGCGCGCGCCGCCGCATCGCCAGCCCCTCCCGTCGCCGTGATTATTGCGGATTGACGAGCAGCGTCAGCGTGCCGGTGTAGGCGGTCAGCGACGGCATCGCCTGCAGTTGCGACGGCGCGATCGTGACGGTCAGGCTCGACGTCGCGGACGGCGAGGTGGCGCAGGTCGGCGCGGTCGCGGTCGACACGAAGCCGCTCGACGCGGTCGCCGCGACCAGGGCGGTGCCCGAGGTCTGGCCCGCCGACTGGTTCCACAGCACCGCATAGCTGACCGGGGTGAGCGCGCCCGAGGCGAGCGTGAAGGCGCCGCCGGTGCCGCTGCCGGTCGCGGTGATCGTATAGCCCTTGGTCGCGGTGTTGCTCCACACGCAATTGCTCTGCGAGCTGCTCGCCTGCTGGCTCGGATCGGCATTGGCGAAGCTGATGTCGGTCAGGCCCGAGATCTGCACCCGGCTCGGCACCGAGAGGGTGATCTGCACCGTCCCGGTCGATGTCGCCCCGAGCGTGCCGTTGGTCGCCGCGGCCGCCGGCGTCGCCGCCAGCAGCGCCACAGACAGGATCAAACAGTTGCGAAGCTCGAAGTGTCTCATGCTCATGGCCCAAGTCTAGTGCAAATGCATCTATGCCCGTATCCGCCGCCTTACTCGTCGAAACGACGATATGCGGGTTGCACCGGTCACAACCGTGTCACTCGCATTTTCCTGTTAACAAGCTCTTGATCATTTTACCCGGTTCGGCGGCTATCGAATGGTATTAGAACCATAAATGGTCTTTGTCCGCGGCCGTCAATTCTACTTTATACGGTTTTGGGGCCGGAGCGCGGCCGTCCCGATGCGGGACGGACGCGGTAAACGGCATGGAACCAAGCTGCCGGCACCGGATTGTGGGATCGCGCGAGGGACAGATCCCCGCAAATCCGAGGACATTATGAGCCGTATGAAGTTGGGCCTCTTCGGGGCCGCCCGCCCGTCCGTTGCCGTTACTGATCTGCCGACGCACGAAATCCGTACCGTCGAGGCGCAGGACCGTCTGTCCGGCCTCACCCCGATCGAGATCGCCGCGGTCGAGGCGATGAGCCAGCCGGCCGTCACGGTCGCCGCACGCTGAACCGCAAAGCCGGCGGCGCTGCGTGACTTTCGCTGCCCGCCGCCGCATGATCCGCTGACGGAGCCTTCTGCGCCTCCGGATCGTTACGGCGGTGAATTGGAAGAGGGAGTAGGACATGGCACGTTCGGCTGAACAACGCGGCAAGCAGGAAACCAAGGCTGCCGAGAAGAAGGTGGAGAAGACCGGCAAGCCTGCCGGCGGCGCGCGCGGCGGCATCACCGCCCCGGTAACGCCCTCCCCCGAACTCGCGGCGATCGTCGGCGACAAGGATCTGCCGCGCAGCGAGGTCGTCAGCAAGGTCTGGGAATATATCAAGAAGCACGACCTGCAGGACGCCAAGGACCGCCGCCAGATCAACGCCGACGCGACGCTCGAAAAGGTGTTCGGCAAGAAGTCGGCGAGCATGTTCGAGATGAACAAGCATCTGAGCGCGCACCTCACCGCCAAGAAGGGCTGAGCAGCCGCTCGCCATGGACGGGTCCGACGGCGTCGCCGGTTATGAGAATGTGGTGACCGGCAGCCGCGACACGGAGGTCGCGGCACCGGGTGCCGCACAGGTGCGGGCCGCCTCGTCGCCCGAGCTCAAGACGCTCGCCGGCGTCGCGGTCGGCACGCTGGTCATCGCGGCGCTCTATTTCGGGCAAGACGTGCTGATCCCGATCACCCTCGCGGTGATGCTGTCGTTCGTCCTGTCGCCGGTGGTCAACGGCCTGCAACGCCTGCGCCTGTGGCGGGCGCCGGCGGTGATCCTCACCGTCCTGTCCGCGCTCGGGCTGCTCGGCCTCGTCGGCACGCTGATCGGCAGCCAGGCGGCGGCGCTGACCGCCGACGCGCCGCGCTATGCCCAGACGATCGAGGCGAAGATCCAGGGCGTGCGGGGCTATGCCGTCGAGCGCATCGCCGCATTGACCAAGGATCTCGGCGGCGGCGAGACGCACCGCGCCACCCGGCCGGCGACGCTGCGCGGCCCGTCTGCCACGCCCGGCCAGCGCCAGCCCGTCCCCGTCGAGGTGGTCGAGGGCAGCAGCTCGCCCTTCACCCTTGCCAAGACGGTGGTCGAACCGATCCTCGGCCCGCTCGAAACCACGATCATCGTGCTGATCGTCGCGATCTTCGTGCTGATGCAGAAAGAGGATCTGCGCGACCGCTTCATCCGCGTCTTCGGGTCGAGCGACCTTCACCGCACCACCCGCGCGCTCGACGACGCCGGTCAGCGGCTGAGCAAATATTTCCTGTCGCAGCTCGCGGTGAACACCTGTTTCGGGCTGGTCATCGGCATCGGCCTGTGGCTGATCGGCATCCCCTCGCCGGCGATGTGGGGGGTGATGGCGGGGCTGCTCCGCTTCGTCCCCTATATCGGTTCGTTCCTCGCCGCGGTCGCCCCCGCCGCGCTGGGTGCCGCGGTCGAGCCCGGCTGGGGCATGACGATCGAGGTCGTCGCGCTGTTCGTCATCGTCGAACCGCTGACCGGCTATGTTGTCGAGCCGCTGCTCTACGGTCACTCGACCGGCCTGTCGCCGGTGTCGGTGATCGTCTCGGCGATCTTCTGGACATGGCTGTGGGGGCCGATCGGGCTGATCATGTCGACGCCGCTGACCTTGTGCCTCGTGGTGATGGGGCGGCACGTCAAAAGCCTCGAATTCTTCGACGTGCTGCTCGGCGACCGTCCGGCGCTGACGCCGGTGGAAAGCTTCTACCAGCGGATCCTCGCCAACAATCCCGACGAGGCGCTGGCGCAGGCGGAGGCGTTGCTCGACGACCGCACGCTCACCGCTTATTACGACGGCGTCGCGCGCGAAGGCCTCAAACTTGCCGCCGAAGATGTCGCGCGCGGTACGATCGACGCCGCCGGCGCGGCGCGGATGACGCGGTCGATGCTGTCGGTGATCGACGACCTCGCGCCGGGCGCGCCGCCGGTCGCGGGCCAGGACGGCGTCGTTTTGTGCATCCCCGGTGACGGCGCGTTCGACGAGGCGATCGCCGCGATGCTCGCGCAGCTGCTCGGCCAGCACGGTCTCGCCGCGCGGCGCATCGCCAGCGCGGCGGCGTCGCGCGACGCCATCGCCACGCTCGACGTCAGCGGCGTCACGGTCGTCGCGATCCTGTACCTCGACCTGCACGACGTGCCGGCGCGGCTGCGCTACCTGATCCGCCGCCTGCGCGAGCGGCTGCCGGCGGCACGGATCGTCGTCGGGCTCTGGGCGTCGGAGGATCCGGCGCTGCGCGACGCGGCGATCCAGGCGCTCGGCGCGGATCAGTATATCGGCTCGCTCGCCGAGGCGGTGACGGCGATCGCGACCCCCGCGCCGACCGAGGCTCGCGCCGCCTGAGCCGCCGACCGCGGTGAACGAAATGCCGCGGCACGCATTATCAGCCCGCGACATCGGGTTGCGGAGTTCGAGACGATGAAGACCAGCGGCAACACCATTCTGATGACCGGCGGCGGCAGCGGCATCGGCGAGGCGCTGGCGCATCGCTTCCACGATCGCGGCGACACGGTGATCATCGCCGGCCGTCGCCAGGACGCACTCGACCGCGCCGCCGAGGGCCGCGCGCGCATTCACACCCGCACGCTCGACGTCGAGGATGCCGCTGCGACCGAGGCCTTCGCCCGCGCGATCGTCGCCGACTTCCCCGATCTCAACGTGCTGTTCAACAACGCCGGCATCATGAAGTTCGAGGATCTGACCGCGGCGCGCGACCTCGGCGATGCCGAGGCGACGGTGGCGATCAACATCCTCGGCCCGATCCGCCTGACCAACGCGCTGATCGACCATCTTGCCGGCCAGCCCGATGCGGCGATCGTCACCGTCACCTCGGGCCTCGCCTATGTCCCGCTGGTCGCCGCGCCGACCTATTCGGCGTCGAAGGCGGCGATCCATTCCTATACCGTGTCACTGCGCACGCAGCTCGCCGGCAAGGTCGAGGTGATCGAGCTCGCCCCGCCGGGCGTACAGACCGACCTCACCCCCGGTCAGGCCAAGCGCCCCGGCTACATGCCGCTCGAGGCCTTCGCCGACGCGGTCGCCGCGCAGTTCGCGCAGCAGCCGACGCCGCGCGAGATCCTGGTCGACGAGGTCCAGTTCCTCCGCCAGGCCGAGCGCGAGGGCCGTTTCGACGAGACGCTCAAGACGCTCACCGAGCGCGCCGCCCAGCAGCGCGCCGCGGGAGGCGAATAACCCCCGCCCGATCCCGCTTGACCCTTATCGATAAACGATACATATTGTTTATCGATAAGGGGATGAATCATGCGGGATCGGGGACTGACCGTGGCGCGCGGTGTGTTGCGCGCCGGCAATGGCATCAACTGGCTGTTCGGGATCGCGACGCTCGCGGCGCTGCTCGTCTCCTTCCCTTTGGGTGACCGGCTCGCCGCGCATCTGGTCGCGAAATATCCGCATGGCGATATCGCCGGGACGATCGCGGTGGTGCGGGTGATTGGGCTGCTCGCCATCGTCGCCGCGGTCGCGGCGCATCAGATCTTCACGCGGCTGCTCGCGATCGTCGCGACGGTGGATGCCGGCGATCCCTTCATCATCGACAATGCGGCGCGGCTGCGGCGGATCGGCTGGGCGTTGCTCTCCCTGCAGCTGCTCAACCTCGCCGCCGGCGCGATCATCGTACTGCTCGACCGGATGGGCGTCGACCATCCGACCTGGGCGCCGGGCCTGACCGGCTGGATCGCCGTCGTCATGGTGTTCGCGCTGGCCCGCGTCTTTCAGGTCGGGGCGGCGATGCGCGACGATCTGGCGATGACGGTCTGATGGCAGTCATCGTCACGCTCGACGCGATGCTCGCCGCCCGCGGCATGACGCTGACCGGACTGTCGCAGAGCGTCGACATCACGCTGGCGAACCTGTCGATCCTCAAGACCGGCAAGGCCAAGGCGATCCGCTTTTCGACGCTGGAGGCGATCTGCCGCGCGCTCGATTGCCAGCCTGGCGACATTCTGACGGTGATCGAGGGGGATGAGCCATGATCCGGACCTTCTTCGGCGACGTGGCGGCGGCCTATCGCGACGGCTGGACGCTGGCGCGCGCGCTGCCGTGGCTGGTGCTGGCGATGGCGGGGATCGAACTCGCGCAGCATGCGGTCGAATGGCGGCTCGGTTTCTTCGCCGGCGATGCCGCGCTCCACAGACAGGCTGCCACCGCGCCGCTGCGCATGGCGTTCGGCTGGCCCAAGATGCTGACGCTCTATGCGGTCGGCTTCATCGCGATCCGCTGGTGCGTGCTGCGCGACCCGCATCGCGCGCTGCGCCCGCCGCCGCAGGCGCTGCGGCGCTACGTCTGGGTGGTGCTGTTCCAGCTGATCCCGGCGGTGGCGATCATCCAGGCGGGATCGTTCGCGGCCAGCGCTTCCGGCGTCATGGCGATCCGCCTCACCGCCGGCCTCGCGCAGCAGTTGAGCGAGCCGTTGCTGTGCCTCTGGTTCGTCCACGCCGCCCTGGGCTCGCGAGCGTTCGGCCCGTTCGTTTCGGCGAAGACGACGCGCTGGCTTTACGTCTGGGCCTTGCTGCTCGTCCTGATCGCGCGCGTGCCGGCGTCGCAGCTGCATGCGCGGCTCAACATCTGGTCGGCGGGGCAGGCGCCGGCGATGCAGGCCGCGCTGCTGCTGCTCGACGCGGCGGTGGTCGGGCTGCTCGCGGTGATCGTCCCCGCGGCGCAGGTCCGCGCGGCACGCCGCATCGCTGCGCGGCGCGGCATCGCGCTCACGCCGGATGGGGCTATGCCATCTCCTTGAGCGGCACCGCTGCATCGGCGAGACGATCGGGCGCGACGCGCGCGCCGCCGACCACCAGCGCCCGGCCCTGGACGTAATCCTTGACCGCATTGACGCAGTCGAGCGCGATCACGCGGCCGTCGCGCAGATAGACGAGCGAGAAGCTGCGCGTCGCCGGATCGCCGCGCAGCACCGCCGCGTCATGGCCGGTCGACAGGCCCACCGTCTGCAGCTTGAGGTCATATTGGTTCGACCAGAACCACGGCACCGCGGCATAACCCTCCGCCGCGCCGGTCAGCGCCTTGGCCACCACCGTCGCCTGGTCGTTGGCGTTCTGCACCGATTCGAGCCGGATCGCCGCGCCGTCGGCGAAGGCATTGGCGTGCAGCGCGCAATCGCCGATCGCGAAGACGTCGGGCAGGCTGGTGCGGCACGTCGCATCGACCGCGACGCCATTGCCCCCCGCCGCCCCCGCCGCGAGCAGGGGTTCGACCGCGGGCACGATGCCGATGCCGACGATCACCATCTCGCCGGGCAGCACCGTGCCGTCGGCGAGCCGCACGCCGGTGGCGCGCCCCTCCGCTTCGACGATGCAATCGACCTGCGTCGCGAGGCGGATGTCGACGCCCCGCGCGCGATGCTCCGCCTCGTAGAAGCGCGACAGCGGCTCGCCGGCGACGCGCGCCAGCACGCGCGGCAGCGCCTCGACCAGCGTCACCGGCTTGCCGAGCTTGGTCAGCACCGCCGCCGCCTCGAGCCCGATATAGCCGCCGCCGATCACCACCACCCGCTGCGTCGTCGGCAGCTCGGCCATCAACCGGTCGACATCGGCGCGGGTGCGCACCGCATGCACGCCGGCGAGATCGTGGCCGGCGCAGCTCAGCCGCCGCGGCGCGCCGCCCGTCGCCCAGATCAGCGTGCCGTAGCCGATCGCCGCACCGTCCGCGGTGGTGACGCGATGCGCCTCCGCATCGATCGCGACGATCCGCGTACCCGTCAGCACCGTGATCTGCTTGTCGGCCCAGAAGGCGGCGGGGCGCAGCAGGATACGCTCGAACGGCTTGTCCTGCGCGAGATACTCCTTCGACAGCGGCGGGCGTTCATAGGGCAGATCGGGTTCGTCGCCGATCAGCGCGATCGTGCCGGCGAACTTGCGCTGGCGCAGCGCGATCGCGGCCTGTGCGCCGGCATGGCCCGCGCCGACGATGACGATATCGAATTGCTGCATCCCGATCCTCTCTTCGGCCGGCATCCCGCGCGACCGGTGCAGAGGCCTTATCAGCGCTTCGGCGCCGGCGGGAGCCCGGTGTTTGTTTTGGGCGCCTGTCATCAGGATACGCGGTCGCAACCTCCGTCCCCGCCACCCTGCGTAAACGGCGGTATCACCCACCACGTACCACCCCGGCGGGGGGCCGGGGTCCAGTGTGGTGGAGTTTTGGAATGACCCACGCCGCCCTCCCAGCTGGACCCCGGCCTTCGGCGGGGCGGTACGGAGGCTGTTGGAGACGGTTCCGACGAGGCGAGCCTATCAGTGCAACCTGGCAATGGCGTGCACGTCGCGACGATCCCGCCTCACGCCGGCTTGGACAGGCTGTCGATCACCTCGTCGAGCAGCGTGGTCAGCATTTGCATCTTCTCGGGCGCCAGGCTGATGCCGGCATAATGATCCTCCCGGTCGGCCAGCAGACCCAGTCGCGCCACCACCGGCTGCGCCGCCTCGGTGGCATAGAGCCGCTTGACGCGACGATCGCCGGGGTCGGCGCGCCGCTCGACCCATTGCAGCGCCTCGAGCCGGTCGAGCGTCTGGCCGATCGCGACCGGGCCGATCTCGAGCTTTTCCGCCATCTCCTTCTGCGTCCAGCCGGGATGGAGATAGATCGAGGCGAGCGCCCGCCATTGCGCCTGGGTCAGCGCCTCGCCTTCGGCGAGCGCCATCGCCCGCGCGCGCTCGTCGAACCGTTTGCGCAGCAGGCGGGCGATCAGCGAGACCTGCGTCGCGAAGCTGCGCTGCCCCGCATCTGGAAGAGCTTCGGCTCCGACGGGAGCGGTCATCGGTCGTCCTTCTGTTCGCACCATGGCGGTGTCGGCCTCCTATACCGCTGGCGATAATGATGTCAGCGCTTTGCGGCAGCGGGCCAAAAGGTCAATGTAACTTATCTGTAAGCCGCCTCATAATCAGGTTGCTTTCCATTCCCATCGGGTCCACCGGCGCTTGCGTTAATCGAGATCATCGGGGCGAGTCCCCGGATCCGTGAGGTATCATGAGCCTGGACGACCCCGATCATCGCCCCGATCCGACCGCGCTCGAGGAAGCGCCGCCGGTCACCGATCCCGCCCCCGTCGTGCAGGCGGCCGATCCGACGCCCACCCGGCGCAGCCGGCTGCGCCTGCCGCTGCTGCTCGCCGCGCCGATCGTCGCCATCGCGGTCGGCCTGTTCTTCTACCTGAGCGGCGGTCGCTACCAGTCGACCGACAACGGCTATCTCCAGGCGGGCCTCGTGCCGGTCGCCGCCAGCGTCAGCGGGCCGGTGATCGCGGTGATGGTGCACAACAACCAGCAGGTCCGCGCCGGCGACGTGCTGTTCCGCATCGACCCCGCTCCCTTCCAGGCCGCGGTCGACGAGGCGGCGGCGGAGCTCGCCAACGCCCGCACGCAGGTGTCGTCGCTGCGCGCCAATTACCGCGAGGGCGAGGCCGGCCTCGCCGCCGCCCGCGCGCGGCTCGCCTATGCGGAGCGCGAGGCGGCGCGGCAGAAGTCGCTGCTCGCCGAGGGCATCTCGTCGCAGAACCAGTACGATCAGGCGGTGCTCGCCGCGCAGACCGCGCGCCAGCAGATCCAGACCTCGGTCCAGCAGAATGCCGGCGTCGCCGCGACATTGACCGGCAGCGTCGACGCGCCGACCGCGGCGCAGCCGGCGGTGCAGCGGGCCGAGGCGGCGCTGGAGCGCGCCCGCCTCAACCTCGGCTACACCGTGGTGCGCGCCGCGCAGGACGGCATCGTCACCAAGGTCGACCAGCTCCAGCGCGGCAGCTACGTCACCGCCGCCAAGCCGGTGTTCACGCTCGCCGGCACGCGCCTGTGGGTCGAGGGCAATTTCAAGGAGGACCAGCTCAACCACATGCGCGTCGGCCAGCGCGCCACCTTCCACGTCGACGCCTTCCCCGATCTGGAACTGACCGGCCGGCTGACCAGCTTCAGCCCCGGCACCGGCAACAGCTTCGCGCTGCTGCCGGCGGAGAATGCGACGGGCAATTGGGTCAAGGTCGTCCAGCGCCTGCCGGTCGAATTCAGCATCGACCGCCTGCCGCAGGGCGTGCCGCTGCACGCCGGGCTCAGCGTCGAGGTCGAGGTCGACACCGGCCATCGCCGCCACCTGTTCGGCGGTGACGCCGCAACACGATGACCGGCGCCTATCCGGATCCGGTCTCGCGACGCTTCATCACCGCCGCGGTGATGGCGGCGACGGTGATGAACTCGCTCGACAGCACGATCGCCAACGTCGCGCTGCCGCATATCCAGGGCAGCGTCTCCGCCTCGGGCGAGGAGATCACCTGGGTGCTCACCTCCTACATCGTCGCCGCCGCGATCATGACCCCGCTGACCGGCTGGCTGGCCGGGCGGTTCGGGCGCAAGCGGCTGATGCTGTGGTCGATCGTCGGCTTCACCGCGGTCTCCGGCCTGTGCGGCATCGCCAACAGCCTCGGCGAGCTGGTCGGCTTCCGCCTGTTGCAGGGCGTGTTCGGCGCGGCGCTGGTGCCGATGAGCCAGGCGATCCTGCTCGACATCAACCCGCCCGAACGCCACGGCCCGGCGATGGCGGTGTGGGGAATGGGCGCGATCCTGGGGCCGATCATCGGCCCGGCGCTCGGCGGCTGGCTGACCGACAATCTGTCGTGGCGCTGGGTCTTCTACATCAACCTGCCGATCGGCGCGCTCGCCTTCGCCGGCCTGTCGGGATTCCTGACCGAGACCAAGGATGCGATGCGGCCGCGGCTCGACCTGTTCGGCTTCGCGATGCTCGCGCTGGCGATCGGCTCGATCCAGCTGATGCTCGACCGCGGCCAGACCAAGGACTGGTTCAGCTCGACCGAGATCTGCCTCGAGGCGGCGCTCGGCCTGTTCTTCGGCTATCTGTTCGTCGTCCACACGCTGACCGCGCGCCGGCCGTTCATCGACATCGGCATGTTCAAGGACCGCAACTTCCTGACCGGCTCGATCTTCGGCTTCTTCCTCGGCACCGTCTTGTTCGGCGTGCTCGCGCTGCTGCCGACGATGCTGGAGACGCTGATGGGCTATCCGGTCGTGCTGACCGGGCTGGTCACCGCGCCGCGCGGTATCGGTACGCTGATCTCGATGATCGTCGTCGGCCGGCTGATCAAGACGGTCGACGCGCGCATCCTGATCTTCGCCGGCTTCGCCATCGCGGCCTATTCGCTGCACATCATGTCGGGCTTCACGCTCGGCATGAACGAGCGGCTGGTGATCGTCTCGGGCTTCATCCAGGGCATCGGCACCGGACTGGTCTTCGTCCCGCTGACCACGATCGCCTTCGCGACGCTCGACGCGCGCTACCGCAACGAGGGCGCGGCGATGTTCACGCTGACCCGCAACATCGGCTCGGCGGTCGGCATCTCGATGCTGCAGGCGCTGACCATCCGCAACGGCGCGACGGTGCATGCGCGGCTGGTCGAGGGCGTGCGGCCGGACAATCCGCTGCTGCCGTCGGGCTTCGACTTCGACGCGCCGGCGGCGGTCGCGATGCTCAACGCGCAGATCACGCGCCAGGCGGCGATGGTCTCCTATGTCGATGCCTTCTGGCTGCTCTTCATCCTCACCCTCGCCGTCATCCCGCTGCTGCTGCTGATGCGCCGCCCCCGCGCCGGCGGCGGCGACGGCCCGACGATCCACATGGACTGATCCGATGCGCGTTGCCCCCCTGATCCTCACCGCCGTCGCGGCCGCCGCGCTCGCCGGCTGCACCGTCGGCCCCGATTTCGCGCGGCCGCAGGCCCCCGCCGCGAGCGGCTACCAGCCCGCCGGCGAGGCGGCCCCGCCGCGCGTCGCGTTCGGCGACGGGCCGGAGCAACATTGGTGGACCGCCTTCGGCTCGCCGCAGCTCGACGCGCTGGTCGATCAGGCGATCGCGCACAACCGCAGCCTCGCCGCGAGCAACGCGACGCTCGCCGCCAGCCGCGACGAGGTCCGCGCCATCGCCGGCCGCCGCCTGCCGCAGGTCGACGCCAATGGCCGCGCCGACCAGCAGCAGGTCAACCTCGCCGCCTTCGGCTTCTCCGGCAGCAATCCGCTCGCGCCCGGCGGCAATCCGGAATTCAACCTCTACACCGTCGGCGGCGGCGTCAGCTACGACCTCGACCTGTTCGGCGGGCTGCGCCGCCGCGTCGAGCAGAGCGCGGCGCAGGCGGAGGCGCAGCAGCGCCAGACCGAGGCGGCACACCTCTCGATCGCGGGACAGGTGGTCAATCAGGTGCTGACCATCGCCGCGCTCAACGCGCAGATCGCCACCGCCCGCGCGCTGCTCGCCGACGACCAGCGCAACGTCGACCTGACGCAGAAGCGCCGGACCGGCGGCGAGGGCACTTTGGTCGAGGTGCTCAACGCGCAGAGCCAATATGCCGCCGACCGCGGCGACCTGCCGCAGCTCGACCAGCAGCTCGCCGAAGCGCGGCACCTGCTCGCCACCCTCATCGGCACCACGCCCGACACGCTGCCGCCCACCGATGTCGCGCTCGACCGGCTGACGCTGCCGGCGACGATCCCGGTGGCGCTGCCGTCCGCGCTGGTCCACCGCCGCCCCGACATCCTCCAGGCGGAGGCGCAGTTGCACGCCGCCACCGCGGCGATCGGCGTCGCCACCGCGCGCCTCTATCCCGACATCACCCTGGGCGCGACGCTGACGCAGGGCGCCCCGGCGGTCGGTGACCTCGTCAGGAACGCCTTCCGCGGCTACGATTTGTTCGCTGGCCTGACCGCGCCGATCTTCCACGGCGGCACGTTGAAGGCCGAGCGCGCGGCGGCGGTCGACCAAGCCCGCGCCAGCCAGGCGCGCTACGAACAGACGGTGCTGGTCGCGTTCAGCCAGGTCGCCGATCTGCTCTCGGCGATGCGGAACGACACCCGCTCGGTCGCCGACCAGCAGGCGTCGGTCGCAGTCGCCGAACGCTCGCGCCACCTGTCGCGGCGCAGCTTCGAGGTCGGCAATTCGGGCATCCTCCAGGTGCTGGAGACCGAACGCCTCTACCAGCGCGCCAGCAACGGCCTCGTCGTCGCGCGGACGCGGCAGTTCCTCAACGTCGCCCGCCTCTACGTCGCGACTGCGGGAGGATGGATCGCACCGACAGCGCCGCCTGCGCCGTAACCGGCCCCGCGGGCGGATCGGCTGCACCAGCGCCGTCTCCGTCGCGCTACGCCCGAGCGACGCCGGCTCTTGCAAAGTGGGCGGCGTGCGGTAGCGCCGGCGGATGACCGACCGCTCCACGCGCCCGCCGACACGCCGCCTTGTGCTTGCCGGCGGCCTCGCCGCGACGGTCGCGCCGGCCCCGGAACCGGCATCGGCACGCGGCGCCGTACCGCCGCCGTTCCTCCTCAAGCCGTGGATGACACTGGCCGACGTGCCGGGGGCGAGCTGGGCTTTGCTCGACGGTGACCGGATCGACAGCTATGCGGAAGGCGACGCGAGGGCGGGTGTCACCCCGGCCACCGTCGACACGGTGTTCGAGGCGGCGTCGCTGTCCAAGCCCGTGCTCGCCGCAGCGATCCACGCGCTCGTCGCCGAAGGCCGGATCGATCTCGACGCACCCGTCGTCGCGCATATCCCCTTCACCCGCGACGCCGCGACCCGCGCCGTCACCCCGCGCCATCTGCTCGCCCATGCCGGTGGCCTGCTCAACTGGCGCACCGAGCCCGGCGACCTCGTCAGCGGCTTCACGCCCGGATCGGCGTTCCGTTATTCGGGCGAAGGCTATGCGCTGCTCGCCCGGCTGGCCGAGACGATCACCGGCGAGAGTGCCGCCGCGCTGGTCCGCCGGCTGGTGCTGGTGCCGGCGGGGATGACGCGGAGCGGCTACGGCTGGATCGGCGACGGTGGCGCGGTCGCCTGGCCGCATGATGCCGGCGGCGCGGTGATGACGGACAAGGGCCCTGCCGCCTTCCGCACGGCGCGCGACGCGGGGCCCGCGCGATCCGTCGAACGCTGGACGGAGGCGGACAGGGTCGCTGCGGCGCAGGCGCTCGGCAAGCCGGCCTTGCCGCTCTTCCTGATACCGAACATGGCCGCCGGCCTGTGGACCACCGCGGGCGACTATGCCCGCTTCCTCCGCTTCGCGCGCCGCTTACCGGCGATGAACACGCCGACCGTGCGCGTCGCGGGCGCACTCTCCTGGGGGCTGGGCTGGGGCCTCGAACAGGCGGGCGCGCGGCGCTTCGCCTGGCATTGGGGGCAGAATGACGGCGTCTGCAACCTGTTCGTCACCGATCTGAGCGCCGGCACCAGCCTCGTCGTGCTGACCAACGGCGCCGGCGGCCAGCGCGTCTATGGCCGTGCGGCGCGCGTCCACTTCGCCCGCGAGTTCGACGCGCTGACCTGGCTGCAACCCTGAGGGCCGAGCCGCGTCCGGCCGCCGCGTGCCGCGTCCCTCACCCCCGCCGCGCCGCGCGCAACAGGCTCCACAGCACCGCGGCGGCGGCGAGGTCGAGCGCAGCGAGCGCCGCGAACAGCGGATCGTAGCCGAAGGCGTCGGCGCTCTGCCCGATCAGCAGCGTGAACAGCATGCCGCCGACCCAGGCCGAGGTGCCCGCCATGCCGCTCGCGGTGCCGACGGTGCGGCTGTCGAACATGTCGGCGCACAGGGTGATGAGCGCGCCGCTGAGCATCTGATGCGCGAAACCGCCGACGCAGAACAGCAGGATCGCCATGCCGGGCGTTGCGGCGAGGCCGATGCACGCCGGCCCGATCATGCAGGCGGCGCCGACGGTCATCGTGATCTTGCGCGAGGCGACCAGCGGCACGCCGCGCCGCATCAGCCAGCCGGGGAGCAGCCCCGCCGCGAGGCTGCCGAAATCGGCGGCGAGGAACGGCATCCACGCCCAGAGCGCGATGCTCTTGAGATCGAGGTGCCAGACCGAGACGAGATACAGCGGGATGAAGAAGTTGAACGTCTGCCACGCCGGTTCGGCGAGGAAGCGCGGGATGGCGATTCCCCAGAAGCTGCGGCTGCGCAGCAGGTCGGCGCGCGTCGCCGGCTTGTCGCCGACGTCCTCGGTCTGTGCCGCCGCCAGCGTGGCACGCTCCGCCTCGCCGAGTGCGGGATGGTCCGCCGGGCTGCGATAGCCCCAATACCAGAGCAGCGCCCAGGCGAGGCTCAGCCCGCCGGTGACCACGAAGGCGGCCTGCCAGTCGAACGCCAGGATACAGAAGGCGACGAGCGGCGGCGCCACCATATTGCCGACGCTGGTGCCCATCTGGAACACGCTGGTGGCGAGCGGCCGTTCGCGCGGCGGAAACCATTCGGACACCGCCTTCGCCCCCGCCGGAATCGCCGCCGCCTCGCTCGCGCCGAGCAAGGCGCGGAAGGCGGCGAGGCTCGGCCAGCCGGTCGCCAGCGCATGCGCCATGTTGGCGAGCGCCCAGCCGACCGCGAACAGGAAGAAGCCGAGCCGCGTGCCGAGCAGGTCGAGCACGCTGCCCGCCACCGTCTGCATCACCGTGTAGCTCGCCTGGAAGGCGAGCACGACCCAGCTGTAATCCTCGGTCGTCATGCCGAATTCGGTTTTGAGCTGCGGTGCCGCGACCGACAGCGTCGACCGCGCGAGATAGTTGAGGATCGTCCCCAAGGTGACGAGCGCGATCAGGCGCCAGCGCAGTGGTATCGCGCGCCACCCGCGCGCCTGTCCGGTCATCGCGACGATGCCGCGGCCGAGGCGGTGGCTCGGGTGACGTCTGCGGTCATCGCGAAATCTCCAGCGCGGATACGATCGCCTCGCCCTTTACCGGCACGAAGCGCACGTCAAGCACGCCGTCGCCGACCTCGACCGGCACGCGCCGGGTGATCGCCCGCAACGGCCCGCCGGCTGCCGCCGCCACGTCGAGCGCGGCGATGACCCGGCGGCCGTTGACGGTGACGTCGAACTGGCGCGCCCCCGCCGCGAGCGACGGTTCGACGAAGGTGAGGTCGAGCGCGTAGCGGCCGGGGGCGAGCGGGATGCGATAGCCGAAACGACCCTGACGATAGGTTTCGGCGACGACCCCGCCCGCGGTGCCGGTCACCACCTTCCTCGGCGGCGGCGGGCCATAGCCGGCGGCGGGGTTGACGCTGCCCGCGGTGCCGCCGTCGAAAAAGGCATCGGAACCGAAGCGTTTGCCGGCGACCTGCGGCGCGACGAGTGCACCGCTGTCGATCCGCACCGCCTGCGCCGCGTCGGGCGACAGCTGCCAGTCGACGCGATCGTCCTGCGCCCCGCCCGCGAACAGGCCGCGCGCGACGACGCGATTGGCGCCGGCGGTGAGCGCGACATCGCGCCAGACGCAGATCCGCTCCGCGCAATCGCTCATCGTGCCGACGACCCGCCCGTTGACGCTGAGCTCGGTGCGCGGGGCGTTGCTGTAGACGCGCACGTCGGTGACGCGATAGGCGCGGTCGACGTAGCGGCGGCCGTTGATATGGACGGTCGGCGTCTCGGTCCAGTTCGCCTTGTAGAAATAATAAGCGTCCTTGCGGATCTGCCGGTCGTAGGTGACGAGGCCCTTGGTGTTGATGTCGACCGCATCGCCCTCGCGCCGCACCGTCGTCGCGAAGTCGAACGAATTCCACAGCCAGCTCGCCCACAGATACGGCTTGCGCGCCAGCGTCGCCCAGGCCTGTTCGTGGATGTAGCTTTCAAATTCCTCGGGCTGGTCGTGGCCGCGCGCATCGATCGGCCCGCCGAGCGGATCATCGGTGTGGATCGTCGTCGCGCCGCCCGCGCCATATTCGGTGACCGAGAGCGGCTGCGCCGGTCGCTTGGCGTGCAGTTCGTCGAGGTGCGGGCCGAGGTCCGCAGGCTTGCCGTAATACCAGCCGAAATAGCGGTTCGCCCCGCCGAGATCGGCCGCCACCGCGGTGATCGGCACGTCGGAGGTGGGACCGATATTGCGCTCGCAGCAGGTGGCGAGCGCGGTGGCGCGCGACGGATCCTCCGCCTTGGCGAGCGCGTCGAGTTCGCGCAGCAGCGGCAGCGGATCGGGCGCGGCACCGTCGCGGGTGGTGATGAACGCCGGGATCGACTTGCCGAAATCGACCTCGTTGGCGATGCCCCAGCTGACCACCGAGGCGTGGTTGGCATTCTGAAGGATCAGTTCGCGCAGCTGCTGGCGCGCGTCGGCGCGCAGCGCGTCGGTGGCGACCAGATCGTTGCCGAGCGTCCATTTCGAGACGAGCGGGATCTCGTCCCAGACGATCAGGCCGTACCGGTCGGCGAGGTCGTGGATCGTCTGGCCGTGCTGGTAATGCGTCAGGCGGATCGTATTGACCCCCATCTCGCGCATGATCGCGACATCCTGTTCGACATCGGCGTCGCTGATCGCCCAGCCCTTGCCCTCGCGATCCTGGTGATAGCCGACGCCGTGCAGGCGCAGCGGCTTGCCGTTGAGCAGGAAGCCCCGCTGCGGATCGGCGCGCAGCTCGCGGATGCCGAAGGCTTGCTCGACCCGGTCGAGCACCGCGCCCGACGGGGTGGTGACCTCCACCACCAGCCGGTGGAGATAGGGATCGGCGACGCCGTTCCACAGATGCGGATCGGCGACCGCGAGCGACTGCGCGACCGCCGCGGTGGCATGGCCGGCGAGCCCGGCGCGGCGCGTCGCGCGCGCCACCGTCCGGCCGTCGGCATCGAGCAGGCGGACGGTGGTGACGGCATCCTGCCGGCGGGCGCGATCGTTGCGGACGCGGACGCGCACGTCGATCGTCGCGCCGGCGGGGGTGATCGCGCGGGTGGCGGCGAGGATGCCGCTGCCGCCGTCCTCCATCATGTCGATATGGACCGGGTCGGTGGCGATCAGGCTGACCGGGCGGTAGAGCCCGCCATGGACGAAGAAGTCGCCGGCCAGCGGCAGCACGTCGGCGGTCGACGAGCCGGGCTCGGGCTGGCTGTTGTCGACCTTGACCAGCAGCACGTTCGTCTCGCCGGCACGCAGCGCGTCGGTCGCGTCGAGGCGGAAGCGCGAAAAGCCGCCGCGATGCGCGCCGAGCCGCCGGCCGTTGAGCCAGACCTCGGCGGTGCGGCTCGCCGCGTCGAACTGCAACCAGGCGCGGCGGCCGGCGAAGGCGGCATCGGGGGTGAAGCTCAGCCGGTACCAGCCGACGCCCTGATATTTGTCGACCGTATCGGCGTGATTGCGATGCTGCTGCGGATCGGGGAGATAATAGCCGACGCGGTTCCACGTATGCGGCACCGACACCGGCTGCCATGCCCCGCCCGCCGTCGCTGCCGCGGCAGGATCGACCGTGCCGCCGCGCTGGAATTGCCAGCCCTGCGCCAGCGTCATGGTGGCGCGATCGGCCTGCGCCGCCGCCGGTACGGCGATCGCCATGCCGATCGCCGCGGCAATCCATCGGGATGTCATCTGCCTCTCCTCGTTCGACCGCATCGTGGACGGCGCTGGCGCGCCGGCCGGTGCGGGGCATTGTGCGTCCGGGCCGTCCGCATGACTAACGTGCAGCCTCGCTGCCCGCCACGGCCGTGCCGCTCGCGGTGAAGTCCATCATCGGCGCGACGTTGCGGTCATAGCGCCGCCACGCCGGCAGGCCGTCACCATTGGGATCGCCGGTGGTGGCGAAATTGAGGAGGTAGCGACTGATGAGGCGGCCCATGGCGTCGTCCCGCGCGGTCGTCGCCGCGCCATATTTGACGCGCTGCGTAGCGAAGAAGAAGGGGACGTCGGTGGCGTGGCCGGCACCGCCGCCACTACCGCCCGGCGCGGCTTGGGCCACATAGGAGAAACGGTAATAATAGGTCGGCACCCCGGCATCCGCGATCAGCCCGGCGAGCGTGCGGGCACCGCGGATCATCATGCCGTCCGGTCCGCCGATGTCGTTGCTGGTCGCGCCGATCATGACCGGGACATGCCGGAACGTGCCGCGGCGATAGGTCGCCGCCACCGGCAGCGCGATCGTGCCGTCGGGATAGGGCGAGGCGAAGGTACGCGGCGTGCCGCTCCCCGGAAACAGCGCGCGCATGGTCAGGCCGTCGACGACCTGATCCGTGGTGAGCGCGCGCAATCGCGCCGCCGCGTCGGGGGCGTCGGCCGCGATGCCCTGGCCCGCGGCGAAGGCGAGGCTAGCCGCCTGCGCCGCATCGCGGGTGGCCGCGCCGCTCTCGCCGTCGCCGCCCGACATCACGACGGCGCGCGCGAACAGGCCGTCGCTCATCGGCGAGGTGATGAGCGTGTGCACCGACATGCCGCCGGCGCTTTCGCCGACGATCGTCACGTTGCGCGGATCACCACCGAAGGCGGCGACATTGGCCTGGACCCAGCGCAAGGCGGCGAGCTGGTCCATATAGCCGTAATTGCCCGATGCGCGCGCGCTCGCTGGGCCTTCGAGCGCGGGATGGACGAAGGTGCCGAACCGCCCGACGCGATAGTTGAAGCTGACGACCACCGCGCCCTGCCGCGCGAGGCGTGCGCCCGCATAGGTCGCCGGCGACGAGCCGCCGTTGACGAAGCCGCCGCCATAGAACCAGACGATCACCGGCAGTCGCGCGCGCGGGCTGCGCGGCGCCCAGACGTTGAGCACGAGACAATCCTCCGACGGCGCCGTGCCGAGCGGCGCCGCGTCGCTGGGGAACGGCTGTTGCGCGCAATCGTGGCCGTATGCCCGGGCCTCGCGCACCGCCGACCAGCGCGCCACCGGCTGCGGCGCGCGCCAGCGGTCGGGGCCGGTCGGGGGCGCGGCGAAGGGGATGCCCAGCCACTGCCGCACGCCATCCGCGACGAGGCCGCGCACCGGGCCCGCGTTTGTCCGCACCACCGGCGCCGGCTCGCTGGCGGATGCCGCAGCGGCCATCGCCGGCATGAGGATCATCGACAGTGAGCGTGCGCGCATGATGCCCGTCCTTCCGCATATCCTGATGGTTGACCGCTCGCGCAGCCGCCCGCCCGAGCCGTCATACCGCCGCCGTGCCGGGCATGGCCGCCTGCACCACCCGCTGATCGAGCCGCCCGAACGTCGCCGCGCCGCCCGCCGTCATCGCGACGCGATCGCCGAAGGACAGGAAGGGCGTCTGTGCATGGCCCCGTGCCAGCATCTCGATCACGCGACGCTCCGACAGGCAGGTCGAGCCGACGCGATCGTAATCGGGATTGGAAACCGTCCCCGAACCGATGATCGTCCCCGCCGGCAGGTCGCGCGTGCGGGCCGCATGCGCGATCAGATCATGGAAGCCGACCGCCATCGCGCCGCCGTCCGGATCGCCGAACCACGATCCGTTGACCTCGACCCGCAGCGGCAGGCAGACGCGCCCGTGCCGCCATGCGTCGCCCAGGCCATCGGGCGTGACCGCGAACGGCGCCATGCTGCAGGCGGGTTTGGCCTGCACCCAGCCGAAACCGGTCTTCATCTCGATCGGGGCGATCGCGCGCAGCGACCAGTCGTTGATAAGGACGATCAGCACGACATGCGCCAGCGCGTCCGCGGCGGAACAGCCCATCGGCACGTCGTCGGTGATGATCCCGAACTCGCCTTCGAAATCGATGCCGTCGGCCTCCGACGGGAAAGGCACGTCCTGCTGCGCCGCGAGGAAGCGGTGCGACAGCCCCTGGTACATGAGCGGCCGATCGGTAGCGATCGGATCATGGCCGAACGCCTGCTGCATGAGCGTGCCGTGCGTGGTGAACGCCGACCCGTCGAGCCATTGCCAGGCGCGCGGCAGCGGCGCGAGCAGCGCGGCGGGATCGAGCGGATCGCCGCCGCCCGCATCGAGCCGCGCCGCCAAGGCCCGCAGCGACGGTGCGACGGTCGCCCAATCGTCGACCGCCGCCTGCAAGGTCGGCGCGATCGCACCGGCGCGCGACTGGCGCCGGCCATCCGCGGAGACGACGAGCAACGTCCCGTCGCGGCTGCCGTCGGCGAGCGTCGCGAGCTTCATGCCGCCTCCTCGAAAATCGCGACCGCGCGCGTCCAGCCCGCCGAACCGCGCTTCACCTTGGCCGGGAAGCAGGACACGGTGAAGCCGAAGTCGGGCAGCTGGTCGAGGTTGGTGAGCTTCTCCATATGGCAATAGCCGATGTCGCGGCCGGCCTTGTGCCCCTCCCAGATCAGCGAGGTGTCGCCCGTCTCGGCGACCTTGCGGGCGGTCAGCGCGAAGGGCGCGTCCCAGCTCCACGCATCGGTGCCGGTGACGCGGACGCCGCGGCTGGTCAGCCACATCGTCGCCTCATAGCCGATGCCGCAGCCCTTGCCGAGGAAGTCCGGCCCGCCGAGCGCCGCGCCGGCGGCGGTGTTGACCAGGACGATGTCGAACGGCTGCAGGTCATAGCCGATCCGCGCGAATTCCGCCGCCATCTCCGCCGCGGTGACGACATGTCCGTCGGGCAGATGGCGGAAGTCGAGCCTGACGCCGGGGCGCAGGCACCAGTCGAGCGGCACCTCGTCGATGGTGATCGCGCGCGCGCCGCCGTCCATCGTCGGGTGATAATGCCACGGCGCGTCAAGATGCGTGCCGTTGTGCGTGGTCAGCGTCAGCGTCTCCGACGCGGCGAAGCCGAGGCCGCCGGGGATCTGCTCCGCCGTCAGGCCGGGAAAGAAGCCCTGCACCTCGGCGACCGTCTCGGCATGGGTCTGATAGGTGATCGACGGCCGCATGAACGGCGGATCGGTGATGACGTCGGGATCGAGCGTGATCGACAGATCGATGAGGCGGCGGGTCATCGCGGTTCCTTGGTGCGGTACGGCCGGCGCAGCGCCCGGCGCAGGCCGATGGGAGTGACGATCGCGGCGAGCAGCGCGCCGTAGAGGATCTTGGCGAACAGCGCCGGCATGAGCGGGATCGCCGCGACGGGCAGGAGGAGGGCGAACAGCCAGCCGATCGCCGCCCCCACGCCTGCGCCCAGCAGCGCGGTCGCCAGCGATCGACGCAGCAACGCCGCGCGCGCTTCCGCCGCCGCCGCCAGCCCGGCGCGGCGCAGCTTCGCCGCCGCGATCGCGCCGGGCACGAGCGACGCCATCAGCGCGATCATCAGGCTCTGCGGCACGAAATCCATGCCATAGCCGCCCGCCCCCGCGACGCGCACGCTGGCCGGGGTGCCGAAGACCAGCAGGAAGAAGATGAGGCTCAACACCGCATTGATCGCGACGCTGATCGCGGTCTCGCGGTACAGATAGCCGGCATCGGGAAAGACCGGGCGCGGGGCGGCGACGGCATTCATCCGGCGCGGCCGCCGAGCGTGTCGGCGAACCAGTCGGCGATATAGTCCCGCCCGTAGCTCATATTGTCCGCGCCGACATGTTCGACGCCGCCTTCGCGGGCGGTAAAGATCTTGAAGCCGACCCTGGGACTGTTGACCAGCCCGGCGCGCGTCTGATGCGCATAATCGAGCGCGATCTGGCGATCCTTCTCGCCATGGGTGACGAGGAAGGGCACGCGGATGCGGTCGAGCACGCCGTCCAGCGTCATCGCCTCGGCCTTGGCGAGGAAATCGTCCATGTCGGCCGCGCCGAAGGTCCACATGACGTGCGCCCAATAATGCGGGACGGGGTTCTCGCCCTCGCGCCGCAGCCTTTTCTGCTGCACCTCGGCCCAATTGTGGTTGGCACCCCAGACCGCACCGCTCGCGAACCGCGGTTCGAAGGCGACCGCGCGCGGCGCGAAATGACCGCCGAGCGAGATGCCGGTCATGCCGATCCGCGCCGGATCGACCGCGTCCTGCGCCTCCAGCCAGTCGACGGCGCGCGACGCCCAATGCTCGCTGTGCGGATCGACCGGCAGGCCTTGCAGGCGCAGCGCCTCGCCGGTGCCCGGCTGGTCGACGCACAGGGTCGAGATGCCGCGCCGCGCCAGCGCCTCGGGCAGGCCCGACCAGAACAGCAGCTCCTTGCAGCTGTCGAGCCCGTTGCAATAGACGACGACCGGTTTCCGCCCCGCCCCTGGTGCGCGGGTGAAGAGCGCGGGCATATGGCCCTGCTCCAGCGGGATCTCGACCCGTTCGCGGCTGAGGCCGCCGAGCCGCGTCGCATCGCCGAAGGCCCGGAGCGCACGCGCATAGGTCGCCTCGCGCCCCGCCGAGCCATGCGCCTGCATCCGCTCCGCGACGAGCAGGTACAGAGCGGCGCGGTCGAGCTTGGCGGCGGCGGAATAGCCGTGGCCCGCCGCGACATCCTCGTCGGCGAGGCCGATCAGCCGGTCGCCCATCTCGACCCAGCGCGCCATGAACTGCGGCGTGCCGGCATCGCCGCCGCCCGCCGCCGCATCGCGGATCGGCTGGCACATATCGACGATCTCACCGATCCGCCCGCCGCTCTCCAGCGCGATCGCGACCGACAGATTCCAGATGTAGTTCGGGAAATATTCGAACAACGCCATCGGATCAGACCCCCGCCGCGGTGAACAGGCGCGGATCGGGCTTGGGATGCGGCATCGTCTGCGGGCCGCCGACGCCGATCCCCCATTGGTCCATCGTCGTCGGTCCGGGGGCATGGACCTGATCGACATGCGCGTCGAAATCGACGTGCTCCAGCTCCGAACTATATTCGACCGCGAAGCCGTTCGGCGTGGTGAAATAGCTGAACGTGTTGTTGCCCGCGGTATGCCGCCCCGGTCCCCACAGGATGTCGGTGCCGGCACGCTTCAGCCGGCGGATGCCCGCCATCATGTCGTCCACCGTCAGCATGTCATAGGCGACGTGGTTGAGGCAGGCCGGCCCCGGCAGCAGCGCGAGCCGGTGATGCGCGCTGTTGCAGCGCAGGAAGCACATGAAATCGCCGAGCCAGTCGCTGACCCGGAAGCCCAGCACCTCGACGAAGAAGCGCACCATCGCCCGATGATCCGGCGAATGCAGGACGATATGGCTGATCTTCTGCGGGATGCCTTCCCAGCGGTTGAGCTGGCGCGGCGTGCGCCGGTCGACGCCGGCGGACACTTCGAACGGCAGCCCGTCGGGCGAGAAGAAGCGGAAGCCATAGCCGCCGCCGAGCGTATCGAGCGCGCGCGGGGCGAAGATCACCCGGCAGCCGGCGGCGACGACCCGGTCGTGCAGCGCCTCGACATCGGCATCGCCGTCGGCGGCGAGCGCGATGACGTCGATGCTGTTGGTGTCGTCGGCCCGCAACCGGACGACATAATTCTCGTCATGGCCCTCGGCGGCGAAATGCACCATCCCGTCCTTCTCGCCCGCGTCGATCAGTTTCCAGTCGTCGCGATAGAAGGCACGTTCGGCGTCGAGGTCGGCCACCGCATAGCCAACGTAACGGATTTCGGTCACTCGGCTCATCACATCAGCTCCTGTGCGCAATCATGTCGATGGGGGGGGGGGGTCAGATCGGGGCGGCGACCATGTCGAACATGGCCTTGGTCGCGGCGGCATTGTCGACCGCGGGGGCGCGCCCGATCTGGCCGTGGCAGATGGCGAGGCTCGAGCGCACGATATAGGCGCAGCGATCGAAGCGCCGGTCGCGATAGGCGGTCAGCGCCGCCGCCAGCGTGTCATGCCGGCCGAGTTCGTCGGCGAGCACGATCGCATCCTCGATCGCCATCCCCGCGCCCTGCCCGAGATGCGGCGTGGTCGCATGCACCGCGTCGCCGAGCAGCACGACCCGCCCCTCGTGCCATGGCCCCTCGACCAGCAGCGCTTCGAGCGGGCGGTAGACGACGCCGGCATCGTCGGTGATCCCCTCGGCGAGCGCGCGAATCGCCGGCGCGGAGGCGGCGAGCTTGCCGCGCATCGCCGCCGCCAGCCCCTCGGTCGGGTAGAAGGGATTGCCCGGCTCGCTGGTGGTCACGAACAGGTACATCAGCGTCGCGGAGATCGGCACCAGCCCGACGCCGTTCGGCCCGTTATAGACCTGCAAGGCGTCCATGTCGGCGAGCCGCGGCAGATTGTACCGCCACACCGCCTGGCCGGTGAATTCGGGTACCGGCGCATCGGGGAACAGCCTGCCCCGCGTCTGCGAATAGGCGCCGTCCGCGCCGATGACGAGATCGTAGCGGCCGCGGCTACCGTCGGAGAAGGTCACCGTCACGCCGTCGCCGTCATCGGCGAGATCGGTCGGCATGATCCCCAGCCGCACGGTCGCGCCGCTCGCCAGCGCGCGGTCGCCCAGCACGCGGTGCAGCGCCGGTCGGCCGATCCCGACGTTCGCCGGCCGGTCCTCGACCAGCCGCGGCGACGGGATGCGCGCGACCTTCTGCCCGCTCGGCACGAACACCTCGACCGCGTCGAAGCCGACGCCCGCCGACAGATAATCGTCGAGCAGGTCGAGCTGCGCCATCGCGCGGACGACATTGGCCTGCTGGATAATGCCGACGCCATAGACCGACCAGCCCGGATCGCGCTCGACCACCTCGACCGTGTCGCCGCGCCGGCGCAAGGCGATCGCCGCGGTCAGTCCGCCGATCCCGCCGCCGATCACGAGGATCTTCATCGCATCCATCGTTTCGCCTCCCCCTGAGATTTCACCCGGCGAACCACCGATCAATACCGCACCCGCGCCCGGATGCCGAAGTAACGGCGCGAGTCGCGGCTGAGGAATTGTGCCGTCGCCAGCCCGGCGTTGGTGACGCCGGCGTCGGTGTTGCTTCCCGATGCGGCGGTGATCTGCGTCGCATAATGTTTGTCGAGAAGATTGTTGGCGAAGAGACTGATCTGATAGCCGCGCCCGTCATCGGCCTTCAGCCCGATACTGCCGTTGAGCACGCCATAACCACGCTGGAAAGTCAGCGGATTGCCGCCGATGTCGAAATTGACGGAGCTCTGATACGACCAGTCGGCCTGGACGAAGCCATCGAACGGCAGGCTGGGCAGGGTGACGTCATACGTCCCCGAGACGGTGTATTTGAACTTCGGCGCATTGGCGAGCCGCGCACCGGCGAGATTCTGCACGCCGGTCGAGGTCGTCGCGCCGACGCAGACGCCCGGCGTGGTCGCCACCGTGCCGACGACGAACGGTTCGCCCGGATAGCAGGTGGCGGTCGAGAATTCCTGGATGCGCGCGTCGGTGTAGGAGGCTCCGCCGTCGAGGCGCAGCGCGCGGAACGGGCGGATCGACACGTCGCCCTCGATGCCGCGGCTGCGCAGGCGCGGCGCGTTGGCGAGCAGGAAGGTCAGCACGCCGCCGACATTGGCCGCGGTCTGCGTCTGGAAATCCTTATAGTCGGTCCAGAAACCGGCGAGGTTGAGCTGGACGTGATTGTCGAAGAACTGGCCCTTCAGCCCGACCTCATAGGCCTTGGAATGTTCGGGGCGGATCGGCGTCGACGCGCGGGTCGGCGTGAAGCCGCTCGACACGTCATAGCCCTGCCCCTTGTAGCCCGTGGCATAGGAGGCATAGACCATCGTCGACCGGTTGAGGTCCTGGCGCAGCGCCGCCTTGTAGGTGATCTGGTCGTCGCTGCTGTCGCCGGCGCAGCCGGTGCCGCAGGTCGCCGCGGTCGCGCTCGACCGCAGATCGGTGAAGCGGACGTTGATGGTTTCGCGGTTGAAGCGGATGCCGCCGTCGACATGGGTGGTGCCGGTGATGTTGAGCGTCGCCTGGCCGAAGGCGGCATAGCTCTCGGTCCCGGCCCGGCCCGTCCATTGCTGCGCGCCCGGCCCGAAAGCGAAGCGCTGGAAGCTGCGATCGGTATGGCCGTTGGCGTAATAGAGGCCGCCGACATAGCTGAACGGCCCGCCGCCGCTCGAGACGAGGCGCAGCTCCTGCGAGAATTGCCGCGCGTTATAGTCTGAGATCTGGCTGACGCCGCCGGCATTGCCGGCGATCGAGGCGAGGTCGGTCAGATCGGTGTCCTCGCGCGTCGTCAGATCCCAGGTCTGATACCCCGTCACCGCGATCAGATTGGCGAAACCGAGGTCGAGCGTCGCGCGGCCGATGTAGAGCGACTGCTCGCTGTCGCTCTTCGGCCGGACGTTGACCCGCGTGTCGTAATTGCCGGTCCCCGGCACGATCCCGACCAGTCCGGGCGCGAGCAGATTGCCGGCGAAATAGGGCTGCACCGCGAAGATGCGCGTATTGGCGGACTGGATATAGCGGAAGGTGCGGACCGGCTCGGTCACGTTGCGCGAGGTGCTGGCGATCAGCGCGACGTTGAGCCGCGAGGTCGGATCGATGTCGACGCGGATGCGCACGCCATTGCTCTTCTCGCCGCCGAGCCGGTCGCCGCCGGCGCGATTGTTGATATAGCCGTCGCGGTCGACGACGAAGAAATTGGCGCGCACGCCGAGCCAGTCGGTCACCGGGCCGGAGATCGATCCGTCGAGCCGGAATTCCTGATCGGTGGTGAGCTGCGTCGCGACGCCCGCTTCCAGCTTCGACGACGGCGCCTGCGAGGCGATGTTGACCACGCCCGCCGACGCGCCCTTGCCGAACAACGTGCCCTGCGGCCCGCGCAACACCTCGATCCGGGCGATGTCGGACAGGCCGGAGAAGGCCTGCGCCTGTTGCAGCAGCGCGACATCGTCGAGCACCACCGCCACCGCCGGTTCGACGCCGATGCTGAACGCATTGGTGCCGATGCCGCGGATGTTGATGCTGTTCGAGGTCGCGACATCCGTCTGCGTGACGGTGAGACTCGGGACCGCGCGGGTGACGGCGGCGACGTCGTTGATGCCGCGGGCGATCAGCGTGTCGGCGGTGAGCGCGGTGACGGCGACCGGCACGTCGCGCAGCCGCTGTTCGCGCTTCTGCGCGGTGACGACGATGTCCTCGAGCTGACCGCTGTCCTGCGCCGCGGCCTGCGCCTGCGCATTGGCGCCGACGCCCTGATCCGCCTCGGCCGGCTGATCGGGCCGGGTCGCGCCGGGCGTTTCGGTCGGAACGATCTGGCCCGCCTGGGCAAAGGCCGGCGATCCGACCAGGGCAGCCGCCGACGCGAGCAGAACCGCAGTGCGCTTCATACATCCTCCCAATGTTCCGGCGTTGTCGCCGTCTGTTGACAGGGTGATATGGAACCGGCGGCATTCGGGAAAATTGTTAATTTAGCTCGTTTTCCATCACTCCGATTTGTGATCCGGCGGCGGCGGCGCGAATCTGGCGACGGCGTGGCAGCGCGTCCGCAGCCAGCGCAGGCCCTGGTCCAGATGCCGGGTCGAATGATATTGCAGCACCTGGATCATCGGCGGAATATCGAACGGCAACGGCGCGATGCGCAGGTCGAGCCGCTCCGCCATCAGCATCGCCAGCCGTTCGTGCATCAGCGACAGCCGCAGCGTATCCGGCAACAGCCAGGGCACCTGCAGGAAGGACGGCACCGCCACCTCCACCTTGCGCAGCAGGCCACGCTGCGACAGCGCGTTTTCGATGAAGGTGTTGCGGCCGTCGATCTGGACGACGACGTGACCGGCGGCGGCATAAGCGTCGACGCCGATCGGCTGCGCGAAGATCGGATTGTCGCGCCAGCCGACGACGACGTGCCGCTCGCGCCACAATTCCTCGGTCGGGTGGCGCAGGTCGGCGAATTCGATCGGCACGATCGACAGATCATATTCGCCCTTGGCCAATCGATCGGACGTGTCCTCGCGGGGCGACAGCAGGTCGAGCCGGACGTGCGGCGCCTCGCGCCGCAACAGGGCGAGCAGCGGCTGGATGAACACCGTGGTGGTGTAATCCGACGCGACGATGCGGAACCGCCGCTCGGAGACGGCGGGATCGAAGCCGGTCGCGGACGAGATCAAATTCTTGAGCAGGACGATCGCGCTGGCGATCTCGGGCGCGAGCGACAGGGCATGCGGGGTCGGGATCATCGTCTTGCCGTGGAGGACGAGCAATTCGTCCTGGAACGCCTCGCGCAGTCGCTTGAGCGAGGCGCTGGTCGCCGACTGGGTCAGATTGAGCCGTTGCGCCGCGCGCGTCACGCTGCGCTCCGCCATCAGCGCCTCGAACGCGACGAGCAGATTGAGGTCGAACTTGTCCAGCCGCATGCGCTTCTCCGCCGGGCCTCGTGCCGCCGCCGACGCCCTCTCCTGCTACCGGAATGGCGCAGGGAGCCAGGATTTACCATCGCCTGGCATATGCGCGGGTGTTCAGACCGCGCGACGCCGGGCGATCGCGGCGAGAACATGCGCACTGGGCTTGAGCGTGCGCCGGAACGTCGTCCGGTCGACGCTCGCCAGCCCGTAGCGGGGGCCGTAACCGAAGATCCATTCGAAATTGTCGAGCAGCGACCAATGGCAATAGCCCAGCACCGGCACGCCCTGCGCCATCGTGTCGTGCAGGTGCGCCAGCGCCGCCGGGATCAGCGCGGCGCGTTGCCGGTCGTCCTGCGTGTTGACGCCATGTTCGGAGACGAGCACCGGCACCTTCGCCACGTCCCAGGCATAGTGCACCGCACCGGCGAGCGAGGGTGGATAGATTTCCGCGCCGGACGCATTGAGCATCGCCCCTGCGGGGGGCGGCAGCCGGCCCTCCGCGCCGATGCGCGACCGCTCGTAATTCTGCACGCCGACGAAATCGTCGCCGCGCGCCGCCTCGAGCCAGTCGGCATAGCAGAGGCGGCGCTTGCGATCGCGCGCCTCGGGTGCGCCGACCGCCTGATCGTCCTCGATGGCGAGCGTCACGCCGACCGGCAGGTCGGAGCGCACCGCCTTGATCGCCGCCCGCCCGGCGTGATGCGCGGCGATCATGATCGGCAGCGCCGCCTCGGTCTGCGCGGCGCTTTCGATCATCATCGCGACGAAGCGGTCCGATCCATAGGCCCGCGCCGCCGCCGCGCGCACCGCATCGCTGCCGGCCAGCGCGCGGGCGGGCAATTTGTAGCGCAGCAGGCGCATCAGATTGGGCTCGTTCAGCGTCGCCGCGGCGTGGATGGCACCGGCCAGATGCCGCGCCGCGCGGTCGCAGAAGCGCGCGAACAGCTGCGGCGCCTCCGGGTTGGTCCAGCCGCCGGCGAGGGCGAACCAGCGCGGGCAGCTGAAGTGGCTGAACGTCACGATCGGCTTGATCCCGCGCGACCGGCAGCCGTCGATCATCGCCTTGTAGTGATCGAGCATCGCGATCGAGAACTGGCCGGGCTCCGGCTCGATCCGCGCCCATTCCAGCGAGAAGCGATAGCTGTCGAGGTGGAGACCGCGGACGATGTCGAGGTCGACCGGCCAGCGCTCGAAGCTGTCGCAGGCATCGCCCGACGGCTCCTTGAAGTTGGACGGGGTGAGATGCTCGACCGCCCAGACGTCGCTGTTGGTATTATTGCCCTCGGTCTGGTGGCCGGAGGTCGCCACGCCCCACAGGAAGGAGGGCGGGAAGACGCGCGGCGCGGCGGCCGCCGGCGCGGGGGTCAGGCCGACCGTCGCCGCCGCGCCGGCCAGCGGTATCATCGCCGCATTCGCGATCATGGCCCGCCGGTCTATGGTCGTCATGCGAGGTCTCTCCTGCTTGCGCCGGCAAATGACGGCCGCGGGCGGATGATCGCCCGACGAATGTCTCCGGCTCGGCTGTTTGCGATGAGGGTAAGCCGGACGAAGCAGCGATGATAATCGTTTGAATCGCTGGTGAACCATCGATGCGGTGCGTGGTCCGGTCAGGAGCGCGGCGTCGAGGCGCTGCCGCGATGCGGTCGCGCCGCGTCTGTTGCGATGCTGCCGGAAGCGGGATAAGTTCTGAACAATCGATTGCAGCGGCTGCGGCGGAGGGGAGACGATGCTGACACGACGCCAAGGGCATCGGCGGATCGCCGCGGGCGGGCCGACCCATGCCCATGTCACGCCCGACGCCTTCGATGCCGGGGCGTCGCAGGCGCGGGTCGCGCGCGACTGCACCGGCGCGTGGCCGTGCGGGCCCGCCACGGCCTTCGGGGGGCGCGGCTGATGCGCTTCCCACCGACGATCGACCGCCGCACCCTGCTCGCCGCGACCGGCGCGGGGCTGGCGCTGCCGCAGGCCGCGACGGCGCAGCGTGCGCCCGAACCTGCGCCGGGGCCGCTCGGGCCGCTGTCGGCGGCGTGGCGGGCGGCGGAGACGCTGCCGCTGTGGCCGGGCACGCCGCCGGAGACCGGCTTCGCCCCGCAGCCGCTGCCGCCGGACAGCCCGCCTGGGTTCTTCCGCAACGTCGCGTGCCCGACGCTGCACGTCTTCCGGCCGCAGTCGGGCAACGGCCGCGCGGTGCTGCTGATCCCCGGCGGCGCCTATACGTTCATCGTCGGCACGCATGAAGGCGGCGACACCGCGCAGGCGCTGGCGGCGCGCGGCTATACCGTCTTCGTGCTCATCCACCGCCTGCCCGGCGAAGGGTGGAGCCACCGCGCGACCGTACCGCTGCAGGATGCGCAGCGCGCGATGCGCGTGATCCGCGCGGCGGCGGGACGATATCGCTTCGATGCGCAGGCGGTCGCGGTGGTCGGCTATTCGGCGGGCGGCCACCTCGCCGCCTCGCTGGCGACGGGATTCGGCGAGCGCGTCTATGCGGCGCGCGACGCGATCGACACGATCGATCCGCGTCCCGCGGCGGCGGGCCTCATCTACCCCGTCATCACCCTCGCCGCGCGCTACACCAATGCGGCGAGCGCGGCGCACCTGCTCGGCCCCGCCCCCGACGAGGCGCTGGTCGCGCAGCGCTCGCCCGACCGCCACGTCGATGCGACGACGCCGCCGACCTTCCTCGTCCATGCGCTCGACGACACGGCGGTGCCGCCCGAGAACAGCCTGATGATGCTGGCGGCGCTGCGCGCGGCGAAGGTTCCGGCGGAGATCCACCTGTTCGAGCGCGGCGGCCACGGCTTCGGGCTGGGAACGCCCGGCGCGCCGAACGGTGCGTGGCTGGCGCTGTTCGATGTCTGGATGCACCGTCACTGACGGCTGCTCGCAATCGTTTGCGAGTTTTGCCGCTAAGCTCTTGTCGGAGACGGCGTTTTCGATCACCCTGCCGACGAGAGCGCGACAGCGCCGGATATCGGGAGGATGCAGCGATGGACCTGACACGGCGGGATTTCCACTTCGGCCTGATCACCGCGGCGGCGACGCTGCCGTCGTTGGCAGCGGCGCAATCGCCGGCAGGCGACGCAGCGATCCTGGCGCGGGTCGATCCCGAATTGCGCGAGGGCGCGAGGATGATCCTTTCCCGCCCGTTGCCCGATCCACTGACCCCCGACGCGGTCCGCGCCATCCGTCGGACGTTGCCGCCGGCGCCGTCTCCGCTGCCGCCGCCCGCCGCCGCGGTCGAACGACGGGTCGCGCCCGGCATCGCCGGATCCCCGCCGGTCGGCGTCATCGTCATCAACCGCAAGTCCGGCACGCCGCCCCGCCCCGCCATCCTCCATATCCACGGCGGCGGCATGATCCTCGGCCGGGTCGCCGACACGATCGTCGCGTCGCAGCGGCTGGCGGAGGAACTCGATTGCGTGGTGGTCGAAGCCGATTACCGGCTGTCGCCCGAGACGCCGTTTCCCGGGCCGCTCGACGACTGCCACAGCGCGCTCGTCTGGCTCCACGCCCATGCGGCCGAGCTGGGCGTTGATGCCAGGCGGATCGCGGTGATGGGCGAGAGCGCCGGCGGCGGGCTGGCGGCGATGCTGGCGATCGCGGCGCGCGACCGGCGCACGGTGCCGCTCTGCTATCAGCTGCTGATCTATCCGATGCTCGACGATCGCACCGGCAGCACGCGGGCCGTGCCGCCGTTCATCGGCACGATCGGCTGGAATGCGGCGGCCAACCGCTTCGGCTGGACCAGCTTCCTCGGCCGGCCGGCGGGCAGCGTCCAGGTGCCGACCGGCGCGGTGCCGGCGCGGGTCGACGATCTGAGGGGGCTGCCGCCTGCGTTCATCGGCGTGGGGTCGCTCGATCTCTTCGTCGGCGAGGACATTGCCTATGCCACGCGGCTGATCGACGCCGGGGTGGCGACGCAATTGCACGTCACGCCGGGCGCCTATCACGGCTTTGACGGCATCGCGCCCAAGGCCCGCGTCGCCATCGCCTTCACCACCGCCTGGAAAGGCGCGCTGCGCGCCGCATTCGCCGCATCGGCCTGACATAAATCAGGCCGTATTGCATGGCTTTGGATGCCGTGGTACGCCAGCGCAACCGATTGCGTAAGACAGTCGGTCGATCAGGAGAGGATAGCATGATGATCTTCATGCGTGCCGCCCGGCTTGGCAGAGACGCCAGCCCGTCGCATGCCCGTGGCGCGCTGCGCCTCCACCTCGGCGCATCGCTCGGCGCCTGCGCGATCGCGCTCGCCGCGACCCCGGCCGTGGCGCAGCAGGATACGTCCGCGCCGACGACGGCGACCGCCACCGCCACCGCCACCGCGACGGCGGTCGACACCGCACCGCAATCGACCAGCGACGTGCCGACCCCCGACGGCTCAGACATCATCGTCACCGCATCGAAGACAGGCGCCGAGCGGCTCAACCGCGTACCGCAGGCGATCCAGGCGTTCACCGGCGCGACGCTCAAGGAGCGCAACGTCCGCGACGGCGCCGACCTGATCCAGCTCATCCCCGGCGCATCGCAGGCGCAGGAGATCGGCGCGGGCTATCGCATCTTCTCCTTCCGCGGATCGGGCGCGGGCGGACCGATCGGCGACGGGCTGGTCGGCTATTATCTCGACGACACGCCCTTCGGCGTCCCCAACAACCAGAGCGCGCCGCCGGTCAATTACTTCGATCTCGACCGGGTCGAGGTGCTGCGCGGCCCGCAGGGCACGCTCTACGGCCAGGGCTCGGCCGCCGGCACGATCATCTACCACACCAAGAACCCCGATCTGCGCCGCGTTACCGAAGCCGGCGAAGCGGAGGTGTCGACGACCAACGATGCCAGCAAGATCAACTATCGCGCCGCGGCGGCCTTTTCGCTGCCGCTGATCACCGACACGCTCGGCCTGCGGATCAGCGGCGGATATGATTACAAGGCCGGCATTGCCGACATCTATGCCGGCGCGCCGACCGGCACGCCCCGCGCGCGCAACGCCAATGACGTCGTCGCCAAGGACCTGCAGGCGGTGCTGCTGTGGAAGCCCGACGCGCTGACCACCGTCCGCCTGCGCGGCTGGTATTTCAGCACCGACCAGAATTACCTCAACGTCACCAATTCGGTCGATCCGCCCTATGCCGCCTATCAGGGCGACGTCGTCGGCTACGACCGCCGCCGCGCCCTCTATTTCTCCGGCACCGTCACGCGCGACATCGGCAAGGTGACGCTGACCAATGCGACCTCCTATCAGAAGTCGCTGCCCGGCGGTTTCCAGGTCGGGCTCAACCTCGGCGCCCCGCTCGGCATCGGGGTGCTCAACAATGGCGGCGACGCCAAGAACTTCGTCAACGAATTCCGCGTCGCCACCGCCGGGTCCGGCCCGTTCCACGGCGTCGCCGGCGTCTTCTACCAGAATGCGACCGGCCTCTATACCTTCGACATCAATTTCCCGGCGCTCGCGCTGTCGGGCAACACCGTCACCAAGACCGAGAATTACGCGATCTTCTCGGAGGTGAGCTACCAGCTGTTCGGCGGCAAGCTCGTGCCGCTGGTCGGGCTGCGCTATTTCAACGATCATCGCACGTCGGACTCGCTGTCGAACGGCACCCGCGTGTTCAGCAACGCCAATCCCGACGCGGTCACCTGGCGCGCCAATCTGGCCTATTATCCCGATCAGGATCTGATGGTCTTCTTCAACGCGGGCACCGGCTTTCGCAGCGGCATCCTGCAATCCAAGGCGCAGGCCGATGCGGTGATCGCCGACGGCGTGCCGAGCGCGCTGTCGCTGACCCCAGACCGGTTGCGCAACCTCGAAATCGGGTCGAAGGCGACGCTGTTCGGCGGCGGGCTGCGGCTGGCGGTCAGCCTGTACGACATCCGCTACACCAACATCCAGAGCGCCTTCAACACGTCGATCGGGCTCGCCGCCTTCGCCAATCTCGGCGACGGCTATTCGCGCGGACTCGATGTCGAGGCGACGTGGCGGACGCCCGCCAAGGGGCTGGTCCTGTCGGTGGTCGGCAACGTCAACGATTCGAAGTTCAGCCGCGTGCTGCCCGCCTTCGGCACCGCCAATCCGCGCATCGGCGACGGACAGCGCCTGCTCAACACGCCGCCGTTCAACTGGCGCGGCGACGTCACCTACGATCACGATATCGGCGGCTACGACCTGTTCGCGACCGGATCGGTCACCGCGATCGGGCGGTCCCGCAACGGCGATGCGACGGTCGATACGCTCGATCCGTATCAGCTCTACCGCGCCAGCGTCGGGGTGCGGTTCGATCGCTACGAGGTGCGGCTGTTCGCCGACAATATCTCGGATTATCGCGGCCCGACCGCGGCCAACGGCCCGACCTTGCTCGCCGGCCCACGGCCGCGGACGATCGGGCTGACCGTCCGCCTCAACAGCAACTGACGCCCGGCCGCCGGCGCCCGCACGGGCGTCGGCGGCGCGTCGCCGTACCCATGCCCGACGCGGCGGCCTAGCTGCAGAGGAAGTCCTCGGCCCGTTCGGAGGCGTGGCCGGGCTGCCGCGGTCTGGCGATCTTCGGATAGGGGCAGAGCGGACGGGTGCGCGCCGGCCAGGGCGAGGCGGGGTTCGCACGGGCGACGATCCGGTCGGGTGCGACGCCCCGCTCGACCCAGGCGACCAGGGCATCGAAGGCGTCGAACCGGTCGGTCGCCGGGCCGCCCGAGCAATGGCCCATGCCCGGCACCGGGAAGACGCGGACGAACGACGCCGCCTTGCCGCCCGTCGCGCGATCGACGCCGCTCCACCAGGCGATCGTGTCGTTGATCGAGAAGACGGGATCGGAGCCGCCGTGCGGCACGATCATCTTGGCGCCATGGCGGCGGAAGGCGGACAGATCCTCGGATCGCGCGGCGATATCCGACCAGGCCGATCGCGCGAAGCCCGGCGCGGTGGCGAAGATCGCCGGCGCATCGCGATCGACGTTATAGGCAAGCTGGTAATCCATCCCTGCCTGCGGCGTCGCGGCGAGCAGGCGCGGCGGGGTCGAGAAGATCGTCGCCAGCGCGGGCGCGCCCATCGCGGCGTTGATCGCCGGGATCATCGGCCGCGGCCCCTGCGCCGCCAGCCCGATCTTCCACACCCGCCAGCCGTCATCGGACAGGCCCGCGTCCCACGGGAAGCTGGCGTAGAGCGCCCTGCCCCGGCTGTCGTGCGGCCCGGCATAGGCTTTCGCCAGCGCGTCGATCTGAATCGGCGCGAGGCAGCCGGCCGCTTTGTCGCCGTGGCAGACGCGCGCGCGCAGCCGGCCGAGTACCGCATCGGTGCGGCATTGCGCGAAGGCCCCGACGATGCCGTCCCTGAGGCCGTCGCGCGCGTCGCACGCCTCCAGCACCGCATCGCGGGCGAGGCGCAGGTCGGCGTCCGAGAAGCTCTCGGCAAGGCGCGCGATCGGCACGCTCGCCTCGCCCGCCCGGCGGACGATCGCGGCGAATTGCTGCGTGTTCCACGCCTCGGCGATCGCCGCCTTGGGCAGGGCGAAGCCGGGTGCCGCGGCCAGGATCCCGTCGAACGCGTCAGGATAGCGCTGCGCGAAGGCCATGCCCTCCTGCCCGCCCTTCGAACAGCCGGCGAAATAGGAATGGACCGGATCGCCGCCATAGACATAAGCGATGATCGCGCGCGCGGCATCATAGCTCGCCTTGAGCGAAGCATGGCCGTAATCGGCGCGCGCCTGCGGATCGGCGCCGAAGGCAACCATGCCGCCGCGCGCCGGATCCGCGTTGGACGTGTTGGAATGCCCCGCATCCTGCGTGATGACCGCATAGCCGCGGCTGATCCCGAGCGGCTGGCCTTCCGCGATCACGCCGAGCGCCTCGTCGACATTGCCGTCGGTGCCGCCGCCGCCCTGGAACAGGAAGCGCCGGTTCCACTGGTCGGGCAGCCGCATCTTGAAGCGGATCGCATACCGCTGCCCGTCGCGGCCGACATGCTCCGCCAGCATCCCGCTGACCTCGCAATGCGCCGGCAGCGGCGCGGATTGTGCGCCACGCCCGATGTCAACGACGAGGCCCGCCGCATGCGGGGTGGCCGCAGTGATGCGAATCCCGCCGCGCGACCAGGAGGCGAGCGCGGCGCAGCGAGTCCCGCTGCGGCCGGCATCGGCCTGCGCCGCCGCGGCCGGCGCCGGCGCGCCGTGCAGCGCGACCGCGGCGCCGACGGTGAGGCACAAAGCGGAGGTCGTCGCCAGCAGCAGTCGGTGCGTCACGGCAAGCTCCTCTCGCGAAACCCGGTTCAGGCGACCCGGTAGACGGTGATCCGCACCGCCGGATCGCGGCGTTCGGGAACCGGGCCGATCATACCGAGAAACACCGCCTGGTTAAGCCAGCCATGCTTGCCCATCGGGACTTCGAACACCGGCGTCGTGCGGACATAATCCTTGCCGGCCAGTCCCTTGTTATAGATGTGGATGAGCGTGCCGTCCGCCTCGCGCATCAGGTACGACGCCTCGACCATCGTGAAGCCGTCGCTGCGCACCACCTGCCAGTCCATCCCCTCCGGCAGGATGGTGCCGGACAGCCGCGGGCCGGCGAAGGTGCCGCCGGTGATCGGGATGCGCACGCGCTTGCCGACCGGGGTGATCCCGACCTGTTCGACCGGGCCGAGCGTCACGATCGCCTCATAAGCGAGGTCGAGGCCGATGCTCGTCAGCGGCGCGGTCCGTCCCGGCGTCTGCGCCGCACGCGCCGGCGCGGCGAGCGCTGCGCCGACGCCGAGCGAGCCCGCCACCAGATGCCGCCGCGACACCGCCGTCTCCACCGCGGCCGGCACGGCAAATATATCGCCTTCGGTCATATCCGTCCTCTCCATCGCCGGGCTGTCCGCCCTGTCGCCTGATCCGACCGCCTGCCCGCCCAGCCGGGCGAGGAAGCGGTCGCGCCGCAGGCTATGCGCCGATCCGCCGGGAGGCACGTCGAAAATCGGCGCTGCGACGCCGTTCACCGACGGCTCCGCTGCGACGGGTCCGACCGCGGTCAGCCGGTCAGGCCTCCGCCCCGATCGTCACGCGCAGGCCGTCGAGCCGGGCGTCGAAGGGGATCTGGCAGGCGAGCCGCGATGTCGGTGCGCGGTCGTCCAGACCGTCGAGCAGATCCTCTTCCTCGCTGCTCGCGGGGGCGAGACGCGCGGCGTCGGCGGGGTCGACGATGACGTGGCAGGTGGCGCAGGACAGACAACCGCCGCACAGCGCGAGCAGTTCGTCGATCCCCGCCTCGCGGATCACCTCCATCACGGAGAGGCCGGGCGCGGTTTCAAGGGCGCGGGTGTCACCCTCGCGCGTCGTGACGATCAATCGGGTCATGGGGTCCTGGTCTTGGCTGTGTCGCGGGTCTGCGGGATGCCGCCGCCGCGGGGCGGACGGCACCCGTCGATCGGCGGATCAATAATGAAGGCGGAATTCGACGCCGACGCGCCGCGGCGTCAGCACCCCGCGCGCGTAATAGCGCTCGACGACATCGGTGCGCACCTGATTGTACGACGATATGTCGTTGCTGATCGCGGTCACCGCATATTTGTCGAAGATATTGTCGGCGAACAGGCCGAACTCATATTGCGACGTGACGTAGTTCAACGACGCGCCGTGCGTCACATAGCTGGGGATGCGTTCGCCGTTGCCGCGCAGGCCGACGCGCGAATAGATGCCGCCGCGATAGACGGACGCCCAATTCGCCTCGATCCGGCGGCCGTCGCCGAGCGGATAGGTGTAGTTGATCTGCAGGCTGCCGCTGTTCTTCGCCGATCCGGGCAGGCGATCGCCCGCAAAGGCATCGTAGCGCACCCCCTGGCTGACGACGAGCCCGGCGACATCCTGCGTCAGATGCGCGTCGACATAGGAATAGGTGCCGGTCAGCGACAGGTTGCGCACCGGCCGCACCGTCGTCTGGACGTCGAAGCCGCGCGACACGGCGTCGGCGCCGTTGACGGTGATGCCGATCGCGCCGTTGACCGTCTGGCTCGGTACCTGCACGCCGGTCCAGTTGATCTCATAGCCGTCGACGGTGAATTGCAGCCTCTTGTCGAACAGGCTGGCGCGGATGCCCACTTCCTTGTTGCGCGTGCGGTCCGGGCCGTAGACCAATTCATTGGGCAGCGCGCAGAGGTTCTGGCCGGCGGGCAGCGGCTGGATGCAGGGGACGACGCGGTTGACGCCGCCGACGCGATAACCGGTCGAATAGGTGAAATAGGCGAGCAGGTTCTCGCTGAACTTGTACGAGGTATTGCCCTTCCACACCACGCCGTCCTTGGCGGTATCGCCGGTGCGGATGCGGCTCGCGGCGATCGTGGTCGACGGATAGGGCATGCGCGTCAGGCCGCCGCCGAACAGCGGCGTGTCCGATCCGCCCTCGACGCTCGCGTCATATTTGAAATAGCGGATGCCGCCGGTGACCTGCCACGCCTGGGTCAGGTGCAGCGTGCCTTCGCCATAGGCGGCCTTCTCGGTCGTCTTGCTGTTGACCAGCGAGATATATTCGAGGTCGTCGGGCCGGTTGATGCCGGCGAAGGCGGCGAAGCCGGGCGTATATTCGTTGCGCGTGCTGCCGAACTTCAGCCGATTGTAGAAGCCGCCGATCACCCAGTTGAACGGCCCGCCATGCGCGGAGACGATCCGTACCTCCTGGTTGAACTGCCGGTAACGCTGTTCATTGTTGGCATAGGAGGAGAATTGCGGGAACGCCTCATAGCCGTAATCGAGGTCGAGCAGCAGATCGGTATTGTCGTCGGTGCTGGTGATATGCTGCTTGGTATAGGCGGTGGTGCTGACCAGCTGCGCGATCCGGCCGAGGTTGATGTTGAATTCGGCGGAGAACAGATCGGCCCGGCGGTCGACCGGTTCCAGATAGCGCCACGGGCCTTCGTAATCGCCGGTGCCGAGCACGCCCGCGCCATTCGCCTGACGGCCGCCGGTCTTGGTCGTCTGATGCGCGTAGGTGAGATACGCCTTGATGTCGGGATTGACCTCGAGCAGCAACTGGTTGCGCGTGGTGAAGGTGTGTTCGTAATTGACGTCGCGCCTGCGCGTGAAGTTGGCGCCGTAATCGGCGTTGCTGCCCAGCGATCCGGCCGCGCCGGTCGCCGCGCGGCCCGGCTGCGGGTCCGACACGCCGGGCTGCTGGAGCAGGTAATTGTAATCGATGAAGCCGGCATTGTCGTAATAGCCGGTCGAGGTGCGGAAGGCGATGTGGTCCTTGACGATCGGCACGTTGATCGCGACGTCGCCGAGCGCGCCGAAATCCCCCGAATGCGACTGGGCATAGCCGCGGCCGTGCGCGTCGATCGTGATCCGGTCGGTCTCCGGACGGTTGGGGATGTAGCGCACCGCACCGGCGAGCGTGCCGAGACCGTAGAGCGTGCCCTGCGGCCCCTGCAGCACCTCGACGCGCGCGACGTCGATCAGCTTGAAGTCGAGGTAGAGTGGCACTTCGCCCAGATAGACGCCGACCGCATTGCCGCTGTCTGCGCCGCCCACGCTGGTGTCGCCCGAGGCGATGCCGCGCAGGATGATCGCGCCGGTCGAGCCCGGGCCGGTGTCGGCGACGGTGACGCCCGGCGTGAAGGAGGCGAGCGAGCGGATGTCGTCGAGCCGCTGCGTCTGGATCGTCTCGGCGGAGACGGCGCTGATGTTGATCGGCGCGTCCTGCAACGTCGTCCGCCGCCGGCTGCCGGTGACGACGATGTCGTTCGCGTCCGAGACGATCGACGGGTCCGCCGCCCCCGCAGCATTCGCCGGCGCCTCCTGCGCCAGCGCCGGCGCGCTGAGGATGCTCATCAGCGCGGTCGCGCCCATCAAGCCTGCGCGGGAAAAACCTACTGCCATCAACGCCCCCTTGTCACAAAACCAACGGCCGCCGAGGCTTTGCCGGTCGGTGCCGGCGTCCCGATCGGGCCGTTCGCGTGTGCAGCAGAGTGTGGATATTGGCGGCGAACCGACATGGGGCGTTTGACGTAACCGGCCGATCGTCCGCACCGCCTACGTCAAACGGCGGATGCCGCCGTGCCGCGTGTCGCGCTAGCCAGGACCCATGGCGATCCGGCTCTTCCTGCTTGCGGCGACCGTCGCTGCCCTGCCCTCTGCCGCGGCGGCAGCGCCGCGTGCGACGCTGGTGCATTGCGGCACCGAGACCTGCCTGCGCCTGTCGGGGGAGCGCGCCGATGCCGCCACCCCGGTGCGGATCGGCGGGCGGGCGCTCGCCGTCGAGGGTGGACGCCGCTGGCGGATCGTCGTGCCGCTGGCGACCGCCCGGAGCTGGCCGATCACGCGCCATTATGCGGTGCCGATCACCTTTGCCGACGGCGACGACGATCAGGCGCGCACCGCGACCGTGGCCCTGCCGCCCGGATCGCTCGGCGGCCGGCTGGAGCTCGCCTCGCTGGTCATCGCCGCCCACTGATCCGCGCCGCGGTGGCGGCGGCCGGGTGCTTGTCGACGGGCACCATCACTCCTACATTCATGCGACCGTGTTGCCGGAAGAGCGACAGGCCCGAATGCAGGAGATGATGATGAAACTCGGTGTCGCGGCGCTCGCCGCTGTTCTGGCGGCCACGCCGGCCCTCGCCGCACCCGGCGGCAACCCCTTCTCGGCCGACAGCGCCGTGCTCAACCTGCGCGGGCTCGATCTGACCACCGTCGACGGCCAGCAGCGGCTGGCGATCCGGATGGATCAGGTCGCCAGCACGGTCTGCGGCGAGAAGCTGAGTAGCGTCCATCTCGCGCTCGGTGCGCAGGCGCGCGAATGCCGTGCCGACGTGATCGCCGACATCCGCACCCGCATCGCCGCCGCGACCGCGGCGCGCGGCGAGGCGCACGGCACGCAGCTGGCGATGCGCTGAGGCGTCGACGGAGCCGCATTCCGGCTCCGTCAAACGCCCCATGGCCGCGCGGATCGCTCCGCCTAGGCTGACGGGATGATGCCTTCGTCAGCCATGTTTAGCAGACCGGTCGGGCCTTCGGTCCGTCGGGCGCTCATGCTCGCCACTGCGGCGTGGCTGACACTCGGCGCGGCGGCGCCCGGCGGGCCGTCATTTGCGCCCTGGATCGACGGCACCACGCCGGGCGAGCCCGAAACGCAGGTGCAACGCATCGACGCCGACACCGTCGTGATCCGCCAGTCGGTGCGCACCAATTTCGAGGCGCCGTTCCTCTACCTCCTGTTCGGACGCGACCGCGCGTTGCTGATCGACAGCGGTGCCGGCGGATTGCGCATCCGGCCCGTCGTCGACCGACTGATCGCCGACTGGCGCCGGCGCCATGGCGACCGGCCGATCCGCCTGATCGTCGCGCATTCGCACGGTCATGGCGATCATCACGCCGGCGACGACGAATTCCGCGACCGCCCGGATACGCAGATCGTCGGCCTCGCCCCCGAACAGGTCGCCGCCGTCTTCGCGGTTCGCGACTGGCCCCGGACGATCGGCCATTACGACCTCGGCGGCCGCCCGCTCGCGATCCTGCCGACGCCGGGGCACGAACCCGCGCATATCATGGTCTACGACGCGCGCACGCGGCTGCTCTTCTCGGGCGACATGCTCTATCCGGGCCGCCTCTACGTGCCGCGCGACCGTTTCGCCGTCTTCCGCGCCAGCGCCGACCGGCTCGCTGCCTTCGCCCGCACGCATCCGATCCGCGCCCTGCTCGGCGCGCATATCGAGATGACGACGACGCCGGGGCGCGACTATCCGATGCAGGCCGCGTCGCATCCGTCCGAACATGGTCTGGCGCTGCCGCCGACGGCGATCGCGGAGCTCGACGCGGCGGTGGATGCGGCCGCGACGCCGCCGGCGATCGATCGCCACGCCGATTTCATCGTCTACCCCATCGATCCCAAGCCGCGCTGATCGCGCCGCGGTCAGCGGCCGATCGACTTGGGGCTCTTCCACCACGACAGCGTGTGCGCGTCGTGCGCGCTCGTCCACACGCCCGCCCGCGTGTAGCGCAACGCGCCGCTGCCCGCCGCCGCGCCGACCCGCGCGGTGATGGCGAGCGTCCGCGCATCGATGACGACGAAGGTCTGGCCGGCGGTGGTGCGCAGCCAGACCTTGCCGCCGCCGGTATCGATATCGCCGTATTTCAACGTCTCGTCGACCTTGACCCGGCCGGTCACCGTGGCGCCGGCGGGGTCGATCCGCGCGACGGTGCCGTCCCCCTGTTCCTGCACCCAGACCGCGCCTTCGCCCACCGCGAGGAAGCCCGGCTCACGACCCAGCGCAACCGTCGCGGTGACCGTATTGGTCGCGGGATCGATGCGTTGCAGGCTGCGGCCGGTGCCGCTCACCGCCCATAACGCGCCCTCCCCGAACGCCAGATAGAAACTGTCCGGATTGACCGGGATCGAAGCGATCACGCCGTTGGTCGCGGGATCGATCCGCGCGATGACGCCGCCCGCGTCGCTCGCCACCCAGATCGCGCCCGCCCCGGCGGCGACGTTGAGTTCGCCCTTGGGATTGGCGATGCCGGTGCCGATCACCGCGGTGATCGTCGCGGTCTTCGGATCGATGCGGTTGAGCGTCAGCGCCTTGCAATCCGCCACCCAGAGCGAGCCATAAGCGATCGTCATCGCGCCGCACGGATGCGCCATCGCCACCGCCGCCTGCTTGCCGTGCACCGACCAGCGCTCGACCCGGCCGACGTTGGTCGCCCAGACGCTCTTGCCGTCGACGGCGAGGAAATCGGCAAAGCCCGGCACGGTCAGCACGCGCGCGGACGGCGTCGCGGCCAGCGCAGGCGCGATCATCAGGCAGGCGGAGATCACTGCCGCCACCCACGTCTTCGCTGTCATGCGCACATAGTCCCCCGTCAACGATGGCGATCAGATCGCGGCTTCGGTCTGCTCCGCGGCGTCGCGGCGCCAGCGCGCCCGCGCGATCAGCGGTTGCGCCGGGAACAGGAACTGCTCGCGGATCGTCAGCCGCCGGCGCGCGTCCTGCCCCACCGCCTCCGCCTCGCCGTCGCAATAGGTGCCGAAGATGCGGTCGAGCAGGATCAGCGAATTGCCGTAATTGCACCGCGTCTCCTCATAGCCGACCGAATGGTGCAGGCTATGGTTGCGGATCGTCGTGAAGACATAGGCGTACCAGCGCGGCGGATCGCAGCGCGTATTGGCGTGCGCGAAGGTGGAGACGATTGCGAGGATGTTGAGCGCGCAGAACTCCGCGGCGAGCGGCAGGTCGAACAGCGCCAGCACGCTGAGGCTGATCAGGAACAGCTCGATCGGATTGCCCACCGCTCCCTTCATCGCGTTGAGCTGCGTCAGATGGTGATGCGGCGCGTGCGTCGACCAGAAGAACGCCTGATTGTGCATCAGCCGGTGCATCCAATATTGGCCGAATTCGATCAGCACGATCACCATCGCGACCTGGACCACGAACGGCAGGTGCATCGCCCAGGCGGTGGTGATGCCGAGCGCATGTTTGGCGGCGGTGAGCGGCGCATCGGCGAGCGTGCGCGACAGCCAGGCGATCGCGGTATAGTTGAGCGTCAGGTAGAACAGGTCGGTGAGGAACTCCTGCCGGGTGAGGCGCCAGCTGCGGTGCCGCTCGCTGACCCATTCGAGGCCCTGGATCAGCGCGGTGGTGAGCAACGTCGCGAGGACGATCGACCAGGGATTACCGGTCACCGCGGCGGGCGCGACCGCCCAGCCGAACAGCACCGCCGCCACCATCATCGGCTGCACATAGCGCAAGAGGGTCGTCGTCATCGTGTTCCGCCCGATCTGCCGGCGCCACGGGGCCGGCCGCAGCGCAGACGATAAGGCGGCGGACCGGCAGCACAGGTGGGCAAATGACGTAGCCGCGGCTGGCGCGCGCACGCGACTATTCGACAACGATACCGCGTTCGGCGAGGAAGGCGCGGGCCGGCGCGAGCGCCTCGGCATGGCGGCGCCAGCGATCCACCGCATCGCGGTAGAGCGGGCGGCGGACCTGCGCCGCGCTCGGCGTCGACACCGGCGCGGCATTGCTCTGGAAGGAGAGGCAGGCGTCCGACCAGTCGAGACCGCAATGGGCGAGCAGCCGGCGCGTCGCCTGCTCCTGGTTCGCCACCAGATCCTCATAGCCGAGTTCGAGCACCCGCCCCGGCAGCACCTCGCGCCACAGCGCCATCAGCCGGTCGAAACGATGATAGTAAGCCGCGATGTCGAGCAGATCGTAACTATAATCGTAATAGCGCGAGCCGATCGCGAACAGGTTGCGGAAGTTGGCGAGGATCGTGTCCATCGGATTGCGCCGCAGGCAGACGATCGCGGCATCGGGCAACGCGCGGGCGATCAGGCCGATGTACATCATATTGCCGGGAAACTTGTCGATGAAGCGCGGCTTCGCGCCGGCAACGTGCGCGGCGGCGCGGGCGAGGTAATCGCGACCGATCGCACCCGGATCGACGGCCGCCGCCGCGGCGATCGTCTCGGGATCGAGCACGGTGCGGCTGCGCGTGCCGCTCGCCAGCTTGACCGCGAGCGGCATCGCCTGCAGCTCGCCGGCGCTCTCGACCTCGGGATGCGACGACAGGATGCGATCGACCAACGTCGTCCCGGTCCGCGGCATGCCGACGATGAAGATCGGCCGCGCGCCCGGCGCCGGACTCGCCGGCGCGGCGGCGGGCCGCAGCCAATGCGCTTCGACCGCATCGAAATTGGCGGCGTCGCTGGCGAAGCGATAGGGCAAGGCGGCGCGATGCTCGGCATTGGCCTCGGCGAGCGCGGCGAAGGCGGTGATCGGCTCGCCGAGATCGTCGAGCTCCTTGGCGAGCGCATAGCCGAGCAGCAGCCGGTCCGGCCCCGCCCGCGCGGCGCGGCGTGCTTCGGTCAGCCGGTCGACATGGTTGCGCTCCGGCGTCTGCCGGCGCAGCCCGGCGAGCAGGTGATGCGCGCGGGCATGGCCCGGCGACCGCGCGATCAGCGCTTCCACCGCCTGCTCCGCCGCCTCTTGCCGGCCGACGAAGCTCAGCGCGGCGGCCTGATTGTAGCGGAACTCGACGTTCCCCGGCTCCAGCCGCACCGCCGCGTCGAAATGCGGCAGCGAGGCGGCATGGTCGCCGAGCCGGGCATAGACGCAGCCCATCGTGTCGCGCCCGAGCGCGTCGCCCGGCGGCGCGGCCTCTGCCGCCCGCAGCGCGCGCGCGGCGTCGTCGTCGCGGCGTACCAGCGTGTAGAGGCGGGCGAGCTGCGCGTGATATTCCCCCTGCCCGTCGCGCCCCGCCGCCGCCTCGACCAGCTCGATGGCGATCGTCACCTTGCCGAGCAACGCCGCGGCGATGCCGGCGAGGAACCAGGCCTCGGCGACGTGCGGCGCCTCGATCCGCCAGCGGGTGGCGGCATCGAAGGCCGCGCCGGTCTCGCCGCGGGCGAGCAGCGCGCGGATCGTCGCGGCGCGCGGTGACGGAGAGGTCATGCGGCGGCGTCCTCCTAGCGGGTCAGGGTGGTCACCGCGATCGCCGTCGCCGACGCGCGATTCTCCACCCCCATCTTCTCGAATATCTGTTCGAGATGCTTGTTCACGGTCCGCGGGCTGATCTGCAGGATGTCGCTGATCTCGCGATTCTGCTTGCCGCGGCTGATCCACAGCAGCACCTCCGCCTCGCGCGCGGTGAGGCCGTGCTGCGCGGCGAGCATCTCGCGCTCCTCGCCCTCATGCCGCTCGGCGAGGCGGAAGACCCATTGGCCGGCGGCGGTGCAGCGCAGCAACGTGGCTTCGAGCGTCCGCTCCCCCGCGGCGACGGCGATCCGTGCGCCGGGTGCGGGCGGTGCCGCCTGGAGGTCGCGCAGCGCCGCGCGCACGGGATCGGGCAGACCGCCGGCGGCGGACGACCAGCCGGGAAACAGCCGTTCGAGCATCAGGCTCGCCGCCGGGGTGAGCCATTGCGGCGTGCCGGCGCGATCCACCGCCAGCGCCGGGCGACCGCTGGTGTCGAGCGCGAGCTGGCTGCCGTGGGCGACGCGCGCGGTGGCGAGGTGGACGCGGATGCGCGCGAGCAGCTCGTCCACGACGATCGGCTTGCTGACGAAATCGACGCCGCCGACGCTGAGCCCGCGCACGACATGTTCGGTCTCGGTCAGCCCGGTCATGAAGATGATCGGCAGGTGGCGCAGGCCGGGCTGGTCCTTGATCCGGCGCGTCGTCTCGAACCCGTCGAGCCGCGGCATCACCGCGTCCATCAGGATGAGGTCGGGGACGACCGTCTTGAGCGAGTCGAGTGCGGCGAGCCCGTCGATCGCGATCAGCACGGTCATCCCGGCGCTCTCCAGCGTGGCGGTGAGGAAGCGCAACGCTTCGGGCGTGTCGTCGACGACCAGGATCACCGGCCGGACGGGATCGGCGGGGTCGCTATGCGGCATCGTCGATCGTCTGTACCAGAGACCGCAGGTCGAGCGCCTGCAAATGGCGGCGCAGGATGGCGACGAGCCCCGCCGCTTCCGGAACCGACGTCGCGAGCGCGTCGAGCGCCCGCTCGACGCCGCGGACATGACCGATCCCGGCCTGCGCGCGCGCCTGTTCGAGCAGCGCCCCGGCTTCGGGCGGCAGGGCGTCGCGCGGCATCGCATCGTCGGCGGACGCCGGCGCCGGCGTGTCCACTTGCTCCCAGCGCAGGTCGAGCTGGCTGCCGATCAACGTGACAAGGGCATCGAGTTCGACCGGCTTGGTCATGAAGGCGTCGTGGCTGTCGCGCCCCTCGCGCGGCGCGCCGAGATCATGGGCATCGGCCGACACCAGCACGATGCGCAATGCGCCGCCATGATCGGCGCGGAGCCGAGAGGCGACCTGCCAGCCGGTCATCCCCGGCATCTGGATGTCGAGCAGGACGATGTCGGGCGCGATCCGTGCAGCGAGCGCGAGGCCGTCGGGGCCGTTCGCCGCGGTCTCGACCCGGAAACCGAGCGGGACGAGCAGCGAGTGCAGGATCGCTCGCTGCGCCGGATCGTCGTCGATCGCCAGCACCGTGCGGCGCGCGCCATGATAGCCGGTGATCGCCCCGCCCGGGTTGGCGCCGCGCACGGCGCGATCGACCGCCGGCAGCATCACCCGGAAGCGGAAGGCGCTGCCTGCGCCGCGCGTGCTGGTCACGGCGATGTCGCCGCCCAGCACGCTCGCCAGCACGCGGGTGATGGCGAGGCCGAGGCCGATCCCGGGCTGACGCTGCGCCTCGCTCGAGCTGCCGCGATCGAACGGCGCGAACACCCGGTCGAGATCCTCCGCGGCGATGCCGATGCCGGTATCGCGGACGGTGATGTCCGCCACCTGGCTGCGATAGCCGACGTGCACCGCGACGCTGCCGGCATCGGTATATTTGATCGCGTTCGAGACGAGGTTGATAAGGATCTGGCGCAGCCGCCTGTCGTCCGCCTTGACCCGATCGGGCAGCCGCGCGTCGATCTCGAGCGTCAGCGCGAGGCCCTTGGCCGCCGCCTGCATCCGGAACATGGCGACGACCTGCTGGAGCAGCGCGCGGATGTCGATCGGCTCGGCGCGGATCGTCATCACGCCGCTTTCGATCCGCGAGATCTCCAGCAGCCCTTCGACGAGGTTGGTGACATGCTCGGCCGAGCGGCGGATGATCGTCCCCGCCTCCGCGCCCGAGATGCCGGGATCGCGTTCGAGCAACTGGGCATAGCCGTAGATGACGTTGAGCGGCGAGCGGATCTCGTGGCTGACCGCGGCGAGATAGCGCGTCTTCGCCTCGTTCGCCGCCTTGGCGCGTTCGAGTTCGGCGCGGATCGCCGGATCGCTGGCGGTGGGCGCGATCATGATCCCCCCGGACGGGCGAGACCATCGATATAGGCGCGCCAGCCGCCGAGCGCGGTGATGTCCTCGGCGCCCTCGATCGCGCGCGGCTCGGCGACGAAGCCCTTGACCGTCGAACCGTCGGCGAGCGTCACCGATCCGATCGCGAGCGGCGCCGGCACCTCGACGACGAAGCTGCCGAAGGCGGCGACGTCGAGTTCATAGACCTCGACCGCGATTGCCGCGCCGTCGGCGGCATGGACCAGCGCCGGCTTGGGCGGCGTGCTGTTGGCCATCGCGTAGAGCCGGTAGGTCGGCGCGGTGTTGGTCGCGGCCACCAGGCGCGCATTGCGCGAGGTCAGCTGCCAGTGCAGCGGCATGCCGTCGAGATGGGCGCCGACGACGGCGAGCTTTACAATGTCCATAGGGTCCTCGGTGGTCAGGGGCGGTGACGGTGGCAGCGCGGCGGCGGCGAGATAGGCGTCCCCCGCGTCGAGCAACGCGCGGTCGGTCCAGGCGGGCGCGATCAGCGTGATGCCGAAGCCGGTGCGATTATCACGCCAGCCGGCGGGCAGCGCGAGCGCCGCCATGTCGAGCAGATTGACGAAATTGGTATAGAGGCCGAGGTTGCTGTTGAGCGCGATCGGCGCGGCGCGCATCTCGGCGATCCGGTAGATGGTCGGCGTCGTCGGCAGCGCGAGCAGGTCGATGTCCTGCCACATCGCGTCGGCGTGGCGCTGGAGTTCGGCGAGGCGATACTGGCCCTCGAACACGTCGACGCCACTGACCGTCCGCCCGTGTTCCATGATCGCGCGGACGGTCGGATCGATCGCCTCCGGCCGGTCGTCGAGCAGCGGCCGGGCGGCGGCGGTGCGCTCCGCCACCCAGGGCCCACCGTAGAGCAGCATCGCCGCCTCGCGCAGCGGCGCCATGTCGATCTCGACCAGTTCGGCACCGCTCGCGGCGAGCGTCGCCAGCGCCTGATCATACAGGCGTTCGGACGCGGCGTCGCCGAGGAACAGGCGCTGGTCGGGCCGCGGCACGCCGATCCGGCGCAGGGCGACCGGCCGATCCGCGACCGGGCGGGAATAGGCATCGGCGGCATCGAAGCCGGCGACCACCGCATCGACCGCGCGGGCATCGGCGATGTCGTGGGTGAGGACGGTGATGCAGTCGAGCGTGCGACAGGCGGGGACGAGCCCGGTCGTGCTCCACCGCCCCTTGGTCGGCTTCATGCCCACCAACCCGTTGAACGCCGCCGGCACGCGCCCGGAGCCCGCGGTGTCGGTTCCGAGCGCGAAGGCGACCAGCCCCGCCGCGACCGCGACCGCCGACCCCGAGCTCGACCCGCCGCTGACATAGGCGCGGTTGAACACGCAGGCGGGCGCGCCATAGGGGCTGCGCGTGCCGTTGAGCCCGGTGGCGAACTGGTCGAGGTTGGTCTTGCCGACCGGCACCGCGCCTGCCGCGATCAGCCGCGCCACCACCTCGGCCGATGCCGCCGGCCGATAGGCGAAGTCGGGACAGGCGGCGGTGGTCGGCACGCCGGCAAGGTCGATATTGTCCTTGATCGCGAAGGGCACGCCAGCGAGCGGCAGCGTCTCGCCCGCCGCGATCCGGGCATCGACCGCCGCGGCGCGCGCCAGCACGTCCGCCTCCGCCAGCCGCGTGATCCACACCGCGGGCTGGATCGCGGCATAGGCCTCGATCCGCGCCAGCGCGTCGCGGGCGACCGAGACCGCATTGGTTTCTCCCGCGGTCACCGCCGCGGCGATCGCGCCGGCCCGGATACGTCCGTCGCTCATGCCACCTCCACCGCGAGCATCGCGCCGCCCGGAGCGAGCGACTGTTTCTCCTGCACATAGACCGCGCGGACGATGCCGGTGACCGGGCTGACCACCGGCGATTCCATCTTCATCGCCTCGATCACCGCGATCGTCTCGCCGGCGCTGACGCTGGCGCCGTCGGTGACGAGCAGCTTCCACAGGCTGCCGCCGAACGGCGCCTCGACCAGCTCGCAGCCTTCCGGAACCGCGATCTCGGCGGTGGCGGTGCCGGCGTCGGCTTCCTCGGTGAGCGCGGCGACGCGATCGAACTCGCCGCTCCGCTCCCAGGCGGCGCGCTCCGCATCGAACGCCGCCTGCCGCTGCGCCTGAAAGGCGGCGATCGACGCGTCATTCTCCGCAAGGAAGGCGCGATAGTCGGAGAGGCGGAACACCTCCTCCTCGATCCGGATCGCGCGGCGGCCGAGCGGGAAGTCGCGCCGCCATTCGGTCAGTTCGTCATGGCTGACCGGGAAGAAGCGGATGCGATCGAAGAAGCGCAGCAGCCACGGCTTGCCGTCCTGGAAGGCGTCGGTCTGCCGCCACGCGTTCCACACCTGGATGGTGCGGCCGAACAGCTGATAGCCGCCCGGCCCCTCCATGCCGTAGATGCACATATAGGCGCCGCCGATGCCGACGACGTTTGGCGGCGTCCAAGTCCGCGCCGGATTGTATTTGGTCGTCACCAGCCGGTGGCGCGGGTCGATCGGCGTCGCGACCGGCGCACCGAGATAGACGTCGCCCAGCCCCATGACGAGATAGTCGGCGTCGAAGACGATCCGCTTGACTTCGTCAATGCTGTCCAGCCCGTTGACGCGGCGGATGAATTCGATGTTGTCCGGGCACCAGGGCGCATCGTCGCGCACCGATTCCATATACTTGTCGATCGTCTGATAGATCGCCGGGTCCTGCCACGACAGCGGCAGATGGACGACGCGCGACGGGATCTCGAAATCGTCGAGGCCGCCGAGCCGCTCCTCGGCGGCGACCAGCGCGGCGATCAGGTCCCGCTGCGACAGCAGGCGGCTGTCGTAATGGAGCTGGAGCGAACGGATGCCGGGCGTCACGTCGATCATCCCCGGTAGCGCCATCGCCTCGATCTCGAGCATCAGCGCGTGAACGCGCAGCCGCAGTTCGAGGTCGAGGACGATCGGGCCATATTCGACGAGCAGGTTGCGATCGCCCTGCTGGCGATAGGTCACGGCCGGCCGGACGCCCTGCGCCGGAATCGCGTGCAGGATCGGCGAGCCGAGCGTTTCCTCCCCGGGAGCGCCGGCGCGATCGGCCGGGGGCGCCGCCAGCGTGGCGACCAGCCGGTCCTGCGCCTGCTCCGCCGCCACCGCCGCGGCGGTGTCGATCGGCACGAAGCGGACGCTGTCGCCCGGTGCGAGCTGCCCGACCTTCCACAGATCGGCCTGCGCGACGACGAACGGGCAGACGAAGCCGCCGAGCGACGGACCGTCGGGGCCGAGGATGATCGGCATGTCGCCGGTGAAATCGACCGCGCCGATCGCATAGGCATTGTCGTGGATGTTGGACGGATGCAGCCCCGCCTCGCCGCCGTCCTGCCGCGCCCATTGCGGCTTGGGGCCGAGCAGGCGGACGCCCGTGCGGTTGGAATTGTAATGCACCTTCCACGCGGTGGCGCGCAGCATCGCGATATCGTCGGCGGTGAAGAAGTCGGGCGCGCCGTGCGGGCCGTAGAGGACGTGCAGCGTCCAGTCGCGGGTGATCGCCGGACGGTCTGCGGCGGCCAGCGCCGCCGCGGGGGCGGCGGGCGGATCGGTGCGCGCGAGATGCAGCGTGTCGCCGGTCATCACCGCGCGCCCGGCATGACCGCCGAACTCGCCGAGCGTGAAGGCGCTGCGGCTGCCGAGGAACAGCGGCACGTCGAGCCCGCCGGCGACCGCGATATAGCCGCGCATGCCGCCGCCGGTGACGCGGCCGATCCTGAGCGTCTGCCCGGCGGCGACGTCGACCGGTGCGTAGCAGCCGATCGGCACGCCATCGAGCGTCGCGCCAAAATCGGCGCCGGTCAGGCACACGCGCGCCGCGGCGTTGAACAACAGGGTCGGTCCCGCGGCGGTGATCTCCAGTCCCGCCGCCGCCTCGTCATTGCCGATCAATCGGTTGCCGAGGCGGAAGGCGAGCGAATCCATCGGCCCCGAGGGCGGCACACCGACGTGCCACAGGTGGAGCCGGCCCGGATGATCCTGCACCGTGGTCAAGGCGCCGCCCGCCAGCACGCGGATCGTGCGCGGAGTATAGGCGATGTCGGCGAGCGCGCGCGTCGATACTGCGCCGGAGGTGAACACGTCGGAGCGCACCACGGTGCGCAGCCAGTCGAGGTTGGTCTCGATCCCGGCGATGCTCGTCCGGTCGAGCGCCTCCTGCATCGCGGCGACCGCCGCCTCGCGGGTCGGCGCGGTGACGATCAGCTTGGCGAGCATCGGATCGTACCAGGCGGACACCTCCGTCCCGGCGGCGATCCAGTGATCGACGCGCGGCCCCTCCGGAAAGGTGACGCCGACCAGCCGGCCCGAACTCGGCCGATAGTCCTGCGCCGGGTCCTCGGCATAGAGGCGGACCTGGATCGAGGCGCCCTGCGGCGTGGGCACGAAGCCGTCGAGGAAGCCGGTATCGCCCGCCGCCCCACGCACCATCCATTCGACCAGATCGACGCCCGTCACCTGCTCGGTGACGCCATGTTCGACCTGAAGCCGGGTGTTGACCTCGAGGAAGAAGAAATCGTCGCGCTCCGCGTCGTAGAGGAACTCCACCGTGCCGGCCGAGCGATAGTCGGCGGCGGCGGTGAGCCGCACCGCCGCGTCGATCAGCGCGCGGCGCGTCGCCTCGGGCAGCAGCGGCGCGGGGGTTTCCTCGACGACCTTCTGGTTGCGGCGCTGGAGCGAACAGTCGCGTTCGCCGAGCGCGACGACGTGGCCTGCGCCGTCGCCGAACACCTGCACCTCGATATGACGCGCGCGCGCGACATAGCGTTCGAGGAAGACGCCGCCGTCGCCGAAATTGCCCGCGCCGAGCCGCGCCACGGTGGCGAAGCCGTCGCGCACGTCGGCGGCGTCGGTGCAGACCTTCATGCCGATCCCGCCGCCACCCGCGGTGGCCTTGAGGATCACCGGATAGCCGATCCGCTCCGCCGCGGCGAGCGCGGCGGCCTCGTCGCTGAGCAGGTCGGTGCCGGGGGCGAGCGGGACGCCGTGCGCGGCGGCGAGGTCGCGCGCGGTGTGCTTGAGCCCGAAGGCACGGATATTCTCGGGAGTCGGGCCGATGAAGACGATCCCGCGCGCGGCGCAGGCCTCGGCGAAGGCGGTGTTCTCCGAGAGGAAGCCATAGCCGGGATGGATCGCCTGCGCGCCCGTCGCCTCTGCCGCGGCGAGGATCGCGGCGACGTCGAGATAGCTTTCGGCGGCGGGCGCGGGGCCGATGCGGACCGCCTCGTCGGCCTGCGCGACATGCGCCGAGCCCGCGTCCGCGTCGCTGAACACCGCGACCGAGCCGACGCCCATCTGCTTGAGCGTGCGGATGATGCGGCAGGCGATCGCGCCGCGGTTGGCGATCAGGACCTTGGTGAACATCAGCCGATCACCTGCATGCGCACCGGCGTGGGGTTGAAGCCGTTACAGGGATTGTTGATCTGCGGGCAGTTCGAGACGACGACGATCACGTCCATCTCGGCACGCAGATCGACGCTGAGGCCGGGCGCGGAGATGCCGTCGACGATCCCCAGCGTCCCGTCCGCCTCGACCGGCACGTTCATGAAGAAGTTGATGTTCGACACCATGTCGCGCTTGCCGCGGCCGGCACGGACGTTGGCGTCGAGGAAATTGTCGACGCAGCTATGCTGCGCCTTGGTGTGGTGGCCGTATCGCAACGTGTTCGATTCGCACGAACAGGCGCCGCCGATCGTATCGTGATAGGCGACGTCGCTGGCGACGATCGTCATCATCGCCCGCCCCTCGTTGGACAGCAGCACCGCGCCGGTGCGCAGGAACAGGTTGCGCTGCGTCGCGATCGTGTCCTGTGCGCTATAGCGTTCGGCGTCGTCAGCGGCGGCGTACATCAGGAAATCGACCGCCTGATTGCCTTCAAGGTCGATGATGCGCAGCGTCTCGCCGGCGGCGATGCGGTGCATCCAAGGCGCCCGCGCCGGAACGGTCTCGTCGTGGCGGATGGCGCCGGGAAGAGGGGCAAGGGTCATCGTCATCCTTCAGCGCGCGTAGAGGTCTTCGGTGTTGAGGAAGGCGCGCAGGCCTTCCGGCGTCGCCTGGCGCAGCGGATCGTCCGTCGCCGCCGGCGCGCCGCGCCACGCGGTCGCGCGCAGCGGCGTAACGGTATAGGCGTCGCGCGGATCGAGCACGTGCGGGCAGTTGGCGAGCGCGACGATCAGCTCCATCTCGGCGCGCAGCACCAGCGTCCGGCCGGGTGCGAACGGCCCGATCTGCGGCTCGGTGGCGCCATCGTCGGCGATGCGCACGCCCTTGAACCAGGTGACGCAGGGGTGGACGTCCCTGCGGCCAAGCCCGTGCTTGGCGACGGCGAGCATGAACCGGTCGCGGGCATTGGGATACGGCCCGTAATTGCTGCCCACGCCATAGCGGCGCGCGTTCGACGCGGCATTGGACGCGCCGCAGAAGGCGTCGTGCGTACCGGCTTCGTCGTCGAGGATCGACATCATCACCCGGCCCATGTCCGACAGCAAAAGCCGCCCGGCGCCGAGATAGCCGTTCCACTGCACCTTGACCGTATCGGCGACGTTGAGCCGCTCGGTCGGCATGTCGGCGTTGAACAGCAGCATCGCCGCGCAGGCATCGCCGTTGAGGTCGATCAGCCGCAGCCGGGTGCCGCGCGCGATCCGCCGTGCGGCATAGCCGCCCGGCGCGATCGTCTCCTCCCAGATCACGTCTCCGGGCGCATCGGCGGCGGCGGCGGGCAATGTCGGCATCGCCTCCACCCGGGTGCCCGCCATCGCGCGGGCATGATCGCGCGCGCCGGAGGGGTCGGCGGTGGTCGTCGTCATGCAATGGGTCTCCCGGACGGGTCCGTGGTGAGCGCCGCGAGCAGCGCGGGCGGCGGCGGTGTCTTGCGATCGAGCGGCAGGTCGTAGGTGACGGTCGCGCCGAAGCGGTGCGGCGCGTGCGGATCGTGGCGCCGCTTGTCGAAGGCGAGCACACGCGTGCCGAGCTTGAACGCCTCGCCGATGTCGTGCGTCACCATGACGATGGTCAGGCCGTGATCCTGCCACAGCCGGGTGATGAGCGCGTGCATGTCGAGGCGGATGCCGGGATCGAGCGCGCCGAACGGCTCGTCGAGCAACAGGATGCGCGGATGCTTGACCAGCGCCTGCGCGATCGCCAGCCGCTGCTGCATCCCGCCCGACATCTGCGCCGGATAGACGTCGAGACTATGGTCGAGCCCGACCGCGGCGAGCATCTCGACCGCGCGGTCGCGCGCCGCCCGCCGCCGTGCGCCGAACAGCCGCGCGGTCAGCGGCGCACCGGCGCATTCGATCCCGAACAGCACGTTGCCGAGCGCGGTGAGGTGCGGAAAGACCGAATAACGCTGGAAGACGACGCCGCGATCGGGGCCGCAGGCCGCCGGCATCGCCCGGCCGTCGAGCAGCACCTGCCCGCGCGTCGGCGCCTCCTGCCCGAGGACGAGGCGCAGGAAGGTGCTCTTGCCCGCCCCCGACGGGCCGACCACCGCGACGAAACTGCCCGCGTCGAGCTGGAGCGAGACGCGTTCGAGCACGATCTTGTCGCCATATTCGACCCAGATGTTGCGCAGTTCGAGCAGCGGCGTCATCGGCCTGCTCCGTGCGCCCAGGGGAAGCCGCGGCGGCTGATCGCCATCAGCAGCGCATCGGCGAGGATCGCGAGCAGCGAGATCCAGGCGACATAGGGCAGGATGATGTCCATCGCGAAATAGCGGCGGACGAGGAAGATGCGATAGCCGAGCCCGACGTCGGAGGCGACCGCCTCCGCGGCGATCAGGAACACCCAGGCCGGCCCCATCGACAGCCGCAACGCCTCGATCAGCCGCGGCATCAGCTGCGGCAGCGCGACGCGGATCGCGAGCTGCCAGCTGTTCGCGCCGAGCGTCTGCGCCTTGGCGAACTGCTCGGCGGGCAGCCCGGTGACGAAGCCGGTCAGGTCGCGCGTCATGAACGGCGCGATGCCGATCGCGATCAGCGCGATCTTCGACGCCTCGTCGAGCCCGAGCACGATGAACAGGATCGGCAGCACCGCGACCGGCGGAATGACCGCGATGATCGCCACCATCGGCCCGAGCAGCGCCCGGGCGAGCGGCACGGTGCCGAGCAGCAGGCCGAGGATCAGCGCGGTCGCGGTGGCGATGGCGAGGCCGATGCCGAGGCGGTACAGGCTCGCCAGCGTATCGGCGACGAGCAGGATGCGATCGGTCGCGGGGTCGCGCTGGGTGGTGAAGTCGTGCGCCGCCTGCGCCATCGCCGCAAAGGTCGGCAGCACCTTGTCGGCCGGATTGGCGGCGTGGCGCGCCTCCGAGGCGAGCAGATAGACGAGCAGCAGCGCGACGATCGGCAGCGCGCCGAGCAACAGCCGCGATGCGCGCTGCGGCCGGATGTCGACCAGCCGCCTCATGCGGCGGGCCGAGCCGCGGGCCGGGTCGTGATGGTCGTACGCGGTGCCATTCCCGTCCTTCTGTTCGGCCATGCCACCGGCACGGCGCTCCGTTCGCCGGGGCGGCACCCCGGCGGCCTCCGTCTCTCGCTCAGGGTGCGGCTACAGCGTCCCGCTCGCCGCCAGCTTCATGTAAGTGGGATCGAAGCGCAGCTTGACGTTCTTGGGATCGCCGAGCGACTTGCCGCCGGCGAAGCTGATCCCGATCGCGTCGACCGATCTGGCGCTCGGCCCGAACAGACCGTGCGCGAAGCCGAACTGACGCACCCGGTCGGTGACGGTGATGAGGTCGGGATTCTCGGCATAGGCCGCGGCATCCTTCGCGTTGGCGTAGAGATGCGTCGTCTTGAGCTGTTCGTCGAAACTGGCCTCGGTGGTGCCGGCGGCCTTCGCCATCGCGGCGCGCGCCGCCTTGCCGGTCGCGTCGGTGCGGGTCATCAGCGCCATCGTCTCGTACCAGATGCCGGCGAGCGCCTTGCCGAGGTTGGGATTGGCCTTGAGCGTCTCGGTGCTGACGTTGAGCGTGTCGAGGATCTCGTTGGGGATCTTGGAACTGTCGAACACCTCGGTCGCGCCCGGCGTCGCGCGGATCGTCGCCAGCTGCGGGTTCCAGGTGGCGACCGCGGTGACGCCGGGCGAAGCGAAGGCGCCGACGATATCGGCGTCGCCGGTGTTGACCGTCTTGACGTCGGCGAGCTTCATCCCGTTGAGCTCGAGACCGCGGGCGAGCAGGAAATGCGAGACCGACAGTTCGACCAGCTTGACCGAGCGTCCCTTGATGTCGGCCATCGTCCGGCCGTTCTTGAGCACGACGCCGTCATTGCCGTCGGAATAATCGCCGATCAGCAGGACGGTCGTGTCCTTGCCGCCCGCGGCGGGAATGGTCAGCGCGTCCATCGTCGTCGCGGTGACGCCGTCGAGCTTGCCGGCGGCAAATTGATTGACCGATTCGACATAGTCGTTGACCTGCACCATGCGGATGGTGATGCCGTATTTGTCGGCCCATTTCTTCACGATGCCGGCCTGCTGCGCATAGGGCCAGGGCATCCAGCCGGTGTAGATCGACCAGCCGATCGCAAAGTCCTTCTTGACGGCGCCGGCGCCCGCCGCCGAACCGGCCGGCTTGCTGCCGCACCCGCCCAGCGCGATCAATGCCGCTATCGCTGCCATGCCGCCGAGCCACGGTCGATCTACCATTCAGCGGTCCCTTTGCCGTGCCGATGCGCCCCGCCCTCGCCAAGCCATTGAAGACACCGGCGAAATCATGCGCGCATCAGCGCCTTACCCTCGTCGCCAAGGTTGCCGCGCCGGAGATCATCGATGAAGGGGCAAAATTCCGATGGAAGACATAGACCGTGTCTATGCCCTGCGCTGCGCCCGGTTGCGGCGCATCACCTCGTCGAGGAACAGCTGCGTCGCGGTGTCGCGCGAGGGTTCGGCGCGGGCGAGCAGGAAGATATCGTAGGACGGCTCCGCATCGGGATGGAGCAGCGGCCATAGCCGCCCCCTGGCGACCGCGCTTTCGGCGGCGAGCACCGGCAGGAAGCCGATGCCGACGCCGAGCGAGATCAGCCGGATCGCCTCGTTGATATCCTCCGCCCGGCCGGTGGCGCGGGTGCCGAGCCGGTAACGCCGGCGCAGCCGGGTGATCGTCTCCAGCTCGTCCTCGCCGGTCAGGACGAAGCCTTCGTCCTTGAGCTCGCCGAGCCGCTCGACGCGGTGCCCGAACAGTGGATGGCTGCGCGCGCAATAGAGTTGCTGACGCTCGACCAGTAAAGGTTCGTAGATCAGCCCGCCGCGCACGTTGCTGTCATAGCCGACGCCGATCTCCGCCTCGCCATGTTCGAGCGCGTCGAGCACCGCGCGCCACGGCGAGACGCGGATCTCGATATGGATGTTCGGGTTGCGACGATGGAAGCTGGCGATCGCCTCGTCGAATTCGAGCGACGACACCGCGGAGATCAGCTGGATGCGGACGACGCCCTCGATCCGCTTGGTTGCCTGCGCGACCTGGTGCGGCACCATCCGCGCTGCCTCGAGCATCTCCTCGCACAAGGCGAGCAGCGCGCTTCCCGCGGCGGTCATCTCGACGCCCCCCGCCGAGCGGTTGAGCAACTGCACGCCGACCTGTTCCTCGAGCCGCTTGAGCGCGGCGCTGATGCTCGGCTGCTGCCTGTTGAGCTTGCGCGCCGCCGCGCCGATGCCGCCCGCGCGGACGATCTCGACGAAGGTGCGCAGCAGGTTCCAGTCGACGCGGCTGGCAAACGTCTTGTCAGGCAGCATCACGTCGTCGATCACATGGCCAGCTCCGCAACCCCGTGCGGCACACCTTTAGCCGGGCGCCCTGCCCGTGCAACGCCCTTGCCATCCGCGCGACCGGGGCCGCGCCGTCCGGCTGCTCAGCCTTGGCGCAGGCTGCGCCGGAACAGCGCCCCGACCCGCCGCGCCTCGAACACCCGCCCGATCGCATAGAGCGTGGCGAAGATCCCGGCGAAGACATAGCCGGCGGTCGGCGACGGCTTCTTGTCCTTGTCGTCATCGCCGCCCTTCTTCTTGGGTTGCTCGGGTGCCGGCGCGCCGAGCGCCTTGTCGATCGGATTGAGCGGCGCCGGCGTCTTCTTCGCCTTCGGCTTCTTGGCCTCGATCTTGGGGGATTCGAGCTTGCCGAGCGCGACGGTCGCCTGCGCGAAGGCGAGGAACAGCAAAGGCGCGAGGAAGCAATAGAGCAACGCCTTGCTCAGCAGCCGATAGCGCAGGACCAGCCCCTCCGCCTGCGCCTCGATCCACAGCATGCCGCCGCTGAACACCGCCATCCGGTCCTGCGCCGCCGCGTCGCGCTTGCTGAAGGTCAGCGTGTCGCCGTTCCGCTCGCGCGCGGTGCCGGTGGTGCGGAACAGCGGATCGAGCCGGTCGAACGCCTCGTCCGGCGATTGACCGGGGTCGAGCGGCACGCTGCCATGGATATGCCAGATCCAGTCGGTCAGCCGCTTACGCAGCGTCGGCGCTCCGGACGCATCCGGCTGCGCTGCGCCGGTCGGCAGGGTGTCGGCGGTCATCATCGCGGCGGTCGTCATTCGGCCGGCACCGCGTGCGGATAGGCATTGGGCGAGAACCGCGCCTTGATGCTCTTCCAGGCTTCCACGAAGGTGAAGCTCATCGTCTCGCCGATCGACATCGGCCGGCCGCCCTCCATGCCGAGCAGTTCCGCCTCGCCGTCGACGCAGGTGCCGAACATCCGGTCGATGATCACCCAGGTGTTGGTGTAATTGCTGCGGCTCGCCTCAAAGTCCTGCGAATGGTGGACGCTGTGATGCTCGGTGGTGTTGAACAGGAAGCGCCACCAGCGCGGCGAATTGAAGCGGACGTTGATATGCTGGTAGGTGCCGACCGCGAGGCCGAACGCGCCGGCAAGCAGCACGGCGCGCGGCACGAAGTCGAAGAAGCCGCCGACGCCGAGGCCGATCAGGAACAGCTCGACCGGATTGCCGACCGCGCCCTTGTTGATGTTGAGCTGGGTGATGTAATGGTGCGGCGCGTGCGCGATCCACAGCGGATGCCAATTGTGCATGCCGCGATGCATCCAATATTGGCCGAAGTCGAAGACGAACGAGATCAGGAAGGCCTGCAACAGCAACGGCAGGCTGGTAAACCAGGACAGTTTGTCCCAGTCGAACGAATGCTGCACCGCCTTGATGATCGCACCATCGCCGATGTAACTGTCGACGACGCGCAGCAACGTGTAGCCGAGACCGACGTAGAACAGGTCGCTGGTCAGCTCCTTCCAGGTCAGCCGCCAGCTGTCGTGACGGGGCGCGAGCCATTCGAGCCCGAGCAGCAGCACCTTGAAGCCGACGCCGATCGCGACGGCGGTGGACGCCTTGGCGATGCTGTTGGGCGCGTAGAACCAGAAGGCGAGCAGCGCGAACAGCATCACCGGCTGGAACCAGGTGAAGAACAGCCGCTTCGCGGGACCGCCCTCGACCTTCGGGATATTCTCCCATCCGACGGTGACGGGCGCCTGCGCGCCGATCACCCGCTTGCCTACCCGAACACCGTCCATCTGCACCTCGCATCGCTACGATCCGACAGCCTTATGTCGGTAAGTGCGCGGCGGCGTGATACGTCATCAGACGTATAAGCGGCGGCGTGGGCGCCGGGTGCGATGCGGGTTGCCGAGAGAGGCTAAGTGTCGGAAAGATGATGATAACCGGGCAGCTCGCCCACTCGCCGAAGGATCGTCCATGTTGCGCACCACCTTGATCGCCGCCACGGGGCTGGGCCTGCTCACCGGATGCGGCGGGTCCGGCGGGTCGGCCGGCTCCGGCGCCCCGCAGCCGACGGAACAGGCGCAGGCCGCGGCAGCGCCGGTCAATTACGGCAACAGCAAACCCGCCGCGACCAAGCCGTTCCGGACGGTGCCGGTCGCCACCTTCGATTCGCCCTGGGCGCTCGCCTTTCTGCCCGACGCGACGATGCTGGTGACGGAGAAGCCCGGCCGCCTGTGGCTGGTAACGCCGAACGGCGGCAAGACCGCGGTCGGCGGCGTGCCGACCGTGCACGACTCGGGGCAGGGCGGCCTGCTGTTCGTCGCCACCGCGCCGGGCTTCGCGCAGAACCGCCAGATCTATTTGACCTATGCCGAACCGGGCGAGGGCGGCGACGGCCTTGCCCTCGCCCGCGCGACGCTCGGCACGGCGGACGGCAAGCCGGCGTTGCAGGGGCTGGAGGTGCTGTGGCGTCAGCTGCCGCGCGGCAACGGCGGCCAGTTCGGCGGCTATATCGCCTTCTCGCCCGACGGCCAGTCTCTATACCTGACCTCGGGCGAGCGGCAGCGCTTCACCCCCGCGCAGGACCCCGACCAGGCGCTCGGCAAGATCCTGCGGCTGACGCTCGACGGCAAGCCCGCGCCCGGCAATCCGCACGCCGGCCAGACCGGCGCGGCGACGATCGCGGTGATCGATCCGCCCGCCAATACCGGCGCGGCGGCCAAGGCGCCGGTGCGCAAGGTGACGCTGACCACGCCCAACCTGACGCCTGCCGAGACCTGGACCAGCGGCCATCGCAATCCGTACGGGCTCGCCTTCGACGCGCAGGGGCGTCTCTGGGAAACCGAGATGGGGCCACAGGGCGGCGACGAGCTCAACCTGATCGAGCCGGGCAGGAATTACGGCTGGCCGCTCGTCTCCTACGGCGACAATTACGATGGTACGCCGATCGCCAAGCCGGACAGCCGCCCCGATCTGCAACAGCCGGTCCTCTACTGGAACCCGGTGATCGCGCCGGCAGGCTTCGCCTTCTACGCCGGCAACATGTTCCCGGAGTGGCGCGGATCGGCCTTCGTCGGCGGCCTCGCCTCGACCGCGCTGATCCGCCTCGCCTTCGACGGCACCAGCGCACGCGAGGCCGAGCGGTGGGACATGGGCGCCCGCATCCGCGCGGTGATGGCCGGACCCGACGGCGGCCTGTGGCTGCTTGAGGACGGCGACTCGGGCCGGCTGCTGCATCTCGTCGGCAACCGCGGCGGGTGAGCGGCGGGCGGTGCCGCCGCCCGCCGACCGCTTTGAGTCAGTGCGACGCCCCGCCGACGGCGCCGATCCCCGTCTCGGCACGCACCCGCTGCGCGAGATAGCCGTCGCGGTCGACCGCGGCGCGCGCGCTGCGATCGAACAGCGACACCAGCCAGATGGCGAGGAACGCCGCCGGCATCGAGATGATCGCCGGCGACGAATAGGGGAAGATCGCGGCCGGGTGGCCGAGGATCGTCACCCACACCGCCGGCGACAGCACCGTCAGCCCCACCGCCAGCACCAGCCCGAGCGTGCCGCCGACCACCACGCCGCGGGTGGTGCAGCCCTTCCACAGCAGCGACAGGAGCAGCACCGGGAAATTGCCCGACGCCGCCACCGCAAAGGCGAGGCTGACCATGAAGGCGACGTTCTGCTTCTCGAAGATGATGCCCAGCAGGATCGCAAGGATCGCGAGCACCAGCACGGTACGCCGCGACACGCGCAGCTCCGCCGCCGAATCCGCCGCGCCCTTGCGGAAGACGGTCGCATAGAGATCGTGGCTGACCGCCGAGGCGCCCGACAGCGTCAGCCCGGCGACCACCGCGAGGATCGTCGCGAAGGCGACGGCGGAGACGAAGCCGAGGAACACATTGCCCCCGACCGCATGCGCGAGGTGGATCGCCGCCATATTGCCGCCGCCGACCAGCCCGCCGGCGGGATCGAGGTAGCGCGGCTCGGTCGCGACCAGCACGATCGCGCCGAAGCCGATGATGAAGGTCAGCAGGTAGAAATAGCCGATCCACCCCGTCGCCCACAGCACCGACTTGCGCGCCTGGCGCGCGTCCGGAACGGTGAAGAAGCGCATCAGGATATGCGGCAGGCCGGCGGTGCCGAACATCAGCGCCAGCCCGAACGACACCGCCGACACCGGGTCCTTGATGAAATTGCCCGGCCCCATGATCGATCGCCCGCGCACCGCCGCCGCGCCCGGATCGAGGCCGGCCGCGGCGGCGAGGTCGGTCTTCACCGCCACGGCGCGCGCGAACAGCGCTTCGGGCGAGAAGCCGAATTGCGCGAGCACCGCGAGCGCCATGAAGGTCGCGCTGCCGAGCAGCAGCACCGCCTTGACGATCTGTACCCAGGTGGTCGCGGTCATCCCGCCGAACAGCACGTACAGCGTCATCAGCACGCCGACGATGACGACGGCATATTCGTAGCGCAGCCCGAACAGCAATTTGATCAGCTGCCCGGCACCGACCATCTGCGCGATCAGGTAGAAGAGCACGACGGTGAGCGTGCTGATCGCGGCAAAGCCCCTGACCGGCGGTTGCGCGAAGCGGAAGCTGGCGACGTCGGCGAAGGTGTAGCGGCCGAGGTTGCGCAGCCGCTCGGCCATCAGGAACAGGATGATCGGCCAGCCGACCAGAAAGCCGATCGAATAGATCAGCCCGTCATAGCCGTCGGTGAAGATCTGCGCCGAGATGCCGAGGAACGACGCCGCCGACATATAGTCGCCGGCGATGGCGAGGCCGTTCTGGAAGCCGGTGATGCCGCCGCCCGCGGTGTAGAAATCGCTCGCGGTGCGCGTCCGTCGCGCCGCCCAGCGGGTGATCGCCAGCGTCAGCACCGCAAAGGCGGCGAACATCGCGATCGCGGTCCAGTTGGTCGGCTGCCGGACCGTCTCGCCCGCCAGCGCATCCGCCAGCGCCGGAGCCGGCATAAGCACCACGCCCGCGGCGAGGGCGAGCGCTGCCCGGCGCGTCACGCGCGCGACTCGCTGCGCAGCGCCTCGCTCAACGGATCGAACTCGCGCGCGGCGCGGCGCACATACAGACCGGTCAGCGCGATGGCGAGCAGGATGACGCCGAAGCCGACGACGATGCCGACCGAGGTCACGCCTTGCCCGATCGGTCGCGCGAGCAGCGCCTTGTCGAAGGCGATCAGCAGGATGAAGCCAAGATAGGCGGCGAGCATCACTCCGGTGAGCCCCCAGGTGAACCGCCGGCGCCGCCGCACCAGCGCGATATATCGCGGATCGGCTGCGATCCGGGCCCATTCGGCTGTATCCATGCTCGCTCCCCCGCTTTTGCCCGATCATGCAGCAAAGGCGCCGGGCCGCAAGCCGTTTCGGCCCCGCCATGTTCGCGCAAACACCCCGGCCCATCCGTTGTGCGCGTCAATGGATTGACGCTAAGCTCCCGTCCGATCCGGAGAATCAACGCGCAAACGACGGTCGCATGGCAATCGGCGGGCGCGGGTCGCACAGGGGGAGGCGCAAGATCATGGCGGAGGGCGTGCGATGATGCCGCTGGACTGGGCCAGGCCGCTGCCCGAATGCGGGCGGGTGGATGCGGCGACCTTTGCCGACACGATCGTCCGCCAGGGGCAGCCCGTCGTCCTGCGCGGACAGGTCGCGGACTGGCCGGCGATCGCCGCCGCCAATGCCGGCCGGGAGAGTCTGGCGCGCTACATCGGGCAATTCGACCAGGGCGCGCCGGTGCAGGTGATGGTCGGGCGACCGGAGATCGCCGGCCGCTATTTCTACGACGCGACGGTGGAGGACTTCAATTTCCATCGGCGGATGGTGCCGTTGAAGGTGTTGCTGTCGGAGCTGGTGCGCTTTGCCGGCGATCCCGCAGCGCCGGCGCTCTACGCCGGGTCGGCGCCGACCGGACAGCTGCTGCCCGGCTGGAGCGAGGCCAATCCGCTCGCGCTGACGCTGCCGGGCGCCAAGGCGCGGATCTGGATCGGTAACGAGACGCGGATCTCGACCCATTTCGACGGGTCGGCGAATCTCGCCTGCGTCGTCGGCGGGCGCCGCCGCTTTCTCCTCTTTCCGCCCGACCAGCTCGCCAATCTCTACGTCGGGCCGCTCGAACAGACGATGGCGGGGCAGCCGACCAGCATGGTCGATCCCGATGCCCCCGACCTCGACCGGTATCCGCGCTTCGCGACGGCGATGCGGCATGCGCTGGTCGCGGAGCTGGCGCCCGGCGACGCGATCTTCATGCCGACCTTGTGGTGGCACAACGTCCGCGCGTTCGGGCCGCTGAACGTGCTCGTCAATTACTGGGCGGAGGATCCGACGGCAAGCAGCCCATTCACCGCAATGATTCACGCGATGCTCGCGGTGCGCGATCTGCCCGCCGCCGAACGCGCGGTCTGGCGGGGCTGGTTCGATCACTATGTCTTCGATGAGTCCGCCAGGCGGGTCGCCGATCATCTGCCCGAGGCGGCGCGCGGCGTACTGGGGGCGGCCTCCGCCTCCCGCAGCCAGCGGATCAAACACTATCTGGTCGCCATGCTGGGCGGCGGCTGACGACCGCCGGCGCGCCGGTCACCCGCCGGCGATCGTATCGAGGATATCCTGATGCGACGGCATGCGCTCGACGGTCAGGTCCATCGCCCGGGCGATATGCGCCATCCGCCGGTCGAGCTCCTGCTCGGGCAACTGGTGCGCCAGCGGGTGTTGGCGCTTGGGCGCGATGCCCTGGCCGTGCAACACCGCGAGCCAGCTCGTCTCGCTGAACAGCTCATTGTCGTGCCGGTAGAGGCGGCCGTTCTCGCGGAAGATCGCGATCCGCTCCGCGAGTGACGCGGGCAGCGCCATGGTGCGGCAATGGCGCCACAGGGGCGAATCGTCACGCGTCGTGGCGGCGTAATGCAGGATGATGAAATCGCGCACCTGCTCATATTCGATCCGCGTGCGCCGGTTGTAATAATCGATGTCGTGCTGGTTGAAGCAGCGATCCGGAAAGTTGGTGAGCAGGCGCGCGATCCCCGATTGGATGAGGTGGATCGACGTCGATTCGAGCGGCTCGAGGAAGCCGGCGGCAAGGCCGAGCGCGACGACGTTGCGATCCCAGGCCTTGCGCCGCAGACCCGCCTTGAAGCGCAGGACGTTGGGGTTCGACAGCGGCTCGCCGTCGAGGGCGGCGTCGAGCGACCGCAGCGCCGCCTCGTCATCGCAATAGTGCGAGCAATAGACGAAGCCGTTGCCGGTGCGGGTCTGGAGCGGGATGCGCCATCGCCAGCCCGCCGCCACCGCGGTTGCGCGCGTATAGGGCAGCGGCGCGTCGACCCGCGCGCAGGCACGGGCGACGGCGCGGTCGCACGGCAGCCAGTGGCTCCAGTCCTCGAACCCCGCCGCCAGCGTCTGGTCGATGAGCAGGCCCCGGAACCCCGAACAGTCGATGAACAGATCGCCGCCGAGCGCGCGCCCGTCCTCCAGGACGACCGCCTCGACATGACCGGCCTCCGCCGCGCGCCGAACCGTGGTGATCCGCCCCTCGCTGCGACGCACGCCGCGCGCCTCCGCACGCTCGCGCAGAAAGCGGGCATAGCGGCCGGCATCGAACTGATAGGCGTAGTTGAGCGTGCCGAGCGGCGATCCCGGCCGCGCCTGATCCGGTCGCTGGAACCGGCCCGCCGCCGCCGCCTGCGCGCCGATGCTGAACCGGTCGAGCGGCAGCGCATGGCCGAGCCGCGTCTGGCGATACCAGAAATGATGGAAGTGGAGCCCCTCCATCTCCTGACCATAAGTGCCGAAGGGGTGGAAATACCGGTCCCCGATCCGGCCCCAGTCGACGAACTCGATGCCGAGTTTGAACGTCGCGCCGGTCTGGCGGATGAACTCCGCCTCGTCGATGCCCAGCAGGCGGTTGAAGTAGAGGATATGCGGGATCGTCGCCTCGCCGACCCCGACGGTGCCGATCGCCTCCGATTCGACTAGGTCGATCTCCACCCCGGTCAGCATATGCGACAGCGCCGCGGCCGCCATCCAGCCGGCGGTGCCGCCGCCGACCACGACGATGCGGCGGATCGCCAGCGGGTCCATCGCTCAGCGCCCCGCCGCGCAATAATGCGCGAGATAGTCGGCATGCGTCGGCAGGCGCTGCACGGCATCGGCCATGGCATGTGCCATCGAACGCAGGCTGTGCGCGACGTCGCCGACCGGCAGGGTCGTGATGACCGGATCATAGCGTCGGGGCATGATCCGCTGCCCGAGCATCACCGCCACCCAGCTTGGCCGCGCGAACAATTCGTCATTGTAGCGGAAGACCCGTCCGGTTTCGCGGAACAGCTCGATCTTGTGGCGGAGCGTGTCGGGCAGATCCATGGTCCGGCAATATCGCCAGAACGGCGTGTCGTCGCGCTCCGTCGCTGCATAATGCAGCACGATGAAGTCGCGCACCTGCTCGAACTCGACATCCATGTGCCGATTGTATTCCGTCCGCAGGATGTCGGGCATATCCTTGGTCGGGAAGAGCGAGATGAAGCGGCTGATCCCCTCCTGAATGAAATAGAGCGAGGTCGATTCAAGCGGCTCGAGGAAGCCCGCGGACAGGCCGATCGCGACGCAATTGCCCGACCAGAAGCGGCGGCGGTGCCCCGCGGTGAAGCGGATCTGCCGCGGTTCGGCGAGCGGCGCGCCGTCCACCCCCGCGCGCAACACGGCCTCGGCCGTATCGTCGTCCATGAAGTGACGGCTGTAGATATGGCCGTTGCCGGTGCGGCGCTGCGTCGGGATGCGCCATTGCCAGCCGGCCGGCTGTGCGGTGGACCGGGTATAGGGCAGTGGTGGGCCGACCGGCGCGCTCGGCATCGCCAGCGCGCTGTCGCACGGCAGCCAGGCGCTCCAGTCGGTATAAGCGACGTCGAGCGTCTCGCCGATCAGCAGGGCACGAAAGCCGGTGCAGTCGAAGAAGATATCGCCCGTGATCCGCTCCCCCGAAGCCATGACGACGGCGGCGATCCCCTCCCCGGACGCGGTGCGATCGACCTGCGTGACGATCCCTTCGACACGGGTCACGCCGCGCGCCTCGGCATAGCGCCGGAGATAGCGGGCGTAGAGCGCGGCGTCGAAATGATAGGCGTAGCGAAGATGCGACAGGATCGATCGCGGATCGGGATGCGGCGCGGTGAAGCGCCCGGCCCGCGCCGCCAATGCGGAAAGGCTGTACGTCTCGATCGGCGTCTCGACGCCGTCCGCGCGCAGCCGCAGCCAGTAATGATGGAAGTCGACCCCCTCCATATCCACGCCATGCTGGCCGAAGGGGTGGATATAACGATCGCCCGGCCGGGCCCAGTCGATGAACTCGATGCCGAGTTTGAAGGTCGCCTCGGTCGCGCGCATGAATTCGGCTTCGTCGATGCCGAGCATCTGGTTGAAGGCGAGGATGTCGGGAATCGTCGCCTCGCCGACGCCGACCGAACCGATCGCTTCCGATTCGACCAGGGTGATGGTCATCGCACTGCGCTCGTCGATCAGGCTGGACAGCGCCGCCGCGGTCATCCAGCCGGCGGAGCCGCCACCGACGATGACGATCGATCCGATGGACGGCGCCGTCATCGACCGGGCGCCTGCGCCGGGGCTCGTGCCGGCCTGTCAGCCACGCCGACCGGACAAATCGTCGAAGTATCGTGCCGCCGATTTGCTGCGATCGCGACAATGCCAGTATCGACCAACACAGTAATTTGAACCCTCATCCCATTGAATCTGCGATACCAGTAAAGTTTTCTATCCAACGGCTGCAAGTCGTTGCGGGGAAGACGTAGCGCCATCCGGCTTCGTTTATAGACCCGATCCGGTTCTAATGTAGCAGGCACCGGCAAGCGAAGCCTCGCCGTTATGTCTGACAAGCCCGTGAAATCCCCGCGTAAGTCTCGCAACCGCCGAGCTTTAGTTTCGGCATATCGATGTTGACCGGCTCGCGGCGACACATAGCGCATGATTTCGCCCATCAAAACGGATTCAATCTGTGCATTTTCCGCCCCCTTTTCTTCCCTTTCAATGAGATAAACCTGCCCACTGAATTTGCAAAGGGGAAGCGCCGCCACCTCAATGTTAGGCCGGAATACGACAGAATAGCGTCTATAATTTTTCGTCTTGCGTCTTACAAATACCTGACATAGCAATACTCTTACATTTGATGACCGGTTGTCGACCGGGGTTGGAGAGCCCCGGATCGTTCCACAAGGCCGGCGTCGAAGGGAGAACGGGTTCGGTGCGCCGAACGTGGAGGGGGTGCCATCATGAAGAATAGCGTACGCTCGGTCGTGTCCGGGCCTTTGAAGTCGCTGCTGCTTACTACATCGGCATTGTCGGTGTTCGCGGCGATCGTGTCGCCCGCGGCCGCGCAGACGGCGACGCCGCCGATCGACGAGCAGGCATCACCGCCGAAGACCGGCGCCCCCGACACCGATCCCGCCACCGTGCCCGACGATGGCGCCGCCGATCCCGGCCGGCCCAATGACATCGTCGTCACCGGCATCCGCAAGGCGCTGGAGAGCGCCAAGGAAATCAAGCGCAACGCGGATACGGTGGTCGATTCGATCACCGCTTCCGATATCGCTACCCTGCCCGATCTGTCGGTCGCCGAGGCGCTCGGCCGCGTTCCCGGCGTGACCATCTCGCGCTTCGCGACCGGTGGCGCCTCGCCCGACTTCCCGTCGCCCGAGGGCCAGGGCAATTTGATCCGGGGCCTCGGCTTCGTCCGCTCCGAATTTAACGGCCGCGACGCGTTCAGCGCCAACGGCGGCCGGGTGCTCGATTTCTCCAGCATCCCGCCCGAATTGATCGGCGCCGTCGACGTCTACAAGAACCAGACGGCGGACCTGATCGAAGGCGGCATCAGCGGCACGATCAACCTGCGCACGCTCGAACCCTTCGACCGGCAGAAGCCGTTCCTCGCCATCTCGCTCGACAATACCTACACCGATCTGCGCAAGAAATCGTCGCCGTCGGGCAGCATCACCGCCGGACGGCGGTGGCAGACGGGGATCGGCGAATTCGGCGTCATCGCCTCCTATTCGCGCTCGAACCTCGATTCGCGGATCAACGGCTGGCAGCAGAACGCCCCCTTCCCCCGCGTGCTCGATGCGTCGGGCAACGTGCCGCAGACCAATCTGACCGGCGCCGCCAAGCTCGGCGAGTTCACCGGCGTCGATCCGTCGAACATCATCGGCACGACGCCCGGTTTCCAGATGCGGACGAACGACGTCGACCGTGACCGGCGCAGCTATTACGGCGCGATCCAGTGGAAGAACGACCGGCTGCAGCTGACCGCCAAATATATCCGCGTCGAGGAGACCACCGACAGCATCGAACATACGTTCGAATGGTTTCCCGAACACGATACCGGTACGACCGCCGGGATCACCAACCTCAAGGTCGACAAGGGCTTCTCGTCGGCCGGGGTGGCGATGTGCAGCGGCGCCGGCGCCTTTCCGTCCAATCCGGGTGACTGCGAGACGCTGATCCCGATCCAGGGCGGCCTGATGGAATCGGGCTTCGTCACCAACCGCATCGATTCCTGGACGGGCGCGGTCGGCTCGCCGGTCGGCTCGCTCGGCATCGGGCGGATGGATCGCAGCAAGACCCAGGATATCAGCCTCAACGCCAAATGGCAGGCGACCGATCGCCTGCTGGTCACCCTCGACGGGCAATATACCAAGGCCAGCGCCAGCACCCGCCAGATCTGGGCCGGCTTCAACACCTATCTCGATTGGCAGATCGCGCCCAATCTCGACAATCCGCGGATCAACTTCTCGGTCGATCCGGAGCATCAGTTCAATCCGAACAACACACGCTACACCGGCGACAGCGCCACCAATCCCCTCGCCCGGCCGACGTCGAGCGCCGACTTCAACGGGTCGACCTTCCAGTTCGCCGCCGATCAGTTCCAGGTCGGCAAGGGCGACCTTTATGCGCTGCGCGCCGATACCGCCTACGATCTGTCGGGTGGTGAGGGCTTCGGCGGCTGGTTCGACAGCGTCAAGCTCGGCGCGCGTTATGCCAAGCGGAGCCAGACCAATGCCGAAATGGCGCTCAACTGGGGATCGATCGCGCCGCCGTGGGACGGTCGCGGCGGCTATGGCATCGTCGGCACCTTCCAGGACCCCAACCAGGCCGCGGAGGTCGTCAGCTTCAGCAACTTCTATCGCGGCGGCGTGGTCCAGGGCAGCAACCAGTCCTTCGTCTTCGCCAACCGCAACCTGCTCAGCAGCTATTCGAACTTTCGCAAATATCTGAACAGCGAACCGCAGCTCGCGCCGCCCGCCGGCTGCGCACTGCCGACCTGCGCCGGCAATTTCGGCTGGCTGCCGCGCGGCACCGACGACGGATCGCGCTTCGGCTCGCCGACCTTCCGCCCCGAGGATATCTCGGACATCACCGAACGCACGTTCAACGCCTATATGCGGCTCGACGCCAAGCACGAGTTCGACAATGGCATGTCGATCGCGGCGAATGCCGGCGTCCGCTACGTGCGCACCGAACTGAATTCGGCGGGCTTCCAGGCGTTCCGTCCGTTCGTCGCGGATACCCAGACGTCCGCAATCGATGCCAACGGCGTGCGAACGCGAACCGACGATGCGGAGAGCCGGGACGATCCCCGTGACTTCCTGCCCGGCGCGACCGCTTATTCGGAGCAGGCCGCCGTCCCGATCACTTACAAGCAGACCAACGTCAACTGGCTGCCCTCGTTCAACGTGCGCTGGAACATCGATCGCCAGCAGCTCGTCCGCTTCGCCTACAGCAAGGGGCTGAGCCGGCCGAACGTGCAGGACCTGCGCGCATCGCAGGAATATGTCGTGACCACCAACCGGATCAATTATCCGACGATCACCGACCGCAACGATCCGCTCTACGGCATCGATCGGGGGGCGCAGAGCATCACGGTCGGCGAAATCCGCGTCAATCGCGGCAATCCCCGACTGCGCCCGACGCTGGCGGACAATTTCGACCTGTCGATCGAACGCTATTTCCGCGGCGGCTATGTCTCGATCGCCGGTTTCTACAAGAGCCTGTCCAACATCATCACCAACGGCGACCTGCCGCTCGGCACCACGCAGCTCGACGGCCAGACCGTCAACATCATCTACAGCGGCCAGGTCAATCAGGCGAAGGCCAAGATCAAGGGCGTCGAGGTCAGCTACCAACAGTTCTTCGACAAGCTGCCCGGCGTGCTCAGCCATCTCGGCTTCCAGGGCAATTACACCTATATCGACTCGTCGGCGACGCCACCGGCCAACGGCGTCGACAGTAACGGCGACGGCGTGCCGGACGATCAGACCACCGTCTTCCGCTTCGGGGTCGACAATCTGCTCGGCCAGTCCGACCATATCCTCAACGCGGTCGGCATCTACCAGGACAGCGCGCTCGAACTGCGTCTCGCGTACAATTGGCGATCGAAATATCTCACCTCGTATCGCGACTACGTGACCGGCAACCCGGTGTTCAACTCGGCGGCCGGGTTCCTCGACGCCTCGGTCCGCTTCAAGGTCGGCGCGCTGACCTTGCGCACCTCGATCGCCAATATCCTCGACACGAAGAGCAAGTCGCAGGTGCAGATCGACAAGAGCGGCCAGATGTTCGACCGGTTCAGCTTCCTCAACGATCGACGCGTGGTGTTCGGTGCGCTGCTGCAATTCTGACCGGCGCCGCGCTCCGGCGCTGGCGCAGACGAGGATCGATCCTGCCCAATGGAGGTGGTCATGAAGCTCGGCATTTGGATTGCAAGCGTCGCGATGGTCGTGGCCATGCCGGCGACCGCGCAAAAGGGGTATAAGGCGGCGAAGACGGCCAAGGACGTCGGCTATCGCTCGACGACCGGCACCGATGGACGGATCACGATCGTCTACACCGGCGCCAGGGGCGCGAAGCCCGATCAGGTGGCGAAATTCGCGATGCTGCGCGCCGCCGAATTGACCAAAGAGGCGGGCATGACCTGGTTTGCCGTCATCTCGGCACAGACGAGCGATCTCGCCAACGGCACCGGCTCCAGCCTGCGCGACAAGACCGGACCAGATTTCGCGACCGGATCGACGAGCGCCGCGAGCGGCGCGGCCGGCCAGGCGGGATCCTCGCCCGGGGTCAGCGACGGCGCGGTTCCGACCGGCCCGACGACGGGCGGCTTCGGCGGCGGCGACGTGCCCTATCAGGTGCTGGAACGCTGGCGCCCCAGTCAGACGGCGCAGTCGGTCGTCGTCATCCAGCCGGGATCGGGGGACAACGCCGCCTTTCCCGGCCTGACCCAGCAGCCGACGATCTACAGCGCCGACGACGTCATCGAACAGGTCAGAGGCATACGCTAGGCCGGCCACGCCTTTCCCAATTTCCCATCGCTCTCGCGATGGTTCCACAGTCCCCTCTGGAGGCGGCCGGCCAGCCGCCTCCATTTTTTTGCGTCCTGCTACCGCGCGGCGATCATCCCATTCGCCAACAGCAGCAGCACCGCCGTCCCGGCCGCGATCCGGTATAGGACGAAGGGCAGGAAGCTGCGGCTCTGCAGCAGGCGGAGGAACCCGACGATCACCGCATAGCCGACACCGAACGCCAGCACCGTCGCCAGCAGCGTCGGCCCGCCGCCGATCGGGTTCGGCTTGTCATAGCTGTCGAGCAGCTCGAACACGCCGGACGCGAGTACCGCCGGGATCGCCAGCAGGAACGAATAGCGCGCCGCCGCCTCCCGCGTATAGCCGAGCAGCAGCGCCGCGCTGATCGTGCCGCCCGATCGCGACACGCCCGGGATCAGCGCGAGCGCCTGCGCAAAGCCCAGCAGTACGCCGTGCCGCCAGCCGAGCGTCTCCAGCGGCAGCCTGCGCGCGCCGATCCTGTCGGCGAGACCGAGCACCAGCCCGAACCCGATCAGCATGGTGGCCGTGATATAGAGATTGCGCAGCCCGCCCTCGATCTGATGCTTGAACGCCAGACCGAGGATCGCGATCGGCAGCGTGCCGAGGATGATGAGCCAGCCGAGCCGCGCGTCCGGCGACAGCGTCGCGGGGCGTTGCCTCACCGCGGTCAACCAAGCCAGCGCGATGCGCCAGATATCCCGGCGGAAGTAGAGCAGCACCGCGGCCTCGGTGCCGATCTGCGTGATCGCGGTGAAGGCCGCGCCGGGATCGGTGCCGGACGGCAGCAGCGCACCCGCGATCCGCAGATGCGCGCTGGAGGATACGGGAAGAAACTCGGTCAGCCCCTGCAGGACGCCGAGGAACGCCGCCTCCAGCCATGGTGCGCTATTATGGATGGTCATCGAAGCTCCGGACACCGTCATCGACGCACGGTCGGCGCAAGCCGACGAGTTCATGGCCGACGAACAACAGCCCGCCGATGGCGAGCGGGATCAGATAATAGATCAGCCGGAAGGCGAGCAGCGCCGCCACCAGCCCTGGCCGGTCGACCTGCGGCAGAGCGGCGATCATCACCACCTCGAACACGCCCAGCCCGCCGGGGGCGTGGACGAGCAGGCTGGTGACGATCGCGAACAGATAGCCGACCAGCACGGCGGGATAGAGCATGATCGCCGGCTGGGGTAGCAGCACGAACACGACACTCGCGGCGACGAGCAGATCGCCGGTCCCGAGCGCGAACTGGACGATCGCCATCCGCCACGTCGGCAGCCGCAGCGGCCAGCGCCACAGCCGTATGGCCCGCCCGCCCAAACGCCCGAGCGCCACCATATAGGCGGCCAACAGCGCGAGCAGGCACAGGCCGGCGGCGGTCTGGAAACCCGGCGAGATGGCGCGGTGCGCGACGGGCGGCAGGCTCGGCAGCAGGACGAGGCTCAGGCCGAGCAGCAGGACGGCGCCCAGCCAGAAGGTCACGCCGGCGACGATCATGATCTGGCCGACATCGGCAAGCGGCACGCCATGGCGGCGATAGATACGGTATCGCGCCGCGCCGCCGGTCAAGGCGGCAAAGCCGAGATTGTGGCTGAAGATATAGCTGGTGAACGCCGCCAGCGCGACGCTGGCATAGGGGACCGGCCGCCCGACGAGCCGCAACGCCACCACGTCGAACCCGGTGAGGATGCCATAGCTCAGCACCGCCAGCATCGCCGCGCCCGCGAGCGCCGCGGTCGGCAGCGCGCGAACCGCGGTCATCACCGCGCTCCACTGGGTATCGGCGAGCAGGTGGCGCAGCGCGACGACCGAAATCGCGAGCACGGCGAGCGTCGCGGCAGCGACCAGAAGCGAGCGCCACGACATGTCAGGACGATGCGGGAGCCGAGGACGCCCAACGCGCGCGGAACGGGCAGGCCGGGATAAGGTCGCAGGCGGTCACCGCGCCGGCCTACACAGGTCGCACCGCAAAGTCTGCCCTGCGTCGGACGTCTGGCGTGCGACGGCACCTGCCGCGGGGCCGCGATGGCGACCGGCGTATCGGCGGACCGGGCGATGGGCGACATCGGCTTGTGTCGCCACCGTCATGATGCCAAGACCGCCGCGGGTGTCGGCGCGCGCGCATCGACAGGGTCTCTCGTTGGTCGGGCCGCCAACGGCGACCCCTCATGCCCGGAGCCGCCGCATGACCGATCAACCCGCGCCCCCGTCCCCCGTCGTCGCCATCGCCACCAGCCTGGTCGAAAAGCCCCGATCCGCGCTGCGGGCCTTTCTGCGCAGCGGCGCGTCGGGCGGGCTGGTGCTGATGGCGGCGGCCCTCGCCGCGATGATCATCGCCAACAGCGGCCTCGGCGAGGCCTATTTCGGCATCCTCGCCGCCCATGTCGGCCCGCTGTCGGTGCTGCACTGGATCGACGATGCGCTGATGTCGCTGTTCTTCCTGCTCGTCGGCCTCGAGATCAAGCGCGAGCTGGTCGACGGGCATCTGGCGAGCTGGTCCGATCGCATCCTGCCGACCCTCGCCGCGCTGAGCGGCATGGCGGTGCCCGCGGCGGTCTATCTGGCGATCGCCGGGACGACGCCGGGACTGGCGCGCGGCTGGGCGATCCCGTCGGCGACCGACATCGCCTTCGCCATCGGCGTGATGGCGCTGCTCGGCAAGCGCGTGCCGGCGTCGCTCAAACTGTTCCTGACCACCGTCGCGATCGTCGACGACATGGGCGCGGTCGCCGTGATCGCGCTCGCCTATACCCATGACATCAGCGGCATCGCCCTGCTCGCCGCGAGCCTGATCGCAGGCGTGATGTTCGTGCTCAACCGGCTCGGGGTGGTGCGGCTGCTGCCCTATCTCTGCCTCGCGCTGCTGCTGTGGATCGCGGTATGGATGTCGGGCATCCATGCGACCATCGCCGGCGTGCTCACCGCCAGCCTGATCCCGATCCGCCGCTCGCCGGGCGCGCCGGACGCGGCGGGATCGCCGCTGCACCGGCTCGAACACGGCTTGCAGCCGTGGGTCGCCTACGCGATCGTGCCGCTGTTCGGTTTCGCCAATGCCGGCGTGCCCTTGGCGGGCTTCGGCCTGTCGACGCTGCTCGCGCCCTTGCCGCTGGGGATCGCGGCCGGGCTGGTGATCGGCAAGCAGATCGGGGTGCTCGGCGCGGTCTATGGCGCGGCACGCCTCGGCTGGGCGGGCAAGCCGCAGGGCGCGTCCTGGCTGCAGATCTACGGCACCGCGTTGCTCTGCGGCATCGGCTTCACCATGAGCCTGTTCATCGGCGGACTCGCGTTCAGCGACGCGACGCTCGAGCATGCGGTCAAGCTCGGCGTCCTCGCCGGCTCCGTTGTTTCCGCGCTCGCCGGTTCCATGGTCCTGTACCTCGGCGGGATGCGGCGGGGGTCATGACGATAGCGGTCGTCGCGCGCGCCTGCCGTGTGCGCGCAATCGCGGATGACGGCCGATGATCGACGCCATCCATTACGATCGAACGCGCGTCGGAACCGTCGGGCAAGGCGCATAGCCGCGCTCGCCCGGCCAGTTGCCAGAACATCCGAAGCTATGCGGCGACAGGCAGATGCTGCGGGGGACGCCATTCCGGCAGGAATGGGGTGGCGGAGACGGAGGGATTCGAACCCTCGGTACGGTTTCCCGTACGACGCTTTAGCAAAGCGTTGGTTTCAGCCACTCACCCACGTCTCCGGATGCGGCAGAGTGGGCGCTATAGCGAGGCGCGGCGGGCGGATCAACTGGGCGCGCGTGCACGGCCGGGCGTAATTTCGCGGCGATCCGCCAATCGTTCATTGCCCGGCAAGCGCGTCGATGGTTAACCCGTCCGCGGCGGTTTGGTCGCGGGGGATTGGCATGCGTAAATTGGGATATGCGATGACGGCGGCGGCGCTGCTCGCGGCGAGTGCGTCGGCGCAGGTGACGACGATCGATCCCAATCGCGCGATCGACGGCGATCTCGCCACTTCGGCACCGCCACGGACCGCGCCCCGCCCCGCCCCGCGCCCCGTCGAACCGGCGTCGCCGGCACCCGGCTTCGACGCCGCACCCTCCTCCACCCCGGTGCAGGAGCGCGGCCGCGTCGAGGCGGTCAATCGGGCGGCCGAGACCTATCATCGCGACGACCTGCTCGCCGCGGGCGAGGACGTGTTCGGCAAGGGCGCGGCGGGCCTCGCCGGGCTGCTCGAGAAGGTGCTCAAGGAACAGGGCGAACCCAATGCCTATATCGCCGGGCGCGAGGCGTCGGGCGCGTTCATCGTCGGCCTGCGCTACGGCTCGGGGATCATGAGCCACAAGGTCGAGGGACAGCAGCCGGTCTATTGGACCGGGCCGTCGATCGGCTTCGACGCCGGCGGCGACGCCAACAAGGTGTTCGTGCTCGTCTACAATCTCTACGACACCGCCGACCTGTTCCACCGTTTCCCGGCGGCGGAGGGGCGGCTGTATTTCGTCGGCGGGTTCGCCGCGACCTATCTGCGCCGCGGCAATATCGTGCTGATCCCGATCCGGCTCGGCGTCGGCTATCGTGCCGGCGTCAACGTCGGCTATATGAAGATCACCCGCAAGGCGCGCTGGCTCCCCTTCTGAGCGGCGCGGCCTATCGCTCGAGCCGCCAGCCGAGCGTCTCGCCCGCGTGGAACGGCACCACGGCGGTGTCGCCTGTGCCGATGTGCGCGGGCACGGCGACCGGTTCGCGCACCAGCGTCACCGTGCCCGTGTTGAGCGGCAGGCCGTAGAAGCGCGCGCCATGTTCGGCGGCAAAGCCCTCGAACCGGTCGATCGCGCCTTCCTCGTCGAACACCTGGAGATAGGTTTCGAGCGCATAGGGCGCGTTGAAGATGCCGGCGCAGCCGCAGCCCGATTCCTTCGCGCCGACGACGTGCGGCGCGCTGTCGGTGCCGAGGAAGAAGCGCGGGCTGCCGGACACCGCGGCACGGCGCACCGCCAGCCGGTGCGATTCGCGCTTGGCGACCGGCAGGCAGTAAGCATGCGGACGCAGCCCGCCGTCGAAGATCGCATTGCGGTTGATCACCAGATGCTGCGGCGTGATCGTCGCGGCGATCGGATGCGCCGCCTCGGCGACGAACGCCGCCGCCTCCGCCGTGGTGATATGTTCGAGGACGATCTTGAGCGCGGGATAATCGCGGATCAGCGGCGTCAGCACGCGATCGATGAACACCGCCTCGCGATCGAAGATGTCGATGCTGCGATCGGTCACCTCGCCGTGGATCAGCAGCGGCATGCCGATCCGCTGCAGCGTCTCAAGCACGTCGGTGAGCGCACGGATATCGGTGACGCCATGCGCCGAATTGGTCGTCACATGCGCAGGATAGAGTTTGCACGCGGCGAAGACGCCCTCGGCATAGCCGCGCGCGATCATCGCCGCATCGGCGTGATCGGTGAGGTAGCAGGTCATCAGCGGCGTGAAATCGGTCGCCCCGCCGAGCGCCGCGAGGATCCGCTCGCGATAGGCGATCGCCGCGGCCAGGTCGGTCACCGGCGGGGTCAGGTTGGGCATGATGATCGCGCGCGCGAACTGCCGCGCGGTATAGCGCGCGACCGCATCGAGCATCGCGCCGTCGCGCAGGTGGACGTGCCAGTCGTCGGGGCGGCGGATGGTCAGGCGGTCGGTCATTGCGCCTCCCTATCGGGCGTCCGGCCGCACCGCCAGCTTGATGACGCCCGCGGCGTCACTAGCTTAGCCGCATGCAAGCCACCACGCTCAGCGATCGCGCGCTCGTCCGTCTCGCCGGCCCCGATGTCCGCGGCTTCCTCCAGGGACTCGTCACCAACGACGTCGGCGGCGTGCTGCCGGTCTGGGCGGCGTTGCTCACGCCGCAGGGCAAGGCGCTGTTCGACTTCCTCGTCTGGGCGGATGGCGACGATCTGCTGCTCGACGTCGAGCGGGACGCCGCCGATGCGCTGATCCGCCGCCTGACGCTCTACCGGCTGCGGCGGCCGATCGTCATCGCGCGCGACGAGTCGCGCGCCGTCCATTGGGCGCCGGATGGTGCGGCGGGTGTCGCCGATCCGCGCCTCGCCGCGCTCGGTCGCCGCTGGCTGGCGCCCGCGGGCGAGCCGGCGCGCGGCTGGCGGGCGCATCGCCTGGCGCTCGGCGTGGTCGAAGGCGTCGCCGAGCTCGGCAATGGCGAGACGCTGTGGCTCGAATGCAATGCGCGCGAGCTCAACGGCGTCAGCTTCGCCAAGGGCTGCTATATCGGACAGGAGAATACGGCGCGGATGCACCATCGCGCCAAGGTCAACCGCCGCCTCGTCGTCGCGCCGCTCACCGCCGCCGGCGAGCGTACGCGCACGACCTACCCCGACCTCGGCCTGATGATCGAGCATCGCCGGGTCGAGGCGTTAGGCGATGCGCTGCGGCCAGACTGGCTGGCCGCGGCGCTCGCCTCCGATCAGCGGCCCACCGCGGTATAGGCGAAACCGGCGCCTTCCACCTCGTCGCGGCGGTAGACGTTGCGCAGGTCGACGAGCACCGGCGCGGCCATGATCGACGCCAGCTTGGGCAGGTCGAGCGCGCGGAACGCATCCCATTCGGTGACGATCACCACCGCGTCGGCGCCGGTCGCCGCCTCATAGGCATCCTTGCAGAAGGCCAGCTCGGGCATCATCCGCTCCGCCGCTTCCATCCCCTCGGGATCATAGGCCCGCACCGTCACGCCGGCATCGCTCAGCGCCTGCGCGATTGCGATCGACGGCGCGTCGCGCATGTCGTCGGTGTTGGGCTTGAAGGTCAGGCCGAGCAGCGCGACGGTCTTGCCCTTGGGCGCATCGCCGAGCGCGTGCAGCACCTTGCGGCCCATCGCGCGCTTGCGGCTGTCGTTCACCTTGACCACCGCCTCGACGATATGGACCGGGCTCTCGAAATCCTCGGCGGTCTTGAGCAGCGCCAGCGTGTCCTTGGGGAAGCACGAGCCGCCATAGCCGGGGCCGGCATGGAGGAACTTGGCGCCGATGCGATTGTCGAGACCGATGCCGCGGCTGACGTCCTGGACGTTGGCGCCGACCGCCTCGCACAGATCGGCGATCTCGTTGATGAAGGTGATCTTGGTCGCGAGGAAGGCGTTGGCCGCATATTTGATCAGCTCGGACGTCCGCCGTCCGGTGAACAGGATCGGCGATTCGTTGAGGTAGAGCGGGCGATAGACGCCGCGCATCACCTTGCGCGCGGCCTCGTCGTCGGTACCGATGACGATCCGGTCGGGGCGCTTGAAGTCGCCGATCGCGGCGCCCTCGCGCAGGAATTCCGGATTGGAGACGACCGCAACGTCGATCTCCGGCCGCTTCTCGCGCAGGATCGCCTCGACCTTGTCGCCGGTGCCGACGGGCACGGTCGATTTGGTGACGACGACGGTCGGCCCGGTCACTGCCGCGGCGATTTCCTCGGTGGCGGCGAAGACATAGCTGAGGTCGGCATGGCCGTCGCCGCGCCGCGACGGCGTGCCGACCGCGATGAAGATCGCATCCGCGCCCGCGACCGAGGCGGCAAGATCGGTGGTGAAGGTCAGCCGACCCGCGGCGACGTTGGTCGCGACGAGCGATTCGAGCCCCGGCTCGTAGATCGGCATGCGCCCGGCCTTGAGCGCGGCGATCTTGCCCTCGTCCTTGTCGACGCAGATCACGTCATGACCGAAATCGGCGAAACAGGCCCCGGACACCAGGCCGACATAGCCCGAACCGATCATCGTGATACGCATCGATATCCTCTTGGCGGATGAGATTGTGGCACCGTCTCTAACCAAACGCGGCGCGATTGCCAGCCTCGGGCAACCGCCGCCGCGACGCACGTCCCATCGCGGGATGCGCGCAACAAAAAGGGAGGCCGGCTCGCGCCGACCTCCCGATCTGTAGTCCTACGAAAGGAGCTGGTCTTACTGACCGGCGCCCGGGCCGTAGGTGACTTCCACGCGACGGTTCTGCACTTCGCGAACGCCGTCGGCGGTGTCGACGCGCGGGCGGCTCTCGCCGAACGCTTCCGTCGAGATGACACCGGCGGGGATGGCGTGCGACGTCATGTACGCCTTCACCGAGTCCGCGCGGCGCTGCGACAGGCCGACGTTGTACTTGGCCGAACCCGACTTGTCGGTGTGACCCGCCAGCATGACCTGCGCGTTGCCGCAGCTCTGGTACTGGCTGATGGCGTTGTCGAGGATCGACGCGGCCTCGGGGGTGACGTCCGACTTGTCCCACTCGAAGAACACGATGAACGGACCAGGCGAGCAGACCGGAGCCTGAGCGACCGGCTCGGGAGCCGGCGGCGGGGGCGGGGGCGGCGGGGGCGGCGGCGGCGGCGGCGGCGGCGGGGTCGGCGTACCGAAGTTGTACGTCACGCCACCGAGGATGCTGTGCGACCGGAAACGACCGTCGAACTGACGGTTGGTCACGTCGACCAGCTTGACGTTGTCGGCGTTGAAGAAGCGATACTTCAGCGTCGCGTCGATGTGGTCGGTCAGCGGAGCGCGGACGCCGGCGAGACCCTGCCACGCGAACACGGTGTCCGAATCGTCGACGAAGTTGCCGCGGGTGTTGAGCCCGTAGTTCGCCTTGACGCGAGCGACGCCGACACCGCCGCCGACGAAGCCCTGGATGCCGTCATCGTCACCGAAGTCGAGCAGGCCGTTCAGCATGAAGCTGAGCGCCGAGGTCTTGCCGCCGGCATAGTCGTACGAACCGGCAGCCGCGTTGCCCAGGCCAGCGGCGGTGTACGCCGGGGTGGTCAGCGTCGAGCTGTAGCCGTCGACGGTCGCCGAACGGTAGCCGACTTCGGTTTCGACGCGGAATGCACCGAAATCGTAGCCGATCACGCCATCGACGTCGTAGCCGTAGTTGTGGTCGACGGTAGCAGCGCGCGAGACGGCGCCGATGTCATAGTTGATGTCTTCGACGATCATCGCGCCGCCTTCGACGCCAACGTACCACGACTTGTCGCGGGCGAGGGCGGGAGTGGCGAGCGCGGTGGATGCCAGTGCCAGTACGACGGCAAGCTTCCGCATAGAAGTCCCCTTTCTTGAGTGTCACTACGGACAGGGCAAACTCACTATCCGAGGGTTGGTTTCCACGCAAGAATGCAAAAGCCGGGACCTGTTGCAGGAATCCCACACTCATTTTCACCGCGCGATCAGACCGTGCTGTCGCAAAGCACTGAGAATCCTAGTCAAAACCTCCCGAGCCACGTCATCCACGATGGTTCCGCCGACAGGGTCGTCGATCGCCGCGCCGCGCGCGCCGACGACGGTTTCCCCGCCGATCACCAGCCGACCGGCATAGACGTCGCCATCGTGCCACGCGCCATCGTGGTAAACAATCGGTTGATGGGTCGAAGCGTTCCATGCGGCATAGCCCTCGGCGGGCCGGACGAACCGCCAGCCGTCGCCGGTCCATCCGGCCAGCGCCTGCGCCTGCCCCGCCCAGACCCCCTCGGGCGCCGCTCCGACGATCCAGCACTGGCCGGGCCGCGGATCGGCGGGCGGAACGTTGCCGCCGGCGCCGGCCACCACCGGCTGGACGAGCATGTCGAGCCGCGCCAGCGCCTCGTTGTGCGTCAGCTCCTTGCCCGCCTGGCCGGGCGCGAGGAAGGGCAAGGCCAGCCGGGCGCTCTGGTCGATGGTGGTCATGCCGTGTCTCCCACGATGATCGTCAATGGTGTCGAGACGGCGAGCGTCCCCAGCTGGACGACCGTGACGCTCGTCCCGGCCGGCGGCCGCGCCGCAGCGGTGAAGCGATAGGCGGGCGCGTCGGTGACGGCCGCCTGCGGTCCTGCCGATGTCGTCCAGGCGAGGCGATAGCCTTCGCTCTCCTCGCCGAGCGGCACGTCGACGCCGTCGCGCCAGCTCCATCCGGCACGACTGCGACGGACCCAGCGCACGGTCATGCCGCCGTCCGCCTCGACGGTGACGGAGCCGAGCACCGGCGCGGGAGGCGCGACCGAGGCGCCGGTGATCGTCACCGCCGTCTCCACCGGCGCCACATCGCCGACGCCGCTCGCCAGCAGCCGCAGCCGCCGGCCGATCGCCGCCGCCGGCAGCGCGATCGCGGTGATCGCGTCGGGCTCGATCAGCACGAATCGCTCGCCGGTACGATGCGTCGCGATCGCCGCCTCGCTGCCGCGCACGCCGCGCATCAGGTCGGTCAGCCGCCAGCGCCCGCCGCCGAGCGGCGTCGCGGTCGCGAACTGGATCAGTTCGTCGCCGACCAGCGCGAGATTGCCGCCCTGCCCGCGCATCACCGCATCGGCATCGCCCAGCATCATGTCGTCGCGCAGCAGCGTGACCACCACCGCGCTCTGCCGGTCGGCCAGCCGGCCGGATGCCGCCGCGGCGGGCGGCACGTCGACCGTGCCGATCATCCCCGGCGCCGCGCTCGCCGGCGCCGCGCTCCAGCTCGCGCCCTCGTCGAGGCTGTAGAGCAACGTCGCCTGTCGCCAGCCCGGCCCGCTGCCGCACGCCACGACGCTCAGCCGCGGCAGCGTCAGCGGTGCCTCGCCGAGCTCGGGCAGCTCCGCCGCCACCAGCGTCGTGCGCCCGATCGGCAGATCGGCCGCCGGCAGGCAGGCGCCGCTGCTCGCCGCGCCGGCCACCGGCACCGTGCCGATCGGCAGCAGCGTCAACGTCGTCAGCACGCCCGAGATGCTGCTGCTCGCCACCCGCCAGCGCCCCGCCTCGCCATCGAGTGCGACGATCGCGCCCGGCGCGATGCCGAGTCCCTCCCGGCCGAGCGCGACCTGCCGCCGCGTCCGTTCGATCTCGCCCCGCGCGAGCAGCGCCGCCGCGACGCCCTTCGCCGCGGTCGCGTCGATCACCGCGGGCAATTCGACGCGATCGATCCGCTCGCCCGGTCCCGGCCGCCGCATGCGCTGCACGCCGACCTGATAGTCGCGCGCCGGGTCGTGATGCGCCACCGCCACCTCGCGCGGCACGCTGGCGAGCGCGGCGACCGTTCTGCGCCGCCGCGGCGTCCGCCCGCCCGCCGCCAGCCCCGCGTCGGCGATCGGCACCGCCGCACCCGTGTCGGTCTGCCGCACCAGCCGCGCGCCGTCGCTGCGCCACCAGCCGCCGTCGAGCAGCGCCAGCGTCTCGAGCACACCGCGCACGTTCGCCCCCGCCGCGGCGAAGCCGTCGAGCGGCAGCCCGCCCTGCGCCGTCACCTCGGGCGAGATCGTCGCGGCGATCGTCCCGCTCGGCACCGCCGCCGCATCGGCGACCACCTCGAAGGTCAGCGACGGGATGCGGTTGCCGAAATCGGCGAGCGGCAAGCCCTCGAACACCGCATAGGCGATACCGCGATAGGCGGGCGTCGCCCCCATCGCCGCGGCGATCAGCGGATCGACCGGCTGGTCCTCGCTGCCGGGATGCAACCGGAAGCCCGTCTGCGTCTTCCAGTCGCCCGCCGCGCCGCGCAGGAGTCTGCCCTCCGCCCAGATCCGCCGCACCGCGACGATCGGCCGCGCCGACAGCGCCACCGCGAAGCTCGCGCTGTAGCTGTAGGTGTTGGTCGCCGGCCGCCCCTTGCTGCCGCGCTGGCTGTTGCGGGTCTCGATCAGGTCGGTCGACCAGATCACCGTTCCCGCGACGCGCATCGTCCCGAACAATTGCGGCAGCGGCGTGCCGTAGCTCGACGTCTGCACCGACAGGTCGGCGAGCCGCGGCCCCTCGCGCGCGGCGTGGCGGAACAGCCGCGCATCGATCGCCTGGCCGAGGATCGCGCCGACCGCGCCGCCGATCGGCCCGCCCAACGCTCGCCCGACCGTGCTCAGCACCAAGGTCGCCATCACCCTTCCCCCTCGTACCGCCAGGCGCCGAGCAACGGCCAGTCCGGCCGGCCCGGTCGCTCGACCACGCGGCGCAGGGCCGCATCGGCATGGACGATGCCGCCCGCGACCCGCACCGCACCGTGCAGCTGCGCCGGCCCGCTCGCGAACAGCAGCACGTCCCCCGTCGCCGCGCCGTCGCCGCGCGCCAGCACCCTGTCGAACCGCGCCGCGACCTGCGCCGGATCGCCACCGCGCAGCGGATAGCCGCTCGGCACCGTGCCCCGCCAACCCGCGCCGCGCAGCGCCGCCGCGATCACGCCGATACAGTCGAGCCCGTGCGCGGGATCGCGGCCATGCAGGCGGAAGCGTACCCCGACCAGCGCCCGCGCCGCCGCCGCGACCGCCACGCCCCTAGCCACCGGAATAGCGCGTCAGCAGGTCCATGCCCGGCAGATGCGGCTCGCCCCGGAAGTTCGCCGCATTGGCGAAACGCCCGGCGCAGGTCGCGAAGCGCTTGTCGCATCCCTCGCCCAGCTCGACGAGCACGCCTTCGCCGACCGCAAAGACCGGTGGCGCGCGCAGCGTCACCGTCGATCCCGCCGAGGCGTCGATCGCCTGCACCAGCCCGCCGTTCGCGCCGCCGAACCAGCGCAGCACGCCGCCGGCATAGGCTCCCGCGACCGGCTCCGCCGCGTCGAGCGTCACCACCCGCTCGGCGATCGCGACCACCCGGGCGAACCGGCGCCGCGCCGCCATCGCGACGCGGCAACGCCGGTCGCCCAGTTCGGCGCGGCAGGCGGCGGAGGTCTCCTCGACCACCGCACGGTCGAGCGCCGCGCTCGCGCCGGCGAGTTCGGCGGTGAAGCCGTCCTCGCCCAGCTCGACCGCGCCGATCCGCCCGGCGCCCAGCGGCGCGACGATCGCGCCCATCTCCCAGTCGACCGCGAACAGCCGCACCCATGCGCCGTCCCAGCGCCCGGCGAGCAGGTCCGCCTCGCCGATCGCCGCGCTGGTCAGGCTGCCGCGCACGTCCATCGTATCCGCCTCGAGCCCGGCATGGCGCTCGATCGCCGAGGGCGTCATGCCCGGCGCGGCGCGATAGGTCATGCCGTCGATCGTCAGGTCGCGGTCATGCGTGGTCAGCCCGATCGCGATCCCGTCGCGCCGCTCGATCCGCCAGCAATAGGCGATGCAGGACAGCGCGCTCACGTCCGCACCTCGATCAACGGCACCGACACCGCCTCACCGGCGAGGAAGGTCGTGCGGCTGACGCGCAGATGATCCTCGGCGAAGCGCACGACGACGTCGAAGACGAAGCTCGCCGTCACGCGCGTACCCGCTGCCGGAGCGGTGTCGAACAGCAGCATGCCGTCCGCCACCAGGCTGAACGCCTGCGTCGCCACCCCGTCAATCGCGACGCGGACGCTGCCCTCGACCGGCCGGACGATCCGCCGTACCGCCGCGCCATAATGGCGGACGAGCGCGAACTGCCGCCTGACGCCGTCGCCGCTGCCGAGCGGCTCGTCCTGCCCCTCGGCATCGAACGGATCGCGCAGGCGAAAGGCGCGCGCCGGCCCCATCCGCGCCCGGAAGAAGGCGAGCAGGACGGCGATGTCCGCCTCGCTGCGCACCCCCGGCCCGACGTCGTAACTGGTGCGCGCTTCCGCCCAGGCGGCGTTGCGCTGCTCGGCGCCGCCCGCCGCGGTCAGGATCGTCGTCGAAAATGCCGGCGTCACCGCCGCCTCGCGGCCGAGTGCGATCGGAAAGAGGATATCGTCGTAATCCTGCATCGCATCCTCCCCTTCGAAATGGACGAAGCCGTCGCGCATCACCTGCGGCAGCGCCCACAGGGTCACGGCCGCGGCGCCGCGCGCCCGCGCCGCTTGGGCCGCCGCCTCGATGCGTGGCCAATGCGCCGCCGCCTGCGCGGCCTCGGCGACGAAGCCGGCGAAATATTGCTGCTCTGCCGGTGGATAGCCGAGCCGCGCCTGCGCCACCGCGACGCCGCGCGCGGTCAGCGCGCCGTCGCCGGCGGTGACCCAGTCGTAATCTTCGAGCTGCAACACGTCGAAGGCCGGCGCCGCCCAGCCGACCGGCAAGGCGGCACGCGCCCAGTCCGGCGCCGCACCGTCGAGCACCGTCGGCAGATAGGCGAGCAGATAGGTGCGACAGCCCGGAAACGCGCCCCGCACCTGCGCGACCAGCGCCGAGGTCGACGCCGCCAGCGCCGCCCCCGCGCGATCGAGCGTCGCGCGCTGCACCGCGTCGAGCGGCGCCCGCACCGAACGAATCGCGACCGGCGCGAAGGCCGCCACCGCCGCCGCGTCGTACAGGCACGGCCGCCCGTCCGCCATCAGCCACCACCACGGCTCGCCGACCTGGAAGTGCGGCGCCAGCCCCGCCGCGACGCCGAGTCCGACGAACGCCGTCGCCACCTGGTGCAGGTAACGCATCGCCCCGTCATGCGCCGGCGACAGCAGCGCCGACGGCGGCGTCCAGCCGGTCCGCGCCGGCGTCCCGTCCGCGGCGCGCTGCTTCCAGTCGTTCCAGCAATGCGCGTCGAGCAGTTCGTAGCTCAGCGACCAGATCAGCGCATAGCCGAGCCGCTGCGCCCGCTCGGCGAAGTCGCGATGCCAGGCGGCGCAGGCGGCATTGATCACCCCGCCGCGCAGGCTGACGTACAGCCCGGCGCCGAGCGGTTCGAGCCGGAAATAATGGCTCATCCCGACATAATGCGTGATCGCACCGCGATAGCCGAGATGCAGCGCATTGCGCAGCAGCCGGGCCGGGGTGAGGTGATAGCTGTCGTCATACCCGCTGGCGACGGCGAAGCCGTGTTCGGGCACGACCACGTCGCCGAGCCCGATCACCGCACCCGGCCCGTCGCAGGCGATGTCGCTCAGCTCGACCCAGCCCTCCGCCGCCGCGGGCAGCAGGGCATCGCTGCCGTCATAACCGGGCGGCACCATCGATACGAACAGCCGGTCGATATCGCCCGCCCATACCGGCCGCGCATCGTCGGGCAGCCGGAACCCGCCGGCGAGATCGGCGAAGTCGAGCGTCACCGCCGCATCCTCGGGCGTACCCGTGGCATAATTCCACAGCCGCACGTACCAGGTCGCCGCCTGCCCCGCCGCGTCGCGCCCCTCGATCGTCAGCGTCGGCCCGTTGACCGCGTCGAGCGGCAGGATTCCCTGCGACCGCCAGCGGAAGCGGAACCGGCAGCCGCGAAAGTCGCGCTCCGTCGCATAGCGCAGCAAGGGGTGATCGAAGCGGTCCTCCGCCGCCCAGATCAGCCCGGCGAGGTCGCCGCGCGTCTGGAACACCAGATCGACGCGCAGCGCATCCGCCGCCGGATTGGTCACCGCCGCCATCATCGGCCGCGGGAAGTCGACCGTCCAGAAGCGCGCGTCGAAGCGCGAGAGGACGGCGTCCGCCGCCGGCGGCGTCGCACACAGCCAGAATGCCATCCGCCTACCCCCTCATTCGCTCAGCGCCGCACGCACCGCGCGCGCCACCTGCCGGCTCGATCGTTCCATCGCCGCCGGCGCCTCGCCCGGCGCGGTCTGGACGTGGATCGTCACGCGGACGTCGCGCGGCGCCGCCGCGGCCGGCTCGATCCGTCCGCTCGCGGTCGGCACGAACATTTCGGGACCGCGCTCGCCGACGATATAGCCGCGCCCCGCCGTCACCGGCCCGCCGGTCGCCCGCCCCGGCCAGCCGCGCTGCAGGAGCGATCCCAACACATCGGGACCGCCGTTGCCGAAACACCCGCCGGCATCGCCGCCCGCCGGCGCCCTGCCACTGCCACCGCCACCGCCAGCGCCACCGAACAGCGCGCCGACGCCGGCGTGCAGCGCCGCCTTGGCGATCTGTGCCATCGCCGCCAGCGCGACGCCCTTCAATTCCTCGAAGCCGAAGCTGCCGCTGCGCGCCGCATGCAGCAGCGCCGCCTCGATCGTCCGCCCGACCCGCTGCGCCCCCGCGCCGAGACTATCCTCGAGCGTGCTCCGCATCGCCTCGACGTCGCGCGCGAACCCCGTCGTGTCGGCGCGCACGCCGATCATCATCCGCTCCACCTCATCCATCCGGATGTGCCTCCTGCAAGGCGGCGATCGTCGCGGCGTCGGGCGGCGTCGCCGCCCCGCCGCCGTCCCGCATCGCCGCGACCAGTGCCGCGAGTTCGGCCGGCGTGGCGCGCCAGAAGGCGTCGGGGCTCCACCCCAGGATCGCCCCCGCCGCACCCGCCAGCCGCACCGCCGCCGCCGTAAAACCGCTCATCGCCCCGCCAAAATCTGGTGGAGCAGGTGGCGCAGCACCGGCGTCAGTTGGGCGAGCCCGAGCGCGACCAGCGACTCGCCCAGCGTCTCGCGCGTCATCCCCGCCGGCGGCTCGCGCAGGCAATGCCAGAACAGGGCGACCAGCTCGCCGATCGCCAGCTTGCCGTCAGCGGCGCGGGTGACGAGGTCGAACAGCGAGCCCAGCTCCTGCTCCGCCGCGACCAACGCCTGGAACGACGGCCGCAGCACCAGCTCGCATCCATCGACCCGCACGGCGCATTCGCCGCGCGCCGGATTGGCCGCCGCGCTCATGCCGCCACCACCGGGCCGGAGCTTTCGAGGCTCAGCGTATAGGATCGCTCGCCGTTGAAATCGCCGGCATAGTCGAGCTTGGTGACGAGGAAGCGGCCGGTCATGCTGTCGCCGCCCTCGAAGCTCAGCCGGTAATCGTCGATCGTCCCGGCGAGTGCATTGGCTCTGATCCGCGCCTCGCCCGCCGATCCGGTGAACACGCCCGCGCCCGAGACGCTGACGCTGCGCACCCCGGCGCCCGACAGCAACTGCCGCCAGCCGCCCGAATCCTTGTTGGTGATCACCACCGTCTCGCCGTTGACGCTCATCTGCGTCGTCCGCAGCCCGGCCACCGTCGCGAACGCCGGCGCCGCCGCGCCGTCGCCGATCTTGAGCAGAAAGGCACTGCCCCGTTCCACCGCCATCGTACGTCTCCTGGTTGAATAGAAAGAGCGGCGCCTGCCCGCTCCCCCGCCCCGCCTCCCATCGGCATCATGACTGGGAGGCGGGGCGGGGGAGCGGGCAGGCGCCGCGGAACGCGCTTCTGCGCGGTCCCGATCAGTTGATCCGGAACATCCGCACCGCGAACAGGCAGGTCGCGGTCCATTGCTCGCCCCGCTCGGAGCGGACGTCGCCGCGCACCTCCTTGCCGTGGACGATGCGGCTGCGGGTCAGCGTCAGCGCGGCGAGCCGCCAGCCCGCGCCGAGATCGGGCGGGATCGCCGCCATCGCCGTCTCGACCTGCTCGACCAGCATGCGCAGCCGGTCGGGCTGTTCGCCGCTGTCGGTGCAGGTGACGCCGATCGTGCCGATCCGCCCGCTCACGCCCACCGCATCCGCCGCGGCGAGCACCGCGTCGTCGAGCACGACGCGCGGCAGCGAGGCGCGCAGCGGCGGCGCGGTGAACACCCGCATCCGCCGCGACAGCTGCGCCAGCGCCGCCGCCTGCAACACCGCCGCCGCGCTCACCGCTGCACCGCCGTCGCCAGCCGCAGCCGCCGGTACGGCCGCCACAGGGCCGCCACCGCGGCGGGCGGCTCGCCGCGCCCGTCGCGATGCTCGAACAGATGCGCGGCGAGCAGCACCACGCCCTGCGCGATCGGCGCGGGCACCGTCGCCCAGTCCGCCGCCAGCCCTGCCGTATAGGACACCGTCCCCGTCGCCGCGGCGCGCACCCAGCCGATCCCGCCACGATCGATGTCGAGCGCGACGCCGTCGACCGGCGCCACGATCGCCCGCACCGGCGCCTCGTCGAGCAATTGCCAGTCGGGCGAGGCGACGACCGGCTGATCGAACCTCCGCTCGATCAGCCGCTGCCCGCAGAATGCCTCGGCCAGCGCCAGTGCCGCCGCGGCGGCGCGCACCAGCACCCCGTCCGCCGCCGCCATCCGCAGATAGTCCGCCGCCGCCGCCGCGACGGCGGTGATCGCCGCTTCCATATGCCCCCCTCCCCTGTCATCCCGCTGCGGCCGCGCTCAGGCGGCGGCGAATTTCATCAGCTTGATCGCCTCGCTGTCGGCGACGCAGCCGCCGATCCGCTTGGTCGCGTAGAAGCTGACGAACGGCTTGTTCGAATAGGGATCGCGCAGGATCGTCGTCTCGCCGCGCTCGGCGATCAGATAGCCCGCGGTGAAATTGCCGAAGGCGATCGCCGCGGCGTTGGCGGCGATATCCGGCATGTCCTCCGCCTCGATCACCGGATAGCCGAGCAGGCTCGCCGGCCGCCCGTCGGCCAGCCCCGGCTGCCACAGCGGATGGCCGTCGCCGCTCTTGATCTTGCGGATGCGCGCGAGCGTGCTCGCATTCATCACCCAGCAGGCCCCCTGCCGATAGGGCGCGCGCAGGCTCTGCATCAGGTCGATCAGCCGCTCGTCCGCCGCGCCGGCGAAATCGCCCGCCGCGCCCGACGGCAGATATTGCAACGTGCCGAGCGGGCGCGCGCCATCCCTGGCGGTCGACACCGGCTGCGTCAGGAAACCGCGCGGGCGATTGTCGCCACTGCCGGCGACGAACGCCGCACCCTCCGCCCGCGCGAATTCGGCGGCGATCTCGCCCGCCAGCCACAGCTCGACGTCGAACGCCGCATCGTCGAGCATCGCCTGGCTCGCCGAGGGATTGGCGTACAGCTCGCCCATCGGCGGCGCGAGTTCGGTGAACACCGGCGTCGCGCTCTCCGGCCGCGGCCCGGTCTCGCTCGCCCAGCCCGACGGCGTGCCGCCGCTGGTGATGAGCTTGCGATAACCCGCCGATCCCACCGTCACCACCTTGGCGATCGCGCGGATGGGGGATGCCTGGGTCAGCACCCGCGCGATCTCGGCATCGATCTCGCGCGGCACGGCATAGCCGCCCGCTTCGTCGCTCACCGAGGTGAAGGCCTTGGTTTCCAATATCGTGCCCTGCCGCACGAAGCCTTCGAAAGCCCCGTCCGCCGGCGCCACGCGTGCGCCGTCCAACGCCGGCCGATCGACCACGTCCATCGTCATTCTCCCTCCAGAAACCCTGTGCCGGGTCAGCCGACCCGATCGATCCGCGCCCCCGGCTGCATCGGCACCGCGACGAGGCTGACCTCGGCGAGCGCGACGCGCAGCAGTTCGCGCCGCGCACCCTGCGCGATGCGCAGCGGCCGGTAGCCGACCGACAGCCCGTCGACCGCCTGCGCCCGCACCAGAGCGGCAAGCCGGGCATCGTCGATCTCGCCCGCGATGCGCAGCCCGCGCGCATCCTCGCCGATCGCCGCGATCCGGCCGATCGGCGCACCGCGATGCTGCCAGAGCAGCGGCACGCGCTCCGGCCGCGCGAAGGCGCCGGCGCGGATCACGTCGCCGGCACGATCGGCGCGATCGAACAGCGCCGCATAGCCGGCGAAGCGCAGCGCGCTCATTCGAGCCACGTCCGCCAGCCGAGCTTGACCGCGAAGCCGGCGAGCAGCAGCGCCCCCGCCAGCCGCATCAGCCAGCCGGCGAGCGCCTTCCACGCCGATCGTTTGGCGTCGCGCCACGTCGCCAGCAATTCGCGCAGCGCGGCGAGATCGTCGCGCGCCTCCTCATCGGCGAGGCCGAGCCGCTTCAACGCGCGCATCGCCGACAATTCGCCCGCCTCCTCGGCGATCGCGCGCATCGTCGCGAGATTGCTGCCCTCGCGTGCCGCCTGCGCCATCAGTTGCGCCAGAACCTCGCTCATCGTTCCACTCCCACCAATTTGCGTTTCTCGTCGTCGGTCAGGAAGCTCGCCGCGCTGACGCTCGCCCACAGCCGCTCGCGGTCCTCGCTCAGCGCCGGCACGCGATCGAGGTCGACGCGCAGGCGCGCGTCCGCGAACCAGCCGGCGAGGCCCTGCGCCAGGCCCGCGAGGATCGTCTCGGCGAGCGGCAGCACGGTCAGCCGCCACAGAGCGCGATTGGCCTCGCGGTAATTGGCATAGGTCGCGTCCCCGGGCAGGCCGAGCAGCATCGGCGGCACGCCGAAGGCGAGCGCGATCTCGCGCGCCGCCGCCGCCTTGAGGCCGACGAAGTCCATGTCCGCCGGGCTCAGCGACAGCGGCTGCCAGCGCAGTCCGCCCTCGAGCAGCATCGGCCGCCCGGCATTGCCCGCACCGCCGAAGCCCGCCTCCATCTCGCTGCGCAGCCGCGCGAACTGGTCGGGCGACAGCGCCGCGCCATCCTGCGGATCATAGACCAGGGCGCCCGACGGCCGCGCCGCATTGTCGAGCAGCGCCTTGTTCCAGCGTGCCGCGGCATTGTGCACCGCCACCGCGCCCGCCGCCGCGCCGAGGCAGCCCATGCCGTAATGATCGTCGGTCGGGTTATAGCCGCGCAGATGCACCACCGCCGGCCGCGGACCCTCGGCATCGAGCCGCGTCCGCCGTTCGCCGACGCGATAGACGTACGCCGTCGGCCAGCCCGCCGCGTCGAGCTCGGCGGTGACCCGCTCGGGCCGCAAGGCGTAGAGCGCGGCGACCTCGCCCTCGCCATCGCGCAGCAGCTGGACATAGGCATTGCCGTGCAGCAGCATCTGCGCGGCGACGCTCTCCAGCAGCGCCTGGCCGCCGGTCCGCGCCTGGACGAGCGCGGCGAGCGCCGGCGCGCTGGCGACGACCGGCGCCGCCGCGACGCTTTCCGCGACCAGCTTGACCGCGCGCTGCGCGATCGCATTGCCGCCATAGCCGTCGCGCACCTGCGCCTCATAGGAGCGCGGCCAGTCGCCGACCGACACCCCCGTCGCCGCCCGCGACAGCGCCGGCCGCGCGCCCTCGCGCGCCGGCTTGCGTCCGAACAACCGCATGATCGTCTCCCGCCATCGATAGGAGCGCAAGCGTCGTCGAGCGACGCGCGCGTAAAACGTCCGTGCTCCTGCAAAGGCAGGAGCCCAGGGTCACACGGACAAGCCTGCGTCGGTCTGCCCGCGCCCGCGTGCTACAATCCCCGCACCCCCGCCTGCGCGCGCCGACCGAGCATCAGCTCGCTCAGCGCCCACACCAGCGCATCGGCGCGATCCGGCGACCGGCCCGGCCCATGATAGCCGCCGCCCGCGACGAGCCCGCACAGCTCGTCCTCAAGCGCGGGGAAGCGCCCGCCATGCTTGACCCGCCCGCGTTCGTACAACGTCGCGACCGGCTCGGCCCGCGCCACCTTGCCGCGGCTGGCATGGACCAGCACCACCGGCAGCGTCACGTCGGCGGCGAGCAGCACCGATCGCACCATCGCCCCGCCCTGATTGGCCTCCGCCACCACCCGGTCGGCGCGATGCCGCGCCGCGCACTCCGCCGCCGCCCGCGCCCATTCCTCCGGCGTCCGCGCGACGAGGCTCGCATCCTCCAGCACATAGCCGATGCCGGCATCGTCGCGTCCGACCGCGACGATGCCGCAGGCGTCGCCCGGTATGCCGTCGCCGCCCGCCGGCGGATCGATGCCGACGACGGTGCGGACCAGCGCCGACGGCGGTTCCGCCCGGCACGCCTCGATCCCGCCGCGCGTCCACAAGGCGCCGCCGAGATCCTCGATCAACTCGCCGTCGAGCTCCTGCCGGCCGAGTGCGGTGCCGCCATAGGCCTCTTCGACCTGTGCGACGAAGCGCGCCGGCAGGTACGGATTGTCGCGCGTCGCGCCCCGCGTCTCGATCAGCCCGCGGGTGCGCAGCAGGCGCTTCATCAACGCCGTCGGCTGCGGCGTCGTCGTCACCACCACGCGCGGTGCCGGTCCGCGCCGCATCCCCATCATCAGATTGTCCCATGCGGCATCGCCGCGCCGCCACTTCGCCAGTTCGTCGCACCAGGCCGCGCTATGTTCGGGGCCGCGCAGCTGATCGGGCGCATCCGCCGAATAGACGCGCGCCAGCGCGCCGCTCGGCCAGCGCAATTCGCCGTGGCTGATCCGATAGCTCGGCACCTGCTGCGTCTTGGCGACCGCGCGCAGGCCGCTCGGCCCGTCGATCATCACCCGCCGCACCTCCGCCGCGGTCGCGCCGACCAGCGCGATACGCGCCGCCGGATCGCGCGCCACCGCGCTGACCCATTCGGCCCCGGCGCGCGTCTTGCCGAAGCCGCGCCCGGCACGGATCAGCCAGATCCGCCAATCGCCGTCGGGCGCCACCTGCCCGGCGCGCGCCCAGCCGCCCTGCCAGCGTTCGGCCAGTTCGCGCGTCGCCGCGGCCGGCAGCGACCCGATCACCCACCGCCGCTCCGCTTCCGGCAGAGCGGCGAGCGCCGCGACCATATCCCCCGCGGCCCCGCTCATGCCGCATCGCCCTGCCGCGACCGCCCGGCGACCTTGGCGAGCCGGTCGAGGATCAGCGCATCGGTCTCCTCGCGCGTCGCCACCGCCGGCGCTGCATCGCCCGCCGGGGCGCGGCGCCCCGCCAGCACCAGCCGCATCGCGGCATCGCGATCGAAGCCGCCGTCACCGTGGAGGATCGCCGCGATCATCTGCGTTTCGACGAGCAGCCGCGCGGCCTCGGTCGCCGCCCGCCAGCCGCGGGCGAAGCCGTCGTCGTCACGCAGCCGGCGATATGCCTGCGTCACGTCCACCGCCGCCGCCTCGGCCGCCGCCGCGGCATCCTGCCCCGCGGCGATCCGGTCGAGAAACATCGACGTCCGTGTCGGCGTCCACCGCTGCCGACCGCCCGCCGCCCTGCCTCGCGCCATCGCCCGCCTCCCGCTCCGCAAACGAAAGGCAGCGGCGCCGGACGGTGTCGCCCATGCCGCGGCCCCGCCCGCAATTCCTCATCGTTCCTGTTTTGTACTCAAACAGCGTGACGATGTCAAGCTTTTTGTACCAGATAGGTTTTGTCGGATTACGACCTATTGTGAACGCTCACAATCTCTGATCGACCTGTCCAACTAATTGTGTCACAATCGGTTTCATTGCAGATACAGGCGGAGAGGACGGCCAACGGCACGCGCGGGCGGATCGGTGCGGGCGACGGTCAGCTTTCCGGCGGGAACGGCAGAGACGGCATGACGCACGATCATAACCGATTAAACCGAAACGATTTTTTATGAGGATGGCGTTGGGACCCGCGGCGCACGGCCTGATCCGCTCGGATCTGACCGTCGTCGACATCGACTCGGCCTATGAGTCGATCCTCAGCCTGCCGCGTGGCGCGATTATCGGTCACAGCGTCCTCGACACGCTCGCCGCCGCCGATCGCCCCGCCGGCGAACGCCAGCTCCGCCATATCCTCGACAGCGGCGAGGCGCGATTCTTCACCCATCGCCATGCGCGGGCCGACGGCAGCATCCTGTGGGTCAACCTCCACGTCTCGCGGATCGGTGCACAGGGTGACTGGCAATTGGCGGTGACCTGCCAGCCGTTGCGTGAACCCGACGTCTCGCCGTCGGCGGTCGAGGCGCAATGGCGGATGGCGCGGATGCTGCTGACCGCGATCGGCCACGGCAAGCGCGCCTTCGGCCAGGCGCTGATGGGCAATCCCGCCACCGAGATCATGCTCAGCGCCTATGTCGCGGAGGCGGAGGCCCGCGCGATCAACGGCGGCGAGATCGCGCGGCGGATCACCGTCGACTGGCTGCTCGCGCGCCGCTGGCTGCTCGCGCTCGGCAATGCCGGTTTCATCGAGCTCGAACGCCCCGGGCCGATCACCGACGATACGCCGATCCGCCTCAGCCCGCAGGCGCTGGCGATGCTGGAGACGATCTTCGGTTCGCTGCTCTCGGTCGCCCAGGGCATGCCCGTCGAGGCGTGATCAGCGCGCCTTGCGCCGGCGCAGCGCCAGCCGCATCCGCGCCAGCCAGCTCCGCGGCAGCGGCGGCCGCAGCGGTGCGATCAATGGCTCGAACTCATGCGGCTCGAACGGCACATGCGCCAGGTCGAGCATCAATCCGGTCACATCCTTCGACAGTGTCGCGTGATTCTCGGCGTCATAGGTCGCGCGCAGCGCCTGGCCGAGCGGTTGCAGCTTCGCCTCCTGCCGAAGGCGCGATGGGTCCCGTCCGTTACTGCCGTCGTCGCCGCCATCCATGATTGCCGCCCTCGTCCGCATCCTTGAACGACTGGCGCGGGCAAGGGTTCATCGGTCAATCGGCCGCATCGTCCTCGCTGCCCGCGTCCGCCGTCGGCTCGCCGCCGCCGTAGCAGCGATCGAGATAGTGGTTGGCGATGATATAGTGGGCCCGCACCGCTTCGGGATGGGTCGCGCGCTGGGCCAGTTCCAGTTCGGTTTCCGCCCGTGCGTAGAAGTAGTTCGTGTCGTCGCGCATGTCCGTCGCTTTCCGGCGATACCGCGTATCGCAATTCCTATAACGTTTCGGCGCCCTGCCGGATCAACGGCTCGCCGCATCGGCGAGCCTGGCCCAGGCGGCGATCTCGGCGTCGCAATGCGCCGCGACCGTCAGGTCGCCCGCCCGCGCCTGCGCCGTGTCGACGCTGACCGAGCCGCGCCATTCCCAGGTCGCATTGCCCGACAGGCTGACCATCGCATCCCGCGCCACCTGCGCCCGCACCAGTCCGCCCTTGTTGAACACGGTGATCGCCGCGTCATACGCCAGCCGCCCGGTCAGACAGGCGGCGAAGGCCGAGGCGGCCATCGCGCTGCCGCAACTGTCGGTCAGCCCGACGCCGCGTTCGAACGTCCGCACGAACAGCGCCTGCCGATCCGCGTCGGCGTCGCGCAGTTCGACGAACGAGACATTGGCGCGGTTGGGCAGCCAGTCGGGCGCCGCTTCGCAGCTTTCGCCGATCGCGACCAGCTCCGCCTCGTCGATCCGGTCGACGAAGGCGACGAGATGCGGATTGGGCATCGCCACCGCGGTGAAGTGCCGGTCCGAGCCGAGCGGCGCCACCGGCGCATCGACGATCCGCCCGCCCGCGCCGTGCAGCGGCCAGGCGGCGGCGTCGAGATCCGCCGGCCCCGCCGTCTCGCGTATCGTATAGACGTCGGGCGCCAGCGCCGCGTCGCGCGCCACCGTCGCGCGCGAGGTCTTGAGCTGCACCGTCGCCCGATCGATGCCCAGCGCCTCGAACCCCATGCGTGCGACGCAGCGCAGCCCGTTGAGGCATGTCTCCGCCTCGCTGCCGTCGGAGTTGAGCATCGTCATCGCGAAGTCCGCGCCGTCGCCGGCGTCGCGGAACAGCAGCAGCCCGTCGCCGCCGACCGGCCCGCGCCGATCGGCGAGCGCCCGCGCCACCGCCGCCCATTCCGCCGCCGGCAGGGCGATGCCGCGCGCGTCGATCAGCGGAAAGTCGTTGCCCGATCCATGGCATTTGACGAAGTCGAAGCGCACCACATCCATTCCCGCTGCGACCCTGCGGGCCGCTTATGTTCTCTCTGGCGGCGCCGTTACACCCGCCGGGCCGCTCACGGCAAACGATAATGATCCGCCAGCCGGTCGAGCGCGAGCGTCAGCACCAGCCGCCCGGCGCGCGCCGGCCAGCCGAGCGCCTTTTCGGCGGCGGGCAGCCCTTCGCCCGCGCAGATCACCCGCCACGCGACGTCGGCGAGTCCCCGCCCCGCCGCCGCCAGCGCCGCATCGAACCGGCGCTTGGCGGCGATCTGCGCGGAGGTCGGGTCGAGTCCCTCGCCGCCGCCGTCAACGCGATCCGCCCAGCGCATCGTCACCCGCGGTCCGAGCGCCGCCGTCTCATAATCGCCGCGCAACCGCTCCCCCGCCTCGAACTGCCGCGCATCGACCAGCCCGCGCGCGCGCAGCCAGCCGAGCGGCGATTCGGCGACGTTCACCGTGACGTGACGCCCGCTCGCCAGCACCTGATCGACCAGATCCCGCATCCTGTCCTCCTATTGCCGAGTCGCCGGTCTCTTGCCACAACGTCAGCTTTGTAGGACAGGTGAATAACCACATCGGTTAAAAAAGGGGCGTTCGATGATCACCGCCATCCGGGAAGTCCGCCGTGCCAAGGGCATGACGCTCGATGCGGTCGCACGGGCCTGCATCCCGCCGACCACGGCCCAGACGATCGGCCGGCTCGAGACGGGAACGCGCACCGTCTCGGTCGCCTGGCTCAACCGCATCGCCGCCGCGCTCGGCGTCGCGCCCGCCGATCTCGTCACTCTGCCCGATCGCGCCACCCTGCCCGTCGCCGCGACGCTCGACGCCGACGGTGCGCATGCGCCGCGCCAGTCGCTCACCCTGGTGCCGCCCGAGCCGTCCGCGGGCAGCGTCGCGATCTCGGTCGACGGCAGCGTCGGCGACTATCGCGCCGGCGACGCGATCTGGTGCGAGCTGCGCACGCCCGACCGGTTCGGCGAGGCGCTCAACCGCGACGTGCTCGTCCCTGTCGCCGCCGGCCGCTTCCTCTTCGCCCGCCTGATCGGCCGCGACGGCGACGCCCTGCTCCTTCTACCCCTCACCCCCAACGCCCGCCCGACCGCGATCCCCTCGCCCCCCTGGCTGGCGCAGGCCGCCCGCCTGATCCGCGCGCTGTGACGATTCGGCAGCAGCGCCGTGCGCGCTGAGCGTGTCGAAGCGCCGACGGCCGTGACGGAAAGGCCGGGGGCGGTTCCGTTCCCGACCGCACGCCGATCGGCCCGCACCGCTTTAGCTGCAACGCAACATCTGCTACAGCGCGCGCCATGCTCAACCTCAACGGCATCACCGTGCGCCTCGGCGGCCGCACGATCCTCGACGGCGCGACCGCGGCGCTGCCGCCGGGCAGTCGCGTCGGCCTGATCGGCCGCAACGGCGCCGGCAAGTCGACGCTGGTCCGCGTCATCGCCGGCATGCTCGAACCCGACGACGGCACCGCCGACATGCCCAAGGGCGCGCGGCTCGGCTATATCGCGCAGGAAGCGCCGTCGGGCACCGCGACGCCGTTCGAGACGGTGCTCGCCGCCGATACCGAGCGCGCCGCGCTGATGATCGAATCGGAGACGAGCGAGGACCCCGACCGGCTCGGCGACGTCTACGAGCGGCTGATCGCGATCGACGCCTATACCGCGCCGATGCGCGCCGCGCAGATCCTGCTCGGCCTCGGCTTCGACGAAGAGATGCAGCAGCGCCCGCTCGACAGCTTCTCGGGCGGCTGGAAGATGCGCGTCGCGCTCGCCGCGCTGCTGTTCTCTCAGCCCGACCTGTTGCTGCTCGACGAACCGTCCAACCACCTCGACCTCGAAGCGGTGATGTGGCTGGAGGACTTCCTCGTCGGCTACAAGGCGACGATCGTCGTGGTCAGCCACGAGCGCGACTTCCTCAACAATGTCGTGGATCACATCCTCCACCTGCAGAACGGCAAGATCACGCTCTACGCCGGCGGCTACGACAGTTTCGAGCGGCAGCGCGCCGAACGGATGGCGCAGCTCGCCGCCGCCAAGGCCAATCAGGATGCGCAGCGCGCCAAGCTGCAGGATTATGTCGCGCGCAACTCGGCGCGCGCCTCGACCGCCAAACAGGCGCAGAGCCGGCAGAAGATGCTCGCCAAGATGCAGCCGATCGCCGAGCTCGCCAACGATCCGACGCTGTCGTTCGACTTCCCCGATCCCAGCGAGCTGCGCCCGCCGCTGATCACGCTCGACATGGCGAGCGTCGGCTATGCCGAGACACCGATCCTCAAGCGGCTCAACATGCGGCTCGATCCTGACGACCGCGTCGCGCTGCTGGGGCGCAATGGCAACGGCAAGACCACGCTCGCCCGCCTGCTCGCCGCGCAGCTGGCGCCGATGGACGGCGCGATGAACGCGAGCGGCAAGATGAAGGTCGGCTATTTCACCCAATATCAGGTGGAGGAGCTCGACGCCGACGATACGCCGCTCGAACATATGACGCGGATCATGAAGGGCGCCAGCCCGGCCGCGGTGCGCGCGCAGCTCGGCCGCTTCGGCTTTTCCGGCGACAAGGCGGTCGGCAAGGTCGGCCGGATGTCGGGCGGCGAGAAGGCGCGGCTCGCGCTGGCGCTGATCACCCGCGACGCACCGCACATGCTCATCCTCGACGAGCCGACCAACCACCTCGACGTCGATGCGCGCGAGGCGCTGATCCAGGCGCTCAACTCCTACACCGGCGCGGTCGTGCTGGTCAGCCACGATCGCCACATGCTTGAGATGACCGCCGACCGGCTGGTGCTGGTCGACGGCGGCACCGCGCGCGAATTCGACGGCAGCCTCGACGATTACATCGCCTTCGTGCTCGCCGGCGACAAGCAGGACGAGCCCAAGGCGAAAAAGGGCAAGGCCAAGCCGTTCGACCGCGACGCCGACAAGGCCCGCCGAAAGACGATCCGCGACTGCGAGGCGGAGATCGCCCGCCTCACCACCGACCGCAACGCGATCGACCGCGCGATGTTCGATCCCAAGACCGCCGAGCCCAAATTCGCCAAACTGGCGATGAGCGAGCTGATGAAGCGTCGCGCCGACGTGCAGGCGCAGATCGAGGCGGCGGAAGCGACGTGGCTGGAGGCGACCGAGGCGCTGGAGGCGGCGTGAGGGGGCACGACGGGCGTTAAGGCTGCGACAGCTCCCGGCGATCGCTGACGGCGCGATCGTTGCGTTCATCCGGGTGTGGCAGCGCGGCCGGAGACCCTGCTAGGCCGTGACGAAAGCCGGCGTCGCTTGCCCAAGCACCCGTGTTCCTGCGCATGCAGGAACCCAGGGTCAAGCAGAGTAACGGCGTGTAATCTCTGCGACCCTGGGCTCCTGCGTCCGCAGGAGTCCAGGAGCGATACCGCAAAGGTCTCGCAATCCACCGACCTGTCGATCCGACGCCTGGCTCCGCAGTGATCGCACCGGAGCCGGTCGTGCATCGCCGCCGCCGGGCGCGCCGACCGGGCACCGCCCGCTCCGCGCCCTCACCCCCCGCTGTTCCCGAGCGGATCGCCCGGCACCGGCGTCGTCGGTCGCGCGGTCGGGGAGCGGCCGGCGGCGCGGGCGGCGCGCCATTCCTTTTCCTCTTCGGAGGTGACGGTGCCGTCGTGGTTGAGGTCCATCTGGTCGAAGCGCTTGAGCGTGCCTTCGTCCCATTCGATCAGGCTGATCACGCCGTCGCCATTGCGGTCGAGGCCCATCAGGCGGCTGTTCTGGCGGGGCAGCTCGGTCTTGTCGAGCCGGTCGTCGGCGTTGCGGTCGAGCGCGCGGAAACGCCGCTCCATCGTGCTGGTGAAGTCGACGCGGCTGGTCACCGCCGGGGGCACGAAGCCGGCGGCATTGGCGTCCGCCTGCGCCATCTTCTCCTGGCGCTCGCCGCAGCCGGCCAGCATTGCCGGTATCGCGAGCGCCGCCGCGATCATCATCCCCGTCCGCAAACCCGGTCTCCGTTCGTTACGCTTCCAGCTCAACGTCCCAGTAGAGCCAGTCGTGCCATGTGTCGTGGAGATAGTTAGGCGGGAAGGCGCGGCCATGTTCCTGCAAATGCCAGTTGGTCGGCCGGATCGGCTCGACATACAGCGGCATATGCGCCTGTTTTGGCGTCCGCCCGCCCTTCTTGAGGTTGCACGGCGCGCAGGCGGTGACGACATTCTCCCACGTCGTCCGCCCGCCCTGCGCGCGCGGCACGACATGGTCGAAGGTCAGGTCGCGCCCGACGCCGCAATATTGGCAGGCGAATTTGTCGCGCAGGAACAGGTTGAAGCGGGTGAAGGCGGGAAAGGCCGAGGGGCGCACATATTGTTTGAGCGCAATTACCGAGGGCAGCTTGATCTCCGCGGTCGGGCTGCGCACGGTGCGTTCGTAATGCGCGACGATATCGACCCGGTCGAGGAACACCGCCTTGATCGCGGTCTGCCACGGCCAGACGCTGAGCGGATAATAGGACAGGGGCGTGTAGTCGGCGTTGAGTACCAGCGCCGGACAAGAATCGGGGTGACGGATCAGATCGGGATGAAACACGGCTCCTCCCACGGATTACCCGCAGGCCCTGTCGCCCACGAGAGTGACGCTGGTATGACAGCACGCCCGATTGATGGCGGTCAAGCCTTGTGCGGCAGGCCGCACCCGGTGGCGCGCCGATGACGGCCGTCGTCACCCGCTTCGCGCCGAGCCCGACCGGGCGGCTCCACCTCGGCCATGCCTATGCGGCGTTGCAGGCGCACGACCATGGCCGCGCCGCCGGTGGCCGCTTCCTGCTGCGCATCGAGGATATCGACGGCACGCGCAGTCGCGAGGAGCATGTCGCCGGCATCGTCGAGGATCTCGCCTGGCTCGGCCTCGCCTGGGACGGGCCGGTGCTGCGCCAGTCGACCCGGCTCGCCGCCTATCGCGCGGCGCTGGCGGCGCTGCGCGAGCGCGACCTTCTCTATGCCTGTTTCTGCACGCGCGCCGATATCGCCGCGAGCGCGTCGGCGCCGCATCACGGGCCGGACGGGCTGGTCTATCCCGGCACCTGCCGGCATCTGCCGGCAGCGGACACGGCGGCGCGGATCGCCGCCGGCGTGCCGCATGCGTGGCGGCTGGCGGTCGACCGGGCGGTCGCGGCGGCGGGGCCGCTCGACTGGCATGATGCGATCGCCGGGCCGCAGCGCGCCGATCCGGGCGCGTTCGGCGACGTCGTGCTGGCGCGCAAGGATGCCCCGGCGAGCTATCACCTGGCGGTGACGATCGACGATGCCGCGCAGGGCATCACCGATGTCGTGCGCGGGCGCGACCTGATGCGCGCCACCGACATCCACCGCTTGCTGCAGGCGTTGCTCGGCCTGCCGACGCCGCGCTACCGCCATCACCCGCTGCTGCTCGGCCCCGACGGCACGCGGCTTGCCAAGCGCAACGGCGCGCCGGCGCTCGCCGATCTGCGTGCCGCGGGCGAGGACGGGCGGGCGCTGGCGGCGGCGTTGCGCGATGGCCGGCTTCCCATTGGCTTTATGGTGGCGAGCGCTTACCTATAGCGGATGAACACCTTCCTCGTCCTGCTGCTGATCGCGGCGATGCTGGCGACGGTGGTCGCGCTGGTGCGTGGCGTCATCGCCTTCCTTCAGGAATCGCATGCGCAGGTGCGCGGCGGCGAAGGGCCGTCCGCCGCCTCGCTCAAGTCGAACAAGATGATGCAGATGCGCATCTTCTTCCAGGCGCTGGCGATCCTGATCGTGGTGCTGATCCTGTTCCTCGCCGGCCGCACCTGACCGCCTTGGTCAAGCTCAACCGCATCTACACGCGCACCGGCGACGCCGGCACCACCGGGCTGGTCGACGGGTCGCGCGTCTCCAAGGCCGATCCGCGCATGGCGGCGATCGGCGACATCGACGAGGCGAACAGCGCGATCGGCGTCGCCGTCGCCGCGCTCGGCGAGCGGGCGCCTGCGGCGGCGCTGCGCGTCATCCAGAACGACCTGTTCGATCTCGGCGCGGACATTGCGACGCCCGCGGGGATCGACGGCGCGCTGCGCATCGTGCCGGCACAGGTCGCGCGGCTCGAGTCGGAGATCGACGCGATGAACGCCGGTCTCGCGCCGCTGACCAGCTTCATCCTGCCCGGCGGCGACGCCGGTGCCGCGGCGCTCCACCTCGCCCGCGCGATCGTCCGCCGCGCCGAGCGCAGCGCGGTGGCGGCGGAGGGGCTCAACGCGCCGGCGCTCGCCTATCTCAACCGCCTGTCGGACTGGCTGTTCGTCGCGACCCGCGTCGTCAATGGCGCCGGCGCAGGCGACATCCTCTGGCAGCCGGGAGCGAGCCGCTAGCCGATACGGCGCGGGCGGGCTTCCCCGCCCGACGTTTTCCGCCAACCCGCGGGAACAAATCCGCAAGCTGCTGCAACCCTTTGGCGTTTCATGCGTCATCCTGATCTGCGGCAAGCCGCACCGGGGAGGGTTTGCCATGTTGAAGATCGCTCCCGCACCGCGTGCCGCCCTTGCCGAGCGGTTCCGCCATGTCCGTGCGCTCACCCTCGCGCTCGCCGCGCCGCTGTCGGATGCCGATGCCACCGTCCAGTCGATGCCCGATGCGTCGCCGACCAAATGGCATCTTGCGCACACCACCTGGTTCTTCGAGACCTTCGTGCTGCGCGACCATGTCGCCGGCTACCGCCTGCACGACGAGCGCTTCCCCTTCCTGTTCAACAGCTATTACGAGGCGGAGGGGCGCCGCCACGCGCGCGACCGCCGCGGCATGATCACCCGCCCGTCGCTCGACGAGGTGCGCGCCTATCGCGCTCATGTCGACGACGCCCTGCTCGCCACGCTCGACGACCTGCCCGACGCCGCGCGCGAGCTGGTCACGCTCGGCTGCCATCACGAGGAGCAGCATCAGGAGCTGCTCGTCACCGACATCCTCCACCTGTTCGGCGAGAATCCGCTCGAGCCGGCGATCTGGCCCGCCGCGCCCAAGGTACCGGTGGCGATGCCCGGGCCGATCGGCTGGATCGAGCATGCCGGGGGCATCGTCCGCATCGGTCACGGCGGGGAGGGCTTCGCCTTCGATTGCGAAGGCCCGCGCCACGATGCCCTGCTCGCGCCGCATGCCATCGCCGACCGCACCGTCACCAACGGCGAATGGGCGGCGTTCATCGCCGACGGCGGCTATCGCGATCCCGCTTACTGGCTCGCCGACGGCTGGGCGTGGGTCAAGGCGGAGGGGATCGCTGCGCCGCTCTATTGGGAGCAACGCGACGGCACCTGGACGCGCTTCGGCCTCGACGGGCGGCGCCCGATCGACCCCGCCGCGCCGGTGACGCACGTCAGCCTCTACGAGGCGGACGCCTATGCGAGCTGGGCCGGCGCACGGCTGCCGACCGAATTCGAATGGGAAGCCGCGGCGCAGGCGCACGACAGCCACGCCGGCAACCAGATGGACGCCGCAGGGCCGGTCGAGCCGCGCCCCGCCGCCGGCCCCGCCTTCTTCGGCGACGTCTGGGAATGGACCGGCAGCGCCTATCGCCCCTATCCCGGCTTCCGCCCGGTCGCCGGCGCGGTCGGCGAATACAACGGCAAGTTCATGAGCGGCCAGTTCGTGCTGCGCGGCGGCAGCTGCGCCACCCCGCGCGGCCATGCCCGCGCCTGCTACCGCAACTTCTTCTACCCGCACCAGCGCTGGCAGTTCACCGGCGTGCGGCTCGCCAAGGATCTGTAATGCTCAAGCCCGAAGTCGAGGACGGCGAGCAGTCGCTCGCCGATCCGCAATTCCGCGCGGACGTGCTCGCCGGGCTCGAACGCCGCCCGCGCGCGATCCCCGCGCGCTGGTTCTACGACCGCCGCGGTTCCGAACTATTCGAGGACATCACCAGCGTCCCCGAATATTATCCGACGCGGACCGAGACCGCGATGCTCGAACACGTCTGTGCCGAGGTCGCCGAGGTGGCGGGGCGTGGCCGCGCGGTGATCGAGTTCGGTTCGGGATCGTCGCTCAAGACGCCGCTGCTGCTGCGCTGCACCGACCCGTCCGCCTATGTGCCGATCGACATCTCCGGCGACTTCCTGCGCGAATCGTCGCTGACACTCGCCGAGGCCTTCCCGGGCCTGCCGGTGCTGCCGTTCGAGGCGGACTTCATGCGCCCGCTGACCCTGCCGCGCGCGGTGGTGGATACGCCCAAGCTCGGCTTCTTTCCCGGTTCGACGATCGGCAACATGATCCCGCTGATGGCGGTCGACCTGCTGCGCACGATGCGTGCCTCGCTCGGCGAGGGCGCGATGCTGCTGATCGGCATGGACCGGATCAAGGACGAGGCGACGCTGGTCGCCGCCTATGACGATGCCGGCGGCGTCACCGCGGCGTTCAACCGCAATCTGCTCGACCGGATCAACCGCGAACTCGCCGGCACCATCCCGGTCGACGCCTTCGCGCACGAGGCGCGCTGGAACGACGACCGCGCGCGGATCGAGATGCACCTCGTCGCGACGCGCGACGTCGCCTTCACCGTCGACGGCCGCCCCTTCGCGATTGCCGAGGGCGAGAGCATCCACACCGAGAACAGCCATAAATACGGCTCGCGCGACGCGCGCATCCTGCTGCGCTCGGGCGGCTGGACGCCGATCCGCGAATGGACCGACCCCGACGGCATGTTCGGCCTCTATCTCGCCGAGGCGCAGGCGGAACGTCCCGCGCCCTGATGCGCGCCGCTGGCAGCCGCGCCGAAACCGGCTATGGCCGGCGGCAAAGCCAATAGGAGACGGACATGCAGGCAGTGGGAGTGATCGGGTCGGGCCAGATGGGCGCCGGCATTGCCCAGGTTTCGGCAGCGGCGGGCTATCGCGTGCTGCTCAGCGACGTGTCGATCGAGCGCGCCGAGGCGGGCAAGGCGGGCATCGCCAAATTGCTCGCCCGCGCCGTCGACAAGGAGAAGATCGACGCGGCGACGCGCGACGCGACGCTCGCCCGCATCGAACCGGTCGCCGCCCTTGCCGCCATGGCCGAATGCGGCCTGGTGATCGAGGCGGCGACCGAGCGCGAGGAGATCAAGCGCGCCATCTTCGCCGAGGTCGGCACGGTGCTCGGCCGCGACGCGATCCTCGCCTCCAACACCTCATCGATCCCGATCACGCGGCTGGCGCAGAGCACGCCCGATCCGGCGCGCTTCATCGGCGTTCACTTCTTCAACCCGGTGCCGGTGATGGGGCTGATCGAGGTGATCCGCGGCCTCGCCACCGCCGACACCACCGTCGCCGCGATCGAGGCCTATGCGGACCGGCTCGGCAAGGCGGTGGTGCGCGCCAATGACGCGCCCGGCTTCATCGTCAACCGCGTGCTGATGCCGATGATCAACGAGGCGATCTTCGCGCTCGGCGAGGGCGTCGCGACGATCCGCGACATTGACCTCGCCTGCCAATTGGGCCTCAACCATCCGATGGGCCCCCTGACGCTCGCCGACTTCATCGGCCTCGACACCTGTCTCGAGATCATCCGCGTCTTGTTCGACGGCACCGGCGATCCCAAATTCCGCCCGGCGCCGCTGCTCGTCAAATATGTCGAGGCCGGCTGGTACGGCCGCAAGACCGGCCGCGGCTTCTACGACTATAGCGGCGCGACCCCGGAGCCGACACGATGAGCCTCGACGATACGATGATCGACACGCCCGACGGGCCGATGACGTTCAAGGAATGGAAGAAGAAGAATCCGGTGCAGCTCCCCTCGCGCCGCACCAAGGGCAAGGACCTGCCCAACAAGGTGAAGATGCGCACCGACGAATAAGGGTCCGTCCTGCGCCGCCCCTTCGTTCCTTCGTCATCCCGACGAAAGTCGGGATCCATGGTCACGGCGCCTCCGCTTGTCTCGCGCATCATCAGCGTCGCGCGTCCATGGATCCCGGCTTGCGCCGGGATGACGAATGGGGGGGAACGTCAGCGAGACACCGCACCGCGGAACCACACCGCATACACCCCCGCCAGCACGCCAAGAAACGGCAGGCCATATACCAGCGTCAGCGCGAACGGCGCGGTGAACGGCGTCGTCAGCAGGATCGCCAGGATCGCCACAGCGCCGGCAATGCTCGTCCACGGATAGCCCCACAGCCGGAACGCCGCCGGAGCCCCGTGCCGCCGCCGGAAGGCGAGATGCGTGACGAAGATCATCCCCCAGGTGAACAGCGCGCCGAAAATCGACACCGCGATCATCACCCCGAACGCCGCCTCCGGCCGCCAGGCATAGACGCCGCCCGCCACCCCGATGCCGCCCGCCGATACCAGCAGCGCCGCCGCCGGCACCCCGCGCCGGTCGACGCGCGCCAGGCCTGCGGGCGCAAGGCCGCTCTCGGCGAGGCTGAACAGCATCCGCGACGCGGCATAGAGCTGGCTGTTCATCGCCGACAGCGCCGCGATCAGCACCACCGCGTTGAGCACGCCCGCGGCATAGGGCACGCCGGTCGCCTGCATCACCGTGACGAACGGGCTCGTCGCCGTCCCCGCCTCGCGCCACGGCACGATCGCCAGCATCACCGCGAGGCTGCCGAGATAGAAGAGCGCCAGCCGCAGCATCGTCGAGCGGAAAGCGCGGACGATCGCGCGTTCGGGATCGCGCGCCTCGCCCGCCGCGACCGCGATCATCTCGATGCTGATATAGCTGAAGATCGCGACGATCACCGCGGTCCAGATCCCGCCCAGCCCGTGCGGCGCGAAGCCGCCGGCATCGGTATAGTGGCTGAAGCCGACGCCGCGCGCCGCGATCATCCACAGGCCGATCGCGACGAAGACCAGGATCGCCGCGATCTTGATCGCCGAGAAGACATATTCGACCGCACCGAACAGCCGCACGCTGGCGAGGTTGACGCCGAGCAGCGCCAGCGAAAAGCCGGCGATCCACCACAATCCCGGCACGCCCGGCGCCCAGTAGCGCATGTAGATCGCCACCGCGGTCACCTCGGTGCCGATCGCCAGGATCACCGCCGCGGCATAGGCATAGCGGACGAGGAAGCCGGCGAAGCGGCCGAGATAGCGTTCGGCGAACAGCCCGAACGACCCCGTCGCCGGGTCCGCCACCGTCATCTCGGCAAGGCAGCCCATCAGCGCCAGCGTCACCAGCCCGCCGATCGCATAGCTGACCAGCACCGCCGGCCCGGCGAGTCCGATCGCGAGGCCGCTGCCGAGGAACAGCCCGGTGCCGACCGCGCCGCCGATCGCGATCATCGCGAGCTGGCCCGGTCCGAGCGTACGGCGGAGGCCGGTCATCCTGCCCGGCTCAGCCGATCAGCAGCCCGGCGAGCGCCGCGCTCATCAGATTGGCGAGGCTGCCCGCCGCCAGCGCGCGCAGGCCCAGACGCGCGATCGTCGGCCGCTGATTGGGGGCGAGGCTGCCGGTCACCGCCATCTGGATCGCGATCGACGAGAAATTGGCGAAGCCGCACAAGGCGAAGGTCACCACCGCGATCGTCCGTGCGCTGAGCTGCCCGGCCTGTTTGCCGAGATCGATATAGGCGACGAATTCGTTGAGCACGATCTTCTCGCCGAACAGCCCGCCGGCGATCCCCGCCTCGTTCCACGGCACGTTGAGCAGCAGCATCACCGGCTGGAAGACATAGCCAAGCAGCGCCTGGAAGCTCAGCCCCGGCAGCCCGACGAGACCACCGAGCGCGCCGAGCAGCCCGTTGGCGAGCGCGACCAGCGCGACGAAGGCGAGCACCATCGCGCCGACCGCCACCGCCAGCCGCACGCCGGTCTGCGCGCCCTGTGCCGCCGCCATGATGAGATTGGCGGGCTTTTCCTCGTCATGCGTCGCCTCGGGCAGCGGCTCGCCGGGCGTGCCTTCGGGCAGCAGCGCGGCGGGGCCGGCGCCGCTGATCCGCGCCTCGGCGAGGCGGACGTCGCGCGGCGCGCCGGGCTGGTCGCCGAGCGGCAGCTCGCCCTCGGGCGGAAGGCGACGGTCGGGCATGATGATCTTCGCCATCAGGATCCCGCCCGGCGCCGCCATGAAGCTCGCCGCGAGCAGATATTCGATGCGGATGCCCATCGAGGCATAGGCCGCGAGGATCGTCCCCGCGACGCCCGCCATGCCGCTGGTCATCACCGTGAACACCTGCGGCGGGGTGAGGCCGGCGAGATAGGGGCGGATCACCAGCGGCGATTCGCTCTGGCCGACGAAGATGTTCGCCGCCGCGCACAGGGATTCGACCTTGGAGGTGCCGATCACCGTCTCGATCGCGCCGCCGACCCAGCGCACCACCACCTGCATCACGCCGAGATAATAGAGGATCGAGACGAGGCTGGCGAAGAAGATGATGACGGGCAGCGCCGCGATCGCGAAGCTCTGCCCGCCGATCTCGGGCGCGGCGAGCTTGCCGAACAGGAATTCGGTGCCGCGCTGCGAATAGCCGAGCAGCGCCGCGACCCCCGCCGACGCGCCGGCGAGCGCCTGCCGCCCCGGCCCCCAATAGAGCACGACGGTGGCGATCAGCGCCTGCAACGCGAAGGCGGCGCCGACGACGCGCAACCGGATCGCCCGGCGATCGGCGGACAGCGCAACGGCAATGGCGAGAATGACGAGGATGCCGGCGACGCCGATCAGGATACGGTGCATGGAAGATCCCGCGGGGAAACACACGCCGCCCCCCGGCGACGTCGCCGCACCATACAGTGGCTTTTTCAGGAGGCTAGCGGCGAATGGGATGAGGGCGGCGGGCGAACGTCCTATCCCGGCCCAGCCATGCCGCGCGCCAGCTCCGTCTTCCCCTGCCCCGTCACCCCCTAACGTTGTCATCCGCTAACGGTGTCATCCCCGCGCAGGCGAGGCCTCTGCGACAGTAGCAACCTGACCTGCTCACGTACCACCCCGGCGCCGGCCGGAGTCCAGTTTGGTGAAGCTTTACAATCAGTTACAAAGGCCTCCCAACTGGGCCCCGGCTTGCGCCGGGGCGGTTTCAAAACGTTCGCAGAGGTCTCGCACAGGCGGGGATCCAGACGCGCGGGTCTTCGCTCGAGCCGCACCGTCAGCGTCTCGGGATTCCCGCCTGCGCGGGGATGACGATAAAGCGGGGAATGACCGGAGAAGCGAGCAACAGCAACGGCAGCCTCGGCCGACCGCCTCGGCCCCCCGACCCGATCCGCAGGCCTACGCCGCGACCAGCCCCAGCGCCGCCAGCTCCGCCCGCAGCGTCGGTGCGTCGGTGAAGTGCAGCGCGATCAGCCCGACGCTGCGTGCGCCGGCGATATTGGCGGCATTGTCGTCGATGAACACCGTCCGCGCCGCCTCCAGCCCGAACCGGTCGAGCGCCAGCCGGTAGATCGCCGGGTCGGGCTTGACCATCTTCTCGACCCCCGAGACGACGATGTCGCGGAAGCGATCGAACATCGCCGCCTCGCGCGCGCGGAACGGCGGCCAGAATTCGTGGCTGAAATTGGTGATCGCGAACAGCGGCACGCCCGCCGCGTCGAGTGCGTCGACCAGCGCCGGCATGCCGGGAATGGGATCGCCGATACTCTCCAGGAAGCGCGGTCCCCAGGCGGCGATCAGCTCGGCATGCTGCGGATGCAGCGCGACGAGCTCCGCCGAGGTATCGGCGAAGTCGCGTCCGGCATCATGCTGGAAATGCCAATCGTGCGTGACGACGTCGCGCAGGAATGCATCGAGCGCCCGATCGTCGTCGATCAGGTGCCGGTAGAGGATCCGGGGATCCCAGTCGTACAGGACCCGGCCGACATCGAAGATCACCGCCGTCGGAACGGCGGCAGCGACATCGGCCGTGGGCACGCCCAAAGGCTTAGCCCTGGCGCGCCTTGAAGCGACGGTTGGTCTTGTTAATGACGTAGGTACGGCCGCGACGACGGATCACGCGGTTGTCGCGATGACGGTCCTTGAGCGACTTCAGGCTATTGCGGATCTTCATGATCGATTCGCTTCTTTTCGAGATTGACGGTGTCGGTGAAAGCGCGAGCGCCTAAGCGTGGAGGCTGCAATAGTCAAGCAACGCAGGCGGCGTTAGAGCGTTTCCCAGACGCAACGTATCGCAAAGGTCCCCCGCCATGATCCTCCGTCCGTTCCTCGCGCTCGGCGTCGCCGCCGCGGCTCTTGCCGGTTGCGCGACCACCGCGTCGCTGCCGCCGACGGACGTGATCCGCTATCATCTCGGCGCGCCGATCGCGCGCGGCACGGTCGCGGTCGAGCCGCTGTCGGGCGGCAGCCCGGCGAGCCTCGAGTTCAAGACCTATGCAGCCGCGGTCGAGGCCGAATTGCTCAAGGTCGGCTATACGCTGCCGCCGCAGGGCGCGACGCCGGACTATGTCGCCTCGGTCGCCTTCACCCGCACCAGCCGCGAAGGCCCGCCGCGCCAGTCGCCGGTCAGCATCGGCCTCGGCGGCGGCGGCTTCAGCGGCGGGCGGCGCGGCGGCGGCGTCGGGCTGGGCGGCGGCATCGGCTTCCCGATCGGCCGCAGCCGGCCGACCGAATTGCTCGTCGCCGAGCTGGCGGTGACGATCAAGCGCCGCGCCGACCAGTCGCCGGTCTGGGAGGGCAAGGCGCAGGGGGTCAGCGACATCAAGGGCGCCGACCAGCAGGCCGGCCGCCTCGCCCGCGCGCTGTTCACCGGCTTCCCCGGCGAATCGGGGCGGACGATCTCGGTGAGGTAATCCTTGACCCTCACCCTTCCGCGGCGACGCCCCTCCCTCTCCCATCGGGAGTATCGGGAAAAGACGCCGAAGGCGGCGAAGGGTGAGGACCGCGACGTCCCGTAACAAACATCCTCCATCAGGCAGTCCCATGACCCTCAGCATCAACGCCGCCTTCGACGGCGGCAACATCCGTGTCGTCGGAATCGACGGCGATCAGGTCGATCTCGAGATCGTCCGCGATCACCGGTCCGATTTCTTCCAGTGGTTCTACTTCCGCGTCGCCGGCGCGGGCGGACGGCGGCTGCGCTTCCGCATCGTCAACGCCGGCCAGTCGGCCTATCCGTTCGGCTGGCCCGGCTATCAGGCACGGGTCAGCACCGATCGCCGCGCATGGCGGATGATCGAGACGCGCTATGACGATGGCGTGCTGTCGTTCGATTACGACGCCGCGGGCGACCTCGCCTGGTTCGCCTATTTCGCGCCGTTCACGATGGAGATGCACCACGATCTCGTCGCGCGCATCGCCGCGCGGCCGGGGGTGACGCATCGCGAACTCGGCACTTCGCTCGACGGGCAGAGCATCGACTATCTGCGCATCGGCGACGGGCCCAAGCCGGTCTGGCTCTATGCGCGCCAGCACCCCGGCGAATCGATGACCGAATATTGGATGGAGGGCGCGCTCGACTGGCTGACCAGCCCGGCCGCCGCGCCGCTGCTCGCCAAGGCGACGGTGCACGTCGTCCCCAATATGAATCCCGACGGCACGCGCCGCGGTCATCTGCGCACCAATGCGGCGGGGGTCAATCTCAACCGCGAATGGCACGCGCCGACGCCCGATCGCAGCCCCGAAGTGCTCTGCGTCCGCGATGCGATGGACGCGACCGGCGTCGCCTTCGCGATCGACGTCCATGGCGACGAGGCGATCCCGGCCAATTTCATCGCCGGCTTCGAGGGGATACCGAACTGGACCGAGGACCATGGCGCCAAATTCTACGATTTCGGCCACCGCCTCGCCGCGCACACCCCCGATTTCCAGACCGAGAAGGGCTATGAGAAGTCGAGTGCCGGCAACGCCAATCTGTCGATGTCGACCAACCAGCTCGCGCACCGCTTCGGCGCGGTGTCGGTGACGCTGGAGATGCCGTTCAAGGACCATGATCCCAATCCCGACGCCGAATTCGGCTGGTCGCCCGAACGCTCGCGCCGGCTCGGCGTCGCGTGCCTGGAGGTGCTTGCCGAGATGATCGACACGATCTGATGGAGATCCGCCGGGACGATCCCGCCGCGCCGCACGTCGCGGCGCTGCTCGCCCACCATCTCGCCGAATTGCGCGGGCATATGGCGGATTTCGCCTTCGCGCTCGACGCCGGCGGCCTGTCCAGGCCCGACGTGACCTTCTGGACCGCGTGGCGCGACGGCACGCTCGCCGGCTTCGTCGCGCTGAAACAGCTCGATCCGTGCCACGGCGAGGTCAAGTCGATGCGCGCCACCTCGGCGATGCGCGGCACCGGCGTCGGCCGCGCGCTGCTTGGCCATGTCGTCGCCGAGGCGCGCCGCCGCGGCTATCACCGGCTCAGCCTCGAAACCGGCACCGCCGCGCTGCATGCGCCGGCGGTCGCGCTGTATCGCAGCGCCGGCTTCATCGACACCGGGCCGTTCGCCGACTATCGCCCCAGCCCGCACAACCAATTCTTCGCCCTCGACCTTCGGGCCGAGCCTTAAAGCGTAAAGGGAGCCTTTCGATGCCGCGCCTCGTCCTGATCCGCCACGGCCAGTCCAGCTGGAACCTCGAAAACCGCTTCACCGGCTGGTGGGACGTCGACGTCACCGAGAAAGGCGCCGCCGAGGCGCGCGCCGCCGGCGAGCTGATGGCCGCCAAGGGCCTCGACTTCGACATGACCTTCACCTCGCTGCAGACGCGCGCGATCAAGACGCTCAACCTCGCGCTCGAGGCGATGGGGCGGCTGTGGCTGCCGACCGAGAAGGACTGGCGGCTCAACGAGCGCCATTACGGCGGGCTCACCGGCCTCGACAAGGCGGAGACCGCGGCCAAGCACGGCGACGAACAGGTGCATATCTGGCGCCGCAGCTTCGACGTGCCGCCGCCGCCGCTCGAGCCGGGCAGCGCCTATGATCTGTCCGCCGACCGTCGCTACGCCGGCATCGCCATCCCCGCCACCGAGAGCCTCAAGGACACGATCGCGCGCGTCCTGCCCTATTTCGAGGAGCGGATCGCCCCGGCGCTGCGCGACGGCCAGCGCGTGCTGATCTCCGCGCACGGCAATTCGCTGCGCGCTCTGGTTAAGCATCTGTCGAACATTCCGGACGATGCGATCACCGGGCTGGAAATTCCGACCGGCCAGCCGATCGTCTACGAACTCGACGACGCGCTCCAGGCAACGGATCGTTACTATCTGAACGAACGGTAAGCCGGCGAGGCAGAGGCGATAGTCGGGACTATCGCCCGGTCCACCCGTTCTGAGAGGGTAGAGTGCTCCCGCGAAAGCGGGAGCCCAGTATTTCTTCCACCACAATCCGTTGTTCTGCTTGGCCACGGGATTCCCGCCTGCGCGGGAATACTGAGTTAGTCTCGGCGTCGCCTGAAAAACGCGCCGCTACCCCGTACGTGTTCTGCGGCGCACCGCCGCCACCTTACCACCCCGGCGAAGGCCGGGGTCCAGTTGGGTCAAGCCCCGTGAGCGGCCACGCCGGTTGCCCAAGACCCCGGCCTCGCCGGGGTGGTCCGCTCCTCCCGTAATCGACGTCATACCCACCTCGCCCCGGCATCCACGGTTCCGCAGGAGCGGACGCCACTAAGATCGCGGCACGGTGGATTCCGGACCTAGTCCGGGATGACGACGCGCTCCCGGCAGTGGAGCCAAAGCCAACGCAGAGCCCCTGTCCTACACGTCCCGCCGACGCTATACCCACCCCGCTCTGTCTCATCGTGGCTCCGATCGTCACCGAATTCGAAACGATCGGCCCGGATCGTTTCGATCAAGGTGTCCATCTTGTCCATGTTGCCCAAAATACAGGCAAGGCCGGGATGCGGACCGTTGCCCTCCCCGTCGGCTGCGGCTAACCGCCGAGGATGACTTTGGTCGGCATCATCATGGGTTCGACGTCCGATTGGGACACGATGCGGCATACGGCGGCGGTGCTCGCCGAACTCGACGTGCCGCACGAGACCAAGGTCGTCTCGGCGCATCGCACCCCGGACCGGCTCTATGACTATGCCAAGGGCGCGGCGGGCCGCGGACTCAAGGTGGTGATCGCCGGCGCGGGCGGCGCGGCGCATCTGCCCGGCATGGCGGCGGCGATGACGCATCTGCCGGTGCTCGGCGTGCCGGTGCAGAGCAAGGCGCTGTCCGGCCAGGACAGCCTGTTGTCGATCGTCCAGATGCCCGCCGGCATCCCGGTCGGCACGCTGGCGATCGGCAAGGCGGGCGCGGTCAACGCCGGGCTGCTCGCCGCCGCGATCCTCGCGACGCAGGACGAAGCGCTGTCGCAACGCTTGCAGGCCTGGCGGCAGCGGCAGACCGAGGCGGTCGCGGACGAGCCGGCCTGATGCTCGCCCCCGGCAGCACGATCGGCATCCTCGGCGGCGGCCAGCTCGGGCGGATGCTCGCCGTCGCCGCGGCCCAGCTCGGCTATGCCACGCACATCCTCGCCCCCGACGACGAGAGCGTCGCCGCGCAGACCGCCTCGCAGCTCACCCGCGCCGAGTATGACGACCGCGACGCGCTCGCCGCCTTCGCCGCCGCCTGCGACGTCGTCACTTATGAGTTCGAGAATATCGACGTCGCGCCGGTCGAGTGGCTGGCGGCGCGGGTCGCCGTCCACCCCGCCCCCGCCGGCCTGCGCGTCGCGCAGGATCGCATCGCCGAGAAGCGCTTCGTCGAGACGGTCGGCGGCCGCCCGGCGCCCTGGGCGGCGGTAGCGAGCGAGGCCGATCTCGACGCCGCGATCGCCCGCATCGGCTGCCCGGCGATCCTCAAGACGACGCGCTTCGGCTATGACGGCAAGGGCCAGGCGGTGATCGCCCGCCGCGAAGACGCCGCATCGGCCTGGGCGGCGATCGGCGGGCCGGCGGTGCTCGAAGGATTCGTCACCTTCAGCCACGAATTCTCGATCCTCATCGCGCGCGGGACCGATGGCGCGACCGTCCGCTATGCGCCGCCGCACAACGTCCATCACGAGGCGATCCTGCGCAGCTCGACCGTCCCCGCGCCGGCGGCGATCCGCGATCAGGCCGAAGCGGCGACCGCGCTCGCCTGCCGCATCGCCGCCGAGCTCGACTATGTCGGCGTGCTCGCCTGCGAATTCTTCGCCACCGCCGACGGGCCGGTATTCAACGAAATGGCGCCACGCGTCCACAATTCGGGCCATTGGACGATCGAGGGCGCCGAGACCTCGCAGTTCGAGAACCATATCCGCGCGATCTGCGGCCTGCCGCTCGGCAGCACCGCGCTGACCGGGACGCAGGTGCGGCTCGACAATCTCATCGGCGACGATCCCTGGCAACCGGCGCTCGCCGAGGCGGGGGCGCACGTCCACCTCTACGGCAAGGGCGCGCCGCGACCGGGTCGCAAGATGGGGCATATCACCCGCGTCACGCGCTGACCGCTCACCGCTATCGCTTGCGCAGCGGCGGCGTATCGAAGGCGACGGGAACGAGGATCGGCAGCGCGACGACCTTGCCGTTGCGCAGCACCGGCCGGATCCGGAACAGCGGCTGCATCGCCAGCGCCGCGGCGCCGAACCCCATGTCGACGGGGGTTTCGATCAGCACGGCGCACCGCTCCGGCCGGCCCGAGCGCGGCACCGCGCAGGCGAGGATCACCCGCCCCGAGATATGCCGCCGCACCGCCTCGGCAGGCCAGAACCGGCGCAGCTCGGCATCGGTCGGCCGATAGATCCACGACGCCTTGGCATAATGCGCCTTGCCGTCGCCGCCGGCGCCGCTCCCTGCCCCCAGGCCGACGCCGCTCCCCTCACCGGCGCCCGTGCCCGCCGTCCCGCTGCCGGCGAGCTGCGCGACCGCCGAATCACTGCCGAAGGGGGAGACGAGGCTCGGCGGCGGCGGCATCGTCGGGGCGAGCACGTCCGGCGTCGTATCGACCCGCGGCGCCGGCGCTGCTGCCGGTGGTGATCCGCCCGCGGGCGCGGCACGGGGCGGCGGCGCGGCACGTACCGGCGGCGGCGGCGGCGGCGGCGGCGGCGGCGGCGGCGGCGGCGGCGGCGGGCGGACCGGGGGCGGCGGAGGCGGTGGTGGTGGTGGCGCGACGTCGAACAGCGTCAGCGCCGCCTCCGGCCGCGGCGGCACGCCGGGCGGGGGCCGCGCCGTCATCAGCCAGAGCAGGACCAGCGCGCCATGCACCCCGATCGCCAGCGCCAGCGCGCTGCGGTCAGGGGCATGGCGATGGCTCACCGGCCCGCCGTCATTTAACCACCGGCAGCGCGATATAGCTCGCGTCCGGCCCGCTGACGGTGATCTTCTGCGTCGCCGTCACATAGTCCTTCGGCTGCGCAAAGAAGATGTTGGGGACGAAGGTCTGCGGATTGCGGTCGTAGAGCGGGAACCAGCTCGACTGCACCTGCACCATGATGCGATGCCCGGGCAGGAAGACGTGATTGGTCTCGGGCAAAGCGAAGCGATAGGGCAGCGGCGTGTTCGCGGCGATCGGCTTGGCGACGGCAAGGTCCTCGCGATAGCGACCGCGGAAGATGTCCATCGCGACGGCGAGCTGATAGCCGGCCATCTCCTCATGCTTGGGCATCTCTTCGGGATAGACGTCGACCAGCTTGACCACCCAGTCGCTGTCCGTGCCGCTGGTCGCGGCGGTCAGATGCACCTCGGGCGTGCCGGCGATCGTCACCGGCTGGGTCAGCACGTCGGTGGTGAAGGTGACGACATCGGGCCGCCCGGAGACGCCGCGCTGATCGTCGACCAACCAGTTCTTCCACGTCGAGCCTTCGGCATACATCGGCTTGGTCGGGCGGACGCGATACGACACCGGATGCGCCGGATCGCTGATGTAATCGACCGTCTGCGCCGCGCCGGCCGCCGCGTCGAAGCCGAGCGCTCCGCCGGGCTTGAGGTAGAGCGGCGTCGGGGTCGGCTGCGTCCACGCCTGCATCCGCTGCCATTCGTTGGTGCCGGTGCGGAAGGCGGTGACCGGCGCGACGTCCATCGCCGGCTGGTCGCTCTTCAGATAATGCGCGAGGAACGGCCGCAGCACATGCCAGCGCCACCATTTGGCGGTGTCCTGATCCCATTTGATCGCGCCGAGGTTGCTGCCGTCGCCGATCTCCTGGCCATGATACCAGGGACCGAGCGTCAGGAAGACCATGTCGTTCCGCGTGTCCTTGGGCTCGAGCGCGCGATAGACCGCGGGCGCGCCGTAGATATCCTCCTGGTCCCACAGCCCGGCGACCAGCATCGTCGGCACCTTGAGCGGCTGCGCGGCGAGGATCTTGTCCATCGCCGCGCTCGACCAATAGGTGTCATAGGCGGGATGCGCGGCGACCTTGCGATAGAAGCCCGATGCCTGGTCGACCCCCTGCGCCTTGGCGACCGCCCCCGCCGAGACGTTGCGCAGCCAATAGTCGTAATCGTCGGCGGTGTCGGTCACCCAAGGCGTGCTGGCATCGCGCGTACCCTGCTGGCCGAGCATATAGGACAGGCCGATCTGGCGGAACGCGCCATTGTGGAACCAGTCGTCGCCGCGCCAGCCGTCGACCATCGGGTTCATCGGCACCGACACCTTGAGCGCCGGATGCGGGTTGATCAGCGCCATCAGCGGCAGGAACCCGTCATAGCTGATGCCGCTGATCCCGACCCGGCCGTTGCTCTCCGGCACGTTCTTCACCAGCCAGGCGATCGTGTCGTACGTGTCGGTCGAATCGTCGGTCTTGGTCGGATTGTTGGGCGATCCCGCCGGCGTCGGGTTCATCAGCGTGATGCCCTGGCTGCCGTGCATGCCGCGTACGTCTTGGATGACGCGGATATAGCCGTCGGCGGCGATCACGTCCCACGGGCCGTCGCCATGCGCCAGGATGCCGGCGAAGGTGCCGCTGTCCGCCTTGGTCTGCTCGTCGGCGTCATAGGGGGTGCGGGTGAGCAGGATCCCCGCATCGCGCGTGCCCTTGCGGATGACGATGACGGTGTGGAGCTTGACGCCGTCGCGCATCGGGATGTCGACCGCGCGGCGGACGTATTCGTAATGGGTGTCGCGCGGCGCCAGCTTGGCGGGGCGCTCGTCGTAACTCTGCGCGCCGGCCACGGCGGCGGTGGCGAGTGCGGACAGGGCGCAGGCGGCGAACAGCGAACGGATCATAAGCGGCAACCTCGGCACGAAACGGCCCGCCTCCGGGTGGAAGGCGGGCCGTAATGTGTCGCGATTATTGCCGGCAAAGCAAGCGCGCGGATTCGCGCCGCCCGCCCGTCGACTCAGGCGCTGCGCTTGCCCGACAGCGGGAAGCTGCCGAACGCGCCCGCACCCACCGTGCCGGTCAGCGTGTCGCCCTCGGCAGTCGCCTCGCAGTCGAGCGTCATCGGCATCGGCACGGTCATCTGCTGCTTCCAGCGGAGGGTGTTGCCGTCGACCTCGCCCGAGACATCGCTCGATCCCATCGCGCCCGAGGCGGTGCCGGTGAAGCCGGCGCCGTCGCTGGTCACGGTCAGCGTCAGGTTCTGGTCGCCCAGCGGCGACTTAACGGTGCAATCCCAGCTGCCATCGACCTCAGCCATTATTCTCTCCTCATCGCGCCGCGGTGGTGGTGCCGGCGGGGACGCCGGCGACGGCACGTGCCGGGACGACCTCGACCGGCAGGCCGAGACTGTCAAGCTGCGGCTTGACCTTGGCGGCATCGCCGACGACGATCCAGGTCAGCTTGGCGGGATCGATCGTCTGCGCCGCGGCGGCGCGCAGCTGCGGCAGCGTCATCGCGCGATAGCGGGTCGCCACCGTCGCGTAATAATCGTCGGGCCGCTTGAACAGGTCGTTCGCCTGCATCGCGCCGAGCACCGCCTGCGACGTTTCGAACTGCCCCGGCAGCTGCAGCGTCGCGCCCTTGATCGCGAGATCGAATTCGGCCTCGCTCATCGGCTTGCTGGTGACGAACTGCGCGACGTCGTCGCGGGCCGAGGCGAGCGCCGGGCCGGTCTTGTCCGCCTGCACGCCGGCCTGGAGCAGATAGGGCGCGGCGAATTCGGACGGCTGGAAGCGGCCGCCGGCGCCATAGGACCAATGCTTCTCCTCGCGCAGATCCATGTTGAGCCGGCTGAGGAAGCTGCCGCCGAGCGCGTCGTTGACCGTGTTGAGCACGAGCAGGTCGTCGGTGCCCTTGAGCCCGGTACGCTGGCCGCCGACGAGGATCGACTGCGGGCTGTCCGGGCGATCGACTAGGACGATGCCGGGCTTGAGCGCCGCGACGGTGCCGCCGAACGTCTTGCTGCCGGCCGGTCCGGTTCCGGTCCAGTCGCCGAAGCGGGCTTCGAGCGCCGCCTGCACCTCGGCGAGCGGACGGTCGGAGACGACGAAGATCTTCGCCTTGTCGGGACGCAGCCACGCCTGCTGGAAGCGGCGCAGGTCGGCGGGGGTGAGGCTCGCCACCGCGACCGGGTCACCGCTGCCCTGCGCCTTGGCATAAGGCGTGCCGGCGGCAAGGATGCGCGTCGACATCCGCTGCGCGAGCGAACCGGGGTTGGTCAGCTCCTGCTGGATCTGCGCGACCTGCTGCGCCTTGAAGCGCGCGACATCGGCGTCGCGATAGGCCGGCCGCCGCGCGACTTCGGCGAACAGGTCGAGCGCCGGGCCGAGGTTGGCGCTCGGCACGCCCATCGAAACGGTGCTGCGGTCGTTGCCGGCGCCGGCGGACAGCTGCATGCCGAGCCGTTCGCGCGCTTCGGCGAGCGCGTTGACGTCATAATGCTCCGTGCCCTCGTCAAGCATGTTGAGCGCGACGAGCTGCGTGCCGAGCTTGCCGTCGACGTCGGCGGCATAGCCGGCATCGAAGCTCAGCACCGCCTGGGTCACCGGCACCGCGGTGCGCTGCGCGTAGACCAGTTCGATGCCGTTCGACAGGCGGCTGCGCGCGACCTTGGGGAAGGCGAGCTCCGGCGTCGCGCCGACCGGCGGGATCGCCCCGCGCGTGCCCTTGGCGGGCTGTTCGAGCGCGGCGGCGACATCGACCTTTGGCGGCACCTTCGCCTCGGCATAGGCATCGCGCGCGCCGGGAACGACGTTGACCGCGAGCACCGGACGGCTCAGCCACTTGTCCGCCGCCGCCTTGACGCTCGCCGGCGTCTGCCTGGCGAGATCGGCTAGCTGCTTCTTGTAGAAGCCCGGATCGTTCGAATAGAGCGCCCCCTCGGCGAGCGCGACCGCCTTGCCGCCGAAGCCGCCGACCGCCTCGAGCCCGCGGATGCGGCCGGCGACGCGGGTGGTGACGAAGCGCGACACCTCGTCCTGCGTCGGCCCGGTGCGCAGGAAGTCGGCGACCACCGCGTCGAGCCGCTGCGCCGCCATCGCCGGATCGACGCCCGGCCGCACCAGCCCCTCGATCGAGAAGGTGCCGACCTGCGCGAAGGCACTGTTGTCCGCCGCCACGGAGGTGAACAGCTTCTCCTGCCGGATCAGCACATTGGTCAGGCGCGATGAGGCCATGCCGCCGAGCACGCCGGCCGCGACCTCGAGCGGCGCGGCATCCTTGTCGTTGAGCCCGGGCACCACCCAGTTGCGCGTAATCATCGTCGCGGCGACGCGATCCTTGAGCGTCACCGTCTTCGCCGCCGGCAGCGTGACGACCGGCGCGGCAGGCAGCACGCTCTTCGGCCCGGCCTTGATCCCCCCGAAATATTTCTCGACCAGCGGCCGCGCGGTGGCGGCATCGATGTCGCCGGCGAGCACCAGCACCGCATTGTTGGGGCCGTAATGGCTGCGGAACCAATTTTTCACCGTGTCGAGGCTGGCCGCGTCGAGATCGGCCATCGAACCGATCGTGTCATGGCCATAGGGGTGCGTCGCCGGGAACAAATTTTCCGTCACCGCATAGCCTTCGAGGCCATAGGGACGGTTGTCGCCCTGCCGCTTCTCGTTCTGGACGACGCCGCGCTGCTCGTCGAGCACGCCCTGGGTGATCGCACCGGTCAGATAGCCCATCCGGTCCGATTCGAGGAACAGCGCCCGCTCCAGCGCCGCGGTCGGCACCGTCTCGAAATAGTTGGTGCGATCGTAATAGGTCGTGCCGTTGAAGTCGGTCGCGCCGACCTGCTTGAGCGGCGCGAAGAAATCGCCGGGCGCATTCTCCGACCCGTTGAACATCAGATGCTCGAACAGATGCGCGAAGCCGGTCGAGCCCTTGGGCTCGTGCTTCGAGCCGACGTCATACCAGACGCTGACTGCGACGACCGGCGCCTTGCGATCGGTATGGACGACGACGCGCAACCCGTTGGCGAGCGTGAACTGCTGATACGGGATATCGACCGAGCGGACGAGCGCGGCGACCGGCGCGGCCTTGATCGCGGGTGCGGCTGCGGCGGGCGTCTGCGCCTGGAGCGGCGCGAGCCATGCGATCGACGCGACGCCGGCAAGTGCGATAAGCTTCGTCATCAGAATAGAATCCCCCAGTCGGTCACTTTGTGTGTTGGGGTCGAGCATAGACGGGCGGCGAACACTGGCAAGCGACGTGCCGCGCTTTTTCGCGTCTGGTCGTTTTGTGCCGACTGACCGCCGCGATACCCTTGTGTTGCACAAAAGCAACACTACATCGCGGTGCAGAGATGGAAGGGGATGGTATGAACCTCGAACGATTTACAGACCGCGCCAAAGGATTTCTCCAATCGGCGCAGACAGTTGCGATCCGCATGAACCACCAGCGGATCGCGCCCGAACATATCGCCAAGGCCTTGCTCGAGGACGAGCAGGGCATGGCGGCAGGCCTGATCACCGCAGCGGGCGGCGACGCGCGCCGCGCCACCAGCGAGATCGATGCGGCGCTCGCCAAAATCCCGGCGGTGTCGGGATCGGGGGCGCAGACGACGCCGGGCCTCGACAATGACACGGTACGCGTGCTCGACCAGGCCGAGCAGATCGCGCAGAAGGCAGGCGACAGCTTCGTCACCGTCGAGCGGCTGCTGCTCGCGCTGACGCTGGCGACGACCACCGCCGCGGGCCGGGCGCTCGCCGCTGCGGGGGTCACCGCCGATGCGCTCAACGGCGCGATCAACCAGCTGCGCGGCGGCCGCACCGCCGATACCGCCGGTGCCGAGGATCGCTACGACGCGCTCAAGAAGTTCGCCCGCGACCTGACCCAGGCGGCGCGCGACGGCAAGCTCGATCCCGTGATCGGCCGGGACGAGGAGATCCGCCGCACGATCCAGGTGCTCGCCCGCCGCACCAAGAACAATCCGGTGCTGATCGGCGAGCCCGGCGTCGGCAAGACCGCGATCGTCGAGGGGCTGGCGCTGCGCATCGCCAATGGCGACGTGCCCGACGGCCTCAAGGACAAGACGCTGATGGCGCTCGACATGGGCGCGCTGATCGCCGGCGCCAAATATCGCGGCGAGTTCGAGGAGCGCCTCAAGGGCGTGATCGACGAGGTCAAGCAGGCCGAGGGGCAGATCGTCCTGTTCATCGACGAGATGCATCAATTGATCGGCGCGGGCAAATCCGAAGGCGCGATGGATGCGGGCAATCTGCTCAAGCCCGCGCTGGCGCGTGGCGAGCTGCACTGCGTCGGCGCGACGACGCTCGACGAATATCGCAAATATGTCGAGAAGGACCCGGCGCTCCAGCGGCGGTTCCAGCCCGTCTTCGTCGGCGAGCCGACGGTCGAGGATACGATCAGCATCCTGCGCGGGCTCAAGGAGAAATACGAGCTGCACCATGGCGTGCGGATCACCGACGGCGCGCTGGTCGCCGCGGCGACGCTGTCCAACCGCTACATCACCGACCGTTTCCTTCCCGACAAGGCGATCGACCTGATGGACGAGGCCGCCAGCCGCATCCGCATGGAGGTGGAGAGCAAGCCCGAGGAGATCGAGGCGCTCGACCGCCGCATCCTGCGCCTCAAGATCGAGCGGGAGGGGCTGCGCCGCGAGACCGACGAGGCGTCGCGCGAGCGATATGCCGCGCTGGAGGAGGAACTCGCCAATCTCGAGGAGCAGTCCGGCGAGCTGACCCGCCGCTGGCAGGCGGAGAAGGACAAGATTGCCGGCGAGGCAAGGCTCAAGGAGCAGCTCGACGCCGCGCGGCTCGAACTCGAGCAGGCGCAGCGCCAGGGCGACCTCGCCAAGGCGGGCGAGCTCGCCTACGGACGCATCCCGACGCTAGAGAAGCAGCTTGCCGAGGCGCAGGGCGCGACGCAGGGCGCGATGCTGCGCGAGGAGGTCACCGCCGACGATATCGCTGGCGTGGTCAGCCGCTGGACCGGTATTCCGGTCGACCGGATGCTGCAGGGCGAGCGCGACAAATTGCTCCGCATGGAAGAGGTGATCGGCCAGCGCGTGATCGGCCAGGCGCAGGCGGTGCGCGCGGTCTCCACCGCGGTGCGGCGCGCGCGCGCCGGTTTGCAGGACCCGAACCGGCCGCTCGGCAGCTTCCTGTTCCTCGGCCCGACCGGCGTCGGCAAGACCGAGCTGACCAAGGCGCTCGCCGAATTCCTGTTCGACGACCCGTCGGCGATGTTGCGGATCGACATGAGCGAATTCATGGAGAAGCATGCGGTCGCCCGGCTGATCGGCGCACCGCCGGGCTATGTCGGCTATGAGGAAGGCGGCGTGCTGACCGAGGCGGTGCGGCGCCGGCCCTATCAGGTCGTGCTGTTCGACGAGGTCGAGAAGGCGCATGGCGACGTGTTCAACGTGCTGCTCCAGGTACTCGACGACGGGCGGCTGACCGACGGCCAGGGGCGGACGGTGGATTTCAGCAACACGCTGATCATCCTCACCTCCAACCTCGGCTCGCATTATCTCGCCGCGGTCGAGGACGGGCAGGATGTCGAGAGCGTCGAGCCGCAGGTGATGGAGGTGGTGCGCGCGCATTTCCGCCCCGAATTCCTCAACCGGCTCGACGAGGTGATCCTGTTCCACCGGCTGGGGCAGAGCCATATGGCACCGATCGTCGACATCCAGGTCGCCCGCGTCGGCAAGCTGCTCGCCGACCGCAAGGTGACGCTCGACCTCACCGACGCGGCACGCACCTGGCTGGGACGGGTCGGCTACGACCCGGTCTACGGCGCCCGCCCCCTCAAACGCGCGGTACAGCGCTACCTGCAGGACCCGCTCGCCGAGATGATCCTGCGCGGCGAGGTCAAGGACGGCATGACCGTGCGGGTAGACGAGGGCGACGGGGCGCTGGTGCTGCGGGCGGGGTGATGGAAAAGGGGCCGGTGATCGCCGGCCCCTTCTTGTCATCCCCGGATCGCGTCAGAATGCGACGCCCAGCTGGATCCGGGCCGCACGCCCCAGATTGTACTGAACCGGCAGGGAATAGGTCGGTAACGGTGCGCCTGCCGATGTCGTCCCCGTCTCCGACAGACGCAGCGCCGGTTGGGCATTGAAGACGTTGAATACCGAAAGACGCAGGAAACCATTGAATGCGTCGGTCGGCAACGCCACCGTCGCATCGAGGTTGACTTGCGCCAGCCAGGCGGCCGTCAATTGCGAACCGCGGGGCACGAGGCCGAGCGTCGTCGGCCGCACGCCGCCCACCCGGTCAAATCGATCGTTGATGACCGTGAAGCCGGTGGGATCCCGAACGACTTTGCCGTTCGCCACGTCGCAATAGGCACCGCTGGTCTTGTAATACAGGCCCGTGATGCCGCCGGGCGCGGTCGCATCGAAATCGCGACTGGCCGGCGCACGACCGTAGCAGCCGAATTTGCGCGGTGACATCACGTTGGCATTGACCCCGAGCGTCAGCCAGTCGGCAAACTTGTATGACCCCCAGACCTTCAGGTTGTGACGGCGATCGTTGGGCAGATATCCATAAGTGCCGTCGACCAGCGCCGGGAGATCGAACGCCGTCGTCAAGCCGGAGTCGCTCTGGCCGTTGTCGGAACGGACGCCTCCTTCGATATTTCCGACCAGCTTGGAATAGGTATAGTTGGCGTGCAGCTCCCACTTGCCATCCGACTCCCGATCCAGTGCGAACGTCACACCGCGATAGGTCCGTTGCGCCAGCGGGTATTGGAGGGCCGCGGATGATAGCGTAACCGTTCTGGCCGATGTCTCGCCGGGCAGCGGATCGCTCAGGGTCACGACGACATCACGGCCCGGGTTGATCAGCGCGAATTGCTCGACCCCGCTCCAGATCGACCGACAGTCGGACGCAGCCTTACCCTGCGCAATGCAATAGGGGACGATCGCCTGATCGAGTGATGCGTCTTCCAGCGAGTTGTTGAGCTTCGCCTGTGTGAAATTGAAGGCGAGCCGGATACGGTGACCCAGGCGCCGTTCGATACCGAACACGATCTCGTCGACCGATTGCGGTTTCAGATTGGCAGCCACGACGGAAGCGGTGCTCGGCACCGTGCCGTCGTGGCTGACGACGCACGCGGTTCCCGCGGGTGAGTTGCCAGGACAGGCTGTGAACCCCGCTCCCGTGGTGATCGGCGCGCCGAGGATCGGTACGTTCGTTGCCGACAGACCGTTCAGCACGTAATAGGCGTTATAGTCGAGTTCGCTGCCGGCAAGCCGGACATTGGTGTTCACCGCGACCGGCAAATAATAGCGGCTGAATGACCCGAAGAATTTGGTCCGCCCGTCACCCAAAGGATCGATGCTGCCGCCAAGACGTGGCGACCATTGATTCTTGGCGAGGAAGAACGTCTGTCCGGCGGCATTGCGATTTTCGAACCGGTCGTTGCGAACGCCGAAGTTGAGGTTGATCCGCTCCTGGAACAATCGCCACTCATCCTGCGCATAGAAAGCGGTATTGCGGGTTGCGAACTGCCCACCCGTCTTAAATGCGCGAGCCACGGCGTAAGGCGTGCCACCCGGCAAACCGACCGTGGGATCGATCGTCGTAGCGTCGCCAGACGCGGTGAGGAGCGTATATTGCGCGCCACCATTGGCAATCGTCGTCGACGTTTCGTCGAGATCCTCACGGTCATAGCCGCCGCGAATATGATGGGACCCGAGTAGAGAGAAACGCAGGTCGGCGTCTGCGCGATAGAAAGTCCGCTTGTCGAAATTCAGCGACGCATTCGATACGGTGTTGCCGATGCTGCTGTTTGCGCCGTTACGCTGATCGAGTACGTAGGGCAGATCGGGCGCGCCAGACTCCGTCGTTTCGCTGTTCTTGTTGACGCCATAGGCAGCCGACAACGTCAGCCAGTTGGTGAAGCTACCCGTATAACGAAACACATAATTCTCGCCGCCCGAGCGGTAGACGTTGCTCGTCACATACCCGCCGGGAGCGTTCGTGTTCGGATTATAACGCTGGCCGCTTGCCAGCGTGTATTGACTGGTTCCGTAAATTTCCTCGATCTGTTTTCCGCTCGTGTTCCAATAGGTCGCCTCCAGCCGCTGACCATCGACGATGACGGCATCCACCTTGCCGCCCCAGAACGGGCTGGTATTCGCGTTACGGCTGTAGGACGTGCCGACCAATTGCTGACCCGCCTTGCGGAGATCGGCGTAATCGGCGCACATCGTGGGATTGCTGGCACATCCTGCCGGTCCCGTCTGTGTCGCCGACGCGCTTCCGGTATAGCCCTGCCCCCAACGAAGATCGACGGCATCGTAGATACCGTAGAAGAACAAATGGTCCTTGATGATCGGACCCGACAGCTGCGCAATGAAGTCGCTGCGCTTGAGATAAGCCGAATCGTTATCTGCCGCGAATGTATTCTTCGTCTTGGAAATCAACGTGTTCGGCTGCCAGTTGAAGGTAATGCCGCCGTGCCACTCATTGGAGCCCGATTTGGTCGTGGCGTTGATCATGCCGCCGGTGAAACGGCCGAATTCGGCGGGGATACCACCCGTTTTTGTCTGAACGGTCTGGTAGAAGTCGAACGGAATTGCCACGGCACCCAACCCGTTGCGGAATTGGGTAATATTCAATCCGTTGACGTAATAGACGTTCTCCGACACGGACGAACCGTTGACCGAGGGCAGACCGTTGTCGCGCACCGAACCGAAGCGGTTGTCGCCTCCGGTCGTACCGGGCGCCAACAACACCACGGAGGTGAGATCACGGGCGACCGGCACCCGCGTCGCGACATCGGCGACATCGACGGTCTGGCCGATGGTGTTGCTGCTGAAATCGACGACCTGGACCCGCCCGGCTGTGACGACGATGTCGCTTGCTGCACCTGCATCACTAGGCTGGAGATTGAATTGGTTGGCTGCCCGCCCCTGGATCAGCCGAACGGCAGGGTCGGTGAATGTTTCGTACCCATCGGCGGATACCGTAAAGTCATAGGTGCCCTGTGGCAGTGCGGAGATGACGTAGGCGCCGTCCTGATCAGTCACCGCTGTCCGAGTAAAGCCTTGCGCTGTTGACCTTACCTCGACCTTCGCTCCGGCAATAGCTTTACCGTCGGTCCCACGCACCCGGCCGGTCGCGTTCACCTGGGTATAATCCTGCGCCATTGCGGGAGCAGCAAGTCCTACCATACCGATACCGGCACCAAGCAACGCCAATGCCGTAAGGGCCGCGCTGCTGCGCAAGGCCGTGCGGGTGATCTTTGACATCTTCAACATGCTCTTCCCCTGTTTTGTCCCGGAGCCGCGACATTTGCCGCCTCATTATGCTCGGGCTGGCCTCGCCCATCCTCCGCAGGTCGAAGTGACGGGTCAGTGGGAGAAGAAGGCATATCCATATTGGACATGTAAAGAGAGATCAGTATTAATATGTCCGTTTCGGTATATAGCGTGGTTTTTATGTCACTCCGCCTTCAAACCGTGAAGGCATAGGAATCCAAAACGCAGGCGGGCCAGAATACCGGCTTATTATCTGATAATAATAGCTTTCCCCCGTCCATGATGTTTTCATCCATTTGCTCGGTAAACACTGCCCTTCCATCTAAGTGCTTGCAATTACGACGATAAGGCCGCGGTTATCTTGCTTTTGACAACAAAAAAGGGGCGGCCCCTCACGAGGCCGCCCCCAAGGCGTTTGCAGTGTCGTCCGTCTTAGAGGCTGAACTTCACGCCAGCGCGGAAGTAGCGGCCGTAGATGCCATCGCCGGCCTGCACCGGGTTGTAGAGATAGGCGCCGTAGGTGACCGGATCGAGGCCGGGCAGGCGATTGAACAGGTTCAGCGCGTTGACGTAGAAGCTGAACTGGTCGTTGACCTTGACCGTCGTGTTGAGATCGAAGGTGATGTAGCTCTTGACGCGGCAGCCGGTATAGGCCGGGCTCGGCGCAAGGCTGCAATCGCCGGCGACGCCGCCCTGATCCTCCGCCGACAGGTCGTAGCCCGACGTGTAGTTGACCGTTCCGGTCACTGAATACGGCCCGACGAGCAGCGTGTTCTGCCAGTTGCCATGCCACCGGAAGGTGCCCGAACCAGCGGTCAGGTTGTAGTTGCCGAGCGTGTCGACATAGCTTTCCTTGTGACCGTCCGGGAAGGTCGTGCTGAGCTCAAGCTGCAACGTCGCGTCAAGGTTGCTGATCCAGGTGACATCGCCGAAGTTGAAGCGGGCGTTGGCGCCGAAATCGATGCCCTCCGACTTCAACGTATTGGCGTTGACCAGTGCCGACGAGACATAGAGCACGCGCGGCTTGGCGTTCGGGAAGGCCGGATCGGCGGCGTCCTCCGTGATGGTGAAGCCGGTCGGGATCGTCTGGCCGGCATAATAGGCGCGGAGCGCGTCACCCGAGGTCAGCGAAGTGATCGCCCCGGTCTTCTTGATGTTGAAGTAATCGACCGTCAGCGTGACGTTGCGGAGCGGCTCGAACACCACGCCGCCGGTGAAGCTGCGCGACTTTTCGGGCTTCAGGTCCGGCGTGGCGAGCGTCGTCGCGCCATAGCTGCCCGAGCGGATGTAGGTCGGGCACGCGGTGCTGAAGTTGGCTGTGGTGCACCCATATTGCGCGAGATACGCATCATTGAACAGGCCCGCCGAGTTGGTCACATAACCGGTGGTCGGCAAGGCGTTCGCCTCGGCGAAGCTCGGGATGCGGAAGCCGCGCGAATAGGTGCCGCGCAGCGTCAGCTGGCGGAACGGCGTGAACTTGGCGCCGAACTTGGGCGAGAAATTGCTCTGACCGGTCGAATAATGGTCATAGCGGCCCGAAGCGTTGAGCGTCAGCTGCTCGAGCACCGGCGCGTTGAGCTCGCCGAACGCCGACGAGACGGTGCGATGGCCCGAGGTGCCGAAGGCGTTGATGCGGAAGTAACGCTGCGTCGGACCGTTGATGTCCGAGTTGGCGCTGGGCGAGTCGACCGCTTCGTAATAGACCGATCCGCCGAAGCCGAGCTGCAGATCGCCGCCCGGCAGCTGCATCAGCGATTTGCTGACGCTCGCCTGCAACTGGTACAGGTCGGAGCTGGAGTCGGTGATGTTGGTCGGCGTCAGATAGTTGAGCGTCGACTGGCTGGTCGCCGACGGATTGAGGAAGTTGTAGCTGCCGTCGGCGATCACATCGAGCAGGTGCTGGATGTAGACATAACCGTCGGCGGTACGACGCAGATCGGTGTGCATCGCGGTCGCGTCGACGCGATAGTCCCAGTCCCCGAGCACGGTGCCGTGGATGCCCAGCGCGCCGCGATAGACCCGGCTGCGCGTCTCGTTGCGCTCGACCGAGGTCGGCAGCAGACCGATCACCTGCGCGGTCTGACCCGAGGCGGCATAGGGGTTGTTCGGGTTGAGCTGGCCGTTGCTCAGGAACACCGGCAGCGTCAGCGCCTGCGAACCCGGCGCATAGGACGCGGAGTTCGACCGGCTCGAATAGGGCTGGAAGTAGATGCCTGCCGGACCGTTGGCGTAGATCTGCGTCGGCGTGCCCGAATAGCTGCTGCGGCTCTGCTGGAAGTTGAACTCCGCATAGGCCTCGGACGTATCGCCGATCTTGGCGGTGAACTTGGCCGAACCACCGAACCGCTCGATCTCGGGCGCGACGGTGCCATATTGGTTGACCGTGTCCTGAGAGCAGATCGTCGCGGGGAGGACCGTCGCGCCGGTCGCGCCGGTGGCGATCGGCTGACCGGTCTGGCACTGGCTGTTGAGCAGGCTGTACTGCGTCCCGCCGGTCGGCCGCACATAGATGTTGGCGCCAGCGTTGCTCGCGCCGAAGGTGCCCGCATTGAGCGTGTTGTCCGGGCCGCCGATACCGGTCTGGTTCGACGAATTGAACGGATAGGGCAGGTCCGAATTGCGGACGCCGCCGCTGTGATAATAGAAGCCGCTGATATAGGCGTTATAGCCCTTCTCATCGAGATCGCCGGTACCCGCGGTCAGCGTCAGGCGCTGCGTCGGCGCGATGCCGCTCTGCGAGATGCCCGCCTCGGCGCGACCCGATACGCCGTTGAAGCTGCGCTTGGTGATGATGTTGACCACGCCCGCGATCGCATCCGCGCCGTAGCTCGACGAGGCGCCGTCACGCAGCACTTCGATCCGCTCGACGATATCGTCGGGGATGGTGTTGAGGTCGACGAAGTTGCGCGTCGCGTCGTCGGCGAGCGGATAATAGGCCGCACGCAGACCGTCGAACAGCACCAGCGTCGAGCTGCTCGACAGGCCGCGCAGCGACACCGCCGACGCACCGCCGGCGAAGGCGCCGTTGGCGGTGAACGAGTTGGTCAGCGCGGCGCCGTTGTTCGACGACAGGCGCTGCACCGCGTCCTGCACGGTGGCGATGCCGCGCTGATCGAGCGACTCGGCCGACAGCGTGGTGACCGGCGACGGCGTGATCGCCTGGCGGAACAGCGAGCCGGTGACGACGATGTCGGCGCCGCCGGTGCTCGAGTCGCCGGAGGCGCTCTGGAGCTGGCGTCCGGCATCGGCCTGGGCGGCGGCATCCTGCTCGGCGGCGGGCAGGTTATCCTGCGTCGCGGCGGGCTGCGTCGGCGCGGTGCTCGTCTGTGCCGAGACGGTACCGGCATAAAGCATCGCGAACGGCGTCACCGCTGCGAGCAGCGCGGCCTTGCGCGAATTACGATGGAACGTGGACATGAGTTTCCCTTGCCTGACCCTAACGGGCCGGCCCGCTATGGCGGTGCCGGCGCGGGTATTTGCCAAGCCCCCCTTGGCCGCGGGGGGCGACCGTCAAGAGACATGCGCCTGAAATGCAGGGGGATTTTTTTCGTGTAAACCCGCATGTCCAATAAGGGTCAGCTTTGCTGCAATGTGTCGCCCAAATGACACAATTTGCGCCCCCAAGAGGCCGCTGCAACGTTCCGGCTGCTCGCAAACGCAGCATAATGTACGGAAATGTCGTTTAAGCAGGCAGCGCTACGCGCCCGGCATTGGCCCCGCGACGAGCAGCGGGTCGAGCCGCGCGTCGTGCCAGCGCAGGCTCCAGTGGAGATGCGGCCCCGTCGCGCGTCCGGTCGCGCCGACCAGGCCGATCGGCTCGCCCTGGCGGACATGATCGCCGACGCGGACGTCGATCCGCGAGAGATGCAGGAAGGCGCTGTTGAGGCCATGGCCATGGTCGAGCATCAGCAGATGCCCTTCGAGCGTGAACGGCTGGTTGGCGGCGAGGATGACGACGCCGTCGGCGGGCGCGGTCACCGGCGCACCGGTCGGCTTGGCGATGTCGATCCCCGAATGATAGCTGCCCGGCTCGCCGCGATAGATGCGTTGCGCGCCGAACAGGCCGGAGATGCGGCCGGTCGCCGGCCAGCGGAACGTCTGCCGCCAGCCCTCGGCATCGGTGACGCGCGCGCGGGCGGCGACGATCCGCGCGAGCTCGGGCGGGCGCAGTCGCGCCATCACCGGGTCGGGGGCGGGAAACTTGGCGAGCCGGTCGAGCCGCTCGATCCGCCACGCGCGCGGCGCGACCGACAGTGTCTGGCTGATCCGCCGGCCGTCGGCGAGCGTCGCGACCAGCATCGCCTGCGGCGCAGCGTCGCGGTCGAAGCCGGCGATGAAGCGTCCATCGGTGAGCTCGACCGGCTGGCCGTCGAGCGTCACCGAGACGCTGCCCGCGGGTGCGGTGCCGCTGATCAGCCCGCCCTGCGTCGGCACGCCGGTCCAGCGGCAAGCAGGAGCGGCAAGCGGCGCCGCCTGCGGCATCGCCGCCGCGGCGGGTGCGATCGCGGCGAGCAGCAGCAGCGCGGCAAGCCTCATTGCGGGCGCAGCGCCTCGCTGGCGAGATGCGCACTCGCATAGGCGTGCTGGCGGTCGACGCTCCAATAGCGCAGGCTGTCGATCGGAATGCGCGCGCCGCTCACCGCGCAGACGACATGGTCGCCGGGGGTCAGGACGCGAAAGCCGTTGGCCATATAATGAAGCCGCGCCGGGCGGTCCGAATTCGAAACGAGCATGTCAGGGTCCTGTCAAAACAGCGTCGGCTGGTCGGCGCGGGGATAGGTCTTGGCGGGCTTGCGCTCAACCTTGCGCTCGCCGGGGCGGTCCGGCGCGGCATCGTCAACCGTCGCATCGACGCTGCCGTCGCGGAAGCGCAGCGTCACCGCGCCCGCCGCGCGCACCGCCGCGGCGGAGGCAAGCGTTTCCCCTGCCCCATCCTCCCGGCGCGCGGTGACGCGGGCATAGCCGCGATCGAGCACCGCATCGGGGTTGAGCGACTGCACCAGCCGCCATGTCGCGGCGAGCCGGTCATGCTGGCGGTCGAGCTGCTGCTGCAACGCCGCCGGACGCAAGGCGCCGCCCGCCCGATCGAGCTGGCCGCGCGCCAGCGTCACCCGCCGCTCCAACCCGCGGTCGAGCCGCTGGCCGGCGTCGTCGGCGCGCTGGCGCTGCGGGCCGAGCAAGGCGTCGCGCTTCGGCAGCAGCCGCGCAAGCGCGGTCATCCGCTCGCGCCCGCGCTCGACATAGCGGTGGGCGCAGCGCTGCGTGCGCGCGGCATGGCTCTGGATCGTATGCCGCAGATCGGCGAGCACCGGCACCGCCAGTTCCGCCGCCGCGGTCGGCGTCGGCGCGCGCAGGTCGGCGGCGAAGTCGCACAAGGTCGTGTCGGTCTCGTGCCCGACCGCGGAGATGATCGGGATCGTGCAGTCGGCGACCGCGCGGACCACCGCTTCCTCGTTGAATGCCCACAGATCCTCGATCGAACCGCCGCCGCGCGCGACGATGACGAGATCGGGGCGCGGCACCGGGCCGTCCGCCGGCATCGCGTCGAACCCTCGCACCGCCGCGGCGACCTCTTCGGCCGCCCCCTGCCCCTGCACCTTGACCGGCCAGACCAGGACGTGGCTCGGGCAGCGATCCTCGAGCCGGTGCAGGATGTCGCGGATCACCGCGCCGGTCGGCGAGGTGACGACGCCGATCGTCCGCGGCAGATAGGGCAGCCGCCGCTTGCGCGCGCCCTCGAACAGGCCCTCGCCGGCGAGCTTCGCCTTGAGTTTCTCGAACAGGGCCATCAGCGCGCCGGCGCCGGCGAGCTCCATCCGTTCGATGACGATCTGATATTTGGAGCGGCCGGGATAAGTGGTGAGCTTGCCGGTCGCGATCACCTCGATCCCGTCCTGCGGCGCGAAGGCGAGCGCATTGACCTGCCCCTTCCACATCACGCCGTCGATCACCGCGGCATCGTCCTTGAGCGCGAGATAGACGTGCCCCGAGGCGGCGCGCTTATAGCCCGAGATTTCGCCGCGGACGCGGACGTGGCCGAACTCACCCTCGACCAGCCGCTTGAGTTTGAAGCTGAGTTCGCCGACCGACAGGGCGAGCGCGTTGTCGCCGGGGCGCTCCTCGGCTAGCAGCCGGGCGTCGTCGGTATCGGATAGGAACTCTGGCATGAACGTCCTGCTGTTGGGCTCAGGTGGCCGCGAGCACGCACTCGCTTGGAAACTGGCGCAATCGGCCCTCCTCGATACGCTCTATGCCGCGCCTGGCAACCCCGGCGTCGCGCGCCATGCGACCTGCGTCGCGCTCGATGCGACCGATCACGCCGCGGTGGTGGATTTCGTGGCGGACCATGACGTTGGTCTCGTCGTGATCGGGCCGGAGGCGCCGCTGGTCGATGGTCTTGCCGATAGCCTGCGCGCCGCGGGCGTGCCGGTGTTCGGGCCGGACAGGGCCGCCGCGCAGCTGGAAGGATCGAAGGGCTTCACCAAGGATTTGTGCCGCGAGGCGGACATCCCGACCGCAGGCTATGTCCGGGTCGGCAATCGCACCGAGGCGGAGGCGGCGCTGGCGAGCACCTTCTCCTATCCCGTCGTGATCAAGGCGGACGGACTCGCCGCGGGCAAGGGCGTGGTGATCGCGACCAGCGAGGCGGAGGCGGCCGCGGCGTTCGACACGATGTTCGACGGCGGCGATGCGCTGGTGGTGATCGAGGAGTTCCTCGACGGCGAGGAGGCGAGCCTGTTCGTGCTCACCGACGGCGTCGCGCTGCTGCCGTTCGGCAGCGCGCAGGACCACAAGCGCGTCGGCGAGGGCGATACCGGCCCCAATACCGGCGGCATGGGCGCCTACAGCCCCGCCCCGGTGCTGACGCCGGCGCTGGAACGGCGCGCGCTCGACGAGATCGTCGCACCGACGGTGAAGGCGCTCGCCGAGCGCGGCACGCCGTTCAGCGGCGTCCTCTACGCCGGGCTGATGCTGACCGCGACCGGCCCCAAGCTGATCGAATATAATGCGCGGTTCGGCGATCCCGAATGCCAGGTGCTGATGCCGCGCTTCGCCGGCGATCTTCTTGAGACGATGCTGGCGGTGGCGCAGGGCCGGCTCGGCGAACTGTCGCCCGCCGCCTTCCGGGACGAGGCGGCGATGACGGTGGTGATCGCGGCGGCGGGCTATCCCGGCACGCCGGCGCCCGGCGGCGCGATCCGCGGCATCGACGCGGCGGAGGCGACCGGCGCGATCGTCTTCCAGGCCGGCACGCGGCAGGACGGCGATAGGCTGGTCGCGTCGGGTGGGCGGGTTCTCGCGGTGACCGCCACCGGCACCGACATCCGCGCGGCGCGCGACGCGGCGTACCGCGGCGTCGCGGCGATCGATTATGCTGACGGTTTCCACCGCCGCGACATCGGCTGGCGCGAACTGGCGCGCTGATACGCAAAGGCCCGCCGGATCGCTCCGGCGGGCCTCGTCGTCATGGTCGGTGGCGCCGATCAGAAGGTGATCGTCGTGCCGATCGCGATGTTGCGCCCGAGCGCGTCGTAGCGCTGCGGGATCGTATTGTTGCGCGCGAGGCTGATGCTGTACGAATTCGCCAGGATCGGCGGGTTCTTGTCGAACAGGTTGTTCGCGATCACGCGGAAGGCGAACTGCCGCGCGATGTTGAAGGTCAGCGCGAGGTCGAAATAGCTGGTCGGTGCGATCCGGTAGAAGGTCGTCTGCGCCCGGTCCGGTGTGCCGCCGATCGCTTCGTCGCCCGAATTGTTGGCGCTGGTCAGCGAACCGACGTAGCGCCAGTTGAACGAGGCGTTGAAGACATTGTCCGCGGTCGAATAGGTGGTGCGCAGGCCATGCGACCACTTCGGCAGCAACTGGCTGCACCCGTTGCCGAAATAGCCGGTGCAATTGCGCTGCGGCTGGACCGGCGAATCCTGCCCGCCGGCAAAGGTGGTCAGCGAGCCGTTGAAGTCGAAATCGAGCCGCCCGGCGCCGCCGAGGCCGAGCGCATAGCTGCCCTGGAAGTCCCAGCCGCGGGCGATCGAGAGATAGTAATTGGTCGTACCCTGACGGATGAAGCCGCTGGTCGGATTGTTCGCCGCCGCCGCATACAGCGTGCCGTTGGCGTCGCGGACGATCCCCGAACAGAAGAAGGAATCGCCGCCCGAGCGCAGGCAGCCGTCGGTGTAATAGCTGTAATCGTTATAGCCGAGCGAGTTGTTGATCTTGATCCGGTAGCGATCGACCGAAAACACCAGACCCTTCACGAAGCGCGGCTTGACCACCAGACCGTAGGTCTGGGTGTAGGCGGTCTCCGGATCGGCGGTGAAGCCGCCCGAACGCACCGTGCACTGGTCGTTGGGGCAGAGCAACGTCGTGCTGCCGTACAGCGTATCCGACAGGCCGGTGGCGCGGCACACCTCCCGCGAGGCGATCGGCGCGCCGTAGGTGGTGACGCCGTTGACGGTCGTCACCGTCGGCGCGCAGAAATCGTTCTGCGAACCGCCCTGCCGCGTATAGCTGATGTTCGACGCCTGATAGGCCTCGACCACGGTCGGCGCACGCTGCGCCTTGTTGAACGAGGCGCGCAGCGTCAGGTCGGCGACCGGCGCGTACAGGCCCTCGATCTTCCAGGTGGTGAATTTGTTCGGGTTGCTGCTGTACTTGGACAGGCGGTAGGCACCATTGGCCTGCAGCAGATGCGCGAACGGGCGATCCTGGATCAGCGGCGCCTGCACCTCGATATTGGACTCCCAGACATGCTGGGCGAGATCGGACGGCGAGCCGCCGTAATCCTCGATGAAGCCCGGCGTCAGCTGCGAGAACTGGCGGTCCTTGCGGAATTCCGTGCCGAGCGCGAAGGCGACGCCGTCGGTGGCGAGCGGCGAGGTGATGCCGTATGTGCCGAGGTCGCCGGTCATGTTCGCCTGCACGTCGTAGAGCAGGCCGACCTGCTTCTGGATCGCCGGGGCGAGGTCGCCGTACAGATAGTTGATCAACGCCTGGTTGCTGTTGCCGGCGCTGAACGCGTCAAACGGCACGCAGCCCGCCGCACCGCTCGCGCAGGTCGGCACGCCGTTGACGTTGACGACGTTGAGCGCGTTGTTGACCCGGTCGAAGCTCGGCAGGCGCGACGAATCCCAGATCTGCTGGTTGCGTGAGAAGACGCCGCCGACGTCATAGGTCCAGGCATCGCCGACCTTGCCGCGCACGCCCGCGGTCGCGCGGATGCCGGTGTTGGTATAGGTATCGGTCATGAACGGCGCGTTGAACCGATAGCGGATGTCGACCGGCACCTGCGTCGCGGTGCCTGCGGCCGCGCCGCACAGGATGCCCGCCTGCTGCGTCGACAGGAACGGGTTGTTGCAATTGACCAGGAACGGATCGGACCCGTAGTTCGCCGCGGCGAAGACGCGCGTCGGATAGCGGTTGATCGAGCGGTCGCGGAACCATAGCGCCGAGCCATAGACCTCGAACTCGGGGGCGAGCTTCAGCGTGACGAAGCCGCCCGCATTCACCCGATTGTCCTGCCGCTGGTAGGAATAGCCGTCATAGGGATTGGCGGCCTTGCCCGCGCCGGTGCCATAGGGAACGAAGGTGCGCGTGCCGGCGGGATCGTTGACATATTGCCGGCCGGCGTTGGTACCGGTGCTCGGTGAGACATAGCCGCTCACCGAATAGGTCGAGATCTGGCAAGACAGCGGGCCGTCCTTGGTCGCCTGATTGAGCTGGCAGGCCGAGATCGAGCGCGCGTCATAGGGCACCAGATCGGCGTGGCGATAATTGACGAAGCCCGACAGGTTGAGCTTGCCGTCGAACAGCGACGTACCCGCGGTCAGCGCGATGTCGGAACGGCCGCCGTCATTGACCTGACCGAGCCGCGGCGAGAAGCCCGATGCCTGGGCGGCGCTGGTGACAATGTTCGACGTGTTGTTGTGATTATAGAAATTGTAATTGGCGTCGATCCGCACGCCGGTGAAATTCTGCTTGAGGACGAAGTTGACCACGCCGGCGATCGCGTCGGAGCCGTAGACCGACGACGCACCGCCGGTCAGCACGTCGACGCGCTCGATCAGCGACACCGGGATGATGTTGGTATCCTGCCCGTTCTGCGTGCCGAGGCGCTTGCCGTCGACGAGGACCAACGTGCGCTCGAAGCCGAGGCTGCGCAGCTTGATCCGCTGGCGTCCGTCCGAATCCTGATAATTCTGCTGACTGTCCGGCGAGATCTGCGGCAGGCGGTTGAGCACCTCTTCGACGTTGATCGGCGCCTGCGCGCGGATGTCGGCGGAGGTGACCGAGGTGATCGGCGCCGCAGCGGTGATGTTGGGGCGCACGATGCGCGTGCCGGTGACGACGATCTCGCCGCTGCCGCTGCTGTCCGGCGCCGTGCCGCTGATCGTCGCGGCCTTGGTGTCGCTGCTGTCGGCGGCGGTATCGGTCTGCGGCGGCGCCGCATTGGTATTGTCGGCGGTCTGCGCGATCGCCGGCGCGGCGACCATCATCCCGCCGACCAGGGCGAGACAAGATACGTGCGTTCTCCAGTTCATTGATACGGCCCCTTAACGGGCTGCGATCATTCGCTAGCCCGTATACGAACTTCGCCAGCCCGCGTTCGCCGTCAATACCGAACTATGACCTATTGATTACAATGTTGCGCGATTGTGGCTATATTGCACCAGTTCGGCTCTATCGTGACGGCGTTACCGCGCTTCCTGTCGTAACGGCCGCGCCAGCAACGCGCCGACCACCGCATCGACCGGCGCACCCTCCAGCAGGCGGCAGACCGCCTGCGTCACCGGCATGTCGACCGCTGCCGCCAGCGCCGCCTCGCGCAGCACCGGGGCGGTGAACGCGCCCTCCGCCACCGTCCGCCGGTCGGCGAGCAGCTCCGCCGCGGCACGTCCCTGTCCCAGGCCGACGCCGAGCGAGAAGTTGCGGCTGCTCGTCGACGAACAGGTCAGCACCAGATCGCCGAGGCCGGACAGGCCGGCGAGCGTCTCGGCGCGTGCCCCGCGGGCGAGGCCGAAGCGCGTCATCTCGGCGAAGCCGCGCGCGATCAGCGCGGCGCGCGCATTCTGGCCGAGCCCGGCGCCGTCGACGACGCCGCAGGCGATCGCCAGCACGTTCTTGACCGCGCCGCCGATCTCCGCGCCGATCACGTCGTCGCTCGCATAGGGACGGAAATGCGGTGCGGCGAGCCGGTCGGACAGCGCCCGCCCGAGTGCCGCGTCCGCCGCCGCCAGCGTCACCGCGGTCGGCAGGCCGGCGGCGACCTCATGCGCGAAGGTCGGGCCGGACAGGACCGCGACCGGTGATTGCGGCTGCACCGCACGCGCGACCTCGCCGACGAGCAATTGCGTCCCCGCCTCGATCCCCTTGGCGCAGAGCACCAGCGGCTGGCCGCGTGGCGCGAGCTGGCTCAGCACGCCGCGGACGTGCTGCGCCGGCGCGACGACGAGCAGGGCGTCGCGATCGGCGAGATCGGCAAGGTCGCCGGTGGCGCGGATCGACGCCGACAGCGGCACGCCGGCGAGGAACAGCCGGTTCTCCTGCGCCGTGTTGATCGCTGCGACCACCTCGGACTCGCGCGCCCATAAGGTCACCGGCGCACCGCGATGCGCCGCCACCTGCGCCAGCGCGGTGCCCCAGGCGCCGCCGCCGATCACCCCGATCCTCATGCCTTCACTCCTGCACCCCGCACCGCCGCCGCATCCGGATCGAGCGGCCAGCGCGCCCGCGCCGGCACGTCGAGCGGGTCGGTCAGCCCCGCCGCGAACCGCTCCGCCCCCGCCCAGGCGATCATCGCCGCATTGTCGGTACACAGCCACAAAGGCGGCGCGACGAAGCGCAGCCCGCGTTCCGCCGCCAGATCCTGCAAGGCGGCGCGCACCGCGCCATTGGCGGCGACACCGCCCGCGACGACCAGCGCGGTCGCCGCGACCCCGGCGATGCCGCGACGGGTGCGGTCGATCAGACAGTCGACCACCGCCGCCTGGAACGAGGCGGCGATATCGTCCGCCTCATGCTGCCCGACCGCGCGCGCCACCGCGCTCTTCAGCCCGGCGAAGGAGAAATGCGGCTCGGCCGAGCCCTTGAGCGGGCGCGGCAGCGGCACGATCGGCCGCCCGCGCGCCGCCGCCTGTTCGACCATCGGTCCGCCCGGAAAGCCGAGCCCGAGCAGCTTCGCCGTCTTGTCGAACGCCTCGCCCGCGGCATCGTCGATCGTCGTCGCGATCCGGCGATAGCGCGCGACGCCCTCGACCAGCAGCAACTGGCAATGCCCGCCCGATACGAGCAGCAGCAGATAGGGGAAGTCCAGATCGGGATCGGACAGGCGCGGGCTGAGCGCATGGCCTTCGAGATGATTGACCGCGATCAGCGGCTTGCCCGCGGCATGCGCCAGCGCCTTGCCGGTGACGAGCGCGACCATCACCCCGCCGATCAGCCCGGGGCCGGCGGTCGCGGCGACCGCGTCGACCTGATCGAGCCGCAGCCCGGCATCGGCGAGCGCGGCGCGGACCAGGGGATCGAGCGCCTCGACATGCGCGCGCGCCGCGATCTCGGGCACCACGCCGCCGAACGGCGCATGCGCGCTCTCCTGCCCGAGCAGGCGGTGGCTGAGCACGCGCCGATCGCTGGTGACGATGGCCGCGGCGGTCTCGTCGCACGACGATTCCAGCCCGAGGATAATGCGTTCCGACATGGCGAGGCGTCTTACCCGCGTTGCCGGAGGTTGTCGAAGGGTGGCGATTTCGGCCAAGGCAGGCGCGGACGATGCGGGAGCGAGCATGGCGATCAACTTCAGGCTGGGCACGCGCGGATCGCCGCTCGCGCTGACGCAGGCGGCGATGGTGCGCGATGCATTGTGCGCGGCGCACGGCTGGGCGGCGGAGACGGTGGCATTGGTCGTCATCCGCACCACCGGCGACCGGGTGCAGGACCGGCCGCTCGCTGAGATCGGCGGCAAGGCGCTGTGGACTAAGGAACTCGACCGCGCGCTGCTCGAGGAGGAGATCGATGCCGCGGTCCATTCGATGAAAGACGTCGAGACGATCCGCCCGGCGGCGATCCGGATCGCCGCGATGCTGCCGCGCGCCGACGTCCGCGACCGGCTGATCGGCGCGGACACTGTCGCGGCACTACCGGCGGGGGCGGTGGTCGGCACCAGCTCGCCGCGACGGCGCGCGCAACTGCTGCGGCTGCGGCCAGACCTGTCGGTCGTCACCTTCCGCGGCAATGTCGATACGCGCCTCGCCAAGCTGGCGGCGGGCGAGGCGCAGGCGACCTTGCTCGCCGCGGCGGGGCTCGACCGGCTCGGTCGCGACGGTGTCGGCCGGCCGATCGCGACCGACGACATGCTGCCCGCCCCGGCGCAGGGCGCGGTCGGGATCGAGGTGCGCCATGCCGATCATCGTGCCGCGCTGATCGTCGCGGCGATCGACGATCCGGCGACCAGCGCCTGCGTCGCCGCCGAGCGGGCGCTGCTCGCGCACCTCGGTGCGGATTGCCATTCGCCGGTCGCGGCGCTCGCCGCGCTGTCGGGCGCGATGCTGACGCTGCGCGCCGAGCTGATCGCCGAGGACGGCAGCGCCTGGGTCGAGGGCAGCGGCGAAGGTACCGACGGTGCGCTCGTCGCCGCCGAACTCGCCGCCGACCTTCTGGCGCGCGCGCCCGCGGTGGTGCGGCAGCTGTTCCAGCCGTGAGGCCGCACGTCTGGCCGGGCGCGCTGGTGGTGCGGCCGGCGCCGGGCGATGCGCGCAGCCTCGCCCGCCTCCACGCCGGTGGCGGCGATGCGATCGGCTGGCCGCTGTTCGCCGCGACCGGCGTCGCCTGGACGCCGCCCGCCGCCGCGGGCTTCGACAGCCTGCTGCTGACCAGCACCAATGCGATCCGCCACGCCGGCGACGGCCTCGCCGTATTCGCCGCGCTGCCGGTGATCGCGGTCGGGTCGCAGACCGCGCGCGTCGCCGCGGCGGCCGGCCTCGACGTCGCGGTGACCGGCGCAGGCGGCGTCGCCGCCGCGCTCGCCGCAGCGGATGCGGCAGGGCTGCGCCGGCCGCTGCACCTTGCCGGCCGCGATCACGTCGCGAGCGGACATCCGACGGCGATCGTCTATGCCAGCGTCGCGCTGCCGGTCGATGCCGCCGCCTTCGCCGCCGCCGCGACGGACCGTGTCGTGCTGCTCCATTCGGTACGCGCCGCGCGCCGCGTCGCCGATCTGCTCGCCGATCGACGCGCGCGCAGTGCGATCGCCGCGCTCAGCCCCGCGGTATGCGCCGCCGCGGGCACCGGCTGGGCCGCCGCCGCCACTGCCGCGAGCCCCGACGACACGTCGGTCTGCACGCTCGCACTGTCTATGATTGACCGTGCGGCAGGGGGCGGGGATAAGAGGTCATGACCGACTATGAGCCGATCGACGCCAGGCCCCCGCGCGGCGCCCGTACCGGCCTGTTCCTGGCGATCATCGCCCTCGCCTTCGTCGCCGGTGCGATGCTCACCGGCTATCTGATGAAGCGCGTCGGCTGGCTCGGCGGCACGGCTGTGACGACCACCGGTCAGCGCACCGCGCCCGATCCCGCCAATTTCAATCCCGCGCAGCCGCTCAACGCTAATGGCCAGGCGACCAATGTGGCGCTCGACCCGACTGCGCTCGCCTCGCGCGAGGCGACGCTCGCCGGCCAGCTGACCGCGCTCGAGGCGCGGACCGCGGCGGTGACCAGCGACGCCGCCGCGGCCGGCGTGCAGGCCGGGCGCGCCGAAGGGCTGCTGGTGGCGGTGGCGGCACGCCGCGCGCTCGATCGCGGCACCGGGCTCGGCTATCTCGAAGAGCAGCTCCGCAACCGCTTCGGCACCGCCCAGCCGCGCGCCGTCGCCACCGTCATCGACGCCGCACGCCAGCCGGTGACGCTGGAAGACCTCCGCCAGGGGCTCGATGCGATCGCGTCCGAGATCGCGACGGTGAGCGGTGACAATTGGTGGGCGCGCCTGCGCCGCGAACTCGGCAGCCTCGTCGTGCTGCGCAAGGCGGGAACGCCGTCGCCGCGCCCCGCCGACCGCCTCGCCCGCGCACGTCGCCTGCTCGAAGGCGGCCAGGTCGAGGCGGCACGCGCCGAGGTCGCGCGGCTGCCGGGGGCGGGCGATGCGGGCAATTGGATGCAGGCGGCGAATCGCTACGTCGATGCCCGCCATGCGCTCGACCAGATCGAGAATGCCGCGCTGGTCGTCGCCCCGGCCAAGCCCACCGTCACCGCCGCCCCGGCCGACGTGCCGGCGGCGAGCGAGGCACTGGCGAACGAGGAAGCGACGACCTCGGTCGGAATGTGACCGTCAGCCCCGCACGCGGTCGATCAGCGCCATCGCGCCGTGCGGCGCCCGTACCTTCGCACCGTTGATGAAGAAGACGAAGGTCTCGCGCGGCGTCTTCGCCGGTGGTTCGGCGATCACATAGGGCAGGCCGTCGGGCTGGCCGCCCGCCGCCCAGACCTGCGCCGCCGCGGCCCAATCGTCGAGCGCCGCATCGCTATAGCCGGCAGGATTCGCCTCCTCCGCCGCCTCGAGCCGGGCGTAGACGAAATCGCCGGTGACGTCGGCGATCGCCGGATAATCGGTCGAATCGGCATAGACGATCGCGACCTTCGCCTGGCGCGCCATGGCGATGAAGGCGGGGTCGGCAAAGCTGTCGTGGCGCACCTGGATCGCATGGCGCAGCGGCACGCCGGCGTGCGCGGCGGGCAGCAAGGCAAGGAACGCCGCCATGTCGTCGGGATCGAATCTCTTCGTCGCCATGAACTGCCACAGGATCGGCCCGAGCCGGTCGCCGAGCTCGACAATCCCCTGTCCGACGAAGCGTTCGATCGATTCGCCCGCGTCCGCCAGCACCTTGCGGTTGGTGCAGTACCGCGACGCCTTGAGCGTGAAGACGAAGCCGTCCGGCACCGCCGCCGCCCAGCCGGCAAAGCTCGCCGGCTTGAAGCTCGAATAATAGGTGCCGTTGATCTCGATCGCGGTCAGGCGCGCCGCGGCATAATCGAGCTCGCGCTTCTGCGGCCATTTGGCGGGATAGAAGCTGTCGCGCCACGGCGCATAGGTCCAGCCGCCGATGCCGATTCGCACTGTCATGGCATCATCATACCAGAGCGGCACAGGCGTGACGATGAAGGCCGTGCTGGTGACGATCGGATCGCTCGGCGATCTCTACCCCTTTATCGCGATCGGGCGGGCGCTGGCGGCGCGCGGCGTCGCGGTGCAGCTGGCGGTGCCCGCCGATCATGTCGCGACGGTGCGGGCCGCCGGGCTGGCGGCGGACGCGATCCTGCCGAGCTTCGCCGACATCTGCGCGCGGCTCGGCATCGATGAGGCGAGCGCGGCGCGGCGGGTCATCACCCGGCGGCGCTTCGTGCTCGATGCGGTGATCCTGCCCTCGCTCGCCGACAGCAGCGCGCGGCTCGACGGTCTGGCGGCGGATGCGGACATCGTCGTCGGCTCGCCGTTCGCCCTCGCCGCCGGCATCATCGCCGAGAAGCGCCGGCTGCCGCTGGTCGCGATCAACCTCCAGCCGATGGCGCTATTCTCCGCCTGGGACCCGCCGCGGGCGCCCGATTGCGCGGCACTGATCCCGACGCCGCGCGGCCCCCTCGGCCGCGGCTGGAACGGCGCGCTGATCGGCGCGGTCAAAGGGGCGGTGCGGTTGCGCTATGGCGGCGCCGTCGACCGGGTCCGCCGCGCGCACGGCCTCGACGCCGCCAAGCTCGCGCCGGTGTTCGATCCGGTGCCGGCGCAATGCGCGACCCTCTGCTGCTACTCCCCTCTGCTCGCCCCGGTGCAGCCCGACGCGCCGCCGGCGAGCGAGGCGATCGGCTTTCCGCTCTACGACGGGGCCGAAGAAGCGGACGATCCGCAGCTCGCCGCCTTCCTCGACGCAGGGCCGCCGCCGATCGTCTTCACGCTCGGCTCGTTCCTCGTCCGCGCGCCGGGGACCTTCTATGCCGAGGCTGCTGCCGCCGCCGTCGCGCTCGGCCGGCGCGCGGTGCTGCTCACCGGCGGCGCGGCGCGAGTGCAGGAGGGCGCGGTGCTGCGGTTCGGCTATGCGCCGCATTCGGCGCTGTTCGCGCGCGCCGCGCTGGTCGTCCACCATGGCGGCATCGGCACGACCGGGCAGGCGATGCGCGCCGGCGTGCCGCAGCTCGTGCTGCCCTTCTTCGGCGATCAGTTCGACAATGGCGCCCGCGTCGCCCGGCTCGGCATCGGCGCGACGATGCGCCCGGCGGCGTTCCACGGCCGCGCCGCGGCGGCGATGCTGGCGCGTCTGCTCGCCGACCAGTCGATGGCGGCACGCGCCGCTGCCCTCGCCACCGAGGTGCGCCGCGAACGCCCGGCCGAGATCGCCGCCGACCGGATCGTCGCGCGCGCCGCTCATTCGAAGCGATAGGGGACGATCGCGCGCCGGTCCGGATCGACGAGCAGCGCGCGCCCGGCCGGCGGAAAGGCGCGCTGGTCGCAGTCGCGGCGCGGGCAGATGCGGCACGACGGGCCGATCGGCGTCGCGCCGTCCGCGCCGGCAAGGTCGAGCCCGTCGCCATAGACGAAGCTCGCCGCATGTTCGATCTCACAGCCCAGCACCACCGCATAGCGGCGCGGCACCTGGCGGTAGCTCGACGTCGCCTTGACCAGCCCCTTGGCCATCGACACGTAGCGCGCGCCATCGGGCATTTCGGCGACCTGGACGAGGATGCGGTCGGAGATCGCCACCGCCTCATGCGCCACCCACAAGGGGCAGGCGCCGCCATATTGCGCGAATTGCAGCCGCGTCGCCGAATGCCGCTTGGTGATATTGCCCGCCATGTCGATCCGGCAGAAATAGAAGGGCACGCCAGGCAGGCCCGGCCGCTGCAGGGTCGACAGCCGGTGACAGACCTGTTCGAAGCTGACGCCGAACTGCCGCCGCAACGCATCGACATCATGGCGGACCGCGCGCGCCGCGGCACGGAAGCGTGCATAGGGCATCAGCAGCGCCCCCGCGCCGTAATTGGCGAGGCCGACGCGCAGCAATTCGCGCGCCGCCTCCGACCGCAGCGGCGCGCCGGCGACGATCCCTTCGATCAGGTCGGCCGCCTCGAGCCGGATCAGCTGATGCGCGAGCTGGAAATGCCGCGTCTCGATCGGCTGCGCGCCGTCGATCGTCAGCGTGCCTGCCGCGGCGTCATAGGCGCGCAAGGGCGCGGCGATGCCGTCGTCGATCACCCGCACCGCGTGCGCGGCCTGCAGCCGCTCGATCAGCGCGCGGCCCTGCGGCAAGGCGTCGGCGAGCGCCTCGGCGCAGCGGTCGAGCGGATCGATGTAATTGCCGCTCGCCTGGAACCAGTCGCGCACCTCTTCCCAAGGAAGCAGCGTCGGCGTCGCCTGCGCATCGACGCGATCGTCGAGCACGCGCAACTGTTCCTCCGAGCGGCGCAGGGCGGCGTGGAGCGCGATCATCCGCCGCGCCAGCGCCGGCTGCTGCTGGAGCGCGCGGACCACCTCGGCCTCGTCGAGCAGCGCGGCGGGCACGGAGGGGTCGGTCCCCGCCTCGACCGCGCCGACCAGCATCGCACTGTCGTCCTCCGGCGCGACGTCGACCCAGTCGAGCGGAAAGGCCCGCGCCAGCGCGGCGAGCACGCCGCCGGTCACCGGCCGGTCGCCGCTCTCGATCTGCGACAGGTAGCTGGTCGAAATACCGATCCGCTGGCTGAGCTGCATCTGGCTGAGCGCGAGGCGGGCGCGCAGCGCGCGGACGCGATCGCCGGCGAACAGACGGGGGCGGGGCGCCGGGCGGGTCATCCCCCTCCCCTAGTTTGCAAACCTGCCGATTGCAATTTTGCAAAACCACAGTTGCGACGGCGCGCTAGGCTGGCAAAGACGCGAACAGGAGAGTGTATGTCATCGACGCTGAACGAGCTCGAACGCCGCCGATCCGCCGCCAGAGCGGGCGGCGGCGAAAAACGGGTCGCAGCGCAACACGCCAAGGGCAAGTTGACCGCCCGCGAACGGCTCGAGATCCTGCTCGACGAGGGCAGTTTCGAAGAGGTCGACATGTACGTCGAGCATAATTGCGTCGACTTCGGCATGGCGGAGCAGGTCATTCCCGGCGACGGCGTCGTCACCGGATCGGGCACGATCAACGGCCGTCTGGTCTTCGTGTTCAGCCAGGACTTCACCGTCTTCGGCGGTTCGCTGTCCGAACGGCACGCGCAGAAGATCTGCAAGATCATGGACATGGCGATGAAGGTCGGCGCGCCCGTGATCGGCCTCAACGACAGCGGCGGCGCGCGCATCCAGGAGGGCGTGGCGAGCCTCGGCGGCTATGCCGAGGTGTTCCAGCGCAATGCGCTGGCGAGCGGCGTCGTGCCGCAGCTCAGCCTGATCATGGGGCCGTGCGCGGGCGGCGCGGTCTATTCGCCGGCGATGACCGACTTCATCTTCATGGTGAAGGATTCGAGCTACATGTTCGTCACCGGCCCCGACGTGGTCAAGACGGTGACGAACGAGGTGGTGACGCAGGAAGCGCTCGGCGGCGCGGTAACGCACACCACCAAGACCAGCGTCGCCGACAATGCCTTTGATAACGACATCGAGGCGTTGCTCGCCGCGCGCGATTTCATCGACCTGCTGCCGCTGTCGAACCGCGAGGGCGTTCCCGAACGCCCGACCGCCGATGCCTGGGACCGGATCGAGCCGAGCCTCGACACACTCGTCCCCGCCTCCGCCAACCAGCCGTATGACATGCACGAGCTGATCCGGAAGGTGGTCGACGAGGGCGACTTCTTCGAGACGCAGCCGACGCATGCCGCCAACATCATCACCGGCTTCGGCCGGATCGAGGGGCGCACCGTCGGCGTCGTCGCCAACCAGCCGATGGTGCTGGCGGGCGTACTCGACATCAACAGCTCGAAGAAGGCCGCGCGCTTCGTCCGCTTCTGCGACGCCTTCGACATCCCGATCGTCACCTTCGTCGACGTGCCCGGCTTCCTGCCCGGTACCGCGCAGGAGCATAACGGCATCATCAAGCACGGCGCCAAATTGCTCTTCGCCTATGCCGAGGCGACCGTGCCCAAGATCACCGTCATCACCCGCAAGGCCTATGGCGGCGCCTATGACGTGATGGCGTCCAAGCATCTGCGCGGCGACCTCAATTACGCCTGGCCGACCGCCGAGATCGCGGTGATGGGCGCCAAGGGCGCGGTCGAGATCATCTTCCGCGGCCGCACGCCCGAGGAGATCGCCGAGCGCACCGCCGAATATGAGGCGCGCTTCGCCAACCCGTTCGTCGCGGCGAGCAAGGGCTTTATTGACGAGGTGATCCAGCCGCATTCGACCCGCCGCCGCATCGCGCTCGGGCTGCGCAAGCTGAAGGGCAAGGCGTTGGAAAACCCCTGGAAGAAGCACGACAACATTCCGTTGTGAGCCCTTTCCCTGCACATTATAAGGTCATGTGAAGGAGACGTCGCATGCAGACCGAACGCGTGACCTTTCTGACCACCCCCGAACATAAGGCGTCGCTCGACGCCTTCGCGCGCGACAACGGCATGTCCGTGGGACATGTCGTGCGCGAGGCGACCGTAGAATATCTTTCCCGTCCAGAGGCTGTCGAAGACGCGGAGCTGGCCGCGCTCGTCGCGGAGGCCAATGACGCCATTCCCAAAATGGCGGCTTCGATTGATCACATGATCGCGACACTCGACGCAAGTCATAGCCGGGTCGACAGATTTCTGCGTGAGATGGGGGTCCGGCGATGAGCATGGTAGGCGATGCCTTCAATGCGCTGCGGCAGGTCATCCTGATGCAATCGCGCCTCGACCAGCTCGATGGCCGGATCAGCCGCATGGCGGGCGACATCGACGGCCTGACGGATGCGCTTTCCACCTTGCGCGATCGGATCAGCCGGCTCGAAGGTGTGATCGAGGGCGCCGTCATGGCGACGCGGCAGCGGCGGATCGAGGATTGACGGACATGATGACCCTCGGCCGCCTCAACCACGTCGGCGTCGCGACGCCGTCGATCGCGCGGGCGGTCGAGAGCTACCGCCATCTGCTCGGCGCCACTGTGATCGGCGAGCCGTTCGACCTGCCGGCGCAGGGCGTGAAGGTATGCTTCATCGATACGCCCAATACGCAGATCGAACTGATCGAACCGTATGACGATACCTCGCCGATCGCCGGTTTCCTGCGCGTCAATCCCGCCGGCGGCCAGCATCACCTCTGTTTCGAGGTGGCCGACATTCATGCCGCGGTCGCCGAGCTGACCGCGAAGGGCGCGCGCGTGCTCGGCGCTCCGCGCATCGGGGCGCATGGCACGCCGATCGTCTTCGTCCATCCGAAGGACATGGGCGGCGTGCTGATCGAATTGATGGAGACGCCCGTTGCCGGACATTGAGGTCAACACCGGCGAGGACAGCGGCGCCGCGCCCGCTTCCGCCGCCGTACCCGAGCCGACGCCGCAGCCGGTCCATGCCGACTGGCAGGCCGCCGCCGCCCGGGAGGTGAAGGGCAAGGACCTGATCTGGCACACGCCCGAAGGAATCGACGTCAAGCCGCTCTACACCGCGGGCGATGTCGCCGGCTGGGATCCCGGTCTGCCCGGCTTCGCGCCCTTTACGCGCGGCGTGCGCGCGTCGATGTACGCCGGCCGGCCGTGGACGATCCGCCAGTATGCCGGCTTTTCGACCGCGGAGGAATCGAACGCCTTCTACCGCCGCAACCTCGCCGCCGGGCAGAAGGGCCTCTCGGTCGCCTTCGATCTTGCCACCCACCGCGGCTATGACAGCGACCACCCGCGCGTCACCGGCGACGTCGGCAAGGCGGGCGTCGCGATCGACAGCGTCGAGGACATGAAGATCCTGTTCGACGGCATCCCGCTCGATCAGATGTCGGTCAGCATGACGATGAACGGTGCGGTGATCCCGATCCTCGCCTTCTTCATCGTCGCGGGCGAGGAACAGGGCGTCGATCGCAAGCTGCTCGACGGGACCATCCAGAACGATATCCTCAAGGAGTTCATGGTCCGCAACACCTATATCTACCCGCCCGAGCCGAGCATGCGGATCATCTCGGACATCTTCGCCTATACGTCGCGCGAGATGCCCAAGTTCAACAGCATCTCGATCAGCGGCTATCACATGCAGGAGGCGGGGGCGACGCAGCTCCACGAGCTCGCCTTCACCATCGCCGACGGCATCGACTACGTGAAATACGGCGTCGCCAGCGGGCTGGACATCGACAGATTCGCGGGTCGGCTGAGCTTCTTCTTCGCGATCGGGATGAACTTCTTCATGGAAGTGGCCAAGCTGCGCGCCGCGCGGGTGCTGTGGCATCGCGCAATGACGCAGCTCGGCGCCAAGGACGAGCGCTCCAAGATGCTGCGCACCCACTGCCAGACCAGCGGCGTGTCGCTGACCGAGCAGGACCCGTACAACAACGTCATGCGCACGACGATCGAGGCGATGGCGGCGATGCTGGGCGGCACCCAGTCGCTCCACACCAACGCGCTCGACGAGGCGATCGCGCTGCCCACCGACTTCTCCGCGCGAATCGCACGCAACACGCAGATCGTGCTGCAGGAAGAGACGGGGATGACGAAGGTCGTCGACCCGCTCGGCGGCAGCTATTACGTCGAGAGCCTGACCAAGAGCCTGGTCGACGGCGCCTGGGAGATCATCGAGCGGGTCGAGCGCGAGGGGGGCATGGCCAAGGCGGTCGCCGCCGGCTGGCCCAAGGCGATGATCGAGGAGGCCGCCGCGGCGCGCGCGGCGCGGGTCGACCGCGGCGAGGACGTGATCGTCGGCGTCAACAAATACCGGCTGGCGGGCGAGGCGCCGATCGACATCCTCGACGTCGACAATGTCGCGGTGCGCGAGGCGCAGGTGCGGCGCATCGCCGCGGTGAAGGCGTCGCGCGACGAGGCGGCGTGCCGGCGCGCGCTCGACGCGCTGCGCGAGGGCGCGCGCAATCCTCCCCGGGACGGGGAGGGGGACCATGCGCAGCATGGTGGAGGGGGCTCGCCTCAAACGGCACCGCTCGTGGAAGCCCCCCTCCGTCAGCCTGCGGCTGCCACCTCCCCGTCCCGGGGAGGATTTGCGGAGACCAATCTCCTCGCCCTCGCGGTCGACGCCGCCCGCGCGCGCGCCACGCTCGGCGAGATCTCCGCCGCGATGGAGGACGTGTTCGGCCGGTTCGGCACGCATCCGAAGCCGGTGAAGGGCGTCTACGGCGGCGCCTATACCGACGACGAGCGCTGGGCGCGGCTGGTGCGCGGCGTCGAGGCGACCGAGCGCCGGCTCGGCCGCAAGCCGCGCATGCTGGTCGCGAAGATGGGGCAGGACGGCCATGACCGCGGCGCCAATCTCGTCAGCAGCATGTTCGGCGATCTCGGCTTCGAGGTGGTGCCCGGCCCCCTGTTCCAGACGCCGAAGGAAGCCGCGACGCTCGCGCTCGACAGCGATGTCGACGTGGTCGGCGCGTCCAGCCTCGCCGCCGGGCACAAGACCCTGATCCCCGAGCTGATCGGCCATCTGAAAGACGCCGGTCGGCCCGACATCAAGGTGATCGCCGGCGGCGTCATCCCCGCGCAGGACTATCAGGCGCTGCGCGATGCCGGTGTGCAGGCGATCTTCGGTCCGGGCACCAATCTCATCAAGGCGGCGGAGGAGGTGCTGCGCCTGCTCGGCCACAATATGCCGCCCGATGAGGAGGCCGCGTAATGGGCGCCCCGGACCGCCATGAGGACATGATCCGCCGCCGCCACACCGGCGCTATCTCGGCGCCGCATGATGCGACGGCACGCGCCGGCGGGCGTGGCGCCGGTTTCGCGACCCGCAATGCGTGCTAGAGAGTGGCGAACGCGCGGGCGGAGCGCTCGGACAATGGCGCAGCGGCAATGGCTTGCGAAGGTGACGGACGCTCGGACGCAGCAGGTGGAAGGGAATGACGTGGACGAAGTGACGAACGCGGTACGCAACGACTGGACGCGCGACGAGATCGCGGCGCTGTTCGACCTGCCGTTCGACGAGCTGATGTGGCGGGCGCAGACCGTCCACCGCGCGCATCACGCGCCCGGGCAGGTGCAGCTCTCCACATTGCTGTCGATCAAGACCGGCGGCTGCCCGGAGGATTGCGGCTATTGCTCGCAGTCGGTCAGCGCGGAAAGCGGCGTCAAGGCGACCAAGCTGATGGACGTGCGCGCGGTGCTGCAGGCGGCGGCGCAGGCCAAGGACAATGGCTCGACCCGCTTCTGCATGGGCGCGGCGTGGCGCAATCCCAAGGACCGCGACATGGACGCGATCGTCGCGATGGTCGAGGGCGTGCGCGGCATGGGCATGGAGACCTGCATGACGCTCGGCATGCTCGAGCCGCACCAGGCCGATCGGCTCGCGGCGGCGGGGCTCGACTATTACAACCACAATATCGACACCTCGCCCGAGCGATACGGCGACGTGATCACCACCCGCACCTTCCAGGCGCGGCTCGACACGCTCGACGCGGTGCGCGGCGCGGGGATCAACGTCTGCTGCGGCGGCATCGTCGGCATGGGCGAGACGCGAGAGGATCGCGTCGGTTTCGTCCACGCGCTGGCGACGCTGCCCGAGCATCCCGGCAGCGTGCCGGTCAACGCGCTGGTGCCGGTGAAGGGCACCGTGCTCGGCGACATGTTGGCGGACACGCCGCTCGCCAGGATCGACGAGATTGAGTTCGTCCGCACCGTCGCGGTGGCGCGCATCACCATGCCGGCGAGCATGGTGCGCCTGTCGGCGGGGCGCGAGAGCATGTCGGACTCGGCCCAGGCCTTGTGCTTCATGGCGGGCGCCAATTCGATCTTCACCGGCGACAAGTTGCTCACCGCGGGCAATGCCGGCGACGACAAGGATGCGGCGCTGTTCGCCAAGCTGGGCGTGACGCCGATGGCGGCGGAATGCCGATTGGCGCAAGCGGCGGAATAAGCGGCAACGGCAGCAGCCGGCCGGACGAGAGACGCGTCCGCCGTCGACTTGATCGCGGCGGCGGGACAGCAGGAGAGTCGAGTGTTCAAGAAAATCCTGGTCGCCAATCGCGGCGAGATCGCCTGCCGCGTGTTCCGCACCGCCAAGCGGATGGGGATCAAGACGGTCGCGGTCTATTCCGACGCCGACGCGCGCGCGCCGCACGTGCTGATGGCGGACGAGGCGGTGCGGCTCGGGCCGGCGCCGGCGGCGGAGAGCTATCTCAAGGCCGAGCTGATCCTGCTGGCGGCGAAGGAGACCGGGGCCGACTGTATCCACCCCGGCTACGGCTTTCTGTCCGAGCGCGAGAGCTTCGCGCGTGCCTGCGCCGAGGCGGGGATCGCCTTCGTCGGCCCGCCGCCGAACGCGATCGCGGCGATGGGCGACAAGATCGAGTCGAAGAAGCTGGCCAAGCAGGCGGGCGTCAACGTCGTCCCGGGCTATCTCGGCGAGATCGCCGATACCGACGAGGCGGTGCGGATCGCGGGCGAGATCGGCTATCCGGTGATGATGAAGGCGTCGGCGGGCGGCGGCGGCAAGGGCATGCGGCTCGCCTGGAGCGAGCAGGACGTGCGCGAGGGCTTCGAGGCGACCAAGCGCGAGGGGCTGGCGAGCTTCGGGGACGACCGCGTCTTCATCGAGAAGTTCATCGAGAGCCCGCGCCATATCGAGATCCAGGTGCTCGGCGACCAGCACGGCAACATCGTCTACCTCAACGAGCGCGAATGTTCGGTGCAGCGCCGCCACCAGAAGGTGGTCGAGGAGGCGCCGTCGCCCTTCGTCACGCCCAAGATGCGCGCCGCGATGGGCGAGCAGGCGGTCGCGCTGGCACGGGCGGTCGGCTATTACAGCGCGGGCACGGTGGAGCTGATCGTCTCCGGTGCGGACACGACCGGGGAGAGCTTCTACTTCCTCGAGATGAACACGCGGCTCCAGGTCGAGCATCCGGTGACCGAGGAGATCACCGGGCTGGATCTGGTCGAGCAGATGATCCGCGTCGCGGCCGGCGAGCCGCTGGCGTTCGGGCAAAGCGACGTCGGCATCGACGGCTGGTCGATCGAGAACCGCGTCTATGCCGAGGACCCGTACCGCGGCTTCCTGCCGAGCATCGGGCGGCTGGTGCGCTACAATCCTCCCCGGCACGGGGAGGGGGACCGCCCGGCGCAGCCGGGTGGTGGAGGGGGCTTTCCACACGGCACAACGTATGCGGAGCCCCCCCTCCACCATCCTTCGGATGGTCCCCCTCCCCGGCACGGGGAGGATTTGCCCCGCACCCGCGTCGACGACGGCGTCGCCGAGGGCGGCGAGGTCAGCATGTTCTACGATCCGATGATCGCCAAGCTGATCACCTGGGCGCCGACGCGCGAGGCGGCGATCGATGCGCAGGTCGCCGCGCTCGACGCCTTCGAGATCGAGGGTCCGGGCACCAACATCGACTTCCTCTCGGCGCTGATGCAGCACCCGCGCTTCCGCGAGGGGCGGCTGACCACCGGCTTCATCGCGGAGGAATATCCTGACGGCTTCCACGGTGCACCCGCATCATCCGGATTGTTGCGCGAACTCGCCGCCATCGCCGCCTTCGCCGCGACCGCGCACGCCGATCGCGCCCGCCGTATCGACGGCCAGCTCGGTCACCGCCTCCACCCGCCCGCCGACTGGGTGGTGCGGATCGGCGACGCCGACCATGTCGTCCACGTCTCGCCCGACGCGATCACCGTCGACGGCACGCCGCTCGACATCGGCGTCGAATATACGCCCGGCGACCGGCTGATCGAGGCGGAGCTGGCGGACGAGCGGGTGCTGTCGGTTCGCATCGCGCCGACGCGCGCGGGCTTCCGTCTGACGACGCGCGGTGCCAGCCACGTCGCGCGTGTGCTGCCGGCGCATGTCGCACCCTATGCCGCGCATCTCCTCGAAAAGGTACCGCCCGACCTGTCGCGCTTCCTGATCGCACCGATGCCGGGGCTGCTCGTCCGGCTCGACGTCGCGGCGGGCGATGCGGTCGAGGCGGGACAGCCGCTCGCGGTGGTCGAGGCGATGAAGATGGAGAATATCCTGCGCGCCGAGAAAGCCGGCCGGGTCAAATCGGTCGCCGCCGCGGCGGGCGACAGCCTCGCGGTCGATCAGGTGATTCTCGAGATGGAATGATGGGTCATCGGCAGACGCGCGTCAGGGACTGCGCGCCTGCCGGTTAGCCATCGACGCGCTCAGGGCGAACCGTTGAGGAGAAGGCCCCCCTCCACCGAACGGGCCGAGCCTGTCGAAGCCCACCGATCCGAACGCACTCCGCAGCGTTACGCCGAAGACCCCGTATCGATCCGCCGCGCGTCGTCGGGCAGCATCACCGGCACGCCGTCGCGGATCGGATAGGCGAGCCCCGCCGCCTCCGACACCAGCTCCTGCGCGGCCTCGTCATAGCGCAGCGGCTGGCGCGTCACCGGGCAGACCAGCCGTTCGAGCAGCCAGGGGTCGAGGCCGCTCATTGCAGCGTCACCCGCTCGTCGCCGTCGTGCCGGCCGAAGAATTGCATCAGCTGGATGATCAGCTCGGCGCGCGTCTCGATATCCGGCGCTTCGAGCAACGCCTGTTTCGCCGCCGCGTCGAACGGCGCGATCTGTGCGATGCCGTTGACCAGGCTCTCGTCGTCGAGCCGGCCGACCGCCTCCCAGTCGACGCTATAGCCATGCGCCTCGGCAAACCGCCGCGATTCGATTTCCAGCGAGGACCGCCGGCCGAGCGACAGGCTGTCGTCCGCGACCAGCGGCAGCAGTTCTGCCTCGATCTGGCGGAACGGCGTCGTCACGTCGAGCTCGCGCACGACGCGGAACAGCGCGATCCCCTCCAGCACCAGATTGTACCGACCGTCGTCCAGCGCCTCGACCTCGGCGATCTTGCCGACGCAGCCGATGTCGTAGAGCGTGTCGCCGCCCGCCTGCTGCATCGGCTGGATCATGCCGATCCGCCGGTCGCGCGCCATCGCATCGCTCACCATCGCGCGGTAGCGCGGTTCGAAGATGTGCAGCGGCAGGTGCATGCCGGGGAAGAGCAACGCCCCCGGCAGTGGGAAGATCGACAGCCGGGCGAGGGTCGCCGGCGCGCTCATCCGAACAGGATCGCGGACAGGCGGCGACGCTGCGCCGCGACCCAGGGGTCTTCCAGTCCGACCGCCTCGAACACCTTGAGCAGCTGCTGACGCGCCGCGCCCTCGTTCCAGCCGCGGTCGGCGGCGACGATATGCAGCAGATTGTCCGCGGCGCCGTCGCGATCCCCCGCCGCCATCTGCGCATTGGCGAGCGCGAAGCGGCGCTCGTGATCGTCGGGGTGCGCCGCGACCTCGGCGGCGAGCGCGGCATGGTCGGCGGCCGGCGGCGCGCTCTGCGCCAGCGCCAGCGCCGCGCGGGCGCGGTCGATGCCGGCATCCTTGATGTCGGCGGGCAGCGCGTCGATCGCCGCCTGCGCCGCCTCGCCGTCGCCGGCGGCGAGCAGCGCGCGGATATGGCCCGACAGCACCGCCGGATTCTCCGGCGCCATCTCGATCAGTTGCGCGAAGATCGCCACCGCACGCTCGGCATCGCCGCTCGCCAGCACCTCCTCGCCCATCGCGATCAGCGGCTCGATCTCCGCCTCCGCCTCGGCGCCGGGGCCGGTGACCGGCAATTGCTTGAGCAACTGGTCGAGGATGACGCGCAACTGCGATTCGGTGCGCGCGCTGGTCAGGTCGGCGACGAGCTGGCCCTGGAACATCGCATAGACGGTGGGGATCGACTTGATCTGGAATTGCGCGGCGATGAACTGGTTCTTGTCGGTGTCGATCTTGGCGAGCACGACACCCTTGTCGGCATAGGCCGCGGCGACCTTCTCCAGCACCGGTCCCAGCGCCTTGCACGGCCCGCACCATTCCGCCCAAAAATCGATGATGACGAGGCTGGTCATCGATGGTTCGACGACGTCGCGGCGGAAATCCTCGATCGCCTGCTTCTCGGCGGGCGCCATACCTAAGGTGGCCAAGTCATGCTCCTTCGTGTCCGTTGCCCATGTGGGGCAGCGCCGCGCCGCCGCCAAGGTGTGACATCACCCTAGCCGCTCGGCAGGGGGCTTGTCGAAGGCGATTGCGGGGGGCGGGGGTGGCGCCCGGTGCGGGATACCGCCCGCCGCGACACCGGATCCGCCGTGCGCCGATTGGCGTCTCTATTGTCCCGATATGGTCTCGAAACGACCGCAACCGAGTCGATGTACCAACAAAATAAATAACGTGTTGCCCGCCATGACTTAACCGCGTCGTCCCGGCTTTATGACGGATCGGTCGGTGATGCCTCTCTACAATGACGGAGAAGTACATCCTACCGGAGACATACGATGATGACTGCACGAACGGCGCTCACCGTGTCGCCGGCAGGCGGCGACGACCCGATCGCGGTAACGCCGCCGGCCGGCATCCCGGCCCCCGATCCGGTCGCGGTGACCGTCGCCACCGGGACGACCGGCATCCGGCGGCTGGCCCCGCTCGCCGCGGCGGTGGTGCTCAGCCAGCAGGGCTTCCGGCGCGGAGCGTCGGGGCGGCTCGACCTCCATGGCCAGGATCTGCGCGACGTCGACCTCAAGACGCTCGACCTGCGCGGCGCCGACCTCAGCGGCGTCGACCTGCCCGGCAAGGATCTGTCCGGACTCGATCTCAGCGGCGCCAATCTCGCGGGTGCCAGGCTCGACGGGGCGACGCTGGTCGGCACCAACCTTCACGGCGTCAAGGCGACCGGCGCCAGCTTCACCAAGGCGCATTTCGACCTGAGCGATCTCAGCGAGGCCGATTTCACCGGGGCCAGGTTCGCCGATGCCCGTTTCGGCGGCTTCGTCGACGATATGGCAGGCGACGACGGCACGACGATCGGTGCCGGCTATGTCATCAGGAAGAGCAAGTTCACCAACGCCGATTTCTCCCGCGCGGTGTTCGAGGCCGGCGCGACGATCGTCGGGTCCACCATCGACGGCGCGACCTTCGATGGTGCGAGGCTCGGGACTGTGACGTTCGCCCAGGGCAGCATGCGGGGCGCGAGCTTCGAACGGATCGCCGGCATACTGACCACCGACCATATGGATGCGACCAACGCCGATTTCCGGCATATCGACGGCGCGACCATCCGCCTCCGGACGAGCAAGGTCGATGGTGCCAGCTTCGCCGACAGCAACGTGCAATTGACCGCCACCGCGATCGATCTGCGGCATGTCGACCTCTCCGTCGCGCACAAGGACCTGCGCAACGCCGCATTCACCGATTGCGTGATGACGGGGATGGACTTCTCGGGCTTCGACTTCCGCGGCGCGACGTTCCGCAGCACCGGGCCGGTGATCGCCAGCCCCTATCTCAGCTCGACGGGCCGGCAGAGCGCGAGCATCGTATCCGGCGTCAACTTCCACAATGCGCGGTTCGACGGTGCGTCCTTCCGCGACTTCGACCTGCGCAAGGCGCAACTCGACGCCGGCGCGCTGCGCGGGACGACGATCGGCTATGGCGACGATACGCCGACGTTCGTGTCGAGCGACCGTTATGACATCAAGACCGTGTTCCGGGATGCATGGCCGCGGGACAGTGCGCGCAGGCAGCATTTCGGCTGATCGCCCGCCTTCCGGCAAGACGAATCCGATCCCGCCCGGCCGGAACCCGCGGGCGGGATCTCGACGTCGCGCCGGTGCCGGCCAGCGATCGCACCCAACATCGTTGCGTAATCGGTATCCGTCACCCGTCACGCCGGCATGTCGGTGATATTACAGATGTCTTCACCTGGCTACCGAGTCACGCGCGCGATCGTTTGCAAACGAAACTACTGTTTGAATGTTTGACACCATGCAGAAAGAGTCAAATGGAACGATAAGGTTATTTGATAACCCGGGATGAGTCACGATGCCTTCCCCTTTTCTTGCTACAATGAGCCTGGACCAAGCAAGAAAGGAGTAAGCGATGAACGTCACGACCGTATCAGCCGCTCCGGTTCAGGCGAGCGAACCGCCCCGATCGGAGACCACCGCACCCGCCACGGACCCCAAGCCAGCGGCAGCGGAAACCAAGCCGGGTGCGCAAGGCATCCAGAAGCTGTCTGGCGACGCCGCCGCCGTGGTGCTGACCGAACAGGGCAAGGCACCCGACACGCCGCCGCCGCCCAAGCTCGATCTGCACGGTCAGGATCTGCGCAGCACCGACCTGTCGAAGCTCGACCTGCGCGGCGCCGACCTCAGCGGCGCCGACCTGACGGGCAAGGACCTGACCGGGGTCGACTTCAGCGGCGCCACGCTGAGTGGCGCGAAGTTCGACGGCGCGACATTCAGCAAGTCGAACCTGCGCGGCGTTACCGCGGTCGGCACCAGCTTCACCAAAGCGAGCTTCGACCACACCGATATAGACGATTCTAATTTCAGCGACAGTTCGTTTGCAGGGGCGACGTTTTCATTCAATTTCGAGGATGAAGAGGCCGTCAAACACAACAGAAATTACGATTTCAAGAGCTATGGCGTTGGAAGGTGTAACTTTTCAAAATGTGATTTTTCGAACGCCGTATTTCAACACGAATTATATGCACGTGATTGTAATTTCTCAAACGCAAACTTTGATAGTGCAACGATAACCAACTCGAAGTTTATAACGGGGTCAATCGAGAACGCTAATTTTCAGCACATCAAAGGAAATATAATCGCTTGCCGCCTCGACGCGACGAATGCCGATTTCAGCCATATCGAGGGCGGTTACGTTTTACTCGAAAATAGCAAAGTTGACGGGGTATCTTTTAAAGATAGCAGTACGAGATTGATTCTATCCAGTCTCGACCTCAGGAATATGAATTTAGAGGTTAAAAATAAGAGTTTTCGAAGTGCGCAGTTTATTGACTGTGTCATGACCGGGATGGATTTCTCCGGATGCGATTTTTCGAACGCGGAATTTAGGAGCTACAGTTCCAGCGCGGGATCATCATATTTGACTGGCAGCAGCCAGAGTTACCAAGATGTAGTCAGCGATACTGACTTTCGTGGTGCAAAATTCACCGGCACGCATTTTGTCAATTATGATATGCGAAAATCACTCGTAAGTCCCGGCGCATTTGTCGGCGCGACTATTTCAAACTGGCTTGATCAGCCCATCCACGTCACCAGCAGCAATTATTACTTAACCGAACTCTTCAAGGATTTCTGGCATGAATATGCCGTCCGCAACAGTCGTTCAATTCGTTGATCGGAGAACGTCAATGAAAAATCCCCTTCGTCTAATTACCGCCGCTCTCCTTTTCGCCGTAACAGTCGGCGCTTCAGCAACGGCAAACGCTCAGGTCTCAGATCATAACTATTGGATAACCTTAACGAACAATACCCCCTATCTAGTTACAATCTATGATATAGAGAATAGTGCTCGCTACGGCACCGGCCATGATGACGGCACCGTGACCGATCGGATAGACGGTACGATCGAGGCCGGCAAAAGCAAGATGGGCAGAATCCGCATGCTGGATGTAGCCTATTATACCGAAGTCTGGTTCAAGGCGTCGTATAGCTACGAAGACCGCGATACCAAAAAAACCAATACCCCGGTTTGCATGTTCGGCATCACGTACAAGACGTCAACCGGTGAATTCGTATCGGCATCCGCCTCCCGCTACGACGGCGATCCGCTACCGAAATGTTCCGTCACCGGCAATGGCTTCGACAGATACTATTTCAATATCGAGACAAGCAACGATCATCCAAGCCCGAATTAAACTCTCTCATCGCCGGCGGCGCAGCAATGCCGCCGCCGGCATCACACCCGCTCCACCGCATTCACCGCATCCGCCGCGCGCAGCGCCGCGATCAGCCGCATCAGTTGCTGCACGTCATGCACCTCGACGTCGATGACGTTGGTGTGGAACATCGAATCGCGCGTATCGAGCCGCAGTGCGATGATGTTCGCGCGATGCGCGCCGATGATCGTCGAGACGATGCCGAGTGCGCCGGGTTCGTTCTTCACCTGCACGCTGATCCGCGCCACCGCGCCGTCGCTCTTGTCGCCCCAGTCGACGTCGACCCAGTCGGTCTCGTCGGTGCCGCGCTCGGCGAGTTCGGCGAGCACCGGGCAGTCGATCGCATGGACCTCGATCCCCGCATCGGGGCGGCGCAGCCCGACGATCCGGTCGCCCGGCACCGGATGGCAGCATTCGGCGAGGTCGAAGGCGACGCCCGGCGTCAGCCCCTTGATCGAGATCGCGGTGGACTGCGGCGCGAGCGGCGCGACGTCGGCGCCCGCCGATCCCGGCATCAGAGCCTCCATCACCGCATGGTCGGACAGGGTGCGTCGCGCGATCGCCGCCATCAGCGCCGCCTCGTCGCCGAGGTTGAGCCGCGACAGCGCATGGTCGAGCGCGTCGCTGCCGAGCTGCGCGGGCAGGCGGCGGACGATATCGTCGTACAGCTTGCGGCCGAGTGCAATCAGCTCGTCGCGCTCGCGGTTGCGCAGGTAGCGGCGGATACCGGCGAGCGCCTTGCCGGTGATCGCAAAGTTGAGCCAGCCGGGCTGCGGCACCTGCCCCTTGGAGCGCAGCACCTGCACCTGATCGCCGTTCTCGATCACCGTCGACAGCGGCACGACGCGGCCGTTGATCTTGGCACCGACCGCCTGGTCGCCGAGATCGGTGTGCACCGCATAGGCGAAATCGATCGGCGTCGCGCCCTTGGGCAGCTGGATCAGCTCGCCCTTCGGCGTGAAGGCGAAGATGCGATCCTGATACATCGCCATGCGGGTATGTTCGAGCAGCTCTTCGGGGCTGCCCGCGGTTTCGAGGATCTCGACCAGATCGGCGATCCAGCTGTGCTGGCTGTCGGCGCGAACCTTCTTTTCCTTGTACGCCCAGTGCGCGGCGAGGCCAAATTCGGCCTCGGCATGCATGTCGGCGGTGCGGATCTGGATTTCGATGCGCGCATTGTCGGCATGGATGACGCTGGTGTGCAGCGAGCGATAGCCGTTGCGCTTGGGCGTCGAGATATAGTCCTTGAACCGCCCCGGCACCATCGGCCAGCGGCGATGGATGATGCCGAGCGTGCGATAGCAATCCTCCACCGTCGGCACGATCGCGCGGAACGCCATCACGTCGGAGAGCTGCTCGAAGCTGATGTGGCGCTCGCTCATCTTGCGCCAGATCGAATAAGGGTGTTTCTCGCGCCCCGTCACCTCGGCCTCGACGCCGGCGCGGCCGAGCAGCAGCTTGAGGCCGGAGGCGATGCGCGCGATCCGGTCGCCGCCGCCGGTCTTGAGCTGTTCGAGCCGCTTGCTGATTGATTCGAACGCTTCCGGCTCGAGCTGTTCGAAGGCGAGCGTCTGCATCTCCTTCATGAACTCGTACATCCCGATCCGCTCGGCGAGCGGCGCGTAGATGTCCATCGTCTCCTTCGCGATCCGCCGCCGCTTCTCGGGCTTGGCGATGTGATGGAGCGTGCGCATGTTGTGCAGCCGGTCGGCGAGCTTGACGAGCAACACGCGGATGTCGTCCGACATGGCGAGCAGGAACTTGCGCAGATTCTCGGCGGCGCGTTCGTTCTCGGTCTGCGCCTCGATCTTGCTCAATTTGGTCACGCCGTCGACCAGCCGCGCGACATTGCCGCCGAACAACCGGGTGATCTCCTCGGGCGTCGCGACCGTATCCTCGATCGTATCGTGCAGGATCGCGGTGGCGATCGTCTCGTCGTCGAGCCTGAGGTCGGTGAGGATGCCCGCCACCTCGATCGGATGGCTGAAATAGGGATCGCCGCTCGCGCGCTTCTGGCTGCCGTGCGCCTGCATCGAGAAGACGTAGGCGCGGTTGAGCAGCGCCTCGTCCGCATCCGGGTCATAGTCGAGCACGCGGTCGACCAGTTCATATTGCCGTAGCACGTCGACCACATGGGGGAGGCCGATGGTGCTTTGCAACATCTTGTTGCGGATACGGGTACGATTTCGATGAGCAGACCGCGGCACGCCGGTCGCCGGCCGCCGCGCGATGGGCTAGGCTGCGCCGGCATGACGACGGCCAAGCCCCCACCCTTACGCGAATCGCTGCGCGGCTGCAGCCTGCCCGCAGCGCTCGAGGCGATGGGGGAACGCTGGTCGTTCCTGATCCTGCGCGCCGCGTTCAACGGCCTGCATCATTTCGAGGCGTTCCAGGCGGAGCTCGGCATCGCGCGCAACATCCTCGCCAACCGGCTGGCGCGGCTGGTCGATCACGGCATCCTGCAACGCGAGCCGCTGCCCAAGGACCGGCGCAGGATCCGCTATACGCTGACCGACAAGGGGCATGCGTTGCTGCCGACGATGGTCGCGCTGCGCCAATGGGGCGAGCGCTGGGAATTGGGCGAGCCGGCCTTCCCCGTCCTCGTCGACGCGCGCGACCAGCGGCCGATCGCGCCGGTGGCGGTACATGCGCACGACGGCCGCACGCTCGGCCCCGGCGACCTGATCTGGGCGCTGCCCGAGGACGTGCAGGCGGCGGAATGAGGGTGCGGCGCGGAAGAGGATGCCCTCCGATGCCCCGCGCCGCTTGTCGCCCGGCGCGCGGTCGCGTAGCGGCAGGAGCATGAAACGCCTCGCTATCTATTGCGGCTCCGCGACGCCCGCCGACCCCGTCTATCTCGACTCCGCCCGCTCGGTCGGTCGCACGCTCGCCGAGCGCGGCATCGGCCTCGTCTATGGCGGCGGCCGGCTCGGATTGATGGGCGCGGTCGCCGATGGTGCGCTGGCGGCGGGGGGCGAGGTGATCGGCGTCATCCCGCAGGCGCTGGTCGATGCCGAAGTGGCGCATCGCGGCCTCACCGAGCTGCACGTCGTCGCGGGCATGCACGCGCGCAAGGCGCTGTTCACCGACCTGTCGGACGGCTTCGTCACCATCCCCGGCGGCACCGGCACGATGGACGAATTGTGGGAGGCGCTGAGCTGGGCGCAGCTCGGCTATCATGCCGATCCGGTCGGGCTGCTCAACGTCGCCGGCTATTATGACGATCTCATCGCCTTCTGGCACAAATCGGCCGAGGTCGGCTTCCTGCGCCCGCAACATCGCGACCTGCTGATCGTCGACGACACGCTCGACGGGCTGCTCGCGCAGATGGCGGCGCATCAGCCGACGCAGCCGATCGTGCGGATGAAGACGTCTGACCTCTAGCGCCGGCCCGAGCCGCGACGCGATCGTCGCCACCGCGCACGAATCGATCGCGCGCGGGTCGAAGAGCTTCGCGGCCGCAAGCCTGTTGTTCGACCGGCGGACGCGCGAGCGGGCGTGGCTGCTCTACGCCTGGTGCCGCGCCTGCGACGATATCGCCGACGGGCAGGATCACGGCCACGTCATGTCGGTGGTCGAGGATGCGCCGGCGCGGATCGCGGCGATGGCGATGCTCACCGATGCGGCGCTTGCCGGCGACGTCATCGGCGTGCCCGCGTTCGACGCGCTGCGCCTCGTCGCGGGCGAGACGGGCCTGCCGCCGCGCTTCGCGCACGACCTGATCCAAGGCTTCCGGCTCGACGCGGACGGCTGGCGGCCGCGCACCGAGGACGATCTGCTGCGCTATTGCTATCACGTCGCCGGTGTCGTCGGCTGCATGATGGCGGTGATCATGGGCGTATCGCCCGACGACGACGCCGTACTCGACCGTGCCTGCGACCTCGGCCTCGCCTTCCAGCTCGCCAATATCGCGCGCGATCTCGACGAGGATGCCGCGGCGGGGCGCTGCTATCTGCCGACCGACTGGCTCGCCGAGGCGGGGATCGCGTCCGATGCGGTGATGGCGCCGGCCAACCGCCCGGCACTCGCCGCGCTCGCCCGCCGCCTGACCACCCGCGCCGCACAGTTCGAGGCGAGCGCGCGCATCGGCACGCGCGCGCTGTCGTTCCGCTCCGCCTGGGCGGTGCTCGCCGCGGCGCGCATCTATGGCGCGATCGGCCGCAAGGTGGCGGAGCGCGGCGAACGGGCGTGGGACGCGCGGGTGACGACGGGCAAGGGCGAGAAGCTCGGCTTCATCGTGCAGGCGGCGATCGATGCGCGGCAGCGGCTGACGATCGCGGCGGTACCGCGCGATCCGGGATTGTGGCAGCGGCCGCGGTGACGACTGGCGCCTCGGATCTGCATCCGTGAGAAGCCGTTAGCCCCGAGCCTGTCGAAGGGCGGATATCCGCAGATAACTCGCTTGAGGAGGCCCGGGCTTCGGCGGGCTCAGCCCTAACGGATGAGGGCCGGTTGCGCCACGCCCCCCCCCCCAGGTGCACCCTTACGACCGCTTCGCCTTGCCCTCGACCTTGGCGATCTGCGCGCCGGCGGTCCGGCAGGCGGCACCGATCATCGGATAGGGCACGTCGGTATTCCGGGCGAGCTGATCAGTCAGCGCCGCGCGGCATTGCGCCATCGACGTATAATGCGTCGGCACGATACGCGCCTCGGTGCACTGGACGTTGCCGTCCGCGCAGCCCATGATCGCCATGACGTAGAAGAGCGGTTCCATAAAAGCCTCGCTGTCTGACCGCTAAAATCCGCGACGGTGGCCTTATGTTCCGCCGCGTCGCTTTCGCATGGCCCCGTCAGCACTTACATGGGTGGCAATGCCGCCGACCGATCCGACCAGCCACACCCGTGCCGACCAGCCGCTGCTGCCGACGCTGTGCCGCTTCCTGCCCTATCTGTGGCCGGCGGGGCAGCCGGCGCTGAAGGCGCGGATCGTCGGCGCGATGATGCTCGTCGTGATGAGCAAGCTCGTCCAGGTGTTCGGCGCCGCCTATACGCTGAAATATGCCGTCGACCGGATGGCGGTGGGCGATCGCGGCGTCGCGACGATCGTGATCCTGCTCGTCGTCGGCTATGCCGCGTCGCGTTTCTCGACGACCTTGTTCGACAACCTGCGCAACGCGGTGTTCGAGCGCGTCGGCCAGGATGCGACCCGCCGCCTCGCCGCCAACGTCTTCCGCCACCTGCACGGCCTGTCGCTGCGCTTCCACCTCGAACGGCGCACCGGCGCGGTGACCAAGGTGGTCGAACGCGGCACCAAGAGCATCGATACGATGCTCTACTTCCTGCTGTTCAACATCGCGCCGACGGTGCTCGAGCTGGCGCTGGTGCTCGGCATCTTCTGGCACAGCTTCGGCTGGCCGCTGGTCGTCGCGACGGTGGCGATGGTCGTGGTCTACATCCTGTTCACACAGAAGGTGACCGACTGGCGCAATGCGCTGCGCGCGCAGATGAACGACCTCGATACCGGCGCGGTCGCGCATGCGGTCGATTCGCTGCTCAACTTCGAGACGGTCAAATATTTCGGCGCCGAGGAGCGCGAGGCGCGCCGTTACGATGCCGCCATCTCCGCTTATGCCGCCGCCGCGACCAAGTCGGAGAACAGCCTCGCCTGGCTCAACGTCGGTCAGGCGCTGATCACCAATCTGATGCTCGGCGGCGGCATGGCCTATGTCGCCTGGGGCTGGAGCCGCGGCAGCTTCTCGGCAGGTGACGTCGTCTTCGTCTCGACCTTGCTCGCGCAGCTGTTCCGGCCGCTCGACCTGCTCGGCATGGTCTATCGCACGATCCGCCAGGGCGTGATCGACATGGCGAGCATGTTCGCGCTGATCGACACCCCCGCCGAGGTGGTCGATGCACCCGGCGCCGCGGCGCTCGCCGTCGCGCAGGGCCATGTCCGTTTCGAGGACGTGCGCTTCGGCTATGATCCCGATCGCGAGATCCTGAAAGGACTCAACCTCGACGTGCCGGCGGGCAGCACGCTCGCGGTGGTCGGGCCGTCGGGCGCGGGCAAGTCGACGCTCGCGCGGCTGATGTACCGTTTCTACGACGTCGCCGCCGGCCGCATCATGATCGACGGGCAGGACATCCGCGACGTCCAGCAGGCGAGCCTGCGCGCCGCGATCGGCATCGTGCCGCAGGATACGGTACTGTTCAACGACACGATCGGGTACAACATCGCCTACGGCCGCGAAGGCGCGAGCCGCGCCGAGGTGGAGGCCGCCGCGGCGGGCGCGGTGATCGCCGGCTTCATCGAGCGCCAGCCCGACGGCTATGACGCCCGCGTCGGCGAACGCGGCCTCAAACTGTCGGGCGGCGAGAAGCAGCGCGTCGCGATCGCGCGCACCTTGCTCAAGAACCCGCCGATCCTGATCCTCGACGAGGCGACCAGCGCGCTCGACAGCCGTACCGAGGCGGAGATCCTCGATACGCTCGAGGCGATCGAGCGCGGCCGCACGACGATCGTCATCGCCCACCGCCTGTCGACGGTGGTCCACGCCGACCAGATCGTCGTCCTCGACGGCGGCCGCGTCGCCGAGCGCGGCACCCATGCCGAACTGCTCCGGCTCGGCGGCACCTATGCCGAGATGTGGGCGCGCCAGGCGCAGGATGACGACGACGTCGCCGGGGCGAGCGAAGGCGCGCTGGCGGCGGAGTAACGCCTAACGGCGAACCGTGCGGCGGTGCCAGAACCACCAGGAATAGATGACCGGCGGGGCGACCGCCACGATGATCCCGGCGATGACGCAGGCCTGCCGCATACCGGCTTCGATCGGCAGCACGGCCGCCATGACGATCATCACGCCGCCGAGGATCATCGTCCGGGCGCCGAGCCGGTGGGTCGCGATCCAGTTCTCTGGGTCCGTCAGGGTCCAGGGCGTGCGGATGCCGACGAAGAAACCGGGGCGGGACTTGGGCAGGGCGTTGCCGAGGACGATCAGCAGCAGGCCGCAGGCCGCGAGATGCAGCGTCGCCGGCAGCCACAGGCCGAACGCCGGTGCGGCGATGACGATCTCGGTCAGGATCATCATGCCGAGCAGTCCCGCCCACGCCGTCCGGTAGAGCGGCGCGCTTTGCTGCAGGCGATGCTGCATCGGCTCGATCCGCGGCAGTATCGCCATGACAAGGCTGATCACGGCCGCCGATACCACCGGCATGAACAGGGCGCGGTCGGCGGACGCAAAGCCATTCGCCTGTCCCGCGCCGTTCCAATGTACCGGCAGGCTCGTGCCGGTCGGCAGCCGCTGTAACGCGGTCGCGGCGATCAACCCCAGCCCGGCGACGGTCAGCAGCGATGCGAGCGTGATGCGTCGATAGCTCATGCGTGTTCCTCCCGATCATCGTCAGCGTCGCCGCCGACGCGCAGCCGGCCCATGAACGCCATCATCACCTCTTCGAGCGCCGAGAGGTTGAGCGTGTAGACCATGCTGGTGCCGCGGGTTTCGCCCTGGATCAGCCCGGCGTCGCGCAGCCGCGCGAAATGCCCCGACATCGTCGGCTTCGAAACCGCAAAGGCCTCCGCCAGATCGCCCGCCGTCATCCCGCCCGCCTTGAGCAGTTCGAGGATACGGCGGCGCGTCGGATGCGCGAGGGCGTCGAATACCTTGTCCACGCGCCTTATTTAGCCGATCCGCTAATTAGCTTCAAGGCTAATAAAGCCGCGCCTCGACGCCGACCGCCCCCACGCCTACATGGCGCGATGATGATCCCCGATCCCCTGCCCACCCTGTCGCGCGTCTTCGGCTTTCCCGGATTCCGCGGCGTGCAGCAGCAGGTCGTCGAACGCGTGCTCGCCGGTGAGCGGACGCTGGGGGTGATGCCGACCGGCGCGGGCAAGTCGCTGTGCTACCAATTGCCGTCGGTGATGATGGAGGGGACGTGCGTCGTCGTCTCGCCGCTGATCGCGCTGATGCACGACCAGCTGCGTGCCGCCGAGGCGGTCGGCATCCGCGCCGCGACGCTGACCAGCGCCGATCAGAACCGTGCCGAGTCGATCGCGCGCTTCCGCGCCGGCGAGCTGGACCTGCTGTATATCGCGCCCGAACGCGCCTCGACCGGGCATTTCCGCGAGCTGCTGGCGAGCGCCAAGCTGAGCCTGTTCGCGATCGACGAGGCGCATTGCGTCAGCGAATGGGGCCATGATTTCCGCCCCGATTATCGCCTGCTCGCGCCGCTGATGGATGCGTTTCCGGAGGTGCCGCGGCTGGCACTGACCGCCACCGCCGACGCGCATACCCGCAGCGACATCCTCCAGCAGCTCGGCATTCCGGCGGACGGGCTGATCGTCTCCGGCTTCGACCGGCCCAACATCCGCTATGCGATCACCCCCAAGGCGAACACCACCAAGCAGATCGCCGACGTCATCGCCGCGACGCCCGGCCCCGGCATCGTCTATGCCCAGACCCGCGCCGCCACCGAGAAGCTCGCCGAGGCGCTCGCCCGCACCGGCCGGCCGACGCGCGCCTATCATGCCGGGCTCGAGACGCACATCCGCCAGAAGAACCAGGCCGATTTCGTCGCGTCCGAAGACATGGTGATCTGCGCGACGGTGGCGTTCGGCATGGGGATCGACAAGCCCGACGTCCGCTTCGTCGCGCATGCCGGCCTGCCCAAATCGATCGAGGCCTATTATCAGGAGACCGGCCGCGCCGGGCGCGACGGCGACCCGGCGGTGGCGCATCTGTTCTGGGGTGCGGAGGATTTCGCCCGCGCCCGCCAGCGGATCGGCGAGGTCGAGCCCGAGCGGCAGGCGGGCGAGCGCGCGCGGCTCGCCGCGCTCGGCGCATTGGTCGAGACCGCAGGCTGCCGCCGCCGCATCCTGCTCAAGCATTTCGGCGAGGACCGGCAGGAGGATTGCGGCAATTGCGACAATTGCCTCGGCTCGCCCGATGCGGTCGACGCGACGCAGACCGCGATGAAATTCCTCTCCGCGGTGTTCCGCACCGGGCAGATGTTCGGCGCCGGCTATGTCGAGCAGGTGCTGCTCGGCCAGTCGACCGAACGCAGCGTCGATCGCGGCCATGAATCGCTGTCGGTCTGGGGGATCGTCGACGGCGAAGAGGCGGCGCTGATCAAGCCGGTGGCGCGCGCGCTGCTGCTGCGCGACGCGCTGCGCACCAATGCGCACGGCGGGCTCGAATTCGGGCCGGGCGCACGGCCGATCCTCAAGGAAGGCGCGCGGCTGACGCTGGTCGTGCCGCCGAAGCGGACGCGCAGCCGCAAGCGCGACGCGGGCATCGCCACCAATCCGGCCGACGATCCGCTGTTCGAGGCGCTGCGCGTCTGCCGCCGCGATCTCGCCAAGGCGGCGGGGGTGCCGCCCTATGTCATCTTCCACGATTCGGTGCTGCGCGAGATGGCGGCGCAGCGGCCGACCAGCCGCGCCGAGCTGATGCACCTGTCGGGGATCGGCGCGCGCAAGCTGGAGGCCTATGGCGACGCCTTCGTCGAGGTGATCCGCGCGGCCGGCTAGACCGGCGGCGAAATCGTCACATCCAAGCGGAAATGCATCCAAAAAGGCTGACGAATCTCCGCCGATCGCCTAATAAGACCGGATGGCCGACATTCGCACCATCAACGACCGGATCAGCGTCGCCCCGCAGATCACCGCCGACGATATGGCGGCGATCAAGGCAGCCGGGTTCGTCGCGATCGTCAACAACCGTCCCGACGACGAAGAGGGCGGCCAGCCGGCCGGTGACGCGATCCGTGCCGCGGCCGAGGCGGCGGGTCTCGCCTATAGCGCGATCCCGGTCACGCATGCCGGCTTCTCGCACCCGCAGATCGATGCGATGGCCGCCGCGCTGACCGCCGCCGACGGGCCGGTGCTCGCCTATTGCCGCTCGGGGACGCGCAGCTGCAACCTGTGGGCGCTCGCCGCGGCCAAGGCGGGGCGCGACCCGGCGCTGCTCGTCGCGCAGGCGCGCGGGGCGGGCTATGATCTCGGCGCGATGCGGCCGACGCTGGACGCGCTCGCCGCCGGCCAATGAGCGCGCCTGCCGACCAGACGATCGTGATCGCGGCCGCCGCCGCGGTGGTGGCGGTGCTGCTCGTGATCGCCATCGTCATGGTGCTGCGCCGCCGCCGGCCGAAGCGGATCGGCAGCCCCGAAGAGGCGGCGGAGGCGGCGGAACGGTCGCTCGCCGGATTCGACACGCAGGGTGCGGTGGTCGGTGCCGACGGCGGCGGCGCGCTCGCGGTCGACCGCGCCGGGCGCGTCGCGGTGATGATCCGCCAGGGCGCGAGCATCGCGGTGCGCGAGGTACCGTGGGGCGCGTTGCGCTCGACCGCCGACGGCATCCTGATCGACACCGGCGAACGCCGGCTCGGCGCGGTGCTCGTCGCCGGCGTCGACGCGCTCGACGTCCGGCGCCTCGCACCCGCCGATCTCAAGCGATTGGTCTCGCACCTCGGGCGATAGACGCCGGCCGGGATGCGGCGAAGCGAAGCGCGTTAAGCCTCTTCGTTAAGACCGTATCGGCTATATCCCTCGTATGGCCGTTAACGCTTGTGGGGAGCGTGGCAGGGGGGACCGTTCCAGTGCTGGATGACAGGGTGGACCGCGTGTCCGCCGACGACGCGGCGCCGATCGCCGCCGCGACGCCATGGCAGGCGGGCGCGGCCGCGGTACCGGCGCTGCTGCTCGCCGCCTGCGCTGGCGGCAGCGGCGACGGCGGCGGCACCCCGACGGCGAGCGCCCCCGTCACCGTCCTTCCCGCCGCGATCACCGCGACGCAGGCGAGCCGGTTCCTCGCCCAGGCGACGATGGGCGGCACCCGCGCGATGATCGATAGTGTGATCAGCCGGCGCTACGAAGGCTGGATCGACGACCAGTTCGCCATGCCGCGCGCGACCAGCCACTGGGACTGGCTCGTCGCCAACGGCTACAACGCCTCCGCCAACATCAACAGCGAGGCGGGGTTCGACGCGAGCCTGTGGCGGCAGATGATCGTCGAGCCCGATCAGCTGCGCCAGCGCGTCGGCATGGCGCTGCTCGACCTGCTCGTCGTCGGTATCGGCGGCGTCAATCTCAGCTGGCGGCCGTTCGCGGTCGGCGCCTATGTCGACCTGCTGCTCGACAATGCCTTCGGCAATTACCGCACAATCCTCGACGCGATCACCACCAATGCGGCGATGGCATCGTTCCTCACCTTCCTCGGCAACCGCAAGGCCAATGCCAAGACCGGCGCGCAGCCCGACGAGAATTACGCGCGCGAGCTGATGCAGCTGTTCACGCTCGGCCTCTACCAGCTCAATATGGACGGCAGCGTCCGCACCGCCAACGGCGTTCCGCTCGAAACCTATGGCCCCGCCGACGTCAGCGGCCTCGCCCGCGTGTTCACCGGATTGAGCCTCGCCACCAGCGACAACAGCACGCCCGATCGCCTGCGCAAGCCGCTGGTGATGAACAGCGCGATCAACGAGACCGGCGCCACGAGCTTCCTCGGCGCGACGGTGAGCGGCGGCGGCATGGCGGCGATCAAGACCGCGCTCGATACGATCTTCGCGCATCCCAATCTGCCGCCCTTCGTCTCGCGCCAGTTGATCCAGCGGCTGGTGACGAGCAATCCGAGCCCCGCCTATGTCGGCCGCGTCGCCGCGGCCTTCGCCGACAATGGCGCCGGGGTGCGCGGCGACATGAAGGCGGTGATCAAGGCGATCCTGCTCGACAGCGAGGCGCGCAGCGATACCGCGCTGACCAGTGCCAGCGCGGGCAAGCTGCGCGAGCCGGTGATGCGGCTCACCGCCTGGGCGCGGCTCGCCAAGGTCAACTCGCCGTCCAACGCCTGGGCATTCGGCGATACGTCGAGCCAGTCGACGCGGCTCGCCCAGTCGATGGGACGCAGCCAGACCGTCTTCAACTTTTTCCGCCCCGCCTACACGCCGCCCGCCAGCGCGATCGGCAGCGCCGGGCTGGTCGCCCCCGAATTCCAGATCACCAACGAACAGAGCGTCGTCGCCTACGTCAATTACATGCAGGGGCTGATCGCCAACGGCGCCGGCGACGCCAAGCCCGATTATGCCGACCTCATCGCCAAGGCGGGCGACAGCGCCGCGCTGGTCGACGAGATCAACACGGTGCTCGCCGCCGGCCAGCTCGGCACGGCGACGGTGAGCGCGATCCGCGCCGCGGTCGACAGCGTCGCGGCCACCGCGACCGACGGCCCGATCAACCGCGTCGGCATCGCGCTGCTGCTGACGCTCGCCTCCCCCGAATTCCTGACCCTGCGGTGAGCATGATGGACGTCACGCGTGATGCCTCGCGCCGCGCCTTCCTCAAACGCTCCGCCGCGCTCGGCATGGCGGGGGTGGCGACGCCCTTCGTCACCAGCCTCGCCGCGATCGGCGAGGCGGCGGCGGCGGTGTCGACCGACTATAAGGCGCTGGTCTGCATCTTCCTCTATGGCGGTAACGATTACGCCAATACCGTCGCCGCCTATGACGAGGCGAGCTACGCCGCCTATCTCGCCGCGCGATCCAATATCGCGCTGACCCGGGAAACGCTGGCGGCGACCGTGCTGAAGCCGACGCAGGCGCTGCCCGAGGCGCGCCGCTATGCGCTGGCGCCGACGATGGCATCGCTGCTGCCGCTGTTCGATCAGGGCAAGCTCGCGGTGGCGCTCAACGTCGGCACGCTGGTGCAGCCGACCAGCAAGCTGCAATTCCAGCAGAATGCAGTGCGGCTGCCGCCCAAATTGTTCAGCCACAACGATCAGCAGAGCTATTTCCAGGCGTCCAATCCGGAAGGCGCGACCTCGGGCTGGGGCGGGCGGATCGGCGACCTGTTCCAGTCGGGCAATGGCGCGGCGACGCTGACCTGCATCAACACCAGCGGCAATGCGGTCTATCTCACCGGCAAGAGCGCGGTCCAATATGCGATCGGCGCCGGCGGTCCGGTCGCGCTGCTCAACAACCAGACCAAGCTGTACGGATCGACCGCGGCGGCGACGACGCTGCGCAGCCTGATGACCGGCGGCAACACCAATCTGCTCGCCGACGAACATGCCCGCGTCAGCAAACGCGCGCTCGACACCTATGCGCAGGTGAGCAGCGCGCTGACCGGCGCGCCGGCCAGCGGCTTCACCCTGTTCCCGACCGGCAATGCGCTCGCCGATCAGTTGAAGATGGTCGCGCGGCTGATCTCGGTCTCGTCGCAGCTCGGCGCCCGGCGGCAGGTGTTCTTCGTGTCGATCGGCGGGTTCGATCTGCACGACAATCTGGTCGCGCAGCATCCCGGGCTGATCGGCAAGGTCGCCGACGCGATGCGCGCCTTCTACGACACCACCGTCGCGCTCGGCGTCGCCGACACGGTGACGAGCTTCACCGCCTCCGACTTCGGCCGCACCCTGCAATCGAACGACGACGGCTCCGATCACGGCTGGGGCAGCCATCATCTCGTGATGGGCGGCGCGGTGCGCGGCCAGCGCTTCTACGGCACCGCGCCGCAGCTCGGCAACGGCACGCCCGACGACGTCGGCCAGGGCCGGCTGCTGCCGACGATCGCGGTGGATCAATATGCCGCGACGCTGGCGAGCTGGTTCGGCGTCGGCGCGGGCGATCTCCGGACGGTGCTGCCCAATGCGGGCAATTACGATGCGGCGAGCCTGAACCTGGGGTTCGTCTAGGTCCAACTCCTCCCCGGCACGGGGAGGGGGACCGCCGCGCAAGCGGTGGTGGAGGGGGGTATCCACACGCGCTGCCGTCAGCGGAAGCCCCCCTCCACCAGCCTTCGGCTGGTCCCCCTCCCCGTGCCGGGGAGGATTGGTTGGGTGGTCATCGGTGCAAGCCCGATCGGCTTTGCTCAAAGCGCCCGCGCGGCGTATAGCCATGGCGATGACGGTCGCGACGCCCCTGCTGCCCCCCGCTGACTGGCGGGACTTCCTCGCGCTGACCAAGCCGCGGGTGATGACGCTGGTCGTCTTCACCGGGCTGTGCGGGATGCTCGCTGCGCCGCCGGTGAACGGACACTTCATCCATCCGGTGCTCGGCTTCACCGCGATCCTGTGCATCGCGCTCGGCGCGGGGGCGGCGGGGGCGCTCAACCAATGGTATGAGGCGGACCTCGACGCCAAGATGCGGCGGACGCAGAAGCGGCCGCTGCCCGCCGGGCGGATGGAGCGCGAATCGGCCCTGCACTTCGGCGTCGGGCTCGCCGCCTTCTCCGTCATCCTGATGTATTTCGCGGTGAATTTCGCCGCGGCGGCGATCCTCACCGTCTCGATCCTGTTCTACGTCCTCGTCTATACCGTCTGGCTCAAGCGCCGGACGCCGCAGAACATCGTCATCGGCGGCGCCGCGGGCGCATTTCCGCCGCTGATCGGCTGGGCGGCGGCGACCGGACAGGTCGCGCTGCTGCCGCTGCTGCTGTTCGCGCTCGTCTTCCTGTGGACGCCGCCGCATTTCTGGGCGCTCGCGCTGTTCGTGAAGACCGATTACGCCAATGCCGGGGTGCCGATGCTGCCGGTCGTCGCCGGCGAGCGGGTGACGCGGCGGCAGATCGGGCTCTACACCATCCCGATGGCGCTGGCCGCGGTGCTGCCCTGGCCGCTCGGCCTGACCGGGCCGCTCTACGGCGGCGTCGCCAGCGTCACCACCCTCGTCTTCGCCGCGCTCGCGCTCGTCGTCGCGACCCGCACCACCACGGCCGACGATGCCATGAAGCCGGAGAAGCGCTTGTTCAGCTATTCGATCCTCTATCTGTTCGTCGTGTTCGGCGCGCTCGTCGTCGACCGCTGGATGTTCGCATGACGCCCGACGAACAGGACCTCGTCCGCCAGCGCCAGCGGGCGCGGGCGCGGATCATGGCGCTGCTGCTCGGTGCGTTCGTGATCCTGATCTTCGCGATCGCGATCACCAAGATCCGCCAGGGGCTGGCATGAACGCGCCGCCGCGCCCCGACGATGCGTCGACGCGGCGGCAGTTGCGCACCGCCTTTTTCGCGGTGCTCGGCATCTGCTTCATGACCGGCGTCGCCTGGGCGAGCATCCCGCTCTACCGCCTGTTCTGCCAGGTGACCGGCCTCAACGGCACGACGCAGCGCGCGCAGGAAGCACCGGGTGCGGTCAACAAGCTGATCCGCATCGATTTCGACAGCAATGTCGCGCCCGGGATGAAGTGGCGCTTCCGGCCCGAAGCAGGGTCGGAGACGGTCAAGATCGGCGCACGCGACATCGCCTTCTTCACCGCCACCAACATGGACAGCAAGCCGATCACCGGCAGCGCGACGTTCAACGTCACGCCGAGCCAGGCGGGCAAATATTTCACCAAAATCCAGTGCTTCTGCTTCACCCAGCAGACCCTGGCACCGGGCGAGACGCAGCGCATGCCGGTGATCTTCTTCGTCGACCCGAAGATCATGGACGATCCCGACGCCAACGACGTCGAGACGATCACCCTCTCCTACACGTTTTACCCGGTGGATTCCGCGAAATCGGCGGGCTAAGCGTTAGCGCAAGAGGATAGAGAACAGGGAAACGACCATGGCCGGCGCCAAGAACCACGATTACCATATCCTGCCCCCCAGCATATGGCCCCTGTTCGGATCGCTGTCGGCCCTGGTGATGGCGTCGGGTGCGATCATGTGGATGCACGGCGCGCATCTCGCCGCCGACAAGGCCAATGGCGGCGGCTGGATCTTCCTCGCCGGGCTCGGCGGCGTGCTGTTCACCATGTACAGCTGGTGGGCGGAGGTGGTGCGCGAGGCGCATCACGGCGATCACACCCCGGTCGTCCAGCTCCACTTCCGCTACGGCATGATCCTGTTCATCGCCTCCGAGGTGATGTTCTTCGTCGGCTGGTTCTGGGCCTTCTTCGACTTCGCGCTGTTCCCGACCGCGATGAGCTTCATCGACGGTCAGGTCGAACGCGCCGCGGAAGGGGCGGCGGCGATCGCCGCGCAATGGCCGCCCAAGGGGCTGGAGGTCATCAACGCCTTCGAATTCCCGCTGCTCAACACGCTGATCCTGCTGACCAGCGGCACCACCGTCACCTGGGCGCACCATGCGCTGATCCACAACCAGCGCGGCGGCGAGAAGCGCGGCCTGTGGGGCCTGCTCGGCGTCGGTGATCGTGACGGCGTGCTCAAGGGGCTGTGGCTGACGGTGGCGCTCGGCGTGCTGTTCAGCTCGATCCAGGCCTATGAATACATGCACGCGCCGTTCCCGTTCAAGGGGCTGAACTATGGCGCCGCCTTCTTCATGGCGACGGGCTTCCACGGCTTCCACGTCCTGATCGGCACGATCTTCCTCGCAGTCTGCCTGATCCGCGCCTACAAGGGCGACTTCACGCCACGCCAGCATTTCGGCTTCGAGGCGGCGGCCTGGTATTGGCATTTCGTCGACGTGGTGTGGCTGTTCCTGTTCGTCACCATCTATGTCTGGGGTGGCTGGGGCGCGCCGGTCCACGCCGGCTGAGGCGGGCGCGGGTGAGCGGACCGACCGGAGGATGACCGATCCCGAGCCATCCGGCCCTGTGCCGTCCGCCCCTGCGCAGCCCGGCCCGGTGCAGCCCAGCATCGTCCAGGCCGCGCTCGGCGGGCTCTGCCCGCGCTGCGGCAAGCCGACGCTGTTCGCCGGGATGATCCGCTTCGCCGATCGCTGCTCCGCCTGCGGACTCGATTTCAGCCGCTTCAACGTCGGCGATGGTCCCGCCGCCTTTCTGACGCTGATCCTCGGCACGTTGGTGGTGATCGGCGCGATCACGCTCGAACTGACGCTCCACCCGCCGTTGTGGCTGCATATGCTGATCTGGATCCCGGTGACGCTCGCCGGGGTGATCTGGTCGCTGCGACTGGCGAAGGGCGCGCTGATGTCAGCGGAGTTCCGCAACGCCGCGCGCGAAGGCCGCATCGATCCGCGACCATGAGGCGCGTGCCGCTGCTCCCGACGGTGATCGTCGCGCTCGCGGTCGCGGCGATGATCGCGCTCGGCCTGTGGCAATGGCTCGATCGGGCACCGCAGAAACAGGCCTATCTGGCGCAGCTCGCCGCCAATCCGGCACGCCCGGCGATCGCCTTCCCGCGGCGCACCGACGACCGGCTGCTGTTCCGCCGCAGCTATGCCGCCTGCCCCCACCCGCTGGCGCAGCGCCTCGCCGGCGCCGGCGCGGCGGGGTTCCGGCTGATCGCCGATTGCGGCGACGGGCTGCTCGTCCAGCTCGGCACCACGCCCGACCCGATGTTCGCGCGGCGCTGGCCGGGCGGGCCGGTGCGCGGCTTCATCAGCCATGCGCCGGACGCCCGTTCGCTGATCGGCATCGTGTTCGACCGGCACCCGCAGCCACTGCTGCTCGTCGCCGATACGCCGCCGCTCGGCCTGGCCGCCAACGGCCGCCCCGATCTCGCCTCGGTGCCCAACAACCATCTGTCCTATGCGGTGCAATGGTTCCTGTTCGCCGCGGTCGCGACGGTGATCTACGTGCTGGCGCTGCGGCGGCGCTCGGCCTAGCGGCGCGTCCGCCGAGGCCGACGCCCTCGGGCAGCGAAAAGGAATATCCGATTCTTCCAACTGCTTGAACGACATAACGGAGCGTCTCCGCCCGTCCGCACGTTGCGCCATGCGGACCGACGAAAGGTATCGCGATGACCGCTCCCTCCGATGCACCGGGCGTCCGCGCCCGCCGGGACGATACCGTCGCCCGGCTCGGCGCGCCGCATCCGCGCATCGACGGGCCGCTCAAGGTCTGCGGTCAGGCCGAATATCCCGGCGACGTGAGCGTCCCCGGCATGGCGCATGCCGCCATTGCGGTCAGCGCGATCGCACGCGGGCGGGTTACCACGATCCATCGCGACGCCGCCGAGGCGATGCCCGGCGTATTGCTGATCCTGACGCATGACGAGGTCGGCGGGGCGATCCGCCCGGTCGATCATCTGATGCAGGGCGGCTATGCCAACAGCAGCTGGCGGCCGCTCGCCTCGCCCGAGATCCGCTATGCCGGGCAGATCGTCGCGCTCGTCGTCGCGGAAACCGCCGAGATCGCCGCCGCCGCCGCCGCCGCCCTGCGCATCGGCTATGCCGGCGAAGCGCCGGTCGCCTGCCTCGCCGATCCGCGCAGCGCGGCCGTTCCGCTGACCACGATCAAGACCGAGCATCACGATCGCCGCAGCGGCGATCTCGATGCCGCGCTCGGCGCCGCCGCGGTGCGGATCGACGCGCAGTATACGACGCCGATCCAGCACCATAACCCGATCGAACTGCCGAGCACGACCTGCCTGTGGGAGGGCGACCGGCTTACCGTCTACGAACCGACGCGCTATGTCGTCGCGGCGCAGCACGGCCTCGCCGCCCAGCTCGGCCTCCGTCCGGAGCAGGTGCGGGTGATCGCGCGCTTCATCGGCGGCCATTTCGGGGGCAAGCTCGCGCTGTCGCAACATAGCGCGATCTGCGCGCTCGCCGCGCGCCGGCTCGGCCGTCCGGTGCGGCTCGAGATCAGTCGCCGCGACCAGTTCACGATCGCCAACCACCGTACCGAGACGCGGCATCGCATCCGCCTCGGTGCGGATGCCGACGGCCGGCTGCTCGGCGTCGGCCATCAGGCGGCGACGGCGAGTTCGCGCTTCGACGATTTCGCGATGGAAGGCGCCGACGTCTCCACCGCCCTCTATGCCGCGGAGGCGGTCGCCGCGGAGGAACGGCTCGGCCGCGTCGATCGCAACACGCCCGGGCCGATGCGGGCGCCGCCCGAGGTCCCGTTCCTGTTCGCGATGGAAAGCGCGATCGACGAGCTGGCGCATGCCCTGTCGATCGATCCGGTCGCGCTGCGCCGTCGCAACGAGACCGCGGTCGATCCGGTCTCCGGCAAACGGTTCACGACGCGCCCGCTGCTGCGCTGTTTCGACGCCGCGGCGGCGGCGTTCGGCTGGGCGGAGCGGTCGCCGCGGCCGCGGGCGCGGCTGCGCGACGGCTGGTGGATCGGTCATGGCTGCGCCGCGGCGGCACGCCCGGTCAAGATCGGCCCGGTCGCGCTGCGCCTCAGCCAGAATGCGGACGGCACGGTGCGGATCGAAACCGCGCATCACGAGATCGGCAACGGCCTCTATACCCTGCTCGCGACGATCGCGTCGGAGCGGCTCGGCGTACCGCTCGATCGCGTCACCGTCGCGCTCGGCGATACCGCGCTGCCGCCGGCGGGGATCTCGGGCGGGTCGTCGACCACCACCTCGCTCGCCAATGCGCTCGCCGACGCCTGCACCGCGCTGCGCCGCCAGCCCGAAGGCGCGCGCAGCGTCCGGCTCGACTATCTGCCGCCGGGCGCCAAGCCGGCGGCGGTGGACGATCTCCGCGCCGGCCATATCAAGCTGCTGACGCTGCCCGAGGATGCGCTCGCCTGGGCGTTCGGCGCGCATATGGTGGAGGTCGCGGTCCATGCCGCGACCGGCGCGATCCGCGTGCCGCGCCACGTCGGCGCCTTTGCCGCGGGCCGCGTGCTCAACCCGCTCGCCGCGCGCAGCCAGTATCTCGGCGGGATGAGCTGGGGGCTGAGCTCGGCGCTGCTCGAGAAGACCGAGATCGATCCGCGCACCGGCGTCTACATGAACCGCGATCTCGCCGACTATCTGGTGCCGACCGCCGCCGATATCGGCAGCCAGACCGTCGTCATGGTCCCCGACGCGGATGACGCGGTCAATCCGGAAGGGGTCAAGGGCCTGGGCGAACTCGGCATCATCGGCGTCGCGGCGGCGGTCGCCAACGCGGTGTTCAACGCCACCGGCATCCGCGTCCGCGACCTGCCGATCAGGATCGAGGCGCTGATCGCCTGACCGCCGGCGCCGTCCAGACCTGCGGCTGCGCATCGATCGCCGCGGCGATGCGCGTCGCGATCACCGTCTGGTCGGCGAGCGAGGGATGATTGTGGCAGCCGGCGAAAGCGAGGCCGTCGACCGGCACATAGGCGATCCGCCGCTCGCCCGTGGCGCGCAGCCGGGCGGCGACCTTGGCGACCTCCGCCTCGATCTCGCCCTGCGCCATGTCGGTCGCCCACAGCACGATCAGCGCCTGCGGTGCGCGCCGCCGCAGGTCCTGGACGAAGCGGACATAGCGCGCCTCGTAATCGGCATGCAGCGCCGCCCGGTCGGGCCAGCGTTCGCCGGCGTGGAGCGGCGTGGTGAAATCGTTGGTGCCGAGCGCGATGACGATCACCTGCGGGTGCCAGTCGACCGCCGCCGCCGGGGTGCGATGATCGAACAGCGCATAGGGATAGGCGTCGGGCAGCGGATCGGCCGCAAAGCCGTCGTAATTCCGCACCACCCCGCGGCCGGAGATCGCATTGACCTGATAGTCGGCGCGATATCGGCGGGCGAGCAGCGCGCCGAACCCCTGCGACGTATCGGTCGTCCGCCACACGTCATCCTCCGAACAGTCGCGCGTCGCCGACGTCACGCCATAGCCGACGGTGTGCGAATCGCCGATGAACTCGATCCGGCGGGTGCGGGGCGCCGGCGGGGCGGCGGCCTGCGCGGCGTAGAAGGGCCCGATCCGCGTCGGCCCCGCCTGACTCTCCGACGCGACCTCGATGCGCAGCCGATGCCGGCCGCGCGCCAGCCCGTCGATCCGGTAGAGACCCGGCGCGGGCTTGACGAGCGTCTCCACCGCGACGCCGTCGACCGACAGATGCAGGGCGACCTCGCCGCTGCCGATCCGGAAGACCACCGCCGGCCCGGCGAACCCGGCTTCGAAATAGCTTCCGGGCCATTGGCGGACGAAGGCGTCGCCGTCACGCACGACGCGGCCGTGCACCGCCACCGGCAGCACCGCCATCGGCGCGGGCACCGCCGTGATCCGCTCGATCCGCTGCGGCGACGCCGCGCTCACCGACATCACCGCAAGGGCGATCCCCACACCCGCCAGCCTGCGTCTGGTCAACACCGTCTCCCGCTTCGATGGCCGCCATCTTAACCATGACGGCGTGCGGTGGCCAGCGGCGGTGCCGGCCATAACCCGTCCGGGCAACCTCTCCCGTCGCGGCGGCGCATCCGGGATGAGAGAACGCCCCGATCGCCATCATCGGAGCGCCTCGCGACCGTGCATCGCCGCGCGCGTCTATATCGGAAGCGTGGCCCGGCCGCGCTTCGCTGCACCGGGCGAGGGAGACGTGGATGTCCGCCAGCCTCGCAGTCCTGCTCGCCGCGCAGGCGATCGTATCGCCGCCCGCCGCCCCTGCACCGCCCGCCGTTCAGCCACCACCGCCCGTCGCCGCGGACGGCGCCGCCGTCGCCCGCTGGCAGCATGACAATGCGGTCGGCAAGGCGCTGCGCGGCCTGCAGGCGGACGGCGTCGACCTCGGCTTCGACGGCGTCGAGAATGTCGCCGGCAACCCGATCGGCGGTGCGCGGCAGGGGGTGCGCGAGGCGCATTTCATCGTCGGCACCGCCAATCTCGATCTCGAGCGGCTGTTCGGCCTGTCGAAGACGCGCGTGCATATCCAGGGCGCATGGTTCACCGGCGACAGCCTCGGCCGCGAGGTGATCGGCAATTCGATCAGCCTGCAATCGACCTTCCGCCCGGTCCCCGGCCCGCGGTTGACGCAGCTCAGTATCGAACATGATTTCGGCCGGCTCAACCTGCTGGCCGGCCGCGCCGACGAGAACAGCTATTTTAACAATTCGCCGCTCAATTGCTCGTTCATGAGCAGCATCATCTGCCTGACCGGCTATGGCGCGATCCCCGTCATCGGCATCACCGGCTTCCCGTTCTCGGCCTGGGCGGCGAAGGCGCGCTACGCGGTGGACGACCGGCGTTACGTCCAGGTCATGATCACCGAGCATAATATGGCGCTGCATGCCCCCGGCAAGGGCGGGCTCGATTTCTCGCTCGGCAAGGGCAGCGGCGTGCTGCTCGCCGGCGAACTCGCCTATCAGACGAGCTTCGCGCAGGAGCGGCTGCCGCGCCGGTACAAGCTCGGCGTCTTCGTCAACACCGATGGCGGTACCAGCCCCTATTATGACGGCAGCGGCGCATCGGCGGCGCTGAGCGGCCGGCCGCGGGCCGCGCTCGGCGGCAGTCGTGTCGCACTCTACGGCCTGATCGACCGGACGATCGCGCGCGCGCCCGGCGCGGGCACGCGCAACCTCGCGCTGTTCGCACGCGGCTTCTGGAATGTCGGCAACGTCCAGATGCTCGACAGCTTCGTCTCCGCCGGCTTCGTCAAGACCGGCACCTTCCGGCATCGGGACGAGGATACGGTCGGCATCATCCTGTCGGACGCGCATTTCAGCGACCAGCAGATCGGCAATCTGCGCGACCTGCGCGCCCGGGCGGGGGGCCACGGCGCGCCGCATCACGACGAGATCGTCGGCGAGTTCAGCTATGGCTGGGCGGCGCTGCACGGATTCAAAATCTATCCCGTGGTGCAATATGTCCTCCACCCCGATCCGATGTTCGCGCCGAAGCGCCGGACCGACGTGCCGAGCGCCGTGGTGCTCGGGCTGCGCGCCGACGTGCGGCTGGCGCAACTGTTCGGCGGATGAGCCGCCACGCCGGCGCGATGCGGGCGTGGCGGCTGCGGATCAGCGGATGCCGCCGCTCGCGGTGATGGTCTCGCCGGTCAGCCAGCGTGCGTCGTCGGAGGCGAGGAACGCGACCACGCCGGCGATATCGTCGGGCTGACCGGCGCGACCGAGCGGCGTCTGCGCGACGAGCGACGTCTCCATCTCGGAACCGACGACGCCCGCGGCACGCGAGCCTTCGGTGACGACAAAGCCGGGGCTGACCGCATTGACGCGGATGCGGCGCGGCGCCAGCTCGTTGGCAAGCACGCCGGTGATCGCGTTGAGCGCGCCCTTGGTTCCGGCATAGACCGCCGCATGCGGCGTGTGGACGTGCGTGATCGCCGACGAGATGTTGATGACGCTCGCTCCCTCGCCGAGATGCGGCACCGCCGCCTGCGTCGCGAGCAGGACGCCGAGCACGTTGACGTCGAATTGGCGCCGATAGTGATCCTCGGTCACGTCCTCGATCGCGGCGAATTCATAGACGCCCGAATTGTTGACCAGCACGTCGAGCCGGCCGAATCGATCGACCGCGGTGGCGATCAGCGCCTGCGCCTCGGCGGCCTGCGAGACGTCGCCCTGCACCGCGATCGCTTCGCCGCCCGCCGCGGCGATGCCGGCGACCACCGCATCCGCGCCGGCCTTGCTCGACACGTAATTGACCACGATCGACGCACCCTCTGCCGCGAGCGCGCCGGCGATCGCCGCGCCGATCCCCTTCGATGCGCCCGTCACCACCGCGACCTTGCCTGCAAGCCTTGCCATACGTCCGTCCTTCCGTTTCGGCCCGGCACCGTGGCGGCACCGCTATTCCGATAGTTCGGGAATCTGGAACTAACGCTGTCGCGATCAAGTCCCTATATGCAAAAAAGATGAGGCCCTTGATTCACCCCGCGATCGACGACGTCCGGCCCGAGGCGATCCTGCATGCGCTGTCTGATCCGGCACGTGCGGCGATCTTCGCGCGGATCATGCGCGCCGGCTGCGTCGAGGCCTGTTCGGCGCTGGCGGCGGTCGGTGACCGGGTCATTCCCAAATCGTCGCTCTCCAACCATTTCAAGATCCTGCGCGAGGCGGGATTGATCCGCAGCGAGCGCGCCGGCGTCGAGGTGCGCAACCATTCGCGCTGGGACGAGATCGAGGCGCGCTTTCCCGGCCTGCTGCCGGGCATCATCAACGCCTATGCCGCGACACCGGCGGGCAATGCCGACGGTATCGCCGCCCTGGACGACGATTAGGGTCGCGTTGCGGCGCAGAGGACGCGGCAGCCTGACCAGCCATGCGTCGGCGCGAACTTCCGATCGGCACAGGCCTGGCGTTCTCTGCGCTTCCGCGCGCAAATCTTCTTCGTATTGCCGCGCGGCTCACGCCGGAAAGCAAAGATATCAAATACGATTTCCTGCGATCCGGCCGACTAGTCTGACGACTAATCTGCACGGAAACGAAGAAAATACTTCCACCACCCGATCCCTATCGGCATACCCCCGGCAACGATAGCGATACCACGGGGGGCGGGGATGGAGGCGACGGGGATCGTCGGGCATGTCGGGCGCAAGGGGCTGCGCTTCGCGCTGACCGATGCGGCGGCGGGCTTTCAGGCCGACAGCCTGCGCCACTATGGCGCCGACCGTGGCGCGAGCGTGTCGGGCGCGCTGTCGGCATTCCAGCAGGACCTCGCCTTGTCGCGCCTGCCCGAGCGGCTGGCGATCGCGGTCGCCGGGCTGGCGCGCGGTGACGCGATCTCGATCACGCAGACACGCTGGTTCGTCTCACGCTCGGGATTGCAGGCGATGCTCGGCCAGCCGCCGTTGATCCTCAACGATTTCGAGGCGGAGGCCTGGGCGCTGAGCGGCGGCCATGCGATGCTCACCCCGGCGGCGGGGTCGCTGCCGATGCTCGACCGGCCGGGCACCTATTGCGTGCTCGGCATGACCACCGGGCTCGGCGCCGCGGTGCTGGTCCGCAAGCCCGACGGCGCGGTACACGTCCTCGCCACCGAAGCCGGCCATGGCGGCTTCGCGCCCGGCTCACCGGCGATGGCGGCGCTGACCGCGCGGCTGTTCCCCGATCGTCACCCGGTGCTCGCCGAGCCGCTGATCTCGGCCAGCGGGCTGGTCGCGATCTACACCGGCCTCGCCGCGATGCAGGCGCTGCCGCCGCGGCTTACCACGCCCGAGGAGATCACCCGCGCCGCCAGCAGCGACCCGCTCGCCCGCCACGCCTGCGAGATGCTGTGCGAGGCGTTCTGGACGCAGGCGAGCAGCCTGGTGCTGACCTATGGCAGCTGGGACGGCGTGATCGTCACCGGCAAGCTCGCCGCGGCGCTCCGCCAGATGCTCGCCGCCCCGCGGATGCAGACGGTGTTCGCCGGCACCGGCAAATATGCGCGGCTGCTCGCCACCGTGCCGCGGGCGATCGCGACGCTCGACCAGGGGCCGCTGACCGGCGCCGCGCAGGCGTTGCAGCGGCAGGGGTGAGGGAAGCGGTCTAGCGGCGATACGCCGCGAAGAAGGTCCATAAGGCGTCGTTGTCGACCACCGACCAGCTGTGCGTCCCGCCGCGCCGCACGCGCACCGCGACGCTCGTGCCATTGCGGCAGTCCGCATAGCCCTGCTCGTAATGGCGCGCGTCGAGCGCCCGGGCATAGGCCCGCGTGCAACCGTCGAGCGCCGCCCAGCGCTGCAGGGCGGCGGCCTGCGGATAGCGCCAATAGGGTGCGCCGCCGCCGCCGATCGGATTGGTCGTGTCGGCATCGCCGGCGAAGGCGAGCACCGGCAACGGTACGTCGGGGCGGCAGCTCGCCGGATCGGGCTGCGTCGGATCCTCCCGCCGCGGTCGCCCGGCGCGCAGGCCGACCACCGGCGCGATCGCCGCGAAGCGGCCCGGCACGACGCAGCCGAGCCAGGACGCCATCCGCCCGCCGCCCGACAGGCCGGTCGCATAGACGCGCGTCGCATCGACGCAGCCGGTCGCGACCAGCCGCCCGATCAGCCCGGTCAGATAGGCGACGTCGTCGCGCGCGCCTGCCGCGGGCATCGCGCCGCTGACCGTCGGCACGCCGGGAATGTTCCAGACGAAGCCGCGCGTCCCCGCGATCCCGCCATCGGGCGCGACGACGGCGAATCCCCGCGCATCGGCGGTCTCGGCGAGACGGCTGTCGCGCAGCATCTCCGCGCCCGTCCCGGTGCTGCCGTGAAGCAGCAGGACGAGCGGCAGCGGCGGCGATCCCGCCGACGCGGGCCAATGGAGCTGCGCCCGCTCGGGCAACGCCGCGAGCGCCGCCATCCGGCATTGCGCCGCGACCGCCTGCGGCAGCAGGCAGGCGAGCAGGGCGCCGAGGCCGAGCAGCAGGCGTCGGACCCGCGCGCGCGGCGGCGCGCCTGCTGCGCGCGCCTGGACCCGGTGGATGGCGCGCCGGTTCGTTGGAGCCGTCATGGCGCGGGCGGCGTGGAGATGGCGGTGAGGTCGGTCGTCTCGATCCGCCCCTGCGGAGAGCGCGTTGGGATGCGCGATTCGCTGGTCGGCGCCAGTGGATAGACGATCGAATAGCGCTCGACCTGATAAAGGCCGCGAGCATCGCCGCCTGGAGTCACCGGGGCATATCGCCGTTGCTCGACCGCCTTCATCTTGCGCGCCAGCCACGACCCGGGCGGGCTTTGCGATTGGCCGACCAGGCGCAGATCGGCCACCGATCCGTCGTGCGCCACCCAGAAGGCGACGTCGGCCCATTCCGGCGACGCATTGCTGGTCCCGCCGAGGTTCGTCGCCAACGCAGGGGCCTGGTAGGTGAAGTCGGGCTCGTACAACAGCACCGCTTCGGCGACCGCCGGGGCATCGCGCAGCGCCCGGGCTGCGGCCTTGCCGTGCTGCCGGCCCGCGGCCAGTCGCGCCTTGAGCAGCAGCAGGCCATCGCGATAGCGGTCGAAGCCGGGCTCGCGCCGTGACTCGATCCGGCTCACCCAGCTCTGCGCGGTGGCGCGGTAACTGGGGTCGACCTCGGCAAGCGCGGCATAGGTCGCGGCGCCGCGGAACAGCGCCTGGGCCTCGACGTCGATCTGACCGGCCCGATGCGCGCGGGCGGCGACGTCGTTGAAGATCTGGCGGGCGCCGACGATCCGCCCGTCGTGCGCGAGCTGGCTGCCGCTGTCGAGCCGTTGCAGCAGGATCGCCGGATCGTCGGCGGCAAGGCCACTGCGCAGCGCGTCGGTCGCGTCGAGGCCGGAAAGCCGCGCCGACTCGCCACGCCCGTCTAGCGTCGACATGAGGTTGAGCGCGCGGTGCAGGTCGGCAACGTCATGGGGATAGCGCGAATCGAAGCGCGCGTTGCGCCGCCGCGTCGCAAGCAGGCCGCTGCGCGCCCCGACATAATCGCCGGCGAGGAATTGGCGTGACGCGACGAGCAGCGACGCCTTGATCTCCTCGTCGGGCGGACACTGGCGCGCGATACAGGCCGCCAGCGATGTCTTCGCCGCGTCGATGCTGCGCCCGAGGACGACGATATCCTCCGCCGGCGCCGCCGGCGGCGCAGCAATGGCCGCCACGGCCTGAACGACTGCGAGGAAGAGAATGGGGATCGATTGTCTCCTGCGGCAAAGCTCGGCGCGCGCTGAGCGTCCGGCGCGAGACTGCCGCGGGCGGGACGGTAATACCAGCGCAAATACAACGCCGTCCCTGAGCAAGACATGAGAGGCTATGCGGTCATGGAAGAATCTCGCAGTAGCCCAACAGCGACTGGTTAGAAGGTGAAACTGGCGCCAGCGCTGAAGTTCCGTCCGACGACGCCGGCATAATGCCAACTGATGAGATAATTGGGTGCACTGGGATAGGCGCCCGCCGCCAGCGGGGCGCGTGCATTGGTCACGTTCTGGACGTTGACGAAGAAACGCATCTGATCGCCCACCTTCACCCCGGCATTGAGATCGACGTAGATGAAGGGGCGAATGAAGCAATGCTGTCTGGGGTCGGCGCCCGGCAGCAACGGTACCAACGTATGCTGGCACGACAGATCGATAACACCATCGACCGGTGTGATCTCGTCGGCAGCAACCTGCTTGATGCGACTTACGTAATAGGTGGTCGCGGCGAGCGAGAAGGCGCCGATCTCCACTGCGTTCTGCCAGTTGCCACGCACGCGCGGGGTGCCGCTTCCCGAAGACAAGTCGTTGGGCCCGAGCGTTCCGGCATATTTCTCTATGACGCCCGCAGGGGTGACGAGGTCGAGCCGCAATACCCGGGTGACGTCGATACGGCTGATCAGCCGAACGTCCTGAGAAAGCGGAACGTTGAGCGCCCCCTGCATGTCGAGACCGGAACTGACCTCATAATTTGCGTTGACGAAGGGCACGTCGAAAACGAGCAGGCGTGGCAACGTATCGGGGGCGAGTGGGTCAGGTACATCGACGATATTGCATCGATAGCCTGGACCGACCGCAGCGAGCGCCGCACAACCGGCGGCTTGAGTGGTTTGTCTGTAATAAGCGGCGATCGCGTCGGCGCGCAGCGGGCCGCTGACAATCAAATTCGATTTTTTTATGTTGTAATAATCGACCGTAAGGCTGAACCATGGGGTCGGCCTGAGTATCGTGCCGAAGGTTATGCTACGCGACACTTCCGGAAGGAGGTTCGCATTTCCGCGGGCTGCACTGCCGATAGAATATTTATAGGCATAAACCGGGTTAGCCTGATGTGCCGCGACGAAGCTGCCCTCGGGTGTGTAGGGCGAGAAGCCTGCATAGTTACTCACCGGATTGTTTTCGGCAAAGGTCGGCGCACGGAACCCTTGCGAATAGGTAGCGCGAAACGCGATCGCCTCTTTTGGCGTTACTTTGATGCCGACCTTTGGAGAGAAGTGGCTATAACCTTGAGAATAGTGGTCGTAACGGCCGGATATATTGAGGTCGATGGCCTGGCGAAAGGGTGCATCGACCTCGAAGAACCCGGCCATCACGGTCTGCCGGCCACTGGCCGAAGATGAGTTCAGGCCATAATAGTCCATCCCCGCATTCTGATTGCGGTTGAGGAGGGTTTCCCGGCGAAGCTGAAAACCGGCGCCGACATTGAAATCGCCACCCGGCAGAGTGGTCAAAACCTTGATCAGCGAACCCCCGACGGTGGCGATCGTCGAATTGGATCGGGTGGTATGATCGGGTGAGATTTGCCGGCGTACCGCGGCGGTGTTGCGATCTGGATGGACGAAGTCATAGGCGCCAGTATTGATGGCTTGGAGCAGCCCCGGGATGTGCAAAGCGCCATATTGCGTGATGCTGAAATCGTCGCGGGCATAAACGCCATTGAGTCGGAAGCTGAAGCCGTTGCCAAGTTGACCGGACAGGCCCGCCGACCCGCGAAAGACGTCGACATAGCGATAGCTGCTGCGGGGAATATCGCCGAAGAGATAATAGATGCGCGCGGCACTGTTATGAGGATCGGCCGCGGGGACGGCATAGGGATTGTTCGGATTCAACCGTCGATCCGCAGCAGTGGAGCAATCGACTCCTGCCGAGCAGACATAGACGGGAAGGACGATCCCTGGATTGTTCGATGCCAATGACGGTGACGCCGCGAACGGCTGCGTTTGGCGGATCGACGACGGCGAGCCCGGGATCGTGACTTCCGAATGGGAATAGCTGCCGGTTGCGAACGCTTCGTAATGCTCACCGAGCCGTGTGGTGAAATGCGCTGTGGTCGAATACCGTTGCTGCCGCGGCTGGAGGATCGCATATTCGTCGATCAAATCATGCGTACAGCCCGTCCCCTGCGCGGGTCCGTCAGACACGATGAAGGTACCACGGGGACAGCTGGCGGGGTCGAGGAGTTGATAACGATGGACCAAGTCCTGCTTGCCGGTGTAGCCGGCGAGCGGATTGTTGAGATCGCGCTGCCGAACCCGGGTAACGACCGCTTCCGGATTGGGTATCAGCAGCGAACTGTGATTCCCGTTGCCATCGCTTAATCCACTCCGCCGCAAGTCTATCGTGTTGAACGGATACCCTCGCGCGTGATTGGTTATGTATCCGTCGGAAGTATATTCGCTATTTAGATAGAGGTTCCATCCCTTCGCGGTGTAATCGCCATAACCGACGGTCAGCGATGCTCGGTAATGGGATCCGTCGCCATATGCCGTCGTGCCGCCCTGGATCGCCCCCTCGACCCCTTCGAAATGTTTCTTGCTGATCAAATTGACCACGCCGCCGATCGCGTCGGCGCCATAGGTCGATGAGGCGCCGTCTTTCAGCACCTCGACATGATCGACGATGCTGAACGGGATCGAGTTGAGGTCGACATACGCATTGTGCCCATCGTCGAGCAGCGGGAAGTTCGCCGATCGCAGCCCGTCGATCAGTATCACGGTCGACGAAACGCCAAGACCGCGTAGCGACACCGCCGCGCCGCCCGCCGAGAAACCGGACCGGAATGCGGTCGAGATCGATCCGGCGCTGTCCGCCGACACCGAACGCACCGCCTCCTGCGCGGTGGTGATGTTTGCCCGCTCCAGCGTTGCCGCGGTGATTACCGTCGCCGGCGAGATCAACGTGACGTTCGAATCGCGGAACAACGTACCGGTAATGATGATGTCGCTGCGATGATCGCCATTGTTTTGCGTCGGCTGCGAAGGTTTTTCCATCGTCTCAGACGGCTCGGACCTTTGCCGATCGGTCGCCGTCTGCGCCCCCGGCGCCCCCTCCTGCGCGTAGGCCGGCGCGGCGAGCGCGATCAGCATCGCGATCAGCGAGGTGCCTTGCCGAAGAACGGCCGTCGCACAATGACTTGGATACATCGCCTGCGTCCTCCTTCGGCCTGATTGCCGATGGCAGGCAAGCAGCGGCCGGGCTCGCATGGTCCATCCCATCCGACGGCTGCCGGATCGTTGCCGTGCCTGATGCCTTTATAGGTGAGCAACCGATTGCCCGGACTCGGCGGGCGTATTTTGCAATCAGCAGGCGAGGCGGGGCCTCGCTTCGGTGTCGATACGCTGTCCGCGAAGGCCTGCGACACGGAACGGCGCTTGGCGCAGCCCCCTCACTCCCTCGCGGTGATCGGCACCGAGGCACGCGACACCGGCCGCGGCGCCGCCGGCGGCGTTCCCGGCGCCTCGGCATGACGCGTCGCGTAGAGACGGCGGAGGATCAGCGCGAGGTCGGCTTCGGTGAGGCCCGACGCCGGATCGATCAGCCCGCCCGCGGGCAGCGGCTCGACGAAGGCGGCGAGCCGGTTGCAGGCGGCGCCGAGTTCGGGATCGTAGCTGTCGTCGAAATTGGCCATGATGCACACCCTATGCCGTCTGCGGCGATCGGCAAGGGCGGACGCGCGTCTCCGCAGCGTCGGCGCACACCGCCCGCGCCCCCGCGGCGGTAGGCAAATCCCGTCGCTTATGCCGGCGCGTCGATAGCAGGACCGCCCCTGCCCCCAAGCACGCCGGCGTTGCCCCGCCTGCTGCGGGCCGCTACCCAGCGGCGATGCGTTATGTCAGCACCCGCGGCGCCGCGCCCGCGCTCGATTTCCGCGACGTCACTTTGGCCGGACTGGCGTCCGACGGCGGGCTCTATCTGCCCGACCATTGGCCGAACCTCAGCCGCGAGGCGATCGCCGGGCTCGCCAATCTGTCCTATGTCGATACCGCGGTCGCGGTGATGACGCCGTTCGTCGGCGACGCGCTCACCCCCGCGGAGCTGAAGGCGCTGTGCGCGCAGGCCTATGGCCGGTTCAGCCATGCCGCGGTGACGCCGCTCGTCCAGCTCGACCATGACCGCTGGCTGCTCGAGCTGTTCCACGGGCCGACGCTGGCGTTCAAGGACGTCGCGCTGCAATTGCTCGGGCTGTTGTTCGAACGCTTCCTCGCCGGCAGCGACCGGCACCTGACCGTCGTCGGCGCGACCAGCGGCGACACCGGATCGGCGGCGATCGATGCGCTGGCGGGCCGCGCCGGGGTCGACATTTTCATGCTCCACCCCGCCGGGCGCGTGTCCGACGTGCAGCGTCGGCAGATGACGACGGTACTCGCCCCCAACGTCCATAACATCGCGATCGAGGGCGATTTCGACGCCGCCCAGGCGCTGGTCAAGCGGATGTTCAACGATCCCGGCTTCGCCGGCCGGTTCGCGCTGTCGGCGGTCAATTCGATCAACTGGGCGCGGCTGATGGCGCAGGTGGTCTATTATTTCTACGCCGCGGTGCGGCTCGGCGCGCCGGAGCGCAGCGTCGCCTTCTCGGTGCCGACCGGCAATTTCGGCGACGTCTTCGCCGGCTATGTCGCGGCGCAGATGGGCCTGCCGGTCGCCAAGCTGATCGTCGCGACCAACGTCAACGACATTCTTCACCGCGCCATCTCGGCCGGCGACTATAGCAAGGGCATCGTCCAGCAGACGCCGACGCCGTCGATGGACATCCAGGTCAGCTCCAATTTCGAACGCCTGCTCTACGATCTCGGTGCCCGCGACGGCGGCGCGCTCGCCGCGCAGATGCAGGGCTTCGAATCGTCCGGCGCGATGCGGCTGACCGATTCGCAGCACAAGGGCGCAGCGCTGTTCGCCAGCGACCGCGTCGACCTCGACGACATGACGCTGGCGATGCGCTGGGCGCACGAGCATGCCGGGCAGGTGATCGATCCGCATACCGCGATCGCGCTCGCCGCCGCGCGCCGCCATGCCAGCGACGTGCCGGTGGTGACGCTCGCCACCGCCCACCCCGCCAAGTTCCGCGACGCGGTCGAGCGCGCCACCGGCCAGCGGCCGGCGCTGCCCGGCCGGATCGGCGACCTGTTCGAGCGCGAGGAGCGGTTCGTCACGCTGCCCGGCACGTTCGAGGCGGTCACCGACTATATCGCCGCACGCGCGGTGCCACGGGCATGAGGCTCGATACGCTGATCGGCGAGCCCTGGGCCGATTACGGGCTGGTCGATTCGGGCAACGGCCGCAAGCTCGAACGCTATGGCCGGTTCCGCTTCATCCGCCCGGAACCGCAGGCGATGTGGGCACCCGCCACCGAGACGTGGCGCGCACACGGCGAGTTCGTGCCGGCGAGCGACGAGGACGGCGGCGGCCGCTGGGTGTTCAGCGAACCGGTGCCGCGCGAAGGCTGGCCGCTCAAATGGAACGAGGTGCGCTTCACCGCGCTGCCGACGCCGTTCCGCCACCTCGGTTTCTTCGCCGACATGCCGCCGATCTGGAGCTGGATGCGCGAGCAGGTCGCCGATCTCGACACGCCCGAATGCCTCAACCTGTTCGGCTATACCGGCGTCGGCACGCTGGCGATGGCGACCGCGGGGGCGAAGATGGTGCACGTCGACGCTTCGAAGAAATCGGTCGAGGCGGCGCGCGGCAATGCGATGCTGTCGGGGATGACCGAGGCGCCGATCCGCTGGATCGTCGACGATGCGGTCAAGTTCGTCGCACGCGAGGTGCGTCGCCAGCGCCGCTATGACGGCATCCTGCTCGATCCGCCCAAATACGGGCGCGGGCCGGAGGGCGAATTGTGGCGGCTGGAGGAGGATCTGCCGCGCCTGATCGCCGACTGCCGCAAGCTGGTCGACGCCAACAGCCGCTTCGTCTTCCTTACCGTCTATGCGGTGCGGATGTCGGCGCTGGCGATCGGCGAGCTGCTCCGCCAGGCCTTCGCCGACCTGCCCGGCACCGTCGAGGCGGGCGAGCTCGGCGTCCGCGAGGAAGCGCGCGGGCTGACGCTGCCGACCGCGATCTGGGCGCGCTGGCGGCGCTGAGCCGCGTGGTGCAGCGCAGCAAACAAACGTTACGGAACGCTCGTCGTCCGGAAGACTTGTCCGCCTATATGATGCCTGACCGCTTTATGGAGGCAATGGATGCGACCGCAGGACGATTTCGCCAATACCGCGCATGACGATGCCGAGCCCAATCCGCTGTGGGGCCGCCTTGCGCTGTTGATGTTCGGCCTGACCGTGCTGGCGTTTCTGACCGCGATCGATCGGCCGGAGTGGTTCCACCTGAAGCCGGCGACCGGGACGGCGGCGGCGATGGTCTATGCTTCGGACGGCGGGTCGAAGTCTTAAGCGTCGACTAATCCATGCCGCTGCGGATCGCCGCGGCGGCGAGCCACGGCGCGCCGGCGGTCAACACCAGGCTGACCGCGGCGAGCAGCTTCATCGCCGCCGCACCGCCGTCGAGGGCGCCCGCACCGAAGATCAGCAGCGGCACCGCGAGCGGCATCATCACCAGCCCCGCCACCGCGCCGCTGCCGCGCAGCCCGGCGACCAAGGCGGCGGTCGCGACGCCCAGCGCCGCCAATCCCGGCGTACCGATCGCCAGCCCCAGCTCGATCCGCAGCAGCACCGCCGCCGGCAGGTCGAACAGCCCCGCAGCGATCAAGCCGGCGAGCATCAGCGGCGGTGCGAAGCCGAGCCAATGCGCGGCGATCTTGGCGCCCGCGACCAGCGCCAGCGGCACGCCGCGCACGACATATTGATCGATCACCCCCGCCTCGACATCGGGTGCGACCAGCCGCTCGACCGGCAGCAGCGCGGCGAGCAGCGCCGCCGCCCAGATCACGCCGCCGCCGATCCGCGTCAGCAGCGCGGCATCGGGGCCGACCGCGAAGGGGAAGAGCGTCGCGACGAGCAGGAAGAAGGCGACCGGCCACCACAGCCCTCCCCCCGCCCAGGCACGGCGGAGGTCGCGCGCGATGATCACGGTTGCCCGCATCAGCCGAGCGCCACCTGCAATGCGCCGGGCAGCGCGATCGGCTGATGCGTCGCGACCACCGCGATGCCGCCCGCGGCGCGATGCGTCGCGATCAGCGCCGCGATCCGCGCCACGCCCGCCTTGTCCAGCCCGTTGGCGGGCTCGTCGAGCAACCAGATCGGCGCATCCGCGCCGACGATCCGCGCCATTCCGGCCCGGCGCCGCTGCCCGGTCGACAGCATGGCGACAGGCACCTCGGCGAGCGGCTCGAGCGCCAGCGCCGCCAGCGTCATCGAAACGCGCGACCCGATCCAGAAGCGGAGCGCCCGCGCCAGCGGCAGTTCGGGATCGAGCGCATGCGCCTCGCCGAGCAGCGCCACCGCGCCGTCGCGCGTCACCGTACCGGCGGCCGGACGCAGCAGACCGGCGGCGATGCGGAGCAGGCTCGACTTGCCGACGCCATTGGCGCCGCTGACCAGCGCCGCCTCGCCCGCATCGAGCGCCACGCCGATCCCGGCGAACAGCTCACGCCCGCCGCGCCGGCAGGCGACATCGGCGAGGCGCAGCGCGGTCAATCGGCCACCGCGTCTTCGAGCGCGTGCATGTCGTCGTCCGACAGGCCGAAATGATGGCCGATCTCATGGATGGTGACATGGCGGACGAGATCGTCGAGCCGCACCCCCGTCTCCACCCATTCGGCGAGGATTGCCTGCCGATAGAGGTGGATGCGATCGGGCAAGGTGCCCGAATCGGTCGAGGATTTCTCCCCGATCGGCCGGCCGTGGTAGAGGCCGGTGAGATCGAGCGGATGATCGATGCCGAGGTCGGCGAGCGTCTCGGCATCCGCCTCCTCCTCGACGAGCAGCACGACGTCGCCGAGATGTGCGGCGAAGGCGGCGGGCAGCCGCGCGATCGCGTCGCGGGCGAGGCCTTCGATCGCGTCGGCCTGCGGTGGCGGCCCATAAGCATCTTGCCCGTTCATGCCGCCCGCCATACCGCGGCTCTTCTCCGTCCAGCAAGGAAGACCGCCGATGATCGAGCCCCTTAGCGAAGCCGAACGGGCCGATGCGCTCGATGGCCTGCCCGAATGGGATTATGACGAATCGCGCGACGCGATCACCCGCAGCCTCGTCTTCGCCGATTTCGTCGAGGCGTTCGGCTTCATGACGCAGGTCGCGCTGATGGCGGAAAAGGCCAACCACCACCCCGAATGGCGCAACGTCTACAATCGCGTCGAGGTGCTGCTCACCACCCACGACGCGGGCGGCCTGTCGGGGCGCGACATCGAGATGGCCGAGGCGATCGACGCAATCGTCGACGAATAGGCTGCGGGCGTTATCGCCAGGCTGGCCCGCGGGTTGCGCTGGTAGGGAGCCGGGCTTCGACAGGCTCGGCCCTGACGATAGGGTGTAATCGGTCCTGACGCTTGGGGATAAGGGACGATCACCCCAACCGTTCGCCCTGAGCGCGTCGAAGGGCTGGTCGCCCCGTGGACGACGCCCGCCTCGGGCAGATTCGCCCATGGCTCACCCACATCGCCGATAGCAGGCACCCCGATCAGCGCAGCGACCGGCGCATCTGCTTGCGCAGCGCCCCGGGGAACCAGCGCGCGGCGAAGCGCAGCCGCGCCGCGGTCTTGCCGACATAGGTGTGGACCGCGTCGCCGTGCACCGCCTTCCACGCCGCCTCGGCGACCGCGTCGACCGGGGTGAGTTCGAGCCCCGCGCCGGTCACCGCCTCGCGGATCGTCCGGTTGCTGCCGCCGGCGACCCCGTCGAGCAGCGGCGTTTCGATGAAGCTCGGCAGCAGGCAGCGTACCTTGATGCCGTCGCGATACCATTCGCCGTCGAGCGCCTCGCTCAGCCCGCGCACCGCGAATTTGGTCGCCGAATAGGTCGCCAGTCCCGACGAGCCGTAGATGCCCGACGCGGAGGCGGTGTTGAGCAGCACCGATCCCGGCGTGCGCGCCAGATAGGCGTGGCCGATCCGCGCGCCATTGACCACACCGGTGAAATTGATCGCGATCGTCCGGTCGATCGCCGTGAAATCCGCCTCGGCGAGCGGCCCGCCGGTGCCGATGCCGGCGTTGTTGAACAGGACGTCGAGCCGCCCGCCGCTCGCCTGCGTGAAGGCGTCGAGCGCCTGCGTCCAGCCGTCGCGGTCGCGCACGTCCATGACATAGCGTTCGACCATGCCGCTCGGGATCAGTGCGGCGGTGGCGTCGAGCCCGGCGGCGTCGACGTCGGCGATGCCGATCCGCCAGCCGCGGCTGGCGAACAACCGTGCCACCGCGCGGCCGATGCCCGAACCGCCACCGGTGATGAAGATCGCCCGGACCTCGCTCATGATCCTCTCCCTGTTGGACTTTCTCTCAGGCATCCCGCATCCTCGCCGGCGATGCCAGCCAAATCGCTCCGCTTCGACGCCGTCACCAAGCGGTTCGGTGCCACCCTGGCGGTCGATCATGTCACGCTGATGATCGAAGCGGGCCAATTCGTCGCGCTGGTCGGCGCCTCGGGATCGGGCAAGTCGACGTTGCTGCAGACGATCAACCGGCTGATCGAACCGAGCGAGGGCCGGGTGCTGATCGACGACGTGGATGTTGCCGCCGGACCCGCCCCCGCGCTGCGCCGCCTGATCGGCTATGTCTTTCAGGGCATCGGCCTGTTCCCGCACCTCACCGTGGCGGAGAATATCGCGATCGGGCCGCGCATCGCCGGCCTGCCCGCCGCCGACGTGCCCGCGTTGCTCGAGATGGTCGCGCTGCCGCCCGCACTCGCCGGGCGGATGCCCGACGCGCTGTCGGGCGGCCAGCGCCAGCGCGTCGCCATCGCCCGCGCGATCGCGCCGGGCGCGAAGCTGCTGCTGCTCGACGAAGCGTTCGGGGCGCTCGATCCGGTGACGCGCGACGCGCTCGGCGGCGAGATCAGGCGGCTGCACGAGCGGCTCGGCCTCACCACGATCCTCGTCACGCATGATATGGCCGAGGCGCTGCTGCTCGCCGACCGCATCCTGGTGATGGCGGCGGGGCGGATCGTCGCCGATGCCACCCCCGCGGAGCTGCTCGCCGGCGGTGGCGGCGCGGCGGCGCAGGCGCTGGTCGCGGTGCCGCGCGAGCAGGCCGAGCGGCTGCGGGCGATCGCCGGAGCCGCGGCATGAGCGACTTCCTCGCCGCGCTCGGCCGGGTGCCGCCGTTGCTCGCGCAGCATGTGCTGCTGTCGGCGGCGGCGCTGTTGCTCGGCATCGCGATCAGCCTGCCGCTCGCCATCCTCGCCGCCCGCCGCCCCCATGCGGGCCGCGTCATCCTCGGCATCGCCAGCCTTATCCAGACGGTGCCCAGCCTGGCTTTGCTCGCGCTCTTCTATCCGCTGCTGCTCTGGCTGTCGGCGCTGGTCGGCGGCGGGATCCCGGCGCTCGGCTTCCTGCCGTCGCTGATCGCGCTGACGCTCTATGCGCTGCTGCCGATCATCCGCAACGGCGTCGCCGGCCTCACCGGCATCGATCCCGCCGTGCAGCAGGCGGCCAAGGCGGTCGGCATGACGCCGGCGCAGGCGCTGCGGCTGGTCGAGGCGCCGCTGGTCGCGCCGGTGCTGATCGCCGGCATCCGCACCGCCGCGGTGTGGACGATCGGCGCGGCGACGCTGTCGACGACGGTCGGTCAGCCGAGCCTCGGCGACATGATCTTCGCCGGCCTGCAGACGCAGAATTGGGCATTGGTGCTCGCCGGCTGTGCCGCTGCCGCCGCGCTCGCGCTTGGCGTCGATGCGCTGATCGGGCTGGTCGAGCGCGGCATCGCCCGCCGCCGGCGCTGGCTGTGGCTCGGCGCGACGCTGGCGCTGCTCGCCGGCCTCGCCGCGGCGACTGCGCCCATGTGGCGGAGCGACGACGGCAATGTGGTGACGATCGGCGCCAAGAACTTCTCCGAACAATATATCCTCGCCCGGCTGATCGGCGACCGGCTGACCCGCGCCGGCTATTGCGTCCGCTATCGCGACGGGCTGGGATCGGCGGTGATCTATGGCGCGCTGACCAGCGGCGCGATCGATGTCTATGTCGATTATGCCGGCACCCTGTGGACCGGTCCGATGCGCCGCCGCGACGTGCCGGCGCCCGCCACGATGGTGCGCGCGATCGGCGACTGGACGCGGGCGAGCAGCGGCGTGGCTTCGCTCGGGCCGCTCGGGTTCGAGAATGCCTATGCCTTCGCGATGCGCGGCGACGATGCCGCGCGGCGCGGTATCGCCAGCCTCGCCGATCTGGTCGCGGCGGCGCCCGACCTGCGCCTCGCCAGCGATCTCGAATTCCTCGAACGGCCCGAATGGGCGGCGGTGCGCCGTGCCTATCCGCTGCGCTTCGCCAAGACGACGCCCTATGCGCCGACCTTCATGTATCGCGCACTAGCGAGCGGCGAGGCGGACGTCATCTCCGCCTTCTCGTCCGACGGGCGGATCGCCGCCGAGCACCTCCGCGTCCTCGCCGATCCGCGCCATGCGATCCCCAGCTATGACGCGCTGCTGCTCGTCGCACCGCGCCGGGCGGGCGATGCCGCCTTCACCGCCGCGCTCGCGCCACTGGTCGGCCATATCCCGGTCACGGCGATGCGCGAGGCCAATTACCAGGTCGATCGCGATACCGCCAAGCGCACGCCCGAACAGGCGGCGGACTGGCTCGCCCGCCGCCTCGCGCTGCCCGCGCCGCGCTAGAAGAACAGCTTGCGCAGGCTGATCCGCACCGTCCGGCCGAGCGGATCGAGATAGTCGGGCTGGTAGCTGACCGGCGTCACGCCCTGATCGTTGCGCACCGTCTGGCGCGTGTTGAGGATGTTGGTCACCGACAGCGTCACCCGCGCGCCGCGCACCCAGGGATGCGCCTTGACCAGCTTGAGCTGCTGGCCGAGGTCGGCGAACAGGCGCAGGTTGGCGGTGGCGAGGCCGGAGAAGTTGAGCGTCTGCGGCGATGCGGCGGTGCCGCCGTTGACCTGCGTGCCGGTCGCGTAATTGGCCGACAGCCGCAGCCCGAGGCCGTTGTTGGAATAGCCCGCCTGCGCCTCGAACTCGTGGCGCGGCTGGCCGCCGCTCGATCCGGTCGCATCGCCGTTGAGCAGGTCGAGCACCGGGCCGCCATCAGCGACGGTGACCCGCTCGGCGAGATGCCAGGTATGGTAGAGCGCGAACTGGATGCGGCCGCCGCCCTGCCCGCGGCCGCCGCCACCAAAGCCGCGCCCACCGCCGCCACCGCCGCCACCGCCGAAGCCGCGACCACCGCCACCGCCACCCTGCGGCGGCCCGTCGCCACCCGCCGGCGGCGGTGCGGCACCGTCCGCAGCACGGGGCGCGACGCCAGCATCGCCGCCGCGCGTCCCGCCCGGACCGCGCCCGCCGCCGGGAAAGCGCATTCCCGCGAACGGATTGGGCCCGGTGCCGGCGCGGAACGCCTCCAGTTCCTTCTGCACCTTCGACTTGATCGGCCTGGAGAAGTTGATCCCCCAGCGGATCTGCTCGCTCTCCGCGCGCGCGAAATTGATCGGCCGCGTGTCGAGCCGGATCAGATTGCCCGCCGCATCGCGGGTGAAGCGATCGGGGAAGGCCGCCTCGATCGCCGCGGTCGGCGACGGGAAGCTCTGGATCGGGTTGCGTGTGTCCTGCTTGGTGTAATTGGCGATCAGCGTCAGGTCGGTCGCGCTCCACGGCTTGAGCGTCACCCCCAGCCGGGTGACGCGGCGGTCGCTCGAGCGCAGATCGGGATTGCCGCCGCTCAGCGTCGTCACCGTCACCGTCTCGCCCTGGACATAGTCGAACAGGCGGACGTTGGGCGTCACCAGCTGCGGATTGCCGAGCTGGGCGGCGCTCGGCGCATTCTCCTGCCGGTTGATCGAGCCGATGATGCGCAGCGGCGTCACCGGCGACCAGTTGAGGCCATAGCCATAGGCGGTCAGCGTGCCATAGTCCGACAGGCGGTCGACCGCGGCATTGCCGTTGACCGACAGGTTGCCGAGGAAGCCGAGCACCGCGCGGGAACGGCTGGCGATCGGCACGTCGAGATTGACCCGCCCGCTGGCATCGTCGCGCGACACCGACCCCGCGCTGGTCAGCCCGGCGCGATAGGAGCGGCTGGAAAAGTCGCTGGTCGTGCCGCCGACGCGGACCGCGGTCGACACGTCGCCGGCGGGCAGCTGGAACAGCGGCCCGTTGACCAGCGCCTCGACCTCGCCGGAGCTCGACGTCGAGCGGGCGCGATTGGCGGCGGCGGCGGCGATGTCGGTGAGGCCGAGCGTGCCATTGGGGTCGGCGAGCGGATCGTTGGCGTTGAGCCGCGCCTGGAAACCGCTCGCGTCGACGCCGGTCTCGGTGAAGGTGCGCGTCTCGGCGCGATCATAGGCGCCGGTGACGGTCCACATCCAGCGCGGGCCGATCCGCCCGTTGAGGCTGGTGCCGACATGCGCGGTCAGTCCCTGGCTCGCCTGGCTGAGCGGATTGAAACCGCCGCCGTCGAGCACGCGGGTGACGCTGGTCGCCGCCGTGCCGGTGTTGAACGGATTGCCGACCGGCAGGCTCAGCGTCGTCGTCGGCAGGCCGTAGAGGCCGGTGCTCTCGCTCGACGCGATCTCGGCGTTGATCGAGGCGGTGATGCCGCCGATCGGCCGCGCATAAGTGGCGTTGGTCGAGACGTTGCGGGTGGACGGCAGCAAGGTGCGATAGGGCCGCTGGTCGAAGCTGGTCGTCGCGCCTTCGGTGCTCGCCGCGGCGATGGTGCGCTCCGATTCGGTCAGCGCCGAACTCTGCTGATATTTGGTGTGGAGGTTGAAGCGCGCGCCGTTGCGGATCGTCAGCAGGTCGAGGTCGCCTTGCGGGCTGTTGCGCCCGCCCTCGGTCGCGGCACTGTCGGCCGCCTCGACGGTGGTCGAGCGGAAGCGGCGGCGCAGCACGAAATTCACCACCTTCTGGTCGGCGGTGTAACCGTATTTGAGCGCCACCTCCTCGGGCAGGATGTCGACGCGCAGGATCGCCTCGGTCGGGATGTCGCGGATCTCCTGGAAGCCCGAGATGCGCTTGCCGTCGAGCAGGATGACCGGCGCGCCGCCCGCGCCGCTCGTCGTCTGCGGCGCGAGTTCGGTGAGCAGGTCGGAGACGCTGCTGACGCCATAGCTGCGGATGTCGGCGGGGCTGAGCACCTGTTCGGCGGGAATGTCGCCGACCACCGATCCGGGCGGACGCCGGCCGGTGACGACGATGTCCGTCTCCTCGTCCTCGGCATCCGCCGCCGCGGGAGCGGTCGGGGTCGTCGGCGGCGCGGCGTCGCTCTGCGGCGTGCCGGCCTGCGCGGTGGCGGCGGGCGGCGTCGCGGGGGATGCGGGCGTGGCGGCGGACGTCTGCGTCGGCGTCTGCGATCCGGCGGGTGCCGGCGCCTGCTGCGCCACCGCCAGCGCCGGCCAGCTCGCCGCCATCATCATCACCACCGCCACACGCATAGACTGAACCCCTGAACACGGATCGGCGCTGCTAACCGGCAATTGTCGCACAACTATGCCGGTGCGGCGTGGTGACTCAGCGATTGAGGTCGAGCGTGACGCGTTCGATCCGGCGCAGCATCGCGACGAATTGCGCCACCTCGGCGGGATCGAATGCGGCGAACAGCCGCCGTTCGAGATCGAGCGCCTTGGGCGCGACCGCCGCATAGAGGCTGCGGCCGTCGTCGGTCAGATCGAGCAGGTGCGAGCGGCGATCCTCCGGATTGTCGCGCCGCGCGAGCAGGCCGCGCCCGACCAGCGCGATCGCCGCGCGGCTCACCGTCACCTTGTCCATCAGCGTGCGCGCGCCGATCGCCTGCTGGGTGATGCCGCCCGTCTCTGCGATCACCGCGATCAGCCGCCATTCGGGAATGGTCAGGCCGAACAGCGATTCATACGCCCGCGCGATCGAATCGCTGACGAGATTGGAGGTCACCGACAGGCGGTAGGGAATGAAGTCGTCGAGGACGAGGGGGCGGTCGGTCGGGGCCACGGCCGTTCGTATCAGTTGACACCAGTTTGGCAATGGCGCAGGGATTTGGTAACAGACGATACCATTTTGGAGCTGCCGCCATGACCGATCATTCGGCCGACCAGATCGACGTCAATCCGATGGGCCTCGATGGCTTTGAGTTTTGTGAATTCACCTCGCCCGATCCCGATGCGCTCGCCGCGCAGTTCGAGGCGCTGGGCTTCGTCGCCGCCGCGACGCATCCGACCAAGGCGCTGACCCGCTACAAGCAGGGCCGCATCAACCTGTTGCTCAACCGCGAGGCGAGCGGCCATGCCGCCGACTTCCGCGCCGCACACGGCCCGTCGGCGAGCGCGATGGCGTTCCGCGTCGCCGATGCCAGGGCCGCCTATGACGCGGCGATCGCCCGCGGCGCCAAGCCGGCACCCGTCGGCGCCGCGCTCGACGGCCTGCCGGCGCTGGAAGGGATCGGCGGCTCGCTGCTCTATCTCGTCGACACGCACGGCGCGGCCGGCAGCCTCTACGACGACTGGGATCAGGTGCCCGGCGCCGCCGAGGCGGAGGCCGCCAATAACGTCGGGCTCGACCTGCTCGACCATCTCACCCACAACGTCCGCCGTGGCCAGATGCGCACCTGGTCGGCCTTTTATGGTCAGATCTTCGGCTTCGAGGAGCAGAAGTATTTCGACATCAAGGGCAAGGCGACCGGCCTGTTCAGCCAGGCGATGATCGCCCCCGATCGCGCGATCCGCATCCCGCTGAACGAGAGCCAGGACGACAAGAGCCAGATCGAGGAGTTCATCCGCGACTATAACGGCGAAGGCATCCAGCATCTCGCGCTGACCACCGACGACATCTACACCACGGTCGAAAAGCTGCGTGCCCGCGGCGTCCGCCTGCAGGATACGATCGAGACCTATTACGAGCTGGTCGACAAGCGCGTGCCCGGTCACGGCGAGGATCTGGAACGGCTGCGCGCCAACCGCATTCTGATCGACGGCAACGTCGGCGAGGAAGGATTGCTGTTGCAGATCTTCACCGAGACGATGGTCGGGCCGATCTTCTTCGAGATCATCCAGCGCAAGGGCAATCAGGGCTTCGGCAACGGCAATTTCCAGGCGCTGTATGAATCGATCGAGCTCGACCAGATCCGCCGCGGAGTGATCACCGTCGACGCCTGAGTAGCGGACCGGGGTGATGGAGCAGGAGAGGACGCCAAAACAATGACAGTCCATCACCCCCGAGCGGAGCCGGATTATATCCCCGGCTTCGGCAACCATGTCTCGACCGAGGCGGTCGCCGGCGCGCTGCCGGTCGGGCGCAACGCGCCGCAGCGGCCCGCCTTCGGCCTCTACGCCGAGCAACTGTCGGGCACCGCCTTCACCGCGCCGCGGCACGAGAACCGGCGCTCGTGGCTCTACCGGATGCGGCCGACCGCCGAACACCCGCCCTATGCGCCCTATGCCGGTGCGCCCCGCTTCGCCCCCGGCACCGCCGACCGGCCGCTCGCCCCCAACCGGCTGCGCTGGGACCCGGTCGCCGCGGCACCGCCGGGCACCGATCTGATCGACGGCATGACGACGATGCTCGCCAACCGCGATCCCGCCGATCTGGAGGGCGTGGCGCTGCACGTCTATGCGGCGAGCGCCGACATGACGCACCGCGTCTTCACCGACGCCGACGGAGAGCTGCTGTTCGTGCCGCAGGCCGGGCGGCTCGAACTGCTGACCGAACTCGGCCGGATCGTCGTCGGTCCCGGCGAGATCGCGCTGGTACCGCGCGGCGTGCGCTTCCGCGCGCGGCTCCCCGACGGCAGCGCCACGGGCTATGTCTGCGAAAATCACGGCAGCCTGTTCCGCCTGCCCGATCTCGGCCCGATCGGCGCCAACGGCCTCGCCAATCCGCGCGACTTCGAAACCCCCGTCGCCTGGTTCGAGGATCGCGACGAGGCGACCGAGGTGATCCAGAAGTTCATGGGGTCTTTGTGGACGACGACGCTCGACCACAGCCCGCTCGACGTCGTCGCCTGGCACGGCAATCTCGCGCCGTGGCGCTATGACCTCGCGCGGTTCAACACGATCAACACGGTGAGCTTCGACCATCCCGATCCGTCGATCTTCACGCTGCTGACCAGCCCGTCGGACGTGCCGGGCCGCGCCAATGCCGATTTCGTTATCTTCCCGCCGCGCTGGATGGTCGCCGAGGACACGTTCCGCCCGCCGTGGTTCCATCGCAACGTCATGTCGGAGGCGATGGGGCTGATCACCGGCGCCTATGACGCCAAGGCGCACGGCTTCGCGCCGGGCGGGATCAGCCTGCACAATCTGATGGCCGGCCACGGCCCCGATCTCGCCAGCTGGCAGGCCGCCTCCGCCGCCGAGCTCAAGCCGCACAAGATCGACGGCACGATGGCGTTCATGCTGGAAAGCTGCTGGCCCTATCGCCCGACCGGCTTCGCGCTCGATCATGCGCAGCTCGACTATGATACCGTATGGGCGGACTTCCCCAAGGCGCGGCTGCCGTGATCCTGCACGGCTATTGGCGGTCGGGCGCCGCCTATCGCGTGCGGATCGCGCTCGCGCTCAAGGGGCTGGCCTATCGGCAGGTGACGCACGATCTGCGCACCGGCGGCCAGTCCGACCCCGCCTATGCCGCGCTCAACCCGCAGCGGCTGGTGCCGGCGCTGGAGGTCGACGGACAGGTGCTGACGCAGAGCGTCGCGATCCTCGAATGGCTCGAGGACCGCTATCCGACGCCGCCGCTGCTGCCCGCCGATGCGACGGGCCGGGCGATCGTCCGCGCGACGATCGCGACGATCGCCACCGACACGCATCCGCTGCACAATCTGCGCACCCTGTCGCTGCTGCGCGAGCAGTTCGGCGCGTCCGACGCGCAGGTCGCGGCATGGACCGGCCATTGGCTCATCCTCGGTCTCGCCGCGGCGGAGACGCTGGTCGCGCGGCATGGCGACGGTTTCGCCTACGGCGACCGGCCGACGCTCGCCGATTGCATCCTCGTCCCCGCACTCTATTCGGCGCGGCGCTTCAAGGTCGATGTCGCGCCCTATCCGCATTGCGTCGCCGCGGCGGAGCGGACCACGGCGCTGGCCGAGGCGGCGCATCCCGACCGGCAGCCCGACGCCGACCGATGAGCGAACGGCTGTCGGCAACCCCGCCGGGTGTCGGGCTCGCGCCGCTCGCCACCATCGCCGACGGCGGCGCGCGCAACTTCGTGCTGCAATTGCGCGCCGGTCGCTTCCACGGCTTCGTCGTCCGCCGCGCCGATCAGGTGGTCGGCTATGTCGATCGCTGCCCGCATGCCGGGGTGCCGCTGGCGCAGACGCTCGACGACTATCTCGATCCGTCCGGCGCGCTGATCGCGTGCAGCTGGCACGGCGCGCTGTTCACGATCGACGATGGCCTGTGCGTCGGCGGCCCCTGCGTCGGCCAGCGGCTCACCGCCTGGCCGGTGACGGTCGTGGACGGGATCGTCACCACCGCCTGAGCCGATCCGGCCTGACAAAGCCCGCGCGGCTGCTACAATGAAGGACTCGCACCGCCGACAGGAGCCAGGGTCATGAAGCGCGCGTTACGCTGGGGTCTCGCAACACTGGCCGGCGCAGGCGCGGGCGGCATCGGCCTGTCGCTCTATTCGCGCCACGTCGCGGCTGAGGTCGAACGACGGGTGCCGCCCGACGGCCGCTATCTCGAGGTGGAGGGCGCGCGGCTCCATTATGTCGATCGCGGCAGCGGGCCGACGATCGTCATGGTCCACGGCCTCGGCGGACAGTTGCGCAACTTCCGCTATGCCCTGCTCGACCGGCTCGCCGAGACGCATCGCGTCCTCCTGCTCGACCGGCCGGGATCGGGCTATTCGACCGCCGACGAGGGGACGACGCCGGGTATCGCGGCGCAGGCAGAGATCGTCGGGCGGTTCATCGCCACGCTCGGGCTCGACCGGCCGCTGATCGTCGGCCATTCGCTCGGCGGCGCGGTCGCGCTGGCGTTGGCGACGCAGCGGCCCGAGCTGATCCGCGGCCTCGCGCTCATCGCCCCCTTCACCCAGCCGCAGTCCGTCCCCGCCGCCTTCGTCGGACTGGCGGTGATCCCGCCGGCGCTGCGCCGGATCGTCGCGGAGACGGTGGCGACGCCGCTTGGCCAGCTCACCACGGCGCGGACGGTCGCCGCGGTCTTCGCGCCGGAGGAGGCACCCGCCGATTTCGCCACCCGCGGCGGCGGCGCGCTGTCGCTCCGCCCCACCGCGATCGCCGCCGCCGCCGCCGATCTCGCCGCCGCCGGGGACGAGATCGCCGCGATCGTCGCGCGCTATCCGACGCTGACCGTGCCGACGGCGATCCTGTTCGGCCGCGGCGACGCGATCCTCAGCGCGACGCTGCACGGCACGCGCACCGCGGCGACGATTCCGGGCGCGCGCATCGAGCTGATCGACGGCGGCCATATGCTGCCGATCACCCAGCCCGACCGCACCGCCGCCTTCATCCGCGACGCCGCGGCGCATTATGCCGGCGACAGCCCCGCGGCATAGCGGCGCGCATTGGCGACATAGGTCGCCGCCGAGGCGCGCAGCCCCGCGACCTCCGCCTCGGTCAGCGGCCGCACCGCCTTGGCGGGCGCCCCGACGATCAGCGTGCGCGGCGGAAAGACCTTGCCCTCGGTGACGAGCGCCTGCGCGCCGACGATCGATTCCGCACCGATCACCGCACGGTTGAGCAGCGTCGCCCCCATGCCGATCAGACTATGGTCACCGACCGTCGCGCCATGGACGATCGCATGATGGCCGATCGTCACGCCGCAGCCGATCGTCGCCGGCGCGCCCGGATCGGCGTGGATCATCGCGCCGTCCTGGACATTGCTCTCCGCGCCGATCGTGATCGGATCATTGTCGCCGCGGATGACGGCGCCGAACCACACCGACGCGCGCTCGCCCAGCGTCACCCGGCCGATGACGTGCGCGCCCGGCGCGACGAATACATCCTCTCCCAGCGCCGGTGCGGCGTCATCCAGTCGGTAACAGCTCATCGAAACCCTCCCCACCGCCGCGATCCGGCCAAACGGGCGGTAATCCCTTGCCATCCTTGGCGTCCAGTGCAGCAAGCGGGTGACAGCGGCGTCTGGTAGCGTTAGCACTATGATTCGCACGGCAGCGACCGCCAGACACGACGGTCGCGCTGCGCCGATACTGACGTAGCAGCTTGATTTCGGACCTGCTCCGGCTATGCCCTGCTGCGTCTACGGGAGCGACGATCACGATGGGTGCCGGAGTACGCGACGATTTTACATTTCCTGGCGGTGTCGACGCCGGTAGCAGATCGTTCGCCGGCCTGCCCGCTTCGCCGATGATCGACGGGCAGGACCCGGAGGTCGCCCGGCTCGCGACGCTGGCGACGAGCATCACCGCGGCGCGGCGCAAGCTCGGCACGCATCTCGAGGCGTCGCTGTTCGCCAATCCCGGGCTCGACATCATGCTGTTCCTGTTCGCCGAGGGGATCGACGGCGCGACGGTGACGACCAACGCCTGCTGCGCCGCCGCCGGCGTGCCGCGCACCACCGCGCTGCGGTGGATCAAGCTGTTGCAGGATCGCGGGCTGGTCGATGGCAGCGACGACATCAGCGACCGCCGCGTGACGATGCTGGCGCTGAGCCCGCTCGGCCGCAGCACGATCCGCACCTGGCTCGGCGAGATCGCGGCACTGCCGCTGCGCGAGTCGCTCGACCGCTGATCCCCCGCGGCTGGCGCATCCGGCCTGTGTCGGATGCGTGACCCGCTCGCCGCGGACGACCGCCTGTGCCCTCACGCGGCACAGCCGGCGAACCGGACGAAGAATCAATAAATCCACAGCGCCAGCACGGCCAGGCTGATAGCGATGCGATATCGGCGCCGCACCGGACGGGCGCTAATTCCCGCCAGCATCAGCGCGGGTATCAGCACCACGACGGATACCGGCATGCGCGACGAATCCGGATCCGTCGGGATGGTGCATGGGGTCAGCCGGCTGCCGTCCGGATCGACCTCGCCGATCATCCCTTGATAGCGTTCCGTCGAACAGACCACGATCAGACCGGCGACTCCGGCCGACGCCATGACCAAGACGGCATCTCTCAACAACTTGCCGATTTTCGCGACGACCTGATCCCTGCCGGCCCCACGGGATCATTGTAGCGGCCTCGGCGACGAACCGCGCGCGTCGCGGCCGTCGGTCAGCCGGCGGTGACGATCGGGTGGCGCAGGCGCAGGTCGTCCGCGATCCGCTCGACGATGTCGTTCTCGGTCGCCGAGCCCGTCGGCGTCACCGCCCAGTTGCAATGCGCGTGTGTCGCCGGATCGTAGAGGCGGATTTCGCCGATCACCAATCGCCAGCGACGGCGGTTGCCGCCCGCCTGCTTGATCAGCGTCGACAGGAACAGGTCGTGGAGCATGCCGCTGGTCATGCCGGTCGCCCTAGACGGCTATCGGATCGAGGAAAAGCGCGGGCGGCAAAGTCAACCAACGCCAGTGCCATGTCGGACTTTGTTGCGCGGCGGCAACGAACGTCGCACAGCCGGCGCATGACCGGACCGTCCGACGCGCGCCAGGGCCTCCTCTACGGCGGCGGCGCCTATATCCTCTGGGGGCTGCTGCCCTTCTATCTGCACATGCTGGCGGCGGTGGCGCCGGTGCAGGTGCTCGCCAACCGCATCCTCTGGTCGCTGCTGCTGCTCCTCGCGATCGTCGTCGCGACGCGCCGCGGGCCGGCGCTGCTCGCCGCGGCGCGCGGGCGGGTGCTGATGTTGCTGGCGGCGAGCGCGGCGCTGATCGCGGTCAACTGGTTCGTCTATATCTGGGCGATCAGCAACGATCATCTGGTCGAGGCGAGCCTCGGCTATTTCATCAATCCGCTGCTCAACGTCGCGCTCGGCATGGTGCTGCTCGGCGAGCGGCTCAGCCGCGTGCAGGCGGCGGCGGTGATCGTCGCCGGGATCGGCGTCGCGATCCTCGCGGCGGGTGGCGGCGGGGCGCTGTGGGTGTCGTTGGTGCTGGCGCTGAGCTTCGGATTCTACGGGCTGATCCGCAAGGTCGCGCACATCGACGCGCTCGGCGGGCTGACGCTGGAGACGCTGATCCTCACGCCTTTCGCGCTGGCGATCCTCGTCCAGGCGGAGCGGAGCGGCAGCGCGGTGCTGTGGCATGACGGCTGGCTGACCGCGCTGCTGCTGCTCGCCGGCCCGGTCACCGCCGCGCCGCTGTTGCTGTTCGCGGCGGGGGCGAAGCGGCTGCGCTATACGACGATGGGGCTGCTCCAGTTCATCGCGCCGACGCTGCAATTCCTCGAAGCGGTGCTGGTCTATCGCGAGCCGATCACCGCGACGCAGCTCGCCACCTTCGCGCTGATCTGGCTCGGCTGCGGCCTCTACGCATGGAGCAGCATCCAGCGGGCGCGCGCCGCCTAGCGGCGGACGTCGAGCCCGCCGGCGAGATAGGCGTCGATGTCCGCCTGGCGGAACAGCGCCGCATCGCCGGGCAGCGAATGTTTGAGCGCGGTCAGCGCGAGGCCCGTCGCCGCCGCCGCGGCACTGTCGCCGCCGCCGCGCAACGCGTGCAGCACACCCGCGGCAAAGGCGTCGCCGCCGCCGATCCGGTCGACGATCCCCGCGAGCACCACCTCGTCGGTCTGCGCATGGCCGTCGCGCGTGTCGACCCGCGCCGAGATGCGGTGCAGGTCGACCGTCTCGACATGCCGCGCGGTCGAGGCGATCGTGGTCAGCTTGGGGAAAGCGGCAAAGGCGGCCTCGGCCGCGTCGCGGCGGCGTTGCTCGCCGTCATGACCGGTGAAGTCGCGATCCAGCAGCAGCGCGATGTCGCGATGATTGCCGAACACCAGATCGGCCTGTTCGACCAGACGGGTGAGGATGCCGCGCGGGTCGCTGTCCCACCGCTCCCACAATTTGGCGCGGTAATTGCCGTCGAACGAGATCGGGATGCCGCGTGCCGCCGCGGCGCGGGCCGCCGCGATCGCACTCTCCGCCGGCACCGGGCCGAGCGCCGGGGTGATGCCGGACAAATGGAACCAGTCGACGCCGTCGAACAGCGCATCCCAGTCCCATGCCGCGACCGGCGCCGCGGCGAAGCTCGAATGCGCGCGATCGTAGACGACGTCGGTGGCGCGCATCCCCGCGCCCGAGGTGACGAAATACAACCCCATCCGCTCGCCGCCGACCTGGATCGTCCGCGTGTCGACGCCATGGCCGCGCAAGGTCGCGATCGCCGAGCGGCCGAGATCATTGTCCGGCACCATGCTGACCAGCCCGACGTCATGGTCGAGCCGCGCCAGCGCGGTCACGACATTCGCCTCCGCCCCGGCGACCCACACGTCGAAACGCGGCGACTGGAGCAGCAATTCGCGCCCCGGCGGCGACAGCCGCAGCATGATTTCCCCGAAGGCGAGCAGCTTGCCCATGGTCGTTCCCTCAGCGATCGATACGATAGGCGCGGCGGACGAGGCCGCTGGTCAGCTCCTGCGCCAGCTCCGCCGCCTCCCAGTCCGCGAGCCGGTGCTCGGCGACGAGGCGGGCGAGGAAGCCGCAATCAACCCGCCGCGCGACGTCGTGCCGCGCCGGGATCGACAGGAAGGCGCGCGTATCGTCGTTGAAGCCGACGCTATTGTAGAAACCGGCGGTCTCGGTGGTCATCTCGCGGAAGCGGCGCATCCCCTCCGGACTGTCGTGGAACCACCAGGCCGGACCGAGCTTGAGGCACGGATAATGACCGGCGAGCGGCGCAAGTTCGCGGGCATAGACGCTCTCGTCGAGCGTGAAGAGGATGATCGACAGGTCGGTCGAGGTGCCGAACCGGTCGAGCAACGGCTTCAAGGCATGGACGTAGTCGGTGCGACCGGGGATGTCGGCACCCTTGTCGCGGCCGTGGCTGGCGAACAGTCCGGCATTGTGGTTGCGCACCGATCCGGGGTGGATCTGCATCACCATGCCGTCCTCGACGCTCATCGCCGCCATTTCGGTGAGCATCTGCGCGCGGAACAGCTCGGCATCGGCCGGCGTCCAGCTGCCGCCGGTGATGCGGGCGAACAGCGCCTCGCATTCGGCCGGAGTCAGATTGGCGGTGGCGGCGGTGGGGTGGCCATGATCGGTCGCGGTCGCACCGGCGGCGCGGAAATCGGCGCGGCGCTTGCGGTGCGCGGCGAGATAGCCCTGCCAGCCATAGACATCCTCGCCGGTCAGCTCGGCGAAGCGGCGCAGCGCGGCGGGGAATTGCTCGTGCTCGACGTCGATCACGCCATCGGGCCGATAGGTGGTGACGACCCGCCCGCCCCAGCCGCTCTCCCGAATGCGCCGGTGCGCGTCGAGACTGTCGTGCGCGCCTTCGGTGGTGGCGAGGAAGTCGATGCGGAAACGGTCGAACAGCGCACGCGGCCGGAAGGCATCGGTGGCGAGCTTCTCGGCGATCATGTCGTAATAGAGATCGGCGGTGGCCGGCTCGAAGGCGACGTCGAAGCCGAACACCTCGGCGAAGACGTGGTCGAGCCACATCCGCGACGGCGTACCGCGGAACAGATGATAGTGATCGGCGAGCAGGCGCCACGCCGCGCGCGGATCGGCGCTGACCGATCCGTCCTTGCGCGGGATCGCTAGCGCGTCGAGGTCGACGCCCTGGCTGTAGAGCATGCGGAATAGATAATGGTCGGGCGAGAGCAGCAGGCTGGTCGCGTCGGTCCACGGCCGGTCGTCGGCAAACCACAGAGGATCGGTATGGCCGTGCGGGCTGACGATCGGCAGGTCCGCGACCGTCGCGTAGAGCGTGCGCGCGATGGCGCGGGTATCGGGGTCGGCAGGGAACAGCCGGTCGGGATGCAGATCGAGGCTGCGGGTCATGACGCACTCTCCGTCGCGTTATGGGCCGGCGTGGTAACCGGTGTCAGGTTGGTGCGCAACCGGCTTGCGGCGCGCAGGAGGGTCAGGGCAATGGTGCCGGGGCGAGCTAGCACCGCGGCGGCGCGACCGATCCACGCGGGATCAGCGCCGACGGGAAATGCGTCGGTACGGTGGCCTCGTCCTCGATCAGCTTGCGCGCGGCGGCGGCGGCCATCGTCCGGCTCGGCCAGCGGACGGTGGTGAGCGGCGGCCAGAGGTGCGCGGCGATCGCGCTGTCGTCGAAGCCGATGATCGACAGATCGTCGGGCACCGCCAGCCCGCGCGCCCGCGCCGCGTGCAGCGCGCCCGCCGCCATCTCGTCGTTGCAGGCGAAGATCGCGGTCGGTCGCGGATCGGCGTCGAGCAGCCGCGCCGCCGCCGCCTGCCCGCCGGCGAAGCTATAGTCGCCCGCCGCGACCTGCGCCTCGCCCAACGCCAGCCCGGCTGCGGCAAGCGCCGCCTCGAAGCCGGCACGGCGTTCGTGCGCCGAGCGGAATCCGGCCGGGCCGCCGATGAAGCCGATGCGGCGATGGCCGCTGGCGAGCAGATGCGCCGCCGCCTCCGCCACCGCGACGCGGTCGTTGGAGGCGACCATCCGCGCCGGCGTGTCGAGCAGCGCCGACCCCATCCGCACGTAGCGGCAGCCGAGCGCCTCGCACAGCCGGGCGATCGCGTCATCCTCGCTGATCGGCGGCATCAGCAGCACGCCGAACAGCCGCTGGCGCTCGAGCACGTGGCGCAGATCGTCGAGCATCGCCGGCGCGGCGCGGTCGATCGGCCGGACGACCAGCTCGAATTCGGTGCCGCGCAAGCCGTCGAGCATCCCCTGCTGGACGTTCATCACCGTCTGCGCATTGGGGTTGTCGTGGACCAGGCCGATCAGGAAGTTGCGCCGCAGCGCCAGCGCGCGCGCCTGCGGGTTGGGGACGTAGCCAAGCTCGCGGATCACCGTCTCGACCCGGCGGCGCGTCTCGGCATGGAGCAGCGGCGAATCGTTGATGACGCGGCTCACCGTCTTCTTCGACACGCCCGCCAGCCGCGCCACATCGTTGATCGTCGGCTGGCCGGAGCTGCGCATCGCGCGACCGTAGCGACGCGCGGCGGGCTTCGCCAGCGCCGCGGCTTGCGCCCGCCGCGGCGGTGCGTCATGAGCGATGACACCGGTATCTACGCCCGCGGCGACGGGACAGTGACGAGAGGCAGGCCCTGTGACCCGATTGACCCGCAGCACGATCGACCGTCTGCCCGCCGGCGTCACGCCGCCCGCGCCGCCGGGCGACGGCGTCGGCATCGTCCACTTCGGCCCCGGTGCCTTCCACCGCGCGCACCAGGCCGCCTATATCGACACGATCCTGCACCATGATCCGCGCTGGGGGATCGCCGCGGTGTCGATGCGCAGCCGCTCGACGATCGACGCGCTCGCCGCGCAGGACGGGCTCTACACGCTGGCGATCCGCGATGCCGAGCCGGCGCTGCGGGTGATCGGCGCGCACCGCCGCTTCCTCGCCCCCGATGCCGCGGCGGAGACGCACCGGCTGCTCGCCGATCCCGCCGTCGCGCTGGTGACGACGACGGTGACGGAGAAGGGCTATTGCCTCGCCGGCGACGGCACGCTGGACGTGGCGCATCCCGATATCGTCCACGATCTCGCCGGGGCGGCAGTGCCGGCGAGCGTGGTCGGCTGGATCGTCGCCGGGCTCGCCGCGCGGCGCGACGCGGGTGTGCGGCCGTTCGTGCCGATGCCGTGCGACAATCTCGCCAGCAACGGCGCCAAGCTCCACGCCGCGCTGGTCGCCTTTGCGCGGAGGCGCGACGCGGGACTGGCCGACTGGATCGCGGGCGAGGTGCGGGTGCCGTCGACGATGGTCGATTCGATCACCCCGGCAGCCGACGAGGCGCTATACGCCAGCGTCGCCGCGGAAATCCGGCTGGAGGATCGCGCCGCGGTCCAGCGCGAGCGGTTCACCCAATGGGTGATCGAGGATGTCGGGCAGGCGGGACCCGATCTCGCCGCGGCGGGCGCGACGCTGACCGGCGACGTCGCGGGATATGAGAAGGCCAAGCTGCGCATCCTCAACGGCGCGCATTCGACGCTCGCCTATCTCGGGCTGCTGCGCGGCCATGCCAGCGTCGCGGCGGCGATGGCGGACGAGGCGCTCGCCCGGTTCGTCGACGCGATGATCCGCGACGACATCATGCCGATGCTGCCGACGGTGCCGGGGCTCGACCTCGACGGCTATCGCGCCGCGGTGCTCGCGCGCTTCCGCAACCCGGCGATCGTCCACCGGCTCGACCAGATCGCGATCGACGGGTCGCAGAAGCTGCCCTACCGGCTCGGCGACACGCTCGCCGCGCATCGCGCCGCCGGACGGATGCCGCGCCATGTCGTCGCCGCGCTCGGCGGCTGGATCGCCTTCCTGCTCCAGCGCAGCCGTGAAGGGGTCGCGATCATCGATCCGGCGGCGGCCCAGCTCACCGCCGCGGCACAGGGCGCGGAGCCGGCGACCTTGGTCCGCCGCCTCGCCGAAGCCGGCATCGGCCTGCCGCCGCAGATCGCCGGCGATCCGCCTTTGCTCGACGCGATCACCGCCGCGGCGCGTGCCGCGGACGCACGCGACTGGCACGCCCTGCTCGCCGGCAATCATTCCTGACACACCAGACGTGGTAGAAAGGGACCCACCGGGCCGGTTACGCGTCTGACGTGGGACGCCGGCAGCCGCCGGCGGGATCGCTTATCCGGAGGGTCCCTTGGCCGCTTCCTTCGTCCGCCACCTCACGCCCACGCTGCTGCCCGATCCCAAACGCACCGTCATCCGCCCCTTCCTACCCGAAGACCCCGATCCGTTCCGAGTCGAGAGCAAGCCCCGCGGCGACCGGATCGTCGAGCGGATGCTGGCGATGCCCGAAGAGGCCATCGACGCGCAGGTCGCCACCGTCGTCGAGGGGCTGGGCTCGCGCCACCGCGAGATCCCCGGACTGCTGCTGCGCCGCTTCGACGAGGTCGCGCCCGGACTGAAGCTCGATCCGACCCTCGCCGATTCGCGCAAGATGCTGATCGGCGCCTATTTCAGCGCCGAATATTCGTTCGAGGCGGCGGCGCTGTTCAACCCCAGCATCGTCCCCCATCCCGATCAGGGCGACTGCCCGGACGGCGCGATCCGCTTCGTCCTGTCGCTGCGCGGGATCGGCGAGGGGCATCTGTCGTCGGTCACCTTCCGCACCGGCATCTGGGGGCCGGGGGAGGATCAGCTGGTGATCGACACGCCGAGCGGTCAGGGCGTGCCGCCGGTGATCGAGCAGCCCGCGCCCGAGCTGATCCGCGAAATCGGTGCGAAGGCGCTGGTCCAGCTCAACTGCCGCGACGCGCGCGAACCGTCGGAGACGGTGCTGTTCCCGGTGGTCGAGAGCCAGAATCGCGGCATTGAGGATCTGCGCCTCGTCCGCTTCCGCGACGATGACGATCGCGAGACCTATATCGGCACCTATACCGCGGTCGGCGGCCAGGGCGCGCGGCAGGAGGTGCTGCAGACCGACGATTTCCGCCTGTTCCACATGCATCCGGTCGACGGGCCGGTGGCGAGCGGCAAGGGCATGGCGCTGTTCCCGCGCCGGATCGACGGCAAGTTCGCGGCGCTGTTCCGCCACGACAACGAGAACCTCTGGTATGCGACCAGCGACACGCCGCTCGCCTGGGACGATCCGGTGCGGATCATGACGCCCGAATATCCGTGGGAGTTCGTGCAGATCGGCAATTGCGGCTCGCCGATCGAGATCGACGAGGGCTGGCTGGTGCTGACCCATGGGGTGGGCGTGGTGCGCAGCTATTGCATCGGCGCCGCGCTGCTCGATCGCGACGATCCGACCAAGGTGCTCGGCCGCCTGCCCGAACCGCTGATCGCGCCGGACGGCGAGACGTGGGACGGCTACGTGCCCAACGTCGTCTATTCCTGCGGCGCGCTGGTGCGTGGGCGGACGCTGCTGCTGCCCTATGCGCTCGCCGACGACATGACGAGCTTCGCCACCGCATCGCTCGACGAACTGGTCGCGGCGATGCGGTGACGGGTCGCCCGCGGTTCAGCCGGCGGCCGGCTCCGCCGCCCAGACGGTCAGCAGCGTGTGCGCGATCGCATAGGGCGGCGGCGGCAGGAACGGCCCCGCTTCGCCCGCCAGCACCGCGCGGACCATCTCGCGCGGCACCCACATCGCATCCTCCAGCTCGTTGGTGTCGAGCGTGATCGCATCGTCCTCGGCGACGCCGACACAGGCGATCATCAGCGACGAGGGGAAGGGCCAGGGCTGGCTGGCGACATAGCGGACCTGGCCGACGCGCACGCCGGCTTCCTCGCCGATCTCGCGCGCCACCGCCTCCTCGATCGATTCACCGGGTTCGAGGAAGCCGGCGAGCGCCGAATAGCGCCCCTCGGGCCAGCCCTTGCCGCGGCCGAGCAGCGCGCGCCCGTCATGTTCGGCGATCATGATCACCACCGGGTCGACACGCGGGAAATGTTCGGTGCCGCAGGCATCGCACAGCCGCCCCCAGCCGGCGCGGAAGGCGTGCGTCGTCGCGCCGCAGCGCGCGCAGAAGCGATGCCGCGCATGCCAGTCGAGCAGGCTGCGCGCCGTCGCATAGGTCGCTGCCTCGCCCGGCTGCAACGCGGCGAGCACCGCCATCAGCGCCGGCGAGCGCATCGCCGGCGCCGTCCCCTCCTCGCCCGCCGCGGGCAGCACCGCGGCATGCGCCCGGCCCTGCGCGTCGAGCCCGAGCAGGACCAGCTCGGCATCGGCGGGCACCGCGTCGCGCGCGATCCAGGCGAGCTGCCCGTCCGCGGCGACCGCCGGCATCAGCCCGTCGAGCGCCAGCACCCGCGCATCGGCAAGCTTGGCGGCGAGCGCTTCGGCATCGTGGCGCAGCGCATCGGCACGATCGAGCGTGCCGCCGGTGAAGCCGGGGGTCATCGCTGCCCCCGCGCCATATCGGCGATGAACGCGCGCACCGTCTGTTCGCGCACCGGCCAGCGGTCGGCCGGGAAGTAATTGACCATGATCGTACCCCGTATCTTCTTCACCGGATCGACGAAGGCGATCGTCCCCGCCGCCCCGCCCCAGCCATAAGTGCCCTTAGACGGAATGCCGCCCGGCCCGTCGGCGAGATAGACCGAGCCGCCCGCGCCATAGCCCATCGGCGTCGCCTGACCGCTCGCCCCGCCGGTCGCGCCGCGCACGCCGCCATAGCTGACGCCGGCGGGGAGCAGGTTGGACAGGGCGAGCCGCACCGTCTCCGGCTTGAGGATGCGCACGCCGTCGAGCGTGCCCTCGTCGCTCAGCATATGGAGGAAACGGTCGTAATCGCGCGCCGAACTGACCAGCCCGGCGCCGCCATAGGGAAAGCTCGGCGGCTGGAGGAAGACCGAAGTCGCGGCGGGATCGAGCGGCACCAGCGCCTCGCCGGTGAAGGCGTAATTGGTCGCGAGCCGCCCCGCCTCCGCGCGCGGCACCGTCCAATAGGTCGAGGTCATGCCGAGCGGCGCGAGGATGCGGCGATTGACGAACTGGTCGAACGGCATGCCGCCGGCGACCTCGATCACCCGACCGATCACGTCGAGCCCGACCGAATAATGCCATGCGGTGCCCGGCTGCGCGATCAGCGGCGCCTGCGCGACGCGATCGGCGAAGGCGGCGAGCGTCGCCGGGCGGGTGCGGCGCATCGCCGGCTCGATGCTCGCGCTGACCGCGGCGGGCAGGATGCCGAGCCGCTCATATTCCCTGAGCAGCGCCCCCTTGGCGAGGATGTTATAGCTCAGCCCCGAAGTGTGGGTGAGCAGCATGCGGATCGTGATCGGGCGTTCCGCCGGCACGCCGGCAAGGCTGGTTTCGGGATGCGTCGCCACCGTCATATGCGCGAAGGCGGGAATGTAGCGCGCGACCGGATCGTCGAGGCCGATCCTGCCTTCCTCGATCAGCAGCATCGCCGCCATCGCGGTGATCGGCTTGGTCATCGAATAGACGCGCCACAGGCTGTCGGGTGAGACCGCGGCGGCATCGTCATCGCTGGCGAGCCGGCCCGCCGCGACGAAGCGCGTCGGCTGGTCGCCGATGCCGAAGGCGGCGACGATGCCCGGCATCTTGCCGTCCCGGACATAGCCGTCGAACAGCGCCTGCGTCTGCGGCAGGGCGGCGTTCTCCGTTGCGGTTCCCGTCGCCGTCGCAGGGGACGGCAGCGGCCCGCCCGGCGCGGCGGCGGTGAGCAGCGCGACGAGGCCGAGGCCGAGCGTCGATCCGACAATCCGGTGCAATCGCGTCATCCGTCCTTCCTCATGATCGCCGCGGCGGCCTTGGCGAACAGCGTCGGCAGGCCGGCACGGTCGAGTTCCGCGATCGGCCACCATTCGCCCTCCGCCGCCTGATGCGCCTGCCCCCCGGCGACGGCAAGCGCGAGTTCGAGGTCGAAATGCGTGAAGCCATGCGCAACCGTCGCGTTGCGCATCTGCCAGTCGGCGGTGACCGGTGCGTCGGCGAGGCCCGGCGGCGCATCGCTCCACGGTCCGGTCGGCAACGCGCGCATGCCGCCGAGCAGACCCTTGCCCGGTCGGGTGACGAGCAGCACCGCGCCGTCGCGTTCGAGCCAGAAGATCGTGCCGTGGCGCTGCGGCTTGGCCTTCTTCGCCGCCTTGACCGGCAGCGCGTCCGGCGATCCTTCGTGGCGGGCGCGGCATTCGGCGGCGAGCGGGCAGAGCAGGCAGGACGGTTTCTTCGGCGTGCAGATAGCCGAGCCGAGGTCCATCATCGCCTGCGCGAAGTCGCCGGCGCGCGCGTCGGGCGTGATCGTGTCGGCGGCGGCGCGGATGGCGACGCGCGCCTGCGGCAGCGGCTGGCGGATCGCGAACAGCCGCGCGACGACGCGCTCGACATTGGCGTCGACCACCACCGCGCGCCGGCCGAAGGCGATCGCCGCCACCGCCGCCGCGGTATAGGCGCCGAGCCCCGGCAAGGTCCGCAGCACCGCCTCGTCCTGCGGAAAGACGCCGCCGTGATCGGCGACCACCGCCTTCGCCGCGGCGACGAGGTTGCGTGCGCGGGCATAATAGCCGAGCCCCGCCCAGGCGGCCATCACCTCCGCTTCCTCGGCGGCGGCAAGGCTGGCGAAATCGGGCCAGCGCGCCACCCATGCCGCGAACCGCGGCCGCACCGCCGCCACCGTCGTCTGCTGCAGCATCACCTCCGACAGCCAGACGCGATAGGGATCGGCGGTCTCGCCGGGCAGCGCGCGCCACGGCAGCAGGCGGCGGTGCCGGTCGTACCAGGCAAGCAGCACCGCGGATATCGCCGCGGCATCGGGATAAGAGCGAGTAGCGTCCACGACTTGGCTATGGCATGGAGCCGGCGATGAGCAAGCGCATCCGCGCCCCCGAAGCCGAGCCCCCCCGCCAGAATCGCGCCCGCGCGGTGAGCGAGCTGCTGCCCGCCATCCACGGCGCCGCATTCAAGCGATTCGGCTTCGTGCAGAGTGCCTTGGTCACGCGCTGGCCGGAGATCGTCGGCACCCGCTGGGCCGCGGCCTCCGCCCCCGAATCGCTGCGCTTCCCGCCGGGCAAGAAGGCGGACGGCGTGCTGACCATCGTCGTGCGCGGCGCCCATGCGCCGATGATGCAGCATATCGCGCCCGAGATCATCGAGCGGGTCAACCGCTTCTTCGGCTATGTTGCGGTGGCCCGGCTGACCATCCGCCAGGGCGAGGTCGCCAAGCCGATGCCGCGCAGCGCGCCTGCGTCGCTCAAGCCCGCCCCCGCCGAGATCGGCGAGGGGCTGAAGCGGATCGCCGATCCCGAATTGCGCGCCGTGCTCGAATCGCTCGCCGCGGGCGTCCACGCCAGCCGCGGCCTTCCCAGGATAGGATGATCGCCATGACGACCCTGCCCCGCCTCGCTCCGCTCGCCCTGCTGCTCGTCGCCGCCGCGCCCGCCGCCGACAGCGGCCAGACCGTGCGCCAGACCGCCAAGGGCGCCTATGTGATCGGCAGCCCGACCGCGCCGGTCAAGCTGATCGAATATGGCAGCTACACCTGTTCGCATTGCGCCGACTTCGCCGAAAAGAGCGCGCCCGTGCTGAAGGGGCAGATGATCCCTTCGGGCAAGGTCAGCCTGGAATATCGCCATCTGATCCGCGACCCCGCCGACCTCGGCGCGGCGATCCTCGCGCGATGCGGCGGCGCCCGCGGTTTCGCCGGCGCGCATGCGATGATCTTTGCGACGCAGGCGACATGGCTGGACAAGGCCGGCGCCTATCAGCAGGCGCATCCCGACATCGCCGCCAAGCCGCTGATCGTCCAGGCGCGCAGCTATGCCGATGCGAGCGGACTCACCGCGGCGATGCTCAAGCGCGGCCTCACCCCGGCGAAGGTCAACGCCTGTTTCGCCGACAAGGCGGAGGTGGCGCGGATCACCGCGATGACCGGCGACGCGCCGATCGAGGTCAACAGCACGCCGACCTTCTACATCAACGGCGAACTCCAGCCGCCTGCCGGCTGGGACAAGCTCGAACCCGCCCTGCGCGCCAAGGGCGCGCGATAAGAGACAGGCGCGCCACGGGCGCACAATAACGGAGCCTTTCATGAAGATGTTTGCCTCGCTCGCCGTGCTGTCGCTCGCGCTGGCGGGCTGTTCGAAGGAGGCCGGTACGCCGTCCGCCCCGGCCAGCCCCGCCGCCGCGGTCGCCGCACCCGCCGGCCAGAGCTGGACCGAGACCGCCTCGCGCACTGCCGAGGGGACGATCGTCGGCAACCCCAATGCGCCGATCAAGCTCGTCGAATACGGCTCGCGGCTGTGCCCGACCTGCGGCGCGCTGGCGCGCGAGGGCTTCGCGCCGTTGCTCGAAAAGTACGTCAAGCCGGGCAAGGTCAGCTTCGAATATCGCGAATTCCTCGTCCACGGCGCACCCGACCTGCCGCCGGCGCTGCTCGGCAATTGCACCGATGCGAGCGCCTTCTTCCCGATCCTCGAACAGATGTATCAGGCGCAGGAAGGCTTCAACACCAAGCTGCAGGCGATGCCGGCGGCGATGCAGCAGCAGTTGCAGAGCGCCAAGCCGGTCGATGCGATCCGCATGATGGCCGAGCAGATGGGCCTGATCGACTTCGCCAAGCAGCGCGGCATTCCCGAAGCCAAGGCGCGCCAGTGCCTCGGCGATATGAAGCAGATCGACCGCTGGACCAAGCAGACGCAGGACAAGAGCGCCGACGGCACCGTCACCGGCACGCCGACGCTGATCCTCAACGGCAAGAAGATCGACGCGCTGAGCTGGGGCCAGCTCGAGCCGCTGCTCAAGGCGGCGGGGGCGTAAGCGCGGGTACGGGGGAAGCGGTAGGTTTCGCCGGCCTCGACTTCCCCTGACCGGTCGTGTCGATTGGCGTGCGGGCGCGACGATATGGGTTCGCGCGGAGGCGCGGCGACGAAGGTTTTTCGCGCAGAGGCGCAGAGGCCGCAGAGGCATAGGGTCGTCCCGACGGCCTCGCCTCGAGCCGGCCCGCCCTACCCGACCGTTCGCCCTCCGCTTGTCGAAGGCGGGTGAGTCTCATGCCCTTCGACAAGCGGAGGGCGAACGGGATGGTAAAGGTGGTGCCCGACCTTTGAGCTCGGAAAGCGCGTCACGCGCGTATCCTCTGCGCTCTCTACGCCTCTGCGGGCGCGGCCCTTCTTCTCCGCGCCTCCGCGCCTCTGCGTGAACCCCTATCCCCCGCGGCCACACGCCACCCTCTTGCCACGCCACGTCAGAAGCGGCACCCGCAGCCGGTGCAGATCAAGCGGCTTCGCATCGCCGGGTTCAAGAGCTTCGTCGATCCGGTCGACCTCGTCATCGAGCGCGGGCTGACCGGCGTCGTCGGGCCGAACGGCTGCGGCAAGTCCAACCTGCTCGAAGCGCTGCGCTGGACGATGGGCGAGAACAGCGCCAAGTCGCTGCGCGGCGCGGGGATGGAGGACGTCATCTTCGCCGGCACCGCGACGCGGCCGCCGCGCGATTTCGCCGAAGTGTCGATCCTGCTCGACGCGCCCGTCCCCGGCGGCGAGGTCACCGAGCGCGAGGTCGTGCGCCGCATCGAACGCGGCGCCGGCAGCGCCTATCGCATCGACGGGCGCGACGTCCGCGCCAAGGACGTCGGCCTGCTCTTCGCCGATGCGGCGACCGGCGCGCACAGTCCGGCGCTGGTCAGCCAGAACCGGATCGGCGCGGTGATCGCCGCCAAGCCGGCCGAACGGCGCGCGATGCTGGAGGATGCGGCGGGGATCGCCGGCCTGCACGTCCGCCGCCGCGATGCCGAACAGAAATTGCGCGCGACCGAGGCCAATCTGCTGCGGCTCGACGAGCTGATCGCCGATCAGGATTCGCGCGCCGGCCATCTGCGGCGGCAGGCGCGTGCCGCCGAACGCTATCGCTCGCTGTCCGACCAGATCCGCGTCGCCGAGGCGCGGACGATCTTCGCGCGCTGGCGCGAGGCCGCCGCCGCCGCCGACGCCGCGCGCGCCGAGGCGGAGGCCGCCGACGCCGCGGTCGCCGCCGCCACCGCCGCCGAACAGGCGGCCGCCGCCGCGCAGGCCGAGGCCGCCGCCGCCGTCGCGCTCGCCCGCAGCGCTGCACTCGCCGCCCGCGACGCGGCGGGCGAGGCAGGCCATCGCCTCGCCGGCCTGCGCAGCGAGCGCGCCGCCGCGGCCCGGCGCGTCAGCGAGCTCGCCGAGGCCCGCCGGCGCATTGCCGAGGATCGTGCCCGCGAAGGCACGCTCGCCGCCGATGCCGCCGCCGCGCTCACCCGGCTGGCGGACGAGGTCGCGACGCTCGATGCCGCGATCGCCGCGGCGGCGGCGGCCATGCCCGATTGCGATGCGGCGCTGGCGGCGGCGGAGCGCGACGCGCGCGATGCCGAGGTCGCGCTCGCGCAGGGCATGGCGCGGCAGGCGAGCGAGGCGGCGGAGGCGCGCGTCGCCGACGCGGCGCTCGCCGCGGCCCGCGCGCGCGCCGATCGGGCGGAGCGCGAGGCGGCACAGGTCGCGCAGGCGCTCGCCGCGCTGGGGGATGCGGAACCGCTCACGGCGGCGCGCGACGCGGCCGCGGTGCACCGTCGCGAGGCGATCGCCGCTGCGGAAGCGGCCCGCGCGACGCTCGCCGCTGCCGAGGATGCCGAGCGCACCGCCGCCGCCGATCGCGACGCCGCGGAGAGCGCGCGTGCCGCCGCCCGCGCCGAGCTCGCCGCGCTCGACAGCGAGGCGGCGGCGCTGGCCAAGGCGACGCAGCGCAGCGGGCGTGACCGGCTGCTCGATCATGTCGCGCCGGCCGCCGGCTATGAACGCGCGCTCGCCGCGGCGCTGGGCGACGATCTCGATCGCGACCTCTCCGCCTGGACCGGTGCGGCAGTCGCTGGCGATGATCCGCCGCCGCCCGCCGCGACCGAGCCGCTCGGCGCGCATGTCGCCGCGCCCGCAGCACTGGCGCGGCGGCTGGCGCAGGTGTTCGTCGGCAGCGAGAAGGGCCAGCCGCTCGCGGTCGGGCAGCGCTTGGTGACGCCGGACGGGCGGCTGCGGCGGTGGGACGGCTATGTCGCGCGCAACAGCGGCGCCGCGGCGGCGGAGCGGCTCGAACGGCTCAACCGCCTGCAGGCGCTGGCCGCCGCGCGTCCTGCCGCCGCCGCGGCGCTCGACGCGGCCGAGACGGCGCGCCGGGCGGTCGAGGAGCGGATCGCCGCGGCCCGGCGCACGGCGCAGCAGGCACGGTCGGCGCTGGCGCAGGCGGAGACCGCGGGGCGCGACGCCGCGCGCACGGAAGATCGTGCCGCGACCGCGCTCGAACGGCTCGCCGGCCAGCGCGCCGACCTCGACGCGCGCGCCGCCCGGATCGGCGGCGAACGCGACGAGGCCCGCGCCGACCAAGCCGCGGCGCAGGCGGCGCGCGATGCGCTGCCCGATGGCCGCGACGGTGCCGCCGCGGTCGCGGCGCTGGCGCAGATCGCCGACCGGCACCGCGCCGCCGTCGCGGCCGCGCGCGACCGGCGCACGACGCTCGATCGCAGCGTCCAGGCGCAGCGCGAGCGGCTCGCCGCGGCGCAGGCCGACGTGCGCAGCTGGCGCGCCCGCGCCGGCGAGGCGGCGAAACGGATCACCGCGATGGACGCGCGCGATACCGCCCTCGCCGTGGAGGTCGCGGAGGCGGAGGGTCGCCCGGCCGCGCTCGACGCAGCGATCCTGACGCAAGCGGCCGGACATGACGCCGCCCGCCGCGACGCTGAGACGCAGGCGGCGGCCGAACGCGATGCCGAGCAGCGCTCCCGCGCGGCGGAGGCGGCGCAGCGCGCGGCGATCGAGACGCTGAGCCGCGCCCGCGAATCGCGCGCCGGCAGCACCGCGCGGCGCGAGCATCACGAGCAGCGCCGCCTCGAGTTCGGTCGCCTGTCGGGCGAGCGGTTCGGCTGCCCCGCGCCGGTGCTGCCCGAGCGGCTCGCCTTCGCCGTCGCCGAGGTCCGGACGCCCGATCAGGAAAGCGCGGCGCACGACCGGCTCGTCGCCGATCGCGAGCGGATCGGCCCGGTCAACCTCGTCGCCGAGCGCGAACTCGCCGAGATCGAGGCGAGCCACGCCGCCAATGCCGCCGAGCGCGACGAGATCGGCGAGGCAGTCAACCGGCTGCGCGGCTCGATCGGCACGCTCAACCGCGAAGGCCGCCAGCGGCTGCTCGCCGCCTTCGCCGCGGTCGACGGCCATTTCCGCCGGCTGTTCGCCACCCTGTTCGACGGCGGCGCGGCGCACCTGCAACTCGTCGACTCGGACGATCCGCTCGAGGCCGGGCTGGAGATCCTCGCCCAGCCGCCGGGCAAGCGTCTCCAGTCGCTGACCCTATTGTCCGGCGGCGAGCAGGCGCTGACCGCAGTGGCGCTGATCTTCGCGCTGTTCCTCACCAACCCCGCGCCGATCTGCGTGCTCGACGAGGTCGACGCGCCGCTCGACGACGCCAATATCGAACGTTTCTGCGACCTGCTCGAACGGATGTCGCGGGATACGGATACCCGCTATCTGGTCGTCACGCACAATGCGGTGACGATGAGCCGCATGCACCGGCTGTTCGGCGTGACGATGGTCGAGCGCGGCGTCAGCCGGCTGGTCTCGGTCGATCTCGGCGGCGCGACCGAGCTGCTCACCGCGGAGTGACGGGCCGCGCCGCCGGCGCGTCAGGCCCGGCCGCGCAGCCGCGGTCGGCGCAGCAGGCCCGCGATCACACGGCTGGTGTAGAGCAAACACATCTCCTGATGCACCGCGGCGGCGGCGGGATGGTCCGCCTGGATAGCGCGCACCGCTTCGGTGAACGACCGGTCGGACAGATAGGGCGTGTCGCTGCGGATCATGGTCTCGTCCTCCTCCAGCCCCTGCCAGACGCGTTCTGCACCGCGCGCATTGCGGTGATATTGCCCTCGATCAATATCATGTGTCCGCCGCCGACCTTGTCGCCACCCGATGCGGAACGTATATCGAACGAATGGCGCAGCTCGACACGCGGGAAAAGCTGGCGATCCTCGCCGACGCAGCGAAATATGACGCGTCCTGCGCGTCGTCCGGCACCGCCAAGCGCGACAGCCGCGACGGCAAGGGGCTGGGCTCGACCGAGGGCATGGGCATCTGCCACGCTTATGCGCCGGACGGGCGCTGCATCAGCCTGCTCAAGATCCTGCTGACCAACAGCTGCATCTTCGACTGCCATTATTGCATCAACCGCAAGAGCAGCAACGTCCGCCGCGCCCGCTTCACCGCCGACGAGGTCGTCAAGCTGACCATCGCCTTCTACAAGCGCAATTATATCGAGGGGCTGTTCCTGTCCTCGGGGATCATCAAATCCTCCGACTATACGATGGAGCAGATGGTCGAGGTGGCGCGCAGCCTGCGCGAGGATCATCACTTCCGCGGCTACATCCACCTCAAGACGATCCCCGACGCCGATCCCGAGCTGGTCCATCAGGCCGGCCTTTACGCCGATCGCGTGTCGATCAACGTCGAGCTGCCGACGGTCAGCGGCCTCAAGCGGCTCGCGCCCGAGAAGGACGGCGCGCGGATCGAGGGCGCGATGGGCGAGGTCAAGGCGTCGATCGCCGACAACGGCGACGCGCGCAGGAAGTACAAATCCGCGCCGCGCTTCGCCCCTGCCGGCCAGTCGACGCAGATGATCGTCGGCGCCGACGCCGCCACCGATGGCGAAATCGTCACCCGCGCTTCGACGCTCTATGACCGCTTCGGCCTGCGCCGCGTCTATTACAGCGCATTCAGCCCGATCCCCGATGCGAGCACGGTGCTGCCGCTGCAACGCCCGCCGCTGATGCGGGAACATCGCCTGTATCAGTCGGACTGGCTGATGCGCTTCTACGATTACAGCCCGCACGAGGTGGTCGCCGCCGCCGACGATGCGACCGGCATGCTGCCGCTCGATATCGATCCGAAGCTCGCCTGGGCGCTCAAGTTCCGCGACAGCTTCCCGGTCGACGTCAATCGCGCGCCCCGCGAGCTGCTGCTCCGCGTCCCCGGTCTGGGCGTCAAGGCGGTCAACCGGATCGTCGCCAGCCGCCGCTGGCGCCGGCTGCGGCTCGACGATGTCGCACGGCTGACGGTGAGCGTCGCCAAGGTCCGCCCGTTCATCGTCGCCGAGGATTGGCGGCCGGTGCTGCTCACCGATCGTGCCGATCTCAAGCCGCTCGTCGCGCCGAAGCGGCAGCAGCTCGAACTGTTCGCCGCCTGAGAATGATTCACAGGTGAAACGCTCCGTCGCCTCGCCGGTTGGTCGCCGCGAAGGAGACGGACGATGGCGCTGGCGCAGATTTACGCGGACCTCAAACGCGATCACGACAAGCAACGCGACATGCTGAAGCAGCTCGCCGAGATGCAGGGCGCGGGCGAGGAGCGTCAGCGGCTGTTCGAGGCGTTCCGCCTCGAGGTGCAGAGCCACGCCGCCGCCGAGGAGGAATCGCTCTACGCGACGATGCTGCGCGATCCCGAATTGCGCGACGATGCGCGCCATTCGGTGAGCGAGCACAAGGAGGTCGACGACCTGCTCGGCGAGATGGCCGACGAGGAGTTCGGCTCGGATGCGTGGAGCGAAAAGTTCTTCCACATGCGCCGCCGCTATGAGCATCATATCACCGAGGAAGAGGAAGAGATGTTCCCCGCCGCCGCCGAGGAACTCGACGATTCGACCGAGGAGGAGCTCGCGACGATCTACGAAGAGCGCAAGCCCGAGGAATTGGAGATCGCCAAGTCCAACCCGCCGGGCGGCGACGAGCGGGACTGACGCGCCGCATGCGCCTCGCGACGCTGTCCGCGCCCGACGATTTCGATGCGTGGCGCGACGCGGCGCGGGGCTTCGCCGCGGCGGACGTCCCGCCCGACGACGTCGTCTGGCAGGTCGGTGCCGCGCCCGCCGACCTGTTCGCCACCACCACGGACACGACGGTGCCGCCGCCGGTGCCGGGCACGCTGTCGGTACCGCGCGCCTTCCTCGACCTCGCGCGCAGCGTCGTCATGGCGGCGGAGCCCGAGCGGTTCGCCCTGCTCTATACCGCGCTGCACCGTCTGCGCCGCGAGCCCAAGCTGATCGAGGATCATGCCGACCCGCTGGTCCGCCGGCTGGAGGTGCTGGCCAAGAACGTCCGTCGCGATATCCACAAGATGCGCGCCTTCCTGCGCTTCCGCGAAGTCGCCGACGATGACGGCGCCAGCCGCTACGTCGCCTGGTTCGAGCCCGAGCATCATATCGTCCGTGCCAACGCCGCCTTCTTCGTCAACCGCTTCGCCAGCATGCGCTGGTCGATCCTGACGCCCGAGCTCTCGCTGCACTGGGACGGCGCGATGCTCTCCGAAGGTCCCGGTGCGGCGAAAGGCGACGCGCCCGACGGCGATCCGACCGAAGAGGTGTGGAAGACCTATTACGCCAGCATCTTCAACCCGGCGCGCGTCAAGATCGGCGCGATGCTCAAGGAGATGCCGCGCAAATATTGGAAGAACATGCCCGAAACGGCGCTGGTCGGCCAGCTGATCGCCGGGGCGCAGGCACGGGAGAGCGGGATGATCAGCCAATCACGCGAGGCGCCGACGATCGGCGACAATGTCGCGGCGGCCTGGGCGGCGCTGCGCGACGAGGCGGCGGCGTGCACGCGCTGCCACCTCTATAAACACGCGACGCAAACGGTGTTCGGCGAAGGGCCGGTCGATGCGGCGATGATGTTCGTCGGCGAACAGCCGGGCGATCAGGAGGACCTTGCCGGTACGCCGTTCGTCGGCCCGGCGGGACAGGTGTTCAACCGCGCCATCGCCGCCGCGGCGATCGACCGCGGGCAGGTCTATGTCACCAACGCGGTCAAGCATTTCAAGTTCGAGGCGCGCGGCAAGCGGCGCATCCACGCCAAGCCCGACACCGGCGAGATCGAGGCCTGCCGCTGGTGGATCGAACAGGAGCAGATGCTCGTCCGCCCGCAGGTGACGGTGGCGCTCGGCGCGACGGCGGCGCGCTCGCTGCTCGGCCGCACGGTGACGATCGGAAAGGAGCGCGGCCGTGCGCTGCGTCTGCCCGACGGCGGCGAGGCGTGGATCACGGTCCACCCGAGCTATCTGCTCCGCCTGCCCGATCCGGCGCAGAAGGAGGCGGAGTTCGTGCGGTTCGTCGAGGATCTCAAACTGGCGAAGGCGGCGGTGGGCGGATAAGCCCCCCTGCGGTACGGGAGGCAGGCCGCCACGCGTCAGCGCCGCGCGCTGCCACCTCCCCGTACCGGGGCGGATCGGATCACATGTCGAGCGGGTCGGGTCCCAATCGCTCGCCGGCTTCGAGCGCGTCGATCGCCGCCATCTCGTCGGCGCTCAGCGTCAGGTCGAGCGCGGCGTAATTGTCGCTCATATGGTCGTTATCCGCCGCCTTGGGGATGACCGAAAAGCCGTGCGCGAGGTGCCAGGCGAGCACCACCTGCGCCGCCGATCGCGCATGCGCTTCGGCGATGCGGACGATCTCCGCCTCGCGCAACAGCGCGCCGCCCTGGCCGAGCGGGCTCCACGCCTGCGTCACGATATCATGCGCCTGATGATAGGCGACGAGATCGCGGCGCTGGTGGCGCGGGTGCAGCTCGATCTGGTTGAGCACGGGGGTGACGCCGGTCGCGGCGATGATCGCGTCGAGATGCTCGGGCAGGAAGTTGGACACGCCGATCGAGCGCGTCTTGCCCGCATCGCGCAACGCGATCAGCGCCTTCCACGCATCGATATAAAGGTCCTGCGCCGGCGAGGGCCAGTGGATCAGATAGAGGTCGACCGCGTCGAGCCCGAGCAGCGCGAGGCTTTCGTCGAGCGCCGCTCCGGGATCGCCCTGCCGGTCGTTCCACAATTTGGTGGTGACGAAGGCGTCGCTGCCCTGCACGCCCTCGCCGACGCCGCGTTCGTTGCCATAAATCGCCGCCGTGTCGATCAGCCGGTAGCCGAGGTCGAGCGCCTTGCGGACCGCGAGCGGCGCCTGCGGATCGGGAAGCTTCCAGGTGCCGAGCCCGAGTTGCGGGATGCTGCGGCCGTCGTTCAGGGTCAAATCGGTCATGGCGGGACGAGCGCGCGAGTCGCCCCGCCGGTTCCCCCTTCCCTTGGCCGCCCTGATCCGCCAAGCCCCGGACCCATGTTCGAAAAGATCCTGGGCGTTCTCGCCACCTTCACCATCTGGGTGATCTCGAGCGGCGGCTATGTCGGCATCGCCGTGCTGATGGCGATCGAAAGCGCGTGCATCCCGCTGCCGTCGGAGATCATCATGCCGTTCGCGGGCTATCTGGTTTCGACCGGACGGTTCGACCTGATCCTCGCCGCCACCGCGGGCGCGATCGGCTGCAATATCGGCTCGATCGTCGGCTATGAGGTCGGCAAGCGCGGCGGGCGACCGATGGCGGAGCGATGGGGCCGCTATGTGCTGATCGGGCCGGGCGAGCTCGACGCCGCCGACCGCTTCTTCGCGCGCTGGGGCAGCATGGCGGTGCTGGTCGGCCGGCTGCTGCCGGTGATCCGCAGCTTCATCGCCTTCCCCGCCGGCGTCGCCCGGATGCGGCTGCTGCCGTTCCACGTCTACACCTTCCTCGGCTCATGGCCGTGGTGCTTCGGCCTCGCCTGGGTCGGGATGACGCTGGGCGACAAGTGGAACAGCGATCCGCGCGTCAAGGCGGCGTTCCATCGCGCCGACCTGCTGATCGGTATCGTCGTGATCGCGCTGGTCGCCTTCTACATCTGGCACCGGGTGCGCGGGCTCAAGCGGCACGGCTGACGCGGCGCGCCAGCCACGCCAGCGCCGGCACCGCCAGCACCGCCCACAGCGCGAACCCGGCCCATGGACTCCAGCCGAACCATTCGCTCGGCACCGTCCGCAGCAGCCCGCGCGCAAAGGCGACGGCGACCCACTGCCCGACCGGGAAGGTGACGAGCGGCGGCGTATAGATTTCGGCCGCGGCGATCATTGCATTGACCGCGATCGACAGCGTCAGCAGCAGCGTCATCGCCAGCCGCTCGCCGCGTCCCCCCGCCCGCCACCATTCCGCCGCCAGCCCGAGCGCGAGCGGCGCCACCGCCGGGATCAGGAAGCGCGGGCCGGTGGTGTTGCCGCCGTCCCAGTACACATAGGCGGCATTGACCAGCAGCACGATCAGCGCCGTCGCGATCGCGGTGATCGCCAGAGCGCGCCGCTTCGGCCGCCGCAGCCAGGCGACGAGGCCGAGCGGCGCGAGCAGCAGCACCGGCGCGACCCAGACGAGCCCGAGCTGGAAGCTGAACAGCACCGCGCGCATCACCGTCAGCCGCGGCCAGCCCAGCCCGAACAATCCCTGATGCATCCCTTCCCAGCCGACCACGCCCGAATAGCCGACGCGGAACGGCATGCCGAAAGCGATGATATTATACGCGGCGAGCGGCAACAGCGCGACGATCCCCGCCGCCACGGCGATGCCGGCGAGCCGCAGCCGGTCGGCACGGTCGCGCAGCTGCCACAGCGCCCACAGCCCGATCGGCACCGCGGCGAGCACCGCCTGATGCTCGACCACCACCGCCCAGCCGAGCGCCGCCCCGGCGATCGCGGCATATCGCCGCGTGCCGCTTCGCCCGCCGCTGCCGCGCCAGATCGCCCAGAAGGCCACCCCATAGCAATCGGCGACGACGGCATGGCCGAGCAGCGTGGTCGACCAGCCCCATATCGGTGTGCCGAGCGCATAGCCGAGCGCCGCGAACAGCCCGGCGGCGGCGCTGCCGGTCAGCCCCATGCCGAGGTCGAACAGCAGCACCGCGGCGAGCGCGGTCAGCACCGCCGGCCCGATCGCGACCGCGATGCGGGTGCGCAAGCGCAGATAGGTTTCGAACTCCGGTCCGCCGGGGACGGCACCGAAATCGGCGGCGCGCGTGCCGGTGACGGCATCGGCGATCCACACCGCGGGCAGCGCGGCCAGCGTCATCCCCGGCGCCTTGTCGAGATAGGCGTGACCGGCGAAGCTCGCCTTGTCGATGGTGAGCGCGGCGAATTCATCGATCGTCGCGTCGCCGTCCTCGACCAGGCTGATCGCCGCGAACAACCGCGTCGCGTTATTCGGGTTGAGCTCCCACGAGCCGAACCAGGCGCAGCTGAACCAGACCAGCGCGAACAGCAGGATGCGGACGGGGCGCATCGCGCGTCGCGCCGGTTCAGTCGTGATCGTCATCGTCGCCCCTCAACACGCCCGCCGACCCGTCGCTCGCCGTTCAGATGGCGGCGTCGGGTGCCGTGGCATGCCCGTAACCATAAACGGCCCCGGCGGTAATGGTCGAGGGCGGGTGGTCGATCACGCGACGACGTGCCGCGTCAGGGCAGCCGTGCCTCTTCCGCCTTGCGCGCCTGATTCTCCTTGCGCGCGGCGCGGGCGCTTTGCAGGAAGCAGCCGGTCTGGCCGCCGGCGCCGACGGTCGAGCAGCTGCCGGTGCTGTTGGCGCCGACGCCCGCGTCGAGCGTCCCCTGCGCGCGCGCCGCCCAGCTTTCGTTCTGCGGCGTCACCTGGAATTCGCGCAGTTCCTTGGGCACGCGATATTGCTCACGCGCGCTGCGCCGTTCGCAGACTACGATCTCCGCGCCGTCATTGTTGGTCGGGCAGCGTTCGTTGCCGTAGAGCACCAGCACGCCGTTGACCGGGGCGCGCTTGGCGACCTCGCCCGGCGTCGCGATCACCACCGGCTTGGCGGTGCCGGGGCCGGCGGGGGTCTGGGTCACCTGCGCTGCGCCGGGCCTGGCCTGTTGCGCCAGCGCCGGCATGGCGCTCGTCAGCACCGCGATGGCGACGATGATACGCATGGATGCTCCTCTCAAATCCGCTTCGCCGCGGCGATCGCCACCTTGCAGCCGAGCCGGATCAATCCGCTCAGCACCGGATAGGCGACGGCGTTTTCCGCACCGTTGGCGAGCGCATGATCGCGATGTTCGAGCTCCTCGGCCTGGAATTCGAGGATCGCGGCGGACAATTCGGGTTCGCTCGACCCGAGGTCGTCGATCTGCTGCTGGTAATGTTTGTCGATCTCGGTCTCGACCGCAGCGGTGCAGGCCATGGCGGCATTGGGACCGATCGCCGCGGTGATCGCGCCGAGCGCGAAGCCCGCCTTGTCCCAGAACGGCTGGAACAGCGTCGGCCGCACGCCGCGCTTGACGATCAGGTCGTCGAAGAAGGCACGGTGCCGCTCCTCCTGGCTCGCCATATGATGGATCGCGCGGCTGGCGGGATGACGGTCGCCGAGCACGGCGAGTTGCCCCGCATAGATGCGGATCGCGCCGAACTCGCCCGCCTGATCGACGCGGATCATCGCCTCGGTCGGCTCGCGCCGGTCGCCGGGGCGCCAGCGGGGCGGCGGCAGGGTCGCACTGTCGGCAGTCATCGCGCTTTCCTCATCAGCCACAGGATCACCGCCGCGCCGCCGAGCGACAGGATCGCATTGAACCCGGCGAGCGAGATGCCCGCGAACGTCCATTGCGCGACGTCGCAGCGGACCACCGGCGCCTTCATCAACGCCGCCAGCCGCGCATCGGGTCCGAGCCCGCGCAGGTCGACCGTCTGGGTGCAGGCGGTGAAGCCGTTCCACCAATGATATTCGACACCGGCATGCGCGACGCCGATCGCGCCCGACGCCGCGATCAGCAGCGCCGCGATCACCACCAGCGTCCGCGCCAGCCGCGGTGCCGGCAGCAGGAAGGCGAGCAGCGCGACGACCAGCGCCGCATAATGCGGCCAGCGCTGCCAATGGCACATCTCGCACGGGTAGAGATGGCCGATGAGCTGCGATCCCCAGGCGCCGGCGAGCAGCGCCGCGGGCAGCAGCAGGGCGATCCAGCGGGCGAGACGCGCGGTGCCGGTCATCGCCCGATCACTTCGCCTTGGCGGCGGGCGTCGCCGCGGGCACCGGCAGCTTGGGCCGGGTCGCCGCGGCGACCTGCGCCGGGCCGCCGAGCCGCGCCACCGTCTTCAGCGCATAATAGAGCTGGAAATCGTCGATCCCCTGCTTCTTGAGCTGATCGGCGGTCATCGCGAAGCGCGGATCCTCCTTGGTATCCTCCTCGAGGATCTTGTTGTCGGCCTTGACCTCGTTGATCAGGTGGCGGCGCAGGTCCGCCTCGCGGAACACCGGACGCGACTTGAAGTCGGGATCGCTGAGCTGCGGCACCTTGATGTCCGGCTCGATCCCGCCCTCCTGCACGCTCCGTCCGGACGGGGTGTAGTAGCGCGCGGTGGTGAGGCGCAGCGCGGTCTGCGGGCCGAGCTGGAGCAGCGTCTGCACCGATCCCTTGCCGAAGCTGCGCTCGCCCATCACCAGCGCGCGGTGATGATCCTGCAACGCGCCGGCGACGATCTCCGAGGCGGAGGCGGTGCCGGGGTTGGTCAGCACCACCACCGGCAGGCCATGCGCGTCGTCACCGGGCTTGGCGAAGTACCGCTCGATGTCGGTCTTCTCGCGGCCGCGCTGCGAGACGATCTCGCCATGGTCAAGGAAGGCGTCGCTCACCGCGATCGCCTGGGTCAGCAACCCACCGCCATTGTCGCGCAGATCGACGACATAGCCGAGCGGCCGATGGCCGAGGCTCTTGTCGATCGCCATGATCGCCGCGCGCGTATCGGCGCCGGTGCTTTCCGAGAAGGTGTTGATGTTGACGTAGCCGACGTCGCCGCGCACCTCCCATTTCACCGGCTTCTGGGTGATGACCTCGCGGTTCATCGTCACCTCGACCGGCTTGTCCTGACCGGGACGCACCAGAGTAAGGCTGACCTTGCTGCCCGGCTTGCCACGCATCAGCGCGACCGCCTCGTCCAGCGTCTCGCCGTAGATCAGCTTGCCGTCGATATGGGTGATATAGTCGCCCGACTTGACGCCGGCGCGATAGGCGGGCGTGTCCTCCTGCGGCGCCACCACCTTGACCGCGCCGTCCTCCATCTGGACGGTGAGGCCGAGGCCGCCGTAATTGCCCTCGGTCTGGATGCGCAGATTGTCGTAATCGAGCGCGTCGACATAGCTCGAATGCGGATCGAGGCTGGCGAGCATGCCCTGGATCGCGCCCTTGATCAGCTTCTGGTCGTCGACCTTGTCGACATAGTCCGACTTGATGCGGTTGAAGACGTCGAGGAACTGGTCGAATTCGCGATAGGTATCGGTATCGACCGCGGCCATCGCCTGTGTCGCGAGCGGAATGAGGCACAGCGAGCCAAGCAGGGCGGTCGCGGTAAGTAGCGGTAGCGGACGAGCCATCGAACATCCTGAAGGCGGAAGAGACCGCGTCCGTTTAGCCGCAATCTCCGGCGGGAGCAAAGCAGAGCGCGGCTGAACGAACGCTGACCTTCGCCGGCTCAGCCGAGCAGCGCGGCGATGTCCATCGGCCGGCCGCGGCGGCGCAGCTCGACGGTGATGCGCGCGGGTTCGCCGGGGGCGGCGCGGCCGAGCGGAGCGCCGGCGGCGAGCCGCTGACCCGCCCGCACCGCGAGCAGGCCGAGTCCGGTGACGAGGCTGGTCCAGCCGTCGCCGTGATCGATGATGACGATATCGCCATAGCCGCGGAAGCGCCGCGCATAGCGGACGACGCCGGCGGCCGGTGCGATCACCGCGGCATCGTCGGCGACCGCGAAGGTCAGGCCGCGCGCGCGGACGCCGGCGTCGGACACTTCGTCGAGCCCGGTGACCAGCCGGCCGCGGACCGGCAGCCGATAGACGCCGTGCATCCGTACCGGCGCGACGCTGCCCGGCGCGAGCGGACGCGGCACCGGCCCGGGCAGCGCGGCGAGATCGGCGGCGGTGACACGCGCCGCATCGCCCGCGCCGAGCGAGTCGACGAGGTCGCGCGCCCGTTCGCCGAGCGCCAGCGCGCGATCCGACTCGCTCAAGGCGCTGCGGCCGAGCGTCTCGCTGCGCTGGCGGTGCGCCGCGGCGAGCCGGTCGAGCGCGGTGCGATCCGCCTCCAGCCGCGCGCGCCCCTGGCGCAGCGCCGCCGCGGCCAGCGCCGCATCGCCCTGCAATGCCCGGGTCGCGCCGATCGCCTGCTGCACGCCCTGCGTCCGCGCCCGCACCACCGGCAGCGCCCCGCCGAGCACGGCGCGGACGTGGACGAGATCGGCGATCGAACCCGGCTGCGCGACGGCGACCAGGGTCGGCCGGCGCGCGAGCGACGACAGGGCGGCGAGCAGCCGCGCGACCGGCGCCTGCTGCGCCGCGAGCCGCGCCTGCTGATCGGCGAGCAGTCGCGCGACGATCGCCTGCCGCGCGCGCGCGGCGACCAGTTCGGCCTCGGCCGCAGTGACCCGCGCGGCGAGCGCCGCTTCCTCGGCGCGCGCCTTGTCGGCCGCATCGCGTTCGGCGGCGGCGTCCCGTGCGAGATCGGCCGCGCGCCGGACGGCCTGCGCCGCATCGCGCTTGGCGGCGGCGAGTCGCTGCCGCTGATCGGCGAGGCTCTGCCCCGCGGCGGGCAGGCTCAACGCGGCGAGCGCCGCCACGAGCATCGCGCGGCGGCGGCGACGTGAGGGGCCGGTCACCCCCACTCACCCCTCCCGGTGATAGGGATGCCCGGCGAGGATCGACGTCGCCCGGAACAATTGCTCGGCGAGCATCGCGCGGGCGAGCAGATGCGGCCAGGTCGCGCGACCGAAGGACAGCAGCAGATCGGCCTCGGCGCGCTCGGCGTCGCCGAAACCGTCCGCCGCGCCGATCAGGAAGCGCACCTCGCGCGTGCCGGTGTCGCGCCAGCGTTCCAGCCGGCGCGCGAAATCGAGCGAGCCGAGCACCTCGCCCTTCTCGTCGAGCAGGACGCGGATCGTCTGCGCCTCCAGCGCGGGCAGCTTGCCGCCGGTATCGGGCAGCTCGGTGATCCGCATCGGCCAGCCGATCCGCTTGACATATCGCGCCACCAGATCGGCCTCAGGCGAGCGGCCGATCCGGCCGCGCGCGACGATATGCAGCAGAATGTCAGGCCTCTGGCGCGGCGGCGGGCAGCGGCTTGAGCGACGACGAGACGGTATCGCCGAACTGCCACATCCGCTCCAGATTGTAGAAGGTGCGCACCTCCGGCCGGAACAGATGGACGATCACGTCATTGGCGTCGATCAGCACCCAGTCGGCGGTCTGCAGGCCTTCGATCCGCACGGTGCGCTTGCACTCGGCCTTGATCTTCTCGGCGAGCTTGTTCGCCATCGAGGCGACCTGACGCGTCGACCGGCCGCTGGCGATGATCATATGATCGGCGATCGTCGACTTGCCGGCGAGCGGGATGGTGATCACTTCCTCGGCCTGGTCGTCTTCGAGCGACGCCATGATCAGCCGATGCAGCGCCTCGACTTCGGCGGGATCGGCGGGACGCACGGCATGGGGGTTAGTCGCCAAGGGGACTCCTGGGTTGCTGGGCCGGATGGCGCCGGTGCCAGTCGGGATCGGCCGCTCGGGCCGCGGTGGCGGAAGTCGGGTCGGGGCGGAAGCGCAACAGCACGAGTGCCGGCAATCTCCACGTCGTCCAAAGCTTCGCGTGGCTTGCGGGCCGTTGGAAGCGCCGCAGCCAACCCATGGCGACGCTCGCCCGGGCCTGATGTTCATACCCCGGACGCGCGATCACCGCAATCGGCATCGTACGCGCGATCTCGCGCCAGCCGCGCCAGCGATGGAATTGCGCGAGGTTATCCGCGCCCATCAGCCAGATGAACTCGCGCCTGGGATAGCGCCGCTGCAGCTTGCGCAGCGTATCGCGGGTGTAGCGGGTGTGCAGCCGCGCCTCGATATCGGTCGCGCGGATCGGCGCGCGGCGCGCCTGCGCCTTCGCCGAGGCGAGGCGGATCTTCAGCGGCGCCATGTCGCTCACCCCGTCCTTCAACGGGTTGCCCGGCGACACCAGCCACCAGCATTCGTCGAGGTCGAGCGCGCGAATCGCCGCCAGCGTGATCGCCCGATGCCCGCGATGCGCCGGATTGAACGAGCCGCCGAGGATGCCGGTGGGGGTCAAGAGATCATCCAGTTTTCGCGCCCGTGATGGACGCGGAGAATCTCCACACCTGCCGGCACGACGCGGTAGAGCAAGAGATAATAGGTTCCGGGGACACGCCACTTGCGCTTGTCGTCTTCCATCCGGGGCCCGGCGTATGGATGCTCGGCAAGGAAACGGGCGGCCCGCACCGCAGCGCGGCCGACATGATCGGCATGGGCGGGATCGTCCTGCGCAAAAAAGTCGTCGATGCCGGCGAGATCATCCAGCGCCCGGCGCGCCCAGATCGCGCGCCTCACTGTCGCTGGCGAGCCGCCACGCGAGCCTCGAACCAGGCTTCCACTTCTTCCTGCGTATGGACCTCGCCGCGTTCGACGCAATCGATCCCTTCCTGCACGAAGGCGCGCCAATCGACGGCATCCTGGGTAGCCCGGCGGATCGCATCGGCGGCGAATTGCGGACCGCTGATGCCGCGGGCGCGAGCGAGATCCTCCACCAGCGCCAGCGTTGCTGTGTCGAGCGGAGCGGTAATGGAGCCGGCGGCAGTCATATCCCTATCCTACGCCCGCCGATACTCGGCTTCAACCGACACCACATGTCGTCAGGACCGCACCTGCCCGCTCCCCCGCCCGACCCATTTGTAGGTCGTCAGCCCTTCGAGCGCGACCGGCCCGCGGGCGTGGAGGCGGCCGGTGGCGATGCCGATCTCAGCGCCCAGGCCGAATTCCCCGCCGTCGGCGAATTGGGTCGAGGCGTTCCACAGCACGATCGCGCTGTCGACCTCGGCAAGGAAGCGTTCGGCGACCGCGGCATCCTCGGCGACGATCGCGTCGGTATGGTGCGAGCCGTGGCGGGCGATATGCGCCATCGCGCCCTCGACGCCGTCGACCAAGGCAACCGAGGCGATCGCGTCGAGATATTCGGTGTCCCAGTCCGCCGCGTCCGCCGGTATGACGATCTCGCCGATCGAGGCCTCGAGCGGATCGCCGCGCACCTCGCACCCCGCCTCCTGCAACGCCTCGACCAGATCGACCGGCGCGGCGAAGGCGCGGTCGATCAGCAGCGTCTCCATCGCGCCGCAGATGCCGGTGCGGCGCATCTTGGCGTTGACGACGATCGCCCGCGCCATCGCCGGATCGGCGGAGGCGTCGACATAGACGTGGTTGATGCCGTCGAGATGCGCGAGCACCGGCACGCGCGCCTCGGCCTGGACGCGCGCGACGAGGCTCTTGCCGCCGCGCGGCACGACGAGGTCGATCGCCCCCTCGGCGGCGAGCATCGCGCCGACCGCGGCGCGATCGGTGGTCGGCACCAGTTGCACCGCATCGCCCGGCAGGCCGGCGGCGGCGAAGCCGGCGGCGAGCGCCGCCGCGATCGCGCGATTGCTGTGCGCCGCTTCGGACCCGCCGCGCAGGATCGCGGCATTGCCCGCCATCACGCACAAAGCCGCGGCATCGGCGGTAACGTTGGGGCGCGATTCGTAGATGATGCCGATCACGCCGATCGGCACGCGGACGCGACTGAGCTGCAATCCGTTGGGGCGCGCGCTGCGATCGATCGTCATGCCGACCGGATCGGCGAGCGCCGCCACCGCCGCCACGCCATCCGCCGTCGCCGCGACGCGCGCCGCATCGAGCCGCAACCGGTCGAGCAACGCGCCCGACAGGCCACGCGCCACGCCCGCCGCCATGTCGCGGGCATTGGCGGCGAGGATCGCCGGCGCCGCCTCGCGCAGCGCGGCGGCAGCGGCTTGGAGCCCGGCGGCCTTGCGCAGGGTCGGCAGGCGGGCGAGCGCCGCGGCGGCGATTCGCGCGCGGCGGCCCATGTCGGCGATCAATTCGGTCGGATTGTCTGCGTCAGCCATGGCGTTCGTTACCATCAACTGCCCTCTCGCGCCACGATCGCACTCTTGCTAGGTCGAAGCCATGTCGGGGGATATCGCAGCAGCCACGGATCTGATCACCGGTGCGCTCACCGCGCGCGCGGTCGAGCCGCATGCCGGCGAGGCGCAGGCGTCGCACGGCGGCGGCCTCTGCCTCAATTGCGGCACGCGGCTGATCGGCGCGCATTGCCATGCCTGCGGGCAGAGCGGCCACGTCCATCGCACCGTCGGCGCGATCGGGCATGAGATCGCGCACGGCGTCTTCCATTTCGAAGGCAAGATCTGGCGGACGCTGCCGATGCTGGTGTGGCGGCCGGGCGAGCTGACCCGCCGCTACGTCGCGGGCGAGCGCGCGCGCTTCGTCTCGCCGCTCGCACTGTTCCTGTTCACCGTCTTCCTGATGTTCGCGACGATCAGCGCGCTCGGCGGCGACATCGCCGGGCTGGTCACCGCGGATCGCGCGGACGGGACGACGATCGGCATCGCCCGCAGTGCCGACAAGGCGGAGCGCGGTCTGACCAAAGCGCAGGCCGAACGCGATCGCCTGGTCGCCGCGGGCCGGCCGACGGCGGAGATCGATTCGCAGATCACCGCGCTGCGCACGACGGTCACGGCGCTGCGCCGTGCGCAGGCGCCGGCGGACGGCGAGGGGCGGTTCGGCCTCGACGAGGTCCGCACCGGCTGGGCCAAGCTCGACCACGGCCTCGCCAAGGCGGACAAGAACCCCGGCCTCGCGCTCTACAAGCTGCAATCGAGCGCCTACAAATATAGCTGGCTGCTGATCCCGATCTCGACGCCGTTCGTCGCGTTGCTGTTCCTGTGGCGGCGGCGGTTCGGGCTGTACGACCATGCCATCTTCGTCACCTACAGCCTCGCCTTCATGATGCTGATGGTGATCGCGCTGATGCTGCTCGGCGTCGCCGGGGTGGCGAGCGGGTGGATCGTGCTCGCGGTGTTCGCGCTGCCGCCGCTGCACATGTTCCGCCAGCTGCGCGGCGCCTATTCGCTGCGCCGCGTCTCCGCCGCCTGGCGGACCGCGGCGCTGCTGGTCTTCGCCTGGGCGGCGCTGCTGTCGTTCGTCGCGCTGCTGCTGATCCACGGCCTGACCGACTGAGCCGCGCGCGCGGCTAGGCCGCCGCCAGCGCCCGATAGGTGGCGCGCAGGGCGACCTTGTCGATCTTCTCCGTGCCCAGCCGCGGCAGGGGCGCATCGGCGATCCAGATGCGCACCGGCACCTTGAACGCGGCGATATGCTCGCCCAGAAAGGCCTGCAGCGCGCCCGCGTCGAGCGTCTCGCCGTCGCGCGGGTGGACGACCGCACCCGGCACCTCGTCGAAGCGCGCATCGGGCAGGCCGAACACCGCCGCCTCGGCGACGCCGGGATGCGCGTAGAGCGCCGCCTCGACCTCCTGGCAGGAGATATTCTCGCCGCCGCGGATGATGATGTCCTTCTTGCGGTCGACGATGAACAGATAGCCCTCGGCATCGAGATAGCCGATGTCGCCGGTGCGGAAATAGCCGTCCGCGGTCATGCAGGCGGCGGTCGCCTCGGGCTGGTTCCAATAGCCGAGGAAGTTGCAGATCGAGCGGATCGCCACCTCGCCGCGCGCGCCCTGCGGAACCGGCGCACCTGCATCGTCGAGGATGGCGAGATCGACCAGCGGCGGCGAGGCGCGGCCGGCGCTGTTCGGCTTGGCGAGGTAATTGCTGCGCCAATTGCCGGTGCCGACCGCATTGGTCTCCGTCAGGCCATAGCCGATCAGCGGCGCGCCGCCGCCGCCCGCCCCCATCTCCTCGGCGATGCGGCGGACATGTTCGACCGGGCGCGGCGCGCCGCCCGCGGCGAAGTCGGTGACGGTCGACAGATCGTACAGGTGGCGATCGGGATGGGTGAGCATCTCGAAGCTCATCAGCGGCACGCCGACGAAATAGCTGATCCGCTCCGCCGCGATCAGCCGCATCGCCTCGCCCGCGTCCCACTTCGGCATCAGCACCAGCTTGCGGCCCATCGCGAAGCTCTGCAGCAGCACCGGCACCTCGGCGGTGACGTGGAACAGCGGCAGCGTCAGCAGCGTCGAGGGCTGTTCGGTCGGCGCATTGCCGTCCTGCGCGGCGATCGACAGCATCGTCAGCGCCTGGGCAAGATAGTTGAACACGCCCTGCACCACCGCGCGATGATCGCACAGCGCGCCCTTCGACCGGCCGGTCGAGCCCGAGGTGAACAGGATGGTCGCATGATCCTCGCCCGCCAGCGCCGGCAAGGCGACATCGGCGGCGCGATCGAGCAGCGGCGCGAGCGCCTCGGCGAGCGGCAGCGTGTCGTCGAGCACCACAACCGGCACCTCCGCGCCATCGAGCCGGCGGGCGCGCGGCGCATCGGCGAAGACGAGCGCGCAGCCGACCTCGTCGATCGCCGCGACCAGCTCCTCCGCCTGCCACCAGCCGTTGAGCAAGGTCGCGACGCCGCCCGCCATGGTGATCGCCATGTAGAGCGCGATCCAGCTCGGCGAGTTGCGCATCGCGATGCCGACACGGTCGCCGCGTGCGATGCGATGGCCTGCGACCAGCGCCCGCGCCGCCGCCGCGGCGAGCGCATAGACCTCGGCGAAGGTCAGCCGCTCGGGCCCGGACACGAGGAAGGTCTTGTCGGCATGGTCCTGACAATAATGCGCATAATAGGCCGGCAGAGCGGGCGGCGCGGCGGCGATCATCGGATAGCTGCGGCCGCCCCGCTCGACGGTGGTCAGCGGCAGCATCGCCCCCGGCCCGGTCAGCGCGGCGATGGTCGCGTCCATACGCTCGTCGAGCAGCGTCCTCATATCTCTCTCCGCTTGGTCTTGTGCCTTTGCGCCACTATGCAGTCGGCAAACCCTGGGGGAAAGCCTTGATCCTGCCGTCGCTCGCCGCCGCCGTTCCCGCTGCCCTGCCGGCCGCGGGCGGCCATATCCGTTTCGCCGATCTGGGGCTGCACCCGGACGTCTTCTCGATCGGCTTCTTCACGCTGCGCTGGTACAGCCTCGCCTATATCGCCGGCATCCTGGTCGGCTGGTGGTATCTGCTGAAGCTGCTCGCCCAGCCGGGTGCGCCGATGGCGCGGCGGCATGCCGACGATCTCGTCTTCTATGCGACGCTCGGCATCATCCTCGGCGGTCGGATCGGCTATGTACTGTTCTACGCGCCCGAGATGATCCTCCACCCGATCCGCATCCTGCGGCTGTGGGACGGCGGCATGAGCTTCCACGGCGGCGTGATCGGCACGTCGATCGGGATCATCCTGTTCGCGCGCAAGCACAAGCTCGACTGGCTGCGGGTGCACGATTACATCGCCTGCGTCGTGCCGTTCGGGCTGTTCTTCGGTCGGCTCGCCAATTTCGTGAACGGCGAATTGTGGGGCAAGCCCGCCGACGTGCCCTGGGCGATCGTGTTCGAGCGCACCGTGCCGTTCGACGTGCCCGAGCCGGCGCGCCACCCCAGCCAGCTCTACGAGGCGGGGCTGGAGGGAATCGTGCTGTTCGCGATCCTGTGGTTCGCCTTCTGGCGGACCAAGGCGCGCTATCAGCCGGGCAAGCTCGTCGGGCTGTTCGTGCTCGGCTATGGCATCGCGCGCTTCATCGTCGAATTCTTTCGCGAACCCGACGCGCAGTTCCGCGGATCGTGGGTCGAGGCGACCGGCATCCATATGGGCCAGTGGCTGTGCCTGCCGATGATCGCCGGCGGCCTCTACCTGGTGCTGACCGCGCCCGGCCGACGCACGCGGGTGGAGCCGATCGCGGGGACGGAGAGCGTGGCCTAGGAAGGGTTTCGCTCGTCATCCCGCCGTCCCTTTCATCATCGCGGCCTGCGCCGGGATGATGAAATGAGGTCGAATGATCGGCCAAGGGCTCGGGGCGCAGCATACGCCCCTTGCGCGCTGCGACCCATGGCGGCATCCCCCGGCGCGTGACCGAAGCCTCCCTCCCCGATCGTCTCGCGCGCGCCATCACGCTGGGCGGGCCGATCCCGGTGTCGCAGTTCATGGCGGCGGCGAATGCGCATTATTATGCGACCCGCGACCCGTTCGGCACGAGCGGCGACTTCATCACCGCGCCCGAGATCAGCCAGATGTTCGGCGAGCTGATCGGCCTGTGGTGCGCCGATCTGTGGGATCGCGCCGGACGCCCCGAGGTCGCCTGGGTCGAGCTCGGGCCGGGCCGCGGCACGCTCGCTGCCGACGCATTGCGCGCGATGGCCAAGGCCGGGCTGACCCCCGACGTGTATTTCGTCGAGACCAGCCCGCTGCTCCGTGCCGCGCAGGCCGAGCGCGTCCCCGCCGCGCACTGGCATGACGGCGTTGATACCCTGCCCGACGACCGCGCGCTGATCGTCGTCGCCAACGAATTCTTCGACGCGCTGCCGATCCGCCAGCTCGTCCGCCGCGGCGAGGGCTGGCACGAACGGCTCGTCGCCTGCCAGGACACGCTGTTCCTGCCGATCGCGGGCAAGCCGGTGCCGATCGCCGTGCTGCCCGAGCCGCTGCGCGACGCGCCGGCCGGATCGATGCTGGAGATTTCGCCGGCGAGCGTCACGGTGATGCAGGCGCTTGCGACCCGCCTCACCGCGCAGGGCGGCGCGCTGCTCGCGATCGACTATGGCCACGAAGGCCCGCTGCTCGGCGAGACGTTGCAGGCGGTGCGCGGCCACGGCTTCGCCAATCCGTTCGAGACGCCCGGCGAGGTCGATCTGTCGGCGCACGTCGATTTCACCACGCTCGCCGCGGCGGCGCAGGCGGCGGGTGCGGTCGCCTGGGGGCCGGTGACGCAGCGCGACCTGCTCGGTCAGCTCGGCATCGACGGCCGCGCCACCGCGCTTGCCCGCCATGCGCCGGAACGGGGACAGGCGATCGTCGCCGACCGGGCGCGGCTGATGGGCGAGATGGGAACCCTGTTCAAGGCGCTGGCGGTGACGCACCGCGACTGGCCGACCCCGGCGGCGTTCGGCGCATGACGGTGATGCTGCGCACCCCCGATGTCGCCGATGCGGAGACGATCGCGACGCTGATGGCGGATTGCTTCACCGCGACCTTCGGTCCGCTCTACGCCCCCGCCGATCTCGCCAGCTTCCTCGACGGGCTGACGATCGAACGCTGGCGCAGCGAGCTGGCCGATCCCGCCTTCGCCTTCCTGCTCGCCGAACGCGACGGCGCGGCGCTCGGCTTCGCCAAGCTGGGGCCGCAGTCGCTGCCGGTCGAGCCGGCCGGCGCGATGATCGAGCTGCGCCAATTGTACCTGCGCGCGGCGGCGCAGGGCAGCGGCCTTGCCGCGCGGATGATGGACTGGGTGATCGTCACCGCGCGGGCACGCGGCGCGGGCGAGCTGTTCCTGTCGGTCTATGTCGACAATGCGCGCGCGCGTCGCTTCTACGAACGCTATGGCTTCGAACGGATCGGGCGGTACGACTTCATGGTCGGCCATCATCGCGACGAGGACGATCTGATGCGGCTGGCGTTGTGAGCGAGATGACCGACGGGACCGACGGGCCGGATATCGAGGTGATCCGTGCCGCGCGTCTCGGCGACGTGCCGCACGGATTCCTCGGCCGGCGCGGCGGCGTGTCGGCCGGCCTCGTCGCCGGGCTCAACTGCGGCCTCGGCTCGGCCGATGATCCCGCCGCGATCGCCGAGAACCGCCGCCGCGCCGGCGCCGCGGTGCTGCCAGGTGCGGCGCTGGTCGGGCTTTACCAGATCCATTCCGCCGAGGCGGTGATCGTCGACGCGCCCTTTGCCGACGAGGCGCGGCCGCGCGCCGATGCGCTGGTCACCGATCGACCGGGGCTGCTGCTCGGCATCCTCACCGCCGATTGCGCGCCGGTGCTGTTCGCCGATCGCACCGCCGGCGTCGTCGCCGCCGCGCATGCCGGCTGGAAGGGCGCGATCGGCGGCGTCACCGATGCGACGCTCGCCGCGATGGAGCGGCTCGGCGCGCGGCGCGAGCAGATCGTCGCCGCGATCGGCCCGTGCATCGCCCGCGCCTCCTACGAGGTCGACGCCGGCTTCCTCGCCACCTTCACCGCGGCCGATGCTGCCAACGAGCGCTTCTTCACCGACGGGCGCGCTGGCCGTTACCAGTTCGACCTCGAAGCCTATGTCGCGCACCGGCTCGCCACGGCGGGGGTGTCGCGGATCGAGGCAATGGGGCTCGACACCTATGCCGACGCCGACCGCTTCTACAGCTTCCGCCGCGCGACGCATCGCGGCGAGGCGGATTACGGGCGTCAGCTCAGCGTCATCGGGGTGGGGTAAGGTTGCCCGGAGCAGGGATGGCACCGCCAGCCCCTCGCCGCCGCCAATCGCAAACTGGTGTCATCCGTTACGATCCGCGGCTATGCTCTTCCCCATCAAGGAGAAGACCATGCCCGACGAAGCAGAACTGACCGGCGCCGGCGGCACCCAGAGCCCGGCCGCCAGCGATATCGGCGTCGAAAAGATCGGCGATCGCAAGCTCAAGCCCGCGACGATGATGATGGGCCACGGCTTCGACCCGGCGCTGTCGGAAGGCGCGCTCAAGCCGCCGATCTTCCTCACCTCGACCTTCGTCTTCCCCAATGCGGCGGCGGGCAAGCGCCATTTCGAGGGCGTCACCGGCAAGCGGCCGGGCGGCGCCGACGGCCTCGTCTATTCGCGCTTCAACGGACCCAATCAGGAGATCCTCGAGGACCGGCTCGGCATCTGGGAAGAGGCGGAGGATGCGCTCGCCTTCTCCAGCGGCATGTCGGCGATCGCGACGCTGTTCCTGGCGATGACCAAGCCGGGCGACACGATCGTCCATTCGGGTCCGCTCTATGCGGCGACCGAGACGCTGATCGGCCGCATCCTCGGCAAGTTCGGGGTCAAGTGGCTCGACTTCCCCGCCGGCGCGAGCCGTGAGGAGATCGACGCGGTGCTGACCGAGGCGAGGACCGGCAACGTCGCGCTGATCTATCTCGAAAGCCCCGCCAATCCGACCAACGCGCTGGTCGATATCGAGGCGGTGGCGGCAAGCCGCGACGCGATCTTCGCCGATGCCGACGAGAAGCCGCCGATCGCGATCGACAACACCTTCCTCGGCCCGCTCTGGCAGCAGCCGCTGCGCCACGGCGCCGACATCGTCGTCTACAGCCTGACCAAATATGCCGGCGGCCACAGCGACCTCGTCGCCGGCGGGGTGCTCGGCAGCAAGGCGCACATCAACACGATCCGTGCGATGCGCAACACGATCGGCACGATCTGCGACCCGCATACCGCGTGGATGCTGCTGCGCAGCCTCGAGACGCTGGAATTGCGGATGAGCCGCGCCGGCGAGAATGCGGTCAAGGTCTGCGCCTTCCTGCGGGATCACCCCAAGGTCGAGCGCGTCGGCTATCTCGGCTTCCTGCCCGACACGCCGGGGATGGAGCGGCAGGCGGACATCTATCGCCGCCATTGCACCGGCGCGGGCTCGACCTTCTCGCTGCTCGTCAAGGGCGGCGAGGCGGAGGCGTTCCGCTTCCTCGACGCGCTGCGCATCGCCAAGCTCGCCGTGTCGCTCGGCGGGACGGAGACGCTGGCCAGCCATCCGGCGGCGATGACGCATCTGTCGGTGCCCGAGGCGCGCAAGGCGGCGCTGGGGATCACCGACAATCTGGTCCGCATCTCGATCGGCGTCGAGGATGCCGACGATCTGATCGCCGATTTCGATCAGGCGCTCGCCGCGATCTGAGTCGGCGCGCCTTGCCCCGCGGGGCCGATCGCACGATGATAGGCGGATGATCCCGTTCACTTATCATCCGTGCGGCCGGCCCTCGCCCGAGGCGGGGCGCTGATGCCGGTCTATACGTCGATCCCGAACGACGCGTTCGTCGCCGCGGTGCACATTCTCGCCACGGCGATCCGCGACGGCGGCTGGGCGCCCGATCATCTGATCGGCATCGGCCGCGGCGGACTCGTCCCCGCAGTCTATCTCAGCCACGCGCTCGGGCTGCCGACGCTGTCGGTCGATTATTCGAGCCAGGTCGAGGCGTTCGCCGCCGCCCCGCTCGCCCGCCTTGCCGAACGGACGTGCGACGGCGCGCGGCTGCTGTTCGTCGACGACATCAACGATACCGGCGGCACGATCGCGCAGATCCGCGCCACACTCGCCGCGGCTGGCGCGGTGCCGGAACGGGTGCGCTTCGCGACGCTGATCGACAATGTCCGCTCCGCCGAGCGGGTCGATTATGCCGCGCGCACGATCGACCGGGAGCAGACCAAGGACTGGTTCGTCTTCCCATGGGAGGCGGTGGCCCCGGCGCAGGCGATCGCCGCCGATGCCGCCGCGGTGCCCGAACGCACCGCCTGACCCGCGACGATCCCCCAGCGACGGAATATCCGATGACCGACACCTCCGCCCGCCTCGCCGCGCTGCGCGACGAACTCGCCCGCCAGGGCCTCGACGGCTTCATCGTGCCGCTGACCGACGAGCATATGAGCGAATATGTCGGCGGCTATGCGCAGCGGCTCGGCTGGCTGACCGGTTTCGGCGGCTCGGCGGGCAGCGCGGTGGTGCTCGCCGATCGCGCGGCGATCTTCACCGACGGCCGCTATACGCTGCAGGTCCGCGAGCAGGTCGACGGCGCGCAATGGGAGTATGTCGGCGTGCCCGAGACGAGCATCGCCGGCTGGCTCGCCGAGGCGGTGCGCGAGGGCCAGCGTATCGGCTACGATCCCTGGCTGCACACGCGCGGCTTCGTCACCGAGACGGCGGCGGCGCTCGCCGATCGCGGTGCGACGCTGGTCGCGGTCGACGCCAATCCGATCGACCGCGTCTGGCACGACCGCCCCGCCCCCTCGCCCGCGCCGGTCACCGTCCATGCCGATGCCTATGCGGGTGAATCCTCCGCCGCCAAGCGCGCCGGCATCGCCGACTGGCTGGCGAGCCAGCGCGCCGATGCGGTGGTGCTGACCGCGCTCGATTCGATCGCCTGGGCGCTCAACGTCCGCGGCGGCGACGTCGCGCATACGCCGGTCGCGCTCTCCTATGCGATCGTCGCGCGCGACGGCACCACCGACCTGTTCGTCGCCCCGGACAAGCTCGACGATACGGTGCGCCAGCACCTCGGCAATGCGGTGCGCGTCCACGACCGCGCCGCCTTCGCCGCAGCGCTCGGCGGCTTCCAGGGTCGCCGGGTCGCCGCCGACCCGGACCGGGCGGTGGCGGCGATCTTCGCCGCGCTCGACCAGGGCGGCGCGACCGTGCTGGCGCTGCGCGACCCGGTCGTCCTCGCCAAGGCGCGCAAGAACCCGGTCGAGATCGCCGGCCATCGCGCCGCCTCGATCCGCGACGGGGCGGCGCTGACCCGCTTCCTGCGCTGGGCTGAGGACGCCTGTGCCGCGGGTGGCGAGACCGAACTCTCCGCCGCCGCCAAATTGCTCGCCTTCCGCGAAGAGACCGGCTGCCTGCTCGACTCCTCGTTCGACACCATCTCGGCGACCGGCGCGCATGGCGCGAGCCCGCATTACCACGTCACGCCCGAATCGAACGCGCCGATCCGCGCGGGCGAGCTGTTCCTGATCGATTCGGGCGGCCAGTATCGCGACGGCACCACCGACGTGACCCGCGTCATCCCGGTCGGCGCGCCGACCGACGAGATGCGCGACCGCTTCACTCGCGTGCTCAAGGGCCATATCGCCATCGCCACCGCGATCTTCCCGGACGGCACCTGCGGCGCGCAGATCGACGGCTTCGCACGGCGGCCGCTGTGGGAGGCGGGGCTCGATTTCGGCCATGGCACCGGCCACGGCGTCGGCAGCTTCCTGTCGGTGCACGAGGGGCCGCAGCGGATCGCCGCGCCCAATTATCCCGGCGGCGCATCGCTCGAGCCGCTGCGCGCCGGCATGATGCTGTCGAACGAGCCGGGTTATTACAAGCCGGGCGCCTACGGCATCCGCATCGAGAATCTGCTGCTCACCGTGCCGGTGGCGGTGGCGGGCGGCGATCCCGATCGCGCGATGCTCGGCTTCGAGACGCTGACCTTCGCGCCGATCGAGCGCGGGCTGATCGACGCGACGCTGCTCACCCCGGCCGAGCGCGACTGGCTCGACGCCTATCATCGCGACGTGCTGGCGCGGATCGGCCCCGCGCTCGATCCCGCGACGCGCGACTGGCTGGCGGCGAAATGCGCGCCGATCGCCGCGGGTTAATCGGGTCTGGCAGGCGCGCTCGGCGGCTCGCGCGGCGGATCGTCCGCGGCGGCAGCGCGCGCCTGCGCCTTGCGCCGGTGGAGGTTGGCACGCAATTGCGCGGCGAGCCGCTGCGCCCGTTCGTCGTGATCCGCCATCGCTTCTGCCTAGCCGCGACGACAAGCGCTTGACAATGTGTTCCGGAACGTCTCTAGGCGCACCTCGCCCGAACGGGTCGAGTGCTGCCGTAGCTCAGTGGTAGAGCGCATCCTTGGTAAGGCTGAGGTCGTGAGTTCAATCCTCACCGGCAGCACCATTTCTCAATGACTTAGCCCTCGTGGCTGGGTTGGAAAACTGACGGGTCAGAACGGGGTCACAACCGCGGTTCGTTGGTCACCCGGTAGAAAATCGGCAGGGCGTTCCCTGCGTCAGGCGGCTCACCGCCGATATCTCCACATTCCTCGTCAGGCTCGAGCGGATTTGCCGTTCCTCCTATGAGCCAAAGGGCCGTTCAAGGTCGCGTCGCCTATGGCCGGCGAATCGGTCCTTGTCGGCACATCGAACGCCCCATGGGCGATGAAAGCTTCAACGACTGTCCGCCCGAGCGGCGACTCCAATCTCAAGGGCGGCGGGGTGGAATGACGTCGTGCGGTTCTGCCGCGTTCTCGCGAGAGGCCCCAAGCGAGACTATCCAAATCCAGATTCCACTGGGTCATGCCGAAGCCGATGACGAGCGATACCTGATCCACCAAGAGGCTTCTCCAAGCATCGGCGACGGCGTCAGCTGCCTCCCGGGCGACGAGCCCTGAAGTGACGTGACCCCTGTCTTTCATCCAGCTGCGACCAGAGACCGACGGGTGTTGTCGCGCATGAGCGCAGGTGAAGCAATGGGCGGGGTTAACCCCGCCCGTTGCTGTTCGAGCCCGGCAGCGAATGCGGCCGGGGTCGCGTAGCCGAGCGATGAGTGCGGCCGCTCGGTGTTGTAGTCGTCGACCCAGCGCGCCAGGATCGAGCGGGCCTGACCGATGGTGAAGAACAGCGTCTCGTTGAGCAGCTCGTCGCGCATGCGACCATTGAAGCTCTCGACGAACCCGTTCTGCGTCGGCTTGCCAGGCGTGATGTAATGCCACTCAATGCCGACATCTCCCGACCAGGCGAGCACCGCGTTCGACGTCAGTTCAGTCCCGTTGTCGCTGACGATCATCTTCGGCTTGCCGCGCTCGACGATCAGATCGGCCAGCTCGCGCACGACCCGCCGGCCCGAGATCGAGGTGTCCACCACCGCCCGGAGGCATTCGCGCGTCACGTCGTCGACGATGTTGAGCACGCGGAACCGTCGGCCGGCGACGAGCTGGTCGTGGACGAAGTCCAGGCTCCACCGCTGGTTGGGGAGTGCCAGCACCGGTGCAGGCACCCGCGCGCCCACGGCGCGCCTTCGCCCCTTCCGGCGCCTGACCGTCAGACCCTCCTCGCGATAGAGCCGCTGGGTCTTCTTGCGGTTGATCGTGATGCCGTCCCGGCGAAGCAGGATGTGTAGACGTCGATAGCCGAACCGCCGGCGCTGCTGCGCCAGCTCACATAACCTCGACCGAAGGTCACCATCATCTGCTCGACACGAGCGATATCGCATACTCGTGCGATCCGCTCCGACGACAGCACACGCCCGCCGCTCGCTCATCCCCAGCGTCGTCTGGAGATGCGCGACTGCTTGCCGCTTCGCGGCGGGCGTCACCATTTTTTTGACAGCAGGTCCTTCAGACCGGCGTTGTCGAGCATCGTGTCGGCGAGCAGGCGCTTGAGCCGTGCGTTCTCTTCCTCGAGCGACCGCAGACGCTTTGCGTCGGATACCTCCAGGCCGCCGAACTTCGCCTTCCAGGCATAGTAGGTCGCGCTCGACATCCCGTGCTTGCGGCACAGCTCCGTCACCACCGCACCCGCCTCGGCCTCCTTCAGGATGCCGATGATCTGCTCTTCCGAAAACTGCTTCCGTTTCATTCCGTCCGTCCCTCCAAGGGCCGGTCTCTAGTTCCAGGTGGATGAAGAAACGGGGGGCACGTCACGAGGGATCGGACCGGCGCGGCGAGCGTCGGTCGCTCTTCCGCCTTGAGGACGGGATCGAAGTGCATGGCATAGAGATCGCGCAGGACGACGGTTTGCCCGACCGCGCGCACTTCATCGCAGTAGCGGGCAGCGATCGCATGGTCGAAACTGTCCGGGTCGGGATGGCAGACGATGACCGCGTGCCGCCCATCGCGGGCGACGACCTGTTCCTGTACGCTCATCGTAAGACCCGATCTTCTGCGCAGCGGTGCCGCACGGGATGTACGGGCAGAGCATTCTGCCGAATGGGCCGGGCACATGCTGCAAGGAGATGTTAAGCTAGGCGTTTGCCGCCGTTCGGGTCAGCCTCGGAAACTACGCAGTCGCAAGTGTGGTTGGATACGCTGACTGCGGTCATCAAAGATCCTTACGCGTCGCAAACTGGGCTGGCTCATTAAGAAGATTTAGCGGGCCGACCCAGAAGTGGACATTCAGCCCACCCTTCCTGCTCCCCAACTTCGGACGCTTGTTCATCGTCGCGGACGACCAGCTTGCTACCCTGACCATCCACTGACGAATGTCGAGATCTAGGAGGCTAGCGGACCTAGCTCGCCCCACTTTCATGGTTCACGTTTTGGCTCGTCGGTCTTTTTGCCCGGCCCCAACTCCGCCCGGAGTCCGAAACCACCGCCACGCTGAAACCCTAGGGATATTCCCGGAGCGATCTGTATCCTCAGGGGACGGGACAGAGGGCCAGGGGACACAGGTGGCGGTGTCAGCGGGCGTAGACGATATTCTTCGTCGTTCCTTCGGCCACAAACCACAACCTCTTCAGCGTCAGAGTTTTGGGCGCAGCTGCGGTCGTTTCGCGTCAGGATATCGATCGGCGCGTCGCTGGGCAGCAACGAGCTTTCCGCAGACGGGGCCGCTATTGGTGACACCTCAGCTTGCTGAACGTCAATCATCTACGCCTCCACGTGTCGGCCCCGAACAGCGTCATGCATCATGACGATGTTCGCAAGGGGACATTCTGCTCCGATTAAACTTCCTCGCGAGAGGTGGTCAGGCGGGAACGCTGGTAGCTTCCCAAAACTCATGTTCGTCCAAGGAGTCGGGAACGCCGCCACGATCGCGAATGTCGCGAACTGGGCGTGAGCAGACGGTAAGCTGAGCTGAGTTCGTGCTTTCGAGTATCACATCTCGGGCATAAGCCGTGGCTTCCACGACCCACTTGCGGCCGTTAAGCGGGCCATTGTCGTTCCCGACTTCCGACGTTTGTTCAGCTCACGTCCGAGCCGTTCAGTGACCGCCGCAGCTGTAGATGGTCGGGTGCGATATGGACTGCGGTAGGCGCTTATCCTCAATCCTTCGGGAGCAAGCCGGCGCTCGCGCGTTGTGACCCTCGCCTCGCTTGGGGCCTCGTCGCTCCAACGGAGGATCATCTCTTGTCCACCCCATCTGCCAGCCGCGTCCTGCAACCCGTCACGATTGGCGATCTGCAACTCAAGAACCGCATCGTCATGGCGCCGCTGACACGCAGCCGCTCAAACGACGACGGCGTGCCGCCCGGCTTCGCCGCCGATTATTATGGCCAGCGTGCCGATGCAGGCCTCATCATCACCGAGGCGACCAACATCTCGGCCCAAGCGCGCGGCTATGCAATGACGCCCGGCATCTGGTCGGACGCGCAGGTTGCTGCGTGGCGGCCGATCGTCGAGGCCGTGCACCGGCGCGGCGGTCTGATCTTCCTTCAGCTCTGGCACACGGGCCGCATCTCGCACCCTGATCTGCACGGCGGCGAACTTCCCGTGGCGCCGTCCGCGATCGCGGCGGAAGGACAGGCATTCACCAATGACGGCCTGAAGGATTTCGTCACCCCACGCGCGCTTGAAACAGCCGAGATCCCCGGCATCGTCGAGGATTACCGGCACGCCGCCCAGCAAGCGAAGGCTGCCGGCTTCGACGGCGTTGAGGTTCACGCCGCGAACAACTACCTCCTCGAGCAGTTCATCCGCGACAGCACCAACCGGCGGACGGATGAGTATGGCGGCTCCATCGAGAACCGCCTCCGATTCCCGCTCGACGTGGTCCGTGCCGTGGTCGAGGTCTGGGGTGCGAAGCGGGTGGGCATCCGTATCTCGCCGGCGACGACCGAGCCCGGCAAGACGCCGCTCGACAGCCAGGTCGTGCAGACGTTCGACACGTTCGTCGACGCGCTGTCCGAGATAGGCCTGCTCTACATCCACGACATCGAAGGCGTGACCCAGCAGACCAGAGACGTGCCGGACGGCATCGACTTCCAGAACCTGCGCAAGCGCTTTAGTGGCGCTTACATCGCCAACAATCAGTACACGCTCGATCTCGCCGAGGAGACGCTGGCGAACGGCGATGCCGATCTGTTCAGCTTCGGCCGGCCGTTCCTCGCCAACCCCGATCTCGTCGACCGTCTGCGTACCAGCGCCCCGCTCGCCGAGGCTCCCAAGCAATATTGGTACGGCGGAGGCTCGGTCGGCTACTCCGACTGGCCGGGGATGAACGGGCCAATCAGCCTGAAGTGAGACAATCTTGGTTTAACGCAACGGCATTGCAGGGCGGGCACGGAGTGCCTGCCCCCATTCGCCGTCGAGGGACGTTGAGACAATCCAGTCGCTTTTCCGATCCCGGCCGAGCCCCTGCTGAAACGGAGAAGAGACATGCGCGCTTTATGCTGGCACGGTAAAGGCGACGTCCGCGTCGACACCGTCGCGGACCCCGAGATCAAGCACCCGCGCGACGCGATCATCAAGGTCACCGCCTGCGCCATCTGCGGCTCCGACCTTCATCTGCTCGACGGCTACCAGCCGACGATGGAAGCCGGTGACATCCTCGGGCACGAGAATATGGGCGAGGTCGTCGCGCTTGGCTCGGAAGTGACCAACCTCAAGATCGGCGACCGCGTCGTGGTGCCGTTCACGATCAGTTGCGGCGATTGCTGGTTCTGCAAGAAGGGCCTGTTCGCCGCCTGTGATCGTACCAACCCGAATGCCGAGATGGCCGCCAAAGCGATGGGCCACTCGCCGGCCGGCCTGTTCGGCTTCAGCCACATGCTGGGTGGATATTGCGGCGGCCAGGCGGAGTATCTCCGCGTACCGATGGCTGACATCGGGCCGATTAAGATTCCCGAAAACGTCACCGACGATCAGGCGCTGTTCCTGTCCGATATCTTCCCGACGGGCTACATGGCCGCCGAGAATGCGCAAATCGAGCCCGGCGACACCGTCGCGATCTGGGGCTGCGGCCCGGTCGGCCAGTTCGCCATCCGCTCCGCGCTGATGATGGGTGCAGGCCGGGTGATCGCGATCGACGAGGTGCCAGAGCGGCTCGCCATGGCCGAGGCGGGGGGCGCCGAGACGATCAACTTCGCCGAGACCGACGTCTATGACGAGCTGCAGGCACGTACCAAGGGCCGTGGCCCAGACAGCTGCATCGATGCGGTCGGCTGCGAGGCTGCCGCACACGGCTCGGCGGACGCCGTCATGGACAAGGTGAAGGCGAGCCTGATGCTGGCGACGGACCGCGTCCACTCGCTGCGCCAGGCCATCATCAGCTGTCGCAAGGGCGGCACGGTGTCGGTGCCCGGCGTATATGTCGGCATGGGCGACAAGCTGCCGATAGGCGCGGCCATGAACAAGGGCCTGACCCTCAAGCTCGGCCAGACCCACGTGCAGCGCTATACGAAGCCGCTGCTGGAGAAGATCGTGTCCGGCGCCATCGACCCGAGCTTCGTCATCACACACCCGGCCAGCCTTGAAGACGCGCCTGAGATGTATGCGAAGTTCCGCGACAAGCAGGATGGTGTCATAAAGGTGGTGATGCGCCCGCACGGCTGAACCGCATCGTCGCTGCGTCCCGAGGCCTTGGTCGCGGACGCAGCGACGACCCAGTTGCGGCCATTCAGCGCGGTATTGCCGCGTCCCGATTGCTGCCGTTCATTCACCTTGCAAAAGGCGTCTCTTCCAAAGCCTAATTGGATGACCGAACGTCTGGCATTGGGAAGATTGCGGCCTGACTGCTTTTAGGCCAGGTTCGGTCAAGGCAGACGTTGACGGACTACGATTGCCGCCGTGAATTCGCCTCAACGATGTAGCCGGGAGACGGCAGATGATTGCTTCAGTGGTCGGTCTCATGATGACAGCCGCCTCTCCAAGCTCGGCAGAGCCAACAGTTGTCTGCGAAATTGGAAGCATCGCTCTGCGTGAGCTGCCAAGCATCAGCCACAACAAAGGATTTGATGCATACTACGTCGCTCCCGACCCAAGTCACCCTGATCTGCTGACGATTTGCCCTGGTCTAAAGGATAAAATTCCCAAGAGCTATCTTATTGCAGACGACGATGCGCGATCGCGAGCAGCGGTGCACGCCCCTATTTCCGGCCAACATATCCGAGAAGCCTTCATCTATTCTGTCGGAGTTCCACAGATTAGTAGCGACGTTAAGAGCGCCGTCGTCCATTTGGCCTACTCATGCACCGGCCTCTGCGGTGGAGAATTAGAGGCTCGCTATATTCGCACATCAAAGGGATGGCAGCGCGAGGGTGAGATTCGCATGCTCTCCGTCTCTTAAACGCACCAGCAGCTGAACAATCGGGAGATTGCGGGCAAGCGCGACGCGCAACCGGGATGATTGACTATGAGCGTTAGCGGTAGTCTGATCGATTACCAGACCCCATGCCCCTTTGTGGCGAGAGCGGACCGGCTGATTTTTACGCTGCAAGCCATCAAACCAGCCACCAAACGGGCGCTCAAGGCGCAGTAGTCTTTTGTTTAGGCGGCACCCGGGTTTCGTGAAGATGGTTGGTCGATGCAAAACCTGTGAGTTGCGCGTCATGGCCACATAACGAATGGTCGGCAGGCGCAGCAACCTAAAATGGGGCGGGGGGTCTATAAGTCATGGATACGCGATCGATATCGTTATCAATATCTAGCACGACCTCAATATCCCAATAGGATTTTCCAAGGCCGCTGGGCGCGTAAGCGAGTCTGTATGGCTGCGCTAGCTTATTGTCGCTGTGGATCCGTTCGACATTCCACACGCTCCTAAAAGGCACCTGTAAGAAGGCCTCGCGAGGCGAAACCTTCGTTGTGTCATATGAGGCGATCGATCCCGCAAGGAGTTCAAACGACTGGAATTTCCCAGCTTTCAAGAGGCGTTGAGCGTCCTCCAGCTTGGCAATGAGGTCCGTAGCTTCTCGGGCGGTGACCCCGCTTAATTGCCGTTTGATAGGAACCGAGGCGGCCGGCGTCGTTTGTGCCCCGGCGCTAGTGGATTGGCCAGCCAGGCCGACGATAAAAGCGATTTGTAAGATGCCCATGCTTGCTTTCTCCACGATTTGAATTGCGCCTGCAATCGCTCGGAAGCCAATCAGCCGTTTTGGTACGTAGCCGATGATGAAAAACTTTTGATTTTTGCATGACGATGGCGAGATTGAATGGAAAAGCGAAACGACATTTTGCTGAACGAACGACTGCGATCGGGAACGGCACGACGATCGTTGAACGTCTACGTGGGGGCGGAGCTGCCGCCCCCCCTTCGCCGCCATGACCCAATCTCGGCCGTTCGTACGCACCTTCTCGCTTCCCTAAAGCTGCCGCTTGTTCATATGAGCGGATCGGCTGCTTGATCGAACCCGCTCGGCTGCTCGAAACGGCTCAGATTAGAGGGAAGCGGAAAGACGCTTACGGCTACGCCGATGCGATAGCCGACTCGCGCGGAGACTCCAGCCCCTTATTTGCTCCAATTGTTCCTACCCCGGGATGCGATGCTACCAAATTCAGCAAGGTTGTCCTAATCGATGAGTTTCGGCTTCAAATTAGCATCGGTTTATATCTATTGGGAAGTCGCGGCGTTTTACAAATTTTACTAACTATGTTTTATAGGCGCCGGCTTGCGACTGCTACTTACCATTCGAGCGATACTTTAAATAGCATCCTTAGCGTATTCGCTGGCGAGCTCCGGCACCGCGTGCCACACTAGCTCTGATAACAAACATGGGGTCACTGATGCGCGTCGGTATTTCTTTCGTTGCCCTGCTTCTCGCCTCCACGGCTGCTGCCCAGACGCCCGGCAGCGCATACCACCGCGCCCCGTCCGCAATTGCCAAGGTGCTCGAGACACCGCCGACCCCGGTCGTCGCGGTCAGCCCAGATCACCGAACGCTTGCCATCATCGATCGCGAGAACCTGCCGACAATCGCCAATTTATCGAAGCCCATCCTCCGCCTCGGCGGCTACCGCATCGACCCCGCAACCAATGGTCAGGCCGAGGTGCGCATCCAGTGGCTGACCGGCCTGACCTTCAAGGACGTCAGCAGCGGTCGCACGACGCGGGTCGCATTACCGGCCGGGGCGCGGTTCGCTGCGCCGGACTGGTCGCCTGACGGCAGCCGCCTGGCGTTTTACGTGCAAGGACCGGATGGCTTGGCGCTTTGGGTAGCAGAGCGGAACGGCACCGCCCGGGCGGTCGCCACCATGCTCAACGGCACGTTCGGGACGCCGTTCGTCTGGACTCCTGACAGCAAGGCGCTGATCGTCAACACGGTGCCCGGTAGTCGCGGCGCGCCGCCCGTCGCCGCGACGACCCCGACCGGACCGATCGTCCAGGAAAGCGCCGGCCGCACCTCCGCGGCGCGCACGTACGAGGATCTGCTCGGCGACGCCCACGATGAGGCGCTGTTTGACTATTACTTCACCGGCCAGCTGGTCCGGGTCGCGCTCGACGGCAACGCCCAGCCGATCGGCACCCCCGGTCTCGTCACCGCGTTCAGCGTCTCCCCGGACGGCCGCTACCTCCTGACCGAGCGGCTCAAGCGCCCCTATTCCTATCTGCTCCCGGCTAGCTTCTTCCCGACCGAGATCGCGGTGTCGACGATCGACGGACAGCCGGTGCGGACGCTCGTCGACCGTCCGCTTGCCGACGACCTGCCGGTGGACTTTGACGCGACGGTGAAAGGCCCGCGTGAGGCGATCTGGCGCTCGGACGCTCCGGCGACGCTGGTCTGGGCTGAGGCGCTCGACGGCGGCAATCCGCGCGCCAAGGTCGCCTTCCATGACCGGGTCATGATGCAGGCAGCCCCCTTCGATGCGGCGCCGGTCGAGCTGGCACAGACGCCTGCCCGCTATTCGACGACGATGTGGGGGGACGACGGTTTTGCGCTCGTGCTCGACAGCGAGTGGCGGACCCGGACTGAGCATCGTTTCGCCGTTGCGCCGTCTCAACCCGGCAAGACCCGGTTGCTGATGACGCGCAATTATCAGGACCAGTATGGCGATCCGGGCGAGCCGATCCTCGAGGAGAATGCAGCAGGTAAGCCGGTGATGCGCTTCACTGCCAGCCACGACGCCGTCTTCGTCACGGGTGACGGTGCGACCAAAGCGGGCGCCTTCCCTTTCCTTGCGACCATGCCGCTCGCGGGCGGCGAGCAGGTCCGCAGGTGGACTGCCAAACCTCCCTTTTACGAGACGGTCATTGCGCTGCTCGACGATAAGAGCCGACGGATCCTGACACGGCGCGAGAGCGCCACGCTCGCCCCCAATTATGTCATCCGCACCGTCGCGGGCAACGGTGCCAAGCCGATCACCGCCTTCGCCGATCCCGCACCCGTCTTCGCGGGGGTGACGAAGCGGACGATCACCTACTCGCGCGCCGACGGCGTACCGCTATCGGGGACGCTCTACCTGCCGGCGGGATATGACGCCAAGCGCGACGGGCCGCTGCCGACCCTGCTCTGGGCTTATCCCGCCGAGTATACCGACGCCAAAGTTGCCGGGCAAACTGTCGACCAGGGCAACCGCTTCGTTCGTCCGCGCGGCATCAGCCACCTCTTCCTCCTGACGCAGGGCTATGCGATCCTCGACAACCCGGCGATGCCGATCATCGGCGAAGGCGGCGCGGAAGCAAACGACACCTATGTCAAACAGCTTCAGCAGGACGCTCAGGCGGCGGTCGACGCGGTGGCCAAGCTCGGGGTCGGCGACCCTTCACGCATGGCGGTGGGCGGCCATAGTTATGGTGCGTTCATGACCGCCAACCTGCTGGCTCATACCACCCTGTTCCGCGCCGGCATTGCACGATCGGGCGCGTATAACCGCACCCTGACGCCCTTCGGTTTCCAGGCTGAGCAACGCACCTATTGGCAGGCGACGCCCACCTATACCGAGATGTCGCCCTTCACCTACGCAGACCGGATCAAGGCACCGGTCCTGCTCATCCATGGCGGAGCCGATGACAATAGCGGCACGTTCCCGATCCAGTCGGAGCGGATGTATGCCGCCCTCAAAGGCAACGGTGCGACGGTCCGCTATGTCGTCCTCCCCAACGAGCCGCATGGCTACCGAGCACTGGAATCCACGGAGGAAACGCTTTGGCAGATGACCGATTGGCTCGACCGCTTCGTCAAGCCCGTAGGCGCCGCTTCATCTTCAGCTAAGTCTGCCGCTGCTGATAAATGACCCACATCCGGCCATTTAGGGCCCTTGTCCCGCCGCCCAACTTTAGCCGTTCGTTCACGTTGCCGCTGCCCTCACCATAACCGTCAGCTTGATTTTACTGCCGGGTGAACAGCGGACACGATCCTGACTGCGTCGTTGATTGTTGCCCGCTGTTGAGGGGTTCCGCCCGGTATCACCGTCCATACGTCTCCAGGCCCCTTCGCGCGTGGCAAGGTGTGCAGCGGACCTATGATCGAGGCCCAGTTGGTCGCGTGATCTTCCGACCTCCTTTTTGCCTCGTCGCTTAGAAGGGAAAGCAGATCATGTGAACGTATCCGTCGGGGCATGCGCCGCCTGGTAGGACCGCACCGGTAAAAAACTTGCTCATCTCAGCGTGCCGAATTTCAGCTGATGCATATGGGATCATCCGCTACCTTGAGACCCAAATTCGGCCGTTCGGCCAATATTCGGCTTTCGCCTAACCGGACCTATGTTCCCATCGATTGAAACTGCCGCCTTGAAGCTCCGAATAAGCGAATTCAACGATGGCGGTTGCGGGTAGATCCCTGACCGCGCGACGCCATCCGGACACGGCGACACATCCGGGACTTTCCCCGATAGTATCTGGAGGTGCGATGCAGCTAGGCAGTGCTCATGCCGTTGCCGCTCCTTCCCCTTGCTCCGTCGGTTCGAACCGCAACGAGTGCAGCAATACCCCGTCTCGGCGACCTGCCGTGGATCGCCGGCTATGCCCTGGCATTCGCCTGTGCGCATCATATCGCTGCGGGTTGGGGCGGTCAGGGTTATTACTCGCTGCTCTATCCGGCAGCGGGTGTCAGACTCGCGTTACTGTGGAGCCGTGGACCGCGGCTGACGATTTCGCTCATCGCGATGGAATTGGTCGTGCAGACGATCGCCGGCATCATCGTCCCAGGCCAGCCCGGCTGGCTTACGGCTTCGATCGGCGTCGCGCGACCTGCATTGACCTACGGCATCGTAGTCTGGCTGGTCCGCCACCTTGCGGCCCGGTCAAGTTCTAGCCTTGGCGTCGCGCCTATGCCGCTGGGCTTGGCCGCCGTGACGGCTCCCGTCGCGGCAGCGCTGGTCTCGCTGCCTTGGTCTTTGCTCAGTCCCGAGCTGACCGGTGTCGTCGGCCTGCGGCAGACACTGGCGTCGCTTACCGGTTTCGCCGTTGGCGACATGCTCGGGGTATTGCTGGTTGCTCCGCCGTTGCTCTGGGTCATACAGGCTGCGCAGGACCGGACGCTGGTCCTGCATCGTCCGGCCGCACGACACGTTGCTGCACTGGGGGAAGCTGCCGCGGTACTCGGAGCGGCCATCGTGGCCAGCCTCTCGCTTGTCCGTATCGGCCTGGGTACTCCCGCGACCCCTGCCCTGCTCGCCGTTGCGTGGATTGGCCTGCGGTTCGGGCGTACCGCCAGTTGGTGGGCGATCCTGATCGTGGCGGCCATCGTCCTGCCGTACACCGCCACCGGCATGTCGGTCGCCGAACGGCTCGCGTTGCACATGAGTCTCGCCTCGATCGTAGTCGTCGGTTACCTCGCCGGCAGCTTCGCCGATGCGCAGGCACGGGCTCAGACCGATCTTTCGCGCCGCGACCGCCTGCTGTTCCAGGCGGAACGCCTCAAGACGTTGCGGGCGATGTCGGTTGCGGTGATCCATGAGATCAGTCAGCCGCTTTCCACATTAGCCATCGAGGCGAAACACCTCCACGAGATCACCGTCTCTGCCGATCCGGAGATTGCGCAAACTTCAGCCCTCATTGACCGAAAGGCAGCGGCGCTGTCGACGCTCGTGCGCCGCCTGCGCCGTTTCGGGGGGAGAGCGGTCGACGAACCTAGCGCCCTCCCCGTATCCGCGCTGATCGAGAACGTCGCAGCGCTGACCTCTGCCGAGGCTAAGGCAGCGGGCGTCGTTGTGGAGGTCGTCCCGATCGATCCTGACCTCGTCGTATTGGCTCAGGAGATCGAGCTGGCGCAGGCAATCATCAATCTTGTTCGTAACGCGGTGCAGGCGTGCGACGGTCACGTTGTGCTGTCGGCAAACCGTCACGACGACCAGGTCGTTGTAACCGTCGCGAACTGATGTTCGGATCGAAGCACGCCAAAACCCGGCATGGGCGTCGGTGCCCTTGTTGCCCGCGCAATTGTCGAAGCGCACGGCGGGACGGTCGATCGCATCACCCAGAGCGATGGCGCCATACGCGCGACCCTCTCGCTCCCGCTCGCAGGAGTCCCCGCATGACACATTCCGCGAACCAATCAGATCGCGCGACCGTCTATGTCGTCGATGATGACCGTGATCTGGGCGCAGCCGTCGCGCGGTTGCTGGGACGCCATGGTTATGCAGCCGAACCGTTCCTCGATCCCGTCATGCTGTTGTCGTTTTATGCAGATGCGCAGGCGCACTGCATCGTCACCGACATCATGATGGGTGATCTCGACGGGTTCGGCTTTGCGGACCGGGTGCGGGCCATCGATCCTGCCGTCGCGATCGTCTTCATGACGGCCTGGCCGACGACTGCGAATGCCGTCGACTCAGTCCGTCGCTACGGCGGCCTCGACTATCTCGAGAAGCCGCTGGACGAGACACGCCTCCTTGATGCGGTCGCCGAGGGGGTCGCCTGGTCCCGGCAACAGCGCAGTGCGCGCGCCCGTACCGCGACCCTGTCTGCGCGAGAGCGTCAGGTCTTTGAATTGCTCGTCCAAGGGCATAGCAACAAGGCGGTCGCCGATATGCTCGAGCTCAGTCCCAAAACGATCGAGGACCATCGGGCCTCGATCGTCGCAAAGACGGGCGCCAATGGCCTTGCCCAGTTGATCGCACTCGCGCGATGACCATTCGTTTGCTGGAGTTCCAGGCTGACCATGACCATAGACAACAGGCAATTGGAGCAGGCCATTCTCGACTTGCTTGCGACGCGACCCGAAATCTATCCTGCTCAGATGGTCGGCGAACTGAAACCGCGGCATGCCGGCATTTCTTTAGCCCGTATGCATGATGTTCTTGAGTGCCTATTCGCCGAACATCGCGTCGCACGCTTGTGGCATCGTTATCTTCTGCCAAGCGACGTCAGGAAGGTACGCACAAAGTGGCTGGACAGACTGCAGCCGTATGCAGACCAGCTTGGCGCGACCGGCACTTATTTCGCCATGTTTCAGACCGCGCGCGATATCGTGACGCATTGGGATGGTTGGTCGGTGGAAGCTCGCGATCTTACGGCATGACCCATTTGCGGTCATTCGTGACCTTTCCCTTTCTCCAATTTCGGCCATTCATTCATATCCGAAATTCGACCGCGCCTGACACCTGACCCTTTCAGCTCACCGACTTAATATGGGGGGAAGCGAAACGTCTGCTTACCGAAACGCCGAGGGCGATAGCCGACACGCCGTGGCACCAACCCTAACAAGCCGATGGCGCTACCAGAATTAGGGCAAGGGCGGGTCGTTCGGGATCAACACCTTCCCAGTGGTTATCTTCAGTGGGAGGGCTGGTGAAACCGTAGGGTTCGTCGGATAGCTCCGACCATCAAACCGCAATCTCGCTTCGTGACCTTTGATGATCCCGCCACCCGCGACGGTGACACTTAGATCGCGCCATCCGTGCGTGATGGTCGGCAGGCCCCGAATCGGCGCACGTGATAGGGATATATCCGAGACTTGCCGATAGCCGGCTGGCGTCAGGGATAGAACATAAAGATCGCAACCACCGCTCCCGCAGAGGTCGGATTGTTGACCCCCGGCGGAGGTGGACATTGCGTAAGCCAGTGCTTCGGCACGGTTATCGCCATTCAGATCAACCAACGCGACGCTGTACCGAGTGAGGTGATGATCCTTCACAAAGGTTGCTACCCCCGGCGCCATCGGGGTGTTCACAGATACCGCGCTCAGTAAAACCAATATCATCGGTAACATAACCGCCACGGTCTCCGGCAAATGCGGCTTGGTTCATAGCACGGGATCGTCGGCCTGAACCAATGGCCGCTTTCGATTTAGTCAGATTGCCAGCCTAGTCGTCCAAGCTTGGGCTAAAGCTGCCGCCCTCCGCTTCGCCGCAACGACCCAAAACCGGCCACTCGGAGCGCCCTGCCCGCTTCCCAGATTCTGCCATTCATTCATGAGCGCTGAGCGTGGTGAGGAGCACCAGAAGCCAAGAAACTTCGCTGGGAAGTCACCGCGTGGGCAGGCGCATTACGGGGGCGATGGATGAGCGCGCCAATTAGACAAAGCGCACGCGGCGCGGACCGATGTGGTTGCGCATACAGCCTAGCTGTACTCTTAGATGTCGAGGTGTGCCATCTGTTGACACAAGCGCGTTGTGTGCGCAAAGCCGGATGATGACGACGCGCCTTTCCTGCAATGTATCGCTGACCCCCGAGCTGAAGAGCTTCATCTCAAGCAGCTTGGCAACGGGTGATTATGCCAATGTCAGCGAGGTCGTTCGAGCGGGGTTGTGTTCGCTGCGAGACGGTCCGCGCCGCGCCTCTCAGACGGTGGTGGATGGCTGGCCAGTGGGCGGTGGTGAGTGCGGCACCCTGATCCGTAACCGCGATTGGAGTCGCACGGGGCTAGGAATGCCGGAAGCATGGTCGCACGAGATGCGGGCCACGATCTCCAATCTCGTCAACTCGCCGGTCGCCAAGGTGCTGATGTGGGGACCAGACCACATCATGTTCTACAATGATGCCTATCGAGATATAGCTGGCGAACGTCACCCTCTGGCGCTCGGCACACCGGTGGCGGACGCCTTTCCCGAAGTATGGGACTGGAACCGTCCGATACTGGCAGCGGTGCGTCAGGGTGAGACGCAATCCTACTTTGATCAGCCGATCGTCTTTCAGCGCGCCAATGGCCCGCAGACGCTGGGCCTCAGCCTGTTTTACACGCCGGTTTACGATGCGGATGGGACGCCTGGTGGCGTGCTGTGCACCATCATCGACAACAGCGGCCGAATTGCCACCGAGCAAAAACTTGCCGCGAGCGAAGCTGAGCTGCGCCGCATCGCAGATGCCGTGCCGATGCTGGTGTCCTACGTTGATCGCGAGCACGTCTACCGCTTCGCCAACGCCGATTATGAAAGCTGGTTCGGCATCTCGCCCGGTAAAGTCGTCGGCAAATCCGTGCGGGAAGTGATCGGTGACGAGGCGTACCGCACCCGCATAAAAGACCTAGACCTCGCGTTGACGGGCAGCCCGCTCGTCGCGGAGACGGTATTTCATCATCGGACCCTTGGCCCACGTCAGACCGAGATCCGATATGTACCCCATGTCGGGGACAGCGGCGAGACGCTCGGCGTCTATATCCTCGGCATCGATATCGGCGATCGCGCCGAGCGCGAAGCAGAGATCAAGGCGAGCAACAGCCGTTTCCGCACTGCCATGGAGGCCGTGCACGGCGTGCTTTGGACCAATAGCGCCGATGGCCGGATGGTGGGCGAACAGCCAGGCTGGAGTGCGCTCACCGGGCAGAGCCAAGACCAATATCAGGGATTTGGCTGGGCATCAGCCGTTCATCCGGATGACGCAGCGGCAACCGTCATCGCGTGGAATCAGGCCGTCTCTGCCCGCAGCATGTTCGTGCATGAACATCGCGTGTGCCGTTACGACGGGGAATGGCGGACCTTTGCTATTCGGGCCCTGCCCATCCTCGACGATGCCGGCGAGATTTCCGAGTGGGTCGGCGTCCATACCGATATCTCACATCAACGCGCGGCGGAGGCGAGCTTGCGCGAGCATGCCGAAAGCCTCTCACGGCAGGTCCGGCATCGCGAACGGGCAGAGGATCAGCTCAGACATCTCAATGAAAATCTAGAAAGCCGTGTCATCCAGGAAATTGCTGATCGGCGAGAAGCTGAGGCTAAACTTGCTCAATCCCAGAAGATGGAGACGGTTGGCAAGCTGACAGGCGGCGTCGCGCACGACTTCAACAATCTGCTCCAGGTGGTCGGCGGCAATCTTCAGCTGCTCAGCCGCGACGTTGCCGGTAACGAGCGCGCCGAGAAACGCGTCAACAACGCGATGGCCGGCGTGTCACGTGGTGCAAAGCTGGCGGCGCAGCTCCTGGCCTTCGGGCGCCGCCAGGCGCTCGAGCCCAAAGTCGTTAACGTTACGCGCTTCGTGCAGGGAATGGACGACATGCTGCGCCGTGCGATCGGTGAGGCAATCGAGGTGGAAACCGTCTTTTCGGGCGGGCTGTGGAACACCTTCATCGATCCCGCTCAGATCGAAAACGCACTACTCAACCTCGCGATCAACGCACGCGATGCGATGGAAGGTCGCGGCAAGCTGACCATCGAGCTGGCCAATGCGCATCTCGACGACGCCTATGCGCGCTCCCATGACGAGGTGACGCCGGGCCAGTACGTCATGCTGGCGGTGAGCGATACTGGGTCGGGCATGTCGCCCGAGATCATCGCCAAGGTGTTCGAACCATTCTTCTCGACAAAGGCCGAGGGCAAGGGATCAGGTCTTGGCCTGTCGATGGTCTATGGCTTTGTCAAACAATCCGGCGGTCACGTAAAGATCTACTCGGAACCCGGCGAGGGCACGACCATCCGGCTCTACCTGCCGCGCGCGACCGAGGCCGAGGACCTTGAGGTCGTCAGCGATGCAGGACCGGTCACTGGCGGCACGGAAACAGTGCTCGTTGTGGAGGATGACGAGGAGGTTCGTGCCACTGTCGTCGAGATGCTGACCGATCTTGGCTACAGCGTCCTCAAGGCGCCCGAAGCGACCAGCGCATTGGCGGTGATCGAAAGCGGTGTCGCAATTGACATGCTGTTCACTGACGTGGTCATGCCGGGAGCATTGAAGAGCCCGGAACTCGCTCGCAAGGCCCGTGAGCGGCTACCCGACCTCGCTGTGCTATTCACCAGCGGCTATACCGAAAACTCGATCGTGCACGGCGGCAAGCTCGACAAAGGGGTCGAGCTGCTTTCCAAGCCATACACGCGCGATGCGTTGGCTCGAAAGTTTCGGCACGTGCTGGCCAATCAGCGCCAGCGGAAGCAAACATTTGCCACGACAGCTGCAAACGCCGAGCTTGTCACCACCTGCTCCGCGCCGATCGCATCTTCGGCGACCATCCGTCAGACCGCCCTATTGGTCGAAGATGACGATCTGATCCGCGGCAACACTGGCGAGATGCTGAAGGAGGCCGGCTTCGTCGTGGTCGAGGCCGCCAGCGCCGAAGAAGCATTGATGGCGCTGCAGACGGCCCCTGTCGACGTTCTGGTCACCGACCTCAACCTGCCAGGAGCTTCCGGACGCGAGCTCGCCGAAAAAGCACGCGCGTTGCGGCCGGATGCCATCGTCATATTCGCGACCGGCGATCCCGGAGCCGTGGCGAACGAGATCGACTGTGTAGTTCTGCCGAAGCCATACAACGCCACAGCGTTGGCGTCAGCCATACGCTTTGGCCGCAGCAATGAGCCTGTTCCCACCACGTCGACCGACAAAGTGGCAGGATAAGTTAAGGTCTAGCCGCAGGGGTGTATCCATTCGCACCCGATCGCAAACGGACGAGAGAGTGCTGCAAACGCAATGTCTGATGAGCAGCTTGCTTCGATCACGAGCGTCCTACGTCGAGCGCCCGAATGGATCAGGCACGATCTGCTCGCTAAAGATCCTGCCGGGCGCCAGCAGGCTGAGGAAGCTTTAGCCGCGATAATCGCAGCGGCCCTTTCTCATACCGCAAAGGTCAAAGATCGAGCAGCTTAGCTCCGATGACAAGGCGACCAAGAGGACCCATTTGCAGACGTTCGCGGACTGTTTGCGGCTCCCCGATTTCGGTTGTTTGTTCATCTCGGCCATCGCCGACCTAAGTGGCAAAATCCCCTTCACGATGCAGGAAGCCTGCTCTGCCGGGATTGAATATTCGAATCTCCATCGTCCTGATGCGAAGTCACCCTGTTCCGTGCGCAGGGCACGATGTCGGCCGCGAGATGTTTAGGTCGTTGGGTGCGGTGGCTAAAACAGCTTTGCGAGGAACTCGACGATGGCAAAAACGGCGACTCTGGGGCTAATCGGAATGGCGCTGACTGGCTTGGCAGCCTGCGATCAAACGCCCACGGGTTCGACTGCGCGGACCGCGTCGAACGGTTCGACCGACGGAGCGGCGATGCCCGCCAACGGCCCCGGCCGACTGCGCGGCACGCTCGCCACCATCGATTCGAATACCATGACAGTTACCACCTACGACGGCGCGTCGATGCCGGTGCTGCTTAACGGCCAGACGAAATACGCTTGGGTCGTCAAATCCAGCCTCGCCACGCTCAAGAACGGCGACTTCATCGGCACCGCGACGACCGGCCCGGACAGCGACCTGAAAGCGGTCGAAATCGTGATCTTTCCTGAGGACATGCGCGGAGCCGGTGAGGGCCATTACGGCTGGGATACACCCGGAGTGAAGCAGGCAGCCGGGCAAGCGAGTGGGGCCGCCAGCGGAATGACTAATGGCACCGTAACGCAGAGCACGATGACGAACGGCACGGTTGAGCAGAGCGCCATGACCAACGGAACCGTGCAGCAGAGCGGGATGACCAATGGCACTGTCACTGCGGCCGAGAATGGCTCGGCAACGACGAAACTGACCGTCGGCTACAAGGGCGGAACCGCGCAGGTGAGCGTCCCGGAAGGAACGCCGGTCGTACGTTTCGTACCGACCGAGAAGACATCGCTCGCGAGAGGCCAGAAGCTGTTCATCAAGCTGGCCGACGATCAGAAGAACGCGCAGTTCGTCGCGATCGGCAAGGATGGCCTGACGCCGCCGATGTAGCTGGGCCGTTCAAGGTGATGACGGTGGCTAGCTTGACCCAGTTGCGGCCGTCCGCTGCTCATTCCCGGCTCGTCAATAGCGGACGTTGGTTCATCGGGCACCGCCTATCGCCAAAAGGCGCGAAATACGGCAACGGCACGGCATGAACCGTCTTGCCTTTCTTGCCCTCGCTCTGGCGGGACTTGCCTGGGGGCTTGGCTTTCCGCTTGGTAAGTTGGCCCTGCGCGAACTCGACCCGGCGCATATGGTGCTGCTCCGCTTCATCGTTGCCAGCATCGTCGCTTGTCCATTCGCCTTTGCCACGAAGGAGGCCCGAGCGCTGTTCCGTTCGCCACCGGTGCTGCTGGCGGGCGCGTTTTATGGATTGGCCTTTGTGATCCAGTTCGAGGGGCTGGCCGGGGTTACCGTCACTCTTGCTGCCCTGCTGGTCGGAGCGATGCCTGCGCTGATCGCGATCTCAGCGTATCTGATCGGCGAACGTGTCACACGCGCCTCCTGGATCGGCGTCGTCGCAGCGACGGGTGGCGCGGCTCTGATCGCTGGCAAGCCTGGCGGGGCCGGCACAGCGATCGGCATCGCGCTCTCGTTGGCATCGCTGCTGATCTTCCTAGCTTGGCTGCTGGCGCTAAAACGCGTGCCAGCGACGCGATCGGCGATGGCTGTGCCCTCCGTCACATTGGTTGTGGCCACGCTCACCGTGCTGCCGATCGCCCTGCTGCTACATGGTGCGCCCCCACTCACGCTGAGCGCGGTCGCCTAGAGCGGGATCATCGGGCAGGGTCTTCTCTCCACCTTCCTCGCCACGGCCGCGTGGCAGTATGGTGCGGCCCGCGTCGATAGCGCCAGTGCAGGCGTTTTCATAAACATCGAGCCGTTGATCGGTGCCACGCTCGGCATCGGCCTGTTCGGTGATCCGGTGGGATGGCCAGTCCTGCTGGGCGGAATGCTGATTGTGCTCGGCAGCATTGTCGTCGTTCGGGGCGAACGCCCCAACGCCAGTCATGCAGCAGACGCTACGCATGGCCTGTCAATGGACTAGACCCTGTGACCCACAAGTGGACAATCTGCGTGCTTTGCTGGCCTCCCACATCCCGCCACTTGTTCAGCTGCAGGATAGTGCTCCATCTGCGGCTATGCTCAGCGGGCGAACGTCTGCTCCCGGGCTAGAGCGAAACGTCCGCTGCTTGTGAGCGCAGACTTCACCACAGCTTTACAAGCACCAGACCACCGCGAGGGAGTGATGATAGCCAGCATCATTGGGGAAACGGGCGATACTCTACCTCTGAGCATGAGAGGCGGATAGGTTTCTTGTCTGTTTGACGCCCTCGGAAACTCGTAGCAGCGGCGGCACTCGCTGCGATCTGATATATCGACAAGAGGCCGTATAACACCTTTGCAAGCGGTCATCGTCAAAGGCTAGGCTACCGTCCGTTAACCATTACCTATTACTTCCCTCAGCATTGGACGGGGGAGCTTTTAATGCGCGACATCGGCAGTGAAATGCTCATCGCCATGCGTCAGCGCGCACAGGCGATCGATGTGTCGATCGTCATGCCTTGCCTCGACGAGGTCGAGAGCCTGCCGCATTGTATCGCCAATGCGCACGACGCACTCGCCCGAATTAAGGCGCAGTACGGCTTCGGGGGCGAGGTCGTCATCGCCGACAACGGCTCGACCGATGGTAGCCAGGCACTCGCCGAGGCGCTCGGCGCCCGCGTCGTCCCCGTCGTCCCACGCGGCTATGGCGCCGCCATCATCGGCGGATGCGAAGGTGCGTTTGGTCGATATCTGTTGATCGGCGATGCCGATGGCAGCTATGATTTCACAGACGGCGTGCCGATGATCGGGCGGGTCGCCGGAGGTGCCGACCTATGCATGGGATCGCGCTTCAAGGGCGGCGTCGCCCGCGGCGCTATGCCGTGGAAGAATCGTTACATCGGCAATCCCGCGCTTACCGGTATCCTGAACCTCTTCTTCAACGCCAAGATCGACGATGCCCATTGCGGCCTGCGCGCAATCCGCCGGGACGCGTTACTGACTCTCGGCTTGTCGAGCTGCGGCATGGAATTCGCCAGCGAGATGGTGATCAAAGCAAGCTTGCGACGCCTCCGCATTGCCGAGGTGCCCGCAACTTTGTCGATTGACCTACGGAACCGCGGGCCGCACCTGCGGCCCTGGCGCGACGGCTGGCGACACCTGCGCTATCTGCTCATCATGAGCCCGACCTGGGCCTTTGGCATCCCCTCGGCCGTCTCAATGACGGCTGGCACAATCATCCTCGCTGTCGCGCTGTTGCACCAGCTGGCGATCCTGCCCGGTACGGGGCCGTTCGGATCGAGCTGGCTGATCGTTGCCGGCTTCCTCGTAACCTGCGGTCACGGCGCCGGCGTCATGGCCGCCGCGATGCACCTGCATAGCGTGCGCGAAGGTCATCGTCTGCTCACCCGCCGGGTCATCCGCATTTTTCGTGTCGCGCGCATGGAGATCCTGTTGCTGATCGGCGTCGTGCTGATTGCGTCATCGCTTCTGCTCGGCGGCATTGCCGCATGGCGATGGACCGCCAGCGATTTCGCCGCGCCCGGTAGCGTGCTGCCAATCGTCGGCGCTGCGGCGTTGGGCGCGATCGGACTGCAGACGATGTTCGGTGCAATCATGCTGGCCATAGTCGGCGGTTCGTCGGGTGATATCCTCCCCCGTATCCGTCACGCCTGATGCACGCGGAGAGTGGCACCCGGCGGCTGACCCCGAGACCCTGGCACACCGACTGGCTGATGCTGCGCAAGCTCGGTGCCGTCATCGGCCGCGAACTGGCGTCGGTCAGGCGCGGTGCCGCGTCGCGTAATCTCCTCGATTTTGGCTGCGGATCGATGCCCTACAGGTCGATCGTAGAAGCTCAAGGCTTCAGCTACGCCGGCGCCGATTTCGAATCCCCAACGCTTTCGATCAGTCCGTCGGGCGCGCTACCGATCGCCGATGCAGGCTATGACGCAGTGCTTTCAGTGCAGGTGCTAGAACACGTCCGCGACCTCGACCGCTACCTGGCCGAGGCGGCGCGGGTGCTGAAGGACGACGGCACGCTGCTGCTGTCGACGCATGGCGCTTGGCTATACCACCCCCACCCCGAAGATCATCGCCGCTGGACGCGTACCGGACTGATCCTCGACATCGAGGCGCGCGGCTTCGTCGTGCAGACGGTAGAGGCGTTGGTCGGGCCACTCGCCACAACGACACTCATTCGGCTGACCGGCTTCGCCTTCGTGCTGCGCCGGTTGCCACTGATTGGTTCGCCGATCGCCGCACTGCTTACCATGGTGATGAACCTGCGCGGCTGGTTGGAAGATCGAATCACCCCGGCCGCGCTAATCCGAGACAATGCCTGCATCTACGTCGTGCGCTGCGTGAAGGCCTCGGTATGAAGCCGATCGTCCTTATACCGCGCTACTTGGTGGTAGGCGGCAGTTGCGCACTCATCAACACCACCGTGCTGGTCGGCGCCGGGGCATTAGGCCTGCCGCTGGGGCTCAGCATCGCTGTGTCGTTCATCATCGTCTGCCTCGCAGGCTATGCGCTCCATGCCGCGGTGACCTTTGATGCGCCCCGACACTGGCGTGGCTTTCTGCGCTATACTCTGGCAATGGCGGCGAACCTGCCGATGTCGACGCTACTGCTCTGGCTGTTCGCACGCGTTCTGCACTGGCCGATGGCGCTGGCCGCGCCCGCTGTCACCGCGACGATGCTCGCCGTCAACTTCCTCTCCAGCCGCTGGGCGATCACCCATCCGACGCGCCGCACCGTAGGAATGTCGTCATGATTCAGCAGACTTTCGGCCGAGCCAGCGCAGCCTCACGCACGGGCGCACTGATCACCCCTGAAGCGGTGGCAAAGACGCTTGGCCGGCATTTCGACCTCTATCGCTACCGCAGCCCGCACTACCAGACTGTCATGCTACGGAGCCTGCGCGATTTGTGGCGCGGTCCGCACGACCGCCTGCTCGATGTCGGTGGCGGCACCGGCGTTATCGCACAGTGCATCGCAGATTTGTTCCCGGTCGACGCCGTCACCAGTGTCGATGTCGAGAACCGCTTCTGCGACGGACTGACGATCGCATCCCACGTCTATGACGGCGAGCGTCTGCCCTTCACCGACGGATCGCACGATGCAGCAACGATCAACAACGTGGTCCATCACGTCCCCGTCGCGGTCCGTGCCCCCCTGTTTCACGACATCGCCCGCGTCGTCGACGGGCCGCTCTATATCAAGGATCATGCCACGCGCGGCTGGGTGGACGATGCACGGCTGACCGCGCTCGACATGATCGGCAATATCGCCTTCGCCGGCATGGTCCGCGCCAATTACCTGAGCATGGCCGACTGGGAGGCATTGGCCGCTGCGAGCGGCTATCGCATCGCCGCAGTGCGCACCGACACCTATCGTCACGGCCTGCTGGCACGGGTTTTTCCCAATCGCCTTGAGATCGCCATGCGCTGGGAGCGGCGCTAAGTCTCGTGCGCCTTCTGACCGCCTCGCATTTCTTCACGCCGCATGGCGGCGGGATCGAGCTAGTCGCCGGTCATCTCAACCGCGAACTCGCAGCATCGGGTCATGACACGCAATGGGCCGCCGCGCAGGAGGGGACGTTGCCCGACCTCGGCGCAACGCAGCCGATTGGCCTCGCCTGCATCGACTGGCTGGAGCGCCTCAGCGGACTGCCGATGCCGATCCCTCTGCCGGGAGCGGTTCGTAAGCTGTGGCGCGCGGTCGCCGCAAGCGAGGCGGTGATTGTTCACGATGCGCTATACGCCTCGTCGATCCTGGCGGTGATTGCCGCGCGTCGGCATCGCAAGCCGGTTTTGCTGATCCAGCATATCGCCGACATTCCCTTTTCCAGCCCGGTGCTACGCGGCATAATGGCGCTCGCCAACCGAGCGGTCACGCGACCAATGCTGCGCGCCGCGGACCAGGTGGTGTTCATCAGCGCGACGGTGCGCGACCGCTTCGCCGACGCCCGCTTCCGCCGCCCTCCGCGGCTGGTGTTCAATGGTGTTGATACCGCCCTGTTCCACCCCGCATCACCCGATGCCCGCATCGCGCTTCGGGTGCGATACGGCTTTGGTGACGAGCAGATCATGCTGTTCGTCGGGCGCTTCGTCGCAAAGAAGGGGCTGCACGTCATCGCCGCCCTCGCGCGGCGCCGGCCCGACCTGCGCTTCGTCCTGGTCGGTCGCGGCCCGATCGATCCCTGCGCCTGGGGCCTGCCAAACGTTACCGTAATCCCGCAACAGCCCTCCTCGACGCTCGCCGGCCTATATCGCGCGGCGGATCTCCTGCTGCTGCCGAGCGTCGGCGAAGGCTTTCCGCTGGTCGTCCAAGAAGCGCTGGCGAGCGGGCTGCGCGTCCTGTGCGGCACCGACACCGCCCACGCCGATCCTAACGCGCGCGTCTGGATCAACCATGCCGATATTGACCTCGCGGATCCCGTCGGCACGGCGGAACGGGTCGCAACCGCCATCGATAGGCTGCCCGCTGGCGCGCCGCCCGCTGAGATGGCGGCGCAGGCGGCGCGATGCTACAGCTGGCCCGGCATGGCGGCCGCGGTCGCCGCGGCGATCGGCGACCTCACTCCCTGATCCACATGACATCCCGCATTGCGCGCGGCCGCATGCAGCAAGCGCTGGTGCGGACTCGGCGCGGCGACGGGCTTGTCATTGTAGTAGACGTTCAGGCTGTCGAGCTGGGGCGCATCGACGAAGGCAATCCAGCGCGTCCCGCACAACGCCGCGATATCGGCAGGCCGCAGGGTCCAGCCCTGCAATCGAATCGGACGGTTGCTGAGGTCGGGGGCGTTTATAACTAAATTGGCGCTGTAGGGCGCCGAGTCGACAATTGCTATATCCGCGGCCATTCGCGCGATCTTTTGGTCTGGCACCGCCTGCGAGGCGACCATCCGATACGTCATCCAGCCATGGACCGGCAGCAGCACCACGCTAGCAACGGTCGTCCATAGCATCGGCCGGCGCAGGTCGAGCCGCAGCGCTTCCACGCGCTGCCACCCGAAACCGGCGAGCAGACAGGCGTTGCCGAGCACCGGGTGCAGATAGCGATAGCCCCAGCCATGTCCCTGCCAAGGTAGCAACACGCCCATCACGAGGATCGGCAGCACGATGCCAATCGCCAGCGGCAATACGAGCGGCGATCGACGCCCCCCTGCCACGCTGAGCAGCATCAACGGCAGCAGCAACAAATGTTGCCACGTGACGAACCGGATCAGGTTGGCCGCCATTGTCCAGAGGGCGCCGCGGTTGATCAACGCAAGGACGTGTAGCAGGCGCGTGACGTAATCGATCCCCTCGGCATCATTTGCGGCCGGTACCGGCCCCGCCTGACCGCTCAGCCACACCGGCCACGCCAGCCAGAAGCCAACGATCACCGTATAGCCGATCCCGTATCCCAATACGCTCCACCATTGCCGCCGCCATATCAGCCCCAGCACGAACGGTAGCGCGAACAAAGGATGGAAGAGCGGCTGATGCGCCCCTGTCGCCAGGAAGCCGACGATCAACGTCCCGGCGAATCCGATCCGGTCGCCGCGCATGAAAAGCAGCAGCCACACGAGGTTGAGCGCCAGGTGCGCCGAGACGGCATAGGCGGTCATGCCGGTGATCACGACCTGCGACGAGCACAGGTAGCAGAGCAACGCGACGACCTGGCTGCCCGGCGAATCCGGCCACAGCTGCCGCCCGATCGCAGCCAGAGCCAGCAGTCCGACGACCACCAACAAGGGCGACGTCGCCAGAGGATCGATGACGGTGGCGACAAGCGCACGCATCATGGCATTGATCGGCAGATAGGCAGAGACCCATGCCGCATGATCGCCCAGCGGCAGCATGAATTGCAGGTTCAGCGCGGGCGCGATCTCGCGCCAGGCGAGCGGGATTGGCGCCACCAGCTGCCCGCTGTGGAACACGGCCGCATCGAACACCGCCATCTGCTCGTCACGGCTGAAATCCATGCCCTGGAAGATTAATTCATGCCCCCACAGGCAAATCGCGAATATTACGACCGCCGCCACCGCCAGGCCTTCTCGCGTCAGGCGAAGCGATGCCGGCGTCCCCATCTCCGATCTGCCCGATCCGAACAGCAGAACCGAGATGCAGAATAGCGGCAGCAGAATCAGATCCTGCGCATAGAGCATCGTCGGCGTCGGCTGCGGGGACCCGATCCGTCCCATGATCTGCGGCATGACCATCGCCACCAATGCCAACACCAGCAGGATGGCAATCGACAGCAACCGCACGCGTCGCGCGCAGTCTGTTGCTTCTTCCTGACCCATGGACGGACCGTTCGTCACCACGTGTGCCATGCCCCCGCTTGTCGCCGCCTGGCCATAGCCTTCGGTAACGGCGGCATATACCGACACCTACGGCTCACCAGGTTAAAGGTTCGCTGACTGCGGCCGTGCGCATGATCATCCGCGCGATTGAGGCATGTAAATACTGCCGGGCGCGCTGTCGGCGCGCTTGGTCGCTCGACCATAAACGTAGGGCGATCCTGACGTGCCCCCCGTTTCTTCATCCACCTGGAACTAGAGACCGGCCCTTGGAGGGACGGACGGAATGAAACGGAAGCAGTTTTCGGAAGAGCAGATCATCGGCATCCTGAAGGAGGCCGAGGCGGGTGCGGTGGTGACGGAGCTGTGCCGCAAGCACGGGATGTCGAGCGCGACCTACTATGCCTGGAAGGCGAAGTTCGGCGGCCTGGAGGTATCCGACGCAAAGCGTCTGCGGTCGCTCGAGGAAGAGAACGCACGGCTCAAGCGCCTGCTCGCCGACACGATGCTCGACAACGCCGGTCTGAAGGACCTGCTGTCAAAAAAATGGTGACGCCCGCCGCGAAGCGGCAAGCAGTCGCGCATCTCCAGACGACGCTGGGGATGAGCGAGCGGCGGGCGTGTGCTGTCGTCGGAGCGGATCGCACGAGTATGCGATATCGCTCGTGTCGAGCAGATGATGGTGACCTTCGGTCGAGGTTATGTGAGCTGGCGCAGCAGCGCCGGCGGTTCGGCTATCGACGTCTACACATCCTGCTTCGCCGGGACGGCATCACGATCAACCGCAAGAAGACCCAGCGGCTCTATCGCGAGGAGGGTCTGACGGTCAGGCGCCGGAAGGGGCGAAGGCGCGCCGTGGGCGCGCGGGTGCCTGCACCGGTGCTGGCACTCCCCAACCAGCGGTGGAGCCTGGACTTCGTCCACGACCAGCTCGTCGCCGGCCGACGGTTCCGCGTGCTCAACATCGTCGACGACGTGACGCGCGAATGCCTCCGGGCGGTGGTGGACACCTCGATCTCGGGCCGGCGGGTCGTGCGCGAGCTGGCCGATCTGATCGTCGAGCGCGGCAAGCCGAAGATGATCGTCAGCGACAACGGGACTGAACTGACGTCGAACGCGGTGCTCGCCTGGTCGGGAGATGTCGGCATTGAGTGGCATTACATCACGCCTGGCAAGCCGACGCAGAACGGGTTCGTCGAGAGCTTCAATGGTCGCATGCGCGACGAGCTGCTCAACGAGACGCTGTTCTTCACCATCGGTCAGGCCCGCTCGATCCTGGCGCGCTGGGTCGACGACTACAACACCGAGCGGCCGCACTCATCGCTCGGCTACGCGACCCCGGCCGCATTCGCTGCCGGGCTCGAACAGCAACGGGCGGGGTTAACCCCGCCCATTGCTTCACCTGCGCTCATGCGCGACAACACCCGTCGGTCTCTGGTCGCAGCTGGATGAAAGACAGGGGTCACGTCAATCCTGACGATCGGCGGAAACAACGAGTGGGTAGGCACTTCTCACCGTTTAAATGCGATCCTAAGTGCCTCATCAGATCACCGAAGCACTTCTCGCGCTCAGGTCGTCAGGGTGTGTCCACGCGATTCGCGGGCTAAGACCTCATTCCCAGCATCAGAACACCATCCGGGCGAGGACGCGGTTGAGCCGGAACGGCGAACCCTGTGTTGAGGTGCAGCCACCCGGGCGGGCATAGAGGCACATGCCGATGACGTCGCTAGCTGGTTCGCAATAGACCTCGCGATAGTCACGTGGGGGCGTACCCGTTTTGGGTATCGAGCCGACGATGCGGTTGTATCCTGATTGGTTGCGGGCCACGCTTTGCCAGGGGGTGGCGCCGTGTGCGGCAGGATCGGCGAACCAGAACAGTCCGAGCGGAGTAACCGGCCGCAAACCGGTGGTGCCCGGCACGTCGGCATAGCTTGCGCCATAGACCAAGGCGACGCCGCAGGTTCGCGGATCATCACGCAGCATGGCGAATATCCGGGATCCCGGTCCGCCTTGTCGACGGTGCGCCTGCGCGACCGGGCCGAACGCCAGCAACACAGAGGCGATGCCCCACCCCGCAATAAGGGCGATGCGGAGCTGCGGCCGCTCCCGCTCTCCCCAGCGGGCTACGGCGTGATCGATGATGTCGCACCACCCGATCGCCGAAAGGATGACGATCGTCACCACGGCCAGATAAATAAAACGATATTCCTTGTGTCCAATCAGCATATGGACGGCGATAGTCACTGCGGCCGCCCCGAGCAGCGGCGGGCAGGCACGCCAGCCAGTGCGCAAGCCTATGGCGAGCGGGATCGCGCAAACCAGCCACATCTGCAACAGCCAGGTGACATAGGTCAGCGGCGGCGACACGCCGTACCGCGCCGCGACACCGCTGACGATGTTCTGGCGGACGTTCTCGACGATCCAGGAGAAGGGGGGAGCGCCGTTCGCCATGTCGATACCGGCGCCCACGATAGCGCTCGCCAGCGCGCCAGCAATCAATGCGCCCCAAAGGCTCCAGGCGACGGGCTCGGTCCGCCACGGCCACCATGCGACGAGGACGAGCGTGGCGACGGCCGGTGCATAATGCGGTCGCATCAGCACCGCCAACGTTAGCAGTGATCCTGCGATCGCCGCACCGCGCCGGCTCGGGCGAGCGGCGGTGACGAGCACGGCAGCGGGCAGCAAGGCGGCGGTCGCGGCCGGTTCGGCAAGCGTCTGCACGCCAAGGTCTAAAAACTCGAACCAGGTCGCCGCGACGAAGCCGGCGAGCAATCCGGCGAAGGGCGAGTGGCGATGGCCGAGCCGCCATGCCGACCAGACGATCGACAGTGAGGCAGCCCCCATCGCCAGGCGTGGCATGGCAACCGGCCAGGGTCCCGCCGGCCCTAATGCTTCACCCAACGTCATCGGCGGGACCAGCAACGTCGGTAGCAGCCAGCTGCGCATGCCAACGCGCCATTCCCACGTCACCGCACCATCGCCTGTCAAAATCCGGTGTGCGGGCTCAAGATATTGATAAATGGCGTCTGGATGATGAAAGCCCGGTCGGAACGCCATGATCGTCCGCAGCACAGCGGCGAGCAACAGCAGCCACGGCAACGGCCCCGCCGCAAACCGGTACCATGGGCGGGCGGGCGGTGTTGATCCGATAAGGCGGAAAGTCATGCGGCGGAGCGTACCGGCCAAGAGTGGAGAAAAGCCTTATATCAGCCCCGCTCAGCTGCGGGACAGCGGTTCCTTCAAACCATGATCGTAGGCGCATCAACAGATAGCCTGCATCAGGCTGGATCGGTGTTTAAAATTCATTCAAAATCGAATTACGCGGGCATGGCAAACGCAATGCCCGAAGAGAGAGAGAGAGAGAGAGAGAGAGCTGCCGGCGAGTTCGTCTTAGCGTTCAGCGACGCTACGATATTGTTCGAGGCGGCAGAAGGCGTTTCTAGAAGGTACTAATTATCGTATCGTTTCTTATTGTGGCGGTAACGCCTCGCGCCTGCATCGGCCAGGAAGCAAGAGAACCGCAACGGTGTTTCGAAGCAGCGCCACGCCGGTTGCGTCATAGCCTTCGCCTGCGTATGTGAGCAGCACGGTCGACTACGATCGGCGCCGCTTCATGACGCAGACATTGCTAATTATGAGCATCTGGGCATACGGACGTTCGATGACCTTCGTGTAAGCTTGTATTTTGGTCAGGCCTCCACCGCGCGAGCAGCCGATGGCCGGATGCGAGTGCCGCCTTTTGCGTTAAATGCCTTGGGCGGGACTCAGCTCGAGACGCTGTCGACTCTGTTGCTCTTTGTAACCGCTCCTGCATTAATCAGCGGGTTGAGCCACTTGGATGGACGGCAGCCGCCGCATGTAGCGTTCGGAAGTGGCAATCGCGCTTTCCGTGATCGACGCCTGAAAGCGGGCTGGCCGCTCCCCACCCGCAGAGGCGTTCGAGCCCCTTGCCCTGCGGTCTGAACAAATGTCCGCTATCTCGCGGCCGTCGCCTGAACGCGGACGGGCGGCTTTCCACCCAGAAGTGTAGAATAATTCACATTCGTGAATAGTAATCCGTTAAAGTAAGTGCGCCCCCACCAGACGAAAGGGGCTCACCTGTATGTTAAGAAGAAATATCTCAACCCGACAACTCTCATGTACCGCCTAAGGTGGCAAGATTCATGGCGCCGACCCACCACTCGAGGCGGCCAACCCTACCTGATTAGATATGTTCATCGCTGCAGATGATATCAGTGTCCGTACAGAGGCTAGGTTTGTGTGCGCTCCAAGTCCATCAATGAATGGAACAGTGAGCGCCGCGCAAACCTGCCCTGCGATATAGATCGGGACCGCAAGATCAGTGATACCAGTAAAGATTGGGCTAGGTGTTACACTGCCTCCCTCTCGAGAGATTTTGTTTAGTTCTCTCCCCAGAGCATCATCATCAATCGGTTGGCCCGACTGACGGATCTCGTCAATCATCAGCTGCCGTGCGTCTAGAGACTGGAATGCGAGCAGAATTCGGCCTGACGAGGAGCGATGAAGCGGCTGCCGATAACTAGGGCGCACAGCAAACCCGAAAAAGCCCGGCGCCTCTACGCCCGCGATAACGACCATCTCTACGCCCGATTCAACCGCCAAGTGACAACTCTGCCGGGACATTGAAGAAACATTACGCATTATTGGAAGGGCAGCCGCTACCAAGTTGCGGATAGGAGACCACCCCATACTTATGACGTGGAGGCGGTTCGTTATACTAAATTTATTGTCATTCCTTGATATAACCAAGCTCTTTGAGAACCTGTAGCATTCGGTATATCTCACCGACTGATCGCCCTAGGCCGGTCGATATTTCCTCCGCATTCAGCTCATCGCGGGCCAGCGATAAAAATTCCAAGATCTCTAGGCCCTTAGTTAGAGCCGGCGCTTTGTAGAGGGGTTGCCCAATCATAAGTCGCGATACAAGCTTTAATAAAGCTCACAATAAAAGGAGTTTGCCGGCCACACAGCAGCAGGCGACGCTACAGCATTACAATCAACGATAAACAATGCATTTTCGGTGCGCAATGCAACTGCTTACTCCAGCGAAGTCGATAGCCCGGTTCGGGTCGGACGTGAGCGCCCGACCCGAGGAGACAGCCCGGTCAATAAGTCAGGCGTGCGATCACGCTGATTCGTCGATCGTTCAACACGTAAGACTGAGGACGGCTCGCAATGCCATAATACGTCCGGTTTGTGGTGTTGGTCAGGTTCGTGCCGTCCACCGTCAGCGCAAAATGTGGTGCTACAGTGTAAGTCACCGAGGCATCGAGCTGGCCCCTCGCCGCGTTAAAAATTGGGAGGTTGCCACTGCCGTTTCCTGCCGTCGTTACGACATACTTGCTTCGCCAATTGTAGGCGGCACGTGCCGACAAAGGCCCGCGATCGTAGAAGCCGATCAAGTTGTAGCTGTACTTTGACAATTGCTCGAGCGGAACCAGCAGGCGGTTTCCAGACGTGTCGGTTGCGCCCGGGCTTGGCGCCTTGCTGTCGACAAAGGTGAAGTTGGCCTGTGTTCCAAACCCCGAGAGCCAACCCGGCAAAAAGTCGAAGAAACTGTTTGCGCCGATTTCAAAGCCCTTAATCTTACCATTGTCACCGTTGACGGGCCGAGTAACCTGATACGTGTACGTATTATTTCCGAAACTATAGCTCTCAGGCCCCGTTATGTTGGCGATGAAGCCATCGACCTTCTTGTAAAAGCCGGCAGCGTACAGGGATCCAGTTCGCGAGAAGTAGTATTCAAGCGAAGCATCGAATTGGGTCGCCGTCAGAGGCTTCAGATTCGCATTACCTGACGTCGCTACGCGCTGGCCGCCAGTGGCCACGAATTCGTTGATCGAGACGTTCGGGTTCAGCTGGGTAAAATCAGGACGGGTGAGCGCTTTCGACCCCGCCAAGCGAAGCTGCAGCTTGTCGGTAAGATGGAAAGTGAGGTTCACGCTTGGCAGGAACTTAGTGTAATCCGAGTTGACTGAGATAGGAACGAATGACACCGGACCATTGCCGAAGATCGGCTGACCAGTCGTCGCATCAACGCCGGTCTGCACCTGAGGCGAGCGGCTTTCGAAACCCGAGGTCCCGACCTTCGTCTTCACGACACGAAGCCCGATGTTCCCGTCGAACGGCACGGCAAAGTCGCTCGTGCCGAATCGTGCCACGCCATAGGCGGTATACGTCTTCTCGCTTTGGGTATTGCGATCGCTCGGCTGATAACCGACGCCGTTAAGGAGGGCCTGGGTCTGCGACGGATCAACATATGGGGCAAGCGCCGCGCGCGTGGCATCGTAGTCGAGAACGATATTGCGATCGAAGAAGATCGCGCCATCCGGCACACCTTGGTAGCCGCGATACACTTCGCCGCGGAAGGGTCGCAGTTCATAGAGCGACGATGCAAGCGGGCGGGTCAAACCGTAATAGGCGTAGGTGCTGCTGTCCGTCACCGCCGATCGGTCGGTGTAGCGGAGGCCGGCTGAAATCGACTTCAGGAAGCCGTCGAAGGTGTACTTCGCATCAAGGCGCCCGGCGTACTCGGTGCCTACCGAGTGCTCGATATGATCCAGATAGCCCGCACCTGAAGCATAGTTGGCGGGATCGGTGGTCAGGCCGTTGCCATTCGCAGCGTTGGTGTCCGGCGAAATCAGCATCGTCGGGACGCCGTCACCGGTCGCCAGGAACAAGCTTTCCGCGGTCGAGCCGAGGATAACGATCGAACGCTGTCCGTCCGTCGTGCCGCGGATATATTGAAAATCGCCATTGATCGTGAGGCGATCGGAAGGAGTCCACTTCGCGTTCAGCGAGTAGTCGCTCGTTACCGAGTGACGGGTTTCCAGACTGGTATTAGCGTTGGTCGGAACGTTAACAAAGGTTCCGCTGCGGAAGTTGCCGTCCTCGTCATAGGTGAACGGCTTGGTGAAGTCCGGAGTAATGGGATTATCGCCGGTATAGGCGAAGTAGCTGTAGTCAGCATAACGGAAGTTGTAGTCAGAACGGATGTACTCGCCCGTGAATTGCAGCGTGTCCGTAGGCTTCCATTGCAGGGCGACGTCGACGCCCAGGCGCCGTCGGTCGCCCAGGTATTCTCCGATGCCAACTCCGTGCGACAGATACGTGGGCTTGCCCGTCCGGCCCAAGCCCGCCGCTGTCGCCGCATCAACGGGGTTCACGAAAGTGCCGTCCGCGTTGCGTGCTTCGTTGAGCAGGTAGAACGGCTGACTCGAGATCTGATCCTGACGGAAGGCCGTCTGCTGGAACGCGACGTCGACCAGCACGCCAATCTCTCCGATGCCGGTGTTCCACCGATCGGAGACGAGCAGATTGGCCTGGGGTTTGCTGACGCCGTACAGATCGTAGTAGTTCACCCCTCCCGAGGCGGAGAGCTTGAAGCCGTCGAAGTCGAACGGCTTGCGCGTGCGCAGGTTGATCAGGCCACCAATGCCCCCTTCAATCAACTCAGCTGACGGGTTCTTGTAGACGTCGACGCCGGCGAGAAGCTCGGAAGGAACATCCTCGAGGCTGAGCGATCGGCCGCCGCTTGCGGTGAAGATGTCCCGGCCATTGATCTCGATGCGGACTTGGCTGAGGCCGCGGATCGCTACAGAGCTGCCCTCGCCGTAGCTGCGCTGGATCTGCACGCCCGTGACACGCTGCAACGCTTCGGCGACGTTGCGATCGGGCAATTTGCCGATGTCCTCGGCAACGATCGAGTCGACGATCTGGTCGGCGTTGCGCTTGATGTTCTGTGCGCTCTGCAAGCTTGCGCGAACGCCGGTTACGACGATGTCGTCATCCGGCACGCCGCTACCAGCCTGCTGGTCGGCGACACCCTGATCGCCGCTAGGAGAAACGGTGGCGCTCTGAGCCGCAGCGTCCGTTGCTTGGGTTGGTGTTCCAACAGGCGTCGAAGACGTGGCCTGAGCGAATACGGGTGTCGCCATGCCGATCAGCACAGCAACTGCTGAGGCTCCGGTCGCCAGCTGGAGGCGGCGTAAACGGCGTGCGGCAACCAATCTCTTCATCACATCCCTCTCCTGAGCATCGGCCCCTGGTACGGAGCACTGAAATCGCGATAGACATATGTACGACATTATGAAATATAAAAAGAGCTTTTATTGGTGCATCATTCGAAAGGCCGTGAAGCATGAGCTTTCCAGCCGACATCGAGAGAAGGTTCGTTCCGAACATGTCGTTGATATTAAGCTGTATAAAGACCGCCACAGCGGCATTGATCAGCCTGCACGCAGTCACGGCCTTGCCGGCACTAGCGTCGGAAACGTCATACAAAAGCTCACCGGAGCGGCGCACGGCGGCGGAGCGCGATTGGGGACCGTGGCTCGGGCCGTTTCGTGCTAAGCTAGTCCCGGTGCTGATGCAGGACTTTGGCGAGCGCTACGTCTATCGCGAGGCCAATGCCGCGCTTCCACCGCCGCATGCTGGCGAGCAACGCGTCGTCTTTATCGGCGATTCCATCACCGATCGTTGGAATTTGGCTTCGAGCTTTCCGGGAAAGGGATACATCAACCGCGGCATCGGTAGCCAGGTGACCTCGCAGATGCTTCTGCGATTCCATCAGGATGTCATCGCGCTGCATCCTACCGTGGTGGTTATCCTCGCCGGCATCAATGACGTGCAAGGCTTCCTGCAGCAGGAGCGGCCGGACCAGATCGAGGCGAATTGGGAAGCTATGGCTGATCTTGCCGATCAGCACCGCATTGCAGTCGTTTTCGGTGCCCTCCTGCCGGTCAACGACTACACCGAAGCTGCGCGAAACGTTGTCAAGGAGCGCAATCCAGCCGAGCTGCGTGTGCTTAACGCATGGCTGAGGGCATTTTGCGCACGGCGTGGTTATGCCTTTGCCGACTACTATGCCGCGCTAGTCGACAAGCGCGGCTTGATGGCGGCGCGCTACACGAACGATGGCGTCCACCCTCTCGATAATGGCTACGCGCGCATGACGCCGATCGCCGCAGCCGCCATTGCGCAGGCGCTAAGGAAGACACAATGACGTCTATCGATCGCCGTACCCTGTTGGCGGGAAGCGCCGCGTTGGGATTTCGCCAAACCGCCAGTGCCGTTTCTAACCCCCGCGCGACGCCTTCGGCCGATGCAGCGTTGCGGCCAATGAACGTGCCGGCGCCTCGAAGTTTCACTGGCGATTGGGCATCGCTAACGTCTGGCTACACGGCGCCAGACTGGTTCCGGGACGCAAAATTCGGAATATGGGCACATTGGGGGGCGGCGTCCGTGCCTGCTGCCGGTGACGACTGGTACGCCCGTGACATGTACCTGCAAGGCCATCCCTCATACCAACATCATCTAAAACATTATGGCCACCCTGCAGACCGCGGCTTCATGGAAATCCAAAACGCGTGGAAGGCGGAGCGCTGGGACCCGGCGGAATTACTCGACCTCTACAAGCGCGCAGGCGCGCGTTACTTCATGGCGCTGGCGAACCATCATGACAATTTGGACTGCTTCGCCTCATCCCACCATGGATGGAATTCCACACGCATCGGTCCGAAGAGGGATATCGTCGGCACATGGGCGGGGTTAGCTCGGGAACGCGGCCTGCGCTTTGCGGTGTCCAATCACTCCGCGCATGCCTGGCACTGGAACCAGCCTGCTTATGGGTACGACCCTGAAGGGCCTCGACGTGGCCAACGTTACGATGCGGCACGCCTCACGTTGGCAAATGGTCGAGGCACATGGTGGAATGGGCTGGATCCGCAACACCTCTACGGTGGCGCCTCGATGCAGATGCCCGATGGCATCGGCTCCCTTGCCGAAGCCAACGCTTGGCATGCTGCCACCGATGGCCTCTGGAACGAAGGGCCTTCGCCTGATCCGGCTTTCGTCAGCCGTTGGCTACTTCGATGCCGCGAACTGATCGACCGCTATGAGCCCGACATGCTCTACTTTGACAATCACGATCTACCGCTTGGGCAGGCCGGTCTCGATATCGCAGCCTACTTCTACAATCAAAACATGCAGCGCAACGGTGGTCGCCTGGAAGGTGTCTGCACCGCGAAGGAAACGCCGCCCCAGCGACGGATGGGCTTGGTCGACGTTGTGGAGCGTGGTCAGAAGAGCTTCATCGATCCATATCCGTGGCAGACGGAAACCTGCCTCGGCAACTGGTTCTACGGCGAGCAGTACCTCCGTGAAGATCGTTACAAGACCCCGGCAAAGGTCATTCATACGCTTTGTGATGTCGTCTCAAAAAACGGTAATCTGATGCTCAGCGTGCCAATTCGTGGCGACGGCACGATCGACGCAAAGGAGCGGGAGATCGTCGAGGAGGTTGGTATTTGGATGCGTCGTTACGGTGACGCGATCTACGGCAGCCGGCCCTGGCGCATCCACGCCGAAGGTTCAACCGGACCTGGGAGCGGGGCCTTATCTGAAGGTGGACGGGATAGCAGCTATACGGCCAAGGACATCCGGTATGTCCGCAAGGGCAATGCCTTGCATGCGCTGGTGTTGGGTTGGCCAGACGACGGAGTCGTCCGCATGACGCTGTTAGGCAGCTCGAACCCGGTCGCTCGAGGAAGCGTGGAACGCGTCTCGCTACCCGGTGGCCCGGCGCTGTCTTTTCGCCGGATGGAAGACGTTCTCGAAGTCTCGCTTCCTGCCGGCCTGCGAACGCCGATCGGATTGGCGCTGATCGTGAACGGCAGCGGGTTGGTTAATCGACCGAGGGATGCGGCTTCATAAGAGTTGCCTTTCAATCCTTGGACGTTGGCGGAGTTTAACCTCTTCGTTCGAACGTGTGCGTCGATACTTGAAAATGATCGCTGCGGCTCGATGCTCCTTCGCGACAAATCTCCTGTTCGGCCACTCGTTGGCGGAAGCAGGTGAACCGCAGTTCACTAGGAGGCCCCAAGCAGCGCCCAACCCTATTTGTGGTCGACGGGCCGCTTACTACCACGCATGGACGTTCGAGCCCCCTGCCCTATCACCTGAACAATCGTCCGGTTCTGGCACTTGCCGCCCGAAAGCGGCCCGGCCGCTTCCCACCAATCCCTCCCAGCGCGAAAAGTGTAACCCTACCAAAGCGTCCATCCGTCGATAGCGTTATGAGATTCAAAGCGTCCGACCTCTAACCGGGCATATCAAGGTTGCAGATGCTCGATGACATCAATGTGAGCAGATGCTGCGTCAACGCATCTGCACCCTTGTTGTAGGCGATGGCCGCCCAGTCGTCCCAACGATGAACCCGCTGCGCCAGCCAGCCGTAGAAGTCGTCCCGGTGCTCGGGGTCGGCGAAGCCCAAGGACCAGAAGGTTCGCCGCAGCGGCATGCGGCCCTCCGTGCTGAGACCGGTCAGTGTCACCATGTGAGATCGTCCAACCGTCTTGCGCGCAAAGCCGGTGGGTCTCGCAGCAGACTCCCGTTCGAACGACTGCAGCATCGCCTCGCGCAGCTCCTCAGGGCCGCCGTGGTGAGCCCTGCGGACGGCATCCACCACTTCGGACATACGCAACTCCGCCCATGCGGGGTCGGCGGTCGCCGAGAGCATAAGGCGCACCTGCAGCCCCTCCTCGGTCAGAAGCGGATTCAGGGGGTTTCCTCGACCATCGACGTCTGCAAGGCCGATGGACACGATCCAACATATGTAGAAGCGCCAGAACAGCATGTCGCCGGAGAACAGCTCGTGTCTCCCCTCGGAACGCTGGTCAGTTCCGCGTTCGATGGTGGACAGGACGCGCAACAGCAGTTCCTGCTGCTCGGGCACAAAGTGGATGGACGGAAAGCCGAGACGCCCGACCCAAAACGCCTCCCGGACGCTGCGCCAGCTTCCGCCCTGGCCGTCCTCCACGCGGTAGCCGATCTGGGTCAGCCAATGCCCCCATGGAAGTGGCTGATTCCTACCGCTGTTCGGACCGCGATTAGGCGACGTCACGCGCCCTTGCTCACATCGAGACCCAGCGGCGGCGGCGACGGCGCCCCCCTTCGTGTCGGCATAGGCGCGCCGTCGGCGATCGCCTTCAGCTGACGCGCCAGATGCTCGATCTCCCGACATACGTAGTCGTCATCGCGGTACGTCGCTCCGATCTCGGAACCGGAAAACCGCTTGCTGGCGTCGGAATCGTTGGGAACGACGTCGTAGACCTTGTCGCAGGTGAACCCGAGCCACCAGGCGTCTTCGTGCACCCGGTAGTCGGTCGCGTACACGGTAGCCTCCGGCGTCTGGAATCGTCCGGGCGGATGGCATATCCTTCGCGCTTCGGCACCCAAGCGGCGTGATGCCGAAGGACCATGCTGGCAGGCCTTGCCGTAGGTGATGCCGCCATGGACATCGATGTCCGTGGGCACTGCGCCCGCGGTGAAGCCGTAGAGAGGATGGGTAGGAGGCACGCCAACGTACCCGCCGAGAAATCCACCTGCTCCGGCACGCATCATGATGCACTCGAGCTGCGTCTCGGCGTCCAGCCATGCGACCTTGTCCGCCTCCCCGAGGCGCCGGGCAGGAGACGTCTCGTCGTCCGACCTGTAGAAAATCTCTTGAGCATCGATCGTCAGCCCGCTGGCCGTAACGTAAGCGCGGTTCGAAATGAGGATCGTCCCCTGATCCTGCTCGATCGTACCGCCGCTGCCACCGATGCGGGCGGCTGCCGACACGGACCGAAGGGCGGCGACGATCCGATCGTCGGTCGCGGCGCCGACGGGGACGAGTGCGGTCGACTTGGTGGCTTTGCGCGAAGCAGGCATCTCGTTCTCCGAGAATAATTGTCCAACGAATGGGAAATCCATGGTCGGCAGCGTCAGTTTGATCACGGGTGCCGGGCGCGAGCCCTTCGGACGATGGCAGCTGCCGCGACACCGAGCTCGTCCGGCCCTACCGCCGCCTCCACGAAGTCGTACGTGGCCGCGTCGAAGCCACGCAGCCTCGCGAACGCCATGAGGAGATGGCCCAGCCTCGGCTTGTCGGCGCTCGTCCCCAGGTTCGCCTTCCAGACGTCCACCGGCGAAGGGTCGGCGAGATAATCGACGAGCGCCTGCATTCGCTCGGAGGGCACGGCGTCCGCCGCGACGTCAACATCGGGCGCGAGGCTCAGCAGCGCCTCGGCACGGTCGAAGTACGGACCGTCATCCAGGAAATCACCCGCCGGGTGATCCGGCACGGCGGCGTCGTGAGATCGCGTCCAGCCGAACCTCGCCTCCAGGTCGGCAAAGGCGACACCCGGATCGCCGGTGTCGACCGCGGACACCAGTGCCGAGATCTGGTGGCTCATGTCCAAGCGGAGCCCGCTGCCCGCCGCATCCTGCCGACTGCCGACACGCGCCGCCACGATGTCCGCGGTGGCTGCGGACGCGAACCCATCCGGCATGAAGGTGACCACCGGACCTACCGAGGAAGGCGCCGCCGGAGGAAGCCGCAGCAGCCCCTGGTTCGATGCCGCACAGATCGCCGCGCGGCAGATTTCGGGCCAGGCACGCTCGACGATCGACACGGCGCTCCCCTGCGGCACCCATAGCGAATTGAGTTCGAAGACGGTCGCGAGGGCGATCGACCGGGCGAGATCGTAGCGAACTCGAACACCGGTTCCCGTCCGTATGTCGCGCGGGAAAGGCCTTAGCCGAAGCTTGCGGAACCTGATGCGAATGGACTCCGGGTCGGTGCCGCTGATCTCGGCGATCGTCCGCTCCAACGTGCCGTAGGGCAGAGCGAAGGCATCCACGCCGTTCCTCGCGGTCACGACAGCGTCTCCGGATATTCGGTCGTCGAACCGAACCGGCGGGAGGAGCGCCATTCATCGATGTCGTGCCGCCGGTACACGATGCCGCGGCGGCGAAAGAGCCGATGATAGTTCGGCCCTCCCCCCTCGAGACGCAGCTTCTTCAGATGGCCAGCGCTGCAGCCGATGTACGCGGCGGCGGCGCGGGTATCGAAGCACTCATCCGGGACGGTTGCGAAGCGATCGAAGTCGACGGTGGGAATGTCATGCATCTCCGTTCCTTTCGCAATCCGTTATAGGTTCCTATGGTACACTAGTCAAGCCTTTGGTATCCAGCAGGCGACAATCGATAGGCGCAGCCCACGTGTCGGACCCAATTTGCAACTGGAGTGGAAGCCTCACGGCGGGGGTCAGCTTGGAAGCTCGTGCAGAGGGGAAAAAAATTCCTCGCAGGCTTCCTGAACCATCGCGGCTCGGCCGCGAACTCGCCGGAAGGAATATCATGACCGACAAATTAGACTTTCAGGCCGTCAACGACGTGACGGTGGCCATCGAGTGCGAGATGGCCCTCGCCGGACGCCCGCATTCGAACGGCGACACGCTGTTCATGGGGGGAACGCTACCGACGATGGCCGACGAGGACGCGCTCGGGCAGTTCGCCTGCAGCAAGAACTACAAGATCGTCTATCCGTCGTTTGACGCCACCGACGGCGCCACGCTGCCGACGACGTTCCACGTCGCCGTCACCGATGGCCTCGCCCAGACGATCGTACTGCGAGGCGGACGCCTGTGGAAGCGGACCGATCGCAGCGCGGCGGTCCTGATGTTCGCCGACACCCGCCTCATGGTGTCGCTGAACGCGAAGGGTCGGCTCAAGGTCGCCCGCATGCCCGGCAACGTCGGCGAGCGAGGCTACGAGGCCGCCCTCACCGCCGTCGCGGCACGCGCCGCGATGAAGCCGGGCAACGTCCCCATCGTTGCTCCCGTCGGCGGTTTGATCACGGCGCTTGACATCAAAGCGTGGTCCGGGACCTTTGCCAAGGCCGCCTAGGGCCGCCTAGGCCGATGTCGCCCGGTGGCCTGCTGCCATCGGGCGACCGCCTAATGCGATGCGTGCTCCCGTCTAACTTTTCCAAAAGATCGGGCGAGGTAATCAATTGTTAAGAGATCACTGGCTACGGCGTAGCCGCGGGGCCGGGCCCGGCCTCCGCCTTTTCCCCTTCCCCCTCCGGAACATCTTCATGATGTCCAATCGGGACGGCGAAAGCGCACCGCTCGGCGGAGCGGTGTCGAATTCCAGCTCAGCATAGCTGGCCCAATATCGCACGACCGCCGTCCTTGCAGCCGTTCGGCGCCCCCCATGGACCCATCCGGCTAGACGGCAATTCCTGCCGTCGTCCGCCGCGTCCTAGACCTTCTTGCGGGATCCATGGCGATCACCGCACGGATGTTGCCGTTTGCCAACTCGAAAGCAGCAGTGGTGACGAGATCGCTCCAGCGCTGCAGGGCGTCGGCCTTCTCATCGAAATAGTCGTAGAGCTGGTAGATGCCACGAACCCCCGCCTGTCGGGTACCGACTTGGTTGAGGATAGCTTCCGTAACCTCCATCGGGACACCCATGGATTGGCACCCTGTGGCGAGCGAACGACGCAGGTCGTGCACCACCCAAGGCTGCAGAGCGGTGCCCAGCCTGAGTGCCGCCGGCGGATTGCCGGCCAGGACCGAGCCGATTTCCTCGTTCAACGCGATCTTCAGCTTGCTGTATCCGGCGATCGGGACGCGTCCATCGGTCGTGATCGCGGCTCCCGGCGTTGTCCCGTCCCCGCGCAAGACTTGCAGAACGGTCAGAGCCTGGTTGGAGAGAGGTACGACGTGATCGTTCTTGTTCTTGGTGCGCTCGGCCGGCAGCAACCATTCGCCGGAGTCGAAGTCGAGTTCCGCCCACTGGAGGCCCGCCACCTCCCGGAGACGCTGTCCGGTGAGGATTAGAAGACGGTAGAAGGAACGGAACGGGTCGGGGAGCTCACCAGCCGCCAGCCAGACCGTGGCCACTTCCAGAAGCGACAGCACCCGCTTGCGGCTCGGCTCGGCATGAGGGCGCCGGACACGGTCGAGCGGGGAATGCTCGACGATGCCGCGCTCGACGAACCAGTTGAACATCTGGCGCAGCCACTTGTGCATCTTGTTGGCCGCCGCCTTGCTGCGTTCACCGACGGCCTCCAGCGCCTCGGTCACCTTCGCCTTCGTGACCTCGTCCACCGTGCATCCCGCGAACGCAGGCTTGATGTCTCGCTCGAGCACGCCCTCGACGTCCTTGACGCTCCGTAGACCGTTGCCCTTCACATGGCGGTCGAACCAGCGATCGGCGAGCACGTCGAACATCCGTTCAGCGCGCCGATCGTCCTCCGCCGCCTTGGCCTGCTGGGCAGACGCGCGTTCGCCAGCGGGGTCCGAGCCGGATCTCACCGCAGTTAAGATTTCGAGGGCGCGTCTTCGCGCCTGCTCGGCCGTGAAGGGGGAGCCGTGCCGGCCGATCGTCACCTGCCGCTGCTTCTCGTCACGACCGCCGACCTGGTAGCGGAGCACGTATGTCCTGTCGCCGCCGCTGCTGACCCTGACGCCGAAGCCCTTCACCTCCGCGTCCCAGAGGACAGTCCGTCCGCCCGGCGGCGGGACCGCGAGAGCCTCCACGCTGGACTTCGTGATCCGCGTGACCGAACGTCTCGATACGCCGCGTTCGTCTGCCATCTCCGTCGATCCTCATCGAGCCGGATGACCAAAAAATCGGTCATGACCGGGTCACTCGCAGGAAGTAACCTGCGGCACCCACCGGGTACCTATGAGGCCTAATAAACCGCAGATTTCTGCCAGTTAACACCCGCTAGATACCAACAGGAACCTATGGAACCCATCGGGAATTTTCTTGGTAAGGCTGAGGTCGTGAGTTCAATCCTCACCGGCAGCACCATTTTTTCCGTGACAGATCACGGCGTGTAGCCGCCGCTAGAAGCGGGTTTGGCGGCGGGACTTCGCGCTGAGGCGTTGCGGTCGCGTCTTTCCATCTGCAAACCGCCAAGATGGAAAACGCCATTGAAGCCAGCGGCATACGCCAGCTGAACCGCCGCGCCCTGATCGCCGGCGCGGGCGCCGCGCTCGTCCTCCCGAACGCGGCACAGGGGCGGGCCGAGGCGCAGGCCCGGCCACTGATTGACGGCTGGTATGCCGATCCCGAGATCCGTATCTTCGCCAATCGCTACTGGATCTACCCGACCTATTCCGCCGACCGTCACACGCCTGCGCCACCCAGCCGGCTGAGCGCGTGGCAGCGCGAGCAGCGCCGCGCGCCGCACATCTGGGCGCCGTTCCTGCGCCAGACATTCCTCGACGCCTTCTCCTCACCCGACCTCGTCCACTGGACGCGGCATCCGCGCGTGCTCGATGTCGCGCAGGTCAGTTGGGCGGCCTATGCGATGTGGGCCCCATCGGCGATCAACCATCGCGGACGCTATTATCTCTCCTTCGGCGCCAACGACCTCAAGAGCGATGCGCAGGTCGGCGGGATCGGCGTCGCGGTCGCGACGCGGCCGGAGGGCCCGTTCCGCGATGCGATCGGGCGGCCGCTGATCGGCACGATCGAACAGGGCGCGCAACCGATCGACCAGATGGTGTTCCGCGACGACGACGGCAGCCTCTACCTTTATTATGGCGGCTGGAAGCATTGCAACGTCGCGCGCCTGTCGGATGATTGCACCGCAATTCGGCCGTTCGCCGACGGCAGCCGGTTCAAATCGATCACCCCCTCGCCCGATTACGTCGAAGGGCCGTTCATGGCGAAGCGCGACGGCGTCTATTATCTGATGTGGTCCGAGAACGACTGGACCGGGCCGGATTATCGCGTCGCCTATGCCACCGCGCCCGGGCCGCTCGGACCGTTCACGCCGCGCGGCGTCATCCTGCAGCAGGATGCGCGGATCGCGCGCGGCGCCGGGCATCATTCGCTGGTGCGAATCCCGGGCAGCGACGATTGGTACATCGTCTATCACCGCCGCCCGCTCGGCGAACGGGACGGCAATCACCGCGAGATCGCGATCGACCGCCTCCATTTCCGCCGCGACGGCAGCATCGCGCCGGTGGTGATGACCGCCGGCGGCGTCGGCCCGCGCCCGCTGCCCCGCTAGCCGCTCACGAACAGCGCGACACCGTCACCGTCTCGTCGTTCGCGACATGGTCGAGGTTGCGGTCGGCGCGGACGGGCACGGCGGCGCTCTCGACGATCCCGGGCCCTGCCCTCGCGATCACGATAACGACCCGTCGTCCTGATACATCTATGAATATCGGTGAATCACGACGCCCGCCGTTCGCGACGGTGGCGAAGCGCGGCGCGCCTCATCCCCCGGCGCGTCACGATGCCGGCGTGTCGCTCCACCCGCCGCCGAGCGCCTTGAACAGCGCCACCGTCTGTTGGCGAAGCTGCGCGTCGCTCAGCGTCAATTGCTCGCGCGCCGACAGCACCTGCGCCTGCGCGTTGAGCAGCGCGTCCTGCGCGACGAAGCCGGTCTGATATTGCGCGGCGATCGCATGCGCGCTCGCCTCCGCATCGGCGACGGCGCGGGCGAGTGCGGCATGGCGAAGGCGCTCGGCGGCGATCTGCGACAGCGGATCCTCGACATCGCGCAGCGCCTGCAGGACGATGGCGCGATATTGCAGCAGCGCCTCGTCGCGCTGCGCCTCGCGCAGCTTGACGGTCGCGCGCCGCCGCCCGCCGTCGAGCAGCGGCAGCTGGACCCCGCCGGTACCGGTCAGTTGCAGGCTGTCGCGGCTGATCAGGTTCGACAAAGCGGTCGAGATCAGCTGCGCCATGCCGGTCAGGCTGAAATGCGGATAGAGATCGGCGGTGGCGACGCCGATCTCGGCATTGGCGGCGGCGAGGTTGCGTTCGGCGGCACGCACGTCGGGACGGCGGCGGAGCAGATCGGAGGGCAGGCCCGGCGGGATCGCCGGAGCAGGCGGCAGCGTGACGCCGGGGCCGACGAATTCGGCATCGAGCGCGGCGGGCGGCTGCGCGAGCAGGATCGCCAGCGCGTGGCGACGAACGTCGATATCGGCGCGGATCGGCGCCAGCCGCGCCTCGGTGCCGGTGATCGATCCGCGCTGGCGGGTGACGTCGACCGGCGGCACCAATCCGACCGCGGCGACATGACCAGCGACGGTCAGCGCGCCGCGCTGGCGGGCGAGTTCGGCCTCGATCACCGCGACCTGCGCCTGGTCGGTGCGCAGCGCGAGATAGGCTTGTGCGACTTCGGAGGCGATCATCACCGCGGCGTCGCGGCGGTTCCATTCCGCCGCCTCGGTCCGCGCGGTCGCCGCCTCGACGCCGCGGCGCACCCCGCCGAACACGTCGAGCTCCCACGACGCGTCGAAGCCGGCGGCGTAGGTGGTGATGCCGCTGCCGGGGAGCGCGATGCCGCTGCTCGATCCGCTGCCTCCGCCACTGCTGCTGCTCCCGCCACCGCTGCCGCCGCCGAACAGCCGCGCGAGCGAGGAAAAGCCGGCGTTCTTGCTGAATTCGACATGCGTCGCGTTGGCGCTGGCGTTGACCTGCGGACTATAGGCCGAGCGTGCGACGATCTCCTGCAACCGCGCCTCGCGCACCCGCGCCGCGGCCAGGCCGATGTCGGGATTGTCGCGCAGCGCGCGCTGGATCAGCGCGGTGAGCTGCGGATCGCCGAACGTCGTCCACCAGGTCGCCGGGTCGATCCCCGCGCCCGCCGGCTGCGGCCCGGCGAAGCGCGGCGGCACCGCGACGACATCGGCGGGATGATAGTCCGGCCCGACGGTGCAGGCGGCGAGCAGCGCCGCTGCGGTAAGTGCCAGAAACCGCCGCATCAATGCGCTCCCCCTTGATTGCCGCCGGTCTTGCTGGCGCGCATGAACAGCACCAGCGGCGCGACGACGAGCACGACGATCATCAGCGTGCGGAACACGTCGAGGAAGGCGAGCATCGTCGCCTGCCGCTGCACCTGACTGTACAGCACGGCAAGCGGCGTGGTCGACGGATCGCCCTGCCCGGCGAACTGGCCGGCGGCCTTGCGCATCCAGTCGTTGTAATTGGCGTCGAGCGGGTTGAGCGTCTGCACCAGCTCGGTCTGGTGTTTCTGCAGGCCGTTCGACAGCAACGTCTGCGACAGCGAGATGCCGAGCGTGCCGCCGAGGTTGCGCGCGACGTTGAGCAGGCTGGAGGCCTGCGCGGTCTGGCTCTGCTTCAGCCCGACATAGGCGATGGCGTTGATCGGCACGAACAGGAACGGCAAGGCCATCGCCTGATAGAGGCGCGCGGTCGCCGCGTCGAAGAAGGTGATCTCGGCATTGAGATTGGCCATGTTGTACAGCGCCGCCGCCTGGACGAGCAGCGCCGGGAACAGCAGGAAGCGCACGTCGACCTTGCCGCTCAGCCGCCCGGCGAAGGGCACCGCGACCAAGGTCGCGAGGCCACCGGCGGTGAGCGCGAGGCCGGCGTCGAGCGAGCTGTAGCCGAGCACCTGTTGCAGCATCTGCGGGATGAGCTGCGTCGTGCCGAACAGGATCATGCCGGTGATCGCCATCACGCCGATCGTCAGCGCGAAATTGCGGTTCTTGAGCAGCCGCAGGTCGATCACCGGATCGTCGCGGTTGAGCTCCCACAGCACCAGCGCGATCAGCGCGGTCGCGGAGATGATCGCGCTGGTCAGGATCAGCGGACTCGAGAACCAGTCCTCGCGCTCGCCGCGATCGAAGGTGAGTTCGAGGAAGCCGAGACCGAGCGCGACGAGCAGCACGCCGATATAATCGATGCGCAGGCCGTTCCTGAACTTCTTGTCGCGGTCCTTCTTCACCTGTGCCGGCTCGTCGACGAGCGCCCGCACCGCGAGCCAGGCGGCGATGCCGATCGGCACGTTGATCAGGAACACCCAATGCCACGAGGCATATTCGACGATATAGCCGCCGAGCGTCGGCCCCAGGACCGGCCCGACGACCACGACGATCGCGAAGGCGGCAAAGGCCATGCCGCGCTGCGCCGGCGGGAAGGTATCGGCGAGGATCGATTGCTCGACCGGGGCGAGGCCGCCGCCGCCGATCCCCTGCAACACGCGCGCCAGCACCAGCGTCGTCAGATTGGGCGACAGGCCGCACAGCAGCGACGAGGCGGTGAACAGCGCGATCGACAGCAGGAAATAGCGTTTGCGGCCGATCGCGTCGGACAGCCAGCCCGAGATCGGGATGACGATCGCATTGGCGACGAGATAGCTGGTCAGCACCCAGGTCGCCTGATCGTTGGAGACCGACAGGCCGCCGGCGATATGGTCGAGCGCGACATTGGCGATCGACGTGTCGAGCACCTCCATGAAGGTCGGGATCGAGATGATCGCGACGATCAGCCACGGGCTGTACTTGCCCGCGGCGGATCGACTCGGCGACCAGCCCGCCGCAGCGCTCGCCATCGCTCAGCGGACCTTGACGGTCGGCACCACCGACATGCCGGGGCCGATCGGATAGCGGCGCGGATCGGGGCTGCCGTCATGCCGGTCGAATTCGATCCGCACCGGCACGCGCTGCACCACCTTGACGTAATTGCCCGTCGCATTCTGCGGCGGCAGCAGCGCGAACGCCTGCCCCGCGCCGCGCTGGATCGAATCGACATGGCCGGTGAACTTGACGGTCGGATAGGCATCGACGTGGATGTCGACCGGCTGGCCGATGCGCATCAGCTGGAGCTGCGTTTCCTTGAAGTTGGCGGTGACCCACATCCTGTCGGGGACGATCGCCATCAGCTGCGTCCCCGGCCCGACATAGGAGCCAACGTTGACCTGCCGGTTGACCACCTGCCCGGCGACAGGCGCGGTGAGGCGCAGGTCGTTGATCGTGACATTGGCCTGTTCCACCGCGGCGCGGCGGGCGGTGACGACCGCCTCGGCCGCCTTGACCTGACGCGCGGCGACGGTGACCTGCGCGTCCGCGGCGTCGACCTGGCGGCGGGCGGCGGCGGCATCGGCGGCGGTCGATCGCGCGGTGGCGCGCGCCTGATCGAGCTGCTGACCGGCGACCGCGGTCGGATCGAGCTTGAGCAGCGCCTGATAACGGTCGAGGTCCTGCGCCGCCTTGATCGCACTAGCGAGCGGGACGCGCGCCTGCGCCGCCGCCTGATCGCGCGCGGCGAGCGCGGCGGATACCTGCGCCAGCGCCTGCTGCACGCCCGCCTGCGCCTGGACGACATTGGCGCGCGCCTCCGCGACCTGAGCCTCCGGTCCCGACGGTTCGATCACCGCGAGCAGCCGGCCCGGTTCGACGTGGCGATTGTCGATATTGGCGACGCTGACCAACGTGCCGGCGACCTGCGGGGCGATCCTGACGATATGCGCGTCGACGAAGGCGTCGTCGGTCGATTCATATTGCCGCGCGTGCAGGTAATAGAGCGTACCGCCGATCACCAGCACGACGACCACCGCGATCAGGATGATCCAGAACAGCGGCTTCTTGAACAGCGACGGCTTCTTCTCCTTCGCATCGTCGTCGTCGTCTTCCGAATCGTCATCGTCGGAGTCCGCATCGTCGTCGTCCGAATCGTCGTCCTGCTGGTCGTCGCCCTTGTCGGCGGAGGTCGCCGCGTCATCGGCATCGTCGTCCGCCTGATCGTGCGTGGTCTTCTTCTGGTCGTCACGCTCGCTCATGGCGGCTCCTGCTGTGCGGCCCGGTCGGGAGGGTCGGGGCCGTGCGATGCGCATCGGCATCCGTCCGCATGGCCTGACGACTGGCGGGGCTGCCGGCGATGATGAGGGATGCCCCCGGCGTCACGCGGGCATCATGTCGGTCGAACGCACCATAAAGCCCCCCGGAAACAAAACGATACGTTCCGGATTCGCTAAAGCCGCCGCGGGCCGGATCGTTCCGCCTGCGCAAAGTAATTCAGGTTAGGCGGGTTTTTGAAGCGATCGGACTAGCCGCGGCGCGCCTGATCCGGCAGCCTGCCCGTCCCGATCGTCCAGCCGGAGCCTCCATGCGCCTGTCGCTCGCCGCCGCCCTCGCCTTCGCATCAACTACCTTCGCCGGCACGGCGGCCGCCGCGCCCGAGGCGGAGCATGGCAGCGGCCGCTATCCGGCGATCTACGAGGCGCTGCCGGGCCTGCCCGATCATGTCGTCTATCGTCCCGCCGATCTGACGCGACTCGGGCGCGAACGGCTGCCGATCTACGTCTGGGGCAATGGCGGGTGCAGCGCCGATGCGACGAGTTCGCGCAACCACCTGCTCGAGATCGCATCGCACGGCTATCTCGTCATCGCGTCGGGGACGATCCCCGGCCCGGCCAAGCCCGCCGCCGCGCCGGCCACGCCGGCCACGCCGGGCGCGCTGACCGTCGCGACCAAGACCGGGTTGCTCCGCGACGCGATCGACTGGGCGCAGACGGAGAATCATCGCGCCGGCAGTCCGCTCGCCGGCCGGATCGCCACCGACCGGATCGCCGCATCGGGGTGGAGCTGCGGCGGGTTGCAGGCGCTGGCGACCGCGCAGGACCCGCGCGTGACGACCGCCGTCATCATGAACAGCGGTTTCTTCCCCGAAGGCGCGAATCCGATCAACGGAGTCGCCTCCGACAAGGCGATGCTCGCCGGTCTGCACGGGCCGGTGCTCTACGTGCTCGGCGGCCCGACCGATATCGCCGCGGCGAACGGCACCGACGATTTCGCGCGAATCACCCGGGTGCCGGCCGCCCTGGTCAACATCCCGGTCGGCCATGGCGGCACCTATATGCAACCGCATGGCGGGGTCGGTGCGGAGGTGGTCACCGCCTGGCTCGACTGGCAATTGAAGGGGAAAAGCGACGGACAGGCCGCTTTTTCCGGTCCACAGTGTCGATTCTGTCACGATCCGCGATTGACGCTGGCGCGCAAGAACTTCAATTAGGCGCATTGGTGGCCAACCGAAAGCAAAGACCTTCATGCAGATCATCGTTCGTGACAATAACGTCGACCAAGCCCTCCGCGCGCTCAAGAAGAAGCTGCAGCGGGAAGGCGTGTACCGTGAAATGAAGCTCCGCCGGCACTATGAGAAGCCGTCGGAAAAGCGTGCCCGCGAGCATGCCGCCGCTGTCAGCCGCGCGCGCAAGGCCGATCGCAAGCGCGCCGAGCGCGATCGCTGATCGACCGCGTCTGACGCCACCACCCCCGGCGCGCGCCGGGCGGTGGCGGCGACAGGGACTCAGCCGTCCGTCAACGGCTTGGCGAGCGCCGGCGTCTGCTGATGCTGGACGACGCGCCATACCTCATGCTCGATCCGCCGGATCGTCGAGGTGCAATGCGCCTCATAGCCTTCGTCCCCGCGCTGCGCGTGGACCTTATAGCCGATCACGATCAGCCCTTCCTGCGGGCGTGACACCTGCCGCTCGCTGAGCTCGGCCGTCTCCCAGACCGGCGTCGCGGCGACCGCATCGATTGCGGCGTCGCCGCGCAGCACGAACGGCGGCCGCGGCAGCACCATCACCACCTCGGCATCGACCTTCTCGCGGTAATTGTCGGGACCCTCGGTCCACAGGCTCTCTTCGAACGTCCACAGGCGACTGTCTTCCATCTCGCTATCTCCCGGTGTCAGCCGGGGAAGAGCGGCGCGCGGCGACGAATGTTCCGTGATCGCCCGCCGTCACCAACCGGGCGGTGATGCGTTGCGGCTGTTCCACGAGGAGGCTTCATGACCGACACCGCCATTCAGACCCGCCAGCGCGAGATCGCCAGCGAACATCTGCTGTTCAAGCTGATCGAATATGTCGAAGACCGGCATCCCGGCCTGCTCGACTTCCTGGAACAGAGCCTCGACCATCTCGGCGACCCGGCCGACGATGCGAGCAAGGACGATGCGGGCGTGCGCGCGATCGCGCAGCGGATGATCACCGGCGCCCGGCGGCAAGGCACCGACTGATCGACCGCTCCGCGGATAGTTATCGCGATAATGATATCGACGGACCGCCGCGACGATCCTAAATCATTATCGCGATAACAAACAGGAGTTCGCCATGTCGGTCGACGTCAAATACAGCACCACCGCCACCGCCACGGGCGGCCGCGACGGCCATGCCCGGTCCGACGATGGTCGCATCGACATCGGCCTGTCGACGCCGCGCGAGCTGGGCGGCGCCGGTGGCGAGGGCAGCAACCCCGAGCAGCTGTTCGCCGCCGGTTACGCCGCCTGCTTCATCGGCGCGCTCAAGGTCGCCGGGCGCGAGCTCAAGCTGGCCGTGCCGGACGATGTCGCGGTGACCGCGACGGTCGGCATCGGTCCGCGCGCCGAAGGCGGCTTCGGCATCACCGCCGATCTCGCGGTGGCGCTGCCCGGCATCGCTGAGCCGGACGCGAACCGTCTGGTCGAGGCGGCGCATCGGATCTGCCCCTATTCGAACGCGACGCGCGGCAACGTCGATGTCGGGCTGACGCTCGCCTGATGACGGGCTCGCGGATACGGATGGCGGCACGCGGATTGTAGCAGCCTACTCTTCCGAAGGTTTTGCCATGATCCGTTCGTTCCTCATCGGCCTGGTTGCCGGCCAGCGCGGCATCACCCCGCTGGCGGTGATCGCCACCGCGACGCGCCGGCACGAGGTGCCCGCCGCGCTGCCGCTCCAGTCGCTGATGCGCCATCCGCTGGTCGCCGCGGGGACGGCCGCCTTTGCCGCCGCCGAAATGGCGGGCGACAAGATGAAGACGGCGCCCGATCGTATCGTCCCGGTCGGGCTGGCGGTGCGCAGCGTCACCGCGGCCTATGCCGGCGCCGCGCTGGCGCCGCGCGGCAAGCGGCTGCTCGGCGGCGGCATCGCCGTCGCCAGCGCGCTCGCCTCCTCCTATATCGGCTGGCGGTTGCGCTGCGCCGCGATGGACCGCTTCGGTCAGACCGCGAGCGGCTTCGTCGAGGACGCGCTGGTGTTCGGCGCCGGCCTGGTCATCGCCAACCCGCGGCTCGTCGCCGACGAGCTCTGACCTCAGCGCAGCATCGCCAGCGCCGCCATCAGCAGCGCGGCGATGCTGGGGTAGAAGGTCAGCGCGAAGCCGAGCGCGCGCGCTTCGGCACCATCGCGATAGCCGCTCCAGAACAGCAGCCGTCCGGCGGTGAAACAGGCGGCGAACAGCGCCACCGGCACGCGCGCGTGATCGCTGATCAGGGTCAGCGCGGCATAAGCGATGCTGGCGAGCAGCGCTTGTTCGGCGGTGTTGCGCAGGATCGCATTGGCCGCATCGACCCGGTCGTCGACACCGTCGCGGCCACCGATCGCCGCCGTCGAGGCGAAACGGCGGCGTGCCACGTCGCCGATCGCCGCCGCCATCCACAGGCCCAGCACCAGCAGCGCGATGCCCAGGGTGGTCAGCCGCGCCTCGAGCACCGCGGCGCTGCTGCGATAGCTGCCGAGGATCGCCGCGGCGATCGTCAGCCCCAGGCCGATGCCGATGCCGCGCGCGACACCGGTCTGCGGCGACCGCTTCGGCGCAGACACCGGCTCGCTCATACCAGCAGCCCCTGCAACAGCTTGGGCAAGGTGCCGCTTTCGCCGCGCGCCTCGGCCATGAACCGGTCCTTGAGCGGCGGCAGGCGATCGACCGCGCTGATCCCGAACCGCCGCACCGCGCTCGCGGTCTTGCCGGGGATGCCGAACAGCCGGGTCAGCGTATCGGTCGCCGCGGCGACCATGAAGGTGTCGAGCCCGCGCCAGCGCTGATAGCGTTCGAGCAGCGCGGGATCGCCGAGGTCGAGGCCGAGCCGCTTGCCCTCGACCAGCACCTCGGCCAGCGTCGCGACGTCGCGCAGGCCGAGGTTGAGCCCCTGCCCCGCGATGGGATGGATGCCGTGCGCGGCGTCGCCGACCAGCACCAGCCGGTCCGCGGTGATTCGCGCCGCATGGTGGAAGCCGAGCGGGTAGCTCGCGCGCGGGCTGGCGTCGTGCAGCGCGCCGAGGAAGCCGCCCATCCGCTTGCTCGCCTCGGCGAGGAAGGCGCGGTCGCCGAGCTTCATCATCGCCGGTCCGTCCTCGCCCTTCACCGACCAGACGATCGCCGAGCGATGGCCGATCGCATCGTCGGGCAGCGGCAGCAGGGCGAAGGGGCCGGCGGAATAGAAGATCTCGTAGGCGACGTCCTCGTGCGGATATTGATGGTGGAAGGCGCCGACGATCGCGGCATGGTCATACTGCCAGCGCGCGACCGGGATGCCCGCCGCCTCGCGCGTCGGCGAATTGCGGCCCTCCGCGGCGATCAGCAGCGCCCCGCGCACCGTCTCCCCCGAATCGAGCGTCGCGGTGACGCCGGCGGGACCGCGAACGACGTCGACCGCACGGGTCTGCATGCGCAGGTCGATGCCGGCCGCGCCGCTCGCCGCTGTGAACAGCGCCGACCGCAGCGCCTTGTTCTCGTACATCGTGCCGAGCGCGCCATCGTCGTCGGCGGGGCGGAAATCGAGCTTGCCCGGCGCGAGCCCGTCGCTGACCCGGATATGGCGGATCGCGCAGCCCTGCCCGGCGAGCGTCGCCCCGATGCCGATCGCGTCGAGCATCCGCCCGCTCGCGCTGGCGATCGCCGAGGCGCGGCCGTCGAAGCCGGGTGCGAGCACCACCGCCGGGTCGGCGGGATCGATGACGGTGCTGGTCAGGCCATGCGTGTCGAGCGCGAGTGCGAGCGTCGCGCCGACCAGGCCGCCGCCCAGGATGATGACATCTGTATCCATATCGCCTCCCTACGCCTGCACCGCGCGGGTGCCAATCGGCCTGTCGCCAACTGCCTTGACGTAACGCACCGGCGGCCCGATGATTCCGGCGCATTTCGCACATTGAAGGAACTGGGAATGGCGAGCCGTGCGCAGCCAGGGCTGTTGCGTGAGACGGTGAAGGCAGGGGCGGTGCGGGGCGGTGCGTTGATCGCCGCGATCGCGCTGTTCCTCCTCACCGTGCTGATGGTGCTGGCGCTGGCCAGCTACCATGCCAGCGACGCGGCGCTCAACACCGCATCGGGCGGACCGATCCTCAATTGGGCAGGGCCGCCGGGAGCGTGGTTCGCCGATTGCGCGCTCACCCTGTTCGGGCCGGCGGTGGCGCTGCTGCTGCCGGTAGCGCCGATCGTCGCGTTGCGCCTGTGGCGCGATCAGCCGCCGGGGCGCTGGGCGGCGATGCTGCGCAACGCGGCGATCGGCGTCGCGCTGATGGCGGCGGCGCTCGCCTTCGTCTCCGATTCGTCGGTGCTTGCGCTCCCCGCCGGCTGGGGCGGCATCATCGGCCTCGCCGTCGCGCACGCCGTGCAATGGGCGCTCGGCTTCCTCGGCCAGCCCGGCGTAGCGCGCTGGCTGGCGCGCGGCGTCGGCCTCGCGGCGGGAGTCGGCGGCATCATCATCTGGGCGAAGAGCCTCGAGATCGACCTCGGCGAACGGCGCTTCCGGCTGCGTCGCGTGCGGACCGCGGACGATTCGGTTACCGACGCCTATGACGTCGAGGACGACGACGATTATGACGATGACCTTGCCGACGAGCCGTTGCAGCTCGCCCGCAAGGTCGAACCACGCGCGCTCGCCGAGCCCGATCCGCGCCCGGCCCCCGTCATCGCCGACCGCAGCTCGGCACCGTCGGCAGCGAAGCCCAAGCCGCGCCAGCAGAGCCTCGACCTCGGTCACAGCTATACCCTGCCCTCGCTCGACCTGCTCACCCCGGCGCCGCCCGCGCCCAAGGGCACGATCGACAAGGCGGCGCTCGAACGCAATGCGCGCCTGCTCGAGAACGTCCTCGACGATTTCAAGGTGCACGGCGTCATCAATGAGGTGCGGCCCGGCCCGGTCGTGACGATGTACGAGCTGGAGCCCGCCCCCGGCATCAAGGCGAGCCGCGTCATCGCGCTCGCCGACGATATCGCGCGCAACATGTCGGCGGTGTCGGCGCGCGTCGCGGTGATCCCGGGGCGCAACGTCATCGGCATCGAACTGCCCAACCAGAAGCGCGAATCGGTGTCGCTGCACGAGCTGGTCGGCAGCCAGACGTTCGAGGATCAGGCGGCGCAGCTGCCGATCATCCTCGGCAAGAACATCGCCGGCGACCCGGTGATCGCCGATCTCGCGCCGATGCCGCACCTGCTCGTCGCCGGCACCACCGGCTCGGGCAAGTCGGTCGGCCTGAACTGCATGATCCTGTCGCTGCTCTACCGGCTGACGCCCGACCAGTGCCGGATGATCATGATCGATCCCAAGATGCTCGAACTGAGCATGTACGACGATATTCCGCATCTGCTGTCGCCGGTCGTCACCGATCCCGCCAAGGCGGTGCGCGCCCTGAAATGGGCGGTCGAGACGATGGAGGACCGCTATCGCCAGATGTCCTCGGTCGGCGTGCGCAGCCTCGCCGGCTTCAACGACAAGGTGCGCGCCGCCAAGGCGAAGGGCCAGCGGCTCGGCCGCCGCGTCCAGACCGGCTATCATCCCGAGACCGGCCAGCCGGTCTATGAGGAGGAGCAGCTCGACTACGAACCGCTGCCGCAGATCGTCGTCATCGTCGACGAGCTCGCCGACCTGATGATGACCGCGGGCAAGGAGGTCGAGTTCCTGATCCAGCGGCTGGCGCAGAAGGCGCGCGCCGCGGGCATCCACCTGATCATGGCTACGCAGCGCCCGTCGGTCGACGTCATCACCGGCGTCATCAAGGCCAATCTGCCGACGCGGATCAGCTTCCACGTCACCAGCAAGATCGATTCGCGCACCATCCTCGGCGAACAGGGCGCCGAACAGCTGCTCGGCAAGGGCGACATGCTCTACATGCCCGGCGGCAAGGGCATCGTCCGTGTCCACGGGCCCTTCGTCAGCGACGACGAGGTCCACCATATCGCCGATCACTGGCGCGCGCAGGGCCAGCCCGACTATATCACCTCGGTCACCGAGGAGCCCGAGGAGAGCTTCGCGCTGGAAGGCGCGCCGGAGGGGGAGGATTCCGCCGAGGACCAGCAATATCGCAGCGCGATCCAGCTGGTGTGCGAATCGCAGAAGGCGTCGACCAGCTGGCTCCAGCGCCAGTTGCGCATCGGCTACAATTCCGCGGCGCGGCTGATCGAGAAGATGGAGAAGGACGGCATCGTCAGCCGCCCCGATCACGTCGGCCGCCGCGAGGTGCTGCGCGATACCGAGGGGCATGCGATCTGACGTCGGCGGCGGGGGGGGCCGTGTGCTACCCGCCCTTCGACAGGGTCAGGGCCAACGGTAGGATGAAAGGCCTCCTCCATCGTTCGTGCCGAGCCTGTCGAAGCACGGATCTCCGCGAGCGGGCGCTTGATTGTACGCACCCTCCCCCGACGCGCACCGGCCGCCGCTCCGCATCGCTGACCGGGCGCGTCGGGACCCACCATCCCGGTTGCGCAGTTAAGCGGCCATTCAACGCCCCTTGCCCATCAGGACCCGCATGATCCGATCCGCTTTCGCCCTTGCCGCCGCGCTCAGCGCTCCCGTTGCCGTTCAGGCGCAGACCGGCGATCTTGCCGCGGTGCAACGCCATCTCCAGGCGCTGACGACGATGACCGCCGGCTTCACCCAGACCGATCGCACCGGCAAGGTGCTGACCGGCACCTTCACGCTCAAGAGCCCGGGCAAGCTGCGCTTCCAATATGAGAAGGGCGTGCCGATCCTGATCGTCGCGGAGGGCGGCGCGCTCACCTTCATCGATTATTCGGTGCGGCAGGTGCAGCGCTGGCCGATCAAGAATTCGCCGCTGTCGGTGCTGCTCGATCCGAGTCGCGACATCAGCCGCTACGCCCGGCTGGTGCAGACCGGCAACGACCGGGTCGTCTCGGTCGAGGCGAGCGATCCCAAACATCCCGAGATCGGCCGGATCACGATGATCTTCGCCCGCGACGCCGCGGCGCCGGCAGGACTCGCGCTGCAAGGCTGGGTGCAGCTCGACAGCCAGAACAACCGCACGACGATTCGCCTGACCAATCAGCGCTTCGGCGTGCCGGTTAGCGACGGAACGTTCAAATGGGTCGACCCACGGCGGTCAACTACGCGATAATGAACGCGAAATGCCCTCGCCATTCATCATCGCGACAGGTTGGCGGGCGTAAATACCCACTTGCGGATGTGGGGCGTCCGGGATTTTTCCCCCTGTTGCCCGGATGGACAACCCCCTTCCCGCCTGCGTGACGAACGCCAGGTCGGCCCTCGCTCCATGCCCCCGGAGCGGGGGCCTTTCCGTTTGGGCGCGCGGCGGCCGGTGTCCACCTTGCCCGCCCCTGCCCCATTGCCTAGATGCGGCGGCGTGAAGATCGTATCGTGGAATATCAATTCCGTCCGCTTCCGGATCGCCATCGTCGAGCAGTTCCTGCGCGAGGTCGCGCCGGATATCCTGTGCCTCCAGGAAACCAAGGTGGTCGACGAGGACTTCCCGCACGAGGCGTTCCACGCGCTCGGCTATGTCCACACCGTCATCCACGGCCAGCGGATGCATCACGGCGTCGCGATCCTCAGCCGCGTGCCGATCGTCGCCGATGATCGGTTCGACTGGCAGGCCAATCGCGAGGCGCGGCATATCGGCGTGCGGCTGCCCAACGGCGTGCGGCTGGAGAATGTCTACGTCCCCGCCGGTGGCGACGTGCCGGATCGGGCGGTCAACGCCAAGTTCGGGCAGAAGCTCGACTTTCTCGAGCGGATGACGCGCTGGTCGGCGGATCTGGCGGTCCCGACGATCCTCACCGGCGACTTTAACATCGCGCCGCTGCCGAGCGACGTGTGGAGCCACAAGGCGCTGCTCAAGACGGTGAGCCATACGCCGATCGAGGTCGAGGCGCTCGACCGGCTGCAGGCGTCGAACGACTGGGTCGATCTCGGCCGGCACTTCCACCCTGCCCCGGCGCGGCTCCACACCTGGTGGAGCTATCGCTCGCCCGACTGGACCAAGAACGATCGCGGCCGGCGGCTCGATCATATGTGGGCGAGCCGCGATGTCGCGGCGCAGGCGGTGGCGCATAGCGTACACGAGGATTGCCGCAGCTGGCTCAAGCCGTCGGACCATGTGCCGATCATGACCGAGTTCGCCTGGTGACCGACGCGCGCGCCGTCGCCCGCGCGATCGATGCGATGCGCCGCGGCTGGCCGATCGCCATGCAGGCGCCGGGCGAGACGCCGCTGTCGCTGCTCGCGATCGAGACGGCCGATCCGGCGGGATGGCAGGCGTTCACCCAGAATGAACCAGGCAAGGTGCTGATATCCCACGGCCGAGCCGCGACGCTCAAGCTGACCAACCAGCTCGCCGCCGCCGATCCGGACAGTCCGGTGGTCGTCGCCGCGGCGCCGTGGCTCGATTTCTCGACCGCGCTCGCGCTGGCCGATCCGCAGCTCGATCTGGCGACGCCGATGAAGGGGCCGTTCCGCACCGCCCCGGTCGATGCGACCGCGGCGGGTCTCGCGGCGATCCGGCTGGCGCGGATCGCCGGGCTGCTTCCCGCCTTCTTCCTCGACGGCATTGGCGCCGAAGTGACGATCACCCCGCAGGCGATCGATGCGCATCAGGACGCACGCGCGCTCCGGCTGGCGACGCGCGCGCGCTTGCCGGTCGACGGTGCCGAACAGGCGGAGATCGTCGCCTTCCGCGCGCCCGATTCAAGCGACGAACATGTCGCGCTGCTGATCGGCCAGCCCAACGGCGCGCCGCCGCTGGTCCGGCTGCACAGCGAATGCCTCACCGGCGACGTGCTCGGCAGCCTCAAATGCGACTGCGGCCCGCAATTGCATGCCGCGATAACGGCGATCGCAGCGAACGGCTGGGGCATCCTGTTGTATCTGCGGCAGGAAGGACGCGGCATCGGCTTGGTCAACAAGCTGCGCGCCTATGCCTTGCAGGATCAGGGATTCGACACGGTCGATGCCAATACGCGATTGGGCTTTGCGGTCGATGCCCGCGATTTCGGCGTCGCCGCGCGGATGCTGGAACTGCTCGGCCAGACGCAGGTGCGGCTGATGACCAACAATCCCGCCAAGGTCGAGGGACTGGAAGCTGCGGGGATCGATGTGATCGAGCGCGTGCCGCACGCCCTGCCGCCGAACCCGCATAATGCGCGCTATCTCGCCACCAAGCGCGATCGCACCGGCCATCAGCTGTAGCGGGATCGCCGAGGCTGGCGCGGGATGATTGCACGTCTCTGTCCCCATAGGGACAGGGAGCACCAGCCGCGCAAAGGGCAACCTCTCTGCGCCCTCCGCGCCTCTACGCGAACCCGAAAGACACGAATTGCCGGCGCGACGCGAACCTAGGCGGTGAACGCCTCCGGATCGATCATCCCGGTCAGCCGCAGCGCCGCGCGGCGCGCGAAGGCGAGCGTGCAACGTTTGCGGACGTGCGCGGGCAGCGGCACAGTATGCGCCTCGCGGATGATCGCGGCATCGTAGCGGTCGGCGACGATCACCCCGGTCCGTTCGGGGAGGAAGGCGGCGCCGTCGAGCGGACCGGTGTCGAATCCCGCCGGCACCGCCCAGTAATATCGATCGCAATGCGCGAGATAGTCCGGCCATTTGCCGTCGCCGAGCAGATCGGCGCGCGATACCTTGATCTCGACGACGACGAGTTGGCCGCGCGCGTCGATCGCCATCAGGTCGGCCCGGCGACCGCCGTCGAGCGGCACTTCGGCGATGGTGGTGAGATCGTGGCGCAGCAACATCCGCGTCACGCCGCGGGCGACATCCGCAGCGCAAAGCGCGGCATCGCCGCCGTCCAAACACGAAGCGGGGGCCATGTCCAACATGACCCCCGCTTAGGAACATTATGCGAACGGAGCAAGCCCGTCCGTCGCGTCTCAGCGATAGAAGACGTGGTTGCCGATGCTTGCGATCTTGATGACGTTGCCGGCCGGGCGGCGGTTCGGCGTATTGAAGAACAACGCCTTGGGTGCCGGGCTCTCCCAAGCTGCGGCCAGCGCGATCTTGGCGACGGCGAGCGCGGTGCGGTAGCTGGCACGGCCCTGGTCGATCGACGGGATCTCACCGCCGCGCACGAAGCTGAACTGGCCACGCTGCTTGACGACCGAGCAGATGTCGGTCGGGAAGCGGCCCGACTTGGAGCGGTTGATGATCACGTTGGCGACGGCAAGCTGGCCGGCGAGCGGCTCGCCCTTCGACTCGAAATAGATCGCACCGGCGAGGCAGCGCTGCGACGAATCGATATCGTCGGCGTCCTGCGCGGCGACGGCTTCGGCGAGGCTGTTGTAATGATCGTCCTCGTCCTGCTCTTCGGTCGGGATCGGCTGAACCATCGCAGCCTGCGGAGCGGCGCTGACGGTAGGAGCGGGATCGGCGGCGACCGGGACGGGAACCGAGACGGGGCTGACCGCATTGATGATGCGGATGGTCGAGGCAGGCGCAGGGATCGCGGTGCGATCGATGTCCGATGCCTTGACGGGCGAGCTGTGGCTGATCAGGCCCGCCAGAGAGAAAGTCATCGCCGCGATGGCCGCGGCGCGCTGCATAATCGTCATCTACGTCTTCGATGTGCGGTGAGATCACGGACCCGATCGGCCAGGCCGATCGTCCGGGCGTCCCCCCGACTGCGTCACCACCCCGGATCGCACCCGGGCGCGGCACAACGCGCATTCACTGTGCGCGCGGCTTTCGTCACGGGGCTGTCATAGTCAATTCGACGCGATCGTTTCAGCGGCGAACCGTTCGGCTTCCGGGATGTCCAGTTCGATTACCCACAAATCCGGATCGGATTGGCGGCGCCGCCGCCAATAGCCTTCGACATCCCCGGTCACGGCCGAATCGGCCAGAGTCGCTTCCCCATCAAAGTCGATCCGGCGTTCGAGCACGCGCGTCGGGCCGTCGCGCTGTTCGATCAGCAGCAGGATCGCCCCGCCCTGCGCCTCGCCGCGCGCCCGCACCATGGCGATGCCGCCGGCGTCGTTGACGCGGCGGAGCAGCGCGCCGACGACGAGCTGCGTCGGCAGCCGCGCGGTCACGCGCTGCGATAGCCGGGCAGGCCGGACAGCGCGATCTGCGAGCGCATGAAGGTGCCAGTGCCGCGCGCGACCTCCTCCCCCTCGGCATCGATCAGCCGGGCATCGGCGACGTAGACGCGCCGCTTGCCGCTGATCCACCGCCCCTCGGCCACCACCGGTCCCGCCTTGAGCGGGCGGGTGAGCAGCAGGTTGAACGCGGTGGTGAGCAGGAAGCGATCGGTGACGAGGCTGTTCGCGGCATAGAAAGCGGCGTCGTCGAGCATCTTGAAATAGCTGGTGCCGTGCACTGCGCCGGCGGCGTGATAATGATCCTCGGTCAGCCGGAAGTGGATGCGCGCGACACCCGCCTCGACCACCTCGAGCCGCGATTCGAACATTCGGTTGATCGGCGCGGCGGCGTAGAGCGACTCCAGCGCGCGGAAATGCGCGAGCGCGCCGGCGTCAGGCGGCATCGCGCGCCGCGTCGGCGGTGAACAGCGCGTAGAGCGCATCCGGCGATCCCGCACCGCGCAGCTTGGCGAGAAAAGTGCGGTCGCGCAGCCGGCGCGAGACGCGGGCGAGCGCCTTGAGATGCTCGGCACCCGCATCGACCGGCGAGAGCAGGGTAAAGACGAGGTCGACCGGCAGCGTATCGACCGCGTCGAATTCGATCGGCTGCGCCATTCGCATGAAGATACCCGATACCGCACCGAGGCCGGGCAGGCGCGCATGCGGAATGGCGACGCCGCCGCCGAAGCCGGTCGAGCCGATCTTCTCGCGCGCGGCGAGTCGTTCGGCGGTGAGCTTGCCGTCGAACCCGAGCGTCTCGGCGGCAAGGGCGAGCTGCGCGAACAGCGCCTTCTTGTGCGCGGCGGCGATACCTTCGTAGACCGCCTCAGGGCGCAGCAGATCGCTGAAATCGTGCATGCATGACTCGATTGGTGGCCCCGCCGGGGGCTGTAGCCAAACCGGCGGGGCAGGGGAAGATCAACCGGCGGCGGGCTGCTGCGCGACCTCGCGCTGCGGCTCAACCCAACCGATCGTGCCGTCGCCGCGCCGATAGACCATGTTGTACGATCCGGTGCCGGCGTTGCGGAACATCAGCGCGGCGGTGTTGCGCAGATCGAGCATCATCACCGCATCCGACACGCTGGCGTCGGGAATGTCGACGCGCGTCTCGGCGATGATCAGCGGCGCGTCGCCGACGTCCTCGTCGCTCTGCGCCGGCTCCTGGAAGAGCGTGTAGCCGGCATTGTCATAGCCGAGGTCCTCCTGCGCGGCGACCGCCTCGCTGGCGTGGCGATCCTTGAGCCGGCGCATGTAGCGGCGCAGCTGCGTCTCGATCTTGGCGGCGGCGGCGTCGAAGGCGGGATGCGCCTCCTGCGCCTGATGGCTGCCCTTGAGCACCAGGCCCTTCATGACATGCACGACGATATCGCATCGGAAGCCGACGTCATGCGGCCCCTTGCCGAACGTCACCTCGGCCGAGATGGCACGTTCGAAATGCTTGCTGGCGATACCCTGAAGTCGGTCGCTCACATGATCCTTGAGCGCGTCGCCGGTTGCGACCTGATGACCTGAAATCCGGATATCCATTATAGTCTCCATGGTTATGGGGCTGGCCTGTTGGCCTTCACCCGGTTGGCGTCATTCCAACGCCGCGACCCCCCACAGCGGGTCCTGCAGCTTCGCAACAAAAGCCGCATGGGCGGCAAGTTCCGCCTCGGAGGCGCGGAACTGCCGCGGCGGCCGGACGGTGACGGGGCGGCGTACCGCGACCTGGGTCGTGGTAGCGATGGGCACGTCGCTGACCAGGCCGAGCCCGATCTGGCGACCGCCGAGCAGTTCGACATAGACCTGCGCGAGCAACTGCGCGTCGAGCAGCGCGCCGTGGAGGACGCGGTGCGAGCGGTCGATGCCGAAGCGCGAACACAGGGCGTCGAGCGTATGTTTGGCGCCGGGATGGCGGCTGCGCGCGATCTGCAACGTGTCGACCATCCGCTTGACGTGGACGATCGGCCGGCCGCAGCGCTGCAACTCGCCGTTGAGGAAGGAAAAGTCGAAGCCGGCATTGTGCGCGACGAGCGGCGCATCGTCGAGGAAGGCGATGAGATCGTCGACCGCCTCGGCGAATTTCGGCTTGTCGCTGAGGAACGCCTCCGAGATGCCGTGCACCGCCTGCGCCTCGGCGGGCATGTTGCGCTCGGGGTGATAATACGCGTGGAAGGTGCGGCCGGTCTCGACTCGGTTGATCATCTCGACGCACCCGATCTCGACGAGCCGGTCACCGCCGGCAAAGCTCAATCCGGTGGTTTCGGTGTCGAAGACGATCTCGCGCATCGGGACGTTATCCGCCTGCGCGCGCCGCCATGCAAGCGATGACGCGGCGAACCGCGGCGCGCGTGTGGTCGAGCGACACGTCGGTGGCGACGACATGCGTCGCGCGCGCGCGCTTTGCCGCATCGGGCAGCTGGCGGGCGAGGATCGCGTCGAACTTCGCCTCGGTCATGCCGGGGCGGGCAAGCGTGCGCGCGCGCTGCACCTCGGCCGCGGCGGAGACGACGACGGTGGCGTCGACCTGCTCATCGCCGCCGGTCTCGAACAACAGCGGCACGTCGAAGACGACGAGCGGGGCGTCGGCATGCGCGGCGAGGAAGGCGGCGCGCTCGACCGCGACGGCGGGATGGACGATTCCCTCCAGCCGCTTCATCGCCGCATCGTCGCCGAGCACCGCGGCGGCGAGGGCAGGGCGATCGACTCCGCCCGCGCCGGTGGTGCCAGGAAACGCCGCCTCGATCGCGGCGACGAGCCGCCCGCCCGGACCCTGCAGGCGATGCACCGCGGCATCGGCATCGAAGACGGGCACGCCCTCGGCGGCGAACATCGCCGCGACGGTCGACTTGCCCATGCCGATCGAGCCGGTCAGACCGAGCACGATCATCCGAGCAGCAACGCCCGCAACGCATCGTCGCGGGTCCGCGGCGGCGCCTCGCCGAAGAACAGTTCGAAGGCGAGCGCCGCCTGACCGATCAGCATCTCGAGCCCGTCGACCGTCTCGAGCCCGCGGGCGCGCGCCGCGGCGAGCAGCGGCGTTTCGAGCGGCGAATAGACGATGTCGTAGACGATCGCCTCCTCGTCGAGCGGCGACAGGTCGAGCGTGAGCGGCGGCTGCCCCGTCATGCCGAGCGTGCTGGCGTTGACGAGCAATGCGGTATCGTCGGGCAGCGGTGCGGTGAGCGGCAGCGCCTGCCCCTTGAGCTTGAAGGCGGAAAGCAGCACGCCGGCCTTGAGCACGTTGCGGTTGAGCAGCGTCACCGCGCCGACCTCCATCCGTGCCAGCGCGAACAGGATCGCGCGCGCCGCGCCGCCCGCGCCGATTACCGTCACCGCGCGACCGGCGAAGTCGATCCCGGCGAGCGGCGCGTAGAAACCGCCGGCATCGGTATTGGTGCCGACCGCGGCGCCATCCTCCGCGCGGAACACCGTGTTGATCGCGCCGATGCCGCCGCGCACGTCGCCGCGATCCTCGACATGGTCGAGCGCGGCGAGCTTGTGCGGCATGGTGACGTTGCAGCCGCGCCAGTCGGGATCGTCGCGCCGCGCCGCGAAGAAGGCGGGCAGATCGGCGGGCGCGACCAGGGTCTTGCGATACGCCGCGTCGAGCCCGAGCTGCTCCAGCCAGAAGCCGTGGATGATCGGCGACTTGGACTGGGCGATGGGGTCGCCGATCACCTCCGCATAGGGGCGACCGTCGCCGGGCGAGGCAAAGGGGCTGGTCATGACGGGATCACCTTGCGGACTCTAAGATAGTCGAGGACGTTGAGCAGCGGCAGGCCGAGCACGGTGAACTGGCTGCCCTCGATCTTGTGGAACAGCTGCGCACCCGGGCCCTCGATCCGGTAGCAGCCGACGCAGCCGGCGATCGCCGGCCATTCCTGATCGAGATACTGATCGATGAAGGCGGGTGACAGCGGGCGGACGTGCATCCGCGCCGCCTCGACATGACGCCAGACCGGGCGGCCGTTCTCGGCGATCACCGCCGCGCTCCACAGGTCGTGGCGCGCGCCGGACATGCGGGCGAGATGCTCGGCGGCCTGGTCGCGGCTCTCCGGCTTGTCGAGCAGGCTGCCGTCGGCGAGCGCGACGACGCTGTCGCTGCCGAGCACCAGCCGGCCGGGCGCACGCAGGCTGACCTTGACCGCCTTCATCTCGGCGAGCGCATCGGCGAGGTCGCGCGGCCGCGCGCCGGCGAGCGAGGCCTTGGCGGCGTCCTCATCGACGCCGGCGGCGGTCGCGTCGAACGGCACGCCCGCGGCGGTGAGCATCGCGCGGCGCGAGGCGCTCTGGGAGGCGAGGAGGATCATGCGGACGTCCTTTGGGTTTCGATCGGCTCCCTGTCATCCCTGCGCAGGCGGGAATGACACCAGACGGCGTGACGGCGAAGAGGTATTCGACCGGCGACGGACCATCCTCACCGCGCCACTTTGCGCTCGTTCGCCAGCGCGATGATCGCGGCGGCGGTTTCCTCGATCGAGCGGCGGGTGACGTCGATCACCGGCCAGCCGTTGTCGGCGAACATGCGGCGGGCGAAGGCGATCTCGCGCGTCACCGCTTCCTCCTCGACATAGGGCGTATCGGGCATCTGGTTGAGCGACAGCAGGCGGTTGCGACGGATCTGGATCAACCGGTCGGCGCTGGTCGTCAGCCCGACGACGAGCGGCCGGCTGAGCGTGAAGAGGATGCGCGGCGGCGGGCTTTCGACGACGATCGGGATATTGGCCGTCTTCCAGCCGCGGTTGGCGAGATAGATGGAGGTCGGCGTCTTCGACGAACGCGACACGCCGGCAAGGACGATATCCGCCTCCTCCCAATCCTCCGAGGCGATGCCGTCGTCATGCGCGATCGTCCACTGGATCGCATCGACGCGGGCGAAGTAAGCGGCGTCGAGCACGTGCTGGCGACCCGGCCGCGCCTTGGCCTGCTGGCCGAGCAGCCCCGACAGCGCATCGTTGACCGGATCGAGCGGCGCCACCGCAGGCAGGCCGAGCGCGAGGCAACGCTGCTCGAGGATGCGCCGCGTCGCGACGTTGACCAGCGTGAAGATCACCAGCCCGGGGTTCTGCGCGATCTCCTGGAGGATGCGTTCGAGATGCGCTTCGGTGCGCACCATCGGCCAGAAATGCCGCACCGTCTCGACGTCGTCATATTGCGCGAGCGCCGCCTTGGCGATGTTCTCGAGCGTCTCGCCGGTCGAGTCCGACAGCAGATGAAGATGGAGCCGCATCAACGGCGGCCGGAAAAATCGGCAACCGCAGGGTTGCCGGTCGGAGCGGGGCGCGCATCGCGATCGGACCGCTGATCGACCCTCTCGCGCAAGTCTGTGGACAACATGGGCATAAGCGATAGGGCAAGTCGGCACCCCCGCCAAGCGACGCCGACGCCGTGGACAAACCGGATTCCATCCACATCGCCACACACAGGGAACAGTTTTATCCACAGCCTGTGGATGGTGTTGGCGGCGGGTCCCGAATCGACGCGCTTCTGCCGATCCTTGCCGGTCAACCTGTGGGTGGTTAGGGCATGAAATGCTTTATCCCGCGTTCCACGCGCCAACCACTGCATCATCCTTTTCTAGAATCTTCTTAAGTAGGAAGAAGGCCCTGTCCGATCCTGTGAACATGTCCGCCGTGAAGCCCCTGCTCGCCACGTTGCGCGGTGCCAAGCCGGCGGTGCCGCCGATCTGGCTGATGCGCCAGGCGGGGCGATACCTGCCCGAGTATCGCGCGCTGCGGGCGGAGAAGGGTGGCTTCCTTGCGCTCGCCACCGATCCGGTCGCGGCGGCGGAGGTGACGCTGCAGCCGATCCGGCGCTTCGGCTTCGACGGCGCGATCCTGTTCTCCGACATCCTGATGGTGCCCTGGGCGCTGGGGCAGGCGCTGAGCTTCGGGCCGGGCGAGGGACCGCGGCTGGCGCCACCATTGGTCGATCATGCGCTGGACGCGCTGCAGGCGGTGCCCGAGCGTCTCGAGCCGGTCTATGCGACCTGCGAGCGGGTGGCGGCCGCCTTGCCGCCTCAGACCACCTTCCTGGGCTTTGCCGGGTCGCCGTGGACGGTGGCGACCTATATGGTCGCCGGGCAGGGGTCGAAGGATCACGCCGACACCCGCGGACTCGCTTATGCCGATCCGGTCGGCTTCAGTGCGATCATCGATGCGATCGTGACGATGACGATCGACTATCTCGCGCGGCAGATCGCAGCGGGGGTCGAGGCGGTGCAGCTGTTCGACAGCTGGGCGGGATCGCTGTCGCCGGCGCAGTTCGAACGCTGGGTGATCGCACCCAATGCGGCGATCGTCGCCGGGCTGCGGGCGCGCTGTCCCGAGGCGTGCATCATCGGCTTCCCCAAGGGCGCCGGCGGCAAGCTGCCCGCTTATGCGCGCGAGACGGGCGTCGATGCGATCGGCTTGGACGAGACGGTCGATCCGGTCTGGGCGGACCGGCATCTGCCCGCCGGCATGCCGGTGCAGGGCAATCTCGATCCGCTCGCGCTGCTTGCCGGCGGCGCGGCGCTGGATGACGGGATCGACCGCGTGCTCGCCGCCTTCCGCGACCGGCCGCACGTCTTCAATCTCGGGCATGGCATCGGCCAGTTCACGCCGATCGCGCATGTCGAGCAACTGGTCGCACGGGTGAGGGGATCGTGATGGACGTACTGGCGGGTGCCTATCTGTGGATCGTCGCGGCGCACGTGATCTTCGTCATCTTCTGGATGGCGGGCCTGTTCATGCTGCCGCGCTATCTCGTCTATCATCAGGAGGCGCTGGTCGCCGGGCGCGACGACGATGCCGCGCGCTGGGTCGAGCGCGAGGGCAAGCTGCGGTCGATCATCCTGACGCCGGCGATGATCCTCGTCTGGCTGCTCGGGCTGACGCTGGCGACGGTGGGGCAGCATTGGGCCGAGGGCTGGCTCCACGCCAAGCTGGCGTTCGTGCTGCTGCTCAGCGGCTATCACGGCTGGGCGGTCGGCTATGCCAAGCGGCTGGCGCGGGGCGAGATGCGCCTCGACGGCCGGCGGCTGCGGCTGATCAACGAGGTGCCGGCGCTGGCCGGTGCGGTGATCGTCGTCTTGGCGTTCGTGAAGCCGTTTTGATAGGATGCGAGCGCGTCAACGATGGAGACGGGAGTGATCAGCGCGGATCTTGGCCAGCCTCTGGAAGCGGTCGTCGCCGAACTCGTGGCGAACGGGCGGTTTGGCTCCTCGAACGACGTGCTGCGCGAGGGCGTGCGGCTCGTTCAGGAGCGCGAATCCTGGCTTGCGGCGGTCGCAGCCGGGGTCAGGCGCGGCGAGGAGGATGCCGATGCAGGACGAACCAAGCCGGCCGAGCAGGTCTTTGACCGACTGGAGGCCAAATATCGTGCCATGCGTCCGTCGCAAGAATGACCGTCCGCTTCACCGATCACGCCGAGCGAGAGCTGGAGGAGATCGGTGACTTCATTGCCCGCGACGATCCGTGGGCCGCGGGTGGGTTTGTTGCCGAACTTCGTGCTAAATGCCTCGATCTTGGCGACTTCCCGCGGCGTTTCCCGATTGTTCGCCAAGCATGGGGCACCGGCATACGGCGGCGTATCCATAAGCGCTACGTGATCCTCTACCGGATCGATGACGACGCCGTCGTTATCCTCCACATTGTCCACAGCGCCCGCGATTATGGCGACCTGCTGTAACCGCGCTTGACGAAGCCGGTTCGTCCTCTTACGTCCTGAACACGCGTAGAGCCGCCGTCCGGCGACTCCGCGTTCTCCTCCTGGCTGTCCGTCGCTGCGTGTCCTTCGCCGATCTGAGCCGCTCCCCGTTACGCATTCGGATTATTCCATGCATCTTAGAGATTTGAAGAAAAAGACCCCGGCCGAGCTGGTCAGCATGGCCGAAGAGCTGGGGGTCGAGGGCGCATCGACGCTGCGCAAGCAAGACCTGTTGTTCGCGATCCTCAAGGTCCAGGCCGAGAATGGCGACCAGATCATGGGCCTCGGCACGATCGAGGTGTTGCAGGACGGCTTCGGCTTCCTGCGGTCGCCCGAAGCCAATTACCTCGCCGGGCCGGACGACATCTACGTCTCGCCCAATCAAGTGCGCAAGCACGGCCTGCGCACCGGCGACACGGTCGAGGGCGAGATCCGCGCCCCCAAGGACGGCGAGCGCTATTTCGCCCTGACCAAGCTGACCAGCGTCAATTTCGACGATCCCGACGCGGTCCGCCATCGCGTCAATTTCGACAATCTGACGCCGCTCTATCCGGAATCGAAGCTGACGCTCGATCCCGCCGATCCGACGCAGAAGGACAAGTCGGCACGCGTCATCGACATCGTCTCGCCGCAGGGCAAGGGCCAGCGCACGCTGATCGTCGCGCCGCCGCGCGTCGGCAAGACGGTGATGCTGCAGAACATCGCGCGCGCCATCTCGGACAATCACCCCGAGGTGTTCCTGATCGTGCTGCTGATCGACGAGCGGCCCGAGGAAGTCACCGACATGCAGCGTTCGGTGAAGGGCGAGGTAGTCTCCTCGACCTTCGACGAGCCGGCACAGCGCCACGTCCAGGTCGCCGAAATGGTGATCGAGAAGGCCAAGCGCCTCGTCGAGCACAAGAAGGACGTGGTGATACTGCTCGACAGCATCACCCGCCTCGGCCGCGCCTATAACACGGTCGTGCCGTCGTCGGGCAAGGTGCTGACCGGCGGCGTCGACGCCAATGCGTTGCAGCGTCCCAAGCGCTTCTTCGGTGCGGCGCGCAACATCGAGGAGGGCGGCTCGCTGTCGATCATCGCCACCGCGCTGATCGATACCGGCAGCCGCATGGACGAGGTGATCTTCGAAGAGTTCAAGGGCACCGGCAATTCGGAAATCGTGCTCGATCGCAAGGTTGCCGACAAGCGCGTCTTCCCGGCGCTCGACGTCGGCAAGTCGGGCACCCGCAAGGAAGAGCTGCTGGTCGACAAGGACAAGCTGTCCAAGCAATGGGTCCTGCGCCGCATCCTCATGCAGATGGGGACGATCGACGCGATGGAGTTCCTGCTCGACAAGATGAAGAACTCGAAGACCAATGAGGATTTCTTCGACTCGATGAACCAGTAAGCGCCACGGCTGGCCGGAGGGCGGGGAGGATCACCCCGACCGCCGGCCGACGCGGGGACGAATGGCAGCCGTCAGGGCAGGATCGACGACGCGCGGAAGCTCGATGGCTTTCGCGCGTTGCTGCGTTATGGACCGGTCGATCAACCGGGAGTGTGTATCGTGTCCATCATCACCATGCTGAGCGCCGCCGCCGCCAGCGGGCCGGGGTCACCGGCGGAAATCTGGCAGCATATCGTCAGCGACTTCGCCAACATCGGCACGCCGGCCGCGCTTGCCGCCTTCGTGCAGGTGCTGATGATCGACGTCGTGCTCGCGGGCGACAATGCCATCGTCGTCGGCGCGCTCGCCGCGGGCCTGCCGATCGATCAGCGCAAGAAGGTCATCCTGATCGGCATCCTCGCGGCTTTGGTGCTGCGGATCATCTTCGCGCTGGCGGTGAGCTGGCTGCTCGGCGTGATCGGGCTGATCTTCGCGGGCGGTATCCTGCTGCTGTGGGTCGCGTGGAAGATGTGGCGCGAGCTGCGTCAGGGCGGCGGCGAGGCCGCGGCAGACGGCGAGGCGGCGGGGGTCAAGCCGGCGCGCAGCTTTGCGGCGGCGGCCTGGGCGGTCGCGGTCGCCGACGTGTCGATGAGCCTCGACAACGTCCTTGCCGTCGCCGGCGCGGCGCGCGAGCATCCCGGCATCCTCATCATCGGTCTGCTGCTGTCGGTGGCGATGATGGGCATCGCCGCGAACCTGATCGCCAAATATATCGAGCGCTATCGCTGGATCGCCTATGTCGGCCTGCTCGTCATCCTCTACGTCGCCGGCAAGATGATCTACGAAGGCGTGGTCGATCCACGGGTCGGCGTGATGACGCTGTTCGCGTAAGCGGGAAGGGGGGCGCGACGCCCCCCTTGTCGTATCAGCCGAGATGCTCGGCGAAGAAGGCGGCGGTCCGCCGATCGGCGAGCTGCGCCGCCTCGTCCGATCGACGCTGGCCGAATTGCGCGGCGAAGCCGTGATCCTCGCCGGGGTAATCGTACAGCGTCACTTTGGGATGATCGTCGAGCCCGGCGTGCATCCGCGCCTGTGCATCCTTGTCGACGAAATGATCCTCCTGCGGCACGTGCAGCAGCACCGGGTGCGCGATCGCATGCGCCTCGCCGAGCAGTCCGTCGATACCCACGCCATAATAGCCGACGCTCGCATCGACGTCGGTACGCGCCGCGGTCATGAAGGCGAGGCGGCCGCCGAGGCAATAGCCGACCGCGCCGACGCGCGCGGCAAGACCGCTGCCGGACTGGGCATCGATGAGCAGGCTGCGCGCCGTGCGGATCGTCGCCTCGATGTCGCGGATGCCGGCGTCCTGATCGAACTGGCCCATCAGGTCGAGCCCGCGCTGCAATTCGGCGGGCACGTCGGGGTCGAGCTCGACGCCGGGAGCGATCTGCCAGAACAGGTCGGGGGCGAGCGCGAGATAGCCTTCCGCCGCGAAGGCGTCGGCCTTGGCACGGATGCCGGCGTTAACGCCGAAAATCTCCTGGATGACGACGATCGCGGCGCGCGGCGTCCCGGCGGGCTCGGCGACATAGACGTCGAACTGGCCGCGGTGGTCGAGTGTCTCGATCTGGATGGTCTTGGTCATGGCGTCCTCTCGCGCGTGGGGGCGGGCTGAGCTATGCAGCGCGGCAGAGAGCTGCTCAAGGGGCGACGCGTATGAAGCTGACCGTGAACGTGGATCTGACCCCGGAGGAAGCGCGGCGGGCGATGGGTCTGCCCGATCTGACGCCGCTGCACGACCGCTACGTCACCTCGCTGCTCGAAGCGATGAACGGCCAGGTGCGGCCCGAGCTGCTCGAGAATCTGATGCGCAGCTGGTCGCCGATGGGCGATGCCAGCGTCGCTTTATGGCGGCAGGTGTTCGATCAGGCGACCGGCGCCGGGGGCAAGTCGGGCAGCTGATGCAGACGATCTTCGCGCTGTCGAGCGGTGCGGCGCCTGCGGGGATCGGCGTGATCCGGGTGAGCGGACCGCAGGCCTTCGCGGCGGTGGCGCGGCTGGCCGGCAGTCTGCCCCCGCCACGCACGGCGCAGGTGCGGGCGTTGCGTGACGACGAGGGCGCCTTGCTCGACCGGGCTCTGGTCCTCGCCTTTCCGGGACCCAAAACGGCGACCGGCGAAGATCTCGCCGAACTCCATTGCCACGGCGGGCGGGCGGTGATCACAGCGATACTGCGTGCACTCGCTGCACAGCCGGAAATGCGCGCCGCCGAAGCCGGGGAGTTCACGCGTCGCGCGCTCACCAATGGCCGGATCGATCTTGCCGAGGCGGCGGGCCTTGCCGATCTGTTGTCCGCAGAAACCGAACGGCAGCGCGTCGCCGCGCTCGCTGCGGCGGAGGGCCGGGTCAGCCAGCAGGTGCGCGGCTGGCTCAACCGGCTGGCGATGCTCGCCGCGCTGACCGAGGCGCAGCTCGACTTCGCCGATGAGGATGACGTCGGCGATGACGACGGTCTTGCCGCGGTACATGAGGGTATGGCCACACTCGCCGCGGAGCTGCATCATGTGCTCGCCGCGCCGGCGGTCGAGCGGTTGCGCGACGGCGTCCAGGTGGTGCTGGGCGGACCGCCGAACAGCGGCAAGTCGACGCTGATCAATCTGCTCTGCCAGCGCGATGTCGCGATCGTATCGGATATCGCCGGCACGACGCGCGACCGGATCGAGGCGACCGTGGTGCGGCAGGGGCTGGTCTATGTCCTCACCGATACCGCCGGCCTCACCGATAGTGCCGATCCGATCGAGCGGATCGGGGTAACGCGAGCTGGCGATGCGATTGCGCGCGCCGACCTGCTGCTGTGGTTGGGGGACGACGAACCTCCGCGCGAGGATGCGATCTGGGTGCAGGCGCGTAGTGATGCCACCGGCCGGGTGCCGGTGGCGGGGGCAGGGATCGCGGTTGCGCAGAACGATCCGGCGAGCGTCGAGGCGCTATGGACGATGATCGCGTCACGCGCGGAAATGCTGATGCCGCGTGGGGATGCGCTGGCGTTCCGGGAGAGCGAACGGGCGGCGTGTGGTGAGGCTCTGGCGGCTCTCGACGGGATGAGCAACGATCCGCTGATCGTATCGGAACAGCTTCGTTATGCCGTTCGAACGTTAGGATCGATCCTCGGTCAGAATGCCACTGAGGTGATGTTGGATGCGCTGTTCGGGCGGTTCTGCATCGGCAAATGATGTTCCACGTGGAACGTTTATCCCGCAGTTGCGCACAGACTGTTCCACGTGAAACCCTAGGGCAGTTACTTGATCAAAGTGTTCCACGTGGAACAATTTTGACCTGCGCATGGCTCTGGCTTAGGCGGAGGGCATGTATGACGTGATCGTCGTCGGCGGGGGCCACGCCGGCACCGAAGCCGCCGCTGCCGCCGCCCGCCGCGGTGCCAAGACCTTGCTGCTCAGTCACGACCGCCGCCATATCGGCGCGATGTCGTGCAACCCGGCGATCGGCGGCCTCGGAAAGGGGCATATCGTCCGTGAAGTCGATGCCTTCGATGGCCTGATCGGTCGCGCTGCCGATGCCGCCGCGATCCACTATCGTATGCTCAACCGCAGCAAGGGGGCGGCCGTGCAGGGGCCGCGGGTCCAGGCGGATCGGCGTCGCTATGCCGCAGCGATCCAGACGATGCTCGCAGCCCTTCCGGCGCTGACGGTGGCGGAAGGAGATGTCGAGGCGCTCGACCTCACCGGTGATCGCGTCGCTGGCGTCCTACTGGGTGACGGCAGTCGTATCGCGGGCCGGACGGTGATCCTGGCGACGGGGACTTTCCTCGGCGGTCGCATGTTCCGCGGTGACGAGCGACATGAGGGCGGCAGGATCGGCGAACGCCCGGCGCGGCGGCTGGCCGAGCAGTTGCGTGCACTCTCCTTGCCGCTTGCACGCCTCAAGACCGGAACGCCGCCCCGGCTCGACGGCCGGACGATCGACTGGGCGCGGCTCGAGGAGCAGCGATCCGACGTCGATCCCTGGACGATGTCGCCGATGACCGAACACCGGCTGTTGCCGCAGATCGCCTGTGCGGTGACGCGGACCAACGGTGCGACGCATGATGCGATCCGCGCCGGGCTCGATCGTTCGCCGCTGTTCGGGGGTGCGATCGAGGGGCAGGGACCGCGTTATTGTCCGTCGATCGAGGACAAGGTGCATCGCTTCGGCGATCGCGACGGCCATCAGGTCTTCCTCGAGCCCGAAGGTCTCGACGACGCGACCGTCTATCCCAACGGCCTGTCGACCTCGCTGCCGGCGGATGTACAGACCGCGATGATCCGCAGCATCGCTGGTCTGGAGCGGGCGACGATCACCGTCGCCGGCTATGCGGTCGAATATGACTATCTCGATCCGCGCGCGCTCGACGCCACGCTGGCGCTTGCGGCGATCCCCGGCGTCTATTGCGCCGGGCAGATCAACGGCACCACCGGATATGAGGAAGCGGCAGGGCAGGGGCTCGTCGCGGGTCTGAACGCGGCTGCTGTCGCTTGTGATCTCGCCCCCTGCGTGCTCGACCGCGCCTCCAGTTATACCGGCGTGATGATCGACGATCTCGTCCTGCAAGGTGTGACCGAACCCTATCGGATGCTGACCGCGCGCGCGGAATACCGGCTGTCGCTGCGGGCGGACAATGCCGAGACCCGGCTGGCGCCGATTGCCGCTGCGCTCGGCTGTGTCGGCGCGGACCGGTTGGCGCATCAGCAGCGGCAGGCCGAGGCGCGGGCGACGATCCGCGCGGCGCTCGAGACGATGGTGAGCGCGGCGCAGGTCGCGATGCTCGGCGTGCAGGTGGCACAGGATGGCAGCCGGCGAAGCCTGTATGAATGGCTGCGGATCGGTGACCTGTCGCTCGACCGGCTGGCGCCCGAGGTGCGGGGGATGGCGCCCGCAGCGATCGTCGACGAGGTCGTCGAGGATGCCCGCTATGCTCCCTATATCGAACGGCAGGCGGAAGAGGTGGCACGGATGCGTCGCGACGAGGCGGTGGCGCTCTCGCCGGCCCTCGATTATGGTGCGATCCCCGGACTGTCGAACGAGATGATCGACCGGCTCGGCAAGGCACGGCCGACCTCGCTGGGTGCGGCGGCGCGCGTCCAGGGCGTGACGCCCGCCGCGATGACCGCCATCTATCTCTATGCGCAACGGCGGGCGGCATGACCGAAGCGGAGGCACGTGCGTGGTTCGTCGAGCGGTTCGGCGAGGCGCGGACGGCGCGGGTCGGCGTCTTTCTCGACATGGTATGTGTCGAGACGGAGCAGCAGAATCTGATCTCGCCGGCCAGCGTCGCTTCGATCTGGAGCCGCCATGGACTGGATTCGGCGCAGCTTATGTTCCACGTGGAACAATCTGGAGACTGGCTCGACATCGGCACCGGTGGCGGCTTCCCCGGCATGATCGTTGCCATCTGCGGTGACCAGCCTACGACCATGGTCGAGCCGCGACGCAAGCGCGCCGCGTTTCTGGAGGAGGCTGCCTCCCGTCTCGGCCTGACGAACACCCGCGTCGTGGCGGCCAAGGTCGAGTCTGTTACCGGTACGTTCGCAACGATTTCGGCACGGGCGGTGGCATCGGTCGAAAAGCTTTTGCAAGCGGCGGAGCATTGCGCCACACCGGAGACACGCTGGATCCTCCCACGTGGACGGATCGAGGCCGAAGAATTGGCCCGGCTCCGGCGTGACCGAACCCGAGTGTTCCACGTGGAACACAGTTTGACCGATCCTCAATCCACGATCCTCCTCGTGGACCACAAGCAAGGACGCGCGCGATGACCTGTATTGCGGTGGCCAATCAAAAGGGTGGTGTCGGCAAGACCACCAGTGCGATCAACCTTGCCACGGCGCTCTCGGCAACCGGCAAGACGGTGCTGCTGATCGATCTCGATCCGCAGGGCAATGCCTCGACCGGCCTGGGCATTTCCCAGGGCCAGCGTGGCCGGTCCAGTTATCACGTGCTGATCGGCGAGGCGGAGATCGCCGACACGATCATCACGACGAAGGTGCCGCGGCTCGATCTCGTCCCGGCGACGCAGGATCTGTCGGGCGCGGAGATTGAACTGGTGGAGTTCGATCATCGTACCCACCGGCTCGATCGCGCGCTCGCCCATGCCAAGGACCGTTGGGATATCGTGCTGATCGACTGCCCGCCCTCGCTCGGGCTGCTGACGATCAACGCGATGGTCGCGGCGGACAAATTGCTCGTGCCGCTGCAATGCGAATTCTTCGCGCTCGAAGGCCTGTCGCAATTGCTCACCACGGTCGAGCGGATCCGCGAACGGTTCAATCCGGGGCTGGCGATCCTCGGCGTCGCGCTGACGATGTACGATCGCCGCAATCGGCTGACCGATCAGGTCGCGGCGGATGTCCGTGCGGTGCTCGGCAAGGTGGTGTTCGATACCGTGATCCCGCGGAACGTCCGCTTGTCCGAAGCGCCGAGCCACGGCCTGCCGGCGCTGATCTACGATTATCGGTGCTCGGGGTCGCAGGCCTATATCGGTCTGGCGCGCGAGCTGATCGCGCGGTTGCCGCAGATGCCGCCGACGGCAGCCGCGGCATGAGCGACGCCGCGAAGCGCAGCCGGCCGGCCGGCCTGGGTCGGGGCCTCAGCGCCCTGCTAGGTGAGATCGCCACCGAAGCGCCGGTCAATCCCGGCGGCGAGAATAAGGTGCCGACCGGCGTGCGGATGCTCCCGGTCAGCGCGCTCGCGCCGCACCCGGATCAGCCGCGCCGGCATTTCGACGATGCGCTGCTCGACGAACTCGCCGCATCGATCGCGGCACGCGGATTGATCCAGCCGATCGTCGTGCGGCCACACGGCCATGACTATCAGATCGTCGCGGGCGAGCGGCGCTGGCGCGCGGCGCAACGGGCGCGGCTGCACGAAGTGCCGGTCGTCGTGCGCGAGTTCGACGATGCGCAGACGCTCGAGATCGCGCTGGTCGAGAATATCCAGCGGCAGGACCTCAATGCGATCGAAGAGGCACAGGCCTATCAGCGACTCGCCGGCGAATATGGCCATACCCAGGAGGCGCTCGCCAAGATCGTCCACAAATCGCGTAGCCACGTCGCTAACCTATTGAGATTGCTGGAACTTCCGGCTGCGGTTCAGGATCGCGTCACCGACGGGTCGCTGTCGATGGGACATGCGCGGGCGCTGCTCGGCTCGCGCGACGTCGAGATGCTTGCCGAACAGGTCGTCGCGCGCGGCCTGTCGGTGCGCGAGACCGAGAAACTGGCAAAGGGGGCCAAACCCGAACGGCCCGGTGGTGCGTCCCGCGACCGCGCCCCGACCTCGCCGCCCGATGCGGATATCACCGCGCTCGAACGGCAATTGTCCGATCTGCTCGGGCTGCACGTCCGCGTCGCGCATAGCGAGAAGGGCGGCACGATCACGCTGACCTATTCGACGCTCGATCAGCTCGACATGGTCTGTCAGCGACTCACCGGCGATTCGATCTGATGATCCTGCGCAGCGACGAATATGACGATCTGCCGACAGCCGGCGGGTTGATGCGGACGCATTGGTTCCGGCCGGCGGGGGAGGGGCGGTTTCCTGGCCTCGTCCTTTATTCGGAAATCTACCAGGTCACCGATCCGATCCGGCGGCTGGCGGCGTTCTTCGCCGGTCACGGTTATGTCGTCGCGGTGCCGGAAGTCTATCACGACTATGAGGCGCCGGGGACGGTGCTGCGCTACGACGCCGAGGGGACGGCGCGGGGCAACGATCTCAAATTCACCAAGCCGGTGGCCGGCTTCGATGCCGATGCGACGCGGGTGATCGGTGCCTTGCTCGTGCATCCGGCGTGCAGCGGCCGCGTCGGAACGATCGGTGTGTGCCTCGGCGGGCATCTCGCCTATCGCGCCGCGCTCGATCCGCGCGTGTCGGCCGCGGCGCTCTTTTATCCCACCGATATCCACAGCGGCACCTTGGGGGCCGGGCGCAGCGACGACAGCCTCGTGCGCATGGCCGAGCTACAGGCGGAGACGATGTTCGTCTTCGGGCGGCAGGACCCGCATGTGCCCTTCGCCGGACGCGAGGCGATCCGCGCCCGGCTGGAGGCGGTCGACGCGCGCTACGAATGGCATGAGGTGAATGCCCAGCACGCCTTCCTGCGCGACGAGGGGCCGCGCTACGATCCGGCGCTGTTCGTCGCAGCGACCGGATGGGCGCTGGCGCTGTTCGATCGCGTCCTGCGCGGCTAACCGCGGCGTTCGACCCCGCGGGTCAATTCGGTAAGCGCATGGTCGGCAAGCACGCCACCGGCATTGCCGCTCGCCATGATCGCACGCTCGGCATGGCGGACGCGGAGCAGCGCGGTGGCGAGCATCGCCGGCGTCCAGCGGCGCAGCGCCTGCGCGGTCGCAGCCTCCTCGCGGAAGAAGATGCGATGGCGTTTGAAGACGCTGTCCTGACCGGCGCCGGCATCGATCTCCGCCTTCATCTCGGCGAGCGTCATCAGCCGGCGGGCGAGCAGGCGCAGCCACGGGATCGGCGACGTTCCCGCCTCGTGCAACCGGCCGAGTTCGGCGCCGAGCAACGCGGTCTGGCCGCTGATCACGGCATCGACCACCTGCGTCATCTCCGCCTCGCCGAGATCGGCGCCGATCGCATCGAGCGCCGCCTCGTCGGCATCGTGCGGACGGTCGGGCGCGGCGTCGAGGAACAGCGCGAGCTTGTCGATCTCGCGGCCGAGCACGAGGCGATCGCCGCCGCAACTCGCCGCGAGCCGCGCGGCGACTCCGGGCGCCGGCCGCAGCCCGGCGTCACGCGCCATCGTCGCGGCAAGCCGTTCCAAGTCCGCCGCGCTCGGCTCATAGGCGGCATAGGCGAGCGCGCGGCGGGATTCGATCGCCAGCTTGACGATCTTGGCGGTCGATTTGACCGTCGGGGCAAGTGCAACCACCGGGTTGCCGGCATGATCCGCGGCGAGCAGCGTCGTGAAGGCGTCGAGGCATTCCTCACCCGCCGGGGCGACGCGGATATGGCGGGCGCCGCCGAACAAGGAGAGCGACGCCGCCTCGTCGGCGAGCCGTGCCGGGTCGCAGCGCAGCGTCGCGCCGTCGAGGTCGATCCGCTCCGCCTCCGGCCCCATCGCCCTCGCGAGCAGGCCGGCGAGGTCCGCGGCCGCCGACCCGTCCGGTCCGTGCAGCAGATAAAGGCGGATGTCGGGCGAGGGGCGTTCGAGCGCGGTGCGGATGTCGCGCGCGTTCGCCTTCATCGGCTCGGGCGGCTGCGCGCGTAGACGGCGAGGCGGGCGACGATCTGGTCGGCGACGATGCCGGACAGACGCTCGAGCGCGGTATTCTCCGCCGCGATCGTCGCATATTCCGACTGGACGACGTCGATGCCGGCATCCGACCCGGCGGTATCGTCGAGCAGCACGCTGCCGTCGGCGAGATTGACCAGCTGGAAGCGTGCGCGCAGCGTCCGCCGCTCGCGCGTCACGCTGTCGTCGCGACGCACGCCGAAGCCGGCGATCTTGTCGTCGAGCCGCACGTCGAGCCGATATTGCGGCGTGCCGCTCGCCGCGAGCCGGTCGCGCAGCGCATTGCTCATCAGCCAGCCCGACTTGCCGTCGATCGGCGTCACCTCGACATGTGCGAGCGTGCCGGCGACCGGCCCGGCGCCGCCGCCCGCGTAGAGCGGATGGAGGCCGCAGCCGGCAAGCAACGCGAGCGGCGCGAGGGCGAGCAGGCGCTTCATGCGACGATGTTCACGAGACGGCCGGGCACGACGATCACCTTCTTGGGGGGCTTGCCGTCGAGCAGCCGCGCGATCTTGTCGGCGGACAGCGCCGCCGCCTCGATCTGCTCGCGCGCCATGTCCTTGGGCAGAGTGAGCGTGTCGCGCAGCTTGCCATTGACCTGCACCGCGATCGTCACCTCATCCTCGACGAGCAGTTTCGGATCGACCTCGGGCCAGGCGGCGTCGGCGATCAGTCCGTCGAAGCCCTTGGCGGCCCAGGCTTCCTCGGCGACGTGCGGCACCATCGGCGCGACCAGCAGCATCAGCGTGTAGATGGCGTTGCCGCGCGACGGGCTGGGTGCGGCGCGTTCGATCGCGGTACACAGCTCGTACAGCTTGGCCACGGCCTTGTTGAAGGCGAGCGCCTCGATATCCTGTTCGATGCCGAGGATCGTCTGGTGCAGCTTGCGGTCGAGCGCCGGATCGCCGCCCCCGCCGGGGGCGACCGTATCGTCGCCGTCGAACAGCCGCCACAGGCGCTGCACGAAGCGCCACGCGCCCTCGATACCCGATTCGCTCCACGGCAGATCGCGTTCGGGCGGCGAGTCGGAGAGCATGAACCAGCGCGTCGCGTCGGCGCCGTAGCGATCGACGATCGGCTCAGGGTCGACCGTGTTCTTCTTCGACTTCGACATCTTCTCGACGCGGCCGACGGTGATCGGCTGGCCGGTCGCGATCTCGATGCCGTCGCGGACGTCGTCGGGCGACAGCCAGCGATTGTCGGTGGACTTGTACGTCTCGTGCGTCACCATGCCCTGCGTGAACAGGCCGGTGAACGGCTCGGCGATATCGAGCATGCCGATATGCTTGAGCGCGCGCGTCCAGAAGCGGGCGTAGAGCAGGTGGAGGATCGCATGCTCGACCCCGCCGATATACTGGCCGACCGGCAGCCAGCGCTCGGCGACCGCGCGATCGAACGGCTTGTCCTTGGGCTGGCTGGCGAAGCGGATGAAATACCAGGATGAGTCGGCGAAGGTATCGAGCGTGTCGGTCTCGCGCCGCGCCGGCTCGCCGCACGCCGGGCAGGCGACGTGCTTCCAGGTCGGATGACGATCGAGCGGATTGCCGGGGATGGCGAAGGAGACGTCCTCCGGCAGCACGACCGGCAGTTGCGCCTTGGGGACCGGCTGCACGCCGCACGCATCGCAATGGATGATCGGGATCGGCGTGCCCCAGTAACGCTGGCGGCTCACCCCCCAGTCGCGCAGGCGGTAGACGGTGGCGCCCTTGCCCCAGCCGCCGGCCTCGGCGCGCGCGATCACCTCGCGCTTGGCGGCCTCGACATCGAGACCGTCGAGGAAGTCCGAGTTCACCAGCGCGCCGGGCCCCGTATAGGCCTCGTCGCCAACGAAGACGGGATCGCGCAAATCACCGTCGGCGACGACGCGCTGTACCGGCAGATCATATTTGCGCGCGAAATCGAGATCGCGCTGATCGTGCGCGGGCACGCCCATCACCGCGCCGGTGCCATAGTCCATCAGCACGAAATTGGCGATGTAGATCGGCAACCGCCGGGTTGCGTCAAACGGGTGGGCGGCGGTAAGCCCGGTGTCGAAACCGAGCTTTTCCTGCGTTTCCAGTTCGGCGGCGGTGGTGCCGCCCTGTTTGCAGCGTTCGATGAAGGCCGCGACCTCGGGCCGGTCGGCGATCGCCTGCGCGATCGGGTGATCGGCCGCCACCGCGACGAAGCTCGCCCCGAAGATCGTGTCGGGACGGGTCGAGAAGACCGCGACCCGCTCCTCCCCGGAACGGGGAGGGGGACCGCCAGCCGCAGGCTGGTGGTGGAGGGGGGCTTCAACAGGCGAAGCACTTTGGGGAAGCCCCCCTCCACCGGCTTCGCCGGTCCCCCTCCCCGTGCCGGGGAGGATTTCGAAGGAGAAGGTCAGCCCCTGGCTCTTGCCGATCCAGTTTTCCTGCATCAGCTTGACCTTGTCGGGCCAGTGATCGAGCTTGCCGAGGCCGTCGATCAGCTCGTCGGCGAAGTCGGTGATCTTGAGGAACCACTGGCTGAGCTTGCGCTTCTCGACCAGCGCGCCGGAGCGCCAGCCACGTCCGTCGATCACCTGCTCGTTGGCGAGCACGGTCATGTCGACCGGGTCCCAGTTGACCGCCGATTCCTTGCGATAGACCAGCCCGGCGGCAAACATGTCGAGGAACAGCGCCTGCTCATGCCCGTAATAATCGGGCTTGCAGGTGGCGAGTTCGCGGCTCCAGTCGAGCGCGAAGCCGAGGCGCTTCAGCTGCGCCTTCATCGTCTCGATATTGGCGAGCGTCCAGGTGCCGGGATGGACGCCCTTTTCCATCGCCGCATTCTCGGCGGGCATGCCGAAGGCGTCCCAGCCCATCGGATGCAGCACCTCATAGCCGCGCATCCGCCGGAACCGTGCCAGCACGTCGCCCATCGTATAATTGCGGACGTGGCCCATATGGATGCGCCCCGACGGATAGGGGAACATCTCGAGCACGTAGCTGTGCGGCTTGCCGCTGTCGTCGCGGGCGGCAAAGGTCTGGCGGTCGTCCCAGACCTTCTGCCAGGTCGAGTCCGCTTGCAGCGCGTTGAAACGCGTGGCCATGGTCTGGTTTACCCCGCGATCGATGCGCGGCGCAGATCGCGGGCCCGGGTGAGGATGACGTCTTCGAGCTTCTGCGTCGTCGCGGCAGCGACCGGGGCGGAGACCCACTGGCCGTTGCGGTTGACCTCGCGCAGCGCGGCGACGCGGACGGCATCGGCGCGCAGATCCTGATCGAGGATCGACACCGTCACCTTCATCCGCTCGGTCGGCACCTGCGGGTTGACGTACCAGTCGGTGACGATGACGCCGCCGTTGGAATCGGTCTGCACCAGCGGCATGAACGACAGGGTGTCGAGGCTGGCGCGCCACAGATAGGCATTGACGCCGATCGTCGTCACCTTCGAGGCGGCAAGGTCGGTGCGGGCGACGGCCTTGTTGCCGCGACCGCCGCAAGCGGCGAGCGGCAGCGCGATGACGGCGACCATGAGGGCGGTGCGCAACGGGCGGATCATGGGCGTAACGGTCCTGCGATAAAAAGGGCGCTTTTCGCTCTATAGATGCAGGAGAGGCGCCGCAAGCGACGCGTCGTGACCGCGGGGAGCGGCCAATATGTGTGACTATTGCAACAGTCGGGCGAAATGTCGCCTGACGGCGGCAAGGTTCCATATTGGTGTGCGCCGGAATCGTGGTAGGCGCGTTGCCAAGCGGGAATTGAGGGGACTGCTCGTGTTTGCCCAGCGTGCCATGCGGCGTGCGATGACCGGAGTGACGACGGTGGCGCTCAGCGTTACCGCTCTCATGGTCGCGCCTGCCTTTGGCGCCAGCGAGCGCGTGGCGACGGTCAAGCGCGCGATGCCCTCGCGCCTGTCGGGTGCGTTCACGCCCGCCGCCGCCGATCCGCGACTCGCCGCGGCGATCGCACGCGGCGGTCTTGACGAAGCCGACTTCCGTTTCACCCCGGCCGAGGCGCAGCAGGACAAGCGCGCCGTCACGGTCGCGGTGCGCGCGCGGTCGAGCCGGACCGCGCTGATCGATACCCGCCCGGCCGCCGCGCTGGCGGCACCGACGGTGGGGATCGCTCCGATCGCCTATAATCTCGGCGTCTCGGTCGGCTGGAAGCGCTTCGCCGTCTCCGGTGCGGTCAACCGCATCGATCTCGGGCCGATCCCGGGCAGCCGCGAATCGACCGACGTCGCGGTCAGCTATCGCGCCGGCCGCGCGAGCAGCCGCCTGATCGCCGTCGCCGACCGGCCGCTCGACAACACGCCCAAGCTGACGCAGGAACTGCCGAGCTATTCGGTCGACGTGAGCAGCTCCTATGCGCTGACCCGCAACCTCGATGTCACCGCCGGCATGCGCTATCGTTCGGATCGCGAGCGGCTGGCGCGGCTCGACGACGAGCATCGCGACAGCCAGTCGGTCTATGTCGGGACGGCCTTCCGCTTCTGATCCGGGGTGAGGCCGTCGATCGCGGCCCAGCCGTCGAAGCCGTAGCCGCGTAACCGCAGCCACCGCGCCGCGGTCATCCCGCCGAGCGCCACCCGCTGTCCTGCCAGCCCCTGCGTCATCGCCAAGCCGCGCCTGATCCCCAATGCAGGCGCGCCGGGATGCGAGCGGGTCGGATAGAGCGGCGAGACGAACAGCCAGGTCGCGTCGGCGCGCATCGCGGTCATCGCCTGTCGCCGGTCATGCACCGCGTGGGTCAGCGCGTGCCGGCCGTTGTGCGCCGCCGCGCCCGGCATCGGTCCGGCGGCGCTGAGCCGCAAATGGCGGGCGTGGGCGAGCCGGCGGACGCGCAGAAACAGCGCATGGCGCTCGCGTCGTGACCGCGCCTGATGCCGGAAGACCACCCCGGCGCCCGGTGGCAGCGCGCGCAGCATCGCGAACAGCGCCGCGTCGATTCGCGGATCGGTCATCAACCAGGCATGGCGGCGCGGATCGATATTGCGGTTCAGATTGCCCACCGCCCCGCTATAGGGCGGGCATGACGCCTTCCACCAGTCCGCTCGACCAGGTCGCCGCCGGGATCGCGCACGCCGCACGCATCGCCGGCCGCCGCGCCGACGCCGTGACGCTGATCGCCGTGTCCAAGACGCATGACGCCGAGACGATCCGACCGCTGCTCGCCGCCGGCCAGCGCGTCTTCGGCGAGAATCGCGTGCAGGAGGCGGCGGCGAAATGGCCGGCACTGCGGGAGGCCTATCCCGATGTCGCGCTCCACCTGATCGGCCAGCTCCAGTCGAACAAGGCCGAGGAGGCGGTGGCGCTGTTCGATGCGATCCACGCCGTCGATCGGGAGTCGCTCGTCGATGCGCTCGGCAAGGCGATCGCCAAGAGCGGGCGGCGTCCCGATTGCTTCCTGCAGGTCAATATCGGTGACGAGGCGCAGAAGGGCGGCTGCGCGATCGACGCGCTGCCGGCGCTGCTTGCCCGTGCGCGTGACGCGGGGCTGCCGGTGGCGGGGCTGATGTGCTTGCCCCCCGCCGATGTCGAGCCGGCGCCCTATTTCGCCCTGCTCGCCAAGCTGGCGCGCGAGGTCGGGCTGGCCGGGCTCAGCATGGGCATGTCGGCGGATTACGAGACGGCGGTGACGCTCGGCGCCACGCATGTCCGCGTCGGCAGCGCGCTGTTCGGTACGCGGGGGGCGGCATGATGCGCTGCAAGGCCTTGCTGTTCGACTTCGACGGGGTGCTGATCGAGAGCGAATATGCCGGCAACCGCCAGATCGCCGAATGGCTGACCGCGGCGGGGCATCCGACCACGCCCGAACAGTCGATGGCGCAGTTCATGGGGCTGGCCGGCGCCGATTTCCGCGCGGCGATCGAAGGCTGGATCGGCGGGCCGCTGCCGGAGAGCTTCACCGCGGCGCGGCAGGCGGAGGATGCGCGCGCGATGGCGGAGGGGATCGATGCGGTCGCCGGCGCGGTGGCGTTCGTCCGCTCGCTGCCCGCGGACCTGCCGCGTGCGGTGGTGTCGTCGAGCCCGACCGCGTGGATCCGGCGTCACCTCGACCATATCGGCCTCAGCGATGCGTTCGGCGATCATATCTACAGCGGCCGCGAACATGTCCGCAACGGCAAGCCCGCGCCCGACCTCTATTGGTTCGGCGCCGAGGCGCTCGGCGTCGCCATCGCCGATTGCGCGATCATCGAGGATTCGCCGGTCGGCGCGACCGGGGCGGTCGCCTCGGGCGGCTATGTGATCGGTCTGAGCGCCGGCACGCATTGCGGCATCGGCCACGATGCGCGGCTGCGGGCGCTGGGGGTCGACGCGGTGGCGGGGGATTTTGCCACGGTCGCGCGATTGCTCGCGGCCTGAGGATTCACGCCGAGGCGCAGAGGGGGCACGCATCAAAGCGCGGCCCCGTCACCCCACCAGGTGGGGGAGCGAGGCCGCCGACACGGTCATAGATTCCGCTGCGCCGCCGTGCGGACCAATATCAGAACTTCGGCCCCGCCACCTGCGCGCGCGTCTTCTTCGGCGCATCCTTGAACAGCGCGACCATCGCCGGGTTGCGCGAATCGCGCAGCGCATAGGCACGTGCGGAGAGGCCGGCGAGATTGTCGGTCTGGTCGGGATCAGCACCCTTGGCGAGCAGCTTGCGCGCGATCGGCTCGTTGCGCGAATTGACCGCAACGATCAGCGGCGTCTGCCCCGCGCCGTTGGCGAGGTTGATATTGGCATTGTAGGTCAGCAGCAGGTCGACGAGATCCTCGCGCCCCGCCTGCGCCGCGAGGATCAGCGGCGTGTTGCCGCGCGCATCGCGGATGTTGGGATCGGCCTTATGCTGCAGCAGATACTGCATGTAGAGGCTGCCCGAATGATCGACGAGGATGTGCAGCGCGCCCTTGCCGGTGGTCACCGCCTTGGTGTTGATGATCGTGCTGCCCGGCGTCTCGATCATCGTCGTGACCTCCTTGCCGTCTTCCTTCTCGATCGCGGAAAGGAACTTGTAGCTTTCCGACTGCTGCTGCGCGGCGGCGGGAAGCGGGGCGAGGGCGACGGCGAGCGCGAAAAGAAAGCGCGAACGGTTCATGACGGGGTCCCTGACGACGAAGGCTTGCGGGGCGTGGCGTAACAGATCAGAGCTGGCGCGGTCATGAACATTCTGCGTCTCGCCCCGCTCGCCGCCGTCGCCCTGGTCGCCTGCCAGCCGGCGCCACCCGAGACGCCGCCGCTTGCGGGAGCGAAGATCGGCGGGCCGTTCACGCTGACCGATCAGGACGGCCGCACCGTCAGCGACCGTGCGTTCGCCGGCCGCTACCGGATCATGTACTTCGGCTATACCTTCTGTCCCGACGTCTGCCCGACCGACGCGGCGACGATCGGCGCCGCGCTGAGCGATCTCGACCGCAGCGATCCCGATCTCGCCAAGCGCATCGTGCCGATCTTCGTCACTGTCGATCCGGCGCGCGATACGCCCAAGGTGCTCAAGTCCTTCACCGCCGCCTTCCACCCGCGGATGATCGGGCTGACCGGCACGCCGGCGCAGATCGCCGCGGTTAGCAAGGCGTTCGGCGTCTATGCCGGCAAGGGTGCGACGCAGCCGGGCGGCGGCTATCTGGTGAATCACAGCCGCACCACCTATCTGATGGATCCGGACGGCAAGCCGCTTGCGCTGCTGCCGACCGAGCAGGGGCCGCGCGCCGTGGCCGCCGAGATCAAGCGCTGGGCGAAATGACCAAATTCTGGGAGCTGCCGATCGAGCAGCTCGATCGCGGCCAATGGGAGGCCTTGTGCGACGGCTGCGGCAAATGCTGCATCCACAAGCTCGAGGACGAGGAGACGGGCGAGATCGTCCCGACCAACGTCGCCTGCCGCCTGCTCGACCGGCGCAGCGGCTTCTGCTCGGACTATAAGCATCGCCACGCCTATGTCCCCGAATGCGTGCGGCTGACCGCGCGTTCGGTGCGCGAGATCGACTGGCTGCCGTCGACCTGCGCCTATCGCCTGCGCGCTGCGGGCGAGCCGCTCCGCGACTGGCATTATCTGATCAGCGGCGATCGCGAGACGGTGCATCGCGCCGGCATCTCGGTGCGCGGCTGGACGGTGAGCGAGGATGATGTCGGCGATATGGAGAACCATATCGTCGAACGCGACTTGTGAGCGCCCCCGCCGCGGCCGAGTTCGAGATCGTCCGGCACCCGACCGCGCGGCGCATCCGGCTGACGCTCGATCCGGCGAGCGGGCGGGCGCGGCTGATCGTCCCGAAACGTGCCGCGCTCAAATCCGCGGTGGCGTGGGCGCAGGGCAAGGCCGAGTGGATCGCGGAGCAGCGCGCGCGCCTGCCGCAGCCGCGGCCCTTCGCACCGGGGCTGGTGCTGACCGTCGCCGACACGGTGCTGACGATCGACTGGCAGCCGGGCAGCCGCCGCCGGGTCGAGACGATCGGCGAGACGCTGTCGCTGTCCGGCCCGATCGAGACGCTGCCGCGACGGGTCGAAACCTGGCTCAAGCGGCAGGCGCTCGAACTGCTGACCGAGGAGACCGCATATTATGCCGCCAGGGCAGGGGTCACCGTCGCCCGCGTCGCGATCGGCGATCCGCGCGGGCGGTGGGGGAGTTGCGCGCACGACGGCGCGATCCGCTACAGCTGGCGGCTGATCCTCGCCCCCGGTTTCGTCCGCCGCGCGACGGTGGCGCATGAGGTCGCGCATCGTGTCCATATGAACCACGCGCCCGCGTTTCATGCGCTCGTCGCGCAACTGTACGGCGAGGACCCGACGCCGGCGCGCGCCTGGCTACGCGAGCACGGCGCCGCGCTTCACTGGGTCGGGCGATCGTCCTGATAGGGGCGTTGCAGCGGCTGACGGCCGGCGGTGCCGTCCCGCGCTGACGGCGGTCGCGGTGCATTGGGGTCCCGCCGGTCGTCGCGCCGGTCGTCGCGGTGGTCGTCTCTGGCCGGCGGTGCGTCGCGGCCGGTGACGCGGTCGATCAGATCGTCGAGCTGCTGCGGCGCGCTGTCCTGCGGCCGGATGCTCTGTTCGTCCTGCTGCTGCTGGTCGTCGCGCGGCGCCACCGGCACCGGATTGCCATCCTCGTCGACCATCGCGCCGCCATTGTCGGGCTGGCCGTAATAGCTCTCCTCGTCGGGCTCGAGCTGCCATTCGGGCAAGGTCACCTGCGTCTCGAACTGTTCGATCGGGCGATTGGCGGTGGCGGGCTTCATGAAGGCGGCGAAGGCACGCGCCGGCGCGGTGCCGCCGTGCAGCCCGGCGATCGGACGCGCATCGTCGCGCCCCATCCACACGCCGGTGGTCAGTCCGCTCGAGAAGCCGAGGAACCAGCCGTCCTTCGACGAGGTGGTGGTGCCCGTCTTGCCCGCGACCGGTCGGCCGATCTGCGCGGCGCGGCCGGTGCCGGTGTTGACCGCGGTCTGCAACAGGTCGGTCATCTCGGCAGCGACATAGGGCGCGACGAGGACATGGCTGCGATCGACCTCGTGCGTGTAGATCGTCTGGCCGTTGGCGGTGACGCGGGTGATGCCATACGGCGTCACCGCGACGCCCTTGGCGGCGACGCTGGCGAAGGCGCGGGTCATGTCGATCAGCCGCACGTCCGAAGTGCCGAGCACCATCGACGGATGGGTGTTGATCGGCGTGGTGATGCCGAACCGCCGCGCCATGTCGGCGACGGTGGTGAAGCCGACCTCCTGCCCGAGCTTGGCGGCGATCGTGTTGAGTGAGAAGGCGAAGGCGGTGCGCAGCGTCACCGGGCCGCTGTTGCGGCGCGAATCGTTGCGCGGGCTCCAGCCGTCGATCGTCACCGGCTCGTCGACCACCTGATCCTCGGGCTTGTGCCCGGCTTCGAGCGCGGCGAGATAGACGAACAGCTTGAACGCCGAGCCCGGCTGGCGCTGCGCCTGCGTCGCGCGATTGTAGATCGACGAGACGTAATCCTTGCCGCCGACCATCGCCTTGACCGCGCCGTCGCGATCAAGGCTGACCAGCGCCCCCTGCGCGCCATCGGGGGCATTGGCGCGGATCGCCGCATCCGCCGCGCGCTGCATGCCGAGATCGAGCGTCGTCCACACGTCGAGCGGCGCCTGCGTCTCGTCGATCAGCGTATCGAGCTGCGGCAGCGCCCAGTCGGTGAAATAGCGCGCGCTGTTCTGCTTGGGTTCGGGGGCGAGGCGCAGCGCTTCCGGATCGGCCTCGCGCGCCTGTTCGGGGGTGATCGCGTCGGCACGGACCATCGCGTCGAGCACGACCCCGGCGCGCCCGACCGCCGCCTGCGCATCCGCGGTCGGCGAATAATTGGAGGGAGCCTTGACCAGCCCGGCGATCACCGCCGCCTCGGCGAGGTTGAGCGTATTGGCGCCATGGCCGAAGAATTTGCGCGAGGCGGCGTCGATGCCATAGGCGCCGCCGCCGTAATAGACCTTGTTGAGGTACAGCTCGAGCACCTGCTCCTTGCTGAACTTGCGCTCGAGCGCCAGCGCCAGGATCGCCTCGCGGAACTTGCGGCCGAACTTCTTCTGGTTGTTGAGGAAGACGTTGCGCGCGAGCTGCTGGGTAATCGTCGAGGCACCCTGCACGCGGCGGCCGCGTTCGAGGTTGACGCGCAGCGACCGCACCATGCCGATCGGATCGACGCCGGGATGGCTGTAGAAGCGGCGATCCTCGACCGCGACGGTCGCCTCGCGCATCACCCGCGGAATGCTGTCATAGGGCAGCCATTCGCCATAGCTCGGCCCCATCGACACGATCACGGTGCCGTCGGCGGCGTGGACGCGGATCATCTGGCCGTTGGGCGAGGATTTGAGCTCCTCGAAGCTCGGCAGCTGCGATTTCGCGACATAGACCGCGATGACCAGCGCGCCGAAGGCGAGGACGGCGAGCCCGATCAGGATCTGGACGGAGAGGACGATCCGCCGGCGCCACGGGGCGCGGCGGGCGGGAGCGGAGCGGGGGGTGCGCGCACGGGCCATGGAGACGGTGGCGATTACCGGCTTAGCGCGATGTGGACAAGCGCCCCGCGGCGATCTTCGGCGACGGGAGCCTGTCTCCCGTCGCAGCGATCACCGTCAGGCGGCCTTGCGCGCGCGGAACTCGAGCGCGATCGAGTTCATGCAATAGCGCAGGCCGGTCGGCGGCGGTCCGTCCGGAAAGACGTGGCCGAGGTGGCTGTCGCAGCGCGCGCAGCGCGTCTCGGTGCGCGTCATGCCATGGCTGGTGTCGCTATGGTCGGAGACGCGATCGGGCGCGATCGGCTGGGTGAAGCTCGGCCAGCCCGAGCCGCTGTCATATTTGTCGGCGCTGTCGAACAGCTCCTGATGGCAGGCGGCGCAATAATACAGGCCGTCCGCCTTGTTGTCGGTCAGCGCGCCGGCATAGGCGCGTTCGGTGCCCGCCTCCCGCAGCACATGATATTGCGCGGGGGTCAGGCGCTTGCGCCATTCGGCTTCGGAAAGGTTCAGATGATCCATATATGTTAATCTCGTGATGAGGGACCGTCGCGTCAACTGTCATCGGGCCATTCTGGTGGCATGCGCCACCACCTGAATCAGGGCCGGCGGCAACCAGCGCAGCACGCCCGCGGCGCGCGGTGATTCGGCAAGGCGGCGGACCATTCCCGCCACCGCCATCGGGCGCGCCAGGCTGCGCGCGAAATCGCGCTGCCACGCCGCCGCTGCCGCCGGTCCGCCGCGCAGATAGGCATCGGCCGCGGAGACGCCGCTCGCCAGGGCGATGCCCATGCCCTCGCCGGCGAGGCTGGGGATGACGCCGGCCTGATCGCCGAGGCGGAACAGCCCCGCGCTGCCGTGCCGCTGCCGCCAGCCATAGGGGACATTGGCGATCGCATCGATCGGCCCCGCCGGGTCCCGCCCGGCGAGCCGGTCGCCGAGCCGCGGCGATTGTTGGGCGAGCAGCGCGAGCAGCTCCGCCGGGCTTCCCGCCGCGTGCAGGCGTGACCGGTGCACCGCCATGCAGACATTGGCGCTGCCGTCTTCCTGGAGCGCGATCCCCGCATAGCCGCGATCGAACAGATGCAGCTCGATCCGTCCGGCGAGCGTACGGGACAGCGCCGGGGAGGCGGGCAGGCGCAGGCGCAGTCCGAGCGTCGGGTCGCTGCCGCGCGCCGCGGCCGGGCGAGCAAGGCCGCGGACGTCATGCTTGCCGGTGGCGAGGAACAGCGCGTCGGCGGTGATCGCCATCTCGCCGATCTGCGCCGTCGTGCCGTCGATCGCGCGGACATGGCCCGTCTCGATCACCGCCCCGGCGCGGTCGGCGGCGTCGCGCAGGACGCGATCGAGCCGGCGGCGCGAGACGCCGAGCGCGGGCCGCGGCAGACGCGCCTCGCGGATCAGATCGCCGGCGAACAGCGTCACCTCGGTCAGCCGCGCCCGATTGAGCCGGTCGGCGTCGACGCCCAGCGCAGCGAGCCGGTCGAGCGAGCGCCAGCTGAGGAAGCCGCCGCACAAGGCATCCGCATCGTCCTGACGTTCGACGAGCACCGCCGCGGTGCCGCCGCGGGCGAGTCGGATCGCCGCGGCCGATCCCGCCGGCCCGCCGCCGACGATCAGCGCCGGCGTTCGACGCATAACCGGAACGGAAAGGCACGGAACACCCGCGCGTGGCTGACCCCCGCCGCGGCGAGCAGCGGCGGCCATTCGGCGGGGCGATAGGCGCGCGCGATCGACAGCCTGCCGTCGTGGCGGACGATCGGATGCCAGCCCGCGAGCGCGGCGAGCAGCGGAAAGCCGGCATGCGCGAAGCCGTGGCGGTGGAGATCGTTGACCAGCCAGCCGCGCGCCGCCTCCGCCTCCATGAAGCGCAGGAAGGCGATCAGCTGATCGTGCGTCATATGATGCGCGACGAGGCTGGAGAGGATCACGTCCCAGCCTTCGCCGGCGCAATCGGCATAGTCGCCGGTCCGCCAGTCGATGCCGAGCCGAGCCGGGCTATGCACCCGCGCCGCGGCTTCGCTGCGTGGGTTGAGATCGATGCCGACGCCGTCGACGCTGATGCCGCGCCGTGCCGCCCAGGCGACGATCCGCCGCAGCATGTCGCCATCGCCATAGCCGACGTCGAGCACCCGCAGGTGCGTCGCCCCCGCCGCGACCCGGTCGAGGAAGGCGAGCGTCGGCCGCGCCGCGAGCGTCACCGTGTTGACGCGGGCGAGGTCGGCGACGACCGCGGCATAGACGTCGGCGGGCAGGTCGTCCGCGTCCATCAGCTCCTCGGCCTCGGCGCGGGCCGCGAGGCTCATCGCACCATCCGCAACGCGAGGCCCTCGGCGGCGAGGCCGGGACCGAAGGCGAGCGCCACGCCCTCGGGCTGGTCCGGCGGCGCGGCGAGCAGCCGGGCGAGGACGAACATCAGCGTCGCCGACGACATATTGCCATAATCGGCAAGCACCCGGCGCGACGGATCGAGCGCCTCCTTCGGCAGGGCCAGTCCGCTCTGCACCGCATCGAGGATCGAGCGGCCGCCGGCATGCACCGCCCAGAACAGCGAGTCCGGCGCCTGGCCGCCGGTCACCGCCGCGACGAACGCCGGGTCGGTGAGCGCGTCGCCGATCCGACCCGGCACCGCGCCGTCGAGGTGCATGGCAAAGCCCGTGTCGGTGATCGTCCAGCGGATCAGCTCTTCGCTCTCGGTGAGCGTCGCGGCGAAGGGCTCGCCGAGCGCGATCCCCGCGGGCGTGGCGCTGACCAGCGCCGCCGCGGCGCCGTCGCCGAACTGGAGCATCGCGAGCAGCGGCGCGACCTCGCTGTCGTCCTGCAAATGCAGCGACGAGAGTTCGACGGTGACGACGAGGACGCGCGCCGCCGGCTGCGAGCGGACGATATGCCGCGCGCTGCGCAACGCGACGACCGCGGCGTAGCAGCCCATGAAGCCGATCAGCAGCCGCTCGACCGACGAGGCGAGGCCGAGCCGGCGGGCGATGATCTGATCGATTCCCGGCGCGACGAAGCCGGTGCAGCTCGCGACGACGAGATGCGTGATCCCCTCGGGCACCGGGTCGCCGAGTGCGGCGATCGCCGCCAGCGCCAGCGCCGGCGCCTCCGCGGCATAGAGCCGCATCCGCGCCGCGGTGCCGGGCAGCGCCGCGCCGTAGAAGCCGCCCGGATCGATCGCGCTGCCGCCGTCCGTCCCGCCGAGCACCGACCAGCGATGGCTGATCCCGGCGCGCGCGGTCATCCGCCGGAACAGGCCGCGCGCCTCCGGCGTGACGCGGGTGTTCGCCCAATCGATGAAATGCTGATGCACGTCGTGGGGCGGCACGGCGGTGCCGATTGCATTGAGGTAGGCGACCACCGGCATCCTTTGGTTACGCGCACAATTCCGTACATCGTTAAACGCGCGGGGACGCGACTTGGATGCGGTGTTCCCACCCAAGGCGCCGTCGCTGCGCGCACGGCTCGGCCCGATGCGCGGCGTGACCATCCATGTCATTAAGCTGATTGCATTATTTCAGAAACAGATGGTACTTCCTGCCTATCAACGACGCACGGGGAAAGCGACGTGCCCACTGAGTCCATCGCGGGACTGGTCAAAGACCTGACGACGCAGCTCTCCGCGATCGCGGTGGAGTTCGGCGCCCGCGCCGACCGGCTCCACGCCGCCCCGGTCGGCACCGGCGAGGCGCAGCCCGCCACGCCGCTCGACGCGCGCGAGCTCGCCAAGCAATTGCTCGCCCAGCGGCTGGCGCGCTTCGATCATTTTCCCGCCGAGCTGTTCCACGAACCCGCCTGGGACATGCTGCTCGCGCTGTTCGTCGCGCACGAGGAGCGGCGGACGATGAACGTCAAGACCCTGGTCGGCAGCGCCAGCGCGCCGGTGACCACCTCGCAACGATGGATCGACCATCTCCACAAGCTCAAGCTGATCGATCGAGTGATCGACCCGGTCGACCGCCGCCGTATGGAAATTTCCTTGAGCGACAGTGGCTATACGGCGGTGACCGCCTATTTGCGGCGGATGGGGGCGGGGTAGGGTGGCGCGGAGACGGTGAAAGCCGGCCTCCGACCCTACTCGCCGCCGCCGCCGTCCGGGTCGGAATGATAGAAGTTAGCGGGAATATTTCTCACGAATTCCGCTTGGTCGTCAGGATATTCTGTCGCTATCTCGGCAAAGGCTTGGGTCAGTTGATCGAGCCACGCTTTGTCAATTAATGAAAGATCGTGAGCGGCCTGCTCAAGAATCTGACATGCGTCGTCAGGATGCATGGTCCCCTCGTCGGTCAGCTCTATGTTGAGTAAAAAGTTAGCGATAAGGCGAGCGATTGGAAGCATCGTCATGGTTTCGCAACCCTTACTTTGATATTTTTAACGTTTGCTTTATTAAGCAGCTTAAGGGCTTGGGATTTTTGATAATTGTCTGGCACTTCCCAAAGCCCGGTAATTTTGTGCTCCGCCAGGGCGTGCGATTGCCGAATGGCTTGGTCGACCGACTTTTTCGAAAAATATATGCCATGCTTTCTATCGGCTGGCCAGTCGGCTTGAATGCCATCGAACTTAACGAGCCTCTTACCGCCGTTCGGCAGTGTCCTGGTAAGGGCCGGGGCATATCCGGGGCGAGCATTCGGTGCGCCGTCATTATAGCGTTGCGGCGCTCCTGGTCGTAAACGCTCCTTCACCCACTTGTACTCGGGCGGAGGAAACTCTGGTCGTAGCCGCTGTGGTAATCGCGCTTTTCTTATCGCTGATATCTTGCCAATGGCCAAACCTGTGGCTCGACTGATGGCGGCACCCGCTGCAATGTTGCCAGCAACATATCCAACTTCATGTGCATTTGTATGGCGAATACGATCCGCCGCGCGAGCTATTTGGATACGAGCGGGTGTGTCCTCGGCAGCTATCGCGCTATCGATTAGCCCAGCCAAGGCGAGGTTGTTATTTCGGGTTGCCGAGATAGGATTTTTGGCGAACGCAATCGTGGCGGTGATTGTGCCTTTTACAGCGTCGTAAGCGCCGTCGCTGACTCCATCGGCAAAGTCGAGCTCAGTTTTAGCAGCAGTATCGATCGCCTTCGCGATTAACCGGGGTCCGGCGAGAATGTCAGTTTTTGATTTTGAAGATAGCTGACGTGGTTGCAACGTGCTCGTCACTCTTACCGACTGACGAGAGCCGCCAGCTCCGCCTCCACCACCGGCCGTCGTAAACCGGCCATCCTTCGGGTCATGATACGGATTGAACTTCCATTCCGTCCCGTCGGTCCCCCGCATCACCGGCCACCGTCCGGTCCTCAGCCAGGCCGCATAGGCCCGCCGTTTCGCCTCGATCGACACCCGCATATCGTCGCTCCGCCCCGTTGCGACGAGAACAGATCGGCAACATTTTCCAATAAGACAAGAAAAAACCCGCAACCCCATGGGGCGCGGGCGTTTCTCTCTGCGTGAAGAGTGGTGCGGCCGAGAAGACTCGAACTTCCACGGGCTTTCGCCCACAACGACCTCAACGTTGCGCGTCTACCAATTCCGCCACGGCCGCACGTGAAGAACACCGGGCTGAGCCGGCATCTGGCAGGCGCAGGCCCCTAGCAAAGGCTTTGCCGGTCCGCAACGCCCCTTTTTCACGAAGCTGCGCTTTTCGCTGTCATAGGGAGTGGGTAGCGCGTTCGGCATGACGGTGCCGCTTCCCCTGACCACGCCCGCCGAGACGCGACGGCTGCTCGCGCTCGCCTGGCCGGTGGTGCTGACCAGCCTCAACTGGACGTTGTTGCAGGTCACCGACGTGATGGTCGTCGGCCTCGTCTCGACCGAGCAGGTGGCGGCGCTGGGGGCGAGCCGGGCGCTCGGCTTCGTCGGGATTGTGACCGGACTCGCCTGGCTGTCGGGCGTATTGGTGATGGCGGCGCGCGCGGACGGCGCCGGCGACCTGCCGCGAACCGGCGCGGTGCTTCGCGAGGGGCTGGCGCTCGGGCTGCTGCTCGGCCTGGCGATCGGCGGGCTGTTCCTCGTCGCTGCCGAGCCGCTGCTCGCGCTGGTCGGCGTCGCGGCCGACCGGATCGACGAGAGCGCCCGCGTCGTCCGGGCGTTCGCAATCGCCTATCCGTTCCAGCTGATGACCGTCGCCGCCGCCTTCTTCCTCGAAGGCGTGAGCCGGCCGCAGCGCGTTACCGTCGTCAATCTCGCGGTGCTGCCGGTCAACGGCCTGCTCGCCTGGGCGCTGTCGGCGGGGCATCTCGGCCTGCCGGCGCTAGGGGCGGTCGGCGCGGCGCTGGCGACGGCGATCGCCTCGCTGCTCGGCGCGGCGGGGATGGTGGCGAGCGTGCTGACGCTGCCGCGCGCCGCCGCGCGCGGCATAGGCCGGACCGATGCGGCGGCGTGGCGGGCGGTGCCGCGCGGTGCGTGGCGGCTGGCGACGTTCGGGATCGTGCCGGCGATCGCCTCGGGGCTCGAACTTGCCGGTTTCTCGATCCTGATCGCTTTGTCGACGCAATTGGGCGACGCGGCGGCGCATGCCTTCCAGATCGTCTTCGCGATGCACAACCTCACCTTCGCGGTGGCGCTCGGGCTCGGCTCGGCGGCCGGCGTGCGTGCGGGCAATGCGGTGGGCGAGGGGCAGCCCGCGGCGGCGATCCGGCGGACGCTGATCGCGCTGGTGCTTGCGGTGGCGGCGCTCGGTATCGGCGCGCTGCTGCTCGCGGTGGCGACGCCGGCGCTGGTCGCGCTGTTCCCGGCGACAATCGAGGTGCACCGGCTCGCCGCGGCGATGCTGCCGCGCTGGGCGCCGTTCATCGTGTTCGACGGCATCCAGATCGTGCTGGTCTATGCGCTGCGCAGCCTCGGCGACCAGATCGCCGCGGGGATCAACAGCATCATCGCCTATTTCCTCGTCACCGGCGGCGCCGGCTGGTGGCTGGTGCAGCAGGGCGGCGGCGCGATGGCGCTGGTCTGGGCGTCGGGGATCGGCATGGTCGCCGCCGCGCTGCTGCACGGCGGCCGGTTCGCGCTGGTCAGTTCGCGGCTTCGCCGGCGAAGCTGAGTTCGAGCCGCTTCGAATTGGCGGGAACGTCGAGCTTGGCGGAGTTGAAGTCGATCGTGCCGCCGGGGTTGAGCGTGCGCTGCTGCGGCGTGATCGTCCAGCTGTAGACGATGCGGCCCTGCGCATCGCGCAGTTCGGCGCGGATGTCGGGCACGCGCTGCCGCTCGGTCGAGGGATTGCTGATCTGGCCGCTCACCGCGAACAGCTCGGACCCGTTCTCCAGCCCGCGCCGCTCGATCGGATTGTCCTTGAGCCGAAGCGGCGATTCCTGCGTGCCGATCGGCAGCCCGATCTGCGCGAGCAGGCCCGGCGCACCGAGGAAGACGATGGCGGCGACGCCGGCGATCATCAGCAGCCCGGCGACGATCGCGATCACCGTCCAGCGCTTCGACGTGTTGCGCCGGGCACGGAAGGGCTGGCGCGCGGCGAAGGCGTCATAGTCGGGCGCCGGGAGCACCGATTCGGGAATCGCCGTGCGCGGCTGCGGAATCGCCGCCGGCTCGAGGAAGGCGGGGCGCTCGGTCTCGGCGACCGGCGCGGCATAGGAGGCCGCCTCGGCGAACCGCTCAGGCGCGGGTGCCGGCGCGGGCGGCGGCGGTGGCGGTGCGGGTTCGGGCGGCGGCGGGTCCTGGAACCAGCTGTGCCGGCAATTGGCGCAGCGCACGGTTCGCCCCTCGGTACCGATCGCGCTGTCGGGCACCAGATATCGGGTGCTGCATTCGGGACATTCGAGGATCATGCGCAACGCTTTACGGACGGGGGCCGGACCGATGACCGGATTGCCTGCACTGCTAAGCACGTCGGCCGCCTGCGTGGCAAGCTTGAAGCCACGCGCCGGCCATGCGAAGGCTGCCGCCGCGGCGTCGCGCCGCCCGGAAATTCGTCACACGGAGCGGTTGCGGCCAGGCGCATGGCAAATATCGTGCAGTTCGAAAATGTTGGGCTGCGGTATGGCACCGGGCAGGAAACCCTGTCGGATATCAGCTTCACGCTCGGCGCCGGCGCCTTCTATTTCCTCACCGGGGCGAGCGGCGCGGGCAAGACCTCGCTGCTGCGGCTGCTCTATCTCGCGCAGCGGCCGAGCCGCGGCATCATCCGCCTGTTCGGCGAGGATGCGGTGACGATGCCGCGCCGCCGGCTGCCGGGCTTCCGCCGGCGCATCGGCGTCGTCTTCCAGGACTTCCGGCTGGTGCCGCACCTGTCCGCCTGGGACAATATCGCCCTGCCGCTGCGCGTCGCCGGCGTGCCTGAAGGCGATATCGAACAGCCGGTGCGCGAGATGCTCGGCTGGGTCGGGCTGGGCGACCGGGCCGAGGCGCGGCCGGCAACGCTGTCGGGCGGCGAGCAGCAGCGCGTCGCCATCGCCCGCGCGGTGATCGGCCGGCCCGAGGTGCTCGTCGCCGACGAGCCGACCGGCAACGTCGATCCCGAGATGGCCGACCGGCTGATCCACCTGTTCGGCTCGCTCAACACGCTCGGCACGACGGTGGTGGTCGCGACGCACGATTTCCAGCTGCTCAGCCGCGTGCCGGGGGCGCATATGATGCGGCTCGACAAGGGACGGCTGCTCGATCCGACCGGCCATCTGCGCTACCCGCCGCCGCCGCGAGGCGAGGCATGAGCGGCGCCGACCGACGCGTCCTCGACGAGGCGGGGGGCCTGCGCGCGATGACCTGGGTGATGGCGATCATGCTGTTCCTGACCTTGCTCGCCGCCGCGCTCGGGCTCGGCACGCGCCAGTCGGCCGACGCGCTCGAACGCCAGCTCGCCGGGCGGCTGACCGTGCAGATCGTCGAGGGCAGCCCGGCGACGCGCGACGCCCTCGCCGCACGCACGCTCGCGGCGCTGCGCCGATTGCCGCAGGTGCGTCGCGCGACCCTGGTCGATCGGGGCGAACTGACCCGGCTGCTCGCGCCGTGGCTCGGCGATGTCGGGGCGGACGCCGAGCTGCCCGTGCCGGCGATGATCGACGTTGACCTCGCCGGCACCGACGCCACCGCGATCGTCGCCGCGGCGCGGCGGATCAGCGCGGCGAGCCGGATCGACCAGCATCAACGCTGGATGGCGCCGGTCGTCGGCTTCCTCGATACGCTGACCTGGCTCGCCTTCGCGCTCGTCGTGCTGATGCTCGCCGCGACCGGCGCGGTGGTGGTGCTCGCCGCGCGCGCCGGACTCGAGACGCATCGCGCGACGATCGAGGTGATGCATATGCTCGGCTCGACCGACGTGCAGGTCGCGCGGCTGTTCCAGCGGCGGATCGCGCTCGACGCGGCGATGGGCGGCGTCGCCGGCTGCGCGGCGGCGCTGGCGGTGCTGCTGTTCCTCGGCACGCGGCTCGCGGCGCTGGGGTCGGAACTGCTCGGCGGCATCGCCTTGGGGGCGGGGGACTGGGCGGCGCTGGGGATCGTGCCGGTCGGCTTCATCGCGCTGGCGATGGCGGCGGCGCGCGTCACCGTCGTCGCCTCGCTCAGGCGGTCGCTGTGATCGTCCGGCTGTTCGGTCTGGCGGCGCTCGCCTGGTGCCTCGGCTTCGCGGCGTTCATGCTGATGCTGCCCGGACCGCTCGCGCCCAACACCACCGACGCGATCGTCGTGCCGACCGGCGGCGCGGGACGGATCGATCGCGGCATCGCGCTGCTCCAGGCGCGGCAGGCGCGGCGGATGCTCGTCACCGGCGTCGCGCCGGGAGTGCGGCCGATCGACCTCGCGCGCGAATATAAGGCGCCGGTGGCGCTGTTCAGCTGCTGCATCGATCTCGGCGCCGACGCGGTCGATACGCGCTCCAACGCCGAGGAGACCGCCGCCTGGGTCAAGACGCACGGCTATCGCACCGTCCGCCTCGTCACCTCCGACTGGCACGTGCCGCGCGCGCGGATGGAGCTGGCGGCGGCGATGGGGCCGCAGGTGCTGGTGCTCGGCGACGGGGTGCGCAGCACGCCGCGGCTCGCGACGCTGGTCAACGAATACAACAAGCTGATCCTGCGGCGTGTCGCGCTGTGGCTGGGGGTAGGGGGATGAACCGGTTGCGCACCTTGCTGTTCACAATGCTGTTCTATGCGCTGTCGGTGCCGATCGTGCTGAGCGTGCCGGTATCGGCGCTGTTCGGGCGGCGCGCGGTGATGCGGCACGCGCATATCTGGGCGCAGATGCACCGGCTGCTCTACCGGACGATCATGGGCATCCGGGTGCGGGTGGAGGGGACGGTGCCGCCCGGCACCTATTTCTTCGCCGCCAAGCACCAGGCGATGTTCGAGACGCTGGAGCTGCAATTGCTGCTCGGCGGCCCGGCGATGGTGATCAAGCGCGAACTCAGCCGCATCCCCTTCTGGGGCTATGCGGCGATGCGCTACGGCGGGATCATCGCCGATCGCGAGGCATCGGCGAGCGCGCTGCGATCGATGATGCGCGCCGCCAAGGCGTTGAAGGACGAGGGCCGCTCGATCCTGATCTATCCCGAGGGCACGCGCGTCGCGCCGGGCGAGCAGCCGCCGCTGCAATCGGGCTTCGCCGGCCTGTATCGCGCGCTCGGCCTGCCGGTGATCCCGGTCGCGCTCGACACCGGCACGGTCTGGCCGAAGCACGGGCCGAAACGCCCCGGCGTCGTCACCATCCGGATCGGCGAGGTGATCCCGTCCGGCCTGAAGCGCGAGGCGATCGAGGCACGCGTCCACGCCGCGATCAACGCGCTCGAACCGGCCGCATCGGAAGAGGTGGTGAAAGCGTCGTCCGCGGCGTAGGATGGCCGGGTCAACGATAAGGTGACCCATGTCCGACGAATTCTACCGCATCAAGCGTCTGCCGCCCTATGTCATCGCCGAAGTCAACGGCATGCGGGCCGCGGCACGTGCGGCGGGCGAGGACATCATCGATCTCGGCATGGGCAATCCCGACCTGCCGCCGCCCGCGCACGTGCTCGACAAATTGATCGAGGTGACGCGCAAGCCCGATGCGCACGGCTATTCGCAGTCGAAGGGCATCCCCGGCCTGCGCCGCGCGCAGGCGAATTACTACGGCCGCCGCTTCGGCGTCGATCTCGATCCCGAGACCGAGGTGGTGGTGACGATGGGATCGAAGGAGGGGCTCGCCAGCCTCGCCACCGCGATCACCGCGCCGGGCGACGTCGTGCTCGCGCCGAATCCGTCCTACCCGATCCACACCTTCGGCTTCATCATCGCCGGGGCGACGATCCGCGCGGTGCCGACGACGCCGGACGAAGCCTATTTCGAAAGCCTCGAGCGCGCGATGGCGTTCACCGTGCCGCGGCCGTCGGTGCTGGTGGTCAATTATCCGTCCAACCCCACCGCCGAGGCGGTCGACCTCGCCTTCTACGAACGGCTGGTCGCCTGGGCGAAGGAGAATCAGGTCTGGATCATCTCCGACCTCGCGTATTCCGAACTCTATTATGACGGCAATCCGACGCCCTCGATCCTCCAGGTCAAGGGCGCCAAGGACGTCGCGGTCGAATTCACCTCGCTCAGCAAGACCTACAGCATGGCCGGCTGGCGGATCGGTTTCGCGGTCGGGAACAAGCAGCTGATCGCGGCGATGACGCGGGTGAAATCCTATCTGGATTACGGTGCCTTCACCCCGATCCAGGCGGCGGCCTGCGCCGCGCTCAACGGGCCGCAGGACATCGTGGAGAAGAACCGCCAGCTCTACCACAAGCGCCGCGACGTGCTGGTCGAGAGCTTTGCGCGGGCGGGGTGGGAGATTCCGGCGCCGCGCGCGTCGATGTTCGCCTGGGCGCCGTTGCCGCCGGCGGTGGCGCATCTCGGCAGCCTCGAATTCTCGAAGCAGTTGCTGACCCATGCCCAGGTCGCGGTGGCGCCGGGCGTCGGCTATGGCGAGAATGGCGAAGGCTTCGTCCGCATCGCGCTGGTCGAGAACGAGCAGCGGCTGCGGCAGGCGGCGCGCAACGTGAAGCGCTACCTGCAATCGATGGGCGTCAACACGCCGAGCCGCACGGCGGGGTGACAGCCGGCGCGCCGCCGGCCGGCTGAACGGTTCGCGCGGGTGGGTCGATGTCAGGCTTCCACCAGCCTCCCGCCCGGGGAGAGGTGGGTTGCGACAGGCTCGGCCCGAACGGGGCCAGGGGGCGGTGCGCGCCACGCCGCTCCCCCACCGTTCGCCCTGAGCTTGCCGAAGGGCAATTTTCCCCGGCAGCATGCGGTCCGGGGAGAAGCGGGCCTTATCCGCATAGCCCGAACGGCGCGCGGGGGCAGCGCCCCTAGCGCGCGCCGAGCATCAGCGCCGCCGTCGCCTTCGCGCTGCCCACCACGCCGGGGATGCCCGCGCCCGGATGCGTCCCCGCGCCGACGAAATACAGATTGGGGATATGATCGTCGCGATTGTGGACGCGGAAATAGGCGCTCTGCGTCAGCACCGGTTCGAGGCTGAACGCGCTGCCGAGATGCGCCTTCAGATCGGTCGCGAAATCATGCGGCGCATAGCTGAACTTGGTGACGATCCGCTCGTGGATATCGGGGATCAGCCGCCGCCCGACCTCGTCGAGAATACGCTTTTCGAGGATCGGGCCGACCTCGTCCCAGTCGACCGGGAATTTGCCCATGTGCGGCACCGGCGCCAGCGCGTAAAAGGTCGAATGCCCCTCCGGCGCGAGGCTCGGATCGGTGACGGTCGGGTGGTGCAGGTAGAGCGAGAAATCCTGCGCGAGCACGCCGTGATCGTAGATGTCGGCGAGCAGTTCCTTATAGCGCGGGCCGAACAGGATCATGTGGTGCGGAATGCCCGGCCACGTGCCCTTGATGCCGAAATGGACGACGAACAGCGACGGCGAATAGCTCTTGCGCTCCAGCCGCGCCTTGGTGCGCTGCGCGCTGCGCGAACTGTTCAGCAGGTCGCGATAGGTGTGCATGATGTCGCTGTTGGCGGCGATCGCATCCGCCTGCGCTTCCCAGCCGCTCGCGCAGCGCACGCCGGTGGCGCGGTCGCCGAGCGTCTCGATCGAGGCGACCGGATCGCCGAGCCGCAGCGTGCCGCCGAGCCGCTCGAAATGCGCGACCAGCCCGGCGACCAGCCGGTTGGTGCCGCCGCGCGCGAACCAGACGCCGCCGTCGCGCTCCAGCTTGTGGATCAGCGCATAGATCGCGCTGGTCGTCATCGGATTGCCGCCGACCAGCAGCGTGTGGAAGCTCAGCGCCTCGCGTAGCTTCTCGTTCTGCACATATTTCGACACGATCGAATAGACCGACCGCCACGCCTGATATTTGGCGAGCGCCGGCGCCGCCTTGATCATCGTCGCAAAGTCGAGGAAGGCGACGTGGCCGAGCTTCTCATAGCCTTCGCGATAGACGCCCTCGGCATATTCGAGGAACTTGTGATAGCCGGCGATATCGGCGGGGTTGAGCTTGCCGATCTCGCGCTGGAGCAGCGCCTCGTCGTTGGTATAGTCGAAATTGGTGCCGTCGACCCAGTTGAGCCGGTAGAAGGGCGTCACCGGCTCGAGCGTCACGTCCTCGGCCATGTCGCGTCCGCTCAGCGCCCATAATTCCTGCAAACAGGCGGGGTCGGTGATCACGGTCGGCCCGGCGTCGAAGGTGAAGCCGTCGCGCTCCCAATAATAAGCGCGGCCGCCCGGCTTGTCGCGCGACTCGACGATCGTCGTCGCGATCCCGGCCGATTGCAGCCGGATCGCGAGCGCCAGCCCGCCGAATCCTGCGCCGATGACGATCGCCGACTTCATCCTGTCCATCCCCTTGCTGCCGCTCACCGCCATGCCGTCGTGCGCAGGACGCGGATCGCGCTGCGCACCGGCACCGGCGGTTTGCCCGTCAGTATCCGCATCTTGTCCTTGAGGCTCGATCGCCCCGCATAGAAACGGGTGATGAGCGTCGGGTCGAGACGGTAGAAGCGCTCGATGATGCGCCAACGTTCCGCCGGATCGCCCGCGCGGAACATCATTGCGCTGAGCATGCGGTAGAAGGCGCCGCGCTTCCAGGCAGCACGGGCATAATCATGCGTGAAGCGCGCCAGCGCCTTGCCCGACAGGTCGCTTTGCCCGGCGAGCGCCACCGCCAGCCGCACCGCATCGGGCAGCGAATAGCCGGTGGTCGGCTGGAACAGCCCGGCGCGCATCCCCGCCTTGGCGACATGCGCGCCGCTCGACCGCCAATAGGTTTCGAAATCGCCGCCGAGCGTGATCGGCAGCACCCCGGCCTCGGTCCGCATCACGCTGTCGACCAGCCAGCCCCGGCCGGCGGCATAAGCGGCGATGCGGGTGCCGAGCGCGGCGCGGTCGATCTGCGGCGTATCGCTGTAATAGGTGTCCTCGACGAACATCCGGTCGTCGGCGAACGGCAGGCAATAGACGAAGCGATAACCGTCGATCTGCGCGACCGTCGCGTCCATCACCGTCGGGATCGGCTTGCCGTGCGGATGGTGGAGCAACAGCTCCTGCCCGAGGAACTTCTGCCAGCCGAGGTCGAGCACCGACAGATCGCCGGGGCCGCGGCAGTCGATCACGCCCTTGGCGGCGATGCGGTCGCCGTCGGCGAGCACCACCGCGGTCGCCGAGGCGGCGAGCACCTTGCGCCCGAGCAGGAACGCTCGCTCGGGCAGCTGCGCGCGCAGCACCGCGTGCAATCGCTCGCTCGTCACCGAATGATAGGTCGCCGCGATCGGCCGCGCGAGATCGGGGAAGGTGACGTCATAGCCGGTCCAGTCGTGGACGACCAATGGCGCGACCAGCCAGCGGTCCGCCGCGTCGACGTCGCTGCCGAAGAACGACCAGACGTGATCGCCGCCGAGATGCGGCGCCGCCTCGATGATCCGCACGTCGAGGTCGGGGCGGCGGCTGTGCAGTGCGAGGGCGATCAGCCCGCCGGCGAGGCCGCCGCCGACGATCGCAACATCGCAAGGGATGGTGGAGCCCATGGCTGCGCCTACCGCAAAGCGTCGCGCGCGAGAACTGCCATTTTCGACTCGCCCGCGCCGCGCTATCCCCAGCGACGATGACCCCGCCGCAGCTCACCACCGACCGACTGACCCTGCACGTCCACCGGCCGCAGGATTGGGCCGAGCTGGCGGCGATGTGGGCCGATCCGGCCGTCTACACGCGGATCGGCGGCGTCGCGCGTCCGCCCGAGGACGTGTGGCTGCGGCTGTTGCGCAGCATCGGCCAGTGGCAGGCGTTCGGCTATGGCAGCTGGGTGGTGCGCACGCATGACGGCGCGTTCGTCGGCGAGGCGGGGCTGCTCGAATCGCGGCGCGCGATCGAGCCGCCGCTCGCCTGGCCGGAGGCCGGATGGACGCTCGCACCCGCGCAGCATGGCCGCGGCTATGCGCAGGAGGCGATGACCGCGGCGCTCGACTGGGCGGCGGCGCATGGTGCACCGCGGACGACCTGCATCATCGATCCCGCCAATGCGCCGTCGCTGCGCCTCGCCGCCAAGCTGGGCTATGAAGCGGTGCGCGAGGCGTCCTATCATGGCCGCACGGTGCAGGTGCTGGAGCGCGGCGTCCGCGATTAACGCTGCCCCCGCGCACGGAAATCCGCTACATCCGTCGCCATGCTGCTCGCCGTCACCCTCTCCGCGCTGGCGATGACGTTGATCGTCGGCGTTCGCTATCTGATCGTTTCGGGCGCGTTCGCGGCGGCGACGCGGCTGCGGCATCCCGGCCTGTATCGCGGGCTCGATGCGCAGATGCGCCGCGAGGTGGCGTGGAGCCTCGCCTCCGCGGCGATCTACGGCATTCCGGCGGGCGTGCTCGCCTGGGGCTGGCAGGCGCATGGCTGGACGCGCGTCTATCGCGATGTCCACGCTTATCCCTTATGGTATTGGCCCGTCTCGATCCTCGTCTATCTCGTACTGCACGACACCTGGTTCTACTGGACGCATCGCTGGATGCACCGGCCCAAGGTGTTCAAGGCGGCGCATGCCGTCCACCACGCCAGCCGCCCGCCGACCGCCTGGGCGGCGATGGCCTTTCACCCGATCGAGGCGCTGACCGGTGCTGTGGCAATTCCGGCACTGGTGCTGGCAATTCCGATCCACGTCTCGGCTCTGGGCTTCGTGCTGATGATCATGACGGTTATGGGCGTAACCAATCATATGGGCTGGGAGGTTTTCCCGCGGTTCATGTGGCGGGGGCCATTGGGGGGCTGGTTGATCACCGCCAGCCATCATCAGCGGCATCATGAACTCTATGGGTGTAATTATGGGCTCTATTTCCGGTTCTGGGATCGCCTGTGCGGCACCGATCGCGGCGTCGGCGATTTCGCGCGCAGCCATGCGCGGGCCAGGGCGCAGGTCGCGGGCGGCGGCGATCGCCGCGCTGGTGCCGGCGGCCGTGCTGGTCTTGGGCGCGGCGCCGATCGCCCGGCTTGACGTCTCGGTCAGCCAGATGCGCTCGGCCAAGGGCATGCTGCGCGTCTGCCTGACCGCCGACCCGGAGAATTTCCCGGCCTGCGTCGACGATGCCGATGCGATCACCCGCTCGGTACCCGCCGATGCGCATGCGATGCGGTTCGAAGGCCTGCCGCACGGCCAATATGCCGTCGCGGTGATCCACGACGAGAACGGCAATCGCAAGCTCGACACGTTCGCCGGCATCCCGCGCGAAGGCTTCGGCTTCTCGCGCAACCCGCCGATCCGCTTCGGCGCGCCGCGCTTCGCCGCCGCGCGTTTTGCGATCACCGGTGATGCAAATCAGCAACAGATCAAGATGCATTACATGCTCTGATCGGTCGGGCAGGGATAGCAAAAGCGGTTCACCGCGTTACGCCGTCGTAACAGGTTTGGAGCCGTAGCCGTGTCGCTCAAGTTTCTCATGCCGCTCGCGCTCGCCGCTGCTGCCATCACCGCCGCCCCGGCCCAGGCGCAGGAGGCCGCCGCACCGGGGCCGACCGATTTCGACTTCAACCGCGACACCGTCACCGTCGGCGCCGGCGGCGTCTATCTCAGCGACTACGAAGGCTCGAACGATTATCGCTTCACCGCGGCGCCGGGCGCGGTCGGCTCGATCAAGGGCTATGGCTTCATCATCGCCGGCAACCGGTTCAGCGTCGACCTGATCCGCGACAAGCCGGGTCCGGTCTGGGACGTGCAGGCCGGCCCGATCGGCGTGGTCAACTTCAACCGCAGCAGCCTCAAGAGCATCGACGATCCCCGCGTCCGCGCGCTCGGCAAGGTCGATACCGCGATCGAACTGGGCGGTTATGTCGGCATCGGCAAGACCGGCGTGATCACCAGCGATTACGATCAACTCGCGGCGACGGTCAGCTATCGCCACGACGTCGCCGGCGCGCACGACAGCGGCATCTGGCAGCCGAGCGTCAGTTATCTGACCCCGCTCAGCACCAAGATGGCGGTGGCGCTGTTCGCTTCGGCCGAACATGCCGGCCGCGGCTATGCGACCACCTATTTCTCGGTATCGCCGACGCAGACGCTGGCGAGCGGACTGCCGACCTACAATGCGCGGTCGGGCTGGAAGAATTATTCGCTCGGCGGCCTCTATACCTATGCGCTGACAGGCGACCTGCTGCACGGCTTCAAGATCGTCGCCGGCGGCACCTATGTGCGGATGCTCAACGGCTTCGCCGACAGTCCGCTGGTCAGCGTCGCAGGTTCGCGCAACCAGTGGCTCGGGGCGGTCGGGCTCGCCTATACCTTCTGATCAGCCGGTGAGCGTGCCGGTCGCAACCACCGGTCCGGTCGGCAGCCCGGTCGGTGAGCCGCCGACCGGTTCGATCGAGATCGCCAGCACCGTATCGGCGGCGATCGCCTGCCGCGCCGCCGCGGGGACGACGAGCCGCGTCGGCCCGCCCGCCACCAGGCCGAGCGAGCGCGGCGCCTCCTTGCCGCGGATCGCCCACAGCTCGGCGGAGCGTCCGGCGGGGACGGGGAGCGCGCCGGTGATCCGCACCGTCGCCCGGGCGGGATCGTAGGCGGCAGCGAGCGGCGCCCCGCCGCCGGTCGGCGCGATCGCGGCGAGCAAGGGGGCGGGGGCCGGCGCCGGCATGCGCACCGCGATCTGCACCGGGGCAGGTAGCGGGCGCAACAGCTCGAACATGGTGACGCCGAGCAGCAGCAGCGCAGCAAAGCTCGCCACCAGCGCGAGACGGCGCCATGCCATATTGTCGTTGGCGGGCGTTGCCGCCTTGCCGTCCAGCGACGCCTCGATCCGCGACGCCAGCGATTGCGGCGCCGCCACCTCGGGCCAGTCGGCGAACAGCGCGCCGAACCAGTCGCGCCAGCGCTCCACGTCCGCGGCAAAGTCCGGATCGCGCGCCAGCCGGCGCAACGCGGCGGTACGCTCCTCGCCGTCGAGCAGGCCGAGCGCGAGCTCCGCCGCGGCGATATCGGGTTCGTCAGGCGGCGGCATCGAGGCACCCCCGTAACGCGAGCAAGCCACGCCGCACCCAGCTTTTCATCGTGCCGAGCGGCACCGCCTGCGCCAGCGCCAGCTCGGCATAGGTCAGCCCGCCGAAGAAGGCGCTGCGGATCGCGCTGCGCTGGCGCGGCTCGATCGCCTCGAGGCAGCCATGCAGGCGGCCGTGCAATTCGTCGGCGATCAGCGTCTCGTCCTGCGCGCGCGCCGGATCGGCGAGCGCGTCGGCGGCCTCGACCGGGGCGGCGCGCGCCCGCGTCTGGCGACGGCGCCAGTCGATCGAGCGGTTGCGCGCGATCGTCGCCAGCCAGGCGATCGGGCTCGCCCGTTCCGGCCGATAGGTGGCGGCGCGATGCCAGATGGTGAGATATACGTCGTGCAGCACGTCCTCCGCACCCTGCCTGTCTTCGCAGATACGTAGGCAGATGCCGAAAAGCTTCGCAGAGGTGAGTTGATAGACCGAACGGAAGGCGTCGCGATCGGCATCACCGGTGCGGATCAGCGCCTCGACCAGCGCGGCGCGTGCGGCGTTGGCGGAAGAGGGATCGGGGGATGACACGCGCGAAGGCTAACCGTCCGTCGCCTGCCCGGCAATGGTCCGTTGACCCAAATGATACCGAAGCGAATGTTTTTTGCCACAAAGACACATTGTTGCGGGAGTCGCCGCATCTTTCGGGATGGCACCGACGTATCTGACCGACGGCCGCCCGCTCCGGTGGGAGCGTAACCGGCGGACCGTGACACGGTGAGGGAGGTTGCTACCGATGGCCGAGACACAGCAGATCATCGAGGCGTTCGATGCGCGCGCCCGGCGGCGCGAGGAGCGCCGCGAATTCTTCAAGAACGCGATGGGCCTGGCCGCGGTGACCGCAGCCGGCGCGGCGGCGATGTCGTTCACCGGCGAGGCCGCGGCGCAAACCGCCGTGTCCGAGGTCGACGTGCTCAACTTCGCGCTCAACCTCGAATATCTCGAAGCGCAATTCTACAGCTATGCCGCTTATGGCGTCGGCCTGCCCAACAACCTGCTGACCGGCGGCGTCGGCACGCAGGGTTCGGTGGTGACCGGCAGCGGCACCGGCATGGCGCGGCAGGTGCAGTTCAGCGACGCCGGCATCGCCGCCTATGCGCGCGAGATCGCCGCCGACGAGGTCGCCCACGTCACCTTCCTGCGCGCCGCGATCCGCGGCACCGGCACCAGCGATTCGCTGATCGCGGCGATGCCGCAGATCGACATTTCCGGATCGAGCGGCGGCGCCTTCGCGGCGGCGGCCTCGAGCACCAGCCCGTCGCTGGCGGGGTTCGACCCCTATGCCAATGACGACAGCTTCCTCATCGCGGCCTATGTCTTCGAGGACGTCGGCGTCACCGCCTACAAGGGTGCGGCCGGCGCCTTGATTAACAACAAGACCTATCTGGAGGCGGCCGCCGGCATCCTCGCGGTCGAGGCCTATCATGCCGCGATCGTCCGCGGCGCGCTTTACGCCCGCGGTATCGCGACACCGGCGATCAGCACCGCGCAGAGCGACATCACCGCGGCGAACGCCATCTCCAACCTGCGCGATTCGGTCGACGGTTCGAGCGACCTCGACCAGGGGCTGACCACGAGCAGCAGCAGCGCCGGCACCGTGTCGAACATCGTGCCGCTCGACAGCAACGGTCTCGCGTTCAGCCGGACCCCGGCGCAGGTGCTCAACATCGTCTATCTGAATCCGAAATCGGTGACGGCGGGCGGCTTCTTCCCGAACGGCATCAACAACGGAAACAGCGGGCTGCGCAGCAGCGCCGCGAACTGAGCAGGGGTGGATCTATGACACACGAAACTTCCGTCCTCGCCATCGTCGAGGCTGCCGTCGCCCGTCGCGCCGCGCGTCGCGCCTTCATGAAGACCGCCGCCACCAGCGTCGCCGCAGCGGGTGGCCTCGCGCTGCTCGCCGGCTGCAACGACGACAACAATCCCTCGCCGGCCCCGACACCCACGCCGACGCCGACCGCGACCTCGGTCAGCACCGATGCGGCGGTGCTCAACTTCGCGCTAAACCTCGAATATCTCGAAGCGCAATTCTACAGTTACGCCGCATTCGGCGTCGGCCTGTCGGCCTCGCTGCTGACCGGCACGGGGACGCCCGGCGCGGTGGTGACCGGCTCGGGCGCCGGTTATCCGCGCGCGGTCGATTTCAGCGGCGATCCGCTGATCGGCCAATATGCGCGTGAGATCGCCCAGGACGAGATCGCGCACGTCACCTTCCTGCGCACGGCTCTTGGTGTCGCCGCGGTGGCGCAGCCGGCGATCGACCTGTCGGGCACGTCGACCGGCGCGTTCACCGCGGCGGCGCGCGCCGCCGGGGTGGTCGGGTCGACCGGGCTGTTCGATCCCTATGCCAGCCCGACCAACTTCCTGCTCGGCGCCTATATCTTCGAGGATATCGGCGTCACCGCCTACAAGGGGGCGTCGCCGGTGATCTCGGCGACCTATCTCGACGCGGCGGCAGGGATCCTGGCGGCGGAGGCCTATCACGCCGGGCTGGTCCGCTCGATCCTCTACACGCGCGGCATCACCAACGCCGATATCATCACCGCGACCACCAAGATCTCGGACGCGCGCGATCTGCTCGACGGCACCAGCACCGGCACCAACGGCGACGACGATCAGGGGATCGCCGGCACCAATATCGGCCAGGCGAATGCGATCTCGAACATCGTCCCGACCGATGCCAACGCCATCGCCTACAGCCGCAGCGTCCAGCAGGTGCACAATATCGCCTATCTGAACGTCAGTGGCAGCAACCGCACCCGCGGCGGTTTCTTCCCGGCGGGCACCAACAATCCCGATCCCAACTACACCGTCGGCCTCGGCTGACGGGTCGGTCCGCGGCCGGTCGACTGCCCCTTCCCGGCCGGCCGGCGCACGGGTCCTCCCTCGGTCTTGCGACCGGGGGAGGATTTTCGTTTCCCGCGGGTGCCGCTTCCGTCGCATCATGGGCGTTTTCCGCCGCGATGGGCTTGACGCCTCCGGCGGGATGCGGAACGGCAAGCCATCCAGGGGCGACGGCTGCGCCGCCCGCGCGTGGGGAGATCCCGAGTAATGACCGCCCAGACCGATACCGACAGCGCGATCGCCGCCGCGTTCGACGCCCGCGTCCAGCGCCGCACCGAACGCCGCGACTTCTTCCGCACCGCGATGGGTGCGATGGCGGTCACCGCCGGCGTTTCGGCGCTGACCATGGCGGGATCGGCCGAGGCGCAGACCACCACCTATGCCGATGCCGACATCCTCAATTTCGCGCTCAACCTCGAATATCTCGAGGCGCAATTCTATGCCTATGCGACCGGCGGCGCCGGCATCGCCGCCAACCTGCTGACCGGTGCCGGCACGCAGGGCGCCGCCAATTTCAGCGGCGCGCGCGCGGTGACCTTCACCGATTCGGTGCTCGCCCGCTACGCCCGCGAGATCGCCGCGGACGAGCTCGCGCACGTCACCTATCTGCGCACCGCGCTCGGCAGCGCCGCCGTCGCGCAACCGGCGCTCGATCTGTCGGTGAGCCCGACCAGCGCCTTCTCCGCCGCCGCGCTCGCCGCCAAGCTGATCAACAGCGGCGACAGCTTCAATCCCTATGCGAGCGAGGATGCCTTCCTGCTCGCCGCCTATCTGTTCGAGGACGTCGGCGTCACCGCCTACAAGGGCGCGGCGCCGCTCCTCACCACCACCTATGTCGAAGCGGCGGCGGGTATTCTCGCGGTCGAGGCCTATCATGCCGCGACGATCCGCGGCGAGCTGTTCCGGCGCGGATCGGCGAGCGGATCGGCGCTGATCGCCAGCGCCAGCGCGATCTCCGACGCGCGCGACAGCCTCGACGGCGGGACCGACATCGACCAGGGGATCACCCCCGGCACCACCGTCGCGCCGGGCCAGGCGACGCCGACGCCGACCCCCACCGCGACGGCGACCGCGACGCCGACTCCCACGCCGACCGCGACCGCGACGCCGACGCCCACCTATGCGGTGTCGAACATCGTCCCCACCGACGCCAACAGCATCGTCTACACCCGCACCCCCAATCAGGTGCTTAACATCGTCTATCTCAACGCCGCGGCGGCGAGCGCGGGCGGTTTCTTCCCCGCCGGCCTCAACGGCACCATCAAGGCGGCGGTCGCCTCCTGATCCCGCCCGAATCCGAACGCTTGCAGGGGTAGCCCCGATGACCGACCTTCCGACCGACACGATCCTCGACGCGATCGCCGATCGCCGCGCCGAACGGCGCAACTTCCTGCGTTACGCCGGCGGCGCCGCCGCCTCGGCGGGCGCGCTCTCGCTGCTCGCGGCCTGCGGCGGCGATAGCGGCAGCGGTACGCCGACACCGACGCCGACCGCGACGACGCCGACGCTCGCCGCCGATGCCGACGTGCTCAACTTCGCGCTCAACCTCGAATATCTCGAGGCGAGCTTCTACAGCTGGGCGGCGTTCGGCCAGGGGCTGACCAGCGGCATCGTCAGCGGCGTCGGCACGCTCGGCAGCGTCACCGGCGGCGCGCTGGTGCCGTTCCAGGACCCGATCGTGGCGCAATATGCGCGCGAGATCGCCAATGACGAGGTCGCGCACGTCACCTTCCTGCGCTCGATCCTGAGCAGCTCGGCGGTGGCGATGCCGGCAATCAACATCTCGGGTGATGCGAACGGCGCGTTCACCGCCGCGGCGCGCGCCGCCGGGGTGATCGGCAGCAGCGACGTCTTCAATCCCTATGCCGACGACATCAGCTTCCTGCTCGGCGCCTATCTGTTCGAGGATGTCGGCGTCTCCGCCTACAAGGGCGCCTCGCCGCTGATCGTCAACAAGGTGTTCCTCGAAGCCGCGGCGGGTATCCTCGCCACCGAGGGCTATCACGCCGGACTGATCCGCTCGGTGCTCTACCGCAAGGGCGTCGACCCGGCCGAGACGCTGGCCGGCGCCTCGACGATCCTCGCCAACACGCAGAAGATCTCCGACGCGCGCGACAGCCTCGACGGCAGCAGCGACGACGATCAGGGGATCGGCGACACCACCACCGCCAATGTCGTGCCGACCGACAGCAACGGCGTCGCCTACAGCCGCTCGACCGGGCAGGTGCTCAACATCGTCTATCTCAACAAGACCGCGGTGGGTTCGGGTGGCTTCTTCCCGGCGGGGCTCAACGGCAATATCCGCACCTCGGCGGCGAGCGGTTGATCGCGCCCGCCAAGCGCGTATAACGACGACATATTCCCCGGGGGAGCGCTGACGCAGCGCTTGAGAGGAGGGCCGCAGCCCTCGACCCGCTGAACCTGATCCGGTTGATACCGGCGGAGGGAGGGAGCGGTTTCATCGGGAAATCCGCATTCTCTTTCCGCGCATGGAGAGAGACAGATGGCCGACCGACCCGCCCCCGCCGCCACCAATGCGATCGGCGTCACCACCGGCGCGATTCGGGGATCGCGCAAGATCCACGTCGGTCCGCTCGCCGTCGCGATGCGCGAGATCGCGCTCGACCCCGCCTCGGGCGAGCCGCCGCTGCGCGTCTACGACACCTCCGGTCCCTATACCGATCCGACCGCGACGATCGACATCATGGCCGGCCTGCCGCCGCGCCGGGCGGCATGGATCGCCGAGCGTGGCGACGTCGAGGCCTATGACGGTCGCGCGATCCGCCCGGAGGACAATGGCCAGCTCGGCCCCGACCGGTCGGGCGGCGTCGCTCAATTCCCGCGCGCCGGCCTGACCCGTCCGCTGCGCGCCAAGGCGGGCCACAATGTCAGCCAGATGCATTATGCCCGGCGCGGCATCGTCACGCCCGAGATGGAATATGTCGCGACGCGCGAGAATCTCGGCCGCGAGCGGCTGGCGCAGTACGTCCGCGACGGCGAGAGCTTCGGCGCGGCGATCCCCGATTTCGTCACGCCCGAGTTCGTCCGCGACGAGGTCGCGCGCGGCCGCGCGATCATCCCGTCCAACATCAACCACCCGGAAAGCGAGCCGATGGCGATCGGCCGCAACTTCCTGGTCAAGATCAACGCCAACATCGGCAATTCGGCAGTGGCGAGCGACGTCGCGGCGGAGGTCGACAAACTGGTCTGGGCGACGCGCTGGGGCGCCGACACGGTGATGGACCTGTCCACCGGCCGCAACATCCACGACACGCGCGAATGGATAATCCGCAACAGCCCCGTGCCGATCGGTACCGTGCCCATCTATCAGGCGCTCGAGAAGGTCGGCGGCATCGCCGAGGACCTGACCTGGGAGGTATTCCGCGACACGCTGATCGAACAGGCCGAGCAGGGCGTCGACTATTTCACCATCCATGCCGGCGTGCGCCTCGCCTATGTGCCGATGACCGCCAAGCGCGTCACCGGCATCGTCAGCCGCGGTGGCAGCATCATGGCGAAATGGTGCCTCGCGCATCACAAGGAATCGTTCCTCTACGAGCGGTTCGACGAAATCACCGAGATCATGAAGGCCTATGACATCGCCTATTCGCTCGGCGACGGCCTGCGCCCCGGGGCGATCGCCGATGCCAATGACGAGGCGCAATTCGCCGAACTCCATACGCTCGGCGAACTGACCCACCGCGCCTGGGCGCAGGACGTGCAGGTGATGATCGAGGGGCCGGGCCATGTGCCGATGCACAAGATCAAGCAGAACATGGACAAGCAGCTGGAGGCGTGCGGCGAGGCGCCCTTCTACACGCTCGGGCCGCTGACCACCGATATCGCACCGGGCTACGACCATATCACCAGCGGCATCGGCGCGGCGATGATCGGCTGGTTCGGCTGTGCGATGCTCTGTTACGTCACGCCCAAGGAACATCTCGGCCTGCCCGATCGCGACGACGTCAAGACCGGCGTCGTCACCTACAAGCTCGCCGCCCATGCCGCCGATCTCGCCAAGGGGCATCCCGCCGCACAGCTGCGCGACGACGCCTTGAGCCGCGCACGCTTCGACTTCCGCTGGCGCGACCAGTTCAACCTGTCGCTCGATCCCGACACCGCCGAATCGTTCCACGACCAGACGCTGCCGGCCGAGGGCGCGAAGACCGCGCATTTCTGTTCGATGTGCGGGCCGAAATTCTGCTCGATGAAGATCACGCAGGAGGTGAGGGACTTCGCGGCGAAGCAGAACGCGCCGGTGGCAAGCTTCGTCGCCGCCGCGGAGGCGGAGGCCGGCATGACGGCGATGAGCGAGCAGTTCCGCGCGCAGGGTGGCGAGGTCTATGTACCGGTGGAATAAAGACTTTTATTGTTCGAACTGAGCCGAGACGATTGCTGCCTGCTTGCGTCCCGCAGACAGATCTATTGTGCATCAGGGACATAGTTGATCGGACTTGATCGATGCAGGTGACGGTTTAATCTTCCCGCATCGATCGGGATGACGGACGTGCGAGGGATTGGGCCACTGTCCTTGCTGTGCCTTTCGCTGGCGTGCTGCTCGGCAGCGCCGGCGGAGGACAGGTTCGCCCGCGACATGGCGCAGCGGTTCCGCGACGCAAAGCCGGGTGTCTCCGTCACGATCGACCCGCGGGATGCCTTGACGTTGCGCGTCACGATGCCCGGGCGGGAGCCGATGACGGTGATGCTCGACCATCTGCGGCACGTCTGTTCGCACTCGACTCCGGCGGACTGTGCGTCGACGAAAACAGAATTCGTCGAGAACACGCTGGCTCTTCCTCCCAAACCGCAATTCAACCGTAGCCAGTTGCGGGTCGTGATCCGCGGCAAAGACTATGTCGATTACGTCAAGTCGACGATGGCCGGAGAGCGCTTGCCGGTGATGCATCCGGTCGGTGAGGATCTGTTTGCGATCGTGGCGGCGGATACAGCAAAGACAACGGTGCTGATGTCGCCTGCCAGGCTTCGGGACTTGGGACTGAATCCCGCCGAGGGCTGGACGTTGGCGTTGCGCCAGACTCGGGCGACGCTTCCGAAGCTACCGACGGTCGCCGCTCTCCGAAACGCGCCGATCGTTTTCGAGCACTGGCCGTTGGCCGCGGCGCTGTTGATCGACCTTCCCGGCTGGGCGCGTCTATCCGCGGCAATCGGGCCTGATCTGTTCGTTACCGTCGTTGCCGACGATTACGTCTTCGTCGCGACCAAGCCGGATGGCGTCGACTTCGACGGATTCAAGGCGGCGGTCGTCGAAGATTGCGAGCAGCAGTCACGGTGTGTCTCGCCCAACGTCTACCGCTTTCGCGACGGTATGTGGCGGATCGCAAGATAACCGCTGCCCGCCCGGTGCGACACCGAAAGCCAGCAATACCGCCGCGGTGCGGCGTCACAGATCGGATGGACCAGCAACCGGGGGTTAGGCATGGCAGTAGCGATCGTCATGGCTCAGGCCGCGGAACCAGCGGTCGATCTTGCCGCGGTGTCGTCGCGGGCGAAGGCGCGGGTGTTGGCGATGCGCGGGGCGCTGGTGCAGACGTGGCTCGTTCCACGGGACCTCGGCGGTTCGGCGGATCGCGTCAACGAACTGTTCGTCCCGCCCGAGGCGGCACGGCGGATCGCCGCGGTGACGGCACGGCTGATGCTGCTGGCCGTAGGCGGCGGCAGGCGGCGCACCCTGACGGTCGTCCCCACCTATCGCGGCGCGAGCATCGTGCCGGCCAGCATCACCTATGTCGTCCATCCCGACGAGGAACGGGTGACGGTGCCGATCTGGTGACCGGTCACCGGATTTCGACGCCTTTCCAGAAGGCGATCCGGTCCTTGATCTCGCGCGCCGCGTCCTTGGGCTCAGGATAATACCAGGCGGCGTCGCGATTCTCGGCGTCGCCGACGCGTAGGCTATGGTAATGCGCCGTGCCCTTCCACGGGCAGACGCTGGTCGTCGCGCTATCGACCAGCACCGCCGGGTTGACCGCATCGCGCGGGAAATAGGCGTTGCCCTCGACGGTGACGATATCGTCGCTCGCCGCGATGCGCGTGCCGTTCCAATAGGCTTCGGTCATGTCCGGCTCTCCTTCGTGCTGCCAATCGCACGGGGCCGACAAAGGATGCGACGGAGCATCAGTAATGATAGCGGCATTGCGCGACTTGCAGCACCTGCTCCTCGCCGTGACCCGCGACGCGATAGACGAGCCGATGTTCGTGGTTGATCCGGCGTGACCACCAGCCGGTCAGATTACCGCCAAGCGGCTCGGGCCGGCCGATACCGGAAAACGGATGGCGACGACATTCTTCGATCAGCGCGTTGATCTTATCGACTGCCTTCGCATCCTGCTGCTGCCAATGGCGATAGTCATCCCACGCCGTCGGCCAGAAACTGACGTTCACGAAAACGGCACACCGTCTTCGCCGCTCTCGAAGCCCCGCACCGCCTCCAGCAAGCGCTCCGCATTCTTGGGCGAGCGCAGGAGGTACAGTGTCTCCTCGATCGAGGCCCATTCACTTGCCGAAACCAGCACTGCGCCTTCACCCCGCTGACGGGTGATCGCCAACGGCGCCCGATCGGCGACGACCTTGTCGATCATCGCCTTGAGGTTCTCGCGCGCATCGGAATAGCTGACGGTATGCATAGCGTCTCATTGGACAACAACCTGTCCAATGTCAAGATTCGACCATCTCCGGCAGCGCCCAGTCGATCGGCGCAGCACCATGCGCGACCAGAAAGGCATTCGTCCGGCTGAACGGGCGGCTGCCGAACCAACCCTTGTAGGCGGACAGCGGCGAAGGGTGCGGCGCGGTGAGCACCAGATGCGTGCCATCGTCGGGCACGAACGCCGCCTTCGCCTGCGCATGCGCGCCCCACAGCAGGAAGACGATCGGGCCGGGCTGCGCCGCGACTGCGCGGATCACCGCGTCGGTGAACGCCTCCCAGCCGCGATTGCGGTGCGACGCGGCGCGGCCGCTGGCGACGCTCATCACCGTATTGAGCAGCAGCACGCCCTGCCGCGCCCAATGGTCGAGGAAGCCGTGTCGCGCCGGAGCGATGCCGCAATCGGCCTGCAACTCCTTGTAGATGTTGACGAGGCTCGGCGGCGGCTTGACCCCGGGCCGCACCGAGAAGGCGAGGCCGTGCGCCTGGCCCGGCCCATGATAGGGGTCCTGACCGAGGATGACGACACGCACCCGGTCGAGCGGGGTCAGCGCGAGGGCGCGAAACCGCTCGTCGGCGGGCGGGAAGATGATCTCGCCCGATGCCGCCTGCGCCGCGAGGAAGGCGTCGAGCGCCGCCATCGCCGGCGTGGCGAGCGCCCCGGCGAGCGCCGCCTGCCAGCTCGGATCGATCGCCGGCGTCACCTCAGCGCTTGCGGACGAATTCGGCGCGCAGCACCAGGCCCTTGATCCCGTCGAATTTGCAGTCGATCTCCTGCGCGTCGCCGGTCAGCCGGATGCTCTTGATGAGCGTGCCGCGCTTGAGCGTCTGTCCGGCCCCCTTGACGGTGAGGTCCTTGATCAGCGTCACCTGATCGCCATCGGCGAGCAGGTTGCCGACCGAGTCGCGCACCTCGACCACGTCCCCAGGGCTGGTCCCCGCCGTCGCCGCGGCGGCATCCGCCGCGCTGATCCATTCGCCCGTCGCCTCGTCATAGACGAAGCTGTCATCGTCGTCCTGCATCGCATAGCCCCCAAGGTTGAGGCGACGCCCATACAGGCTGACGACCGGGTTAGAACAGCCCCGGCACCTCGCGCTGCGCGGTGGAGATGCGCGGACCGACCGGTTGCAGCGCCTCGCGTGCGGTCGCCACCGACAGCGCGCGTGCGTCGGCGCTCGCCGAGCTGCCGATCCGCGTACAGCTCTTGCCCTCGAGGAAGTCGAGCGCGGCGCGCGTCGACGCCTCGCGCGGGTCGCCCATCGCGTAACCGATGTCGTCGCCGGCGCTGCAACTCGCCTCCACCGTGCCGGCGAGCCCGGTATAGTACGCGCCCTGCCGCGCCGAATTCTGCAAGGCGAAGGCGATGACGCGCAGCCGGTCGTCGCAGGCCGAGCGGTCGAGCGCGATCTGGCCGACCGGCTTGCCATAGGTGTTGGTGCCGATCAGCCCGGCGTTGGCGTGCAGATAGGGAATATAGGCGTTGATGACATATTCGCTCGCCGAGGCGGTATTGTGGCTGCCGATGAAGGCGATCTTGGTCGCCGCCACCGATTGCGGTTGCGGAGCGAAATAGGCGGTCTGGTTTTCCGCCGATTTCTCCGGGCGGAAGGTGGTGTAGCTCTGCACGTCGGTGGTCGCGCGATTGGCGCCGAGCAGGTTGGTGAGCAGCTGCGCGGTCGTGAGCAGGCCGCCGCCATTGTAGCGCAGATCGACGATGATGTTGGTGACGCCCGCGGTGCGGAACTGGTCGAACGCGGCGCGCAGCTGCGCATCGGCGGTCGAGATGAAGGTGCGCAGATTGACGTAGCCGTAGCGCTGGCCGGCATCGGTGATGATCTGCGCGCCGTAGCGGCTCGACACCGGGCTCAGCGTGAAATCGGCCTTGGTGACCGAGACGGTGCGCGTCCCGCTCGCGTCGCGCACCTGGAAGTAGCGCGTCGTCCCCGCGGTGTCCGACCCCAGCGCGGTGTTGAGCGCGGTGCCGTTGTTGTCGACCTGGTAGAGCGCCGATACGGTCTGCAGGTTGCTCGCGCTGGTGCCGATCGCGACGATCTCGGCGCCGCGGTCGACCCCGGCGGCGAGGCCCGGCGAGCCTTCGAAGGCTTCGGTGACGTAGAGGTGGAGATCGCTGGTCAGCCCGAACCGCCAGCCGAAGCCGGCGGTCGAGCCGGAATTATAATAAGCGTCCTCTTCCTTGATCGAGGTGAGATAGGTGAAATAGCGATCCTTGCTCTGCGACCGCGCCGTCGCGGTGAGCGCGTCGAGATAGCTGTCGACGGTCGTATAGGGCGTCGGGTCGAGGCTCGCGGGCAGCGTGTCGTAGAACAGATACCATTCGCGCAATTGCGCCGCGACCCAGTCCTGCCGGTCGCGCAGCGAACAGCCGGTCGAGGCGGTCGGCGTCGGCGTGGCGGTCGCCGTCGGGGTCGGCGTGACGCTGCCGATCGACCCGGTCGAGCCGCCGCCACCCCCGCCGCCGCAGCTCGCCAGCATCGCTGCCATCGCCACGCCCGTCACCGTCCGCCGTATCACCACCGGTCGAATCCCCCTTATGTCTTCACGAGCCTAAGCTTGGTTTTCGCCGGCGGCAATCGCGATTGCGACCAATAACGGATCAAACTCAGCGACTTATTACTTTGACTTCATTTTGCGACGACTCGGCGGCCACCTGTTGGTGCGGGCTCAAATTTCTATCGGGACGTAGGGACGTGCCGCCCCGGCGCGCGCCTCAGCCGAGGCTCTTCGTCGCCTGTTCAAACACATCCTTGGACAGGCCGGGCGCGGCGACGATCCGTTCGAGCTCGGCACGCATCAGCGCGGCGCGGCCGGCGTCGAAGCGGCGCCAGCGCGCCAGCGGCGGCAACAGCTTCGCCGCCGTCTGCGGGTTGAGCCGGTCGAGCGCGATCAACTGGTCGGCGAGGAAGCGATAGCCGCTGCCGTCGGCGGCGTTGAAGGCGCGCTGGTTGGCGCCGAACGCGCCGACCAGCGACCGCGCGCGATTGGGGTTGGCGAGCGTGAAGTCGGGATGCCGCGCCAGTTCGGCGACCAGCCGCCCGGTATCGTCGCGCGACGACAGCGCCTGCGTCTGGAACCATTTGTCGATGACCAGCGCATTGCCGGCATAGCGATGGTAGAAGATGTCGAGCGCCGCCTCGCGCTCGTCCGAATAGCCGTTGGCGAGCGTGCCGAGCGCACCCTGACGGTCGGTCATATTGTCGGCGCGCTCGAACTGGCGGAAGGCGATCGTCGCGGCATCGTCGGCACCGCTCGCCGCGATATAGCCGAGCGCGACGGTGCGCAGCCGGCGGTGGCCCTTGGCGGCGGGGCTGTAGACATAGGCGCCGTCCGGAACACCGTCATAGGCGTCGCGCCAGCGAGCGGCGAGGCGCAGGCCGAGCGCCCGGCGCAGACCTTCGCGCGCGCGGAAGATCGCCTCGGGATCGACCATCGCGAGCTGGTCGCCGATGAAGCTCTCCGAGGGCAGCAGCACCGCCTCGGCGACGAAGGCGGGGTCGAGCGCGCGGTCGTCGAGCGTATTGGCGACCGCGGTGACCACCGCATCGTGATCGGCCCGCCCCTCGACGGTCGCGGCGACCAGCGTGTCGAGCATCAGCTGCTGCATCGCCTCGTAGCGCGCGAACGGATCGTCGTCCTGCGCGCTGAGGAAAGCGAGGTCGGCGGCCGAACGGTCGCTTTCGATGATCACCGGCGCGGAAAAGCCGCGGTTGACCGACAATACCGGGCGTTCGGTGATGCCGTCGAACACGATCGTGCTGGCCGGCTGGTCGAGCAGCACCAGCCGTTCGTCGCCGAGCGGCTGGCCGGTTTCCGCGCCGAACAGCTTGATGCGCAGCGGCAGCACCATCGCCTGTTTGTCGGGCTGGCCCGGCGTCGCGGGGACGTGCTGGGCGAGGCGCAGCGTCGCGCGGCCCTCGCCCGCCTGATGCGACAGGCTGGCGGCGACGCGCGGCGTGCCCGCCTGGCTGTACCAGAGGCGGAACTGGCCGAGATCGCGACCGCTCGCCTCTTCCATACAGGCGACGAAATCCTCGCAGGTCGCCGCGGTGCCGTCGAAGCGGCTGAAATAAAGGTCGGTGCCGGCGCGGAAGGCCTGCGGGCCGAGGATCGTCGCCATCATCCGGATCAGCTCGGCGCCCTTGTTGTAGATGGTCGCCGTGTAGAAGTTGCTGATCTCGATATAGCTTTCCGGGCGGACCGGATGCGCGAGCGGCCCCGCATCCTCCGGGAACTGGGCGGCGCGCAGGCCGCGGACGTCTTCGATTCGCTTGACCGCCGCCGAGCCCTGATCGGCGGAGAAGCCCTGATCGCGATAGACGGTGAAGCCTTCCTTGAGGCTGAGCTGGAACCAGTCGCGGCAGGTGATCCGGTTGCCCGACCAATTGTGGAAATATTCGTGCGCGACGACCGCGGCGATCGCGTCGTAATCGTAATCGGTCGCGGTATCGGGGTCGGCAAGGATGTAGCGGCTGTTGAAGATGTTCAGCCCCTTGTTCTCCATCGCGCCGAAGTTGAAGTCGTCGACCGCGACGATGTTGAACACGTCGAGGTCATATTCGCGGCCGTAGACGCGCTCGTCCCACGCCATCGACAGTGTGAGCGCGTGGAGCGCATGGTCGGTCTTGGCGACGTCGCCCGCGCGCACCCAGATGCCGAGCTGCACCTCGCGGCCCGACATGGTGGTGAAGCTGCCGCGGTTGACCGCAAGGTCACCCGCGACGATCGCGAACAGATAGGAGGGTTTGGGGAAGGGATCGTTCCACTCCGCCCAATGGCGGCCGTCCGCCAGCTCGCCCGCGTCGACCGGATCGCCGTTGGCGAGCAGCACCGGATAGCGCGCGGGATCGGCGACCAGCCGCACGCTGTAGCGGCTGAGCACGTCGGGGCGATCCGGGAAATAGGTGATGCGGCGGAAGCCCTCCGCCTCGCATTGCGTGCACAGGATACCGCCGCTGGCATAGAGGCCCATCAGCTGCGTGTTGCGCTCGGGCGCGATCTCCACCTCGGTCTCGACCGTATGTGCGGTCCCGGTGAGCGGGATGACGAGCTGTTCGCCCTCGATCCGCCAGGCGTCGGTCGCGACGCCGTCGATCCGCACCGCCAGCGGCGTCTGGCCCGCGCCGTCGAGCCGCAGCGGTTCCTCGCCATGCTGCCGCGTGACGTGCAGCGTCGCGGTGACGCGAGTCGCGGCGGCATCCAGATCGAACACCAGCCGCGTTTCCGGCACCAGCCAGGCAGGCGGACGATAGGCATGGCGGCTGATCGCGCCGGGGGCGTGATCGGGCTGGGCGATGGCATGCGAGATGTCGAGCATCCGGCCTTTATAGGACCGCCCGGCGGCTCTGCCAGTCCCTGCGGGTGGCGGCGATCGTGGAACGGCGACATAATGCCGCCGTTCAAGCCACATGGAGGCACGATGCTGCTGATCTTCGGCCTCGGTTACACCGCCACGCGGATCGCCGCTTCATGGCCCGGCGCCAGCGTCGGCACGACGCGCGACGGTCGCGACGGCACGTTGCGCTTCGACGATGCGGCGGCGGTGCAGGCGGCGATCGGCGCGGCGACGCATATCCTCTCCTCGGTGCCCCCGGCGGACGAGGTCGATCCGGTGCTGAGCCGATATGGCGAGGCGCTCGGCGGGCGCTGGCTCGGTTACCTGTCCTCGACCGGCGTCTATGGCGATGCGGCGGGGGCTTGGGTGGACGAACAGGCGCCGACCGGGCGCGGGCGGCGAACGGCGCGCGCCGCCGCCGATGCGGCGTGGCTGGCGCGCGGCGCCCGCGTGCTGCGGCTGCCCGGCATCTACGGTCCGGGGCGCTCGCCGCTCGATCGCGTCGCCGGCGGCAAGGCGCATCGCATCGGCCGCGCCGATCAGGTGTTCAGCCGCGTCCATGTCGACGATATCGTCAGCGGCGTGCTTGCCGCACGCGACGCGCCGGCCGGGGCCTACAATCTCGCCGACGACCGGCCGTGCGCGCAGGATGACGTCGTGACCTTCGCCGCGCGGTTGCTCGGCCTGCCGCCGCCGCCGCTGGTCGCGCTCGACACGCTGTCACCGATGGCGCGCGGCTTCTATGCGGAGAACCGCCGCGTCGCCAACGGCAAGGCGAAGCGCGTGCTCGGCTGGCAGCCGGCCTATCCCGATTATCGGTTCGGCCTGCGCGCCCTCAATGCGATGACCAGCCCGATCGCGGCGAGCACGCCCCCCGCCGCGGCGAGCAGCGACCAACGATAGCCTTCGAACAGCGTCGACAGCAGCATCGCGATCACCGGGACGATGACGCTCGAATAGGCCGCCTTGGCCGGGCCGATCTCGCGCAGGATGCGATAATAGAGCGGGAAGGCGATCGCCGAGCCGAACACCGCCAGATAGGCGATTCCCGCCCAATAGCCGGGCCGCGTCTCGATCACCGGCGGCCCGGTCAGCGTCCAGGCGACGAGACCGTCGACGATCGCGCCGATCAGCATCGACATCGCGAGCGTCGCCATCATCGGATAGCGTTTGGCGGTCTGCGTCGCCTGCAAGACGTTGGCGAGCGAGGCGGAGACGATCGCGACCGCGGTGAAGCCGATGCCGGCGAGCGTCGCCGCCGCGCCGGTCGGCCCCTCGCGCGCTTCGTGCAGGAACAGCAGCGCGATCCCCGCCATCGCCACCGCCGAGCCGGCGATCAGCTGGCCGCCCATCCGCTGACCGAGGAAGAGCCGCGCGAACAGCGCATTCGGCACCAGCAGGATCGCGAACACCACCGCGACGAGCCCGGAGGTGATGTACTGTTCGGCGCGATAGACGAAGTTGAAGTTGAGGCAGAATTGCAGCACGCCGACCGCCGCGGCAAAGCCCCAGCCGCGGGCGTCGAGCGTCACCCGCTCGCCGCGCCACCATGCCACCATCGCCATCGCGACGCTCGCGGCGAGGAAACGATAGGTCACCGACCAGCCCGGCGGCACCACCGCGATCTGGTCGCGGATCACCAGCCACGTCGATCCCCAGATCAGCGTGACGAGGGCGAACGGCACCAGGATCGCCGCGCGCGTCGAGCGCGGCGGGGCCTGCGTCACAGCGCGGCGATCGCCGCGGCGAGCCGCGCGACCTGATCCGCCGGACTGTCCCAGGCGGTGACCAGCCGGATCTCGCCCGCTGCCCAGTCATAGAAGTCGAAGCCCGCGGCGCGCAGCCGGGCGGCTTCCTCGGGCGTGGCGTGGAGGAACACCTCGTTCGCCTCGACCGGATGGACCAGCCGCGCCCCCGCCGCCGCGGCAAGCTCGGCGGCACGCGCATTGGCGGCGCGGCCGTTGTCGAGCCACAGATCGTCCTCGAGCATCGCCAGCACCTGCGCGGCAAGATAGCGGCCCTTGGAGAGCAGCAGCCCGGCGCGCTTGCGGCGGTACAGCGTCGCGGCGGCAAGCGAGGGGCGAAAGAAGACGAGCAGCTCGGCGCTCATCGCGCCGTTCTTGACGAAGCCGAAGCTCAGCGCGTCGACCCCCGCCTGCCACGTCACCGCGGCGGGCGAGCAGCCGAGCGTCGCCACCGCATTGGCGAAGCGCGCGCCGTCCATATGCAGGCCGAGGCCGCGGTCGCGCGCGAGCGCGCCGATCGCGGCGACCTCGTCGGGCGAATAGACGCGGCCATATTCGGTGGCGTTGGTGATCGAGATTGCATGCGGCTGGACGCGATGGACGTCGTTGGCGATGCCGTCGACCACCGTCGCGATGGCCGCCGGGGTAAGCTTGGCGCCCTCGCCGTCGGCAAGGTACAATTTGGCGCCGTGCGTGTAGAATTCGGGCGCGCCGCCCTCGTCATTCTGGATATGCGCGTCGCGATGGCAGACCACCGCGCCGTGCGGCGGGCAGAGCGCGGCGAGCGCGAGGCAGTTCGCCGCGGTGCCGGTCGGCACCCACAGGGCGGCGACCTCGGTGCCGAACAGCTCGGACAGGCGCCCGTCGAGCGCCCGCGAGCGGGCGTCGCCGTCATAGGCGGTGTCGAGCGTGTCGGCGGCGGCGATCGCCGCCATCACCCGCGGGTGGACGGGGGCGGCATTGTCGGAAAAGAAGCGCATCGCCCAGGGTCTTGCGGCGCGGCGCCGTCACCGTCAACCGCCGCGACCGCTCACCCCATCCGTTCGGTGAGGACGATCTCGCCCTCCACCACGATATCCTCGTCGCCGTCGAGATCGGCATCCTCGGGCATGTCGAATTCGGCGCTCCAGTCGTAGATCTTGGCGGCGCCGCCCTCGACCCAGACGCGCACCGCGCCGCTGGTGATCTCGCCGCCCATCGCGCCGACGAAATCGGTGACCAGCGCATCGGCGGCGCTTTCGTGATCGGTCACGCCGGGGATGCTCGCGGCGGCGATCTCCTCGTCCATCTCGATGATCTGCGCCCAGAATCGTTTTGCCATGTCGCTCTTCCTGAAAGTGTCGGAGCCTGTTGCCAGATCGGCGGCGAAAAGGCTTCGGTTAATGCCGCACGTAGAACAGATGCGAGCGGACCCGCGCGACCTTGACCAACGTGTCGCGCCAATAGGGCACCATCCAATCGGTATGGTAATGCGTCGCGCGGCCGACCGGCGCGAACACCCGGCCGCGCAGCGCCGCGCGCGCCGCCCGCCGTGCCGCGCCCCAGCCGAGGTGGATCGGCCGGCGTGCGATCGAGCCGTCGCAGGTGAAGGAAAATTGGCAGCCGGTGACGCGATCCGACCCTTGGTAGACGACGCCGCAGATCGTCTTGGGGAAACCCGGCGCGCGGACACGATTGAGGATCACCTGGATCACCGCCTGCTGGCCGCGGGCGTCGTCGCCCGCCTCGTAGAGCGCGGCGGTGGCGAGGCATTCGGCGGCCTGTTCGCGCGCCGCCGCGCCGCCCTGGAAGCGATAGGGCAGGGCGCGCAGCCGGCGGCTGGCGTCGATCGGCACCGCGGCGTTGGAGGCCCGCGCCTCCGCCATGGTGAGCGGCCTTGCGGTGCGCGGCGCCGGCGGCGCGGCGAACGGCCACGGCCCGATCGAGCCGGCGACGACCGCCACCACCGCGACGACGCCGAGCAGCAGCAGCCAGCGTTCGCTCGTCAGGTCCTGACGGCGCCGCCGGGCGCGGGAAGGGGAGCGTCGCTGCGCCATCGTGGCATCCGTCTAGCGCAGCCGCGGCGGCGATGGCAGGGCGCTACTCCTCGCCGTCATCCTCTCCGCGCCGATCGCGCGGCGGCGGGGCGTCGGGCGGCGGCGGACCGCGATCGCGGCTGGGCGCGATGCTGATGCTGCCGTCGCGGCCGAGCTTCATCTGCATGCCGAGCCCGTCGATCGTCCCCTCCGGAATCGGCAGATCGCCGATCGGCGCCTCGATCCCCTCCTCGGGGCCGACCACCGCATCGGGGTCCATCGCATTCTCCTCGACCACCACCGGCGTCACCACCGGCGCGATGTTGAGCGCGGAGACCATGAACTGGCGCCACATCTGCGCGGGGATGCCGCCACCGTGCAGCCCGGCATTGGGCGAGCTGTCGTCGTTGCCGACCCAGACGCCGACGACCAGATCGCCGGCGAAGCCGATGAACCAGGCGTCGCGGCTCTGCTGCGACGTCCCCGTCTTGCCATAGGCGGGCAGCGTCAGCACCGCGGCGCGGCCGGTGCCGCGCAGCGACGCGCCGAGCAGGTCGAGCATATGGTCGCGGATGCCGTCGGGCATGCGGCGCGGGCCGCCGGTCAGCGATTGCAGCCAGCTCTTGCTCGCGCCGCTGTCCTCCAGCCCGCGCGGATGGACCGGATAGCTGCCGTTGGCGACCGCGGCGTAGGCGGCGGTGAGTTCGAGCAGCGAGACCTCGGCGGTGCCGAGCCCGATCGTCGCCTCATTGGGGATCGGCGTCGAGATGCCGAGGTCGCGCGCCGCCTTGATGACGTTGCGCACGCCGACCTCCTGCGTCAGCCGCGCCGCGACGACGTTGCTCGACCGGGCGAAGGCGCGGCGCAGCGGGATCTGGCCGAGATAGCGGTTGTCGTCGTTCTTGGGCTTCCAGCCGGCGATCTCGACGCGGCTGTCGTCGGCCATCGTGTCGGGGGTCATGCCGGCGCGCATCGCGGCGAGATAGACGAACAGCTTGAAGGTCGAGCCCGGCTGGCGGCGCGCCTGCGTGGCGCGATTGAACGGGCTCTTCGCGTAGTTCTTGCCGCCGACCATCGCGACGACGCGGCCGTCCCGCCGCATCGCGACGATCGCCACCTGCGCCTGCCGCAGCCCGGCCTGGCGGACGACGCGCTCGGCGGTGTTCTGCAGGCGGCGGTCGAGCGTCGTCTTGACCGTCGCCTCGGTCTTGATCTCGCCGGCCTGGTCGCGCGCGTCGGGCAGCACCCAGTCGGCGAAATAGGTACCGCTCGGCAATTGCTCCGGACGGCTGGCGAGGACGCGTTGCGGCTCGACGCCCGCGGCTTCCGCCTTGGTGATGAAGCCGGCGTCGGCCATCGCCTTGACCACCAGCATCTCGCGCTTGCGCGCGCCCTCGAGATTGCCGGTCGGCGCGAGCCGCGACGGCGCCTTGACGAGGCCGGCGAGCATCGCCGCCTGGCCGATGTTCATCTTGTCCGGCTCGCGCCCGAAATAATGTTTCGACGCGGCGCGCAGGCCATAGACGTTGTCGCCGAAATAGACGTTCGACAGGTAGCGCGACAGGATCTCGTCCTTGCTCAGCCACGCTTCGAGCCAGAAGGAGATCATCACTTCGCGGATCTTGCGCGCGGCGGTGCGGTCCGAATCGAGGAAGGCGTTCTTGGCGAGCTGCTGGGTGATCGTGCTGCCGCCCTCGCGCACCCCGCCCGAGCCGACGTTGTGGACGAAGGCGCGCAGGATGCCGCGCGGGTCGATCCCCCAATGCGAGCGGAAGCGGCGGTCCTCGATCGCCAGGAAGGCGTCGGTGACGTGCGCGGGCAGCTTCGCCGCATCGACCGGCGCGCCGATGATCGCGCCGCGCCGCGCAATCGGCGTGCCGTCGTCGGCGGTGAGCGTGATCGACGGCGGCGTCGGCGGTTGCAGCGACTTGCTGAGCGGCGCGGTGATCGCCAGCCAGCCGATCGCGATGACGAGCAGGATGATGCCGACGCCGAGGCCGCGGACGATCCAGCGGCCGAGGTTGCGCGGCCGGCGCGGCGGCGGCGGCTCGCCCGCCGGATCGCCCGGCGCGACGAAATCGTCGAAACGCCCGGAGAAGCGCGCGTCGTGCGGGCGGTCATCGTCGAGGATATAGCGTTGGCCGATCGCGCTGCGGCGGGTGGAGTCTTGGCGCATCGGCTCGTCCCAGCGGTCAGCCATGAGGTGTATTACTATCCTAAAGCGGCGGTGGCAAGCGCGGGGCGGATTGGGCGGAGCGGTCTACCTTGGCTGGCGCCGTCCGTCGAGCCGCGCTATCGCAGCGGCCATGGTCGATTCCGCCTCCTCTCCGCTCGTCGTCGGCATCGGCGGTACCATCGGCGGCGTCTCGTCGACCGAGCGCGCGTTGCGCATCGCGCTCGATGCCGCCGAGCGCGAAGGCTTCCGCACGCGGATGTTCGGGGGCGCCGACATGGCGCGGCTGCCGCTCTACGACCCGCGCGCGACGCAGCGCACCGCCGACGAGGAGGCGTTCGTCGATGCGGTGCGGCAGGCATCGGCGGTGATCATCGCCAGCCCGGGCTATCACGGCAGCATCTCGGGCGTGGTCAAGAACGCGCTCGACCTGCTCGAGGAGACCGCCCGGGACGCGCGGCCGTATCTCGCCGACATGCCGGTCGGGCTGATCGCCACCGCTTATGGCTGGCAGGCGACCGGATCGACGATCGCGGCGCTGCGCTCGATCGTCCACGCGCTGCGCGGCTGGCCGACGCCGTTCGCCGCGGCGATCAACACACAGGTCACCAAGTTCGACGCCGAGGGCGGCGCCAGCGACCCCGCGGTGGTCGAGCAGCTCGGCCTGATCGGCCGGCAGGTGGCGCGCTTCGCACCGCTCGCGGCGGGCGAAGCCGTCGGCATGTGACATCGGTCGGGCGAAGCATCGAGCCAGCGGCGAGCCGATACGCCGATTCAAAGCCCTACTGACCACCCCGGCGAAGGCCGGGGCCCAGTTGGGACACGTTCGTTAGTCTTGACAAAGCTCCACCCAACTGGACCCCGGCCTGCGCCGGGGTGGTGCGGTGAGGATGAGCGTCGACTTTCGATTAGTCTCGGTTCTGCGGAAGCCTAGCGTCTCGGCAGCCGCAAGCCGGCGCGCGCGCCGATCGCCACGTCCCCGCCAAGCGACGGCCCTCAGGCGAACGCCGGCTCCGCCTCGACCAGCGTCCCCCCGAGCAGCCCCTGCCGCTTGGCGACGATCGTCGGGATCAGCGCCTGCCCCGCGACATTGACCGCGGTACGGCCCATGTCGAGGATCGGGTCGATCGCCAGCAGCAGCCCGGCGCCTTCGAGCGGCAGGCCGAGCGTCGACAGCGTCAGCGTCAGCATCACCAGTGCACCGGTCAGCCCCGCGGTCGCCGCCGAGCCGAGCACCGAGACCAGCACGATCAGCAGATAATCGACCCCGTGCAGCGGGATGTTGTAATATTGCGCGACGAACAGCGCCGCCACCGCCGGATAGACCGCGGCGCAGCCGTCCATCTTGGTCGTCGCGGCGAATGGCACCGCAAAGGCGGCATAGCTGCGCGCGACGCCGAGCCGCTCGACCACCTGCTCGGTCACCGGCAGCGTCGCGATCGACGAGCGCGAGACGAAGCCGAGCTGGATCGCCGGCCAGGCGGTGGCGAAGAACCGCCGCGGGCTGATCCCGTTGGCGAGCAGCAGCAGCGGATAGACGACGCCGAGCACCAGCGCGAGGCCGAGGTAGATGGCGATCGCGAAGGTGCCGAGCGCCGACAGCGACTGCCAGCCGTAGCGGACGATCGCACTGCCGAGCAGCGCACCGGTGCCGATCGGGGTGAGGCGGACGACCCAGCGCAGGATGCGGCGGAAGATCGCCAGCGCCGAAGCGTTGAACGCGAGGAAGGGCGCGCCCGCCTCACCGCTGCGCACCGCGGCGACGCCGATCGCGATCGCGACGACGATCAGCTGGAGGACGTTGAACGACAGGCCGGTCTTGGCCACGCCGTCGGTGAGCCGGGTCGAGGCTTCGAGGCCGAAGATGTTGGCGGGAACCAGACCGCGCAGGAAATCGAGCCACGATCCCGCGGTATCCGGCCGCACCGCCGCCGCGGCGCTGACCCCGGCATGCGCGCCCGGTTGCAGCAGGGTGCCGAGCGTCAGGCCGATGCTGACCGCGATCAGCGCCGATAGGCCGAACCACAGGAAGGTGCCGGCGACGAGCCGCGCGGCATTGTGCAGATCGCGCAACGCCGCGATCGACGCGACGATTGCGGTGAAGACGAGCGGCACGACCAGCGCCTTGAGCAACTGGACGAAGATGTCGCCGACGATCTTCAGCCCCTCGGCGAGACCGGCCAGGTCATAGCGGCGCGCGGCGAAGCCGAGCGCGAGGCCGATGGCCATGCCGATGAAAACCTGCACACCGAACGGGGGGCGGGTCATTGCGCGAGCGTCCTGTTCATCGCGGGCATGTAGGGGTGGCGACGGGCGCATGCGACGAAAGAATTGATCGTCGCGGGTAAAGGTAGGTTGGGGCGCCTGCGGCTGGAGCGCGGATGGAGGCGACCCCGTCGGTTGAGCTAGATACGGTCGCCGGGCCGCAGCGTCTCTTCCAGCACGCCGGCGGAGATCCGCGCGGGGCCGGCAAGACGGACGGGCTTGACGACCGCCTCATGGTCGCGCTGCGGCAGATAGGGCTGCAGCGGCCGCGGCAGGAGGATCGCATCGTCGCGCGCGCCCCGCATCAGCCCGTTGCCGAGCCGCTCGTAGAAGCGGCAGACGTCGCGCAATTCGGCGGGACCGGGGGCGAGGCGGTCGCCGAGCGGATAGCGGCGCAACGTCTCGCCCGCGGTGCCGCGCCAGCCAGCCGTCATCCCGTCGCCACCCGCTATGTCGGGGCGGCGGACCAGTCCGTTGCAATGGATCAGACAGGCGCTCGACCGGCCGAGCGCGAGCAGCCGCAGGCGGTCGGCACCCGCGGTCAGCGCAGGGCCGCCATAGTCGCGCAGCTTGTTGGCGGTATTGCGCTGCTCGCGATCGACTCTCTGCCCCGCCGAGCTGCCGAGCTCGTCGAGCAGCGTGTGGAGGAACCGATCGAGTTCGCGCAGGCAATTGGCGACGAAGCGCGCCCGCGGTCGCGCCGCGGCTCCATCGGGCCAATGTCCTGCCAGCATCGGCCGGTCGGCGAGCGCGGCGAGGAAGGTCGCGCCCCGGGTCAGCGTGGCGTGCGCCGCCGCTGCCCCCTGCAGCGGCGCGGCACGAAGCGGCCTCACGCCTGGGTAGCGACCGGATCGTCGGTTTCGGCGAGCACGCTGGCGGCGCGGGTCGCGGCGGCGCGCTGGTCGCGCATCGCCTCAGTGCGCTCGGCGCGGGCGGCCATCGCCTCCCATGAGCGGGCGGCGCGCTCGCACCGGTCGCGGACGTTGGCGAGATCGGCCTCGGAGGCGTTGCTGCGCTCCTGCACGGCCTGTTTGCGGAAGAATGTGGCGTCGCTCGACATCGGGTACCTCGTCAGCGGAAAGGAGAGGCAGGGAAGGGCGAGCGGCACGGCGTCAGGCCGGGTCGGTCCGTCGATATGCGACTGTTCGAGACACATAGATGGGGGCGGCACGGCCAGAAGGCAAGCCGCGCCGCCGGCGCCGGGCGGAGGGGGCCCGGCGACGACGGCGCGAAATACGCGCTTACTGGGTACGCCTTACCGGCGGCGGATCGCGATACGCCCGACCCGCCGCGACTGTTCAGCGCCGGCGGCGGGCCGCCGCGGTGGCGCCGAAACCGGCGGCACCGGCACCGATCACCAGCGCCAGCACGAGGAGGAAGGAGGTGCGCGACGCGGCGCCGGCGGCGGCGTCGGTCGCCTGCTTGGCGGTGGCGATCGCCTGCGTCTTGGTGCGGACGACATCGGCCTTGGCGCGGCTGACCTGCGCCTGCGCCTCGGGGCGGCTGATCTTGCGCTGCGCGGCGACGATGTCGACGACGCGCGCTTCGGCCTGAGCGCCGTCGCTGCCGCCGCGGGCCATCGCCGGCAATTGCTTGGCGATTTCCTTCTGCGCCTGCTCGGGCGTCATCTGCGCCGGGTCGGCCGGCGCGTTCGACAGATAGGCGGAGGCTTCGTCACGGACGTCGCCCGCGTCGACGCCGGCAATCTGCGCGGCGCGCGGTGCGGCGGCGCTGATGCCGCTGCCCGCCGCGCCGGCGACCGCGCCGACGGTGCGGAAGGCGCCGCCGATGATGCCGCCGACCGCCGAGGTGAGCAGATACAGCGTCAGGATCAGCGTCACGCCCCAGACGGTGAGGCCGTGGACGAGCGCATCGAACCGGTCGTGCGCGCTGCTGACGCGCGCCGCCGCATAGCCGCCGGCGCCGAGCGCGATCACCGTGGTGATCAGCCAATAGATCCCCGCGCCGATGCCGAAGCCGGCGGCGCCGGGCGTCGTCCCCTCGACCGGGTCGACCATCGCCAGACCAATGCCGGTGCCGAGGATGCCGAGCACGAGCTGCACCGCGATCGCGATGACCACCCCGGCGAACACCGCCCCCCACGACAGACGCTTGCCGCGCACCCCCGCCTGATCGGCCGGGAACGTCCCGGCCGTCGAATGTAAAGCCATATATACTCCTGTGGTTATTCTGGATCTTTGGGATCGGTCGGATCAGGCCGGTCGCGCTGCTCGGCGCGTCCCTTGCGCACCGCCGCATCGTCGCCGAGCAACTTGCCGATCGTCTCGTGCGCCGCGCCCTTGGCGGCGCGGGTCGTGGCCTTGACGGGGGGCTTGCTCATCCGCCGCGTCCCGGCCGCAGCGCGATCGCGCCGTCATCGAAGCCGCGCGCGCGTGCCCATGCGGCGGCGGCGGTGCGGCGGTTAACGCCGATCTTGGCGTAGATCCGCGCGACATGGTTGCGCACCGTATTGCCCGAGACGTCGAGCGTCCGTGCGATGCTCTTGTCGTCGAGCCCGCGGCAGATCAGCGCCAGCACCTCGCGCTCGCGCGCGGTGAGCGCGTCGAGGCCGGGGCCGTCGCTGTTGGCCTGCGGTGCGCGCAGCCGGGCGAGCTTGTCCATGATCGAGCGACTGAACCAGCTCGTATCCTTCATCACCGCCTCGATCGCCTCGACCAGTTCGAGTTCGGTCGCCTTGCGACGGGTGATGTCCTGGAACGCCCAGAGCAGGCAGGTCGCCTCGCCGACGGTGATCGTCTCGCTCGACACGACGCAGTCGATCGGATGGCCGTCCTGCGTGGTGATGCGCGCTTCGTGGTTGCGCAGGTCGCCGCCGGCGGCGAGCGCCGCCTCGACGCCGGCGCGCACCGTCTCGTCCGCCCACAGGCCGAGGTCGGCGAGCGATTGGCCGACGATCGCCTCGGCCTCATAGCCGGTGAGCGCCGCAAAGCTCGCGTTGATCTCGCACAGCACATGGCCGTCGCGCGCGCCGATCGCCATCGCGACGGGGGCGAGCTGGAAGGTGCGGGTGAAGCGTTCCTCGCTGTGGCGCAGCGCCGCTTCGGTGCGGCGCCGCGGCTCGAGGTCGGCGAAGGTGAACAGCATGCACGGCTGATCGTCGAGCTCGATCGGCTGGCCGGCGACGATCACCAGCCGCGTGCCGCCGCCGGGAAGCTGCAGCTCGGCCTCCATCTGCGGGATCGTCCGCCCCTCGCCGAGCCGCTGCTTGGCGAGGTCGCGGTCGCTCGCCGCGTGCAGCACGTCGATGTCGTAGACGGTGCGGCCGAGCACCGCCTCGCGCTCGACGCCGAGCATCTCGAGGAACCCCTGGTTGACCTTGACGAAGCGCAGGTCGGCGAGGCGGCAGATCACCGCGGGCGCCGGATTGGCGTTGAACGACTGTTCGAACCGCTCCTCCGCCTCGTAGCGCGCGGTGACGTCCTGTATGATCATCACGACACAGGTGGGCGCGTCCTCGTCGGCGTCGTTGAGCACCAGGCTGCGCACCTGATGGACCCAGCGCGCCTCCTCCTCGCCCGCCACCGTCACCTCGACGACGACCTCGGAGAAGGCCTCGCCGGCGACGACGCGCTCGATCGGATAATCGTCGGCGGCAAGGCGGTGGTTGTTGCGATAGCGCAGGCGGAACCCCGCACGATAATCGTCGACCGTCTCGCCCAGTTGGTCGAGCCGTTCGACGCCGTGCATCGCCAAGGCCGCATCATTCGCCCAGAGCAGGCTCTGGTCGGGGTCGATCAGGATCACGCCCTCGTCGAGCCCGGCGATGATCTGGCGCAGGTGACGCAGGTCGCTGGTCGCGCGCAGGCTTTTGGGCAGCGTCGACATCGCCGGGCGCGCGTCGCTCACCCGTGGCGGCCGTGGACCAGCCAGCCGAGCGCATAGCCGGCCGCGGCGGCGGCAAGCGCCGCCCAGACCGCCGGGTGATCGTCGAGGCTGCGTGCCGCGACGGCGCGGCCGTGCTGTGCCGCCTCGCCCGCGCGGTGGCCGGCATCGGTCAGCGCCTCGCGTGCCTTGTCGGCGAGCGGCGGGATCGCATCGGCCACATCGCCGACCTTCTCCTGGGCGCGGCCGTAGAGGTTCTCGGCGGCACCGGCGACCTGATCGACGATGCCGTCCGCCTGCCACTCGCGGCTGTCGGCCACGTCGCCGACCGCTTTCTCAACCTTGCCGCCGACATAGCGGGCGCCACCGTGCCATTCATGGGTGTTCATACGTTACTCCGGTCGCACGACCACCGGTCCGGCGCGACGGGCGACGGAGGCAGCCGGGCGGATTGCCGTGGTTGCAGGGATGCGGCCAAAGGGCCGTTATGGTCCTACAACCTGGGTTAAGCTGATAAGTTCCTGGTAGCTTTCGGCCGTCGGATGGAGCGGCTTGTACCATGAGGGGGTACAGACGCGGTTTGTGCGGCTCGGATGAGCCATGTCGCAAAACCGCGATGCAAACGTCATACGTCCGAAACGAACCGACCGCATCGGGCCCGGCAATGGTTCGCCATCAACGGGGGAAAATCTGATGTTCGTCACGTCCAAGGCCGCGCTGCGGCTGCTCGCCGCGAGCGCTTTGTCATCGACGCTGCTCGTCTCGCCGGCGCTCGCCGATCCGCAGGCGGTCGCCGCCGCGGCCAGTGCCGAACCGGCACAGACCGCCGACCAGCTCGGGGACATCGTCGTCACGGCCGAGAAGCGCCCGCAGAATGCGCAGAAGACGCCGATCTCGATCAGCGTGATGAGCGGCGACGACCTTGCCAACCGCCATGTCGTGTCGCTGGTCGACCTGGGGGACGGGGCGATCCCGTCGCTCAAGGTCGCGCCCTTCTACTCCCGCAATTCGGCACTGATCGTCAACATCCGCGGCGTCGGCGTGCTCGGCGACAGCAACCAGCCGGCGCGCGACCAGGGCGTCGGCGTCTATGTCGACGGCGTCTATCTCGGCCGGGCGCAGGGCCTCGGCACCGCCCTGTTCGATATCGACAATGTCGAAGTGCTGAAAGGACCGCAGGGAACGCTGTTCGGTCGCAACACTGAAGGCGGTGCGCTCAACATCGTCACCAAACGGCCGAGCGGCCATTTCCATCTCAATACGATCGCCGGCGTCAGCAATTATGGCGGAGCGAAGGGAGAGGTGCATCTCGATCTGCCGGCCGTCGCCGACCTCAGCGTCAAGATCGACGCGGTGGTCGCGCACCGCGGCCCGCTGGTACGCAATCCGCTCGACGGCGCGGACGGGTTCAACGCCTATGACAAGCGCGGCCTGCGCTACGAATTGCTGTGGAAGCCGGCGGCGGGATTCAGCGCCGATTATGCCTTCGACACTTCCTATGACGCGTCGACGCCGCTCTATCTGCAATTGCTCGCGCCGGGCAGCTACACGCAGGCGCCGCTCGGCGTGGTGCAGGGCCGGCGTGCCCGCAATGCCGCGGTCGGCGTGCCGCAGCAGCCGAGCATCGGCAAGGTCCGCGGCAACCAGCTGACGCTCGCCTATGAGCCGGCGGCGTCGCTGACCGTCAAGTCGATCAGCGCCTATCGCACGATGACGCAGACCCAATATGACAATGGCTCGGCATCGACGACGCTGTCCGCCAAGGACGGGGTCTTCACGACCAAGGACGCGCGGGGCAATACCATCCCCTGGGTCTTCGCCCGCTACAGCCTCGCCGATTTCCGCCAGAACCAGTTCAGCCAGGAAGTGCAGCTGATCGGCGACCTGCCGGACATCAAGTTCGTCGCCGGCGCGCTTTATTACCAGGAGCATGTCGAGGATAACGCCCGCGCCTTCTACACCGATCAGTGCAGCAATGCGCGGTGCACGGGCTATGTCATCCTGCCACCCAATTTCCGCACCGACGTGATCAATTATGCCGCGCTGCCGCTCGACTATACCGCGCAACGGATCGACCGGGCGAGCTATGTGACGACGCGCAGCATCGGCGCCTTCGGTCAGGCGACGTGGTCGCCGACGGCGCTCGACGATCGCGTCCATGTCACCGGCGGGCTGCGCTGGACGCGGGACAGCAAATTGGGAACCTTGCTGACCGTCAACGGCAAGCTGCCGGTCGACCGCGCCGGCGTGTCGCGGCAATTGCCGCTCGATGCGCATTGGGCGCGGATCGATCCGATGGTCAATGTCGCGGTCGATGCGACCCGCGACGTGCATGTCTACGGCAAGTGGAGCACCGGCTATAAGTCGGGCGGCGCCAATTCGCGCAGCCAGGAATATGATGCCTTCAATCCGGAAACGGTGTCGGTGTTCGAGATCGGCGCCAAGACCGAATTCCTCGATCATCGCGCGCGCTTCAACCTCGCCGCTTATGCCGGGACGTACAAGGACATCCAGGTCGACTTCCAGCGGCCCTATATCGACGGCAAGAACGGCGCGACGACGCGGACGACGATCGCGACGCTCAACGCGCCGGGCACCGGCGGCATTCATGGGCTGGAAGCGGAGCTGACCGTGCTGCCGGCGCGCGGGCTGACGCTGCACGGCAGCTATGCGCATACCTATGTACATATCCCTGCCGCGGTGAACCCCTATCCCAACGCCAAGGGCGACGTCAGCGCGCTCGCGGTGCCGATCTACCAGCCGTATACGCCGAGCGATTCGGCGAGCGTGGCGGTCGATTACGAAACGCCCGTGCCCGGCGCGACGCTGCGCGCGCATCTCGACGGCAATTACGATTCGGGCTTCTTCAGCGACTCGAAGGACCCGGTCTATGTCGGGCCGGGTGCCGCGGCGAACGTCTATCAGCCCAAGGGCGACAGTGCCGTCCTGGTCAACGGCACGCTCGGGCTGGCGGACATCGCGATGGGGCAGGGCGACGCCCGGCTCGCGGTGTCGCTATGGGCGCGCAACCTGCTGAACGAACAGCATGTCTTCTACAAATCGCTGGCGGTGACCACCGGCCTGTCCGGCTTCTATAACGAGCCGCGCACATTGGGCGTGCAGGCGCAGGTGACCTTCTGATGCGTCGGCGCGGCGTGATCGCGCTGGCGCTCGTCGCCATGGTGCACGCCGCGCCGGTGGCGCCGGCGCAGGCGCGCCCGGCACCGCCCGCCGGGCTGGTGTCGCAACGCCTGATCCCCTTGCAGGGCGGGCGCAATTTCCGCGATCTCGGCGGCTATCGCACCGCCGACGGGCGGCAGGTCCGCTGGGGGCTGCTCTACCGGTCGGGATCGATGCACGGGCTGACCGCGGCGGATTTCGCCGAGCTGCGCCGGCGCGGCATCCGCACCGTCTGCGATCTGCGCGACAGCCGCGAACGCGGCGCGGAGCCGGTGGCATGGCCCGCGCCGGCGCCGCGGGTGCTGAGCGACGATTATGCGCTCGACATGGCGGACTGGCTTCCCGCCGGGCCGATGCGGGGCTGGACGGCGGAGGCGGCACGCGCGGCGATGACCGCCAGCTATCCGCGGCTGCTCGACCAGTTCCGCGGCCAGTATCGGCGGATGTTCGCCGAATTGCTCGCCGGCCATGTGCCGCTCGCCTTCAATTGTTCGGCGGGCAAGGATCGCACCGGCGTCGCCGCGGCGCTGCTGCTCACCGCGCTGGGCGTGCCGCGCGAAACGGTGATCGCGGATTATCTGCTCACCAACCGCTATCTCGATGCCGCGACGCTTGCCGCCGCTCCGGCGAGCGCCGGCTGGTCGCAGCTGCCGCCGGGAGTGCTGACGGCGATGACCGCGGCGGACCGGCGCTATATCGAAGCGGCGCTGGCGGTGCTCGACCACCACCCGGGTGGCGCAACCGGGTGGTTGCATGAGGCGATGGGGCTGAGCGACGCGGATCTCACACGGCTGCGTCTGTTGTGCCTCGAGTAAGGCGCGCGCCGGCCCGACCGAGCGGCTGACGCGCCGCCACCAGCAGCAGCGCCAGCGCCGCCGCCGCCGTCGCCGCGCCCGCCAGTGCCACCGCGGGCAGGCCGAGCCCGGCGGCGATCACCCCGCCGCCCAAGGCCGCGCCGATCGCATTGCCGAGGTTGAACGCGCCGATGTTCATCGCCGAGGCGAGATTGGGCGCCTCGCCCGCCGCCGCCATCACCTGCATCTGCAAGGGCGGCACGGTCGCGAAGCTGGCGATGCCCCAGACCAGGATCGCGGCGGCGGCGGTGAGCGGGGCGTGCATCAGCCAGGCGAAGGCGAGCAGCACCAGCGTCAGCAGCCCGAGCATCGCGGCGAGCGCGCGCGTCACCGATCGGTCGGCGAGCCGACCGCCGATCATGTTGCCGATCGTCGCGCCGACGCCGAACAGCATCAGCGAGACCGTGACCATCGCGGTCGAGGCATGGGCGACGTCGCGCAGGATCGGCACGATATAGGTGAAGACGGTGAACACCCCGCCGAAGCCGAGCGTGGTCAGCGCCAGCGCGAGCAGCACGCGCGGGCGACCGAGCACGCGCAGCTCGGCGGCGAGGTCCACCCCCGCCGGCGCGGGCAGCGGCGGCAGGGCGAGGCGCAGCGCCGCCATCGCCACCGCGCCGATCGCGGCGATGCCGGCGAAGGCGGGACGCCAGCCGATCGTCTCGCCCGCCCAGGTGGCGAGTGGCACGCCGCCGATCGTCGCCACCGTCAGCCCGGTGAACATCGCCGCGACCGCGCCGGCGCGTCGCTCGGGCGGCACCAGCCCCGCCGCGACCACCGCGCCGACGCCGAAGAAGGCGCCGTGGTTGAACGCGGTGACGACGCGCGCCGCCATCAGCAGCGCATAGCCGCCGGCGAGCGCGGACAGCGCGTTGCCGAGCGTGAAGATCGCCATCAGCGCGATCAGCAGCGTGCGGCGATCGAGCCGCGCGGTGGTCAGCGTCATCAGTGGCGCGCCGACCAGCACGCCGAGCGCATAGGCGCTGACCAGCAGGCCCGCCGAGGGGATCGAGACGTGCAGGTCGGCGGCGATCACGGGCAGCATGCCCATCGGCGCGAATTCGGTGACGCCGATGCCGAAGGCGCCGATCGCCAGCGCGAACAGGCCGGGATTGAGCTTCATGACGGATCTCCGCTCAGATCAGCCGCGGCGCGAGGCGGGCGAAGCCCTCCTGCTGGCGGTAGGGCGTGTGGGGATAGGGTGGGAGCTGGTCGCTGGCGGCGTCGAGCGTCGCGATCTGTTCCGGATTGAGCGCCCAGCCGACCGCGCCGAGATTGTCGCGCAGCTGCGCCTCGTCGCGCGCGCCGATGATCACCGAGGCGACCGTCGGCCGTCGCAACAGCCAGTTGAGCGCGACCTGCGGCACCGTCCGCCCGGTCTCGGCGGCGACCGCCTCGAGCGCATCGACGACGCGGTAGAGATGCTCGTCCGCGACCGGCGGCGCGAAGGCGGCGGTGTCATGCAGGCGGCTGCCCGCGGGGATCGGGCGATCGCGACCGATCCTGCCCGTCAGCCGGCCCCAGCCGAGCGGGCTCCACACCAGAGCGCCGACGCCCTGGTCGGCGGCAAGCGGCATCAGCTCCCACTCATAGGCGCGGCCGATCAGCGAGTAATAGACATGATGCGCGACCAGCCGCGGCCAGCCGTGGCGATCCGCGACCGCTTGGGCCTTCATCAGCTGCCAGCCGGGATAGTTGGAGACGCCGGCGTAGCGGACCTTGCCCGCGGCGATCAGCCGGTCGAGCGTCGCCATCAGCTCCTCGGCCGGGGTGTGCGCGTCATAGGCGTGGAGCTGGAGCAGGTCGATGTGATCGGTGCCGAGCCGCCGCAACGAGTCCTCCACCGCGCGGATCAGCCGCGCGCGCGAGGCGCCCCAGTCCTGCGGACCGTCGCCCATCGGCAGGCCGGTCTTGGTCGAGACCAGCACCGCTTCGCGCCGGCCCTTGATGGCCGCGCCGAGCACCTCCTCCGACGCGCCGTCCGAGTAGACGTCGGCGGTGTCGAACAATGTGACGCCCGCGTCGAGGCAGATGTCGAGCAGGCGGCGCGCCTCGGCGGCGTCACTCTGCCCCCAGGCGCCGAAGAAGGCGCCCTTGCCGCCGAAGGTCGCGGTGCCGAACGACAGCGCCGGCACGCGCAGCCCCGACGATCCGATTTGCCGATAGTCCATCATCCACCTTTTGCTGTCCGTTCCGAAGCGGCTAGGTGGCGCAGGAGAAGGCGGTGGAGAACCGCCGCGGCAGGCGAAGGATCTGTGCGATGGATGCAAAGCTGGCGGGTGGCAGTGACCGGGCGCGCGCGCTGGCGCTGTTCGTCACCGTGGTCGAGGCGGGGAGTTTCTCCGCCGCCGCCCGCACCTTGGCGCTGACGCCCTCGGCGGTGGCGCGTGCGGTCGACCGGATCGAGGCGCGGCTCGGCGTGCGGCTGCTGCTGCGCTCGACGCGCGCGCTGACGCTGACCGCGGAGGGGCAGGCCTATCTGCTCGCGGCGCGGCGCATCCTCGCCGACCTCGACGATGCCGAGCAGCAGATCGCCGACCAGGGCAGCCCGCGCGGGCGGCTGCGCGTCTCTGCGGCGTTGTCGCATGGGCGGCTGTGCGTCGTGCCGCTGCTCGGCGACTTCGCGCGCGCCTATCCACACATCCTGATCGACATCGCGTTGACCGACACGTTGGTCGACGTCGCGGCGGGGCAGGCGGACGTCGCGGTGCGCTTCGGCCCGCTCGCCGACAGCGCGCTGACCGCGCGCAAGATCGGCCAGAGCGGGCGCGTCATCGTCGCCGCGCCCGACTATCTCGCGCGCCATGGCATGCCGGCGGTGCCGGAGGACCTGCACGCGCACAACTGCCTCAACTTCAGCTTCCGCCGCGCCGAGCCGACCTGGCCGTTCCGCCGCGACGGTGGCGACTTCACCCTGTGCGTCGAGGGCGGGATCGTCGCCAACAACGGCGAGACGCTGGGTCAGCTCGCCGCGGCGGGCGTCGGCGTGGCGCGGGTCGGGCGGTTCAGCGTCGAGCGCGAGATCGCCGACGGGCGGCTGGTGGCGCTGCTCGAGGACTATAATCCCGGTGACATCGAGCTGATCCAGGCGGTGTTCGTCGGCGGCGCGCACCTGCCGGCGCGGGTGCGCGTGTTCGTCGACTTCCTCGCCGAGCGGTTGGCCGGCTGATGCCGCTATAAGGCTAAAGGGGGCGGCATGTGCCGCGATCGCCGAGGGAGGTGACGATGGCAGATGAGGGGTTGCGCGCGGGCCGCGACCGATGCGGAACGCGGGCATGACGCGTTTCGTCGACGGCGAGCGCGCGGAGAGCCGCGGCGACCGGCTGACCGAGGCGGCGCTCGCGATCCTGGTCAACCGCCGCTCGCGTTACGGACTGCTGCCGACCGAATTGTTCGGCGAATGGCCGTGGGAGATGCTGCTCACCCTGTTCATCGCCGATGCCGCCGGCAAGCCGCTGACCGGCGGCATGGTCGCCGCGAATCTCGCCTGCTCGGGGCCGACGGTGGCGCGGTGGTTGCAGCATCTGACGCGCAGCGGGTTGGTGCTGCCCGCCGATGCGACGCTCGACGATACGATCGTGCTCGCCCCCGCCGCAGTGACCGCGATCGAAATCTATCTCGCGACGACGATCCGCACGGTGCAATTGCTCACCGAGTGAGGCGCCGGGCGGCTTGCCACCGCCGTTGCCGCCCCCATGTTGGCGACATGAGTGATGATCTGTTGCGCCTGGGCCTGCTCGATGACGAGGATATCGTTCTCGACCACGCCGCGCTGGCGCTTGCGCTGCTCGACCACGCCGAAGGCGACGACGATCCGGCGCGGGCGGTGATCGATGCCGTCGCCGACCGGCTCGACGAACTCGCCCCCGTCGCGCGCGACGCGCAGACCCAGGCCGAGGTCCTGGCGCAGGTGTTCGCCGACGAATTCGGTTTCAGCGGTGATTCGGACAGCTATGACGATCCCGCCAACGCTGATCTGATCCAGGTGATCGCACGGCGGCGCGGGCTGCCGGTCAGCCTGTCGATCCTCTACGTCGCCGCGGCGCGGCGGCTCGGCTGGAGCGCGCATGTGCTCGACGTGCCCGGCCATGTGCTGGTGCTGATCGGCGGCGAGGCCGCGCCGGTGATGATCGATCCGTTCCGCGACGGCCGCTTCGTCGATGCCGCCGAACTCGCCGCGATGGTGCAGGGCGTGGCGGGCGGTCGCGCGCCGGCGGTGAGCCATGTCGCGGCGATGCCGAATCGCGCGGTGCTGGTGCGGCTGCTGCTCAACCAGGCGACGCGTGCCGAGGCGGCGGGGGCGGCGCGGCGGGCGCTGATCCTCTACCGGCGGATGACGGTGGTCGCGCCCGATTACGGCCACGGCTGGTGGGAGCGCGCCCGGCTCGAACTCGCCGACGGCGACGTCACCACCGCGCGCAGCAGCCTCGCCGCGATGCTGGAGATCACCCGCGACACCGCGCTGCGCATGCGGATCGCGACGCTGCTCGCCTCGCTCGCGGCGGTCTAGGGCGTCCGGACGGACGTCCCGTCGGTTTCATGATGTCTGGGAAGACTGGAGCGGGCGAAGGGATTCGAACCCTCGACCCCAACCTTGGCAAGGTTGTGCTCTACCCCTGAGCTACGCCCGCTCTGGCGCCTTGAAACGGCTGCTCTGGCGAGCCACCGTTTGGGTGAGGCGCGCCACTAGCAGCGCTCTGCGAGGGCTGCAACAGCAAAGACGAAAAAAGCGCGAATGATTTCGCATCTGGCGGATGCGACGGGTGAACATTAGAAGAACGGGGGTGAGCGACTCATCCGCCTCGCGCTGTCTCGCGCTCGTTTTCCCGTGGCTCGCGGTCGATCGGCTGCGGCTGACGCGGCCGCATCTGTTTGCCGGGCGCGCGGCGGCGCCGGTCGCCTGCGTCGAGGGCAAGGGCGCGGCGCAGCAGATCAGCGCGATCGATGCGGCGGCGGCGCGGCTCGGGCTGACGGTGGGTGCGACTTTGGTCGAGGCGCTGCGGCTGGCGCCCGATCTCGAGACGTTTCCCGCTGATCCGCACGCCGACATGGACTGGCTCGACCGGCTTGCCGAGGAGGCGAGCCGCTATGGCGATGCGCTGGCGATGCCGCCGGACGCGGTGGTAGTGGTGATTCGCGGCGCGGACGAGCGGGCGCTGCTCGCCGAGGTCGAGGCGCGGCTGGCGCGGCGCGGCGTCGCGGCGCGGGTGGCGCTCGGCGATACGCCTGCGATCGCCTGCGCCCTCGCCCGCCATGCCGGTGCGCCGGCCCCCGACGAGACGCGCGCAGTGCGCCGCCTGCCGGTCGCGGCGCTGGGGCTCGAGGCGGAGACGGCGGCGGCGCTCACCGCGGCGGGGCTGCGCACGATCGGCGAGGTGATGGCGCGGCCGGCGCGTGAGCTGGCGGCGCATTTCGGTGCGGAGGTCATCACGGCGCTGCACGCGCTCGATGCGCCGGCGCGGCCCTGCATGCGGCGGGCGGTGTCGTCGCTCGACCGGCGCTTCGACGCGCCGCTCGCCGGGGAGGCGGTGGCGGCGGCGCTCGCGGCTCTGGCGGACGAGGCGGCGGCGATGCTGGCGGCGCGCGGGCAGGGCGGGCGACGCTGGCAGGCCTGGCTGTTCCGGTCCGACGGGCCGGTGCGACGGCTGCACGCGGAAAGCGAGGCGGCGCGCGATGTCGCGTCGGTGACGCGTCGTCTCGCCGAGCAGGTCGGGACTGGCGGGGCCGGAATCGATCCGGGCTATGATCTCGTGCGGCTGGAGGTGACGCTCGCCGACCGGCTCGATGCGGCGCTGCTGCGGCTCGATGGCGGCGACGCAGGGGCCCCGGTGCCGCCGGCCCGCCGCAAGGCGCGTGGCGGCGGGCGGTTGGTCGACGGGCAGGCCGAGCTGCTGCTGCTGCCCGCCGCCGCGCCGGTGGGGGCGATCGCCGAGAGCGACGCGCGGCCGATCCATCTGTTCGACCCGCCGCAGCGGATCGAGGGCGTGCTCGATTCGCCCGAGGGCGCGCCGCTGCGCTTCCGCTGGCGCCGGCGCGTGCATGACGTCGCACGCGCCGCCGGGCCGGAGCGGATCGCGGGCGAATGGTGGCGGCACGACGCCGCCGGACTGCGCGATTATTACCGCATCGAAGATCGCCGCGGCCGCCGCCTGTGGATCTTCCACGCCGCCGACGAGGGTGCGCGGGCGTGGTACGTGCATGGCGTGTTCGCCTGAGGGGGGCGTGCGCGATCGTCGCGTTCCGCAGGTAGATGTCGCGCGGAGGCGCGGAGGGCGCGGAGGGGAGCGGCGAGACGTTCGGATCGTCTTCGGCGAATCAGGTGGGTCTTGGGTGGCCACGTTCATGGTGGGGCGTCTGCTAACGACTGCGCCGCAGCGAGCGGTCGGCTTGATCAGCAGCGATACGCCGGCGGCACGCTCGGCCTCACCCAAAAGTGCGTCGTCACCCCGGACCTGTTCCGGGGTCCATCGTGCCGCGACAATACCGTCTTCCGCACATGCGGAACCGTGGATGCCGGAACATGTCCGGCATGCCAGAGAGTGTGTTGCAGAGGTCTCGTCGAAGTGGACGTGGCGCGCGTGACCCACTTGGTCGTTGGTCGCGCGGAGCGAAGGCGGTTTGGCTCGCCGGGCCCAAGGCCATCGCGAGCCAGTCCGACGCCGGCCCCGGGCGGTGGCTCTCCGCGCCCCCGCGCCTCCGCGTGAACCCATCCGGTGCCGTCGCCTGAGACAGCACGCGCTGCAATACGGGCTGCACCCTCTGCACTCTCCGTGCGCACCAACGATCCGCCCGCAGGCGCCGTCAGTGCGTCCGGCCGAAATCCGGTTTGGCGTCGTCCTGGCCCTGTTCGATGATCGAGCGGCGGATCGCGCGGGTGCGGGTGAACAGGTCGAACAACTGGTCGCCGTCGCCCCAGCGGATCGCGCGTTGCAGCATCGTCACGTCTTCGGTCAGGCGCTGGAGGATCTCCAGCACCGCCTCGCGGTTGTTGAGGAAGACGTCGCGCCACATCACCGGGTCGGAGGCGGCGATGCGGGTGAAGTCGCGAAAGCCGCCGGCGGAGAATTTGATCACCTCGCTCTGCGTCACGCCTTCGAGGTCGCTGGCGGTGCCGACGATCGAATAGGCGATGAGGTGCGGCACGTGGCTGGTCACCGCGAGGACGAGGTCGTGGTGGCGCGGCGTCATGATCTCCACTTGCGCGCCGAGCGCCTCCCAGAACGCCCGCAGCCGCGCGACCGGTGCCTCGGCGGTGCCCTCCTCGGGCGTCAGGATGCACCAGCGGCCGCGGAACAGCGTCGCGAAGCCCGCTTCCGGCCCGCTATGCTCGGTGCCGGCGACCGGATGGCCGGGGACGATCGTCGCCTGTGGCAGCACCGCGCGCAGCGCCGCGATCACGCTCGCCTTGGATCCGCCGACATCGCTGACGATCGCCTCGGCGGGCAGGTCGTCGGCGAACTCCGCGGCGACCGCGCCCATCGCGCCGACGGGGACGCAGAGCATCACCAGATCGGCATCGATCACCGCCGCGCCGGCGCTGTCGGCGACATCGTCGGCCAGATCAATGCGCACCGCGGTGGCGCGTACCGCGGGATCGGCGTCATAGCCGGTGATCCGCACCGTCGGCATCGCCTGCCGCACCGCGCGGGCGACCGACGAGCCGATCAGCCCGAGGCCGATGATCGTGACGCGCGCGAAGGGCAGCATCAGCCGGCGCGCTCGACCTCGGCGCGCAGCACCGCGACCACGTCGCGCATCTCGCTCTCGCTGCCGATGGTGATGCGCAGCGCCTGCGGCAGGCCCTGGCCGGGCAGCCAGCGCGTCGCATAGCCCGCCGCCATCAGCGCCTTATAGCCATCCTCCGCGGTGAGCAGGCCCTCGAACAGCACCAGCACGAAATTGGCCTTGCTCGGCACCGCGCGCAGGCCGGGGATGGCATCGACCTGATCGCTGAACCACTGCCGCCACGTGCGGTTGTGCTCGCGGCTGTGCGCGACGAACGCGTCGTCGCCGAGCGCGGCGATCGCCGCCGCCTGCGCGCCGATGCTGAACGCGAAGGGCGCGCGGATGCGATGCATCGCCGCGATGATCTCGGGCGCGGCATAGCCCCAGCCGACGCGTTCGGAAGCGAGCCCGAAGATCTTGGAGAAGGTGCGCGTCACCAGCACGTTGGACGCGGTGCGCGCGAGTTCGAGGCCGCCGTCGTCATCCTCGGGATCGAGATATTCGGTATAGGCCTGATCGAGCACCAGCAGCACCGAGGCAGGCAGGCCGGCGTGCAGCCGCGCGATCTCCGCAGCCGTCGCATAGGTGCCGGTCGGGTTGTTGGGATTGGCGACGAAGACGACCTTGGTCCGCTCGGTGACCGCGGCGAGGATCGCGTCGACGTCGGTGGCATAATCGCGGTCGGCGACGATCACCGGCGTCGCGCCGACGCGGCGCGTCGCGATCTCATAGACCGCGAAGCCGTAGCGGACGTGGATGATCTCGTCGCCCGGCCCGGCGAAGGTGCCGGCGGCGAGGTGGAGCACCTCGTCCGATCCGGTGCCGTAGATCAGCCGCTCCGCCTCGACGCCGTAATGCGCGGCGAGCGCGGCGCGCAGGTCGACCGCGGCGGCGTCCGGATAGCGTTCGAGGTGATCGGCGGCGGCGCGATAGGCGGCGCGCGCCGGCTCGGGCGTGCCGAACGGATTTTCGTTGGACGAGAGTTTGACGACCTTGCGGCCGTCCTCGCTGGTGGCGCGGCCGGGAACATAGGGCGCGATTCCGAGAATCCACGGCTTGGGAGCAGGTGCGGTCATGCGCGTGGCTGTAAGCGGGAATGGCGGGCAAGCCAATCCTGTGGCCTGCACCGGCTCTGCGCCTTGCGCGCACAAACCGCCTGCACCCGTGCCCAGAGACGGCGGTTGTATTGTCGGGCGCAGCGCCGTAGCGACCGGGGGATGACCGCGGATGACCGTTTCGGATGCAATCGGCTGGCGACGCTGCCGGGGCCGCTGCGACTCGACGGCGGCGTGCTGCTGTCGCCGGTCGAGATCGCCTATGAGACCTATGGCACGCTCGCGGCGGACGGTGGCAATGCGATCCTCGTCTGCCATGCGCTGACCGGTGACCAGCATGTCGCCTCCGCGCATCCCCGCACCGGCAAGCCGGGCTGGTGGACGCGGCTGATCGGGCCGGGCAAGCCGATCGATCCGGCGCGCGACTTCGTCATCTGCTCCAACGTGATCGGCAGCTGCATGGGATCGTCCGGGCCGGCGAGCGTCAATCCGGCGACCGGGCGGCCGTGGGGGATGCGCTTTCCGGTCATCACCATCCGCGACATGGTGCGCGCGCAGGCGATGCTGCTCGATCATCTCGGCGTCGCGCGGCTGAAGGCGGTGGTCGGCGGATCGATGGGCGGTATGCAGGCGCTGAGCTGGGCGGCGACCTTTCCCGATCGCGTCGCGGCGGCGGTGGTGATCGCCTCGACCGCGCGCCATTCGGCGCAGAACATCGCCTTCCACGAGGTCGGGCGACAGGCGATCATGGCCGACCCCAAGTGGAACGGCGGCGACTATTATGGCGGCGAGCCGCCGGCCGCCGGCCTCGCGGTGGCGCGGATGGCGGCGCATATCACCTATCTGTCGGAGGCCGGGCTCACCGAGAAGTTCGGCCGCCGGCTACAGGCGCGGGAGGCGAAGAGCTTCGGCTTCGACGCCGACTTCCAGGTCGAAAGCTATCTGCGCCACCAGGGGCTGAGCTTCGTCGACCGGTTCGACGCCAATTCCTATCTCTACATCACCCGCGCGCTCGATTATTTCGACCTTGCCGAGGAACATGGCGGGCTGCTCGCCAACGCCTTCCGCGGCGGCACGACGCGCTTTTGCTTGGTCAGCTTCGATACCGACTGGCTGTATCCGACCCTCGAATCGCGCAACATCGTGCAGGCGCTCAACGCCGCCGGCGCGCCGGTCAGCTTCGTCGAGCTGACGAGTCCCTATGGCCATGACGCCTTCCTGCTCGACGCGCCCGAGATGAACCGCGTGGTCGACGGCTTCCTGCGCGGCGGGCGATGAGCATGCTGCGCCCCGATCTTGCGGTGATCGCCGATCATGTCGCGCCGGGCAGTCGCGTGCTCGACATCGGCTGCGGCGACGGCGCGCTGATGGCGGCGTTACGCGACGCGCATGGCTGCGACGCGCGCGGACTGGAGATCGATCCCGGCAACGTCGCCGCGGCGGTGGCGCGCGGCCTGTCGGTGATCCAGGGCGATGCCGACGTCGATCTCGCCGGCTATCCCGACCAGAGCTTCGACTATGCGATCCTCAGCCAGACGTTGCAGACCGCGCGCGCGCCCGACGTGGTGCTCGACCATCTGCTGCGCATCGGCCGGCGCGCCTTCGTCAGCTTTCCCAATTTCGCGCAATGGCGGGTGCGCGTGTCGTTGCTGTGGGGCGGGCGGATGCCGGTGACGCGGCAATTGCCCGAACAATGGTATGACACCCCCAACATCCACCATGTCACGATCGACGATTTCCGCGCCTTCCTGCGCGACCGGCGGATCACGGTCGAGGGGGCATGGTTTCTGTCGGGCGATCGCCAGCGCAGTTCGGCGGCGGCCAATCTGCTCGCCCAGCATGCGATATTCCTGCTGCGACGCTAAAGGTCGGTTCATTTCGGACGTAACAGGGTTAAGGCGGGAACAATCCGGTGGAACAGAGGTTTGGCCTTGCCAATACCGGGACGTACGATGACCAAGACCGTGCTGATTGTCGAAGACGAGATTTTCGTGGCACTCGACCTCGAGCGTATCCTGCTCGACGCGGGCTATACGGTCGCGGGTATCGCTGCCGACACCACGAGCGCGCTCGCCGCGGCGCCGCAATGCGGCTTCGCCTTCGTCGACGTCAACCTGCGCGACGGGGCGACCGGACCGGGGATCGCTGAGCAGATCGCCCGCGAACATGGCGTCAAGGTGGTGTTCGTCACCGCCAACCCGGCACAGATCGACAAGGGGCTCGACTGCGCGCTCGGTTATATCCGCAAGCCGTTCAGCGAGGCAGCTATTCTTGCCGCGGCGGCCTATGCGGCCGATGGGCAGAAGCCCGCCAACGACGATATCGTCGTGACCGAACGGGATCGCGCCTAGCTCAGTCCCGCCGGAAGGCGGCGAGCGGCACCGTCACCGTCATCACCAGACCTTCGGGCTGCCAGTCGCGACGGATGCTGCCGCCGAGCTGCCGCACCGCGGACAGTTCGATGAGCTGACTGCCGAAGCCGTCGGCACCGGTGGGCGGGGTCACTTCCGGGCCACCGCGTTCGGTCCAGCACAGCTCGGCCGTGTCGGCGCCGCGCCGGATGCTGACCTCTACCGTGCCGGCGTCGGTGCCGAGCGCGCCATATTTGGTCGCATTGGTGGCGAGCTCATGGAACAGCAGCGCGAGCGGTGTCGCCGAGCGGTCGTCGATGGCGATCTCGTCGCCGGTGATGCGGATCGGCGGCGCGTCGTCGCGGCGATAGGGTTCGAACAATTCGCCGAGCAGGCCGTGCAGACTGTCCTGCTGCGCGTTCGGCCGCGACTGGGGGCTGTGCGGGCGGACGAAGTCATGCGCGCGGCCGAGCGCGGTGATCCGCTCGCGCAGGTCGGCCGCGATCGGCGCGAAGCCCGGCTTGCTGCGCGCGGCGAACGAGATGAGTCCCGAGATCACCGCGAAGATGTTCTTGATCCGGTGCGACAGCTCCTGGCTGATCAGCTCGCGTTCGTGCAGTGCCAGTTTCTGTTCGTGGATGTCGGTGCAGGTGCCGAACCAGCGGGTGACCTGCCCGGCGGCGTCGCGGATCGGGAGGGCACGGCCGAGCACCCAGCGATAGGTGCCGTCGAAATGGCGCAGCCGATATTCGATCTGATAGGGATCGCCGCTGGCGAGCGACTGCCGCCAGACCGCCCAGGCGCGCGCCTGATCGTCGGGGTGGAAGACGTCGTTCCAGCCCTCGCCGTCGGTCGAGCCGGGCGGCGTGCCGGTGAATTCATACCAGCGCGCGTTGTAATAATCGTGATAGCCGTCGGGCAGCGTCGACCACACCATCTGCGGCATCGTATCGGCGAGCGTGCGGAAGCGATCCTCGCTGTCGGTGAGCTGGCGGCGTGTCGCGCGCTCGGTCGCCCGCCAGGCCGCCGCGTCGCGGCTGTCGCGCAGCCGCGCCATGACATTGTCGGCGAGCACGCGCAGCCCCTGGCGCTGCAATGCCGTGAGTCCCCGACGCGGAATCGTGTCGATCACGCATAGCGAGCCGAGCGGCACGCCGTCGTCCGAGACGAGCGGTGCCCCGGCATAGAAGCGCAGGTGCAGATCGCCGGTGACGAGCGCATTGTCGATGAAGCGCGGATCCTGCGTCGCGTCGGGCACGACCATGATATCCGGTTGCAGCATCGCATGCTGACAGAAGGACATCTCGCGCGGCGTCTCGGTCAGCGTCAGCCCGGTGCGCGCGAGGAAGACCTGTTCGTGCTCCTCGACCAGGCTGACCAGCGCGACCGGCGTGCCGCACAATGCCGCAGCGAAGTCGGTGATCTGGCGCAGCGCCGCGCCGTCGCGCAGCGAGTCGAGATCATAAGCCTCGATCGCGGCGCGGCGTGTCGCCTCGTCGACGCACCAGCCGGCTGCCGGCGTGGCGCAGGACAGGGATGCAGGATCGCTCAGAACGGCACGTCATCGTCGAGATCGTCGGCGAAGCCTCCCGTCTGGCCGAAGCTGCCGCCGCCGCGGCTGCCGCCCGACGCGCCGCCGGTCCGGTTGCCGCCGCCATAGCCGCCGCCCGACGCACCGCCGAAGTCACCGCCACCATAATCGTCGCCGCCGCGGCTACCGCCGCCGCCGGCGCCGCCGCCCTGGCCGCCGCCGGGACCGTCGAGCATCGTCAGCACGCTGTTGAAGCCCTGCAGCACGATCTCGGTCGAATATTTGTCGTTGCCCTGCTGGTCCTGCCATTTGCGCGTCTGCAACGCGCCTTCGATATAGACCTTGGAGCCCTTGCGCAGGAAGCGCTCGGCGACATTGGCCAGCCCTTCGTTGAAGATCGCGACCGAATGCCATTCGGTCTTCTCCTTGCGCTCGCCGCTGTTCTTGTCCTTCCAGGATTCGGACGTCGCGATGCGCAGGTTGACCACCTTGCCGCCGTTCTGGAACGACCGCGATTCGGGGTCGCGCCCCAGGTTGCCGACGAGAATGACCTTGTTGACGCTACCCGCCATGAACTGCCCCGAAAATGCCTACAGGCCGGCGAACACCGCCAGCCAATATGTGATCCCGGCCATGATGTAGGCGGCGGCGAACAAATAGCCAACCATGAACAGCGGCCATTTCCAGCCGTTGGTCTCGCGCCGGGTCACCGCGATCGTCGAGATGCACTGCGGCGCGAAGACGAACCACATCAGAAAGGCGAGCGCGGTCGGCAGCGTCCAGCGGCCGCGGATCTGGTCGGTGATACGGTCGGTGCCGCCGTCCTTGTCGTCGATCGCATAGACGGTGCCGATCGCCGACACCGCGACCTCGCGCGCCGCCATCGCCGGCAGCAGCGCCAGCGCGATGTCGCGGTTGAAGCCGATCGGCTTGACGACATATTCGATGCCGTGGCCGATGCGCCCGCCGACCGAATAGTCGACCGGGCTGATCCCGCTGCCCTCGGGCGGCTTGGGGAAGCTGAGCAGCAGCCACAGCACCACCGTCGTCGCGGCGATGATCGTGCCGGCGCGCTTGAGGAAGATCACTGCGCGCTGCCACAGGCCGAGCAGCACGTCGCGCAGCAGCGGCACCTGATATTTCGGCATCTCCATCATGAAGCCCGACGAGGCGCCCTTGGTGACGGTGCGTCGCAGCACCAGCGCCGCGACATAGGCACCGGCGATGCCGATGACGAGCAGCCCGAACATCACCACGCCCTGCAACCGCACGAAGGGCAGCAGCGGCGTGTTGGGGATCATCGCGCCGATGATGAGGGTGTAGACCGGCCAGCGCGCGCTGCACGTCATCAGCGGCGCGATCAGGATCGTCGTCAGCCGGTCCTTCTCGTCCTCGATCACCCGCGTCGCCATGATCCCCGGCACCGCGCAGGCGAAGCTCGACAGCAGCGGGATGAAGGCGCGGCCCGACAGGCCGACCGTCGCCATCAGCCGGTCCATCAGGAACGCCGCGCGCACCATATAGCCGGAGGATTCGAGGATCAGGATGAACAGGAACAGGATCAGGATCTGCGGCAGGAAGACGATCACCGCGCCGACCCCGGCGATCAACCCGTCGGTGAGCAGCGAGCGCAGGAAGCTGTCGGGCATCGCCGCCTTGATCGCGCCCTGCAAGGCGGCGAAGCCGGCGTCGATCGCATCGGCCGGCACCGCCGCCCAGGTGAACACCGCCTGGAACATGACGAACAGGATCGAGACGAGCAGCAGCGGCCCGGCGATCGGGTGCAGCGCGACCGCGTCGAGCCAGTTCGCCCAGCGCCGCGCCGCGGTTTCCGATACGGTGGCGGCGGCGGCGATCTGGCGCGCGCGGCGTTGCAGCGCGACGATATCGTCCTGCGTTCCCGCGCCCGCCGCCGCGGGACGCGCGGCGCTGCCGATCGCATCCGCCACCATCGCGCGCAGATCGTCGAGCCCGCGCCGCCGGACCGCGACGGTCGGCACCACCGGCACGCCGAGTTCACGGGCGAGCACGGCGGCATCCAGAGTCAGCCCGTCGCGCTCGGCGAGGTCGACCATGTTGAGCGCCACCACCACCGGCAGGCCGAGTGCGATCAGTTGGAGCGTGAAGCGCAGATGATTGTCGAGATTGGCGGCATCGACCACCACGACCAGCGCGTCCGGTCGCCGTTCGAGCGTGCTCGCGCCGGTGACGACGTCGCGGGTGACGCGCTCGTCGGGGCTGGACGGTTCAAGGCTGTAGGCGCCGGGCAGGTCGATCAGCTCGACCGGTCGTCCGTCATCGAGCACCCAGCGGCCCGAATGGCGTTCGACGGTGACGCCGGGATAATTGCCGACCTTCTGCCGCGCGCCGGTCAGCGCGTTGAACAGCGCGCTCTTGCCGGCATTAGGATTGCCGACCAGCGCGACCAGCGGGGCTGCATGCACGATTAGTCGGCGGTGGCTGGCGCCACGTGCACCGCGCCGGCGACCGCGCGACGCAGCGCCACGGTCATCCGGCCGATCCGGCAGGCGATCGGCCCGCTGCCCAGCGAGGCGCGATGCAGCACCTCGACCGGCACGCCCTCATCGAAGCCGAGTTCGCGCAACCGTCGCGCTTCGGGCAGCGCGAGACGGGTCCAGTCGATCGCCGCGACCGTCGCGCGCTGACGGCGCGGCAGGGAGACGAGGTCGAGGGCAGGAACGACGGTGCGCGACATATCCATGATGCAAGTGATTATCATTTACCCAGGGGGGAGTAAAGTGGCGGTGGCCGCATTCGACCGATGGAAAGCGTCCGGTGGACGATTAATCTTTTATAGAGGCGTGAGCGGGAAGGGCAGTCGAAGGCAGCGGCTTTTTCTACCGGCTCCGATCGCGGCGCGATTCACCGCCGCCCTATCGCCGGCCTTCCACCCGCAGCGGGTCTATGGCAGGGCGGTTGCCGCAAATGCCGGCCGATCATATCCTTACCTTTGCTCAGGACCTGGCTGGCGGTGGCGTCGAGCGGGCGCAGCTCCGCCTCGCAGGCGCATGGCTGGCGGCGGGGCGGCGGGTGACGCTCGTGGTCGGCGACGCGCGCGGACCGCTCGCCGCGGAGGTGCCGGCGGGGATCGACGTCGAGTCGCTCGGCCAGCGCAACTATCTCGCCCAATATCGCCTCGCCGCGATCACCCGGCGGCTGCGGCCCGACGTGATCTTCTGTGCCGGCAACCATTATACGCTGGTCGCCGCGTGGCTGCGCTGGCGGCTCGGTGCGGATTGCCCGCCGATCGTCGCCAAATTGTCGAATGCGATCGATCGCGCCGATCACGGCCGGGTGATGGATGCCGGGCATCGGCTGTGGCTCGCGCAGCATGGCCGCTTCCTCGATCATCTCGTCGCGATGACGCCGGCCACCGCGGCGGTCGCGGCGCGGGCGATGCGGATGGAGCGACGCACCAGCGTCATCCCCAATCCGCCCGCCCCGCCCGCGCCCGGCGCGCCGGGGATCGCGCTGCCGGCGGGGCGGATCGTGCTCGGCGTCGGGCGGCTGGTCGCACAGAAGCGCTGGGACCGGCTGATCGCCGCGGTGCCGGCGCTGCCGGCCGACGTCACGGTGGTGATCCTCGGCGAGGGCGATATGCGCGACGCGCTCGAACGGCAGATCGCCGCCGCCGGGCTCGGCGATCGCGTACGCCTGCCCGGCCATGTCGCCGATCCGCTGGCGGCGATGGCGCAGGCGGCGCTGCTCGCGCTGCCGTCCGATTACGAGGGCGTGCCCGGCGTGCTGCGCGAGGCGCTGTCGGTCGGCACGCCGGTCGTCGCGACCGCGTCGAGCCCGTCGGTGCGCGAGATCGTCGGCGACGCGCGGCTCGGCAGCGTCGTCGCCTGCGACGATGCGGCGGGCTTTGCCGCCGCGCTCAACCATTGGCTCGATGCGCCACGCCCGGCGCCGGTGCCGCAGCCGGGCGCCGACTCGGCCGCACGCTATCTAGCGCTGTTCGACCGGCTCGCCTGATCCGTCACGCTCGCCCTCGCGCTCGCTGCTGCGTTCGAGTGCGCTCTTGATCATCGCGGTCATCGGATCGGCGAGTGCCAGCCCGAGGATGCCGAACAATGCGCTCGCCAGGATTTGCGCGCCGAGCGTCAGCGCCGGCGGCAGGTCGACCGTCTTCTTGGCGACGATCGGCAGCAGCACATAGCCGTCGAATCCCTGCACGATGACATAGGTGCCGATCGCCCAATAGCCGACCTCGGTCCCCGCCGAGAACCCGACCGCGATCATCAATGCGCCGCTGATGAACGCGCCGATATTGGGGATGAAGGCAAGCAGCCCGGTGAGGATGCCGAGGATCATCGCCATCGGCACGCCGCCGATGCGGAGCGCGATGCCGGTCAGCACGCCCTCCGCGACCATGCCGACCAGCCGCCCGGCGAGCAGCCGGCGCAACGTCTGCCCCATCCGCCCCGTCACCGTCGCGAATTCCGCACGGTGGCGGCGCGGCACCAGCCATTCCATCCCGCGCCGGTAGGTGCCGGGATCGATCGCGACGAACAGGCCGATGACGAGGATCATGAACATCGTCGTCAGCGCGCCGAACGCCGTCCCGACCCAGGCGGTGATCCGCCCGACCGATCCCAGCGCCTGGCGCGCGATGCCGCTGACGTCGGACGCACCGGGCATCAGGCCCTGCCGGCCGAGCCAGCCGGCGAGCTTGCCCGCCTGCGATTCGAGCGTCGATCGCAATTGCGCGAACTGCTCGGCGACCTGGACGCCGGTCAGATAGAAGGTGCCGAGCAGGAAGACGACCGTCAGCAGCACGACGATCAGCAGCCGCCAGCCGCGTCCGATCGGCAGCACCCGCCCGAGCAGCCGCACCCCGCCGTCGAGCAGCGCGGCGAAGACCAGCCCGGCGAAGATGATCAGCAGCGGCTGGACGAGCAGCACCACCAGCGCGATCGCGCCGGCGAGGCCGAGCCACACCGCGGCCCGGGTCAGTTCGCGGCGGACGAACGGGTCACGCAGTTCGGCCGGGCTCGGCGCACGCGGCGTCCCGCTCATCTTACTGTCCGCTTGCCGGGTGGAGCGACAGGCCGGCGCGATCGGCGCGGAGCGATCCCCACCAGGTCAGCGGGTTGAGTGTCGCATCGCCATCGAGGCTGAAGGTCAGGAATTCGGCGCGCCCGCCGAGATTCTCATAGGGCACCGGCCCGCCGAGCCCGAGCTGCGCGAGCGGGAAGCGGCTGTCCGCCGAGCGATCGCGATTGTCGCCCATCAGGAAGACGTGGTTGGCGGGGATCGTCACCTGCGGATAATTGTCGCCCGGGCTGTCGGGTTCGAGGTCGACGGTGTCGTAATGGCGACCGTTAGGCAGTGTCTCGGTGACGATCGGCAGATGGCAGACATAGCCGCCGCCCGGCGCCGGCCGGCGCGCGCCGTAATAGTCGCGGTCGCTGCACGGGCTGTTGGTATCCACCGGCAGGTCGACGTAATGCATTGGCCCGCGTGCGATCGGCTTGCCGTTGAGGATGACGACGCCGCCGCGCACCGCGAGCGTATCGCCCGGCAGGCCGATGACGCGCTTGATATAGTCGTTGCGCGTTCCCGGCGGCGTCACGATCACCACGTCGCCGCGCGTCGGCAGGCTGCCGAACAGGCGGCCGTGGATGAAGGGCAGGCCGACGCTCCAGCTCTCCTCGGGCTGGCGCAGCACCACGCCCTTGAAGATCGCCACCGGATTGGGGATCGTCGGCGAGACGAACGACCAGCCGTAGGCGAATTTCGACACCACCAGCCGGTCGCCGATGCGCAGGCCCGGCAGCATCGATTCGGAGGGGATATAGAAGGGCTTGGCGATGAAGCTGTGGAAGCCGAGGACGATCAGGATCAGCCAGAAGATGCCCTTGATCTCCCCCCACCAGTCCGTCTTCTTCGTCGTCGGCGCTGCCGGCGCGGGCGTAGCCGGCGCGATCGGGGCCGCCTCGGTGGACTTGCTGCCGTCCAACACCGCTTCCTTCATGGCTTGGGGTTCGCAATTGCCTCGATGATCACAAAGGCTTGCGCCCATGGATGATCGTCGGTCAGGGTCACATGTAAGCGTGCGACGTGGCCTTCGGGGATCATCGCGTCAAGCCGTTCCTTCGCGCCGCCGGTCAGCGCCAGCGTCGGCGCGCCCGAAGCGGCATTGACGACGCCGATGTCCTTCATGAACACGCCCGCCTTGAACCCGGTGCCGACCGCCTTGGAAAACGCCTCCTTGGCGGCGAAGCGCTTGGCGAGCGTGCCCGCCTTGGTGAACGGCCGCCGCGCTGCGCGCGCGCGTTCGGCGTCGGTGAACACCCGCGCCTCGAACCGCTCGCCGAACCGCTCGAGCGATGCCGCGATCCGCTCGATGTTGCACAGGTCGGAGCCGAGGCCGACGATCATGCCGCGCCGCCCGAGCGGCGGGACGATGGGGCCGGGCGGAACGGTGCGCGCATCATGTTGCTCTCTTACGCGGCGGGGGTCGGCAGGGAAAGCAGCGCATCCGCGTTACTCGCCGCCGCTTGCCGCTATAAGGGTGAAGGATCGCGGCAGAGGAGGGCTCAAGGATGCGGGCGGGGTGGCTGTCGGCCTGTATCGCGCTGCTGATGCCGACGCCGGTGCTGGCCGGGACGGGCGATGTCGGGCGGCAGCTGTACGAACAGCGTTGCGCCATCTGCCACGGTGCCGACCTGCGCGGCACCGGCCCGCTCGCTCACAAGAGCAACCCGCCGACCATCGACCTGACCGCGCTGCCCTTCCGGCGGCGGCTGGCCACCTATCCCGGCGTCATCGTCGCCTCGGTCGTGCTGCGCCCGAATGGCGACCTGATCCCGCGGGTGCTGCGGGAGAACAACGTCCACATCCCGCCGCATCGCTGGACCGCCGACGACCTGCGCGCCGTCGACGCCTATATCAGGGGCTACCTCCGCCAGCACCGGTGATGCGCAGCCTTTCCGGCAACGCGGCCCGGCTTCTTCCTCCTCGCCTCCGCGCCTCCGCGTGAACCCTCTTCGTGCCCGCACGCTACGCCTCGCCTCTGCTGGTGCATCTCCGCAAGACGATCGAACACGCGGAGGAAGGGCGAGGACTTTGCCCGGTGCGGTTACGGGGGGATACCGAGCAGCGCTAAACGTCAGTCCGTCGTCACCCTCGCGCCGCGTCCATCTCCTCGCGCATCCGCCGGACCGCCGCGTCGAGGCCGACGAACAGGGCCTCGCCGACGAGGAAGTGGCCGATGTTGAGCTCGCGCACCTGCGGGATGGCGGCGATCGGCCCGACATTGTCGAAGGTGAGGCCGTGGCCGGCATGGACCTCGATGCCGTTCTTCGCCGCCAGTGCCGCGGCGTCGGACAGCCGGCGCAGCTCGGCGGTGCGCGCCTCGCCATCGAGTTCGGCGTAGCGGCCGGTGTGGAGTTCGACCACCGGCGCGCCGAGCCGGATCGCCGCCTCGATCTGGCGCGGATCGGGTTCGATGAACAGCGAGACGCGGATTCGCGCCGCGCCGAGTTCGCCGACCAGCGGCGCGAGCCGGTTGTGCTGGCCTGCCGCGTCGAGCCCGCCCTCGGTGGTCAGCTCCTCGCGCTTTTCCGGGACGATGCAGGCGGCATGCGGGCGATGGCGCAGCGCGATCTGCAGCATCTCGTCGGTCGCCGCCATTTCGAAGTTGAGCGGGATGGTCAGCGCCGCCGACAGCCGCGCGATATCGTCGTCGGTGATGTGGCGGCGATCCTCGCGCAGATGCGCGGTGATGCCGTCCGCCCCCGCCTCGGCGGCGAGCAGCCCGGCACGCACCGGATCGGGATAGCCCGCGCCGCGCGCGTTGCGCACCGTCGCGACGTGATCGATGTTGACGCCGAGGCGCAGCGGCGCGCTCACGCCGCGCGGCTCCCCGGCTTGCTCGCCGGGACGGCGGCGAGCTCTGGCGGCAGCGCGTCGGCGGCATAGGTCGGGACGTCGAGCCGGATCAGCGGAAAGAACGGCACGCCGAGATCGACGCTGCCGTTCGACCGGTCGACCAGCGCCGCGCCGGCGATCACCGTGCCGCCCGCCGCCTCGATCGCGCCGATCGCCTCGCGCGAGGAGAGGCCGGTGGTGACGACGTCCTCCATCATCAGCACCTCCTGTCCTGCGGCGAGGCGGAAGCCGCGGCGCAGCTCGAACGTGCCGGTCGGACGTTCGACGAACATCGCCTCAACGCCGAGCGCGCGCGCCATCTCATGGCCGGCGATCACCCCGCCCATCGCCGGCGACACCACCGCCGCAATCCGTGTGCGGATCGAGTCGGGAATGCGCGCCGCGAGCGCCTCGGCAAGCCGCGCGCCGCGGCGCGGGTCCATCAGCACGCGCGCGCATTGCAGGTAGCGCGAGCTGTGCCGTCCCGACGAGAGAATGAAATGCCCCTCGAGCAGCGCATCGGCGGCGCGGAATTCGGCCAGCACGTCGTCGTCGGTCATCGGCGGTCCCGGGATGTGATCGGATGCCGCCGCTCATAGAAAGTCGCCGCGCCGCCGCCAAGCGGGCGGGGACGATAAAGATGGGCGCTTGAGGCCGGGCCACCCCCCGCGTATAGGTCGTGGCAAAAGGGGCGTACCTTACGCCTGACATCGGCCCTCTGGCCGGGCGGCGAGGGGATCTGGACGGGGTGACGACACACATGCGCAGACGCTTACATGGGATCGCACTGGCTGCCGGGCTGGCGCTCGCCGCGGCCGCGCCGATCGCCGCCGCTCCCACGCCGCAGGGCGCCGCCGCGCCGGCCGGCGTATCCAACATCGCGCCGACCACCGCCAGTGCCACCGCGCCGGCCGCACCGACCTCGCCGTTGCTGGCGATGGACGGTGCGCCGGCGATGACCGCGGAGGCCGGCATCGGCCATCCCGTCGCCGGCCGCTACGGCCTGCAGCCGCAGGTGACCAACAATGGCCGGTTCGCCCACTGGTTCCACGATTCGATCCTGGTGCCGCTGATCGTCGCGATCTGCGTGCTGGTGCTGCTGCTGCTGCTCTGGGTCGTCTTCCGCTTCCGCCGGGCGGCCAATCCGGTGCCGTCGAAGACCAGCCACAATACCGCGATCGAGATCATCTGGACGCTGGCGCCGGTGCTCATCCTGGTGCTGATCGCGGTGCCGTCGATCGGACTGCTCCAGGCGCAGTTCAAGCCCGCCCCGGCGGGCGCGGTGACGCTGAAGGCGATCGGCAACCAATGGTATTGGTCCTATCAATATCCCGATAACGGCGGGTTCGAGATCACCGCCAACATGCTCAAGGAAAAGGATCAGGTCGCCAAGGGCGAGCGGTTCCGCACCGATGCCGACGGCCCGCGCCTGCTCGCCGCCGACAATCGCGTCGTGCTGCCGGTCGGCGTGCCGATCCGGTTGATCACCACCTCGCAGGACGTGATCCACAGCTGGGCGATGCCCGCTTTCTGGATCAAGCTCGACGCGGTGCCGGGCCGGCTCAACGAGACGAGCTTCACGATCGAGAAGCCGGGCCTCTACTTCGGCCAGTGTTCCGAATTGTGCGGCGCGCGCCACGCCTTCATGCCGATCGCGGTGGAAGCGGTGCCGCCGGCGCAATTTGCCGCCTGGGTGCGCGCCAAGGGCGGCACGATGCCGACGCCGGGCAAGCCGTCCGACAAGGTGATCCCGCAGCCGGGCGCCGAAGGCTCCGCCGCCAAGCAGGCGGAGGGCAATGCCGCCGACGCCGCCACCGGCCCGGTCGAGAATGTGACGACCGCCGCTCCTTCCTCTTCGCAGGGTGCAACCGGCAATCCGGCCACCGGCAACGCGGGACAGTAAGATGACCGATACCGCCCTCCACCCCCATGCCTTCGTCGCGCACGACGATCATGCCCATAGCGATGCGGACCATAAACCGGGCTTCTTCGCGCGCTGGTTCATGTCGACCAACCACAAGGACATCGGGACGCTGTACCTGATCTTCGCGATCATCGCGGGGATCATCGGCGGCGCGATCTCGGGCCTGATGCGCGCCGAGCTCGCGCAGCCGGGCATCCAGTATCTGGTCGGCTGGGCGAACTGGCTGCCCGGCGGCGACGGCGGGCTCGACCATGCGCTCCACCTGTGGAACGTGCTGATCACCGCGCACGGCCTGATCATGGTCTTCTTCATGGTCATGCCGGCGATGATCGGCGGCTTCGGCAACTGGTTCGTGCCGATCATGATCGGCGCGCCCGACATGGCCTTCCCGCGGATGAACAACGTCAGCTTCTGGCTGCTCATCCCGGCATTCACGCTGCTGCTCGCCTCGCCCTTCTTCGGCGGCGCCGGCACCGGCTGGACGGTCTACGCGCCGCTGTCGACCTATGGCGAGCCGGGGCCGAGCGTCGACATGGCGATCCTCGCGCTCCACCTCGCGGGTGCCTCGTCGATCCTCGGCGCGATCAACTTCATCACCACCATCTTCAACATGCGCGCGCCGGGCATGACGCTGCACAAGATGCCGCTGTTCGTCTGGTCGGTGCTGGTCACCGCCTTCCTGCTGCTGCTCGCGCTGCCGGTGCTCGCCGCGGCGATCACCATGCTGCTCACCGACCGCAACTTCGGCACGACCTTCTTCGATCCGGCCGGCGGCGGCGATCCGATCCTCTACCAGCATCTGTTCTGGTTCTTCGGTCACCCCGAAGTGTACATCATGATCCTGCCGGGCTTCGGCATCGTCAGCCAGATCATCGCGACGTTCAGCCGCAAGCCCGTCTTCGGCTATCTCGGCATGGCCTATGCCATGGTCGCGATCGGCGTGGTCGGCTTCGTCGTCTGGGCGCACCATATGTTCGTCACCGGCCTGTCGGTGAACGTGAAGATGTACTTCACCGCCGCGACGATGGTCATCGCCGTGCCGACCGGCATCAAGATCTTCAGCTGGATCGCGACGATGTGGGGCGGATCGCTGTCGTTCAAGACGCCGATGGTCTGGGCGATCGGCTTCATCTTCATGTTCACGGTCGGCGGCGTCACCGGCGTGGTGCTCGCCAACGGCGGCATCGACGATTACATGCAGGACACCTATTACGTCGTCGCGCACTTCCACTACGTGCTCAGCCTCGGCGCGGTGTTCGGCCTGTTCGCCGGCTTCTATTACTGGTTCCCGAAGATGTTCGGGAAGATGTATAACGAGCTGCTCGGCCAGCTGCACTTCTGGGTGTTCTTCGTCGGCGTGAACCTGCTGTTCTTCCCGATGCACTTCCTCGGCCTGCAGGGCATGCCGCGGCGCTATCCGGACTATCCGGACGCCTACGCACATTGGAACGCGCTGGCGAGCCACGGCTATGAGATCATGGCCGCGGGCATGGTGATCTTCTTCGTCAACGTCATCTACTCGCTGATCGCGGGCCCCAAGGCGCCCGACAATCCGTGGGGCGAGGGCGCGACGACGCTGGAATGGACGCTGTCCTCGCCGCCGCCCTATCACCAGTTCGAAACGCTGCCGAAGATCGACTAACGAAAAAGCCCCGGGGTCTCCCCCGGGGCTTTTTGCTGGACCCTGCCGTCCGACGGGATCGTCGGGCTCAGGCCGCCGCCGTCTCCAGCGCCGGATAGTCGGTATAGCCCTGCGGCCCCTTCGTGTACCAGGTCGCCGGATTGTCCTCGGCGAGCGGCGCGCCCTGGCGCAGCCGTTCGACCAGATCGGGATTGGCGATGAACTTGCGGCCGAAGGCGATGCCGTCGGCGCGGCCCGATTCGACATCCGCCGCCGCCGCCTCGGCCGAATAATCCTGGTTGAGGATCAGCGGCCGCTTGAACACCTCGCGGATCTGCGGGCTGAGCTTGGGCACGTCGGTCCGGCCGAAGGTGCCGTCGGGCGCCTGTTCGCGCAGCTCAAGGAAGGCGATGCCGAGCGCGTCGAGCGCCGCCGCGGCGGGCACGAAGACGCTCGCCGGATCGCTGTCGTCGGCGCCCTGCGTCTCGCCATTGGGCGACAGGCGGATCGCCGTCCGCCCCGCGCCGATCGCATCGGCGACGCGCGCCACCGTCTCGCGCATGAAGCGGATGCGGTTTTCCGGGCTGCCGCCATAGTCGTCGTCGCGCAGGTTGGTGTTGTCGCGCAGGAACTGGTCGATCAGATAGCCATTGGCGCCGTGGATCTGCACGCCGTCGAAGCCGGCGCGGATCGCGTTGCGCGCCGCGGTCGCATAATCGTCCTGCGCGCGGGCGATATCGTCGAGCGTTGCCGCCTGCGCCTCGACATAGGGATTGTCCTCCTTGTGATAGGGCGCGCGCGTCGCCGACGAGGACAGCGGCGTCATGCCGATCACCTCCGGCCGCGACAGCCGGCCCATATGCCAGATCTGCGCGACGATCCGCCCGCCCGCGGCATGGACCGCGTCGGTCACCGGCTTCCACGCCTCGACCTGCGGTTCGGTCCACAGCCCCGGCGCATTGGGCCAGCCGAGCCCCTGGCGGCTGACGCCGGTGCCCTCGCTGATGATCAGCCCGGCGCCGGCACGCTGGCGGTAATAGTCGATCATCAGATCGGTCGGTACGTGATCGTCGGTGGCGCGGCCGCGGGTCAGCGGCGCCATCAGGATGCGATTGGCGGCGGGGATATCGCCGAGTTGGATGGGATCGAAGAGACTTGGCATAGATGCTCCAAAGGACCTGACGCGCTCAAGATAGGGCGCTACAGCGCGGCATGCATCGGCCGCCGTCGCCAAGAAAATCTGTCGTGCCGCCAACGCAGGATCAGGGAACCGCCTTCGTCGCGCTGGTCGTCGCCAATGTCGCGCTCGCCTTCGGCCCGTGGTTCGTGCGGCTTGCCGATGTCGGCCCGGTCGCGGCCGGTTTCTGGCGGATCACGCTCGCGGTGCCGATCCTCGCCGCGCTCGCGCTCGGCGGCGGCGCGCGGCCGGGGCGGATCGGGCCGCTGCTCTGGGTGTTGATCGTCGCCGGCGGCATCGCCTTCGCCGCCGATCTCGCCAGCTGGCACCTCGGCATCGTCCGCACGACGATGGCCAATGCGACGCTGTTCGGCAATTCGGCGATCCTGATCTATCCGCTCTACGGATTCCTCGTCGCGCGGATCTGGCCGACGCGGACGCAGGGGATCGCGCTGCTGCTTGCGGCGCTCGGCGCGGCGCTGCTGATGGGACGATCGTACCAGCTCGATTCGCGCAATCTCGCGGGCGACCTGCTCTGCATCCTCGCCGGCATCCTCTACACCGTCTATATCGTGATGATGGCGCGCGTCCGCCGCGCGTTGCGCCCGCTGCCGACGCTGGCGCTGGCCAGCGCCGCGACGGCGCTGCCGCTGCTGCTGTTCGCCGGGCTGTTGGGAGAGGCGATCCTGCCGCAGCAATGGACGCCGCTGCTCGGTCTGGCCCTGGTCAGCCAGGTGATCGGTCAGGGGTGCATGATCTATGCGCTCGGCCGGCTGTCGCCGCTGGTGATCGGCATCGCCTTGCTGATCCAGCCGGTGGTCGCCGGCGCGGTCGGCTGGATCGTCTATGGCGAGCGGTTGCAGGGACCGGATTGGCTGGGCGTCGCGTTGGTGGCGCTCGCGCTGGTGCTGGTGCGGCGCGCGGAGGTTGCACCGGCGCGCGCGGCGGCGCAGGAGGCGCAGCAGGAGGTAGAGGCATGACGCAGGACCTGACGCTCGATGAGATCCGCGACGCGCTCGCCGAGGGCATCGCCGCCAATGCCGCGTTCGACGGCTGGGGCGACGCCGCGCGCGACATGGCGGCGGAGGCGGCGGGGATCGATCGCGACGTCGCGCGGCTCGCCTTCGCCAACGGCGCGGTGGCGATGATCGATGCCTGGTTCGCGGCGATCGACCGGCGGATGGCGGAACGGCTGCCGCCCGAAACGCTCGCGGCGATGAAGATTCGCGCGCGCATCTCCGCTCTGGTCGAGGCGCGGCTCGCGATCGTCGCGCCCGATCGCGAATCGCTGCGCCGGGCGCGCGCGATCCTCGCGCTGCCGCAGAACGTGGCGCAGGCGGCGCGGCTCGGCTGGCGCAGCGTCGACCTGATGTGGCGGTTGGCCGGCGATACCGCGACCGACTATAATCATTACACCAAGCGCACGATCCTGCTCGGCGTCTATGCCGCGACGATCACCGTCTTCCTCGACGACGAGAGCGAAGGCTATGCCGAGACGCGCGCCTTCCTCGCCCGCCGGATCGACGGGATCATGCGCTTCGAAAAGGCCAAGGCGGCGTTCGGCAAGCGCTATGAGCATCGGCCGAGCCTGTCGCGCTTCGTCGGGCGGTTGCGCTACCCGGCGCTCTAGCGCGGGCGCGCCGGCGTCCGGCGCATCGGCGGTCGGCACGACCCTGTTCGATCGCCATCAACGCCTCATCGAAGCGGATCCGCTCCGGTCCGTCACGTGCTCCGGCCCGGTCATGGCCGCCGCCGGCCAGAGTGACGGGACAGTGAAGCGAAATTCATGTGCAACATTGGCGCACTAACGCTAAATGATCCCATCGTCATCGTTCGGATCAACGGGTGCAGATCGATCACACCGCCGGCCGCAGTCTCGTCGAGATCGTGCCGCCCTCCCCCGACATCGCGGGACTTCAACCCTTGAAAACCATCAAAAGCCGGTGGCCTGCGATCATCGGCGGGTTGGTGACTCTGGCGATGCTCGCCGGACTGGCGCACGAGCTGCTCGGCTCGGGGCTCGCCGGGCTGAACCGTGTGACGCCGCGCAACCCGTTGTTCTACGTGGCTTTTGCTGCGCTGTATTTCGTGCCGCCGCTGGCCGATTACTGGATCTTCCGCCGCCTGTGGCGCATCCCGCTCGGCGGGCTGGTCGCCTTGATCAAGAAGCGGATCGCGAACGACGTCGTCATGGGCTATTCGGGCGAGGCCTATTTCTACGCCTGGGCGCGCAGCCGGGCGCAGGCCGTCGCGGCGCCGTTCGGCGCGGTCAAGGACGTGTCGATCCTGTCGGCGATCGCCGGCAATGCGGTGACGCTGGCGATGATCGCGGTGGCGCTACCGGTCGGGCGCAACCTCATCCCGCCCGAGATGATGCGCTACGTCTACGGATCGCTGGTGGTGATCTTCGGCACGTCGCTGCCGTTCCTGATCTTCTCGCGCAAGGTGTTCTCGCTGTCGCGCGGCGAGCTGTGGGCGATCTTCGGCATCCACTGCCTGCGGCTGATCCTCGGCGGGTTCTTCCTTGCGCTCGCCTGGGCGCTGGCGATGCCGAGCGTGGCGATCGGCACCTGGCTGTTCCTGTCGGCGGGGCGGATGCTGTTCTCGCGCCTGCCGCTGTTGCCCAACAAGGACCTGCTGTTCGCCAATTTCGCGATTCTGATGATCGGCCAGGACAAGGCGCTGTCCGAGCTGATCGCCTTCACCGCGGCGGCGGTGCTGCTGGTGCATGCGCTGCTCATCGTCGGCTTCGGCATCCACCATCTTGCGACGCGGAAGCCGGCATGATCACGCGAATGATCCGGGCGGCGCTCGCCGTGGCGGCGATGGCGGCGGCGATGCCGGCGCAGGCACAGATCCTGGGCAGCGATGCCGCGGCCTGTTCGCTCGGCGGCGGGCCGGCGATCCTCGCGCAGATCGCCGGGCTCAAGGATCGAAAGGGGCGGATCAAGCTCGAACTCTATCCGGCGAACGAGACCGACTTCCTCGCTGACGATTCGGTGCTGATCGCGGCGGGCAAGACCTTCCGCCGGGTGTGGACGACGATTCCGCAGTCCGGCAGCATCCAGGTGTGCATCCGCGTGCCGCGCCCCGGCCGCTATGCGCTGCTGGTCACGCACGATCGGGATAACAAGAACAAGTTCAACTTCTTCGCCGACGGCGCCGGCTTCCCCGGTACCGGCAAGATCGGCATGTCCCGCCCCAAGGTCGAGCGCGCGCTGGTCGACGTCGGCGAGGGTACGGTCACCCGGACGATCCGGATGCAATATCTGCACGGCCTCGGCGGCTTCTCCCCGACCAAGGACGATTGATGCGGATCGTCGACGTCAACGAGATCTACTCGCCGACCGGCGGCGGGGTGCGCACCTATATCGATCGCAAGATCGAGGTGCTGGCGGGCATGGGGCATGAGCTGATCGTGCTCGCGCCGGGGCGCGAGGATCGGATCGAGGAACGGCCCGGCGGCGGCGCGATCCATTACATTAAGGCGCCGGGCATGCCGTTCGACGCCAATTACGGGCTGTTCTGGGACGCCGCGCCGATCCACCAGCGGCTCGACGCGCTCGATCCCGACGTGGTCGAGAATTGCTCGCCGTGGAAATCCTCGTGGATCGTCGCGCAATGGCAGGGGCGGGCGCTGCGCTCCTATTTCATGCACAACGACAATCTCGAGGCCTATCCGAAACGCTGGTTCAAGCCGCTCGCCTCCGAGCCGCGGATCGAGCGTGCCTTCGCCTGGTACGATCGCTATCTCAACCATTGCCTCGCCCGCTACGACACGGTGGTGACCAACGGGCCGGCGCTGACCCGGCAGCTCGCCGCACGCGGCATCCGCGTCGATGCGACGATGCCGCTCGGCATCGAACAGGCGCATTTCTCGCCCGACCTGCGCGACGAGACGCTGCGCGCCGCACTGCTGCGGCAATGCGGGCTGCCGCCCGAGGCGACGCTGCTGCTCGGCGTCGGCCGCCATCATCCCGAGAAGCGCTGGCCGACGGTGATCGACGCGGTGCATCGCGTCGCGACGCAGGCGCCGGTCGGGCTGGTGATCCTCGGCCAGGGCATGGATACCAAGACGCTCGAACGGCATATCGGCGCGAGCCCGCATATCCGCCTGTTCCGCCCCGTCTATGATCGGCGGCGGCTGGCGACGATCATGGCGAGCGCCGATGTCTACATCCACGGCTGCGGCACCGAGACGTTCGGCCTCGTCCCCGCCGAGGCGCTGGCGAGCGGCACGCCGCTGATCGTGCCGGACGGCGGCGGCACCGCCGAGATCGCCGAGCCGATGTTCGCCGAAGTCTATGCCCAGCGCGACGTGCAGAGTTGCGCCGACGCGATCGGCCGGATGCTGGCGCGCGACCGCGCGCTCGTCCGCCGCGCCGCGCGGGTGGCGTCGACGCGGGTGCGCAACGACGAGGAACATGCCGCCGATCTGGTCGCGCATTACGCCGCGGCGATCGCGGCGCGCGATGCGCGGCGGTTGCGGGCCTAGATTCCGGCCTCTGGCCGGGCGGTGAATGGCGCGCACAGAGGCGCAGAGGACGCAGAGGGCTTCGCTCGCGACAAGCGCGGCCCGCCAATCACAGATTCGAGAGGCACGCCGCCGTTCCAGCGATCGCATCTTCTCCGCGCCTCCGCGCCTCCGCGTGAAACCTCGGCTTGCCCGCCGGTGGCGCTGTACGGATGCGGTCGCAACGCGAGGGCGAGCGGCAATCAACTCTGGTTCATGCGGAGGCGCGGAGGCGCGGAGGGGGTTCGCGAGCGACCGCGTTCGCAGACTAGCTCTTGCCGCGCGATGATGGGAGCCGCTGGCGCGGCGGGTCCTCTGCGCGTCCTTTGTGCCTCTGCGCCAACCGCCGCAAAGATCAGCCGAGCAGCTCCGCATAAGCCGCGGGGCGATGGCGGCGGAAGGCGGCGAAGGTGGCGGTGATGCTGGTGAGCAGCGCCGGCACCGTCGTGTCGCCGGGATGGACCGCGATCCGCACGTTGCGCGTCGGCTGGAGCGCGTGGCGCAGCGCGCCGGCGGCGGCGAGCGAACTCAACTGGCGCATCCGCGTGCGGCTCGCCCAGGTGATCACCGGCCCGCGCGCGACCACCGCGCCACCGGGTCGCCAGACGCGCGCATGATCCTCGGCGAGCGCGAAGCCGGCATCGGCGAGCGCCGCGCGCGCGCCCTCCGAATAGAGCCACGCCGGCGCGATGAAGCCGGTCGCGGCGCGGCCGGTGATATCCTCGACCAGCGCCTTGCCGCGCCGCATCCGCGCCAGCGCCTCGGCATGGCTGAGGCCGAGGAACTCGCCTTCGCCCGCGGTCATATGCTTGGCCTTGAGCGCGGCGGCCGTGCCGCTGTGGGCGCTGTCGTCGCGATGCGTCCAGCCATGGACGAACATCTCGACGCCCTCGTCCGCCCAGCCGCGCAGCCGCGTCGCATAGGCGGGGGTGATCGGCGCGCTCGACCAGTGATCGGGCACGACGAGCATCGCCAGCCGCCGCCCGACATGCGGGGCGAGATGATCGAGCAGCTGGTCGACCTGCCCCTCGAACCGGGGCGAGACGTCGTGGATCGAGGCGAACAGGCGTTTCATCGCGCGCGATGATAGACGCGGATGATCTCGTTGCCCATCGGCAGCGACGCGGTCAGCCGATAATTGCGCGCCACTGCGGCGGCGACCAGCGCATGCGCGGCCGGGCGCTCGCCGCTGTAGAAGGGGCGGACCACCACCACCGCCGGCCGCGCGGCGAGGATGCGGCGGATCTCGGTGTCCTGATCGACGCCGGTCGCGCCCGCCTCGCGCGCGCGGATCAGGTGCGAGGGGACGAGGTAGCGCGACATCAGACAGCGGCCGGTCGCGCTGTAGAGCATGTCGCTGCCCGAATAGACGTAGAGGCAGCCCGGCCCGCGACCGATGGCGTGCGCGACCGCGTCGAGCTGCTTGCCATCACCGCGGCCGATACGCTGGACGATCAACACGATCTGCCCGGCGAACGCGGCGGTGAGCAGCAGCGCCGGGGTACGCCAGCGCTGCCACTCGGGCCGCCCCAGCATCCCCGCCGCCGCGGCGCAGGCGGGGAGCAGGATCGGCAGCGCATAATGATCGAACCACGGCCGGAAGATCGCGACGCCGAGGATCGCGCCCGCCAGCCAGAGCGCGACGAAGGTCCGCGGCCGCGACGCGCCGCCGCGCAGCAGCGCGACGATGGCGAGCGCGACCGGCGGCGAGACGATCAGCACGAGCTGGCCGAGATTGCTCGCGAGATCGGTGAGCGGATCGGGGTTGCGGTGCAGGATCGACAGGAAATTGGCGTAGGCGAACGCGTCCCATTGCCCGACCGCGGCATAATAACCGGCCGCGAGCAGGGTGGGGAGCAGCGCCGCGGCGACCAGCGCGGCGGCATAGGCGATCAGGCGCAGCGGCCGGCGCTGGCGACGCCACGTATCGGCGAGCAGCCAGAGGCCGAAGGTGATGCCTTCGAACACCACCGAATATTTGATCTGCAATGCGATGCCGACCAAAGTCATCGCGGCGATGCCGTGCGTCGCGCGCCGCGGCCGCAGCACCAGCGCCGCCGCGGTGAGCATCAGCAGATTGTAGAAGACCGGCGCCTGACCGCCCTGACCGCCGAGCAGGTCGAGCCACAGCAGATAGGCGATGCCGCCCGCGGTCGCGCCGGCCGCGAAGCCGAGCCGCTCGGCCAGTTTGGCGATGCCCCAGGCGGTGGCGATCGCACTGACCAGCGCGAGCAGCTGATAGGCCCAGATCCCCGCCGGCACGCCGAGTCTCGCGGGAAGCGCGTAGAGCAGGAACAGCCCGACCGGCTTGCGGTCCCAGATATCGACGAAGGGCAGCGCGCCCTGCCACATCCGCTGCGCGGTGACGAAATAGAATTCCTCGTCGACATGGACGACCGGGTTGCCGAAGGTCAGCGCCCGCGCCGCGATCGCGACGAGGACGAGGATCGGCAGGCGCAGCCGCGGATTGGCGAGGGGGGACATGGCGACCCGCGGTAGCGACGGGTGCGCGGCGTGCCAATTCGGGAATGGCGGCAGGCGCGGATCGCGCCGGTCCCCGCCCTATCCCCGCTTCGCGGTGACGAAATAATCGAGCTGCGTTGAATCGCTCAGCGTGAAGCCGGTCGCGGGCGAAAAGCCGAGGCCGCGCACGTCGGTGACGGTCAGGCCGGCGCGGCGGAGCAGATCGGTGAGCTCGTCGGGGGTGAGGAACTTGTCCCAATCGTGCGTGCCGCGCGGGATGCGGCCGGTGCCCTCGGCCAGCGTGATCAGCGCGAGGCGCGACAGCGGCGTGCGATTGGGGGTCGACAGCACCAGCAGGCCGCCGTCGGCGAGCGTCTCGGCAAGGCCGCGGACGAAGCCGGCCGGATCGGCGACATGTTCGATCACCTCGAGGCTGGTGACGAGGTCGAACGTCCCGGTCATTGTCTCGACCCCGACCGCGCGATAGTCGATCGTCAGCCCCGCCTCAGCGGCATGCGCTGTGGCGACGGCGATATTCTCCGCCGCCGCATCGATCCCCGTCACCGCCGCGCCGAGCCGGGCGAGCGGTTCGCAGAGCAGCCCGGCGCCGCAGCCGACATCGAGCGCGCGGCGGCCGGCGAGGGGGGTGAAGCTGGTGTCGTCGCCGTCCCAATGCCGGTCGATCGCCGCGCGAATATAGCCGAGCCGGACGGGGTTGAGCTTGTGCAGCATCGCCGACGAGCCCTTCGGGTCCCACCAGTCCTTCGCCATCGCGCCGAAATGCTTCGCCTCGCGCGGATCGATCGTGCTGCTTGCCATCATCATGACCGCTACCTATCAGTGCGGCCCCTTTACCCCAAGGAGTTTGGCGACGCGGCATGGCACGGATCGTGATGAAGTTCGGCGGCACGTCGATGGCCGGGATCGAGCGCATCCGGAGCGTGGCGGCGCGCGTCAAACGCGAGGTCGATGCCGGCAATCAGGTCGCGGTGGTCGTCTCGGCGATGGCGGGCGAGACCGACCGGCTGGTCGGCTTCTGCCGCGAGGCCTCGTCGCTCTACGATCCGCGCGAATATGACGTCGTCGTCGCCGCGGGCGAGCAGATCACCAGCGGCCTGCTCGCGATCGCTCTGCAGGCGGCGGGCGTGCCGGCGCGCTCGTGGCTCGGCTGGCAATTGCCGATCCAGACCGACGCGGCGCATGCCAAGGCGCGGATCGGCGAGATCGCGGTCGACGCGCTCGCCGCGAGCATGGCGGCGGGCGAGGTCGCGGTGATCCCCGGCTTCCAGGGGCTGGCGGAGGACGGCCGCGTCACCACGCTCGGCCGCGGCGGATCGGACACGTCGGCGGTGGCGGTAGCGGCGGCGATCAAGGCGGATCGCTGCGACATCTACACCGACGTCGACGGCGTCTACACCACCGATCCGCGCATCGTGCCGCGCGCGCGCAAGCTCAACAAGGTGACCTATGAAGAGATGCTGGAACTCGCCAGCGTCGGCGCCAAGGTGCTGCAGACCCGGTCGGTCGGCCTGGCGATGAAGGAACAGGTCCGCGTCCAGGTGCTCTCGTCCTTCACCGGACCCGATGCACCGATGGCGGATACGCTGCCCGGCACGATGATCGTGGGCGAGGAGGAGGCAGGCCAGCAGGAGAATGGCGACGTGGAACGACAGCTCATCACCGGTATCGCGCATGACAAGAACGAGGCGAAGATCACGCTGACCAGCGTTCCCGATCAGCCAGGTGCGGTGTCGGCGATCTTCGAACCGCTCGCCGCGGCGAACATCAACGTCGACATGATCATCCAGAATATCGCGCACAACCATGGCTCGACCGACGTCACCTTCACCGTGCCGTCCGCCGACCTCGCGCGCAGCCTTGAGGCGCTCAACCAGGCGCGCGAGTCGATCGGCTTCGCCGAGCTGGTCCACGACACGCGCGTCGCCAAGGTCTCGGTGGTCGGCGTCGGCATGCGCAGCCATGCGGGCGTCGCCAGCACGATGTTCACCACGCTCGGCAAGCGCGGCATCAACATCCAGGCGATCTCGACCAGCGAGATCAAGGTCAGCGTGCTGATCCACGAGGACGAGACCGAACTCGCCGTCCGCATGCTGCACACCGCCTACGGCCTCGACGCCGCGGACGCCGCGGCGTGAGCGTCGGACAGGAGCGGCTGACCCGCCGCATGGCGCGCGGTGCCGCCTTCCTCGGCAGCGAGGTGGCGATCATGGCCGGCGCGATGTCGTGGGTGAGCGAGCGCCATCTCGTCGCGGCGATGTCCAACGCTGGCGGCTTCGGCGTGATCGCCTGCGGCGCGATGACGCCCGAGCTGCTCGACGCCGAGATCGCCGGGACCAAGGCGCTGACCGACAAGCCGTTCGGCGTCAATCTCATCACCATGCACCCGGCGCTGACCGAGCTGATCGCGGTGTGCGCGCGCCACGGCGTCGGCCATGTCGTGCTCGCCGGCGGTTTGCCGCCCAAGGGCTCGCTCGAGGCGATCAAGGCGGGCGGTGCCAAGGTGATCTGCTTCGCGCCGACGCTGGCGCTGGCCAAGAAGCTGATCCGCTCGGGCGTCGACGCGCTGGTGATCGAGGGGATGGAGGCGGGCGGCCATATCGGCCCGGTCTCGACCAGCGTGCTCGCGCAGGAGATGCTGCCCGAGATCGCCGACCAGGTGCCGGTGTTCGTCGCCGGCGGGATCGGGCGCGGCGAGGCGATCGCGGGCTATCTCGACATGGGCGCGGCGGGGGTGCAGCTCGGCACGCGCTTCGTCTGCGCGACCGAATCGATCGCGCATCCGAAGTTCAAGCAGGCGTTCATCCGCGCCAGCGCGCGCGACGCGGTGGCGAGCGTCCAGCTCGATCCGCGGCTGCCGGTGATCCCGGTGCGTGCGCTCAAGAACGCGGGCGGCGAGCTGTTCACCGCCAAGCAGCGCGAGGTGGCGCTGTCGCTCGACGAGGGTCGCGTCGCGATGACCGAGGCGCAGTTGCAGATCGAACATTATTGGGCGGGTGCCTTGCGCCGCGCGGTGATCGACGGCGACGTCGAACATGGCAGCGTGATGGCCGGCCAGTCGGTCGGCATGGTCACCAAGGAAGAGCCGATCGCCGAGATCATCGCCGCGCTGATCGACGAGGCGGCGCACGCACTGGACAAGCGCGCGGCATAATTCCTTCCCGTCGCGGCAAGGATGCTTACCAGCCGTTAACCATTGCGGGCGCACATTCCGACCGGCCGGGGGGCTGGAAGGAATCGAGGCGATGCGGCAGATCATAGCGCTTACCGGGATCGGACTGGCCTTGCTCGCGGGCTGTGCGGTGCGGCCCAAGCGGGTCGCGGTGGCGCCGCCGCAGCCCGTGGCGACACCGACGCCGGCGCCGCTGGCGATGCCCAGGGGCGCCTATGTCGGCATGCAGATCCCGGCGCTGATGGCGGATGGCCGTTATGCGACGCCCAATCGCAACCTCTCCGCCGACGGAACCGTGTGGCATCTGCGCGCCGCGCTCAACGTCGCGGCGCTCGCCTGCCGCGGGCCGGACGAGGCGGCGATCATCGCCGGCTATAACGCCTTGCTCGCGCGGCAGAAGGACGGGTTGGGTACGGCGCAGGCGCGGCTGACGGCCGAATACAAAGCGGGCGGCGGCGACTGGCAGGATCGCTATGACGACGAGATGACGCGGCTCTACAATTTCTTCTCGCAGAGCCAGGCGCGCGAGGCCTTCTGCAACGCCGCGGCGGCGACGCTCGCCGATGGTGCGACGATCGCGCCGGCGGATCTGCCGGCCTTCGCCGCGGGCCGGCTGGCGGTGCTCGAAAAGCCGTTCACCGATTTCTACGCCGCCTACGACGCCTGGCGGGCGCAACGCGCCGCCGAGACGCGGATGGCGCTCGCCCCGGTCGCGCCGGCGCCGCGCGTGCTCGCGGTCCAGGCGGTGCCCGCCGCCGCGCCGCCGCCGCGCCCCCGGCTGACGCTCGATCCGAGCGTGTTCGCCGAAACCGCGGCGACCGTCACGAACTGATTCGGAACAGCGATTCGACCGGCCGCTGCAACGCCGCGGCGAGCTTGAGCGCGAGCAACGTCGAGGGGATGAAGACGCCATTCTCGACGGTGTTGATCGTCTTGCGGCTGACCCCGACGCGCTCGGCGAGCGCCGCCTGGGTCAGGCCCAGCCGCTCGCGTTCCTCCTTCAGGCTGTTGCGCAGCTCGCTCACCGGGCGGCGCGCAGCTCGAGTGTGGCGAAGCTGATCATCGCGGCAAACAGGCCCGCGGTGGCGACGATGCGAGCGACGTCATAGCCGCCGATCATCGCGTCATGCGCAAACGGGGCAGTGACGAGCGCGGCGACAAGGCTGGCCCAGAAGCCAGCGGTGCAGCTCATCCGCCGGTGTTCGCGCACCACTTCGTCTTCCAGCACCTTGTTCAGCGCGCTGTTCGGCTTCAGCCATCGCCGCCACGGCAGCAGCGTGAGCGCGCAGACCAGCGCGACGCCCAGCCAGAACCCGTCGACGAAGTCGCGGCGCAGCAGGATCATGCCGCAGAGTTCGGAGAGCAACAGCATCGCTCCCATCAGGTACAGCATCAGCGCCCAGGCGCGGCTGGTGCGTTCCGCCAATTCGATCGTGTCCATCACGCCCTCCTGTAACCTACAGGTGACATGTAACCCATGCGTTACATCCGTCAATAGGGTTTCCCCGGCGGCAAGGTTCGGTTAACGCCGGCCGCGATGACGGACGAGGACCAGCCGCAGGCAGGACGGTTCGCGGGGCGCGAGCACCGGTTCGCCGTGCGCGTCTATTTCGAGGACACCGATCTGTCGGGCGTCGTCTATCATGCCAATTATCTGCGCTACATGGAGCGTGCTCGCTCCGACATGCTGCGGCTCGCCGGGATCGACCAGCGCGCGACGCACGAATCAGGCGGCGGCGCCTATGCGGTCGCCGATCTCGCCATCCGCTATCGCGCGCCGGCGCGACTCGACGATGCCCTGATCGTCGTCAGCCGGGTGATGCGGGTGCGCGCGGCCAGCACCGTCATTCATCACACAGTCAGGCGCGGTTCGCATGTGCTGGCGGAGGCCGAGGTCACGGTGGCGCTGGTCGCGCCGTCGGGGCGGCCGACGCGTCAGCCGGCCGCCTGGACGGATATCTACCAACGCCTGATCTGGCAGGGGACCAACTCATGAATCCGGTGTTCAACATGGATGCGGCGACGCTGTCGCCCGTCGCGCTCTTCCTCCAGGCCGATCTGGTGGTGAAGGTCGTGATGGCGGGGCTGCTGTTCGCCAGCATCTGGACCTGGGCGCTGATCATCGCCTTCTGGCGGCGGCTCGGCCGCATCCGCAAGGGCATGACGGGGTTCGAGCGCGACTTCTGGAAGGCCGAGGATATCGACGCCTTCTACAAGGCGGAGGCGGACAAGGATCTGCCCTCGGCGCGGGTCTTCGTCGCCGGGGTGAAGGAATGGCGCCGTTCGACCGCGGGCGGCGCGATCGACAAGAGCGGCACGCGCGAGCGGCTCGCCACCGCGATGGGCGCGGCGGCGGCGCTGGAGATCGACACCATCTCCGACCGGCTCAACATCCTCGCGACGATCGGCTCGGTCGCGCCGTTCGTCGGGCTGTTCGGCACCGTCTGGGGGATCATGCGCAGCTTCACCGGCATCGCCCAGGCGCAGAATTCCTCGCTCGCGGTGGTCGCGCCGGGGATTGCCGAGGCGCTGTTCGCGACCGCGATCGGCCTGTTCGCGGCGATCCCCGCGGTGATCGCCTACAATCGCTTCAGCCATGGTGTGAACCGGATCGAGGCGGCGCTTAATCGCTTCGCCGACGGTTTCCACACGACGCTGTCGCGTCAGCTCGATTCGGGGCGGTAAGCCGGCGATGAGCATGAACCTGCCCTCCAACCGCGGTCGCGGCCGACGCGCGCCGGTGGCGGACATCAACGTCACGCCGCTGGTCGACGTGATGCTGGTGCTGCTGATCATCTTCATGGTCACCGCGCCGCTGCTCACCGCGGGCGTGCCGGTCAATCTGCCCGACAGCCGCGCCAAGGCGCTCGACCAGGACCAGAAGCCGGTGCAATTGTCGCTCGACGCAGCGGGCAAGCTGTACCTCGACGACGAGGAGATCGGCGAGACGGCGCTGCCGCAGCGGCTCGAACAGATCGCCGCGGTGCAGGCGGGCGGACAGCCGCCGCAGGTGTTCCTGCGCGCCGACCGCGCGCTCGATTACGGGCGGGTGATGCGGGTGATGGGCGAACTCAACCGCGCTGGGCTCAACCGCGTCTCGCTGCTCACCGTCGAAGGCGGAAGCGCGCGCTGATGGATCGGGCGGAGCGGATCGGGCTGGGGATAGCGGTCGTCGGGCACGTCGTGCTCTTCGGCCTGCTGTCGGTCGGCTTCCTCGCCACGCCCAATCCGGAAAAGCTCCAGCAGACGCCGATGGAGGTGAGCCTCGTCCCCGACGTCGCGCTCGAGGCGAGCGCGCCGCAGGCGGTGACGCCGCCGGCGCAATCGGCCGCGCCCGACACCGGCGCGCCCGAGGATGCCGCGCCGCCCGCTCCCGCCGAGAAACCGGCGCCCGAGCCGGAACCCGCACCGCCCGCGCCGCAGCCCGAGCCGGCACCGCCCAAGCCGACGCCGCCCAAGCCGGCGCCCGCCAAACCCGCTCCGGCCAAACCGGCGCCGCCCAAGCCTGCGCCCAAGCCGGCGCCCGCCCCCAAACCGGTGCCGGCCAAGCCCAAGCCGCGGCCGGCCGAGGCGCCCGCCAAGCCGGCGGCCAAGCCTGCGCCGGCCAAGCCCGCCAAGGCGGCACCCGCCGCGCCGGCCAAGTCCGCCGCCAAGCCGTCGAGCAGCGCCGCCAAGCCGGCCAAGCCCGCCGCCGCCAAGGGATCGGGCAGCAGTGAATCGTCCAAGGCCGCCAGGCCGCGCGGTTCGCGACTCGGCGACGATTTCCTCGCCGGGCTGAGCAGCGATCCGTCGCCGAGCAAATCGACCGCGCCGCGCGCCGCCAAGATCGACGGCCGCGCCATGGCCTCGATCGTCCAGGCGATCGCGCGCCAGATCCAGCCGTGCGCCGATCGCCAGGTCAATCCGGGGCCGGGCGCGAACGAGATCGTGACGACGCTCAACCTGCGGCTCAACGAGGACGGCACGCTCGCCGCGACGCCGCGCATGGTCCGCCAGTCGGGCGTCACCGATGAGAATGAGCGCTACAAGCAGCGCGTCGTCGATCTCGGCATCGCCGCGTTCAAGGGCTGTGCGCCTCTCAAGCTGCCGGCGGAATATTATTCGACGCCGTCGGGCGGCTGGAACAACATCAACTTCCAGTGGAAGCTGCAATGACGGGGGCGCAGGCGTCCGCGTCCACCGGGCGGGCTGAGCCTGTCGAAGCCGCCGGCGCGATCCGAGGCGGGCGCATGCGACCCACTGCCCTTCGACAGGGTCAGGGCGAACGGGCTAAGGGGGACGGTATGCGTCTCCACGGGACAATCAGGTGCGAAAAGGGTTTGAGGTCATGATCCGGTCGTTGCTCATCGCGCTTTCCGTCACCGCCGCCGTGCCGGCGCTCGCCCAGACCGCATCGGCACCCGCGCCTGCGCCAGCCCCCGCGCCGCAGCAGCCGGCGACCGCGGCGGGGCAGGAGGCGGCGCCGCTCGAGGTCTCGGTCACCGGCGGCGTCTCGGCTCCGCTGCCGATCGCGATCCCGGCGATGCCGACCGCGCAGATCGTCTCGACCCCCGCCGGATCGACCGACGCGCTTGGCCGGCAGATGGCGGAGATCATCGCCAACGATCTCAAGAACTCCGGCCTGTTCTCGCCGCTCGGCGCAGGGCAGTTGCGGCCCGTCGGCTTCCAGGAGGTCAATGCGCCGGCGTTCGATTACTGGGGCGGCACCGGGGCGCAGGCGCTGGTGCAGGGCTTCGTCCGTGCCACCGGCGACGGCAATCTGACGATCGGCTGCTACCTGTATGACGTGTCGTCGAAGATCGAGCTGACCCGCTCGGGCTTCGTCGTCTCGCCCTCCGACTGGCGCCGCGCCGGGCACAAATGCGCCGACATGGTCTATGCGCGGCTGACCGGCGAGGGCCCCTATTTCGACAGCCGCGTCGTCTACGTCAGCGAGACGGGGCCGAAGGGCAAGCGCATCAAGCGGCTGGCGATCATGGACCAGGACGGCGCCAACCACCGTTTCCTCACCAACGGCCAGTCGATCGTGCTGACGCCGCGCTTCGCGCCGAACCAGCAGTCGATCGTCTATATGAGCTACGAGAACGACCGGCCGTCGATCTACGTCTACGATCTTGGCTCGGGGCGGCCGCGGCGGGTGGTGCAGAATGCCGCGCTGACCTTCGCGCCGCGCTTCTCGCCGGACGGGCGCTGGATCCTCTTCTCGATGGCGCAGGGCGGCAATACCGACATCTACCGCGTCTCGGCGCAGGGCGGCACGCCGCAGCGGCTCACCACCTCGCCGGGGATCGACACCGGCGGTAGCTATTCGCCCGACGGATCGCGCATCGTCTTCGAGAGCGACCGGTCGGGCGGGCAGCAGATCTATGTGATGAACGCCGACGGATCGGGCCAGCAGCGGATCAGCTTCGGCGGCGGCCGCTATGCGACGCCGGTATGGAGCCCGCGCGGCGACCTGATCGCCTTCACCAAATTGGGCGGCGCCTTCCGTATCGGCACGATGTCGCCGTCCGGCGGGGGCGAGAAGATCCTCACCGGCGGGCAGGACGAGGGGCCGAGCTGGTCGCCCAACGGCCGCGTCATCACCTTCTATCGCACCGGCCAGGGCAGCGGCGGGCGCGCCGATCTGTGGATGGTCGATCTGACCGGACAGGTCGAACGCAAGATCCCGACGCCGCTCGACGGGTCGGACCCTGCCTGGGGGCCGCTGCGCCCCTGATCCGCGATACGTTCATCATCCACGGGAGATACGACGATGGCCAGACTGACCCACACCCTGCTGACCGCTGCGGCGCTCGCCTCGCTCGGCGCCTGCGCGCACAAGCCCAAGCAGCTGCCGCCGCCGCCGGTCGACCAGAATGCCGGCATGACGCCGCCGCCCGCCACCAGCGGTAATGCCGACGGCGCGATCGTCCCGGGTTCGGATGCCGACTTCCGCCGTTCGGTCAGCTCGAACACGATCCTGTTCGGCCTCGACCAGAGCGACATCGACAGCGAGGCGCGCGCGATCCTCGACAGTCAGGCGACGTGGCTGCAGCGCTATCCGCAGGTGCGGGCGACGATCGAGGGCCATGCCGACGAACGTGGCACGCGCGAATACAATCTCGCGCTGGGTGACCGCCGCGCCAATGCCGCGAAGAACTATCTGGTCGCCAGGGGCATCGACCCGTCGCGGCTGACGACGATCAGCTACGGCAAGGAGCGCCCGGTGGCGCTGGGGTCGGACGAGGCGAGCTGGGCGCAGAACCGCCGCTCGGTGACGGTGGTGCTCAACTGACGCGCATACCGGTGGGGGCGGGTTCGACGGACCCGCCCGATCTGCCGGCGTGATGCCCTCGCCCCCTGCGCCGCCGCTATAAGGAAGGATGGGCAGCGCGGGGGCGGCGATGGAACAGGAATTGACGCGCTCGAAGGAGCGTCGGGCCGGTGCGACCGGTGGTTACACGATGCTCGCGCTCGTCGCGGCGCTGGCGGTGATCGGCATCGTCGCTATGCCACAGGTGGCGGCCGGGTCGGTGATCGGCGATGTCGTTCTCATCGCGGCGGTCGCCGGGGTGATCTTCATCGCCAAGGGCTTCTACATGTTGCAGCCCAATCATGCCGCGGCGATCATCGTGTTCGGCCGCTATCACGGCACCGATCGCGTCACCGGCCTGCGCTGGACGCTGCCCTGGGCGACCGCCCGCAAGATCTCGCTCCGCGCCAACAGCGTCCTGTCCGAGAAAATCAAGGTCAACGACCTGCGCGGCAACCCGATCGAGATCGCCGCGCAGGTGGTGTGGCGCGTCACCGATACCGCGCAGGCGCTGTTCGACGTCGATTATCTCCGCGACTTCACGCAGGTGCAGATCGAGGCGGCGGTCCGAACGATCGGCTCGCGCTATCCCTATGACGATCACGATCCGCATGAGGTGACGCTGCGCGCCGGCCATGCGCAGGTCAGCGCCGCGCTGCGCGACGAGCTGATCGCACGGCTGGCAGTGGCGGGGATCACCGTCGACGAATGCGGCTTCACCCACCTTGCCTATGCCCAGGAGATCGCCGGTGCGATGCTGCGCCGGCAGCAGGCGCAGGCGGTGATCGCGGCGCGCACCGCGCTGGTTGACGGCGCGGTCGGGATGGTCGAGCTGGCGGTGAAGCAGCTCGCCGACAAGAACATCATCACCTTCGACGACGACCGGCGCGCGGCGTTGGTCTCCAACCTGCTGGTGGTGCTGTGCAGCGAGCAGGATACGCAGCCGGTGATCAGCGCGGGGGCGATGGCCTAGATTCGGGTTCGCCCAGTAGCGTCGCTCAAGGCGCTGTGGTTTGTCAGCCGCGACGAATCGTGCGGCGGACCGCGCCTGCCGCACGCGCGTCCCCCTCCGCGCCGCCGCGCGACAGCCTCAGCCGAGCGCCTGATCGAGCAGCTTGGCCAGCCGCAGGCCGCCGCGCTCCACCTCCAGCCGCGCGACGGGGACGATCTTCTCGATCGTCGCCTCGTCGAGCGACACCTTGGCAGGCGAGGGCGCGCAGGGGTCGCCGTGCAGCGCGCTCGCATAGACGACGTCATGCGCGACCTGCCACGATTCGCGGCTCCAGTCGGTGACGGTCCCGGCGGCGATGCGGCGCCGCTCCGCCGCCGGGTAGCGGCGCACCAGCGACGGACCGCTGGTGATCGCGCGCTCGGCGAGCGTGCCGTCCCAGATCGAATGGAGGTTGAAGCGCCGCGGGCCATAGCCGCCATAGACGGCGGCGACGTCGTTGCCGCCCTTGTCGCCCTTCTCGCCGGCGTGGAGCGGCTGGTGGAGATCGCCGACGAAGTGGATCAGGAAGACGAGCGCCTGCGCGCGCGCCTTGGCGGGGGCGCGGCGATCCTTGAGGATCGCGACGTCGCGGGTGATCTGCGCGGAGACGCAATTGCCGTCCTTGCACGCCTCTTCGAGCGTGAACGGCTGGCAGATGTTCACGTCCTGAAAGTGCCAGTTATAGGCATAGCCGAAGCGCGACTTGCCGTCCGGCCCCTTGAGCGGCTTGACGCAATCGGCCCAGGTGCTCGCCCCCTCGATCGTCGTCGCCGGACATTCGGGCGTGTCGAGCAGCGGCGTCTCGGCCAGCAGCGTGCGGATCGCCGCCTGCGTGCGCGGCGTGACATTGGCATAAGCGATCCGCGCCACCGTCTGGTGCCCGAATTCCCAATAGGCGGACGCCGGCGCGGCGAAACCCAGCGCCGGCAGCACGGCGGCGACAAAGCGGAGCATTTTCATGGGCGTAGCCCATAGCGGCGGATCGCGACGGCTAGAAGCGCCTTATCTCAACGCGATGCGGGTGGGCAGGGGCACTGAAGGCCGGCGGGAGGGACCGCGCACAGGCGGCAAGCCGCGTCACTCGTCGCCGTAGACCGCCACCTCGCGCAGCCCCGCGGCGGTGGCGCGGGCGCGGTACATGCCGGGGGTGGTGAAGCTCCACACCACCTCGCCGCCGGGGGCGGTGACGATGACGCCGCCGGTGCCGCCGAGCGCGCGCACCTCCGCCATCACCGCATCGGCGGCGGCCTGCGGCGACTCGCCCGACAGGCGGACGCGCGCGCCGATCTCATGGCCGACGCCGATGCGGATGAAATATTCGCCCGATCCGGTGCACGACACCGCGACCGATCGGTCGTCGGCATAGGTGCCCGCGCCGATCAGCGGCGAATCGCCGATCCGGCCCCAGCGCTTGCCGGTGACGCCGCCGGTCGAGGTCGCCGCGGCGAGACTGCCGGCGCGGTCGCGTGCCACCGCGCCGACCGTGCCGTATTTCATGTCGACGTCGAAGGCGTCGGCGTTGCGCGCGAGCAGTTCGTCGAGCTGGCGACGGCGTTCGTCGGTGGCGAACCAGCCGGGGTCGACCGCGGCGATCCCCTGTTCGCGGGCGAAGGCTTCGGCCCCCGCGCCGCTCAGCAGCACATGCGGGCTCGCCTCCATCACCCGGCGGGCGAGGCCGACCGGCGAGCGCGTCGCGGTCAGGCCGGCGACCGCGCCGGCGGCCCGGCTGCGCCCGTCCATGATCGCCGCGTCGAGCTCGATCGTCCCGTCGCGGCTGAAGGCGGCGCCGCGGCCGGCGTTGAAATGCGGGTCCTCCTCCAGCACGCGCACCGCCGCCTCGACCGCGTCGAGCGCGCTGCCGCCGTCGGCGAGGATCGCGCCGCCGGCATCGAGCGCGAGGCCGAGCGCGGCGCGGACGCCCTCGTCCTGCGCGGCGGTGAGCCGGTGGCGCTCGATCGATCCGGCGCCGCCGTGGAGGACGAGCGACCAGTCTGGCGTGGCGGTCATGGGGCAACCTCGGGCTTGGGGTGGGGCAACGGGCGCAGGCCGATCAGCGGGCGCAGCCACGCGATCCGCCGGCCGATCCGGTAGAAGGCGAAGCAGCCGAGGATCGTCGCCGCGACGAGCAACAGGAATTCGACGCCGCCCGGCAGGCCCGCCGGGATCAGCCAATAGGCGACGACGACGAGGATCGTCTGATGGACGAGATAGAAGGGGAAGACGGCTTCGGTCAGCGTCGGGCGCAGCCGCGAATCGCGGTTCCAGTGCCGCTCCGCAAAGCCGAGCAGCGCGACGATCGCCCCCCATTGCTGCACCGCATGCGCGGCGCCATAGACGGGATAGAGCCAGCGCGGCGCGATCGTGCTCTGGCCGAGCTCGATGGCGAGGATGACGCCATAGCCGGCGAGCGCCAGCGCCGCCGCCGGCCACCGCCACCGCACGCAGGCGGCGATCACCGGCGCCGACCCCGCCAGCGCGAAGCCGAACAGGAAGGCGGGGAGATAGAGGCAATGCGCCATCGCATCGTCGAACGGGTTCTGCGTCTCATAGCCCATCGGGAACCACCAGCCGTGGATGCACACCAGCCAAGCGATCGGCAGCACCAGCAGTCCCGGCCCGCCGAAGATCGTATCGAATGCCCGCTGGGCGCCGCGCCAGCGCACCAGCATGACGAGCAGTACGAGGACGACGGTGTAGAGCCACAGGTAGAGGACGAACCACAGATGGTTGACCGCGGGCAGCACGATCCCGCCGAGCGGCGCGAACCGGAAGTAATCGTGCGTCCAGAAGGTAAGGAAGCCGCCGGCATAGCCATGCTGCGTCACCAGCTCGACCCAGGGTTGCGGCGGGACGATGACGGCGATGCCGAAGGCGAGGGGGACGAGCAGGCGCAGGCTGCGCTGGCGCAGGAAGCGGCCGGGACCGGCGGCACGGCCGAGCAGCGCGCGCGAGGCATAGCCGGAGACGACGAACAACAGGCTGAGCCGCCACGCATTGACCGCGAGCATCGGCAGCACCGCCCAGGCGGCGCCATGCGCGCTCTTGGCGTGGAACCCCCAGGGCACGAACACCATGCCGACATGATAGACGATCAGGATCGCGAAGGCGGCGACGCGCAGCCAGTCTAGGCCATAGTGGCGAGGGATCGGGGCGCGCGGCGTCGTCACCGGGGGACGCCTACACCAGCGTCTTTGAACCGCAACCCGAACGCTGTATATATCCCCCATGTCCTTACGTCCGTGGCGCGATATCATCCGCCGTCCGAGCCGCCAGATCATGGTCGGCACCGTTCCCGTCGGCGGCGACGCGCCGGTCACCGTGCAGACGATGACCAACACGCCCACCCCCGACATCCGCGCGACGATCGATCAGATCCGCCGCTGCGAGGAGGCGGGCGTCGACATCATCCGCGTCTCCTGCCCCGACGTCGAATCGACCGCGGCGCTCAAGCAGATCGTCCGCGGATCACGCGTGCCGATCGTCGCCGACATCCATTTCCACTACAAGCGCGCGCTGGAAGCGGCGGATGCCGGCGCGGCCTGCCTGCGGATCAATCCGGGCAACATCGGCTCGTCGGAGCGCGTCGCCGAGGTGGTGCGCGCCGCCAAGGCGAACGGCTGTTCGATCCGCATCGGCGTCAACGGCGGTAGCCTCGAGAAGGACCTGCTCGAAAAATATGGCGAGCCGTGCCCGGATGCTTTGGTCGAATCGGCGCTTGATCATATCAAGCTGCTCCAGGACCACGACTTCCACGAATATAAGGTCGCGGTGAAGGCGTCCGACCTGTTCCTCGCGGTCGCCGCCTATCAGCAGCTCGCCGAGGCGGTGGATTGCCCGCTGCACCTCGGCATCACCGAGGCGGGGGGCTTCGTCGGCGGCACGGTCAAGTCGTCGATCGGCATCGGCAGCCTGCTCTGGTACGGGATCGGCGACACGATCCGCGTCTCGCTCTCCGCCGAGCCCGAGGACGAGGTGCGCGTCGGTTTCGAGATCCTCAAGGCGCTCGGCATCCGCAACCGCGGCGTGCGCGTCGTCTCCTGCCCGTCGTGCGCGCGCCAGGGCTTCGACGTGATCCGCACCGTCCAGGCGCTGGAGGAACGGCTGCAGCATATCCGCACGCCGATGAGCCTGTCGGTGCTCGGCTGCGTCGTCAACGGCCCCGGCGAGGCGCGCGAGACCGACATCGGCATCACCGGCGGCGGCAACGGCAAGCATATGGTCTATCTGTCCGGCGTCACCGATCATCACGTCCAGGACGAGGGGATGATCGACCATATCGTCCGGCTGGTCGAGGCCAAGGCAGCCGAGATCGATGCGGCGGAGGCGGAGGCGGCGGCGGCGGCGCAGCCGGTGCCGGCGGTCACCGCGGCGTGAGAAATATGGCAACGGTCCCACAATGACCTACCACGCCCAACTCGCTGCCGATGGCAGCCTGCCGCTTCCCAGCGAGCTGACACGGGAGCTTGGGCTGGCGCCGGGCGATCGGGTCAGCGTCGATCGGACGGGCAGCACATTGTTTGTGCGGCGTGAAGACGAACGACAGGACGCGATCCATCGCCTGCGCGAAGCCATGCGTGATTATAGCGTTGACCAGTTCCTGGCCGAGCGTCGCGCCGACTGGGGAGAATGATCCAGGTCGTCGACACGTCGGTGCTGTTGGCGGGCCTGTTGGGCGAAGTCGGCGGCGAGGTGCTTCTCCGGCCAGGGCAAACCTTCCATTTCTCGGCGGTCAATCTGGGGGAGGTCTATTCGAAAGTCCTCGAACGGGGCGGCGCGGGCGCCGATGTCGACGCCTTTCTGGCAGCCTTGCCGCTCAGCATTGATCCTTTTGACGGTGAGCTTGCGCGGATCGTCGGTGATTTGCGACTGCTGACGCGTCGTCGCGGCCTGTCGTTTGGTGATCGCGCCTGTCTCGCGCTCGCCATGCGCAGCAATCTTCCGGTGCTGACCGCCGATCGGGCCTGGCTCACGCTCGGTCTCGACCTCGACATCCGCCTGATCCGATGAAGCCCGCCGCTGCCACCCATGCCGCCTTCGCCGTCGCCGCGACGGGGATCGCCGTCTATTCGGCGATGGACACTGTGATGAAGGGGCTGTCGATCGCGAGCGGGGCCTATGCCGCTGTGCTGTGGCGGTCGCTGGTCGGGGTGGCATTGCTCGCGCCGGTGTTCGTCGCGCGGCGGACGCGCTGGCCGGGGCGGCGCGCGCTGCGGCTGCACGTCCTGCGGGGGAGCACCGGGGGCGCATCGGTGCTGCTGTTCTTCTGGGGGCTCGCCCGCGTGCCGATGGCGCAGGGCGTCGCGCTGACCTTTCTGGCGCCGCTGATCGCGCTGTTCCTCGCCGGGCTGGCGCTGGGCGAGCGGATCCGGCGCACGGCGATCGCCGGGTCGCTCGTCGCCAGTCTCGGCGTGCTGATCATCGCGGCGGGACAGGTGCAGGCGCATGCCTCCGACGCGGTGGTGGCGGGCAGCATCGCGATCCTCGCCGCCTCGCTGATCTATGCGGTCAGCCTCGTGCTGCTCCGCCAGCAGGCGCAGGCGGCCGATCCGATCGAGGTGGCGCTGTTCACCAGCCTGGTGCTGAGCGGCTGGATGCTGCTCGCCGCGCCGTGGTTCGGCACCCTGCCGCAGCCGGGGCAGCTGCCGGCGGTGCTGCTCGCCGCCGCACTCGGCTCGGTGTCCGCGGTGGCGCTCGCCTGGGCCTATGCGCGGGCCGAGGCGCAGAGCCTGGCGACGACCGAATATACCGCCTTCATCTGGTCGGCGCTGTTCGGCTGGCTCGTCTTCGGCGAGCGCGTGTCGCCCTATACCGTCGGCGGTGCGCTGTTCATCATCGCCGGCTGTCTCTACGCGGTGCGCCGCCCGGCGTCCGCCCCGCAAACGGAAGCTGCCTTATGATCCGCGCCGCCACCCGCGACGATGTCGCCACCCTCCTGCGCTTCGTCCGCGAACTGGCCGCGTTCGAGCGCGAACCCGATGCCGTGGTGGCGACCGAGGAGTTGCTGGCGGAGGCGCTGTTCGGCGAGCGCCCGGCGGCGGAGGCGGTGATCGCCGAGGCGGACGGCGTGGCGCAGGGCTTTGCGCTGTTCTTCCACAATTTCTCGACCTGGACCGGTCGGCGTGGCATCTATCTGGAGGATCTCTACGTCACGCCGGAGGCGCGCGGGCGCGGGGTGGGCGGCGCGCTGCTCCGCCATGTCGCGGGGCTGGCGGTGGCGCGCGGCTGCACGCGCTTCGAATGGTCGGTGCTCGACTGGAACGGCGACGCGATCGCTTTCTATCGCCGCATGGGCGCGATCGGCATGGACGAATGGACGGTGCAGCGGGTCAGCGGCGCGGCGCTGACCCGGCTGGCCGCAGGCGCCGGCTGAACCGGCGCCTGCCCGGGCTTATTCGCGGCCCGGCACTTCGTGATTGTGCGGCTCTTCGCCCTGCGCCTTGGCGGCGTCATAGCGTTCGATCGCCTCGAGCGTGATGCGGCGGGCCTCGTCGCGATCGCCCCAGGTGCCGACGCGCACCCACTTCTTCTTCTCGAGGTCCTTGTAGTGCGTGAAGAAGTGTTCGATCTGCTCGAACACGATCTCCGGCACGTCGGCGCGGCCGCCGACGTTCGAATAATATGGGAAGACCTGATCGACGGGGACGCAGACCAGCTTCTCGTCGCCGCCGGCCTCGTCCTCGAGGTTGAGCACCGCGATCGGCCGGGCGCGGACGACGCAGCCGGGGATGAAGGGCGAGCGTGCGATCACCAGCGCGTCGAGCGGATCGCCGTCCGGCGACAGCGTATGCGGCACGAAACCGTAATTGGCCGGGTAGCGCATCGGCGTGTGCAAAATACGGTCGACGAACAGCGCGCCGCTCGCCTTGTCGAATTCATACTTCACCGGCTCACCGCCGGTCGGCACCTCGATGATGACGTTGAGGTCGTCGGGCGGGTTCTTGCCGACCGGAATCAGATCGATACGCATGGAGTTCCCTTGTCAGTCGTGTCGGCCGCGGTTCACCGCGGCATCAGAAGCTTGTCGAGACCGGTTTCGCCGGTGCCGGTCTTCTGCAGGTGCGGATACCGCGGGCCACCATGATAGTCGATGGCAACTTCACGATAACGTGGCCCATTCTTGAGCAATAAACGGATCGGATCCTTGGACGTTTGCGCAGTGACGATCGCCGCCTTCATCGCGTCGCCGCTATACGCATTGCCATTGACCGCGGCGATTACCGTACCGACGTCGAGCCCCGCCTTGAATGCGGGCGAATCCCAGATCACCTGCGCGACCTCGCCATCCTTGGCGATCGACAGGCCGACCGAATAGGTGACGTTGATCGTCCCGCTCTTTTCCGCATTGGTGAAGTATTTGGTCGGCTCGGGACCATAGACGAGCGTATAGCCGTTCATCGCGAAACCGTCGACCGGTGCCCGCTGGCCGGTCTCGGTCAGCCGCTTGGTGAGGAAGCCGGCCCAGTCATAAGGCTGGATCGCGTTGAGCGTCGCGGCGACATCCTCGAAGCGATAGGTCAGCTCGCCCCAGTCGCCGTCGCGCACGCCGAAGAAGGCGCGGGCGAAATCGTCGATCGACTTGGTGCCGCCCGACTGCTGGCGGAGCATCGCGTCGACCTCCATCCAGACCAGCAGGCCTTCGTTGTAATAATCCTCCGACCGTTGCCAGCTCGTCCAGCCCTTCGGCTTGCGCGCGGAGATCACCGGATCGTTGGTGGTGTCGACGAGGTCGCGCCAGCGCCGCGCCGGGGCGAGGTCGTAATTGCCGGCGATGCCCGCATAGGCATCGAGCGTATCCTGCTTGCTGACCAGGCCCGAGCGTGCCTGCAGCACATAGCCCCAGAATTGCGTCTGCCCCTCATAGACCCACAGCAAGGATCCGCGCATCGGCGTGCGGTAATCGGGCGTCCACAGGTCGGCGCCGCGGCGGAACTTGCCGTCCCAGCTGTGGGTGAATTCATGCGGCAGCAGGTTGCGCGCGGCGACGTTGCTGTCCCATTCGGTGAAATAGGTCGGCCGCGAGCCGTTTTCCGAGCTGCGATGATGTTCGAGGCCGATGCCGCCCAATTGGTCGGACAGCGAAAGCAGGAAGTCATAATGGTCGTAATGCTGGGCGCCGAAGGTCTTCACCGCCTGATCGACCAGCCGCTTGTGCGCGTCGATCTGCTCGGGCTTGGCGGCGAGCAGGTCTGGCGAATCGGCGAAGACGTTGAGGTTGACGCGCGGGCTGAGCGGCCAGGTCTTGCCGTAGCGGCCGGCGAGCATCGGCGAATCGACCAGGATCTCGTAATTGGTCTTGTCGTAGGTGTAAGTCGATCCCGCCGCCTTGGACGGCAGCGCGCTCGCCGCGGTCCAGCCGGTCGGATAGGTCACCGTCATCTGCACCGGGATCTGCCGGGTGAAATAGCCCGCCGGATAGAGGCTGACCGAATTGGGCTGCATGCTGATGAGGTTGGGGGTCACCGCGATGCGGCCCTGATCGGGCTTGGTCGCCGACAGGAACTGGAATTCGACGTCCAGCGTCTTCACCGCGGCAGGCACGTCGATGTGGAAGGCGAAGACGTCGACCGGATCGCGCGTCCACGGCAGGATGCGGCCGTTGCCGCGGATCACCAGTCCGGCGAGCTTCTCGATCTCGCCGCGCGGCGAATGCGCGCCCGGCAGCCACTTGGGGAAGAGCAGGGCCATCGCGCCGGCCTGCGCGACGGGGATCGTCTCCTTGACCCGGAAGATGCCGCGATCGGTATCCGTGGCATCGACCGCGACCTTGAGCGTGCCGGGATAGGGGACGTCGCGCGGGGCGGGGATCGTATCGACGAACGGCGCCGGCTGCGGCGCGCTGTTGCCGGCGGGCACCTGGGCGGAGGCGGGCGCGGCGGCGGAGAGCAGGAAGACGACGGCGGACGTGCGGATCATGGAGCGCTTTCAGCTGAAGGAATGGCGAAAGTGTAAGCGCCCAAAAGGTCACCCGTCCAGTCCTTTGCCGATGACGGTGCGGCGAGGACCGGCGGGTGGCGAAGCGCCGGCGGGATCCCCCGTCACGCCCCGGTCGGCGGCCTAATTGCCGCCGCCGCCCAGCACGTTGATCGTGAACGCCAGCACGCCCAGGTTGAAGACGAAGGCGGCGAGGCAATGGCCGAGCACGACGCGGCGGATGCGGCGCGAGGTGATCGACACGTCGGAGGTCTGGAAGGTCATGCCCAGCGTCGCGCTGAAATAGAGGAAGTCCCAGTAATTGGGTTCCTTGCACGACGGGAATTCGAGTCCGCCGGCGTCCGCCGCCGCATCCTCGCCATCGGCGAGGTAGAAGAGATGCGCGTAATGCAGCGCATAGACCATGTTGGAGAACAGCCAGGCGAGCACGAGCGTGGTGATGACGAGCGCGATCGCAAAGGCATCGTTGCGGCCCTTCAGCTCGCCTGCCACCGCGACCAGGATCACCACCATCGTCGCCGCGGTGATCGCCAGCAGCAGCGCGCGGTTGGCGTCATTGTCGCGCGCCGTCTGCCGCATCCGCGCCGCCTCGCCATGGCCGAACAGCGTCGAGACGGACAGCAGGAAGACGATTGCGGCGGTATCGAACGACGCCATCGCGCCGCGCCCCGCGCCCAGCCGCGGGATCAGCACCGCCAGGCCGATCGCGAAGACCACGGCGAACAGCGCGAATCGCGGCGGCGCGATGCGGCTGCCGATTCCCCCGAAACGTTGCGGATGGCTCATGCGCGGGTGCTAGCGCTTGGCAGCGGGCTCGCCTAGATAGCGCCCGCATATGGCCCGTATCGAAACGCCGCGCCGGGTGCGCGGGACCCAGGACATCTTCGGCGACGAACAACGCCGCTTCGCGCAGGTGCTCGACACCTTCGAGCGCGTGCGGCGCCTGTATTGCTTCGGCCGCGTCGACCTGCCGGTGTTCGAGGCGACCGAGGTGTTCGCGCGCTCGATCGGCGAGACCACCGATGTCGTGTCGAAGGAGATGTACACCTTCCCCGATCGTGGCGGCGATTCGCTGACGCTGCGGCCCGAATTCACCGCGGGGATCGCGCGCGCCTTCCTGACCGAGGGCTGGCAGCAATATGCGCCGCTCAAGATCACGACGAGCGGCGCGGTGTTCCGCTACGAACGCCCGCAGAAGGGGCGCTATCGTCAGTTCCACCAGATCGATGCCGAGGTGCTCGGCGCGGCCGAGCCGGCGGCGGACGTCGAATTGCTGGTGATGGCGGACCAGCTGCTGCGCACGCTCGGGATCGCCGATGGTGTGACGCTGCAGCTCAACACCTTGGGCGATGCCGAGACGCGCGAGGCGTGGCGGGCGGGCCTCGTCGCGCATTTCGAGGCGCATCGCGGCGCGCTGTCCGAGGACAGCCTCGTCCGGCTCGACAAGAACCCGATGCGCATCCTCGATTCCAAGGACCCGCGTGACCGGCCGATCGCCGATGCCGCGCCCGACATCGATGCCTTTCTGACGGCCGAGGCGCGTGCCTTCTTCGACGCGGTCACCGCCGGGCTCGATGCGGCCGGGGTGGCGTGGACGCGCAATCCGCGGCTGGTGCGCGGGCTCGATTATTACCGCCACACCGCCTTCGAGTTCGTCACCGACCGGCTCGGCGCACAGGGGACGGTGCTGGCCGGCGGCCGCTATGACGGGCTGGTCGAGAGCCTCGGCGGCGCGCCGACCGCGGGCGTCGGCTGGGCGGCGGGCGTCGAGCGGCTGGCGATGCTGCTCGCGGAGCCGGCGGCAGCCTCAATCGACGCGGTGGTCGTGCCGATGGGCGCGGCGGCGGAAGCGCGGGCGACGGGCCTCGTCGCCGAGCTGCGCCGCGCCGGCGTCGCGGTCGACATGGCCTATAAGGGCAAGATGAAGCAGCGGCTCGCCAAGGCGGACGCGCTCGGCGCCCGCACCGCGATCATCCTCGGCGACGACGAGCTGGCGGCGGGCGTCGCGCAGCTCAAGACGCTGGCGAGCGGCGAGCAGCGACAGGTGGCCTTCGCCGATCTCGCCGAGGCGCTGCGATGACCGCGGGGCACTTCCTCCCCGGCACGGGGAGGTGGCAGCGCGGCGCGCTGACGGTGGGGGGCTTCCGCACACGCTCCACCGCCCGGAGGATGGGTCGATGACCACCATCTCCCCCGAGCGGATCGCGCAGATCGAGGCGCGGCGCGACGAATTGCAGGCGCTGATGGCAACGGGCGATCTGCCCTCCGACCGCTTCGTCGCGGTGTCGAAGGAATATGCCGAGCTCGAACCCGTCGCGATCGCGGCGGGCGAGGTGCGGCGGCTGCGGCAGGAGGCCGACAGCCTCGCCTATATGGCGGAGGATACCGGCGACGAGGAATTGCGGCTGATGGCCGCCGAGGAGCTGCGCGACAATCGCACCGCGCTCGACGCTGCCGACCGCCGGCTCGCGCTCGCGCTGCTGCCCCGCGACGCCGCCGATGCGCGCGCGGCGATGCTCGAAATCCGCGCCGGCACCGGCGGTGACGAGGCGGCGCTGTTCGCCGGCGACCTGTTCCGCATGTACCAGCGTTATGCCGAGACGCAGGGCTGGCGCGTCGAGCTGATCAGCGGCTCGTCATCGGATGCGGGCGGGTTCAAGGAGGTGGTCGCCTCGGTCACCGGTACCGGCGTGTTCGCCAAGCTGAAGTTCGAGGCGGGCGTCCACCGCGTCCAGCGCGTGCCCGCGACCGAGGCGGGCGGGCGCATCCACACCTCCGCCGCGACGGTCGCGGTGCTGCCCGAGGCGGAGGATGTCGACGTGCGGATCGACGAGGCGAAGGATCTGCGCATCGACGTCTATCGTTCGTCGGGGCCGGGCGGCCAGTCGGTCAACACCACCGACAGCGCGGTGCGCATCACCCACCTGCCGACCGGGCTCGTCGTCATCCAGCAGGACGAGAAGTCGCAGCACAAGAACAAGGCCAAGGCGCTCAAGGTGCTGCGGACCCGGCTCTATGAGGCGGAGCGCGAGCGGCTCGCCACCGAACGCTCGGGCACGCGGCGGGCGATGGTGGGATCGGGCGACCGGTCGGAGCGGATCCGCACCTATAATTTCCCGCAGGGGCGGGTGACCGACCACCGCATCAACCTGACGCTGCATCGCCTGCCCGAGATCCTCGAAGGCGAGATGGACGAGCTGATCGGCGCGCTGATCGCGCAGGACGAGGCGGAACGGCTCGCGTCGCTCGACGGGTGAGGGGCGTTCGGCGCGCGCGGTGTGGTATTCCACGTTCGACACGACCCTCGATTCGTCATCCCGGCGAAGGCCGGGATACATGGTTACGGGCGGCCGATGGTGCGCGTCTCACGTCGTTACCGTGTCCATGGATCCCGGCCTGCGCCGGGATGACGAACTAAGGTGGCCAAGTCACAGACAAGGTCAGGGAAGGGGCCGCAGGTGACACCCGCATGACCGACCTCGCCCGCACGATGCACGCGACGCTCGCCGCCGCCGCGGCGCGCTTCGCCTCGCCGACCGCACGGCTCGATGCCGAGCTGCTGATGGCGCATGCCTTGGGGACCGAGCGGACGCAGCTGCTGCTCGATCCGGCGCGCGTCGTGCCGCCCGGCTTCGCGGCGCTGGTCGAACGGCGTGCGGCGCACGAGCCGGTCGCCTATATCACCGGGCGGCGCGGCTTCTGGACGATCGAGCTGGCGGTCGGCCCCGGCGTGCTGGTGCCGCGCCCCGACAGCGAGACGCTGCTCACTGCCGCTTTGGCGCGGGGCGCGACGCCGCGCACCATCCTCGATCTCGGGACCGGGCCGGGAACGCTGCTGCTCGCCGCGCTCGACGAATGGCCGCAGGCGCGCGGGCTGGGGATCGACCGTTCGCCGGTCGCGCTCGATTATGCGCGCGCCAATGCGGCGCGGCTCGGCCTCGCGTCGCGCGCCGGCTTCGTGCGCGGCGACTGGGCGGCGGCGGTCGATGCGGCGTTCGACCTCGTCCTCGCCAACCCGCCCTATATCGGCAGCGACGAGCCGCTCCCCGACGAGGTGCGCGCACACGAACCGGCGGCGGCGCTGTTCGCCGGCGCCGACGGGCTCGACGACTATCGGATCCTCGCCCGCCAGCTGCCGCGACTGATCGCGGCGAGAGGCTGCGCCGCGGTCGAGATTGGTCATCGCCAGGCGGCGGCGGTGGCCGCGCTGTTCGCCGCGGCGGGGCTGACGGCGACATTGCACCGCGATCTCGGCGGGCGCGACCGCTGCCTGCTGGTCGAGCAGGACGCCGCAGCTTGAAATCGGCACGCATCGTCCGCATATTTCGCTTGTCGGAGCGGCCTTGCGCCAGCTATTGGTCGGGCCGGGGCACGTTGCAGCAGCTTTCGCCATTCGCTTTGGCCGCACCGTCAGGCGCTGACCCCGCATCCTTCGTCATGACGCCACCGTCGCGGTGGCCGTGGCAGGCTCGAGCGTTGCTTTGGCGCGCGGCGACCCGGAAGGGCGCTTGGTTCGACCGGCATGTGCCGGGTCGGGCTGGTCGATGCGGACAGGCCGCGATCGACCGGATTGGTTGTCCAGGGACCATTTAACTCTGATCATGGGACAGTAGCTTGATCAACAATCGGCAGCAGAACGGCCGCCGTCGCGGTCGTGGCGGTAACAATGGTGGCAATAACGGCCCCCGCCAGGGCGGCCAGGGCCGGCCCGACAACGGCAACCGTATCGACAGCCGCGCGCGCGGCAACGCGAACCAGTTGTTCGAGAAATACAAGAATCTCGCCGGCGAGGCGCAGCGGCAGGGCGATCGGGTCAACACCGAATATTACCTCCAGTTCGCCGATCATTATTTCCGCGTGATCGCCGATCAGCGCGGCCGGTTCGAGGACAATCAGCCCAAGCGGCAGCAGCCCTTCGACCTCAACGACGACGACGATTACGGCGACGAGGGCGAACCGATCCGCGCCGGCGATCAGGACGGCGAGCAGGGCCAGCGCGAACAGAACCAGCGCGATCAGGGACGGAACGACCAGGGCCAGCGCGAGGCCCGCGGCGAGCGCCAGCCGCGCCAGTGGGAAGACCGTGGCAATCGCGACGAGCGCGCCCAGCCGCAGCGCGAGGAACGCGCCGCGCGCGACGATCGTCCGCAGCGCGAGGATCGCACCCGCCGCCCACGCTTCGAGAGCGAGACGCCGGTCGAGGTCGCCGGCCAGCGCCGCGCCGATCCGCTCGCCGAGGGCGAGGATCTCCAGCAGCGCACCGAAGCGGTGCTGGAAGCCGATTCGCCGGTGCTCGCGCCGCGCCCGCGCCGCGGCCGCCCGCGCCGCGACGCGCAGCCCGAGGCGGAGGCGACCGCCGCTCCCGCCGAGGCGGCGCCCGTTGCGGAGAGCAACGGTGTCGATGCCGACCGGCTGCCGCCGTCGCTCAACATCGCTGCGGCCAACGACGGGGAGGAGGCGCCCAAGCCGCGTCGCCGCCGCGTTCGTGCTCCCGCCGTGGATGCACCCGCCGCGGAGTGATCCGCCGTCGATCGCGTCATGTCGAAGGGCCGGTTCCGCCAGGAGCCGGCCTTTTTCGTGACGGCGTGCCGGCGGCTTTGCCAAGTCGCTGCAAACATGATCTCCTGCCGTGTCACCGACTCCGCATCGGACGGAGTCGGGAAGCGAGGAGAGGATGGATGACGATCGCGGCGATCCTGCGTGACAAGGGCAGCGAGGTCGTGTCGCTGCCCAGCGATGCGACACTGGGGCAGGCGGTCCGCCTGCTCGCCGAACGGCGGATCGGCGCGGTGCCGGTGATCGACGACGGCACGGTGGTCGGCATCGTCTCCGAACGCGACGTCGTCTATTCGCTCGCCAGGCAGGGCGTCGCCGCGCTCGACGCGCCGCTCGCACAGGTGATGACTAAGCCGGTGCAGCAGGTCGCGCCATCCGAGCCGGTGATCGGCGCGCTGTCGCTGATGACGCGGCGGCGCATCCGCCATCTGCCGGTGATCGATGGCGCGCGGCTGGCCGGCTTCGTCTCGATTGGCGACCTCGTCAAACATCGCATCGACCGGATCGAGGCGGAGGCCGCGGCGATGCGCGACTATATCCAGCGCGGCTGATCAGCCGGGCAGCGGCTGTTTGCGCAGCAGCGCGATCAGCTCGCGGATCAGCGGGCGGGCGAGCAGCAGCATCCCGCTGCCGTAGAGCGCGACCCCGGTGGCGACCAGCGCGGCGAGCCGCAGCGGCGGCGCGAGCGGCGGCAGCAGCGAGTCGACCAGCCGCACGCCCGCCGCCATCACCAGCGCGG
>NZ_CP115900.1:0-2500 GCF_027945725.1 Sphingomonas sp. CV7422 | reverse complement strand
AAATAGCTGGTTCTCCGCGAAAACTATTGAGGTAGTGCCTCGGATGGACACCCTAGGGGGTAGAGCACTGGATGGATGCGGGGGTCGCGAGATCTACCAACTCTAACCAAACTCCGAATACCTAGGAGTGATATCCGGGAGACAGACGGCGGGTGCTAAGGTCCGTCGTCAAAAGGGAAACAGCCCTGACCTACAGCTAAGGTCCCCAAGTTATCACTAAGTGGGAAAGCATGTGGAAATCCCAAAACAACCAGGAGGTTGGCTTAGAAGCAGCCATCCTTTAAAGAAAGCGTAACAGCTCACTGGTCTAAACAAGGGTTTCTGCGGCGAAGATGTAACGGGGCTCAAGTGATACACCGAAGCTTAGGGTGTGGCGCAAGCCACGCGGTAGCGGAGCGTTCCGTAAGCCTGTGAAGCGATCTGGTAATGGGTCGTGGAGGTATCGGAAGTGCGAATGCAGACATGAGTAGCGATAAAGAGGGTGAGATGCCCTCTCGCCGAAAGACCAAGGGTTCCTGCGCAAGGCTAATCCGCGCAGGGTGAGCCGGCCCCTAAGACGAGCCCGAAGGGGGTAGTCGATGGGAACCACGTTAATATTCGTGGGCCTGGTGGTGTGTGACGGATGGTGTGAGTTGTTCGGCCTTAACGGATTGGCCGGGCTTCGAAACTGTTCCAGGAAATAGCCCCACCGTATAGACCGTACCCGAAACCGACACAGGTGGTCAGGTAGAGTATACCAAGGCGCTTGAGAGAAGTGTCCTGAAGGAACTCGGCAAATTGCCTCCGTACCTTCGGAAGAAGGAGGCCCAGCATAAGCGCAAGCTCTTGCTGGGGGCACAGGCCAGGGGGTAGCGACTGTTTAGCAAAAACACAGGGCTCTGCTAAGTCGGCTTCAAGACGACGTATAGGGCCTGACGCCTGCCCGGTGCCTGAAGGTTAAGTGGAGGGGTGCAAGCTCTGAAATGAAGCCCAGGTAAACGGCGGCCGTAACTATAACGGTCCTAAGGTAGCGAAATTCCTTGTCGGGTAAGTTCCGACCTGCACGAATGGCGTAACGACTTCCCCACTGTCTCCAGGACATGCTCAGCGAAATTGAATTCTCCGTGAAGATGCGGAGTACCCGCGGTTAGACGGAAAGACCCCGTGCACCTTTACTGCAGCTTCAGAGTGGCATTAGGAAAGAACTGTGTAGCATAGGTGGGAGGCTTTGAAGCGTTGGCGCCAGCCGGCGTGGAGCCATAGGTGAAATACCACCCTGTTGTTTTCTGATGTCTAACCTCGCACCGTTAGCCGGTGCAGGGACCCTCTGTGGCGGGTAGTTTGACTGGGGCGGTCGCCTCCTAAAGAGTAACGGAGGCGCGCGATGGTGGGCTCAGGCCGGTTGGAAACCGGCTGTTAGAGTGCAATGGCATAAGCCCGCCTGACTGCGAGACTGACAAGTCGAGCAGAGACGAAAGTCGGTCATAGTGATCCGGTGGTCCCTCGTGGAAGGGCCATCGCTCAACGGATAAAAGGTACGCCGGGGATAACAGGCTGATAACCCCCAAGAGCTCATATCGACGGGGTTGTTTGGCACCTCGATGTCGACTCATCACATCCTGGGGCTGGAGCAGGTCCCAAGGGTTTGGCTGTTCGCCAATTAAAGTGGTACGTGAGTTGGGTTCAGAACGTCGCGAGACAGTTTGGTCCCTATCTGCCGTGGGCGTCGAAATTTGAGAGGAGTTGACCCTAGTACGAGAGGACCGGGTTGAACGTACCTCTGGTGTACCTGTCGTCGTGCCAACGGCGCAGCAGGGTAGCTATGTACGGACGGGATAACCGCTGAAAGCATCTAAGCGGGAAGCCTCCCTCAAGATAAGATTTCATAGGACGGTGAAAGACCATCACCTTGATAGATCGGATGTGGAAGTGCGGTAACGCATGGAGCTAACCGATACTAATTGTCCTAGTCGCGCTTGAGAGTTACACACCATCAATGACAACCTTGGGTTGCATGAGGCGGATGATACACTCCCAGCTGAAACAATAAGTGCACGCATCGATTTTGAACCAACCGGGGATCCGATGGCCCGCCGCAAGGCAATCGCCAGACGACCCTCGGCACTCCCGCATCGAAGTCCCACTTCGATGCGAGATTCATCCGCCCGCTCCATTGCCTGGTGGCTATAGCGTCGGTGTCCCACCCGATCCCATCCCGAACTCGGCCGTGAAACCCGACTGCGCCAATGGTACTATCGCTCAAGCGATGGAAGAGTAGGTCGTCGCCAGGCATTGTAGCCGGCGGATGAATATACAAGAACCCATTCACACACCCTCTCCCACAGAGAGGCACACCGTGCCGGGCACAACCCCGCACAACACCCAGTGTCGCGGGGTGGAGCAGCCCGGTAGCTCGTCAGGCTCATAACCTGAAGGTCACAGGTTCAAATCCTGTCCCCGCAACCATCCCAAAACACCACCAATGCCCCAGCCCCCACGGCCCGGGGCTTTCGTGCGTTTA